>QWDA01000009.1 GCA_003605175.1 Paracoccaceae bacterium | reverse complement strand
AGCCGCAGCCGAAGAGCTGCTTCGCCCGTTCGATCGCCAGTTCCTCGGCGATGTCGACATACTGGCAGCCGCCATAATAGCGCCGGCCCGGATAGCCCTCGGCGTACTTGTTGGTCATCACCGAGCCCTGGGCTTCCATCACCGCCGCAGAGACGATGTTCTCCGAGGCGATCAGCTCGATCTCGTCCCGCTGACGCCCAAGCTCCGACCGGATCGCACCGAAAACCTCCGCATCCCGGCTCTCAAGCCCTTCCGTGAAAAATCCGTCGTCGCGGTGCAGGATATTCATTGCCTCTCTCTCCTGGTTCATCCCGTCCAGCCGAGGGCCGTCGAGATGCAGTTCATGGATTGCTGGAGCGGGATCGACACCCGCCGCCCATCGGTTTCTGCCCGTGTCTCGCGCAGGAGCGCAATCTGCAGGCGGTGAATGCGGTCGAGATCCGCGCGGCGACTCTCGAACCGGGCGCGGAACTCGGGGAAGCGCCGCGCGATGCCGTCGGCGCGCGCGATCCGCAGCACCGCGTCGACCGTGCGGTCGTATTCCCTGGCGATCAGGCCGAAGATCCGCGCCCGGGTTTCCGGCGCGACCACGAGGCTGGCATAGTCGCGGGCCACCGCGAGATCGGTCTGGTAGAGCGTTTTTTCGCATTCGTCGACGATCAGCCGGAACAATTCGGAGCTGCCGAACATCTCGCGCAGGAGCGCGAGGCCCGGCGCGCCGCGGACGACGAGGAATTCCTCCACGGCGCTGCCGATGCCGTACCATCCGGTGGTCAGATGCCGGTTCTGCGACCAGGCGAAGACCCAGGGGATGGCGCGCAGGTCGTCGAGGCTCGCGGCACCGAAGCGGCGGGCCGGGCGCGAGCCGATCTTGAGCGAGGCCAGTTCCTCGACGGGGCTTGCCTCCTGGAAATAATCGAGGAAGCCGGGCGCGTGGAGGAGCCGGGCATAGGCGATCTGGCTGAGTCCGGCGAGCGCCTCGAGCGCGTCGTCATGCTCGGGCACCACGAGGCGGTTGGGCTTGCGGAGCCGGTGCTCGAGCGCGCTCGAGATCAGGAGCTCGAGATGCGCCGCCGCGGTGCCGCGATTGGCGTAGCGCGCCGAGACCACCTCGCCCTGCTCGGTGATCCGGATACGGCCGCCGATGGTCCCCGGCGGCTGGGCGGCGATGGCGCGCTGGGTCGGCGCACCGCCGCGGCTGACCGAGCCGCCGCGGCCGTGGAAGAAGGCGGGGCTGAGCCCGATGCGGTCGAGCTCGGCGACGATGCGCGACTGGGCGCGGTGGACTTCCCAGCTCGAACAGAAGAAGCCGCCATCCTTGTTGCTGTCGGAATAGCCGAGCATGATCTCGACCGACCTCGTGCGTCCGGCCATCGCGCGGCGCGCCTGCGGGACGGCGAGCACCTCGCGCAGGATCTCGGGCGCGGCGCGGAGATCGGCGATGGTCTCGAAGAGCGGGACCACGGAAATCTCCGGGGTTTCGCGGTCGCCCCCCGCGTAGCGCGCGAGCAGGAGAACGCCGAGCAGGTCCTCGGCCGAGCGGGTCATCGAGAGGATGAACGGGCCGACGGCGCCGGGGTCCCCCCCTTCGCGGGCCTCGCGCATGAGCGCGAGGAGGGAGAGGAGTTCGCCTGTGCCGGCGGCGAGCCGGGCGGGATCGGGGGCCTCCACGGTTTCGGCGGAAAGCTCGGCGCGGAGCCGGCAGCTCCAGGCGGCGTCGCCGTAGGCGGGAGCGTCCGGGCCCCAGATGTCGCGGAGGGCGGCGGTGGTGACGGTGGAGTTCTGCCGGATGTCGAGCGTCACGGTACGGAAGCCGAACACCTCGGCGAGCCAGCGGATCGGGCGTATGTAGCGGCCGCACTCGGCCTCGGCGCCGATGGAGAGGAGCGCGCGTTCGACCTGGCGCAAATCGCCGATGAAGTCGGCGACATGGGTGTAGCGGTCCGCCCGGAGCTTGCGGTGGATGGCCGAGACGGCCTGGCGGAACCGCTCGTTAGGGTTCCGTCCGGCGGTGCCCTCGGCCTCGGCGAGCGCGGCAAGCGCCCGGGCCTCGGCCGTGGGAAGCGGCACGATCCGTTCGTTGATCGACAGCCGTTCGACCGCCTCGGTGAGCATCGCGTCATAGCGGTCGGTGACCGTGGCGCGGCCGGCCTCAAGCGCGCGGCGGGTGACCTCGACGGTCACGCCCGGGTTGCCGTCGCGGTCGCCGCCGATCCAGGAATGGAAGCGCAGCCCCGGCGTCGCGTCGGGGCTGTCGGCGAGCGCGTCGGTGAAGCCCTCGAAAACCTGGCAGGTCGCGTCGAACAGGATGTCGCGGAAGAAATGCAGGCCCCAGGCGATCTCGTCGTCAGGCGTCGGCCGGTCGAGGCGGAGTTCGCCGGTCATCCAGAGAAGGTCGATGTCGCTCTCGATCTCGGCCTCGATCCGGGCGCGCTCGCGCCGGGTCCAGCGTTCGATTTCGAGCATGACGAGGCCGCGATAGATGCGGCGGTGGATTTCGAGCACGGTGACGCGCTTGGTCTCGGTCGGATGCGCAGTGAGCGCGGGGGCGACGATGGTGCGCTGCGCCAGATCGGCGATCCGCCTGCCCTCGCCCGTGGTCGCGACAAGGGCGGCGAAGCTTTGTGCGACGGCGGCGGGTCCGCCCTCGGTCTCGGTCGCGCGGCGATGTCGGATCGCGGCGTTCTCGGCGACGATCCGTTCGAGCTGGAATCGGATGTTCAGGGCCTGGAGGAACGGGATCGCCTCGCGGCCCGCAGGGAGAGGCGCGGTCGCATCGCCTTCGAGCCGTTCGAGCACCTGCGGGGCGCGGCGCTGGAGCACGCGGCGCCAAAGCGCCAACACCTGCCCGTGGAACGACATGTCTTCCGGCGCGAGGGAACCGGGAGCATCCGGCGGTTCCACGAGCACGCGCGCGGGATCCATCACGCCACCTTGTCGCGCGGCTCGCGGCCCGCAAAGAAGTCGGTCAGGTTGTCGAGGGCGCGGAAACCCATGGCCTCGCGTGCCTCGCGGGTGGCGCTGCCCAGATGCGGCAACATCACCAGATTGTCACAATCGCGGAGCTGCGGGTTGATCCGGGGCTCCCTATCGAAGACATCGAGCGCCGCGCCGCCGATCGTCTCGAACATCAGCGCCTGGGCCAGCGCCGCCTCGTCCACGACCTCGCCGCGCGCGGTATTGATCAGGAAAGCTTCCGGACGCATCAGGTCAAGCCGCCGCCCGTCGATCAGATGGCGGTTTTCCGCCCCGCCCGGGCAATGGAGCGAAACGAAATCGCACAGCGGCAGGAGCGCGTCGATGCTCTCGACCTGGGTCGCTCCATAGGTCTTGAGCGTGCCGGGCGATACTGGCGAGCGGTTGTAGACCAGGATCTCCATGCCGAAACCCAACCGGGCGCGGTGCGCCACCGCCTGGCCGATCCGACCGAAGCCAATGATCCCGAGCGTCTTGCCCGAAACCCGCGTCCCGACGAGATGCGTCGGGCGCCAGCCGGTCCAGGCACCGGCGCGAATCTCGCGTTCGCCCTCGCCGGCCCGACGCGCCACCATGAGCATCAGCGTCATTGCGAGATCGGCGGTACATTCGGACAGTACGTCTGGCGTGTTGGTCACGGTGATGCCGTGCCGCGCCACCGAGGCGATGTCGATATGGCTGTAGCCGACGCCGTAATTGGCGAGAATCCTTGCATGGCTGCGACCGACATCGAGCGTTTCGGGGCTGAACCGATCGGTCACGGTGGGCAGTACGCCGTCAAAACGGCGCACCGCCTCGCGCAGATCCTCCGTGCCGAGTTGACGGTCGGAGGTGTTGATCGTCACATCGAACCGCTCCGACAGCTTCGCTTCGACGGCGGCCGGAAGCCGCCGCGTCACGAAGATCCTGGGTCGTGCCATCGCTCGTCTCCACTCAGGCCGCCGCCATCACGCCGGCGATGGTTTCACCGATGCGGGCTGGGTGCTCGGTCACGGTCACGCCGGCATGGGCGAGGATTTCCGCCTTCTCCGACGCGCTTTCTCCGAAGGCCGAGATGATCGCGCCGGCATGGCCCATGGTCTTGCCCTTGGGCGCGGTGAGACCGGCGACATAGGCCACTACGGGCTTGGTCATGTGGTCGCGCACGAAGGCTGCGGCCTCGGCTTCCTGCGGCCCGCCGATCTCGCCGATGATGCAGACCACATGGGTGTCGGGGTCGTCCTCGAAATGCACGAGGATGTCCTTGAAGGACGAGCCGTTGATCGGGTCGCCTCCGATGCCGACCGAAGTGGAGATGCCGATCCCGCGCTCCTTGAGCTGCGCGGCGGCCTCGTAGCCGAGCGTGCCGGAGCGGCCGACGATACCGACATTGCCGGGCAGGTAGATATGTCCGGGCATGATGCCGATCATCGCCTTGCCGGGGCTGATCGTGCCGGCGCAGTTCGGCCCGGTGAGGATCATCCGGCGTTCGCGTGGGAAGCGCCACATGTAGCGTTTCACCTTGATCATGTCCTGCGCCGGGATCCCGTCGGTGATGCAGACGCAATACCGGATGCCCGCATCCGCCGCCTCCATTATCCCATCGGCCGCGAAGGGGGGCGGCACGAAGACGAGGCTCGCCTCGGCGCCGGTTTCCTTCACCGCCTGCTTGACGGTATCGAAGACGGGCACGCCCTCGACCACCTCGCCGCCCTTGCCGGGCACAACGCCGCCCACGACATTGGTGCCGTAGTCGATCATCTCGCGGGCATGGAACCGCGCCATCTTGCCGGTGATCCCCTGGACGATGACCGGGGTATCCTTGTCGATCAGAATGCTCATCAGACGGCCCTCAACTTCGCGCCTTTGGCTTGGTCGTTCTTCCAAGCGTTGACGGCGCGTTCGGCGGCTTCTTCCAATGTGGAGGCGCGGATGATCGGCAGGCCCGACTTGGCCAGGATCTTCTGCCCCTCCTCAACATTGGTTCCCGACAGCCGGACAATCACGGGGATGTCCACAGGGTCCGCACGGAGCGCGTCGATCACCCCCTGGGCAACCCAGTCGCAGCGGTTGATGCCGGCGAAGATGTTGACCAGAACCGCCTGGACGTTCTTGTCCGACATCACCAGCCGGAACGCCTTGGCGACCCGTTCGGGCGTGGCGCCGCCGCCGATATCGAGGAAATTCGCCGGCTCACCGCCCGCGAGCTTGATCGTGTCCATCGTCGCCATGGCAAGGCCGGCACCGTTCACGATGCAGCCGATATTGCCGGTGAGGCCCACATAGTTGAGCCCACGGTCTGCGGCCCGGCATTCGCGCGGATCCTCCTGGCTCTTGTCGCGCAGCTCGGCGACCTGCGGGTGGCGGAACATCGCGTTGTCGTCGAAGGTCATCTTCGCATCGAGCGCGAGGATTCGCCCGGCTCCGGTCACCACCAGGGGGTTGATCTCGACCATGGTGGCGTCGAGATCGCGGAACGCCAGGTAGCAACCCTTGAGCGTGCGCGTGAACGATTGCACGAGAGCCGCGTCGAGCCCGAGTGCGAAGGCGATCTCGCGGCACTGGAAATCCTGGAGGCCCACGGCAGGTTCCACGGTGGCGCGGATGATGCTGTCGGGGCGCTCGGCGGATATCTCCTCGATCTCCATGCCACCCTCGCCCGAGCAGACGATCATCACACGCTGGCTCGACCGGTCGAGCACGAGCCCGAGATAGATCTCGCGCGCGATGTCGACCGCCGCCTCGACATAGACGCGGTAGATCCCCTTGCCGGCCGGGCCGGTCTGGTGCGTGACGATCTTCCGGCCGAACATGGCCTCGCTCGCCTCGAGGATCTCGGCGTCCGATCCGCAGACCTGAACTCCGCCCGCCTTGCCGCGGCCGCCGGCATGGACCTGGGCCTTGACGACCCAGCGGTCGCCGCCCAGTTCGCGCGAACGGTAGGCCGCCTGTTCAGGACTGTAGGCCAGCGCCCCGGCGGGCACTTCCACGCCGAACTGCGACAGGATTTCCTTCGCCTGGTATTCGTGAATATCCATCTTTTGCGCCCTCCTCCTAGCACATCGGGCTCCGGTTGCGACGGCGGCCCTATTCGGCCGCCATCGACGCCGCGTAGCTTTCCTGGACCAGCGTGCGGAGCGCGCCGGTATCGATGTCGGCGCCCATCCGGACCATGGCGTCGGCGAAGCGCGTCGCGATCTCCTCGATCGCCTCCTCCGTGAGCTGGTTCAGGATGCCGATCCGCACCTGTACCGGGGCCGAGAGCGTCGGCCAGATCGCGAAGCCTTCGGCGCGGCACATCTGCACGAGCTCCATTTCCTTTCCGGCAAGGTCGCCGGGCAGGTTGAGCACGATGAGGCTGGTCATGTTCGAGGTGACCTCGCAGCCCATCGCCTCGACCGCCTTGCGCAGGATCGATTCATGGAAGGTGTAGCGCGCGGCGCGAGTCGCGACGGTTTCCTCGAGCGCCAGACGCAGGGACTCGTGGAACGCCGCCACGGCATAGGCCGAATGGGTGCGGTGATAGGTGCCCTTCTCGGCGTCCTTTCCGTCGAGGATGCCCCAATGACGTGCCTCGAGGATCGGGTGGTGCACGAGCGACCGCGCGCCCGAGGTCTTCAGCACCTCGATATAACGGTCGGTGAAGCTCACCGGAGCATAGGTCAGCGGCAGGCAGCAGATGCCCTTTTGCGGACAGGATGCCCAGGCCGCGACGCCGGGATAGTCGTCGATCCGGAAATCGGCGACGCCGAGGGAGGAAACCGCGTCGACAAGGCCTAGGCATCCATGCCTTTCACAGGCCTCCGAGAAGGCTGCGATATCGTTGATCCGGCCCGAGCCGGTCTCCCAATGGGCCATGAACGCCCATTTCGGCTTGTGCTCGGCCAGCGCCTTTTCGATCGCCGCACCGGTGACCGACTGGCCATGCGGAACTTCGACGACGGTGACCGAGGCCGGCTTCGGATCCATCGGGTTCGCGGCGAGTTCCTCGGCCGTGGCGGCCTTCATCCGGAGCGTGAGCGCGTCGATCCCGGAAAAGGTGCCGTTGGCGAAGGCGACGACGCTGTCGCCGGGCTGCACCGCGGCCATCATGCAGTCGAGACCGCTCCAGCCGGTGCCCGCGACGCCGAAGGTGTGAACGTTCTTCGTGCCCATGACCTCGCGGAGCATGATCTTCGCCTCGACCATCCCGCGCAGCACATCCGGCTGCATGTGGTCGGCAACGCCAGCGGCCGCGAAGCGCGCAAGCACCCGCGGATCGGTGTTGCCCGGGCCGGGGCCTGCGGCCAGGGTGTTCGGGATCTCGAGTTGCGGAAAGATTGTCATCGCGGGCGTCCTCCTCACGTGCGGATGGTCTTGTTGTTCTGCCGGAGAGTGTAATTTCCTTGCGCCTGTCCACAACGGCGCTTAGTCCTGCTTTTGGGCAGCTATAAGTATGGGGAAGTACCCACCCATACTTACTGTTTACGACGGTATACCGAAAACAACCTACCCAAACTGGTGGTTTTTGGGTAGGGAGCAATACGGAAGTCTATGGTTAGCGCTACCAGATCCCGGATCGAAATCGTCCTTGCGGACGCAAACCCGCTGGTGCTTTCGGCCATGTCGGAGGTCTTCGACCGCGACCCGCGATTCTCGCTGATCGCCACTGCTTCGACCGCCGAAGCCTTCCTCGCCGCCGTTCTGCGGATCCCCGCCCAGGTCGCGGTGATCGATTGGAACCTGCCCTCGATCGGCGGCGCGCGGTTGATCGAGATCCTGCGCGAGCAGGAGAATTCGCCGCGCGTCGTGGTCTATGGCGACGACCATGCCGATCATCCGCGCCGCGCCATGGCGTCCGGGGCCGCCGCATTCGCTCCGCGCTCCGGCGCGGTCGAGGCGCTCCTGGACACATGCGCGGACGTGGCCGCCGGGAAGATGGTGTTTCCCTTCGTGGACATCCGCGAGCTGCAGAAGGACCCGATCGCGACGCTTTCGAAGAAGGAGCGCACCATCCTCGAGGCGCTGTCGAAGGGCCTCACCAACCGGCAGCTCTCCGCCGAGCTGGAGATTTCCACCAACACGGTGAAGTTCCATCTGTCGAATCTCTACGACAAGCTGGGCGTCAGGAACCGGGCCCAGGCGATCGCCTTCTACTACTCGTCGCGCACCGACAAGATTGGCCGCTAGCGCGAAAGGATGTTTCGCATGCCTTTGCATACCTGAAATTTCGTTTCTTGACTTCCAGACCGGCAGCCTTTTCTTCTGCCGCTCGTTGACCCGAAACACGACCCGAGGAGTCGCCGAGCCATGAGCTTCCACGTCATCGAACAGGCCCCTGCCCGCCTAAATCGCAGCGAGTTGGCCGTCCCTGGCAGCCAACCGCAAATGTTTGAAAAAGCGGCAAATTCTGATGTCGACGTGATCTTCCTCGATCTCGAGGATGCGGTCGCCCCCGACGAGAAAGCCGAGGCGCGAAAGAACATCATCAAGGCGCTGAACGAGATCGACTGGGGCACGAAGACGATGTCGATCCGGATCAACGGGCTCGACACGCATTACATGTATCGCGACGTGGTGGACGTGGTCGAGCAGGCCGGAGAACGGCTCGACCTGATCATGATCCCCAAGGTCGGCACCGCGGCCGATGTCTATGCCGTGGACATGCTGGTGACCCAGATCGAGGACGCGAAGGGCTTTGCCAAGCGGATCGGCTTCGAGCACATCATTGAGACCGCGCTCGGGATGCAGAACGTCTCGAAGATCGCCGCCGCCTCGAAGCGCAACGAAAGCCTGCATTTCGGCGTGGCCGATTACGCGGCATCGACCCGGGCGCGGACGACGATCATCGGCGGCGTGAACCCCGACTATTCCGTGCTGACCGACCCCGACGACGACGGGGCGCGCGCCGTCCATTGGGGCGACATGTGGCACTATGCGCTGGCGCGGATGGTGGTCGCGGCGCGGGCGAACGGGCTGCGCCCGATCGACGGGCCGTTCGGCGATTTCAAGGATCCCGACGGCTATGTCGCCGCGGCCCGCCGCGCGGCGGTTCTGGGCTGCGAAGGGAAATGGGCGATCCATCCGTCGCAGATCGCGCTGGCGAACGAGGTGATGAGCCCGTCCGAGGCCGAGATCACCAAGGCGAAGCGGATCCTGGAAGCGATGGCCGAGGCGGAGGCGGCGGGCAAGGGCGCCGTGTCGCTCGACGGCCGGCTGATCGACTATGCCTCGATTCGTCAGGCCGAGGTGCTGGTCGAAAAGGCGAAACAGATCGCCGGCGCGTAGCCTGACCCGTTGGGTAACCGGGCACTCCCGGCCCCAGTGAGGCGGCGGCGATTCGCCGCCTCAGCAGCAATCATGGGCCGGCTTTCGCCGGCTCATTGGCGAAATAACGGTCTCGCCACCCTTCCGAAACGGAGAAAAACACTTCGTTGCGAAACGGGCAACATGACGATTGTGGCACAACCGCCAGACGGGCCGCCCGGAGATGCTCAAGAAAATTAATGTAAAATCCTTGGGACTTACCTCGCGCGGAAACACCGGACGGTCGCGTGGTGCATCCCCGGAATAGTGCAAGGGCGCTCAGGGGACACAATCTGTGGCGAGACTGCGAACGCCTTGTCTTATTGAGGCCGCGTTCTGAATGCCTAGACTCCTCCCATACCGGAAGGTGTGTGCTCGCCGCCGGGTAACGAGTAGCGGCGGCTTTGCATTCGCAACGCCGCCGGGGGCGTCGGACTGGTGCTGGTCCGACGCCCGTAGCGTTCGCAGCCACGGCGATTCCGGTGGCCGCGTTCCTTCTCCGTTTTGGAAAGTCCGCGCGCCAGCCGCGTATCTCCGCATTCGGAAAGGCCCGCTCAGAAATCCGTCGGCGCGCCGCCCTCGGATTTCCGCCGCTCGATGAAGTCCCGAAGTTCCTCCTCGATGGACGCATCCATCGGCGGCGCCTCGAACTCCGCCACGATGCGCTTCCAGAGCGCATGCGCCCGCTCCGAGGTCCAGACCCCGCCCGCCAGGTGCCAGCTTTCGTAGTTCCGCCAATCCGAGAGGAACGGCTGGTAGAAGGCTTTGGTGTACCGGTCCTGGGTATGCTGGAGGCCGAAGAAATGCCCGGCCCCGCCCACCTCGCGGATCGCCTCCAGCGCCAGATCGTCCGGAGTGGTGGACACCACCTCCGGCTCGAGATAGCGCTGGATCATCTGGATCACCTCGCAATCCATGACAAATTTCTCGGGGCTCGCGATCAGCCCGCCCTCGAGCCAGCCGGCGGCGTGATAGACCATGTTGGTTCCCGACTGCACCGCGGCCCAGAGCGAATTGGAGGTTTCCCACATCGCCTGGCCGTCGGGCACGTTCGCGGCGCAGACCCCGGACGAACGTAGGGGCAACCCGTAGAACCGAGCGAGCTGACCGGTCATCTGGGTCGCGCGCATGTATTCCGGTGTTCCGAAAGCGGGCGCGCCCGATTTCATGTCCACGTTGGAGGTGAAAGTGCCGATGACGCAGGGGCAGCCCGGGCGAACATGCTGGAACAGCGCGATGGCCGAGAGCGCCTCGGCGATCGACTGGGCCACCGCGCCCGCCATGGTCACCGGCGCCATCGCGCCCGCCAGGGTGAAGGGCGTGACGATCACCGCCTGGCCACGGCGCACGAGGCGCAGGCAGCCGTCGATCATCGGGAAATCGTGCTTCAGGGGCGAGGTCGAGTTGATGTTGGTGTACATCCGCGGCTCGGTCTCGAACTCCGCGTGAGTGAGACCGCCGGCGATCCGCACCATCTCCATCACGTCCTCGACCCGCTCCTTGCCGAGCGAATAGGCGTGGGCGACCTTGTCGGTCAGCGTGAGCTTGTCGTAGAGCACGTCGAGGTGCCGGACGCTCGCGTGGATATCCACGGGCTCCACCGGGTAGCCGCCGGCGAAGTGGATGCAGTTGAAATACTGGGTCAGCTTCAGGAGCGACCGGCAATGTGCGCGGGTGCCCACCACCTTGCCGGTCTCGCGATCCCAGTAGTTCGGCGGTGAGGAGACGTTGCCGAACAGGATATGGCCCTCGCCCAGAACAATCTTCCGGTCCGGGTTGCGGGGCGTGATGGTGAAGGAGGAAGGCGCCTTCCCGACCATCTCCATCACCCAATCACGGCCCATCCGGACATTGATACCCTCGATGGTGCAGCCGGCCTCGCGGAACAGCGCCAGCGCCTCGTCGTTCAGGAATTCGATGCCGATTTCCTCGAGGATCCGCATCGCCGTGTCGTGGATCGCGGCCACGCCTTCCTCCCCGAGGGGCTCGGTCGGGCGGTCGATATTGACCGGCAGACGCCACGGCATCTGCTCGATCACGGCACCGCCGCGGCGGTCGGCATGGCCGGCCCGTCCCCCGGTGCGTCGGCGTTTGGCTCCAGCATCCGTCATGCGTGCTTCCCCCGCAGCCTTCCCTGCGAGCATCGGCGATCCCCCGTCGCCTTGCGGGTCGATTTCCGACAGAGAACGTCGCTGGCGGGAAAGCCGTACCTAATCGGCGGCGGCGCGCCGGTCGAGCCAGTCGGGAAGATGCCCGATGTCGGGCAGCACGGCATCGGCGAGCGGCGCGAGATCGGCTTCGGTCGCCGGCCCGGTCAGAACGCCGATCGTGGTCATTCCGGCAGCCCTGCCGGCAACGAGATCGTGCCGGCTGTCGCCCACCATCACGGTCCGGTCCGGCGCCACGCCGAGCATGGCAGCGGCTGCAAGCAGCGGCCCGGGCGCGGGTTTCGCCCCGTGGCCGCTGTCATAGCCGACGACGATGCCGAACCGTTCGAGATGGCCGGTCCGTTCGAGATGCCGCCGGGCCGGCGCCTCGGAATCGTTGGTCACCACCCCGAGCGCCAGGCCACGCGCGCCGAGCCCGGCAAGGAACGGCGCAAGGGGCACCGATTCCTCCAGGGGAACCGCCATGGCGCTCCGGTCGATCCGCTCGATCAGTTCGGACAGCGATGCCCCGCCGGGCAGGTGCGGCAGCAAGGCACCGGCGATGTCCTCGGCCGTCCCGGCGATCACCATGCTTGAAGGCCCGAAGCGCCGGGCCACCAGGTCCAGGTCTATTTCGGCCGCGAGAACCTCGGCCAGGCCCGATTCTCCCCCGGCGAGCGCGGCCACCAGATCGGACGCCCAGCCCCCGAAACTCGCCTGAAAGTCGAACAGGGTGCCGTCCTTGTCGAACAGAATCGCATCGTACCGGGTCATGCGGCCAGATAGCGCGGAGGACCCTGTGGAGGAAAGCCCGGGGTTGCGCCGGGCCGCGCCCCGGAGATACATGCCCCATGGCCTATCGTCTTCACGACTCTCTCGGTTTCCGCCTGTCCCGCGCCGCGCGTATCCAGGAACGCCGCCTCGATCAGGGGCTGAAAGCGCTTGGTCTGACGCGGCTTACCTGGTGCATCCTGCTGTCCGTCGGCAACGAGGGGCTCAGTCAGCCTTCCGACATCGCGGCCTTCATCGGGGTCAACCGCAGCGCGATCTCGCGCGCGCTGCGGCAAATGGAGGAGGATGGTCTCGTCTCCTGCCTGAAGGGCCTGGACGACAAGCGCACCCGTTCCGTCAGCATGACCCCGGAGGGCGAGTCGCTGCTCGCCAAGGGCACGCCCATCGCGGAGCAGAACAACCTGCATATGCGTGGACGGCTCGGCGAAGACGGGGTCCTGCGGCTCAAGACGCAGCTCGACACGTTGATCGAGGGCGAGCCCGCACTTCCCAAGCTGTGACCGCGCGGGGGGCTTGCCTCCGCCGGAAAAGCCGCGAACATGCCGCCATGTCCGGCCCCCGCCCCACCCCTCTTCTGTCCGTCTCGGGGCTGACCAAGCGGTTGCCGGGCGCCGACCGGCCAGTGACCGTTCTCGACAATATCAACCTGAGGATCGACGCGGGAGAGACCGTGGCGCTGACCGGCGAGAGCGGATCGGGCAAGTCGACGCTTCTCCACGTGATCGCGGGGCTCGAACCGGCCGACGACGGACATATAAGGCTCGACGGGCAGGATCTCGCGGCGCTTGACGACACGGGCCGCGCGGCGCTCCGGCGCGACCGGATCGGCATCGTGTTCCAGCAGTTCAACCTGATCCCGTCACTGACGGTCGCACAGAACGTCGTCTTCCAGGCCCGGCTGGCGGGCCGGAACAAGGCAAGCTGGACTGCGGCGCTGATCGACCGGCTGGGCCTGGCCGAACACGCAGCGAAATATCCCGAGGATCTCTCGGGCGGGCAGCAGCAGCGGGTTGCGATCGGCCGGGCGCTGGCGCCGCGCCCCGCGCTCCTTCTTGCCGACGAGCCCACCGGAAATCTCGACGAGGCGACCGGCGACGCGGTGCTCGACCTGATGCTGGAGCTGGTCTCCGAGACCGGCGCCGCGCTCCTGATGGTGACGCATTCCCAAAGGCTTGCGGGGCGACTTTCGCGTATATTGCACCTCTCTCACGGGCGGATTGCGGGATGAGGCGCACGGCGCTTCTGGCGCTTCTTTCGCATTGGCGTCACCATCCGTTCCAGCTCCTCACCCTGGTTCTCGGCCTCGCCCTTGCGACCGGGCTCTGGTCGGGCGTGCAGGCAATCAATGCCGAGGCGCGGGCGAGCTACGACCGCGCGGCCTCGGCGCTCGGCTCCGACCGGCCCGTGCTTCAGGCGGCAACCGGAACGATCCCCGAGAGCGTCTATATCGCGATGCGGCGGGCCGGCTGGAAGGTGACGCCGGTGGTCGACGGCTGGATCGAGGCGGGCGAGGGGAGCGTGCGGCTTCTGGGCATCGACGCCCTGACCGCGCCGCCCGATTTCGCGCCGGCGGGCAGCCTCGAAGGCGGGGCGGCTGCGGATCCGCTCGGCTTCCTGATGCCGCCTGGCCGGATGATCGCCGCGCCGGACACCGCGCGTCGGCTCACCGCAAAGGAGCTGCCACCGGTGATCGTCAGCGATGCGGCCGCCCCGGGGATCGTCCTGGCCGATATCGGCATCGCGCAACAGCTTCTTCGGCTGGAGGGGCAGGTTTCGCGGCTGGTTTTAGCTGAGGAATCCACGGCAACACTCGGAAACCCCGAGGATTTCTTGGAAGGCCTTACGCTGAACGCGCCGCAGGGCTCGGCGGGGTTGCAACGGCTCACCGACAGCTTCCACCTGAATCTCACCGCCTTCGGCTTCCTCTCCTTCGCGGTGGGGCTGCTCATCGTCCACGGCGCGATCGGCCTTGCCTTCGAACAGCGCCGGCCGATGTTCCGCACGCTCCGCGCGCTCGGTCTGCCGGCACGGACGCTGACAGGGCTGGTCGCCGCCGAGCTGGCGAGCCTGGCGGTGGCGGCGGGCCTTCTGGGCATCGTGCTCGGCTATGTCGTCGCCGCCGCGCTGATCCCCGACGTTGCGGCCACGCTGCGCGGACTCTACGGCGTGCCGGTGGAGGGCGAGCTCTCGCTGCGGCCTGCCTGGTGGGGCGCGGGGATGGGTATCGCGCTCCTCGGAACGCTGGTCGCGGGGATGGGCACGATCTGGAAGATCGCCCGCCTGCCCGTCCTTGCGCCGGCCCGGCCCCGCGCCTGGGCCCGGGCAGATGCGCGGCTGGCCTGGGCGCAGGGGGCCGGCGCCGCCCTTCTCGCGCTGGTGGCGCTCGGGGCCCGGGCGTTCGGCGAGGGGCTTGTGGGCGGCTTCGCGCTCCTCGCGGCGCTGCTCCTTTCCGCCGCTCTCGCGTTGCCCCTGGCTCTCGCGGCGCTGTTCGGGCTCACCGCGCGGCTCGCGCGCGGGGCGAGGGCCGAATGGTTCTGGGCCGACACGCGCCAGCAGCTCCCGAGCCTGTCCCTGGCGCTGATGGCGCTCCTTCTCGCGCTTGCGACGAATATCGGCGTCAGCACAATGGTTTACAGCTTCCGCCTCACCTTCGACGGCTGGCTCGACCAGCGCCTCGTCTCCGATCTCTACGTCACCGCCGCTGACGCTGCCGAAGCCGAACGGCTGCGCGCCTGGCTCGCACTGCGACCGGAGACGCTCTTGCCGATCTGGCGTGTCGACGGCGAGATCCTGGGCCGTCCGGCCGAGGTCTACGGGGTCGCCGACAACCCGGTCTATCCCGCGAACTGGCCGATGCTCGAGGCGCTGCCCGACGCCTGGGACCGCGTCCGGCGCGGCGAGGGGGCGCTGGTCAACGAACAGCTGGCCCGCCGCGAGGGGCTCAACCCGGGCGACAGGCTGACCCTGCCCGGCGGCGCGGTCATGGAGATCGCGGGGATCTACAGCGATTACGGCAACCCGTCGGGCCAGGTCGCGATCGGCCTGCCCCGGCTTGTGGCGCTCTATCCCGGGGTCGAGCGGCTGCGCTTCGGCATTCTGACCGACACACCACGGGAGCTCGCCCGCGCTCTGACCGAAGAACTGGGCATTGCCGAGGGGCAGATCTCCGACCAGGCCTCGATCAAGGCCTTCTCGCGCGAGGTGTTCGAGCGCACCTTCGCCGTCACCGATGCGCTGAACGTGCTCACCCTCGCCGTCGCCGGCTTCGCGATCCTGACCTCGCTCCTGACGCTCGGCGCCATGCGGCTGCCGCAGCTGGCCCCGGTCTGGGCGCTCGGCCTGCCGCGGCGGCAGCTCGCGCGGCTCGAGCTGCTGCGCACGCTGGCGCTCGCCGGGTTCACCTTCCTTCTCGCCCTGCCGCTCGGGCTGGCGCTTGCCTGGGTGCTGCTGACGGTGATCAACGTGGAGGCTTTCGGCTGGCGCCTACCGATGTATCTCTTTCCCGCCGAATGGCTGCGCCTCGCGCTTTTCGCGCTGATCGCGGCGGCGCTGGCCGGGCTCTGGCCGGCCTTCCGGCTCACGCGGCTGGCGCCCGCGACGCTTTTGCGGATCTTTTCCAATGAAAGATAGCACCCTGCCTCTCACCCGCGACCTCGTGCTGATCGGCGGCGGCCATACCCATGCGCTGGTGCTGAAGCGCTGGGGCATGGCGCCCCTGCCCGGCGCGCGGCTGACGCTGATCAATCCGGGGCCGACGGCGCCCTACACGGGCATGCTTCCCGGCTTCGTGGCGGGGCACTATCCGCGCGGGGCGCTGGAGATCGACCTCGTGAAGCTCGCACGTTTCGCCGGTGCGCGGCTGATCCTCGGCCACGCGGACGGGATCGATACGGCGCGGCGGCGGGTCTCCGTCGCCGGGCGCGGCGAGATCGGCTACGACTTCGCGTCGGTGGATATCGGCATCACCTCGGCGATGCCGGACCTGCCGGGCTTTGCCGAGCACGGGGTGGCGGCGAAACCGCTCGGGCTCTTCGCGGACCGCTGGACAGCGTTCCTGGCCGGGTCCGGACCGGCCGAGATCGTGCTGATCGGCGCCGGCGTGGCAGGCGCCGAGCTCGCCATGGCGATGGCGCATACGCTTGGGGCGCGCGGGCGCGCGGCGTCGATCACACTGGTCGACCACGGCGATGCGCTGCCCGGGATCGCACCGGCGAGCGCGCGGAAGATCCGGCAAAGGCTTGGCAGGCTTGGGGTTTCGCTGATCGAGCGACGCCAGGTTGCCCGGATCGGCGAGGACCGCGTGGTTCTGGCGGACGGGTCCGAGATCACATCGCAGCTGACCGTCGGCGCGGCGGGCGCGCGGCCTTGGCCCTGGCTGGCCGGCACCGGGCTTGCGATGACGGCGGGCTATCTCGATGTGGATCTGCGGCTCCGCAGCTCCGATCCGGCGATCTTCGCCGCCGGCGATTGCTTACATCTCACCCATGCGCCCCGCCCCAAGGCCGGGGTCTACGCGGTCCGCGCGGCGAAGGTGCTCGGGCAGAATCTGCGCGCCGCGCTCACCGGCGATGCGCTCATTGCCTTCCATCCGCAGGCGGATTTCCTGAAGCTGATCTCGCTCGGCAGCCGCGATGCGGTGGGCGAGAAGTTCGGGCTGACCCTGGCGGGTCCGGCGGTCTGGCGCTGGAAGGACCGGATCGACCGGCGCTTCATGGAGCGGCTCGCGACTTTCCCGGAGATGGCCGCGCCGCGCCTGCCGCGCGAGGTGGCGGCCGGAGTTCGCGAGGCGCTGGCGGGGGGCAAGCCGCTCTGCGGCGGCTGCGGTGCCAAGGTGGGGCCCGAGGCTCTCGCCCGGGCGCTCGACGGGGTCGCCCTGCCAGCCCGCGCCGATGTGGACCGGCTGCCGGGCGACGACAGCGCGGTGGTGACGCTGGGCGCGGCGCGGCAGGTGATCTCGACAGACCATCTCCGCGCCTTCACCGAGGACCCGCACCTGATGGCGCGGATCGCGGCGGTGCATGCGATGGGCGATATCTGGGCCATGGGCGCGGCGCCGCAGGCAGCACTGGCCACGCTGATCCTGCCGCGGATGTCGGAGGCGCTGCAGGAGCGCTGGCTTCAGGAGATCATGGAGGGCGCGGCGCTGGCGTTCGGCGCGGCGGGGGCGGCGGTGGCAGGCGGGCATACGAGCCTCGGTCCGGAGTTGAACATCGGCTTTTCGGTGACCGGGCTGCTTTCGGGAGATCCGATCACCCGGGGCGGCGCACGGCCAGGCGACGCGCTGGTGCTGACTCGGCCCATCGGCTCGGGCACGATCCTCGCCGCCGAAATGGCGCTGAAGGCCCCGGGCGAAGCAGTGGCGGCTGCGCTGGAGACGATGGCCGAGCCGCAGGTGCAGGCGGCGCGGGCGCTGGCCGGGGCCCATGCGATGACCGATGTGACGGGGTTCGGTCTTGCCGGCCATCTCTGGGGGATCTGCCGGGATTCCGGCGTGTCGGCCGAGATCGCGCTCGAGGCGGTGCCGCTTTATGCGGGCGCGGCGGAGCTTGCCGCGGCGGGCATTCGTTCGACGCTCTACCCGGCGAACGCGGCCGCGATCCTTCCCCATGCCGTGCTTCCCGACGACCCGCGCGTGCCGCTCCTGTTCGACCCGCAGACCGCGGGCGGCCTCCTCGCGGCGTTGCCCCCGGAAGACGCCGCGACGGCGATGGCGGCGCTCAGGGCACAGGGCATCGCGGCGGCGCGGATCGGCACGGTGGGGGGGGGCGTGCCGGCGCTTCTTGTGCGGTGAAGGGGTCGGAGCCGGACTGGATTTTCGCGCGAAGCCGAGCGAACGCCTGCCCGTAGGATGGCGCAGCTACGGTTGAGCGGTGCGATTTATGGTGCAAGCCCGCTGAACCGAGGTTCGGCGCGGAACGTCACCAGAGCGCCAGCCCGTCGGGGCGGGCAGACGCTCGCCCGACGGCCCTGCGGGACTTGTCCCGGGCGGGATATCACACGATCTTGGATTGGCGGAAATCTGTCCTTAGTGCACGTTCACCGGCGCCAGATCGTTCTGGTTCGCGATGAGGAAGGCGGTCTTGCGGTCGTGCACCAGCGCGAGCCGTTCGCCGTCCTCGCTGTGGACGGCATAGACCTGGGTCCGCCCCTTGGCCTCCTGCCGCAGCTCTTCGGGAAGGTCCGCCACGTTCACCGGCCGCACATAGACGATAGGCCGTTCCCCGGCCGATTTGAGCTCATAGCTAGTGTCCATGCCTTACCCCTTCCTGATCGAGATCGTCTGCACGACGCGCTCCGGCTCGGAGCGGTTCAGATCCACATGCAGAAGACCGTTTTCCATCTCCGCGCCCGCCACTTCCACGCCATCGGCCAGAACGAAGCTCCGCTGGAACTGCCGCGCCGCGATGCCCCGATGGAGGAACACGCGCCCCTCGTCCTCGTCGACCTGGCGGCCGCGAATGACGAGGCTCTTGTCTTCGATGGTGATCGACAGGTCGTCTTCCGAGAACCCGGCCACGGCCAGCGTGATCCGGTACCCCGTCGGTCCTGTCTGTTCGATATTGTAGGGCGGGTAGCCGCTGCCCTCGGCCTTCGCTGTGCGTTCGACAAGACGTTCGAGCTGCTCGAAGCCCAGAAGAAAGGGATGCGACCCCAGAGCCGGTTTCGTCATAGACATGCCCTCTTGAAGCGACCGTGTCCTCAGGGCCCCGAAATGGCGGCCCCACTTCACGAATATGGTGCGCCGTTAACCTGCATGCAAGCGTACGGGGTTTGTGCTCCGGGCATTTGCGGGTAAGCTCCGCCCGCGTTTTCCGCGACGAGGCAATCAGTACCGGCCCATGGTCACCTCCCCCGAAATGGTCCCCGAGGACGTCATGCGCATCAAGCTCGAGGGATTGAAGCGCGAGCACCGCGATCTCGACGAAGCGATCCACGCGCTAGAGGCGAAGGGCACCGCCGACGTGCTCACGGTCCGTCGGCTGAAGAAGCAGAAGCTACGGCTCAAGGATCAGATCGCGCAGCTCGAGGATCGCCTGACGCCGGACATCATTGCGTGAGCCGGTGAGGCGGCTATAGTCGCCGCTCCTGAAGCAACGGGGCGGGACGAAGGGCACATGGGCGCGGATGTAGGCATCATCATGGGCAGTCAGTCGGACTGGCCCACGCTGAAGGCGGCGGCCGAGATTCTGGATGAACTGGGCGTGACCTACGAGACAAGGATCGTTTCGGCCCATCGCACCCCCGACCGGCTCTGGGAGTATGGCAAGGGCGCGGTGGCGTGCGGGCTGAAGGTGATCGTCGCCGGCGCGGGCGGCGCGGCGCATCTGCCGGGGATGATGGCCTCGAAGACGCGGCTGCCGGTGATCGGCGTGCCGGTGGAGACCCGGGCCCTGGGCGGCGTCGACAGCCTCTATTCCATCGTGCAGATGCCGAAGGGCTTCCCGGTCGCCACCATGGCGATCGGTGGCGCGGCCAATGCGGGGCTGATGGCGGCGGGCATTCTCGCCCTGTCCGACCCGGGCCTCGCAGAGCGGCTCGACGCCTGGCGCGCGGCGCTCTCGGCCTCGATCCCGGAGGCGCCATCGGATGCGTGAGGCGCTGCCGCAGGGCGCGACCATCGGGATTCTCGGCGGCGGGCAGCTTGGCCGGATGCTAGCGCTGGCCGCCGCGCGGCTCGGGCTCAAGGCGCATGTCTTCGAGCCGGGCGCGGACTGCCCGGCCTCGCATGTGGCGCATCGCACCACGACGGCGGCCTACGAGGACACGCATTCGCTCCTCGCCTTCGCCGCCTCGGTCGATGTGGTGACCTATGAATTCGAGAACGTGCCCGCCGCGGCACTCGACCTGATCGAGGCCGAGGCGCCGATCCGGCCGGGCCGGAGGGCGCTGGCGATCAGCCAGGACCGGCTGGACGAGAAGCGGTTCCTCGCGGGCTGCGGCCTCGCCACGGCGCCTTTCGCGCCAGTGGAGGATGCCGAGAGCCTCGCCCGCGCGCTTCGGGAGATCGGCGTGCCGGCGATCCTGAAGACCCGGCGGTTCGGCTATGACGGCAAGGGCCAGGCGCGGATCCGCGCGGCGGAGGATGCAGATGTCGCGCTCGCCGCGATGGCGGGCGCGCCGGCGATCCTGGAAGGCTTCGTCGATTTCGCGCGCGAGGTCTCGGTGATCGCCGCGCGGGGGCTAGACGGCGCGGTGGCGGCCTACGACCCGGGCGAGAATCTCCACGAGGGCGGCATCCTGCGCACCACCTCGGTTCCCGCGGCGCTCAGCGCGGCGCAGCGGACCGACGCGGTACTGCTCGCCGGAAAGATCCTCAATGCGCTCGACTATGTCGGCGTCATCGGGGTCGAGCTTTTCGTCACGGCGGAAGGCCTCGTGGTCAACGAATTCGCGCCGCGGGTCCACAATTCTGGGCACTGGACCCAGAACGGCTGCGTCATCGACCAGTTCGAGCAGCATGTCCGCGCGGTGGCGGGCTGGCCCCTGGGCGACGGGTCGCGGCATTCCGACGTGGTGATGGAGAACCTGATCGGCGACGACATGGACCGGGTGCCCGAGCTTGCCCGCTCCGGCGCGGCGCTGCATCTCTACGGCAAGGCCGAGACGCGGGCGGGCCGCAAGATGGGTCATGTCAACCGGGTGACCGGGCCGGCCTCGTGAGCGGGCGCAAGGTGCGCCTCGCCGTCCGGGGGTTGATCCTGCACGAGAACCGGCTGCTCCTGGTGAATGCCTGGCCGGGCGGCAAGAGCGACCTCTGGTGCGCGCCGGGCGGCGGGGTCGAGCCGCACCAGTCGCTGCCCGACAATCTGGCGCGCGAGATCCACGAGGAAACCGGGCTGACGGTCGCGGTCGGCGCGCCGGCGCTGGTCAACGAGTTCCACGCGCCCGCGCACGGGTTTCACCAGGTGGACATCTATTTCCGCTGCACGATCACCGGCGGCACGCTGTCGCCGGGATGGACCGACCCGGAAGGTATTGTCGACCGCCGCCGGTTCGTGACGCGCGAAGAGATCGCGACGCTGCGGTTCAAGCCCGACAGCCTGCCCGCCGTGGCGTGGGGTGAGCCGGGCGCGATCGCCTACGATCCGATCGAGCCGGTGGTGCGCTGAGAGCCGGTTTCGGAACCACCCCTTGCCCGGAACAAGGCGCGGCACGCGCCGCCGGGCGGCGCCCGACCGCCCCCCGGGCGGCCACGGCCCGGCTCTCTCCCCGAATGGGTCTCAATCGGAGAGTCTCACGCTTTCCGTCTGCCGCCGAGGATGCCCATGGCCACCCCGCCCAGGACCAGGGCGGCGGAGATTACCGTCTTCGCGGTGAGCCCCTCGCCAAGCAGAAGCACCCCGCCCGCCACGGCGATCACCGGCACGGTGAGCTGCGCGAGGGCGGCCACGCTGGCCTCGAGCCGGGGCAGGAGGCTGTACCAGAGCGCATAGCCCATGCCGGAGGTCACGACGCCCGAGACCATCGCGGGAAGGACGCCGAGGGGCACGATCCCGGCGGCGCCGGAGAGGAGCCAGCCGAGGAGCACGAGCGGCGTCGCCAGAAGGAAGCTCGCGGCGGTATCCGCCAGCGGCGCCCGCGAGGCACGGCCCCGGAGCGAGTAGACGCCCCAGCCGAACGCCGCGGCGGCCATCAGAACCGCGCCCAGGGGGTCGATTCGCACCGCACCCGCGGGCCAGACCAGGAGCGCGAGCCCTGCGAGCCCCGCCGCCATCCCGGCCCAGCGCAGCGCGGGGGGCCGTTCGCCGGCGAGGAGCGAGCCGCCGAACATCGTCACCTGCACGCCGCCGAACAGGATCAGCGCGCCGATCCCGGCATGAAGCGTGAGATAGGCGAAGGAGAAGCCGAGGAGGTAGAGCGTCAGCGCGGCCGCCGGCACCAGCCTTGCACGGCCGGTGAGCCGCACCGCCTGCCCGGCCCGACCGGCGATGAGCCAGAGCGCCAGCGCGCCCGACGCCACCCGGACCGCCGCGAAACCGGCGGGGCCGGCGAGACCCTCGGCGATCGCCACCCGGTTCAGGAGCGAATTCGCCGCGAAGGCCAGCATGGTCACCGCGACGAGAACCGGGAGGCGCATGGCCTCAGTTCAGGAACGGAACGGGGTCGAGCGGTTCGAACCCGCGGCGAACCTCGAAATGCAGGAAGGAGGGGCTGGCCTTGCGGACTTTGCCGATCACCTGGCCGCGCTTGACCTTGTCGTCCTTCGACACGGTCTCGTCCTCGACGCCGAAATAGACGGTCAGGAGATCGCCCGGGTGGCGGATCACCACGGCGAGGATGCCGTTGGTGTCGCGGCTGATCGCGGCGACGGTCCCGGCCTCGGCGGCCTTCACCGGCGTCCCGGCGGCGACGCCGATATCGATGCCGTTGTTCTTGTCCTTCTGGAACGCGCGGATGATCTTGCCCGAGACCGGCATCAAGAGCTCGCTCTGGGAGGTCTTCTGCTCGGCCATCTTCGGCGGCGCGGGCGCCGGCGCGGGAGCGGCCGGCTTTTCCGCGACCGGCAGCGGCTCGGCGGCCGAGGGCGGCTCGGGCGCGACGGAGCCAGCGCCGGGCTGGGTCGTGGTGACAGGCGCCGCGGGGGCGGTCTGGACCGCGACCGGGATGATCAGCACCTGGCCCTCGCGAAGCTCGAAATCGGGGCCGAGCCCGTTCCATTCGGCGAGCGCGCGCGGGGTCACGCCGTAGAGGCGCGCGATGGAGAAGGCGGTTTCGCCGGGCATCACCCGGTGGCGCTGCGGTTCGGACGCTCCGCTGCCGGCCGGAGAGAGTGCGGTGGTCTGGACGCCGCCCGAGCTGCCGCCGGCCCGCTCGATGGCGGCCCCGGCAACAGCGGCCACATCGACGCCGGTGCTGGTGCCCGCGCCGGGCGCCGCCGGCGTGGGCAGCACAAGGGTTTCGCCGGCACGGAGCGGCACACCGTCCTCGATACCGTTGTAGCTCGCGAGTTCGAGGGGCGAGACTCCGACCCGCGACGCGATGTCCGACACGGTGTCGCCGCGCCGCGCGATCGCAACCTGGTAGCTCGGATAGTTGATCAGCCCGCGCTCGTCGGGCGCGGGCCGCGACGCCGTGGCGCTCCGCGCAGCGTCGGAGGTGTCAAACCCGTCGCCCAGCCCCCGGAGATCGCCATCGAACCCGCCGCAGGCCGCCAGCGCCAGAAGCGACACCGACAGCCCGGCACCCCGCATGCATTGCCAAAAGAAAGTCATCGCTCGATCCTCACCGCCGCCCGTCTTCAAGCGGGCTCGTTCTACCCGTTCAATCCTGGCCCAATCCCTCGACCAGGGGCACGAAGCGGACGGCGCGCAACTCTTCGTAATCGTAGCCGTCCTCGCGCCGTGTCACCTTGATCAGCCGCTGTACCGCGTCCGACTGCCCAACCGGCAGCACCATGATACCGCCTATGCGCAACTCCGCCAAGAGCGGACCCGGCGGGTCCTCGGCGGCGGCGGTAACGATGATCCGGTCGAAGGGCGCCTGCTCGGGATAGCCCCGGCTGCCATCGGCCACAACAGCGGTGACGTTGGTCAGATCGAGCGCACGGAACACCGCCTCGGCCGCGCGGGTCAGGCGACGATGCCGCTCGACGGTGTAGACCCGCCGCGCGAGCACCGAGAGGATCGCGGTCTGGTAGCCCGAGCCGGTGCCGATCTCGAGCACCTTGTCGCGGGGCTGCACGTTCAGCGCCTGGGTCATCAGGCCGACCACCGAAGGCTGGCTGATGGTCTGGCCACAGGCGATGGGCAGGGGCATGTCCTCGTAGGCGCGTTCGGCGAAGAGGCCGGTCAGGAACCGGCCCCGATCAACCTTCTCCATCGCCTCGAGAACGCGCTTGTCGGTCACCCCGCGCGAGCGGAGCGCGAAGAGGAACTGCATCTTGCGTTCGGCTTCGTCGTCGCTCATTCGAGCCGGGCCCGGAGGTCGTCGAGCACCCCGTGTGCGGTCAGGTCGGCGCGGAGCGGCGTGACCGAGATATGCCCTTCGAGATTCACCGCGACGTCGGAGCCGGGCGCGGTGGGCGTGTGCTGCGGCCCGCCCCGGACCCAGAGGAACATCCGGCCGGTGGGCGAGACATGGGGATCGACCTTGAAATTCGTGCCCTCGCGCCAGCCGAGCGGCGCCACGCGAAGGCCCTTCGCATCGGCGGCGGGAACCGGCGGGAAATTCACGTTGTAAAACAGCCGGTAGCCCTGGCTGTCCCAGATCCCTTGGTCGAGGAGCCTCCGCACGGTGTCCACCCCGGTCGCAGCGGCGGTTTCGAACGGGTCGGCGAGGCCCGCGTTCCGGGGCCCCATGAATTGCGAGAGCGCGATCGCCGGGATGCCCTGGAGCGCCGCCTCCATCGCGCCACCGACGGTGCCGGAATAGAGCACGTTCTCGGCAGCGTTGTTGCCCCGGTTCACACCGGAGAGCACCAGGTCGGGCCGGCCGTCCTTCATCACCTCGTAGAGCCCCGCCAGCACGCAATCGGCCGGGCTGCCCTCGGCGGCGAAGCGGCGCGGGCCCAGTTCGGCGAGCATCGTGGGATGGGTATAGCTGATGCAGTGGCCGACGCCCGATTGCTCGAAGGCCGGTGCCACGGTGAAGACCTCGCCGTTCGGGCCGGCGATCTCGCGGGCGATGGTCTCCAGAACCGTCAGACCCGGGGCGTTGATACCGTCGTCATTGGTGATGAGAATGCGCATCGTGCCGCCCCTGGATCTTCGCTTTCCTATGCGAGCGCCTTGCCGGCATCAAGCAGCCGTGCCGATCCCGGCCTCGCCGAGGAGCCGCGCGGCTTCGGCACGCGGGTCGGCAAGCGGCGCGCGATCCTCGCCGGGGAAGAACCGGGCGCGGACCGCGGTGGGCATCGGCGCGGGCACGGCGATGTCGACCCGGGGGCCGATCTTCACCGTCTCGGCCTGCCAGCTTCGCGCCAGCGCGATCTGCGCCGCCTTGGTGGTGCCGTAGCTGCCGAAGAACTTCTCGCCGCCGCGTGGATCGTCGAAGAAGAGCGCCCGACCGTTATCGGCGGCAAGGAGGAGCGGCTCGACCATGCCGATCAGCACCCGGGTCGCGTGGAGATTGATCGAGACGCTCTTTTCCCAGTCCTTCGCCTGGATATGCCCGGCGGGGGTCAGCGGCGCGGCGTGGATCGCGGTGTGGCACCAGAGATTGGCATGGCCCCAGCGGTCGTGAATCCCGCGGCAGAGATGCGCCATCGCATCCGCCTTGGTCACATCCATCGGCGCCAGCGTCGCCGCCCCGCCCTTCGCCTTGATCCGGTCGTCGAGCTCCTCCAGCGCGCCCACCGTCCGGGCGACCGCAACGATGTGGTATTCGGGTGCCAGCGCCTCGGCGAGCGCCGCGCCGAGGCCGCGCGAGGCGCCGGTGATGAGTGCGAGTTTCGTCATGGGCGCCGTTTGCGGCGCCCGGGGCGGACAGTCAAGGGGCCCGGGGCGGACAGTCAAGGGGCCCGGGCGGTGACGATATGCCCCTGGATGCGGCTTTCGACGGCGCCGCGGCCGAACCGGGCCGCCACCGCCTCCGCCGCCACCGAGGTCACGTGCTCGAGATCCGCGCCCAGCGCCTTGAGCTCGTTCCGCATCGGCGTTCCCTGGCAATAGGCGACGGCCGGAATGCGCGGGCTTTCGGCGCGGCTGACATCGGCGCGGGTTTCGATCTCGAAATCCGAGAACCCGGCCGCCCGGAGATCGGCGGCGATGGCGTCGCGGTCGTGATAGCCGTGCGGGGTTCGGTCGAGAAAGCGCGGCGGGTTGTCGGGATAGAGCCGTGACGCCGCCTTCACCACCTCGTCGGCGAACTCGTTCACCGCGATCCGGTCCCAAGTGTTGAAGACGAAGACCCCGCCTGGGCGCAGGACCCGCCGCGCCTCGGCGAAGCCCGCCGCCCGGTCGGGGAAGAACATCACTCCGAACTGGCAGAGCACCGCGTCGAAAGACCCGCCCTCGAAGGGGAGCGCCAGCGCGTCGGCGGGCTGCCAGGCGATCCGGCGATCCGTCCCCTGCCGCTTTTTCGCCCGTTCGAGCATCGGCGGGTTGAGATCGGTGACCACGAAACGTGCGCTCGGCTTCAGTAGCGGCGCAAGCGCGCGGGTCACCACGCCGCTCCCCGCAGCCGTTTCGAGCACCCGCTCCGGGCGCAGTGCGGCAACGCGGGTGGCGAGATCCCTCGCATAGCTCTCGAAGATCAACGGAACAAGGAATTCATCGTAGACATCGGGGATCGACCCCGCGAACACCGAATCTACACTGCCCATCGCCATCCCTCCCCGGAACGGCCAAGACTAACACGTTTTCCGGCCTATTCAGCGGCTTTCAGCTGGAAGCCCTGTTCGATCATGTCCGACGGCGCCACCGGGTATTCGCCCGAGAAGCAGGCGTCGCAATACTGCGGCGCCTTGGCGTTGCGGCCCTTGGCCTCGCCCACGGCGCGGTAGAGCCCGTCGAGCGAGATGAAGCGCAGCGAGTCGACGCCGAGATGCACACGCATCTCCTCCTCGCTCATCCGCGCGGCGAGGAGCTTGTCGCGGTTCGGCGTATCGACGCCGTAGAAACAGGGCCAGGCGGTGGGCGGGCTGGCGATGCGGAAATGCACTTCGGCGGCGCCGGCATCGAGCAGCATCTCGCGGATCTTCACGGTGGTGGTGCCGCGTACCACGCTGTCGTCGACCAGCACGATCTTCTTGCCGCGCACCAGCGCGCGGTTGATGTTGAGCTTGAGCCGCACACCCATGTTGCGGATCTGCTCGGTCGGCTCGATGAAGGTCCGGCCCATGTACTGGTTGCGGATGATCCCCATCGCGTAGGGGATGCCGCTCTCCTGGCTGTAGCCGATCGCGGCCGGGGTGCCGCTGTCGGGCACCGGGCAGACGAGATCGGCGGCGACCGGCGCCTCGCGGGCGAGTTCCACGCCGATCTGGCGGCGCGTCTCGTAGACCGAGCGGCCGCCCTGGATCGAGTCGGGCCGCGAGAAATAGACATGCTCGAAGATGCAGAACCGCGACCGGGTCTGTTCGAAAGGCTTGTAGCTTTTCAGGCCCTTGTCGGTCGAGATGACCACCATTTCGCCGGGCTCGACCTCGCGGACGAACTCCGCGCCGATGATGTCGAGCGCGCAGGTCTCCGACGCCAGCGCCCAGCCATCGCCGAGCTTGCCGATCACCAGGGGACGCACGCCCAGGGGGTCGCGCACGCCGATCAGCTTGGTTCGCGTCATCGCCACGACCGAGAAGGCGCCCTCGACCCGGCGCAGCGCGTCCTTCATCCGTTCGGGGATGTCGCGCTGCAGCGAGCGCGCCATCAGGTGGATGATGCATTCGCTGTCCGAGGAGGACTGGAAGATCGAACCGCGCTCGATCAGCTCGCGCCGAAGCGCGGCGGCGTTGGTGATGTTGCCGTTATGAGCGATGGCGACGCCGCCCACCGAGAACTCGCCGAAGAAGGGCTGAACGTCGCGGATCTGCGTGTTGCCTTTCGAGCCGGCGGTGGAATAGCGCACATGGCCGATGCCGATGGAGCCGGGCAGCGTGTCCATGACCGACTGGCTGGTGAAGTTATCGCGCACATAGCCGAAGCGGCGGGCCGAATTGAAGCCTTGCTCGGGATCGTGGGTGACGATGCCGCCTGCCTCCTGCCCCCGGTGCTGGAGCGCATGGAGGCCGAGCGCCACGAAGCTCGCCGCGTCGGTCACACCGACAACGCCGAAGATACCGCACTCCTCGCGGAGCTTGTCGTCGTCAAAGGGATGGGCTGGTGGGAGGTCACGCATGCGGTGCGGGATTCCGAATCCGTCGGTGGCAGACGAGGCCTACATAGGCCCTCCTCCGCCCGGTGTCACGAAACTATCACCAAATCGGTGAAGACCGCGCCGCAGCGCGGCCTCGTTGCCTCCAGGCTACACAATCCGGCCGAGAACCGTGGACAAGATACCCTCCCCGGCAAAGAAGTGTCAGCGGTTCACGCGGTGCTCGATCAACTCGTCCACCACCGCCGGATCGGCAAGCGTCGAGGTGTCGCCGAGCGCGCCGTAGTCGTTCTCGGCGATCTTCCTCAGGATCCGGCGCATGATCTTGCCTGAGCGGGTCTTGGGCAGGCCCGGGGCCCACTGGATCAGGTCGGGCGAAGCGATCGGGCCGATCTCGGTGCGGACCCAGGCGCGGAGTTCCTTGCGGAGCTCCTCGGTGGGCTCGACCCCGTTCATCAGCGTGACGTAGCAGTAGATCCCCTGCCCCTTCACCTCGTGCGGGTAGCCGACGACCGCGGCCTCGGCCACGGCCTCATGGGCAACGAGCGCGCTTTCGACTTCGGCGGTGCCCATCCGGTGGCCCGAGACGTTGATCACGTCGTCGACCCGGCCGGTGATCCAGTAATAACCGTCGGCATCGCGGCGGCAGCCGTCACCGGAGAAGTAATAGCCCTTGTACTGCTGGAAGTACGTGGCCTCGAAGCGGTCATGGTCTCCCCAGACGGTACGCATCTGCCCGGGCCAGCTATCCTTGAGGCAGAGCACGCCCTCGGCCACCGTCTCGGTGATTTCCTTGCCGCTCTCGGGCTCGAGCACCACCGGCTGCACCCCGAAGAAGGGCAGCGTCGCCGAACCCGGCTTGGTCGGCACCGCGCCCGGCAAGGGCGTCAGGAGATGGCCGCCGGTCTCGGTCTGCCACCAGGTGTCGACGATCGGGCAGCGGCCCTTGCCGACCACGTCGTTGTACCAGTTCCAGGCCTCGGGATTGATCGGTTCGCCCACGGTGCCCAGCACCTTCAGCGAGGAAAGGTCGTGCTTCTCGACCCATTCCGGCCCCTGCCCCATCAGCGCGCGGATCGCAGTGGGCGCGGTGTAGAACTGGTTCACCTTGTGCTTGGCGCAGACTTCCCAGAACCGGCCGGCATCGGGGAAGGTCGGCACGCCTTCGAACATCAGCGTCGTCGCGCCATTGGCCAGCGGCCCGTAGACGATGTAGCTGTGCCCGGTCACCCAGCCCACATCGGCGGTGCACCAGTAGATGTCGCCGTCATGGTAGTCGAATACCAGCTCCTGCGTCATCGCGGCATAGACGAGATAGCCGCCCGAGGTATGCACCACGCCCTTGGGCTGCCCGGTCGAGCCCGAGGTATAGAGAATGAAGAGCGGGTCCTCGGCACCCATTTCCTCGGCCGGACACTCCGGCGAGGCCGCGGCGGCGAGCGCGTTGTAGTCGAGATCACGGCCGTCGACCCAGGTCGTCTGGTCGCCGGTATGCTTCACGACAAGGCATTTCACATGGTCGCCGCAATGCAGGAGCGCCTTGTCGGCATTGGTCTTCAAGGGCGTCTTGCGGCCACCGCGCGGCGCGTGGTCGGCGGTGATCACCATCTTGGCGTCGCAGCCGTTCACCCGCGCGGCGAGCGCATCGGGCGAGAAGCCCGCGAAGACGATCGAATGGATCGCGCCGATCCGGGCGCAGGCCAGCATCGCATAGGCGGCCTCCGGGATCATCGGCAGGTAGAGGATCACACGGTCGCCCCTGCCGACGCCCTGCCCCTTCAGGACATTGGCCATCCGGCAGACATTCTCGTGAAGCTCGCGATAGGTGATGTGCCTGGCGGGGTCGGCGGGGTCGTCCGGCTCCCAGATGATCGCGGTCTGATCGCCCCGCATCGCGAGATGCCGGTCGACGCAGTTCGCGGCGACGTTCAATGTGCCGTCCTCGAACCATTTGATGGACACGTTGCCGAAGTCGAAACAGGCATTCCTCACCTTGGAAAATGGCTTGATCCAGTCGATCCGCTTGCCATGCTCGGCCCAGAAGGCGTCGGGGTCCGAGACCGAGGCGGCGTAGAGCGCATCGTAGCGCGCACGGTCGATATGCGCGCCGGCCACGAAATCCGGCGACGGCGGGTAGATCGGGTTCGTGTTCTCGGCGTCCATGATAATCCTCCCCTCACGGCGGTCGTCGCGGTGTTTGTACGCCTTGCCGAGGGCGCCCCGCAACCTCCGCCAAAGTATGAGGCCACTGGAATGCGAAAATCCCGCCCCTCGCCCTTGTCTGCGAGGGCCGGCGGGCACAATCTCGGCAGGAAGCGGACTCGGGACGGGATGACTGGCCGGCGATGGATCTGACGGGGCTCGTGCTCGGGGCGCTTGGCCTTGCGGTGGGCGGCTTTCTCAAGGGCGCGGTCGGGGCCGGGGCGCCGCTGATCGCGGTGCCGCTCCTCGCGCTTCTTTACGACGTGCCGCTGGCGGTGGCGATCTTCACGATCCCGAGCCTTCTGTCGAACGCCTGGCAGGGCTGGGCCTACCGCGCTTACCAGCACTCTGCGACCTTCGTCTGGACCCTTGGCCTCTCCGCCTCGGTGGGGGCCATTCTGGGCTCATTCCTCCTGGCCTGGCTGCCCGGCGAGGCACTGATGGGCACGCTGGCGCTGATCGTGTTCCTCTATATCGGCTTCCGGCTTCACCGGCCCGACTGGGTGCTGGCGCGGGCCCAGGCGACGCGGCTGGCGGTGCCGGCGGGGCTCGCGGCAGGCGTGATGCAGGGGGCGGGCGGGATCTCGGCGCCGGTTTCGATCACCTTCCTCAACGCGATGCGGCTGGAGCGAGGGGAGTTCATCGCCACGATTTCGGTCTTCTTCGCGATGATGTCGGTGGTGCAGGTGCCGACACTTGCGGCGCTGGGGATCATGACACCCGATCGCGCGGCTCTGAGCCTCCTGGGCTGCGTGCCGCTGTTCGGGGCGATGCCGCTCGGCGCCTGGGTCGGGGCGCGGGTATCGAAGCAGGTCTTCGACCGTCTGATCCTGTGGCTCCTGGCGGCGATCGCCCTGCGGCTGCTTTGGGTCGCCCTGCCCTGACCGGCACGGGTTCCGCCCCGAAAAGGTAACGAAACAAACGTCTGCGTGAGGTCCGCGCATAGGTCTTGCGCGGCCGTCCGGCCCGCGCCAAGGGATCTGCATGACGAGTACGAGCCCCGATCTGCCCTTCGCCGCCAAGTCCCCCGCCCAGCGCCGCAGCGGCACGCCCGCCCGGGCCGGCACCCGCGACCCGCGGCTCGACTTCTTCCGCGGGCTCGCGATGTTCATCATCCTCATCGCCCACACGCCCGGCAATGCCTGGGCGCGCTGGATCCCGGCGCGGTTCGGATTTTCCGACGCCACCGAGATCTTCGTGTTCTGCTCGGGCATGGCATCGGCGATCGCCTTCGGCACGACCTTTGCGCGGAAGGGCTGGCTTGTCGGCCTCGGCCGGACGCTGTTCCGGATCTGGCAGGTCTACTGGGCGCATATCGGGCTGTTCTTCTTCATCGCCATGCTGGTCGCCCTGTTCGACGGTCTGGGCGAGTTCGGAAAATCCTACATCGGCGGGCTCAATCTCTGGCCGTTCTTCAACGATCCGATCCCGCAGATCATCGGGTTGTTCAGTCTGAGCTATGTGCCGAATTATTTCGATATTCTGCCCATGTATCTGGTGATCCTCGCGTTGATGCCGGGCTTCGTCGGGCTGGCGCGGATCAGCCTGCCGCTGGCTTTCGGGGCGAGTGTCGCGCTCTGGATCGCGACCAATCTGGGTCTTCTGCCGCTGCCGGCCGAGCCCTGGTCGGACCGGCAGTGGTTCTTCAACCCGTTCGGCTGGCAGCTGATCTTCTTCACCGGCTTCTCCCTGATGTCCGGATGGCTGCCTGCGCCGCCGGTTTCCCGTTTTCTGATATGGGCTTCCATCGCCTTCCTCATCGTGACCATGCCGCTCTCCTCGCCGCATGGATACGCCTTCGTGAAGGCCCTCTCCGGCCCCGCCGCGGACTGGGTGCGCGGGCTGGCGCGGGGGCTGGATTGGGGGCGGGACAAGACGGAGTTCGGGGTGCTGCGATACCTGCACTTCCTGGCCCTGGCCTACCTCGCCTGGATCGCGGCGGGTCCGGGCGGGGCGCGGCTGCGCCCGGCGGGCAGCGACGGGCTGGCCGCTTCATGGCGATGGCTGGTGACGGTAACCACGAAGGTCGGGCAGCAATCCCTGGCGATCTTCGTTTTTTCAATGGTTTACGCGCGGATTCTCGGATTCCTCCTCGACCGTCTCGGCGCGAGCCCGGCGCATATCCTGGCGATGAACCTGATCGGGTTCGCGACGCTGATCGGCGTGGCCTATGGAGTCGCCTGGTTCAAGGCCGCGCCCTGGCGGAAGCGGGCAGACTAGCCCGATTCCGCCCCGCACAACCCGTACACAACCTGTACACAACCTGTACACCGGCAGGGCACCGATCGGGCCCGCCGAAGGTCGGACCCGGCGGCACAATCCTACATGGACTGTACACCGAGGGATGCGGAAGCCGTTCGCCGGCCCCTCTCCAATGATCGTCCGTACGCAAAGCGCGCTGGCAGAACCTTGCCCAGCCCCCCTCGCGACTCCCCCGACAGGCGAATAGACTGATCCAAAGATCTGCTCTAGCGTGTATTCTGGCTCCGCAAATCCTTTGTAGGTGAGCGGGCCGAACAGCCGCTCGGCAACGAAGGAGGTTCCCTGGTGGACGAGACACTCAAGCAGTTCAAGTTTCTGCGCTGGTTTTCCGATCAGAACCGTCGTCGGCGCTATGCGAGCAGGAAGCGACGAAATGGGGATGCCCTTCGCGATAGATATCTGCAGCTCCCTGAAACGAACCGGGACGAGATCAGAGAGATCCTGGAGATGTTTCGCCCCAAGGATGCCGGCATCCCGCTGATCCGGGTCGGTCATGAGGACGATGGCGGCTACCTGGTGCCCGACCTCCTGGACGATGTGACGGCAATGTTTTCACCGGGCGTGTCGGACAATTTCGACTTCGACCTTGAGATTTCGGAGAAGGGCATCGCGGTTTTCATGGCGGACGGAAGCGTTTCGCGGCCGGAGGGGCTTCGCGACAACATGTTCTTCGTCCAGAGCATGGTGGGGCCCGCCGATGGCAGCGGGGTCATGTCCTTCCGGCGATGGGTGGCGGAATGCGCCCCCGAACAGGGCGATCTGCTCCTGCAGATGGACATCGAAGGCTCAGAGTATGACATATTCGCCGATCTAGAGCCGGAGGCTCTCGGGCAATTCAGCATTATCCTGCTCGAAATGCATGACATTCCCGAAATGCTGCTTGGCCCGAAAAGGGAGATGTTGAAGAGGACGTTGGATTGCCTGCTGGCGAACCATGACATCTGCCACCTTCACCCGAACAATGCCCTCGCGCAGGTACCCATCGGCGGATCGCGTGTACCGCAACTCCTGGAGCTGACGCTTCTGCGCCGGGACTGCATGCGGGGCGACGGATCGGAGCCCCGTCTCCCCCACCCCGGTGACAGGCCAAATGTCACCGGGGTGCCCGACGAACCGCTGGATACCTTCTGGCGCCCGCACTGATCCGTGCGCAACCTGGCGCCGGGTGAAGCGGGAATCCATCGGCGGAATGTGCGCCAAGCCATGAATTGGCTGGGCTTCCGGATGGATCCGCCAATCCTTGCGCGAGCGCGACCGAGACGATAGCAGGCCGGTCGTCCGGGGACCTGTCGGGTTTCAGAAGAGCAGGAACGAGCCGGAACCCATGAAAATATCCATCCTGTGGCAGTTTCCACATTTTGTGAGTTCGACCTTCTTCAAGGTTCTGACTGACGCAAGCAGGAACGGGCTCGAACTTGTAAAGCCGGCGCAAGCAGATCTCGTGATTTACGGGCCGTTTCAGAGACATCCGAAGATGATCGGGAGATTCGTGAAGCGGCGCGCCCGCCATTCTCCGCTGCATTTTTCGGGGCGGCAGACCCAGCCGATCAGCGTCTATCACACGATCGAGAACACGCGCCACGACAGGAAATTCGACTTTTCGGTCTCGTTCGACTTTTCAAGCGAAGACAGGCGCCATTTCCGCTTTCCGTACTGGATGGAAAGCATCGACTGGTCGCATGAGGGCGTCATTCGCGAGAAGCCGCTTCGAAACAGCAGCCATGTCGCGATCGACCGATTGATGTCGCCCCTCGGGCGCGGGTTTCTCGAGAGGAATTCGAAATGCGCCGCCTTCTTCGGCCATTTGCGTGAACCGCGCGACACGCTTCTGAAGGCGGTTCGCAGGCATCTGGACGTCGACGGCTATGGTCCCGGCTTCGACGATCGGCTCCGCAGCCCCGAACGAAGTGGCATTGCCAAGGATAGTGTTCTGGCGGAGTACAGCTACTGCCTGTGCCCTGAAAATTCTCTCTATCCGGGGTATTACACGGAGAAGATCCTGGAGAGTTTCGCGGCCGGATGTCTTGGCCTGACCTGGACCGATCCGAATGTCAGCGCCGATTTCAATCCCGATGCGTTCATCAATCTTCTCGACCATGCCCGGGACGGCTACGACGGATGGTATCAACGACTGTCTCGACCCGAGGAACTGCAGAAGTTCGCCGATGCGCCGCTTCTGACGGAGCGGCCGAGCATCGAGCCTCTCCGCGACTTCGTGAACACCATCGTTCAAAGTACGCTATGAGGAAACGCGCAGCGACCGCCTTGATAGGTGGGGCTGGTACGGCGGCAGTCGGCCACCGCCCCTGAAACAGCGAACGGCGGGCCGAAGCCCGCCGCCTCACCTGTCCCGGTCCCGTTGCGCGGTCAGAGCAGCGACTGGACGTTGATCCCGAAGGTGATCGCGCCGATCATCTCGCCGCTGGCCGGGTCGCGGACCGGCATGGAGACCTGGCTCTGGTAGATCCCGGTGCTGTCGTCGAACTCCACATCGCTGATGTGGATGCTGCCCGAACCGTTGCCGTAGGTTTCCTGCCACTTGGCCTCGTCGCCCTGCCAGTAGTCGGAGGTCGCGACATTCTGGGCGACGTTCAGGCCGCGGTTGTCCATCGCGAAGACCTCGGTGACGAAATCGGCGGTCTCGGCCTGCCTGCCACGGAGCCATTCGGAGACAGGGCCCCCGAGCACCTCGTTGATGAGCGGGCCGCCATCGGTCTTGGCCTCGGCGCGCCACTGCTTGTCGAGCGCGTCGATATCGTCCTGGGTCAGGCCGGCATTGGCAGCGTTCTGGGCCTTGATCGCGGCGATCAGCGCCGGATCCTCGAGCCATTTGGAGAGCTCGTTCTCGGCATAGGCCTGGAGCGGAGCGCGGAACACGTAGTTCTGGCCGGGCGTCGCGAGCATGTAGAGCGTTACGACGTTGTTCATTTCCTTCATCATGTGCGACGAAAGCTGCGCCATGGTCGCCACGTTGTCCGAGGAGGGCATGGCCGAGTTCGAGAAGGCCTGAAGCGCCGGGGCATTCTGCTGCCAGACCCCGTTCACCGCCTCGAGTTCGCCGCGGATCGCGTCGTTCGGCGGCGGGTTGATGCCGGCATTCGCCATGCCCTCGCGCAGCGCGCGGAGCGACACGTCGTAGAGGCCGACGGTTTCCTTGAGCCGCGCGGCGGTGCCGTAGGTGTCGCTATGGGTGGCGATCCCGCAGATCTCCTTGGCCATGCGGTGGCCGAGCATCCGCTGGCGGCCGGCGAAATGCAGCGACATCGCGTCGGACTGGGTGAGTTCGTGCGGGTTCGAGTACTTGCCCGAGATGTCGGAGGCCAGGATCGCGGCGGCATCGAGCAGTTCGAGATTTGCGTCGCCGATGGTCGCGGCGGCCGTCCTGGTGTCGCCGCCGTCGAGGAGGGCCTGCGACGCGCTGTCCATGGGAGACCAGATCTCGCGGACATGTTCGATCGAGTCGAGCACGAAGCGCGAGTTTTCCGCCGAGGGGATGCCGAGCGCGTGCCCGCCATTCTGCAGACCGTCGAGGATCACGTTGAAATCGTGCCGCGCCTTCTCGAGATCGGCGCGGGCCGCCTCGACGCCGATGCCGGCATCGATGCGGCAGCTGGCGGAGCCGATCGTCTGGGTCAGCATGACGAGCTTGCTCGACCAGTTGACGCGGGCCTTGCTGCCGTCGAACACGGCTTCGGATTGTGCCGCAGCGGGCAGGGAAGCGGCGATCAGGGCGATGCTGGTCAATGCCGTGGCGATGGGCTTGGCCGAGAGCGCCGGGAATGTGCGTCGCATTTGGTGTCTCCTCGATCTGCGCCCAGGGAGCTTGGAGGCGCTGGACGATGGACCGGCTGTCTTGGCTATTGACGGGGCCGGCCGCCGTTGCGGGTGCGTGGCGGGGCGCACCGTCGCGGTGCGCCCGCGCGGCTCAACTCTCGGCCGTGGTCAGCCAGACTTCGACGCGGCGGTTGATCGCCTTGCCTGCGGTGGTGACGTTGCAGGCGGACGGCGCGATCTCGCCGAAACCGGTAAACTTGAAGCTGATGTGATCGAGGCGGCCGGCCGCGGCCTCCCGGATATGGTCGAGGACCTCGCCCGCACGGTTGACCGAGAGGGTCCGGTTGGCCTCGAAGGCCCCGTCATCGTCGGTGAAACCCACCAGCTTGACTTCGGTGCCCTGGGGCAGCCGTTCGAGATAGGCGATCAGGCGGTTCAGGTCGAGCATCGCCTTCTCGTCCATCTTCGACGATCCCGTCCGGAAGCGGAACGTCGTCGAAAGCCGGTCGGAGCCGACCATCTCGGCAAGCATCTCGCGCATCACGCCGGCCTCGAAGTTGTCGGCGGCGGCGTTCAGGAGCGAGGTGGCGCGCTCGCCGGTCATGTCCTGGGTCCGGCGCACGATGCCGAGATCGATGAAGCCGGATTTGGCGACCACGCCGTCTGCTTCGGGAGAGATCGCGAAATCGAGAAAGGCGCGGGTCGCGTCGTCGAGCGCGTCGCTGCGGTTGTAGAGATACATCCGGCGTCCGAGCGCGTATTCCTCGGTCTTGGCCGAGAACGCGTCGGGGCGCATCGCGATGCCGCATTCGTTGACCAGCGTCAGCGGCTTGGCGCCCCGCTGGAAGGCGAAGCCGACATAGCCGATCGCGCCGGGTTCGGCGTTGACCATGGCGGCCATCTCCTGGTCGTCATTCGCGACTTCCGGGCTCCCGGCGATGCCGCCGCCATCGTGGAAGATGCGCTCTTCGAAGAAGCCGCGGGTACTGTCGCCCGGTTTGCGCGACACGACCTTGATGGGAAGGTCCGGGCCACCGAATTCGCTCCAGTTGGAGGCCTGGCCGCTGTAGATCCGGCGCAGGTCGTCGACGTGGAGCTCCTTCACCGGGTTCGACGGGTGGGTGATCACCACGAGGCTGTCGACCGCGATGATCCGCTCCTGCGATGGGCTGATCATGTTGCCGGCGCCCGACGCCTTGAGCTGGCGGGCCTCGGCGGGAAGAATGCGGCGCGAGGCCATGCCGATATTGGCTTCGCCGGCGGTGAGCGCCTGGAACGCGTCTTCGGTGGAGGAGGAGGTCACCAGGTAGGAGCCGATCGGATCGCCAAAGCCTGAATCGCCGATCAACTCGGCGATGGACTGGCCCGGTATCGAGGTGTTCGCCAGTTCGGCTTCGGCGTCCATGGCGGAGGCGAAGCCGGTCAGCAGGAGCGGCATCATGCCAAGGCCCAGCGTGTCGGAGCCGACGATGGTCACATCCGCGGCGGCGGTGCCGATTTCCGGACAGGCGGCGCCTTCGCAGCGGACCCGGCTGGAGCTGATCCGCAGATCGCCCAGCTCGGTACGGATGATGTAGTTGTCATCCTTGAACTCGATGAACTCGCCGACGAGGTTCACCGTGCCGTCGGCGGATTTCAGGGTAACTTGCGCCGCGAGCGCGAGCGACGGTGCCAAAGCGATGCCGAGCGCGGCGGCGCCGACGACGGACCGTTTGCGGTTGGTTCGGGATGCGAAGTCCACCTTGTCCTCCTGGGATTCGTTCCGTTGCATCGATCGGGGCTGGTGCCTGAAGGGCGGGTTACCCGAACATTTCGTCCAATTCGTTAAGCCGTTCTTGGTCGACAATTGTGAATAGATTGGGGCGATTGTGGGGAAATTGTGATAAATCGCGCCATTCCTGGCGCGCCGCTTACTCGGCGGCCGAATAGTCCATGGAAACGACCCAGAGATCGCCGCCGCGGCGGACCGCGAAACTGAACTGACTATGGCCCGACGAGATTTCGCGCGAGAGGATGTCGGGCAGCGCCGTGCTGCCGGCGAGCGCCTCGTCCTCGCCGGTCGACAGGACGGCGACGAGCTCGTCCCCGGTCAGGAGCGTGTCGCTAGCGGTGAAGGGGCTTTCGGTGACGATGGTACGCCAGGCCTCGGCGCCGGGCTCGGAGCGGAACCGGACGCCGTTCCTGAGCGCTGTCTGGCGGATGATGTTCAGGACGGTCGGGTGCTCGGTGCCGTCGTCGGTGGCAAAGGTGACCGAGACGCGGCCGTCGCGGCCGGGGCTGGCGGCGGCGTGCACTTGGCTCTGGATCTCGGCGAAGGTGGCCACCGGTATGCCGTCGACCGAAGCGATCACGAGACCGGGCTCGAGCCAGGCAGGCGCGACGCTGGCGACGCTGTCGATGGTGGTGCCGGCATCGGCGGTGAACGGCAGGTCGACCATCCAGCGCGTGGCGACGGCTTCCGCCGGCTCCGGGTCGGTCGCCGCAGGGGCCGCGGGGGCGGCCAGGGCGAGCACCGGCGCGGCCTCGCCGACGGAGACTTCCGGCGCTGAGCGTGCGGTCGGCGTCTCCGGTGTAGCATCGAACACCGCAACCGGAGCGTCCTGCGCCGCCGAGGGGTCGGCTGGGGACGCCATGGCGGATTCGGGCGGAACGCCCCCCTGCCCGCTCGTCATGAAAAGGCCGATCCCGATGACGGCGGTCACCGAGGCGGCGGCCCCGAGAACGAGGCCGAGCTTGCGGGCGCCGCCCCTGGCGCGCGGCGCGGCCTCCTGGGCGGTCATCTCGCGGATCGCGGTCAGCGTGCTGTCCTCCGCGTCGCGGGCGGGACGCGCGGGCGCGGTGACCGGACGCTCCGGGCACGTGACGCGGCGCGGCCGGGTGGCGGGCCGTCCGGCCTTCGGAGCGGGGGAAACGGCTTCGGACGGCAAGAGTTCCAGGACCGGCCGGGGCTCGGCCGCGGGCGCGACTTCGGCTTGGTGCCGGCGCGCCGGCGCCCCGGCGGCAGCGGCCGCCTCGGCCTCGGCCTCGGCTTCGGCGCGCTGCGCCCTGACCGCGGCGCGGATCGTCTGGGCGACCTGGAAGCCCGGCGGGGCCGCGGGCTTTTCGGCGCCGGCGGGCACGGCCGGGCACGCCGGCGCGGCGGCGCGCGACGCGGGCAGCGTGAGCGGAGCGTCGGAATCGAGGAAGGCGAGCCATTCCGCGGCCGACTGGAACCGGTCTTTCGGGAACACCGCCAGCGCCCTGTCGATCGCGGCAAGGAAGCGCGGGTCGTAGCCCTCGAGCCGGCCGGCGAGCGGAACGTAGGGGTCGTCCATCTGTTGCGCCACGGCGCCCAGGCGCTCGTCGCTGTTCGGCGGCGTGGCCCCCAGCATCAGGTGATGGAAGGTCGCCGCCAGGGCATAGAGATCGCTGGCGGGCTTCTGGACCGAGCCGGTGATGTAGAATTCCTGCGGGCTGTAGCCGTCCTTGACCGCGCGCAGCACGGTCTGGGCGTGGCCCGAGAGCTGCGCGCCGGCCCGCGCGGCCCCGAAATCGATCAGGATCGGGCTGTCGTCGTCGCGCAACAGGATGTTGTCGGGCGAGATATCGCGATGCAGGACTCCCTCGCCATGGATGAACACCAGCGTCTCGAGCATGGTCCGGAGCAGCAGGGTGACCCGTTCCGGCTCGTCGCGAAGCTCTCCCGCCGCGATCACCTCGAGCAGTTCGCGCCCGCGCACGTAGTCCAGCGCCATGTAGGCGGTGCCGTTGTCCTCGAAGATCTGGTGCACGCCGACGATGTTCGGATGGCTGAGCCGCGCGAGGTTGCGGGCCTCCTCGACGAACTTCCGGACGATGGAGTGGAAATCCTCGCGCGGGGTGCGCGGACGGGATTTCACCGATTGATGGGCGCGGATGCAGAGCGCGCGCGGAAAGCATTCCTTGATGACGACCAGCCGGTCGAGGCTGTCGCGCGCGAGATAGGTGATCCCGAAGCCGCCGCTGCTGAGGAATGACTCAATCGTGTACTGGCCGAGGCACAGCTCGGTTCCGGGCGCAAGACCGTCCGGATTGGCGTCCTTGTCGAGATTCGACGTCTGGGCCCCATCGCTCATTGTAATCTGCCGGCGAAGAGCCGCTCCGAAAATGCACCACCTTGGCCTTGATGTTCGCTCGTCAATTTGGCGAAAACATGGTGCAATAACGATTAACTACGGACAATTGGCCAATAATCCGGGGCCTGTGCTGCGTCGCGGCACGCACCGGACGGCTCCAGGGGGAAAGATGACCGAAACGATTCTGCTGATCGGCTGCGGCAATATGGGCTTTGCGATGTTGCAGGGCTGGATGGCGGCGGATCCGTCGCGTGTCGTGCATGTGGTGGAGCCGGCGGAGGCGTTGCGGGCGCGGGCGCGGGCGGCAGGTGCAAAAGCGGTGGCCGCGCCGGAGGTGCTGCCGGAGGGCATCGCGCCGGCCCTGGTGGTGCTGGCGGTGAAGCCGGCAATGGTGGTGCCGGTGCTGGGGGCTTGCCGGGGCCTCGCCGAGCGCGGCGCGGCGTTCCTGTCGGTCGCGGCGGGGATCACGATCCCGGCGATGGCGGGCGCCCTGCCCCCGGACACCGAAGTGATCCGCTGCATGCCGAACACGCCGGCCGCGATCGGCGAAGGGATGATGGCGCTTTGCGCCGGGCCGGGCGTCGGTGCCACGGCGCGGGCGCTGGCGGAGCGGCTGATGGCCACCTCGGGCGCGGTCGCCTGGATCGAGGACGAGGCGCTGATGGATGCGGTCACCGCGATTTCCGGGTCGGGCCCGGCCTATGTGTTCCATTTCGTCGAGGCGCTGACCGAGGCGGGCGTGGCCCTGGGGCTGCCCGAGGACGTGGCCGCGCTCCTGGCGAAGCAGACGGTGGCCGGGGCGGGCCGGATGGCGCTCACCTCGGAGACGCCGCCCGGGGTGTTGCGCGAACAGGTGACGAGCCCTGGCGGCACGACGGCGACGGCGCTGAAGGTGTTCATGGCCGGGGACGGGCTGCGCGGCCTGGTGCGCGAGGCAACCGAAGCGGCGCGCGACCGGGGGGCGGAACTGGGCAAGGCCGGATAGGCGCGAGCTTGGCGCCGCCGTTTTCCTTTTTGGGCCAGCCGCCGACTGGCGATCCCACGAGGACTCGAACCCCGAACCTGCTGATTAGAAGTCAGCTGCTCTATCCAGTTGAGCTATGGGACCGCGCGGGGGTGTCTTCTCCCGGCAGCGGCGCCCTTGTCAACCGGGCGCGAAAGCGGCGCTCAGTGGGTCCAGGCACCGCGCCGGTCGGTGGCGAAATTCTCGCCATAGCCGCGTGCGCGGATATTGGGCTTGCGGGTCTTCGGCTCGATCACCGTCGCGTCGATGCCGTGGCGCCGGGCATAGTCGAGCGCCTCCTCCCGGGTCGCGAAGCGGAGCCGCACCTGCGCCTGGGTGTCCGAGGAAGAGGTCCAGCCCATCAGCGGGTCCACCGCGCGGGCACTCTCGGCGGCATATTCCAGCACCCAAGCCTTGCTGCGCGCGGCACCCGACTGCATCGCGGTTTTCGACGGCTTGTAGATTCGCGCAGCCATGGGGCCCTCCCGAGTTCCGGGCGCGACTATCGGAAAATCGCCACGACGTTGCAAGGCGGCAATTCGCCGGATCTTCCGCGAACCCGCCGGCCAGGGGCGGCCCGAGCACCAGAGCCGGAGGCGTCGGCGCGAGAGATGGAATGCGCGCGCGAGCGCGCGCCTCGAGGGAACGCCTTTCCTGATGCGCAGGGGCGCAAGGCAGGCTACATCCGGAGCCATGAGCGACAAATCACCTCCCGGCGACCGGATCGCCAAGGTGCTCGCGCGGGCGGGCGTGGCTTCGCGGCGCGAGGCGGAGCGGATCATCGCGGACGGGCGGGTGGCAGTGAACGGCAAGGCGATCGACAGCCCGGCGCTGAACGTCACCGGGAAGGACAGGATCACGCTCGACGGCAAGCCCTTGCCCGAGGCCGAGGCGCCGCGGCTCTGGCTCTATCACAAGCCCGCGGGGCTGGTGACCACCACGAGCGACGAGCAGGGCCGCAAGACGGTGTTCGACGCCCTGCCCCCGGACCTGCCGCGGGTGGTCACCGTGGGCCGGCTCGATCTCAATTCCGAGGGGCTCCTGCTCCTGACCAATGACGGCGCGATCAAGCGGCGGCTGGAGCTGCCGTCCACCGGCTGGCTGCGGAAATACCGGGTCAGGATCAAGGGCACGCCGAAGGACGAGGATTTCGAGCCGCTGCGCAAGGGGCTCATCGTGGACGGCACCCGGTTCCAGCCGATGGAGGTCAGCCTCGACCGGCAGCAGACCAGCAATGCCTGGGCGACAGTGGCGCTGCGCGAGGGCAAGAACCGCGAGATCCGCCGGGCGATGGAGGCTGTCGGGCTGGTGGTGAACCGGCTGATCCGGATCAGCTATGGCCCTTTCCGGCTGGGTGAACTCCAAGCCGGCGCGGTCGAGGAGGTACGGCCCAGGGTGGTCGCCGACCAGCTCGGGCTGAAGCAAGGGGCGGAGCCGGCCAAGCCACAGGCGCCGAAAAAGCCCGGAAAGACGCGACGTAAATGACCGAAGGATCCCGTTTCGCAAGCGGTTTCAGCGGCTTGCGTCAATACGCGCAGCCGGGTGCCCTGGCCCGCGAAATCTGGTAAGGAAGGCGCGAGGGTCCTATATATCGAGGCGGGGCAGTGAAAGGCTTCGGGAATGACACGTCTTGTCCTGACGGTGCTGATCGTCGCGGCTCTGGTCGCGCTGACGGTGCAGCTCGGACGGGCCGTCGCCACGGCGCTGACCGCGCCGCTGCCGCAGATCGAGGAAGGTAAGCCGGTGCAGAAACTCGCCTTCGCACTCCTGGTCGCGCTGATGCTCTATGTGGCCGTCCAGGGCGGGAGCGCCTGATGGCGGAACGGTTCGGCGGGCGCTACAGCCCCGGCGCGGGTGCCACGGGGGCGCCGCCGGGCAAGATCTCGCCCTATGACGGCAAGGTGCCGCTGCGGATGGCGTTCCGGACCAACCTGTTGTTCCTCGCCCCGGTGCCGATCGGGATCCGCGCCTTCTTCGCGGGCCCTGTGGGGCTTGCCGAATATCTGGTCGCCTTCGGCGGGCTGATGCTCGGGGCCTGGCTGACCCGCGAGGGGCTGAAGGCCGAGGACGCCTACAACGCCCGCAAGATCGCCCGCCACCCCGCCTTCCCGCGCAAGATGGTGGCGAGCGTGCTGATCGGGCTCAGCCTCGGGATCGCCGGGTTCGCCGGGTTCGGAGCGGTGCCGGCGGCGATCTTCGCGGTGCTTGGCGCGGTCCTGCATGCGGCATCCTTCGGGATCGACCCGCTCCGCGCCAAGGGCGTCGAGGCCCATGGCGAATTCCAGACCGACCGGGTCGCGAAGGTGGTGGACGAGGCCGAGGCCTATCTCGAAGCGATGCGAGAGACGGTCCGCACCCTCGGCGACCGGGCGCTGACCGAGCGGGTGGAGGCCTTCATCACCGCGGCGCGGCGGCTTTGCCGGACGGTCGAGGACGATCCGCGCACGCTGACCGGCGCGCGGCGTTACCTGGGCGTCTATCTTCTGGGCGCCCGCGACGCGACGGTGAAATTCGCCGATCTCTACAGGATCCGCAAGGATCAGGGCGCCAGAGCGGATTACGAGGCGCTCCTCGACGATCTCGAGAAGACCTTCGCGGCGCGGACCGAGCGGATGCTGCTGGACGACCGCTCGGATCTTGATATCGAGATCGACGTGTTGCGCGAGAGACTGGAGCGCGAAGGTGTGCGCGCCGAATGACAGGAACGGAACGGAGCTGAGGGAATGACGTCAACAGTGCGCCAGAAGGCGAACGAGGCCGGCGCTATCGTGAAGGAAGTGGCCGAGTCCCTGCTGCCCGAGCCGGCGCAGGAGATCGTGCCCTACAAGGCGGCCGAGGCGCCGGTCGCGGCCGAGATCGAGAAGCGGATCGCCGAGCTCGACATGTCGAACACCCAGTCGATCGTGACCTTCGGCTCCTCGGCGCAGGCCGAGTTGCAGGAGATCAGCCAGTCGATGCTGGCCGATGTGCGCAACAAGGATGTGGGCCCGGCGGGCGACAGCCTGCGCGACATCGTCTCGACGATCCGGGGATTCTCGGTGTCCGAGCTCGACGTGCGGCGCAAGAAGAGCTGGTGGGAATGGCTGACCGGCAAGGCGGCGCCGATGGCGCGCTTCGTGGCGCGATTCGAGGAGGTGCAGGGGCAGATCGACACGATCACCGACAATCTCCTGACCCATGAGCACAAGCTTCTGAAGGACATCAAGTCGCTCGACATGCTCTACGACAAGACGCTGAGCTTCTATGACGAGCTGGCGCTCTACATCGCGGCCGGCGAGGAGAAGCTCGAGCGGCTCGACGCGACCGACATCCCGGAAAAGGAGGCCAGGGTGAAGGCGGCGCCCGAGGCCGACGGCGTGATGGAGGCGCAGGAGCTGCGCGACCTTCGCGCGGCGCGCGACGACCTGGAGCGGCGGGTGCACGACCTGAAGCTGACGCGGCAGGTGACAATGCAGTCGCTGCCCTCGATCCGGCTGGTGCAGGAGAACGACAAGTCGCTGGTGACCAAGATCAACTCGACCCTGGTCAACACCGTGCCGCTCTGGGAGACGCAGCTGGCGCAGGCGGTGACGATCCAGCGCTCGTCGGAGGCCGCCGAGGCGGTGCGCGACGCGAATGACCTGACGAACGAGCTTCTGACGGCGAACGCGAAGAACCTGCGCGAGGCGAACCGGGCGGTGCGGCAGGAGATGGAGCGCGGCGTGTTCGACATCGAGGCGGTCAAGACCGCCAATGCCGAACTGATCGCCACCATCGAGGAGAGCCTGCAGATCGCCGATGATGGCAAGGCCAAGCGCGCGGCGGCGGAAACCGAGCTCAAGGAGATGGAGACGCGGCTGAAAGACACGCTCGCCTCCGCCAAGGCGCGGGCCGACAAGGCCGGCGTGACTACCAGATCGAGCGTGCCGGGAGCCTGACCGGGGATGCGGCGCCCCCTGCCCGTTCTCGCCCTTGCGGGCGCGCTCTGCGGCCTCGCGGGCTGCTTGGACGCGCTGCCGCCGCCCGGGAGCGAGCCCGCGGCGGCTCGCGCCGCGCCGCAGCCGAAGATGCCGGTGCCCTCGGCCAGGAGCCGGGAATTGCAGGCCTATTACTCGAACGTGCAGGCGTCGCTCCTGGCGCAGGACCTGCTCCGGACTGACGGCGGCGGCAGGGACACGCCCTATACCGCCGAGATGCTGGCGCGGAACTTCAAGCGGATCGCGCTCTATGAGGAATACGCCACTGTAGGCGGCAGCGTGGTGGCAAAGCAGACCGCGTCCAAGCTCCACCGCTGGGCGGAGCCGGTGCGGATGTCGGTGGAGTTCGGCGGCGCGATCCCGGAGGAGCAGAAGCTGGCCGACCGGCGCGTGATCGAGGCCTATGCCGCGCGGATGGGGCGGATCTCGGGCCATCCGGTGCGGATGGTGGCGCAGGGGTCGCATGCGAATTTCCACGTCTTCGAGGTGGACGAGGAGGCGCGGCAGGCGCTGGGGCCGGCATTGAAGAAGATCATCCCCGAGATCACACCGGGCGCGATCCGGACGGTGACCGACATGCCGCGGACCAGCTATTGCCTGGTCTTCGCCTGGGATCCGGAGGATGACGGCACCTATGCCCAGGCGGTGGCGATCATCCGCGCCGAGCATCCCGACCTGTTGCGGCTGTCCTGCATCCACGAGGAAATCGCGCAGGGCATGGGGCTTGCCAATGACAGCCCCGGCGCGCGGCCGTCGATCTTCAACGACGACGAAGAATTCGGGCTGCTGACGCGGCATGACGAGGAACTCCTGCGGATCCTCTACGACAGGCGGCTCGCGCCGGGCATGGACGCCGCCGAGGCGATGCCGATCGTGCGGGAGATCGCCGAGGAACGAATGAGCGGGGCGGGCTAGGCCCCGGCGACGAAACAGGAGGAACGGATGGGCATCTTCGATTTTCTCTCGGGCGAGTTCATCGACGTCATCCACTGGGTGGATGACAGCCGCGACACGATGGTCTGGCGGTTCGAGCGCGAGGGCCATGCGATCAAGTACGGCGCGAAGCTGACCGTGCGCGAGGGCCAAGCGGCGGTGTTCGTGCATGAGGGGCAGCTGGCGGATGTGTTCACGCCCGGGCTCTACATGCTCGAGACCAACAACATGCCGATCCTGACGACGCTGCAGCACTGGGACCACGGGTTCCGGTCGCCGTTCAAGTCGGAGATCTACTTCGTCAACACGACGCGGTTCACCGACCTGAAATGGGGCACCAAGAACCCGATCATGCTGCGCGATCCGGAGTTCGGGCCGACGCGGCTCCGGGCCTTCGGGACCTACGCGGTGAAGGTGACCGATCCGGCGAAATTCATGCTCGAGATCGTCGGCACCGATGGCGAGTTCACGATGGACGAGATCTCGTTCCAGATCCGCAACATCATCGTGCAGGAATTCAGCCGCGTGGTCGCGTCCTCGGGGATTCCGGTCCTCGACATGGCGGCGAACACCGCCGATCTGGGCAAGCACGTGGCCGAGGCGATCTCGGCCAACATCGCGGCCTACGGGCTGGCGATCCCGGAACTTTACATCGAAAACATCTCGCTGCCGCCGGCGGTCGAGGAGGCCCTGGACAAGCGCACCTCGATGGGCGTGGTGGGCGATCTGAACCGCTATACGCAATACGCCACGGCGGAGGCCCTGCAGAAGGGCGGCGAGGTCTCGGGCGGGATGGGTGCGGGAATCGGCGCCGGGATCGGCATGGCGATGGGCGCGCAGATGGCCGGGCGCGGGCCCTGGGGCGCGGCGCCCGCCGCCGCGACACCGCCGCCGCCTCCCCCGCCGCCGGTGGAGCATGTCTGGCATGTGGCGGAGAACGGCGAGACCAAGGGCCCGTTCTCGCGGGCGACGATGGGGCGGATGGCGGCCGATGGCAGCCTGACGCGGCAGAGCCATGTCTGGACGGCCGGGCAGGACGGGTGGAAACGCGCCGAAGATGTTGCGGAACTCGCGCAGCTTTTCACCGTTCTGCCTCCGCCGCCGCCGGAAACCTGACGGTTCCGCGTTAAGGCAGGGAAACGCCATTCTCAGGACCTGATGCCATGACCGCAAGTTCCGACCGCTATTCCGCGCTCCAGATCGCGCTGCACTGGACTGTCGCCCTCCTCATTGCCTCCGCCTGGTTCACGGGCGAGGGCATGGGCCGCGTCCTGCGCCAGAAGATCCAGGGCAACGACCCGGCCTGGCCGATCCATGTCTGGCTGGGCCTCGCGGTTCTGGCCATCGTCGCGATCCGGATCGCGGTGCGGGCATTTTCGGGCGCGCCCGGTCCGGTTCCCGGGACCGGCGAGACCGAGGCGAAGCTGCGGCATTGGGGGCACCTGGCGCTTTACGTGCTGATGGCGGCGGTGCCGATCGGCGGCGCGGCGGCCTGGTTCCTGGGCCTCGGCAGTCTGGCCGAGATCCACAGCCTCGGCGGCGACGCGCTGTTCTATCTGGCGGGCGCCCATGCACTGGTCGCGCTCGGCCATCATTATCTTCGCAAGGACGGCACGCTGATGCGGATGCTGCGCCCGTCATGACCGACCTGTGAGATGACGGCACCCGAGGAACACCGCTTTCCCTGCGACGCCTGCGGCTCCGACCTGCGCTATGCACCGGGGGCCGACCGGCTGGTCTGCGACCATTGCGGCAACGAACACGAGATCGCTGGCGCCGCGCCCTGGGGCGGGATCCACGAGCTCGATTTCCGCGCCGCCGTGGAGGCGCGGCTGCCGGAGACCGAGATCGAGGAAACGCGCGTGCTCTCCTGCCCGAATTGCGGGGCGCAGGTGGAGTTCGCCGAGGAGGTCCATGCCAAGGAATGCCCGTTCTGCGCCACGCCGGTGGTGACCGGCACCGGCACGCACCGGCATATCAAGCCGAGGGGTGTCCTGCCCTTCGCGCTCGACGAGCGGCAGGCGCGCGAGGCGATGACCGGCTGGCTGGGCCGGCTCTGGTTCGCGCCGAACGGGCTTCAGGCCTATGCGCGCAAGGGACGGACGCTCGAGGGGATCTATGTGCCCTACTGGACCTTCGACGCGAAGACCCGGTCGGAGTATTCCGGCGAACGCGGCACGGTGCACAGCCATGGCCACGGCAAGGACCGCCGCACCGAGGTGCGCTGGCGCCGCGTTTCCGGTCGGGTGGCGCGGGCCTTCGACGACATCCTGGTGCTTGCCTCGCGCTCGCTGCCGAAGCGGTTCACCGACGCGCTGGAGCCCTGGGACCTGATGGGCCTCGAACCCTACCGGCCGGAATTCCTCGCGGGGTTCCGGGCCGAGGGCTATCAGGTCGAGCTCCTGGACGGCTATGACGAGGCGCGCGCCTATATGGACGGGATCATCCTGCGCGACGTGCGCTTCGATATCGGCGGTGACCGGCAGCGGGTGCACGAGGTGCGGACCGAGGTCTCGGACGTGACCTTCAAGCACGTGCTCCTGCCGGTCTGGATGGCGGCCTACAAGTTTCGCGGCCAGAGCTACCGCTTCGTGGTGAACGGACGCACGGGCCGAGTGCAGGGCGAGCGGCCCTGGTCGGGCTGGAAGATCTTCTTCGCGATCCTGGCGGCGCTGGTCGTCGCGGCGGTCGCGGGCTATTTCTATGCGCTCAGCGAGGGGCGCGTCTGAGGCGCGGCCGTCTCGACAGGCCCGGCGCCGCGTGGTTCAAGGGGTCGGCAATGACGGGCTTTGGAGAGGGTGGAGCATGATCCTGTGCTGCGGCGAGGCGCTGATCGACATGCTGCCGCGCGAGACCGCCTCGGGTGAGGCGTGTTTCGCGCCCCATGCGGGCGGCGCGGTGTTCAACACCGCGATCGCGCTAGGGCGGCTCGGCGCGCCGGCGGGGTTCCTGACCGGGCTTTCGACCGACCTGTTCGGCGGTGTCCTGGAAGACGCGCTGGCGGCGTCGAAGGTGGATGCCGCGCTTTCAGTCCGAAGCGACCGGCCGACGACGCTGGCCTTCGTGCGGCTGACCGACGGGCACGCGAGTTACACGTTCTACGACGAGAACACCGCGGGGCGGATGCTGGCGCCGGGCGATCTGCCGGTCGTGCCGGAGTGCGTCACGGCCTGTTTCTTCGGCGGGATCTGCCTGGCGGTGGATCCGTCGGGGGCCGCTTACCAGGCGCTGATGGCGCAGGTGGCGCCGGGGCGGGCGGTGATGCTCGACCCGAATATCCGGCCCGGCTTCATCCGTGACGAGACGGCCTATCGCGCGCGGATCGGGGCGATGATCGCGATGGCTGATATCGTGAAACTGTCGGATGAGGACCTGCGCTGGCTGGAAGGCCCGGGCGAGATCGAGGCCCTGGCGCGGGGGATCCTGGCGCAGGGGCCGGCGCTTGTCTGCATCACTGAAGGGTCGAAGGGCGTGACCGGCTTTACCGCTTCGGGCGCGCGGCGCGTGGGGTCGGAGAAGGTGGCCGTGGTGGATACGGTGGGCGCGGGCGACACGTTCAACGCGGGGCTTCTGGCGGCGCTGCATTCGGCGGGCGCGCTGACCAAGGCGGGGCTGCGGTCTCTGGACGACGCGGCGCTGGATGCAGCGCTGGCGATGGGCAACCGGGCGGCGGCGGTGACCGTGAGCCGGGCAGGCGCAAACCCGCCCTGGCGGCACGAGCTGTGAGGGCGCTGATCCAGCGCGTCACCGAAGCGAAGGTCGAGGTGGCGGGCGAAGTTCTGGGCGCGATCGGGCCCGGTATGCTGGTACTGGTCTGCGCGATGGCGGGCGACGGCGAGGCGGAGGCGCAGGCGCTGGCGGCGAAGGTCGCGAAGCTGCGGATCTTCCGCGACGCGGAGGACCGGATGAACCTTTCGGTGCGCGATGCGGGTGGGTCGGCTCTGGTGGTGAGCCAGTTCACGCTGGCGGCGGATACGTCGCGGGGCAACCGGCCGGGGTTCTCCAGCGCGGCGCCGCCGGAGGAGGGCGAGCGGCTCTACGAGGCCTTCGCGGGGTTCCTGGCCGAAGCGGGCGTGCCGGTCGCGTGCGGGCGTTTCGGGGCCGATATGGCGGTGAGCCTCGTCAATGACGGACCGGTGACGATCTGGATCGACACGGCGGCGGCCTGACCGGCACGAAAAAAAGCGCCCGAAGGCGCCTTGTTCCCGGCTCGTCGAGGCGCTCAGCCGGCGTTGGCGGGGGCCTTCTTGCCCTCGTCGGAATAGATCATCAGCGGAGCCGCCTCGGAAACCACGGCCTCCTCGTTCACCACGACTTCCTCGATCGATTCCATGCCCGGCAGGTCGAACATCGTGTCCAGAAGGATGTCTTCCATGATCGAGCGCAGGCCGCGTGCGCCGGTCTTGCGTTCGATGGCGCGCTTGGCGATGGCGTTGAGCGCATCCTCGGTGAAGGTCAGCTTGGTGTCCTCGAGTTCGAAAAGCCGCTGATACTGCTTCACGAGCGCGTTCTTGGGCTGGGTCAGGATGATCACCAGCGCCTCTTCGTCAAGATCCTCGAGCGTCGCGATCACCGGGAGACGGCCGACGAATTCGGGGATCAGGCCGAATTTCAGGAGATCCTCCGGCTCGAGCTCGGTGAAGAGCTCACCGGTGCCCCGCGCATCCGGATCGCGCACTTCCGCGCCGAAGCCCATGGCCGAGCCCTTGCCGCGCTGGGCGATGATCTTTTCGAGACCCGCGAATGCGCCGCCGCAGATGAACAGGATATTGGTGGTGTCCACCTGCAGGAATTCCTGCTGCGGATGCTTGCGGCCGCCCTGGGGCGGAACGCTTGCCACGGTGCCTTCCATGATCTTCAGGAGCGCCTGCTGCACCCCCTCGCCCGACACGTCGCGGGTGATCGAGGGGTTGTCGGACTTCCGTGTGATCTTGTCGACCTCGTCGATATAGACGATGCCGCGCTGCGCCCGTTCGACGTTGTATTCCGACGCCTGCAGGAGCTTGAGGATGATGTTCTCGACATCCTCGCCCACATAGCCGGCCTCGGTCAGCGTGGTGGCGTCGGCCATGGTGAAGGGCACATCGAGGATCCGCGCGAGCGTCTGGGCGAGGAGCGTCTTGCCGCAACCGGTGGGGCCGATCAGCAGGATGTTCGATTTCGCCAGCTCGATGTCGCCCGATTTTGCCGCGTGATTCAGCCGCTTGTAATGGTTGTGCACGGCGACGGAGAGGACCCGCTTGGCATGGCTCTGGCCGATCACGTAATCGTCGAGAACGTCGCAGATTTCCTTGGGCGTGGGCACGCCGTCGGCGGACTTCAGGCCGGCCGACTTGGTTTCCTCGCGGATGATGTCCATGCAGAGCTCGACGCATTCATCGCAGATGAACACCGTCGGCCCGGCAATGAGCTTGCGCACCTCATGCTGACTCTTCCCGCAGAAAGAGCAGTAGAGCGTGTTCTTGCTTTCGTTGCCGGATGAACTAGCCATGTCAAAACCTCGGCGGCAGCGTGCCTGTTCGTGCGCCCGGGCCCTTCGGGCCTCGTCTGGCCTTAGAGCCTATGGCAGACGATACCGGGGCACAACGGCGAATTTTGGGCAGATTTGTTACTAATCGGTTGCTTCCGGTTTCTCGCGGCTGTCGACGATCTGGTCGATCAGGCCCCATTCCTTGGCTTCCTCGGCAGTCATGAAGTTGTCGCGCTCGAGCGCGTCCTCGACCTTCTTCAGCGTCTGACCGGTGTGCTTCACGTAGATTTCATTGAGCTGCCGCTTCAGCCGCTCGGTATGGCGGGCGTGGATCATGATGTCGGTCGCCTGGCCCTGGTAGCCGCCCGACGGCTGGTGGACCATGATCGAGGAATTCGGCAGCGAGAAGCGCATACCCGGCTCCCCGGCGGTCAGGAGCAGCGACCCCATCGATGCCGCCTGCCCCACAACGAGCGTCGACACTTTGGGCCGGATGTACTGCATTGTGTCGTAGATCGAGAGACCCGCCGTGACGACCCCGCCCGGCGAGTTGATGTACATCGAGATTTCCTTCGAGGGATTCTCGGCCTCCAGGTGCAGGAGCTGGGCCACGACGAGCTGGCTCATCCCGTCATGCACGGGGCCGTTCACGAAGACGATCCGTTCCTTCAGGAGCCGCGAGAAGATGTCGTAGGCCCGTTCGCCGCGCGACGTCTGTTCGACCACCATCGGGACGAGGTTCATGTAGGTTTCTGCTGGGTTCTGCATGTTCCGTGCCTGCTGACGAGAAAGGAAGTTATCCAAGGAGTGTTACGGTAGTCTTAGGAGGGGCCGCAAGGGTGGCCCGTTCGGGCACTTATGACTCGTTGACAAGAATGTAAATAGCGGCTTACCGTAAGTCATGACTTACGCGAATGCCATTGCCGCGCTGGCCGACCCGACAAGACGGGCGATCGTCGAGGCGTTGCGCGCCGCACCGCAGCCCGTGGGCCGGATCGCTTGCACGCTGCCGGTGAGCCGGCCGGCGGTTTCGCAGCACCTGCGGGTGCTGGCGGAGGCGGGGCTGGTGACCGCCGAGGCGGAAGGCACGCGGCGGATCTACCGGCTGGCGCCGCAGGGCTGGGCGGCGCTCCGCGAGTATCTCGACGCGATGTGGGACGATGCGCTCGCCGCCTATGCCCGCGCCGCTCATGAGCAGGCCCAGAACGAGACCAGGAGGAGCCCATGACCGATCCCGTCCGCAAGACCGTCACCGTGCCGCTGACAACCGGAGAGGCCTTCGCGCTTTTCACCGAGGGGCTCGACCGGTGGTGGCCGAAGGCGACGCATTCGCGGTCGGGCGCCGATGCCCGCGTCCGGGTCGAGCCGCGCGAGGGCGGCAAGGTGATCGAGACAAGGCCCGACGGTAGCGAGGCGCCTTGGGGCACGGTGACCGACTGGGAGCCCGGCGCGCGGTTCGGGCTGGACTGGTATGTCGGCCGCACGCCGGAGGAGGCGACCCATGTCGACGTGGTCTTCACCCAGACCGAAGCGGGGACGCGGGTGGATCTTACCCATTCCCGCTGGGAGGCGTTGGGGCCGAAGGCGAAGGAGGTTCAGGCCGGCTACGACACGGGCTGGGACCATGTGCTGGGCGTGTGCTTTGCCGGGCATTGTGGCGCGCAGATCGCCGCCTGAGGGGCCCGCCTGCCGGAAATGGGGGATTCCCCTGCCCTGCCTTGTGTGACATGATTCGGCCCGTGAGCCGCCCGGGAGAGGCGGCCCGAGGCAGAGCATGACCCAGACCCTGAAACGCCCCGCGCTCGGCGCGGCGATTTACCTTACGCTGATGTGCCTGGCGGCGATGTATTTCACCTTCGCCAGCGTGCAGGGCGATTACGGGCTGTTCCGGCGGGTGCAGATCGAGGCTGAGAAGACTCAGCTCGAGACCGAGCGGGCCCGGCTTCAGGCCGAGGTCGCCGCGCTGCAGAACAAGACCCGGCGGCTGTCGGACGACTATCTGGACCTCGAACTCCTGGACGAGCAGGCGCGCGACGTGCTGGGCCTGGTGCGGCCGGACGAGATCGTGCTGCATTAGACAGGTTCTTGATCGAGGCCTTGCTGCCGACCAGCCAGAGACACGAAGTCCCCGATCGGAAGAACGCGAGCCTTGCACCACACGCATGGCGGGATTTCCGCCGGCGACGGGGCGCAACGGCACTTTCGCCGTGCCGCCGTCTCGGCTATCATGTAGAAAATAGTTCAACGCTAAACTATTCTTGGGAGAGGGAGGAGCTGCCGGCATGGCAACGCGCAAGGCTGCGGCCAAACCGAACGTGTCGAAGGACGAGCTCCTTCACTACTACCGCGAAATGCTTCTGATCCGCCGCTTCGAGGAGAAGGCGGGCCAGCTTTACGGGATGGGGCTGATCGGCGGCTTCTGCCACCTCTATATCGGCCAGGAAGCGGTCGTCGTCGGGCTCGAGGCCGCCGCCGAGGAAGGCGACAAGCGAGTGACCTCCTACCGCGACCACGGCCACATGCTGGCCTGCGGCATGGACCCCAGGGGCGTGATGGCCGAGCTCACCGGCCGCGAGGGCGGCTATTCCCGGGGCAAGGGCGGCAGCATGCACATGTTCAGCCGCGAGAAGCATTTCTACGGCGGACACGGCATCGTCGGCGCGCAGGTGCCGATCGGCGCGGGTCTGGCCATGGCCGACAAGTATCTCGGCAACGACCGGGTGACCTTCACCTATTTCGGCGATGGCGCGGCGAACCAGGGCCAGGTCTACGAGACCTACAACATGGCCGAGCTCTGGGACCTGCCGGTGGTCTTCGTGATCGAGAACAACCAGTACGCCATGGGGACCTCGGTGAAGCGGGCAACCAAGTCGATGACGCTCTACGAGCGCGGCGTGGCTTACGGGATCCCGGGCGAGCAGGTCGACGGGATGGACGTCTTGGCGGTGAAGGCCGCGGGAGAGAAGGCGGTGGCACATTGCCGCGCGGGCAAGGGCCCGTACATCCTCGAGGTGATGACCTACCGCTATCGCGGCCACTCGATGTCAGACCCGGCGAAGTACCGCACCCGCGAGGAAGTGCAGGAGATGCGCGAGAAGCGCGACGCGATCGAACATGTCCGCACCATGCTGCTCACCGGCAAGCATGCCTCCGAGGACGATCTCAAGGCGATCGACAAGGAGATCAAGGACATCGTGAACCAGGCGGCGGAGTTCGCCAAGGAGAGCCCAGAACCGGCGCTCGCCGAGCTCTGGACCGACATCTACGCCGATGCACTGCCGCAAGGGGAGGCTCACTGACATGGCGACCGAAGTACTGATGCCCGCGCTGAGCCCCACCATGGAGGAGGGCACGCTCGCCAAATGGCTGGTGAAGGAGGGCGATACGGTGTCCTCCGGCGATATCCTCGCCGAGATCGAGACCGACAAGGCGACGATGGAATTCGAGGCGGTGGACGAGGGAATCGTCGGCAAGATCCTGATCGCCGAAGGCACCGAGGGGGTGAAGGTGAACACGCCCATCGCGGTGCTTGTCGAGGAAGGCGAGGATGCCGAAGCGGCGGCGTCTTCGGCCCCTGCCCCTTCGGCGGCTCCGGCGGCGAACGGCCACGACCCGGCGCCCGCGGCGGCGAAGGCGCCGGTGGCCTCGGTCGAGGTCCGCGAGACCTTGATCCCGGAAGGCACCGAGATGGTCACCACCACGGTCCGCGAGGCGCTGCGCGACGCGATGGCCGAGGAGATGCGGCGCGACGGCAAGGTCTTCGTGATGGGCGAGGAGGTGGCCGAGTACCAGGGCGCCTACAAGATCACCCAGGGCCTCCTGGACGAGTTCGGCGCGCGCCGGGTGATCGACACGCCGATCACCGAGCATGGCTTCGCCGGCATCGGCGTCGGCGCGGCCTTCGGCGGCACCCGGCCCATAGTCGAGTTCATGACCTTCAACTTCGCGATGCAGGCGATCGACCACATCATCAACTCGGCCGCCAAGACGCTCTACATGTCGGGCGGGCAGATGGGCTGCCCGATCGTGTTCCGGGGGCCCAACGGCGCCGCGGCCCGGGTGGGCGCCCAGCACAGCCAGGATTACGGCGCCTGGTATGCGCAGATCCCCGGCCTCAAGGTCGTGCAGCCCTATTCGGCGGCCGACGCGAAGGGCCTCCTCAAGACCGCGATCCGCGACCCGAACCCGGTGATCTTCCTCGAAAACGAGATCCTCTACGGCCGCTCTTTCGAGGTGCCGAAGCTCGAGGACTGGACGGTGCCCTTCGGCAAGGCCCGGATCTGGCGCGAGGGCACCGACGTGACGCTGGTGAGCTGGGGGATCGGGATGCAATACGCGCTCGAGGCCGCCGACAAGCTGGCCGAAGAGGGCGTCTCGGCCGAGGTGATCGACCTGCGCACGCTCAGGCCGCTCGACTACGACACGGTTATCGCCTCGGTGAAGAAGACCAACCGCTGCGTGACCATCGAGGAGGGCTTCCCGGTCTGCTCGGTCGGCAACCACCTCTCGGCCTATATCATGACGCATGCCTTCGACTGGCTCGACGCGCCGGTCCTCAACTGCACGGGCAAGGACGTGCCGATGCCCTATGCGGCGAACCTCGAGAAGCATGCGCTTCTCACCACCGCCGAGGTCATCGAGGCGGTGAAGCAAGTGACGTATCGCTGAAGATGGACGTGCTCGGCCGGGACAGCGCGCGGGAGGCTTACCGGGTCGCCATCGGCGATGCGGCGGGCCGGATCGTGGGGCTCCTGCCCGAGCAGGTGATCGCGCGCGACATGCGGTTGACCGGCGGGCGTGGCCACCAGACGGCCCATGAATGGATCGCGCGCCACGCCACCCAGATAGAAACGACACTCAGAGCCCTTCGGGACGGCAAGGGGCGGATCCGCCCGCCCTTCGACCGGATGGTTCTGGAAGGGGAGTGAGAGAATGCCCACCCAAGTTCTGATGCCCGCCCTCAGCCCGACCATGGAGGAAGGCACCCTCGCGAAATGGCTCGTGAAGGAAGGCGACACGGTCTCCTCGGGGGACCTTCTGGCCGAGATCGAGACCGACAAGGCGACGATGGAATTCGAGGCGGTGGACGAGGGGATCGTCGGCAAGATCCTAATCGCCGAGGGCACCGAGGGGGTGAAGGTGAACACGCCCATCGCGGTGCTCCTGGACGATGGCGAAAGCGCCGCCGATATCGGGTCGGCGCCGGCGGCGAAGCCCGCGCCGGAGGCGGCGAAGCCGGCCTCCGCGGCCGCCGAGACGGCCCCCGCAGGGGGCCCCGAGAAGGCCGCCCCCCCTGCCCCGGCAACGGCCTCCGGCGACCGGGTCTTCGCATCGCCGCTCGCGCGCCGGATCGCGAAGGACAAGGGGCTCGATCTTTCGCAGGTCAAGGGCACCGGCCCGCATGGGCGGATCGTCAAGGCCGATGTGGAGAAGGCCGAGCCCGGCAGGCCCGCACCGGCCGCCGCGCCGGCGGCGCAGGCACCTGCGGCGGCCGCTCCGGCGGGCCCTTCCACCGACGCGGTGGTGAAGATGTACGAGGGCCGCGACTTCGAGGAAATCAAGCTCGACGGGATGCGCAAGACCATCGCCGCGCGGCTTACCGAGGCCAAGCAGACGATCCCGCATTTCTACCTGCGCCGCGACATCAGGCTGGACGCGCTGCTGAAGTTCCGCTCGCAGCTCAACAAGCAGCTCGAGGCGCGCGGCGTGAAGCTCTCGGTCAACGACTTCATCATCAAGGCCTGCGCCATGGCGCTGCAACAGGTGCCCGACGCCAATGCGGTCTGGGCCGGCGACCGGATGCTGAAACTGAAGCCCTCGGACGTCGCGGTGGCGGTCGCCATCGAGGGTGGGCTGTTCACCCCGGTCCTGAAGGACGCGCATGTGAAATCGCTCTCGGCGCTCTCGGCCGAGATGAAGGACCTCGCCGCCCGCGCCCGCGACAGGAAGCTCGCGCCGCACGAGTACCAGGGCGGTTCCTTCGCGATCTCCAATCTCGGCATGTTCGGCATCGACAATTTCGATGCGGTGATCAACCCGCCCCATGGTGCGATCCTCGCGGTCGGCGCCGGCGTGAAAAAGCCGGTCGTGGGCGAGGATGGCGAACTGGCCGTGGCGACGGTGATGTCGGTGACGCTTTCGGTCGATCACCGGGTGATCGACGGGGCGCTCGGCGCGCAGCTTCTCGAGGCGATCAAGGACGGGCTCGAGAACCCGGTGGCGATGCTGGCCTGACCGGCGCGGCTTGATCTGAGACAAGGCGGCCTTCGTCCCGATGGGCGAAGGCCGTTCTCGTGTCAGGGAGAGCTCCGCCATGGACTGGAAATCGCATCTCAAGGAAACCAGCGAAAACCTCGCCGCCTTCCGTCAGGTTCAACCCGAAACCGGCCACGGTTTCACTGCGCTGCACCGGGCCGCGATGGCGCCGGGCGCGCTGGACCTCAAGCAGAAGGAACTCATTGCACTCGCCATCGGCATCGCCGACCGCTGCGTCGATTGCATCGGCTTCCACCTGCTGGGCGCGGTGAAGGCGGGCGCCACGCGCGAGGAAATCGCCGAGACGATCTCGGTCGCGGTGATGATGGGGGGCGGGCCGGCCTACATGTACGGGGTCAAGGCCCTCGAGGCCTTCGATCAATTCGCCTGACGGTGCCGCCGGGCGCCCACCCGAGCGCCAGAGCCAGAGGCGTCGGCGCGAGACATGGAATGCGGGCCCGGCACGGGCCCGCTCCTCCTGGAAAGACCTACTCCGCAGCCATCTGCGCCGTCGGCGTCGAGAGCGAGATCGCCCGCTCCTCCTCGGTCATGTCCTCGGGGATCCCCTCGAAGAGCGGCGAGGACAGGTAACGTTCGCCGGTATCGGGCAGCATGACCAGCATCACCGAACCTTCGGGCGCGGTTTCGGCCACCTTCATCGCGCAGGCAAAGGTCGCCCCGGCGGAGATCCCGCAGAATATCCCCTCCTCGGCGGCGAGCCGCTTCGACCAGGCGATACCGTCCGGGCCGGGAATCGGGATCATCTGGTCGTAATAGCCGCCGTCGATCGCCTCCTGCAGCACGTAGGGAATGAAATCCGGGGTCCAGCCCTGGATCGAGTGCGGCTGCCAGGCCGGGTGGCCCTTGGCGGCATCCTCGCCGACCCGCTCCTGCGGCGTGCCGGAGGAGACGAGCGCGGCATTCGCCGGTTCCGAGCAGATGATCTTCGTCCCGGGGCGTTCCTTCCGGAGCACCCTTCCCACCCCGGCGAGCGTGCCGCCGGTGCCGTATCCGGTCACGAAGTAGTCGAGCCGCTCGCCCTCGAAATCGCCGAGGATCTCGCGCGCAGTGGTGTTCTCGTGGATATCGGCATTGTCCTTCGTCTCGAACTGCCGGGCGAGAAACCAGCCGTTCTGCTCGGCGAGTTCCTTGGCCTTGTTGTACATGCCCATCGCCTTTTCGGCGCGCGGGGTCAGTACCACCTTGGCACCGAGGAAGCGCATCAGCCTGCGGCGCTCGATCGAGAAGCTGTCGGCCATGGTGACGACGAGCGGATACCCCTTCGCGGCGCAGACCATGGCGAGCCCGATGCCGGTGTTTCCGCTTGTCGCCTCGACCACGGTCTGGCCGGGTTTCAGCCGGCCGTCGCGTTCCGCCGCCTCGATGATGTTGAGCGCGAGCCGGTCCTTCACCGAGGCGGCCGGGTTGAACGCCTCGGCCTTGACATAGACGGTCACGTGTTTCGGCGCGATCCGGTTGATCCGGATGCAGGGCGTGTCGCCCACCGTGTCGAGTACCGACGCGAAAAGACGGCCGCGGCCGTCCGTTGTGCGAATGGTCATGGATCTACCCCTCTTCAGTTTCGCCCGGGCGGTTGGCCCGGGAAGTCCGTCACGATCCGGCGTCGTCCGGGCCGCAGCATTTCGAGAGGAGCTGGTCCATCGCCTGCGAGGGCTGCGAGCAGCCCGCGGTGCCGACGATCCTGGCCGGCACACCCGCGACCGTGGTGTTGCGCGGCACTTCCTCCAGCACCACCGAACCGGCCGCGATCCGCGAGCAGGCGCCGACCCGGATATTGCCGAGCACCTTCGCCCCGGCGCCGATCAACACGCCGTCGCCGATCTTCGGATGCCGGTCTTCCTCCTCCTTGCCGGTGCCGCCCAGGGTCACCGAATGCAGCATCGACACGTTGTCGCCCACCACGGCAGTCTCGCCGATGACGATGGAATGGGCGTGGTCGATCATGATGCCGCGGCCCATCCGCGCATTGGGATGGATATCGACGCCGAACACTTCGGAGACGCGCATCTGGATGAAAAAGGCCATGTCCTCACGGCCCTCGGTCCAGAGCCAGTGGCCGATCCGGTAGGATTGCAGCGCCTGGAAGCCCTTGAAGTAGAGGAGCGGCTGGATCATCCGGTGGCAGGCCGGGTCGCGGTCGAAAACGGCCACGATATCGGCACGCGCGGCCTGGCCGATCCCGGGTTCGGCAGCATAGGCCTCGTCGGCGATTTCGCGCAGGAGCTGTTCCGACATCTCGCCCGAGGCGAGCTTGAGCGAGATCCGGTAGGACAGCGCGCGTTCGAACGTGGGGTGGTGCAGGATCGAGGAATGCACCAGACCGCCGAGCAGCGGCTCCTTTGCCACGATCTGTTCCGCATCATCGCGGATGCGCGACCAGATCGGATCCAGTTCGGCGATCTTCTTGCGGGTCTCGGCCATGGCTTGTCCTCCGGTTGGCGCCCGTCTTACACCAAATAGGCGTCCGGCGCCAAAGGCGAAACCCGCGAAAGGCACGAAATTGTGTGAGCCCGATCATGACAAAACGTTGCGCGCCCGCCTTCTCGCGATGCTCGCGGCGCTTGATCGCGGAGACCGGACCGGGCACGAGGACCGCGCAACGGTTATGCTCGACCAGCAATCGGTGGGGCGGCTCAGCCGGATGGACGCATTGCAGCGCCAGGCGATGGCGCAGGCCACCGAACGCCGCCGCGCCAGCGAGCGCCGCAGGATATAGGCGGCCCTGGCGCGGCTGGCGGAGGGAGAATACGGCTATTGCACGGAATGCGGCGAGGCCATCGCACGGGGCCGGCTGGAGGCGGATCCGACGGTGCCGACCTGCCTTTCCTGCGCGCGGGGATAGGGCGGGGCGCAAGTGCCGCCCTTCGCGATTCACGCCCGGGGCAGCGCCAGTTCGGCGATGTGGACCGCGAGGCGCACCACGCCGCCCGAGAAGTCGCCGCCCTCGCCGGTCAGCGTGAGCGGCGTGTCGGCGTAGTAGGCCAGTGGTTGCGACGTGATCCCCCGGAGCCAGGACCCCGCGGAAAGCCCGAGCCCGTTGCCATAGCGGTTCGCCGAGACGCCGCCGATCCCGAGTTGCCAGGAGGTGGCCGCACCCGTGATCGTGGAGAGAACACGCCCGGTCACACCGAACACGACAGATTGCGCAGGGATCACCGGCAGGGTGTCGGAGCTCGCGCCGGCGGCAATGGTGTGGTCGATCTCGACCACGCGGAACATGGTCGCCGCTCCGTTGGGCGAGAGCGAGCCGCTGCCCGCCACCCAAGCCTGGCCGTCGAACTGCGCCGCAGCGCCCTCGTCGGCGATCCAGCCTTGCCAGCCCGGTTTGGGGGCAACGAAAGCCCAGCCGCCATTCACGTAGACGGCTGCCTGCCCGTCCGCGCCGCTCCAGGCACCAGTCGCACCGGTGGGCACCGCGTAGAGGTCGCCCTCGACCGGGGCGGCGGGCGGCTGGGTGAGGCTGCGCGAGGCGAGCGTGAGCTGGGCCAGCGCGTCGAGCCGCACCAGCGCCTCGTTCACCGTCACGTGCTTCTGGGCCTGCGAGGGCTGCAGGAGCGGCAGCCCGAGGGTCGGCGTGCTAGTCATTGATCGCGATCCTTCCGAATGGTCCGGGACCGTAGCGGTCCGAAAGCTGGGCGATTTCGACGGTGTAGGGGCCGGAGATGCCGTCGGCAGCCTTGTCGACACCGGCATAGGTCCAGGCGGCCTGGGACACCGTCGTTTCGCGAACGAGCGCCCCGCCGTCGAAGACCCGCACGAGATATTCCTCGCGCGCCTCGCCGAGCGGCACGTCGAGGCCGAGCCAGGAATTCCCGTCGATCCGGGTTCTGCGGATCCAGCGGATCGCTGTTCCGCCGACGGGGTCGATCAAGCTGCGCAGATGCACCGGCGCGTAGGGACGGAGACCGACCCCATCGAAGGCCCGTTCCGTTTCGACATAGACCGGATCGTCCACGGGGAGGCTGGACGGGCCGATCCGGTAGCGGCGCGCAAGGCCGCGTTCCGACGAGGAAAGTCCGATCTGCACCAGCGCGCCACTGAGCGGCACCACGGTGCTGCCGGCCGGCCAGACCGCCGGCATCACGGCATCGGTTCCGGCCTGTCCTCGCAGGCGCCATGACAGTTCGTAGAGGTCCTCGCCGATCAGATCCGCGTTCCGGAACTGGAAGATCTCCCACAGGTCGGACTGCCCGTCACCGATGGCCACGGCATTTGCGCCATTGAGGATGTCTGCGTCGCTCACCGACTCGAACGCGCCGCCCGAGAGCCGCACCCGAAGTGCCGCCCCCCTGTCCCACAGGCCCGGCGCCGCGGCGGCGAGGTCGGTCTCGGTGACGCCGATCGCCGAGGGGTCGCGCACCTCGGTGTCGAGCACGAACCCGTCCGCGGAGGTGGATCTGAAAACCGCCGCCGAGCCGGGCCAGGGATCGGCCGCCACGGCGATATGGGGCGCATGGGGCAGCTCGTCGCCGGAGATCAGCGGCAGGTCGAGGAAGACCGGGTAGACTGGAACCGGCGCGACGAAGGGCACCGGTGCCGTCCCGCTATCGTCGAGATCGGAGGACGGCGTGTAGAGATCGGCATCGACCCGGATCGCGCTCGCGATCTGGAGGCCCGCCTGCTCCAGCCGGTCGATACGGTAGCGCGCGGTATCGCCGCCGTCCTCCACGGTCACGACATCGCCGACCGAGACCTGCGTGCGCGACGGCGGCAGCGAGAAGCGCAAGCTGTCGCGGGCCACGCGCGCCTCCGCGAGCCAGCGTTCCGCAATCGCCCGCAATTCCGACTGGGTCAGGAGAAGCGGCAGTTCGGTCTGCGTCACGGTCTCGACGGTCTCGTCCGGAAAAACCGCCTCGCCGCTGCGGATTTGGTAGGACCCTTCCGCCTCCATGGCGCTGATCCGGACCCGGCCCACCGTCTCGGCTTCGGGCGCACGCACGCGCTCGATCGTGCCCGGCACTTCATCGGTCTCCGCCAGATCGCTTGTCGCAATCGCGCCTCTGGGCCGCGCATCGCGTGACCGGAACACGATCTGGCCGCTTTTTTCCAGCGCGTCGAACCCATAGGCCAGCATCAGCGGCTGCAATGCCGACCGCGCGGTTCCCGCACCTTCGCTCGAGAACCCTCTCACGACGCCGTGGAGCGCGCTCACATCGATGTCGGTCACCCCTGAGCCGCGACAGATTTCCCGCACCACGGAGGCCAGCGCCCGCGAGGACGTCCGCCCGTTCAGCCAATGGCCCCTGCCGTAGTTGCCGCCGTCGCTCCAGAGCGCGCGATTGTTCGGGAAGAACGGAAACGGTCGCGCATCCCAGGCCCAGACGAACGCGTGGCCGGTATCGATCATCGGGCCGCCATAGACCGGCGATACCGGGTTGATCGCCCGATCGGACCAGTAGCCGAGCTGAGCGATCAGGAACTGCATCTGCATCGTGTCGTCCCTGCGTCCGGACGAAAAGGGCGGCAGACCCGATTCCGACGATTTCGGATCGAAGAACCTGTTCGGCGCGTTGGCGCCCTTGTCGATGGCCGCACAGCCGATCTCGGTGAACCAGATCGGCTTTGACCGGGGCACCCAGTCCGTCGGCGTTGCCGAGCGCACGCCACCCGGACGGTCGTGGTGCGGCTGGCTCCACCAGGCACGGATGTCCTTGTAGCGATAGACCCAGTCTTCGCCATACGCCCCGTCCGAAATCGGGCTACGCAGCTGGTCTTCGGCATCCGCGTCGGACGCATAGAACCAGTCGAAGCCTTCGCCGCCTTCGATGTTTCCGCGCAGGTAGTCCAGGTTGTAGATCGAACCCCAGTCGATATCGGCATGGCTCTCGCCATCGCGCCAATCCGCGAGCGGCATGTAATTGTCGATACCGACGAAATCGATTTCCGGATCGGACCAGAGAGGGTCGAGATGGAAGAACAGACCGCCCGACCCGTCCTGCGGCTGGTAGCCGAAGTACTCCGACCAATCCGCAGCGTAGCCGATTTTCGTGCCGGAGCCGAGGATCTGACGGACATCGGCGGCCAGCGCCCTGAGCGCGGCCACCACAGGAAAAGTGCCCCCTGCCCCACGGATCTGGGTAAGCCCCCGCATCTCCGAGCCGATGCAGAACGCGTCGATCCCGCCCGCCGCCGCGCAAAGATGCGCATAATGCAGGATGAATTTTCGGTAGGAGTTCTCGGGCGCCCCCGAGTAGGCGACGGTCGCGCCAGAGACGCTGAAGTCACCGGGTGCGGCCGTCCCGAAGAAGGCGGCCACTTCGGCATCTGCCGCGGTCGTGCCGTCCGGGCTACCTGTCGCCCCCGGTGCAACCGACAGGGTAATCCGCCCCCGCCAGGGCAGTGCCGGCTGATCGGCAGCGCCGCTCCAGGGATCGAGCAGCCCGTTGCCGGCAAGCTGTTCCATGAGGAGAAACGGGTAGAACATCACCTCGCGCCCATCCGCGCGCAATTCGGAGATGGCCTCGACGACAGACGCATCGGCAGGTGTGCCGCCATAGACCGGCCGATCCTCTTCATAGGGCACGATACCGGCCTGGGCTCTGCTCAGCCCGGAAACGGACCAGGGCATCTCGACGCCGTCCAACGCCACCTGCTCGACCCGAGGTGCAATTTCGCACAGCCCGCAGCGCAGATCCGTTCCGAACCAGGACACGACGAGCGAGGTCGCCTTGTGGTTCGGGAGTTCGGACCGCATGGCATCGAGCGCGGCGGCACAATCGGTGATCCCCAAGGGGGAATTCACATTGACCGAGACATTCCTGCCCGGCCCGTTCGAAACATGCACCGGCGTGGTCGCGAGCGCGTACTCCCCCGTCCCGGGTACGAGTGCGACCGCACGGATCGCGCTTGCAAGATCGCTATCCGCCAGCGCGCCGGACTGCTCGCGACGCACAACCTCGAAATTGAACTGCGGCACCCGATTGCCGAACTGACCGAGATCGAGGTCCTCGATCACGACATAGGCCGTCCCGCGAAAGGCGGGCGCCGAACCGGTGCCTTCCACAGCCTCGAGCTTCGGATCCGGAAGCTGCGTTTCGCTCCCGGAGTAGAAGCGCATGTTCAGATCCCTCGGCGCGATCTCGTTGCCGTCGACCCAGATCCGTCCGAGGCGCGCGACTTCGCCTTTGCCGAGCGCTATCGCAAGACTCACCGAGTAGCTGAAGCTGTTTACCGTCGTCGCGGGCGGAGCACTGCCCTTGCCGCCCGACGAAACCCGCTGCGTCTGCACTTTTTCCAGGAATCGCGACGCCCAGATCACCTGGCCGGCGACCCGCATCCTCCCAAAGGTCTCCGGCACCGGCGCCCCTTCGCAGGCGCCCGACAGGCGGAAACGATCGACCTTGCCCTGATCGACGACGTCTCCGCCGGCCCCCAGGAGACGCTGCCCGAAGACCTGGCGGTCGATCGCCTGGCCGATCGTGCCGCCAATCGCGCGACCGATCACGACAGAAGACAGTCCGAGGATACCGCCGCCGAACGCGCCGCCGGCTGCCGCGCCAACCGCGGAAAGAACGATCGTGGCCATCAGACAGGCCCTCCAGGAAAGCGAAACGCAGCGACGATCCGGCGCCGCCACGGCAGCGACAGGGAATTCTCGACCACGCCATGGCCGGAATAGGCATGAACGAAGGAAGGCGCCGTTCCCACCGAGGCGATGATTCCGAGGTGCTTGGCCACCAGGCCGTCCCGAATCCTGAACAGGACCACATCGCCAGCCTCGACAGGCTCGAACGGCTTCGCCACAAGGTGCCGCGCGGCGCCGTGCCACAACACTTCCTCGCCGGACGCTTCCGACCAATCGCGGCTGTAGGGCGGCGGCGTTTCGGGCTCCTCGCCATGGATCGCCCGCCAGACACCCCGGATCAGCCCGAGACAATCGGCGCCGGCACCGCAAACCGATCCCTGATGGCGATACGGCGTCCCGATCCAGCGGCGTGCCTCGTCCACGATATCCGGGCGCCCGCTCATGCGCCCAGGCTCCCGCCGTCGTTCACGCCCTTCTTCTGGGGGTAGCTCATCAGCCAATCCTCACCCGGGATGTTCGGGAAGCCCCTGAAATTCAGGAAATTGGAGAACTTGTCCCGGCAGGTCGCCGCGCGCCTGTCGCAGCCTGCCTCGACCCGAACGACATCCCCGGCCGCAACCCCGGCCCGCAGCGTCTCCCACAGTTCCAGGCGCCGCGTGCCCGCCTTCGAAATGTCGGCTTTCACGATCCCGACGAGACCCACCGCGTCGCCGGACAGGACTCGGACACGGCCGCGGGCGAACCAGCCCTTCGAGAAACCACCGGTATCCGGCAAGGTCAGGATGCGCCCGTCTTCAGCCAGGGTCAGAGGGCCTTCAAGGAAGTAGCCCGGTGTCGCGAGGTCGAACCCACAGGAGGCGTCGCCCAGAACCGCGGGGCATGTTGCCTGATAGGCGCGCCCGCGGGGCTGGTTCAGGGCTTCGGATAGGCCACGCAACTCAGCACGGAACCCTCCCCCGGACCGGGTGATCTCGCCAAGCGAACCGCGAAACAGCAATGCGCGCTCTGACAGGTCCTGCCAGTTCACCAGCCAGGCCCTGACCTCGGCGCCGTCGAAACGGCCGGCGGCGATGTCCGCCTCGCGCACCGAAGGATGGCTCAGAGCGCCGACCACCTCCGAGTTGTCCACCGACAGCCCGGTGACCTGCTCGACCGCCCGCGCGGTCATGCCGGTATCGGCCCGAAACGCGACGCCGTCGAAGGAAAGCGTCCGGTCGTGATCGGTGAACCCATAGACCGTGCCATCGCGGCGCGTGACGCTCCAGCAACGGCAGACCGAGGTCGATCCGCTTGCCAGATGCTGCGCCAGTGGATTGCCGGCGCCGCTCAAATCCGCACCTCCACAACCGGCACGGAGGGCACTTCGCCTGCCTGGAAACTCGCAACCGACGTCACGATGCGGTCGGTGTCGAACCGCACCGGGACATCGAACTCGAACCCTGCCGTTACGACCTCGCCGACCCCCGGCGGCACGGCAAAGGTCAGCTCACCGCTGGTCGTGTCCACCGTGAAATCCGTCCCCTCGGCGCTTTCCGCACCGGCAACACCGGCAACCACCGTTCCGGCCACCGGTTTCCGGATCTCGCGCAGATAGGCCGAGCCGCCGGACTGGTAGCTCTTCGTCAGCATGAACACCGTCGCGACGCCGTCGCCCGTGCCGATCACCTGGTCGCCAAAGGCGGGCGTGCCGAGCGGCGTGCAGGATTTGTAGTCGGCCCAATCCTTCCAGCGGAAACCGTATAGCTGCCCATGCCGGGCCTCGAAGAACGTCAGCAAGGTCTCGATATCCGACAGCGACCGCATGCCGAGCCCCGCATCGTAGCGGTGCCGCGAAGCCGACCAGGGCGTGTTGCGCTCTTCGAACCCGTTCGCCAGCGTGACGATCTCGGTCCGCCGCTCGGGCCCGCCCGACGAGCCAAAGCTGAGATTGGTCGGGAACCTGTCCTCGTGAAACCCCATGACTTTCTCCTCAGCGATTTCGCCGCGCCGAGTTCAGCGCGCGCGACATTTGCGTCGCGATCTGACTCCGCGACCGTTCGAACCCGGCGACGTCTGGCGTGGAGATGTTCATCACGACCGTCACCGGCCGGCCGCCGCCCTCGCTCGCGACACCAAGCCGACCGTCTGCCCCGCGCCGAAGCGGCATGATCGCCTCCGGTCCCGCCTCTCCCATCAGGCCCATGCCGCCGCGCATGGGGAAATAGGTGGAGCCGCCGACGATCCCGCCCGTTGCGAACGGCACGACGCGCCCTTGGGAAAACGCCGCCCCATCGGCAAAGGGCAGCAGCCCGTTCAGGGCGCTTTGGACACCGCGCCCGAGAAGGCCACCGAGATGGCTGAACACCGGGTTGACCGCGGCGTTGTACGCAGCCTTGGCGATGGAATTTCCCAGACCGAGCAACGTATCGGAGAGCCGGTCACCGTCGAAGACAACGCTTTCGAAGGCACCCTTCAGGCTCCGAGACATGCTCCGGCTGAGACTTTGCACCTCGCGGCCGGTATCCGCGATCGTCGCCCGCATGGAAGTGAGCTCGCCCTCGAACGCCGCCGCGACATCGACCGTCCCGGACATGCTGCGTTCCAGTGCTGCCACCTGCCCGGCAAAGTCTTCAAGATCCTCGTAGTCAGCCATCACTTGGCCTCCGTCTGATCCGGAAATGCCCGGGAAAGGGCTTCCAGCCGATCACGATTGAGCGGCCCGTCGCCCGGCTCACGGCCAAGCATCAGTGCCAGTTCCGCCGGCGTGAGGTTCCAGAACACGGAAGGCTCGAGCCCGAGCCCCCGCATTCCGGCCCGCATCAGGGCCGGCCAGTCGAAACCCGTCACGACGCCGGGTCCGAAGGCAGCGAAAACGCCCGGACAAGCAGTCGTCCCGCCACACGTGCGGCCTCGAGGGGCCCGCCGCCGATTTCCGCCGACAGAAGATCCCCCGCGTTTCCGCGCCACCCACCACCGCGCAGCCCCGCGACGATGAGTGCTAGGACATCCCTGGACGAGGGCTTGCCGATTTCGAACCGCTCGACCAGTTCGACGAGCGACCCGGCGCCCAGCGTGGCCTCGAGCTCGGCCAGCGCCCCCAGGGTCAGCCGCAAGAGCCGGTGTTCGCCATCGATCACGAGTTCAACCTCGCCCGCCCAGGGATTGCCCATCAGAGCGCCGTGAAGCTCAGCTGCCCGGCCGAAGCCATCGACAGCTCATATGTCGCCTCGCCGTTGTAGCTGCCCGCGTATTCGATCGAGGTAATCTGGAACGGTCCCTCGACCACGCCGAAATCCGGGATGATCACCTGAAACGCCGGCGTCTCTCCATCGAAGAAGATCTGCCGCGCGCGCTCGTCGGTGGCGTCGTCACGAAAGACGCCCGAGCCCGAGATCGAGGCCGATTTCACGCCGGCCCCACCCAGGAGCTGACGCCAGCCACCCGAGCTCTCGAGGCTCGTGACGTCGACGCTCTCGGCGTTGAAGCTCAGCCGCGTCGCACGGAGACCTGCCACGGTCTGAAACGCCCCCGCGCCGTCCAGGTCGACCTTGATCAGAAGGTCCTTGCCGTTCTGGGCACCCATTTTTCACCTCCAAAGGAAAGTCTTGTCAGTCCAGCTCCACACGGGCGCTGAAGGTCAGATCGATACGGCGCACGTCGTTCTTGCGCGCCCGCCGGGCACGGGCCCGCAAAAACCCCAGCGACACCAGCCGCCCCCTGTCGAGGGATAGGTCGGCGTCCACGAGCGCATCCGAAATCGCCGCCGCCGCCGCCTTCGCCGCCTGGAAACCCGCCGCAGCGGTGACGACGCTCACGGTAAAGCGATGCTCTGCGCCGTGCCCGGACTTGTCGGAAGCGTCTCGCACCTCCTCAGGCCCAAGGCTCACGTAGGTCACCGGCAGAGTCCCCGCCGGCACCACATCGTAGACCGCGCCGCCGACAAGCCCGCCCAGCGCCGCATCGCCGACGAGGCGCTGGTAGACCGCTTCCTGCAGCGCGGCAGATCCCGAGTAGCTCATGACGCAACCTCTTCCTGCGCGAAGCAGGTCAGCGTGCGCCCGCCATCGTCATTGTCGCTCACCGCCAGGATGCGGAACACACGCGCGCCCTCGCGGAAACGCTGTTCCGGGCGCGGCCTGGACGGCGCACCGAACGGAGCCGCCCGCACCGTGATCCGGTAGGGCGCGGTCGAGACCGTCGCCGCATCGACGCCGCGCTCCTGTCCCGAGGCCGGCCGGATCCGCGCCCACAGACTGCCGAGCACAACCCAGCTCTGGGTGAACCCCCCGGCCCCGTCGGGAACGTTCTGGGCCTCTTCAAGGACGAGGCGTCGGTCGAGCACGGGCACGGCCATCACCGCCACCGTCCGAACAGCCGCATGACGCGAAACGGCGCAATCAGCTGCATCACACGCGTCGGCAGCACCCCGCCATCGCCCCCGTCCCGGCGATTTTCGTGGAAGTCCGCGGCAAGGATGAGCACCGCCTGCCGCAGGTCCGCAGGAATTTGCGACCAATCCGCGCCATAGCCGGCCACAAGCTCGATCTCGACGCTCCCGGCAACCGGGACGGTCGGCAGGCCAAAGCCCTTCGACGCCAGTGCCGGAACCTGAAAATCCTGCTCCAGAACATAGGAGTCGGGCGGGATCACCGTTTCGTCGCCATCCCCTTCGAGGATCTTGAACGACACGATCTGGGTGACCGGCGCCACCGGCAACTCTTCGCGCTGGAACCCGCGCCAGGACGTGAGCCGCCAACGGAAAGTGCGTGAAAAAAGCGCCTTGGCGGTCCGCGCCTCGATCGCGGCTATTGCCGCACGAAGCTGCGTCTCCAAAAGGGAATCCTGTGCCGCATCGTCTGCGAAACCGGTCCCCAGCTTGAGGTGGTCCCTGAACTCGGCCACCGGCAGCAGCGAAGCCGGCACGGGCGTCAGCTCGACTAGAATCATGTCAAGTCTCCGATAACCAGCCCTCCGCGAGACCGGACCGTCGGCCCGGCGCACCAGTCAGGGCGCACGCCTCCGCGTCGATCCGACGGAGGAAGCAGATCACGGCACGGACAATCCGGCGCGCGCCCCTGCGGACCGGGAGAGATCCCCGGTCCGCGCGGATACATCGTCAGGAGACCCCGAACTTGAGCAGCTTGATCGCCGCGAAATCGCTGACGTCACCGCCAATGCGCTTCGTCGCGTAGAACAGCACATTGGGCTTCGCCGAGAACGGATCGCGCAGGATCCGGAGGTCGGGACGCTCGGCCACGGTATAGCCCGCGCCGAAATCTCCGAAGGCGATGGCCGTGGTGTCGGTGGCGACATCCGGCATGTCTTCGGCGACCAGCACCGGATACCCCAGAAGCCGCGCCGGCTCGCCCGCCGACAACCCGTCGGACCAGAGGAAACGCCCGTCCGCATCCTTGATCTTGCGGACCTGGCCGGCGGTCTTCGAATTCATCACGAAGGTCGCGTTCGCCCGGTACTGCGCGCCCAGCGCATAGACGAGATCGACGATGGAGTCGGCCGGCGCCGAGGTATCGAAGCCGCCGGCATTGCCAGTCGCGACGTAGCCAAGCGATCCCCAGGCCCAGCTGTCATTCGCCACGACCGGGCGCGTCAGGAAGCCGCGCGGCTTGTCGATGCCATCGCCCGACACGAAGGCGGTCGCTTCGGCCCGCGCGAACTTGTCGGCGATCCGCGCCGCGAGCCATCCCTCGATGTCGAACGCGGAATCGTCGAGGAGCCGCTGCGAGGCCTTGGGAAGCGCCGACAACTCGTGCAGCGGGATCGTGATCCGCTCGATCTGCGGCGTCGACGTCTCGGTCATCGCCGATGTCTCCGAGGCCCAGCCCGAACCGACATCGGTGTGGTCGATCAGCACGTCGAACGACGTCGCCTCGACATTGACGACATTGGCCACCTGGCGGATCGACGCGGTCGAGCTCAGAACGCTGCGGATCGAATCCGCGGTCTGCGGATCGACAAGATAGCCGCCTTCCGCCGCCACGGCGGTGTTCAACGCCTTCTCCTCGAGGTCGAGGCCGCGAAGGCCGTCATCGTCGCCGGCCCGCACATAGGCCGCGAAGGCCTTGCGGTGCGGGGCTTCGATTTCCGCCGACACCGACAGTGCCGGGCGGCGCAGAGAGGTGGATTTCCGGTCCAGCATGGTCAGTCGCTCTTCCTGTTTCTCAAGCCTGGAAATGATGTCGTTCATGAAGCCGGACAGCTGGGTCTTCACCTCGGCCGCCGGATCTCCGGCCGCGGACGCACTTGTCCCGGCCCGAGAATTCGTCTCGGAATTGCTCATCGGTCATTCCTGTCTTCGGTTGCGTTGACGTCGCGGGCCTGGGACCTGGCCAGCATGCGGCGCGCGTTTTCGAACGCATCCGCCAGTTCGCTCAGAACCCGCTCTCCGGGCCCGTCGCCCTTGCCGCCGATCCGAGCCTCGGGAAGCATCGGAAAGGTCACCAGCGACACTTCCCAGAGCTCGAGATCCTTGAGCAGTCGACGGCCCTGGTCGTCCTTGCGGGCAACCACGGTCCGGTATCCAATCGACAGCCCGTCGATCGCGCCCGCGGAAAGGAGATGGGCCGCTTCCCTGCCCCTGGCGATACCATCCAGGAGCCGGCCCCGCACGAACAGACCCCGCTTGTCCTCCCGGACTTCTTCCCAGACACCGATTGGCTGGGAGGGGTCGTGCTGCCAGAGCATCTTCACCCGGCGCCCATCCTTTTCCAGCGCGGTAAGCGACCTGGCATAGGCACCCGCCTCGACGATATCGCCGCCGCGATCCGCCATGCCGAAGAGCGACGCATAGCCCTCGATCACGTGCCCGTCTTTCAGGTTCAAGCTATTGACCGAACTGCAATACTTGCGCTCGAGCACGTCCGCAGCCTTGTTGGGGTCGCTCATGCCTCGTCCTCCTGAGCAAGGGGCGGCAGCCCCAGCAAAACTCGTTTCTCGGCGTCCGTCAGGAACTCGGCCTCGCCGACCCTCCGCCAGAGGTTGTCGCGTTCGGAAGCCAGCGCCGGGACCTGCTCGATATCGGGCTTGAGCACCGCCTTGCCCTCGGAGTGGGCATCCAGCCAATGCGACAACCCCGCGAGGAAGCGCTGCGCCAACGGCACCACGGCGAGCCGATAGAAGGCGCGATTGGCCTCCTGATAGTTGGCATAGGTCGCGTCTCCCGGAATCCCCAGAAGCATCGGCGGCACCCCGAAGGCCAGCGCGATCTCGCGCGCGGCGGCCTCCTTGGTCTTCTGGAACTCCATGTCGGAGGGGCTGAACCCCATCGGTTTCCAGTCGAGCCCTCCCTCTAGCAGCATCGGCCGGCCAGCATTCCGTGCGCCCTGGTGATGGCTTTCCATCTCCATCAGAAGCCGGTCGTACTGTTCCGCCGTCAGGCTCGCATGACCATCCCCGCCGGAATAAACGATCGCTCCGGACGGACGCGCCGCGTTGTCGAGCAGCGCTTTCGACCATCGGGAGGCCGAGTTGTGAACGTCGATCGCCGACGCCGCCGCCTGCAGCGGAGACAGACCGTAGTGATCGTCGAGCGGATGAAACGCCCGGAAATGAAAGATCACCGGCGCCCCTTCACCTAGGCGGAAAAGATGCTTCTTCGCCCCGACCGCGTATTCATACCCGATCGGCCAGCCATCCGCGCCCGGGATCAGCCGCATGCGGTCGGAGCGCAGCACATGCATCTCCTGGGGAAGAAGAGCGGCGCCGGCATTCACCGCCTCGATATAGACATTGCCCGACAGAAGGAGCTGACCGAACGCCGCCTCGAGGAACTCCGCGCGCCCCTGGGCCGAGTTCGGACGGTCGATCAGGCCAAGGATCGGATGGGTTTCGAAACGCTTGCCGTCCTCCAGAAGCTGAAGCGGCAGCGACGCGGCCGCCTCAGAGATCAGCTTCACGCAGCGGAACCCGACAGGGTTCGACGTGAAGCCCGACCGCGTCAGGCTCACCGTGTCGCGCGGCGTCCAGGCCACGCGGCCCGAGCTGTGATAGGCGATGACCGGGCCGGAGGCGCTGGCCTTGGCCTCGGGAACAGTGCCCTCGCTACGCCGCAGGAAATCGAAAACCATTCTTGGAACCCTCCACGCCTCGGTCCGAATGGAAATCTGCCAGACAGGGTTCAAAGCCCCGTTACAGGAGCGTTCGCACCTGGGGGCGGCGGATCTTTGCGGCAGGCTCGATCAGGAGGTCATGGATCGCCCAGACAAGCGCATCGACGCGGTCGGGGCTCCCGGCCCCCTGGAAACCACGGGTGGTCATCAGCCGCATCTGATCCTCCAGGGCCGTGAGACCCTTGGCATGCAGCACCCGCCCCTGTTCATAGAGGGCGGCCACAGGCTCCGCCCGCGCTGATTTCCCGCGGCTCGCCCGTACGGCACGATAGGGAATCGCCGGGTCGATCTGCCGGAGCACCGTCTCCACGAGATCGCCACCCTGGTTGACCTCGGCCACCAATCTGTCCGCCTCGTGCCTGCGATAGGCCGCAACTGCCGCTTCGGCCCATTCGAGCGGAGAGGCCGCGCCCACGCTGGCATCCTCCAGCACCTCGACGATCCATTCCGAAGGCTTCCCCCGCATGTCGACCCCGGCGACGATGATGCCGCACGCGTCCGACGCCATGTGGCCGGTCGTCGGCGGGTCCACCGCGACGACGATCCTCGTCAGGTTGACCGACTCGTCCCGGCGTGTTTCTTCGAGCATCCCGGTCGTCCAGAGAGCACCATCCAGATCGTCCACAAGCTGCCCGTCCAGCTCCTGCCGTCCGAGGAACGTGCCCGCATAGCGTGATCGCACTTCCTCGAGGAACGACCGCGACAGGTTCGCGCTGTTCGCCTCGGTTGCCGCGTGCGTCGAGATCGTCGTTCGCAGTGCGAGGATCCGCTTCAGAAGGTCGACGTTCCTCGGGGTGGTCGTCACGCATTGCTGCGGGTTCTCGCCAAGCCGCAATCCGAATTGCAGCATGTCCCAGGCCTCCTCGCCCCGCTTCCACTTGGCCAGCTCGTCCAGCCAGGCCGCGTCGAACTGCGGCCCCCTCAGACTTTCCGGATCATGTGCGGAAAACAGCATGGCGACCGCTCCGTTCGGCCAGACCAGGCGCTTTCTCGAAGCCTCCCAAGTCGGACGGCGGTCCGGCGGAGAGCACGCCATGATACCGCTGTCGCCGAATACCATGACCTCCCGCGCCTGCTCGATCGTGTCGCCAACAAGCGCGACCGTTCTGGCCTTGCCGGCGTCCAGCGGCTTCGCACCTTCAACCTGGCTCCGCACCCACTCGGCACCCGCACGCGTCTTTCCGGCTCCGCGGCCACCGAGAATGACCCAAGTCCGCCAGTCGCCCTCCGGCGCCAACTGGTGCGGCAGGGCCCAGAACTCGAATAGATACGGAAGCGCAAGGAGCGACTCTTCGTCCAGGTCTCCAAGGAACCTATTCTGTACCTCGGTCGGCGCGGATGCGATCAAGGAGGCGCCCAACCTTGTCCCTCGCCTCTTCGAGATCGAGAGAATACTGTCCGTGGGCGCCTTCCTGACGTTTGCGTTCATCGTAGATCCTAACCTTGAAGTTCAGAACTGTGTGGACGGCGTTGAACAGGGCGCGTGATGCCATGTCCGCTTCGCCAAGCGAGATGTCGTCGCTCAATCGAATTTTCTCGATGGTCGCCTGAAATACCTCGATCGCCCGCTCGAAATGCGCCTCTGCAAGGTTCAGGTGCTCGGAGAGTTTGCCGCCCTCGGAATCGTCCGATGCCATTCAGCTCCCGCCTATGTCGGTGTGATGTCAAACAACGAAAAACGGCCCCGGGGCTTCCCGAGGCCGTTGAGTCATGTCGTCCAGCTTGATGAGATTGCTATCCTAAAGAGAGCGCAATGTCAATTGATATCCCTTAGGTTGCGCCCCGGATCAGTTCCCGTCGCCTTGGTCCGCTTCGATGTTTCGCCACTTCGCGACGTTCTGATTGTGCTCCGAAAGCGTCTTCGCAAAGACATGGCCGCCGCTGCCATCGGCCACGAAGAACAGAAACTCCGTCTCTTCCGGATCCAGCGCCGCCTCGATACTGGCCCGCCCGGGATTCGCGATGGGAGTCGCAGGCAGCCCGTCAATCACATAAGTGTTCCAGGGGTTCTCGGCGCGCAGCTCGCTCTGCCGCAGACCACGGCCGAGCACCCCCCTGCCCTCCGTGACCCCATAGATCACCGTCGGGTCGGTCTGAAGGCGCATGCCCTGTTTCAGGCGGTTCGCGAACACGCTCGCAACCGTTCGCCGCTCATCGGGAACACCTGTCTCCTTCTCGATGATCGACGCGAGGATCAGCGCCTCCTCCGGCGTTTCGATAGGCAGACCCTCGGCCCTATTCTGCCAGGCCTCGGCCAGAATCTCCGCCTGCTCCACCGCCATCCGGCCGAGGAGATCGCTCACCGACGATCCGGCCACGACCTCGTAGCTGTCCGGCGCCAAGGTCCCTTCCGCGGGAACCTCTCCGACTTCCCCTTCGAGAAAATCGACCGATTTGAGCGCCTCGACGACCTGCCAACTCGTGACGCCTTCCGCGAGCGCCACACGGTAGCGTGTATCGGACTCGGCCCGCACCTCCATGTAGGTTTCATCGGTGCCGCCCGTAGGATCGAATTCGGTCACGGTCTTGAACTGGTTCGACTCCGGATCGAGCTCCCGCACCCGGATCTCTTGGCCGTTGACACCCACACGATAGACCACTTCCGTGCCGCAGGTGCTTCGCCCGCCGCGCGTGACGATATCGACGATCTCGCTCATCGACGCGTGTTCCGGGATCAGGAAGCTTCCGGCCTTCAACTGGCTCGTCTTGCCTGCATAGTCGGCGCCGGTCCGGAAGATCCATCCATGCTCCAGCGCGCCCTGGCTCTCGAGATCGCGCGACACCGCCCGCATCGTCGTCCCATTGCCGACCCGGAGGCAGATCGGCGCCTCGAGCGGGCCTTCCGCCGAATAGCGCGACTTGGCCCAGGCCAGGAAACCGCCAAGCGCGACCATCCCGACAATCACCAGGGTCAGGAAGTTCGAAACGAAATGCTTCCACATCACGAAACTGCCCGGCCGAGAACCAACGACGCGTTGGTGCCACCGAACCCGAAGGAGTTGGACAGCGCCACGTTGATCTCGCGCTCGCGCTTCCGGTTCGGCGCAAGATCAAGTTTCGGCGTCACCGCCGGATCGTCGAGATTGATCGTGGGCGGCGCCACCTGGTCCCGGAGCGCCAGGATCGAAAATATCGCCTCCACGGCCCCGGCGGCACCCAGGAGGTGGCCGATCGACGATTTCGTCGAGGACATCGTCGCCTTGGCCGCGGCATCCCCCATGAGCCGTTCAACCGCGCCCAACTCGATCGTGTCGGCCATGGTCGAGGTTCCATGCGCGTTGATATAGTCCACGGCCGCCGGCTCCAGCCCCGCCGACTTCAGCGCCGCCTTCATCGAGCGTTCGCCACCCTCGCCATCCTCGGACGGAGCCGTGATGTGATAGGCATCGCCCGAAAGCCCGTAGCCCAGCACCTCGGCATAGATCTTCGCGCCACGCGCCCGCGCGTGCTCCAATTCCTCAAGAACGACGACGCCCGCGCCCTCACCCATCACGAAGCCGTCGCGATCGGCATCATAGGGCCGCGACGCCCGCTCGGGCTCGTTGCCACGCTTGGTCGAAAGCGCCTTGCAGGCGTTGAACCCGGCAATCCCGATCTCGCTGATCGGGCTCTCCGCACCGCCTGCGATCATCACGTCGGCGTCGCCCCATTTGATCAGCCGGGTCGCGTCGCCGATCGCATGAGCGCCCGTCGAGCAGGCCGTGACCACCGCGTGGTTCGGCCCCTTGAAACCATAGCGAATCGAGACCTGCCCGGAGATCAGGTTGATCAATGCGCCCGGAATGAAGAAGGGCGACACCCGGCGCGGCCCGCGCTCCTTCAAGAGCACGGCCGTCTCGGCAATTGATGACAACCCGCCGATACCCGAGCCGATCATCACGCCGGTTCGAAGCAGCTCTTCCTCGTCTTCCGGCATCCAGTTCGCATCGCGCACCGCCTGCTCGGCAGCCGCCATGCCGTAGAGGATGAAGTCATCGACCTTGCGCTGCTCCTTGGGCTCCATCCAGTCGTCGGGATTGAACGTCCCGTCCGTCCCATCCCCGCGCGGTATCTCGCAGGCATAGGTCGTCGCCAGATGGCCGGCATCGAACCGCGAGATCGTCCCCGCGCCCGACTGCCCGGCCAGGAGCCGCTTCCAGGTTTCCTCGACACCGCAGGCCAAGGGCGAGACCATCCCAAGTCCCGTCACCACCACTCGACGCATGCCGCCTCCACTCTCCTCAGATCCATTCCGGTCGGAATACACGCGCGACAGCCCCGGTGCAATCTGCCCGGGGCTGTCCGGACGGCGGCGAGCCGTTGCGCGCTCAGATGAATTCCGGCGTGCGCGCCTTGGCTTCGGCAGCGACGGCGAGTGCTTCCGAAAGGTCTACACTCCCTCTGACAAGGGCCCGGCCGATCAGGGTGCCGGCGATATTGGGCACGAATTTCAGCCGCGAGATATCATCGATCGTGTGCACGAGGCCCGCAGCGATCACCGGCGCTTTCGCGTATTCCGCCAGATGCGCGATCACGCCGATGGAAGATTCCGTGGCGTCGATATCGTTGTCGATATCGGTGATCTTGACCGCCGCCAACGGTGCGGAGGCGAATTCTTCAATCAGCGTCTCCGGCGCGATCACGCAGGCCTCCCTCCAGCCGTCGACCATCACCTGGCCTTTCCAGACATCAACCGCCAGGACGATCTGGTCCGGGTAGGATCGTGCCATCGCCTTCATCCAGTCCGGATGCCGGACGGCAATCGTGCCCATGACCACACGCGCCGCCCCAAAGTCGAATGCGCGGGCGATCCGCTCCTGAGTCCTGAAGCCCCCCGCAACCTGAACGGGAATTCCCACTTTCCGGACAATTTCCGAAACGAGCCCCAGATTGCAGTCGTCTCCCGCAACCGCATCCAGGTCCGTCACATGCATTGCCTCTGCGCCGGCATCCACAAAACTTCTGGCAATATCAACGGGATCCACTTCCCATATCTGTGCCTCGCGCAGCCTGCCCTTGCGCAGACTCACGCACCGTCCGCGCATCAACTCGATTGTGGGGTAAATGATCATCGCGTCCTCCCATACACCCGCAAGGGTTGCAGTCGCATTATGGCAGAAACTACCCGAACACGAAATACCTAGCGACATCCGATCTCGGGAAGCAAGCTGGCGCCGGTCGCACGCAACGACGCCTCAGGGCTGGCGCGCCAACAGCCCCATGACCGAACAAAGCAATTGCGCCCCCAGCATTGCACCCTGACCGTCCACATCTCGCCCGGGCATCAGTTCGACCATCGCGACGCCGGCAATTCGCGCCTTCTCGGCAACGCCCGCGAACAACTCCAGCACCTGCCAGTAGCTCAGGCCGCCCGCGTTTCTGGCAATCACGGCCGGCATGACCGAAGGATCGAGCGCGTCGAAATCGAGACTGACAACCACATCCGAACCGGGCGCGATCGCGTCCAGAGCCCGACCGACACCGTTGCGCGCGACCTCGCCTCCCGGCACCATCACCGCACCCCAGGTCAGCGCCGCCGCAAGGTCGTCGGGCTCGGCGGTCCCGGCGCCTCGCTGCCCGACCTGAACGATCCGCGCCACATGCTTCATCTCGCTCGCCCGACGCATTGTCGAGGATAGCCCCATGCGCTCCCCCTCGACTTCGTCGCGCCAGTCGATATGCGCATCGATCTGCAGAATCGTGATCGGCCGTTCCCGCGCCCCGAAGGCTTCGAACATCGGGATCGGCACGGAATCGTCACCCCCCAGCAGGATCGGGCACCCACCCGCGTCCAGCACCGCATTCACGGCCCCGAATATCCGCGAACGATTGCCTGCCGGATCGTCGGGATCCTGCGGAAGATCTCCCAGATCTCTCGCGGTCACCGCGTCCGGGAAAACCGGTACGCCAAGGTCGAAGTTCACGCTGCCGATTCGTCCGGCAAGAGCCGATCCCGCGCGCCGCAGTGCCGCGGGCCCCTCCGCACAATAGGCGCCCGCACTCTTGTAGGGCGTCGCACAGGGCGCCCCGATCACGACCATCTTGGGCCGCTCGCGCTCGATCAGACGCAGTTCCCGGATCGCCGGAATTCCGAGGAACGTCCCGATCTCCCGTTCTTCCAACATGTCCGTCAGTCGCACTGCACCCCTCCCTTTCGCCGCCGCCTTACCCCGCCCGGCCAGCCTGCCGCAAGCCGACAACATTGCAAAAGAATTTCCGTTAACCCACCTCTGTTAATTCGTTCGACGCGACCCACGACGAAGGCTGCGCAAATGCACCATTTTCTGCGCCACGTGCTGATGGCCCTGGCGGTGACACTGCCGTTGCCCGCTCTTGGAGCGGGCGACAATTGTGCGATGTTCGGTCGCCTGAAGATGCTTCAGGACGTCTATGCCGCCCTGCTCGCGAACCCGAATGCCCCACGTGCCACCGAAGTGGCGCTTTACGCCGAGGCGCTCTCCAAGAGCTTCGCGGCGGAGGCACCCGAAAGCGCCCGCGCCCAGGTCCTCGAGCTCGCAGAGTTCGCGGCCGATATCCGCAGCTCCGGAAGGGGCATCTCGCTGAGCCTGGAACAGCGCAACCATCACCTCGACAACACCGAGCATCTCGGCTCGATCGCCAGGGCCTATGACTGCCCCGATCCGGAGGAAAGGCCACGCGCAATCCAGGCGGGGACGGACCGGCAATCGGACTGGGCGTCAAGCCGCCCCACGGGACGGCTACGGGCGCTCGACGTCGATGCCGCGCCGTCGCTCACCGAAGAGTTCAACGAGCTCTTCACGGCCCGCCGCCTGCTGGTTGCCCTGGGCGCACTGACACTCTTCGCCCTGGCCTGGTTGCTATCGCTCCTCGCCTCGGAACTGAATTTCCGACCGCTCAAGTCGATCCTCGATGCCGCCGCCCGCAATGCCCGGCTGCGCAATCTCGCCCCCAGGCTGTTGCGAAACCGCCGCCGCGCTCGGCATCACATTCTCGGAAGGTTCTTCGACGTATTTTCCGACGAAACCGGCACAACGAAACGCGTGAAGGTTGCGGATCTCTCGATCTACGGCGCGAAGCTCGCCTGGCCGGGCCCACCCGCGAACGGCAGCCAGCTCGGGATAAATCTGGACGGTGTGATGCGCCGCGCCAGGGTCGTCTGGATAAACCCGCATTTCTGCGGGGTCGAGTTCGACGATCCGCTGGACGAAGCCCAACTCAAGATGATCCTCGCACGTCCCGCGGATGAGGACGCCGTGTCGGGCGAGCTCGAAATGTTCTGACGCGCAAGAAAACAGCGCCCGGTCGGGGCGCTGTCGATCGTCTCGCTCCGAAGCGCGGTCGGCTCAGGAGGCTTCCTTGATGAACTTGACGGCATCGCCGAACGTCTGGATCGTCTCGGCGGCATCGTCGGGAATCTCGATCCCGAATTCCTCTTCGAACGCCATCACCAGCTCGACCGTGTCGAGGCTGTCCGCGCCAAGGTCGTCGATGAACGAAGCATTCTCGGTCACCTTGTCCTCTTCAACGCCAAGATGCTCGACGACAATCTTCTTCACGCGATCTTCGATGTCGCTCATGTCACTTCCTCACGTTCCGCGGGCGTGTCCATCCCGCATTTCAGTCAGGACCCTGCTGGTCCGTTCGACGCCTGCCGAAAACGGCAGGGACTGGCCCAAACGCAGTCACGCCCGGCCAGAAGGTGCGCCGCCTATAGCACACCGGATAAAGAAGGCAAACGCTTTCGCAGAGGCGCTTTCACGCCTCATATCATGGCCATCCCGCCGTTGATATGCAGAGTGGTCCCGGTCACATAGGCCGCCTCCGAGCTCGCCAGATAGAGCGCCGCCGCCGCGATCTCCGACGCCTCTCCCATGCGCCCGGCGGGCACCTGCGCAAGGATCGCCGACTTCTGCTCTTCGTTCAGCTTGTCGGTCATCGCCGTGGTGATGAACCCCGGCGCGATGCAGTTCACCGTGATCCCCCGGCTCGCGACCTCGTAGGCAATGGCCTTCGACATTCCCACCAGCCCGGCCTTCGACGCCGCGTAGTTCGCCTGGCCCGGATTGCCCGTCGCTCCCACGACGGAAGAGATGTTTACGATCCGCCCCCAGCGCGCCTTCATCATGCCCCGGATCACGCCCTTGCAGAGCTTCATCGCGGCTGTAAGGTTCACGTCGAGAACACTTTGCCATTCCTCGTCGGACATCCGCATGAACAGGTTGTCCCGCGTGATCCCGGCATTATTGACCAGGATGTCCACGCCCCCCATCGCCTCCGCGGCCTGTTTCGGCAGCGCATCGACCGCCGCCGCGTCCGACAGGTTGCAGGGCAGCACATGTACCCGCTCACCCAGCTCGCTTGCCAGCGCCTCCAGAGGCTCGACCCGGGTTCCCGAAATGCCCACAGTCGCGCCGGCCCCATGCAGGACGCGGGCGATTTCTGCCCCGATCCCGCCCGACGCGCCCGTCACGAGCGCCGATTTTCCCGAAAGGTCGAACATGTCCTGCCCTCTTCGTAAGGAGTATCGCGGGCGCCCTCAGGACGCGGCCGCCTTCACGTCATCTGCGCTGCCGATGGCGCGGGTCTCGGCGTCCCTGGCAATCCTCCGGATCATGCCGGAAAGCGCCTTGCCCGCCCCGATCTCCCAGAACGACGTCACGCCCTGCCCCGCCATCCAGGTCACGCCTTCCCGCCAGCGGACCGATCCCGTCACCTGCTCAACGAGCAGCGCCCGGATAACCTGCGGATCGCTCACCGCTTCCGCCCGAACGTTGGCCACTACCGGCACCGCCGGTGCCGCGATCGCGACGCCGGCCAGCGCTTCCGCCATCGCATCCGCCGCCGGCTGCATCAACGCGCAATGGAACGGTGCGCTCACCGGGAGCATCACCGCCCGCTTGGCGCCCGCGCCTTTGGCGACCTCGACGGCCCGCTCGACAGCCGCCTTCGCTCCGGAAATCACCACCTGCGCCGGGTCGTTGTCGTTCGCGGCCGCGAGCACGTCACCGCCCGCCGCCTCGGCCACGACACCCTGCACCGCCGCGAAATCGAGCCCCAGAAGTGCGGCCATGGCGCCCTCGCCCACCGGCACGGCCGCCTGCATTGCTTTCCCGCGCACCCGCAGGAGCCGCGCGGTATCCGCCAGCCCGAGCGCACCCGCGGCACAAAGCGCCGAATATTCCCCAAGCGAATGCCCCGCCACGAAGGAAGCGCTCGTCACCGACACGCCTTCGCTCTCCAGGGCCCGCATCGCCGCCAGGGACGTGGCCATCAGCGCCGGCTGCGCGTTCTCGGTCAGCGTCAGCGTCTCTGCATCGCCTTCCCAGATCAGCGCCGAGAGCTTCTCGCCCAGCGCCTCGTCGACCTCGTCGAAAACGGCCTGCGCTGCAGGATAGGCCCCGGCGATATCCCGCCCCATTCCGACGGTCTGCGCCCCCTGGCCCGGAAACACGAATGCCCGCATCTCTTTCCTCCCTCGCCCGTTTTCGACCCTCTAGCGCCTCCTGCCCTGCCGAACAACCCGCGTGGCTAGGATGCGGAAAACCTGTAGCGTGCCGTCATCCAGCCACAAGATCGGCAGCGGGTATCGCGACCGGGCCGCACTCGGCTTTTCGGTCGATGTGAGCGTCGATCTCACCGCGACCCACCGGCCTTGGCGCTCAAGCTGCCCGCCGGCTCCGGAAGCCGACCGACCGGGCCAGTTTCGCGTCGAGCCGGTCACGCGCCGGCCGCACATCCATGCGGAGCCGCCGGAACAGCGGCTCCAGATCTCCCTCACGCCCCCGCGCCACATGCAGGACCGCCTCGGGTGACCGGATCCTGAGACACAGATGGGCCGGCTGCGCCCCATCCGTCGAACGCTGCAGGAAGGCGCTCTCGACCTGCTCCATCGGCACGGCCGTCACCAGCCGCCGGCGTCCCCGACCGTTTCGCCGCACCACCCGGACCTCGCGACGCGCCAGATCCACCTCGACCGAGAGCGAAAGCCCCCTGTTGGCGAACCCGTAGAGCGTCATGCCCGCCACGCCGAGGAGAAAGCAGACGGTCGCCTTCACAACCACCACATCTCCCTGGAACAATGGCTCCGGCAGCAGCCACTGGCCATAGGCGGCGGCCACGAAGACGAGGCCCAGAAACCGCAGGAAATGCTCCGCCAGCGTCTCGCGGTCGAACCGGTCCTCACGGTTCCGGATCTGGTAGCCCCAATAGGTTTCGCTCACATGGAGGGCGCTGCCCGAACGCGCCTCCTCGCCGGCGCTCGCGCCGGGAAAGGTGACCAGGGTCATCTTGGTTGTCCTGTATACTGCTCTGTTTTTTATCGTTTTGTCGGCGGATTGCGGCAGCAATGCGCCCAAATCCGCGCGAAGTCGCGGCAGCCCCGCTGCGGGTTGCATCACCGGGCGACTTCTGTATAACCGCGCGATCCGCCGTGCGACTTGAACCAGCGCAGCCTCTCGTGGCCGGGAACGGCGGACCTGAAATGCCCGGCCTTTGAAATGCGCTCGAACAGAACAGGAGAACGCATGCCGCTTTACGAGCATGTTTTCATCTCGCGTCAGGATCTGTCCAACGCGCAGGCCGAAGGCCTCATCGAACATTTCGGAGCCATCCTCGCCGACAACGGCGGCAAGCTCGTCGACCAGGAATACTGGGGCGTGAAGACGATGGCCTACAAGATCAACAAGAACCGCAAGGGCCACTACGCGTATCTCAAGACCGATGCGCCGGCGCCGGCCATCCAGGAAATGGAGCGGCTGATGCGGCTGCATGACGACGTGATGCGGGTCCTGACCATCAAGGTCGACGCGCATGAAGAAGGCCCGTCGATCCAGATGCAGAAGCGCGACGAACGCGGCGACCGCCGCGAGCGGCGCTGAGAGAGGAGCACAACCCATGGCCGCAAAACCGTTTTTCCGCCGCCGCAAGGTCTGCCCCTTTTCGGGCGAGAACGCGCCGAAGATCGACTACAAGGACACCCGCCTCCTGCAGCGCTACATCTCCGAGCGCGGCAAGATCGTGCCGTCGCGGATTACCGCCGTCTCGGCGAAGAAGCAGCGTGAGTTGGCCCGCGCGATCAAGCGCGCCCGCTTCCTCGCGCTCCTGCCCTATGCCGTGAAGTAAGGGAGAGGACCCATGCAAGTCATTCTTCTCGAACGCGTCGCCAAGCTCGGCCAGATGGGCGAGGTCGTAACCGTCAAGGACGGCTACGCGCGCAACTTCCTTCTGCCGCAGAAAAAGGCGCTCTGGGCGTCCGAGGCCAACATCAAGGCCTTCGAGTCGCAGAAGGCCCAGCTGGAAGCCCGGAATCTCGAAACCCGCAAGGAAGCCGAGAAACTGGCCGAAACCCTCGACGGGCAGACCTTTGTCGTGATTCGCTCGGCCTCCGATGCCGGCGCGCTCTACGGCTCGGTCACGCCACGCGATGCCGCCGATGCGGCCACCGCCGACGGCTTCTCGATCGACCGCAAGCAGATCAACATGCCGCGGCCGATCAAGGAACTGGGTCTGCATGACCTCGTGGTGTCGCTGCACCCCGAGGTCGATGTCACGATCGTCCTGAACGTGGCCCGGTCGACCGAGGAGGCGCAACTCCAGGCGCAGGGCAAGTCGATCCAGGAACTGGCGGCCGAGGAAGAGGCTGCGGCGGAATTCGAGATCGCCGAGCTCTTCGACGATATCGGCGCTGCCGGTCTCGACACGTTCGGCGAGGACCAATCGGCCGAAGCTCTGGCTCCCTCGGCGTCGGAAGACGACTAAACCGCCTGATCCAGGGGCCGGTTCCCAGGAACCACCAATGCCGCGCGGGCGCCGCGCGGCATTTTTTTTGTCCGGAACACCGCGCGCGGCGACCCGGCGCCGGCCGGCGCCTTCCCGGCATTCGCCTCTCACGGTCAGGTCACGACCCGCTTCGCCGCTCGGTCGAGGTCACGGGCAACCGAGATCCGTCGCACCCGGAGCGCCCGATCCGGCCCATTCCCGGGACCTTCAATCCAGAGGAACCCGCGCCGCACCCGCCCCGCGGTCGTTCCGATCGTCGGCCAGCCGGTCTCTCATCCGGATCTGCCTCCCCGTCATGACCAGCCGCATCCGAGTGGCCAGCGGGGTGTCCTGCCAACCGTCTCCTTCCGGCGCAACGTCCGTGGCCCTGCCCCCCGAGCCGCGAACCAACGGCTGCCAACCCGAAGATCGGCAGGAGGAGCGCGCTCATTCCGCCGCGATCGCGACGCCCGCACCGGGCGCAGTTCGAAACTCGCCGAGAAGGAGGTTCATGTCTCCGGTACGGCTCCCCACGTCAGCCGCCACCGACCGGCTCCGATCGGCCAGCGCCGCGTTCTTCTGCGTGATGACGTCAAGCTGGCCGATCGCCCGCGTGACCTCGTCGATGCCGCTCGCCTGGCTTCGCGCGGATTCGGTAAGGCCCTGCATCGCTTCCGACATTTCCGAAACCCCGGACATGATCGCCTGCAGGGTCCTCCCCGTCTCCTCCACAAGCGAGACACCGCGCGTGACCTGCGCTGCGCTTTCGTCAATCAGCGTTCCGATATCTTTCGAGGCCGCCCCCGCGCGCTGCGCCAGGGCACGCACCTCTGTCGCGACAACGGCAAAGCCCTTCCCGGCCGGCCCCGCCCGGGCCGCCTCGACCGAAGCGTTCAGGGCAAGGAGATTGGTCTGGAAGGCGATTCCCTCGATCACCGAGACAATGTCGTTGATCCGGGCCGATGCCGCGCTGATATCGCTCATCGCCTGCACCGCCGCGGCAACGACCTCGCCGGCCGCGTCCACCTGGCCGGACGCGCCCCGTGCCACTTCGGCCGCCTTGGAGGCCCCTTCGGCACTCGATCGTGCGAGCCCCGATACCTCTTCCATGGCGGCGGCGGTCTCTTCGAGCGAGGCGGCCTGCTCCACGGCACGCCGGGCGAGCTCCGATGCCTGATCGGCCATCCCGGAGGCCGCACGGGTCACGTCCTCGCATTGGCCGGAGATCTCGGCAACGAGGCCCCCCAGCCGCTCGAAACTGGCATTCACATTGGTCTGCAACGCCGCGAATGCCCCCTTGAAATCGCCCTCCATGCGATCCGCCAGGTCACCTGCCGCGAGACGATCCATCACCCGCACCACTTCCGCGATGCCGGCCTCCACATCCCCGACCAGCCGATTGATCGACTTGGCCATCTCCGCGAGTTCAGGTTCCTCGAACACGCTTTCGATCCGCCGGCTGAAATCTCCGCGCGCACCGGCTTCCACCACGGCGCCAACCGATTCGACGAGCGCCTTCATCACCTTGCGTCGCGCCTGTTCCACGCGCTCCGCGGCTTCCCGCTCCTCGATCTTCCGGCGCTCGGCCTCGTCGGCCTCGCGCTGGCGCGCTGCCGCCTCCTGGATCCGCTGCTGCTCTTCCATCTCTCGCGCCGCAACGGCGTTGTCGCGGAATATCGTCAGCGCCCGGGCCATCTCGCCCAGCTCGTGATCGGCATCGGCCCCGGTGATCGGCAGATCGAGATCGCCATCCGCAAGGGCGCGCATCTGCCGGACCGCGTCCCGGATTTCCCCTTCCGTCCGGCGCGCGACCACATGGGAGAACCCGCCTCCCCCCGCGAGCGAGGCAACGCAGAGAATCCCGAGCGAGATCAGAACGAGACTTGTCGTCCGTGTACTCGAGACCTGCAATTCCCGTTGTTCCGCGGAGACGTTGCCAAGCACTGTCTTGATACCGTCAAGCACCGCGGTGCCGACTGCTTCAAGGTTGGCATATTCGGCGGTCCGCCGCTCGACCAGCAACGCGACCCGGTCGATCCGCTCCGAGAAGGCTTCGAGCCCAAGGGCCACATTGTCGGCCGCCTCGATGACCATGTCGATCGAGGCGGAGTTGCGGACAGTGCGGATCGCGGCCTCCACCAGGCGACGATGTTCGAGCGCGAGCCGCAGATCCTCCGCGCTCCCGGATACCAGGTAGCGCTCCGCATAGATCCTCAGGTTCAGGAACTCTTCCTTCGCCTCCTTCAACGCCGGGCCGATGGCCGGACTCTTCTCGAAGATCAGAAAATCGTCGAGACTGCCGAGTTCGCGGAAAAAGGCCGGCCCCTCCTCCTGGAGCGCCGCCTCGATCTCCTGACGCTCGCGCTCGATCTCGACCACATGCGAAAACCCCTCGGAATAGGCATCGAGCGCAGCGATCAGGTCGTTCCAGGTCGGGGCAAGCGCCAGTTCGCCGGCCTGGATCGTGCCGAACCGGTCCATTGTCGCGCTCACATCGCCGAGACCCTGCAATACTCCGGCCGCGACGGATTCATCTGGATTCGACCGGTACAGCGCCTCGGCCAGCCTGATCTCGAGCAAGGTTTCGTCGAGCTCGTTCGCAACGGTGACGGCCTCCGCCTTTTCATAGAAACGCGTCAGGAGCCCGCTGAGGCGGAGCGACGCGAAGACACCGAACCCACCGGTCAGGACGAGAGCGCCCAGCACCGCAAAGACGATTGTCTTGATGCGCCGGGACACGCTCCACCGGCTCATGTCCCAGATTTCGCGTCGGTTGAAGGTCACAGCAGGTCTCCAGCTCGATTCGAGCGGGAGACTATGAAGTTGCGGTGACTACACTCTTAACCCGGGCGCGCCGGTTCCGGATCGGGTCAGCTCTGGAAATTCCGGCTGTCCTTGACCTGGTCCCACGCCCAGACGACTTCCTGCAACCGGTCCTCGTCGGCTCGGTTCCCGCCGTTCATGTCCGGGTGAAGATCCTTCACCAGGCTCTTGTACTGCTTGCGGATCTCGGACTTCGTCCAGTGGTCCTTCGCCTCCAGTATGTCGAGCGCCCGGCGCTCGGTGGGAGGCAGCTTGCGGGTGCCGGTGATCGACTTGCCCGGATTGCGCGTGGCGTTGTCGCCGAGGATCTGGTGCGGATCGTCGACGCCCAGACGCGACCAGGCGCGCTGCTCCTCGCCCTTCTTGCCGAACGGTTTCGTGGGCCGGTCCCAGACCCGGTCGCGCTCCATCTGCTCCTCGAACTCCTCCTCGGTCGTGCCGGTGAAGAAGTTCCATTTCAGATTGTATTCGCGCACGTGCTCCTTGCAGAACCAGTAGTAATCGTCGAGCACATCGGGCGATTTCGGCGCCCGGTACTGGCCGCGCTCCTGGCAGCCCGGATGGTCGCAGAGGCGCTGCGAGGTCTCGAAGGCGCCGGACATGCCCCGCCGCGTCTTCTGCCGCTTCTTCTTGTCGGCGGATACGCGCATGTCGAATCCGAACGGATCACTGCTGGTCATTGCGGGGCACCTTTTCGACTCGGAGCGGTAAGTCTAATGTTTCCGCGCGCGGTTTGAAGAGGAGAGTTCGGAAAAATGGCAATGGCCGAGGAAATCCGCTTACGGCTCGAGGAAGCCTTCTCTCCTTCGGCACTTGCGGTGCATGACGACAGCGAGCAGCACCGGGGCCATGGCGGCTATCGCGAGGGCGGTGAAAGCCATTGGCGGGTGGAGATCGCGGCGCCGGTCTTTGCGGAGATGAGCCGGATCGAGCGGCACCGGGCGGTGCATACGGCGCTCGGGCCGGAGATCGTCGGGCGGATTCACGCGCTCCAGTTGAGTGTTACCGCCGGGTGACGAAACCGCTAACCCATTGAATCGACAGGCCCGCACCAGGCCGCCCCCACGGGGCCCGGTGCGGGCCTCCCGTCCGCGCCCCCACGGGCGGACGGGGCGCCGGCCCCAGGATGGCCGGCGCGGGTCGCACCGCCTATTCGGCGGCGATGGCGTCCGTCTCGGGCGCCGCGTTGCCTGCGGAGGCACGGCGCGGCACGACCCGGCACTGCCCGCTTTTCGCGCGTTGGAGCAGTTCCGGATTCTTCACCTTGCGGGCGCGAATTTCCTCTATTTTCTCGGCAGTTGCCCGATCCGGCAGCAGGGCGACGGGATCGGCCGGAGCGGCCTCGGACATAGGCGCGCGATAGGCCTGGGCCACCGGCGGACGGCAGAAGACCATCATCTCGCGGGTGACTTCGCCGCGGCCCAGGATGCCGGGCCTCTGGAGCGTCATCCGGTCGGTCCGGACATATTCCCAGCCCTGCAGCCCGAGATCGTTCAGAACCGCCTCCACGGTCTGGGAAGCCGGATCGTATTCCGGCGCCAAACCCTTGGAAGACATGCATTTTGCCGGAACCGGCACCACCTTGTACTCATACCTGCGCATCAAAGGCCCCACACACTCACCACAACTTCATCCCTAGGCGCGCCCCGCAAATGAGGCAAGAAACGCGCGAAATTGCGGTCGTGAGATGGCCGATTTGAACGGTTCGGGGAAACGGCGGAGCGAGATGTGCCAGGTCTGTCCGCGCAGCGGAGACGGTCGGACTTCGGCGAGATTCGGCGGCGCACAACCCGTACACAACCTGTACACAACCCGTACACCGGCAGGTGGCATTTTCCGCCGTTTCGGCCTCCACCGCACGTTTCAACACCCTCCCCCTCGGTCCCCCTCCCGCCGGGAGGGGGAGGCGGTACCGGAAGGGACGGTGCCTCGCGAAAGCGGGGGCGGCGCGAAGCCGGGCGGCGAGGTTGCAGGCGGGCGGGAAAGCGCGCGCCGTGGCATGCGCCCCCGCCCGGGACGGCCAGTGCGCGGCGCTGCCCTTGCCCTCGAGCGGAAGCCCCCCTACGGCTTGGCGCATGAAACTTCTTTTTCTCGGCGACGTGATGGGACGGGCGGGACGTGCCGCCGTCGCGCAACGCCTTCCCGGCCTCCGGCGCGACTGGAAGCTCGATTTCGTCGTCGTCAACGGCGAGAACGCGACCGGCGGCGCCGGGCTGACTGCCGCCCATGCCAAAGCGCTGCTCGAGGCCGGGGCCGATGTGGTGACGCTCGGCGACCACGCCTTCGACCAGCGCGAGATGCTGCAGTTCATCGGCACCGAGCCGCGCATCCTGCGGCCGCTGAACTTCGCCAGGGACGCGCCGGGACGCGGCGCGGGCGTGTTCCAGGACGCGCGGGGGCGCAAGGTGCTGGTCACCCAGGTGCTGGGCCAGGTCTTCATGAAGCGGCCCTTCGACGACCCGTTCAGCGCGGTGGAAACCGTGCTGAAGGCGCATCCTCGCGGCGGGATGGTGCAGGCCAGCCTGGTCGACATGCATTGCGAGGCGACCAGCGAGAAGATGGCGATGGGCCATTACTGCGACGGGCGGGTGAGCGTGGTGGTGGGGACCCATACCCATGTGCCCACCGCCGACGCGATGGTGATGCCGAAGGGCACGGCCTACCTGTCGGATGCCGGGATGTGCGGCGATTACAACTCGGTGATCGGCATGGATGCCGAGGAGCCGATGCGGCGCTTCATCACCGGCATGGCGGGCGGGCGGTTCACCCCGGCGATGGGCGAGGCGACGCTGTCGGGCCTCTATGTGGAGACCGACGACCGCACCGGGGCGGCAACCCGCGCGGCGCCGGTGCGCCAGGGCGGGCGCCTTGCCGAGGCGGCGCCGTGACACGCGGGACCCTGGGCCTTCTGGCCCTGCTCGCGCTTCTGGGCGCCGGCTGGGGCCTCACCCAGCCGCTTGCCAAGATCGCGGTAAGCGGCGGCTACCGGCCCTTCGGCCTGATCTTCTGGCAGCTCGCGCTCGGCGCGGCGATCCTGGGCGCGATTACCCGGCTGCGCGGCGAGCGCCTGCCCCTGGGCGGCGCGCATCTGAGGCTCTACGCGCTGGTCGCGCTGTTCGGCACGGTGCTCCCGAACTCCGCCTCCTACGCCGCGGCGGCGAAGCTGCCCTCGGGGCTCCTGTCGATCCTGATCTCCTCGGTGCCGATGTTCGCCTTCCCGATCGCGCTGATGCTGGGGAACGACAGGTTCTCTGCCCCACGGTTCCTCGGGCTCCTGTTCGGGCTCGGCGGCGTGTTGCTGATCGTCGGGCCCGAGGCGAGCCTGCCCGAGGCGGCGACGGCCGCCTTCGTGCCGCTCGCGCTGGTGGCGCCGTTCTTCTACGGCCTCGAGGGCAACCTGGTGGCGAAATGGGGCACCTACGGCGCGTCGCCGGTGCAGACGCTCTACGGGGCGTCGGTGATAGGCCTCGCGATGGCCCTGCCGATGGCGGTGGTCTCGGGGCAGTTCATCGACCCGCGGCCGCCCTGGGGCCTGCCCGACGCCGCGCTGGCGCTTTCGGCGACGATCCATGTCTTCGTCTATACGGGCTATGTCTGGCTGGTCGGCCGGGCCGGCGCGACCTTCGCGGCGCAGGTGAGCTATTTCGTCACCGGGTTCGGGGTGTTCTGGGCAATGGCGCTGCTTGGCGAGGCCTATTCGGGCTGGGTCTGGGGCGCCATGGGAATGATGGTGGTCGGGCTGTTCCTGGTGCAGCCGCGGCCGCGCGACGGTCTTGCCGTGCCGCTCGGGACGCGTAGTATCGGCAGCGAGAGACCGGGAAGCGAGAGGTCGGGCCATTGCTGAACGCGCTTGGAGCCGACCTGATGGTCATGTCGCTTGCCGGGATCGCGATCGTCGTCCTGATGCTGGTGCTTTTCGCGCGCGAGGTCTATCCGCCCGAGGTGGTGGCGATCGGCGGCGCAGCGGCGATGTATGTGCTGGGGCTCCTTCCCTATGCCGAGGCACGCGAAGTGTTCGCCAATTCGGCACCCTGGACCATCGCGGCGATGTTCCTCGTGATGGGCGGGATGGTGCGCACGGGCGCGCTGGCCTGGCTGATCCAGCGGATGGACGCCTATGTGGAGGCGGCGCCCAAGCGCACGCTGCTGTTCAGCCTCGCGGTGGTGACGGCGGCCTCGGCGTTCCTGAACAACACGCCGGTCGTGGTCCTGATGATCCCGGTCTTCGTGCAGCTCGCGAAGCGGATGGGCGTCTCGCCGTCGAAGGTGCTGATCCCGCTTTCCTACGCGGCGATCCTGGGCGGCACGGTGACGCTGATCGGCACCTCGACCAACCTCCTGGTCGACGGGGTGGCGCGGGCGCAGGGGCTCGAACCGTTCTCGATCCTCGAGATCGCGCCGATGGGGCTGGTGCAGGTTGCGGCGGGCGCGGCCTATCTGCTGCTGATCGGCCGGCGACTCCTGCCGGAGCGGCAGTCGATGGGGGTGATGCTCTCGGACCGTCGGCGGATGAAGTATTTCACCGAGGTGGCGCTGCCTGAGGATTCCGATCTGATCGGGCAGCCGGTGCTGGAGGTGGAGCTTTTCAAGCGCGACCGGATGCGGGTGATCGACGTGCTGAGGGGCGATGCCTCGCTCCGGCGCGACATGGCGGCGGTGGTGCTGCATGCGGGCGACCGGGTGGTTCTGCGGACCGAGGTGGGCGAGATCCTGGGGCTCCAGGCGAATCCGAACCTCAGGCCGGTGGACCAGCTTTCCTCGGTCCAGACCGAGACGGTGGAGGTGCTGATCTCGCCGGGCTGCCGGATGATCGGGCGGTCGCTGGGCTCGATGCGCCTGCGGCGGCGCTACGGCGTCTATCCGCTGGCGGTGCACCGGCGAAACGAGAATATCGGCCGCCAGCTTGACGACGTCGTGGTGCGGGTGGGCGACACGCTGCTGCTCGAGGGCGCGCCGGACGATATCCACCGGCTGGCGGCGGACATGGAGCTCGTGGACATCACCAAGCCCGTCGACCAGCCCTACCGGCGGACCAAGGCCTGGATCCCGGTGGCGGCGCTCGCGGCGGTGGTCACCCTGGCGGCGCTGGGCGTGGCGGACATCCTGCCGCTCGCGCTTTTGGCGGTGGCGGTGGTGCTGATCTCGCGCTGCATCGATGCCGAGGAAGCCTTCGCCATGGTCGAGGGGCGGCTGCTGGCGCTGATCCTCGCGATGCTGATGGTCGGGACCGGGCTGCAGGAGGCCGGATCGGTGACGATGATCGTGAACGCGATCGAGCCGCTCCTCCGGGAAGCGCCGCCCTTCGTGGCGATCCTGGCTCTCTACGTGCTGGCCTCGGCGCTGACCGAGATGGTGACCAACAACGCGGTGGCGGTGATCCTGACGCCGGTGGCGATCCAGCTTGCGCTGGCGCTGGGCTTCGATCCGCGGCCCTTCGTGGTGACGGTGATGTTCGCGGCCTCGGCGGCGTTCTGCACGCCGATCGGCTATCAGACCAACACGCTGGTCCACGGGCCCGGCGGCTACCGTTTCACCGATTTCACCCGGGTCGGGCTGCCGCTCAACATCCTGCTCGCGATCACCGCGACGATCTTCATTCCGATGATCTGGACTCCGTGACGCGGGGCCGGAACACCGCCCTCCCCTTGCCCTCGCCGCCGGAATGGTTCACCTACCGACGAGGCCCCGCCGCGGGGCAAAACGAACGGAAGCACGGATGGACGGCAGCATGGAAGTGTCGGTGAAACCCACCGAGGAGATTTCGGTGCGCGAGACCTTCGGGATCGACACCGACATGGTTGTGAAGGGCTTCGAGAGCCGGACCGAGCGCGTGCCCGATCTGGATTCGACCTACAAGTTCGACCCGGACACGACGCTCGCGATCCTGGCGGGCTTCAGCCACAACCGGCGCGTGATGATCCAGGGCTACCACGGCACCGGGAAATCGACCCATATCGAGCAGGTCGCCTCGCGGCTGAACTGGCCCTGCGTGCGGGTGAACCTCGACAGCCATATCAGCCGGATCGACCTGATCGGCAAGGACGCGATCAAGCTGCGCGAGGGCATGCAGGTGACCGAGTTCCAGGAGGGCATCCTGCCCTGGGCGCTCAGGAACCCCTGCGCCATCGTGTTCGACGAATACGACGCCGGCCGGGCCGACGTGATGTTCGTGATCCAGCGGGTGCTCGAGGTCGACGGCAAGCTGACGCTGCTCGACCAGAACGAGGTGATCACCCCGCACCCCTATTTCCGCCTGTTCGCCACATCGAACACGGTGGGCCTTGGCGACACGACCGGCCTCTATCACGGCACCCAGCAGATCAACCAGGGCCAGATGGACCGCTGGTCGCTGGTGGCGACGCTGAACTATCTCAGCCACGATGCCGAGACCGCGATCGTTCTCGCCAAGGTGCCGCAATACAATACCGAGAAGGGCCGCAAGACGGTGAGCCAGATGGTGACCGTGGCCGATCTCACGCGGACCGCCTTCATGAACGGCGATCTTTCCACGGTCATGAGCCCGCGGACGGTGATCGCCTGGGCGCAGAACGCGCAGATCTTCCGCAACCTGGGCTATGCGTTCCGGCTGACCTTCCTCAACAAATGCGACGAGCTCGAGCGCCAGACCGTGGCCGAGTTCTACCAGCGCTGCTTCGACGAGGAACTGCCCGAGAGCGCGGCGGCGATGAGCCTGGGCTGATACGGTCAGCCGCAGGGATTGCCGCCATGGCGATGCTTGCGGCCGGCGCGGAACAGGCGTGAGCTGAAGCGCGAAGCCGGGCGGGACCGAAGCGCCGACGCGGGCCGTTTCCGGCCCGCGTGTCTTCCCCGTCAGACGGCGGTCAGGCGGCGATGTCGAGGTCGTCCTCGTCATCATCGCCGTGATGGTCGTCGCCCTCGTCGGTGCCGGTATCGGGCAGCATGTCGTCGAGGCTCGATTCCCCGGTGGACAGCACCCGCTCGGTGAGGGTGATGCTGGCCGCGGCGGGCTCGGAGGCGACATCGCCGCCCTTGTCCTTGCCGCCGCCGAACAGCCCCAGGATCATGTCGAGAATCTTCGAGAAGAAGTTGCCGTCGTCCTCGTTGCGGCTGGCGCCCGGCGGAGGGATGGTGTCCTCCTCGCTCTCCTCTTCGGGAGCGGTTTCCTCCTCGGTCTCCGCGGTGGTCTCCTCCTCGGTCGTTTCCTCGGCGGTCTCCTCCTCGGTCGTTTCCTCGGCGGTCTCCTCCTCGGTCGTTTCCTCGGTGGTCTTCTCCTCGGTCGTTTCCTCGGTGGTGGTCTCCTCGGCGGTCGTCTCTTCTGTCGGGGTCTCCTCCGAGCCGCTGCCGCCGTCGCCGGAGCTGCCCGCGTAGGAGAGGGTTTCGCCCGAGCTCATCGCGGCGCCGAACTCACCGTAGAGAAAGCTCGCGGTCTTGATCGTGCCGTCGGCGTTGAAATGCTTGTCGGCGTAGTTGTCGGCCCCGGCGTTCTTGTACTGGATCTGGTAGCCGCCCTCATCGGTCTGGGTGCCGTTGACGCGGATCCAGGTGGCGATATTGCCCGAGACGTCGACATCGCGGCCGCTGACCAGGATCCGCGGATCCCAGGAGTTCTTGTCCGCGCCGGCCGAGGCCTCGACCCAGGATTCCTTGTCCCAAAGCAGCGTGTTGTCGTAGACATCGAGCCCGTCAGCGCCCCCGACGCTGATCCCGCGGGGCAACCCCGTGATGATGACATTGTCGTGGATCGAGATGTTGTAGTTCGTCCCGTCGGAACCGCCGGTGCCCATGTGGATGCCCTGCGCCGCCGGGCCGCCCTCGGTGTCGAGGAGGTTGTTGGCGATCTCGATATTGCGGTTCTCGAGATCCGTGGCGACCATCCGGATCTGGATGAAGTCGGAATGGGTCATGGTCTGGGTCGAGCCCAGCGGGTCGTGCATGTAATTGTCGGCAATCAGCACGTCCTGGATGCCGCCGCCGTGGAAGGCGTCGCCCTGCCACTGGGTGATCTCGTTGCCGGTGAAGTCGATCTCGGTCGTGTCGACCATCTTCACGACGAAATAGTAGTTCGAGAAGGTGTTGCCCGAGAGCGTGATGTTGTCGCTGTCGAACACGTTGGCACCCACGGTGCCCTGCACATCGGAGGAGGTCGCCTCGCTCAGATACCCCTTGGCGCTGCCGGTGAAGGTCGAGTTGACGATCTCGATATGCGAGGAATTGTCGATCCTCAGGTCGTCCTCGTACTGGCTGCGGCTGGTCATGTAGGAAGTGTCGAGGTTCACGCCGTCGACGGCGATATAGCTCGAATTGGTGAAGGTCATGGATTCGAAGAGCGGCGCGGCGCTGCCGGAGGACTGGACCAGCACGGGCGAGCCCGCGGAGCCCACGCCGCTCACGCTGAGGTCATAGGGCCCGCCATTCGGGTCCACCTTCACCGTGCCGCCGCCGCTCGCCGCGAGCGACTTGATCGCCGCGTTCAGTTCCGACGAATTCGAAACAAAGACCGTTGCGTTCCCATAGGCCGAATAGTCCGTGTAGGTGGTGCTCATCCCCAAGCATTCCTCGCTGGCTGGTTCGTTTCGTTGCGCCCCGAACGCCGCACTGCCCGTGTGCGATGGGAAGAACTTGTTAACCACGATGCGAGTTCTCGGATGGGGCGTGGCGAAAATTGGGCACGGACCGGGTAAGAATCAGGCGCGCACCCACGACAGTTGCCGAAACGGGCGCCAATACTCGGCACTCGGAGGATTGTCGCTCATGCCGGCCCAAAGATCGGCGAAATCCGGCGACAGGCCGGCGCCGAGCGGGCGGAAACGGTTTGGAAACGGGCGCGCAACGACCCGGAAATCGGGCCGGTTGCGTGGAAATCAGGCGGGCTGGGCCGGCCTGATTCCGATGGGCAGCGCCTCGAGCGGGTTGAGCGCGAGCTCGGTCGCCCGCTCCGGCATCTCGCGGATCGGTTCGAACAGGCGGGTCTGGAGGCCGGCAGCCTCCATCCGGGCGAGGAAGTCGTCGCGATTGTAGATCCGCACGTGGTCCCACTGGCCGAAGCGGCGGTCCTGCTCCACCGGATCGTGGATCGAGGGATCCTCGTCGGTGGGCCGGCCGTCCATCGCGTAGGGCGTGAGCAGCAGCGCCTTGCCGCCGGGTTTCAGCACGCGGCGGATCTCGGCGAAGGCCGCGGCATCGTCGGGGACGTGCTCGAGCACATGGCTGCAGATCACGATGTCGAAGCTGTCGCTGTCAAAATGCAGCTTGGTCAGGTCGGCGATCTGCAGCGCCTCGATATGCCGGTAGCGCTTGGCGTCGATATCCGAGCAGACATAGTCCACCGCCGGCTGCCGCCTGAGCCAGAGATAGAGGCCGAAATCCGGCGCGACGTGGAGGATGCGCATGGGGCGGCGGCCCAGCTCGGTCTCGCTCTCGAGAAACAGCATCATCATCCGGGTGCGGTCGCAGGCATGGCAGACCGGGCAGCGGTCGTCCTCGCGACGCATGCCGCCGACCACCTTGCGCTCGTCCAGCACCGCCGCGCCGCCGCCATGCCCGTGGAACGCCTTCACCGAATTGCCGCAAAGCGGGCATTCGCGGGCCGAGCCCGCGAACAGGCGGCGGCGGAGCTCGAAGCGGACGGGTTGCGGAAGGAGGTTGGTGAACTGGCGAACGTTGAACATGAACCGGCGACTTTCGGGAAATATCGCGACCTGAATAGCAATCGCGCCGGTTGGTGTCATGCGCGAAGTGCCGCACTGCCGCATTGCCCCCGGGCTGCCCGGTGGGCGCCGGAACATTGGCAGGCCCGGCCGGGCTTTGTTTCCGGGCCCCGAATGCCGCCCGCCGGTCGCCGCGCTGCGGCAGGCTGCGGGTTGCATGAGGGGGGCTCTCCTGCGAGACAGGATGCGGTACATAGCAGACCCGGCAGAGGACGATGGCCGCACTGGCAGATCAGGCCCTTCCGGGCGTGGCCCGGCACGCGGGACGGCTGGGCTTCCGCTCCGAGATCGAGGGCCTGCGGGGCGTCGCGGTGCTTCTCGTGGTGCTCTACCACGCCACTTTCTCGTGGATCGAGGGCGGCTATGTGGGGGTCGATGTCTTCTTCGTCATCTCGGGCTACCTGATCACCCGGCTCCTGATCGACGAATTCGAGACCGGCAAGTTTTCCGTGCGCAACTTCTATGTGCGCCGGATCCGGCGACTGATCCCGTCCCTGCTGGCGACCATCCTCGTCACGCTGGCGGCCGGCATCGTGATTCTCTCGCCCGAGCACCTGCGGGAGCTGGCCGCCTCGTCGCTGGCGGCGGCGCTATCGCTGTCGAACTTCCATTTCGCCTTCTCGGACGGCTATTTCGAGACCTCGTCGCGGATCAAGCCGCTCCTGCACACCTGGTCCCTCAGCGTCGAGGAGCAGTTCTACCTGCTCTGGCCCTTCGTGCTTCTCGTGATCTTCCGGGTCGCGGCGCTCAGGCGGCACCTGTTCCTGATCGTCGGCCTCGTGCTCGCGGCCGGGCTGGTGGCGTCGGAATTCGCCATCGGGCAGAACCCGGCCTGGGCCTATTTCCTGCTGCCGTTCCGGGCCTACCAGCTCCTCGCGGGCGCGATGGCGGTCTGGACCGAGCGGCGACTGGCCGGTCTCGGGCGCGGGCCCGCCACGGCACTGACCTGCGCCGGGATCGCGCTCGTGGTCGGCGCGGCGCTGGTGTTCGACGAGGCGAGCCCCTTTCCCGGGCTGCATGGCGCGGTGCCGGCGCTCGGCGGGTTCCTGATCGTCGCGGCGGGCGGGCGGGCGCCCCTGCCCGCGCGGCTTCTCTCGGTCGCGCCGCTGACCGCGCTGGGGCGGATCTCCTATTCGGTCTATCTCGCCCATTGGCCGGTCGTGGTCTTCGCGCGCTATCTCTCGGTCGGCCCGTTCTCGAGCCTCGAGAAATGGCTCCTCTGCGCGGCATCGGTGGGCGGCGGCTGGCTCCTCTTCCACGCGGTCGAGGCGCGGTTCCGGCTGTCGGGCGCGGGCAAGGGCTCCGGGCACCGCTGGCGCGAGACCCTGGGCGTCGCGGCCGCAGCGGCGCTGGTCTTGGCGCTTTCCTGGGGGGTGCGGGCCACCGGCGGATTGCCCGGGCGGATGGATCTGCTGCCGGAAAAGCGCGAGATGGCGCGGGCGATGGGTTTCCAGTTCCTCGAGGACTACCGGAACGGGGTGTTGCATCTGGGCCGCGGCACGAACGGCCGGCGGGTGCTGATCTTCGGCGATTCGATGATGCAGAACTACGTGCCGGCGCTGATGGCGCTGCCGGGGATCGGCGATGCGGAGGTCACCCTGATCACGCGGGGCGGCTGCCCGATGGCGGCGGAGAGCCTGCAGGTGGTCCATGGCGGGGTCGACCGGGGCTGCCGCGACCTGCGCGACCGGATCTATGCCGATCAGGGGCGGTACGACCTGGCGATCTGGAACCAGAGCTGGATGGAGTATGCCGACCGGCTGTTCCTGGAGCGCGACGGCGGCTTCGTTCCGGCCGAAGGCGACGGGATCGACCGCTGGCGGGCGGCGATCCTCGCGACCGAGGCGGCTCTGGCGCCGCGTGTCGGGAAACTGGTGGTGTTCGGGCCGCAGGTGACGGTGGAGAACGTGCCCGAGATCCTGTCACGGATCGGGCCCGCGACCGACCTTTCCGCGATCCCGCCCGCCTACGCGGCGATGCGCGAGCGCGATGCGGCGGCACGCGACCGGTTCGCGGCGGCACTGGCGGCGCTGCTACCCGACGCGGTGGTGGTCGATCCGCGCCGGATCATTTGCCCGGGCGGGGCCTGCCGGTTCTCGGACGGGGCGCTGAGCTGGTATTTCGACCCGATCCACCACACCGCGGCGGCGACACCGATGCTGACGGGCGCGCTTCTGCCGGAACTCGCGGGAGCGCTGAGATGAGCGCTCCCTGGGACGTGGCGGTGGTGGGCGGCGGCCTCGCGGGCGGGATGGTCGCGGCGCGGCTGGGCGAGGCCGGTCTCCGCGTGGTGGTGCTGGAATCGGGGCCGGTGCGGGGCGGCGCGGCGGAGGCGCCGGGCGCGGGACGCTGGCCGGGGCCGATCCTGCGCGAGGGCAAGGGCGGGCGGTTCCACCGCGAGGCGGCGGCGCTTCTGGGGCATGGGCCGGGCGGGTCCTCGGCGCTCTACGGCGCGGCGCTGGAGCGGTTCGCGCCGGAGGATTTCGACGGGTCGCGGGCTACGGTGGCGGAGGCGCTGCCGACCGCCTGGCCGGTCTCGGCGGGCGAGATGGCGCGCTGGTATGCCGTGGCGGAGCGGCGACTGGGCGTTGGGGCGGTGGAGCCGGCGGTGTCGGAGCGCGACAGGGTGATCGTGGAGACCCTGCGTGGCAACGGTCGGGCGCCCTACCGGCTGCCCGTGGCGATCGGCTACCGGCCGGGCTGCGGCGAGTGCCAGGGGATGCGCTGCGCGCGGGGCTGCAAGGGCGAGGGATGGTCGCGGGGGCTGGCCGGGGCTTCGGTGACGCTCCGGGCCGGGGCGCATGTGGCCGGGCTGGCGCGGGAGGCGGACGGTACGGTGCGGCTGGCGCTTGCGGACGCCGCGCCGGTGCGGGCGCGCACCGTGGTGCTGGCGGCGGGGGCGCTCAACACGCCGCGGCTGCTGATGGCCTCGCCGGATCTGTTCGAGGGCGCGGCGCATCCGCTGATCGGCGCGGGGCTGATGTTCCATTGCAGCGATCTCTTCGTGCCGCGGGTCGACCCGGCGCTGGCGGCGAGCGGGCCGAAGAAGGTGTTGGGGCTGCGGGATTTCTACGACCTGCCCGAGGGGCGCGGCGGCGAGGTCCAGTCGCTCGGCTTCGACCTGGCGCCGCGGCTGGTGTCGCGGCATCTGAGCGAGCGGATCGCGGCCCTGGGGCTGCCGGGGCAGCCGTTCTTCATGGCCGCGCTCCGGATCCCGGCGACGATCCTCGCGCGGCGGCTGGGGACGCCGCCGGTGCTGGCGACGATCCTCGAGGACCTGCCCTACGTGGAGAACCGGGTGCTGGCGCCGGAGGGCGGCTACGACCCGGCCGGCCCCGTGAAGGTGCGCTACAAGGTGCGGCCCGAGCTCGCGGCGCGCTGGGAGGCGATGCGGCGCGAGATCCGTGCCGCCTTCGCGCCCTTGCCGGTGCGGTTCCTCTTGCGCCGGGTGCTGCCCAATCTGGGCCATCCCTGCGGTTCGGTGCGGATGGGCGCGGACGCGGCGACCGCGCCCGTGGCGCCCGACGGGCGGCTCCGGGGCGTGGCGGCGGCGGTCTACGTGGCGGATGCCTCGGTCTTTCCCTCGTCGGGCGGAACCAATCCGGGGCTGACGGTGGCCGCGAACGCGCTCCGGATCGCCGAATGGGTTGCCGCGGACCTCAGGCCTGCACCAGGCGCAGAAGCTTCCGCTTGATCGTGCGCTTCCAGGATTCGCCCGGGTAGATCCGCCGGCCATACTGGAAGAAGCCGCCCGAGACCCCGCCCGAAGGCAGGTCCAGGAGCGCCAGAACCTCGGGCACCACGTCCTCGGGCCGGCGGCCGAAACCGGCCATGTTGCCGCGAACGGGCCCCGGGTTCATCTCGTTCAGGAGTACGTCGGGGCAACGTGTGCGGTCGATCTCGCCGGCGACGCCTCGCACGAGCGGGTGCAGCGCGCCCTTGGTGGCGGAATAGCCGACCGCGCCCGGCAAGGGGTTCATGTCGGCAAGCGTGCCGATCACCGCGACCCGGCCGTGCCGGTTCTCGATCATCCCTGGCAGTATGGCGCGCAGGCAATTCGCGACCCCGGTGAAATTCGCCGCCACCATCGCGTCGAATTCCTCGGCCGGTTGATCGAGGAAATGGCCCGGCGTGTTCAGCGCGGCCGAAAGGACGGCGCGACCGACCGGGCCAAGCCGGGCGGTGGCGCCCGCCAGCGCGGTGCCGAAGGATGCGCGGTCGGCGACGTCGGCCACCGCATGGGCCACACGGCCGCCCTCGGGCAGGGTCTCGGCCAAAGCTGCGGCCCGGCGACCCGAGAGGATCACGCTCTCGCCCCTGGCGTGGAGCGCCCTTGCCACGGCGCGGCCAATGCCGCTTCCCGCGCCGGTCACCAGCGCGGAGGTCCGTTCGGCCGGGCGGTGCACCGCGAACCCGTTTGCCCCGGCCCCGCTCATCCGATCAGAGGAAATCGGAGAGGAGCCGGTCGTCGGCGTCCTTCACAAGCGACCAGAGCGCGATGTCTTCCTGGTAGATCCGCCGGACCCGCGCGATCTGCGCCTCGCTCAGCCCCTCGGCCTTGAGTTCGGAAGTGAAGAGATTCGCCATCGCGTTCAGGTCGCGGCGCAGGAGCGTCCGGCCGGCATATTCGGGATAACGCGCCGCGAGCAGGGGCGGACGCGGCAGGCGGCGGTAGAGGCCGGTGCCGGTGAGCCGCCGGGCGAGCGCGCGGAACCTGGTCGAGCCTGTGAGCGGCTTGGCCCCGCCCGCGTTGAAGCGACCCCCGGTGGGCGCGCCCGGCGGCGCGATGTCGATCCCGTAGCGGATGGAGATCTTTTCGAGCCCCTCCTCGATCCGCTCCACCGTGTAGAGCCGACCGTCGAAACGCGGGCTGCCGTCGCGCGCGGTGAAGAAATAGATCTGCGGCTCGTGATGCGCGTCGAAGGGCTGTTCCTCGACAAGGTCGAGCATCGCGTCGACCACCACCGGCACCGGCTCGGTGATCGCCTCGGCCAGTTCGGCATAGACGTCCTCGGAGATCATCACCCGGTCGCGCTTCTGCCGGTCCTCTATGGCCGGGTGCTGCACGCGCATCAGCGTCTCGCCGATCGAGGAGACGAAGCGGCGCACCGGCTCGCGGAGGAACATGACGACCGGTGCGTCGACCTCGCGATAGGGCCGCCAGTCGAGGCAGTCGAGCCGGTTCATCAGCTCGGTCGAGGCATTCTTGGAGATCCGGAGCAGCGCGAGCTTGCCGTCCTGGCGGTAGTTCAGGCTGCCATGGCAATGCGTCGTCGTCAGGCGGGGCCGTTGTGCCGGCGCGCGCAAGGCGGTGACATTCCCGCGATCCACTTGATTCATCCGGCACTCCCCGACACGCCTACACTCCCCTTCTACATATTTAGCCCTTTCGCGGCAAAGCTGCACCTGGAAACGATGTTTCAGACGGTCCGGCCGGGTCCGCGGTGTCGGGATTGTCGAGGCAGCCGGAACAATGGGCGGGACGCCGCCGTTTTCCGCGCGGCGGGGCCTGCTCCACAGCGGAACGTGATGCGACGGGCTGTTGTCTCCGCGCCCGGTTTCCCCCAGTTTGAAGGAGTTTCGAGGGGGTGCGATGGACCGCAGACATTTCCTGTTCGCCGGCGCGAGCGTGCTTTCGACGGCCTGCGCGCCGGAATTCGCGCGGCCGGCGCTGGCGCTGGGCCCGGCCGGGTCGCCGCCCCTGCCCGCGCCGAACGTGAATGTCACGGCGCGGAGCCTCGATCAACTCTATGCCATCCTCGCGGATTTCGCGAAGGATTTCCGGGGCGCACGCAAACGGTACGGCGTGCCCGGGGACGAGCCGGTGATCGGGCTCGACGTGACGACGCGGGAGCCCCTGCGGCTGGCGAATTACCGGCTGCCTGAGCGGATCACGATCCGCGGGGTCGGCAAGCTCGGGAGGAACGATTTCTTCCCGACCTCGACGACCCAGGTCGGCGACTGGACGCTGCAGAACGCGCGCAACATCCGGATCATGGCGATCCAGTTCAACGCCCAGGGCAACGCGGGTGTCGGCAATTTCGTGAATGCGGAGGATTGCGTGATCGCGCGCAACGTCTGCAACCTGAAGGCCGCGACCTCGCGGGCCGGGCTGGGCCGGGCGAACGCGGTGCGGAACGGGATCTATTTCTTCAACGCCAAACGCTGCGTCTTCACCGACAACGCGGTGGTGGGCGGAAATTTCCAGCTCATCAACGGCACCCAGAAGCAGACTCCCAGGAGCAGCACCCACGACCTGACGATCGCCTGGAACGTCTTCGACCAGGTGCGCGGCGACCATATCCGCCTGCAGGGCGGGACGAATGACGGCTGGCATATCCACAAGAACCTGTTCGGCGGCCGGTACCGCGACCCGGGCGGCGACCATTCGGACTGCCTCCAGGTCGGCGCGGGGCAACAGACCGGGTTCTTCAACGGGCTGATGGAGTTCAACTGCTGCTTCGTGCGGGAGAGCTACGGAGCCGACAACCACGCGCCGGTGCAGATGTTCTGGTTCGGGCGCGGGTCGGGCGCATCGGACGGCCACACCTTCCGGCAGAACGGGCATTTCGCGCCGGGACGGCTCCTGAACAACTCGATCCCGAAGAAGGACGTCACGCTGGCGCGCAGCTCGGCAGTGTTCAACACCGACATGGCGCCGTCCGACATCCCGCGCAGCTATTCCAAGGGCTATTACAACGCGAATTTCGCCTGCTACGTCTATTCGGGCCATACGGACTACAACCTGGTGACCCGGAAGAGCCGCAACGACGACCGCGGCGCGGGGCCGAACGGCGTCAATATCGAGTGCCCGGCCTCGGACGACAGCGACACCGCGCCCCCGAGGGCCTGGCTGCCGCAGACGGCCTATCTCTCGCGGGAGTTGCGGCGCTCGGAGACCATCGGCTGCCTGCGCCCGCCCTCGCCCCGGGTCCGGTCGCACTGGGCCAATCCGCGGCCCGTGGGCGCCTGGCAGCTGATGCGCGACATGTTCGACGAAAGCCGGCCGAACCACTGGAAGAACCGCGGCTGGCCGGTCGACGCGATGTGCCACATCGCCTACGACCCGCGGAACGAACTGGCCGGTTCCGCGGGTCGCTATGCCGTCTACGACGCTGTGAGCGGCGTCAATCTCGGTTAGGGATCAGCCGAGATAGTTCCCGTCGCCGTCGAAGTTCTGGTAGGTGCCCGTGGCCCCTCCCATGGCGTTCGTCGTGTCGTAATAGAGATGCGCCGCCGGGGCGCAGGGCCAGCCCCAGTCCTTCCAGTGATCGTGCTCGGAGGCGTCGAACACGCGCTTGAAAAGCTGGAAGCACCCGGTCGGATCGGCATGGCCCCAATGGGCGCGCGTGCCGGCCTTGGGAATGTATTGCTCGACGCCGCCTTCCTCGCGCGGGCTGACCTGGGTCTTCACGTTGGTGGTATAGGTCCCGTCGTAATTCTCCAGATACTGGCCCATCTCGTCCCAGTTGAAAGTGCCGAACGGGTTGTCGGAGGCGACGAAGCCGCTCGACGATATCGCGATGCCGTTCGGGCCCGCGCCCTCGGGGACGCCGGTTCCGCAGACGATGTTCTCGTCCGTGGTCATGCCGCCCGCCGGCCGGATCCCGGTATAATTGGCGGTCCAGGACGTGCCCGAGCTTTCCGTCGCAAGCGTGTCGATCGGAATGAAGAAGGTGTTGAACTTGATCGTCGCACCCGCATGGAAGGTCTGGATGCCCTTGCCCGGCGAGCCGATGAAATTGTCGAGGATCGTCGCGGCGGAGGCCGCCGCGTTGCCGCCCCAGTAGAAGGCCTGTTTCGCCAGATAGGTATCGGCGCCCCAGGAGGTTCGCGACTGAACCCAGTTCCCTTCGATTAGCCAGTTCCGGGCATAGCCCGTGCCGTTCGTACCGAGGATCTGGATGAAATCCCGGTGCTGCCCGCCCGAGTTCCGGCCCTTGCCCATGGCGAGGTTGTCGGCGACGATCCAGTCGTCGCAGATCGAGGTTCCGAACTTGATGAGATCGTTGTGGTTCTGCGCCATGACATTGCCGCGGAACTCGATCCGGTCGGCGCGAACGTTCGGCGACTTTCCGATCACGCATTCCCGCGAGCCCATGAGCACGTTCTGCATGAACTTGCTGTCATAGGTCTTGTCGATCCAGATCAGAACCTGCGTCCCGGCCTTGGGCGTCGTCGCCAGTCCCGACATAGTGCGCGCGACATCGCCCAGGATCGCGTTCCGGACCCATTCCACGCGGTCGCAATTGACGACCTTGTGGCTTTCGGTGTTGTAGCCGGACGAAATCGAGGCGGGCTGCGCCTCGATGCCCATCAGGCGCAGGTCCTTGCAATTGTCCCAGATGACCCGGCCGAACTTGGTGCCCGCCGTGGGGGCATAACCGTCCTGCGAGAAGGGACCCATGCCGCGCACGGTGACGCGTTTCGGGAACGGTCCATGGCCGGACCAGTTGATGTTGCCGTGCTGCCCAGCGGCCAGACCGAGCACCGGCTCTGTCGAAACCTGCAGCCCCCAGTTGGTCATGGTGGCGTTCCAATCGGAGGCGAGCGCGGCGAGCGCGTCCTCGAGCGCGGACAGGGACGAGAAGGCCACGTTGTTGTTCGTGTTGATCGCCGGGATCTCGATGAATTTCGCGGTGCCGCCGATCACGACGGTCGAGACGACGATATCGAAGGTCTCGGCATAGACGCCACCGCCCTGGATCGCCGAGTTGTCGTAGACGATCTGAAGAGGATAGGATCCGGGGGCCGGCGCTGTCTGGCCGGCAGCCACCGTGAGCCGGCCGTTCGCGGCAACCTCGATCCACGAAACCGAAGGCGTGCCCGCCGCGAAGGCGCCGTTGATCCGGTTGGCGAAAGCCGTTCCGACGACGCTCCCCGCCGCGGCGCCTTCGGTGACCGAGGCCCTCGAAAGCGAGATATCGGTCGCCGGCGTCGTGTTGCCCGATACCGTGAGGACGTTGGTCACCACGAGGGCGTTGCCGGCCGGCCAGACATGTGCGCCGCCAACCGCGTCGGTATCGCTGATCGCGGCCGACAGGAAATGTGTCTGCTGCACGAAGACCTTGTCGTAATAGTAGCTGCTGATCCAGAAATGCAGGCCCACATAGGCGGTTCCCGCCACCAGGTTCTGCGCGCTTTCCCGGGTCAGGCTGCCCGAGCCGCCAAGATCCGCCACCGGGTCCTGCAGCGGCCAATTTCCAACATCGCCGTTCTCGATCTCGGTTTTCCCGTCGGTGCCGTTGTAGTTCGACTTGAACCGCGAGATGAAGACGCCGCCGCTCAGCGTGGCCGGATACTGGAACTGGGTCTGAACCTGGTAGTCGGGCGGCGCTTCGCCGCCCACGCCTTCCACCTGCGTCAGGGTCTCGTTGAAGATCAGCTCGGTCGGATCGGCATAGGTCGCCGAAAGATTGAAGACTGCGTCAATGGCCATTTCAGCTACCTCATGCCTTGTAGGCGACGATGGTGGCGGCGACCCATTGCTCGGTGCCGCTGATCGTGAAGGGTCCGGGGTTCGTGCTCGCCGCCGAAATCGTCCTGGACGCAACGGCCACCCCGGCGCCGGCGCCAAGTCCCGCTCCGGCGACGTTCTCCGACCCGATACGGGTATAGGTCGACGGCACGGCGGAGGTGCTGACGGTGCCGCTGTCATGCCCGATCGCGGCCAGCGCGACGGCGTCCCTGGTCCCGGATGCCAGTGTCAGGGAGGGCGGATCGGGGTTCGCGCTGGTGCCGGCCGCGAAGCCGGCCTCGACGGTGTCGACGCCCTCTATCTGCACGACCTGCACGGCGACATATTCCGCGTTGCCGAGCGAGACGGTCATCGCGTCGCCGCCCACCGCCGTCTTCTGGAACACCGCAAGCGAAGCGGCGCCGAACTGGGCGGCCTGGCCGATCCAGGTCCAGCCGCTCGCCGTCATCGTCGGCGCGCCATCCGACGCCACCATGGCGACCAGCTTGTTTCCGGCGGCGATTCCGCCCGGCATCGTGGCCGCGAAGGAGGTGACCTCACCGGCAGAGCTGGAGTTGCTCCCCGCAGAACTCACGATGGCGGGCGCGACAACCGCAACGCCCGATGTTGCGGTCTCGGTATTGCTCGGATCGCCGGCGCCATTCGCATTGATCGCGCGCAGGCGAATTCCGTAAGGCGTTCCCGCCGCCGCCATCGCGATCGTGTAGCTGCCGGCGCCCGCAAAGGACGGCAGCGGCGTCCAGACCCCGGCCCCGTCGACATCGTACTCGACATCGGTGATCGCGCTGCCGCGATCCGCCGGCAGGGCCGCGATCGCAATGTCCAGCGCGTTGGTGGCGGCACCCGTCGCCACATTCCAGTCCGAATCCGCAAAGGCCGCGGGGCGTGCCGCCTGGACGGTTTCGGTCGTCGAGAGCAGCGCAGACCACTCTCCGCTGTCCGAGACCTGCATGAAGGCGATGGTCTTCGTCGCGCCGACATAGGCCGACAGATCGATCTCCGCCGATCCGCCGAGAGCATCGACCGCGAAGCCGCCGGCGAGATCGATGCCGGCGCCGGTGCCGGCGATCAGATCCGCCTCCGTCGGCTCGGTATCGCCCGACGACCAGTAGACCGTGCCGTTCGGTTCGTCGGTCGCGAAGCTGATCGTCGTCGAGCTGATCGTGACATCCGTCAGCTCGATCTGTTCGACGAGGATGGAGAAGGTCAGCGCTTCGGCGGAAGTCCCGCCGGAATTGATCGCCTCGATCTCGATGAAGAACGGCTGACCCGGAAGGCTGGCCTCCAGTGGCACGCCGTTCAGGATACCCGTGGCGGCATCCAGCGAGAGGCCGGACGGCAGGGCATCGGAATTGGCGCTCATCGCATAGGCGTCGACCTGTCCGCTGAACGCCGTCGACAGATCCAGATCCACGATCGCGACACCGCGTCTGTAGGTCTGATTGGCAATACTTCCGGACAGGGTCGGCAGCGCCGTTCCGGTAGTCGCCGAAGTGCTCGCCGACCAGTTCTGCGGATCGTCGTCGACGGCGTTCACGGCACGCGTCTGAACCGCATAGGTCGATCCGGTTGCGAGTCCCGACACGATTTCGGCCGTTGCCGCGATGTCCTGGACCAGCGTCCACACCACCTCATCGGTCGAATGCCGAAGATCGTAGCGCAGGATCGGCGATCCGCCATCGGCCGGCGCCGCGGCGCGATCGACCGAAAGCTCGGTCTCCGAAAGGGAAGTGACAGCCGGTGCCGCCATCTGTGCCGGCGCGGACGCCCCCGTGGCCGTTGTCGCGCTCGTCGAGTCCGACCAGGGTCCCGCGCCCACGGCATTCACCGCGCGCGTCTGGACAAAGTAGCTCGTCCCGCCGGAAAGCCCGCCAATCGGTTGCGGCTCGGCAATGCCTGCAACCACGGTCCAGGCGGCCTCGTCCACCGAATAGCGCAAATCGTAGGACAGGATCGCCGAACCGCCATCGGCCGGCGCCGCGGCGCGGCTCACCGAAAGCTCCGTCTCGGAAACGACCGAAACCTCCGGCGCGCCCATCTGCGCCGGAGCGGTCGCCGCCGAAGCCGTGGTGGCGCTCGCCGAAGCCGACCATCCGCCCTGCCCCACCGCGTTAACCGCCCGGGTCTGCACGAGATAGGTGGTGTCGCTCGCAAGACCGGCGACAAGCTGCGGATCGGAAATGCCCGACAGAAGCGTCCAGATCGTTCCGTCGATCGAATGACGCAGGTCGTAGGACAGGATCGGCGATCCGCCATCGGCGGGGGCCGCCGCGCGATCCACCGAGATCGAATCCGAACCGACAGCCGTGACGGCCGGCGCGCTCATGGTGCCGGGAACCGTGGCCGGATCGGTCGGCGTGACGCTCTTCGCGCTCGCGGCGGAACCGGCGCCCACCGCGTTCACCGCCCGGATCGCAACCGAAATCGCCGTTCCGGTCGTGCCCCAGGTGAAGTGATAGGTTCCCGCCGTGCTCCCGCCCAGCGACTGCCACGCTCCTCCATCGACCTGATATTCCAGGTCGGTGATCGGCGAACCGCCATCGGCAGGCAGCGTCACGACGACGACACCGACGCCACCTCCGTCGCCATCGTCCTGCAGCGACCAATCGGCGGCGCCGAAACCCGCCGGAACCGTCGCGGCGGTAGCGGTCGTCGCGGTGGCGGAGGTCGACCACGGCCCCGGCCCGTTCACATTGACGGCCCGCGTCTGCACCTGGTGCGTGGTGCCGGCGGGCAATCCGGCCAGGGTCTCGGGATCGGCAATCCCCTGCACCACCGTCCAGGAAACATCGTCCGTCGAGTATTGCAGATCATAGCTGTCGATCGGCGCGACGGTGCTCTTCGGCGGGTTCGCCAGGGTCACGACGATACTGTCCGTACCCGTGACGGAGAGCGAAGGAGGGTTCATCAACCCAGGTGTCGTTGCGGAGTTGGTCCGGCCGGACGGCCGGGCGGCGTTGCAAACGCTCATCGAGAAATCAGGCATGCGGATTGGGTCCCGGGCTCGGTCTGGACGAGAACTCCCCGGCGCCGTCCTGATGGAGAGGCACGAGGAGCAGTTCCGGGAACGTTACCCTCGGGGGACTAACCCGCCGTAAGACCTCCGCGCGCACATGGCGGCGGGCCTATCCGTAGCCGAACTTCTCCAGAACCGGGCCCAGTTCGCGCTCGATATAGGCGATGTGCTGGGGCTCGAGTTCCTTGCGCCACTGTTCGCTGGCGCCGCTGCGGATATGCGCGAACCTGTTCGCGTCCCCGGATTTCCCGGTGCGGCTCTTGGCCTCGAAAAGGCGCATCAGGTCAACGGCATAGGCCAGCGCCGGACCGGCCAGTCCCAGATGCTCGAAAATCCGGAAGTAGAGCGCATCGCGCCCCTCGCCCATCAGCGACTCGTAAGAGACTTCCAGAACATCCGGATCCTCGGTGTCCCAGCTTTCGAGAAGTGCGCGATAAAGAAAGATGAAGTGGTCGATCTCCATGAAAAGTCCGGACGTCTTGTCGGCCGCGTTCAGCTTTTCCTGATAGGTTCTTCCGCTCTCGTCCATCCGGTGGACCCAGGCTTCGTGCGTCCACTTGTGGTAATGATACCCCGACACGATCATGTCGCGCGGATCCCGCATGATATGGACGCCGCGACACGGCCGGAAGGCGTCCACCTCGAACGCCGTATGGTTCGACAGAAGGATCTCCGCCCGATCCGGCGGCGCCTCGAAATTGATCTCCGCGAACCGGCGTCCCGCCCCGAAGGCGAGCAGGCGCAGCACGGCACTGAAATACGTCGTCATCGCCTTGTGATGCGTGCCCACGAAAAGGCGCCGACCGTCAGCGGGATACCCTTCGAGGCCACCCACCCGGCTCGCCACCATGCCGGGAAGAAGCGCCCAGAAATCGGGGTTCGACACGAGGCCCTGGTTCTTCTTGACGAAAACCGCCGCGCGATTCCGGATATGCCGAATGCGGTTGACCCTTGCCGAAGGGCCGAACCCTGCCGCGGTACGGATCTCGCCCGCCTGTTCCCCGATCGCCGTCATCGAACCACCCCTACGCGCACGCGATTCCGCTCATCGGTCCCGACGCCGCCTGCCCACCGAACGCCCCGGAGTCTTTGGCCTGGCCGGGAAGCGGGAGTATCGGCTTTGCACCGGAGACGGTTCGACATCGGCCGCCTTCTCGGTCCGCGCCTTCCCCGTCGACGGCGCGCCACCTCCCTGCCCCGTTTCCGGCACCGGGTCATCTTCCGTTCGCCGCTCGGCATCGAACAACCACATGCCCGAGCCGAGAAAGAACATGAACCACACGTTCACGTTCGACCAGACATGGACTGTCACGACAGCCAGAAGAAATCCGCCGAGCCCGATCAGATAGCCCGCCCGGATCTCGGAAACGAGTGGATCGGACAGCCGGAGCCGCCCCATCCGGTACATCGTGACGAGAATGCCGCCGAGGAAAACGAAGAACATCGGCAGTCCGTGCCGAACCGTCAGCACCAGCCAGTAATTGTCGATCGACGGGATCATCCATCGCGGTCGCACCCAGCCGTTGAACGCGCGGCCGAAGATCGGGTTGTCGAGGATATTGACCATCGCGGCATCGAACTGCGCGATCCGATAGAAGCCCGAGGCCGAATTCAGCGTGAAATACCGCACGAACACCTTGAACGGGCTGGAATTCGCGGCGACCTCGACCAGCAGGTACAGGCTGCCGACGGCGATGAACCAGAGCAGCCAGCGCCGGGAGACGGACCTCAGAACGCGGTCGTAGATCAGGAACGCCGCCTGAACGAGGAACATCAGCCATGCGCCCGAGGAAACGGAACAGAACGTGTTCCCGGCGACCAGACCGATCCGGGCCATCGACCGGAACATCCCGGTCCCGTAGTTGAGGCCCCGGGCCACGGGGCCAAGCATCGCGGCGCAGAACACGCCGTAGAGGATCGGGTGCGGAAAGATCACCTGCGCACGGTGAAGCCCGAGGCGCATATCGTTGTCCACCGCCCTGTCGGACTCGATGAAGCGGCTCAGGATGTCGATGATCAACGGTTCGCCGGTCCTGGTCTCCAGGATGCCGAGCGGGAGCATGAAGATCAGCGCGCCCATGGCGAACTTCATGTAGGTGTTGAAGTCCTTGGCCGAGCGGATCGCCGTGCGGCCGAAGAAGTACCCTCCGACCATTTCGAGAAAGATGAAGCCTGCACGCTCGTATCCCTTCGCGACGCCATGGATGACGATCACGCTGAGCGCCGCCCAGCTTGCCGCGAAAATCAGCGTGAAATCCAGCAGCCGGACCGGACCGGCCCGGCCCGACAGCCAGAGTCCCACGACCGGAAAGAACACGAGCAACACGAAGAGCCGCGATGGGGTAAACGCGAAAGGCCCGATGTTCAGAATGACCGGCGTCATCAGCGCGATGACGAAGAGACACAGCAGCACCGGCCGCCCGATACCGGCCGGCGCCTCCAGGTTCACGCGCGCCGCGCGCGGCTCGATCTGGGCAACCGCCATTCGTCAGCCCCGTTCCAGTCCGCGGAGCCAGCATACCGGGCGCGGCCCCGGGCCGAAAGCTGCCACCGCCCCGCAATGGGTCGCGCCCGGGAAATATGCGCCGCAATGCCCCATCGTCAGGCGCCGTTCGCCTGAGCCGCGTGCCCGATGCGCGACAGGGCGCTCGGATGCAGCCGCCCCGCCACCGCAAGCGGCGGCCTGCCCGCAAATGCCCCGCGCAACATCGCGCCCGCCCCGGCCGTGTCCCCGCCCAGCACAAGCTGAGCCGCCTTGGCCAGCGTATACGCCGCCGCCACGGGCCACGCCCAGGGATGGTACCGGCGCACGAACATCATCCGTGCCCGGTGCTTGAAGTAGAGCGAGAACGGAGACGCCGCGCGCCCTCCAAAGATCGGCGAGCCGATCGACGCCCCCGCACGGTGGTAGATCAGCGCCTCCCGGCATGTCAGGAGCGGCAAGGCCCCCCGCCGCAGCGACCAGTCGACTTCCTCGTAGTAGAGGAAATAGTCTTCCGGCATCTCGCCGCAGCCCTCGACGAATTTCCGCGACGCGAGCATGTTGCCCCCAAAGGCGAAATCGATGGCATCGCCCTCCGGCATGTCCGCCTCGGCCGCAGGCCGCCCCACATTCGCGTTGCGCGTCACACCCGTCCAGCGATTGACAAGGCCACCGTCGATCTGAACCGTTTCGGGGTGATCGTAGTAGCAGGCCCTGCCGGTAATGAGGCCGTAGCCGGGATTGGCCGAGACGGCGGAGAGAAACGCCCGGGCGGCGCCGGGAGAGGCGACGCTATCGGGATTGAGCACCCAGAAATGCGCAACGTCTCCGTCCTCAACTCCGAGCCGCAAGCCAATGTTCACGCCCGCCGCGAAGCCGCCATTCTCGTCCGACCGAACCAGCGTCAAGCGCGCGAGGCGCTGGCCCGGAACGGCCTCACCGGCAGCCAGCTCCGCGAATTCCGGCCTCGCTTCCGTTGCCTGCAATGCAATCGGCATGTCTTCGGGCACGACATGCGCGCGCGCACCGGTGGCCCAGTCCCGGATCACCGCGCTGGTGGAATCGGACGAGGCGTTGTCGACGACGACAACGCGCAGATCCGCATCTTCGGAAGCGAGCACCGAAGCGATACAGTCAAGGATGAAGGTCGCGGCATTGTAGGCTACGACGATCACGCAGATCGGTCCGGCGGGAGCTGGCGTCATGGGCGGCATCACTCGTTTCCAGGTTGCACTAGCACGCAGCCCGACGCTTCGGAACAATATGCCTGGGAGCGCCGGAACGCCTATGCTTGACCGGCAACAGTGCTGCGGTCAACGCGGCATTGGCGACCGGAACAGGTTGGGGAACGGGCCGTGCGACACGCCGCCAGAAAAGGGATCACGACGCTTGTCCTGTTCGCGGGATTGGCGCTCGCGATTCTCGCAAGGGCCCCTTCGCCGCCGGAGACCGGCGATCGGTTCGCTCCGCGACGCGCGCTTCCCACCGATCGCCTGGCGGTCGCCTTGCTCGGAACGAGCCTCACGTCCGGGACGCATTTGCCCAATGCCCTCGAACGGCGGCTGGAAAGCTGCCTGGGGATTCCCGTTGCGGTTCGGACTTTCGCGCAGCCCGGTGCCACATCCGACCAGGGGATGACGCAGTTGGCCGCCCTGCCAGCGCGCGTCGCGGATATCGTGCTCATCGAATTCGCGATCAACGATGCCGATACCGGGATCGGCATGCCGTTCGACCAGAGCAAAGCGCAACATGAAGCCTTGATCCGGATCATGGCGCAGCGTCACCCCGGCACTGCCATCACCCTGGTCACGACCAATCCAACGTTCGAAAGGATGGCCGAACGCCGCCCTGCCCTTCGCGCATATTACTCGATGTATCGCGATCTGGCGTCCGCGCACGATCTCGGGCTCGCCGATCTCCATGCGCGATGGATGGACACGCCCGACCCGGGGAAGCTGATTCCTGACGGCCTTCATCCCAGCGAAGAGGCGACCGACAGCCTCACCGTGCCGAGCCTGGCCGAACACATCGCCAGTACGTTCGGACGATCCTGCTGATCAGGAAATCTGCCGCCCCAATCCCAGAAGAAGCATCCACCACCCCCGCGCAAATCGCAGCCGAAACAGCGTCCCGAGGCCGGCGAGGCGCTCACGGGTGCCAGCAAGTTTCTTCGACATCAGGACCTTGGGCACATGCACCAGCGCCGATACCGGCATCAACGCGGCTTTCAGGAACCAGGCGGCCCGGCGCGCGCCATCGATGCCATATCCTTCCCGGGTCGTGCGCATCCATTTCTTGCGGAGCGACGGCCAGTCCTGTCGCGTCGGGTGGCGCACCGCCAGTTCCGGATCGAAGCGCAGGCTCGATCCCAGGGCAACGGCTCGGCGGCACCAGTCGACGTCTTCCGAAAGCCCGTCGATGAAATCTCCCACACGCAGGAAGACCTCGCGCGACGTGACCAGGTTCGCGGTCACGCTGAACCCCTTCCGCTCGATATAATCCTGCTGATTGAACGCGAAGACGGTCTCGAAGGCTTCCGCTCCCGAGCGCGGCGGCGGGGTTTCGTCGAAGGTTGAAATCGCGCCGCCGACAACCTCGTTGTCCGCCAGCGGCAGATCCAGAACCCGGCGGAGCCAGTCGGCCCTGGGAACGCAATCGCAATCCAGAAAGCGATCCGTGGCGCTCCGGTCTCCCGGACGCCACGGTTGCGCGCCAGAGCAGCGCCCCGGCTGGGTTCCACCACGAGACGGGCAAAGGGGAACTCCCGCTCCACCCAGGCCAGGCTCATGCGCGATGCATTGTCGACGACCACGAATTCGGCCGCCGTCCGGTCTGCCTCGGGCATCCGCGACAGGGCGTCCAGGCATCGCCGAAGCCGTTCGGCATCCTCGAAATGCGGGATGATGACGCTCGAGCGCGTCATCGGCAGATCCCGATCAGCGGAGCCCGATCAGGCCGGCCGCATTGGTGCCGGTCGCCTTCACGCGGCGAATGCGCAGCGGATAGATCGAACCCGCCTGCGCCTCGTTCAGCACGATCTCGTCGCCCGAGATCAGCACGGCCACCACGGTGCCCGTCGCGCCGACATAGAGGCCGCGCGTGCAGAACGCGAGATCGGCCGTGTCGTTCGGCACGATGGTCTCGCCGGCCACCGCCGGGGAGGTCAGGGAAGTCATGTGGTTCTTGAAGTCGTCGGCCATGGAAGCGCTCCTGACAGGATCCAGAAATCTCCGGGATGCTGCCAGCACTCCATGAATGATCGCCGAACCCTGCGCTCTGTCCCATCGCCGTCTCCGACCCCAAAGCCAACGACCGGAACCTACGGCCTTCGGCGCGAAGCGGGCAATGCGCGCTGGTAAGCCGCGACAAGCGTATCGACCTGGTGATCCCAGCTCAGCTCGGACACGACCCGCGCACGGCCATATTCGCCCATCGTCCGGCGCATCTCCGGATCGTCCAGCAGCGCAGCGATCTTGTCGGCCATGTCCACCGGATCGTTCGCCCTTGCGTAGAGCGATGCTTCCTGCGCCGAATACCGCCCCTCGGTCACCTCGAACTGCACGATGGGCTTAGAGAACGCCATGTATTCGAGGATCTTGTTCATCGTCGACTTGTCGTTCATCGGGTTCACCCGGTCCGGGTTCACGCAGACATCGGCGGTCGACAGCACCTCGAACAGCACCTCGTCCGGCGCGCGTCCCGTGAAGGTGACATGATCGGCCAGGCCCATGTCTTCCGCCTGCCGCTTCAACCCTTCGAGCGCCGGCCCGCCGCCCACGAGCACGAACTGAACATCCCGCCCGCGCCGCTTCAATTCACCGGCGGCCTCCAGGAGCAGGTCGATCCCCTCCTGGTCGCCCATGACGCCGACATAGCCGACCATCTCGGCCCGCCCGTTCCGCCATTCGGCGTTTTCCGGCACCACCTTGAGCTTTCCGATATCCGGGCCCGAGCGCACCACGAACACGTCCTCGGCCCTCTTTCCACCCCGCGTCAGCGCGATCTCCCGGTAGCTCTCATTCGTCGAGATCACCACATGCGCCGCCCGGAACGTGAGCTTTTCGAACAAGACCATCAGCTTCCAGAAAAACCCACGGCGATTGAACTTCGCCTCGTAAAGCTCCGGGTTTATGTCGTGATGATCGAAGATGAAGCGCTTTCCGAACAGTTTGAACGGGAGCGCGACCAAAAAAATCAGATCCGGAGGATTGCAGGCCTGAATCGTGTCGAAGCCGCGGCCAAACGCGACCTTCAGGGCCAGCCGGAACTCGTGGAACAGCGCCGCGCCGTATTCGAGCAGGTAGCCGGAGGCCCCGGCGGCATCGAGCGGCAGCGAATGCCGATGGATGCGGATCCCCTCGATCTCCTCGTAACGCGCCTCGAAGCCCTTTCCGGTCGGGCAGATCACCGAAACCTCCGCGCCCGCCGCCCTCAGCGTCTTGCATTCCTGCCAGACCCTCCGGTCGAACGGCAGCGGCAGGTTCTCGACGATGATCAGGACGCGGCGACCTTCCAGCGGACGTGCCGCCGCAACGGCCTCAAGACGCGGAGAGCCTTCCACCTCGGCAGCCATGTTCATGGCAGCGACCCGATATCGCGAATATCGACGCCGTCGGCCAGCGCGAGCGCCTTCACCGTGGCGTTCGCGGCAATGACGCGATCGTAGCCGCCCGCCTCGGCGCGCTCCTTGCCCACGAGGATCTTCTGCAGCGCCGGGAGTGTCTTGTACACATACCCCAGGTTCGCACCGATCAGCTTCGACGCATCCACGGCCGGATCGAAGATCTCCAGATCGAACCCCGCCGCGAGCAGCTTCCGCGCGAGATCCACATTCGGGCTTTCCCGCAAGTCATCCGTCCCCGCCTTGAATGCCACACCGGCCAGGAGGATCCTCGCGCCCGGCGCCAGCCCTTCGACCGCATACTCGAACAGCCGGTGCTTGTGCGCCTCATTCGAGCGGAGGAGGCTGTCGACAAGCTGCACCGCGGCCCCGCTGTCCGCCGCCAGGTATTGCAGCGCACGCACGTCCTTCGGCAGGCACGATCCGCCGAACGCCCCGCCCGGCCGCATGTAATAGGGCGAAATGTTCAGCTTGGTGTCGGAGACGAAGATCTCATGCACCTTCTGTGCGGAAATCCCCAGGTTCAGACAGGCCCGCCCGATCTCGTTCGCGAATGTCACCTTCACCGCGTGCCAGGTGTTGTCCACGAACTTGGTGATCTCCGCCTCGCGGTACCGCGTCACGAAGACCGGTGCCTCGATATTGGCGTTGAGCGCCTCCATCGCCGCATTCGGCGCCCCGTCGCGTGTGCCGAGCACGATCTTCGGCGGCGCGAAATAATCCTTCACCGCGCTGCCCTCGCGCAGGAATTCGGGATTGTAGACGATCTCCACGTCCCGCGCCGCCGCCTCGCCCAGCACCATTTCGAAGATCGGCCAGACCAGTTCTTCCATCGTTCCCGGGCGCACGGTCGATCGGAACGCGACCGCCAGCGGAACCTCGCGCGCACCGCCCCGTTTCACCGCCTCGGCGATCTGCCGGGCGACGTTGGCGATGTAATCCATGTTGTGCGAGCCGTCCGGCGCCGAGGGCGTCCCCACGCAGACGATCGCCAGATCGGTATCGTCCAGTTCACCGCCAATCTCGGTCGACGCCCGGATCCGTCCGGCATCGACCCCATCGACGAGAAGGTCCGCAAGCCCCGGCTCGACGATCGGCGGTTTCTTGGAGCGGATTTCCTGCACCTTCCGCTCGGATACATCGATGCCGATCACCGACGATCCTTCGCTCGCGATACAGCACATCGCCGTGAATCCGACATACCCCAACCCGAAAATAGCGACTTTCATGGAATAACGACGCTCACCACTGGAAATCCCTTCGGGCGCCGCGGCGCCGCCTTCCCCTTTGCGCGCTCGTGCCAAAAAAGGCAACCGCCCGCCCGCCCCGGGACCGCCGCGTTTCCGATGCCGCATTGATCCGTGCTGCGCCTGCATCATTGGGCGCCAGGCACAGCGGATCCTGCCCGGCCACTGGGCGCCCGCAAGCCATGCGGCGGCGCTGCATCGCTCGGCAGGCGCGCGTATTTCCACGCTGGACGCCACAACACCCCTGTGTTTTCAAGGCAGCGACGCCCCTCAAAACCCGGTCCGGAGACGGAACATGAAGACAGCGCTGATCACCGGAATCACGGGTCAGGATGGCTCCTATCTTGCTGAATTCCTTCTGGAAAATGGCTACTTTGTCCATGGCATCAAGCGCCGTGCGTCCTCGCTCAACACGCCGCGGATCGACCATATCTACCAGGACCCCCACCAATCCGGGCAGCGGCTCAAACTGCATTACGGCGATCTGACCGACACCTCCAACCTCACGCGGATCATTGCCGAAACCCGCCCGGACGAGGTCTACAATCTCGGCGCGCAAAGCCATGTCGCGGTCAGTTTCCAGGCGCCCGAATACACAGCCGACACCGACGGCATCGGCACCCTCCGCCTGCTCGAGGCGATCCGCTTCCTTGGTCTCGAAAAGACCACGCGCTTCTACCAGGCCTCGACCTCGGAACTCTATGGCCTCGTCCAGGAAACCCCGCAGCGGGAAACCACGCCATTCCATCCGCGCTCGCCCTATGCCGTGGCCAAGCTATACGCCTACTGGATCACGGTAAACTACCGGGAAGCCTACGGAATGTATGCCTGCAACGGCATCCTCTTCAATCACGAGAGCCCGCGCCGCGGCGAAACCTTCGTGACCCGGAAGATCACCCGCGGCCTCGCGAACGTGGCACAGGGGCTTGAGGACTGCCTCTACCTCGGCAATCTCGACGCGCTGCGCGACTGGGGCCACGCCAAGGACTACGTGCGGATGCAGTGGCTGATGCTGCAGCAGGACGAACCGGAGGATTTCGTGATCGCGACCGGCGAACAGCACACGGTCCGCCAGTTCGTGATCTGGACAGCCCGGGAACTCGGCATCGAGCTCCGCTTCGAGGGGTCCGGCGTCGAGGAAACCGCCGTGGTCGAGCGCGTCATTTCGGATGCCGCGCCCGCGGTGAAGCCGGGCCAGGTCGTCCTCCGCGTCGACCCCCGCTACTTCCGCCCTGCCGAGGTCGAAACCCTCCTTGGCGACCCCACGAAGGCCCGCGAAAAGCTCGGCTGGACCCCCGAGATCACCGCCCGGGACATGTGCACCGAGATGGTCGCCTGCGACCTCGAGATCGCCCGCCGCCACGCCTTCCTGAAGCTCCACGGCTACGAAACTCCGGTCGCGCAGGAGGACTGAGCCATGGGCGCCATCTTCGTTGCCGGACATCGGGGCATGGTCGGCTCCGCCATCCTGCGGCGTCTGCGGTCAGAAGGCGCCAACACCCTCACGCGCAGCCGCGCCGAACTCGACCTGCTCGACCAGCGCGCGGTCACGGCATTCCTTGCCGGCACCCGCCCCGAAGCGGTGATCGTCGCGGCGGCCAAGGTCGGCGGGATCCACGCCAACGCCACCTACCCGGCCGAGTTCCTCTACGAAAACCTGATGATCGAGGCCAACCTGATCCACGCCGCGCATCTCGCGGGCGTGGACCGGCTCCTGTTCCTCGGCTCCTCCTGCATCTATCCGCGCGAAGCGCCGCAGCCGATGGCCGAAACCGCGCTCCTCACCGGCCCGCTCGAAGCCACCAACGAGCCCTATGCCATCGCCAAGATCGCCGGCATCAAGCTCTGCGAAAGCTACAACCGGCAATATGGCCGCGACTACCGCAGCGTCATGCCGACCAACCTCTACGGCCCCGGCGACAACTTCCACCCGACGAATTCCCACGTCCTCCCCGGCCTGATCCGCCGCTTCCACGAGGCTACGCGCGACGGCAGGGAAACCGTGACCATCTGGGGCACCGGAACGCCGCGCCGCGAGTTCCTGCATGTCGACGACATGGCCGAAGCCGCGCTCTTCGTGATGAATCTCGATCAGGCGACCTACGCGGCCAATACCCAGCCCATGCTCAGCCACATCAACGTGGGCTCCGGCGAAGACATTTCCATTTCCGAACTCGCCGCGCTCATCGCGGACATTACCGGTTTCACGGGCCGGATCGTTCACGATCCCGAAAAGCCGGACGGAACCCCGCGCAAGCTGATGGACGTCTCGCGCCTGTCGGCTATGGGTTGGCGTGCCGGTATTTCGCTGAAGGCAGGTATCGAGGAGACCTATGCCTGGTTCCTCGAGAACCAGGACATTTTGAGAGAGGCCTGACATGGCGCCCCAGAATTCTCCCATAACGCCCGTGATCCTCTGCGGCGGGTCCGGCACCCGGCTCTGGCCGGTTTCGCGCAAGAGCTACCCCAAGCAATTCGCGCGGCTGACGGGCGAGGAGAGCCTCTTCCAGGCCTCGGTACGCCGCCTCTCCGGAGCGGGTTTCGGCGCCCCGCTGATCGTCACCGGCGACCCGTTCCGCTTCATCGTGACCGAGCAACTCGCCGCCACCGAAACCGACCCGCTCGGCATCCTGATCGAGCCCGAGGGGCGCAACACCGCCCCGGCGATCCTCGCCGCCGCGCTCTGGCTCGCCGCCAAGGATCCCGATGCCCTGATGCTGGTCGCCCCATCCGATCATGTCTTCAACGACCCCGAAGGCTTCCGCGCCTCCGTCCACGCCGCGGCGCCCGCCGCGCAGGACGGCGCCATCGTCCTGTTCGGCATCGCGCCGAGCCGCGCGGAAACCGGCTATGGCTGGCTCGAACTGGAACCCGGGGCGAACCCGGCAGCGGACACGCCGCAACCCCTGGCCCGCTTCGTCGAAAAGCCCGAGCCCGCCGATGCCGAGCGCATGCTGTCCGCCGGCACCTATCTCTGGAACGCCGGCCTGTTCCTCATGCGCGCCGCGACGGCCGTCGAGGCGTTCAAGACGCTGGCGCCCGAAGTCGTCGGTCCGGTCGAAGCCTCGGTCTTCGAGGCGGAGGCCGATCTCGGGTTCTGCCGGCTCGCGCCCAAACCCTGGGCGTCGGCGCCCGACATCTCGGTCGACTACGCGATCATGGAGAAATCCACCGGCCTCCTGGCGATGCCCTATCGCGGCGGCTGGTCTGATCTCGGCGGCTGGGAAGCCGTCTGGCAGGAGGCCGGCCCGGACGGCGCCGGCAATGTCGCCCAGGGCGCCGCCACCGCGATCGACTGCAAGGGCTCGCTCCTGCGCTCCGAACCCGACGGTCCCGAACTGGTCGGCATCGGTCTCACCGACATCGTCGCCATCGCGATGCCCGACGCCGTCCTCGTCGCGCCCCGGTCCGAATCCCAGAGGGTCAAGGACGTCGTCGCCGCCCTGAAGCGGAAGGGCGCGCCCACCGCCGTCCAGTCGGCCCGCGACCACCGCCCCTGGGGCTGGTTCGAAAGCCTCGTCGTCGGCGACCGGTTCCAGGTCAAGCGCATCGTCGTCAACCCGGGCGCCGCGCTCAGCCTGCAAAGCCACCATCACCGCGCCGAACACTGGATCGTGGTGGCAGGCACCGCCAAGGTCACCGTCGATGACCAGGTCAAGCTCTTGACCGAAAACCAGTCCGTCTACATTCCGCTCGGCGCCGTCCACCGGATGGAGAACCCGGGCAAGGTGCCGATGGTGCTCATCGAGGTGCAGACGGGCTCCTATCTCGGCGAGGACGACATCATCCGCTACGAAGATGTCTACGCCCGGAAATAGGCTCAGGCCGAAGCCAGCAGCGCCCGCGCCGCGCCCCGCGCCTCGTCGGTGACAGTGTCGCCCGCCAGCATCCGGGCGATCTCGTCAACCCGCTCCGCCTCGTCCAGCGGCATCACCCGGCTCAGGGTGACGCCCGCCTCCACCGCCTTTTCGACCCGCCAGTGATGCCCGCCAAGCGCCGCGACCTGCGGCGAATGGGTCACCACCAGAACCTGCGCCCCATCCGCGGCCGCCAGCGCGGCCAGTCGGCGCCCTACGGCATCCGCCGTCGCACCGCCGATACCCCGGTCGATCTCGTCGAAGATCAGCGTCAGACCCCGGGCCTCCGCGGTCAGACAGACCTTGAGCGCCAGAAGAAACCGCGACAGCTCGCCCCCCGACGCGATCTTCGAAAGCGGCCCGGCGGGCGCACCCGGGTTGGTCGCCACCGTGAATGTCACCGCGTCGCACCCCTCGGGCCCAGGCTCGCCCGGCTCCACATCGACCCGGAACACCGCGCGCTCCATCTTCAACGGCGCCAACTCGCGCGCCATCGCCGCATCGAGCCGCCCCGCCGCCCCGGCCCGGGCCGAAGACAGGGCTTTCGCCGCCCGGTCGAATGCCGCTTCGGCCTCGGCGACCGCCCTTTCCAGCGCCTGAAGGTCCCCCGAACCACGGTCGAGCGCCTCGAGGCGCTCGCGCAGCCTTTCGGCCTCCGCGCCCAGATCGTCCGGCGCAACACCGTGCTTGCGGGCAAGCGCCCGGATCCCGAACAGCCGCTCCTCCACGCGCTCCAACTCGCCGGGATCGAATTCGAGCCGCTCCGCCGCCCGGTCGACCAGATCCTGCGCCTCGCCCAGCTCGATCAGCGCCCGCGAGATCGCCGCGATCGCCGTGTCGAGCGCGCCCTCCGCCTTGTCCGCCACCCCTTCGAGCCAGCGCCCGGCATCGCCCAACAGCCCCTCCGCGCCCTCCGGCCCCAGCGCTCCGGCCGCCCGTGCCACATCTTCGCGAATCCGCTCCGCGCCCTGCATCAACCGCCGCCGCGTGTCGAGTACCGCGTCCTCGCCCGGCTCCGGCGCCAGCGCATCCAGTTCACCCACCGCATGGCGGAGAAACCCCTCCTCCTCCCGCAGCGCCGCGATCCGCTCCCGTGCCGAAGCCTCTGCCTTGCGCGCGGCCGACACCGCCCGCCAGGCGCGACGGATCTCGGCCACCTGCCCCTGCAACCCGCCGAACTCGTCAAGCAGCGCCCGGTGAACCCGCGGGTTCAGAAGCCCGCGGTCGTCCTGCTGCCCGTGCAGCTCGACCAGGCAATCCGACAGCGCCCGCAAGACCTCGCCCGTGCTCCGCCGGTCATTGACATAGGCCGTCTTCCGGCCATCGGCGGAGTTGACCCGGCGCAGGATCAGCTCCTCCTCCGCCGGAAACCCGGCCTCCTCCAGCACCGACCGCGCGGGATGCCCATCCGGCAGGTCGAACACCGCCACGACCTCGCCCTGCTCGGCGCCAGCCCGCACCAGCTCGGCGCGCCCGCGCCAGCCGAGCACGAATCCCAGCGCATCGAGCAGGATCGACTTCCCGGCCCCGGTCTCGCCGGTCAGAACGTTCAGCCCGGGCCGGAACTCCAGCTCCAGCCTGTCGATGATCAGAAGATCACGGATTTCAAGCGTGCGCAGCACCGGTCACACCCCGCCCGGGATCAGAGCCACTCGCCCTTGACCGTCTGCCGGTAGAGCGAAGCGAGCCATCCGTCGCCACGCGCCTTCGGTTCCAGCCCCTGCCCGGTCAGCAGCGCGAAGCTGTCCTCGTACCAGGCCGTCGAACGGAAGTTGTGGCCCAGGATCGCGCCCGCGCTCTGCGCCTCGTCGGTGAGACCCAGCGCGAGATAGCATTCCACCAGCCGGTGCAGCGCCTCGGGCGTCTGCGTCGTGGTCTGGAAATCCTCGACCACCACGCGGAAGCGGTTCGCCGCCGCCATGTAATGCCCGCGCTTCAGGTAATATCGGCCGATCTCCATCTCCTTCGCCGCGAGATGATCGAAGGCGAGGTCGAATTTCAGGATCGCCGAGCGCGCATATTCGCTGTCGGGATAGCGCTCGATGACGGTCCGCAGCGACTGGAGCGCCTGGAAGGTCAGGCCCTGGTCGCGGCCCACGTCGTCGATCTGGTCGTAATAGCTCAGCGCCATCAGGTATTGCGCATAGGCCGCGTCCTCGTCGGCCGGGTAGAAGTCGATATAGCGCTGCGCGGCGGCCCGGCTCGACTCGTAGTCACGGTCGCGGTGATAGGCGAAGGCCTGCATGATCAGGGCGCGCTTGGCCCATTCCGAATAGGGATAGAGCCGCTCCACCTCGCCGAAATTATGCGCCGCCTCGCTGTAATCCTTCGCGTTCAGCTGGATCTCGGCCTGCCGGTAGATCTCCTGCGCCGAGAACGTTTCGAGCGGCTGCTCGCGGGTGGCGAAGCCCTTTCCACCGCAACCCGCCAGCGCGAGCGCTCCCGCAAGTGCCAGTCCGGACAGGCCAAGTTTTCGCACGCGCACACCGTTTTCTTCCCAACCCGCGCCGAAGCGCCCGGTCGGTCTAGCACAGAAGATTGGGCAGCAAAACGCTATTTGGCGGCGCGTCTCACGCCGCCATTTCCGCCAGATCGTGGCTGGTCAGACCGGCACCGGGAAGCCGCGCCGAAATCCCGGCATCGCAGGAAATCATGCGAAACGCGTCCGGCCGGGCGAACAGCGCCCGCAGGAGCGCGTTGGTCATCGCGTGCCCCGCCTTGTGCCCGGTATAGCGGCCGAGGATCGGCGCACCGGCCAGGGCGAGGTCGCCCATGGCATCCAGCATCTTGTGGCGCACGGGTTCGTCGCGATGCCGCAGGCCGCCCGGGCTCGACACCCGGTCGCCGTCGAACACGATGGCGTTCTCTCCGGGCTGACCGCCCAGGGCGAGCCCGTTCGCGCGCATCGCCGCGATGTCGGATTTCCGGCAGAAGGTGCGGCTGTCGCAAAGCTCGCGGACGAAGCTTCCATTCGCCATGTCGAGCGATTTGCGCTGATGCCCGATGGCGCCCTCGGCGAAGTCGATCTCGAAATCGATCTCCAGCCCGTCCGACGGTTCGAGCCGGGCGAAGGCGTCGCCGTTCCGGACCTCGACGGTCTTCAGGATCTGCAGCGCGCGCACCTCGGCGTCCTGCTTCTGCAGGCCACGGCTGAGGATGCCTGCCACGAAGGGCGCGGAACTGCCGTCGAGGATCGGAACCTCGGGGCCGTCGATCTCGACCAGCAGGTTGTGAATGCCGGTCCCCATGATCGCCGCCATCAGGTGCTCGATGGTCGAGACCGATACGCCGTCGCCGTTGACGATCTTGGTGCAGAGCTCGGCCGCCGGAACAGCATCCCAGCGCGCCGGGATCAACGGATCCAGGCGTTCGATGTCCAGGCGGCGGAACCAGATCCCGAACTCGGCCGAAGCCGGGCGCAGAACGACCCGGCTGCGACGGCCGGTATGGAGACCCACCCCCGAAAAGGAGATCGCTGATTTCAGAGTCGTTTGCACGGTGTGACCTGTGAATGGTTCTGTTTGCTCGACAACTGCGAAGTATGGGGGTGGGTCCCACCTCTCAACTCAATCTTTGTAACTTGCTGAAACATGCTCGCTGCGGCTCGGCGATTTCCCGCCGAATCACCTGCAACCTTCTGAAAACAAGAAAAAAGGGCCGGCGAACACCGACCCTTTCATTTCAGTTTTGTGACGGGCCTTCAGTTCGCCTGGCGCCGGAGGAAGGCCGGAATCTCGATCCGCTCGTCCTCTTCGACGCGCGCCGGAACGTCCGGCTCGGCCTGTACCGGAGGCTGCCGGCGCACCTGGGTGGCGGGCCGGTCCTGCTGTTCCGCCCCATGGCCGGTCATCCGGTTGATCAGCGTGTTGATCCCGAAACGGCCCTTGTCGCCGCCCTGACCCACCGGTGCCTGCCGTTGCGGCGCGGCCATCTCCGCGCGTTGATGATGCTCGGGGTCCTGGCGCACCGCCGCCTGCAGCCGGGCCATCGCCTCGGCCGAGGGCGCACCGCCGGCCCGCGCCGGCTCGCTCCGGGGCGCTTCGGCCCGCGGCGCGGGGGCCGGTTCCGGGCGATAGGCCTGCTGCGGCAGATCGTCGTCGCGGCGCTCGTACTGCGTCCGTTCGGAGCGGAACAGACCGGGTTCCTCGACCGGTGCCGGCTCCTCGCGGGTGAACAGCGAAGGCTCCTCGGCTTGCGCCACGGGCGGCGCGGCCGGCTCGGGCTCCGGCTCGGCGGCGACCTCTTCCTCGACCTCGACATGCTGGGTGAGCGGCTGCGAGAGCTTGCGGCGCGGGACCGGCACTTCGGTCGCGCCAACCTCGGCATCGATGCCGGTCGCCACCACGCTCACGCGCATCGCGCCTTCCATTTCCGGATCGAGCGTCGAGCCGACGATGATGTTCGCATCCGGGTCCACTTCCTCGCGGATCCGGTTCGCGGCCTCGTCGAGTTCGAACAGCGTGAGATCGGTGCCGCCGGTGATATTGATGAGAACGCCCTTGGCGCCCTTGAGGCTGATCTCGTCGAGAAGCGGGTTGGCGATCGCCTTCTCGGCGGCCTGGATCGCCCGATCCTCGCCGCTGCCCTCGCCGGTGCCCATCATCGCCTTGCCCATCTCGTCCATCACCGCGCGCACGTCGGCGAAGTCGAGGTTGATCAGGCCCGGCCGCACCATCAGGTCGGTCACGCCCTTCACACCCTGGTAAAGCACGTCGTCGGCCATCGAGAAGGCCTCGGTGAAGGTGGTCTTCTCGTTGGCGAGGCGGAACAGGTTCTGGTTCGGAATGATGATCAGCGTGTCGACCATTTTCTGGAGGACGTCCACGCCCTCCTCGGCCTGGCGCATCCGCTTGGCGCCCTCGAACTGGAACGGCTTGGTGACCACGCCGACCGTCAGGACGCCCAGTTCGCGCGCCGCCTGGGCGATGATCGGCGCGGCGCCCGTCCCGGTGCCGCCGCCCATCCCGGCGGTGATGAAGCACATATGCGCGCCGGCCAGGTGATCGACGATCTCCTCGATGGTTTCCTCGGCCGCCGCGGCACCGACCGCCGGACGGGCGCCCGCGCCCAGCCCTTCGGTCACCTTGACACCCATCTGGATCCGGCTCGACGCGGCGGATTGCGCGAGCGCCTGCGCGTCGGTGTTCGCCACCACGAACTCGACCCCTTCCAGGGCTTTCTCGATCATGTTGTTCACGGCATTGCCGCCGGCACCGCCCACACCGAACACGGTGATGCGCGGCTTCAACTCGTTGCTCTGGGGCATCATCAGATTCAATGTCATTGGTCCGTCCGCCTGTCCGTTCTGCGCCGCCCCGGGCGAGGCGACTTCGTTGCGCCCGCATCCGGGCGGTGTCCTGGAAGTTGCGCCACCCTACTTCCAAAGGGCCAAAACGTCACGAGAAAACTCGCGAATTACCACAAAATCTTGGGCAAAAATGTGTCCCATAAGCGAGTTTTAGCGCGTGTGTTAACATGTTGTGGTTACCAGTTGTCTTTAAACCATTTTACCGCTCGGCGCAATGAACGCGACGGGTATCGCTCCGTCGGAATCTCGAAATCCCACCACTCGTCCTGGGGGTGGGCCGCGAACAGGCACAACCCCACGGCGCTGCTGAACGCAGCCCCGGTCGCGGCCTGCGGCAGGCCGTGCACGCGGAGCGGCCGACCGATTCTCACCTGCTGTCCAAGGATCTTCGGCGCGAGCACGTCAAGGCCCGGCATCTGGCTCGCGCCGCCGGTCAGAACGATCTGCTGGCTGGGCAGATGGTCGAACCCGGCCGCATCGAGCCGAACGCGGACCTCCTCCAGAACCTCCTCCACCCTGGGGCGGATGATCCCGATCAGCTCCGACCGGCTCACCGTGCGCCGGTCGTGGTCCCAGTCGCCGGTTTCGCCGCCCAGCTCGATCATGTCGCGGTCGTCCATGCCGGTGGCCACGACGCCGCCATGAAAGGTCTTGATCCGCTCGGCCACGTTCAGGGGCACCTGCAGCCCCTTCGAGATGTCCAGCGTCACATGGTCGCCGCCCAGCCGCGCCGCATCGCCATAGATCATGTGTTTCTTCATGAAGACCGACACGCTCGTGGTGCCGCCGCCCATGTCCACACAGGCCGCGCCAAGCTCCTGCTCGTCCTCGACCAGGCTCGCGAGGCCCGAGGCATAGGCCGAGAAGGCCACGCCCGCCAGCTCCAGGTCGCAGCGCTTCACGCAATGCAGAAGGTTCTGGATCAGCACCGTCTCGGCGGTCAGCATGTGCATGTCGCAGGCAAGCCGCGTGCCGATCTGCCCGCGCGGATCGCCAAGCCCGGTCCGGTGGTCGAGCGCGAAGTTCACCGGCTGCGCGTGCAGCACCTCGCGTCCCTCGCCGTAATCCGGCACATCGCAGGACGCGAGCACCCGGGCCACGTCGGTTTCGGCCACGACATCGGCTTCCAGCTCGATCTCGCCCGCCAGCCCGTAGGAGCGCGGCGCCCCGCCCGACACGCAGACGATCGCATGATCGACCCGCACCATCGCCATCTTCTGCGCCGCCTGCACCGCCGTCCGGATCGCCCGCTCGGCCTCGCCCATCGCGTCGATCTCGCCCAGCCGCACGCCCCGCGACCGCGTTGTCGCCGCCCCGATCACCCGGAACGAGGATTGCCCAGCCAGCGGCCCCACCCCGTCGGTGATCCGCGTCCGCTCCGGCCCGTCGAAACGCAGGATCAGGCAGGCGATCTTGCTCGTGCCGATATCCAGAACGGCGACGACGCCCCTCTGGATCGCGGCCCGGCGCAGGGCGCGCATGGTTCGCTGGCTGTGATAGAGATCCCTCATCGTTTCAGTTGGCTCCATGTCGAAAGAGACCGGCATCCCGGAACGCCTCGACCGCCGCGATGCCCATTCGCAGCGTCGGTCGTTTCGGGTTGCGCATGTCGATCACCGTTACATCGCGGTCGAGAAGATCCTGCACCTCGTCCATCGCGATCACCCGCTCCAGCGCCGCGACCGCACCCGCCTCGGGCAGCAGGATGCGCTGGTCGCGGTCGAGCACGATGTCCCAGCGCCGGGCGCCGACGCGCAGGATCCCGCGGATCCTCGGCTCGATCAGCCCCGCCACCGAAAGCAACTCCAGCGCCTCCGGCACCGCGTCCTCGGCCCCGTCGCCGGCAAGCAGCGGCAGGTCCGGCCGATCCGTCCGATGCGCAAGCGCCGCCACCCGGTGCCCCTCCCCGTCGAGCAGCTCCAACCCGCGCCGCCCGCGCCAGACCACCGATGGCGTCCGCTCCACCACATCGAGCTGCAACACGCCGCCCGACCGGATCCGCACCGAGGCGCTCGCCACCGCATCCAGCTCCTCGGCGCGCTTCCGGATCCCCTCCAGGTCGAGATCGAAGGACGAGACCGGGAAATCCAGCGGCAGGATCTCGCGCAGATCCTCGTCGACCCCGGCCGAGGCCCCGTCGATGGCCATCAGCCGCACCTGGAACTCGGGCCGCTGCTCGATCTGCCGCCGCATCTCGGCCGCGCCTTCCACCAGCGTCGCGCGCCGGTCGCCATTGGCCAGGTAGATCGCCACCGCCAAGAACACGACCGAGAACGGCAGCCCCGCGCGCAGGAAGAAGCGGAACGCCGGCGTCAGCATCAGCCGCTGCTTGCGGTAGGCCCAGCGCGACGGCGCCGGATCGCGGAAGCGGCTCAGCGATTGCATGAAGCGTCCTCCGCAATCCACCGGCAGAAGGCGGGAAAGTCATAGCCCGCATGGGCCGCCTGCTCGGGCGCGAGCGAGGTGGGGGTCATCCCGGGCTGGGTGTTGGTCTCGAGAAGCACCAGCCCTTCCAGCCCCCTCGCCTCGTCCCAACGGAAATCCGACCGGCTCAGCCCCCGGCACCCGAGCGCCTCATGCGCCCGCAAGGAAAAGTCGAGGCAGGCCGCCTCGACCTCCGCCGGGATCTCGGCCGGGATCACATGCCGCGACCCGCCCACCGAATATTTCGCGTGATAATCGTACCAGCCATCGCTGAGGATGTCGGTCACGCAGAGCGCCCGGTCGCCCATCACGGTGACCGTCAACTCGCGCCCGGCGACATAGCGCTCGACCATCAGCACATCGGGCAAATCCGGCGCCAGGGTCGGCGGCCCGTTCGCCGCCTCCTGCACGATGTAGACTCCCACCGACGAACCTTCGCTGTTGGGCTTCACCACATAGGGCGGCTCCATCACGTGCCGCGCCTCGATCTCGGCGCGGCTGGCCAGGCGGCTTTCGGCCACCCGCAGCCCGGCCCGGCGGAACACCTCCTTGGAGCGCTCCTTGTCCATCGCCAGGGCCGAGGCGAGCACGCCCGAATGGGTATAGGGGATCCGCAGCCATTCGAGCAGCCCCTGCACGCAGCCATCCTCGCCCCAGCGGCCATGAAGCGCGTTGAACGCAAGGTCCGGAGAAAGCGCAACGAGCCGGTCTGCCAGGTCGCGCCCGGCATCCAGCTCCACCACGTCATATCCTGTCGCCCGCAAGGCCGCGGCGCATTCCCGTCCGGACGAGAGCGAAACCTCGCGCTCGGCGGACGGACCGCCCATCAAAACCGCCACCTTGGGGGATGCCCTGCTCGACATGCCCGCCACTCTGCTACATGGGGCCGCTGTCCGGCCCTTTTCGTTATGTTGTGGACTGCCTCAGTCCGGGGCCGGTTCACCGACCCTCATGATCTCCCATTCTAACCTGATTCCATGGGTTTGGAATACCTTTTCCCGCACCATTTCACCGAGTTGCTCCAATTCGGCGGCCGTCGCCTCCCCCGAATTGGTGAGGAAGTTGGGATGTTTGGCGTTCATCACCGCGCCGCCAAGCCGCGCGCCCCTCAGGCCGGCCTCGTCGATCACCTTCCAGGCCTTCAGTTCATGCGTGTCGTCCGCCGCCCCGGTCGACGAAAACCCGGCCGGATTCCGGAAGGTCGACCCGGCGGTGCGGTCCTTCGTCGGCTGGGTCGCATCGCGCTTGGCGATCTGCGCCTCCATCCGCGCCGCAAGCTCATCCGGATCGCCCCGCGGCGCCTCGAACGTGGCCGAGACCAGCACCCAGTCCTCCGGAAGCGCGCTCTGGCGATAGGCAAAGGCAAGGTCGCCCGGCGTCAGCGTCACCCGCGCCCCTTCCCGCGTCACCGCCTCGGCCGAAACGAACCGGTCGGCCACGTATTCGCCGTAGCAGCCCGCATTCATCCGCACCGCGCCGCCGATGGCGCCCGGGATCGTTCTCAGGAAGGTCAGGTCCAGCCCGGCCTCCGCCGCCTTCCGCGCCACATGGGCGTCAAGCGCCGCCGCCCCTGCCGTCACTCCCGTTCCGTCGATCCCGATCCCGTTGAACCCCCGCCCCAGCCGGATCACCACGCCGCGAATGCCGCCATCCCGCACGATCAGGTTCGACCCGACCCCCATCGGGAACACCGGCACGGCAAGGTCGAGCGCCGCCAGGAACGCAGCCAGATCCTCCGCATCCGCCGGCTGGAACAGCCACTCCGCCGGCCCGCCGACCCGAAGCCAGGTCAGATCGGCCAGCGGACGCTCCGGCATGAGCCGGCCGCGGGTTTCGGGAAGGTCCCTCACTTGTGGCCCTTCTGCCGCTTCACCCAGCGCCAGAGATAAACGACCGGCCAGCGCAGGATCGACAGCCCGCCCATGAAGACCACGAGGGCCACGATGGGCCCGTGCTGGTAGGTGACGAAGCCCAGCATCGGCACGCCAACCGCCATCAGCACATAGGCGAAGGGCCAGTGGTTCCGCTTCGACGGGAACATCGCGCCGACGCAGGCGACGACGACCCAGGCGCAGGCGAAGATCAGGGAAAGGCTCATTCGCGCTCCCCCGGCCGCCCGACGGGGAGCCCGAACGCCTTTTTCCAGAAATGGATCAGGGGCCTGCGGAACATCGACAGGAACGCGGCGAGGCACAGGAGCCCGACGATCCAGCCATGAACCGTGCCGATCCAGACAATGAGAATTGGCGCGAGGATCAGGAGCACGATGCCCGGCGGAAACTGCCAGCGATAGGGCATCATCGCCGTCGCCGCGGCCGCCACGACCCAGAGAAAGCCGAAGAGCAGCGGCCCGGTCACGCCTGCGGCCCTCCTGCGCGGTCCCCCTCCCGGCGGGGGCAGGCGGCACCAGGCTCGAGCCGAGCGCTTCCCCCCTCCGCTGCGAAGGGGGAAGAGGGGGGAGGCGCCCGCCTCATCTCACGACGCCAGCCGCGTGAGCCGCGCCGGCAGCCCGTTCGCCCAGGCCGAGATCGTGCCCGCCCCCAGGCAGACCACGATATCCCCTGGCCGCGCCTGCTCGCGCACCAGCCGCTCCAGCTCTTCCTCCGACATCACCGCCCGCGCGTGCCGGTGCCCGTGGCGGATGAGCCCCGACACCAGATCGTCGCGCGAGGCGCCCGGGATCGGATCCTCGCCCGCCGCATAGACCTCGGCGATGCCCACCACGTCGGCCTCGTTGAAACAGGCGCAGAAATCGTCGAACAGCGCCGCGAGCCGCGAATAGCGGTGCGGCTGATGCACCGCGATCACCCGGCAGCCCGGTTCCACCGCCTGCCGCGCTGCCTTCAGAACTGCGGCGATCTCCACCGGATGGTGCCCGTAATCGTCGATGATCGTGACGCCCTCGACCTCGCCCACCTTGGTGAAGCGCCGGTTCACGCCGCCGAACTTGGCCAGCGCGTCGCGGATCTCGGCCGCCTTCATGCCTAGGTGCCGCGCCACGGCAATGGCCGCCAAGGCATTGGAAACGTTGTGATCTCCCGGCATCGGCAAGGTGCAGCCCTCGATCACCATGTCCTCGCCCGCCAAGACCACATCGAAATGCGCCACGCCCTTCACATAGGTCAGGTTCACCGCCCGCACATCCGCCTGCGCGTTGAACCCGAAGGTCACGACCCGGCGGTCGGTCACCCGCCCCACCAGCGCCTGCACCTCGGGATGATCGGTGCACAGCACCGCCAGCCCGTAGAACGGCACATTCGAGACGAAATCCGTGAACCCCTGCCTGAGGGCCTCGATCGTGCCCCAGTGCTCCATATGCTCGGGGTCGATATTGGTCACGATCGCGATCGTCGCCGGCAAGCGGTTGAAGGTCCCGTCCGACTCGTCGGCCTCGACCACCATCCACTCGCCCTGCCCCACCCGCGCATTCGAGCCATAGGCATGGATGATGCCGCCATTGATCACCGTCGGGTCGACCCCGCCCGCGTCCAGAAGCGTCGCCACGAGCGTCGTCGTGGTGGTCTTGCCGTGCGTGCCCGCCACCGCGATGTTCGACCTGAGCCGCATCAGCTCGGCCAGCATCTCGGCCCGCCGCACCACCGGCAGGCCCCGCGCCCGCGCCGCGTCCAGCTCCGGATTGCCTCGCTTGATCGCCGAGGAGATCACGATCACCTCGGCGCCCTCGAGGTTCTCAGCCCGCTGCCCCTCGAAGATCGTCGCGCCCAGCTTCTCCAGCCGGTCGGTGATCTTCGACCTTTTCAGGTCCGAGCCCTGCACGCTGTAGCCGTGGTTCAACAGCACCTCGGCGATCCCCGACATACCGATCCCGCCGATGCCCACGAAGTGGATAGGCCCCATCTCGGTAGGCAGCTTGGTGGCGGCGGCGGCATTCATGAGGTCGTTCCTCCAAGTCTTTCTACCATATCGGCAAGGCGCTCGGCGGCATCCGGAACGCCGGCAGAAAGGGCATTGCGGGCCATCATGTCGGCGGCCCCGGGATTCGTGAGAATGCGGGCGATCTCGCCCGCGAGCGCGTCGGGCGCAAGCCGTTTTTCCGGGATCAGGATCGCCGCCTCGGCCTCGACCAGCGCATGGGCGTTGGCGGTCTGGTGATCGCCCGTCGCCGCGGCAAAGGGCACCAGGATCGACGGACGTCCGATCACCGAAAGATCCGCCACCGACGACGCGCCGGCCCGGCTGATCACAAGCTGCGCCTCGGCCATCCGCCGCGGCACGTCCTCGAAGAACGGCTTCACCTCGGCCTTGATCCCCGCCGCGTCATAGGCGAGCCGCACCCGCGCCTCGTCCTCGCCGCGCGCTTGGTGCGCGACGCGGATATTGGCCTTCAGCCGGTCGTCCAGCATCGCCAACGCCTCGGGCACGATGTCCGAGAGGATCCGCGCGCCCTGACTGCCGCCGATCACCAGGAGCGACATCGGGTAGTCCCCGGGCGCGATATAGCCCGCGCCGGCCCGGTCGAGCACGGCCTTCCGCACCGGGTTGCCCACATGATGTCCAAGCACGCCCACCGGCAGTTTCGTCGGCCAGGCGCCGCAGGCGACCGCGTTCACACGCGGCGCGAAGGCGGTGTTGACCCGGCCGAGAATGCCGTTCTGCTCGTGGATCAGCCGGGGGATCCGCAGCACCGTTCCGGCGCAGAGCGCCGGGATCGTCGGGTAGCCGCCGAACCCCACGATCACCTTCGGACGGTCCAGCACCATCTGCCCCAGGGCACCCAGCGCGCCCGCCGCGATCCGGACCGGCGCGAGCAGCTTTCCGAGCGCCCCGCCACGCGCGGGCGTCGCCGAAATCACCCGCGCGACAGGCACTTCCGCGGGGAAATTACCGGCGTAGCGGGCGCCGCGCTCGTCGGTTGAGAGCTTCACGCGCCAGCCACGGCCGGCCAGCGTCTCCGCCAGAGCCTGGGCGGGAAACATATGCCCGCCCGTGCCGCCGGCGGCCAGGATGCACAGCGGCGCGGCCATCAGCGGATCCGTCCGGTCAGCGCGTCGCCGATCCCGCCCTGCGGCCGGCTGCGGGTAAAGCTGAGCAGGATGCCGAGCGTGATCCCCGCCGCGATCAGCGAGGAGCCGCCATAGCTCACGAAGGGCAGCGTCATGCCCTTGGCGGGCAGGAGCCGGACGGCGACCGAGAGGTTGACGATCGCCTGGATGCCCAGCGTGCAGGCCAGGCCGGTGCCGGCGAGCCGGGTGAACGCGTCCCGCTCCTTCATCAGCCGCACCAGCGAGCGCAGGACGACGGTCGCGAAAAGCCCGATGATGACGAGGACGAGGATCAGCCCGTATTCCTCGGCGGCGACGGCGATGATGAAGTCGGTATGGGCGTCCGGCAGCGACCACTTGACCCGCCCCTCGCCCACGCCGACCCCGAAGAACCCGCCCTCGCGGATCGCGCCGGCGGCGTAGCCGAGCTGCGTCGTGGGGTCGACCTCGGCCGAGAGGAAGCCGTCGATCCGGCGCGCGAAATGCTCGGACATGTTGTAGGCGAGCGTCCCCGCCGCCACCACGATCCCGGCCAGCCCGCCCAGCACGATCAGCGGAGCTCCGGCCACGAAGTACATGACTCCCCAGGAAAAAAGGATCAGCGCGGCCTGCCCGAAATCGGGCTGCATCGCGAGAAGGAAGCAGATGGCGACGGCAAGGCCGAGCGAGATCCGCTTGCCCGGCGGGCCCATCAGGTCCTGGCTCGCGGCGATCAGCCAGCCGGCGACGACGATATAGCCGGGCTTGAGGAACTCCGAGGGCTGCACCGAGCCGAAGCCGAGCGAGTACCAGCGGACGGCGCCCTTGCCGAAATCGGTGCCGAGGAACGGCAGGAAGACGAGGGCGACGAAGGCGCCGGCAAAGCCCATGACGGCCAGGCGGCGCACCGTGTCGGGCGGCAGCATCGAAAGCACCACCATGACGCAGAGCGCCACGCTGCCGAACAGCGCCTGGCGCTCGACATAGTAGAATTGCTCCAGCCCGTTGCGCTCGGCGAGCGGCGGCGAGGCGGCGAGGCCCAGGAGGATCCCGACCCCGAAAAGCAAGAGAATACAAGAGAGTGACCACCGGTCCACTGTCCGCCACCATTTCGGCAGAACCGGCTCGCCATCCCGCATCGGGAGTGCGCCATGCACCATTTCCGTCATGAGACCGCTGCTCGCTTTCCGCCTCAGGTCGCCCGTTTGCCGGGTCTGGGCCGCAGTCTAGCGCCGATTGGCGGAAAGGGCCAGAAAAATGGCACCGCCGCGACGGGCAGGGGGCACGGGGCCGCAGGGGCCGGATCGCCCCTGCACAACCCGTACACAACCTGTACACAACCCGTACACCGGCGGCGCGGATCGTCCCTGCCGAGGGGCTTGCCCCCGCCCTGCGGGCACCCCCCAAAACATTCCGGCCAGATGAAGCGCCGGTCCGGAGTGTCAGTCAGGGGGCGGCGAGCTTGTCCACCTGCGCGATGAAATCCTCGCCCCGGCGTTCGAAATTGTCGTACTGGTCGAAGCTCGCCGCGGCCGGGGCGAGGAGCACGGTGTCGCCCGGTTCGGCCTCGGCCGCGGCGCGTGCGACGGCGGCGGCCATGGTGACGCAGACCTCCGAGGGAAGGTCGCCCAGGGAAAGCGCGGTCTCCTCGGCCGAGCGGCCGATCACATAGGCCTTGATCACCGCGCCCAGATCGGGCGCGAGCGCGCCGAGCCCGCCCTCCTTCACCTGGCCGCCGACGATCCAGCGGATCCGCCCGAAGGCGCGGAGCGCCTGGGCGGCGCTGTCGGTATTCGTGGCCTTGGAATCGTTGACGAAGACCACGCCATTCCGCTCGCCCACGCGCTGGCTCCGGTGCGGCAATCCCTTGAAGCTTTCCAGAGCCTCGCCCAGCGCCTTGGGAGAAAGCCCGAGCGCCCGGCAGGCGGCGAAGGCGGCGCAGGCGTTCTGGTGGTTATGGGCCCCCGGCAGCCCCACGCAGCCGCGCAGATCGACCGAGGCCACCTGCCTGCCGCGCCGGTATTCCGCGAGAAACCCCTTCCGCGCGAAGACCGACCAGCCGGTGCGATCGAGCTTCTGCGCCGAGGAGATCCGGATCACCCGGTCGTCGCCCGGCCCTTCCGAGAGCTGGTCGGCCAGGAAGGCGCCCTCGATCTCGTCGACGCCCACCACCGCGCGGTCCGGGCCGCCCTCGGCGAAGAGCCGGCGCTTGGCCGCGAAATAGCCGCCCTTGCCGCCATGGCGGTCGAGATGATCGGGCGAGAGATTGGTGAAGACGGCGACATCGGGGGTGAGCGCGCGGGCCAGCTCGGTCTGGTAGGAGGAAAGCTCCAGCACCACCACGCCGCCATCGCCCGGCGGGTCGATATCGAGCACGCCGCGGCCGATATTTCCGGCAAGCTGGCTCTCGCGGCCGAGCGCGGTCAGCACATGATGGATCAGCGCCGCCGTGGTCGACTTGCCGTTCGAGCCGGTTACCGCGATCACCCTCGGCGCGCTGTCGTAAGCGGCCCAGTCGGCGAGGCCGAGCGAGCGGAAGAACAGGCCGATATCGTTGTCGACGGGAATGCCGGCCCGGTAGGCCGCGGCAATCACCGGATGCGGCGCGGGGTAGAGATGCGGGATGCCCGGCGAGACGATCAGCGCGGCAACGCCCTCCCAGGCGTTCTCGCGGGAAAGGTCGCGGAGCGTCAGCCCCTCCGCCTCGGCCCGGCCGCGCGCGGCCTCGCCATCGTCCCAGCAAAGCGCCGTGGCGCCGCCTGCCGCCAGCGCCCGCGCGGTGGCGAGCCCGGACCGGCCCAGCCCCAGAACGGCGACCTGCGCGCCCGCGAACCCGGCGACCGGAATCATGCGTCTCTCTCCATGGGCCAAAGCCTTAGCGCGGAAACCGGGCGGCGCCCAGATGCGGGCGCGCAACGGATCGGCCGGGCGGCGCGACGCCGGAGGCGGCGCCAAAGGATCGCGTGCGCCGAAGGCGCTCATCCGGATCAGACCCGGCTCGCTACCAGCCGATTTCCTTGCGGTCTCGGAAGAAGCCGCCGGTGGGTCCGCCCGCCGGAAGGGTGGCGAGCCAGAGCGCGGTCTCGGCGCCCTCCTCCGGGCTGCGGGTGGCGCCCGGGCCGCCCATGCGGGTACGGACCCAGCCGGGGCACATCGCGTTTATCCGGATGTCGGAGGAGATCTCGCGCGAGAGCGCCAGCGTGAGCGCGTTGAGCGCGGCCTTGGCCACGCCATAGGCGCCCGGCCCGCCGAGACCCTCGGAGAAGGCGCCCCAGCCCGAGGAGACATTGACGATGCGGCCATAGCCGCGCTCGGTCATGCCCGGCACAACCGCGCGGATCAGCGCGTAGGGCGCGTGAACCATGACCTGCATCGAGCGGCGGAAATCCTCCGGGTGGTCGATCATCGGCCGATCCCAGAGCACGCCGGCATTGTTCACCAGTACGTCGAGCGGGCCGGCGGCCTCCAGCGCGGGAGCGAAGCTCCTGGGATCGTCGAGGTCGAACCGGACCGCGGCGCAGCCAAGCTCGGCGGCGGCCTCCGCCCCTTCCGCCTCGCGCCGCGCCGCGATCACCACCTCGAGCCCCGCCGCCACGAGGCCGGCCGCGATGGCCCGGCCGATCCCCCGGTTTCCGCCCGTCACCAATGCCCGTCTCGTCACGTCCCGCCCCTCCCGATCCAGCACCTTCGTCGCATACCTCGCGGCAATGCCCGGGCGCTAGTGTCTGCCCATGCTGGCCTGGCTCCGATACGCGCTTCTCGCGCTCCTGGCACTTGCCCCGGTCGCGAAACAAGCCGCTGCTGGGCCCCGTCCGGCCTCAGCGGTCAGGTGGAAGGTGGGACAAGGCGTGCGCGGCGAAGATCGCCGCGATGCGCCCGTCCTCGAGCCCGGCGCGGATCGCGTCGTCCACCGCGTAGCCGAGCGCGCGATAGCGCATGTGGACGGCGACGCCGACGGTCCAATGGCTGACCGCGAACCCGGCAAGCGGCGGCTTGTGGATGGCGATCGCCTCGGTCCTTCCGGCCTCGAGCTGGGCCAAGGGGCCCATGGCGGCCATGGTCTCGCCCCCGGCCAGCGCCGTCATCGCCGCCTCCGTGTCGGGATAGCGTTGGACCTGCGCCGAAAGCTGCCCGCCGGCGAAGGAGGACAGGTAGAAATCGGAGATCGAATCGTTCTCGACCGCCACGCTGTCGAAGCGGAAATAGGCCGGCACCGGCGGATCGTCGGGATAGGCGTCCTTGCGGTAGGCGATGGCGACCTCTTCGCCGGCATATTGCCCGGTGAAGACCACCTGCTCGACCCGGCAGGCATATTCGCTGTCATAGGGGACATGCAGCATCACGTTGGAAACGGCGCCGCCGACCACCGGCCCCTTCCAGATGTAGTTCCTCAGATCGGCGTCGAGATTCTCGCCCGCGCCGACCAGGTGGAACCTGGGCTCCACACCCAGCGCCTCGGCGATCAGGCGGCCGATCTCGATATCGACGCCCGCCGCCTTGCCGCCGTCCTCGTAGGACCAGGGCGGGAAATCCGCGTAGGCGGCGAAGTCGATGAAGCCCCGTTCGACGATCTCGTCGAGATCGCGGCCCACGATGTCGCGGCCCGCGTTCTGCGGCTTGGGCTGCGGCACCCAGTCCTCGCAGCGCGAAGCGGCCGGTCCCGCGAGGGACACGGCCGTCAGGGCAAGGGCCAGCGCGAGGCGGCGCATGGCGGTCAATGGGCCGCGGAAAGGCCGACCGTCAGGATCTCCGCCGCGGCATGGAAGCCGGTCGGATCGGCGGTGAGCTTTTCGGCGGCGCGCGCGGCGATGCTGTCGGCGACCGGCGCGCCCGAGAGCGTCTCGATCTCGGCGGCGATCTCGGTCAGGCGGGCCACCACGGCTTCGGTATCGACCTCGCCCGAGGCCAGATGGTCGCGGATTTCCTTCAGCTCGTCCGACCGTTCCTCGATCGCGGCATCGTCGGGGCGGGTCTCGATATAGGTGCGGATCGCCCAGGCGGCCTTCTGGCCCAGGAGCTCGCCGAAGGCGGGCATCTTGGTGGTGCCGTTCTGGGTATAGCCCAGACGGAACCGCTCGACGAACCATTCATCGCCGTATTCCTCCGCTTCCAGGAAGCGCAGGTCGGGGGCGAGGCCGCCCGAGATCGCGCCCAGCCCGTGGCAGCGGGCGCAGTTCTGGTTGAAGCCCGACGCGCCGATATCGATGGCGCTCTTCCAGACCTCCTCGCCCATGTCGCGATAGGGATTCTCGGTCAGCCATTCCTCGCCCACATCGGGCAGGGCGTCGGTGTTCACAGGTTGCGGCGCCACGTCTCCGTGGGGATAGGCGGCTCCGGCGGTCAGCGAAAATGCAACCGCAAGAAGAAGTCGCTCATGGCGAGATCTGGTCATTTCTGGCTCCTCCACATGCTCTGCCGACAGCGGATACCAGCCGGAAGGGCGCCAAGACATTCGACCTTGGTGTGAGACGTTTTCCGCCTCCGACCATGGTCCTAGATCCCGCCGGACCGCGTTGCGCTAGCAAGAGGCCGGGAGGACGCCATGCGACGGTTTGCATGCCTTGCGGCTATTCTTTGTCTCGCCGGACCGGCCCGGGCCGAGCTCGCGGTGAACCTTGCCTATCTGCGTATCGACGTGCCGGCGCCGCCGGTCCTGTCGAACCTCGATCCGGTGCCGGGCGATCTCGGCCTCGCGGGGGCGGAGGCCGGGCTCGCGGACAACCGGACCACGGGCCGGTTCCTGGGCCAGGACTACACGCTGGAGGCGATCACCCTCGGCGCGGGCACCGATCCCCTGCCGGCCGCGCGGGACGCGCTCGCGCGCTCGCGCTTCCTGGTGCTCGACGCGCCGGTCGCGACCCTTCAGGCCATCGCCGACCTGCCCGAGGCGCGGGACGCGATCCTTTTCAACGTCTCCTCCGGCGCCGAGACGCTCCGGAGCGAGGGCTGCCGCGCAAACCTGTTCCACACCCTGCCGTCGGACGCGATGCGGGCCGATGCGCTGATGCAGTTCCTGACCGTGCGGCGCTGGACCGACCTGGCGCTGATCGCCGGGACCCATGAGCGGGACCTGGCACTCGCCGAGGCGCTGCGGGTTTCCGCGACGAAGTTCGGGCTGAAGCTCCGGGGCGAGAAAAGCTGGGTCTTCGACGCCGACATGCGCCGCAACGCCGCGCAGGAAGTGCCGCTCTTCACGCAGGATCTGCCCGCGCACGACGTCCTGCTGATCGCCGACGAGACCGGCGATTTCAGCCGCTACATCCCGTTCAACACCTGGGAGCCCCGGCCCGTCGCGGGCTCGGAGGGGCTGCGCCCGGTCGCCTGGTCGCGGGTGGTCGAGCAATGGGGCGCGGCGCAGCTGCAATCGCGCTTCAGGAAACATGCGGGGCGCGACATGCGCCCGGAGGATTACGCCGCCTGGGCGGCGGTCCGCACAATCGGCGAGGCGGTGACCCGGACCGGCAGCACCGATCCGGCGCTGCTCCGGAATTACATCCTGTCGCCCGAGTTCGAACTGGCAGGCTTCAAGGGGCGGCCGATGAGCTTTCGCGACTGGAACGGCCAGATGCGCCAGCCGATCCCGCTGGTGCAGGAGACCGCCGTGGTGGCGATGGCGCCGTTCGAGTGGTTCCTGCATCCCCAGAACGATCTCGACACCCTGGGCCTCGACCGGCCCGAAAGCACCTGCACGCGGTTCAAGCCGGAGTCCTGAGATGCTGCGCCCTGCCCTGATCGCCTTCCTTCTCGCCACGCCGGCGGCGGCCGACGAGATCTGGGTCACCAACGAGAAGGACGACACGATCTCGGTGATCGACATCGACACGCTGGAGGTCACCCGCACGATCCCCACCGGGCAGCGGCCGCGCGGAATCACGTTCTCGAAGGATTTCTCCAAGCTCTATGTCTGCGCCTCCGACAGCAACGCGGTGGAGGTGATCGACCCCGAAAGCGGCAGGGTCCTGCACGACCTGCCCTCGGGCGAGGACCCCGAGCAGTTCGCGCTGCATCCCGACGACCGGCATCTCTATATCGCCAACGAGGATGACGCGATCACCACCGTGGTCGATACCGAGACGCGGCGCGTGGTGGCGCAGATCGGCGTGGGTGTGGAGCCCGAGGGGATGGCGGTGAGCCCGGACGGCCGTATCGCCATCACCACCTCCGAGACCACCAACATGGCGCATTGGATCGACACGGAAACGCACGAACTCTTCGCCAACACGCTGGTCGACAGCCGGCCGCGCCACGCCGAATTCGTCAGGGACGGCACCGAGCTCTGGGTCTCGGCCGAGATCGGTGGCACGATCACCGTGTTCGACGTGGCAACCCAGGCGGAGAAGGGCAAGATCCGCTTCGCGATCAGGGGCGTACACGACGACCTGATCCAGCCGGTGGGCTTCCGGCTTTCGGCCGATGGCAAGACCGCCTTCGTCGCGCTGGGCCCCGCGAACCACGTGGCGGTGGTGGATACCGAGAGCTACGAGGTGGAGGAGTACATCCTGGTCGGCCGCCGGGTCTGGCATCTGGAATTCAACGGCGACAAGTCCCTCCTCTTCACCACCAACGGGGTGTCGGGCGACGTGACGGTGATCGACGTGGCCCGGCGCGAGGCGCTCAAGACGATCAAGGTCGGCCGCTTTCCCTGGGGCGCGGCCTATCGGCCGACCGGTTCCTAGCGCAGGATGCGTTCCGGTGGGAGCGCGTTCTTCGCTGAACTCTGGCGCTACCATCAAGCGCTGAGCCGGGCGGGCGCCTGCCCGTGGGAGTGAGCCCCGGTCCGGCGCAGCCGGCGAAACGTCCGGGGGACGTTTCGAGGGGCGAACGGGCGGAGCCCGCCGCAACGCCTCCGCTACCATCAAGCGCGAGCCGGGCGAGCGCCTGCCCGTGGGATGGCGCTGTAACGACAGTTCTGTGCGATTTATCGTGCAAGCCCGCCGTCCATCCGTTCGGCGAGGAACGTCACCAGAGCGCCAGCCCGCCGGGACGGGCGGGCGCTCGCCCGGCGGCCCTTCGGGCCTTGTCCCGGGCGGGGGCAACGCACAGCCGAAACGGGATAGGTCGCAGGGGCTGACCCTTCATACGACCCCAAGATGGCTGCCGCGACGAATTCGGGATGCTACGGTACACCGCGAGGAGGACCGCCATGCGCTTGCTGGCACTCACGATCGCCGCCCTGGCCGTCGACGGGCCGGCGCTTGCGACCGACACCGCCTACGGCACCACCAACCCCGAGGAGCTGACCTGGCGGACGCTGCGCGACCGCGCGCGCGACGGCGATATCGACATGATGGTCTGCGCCTCGGGCTACATGATGACCAAATCGGGCGATCACGACACCGCGCGGCTGATCTTCGAGCGCTGTGCGGAGGCCGGCTATACCGGGGCGATGACCTGGATGTCCTACATGGAGCAAAACGGGTTCGGCGGCGAATTCAACCCCGATGCCGCCGCCGAATGGGACCGCCGCTCGGCCGAGGCGGGCGACCCGGTGGGCAAGTTCAACTACGGTATGAGCCTGATGCGCGGCTTCGGCGTCGCGCAGGACGAGGCGGCGGGGCGGCGGCTGGTCGACGAGGCGGCGGGGGCCGGGCTCGACATCGCGCAGCGGCTGCAGGGCGCCGGATACGACCTCGACGAGGTGACGCCGGACGCGGATGACTGGCGCTATGCCCCGGCGTTCTGAATGGGCGATCTCCGACCAAAGCATGAGGGGCCGGAAGCACCCGGCTTGACCTGCGTCAAGCGGCACGACGGACCGCGGGCCTAGGCTTTGCCCGCATGTCAGAACCGAGAGTGATGCAATGACACTGAAACTGATAGTCGCCGCCATCCTGGCCACCGCCGTTCCAGCCTTGCCGGCCCTGGCCGAGACGACCCACGAAAAGATCAAGACGGACGCGGGCAGGCAGTATTTCGACGCCGAATGCCGCCGCTGCCACGCCGTGGACGCCAGGGATCCCTCCTATGGCCCGCCGCTCGAGCATGTGGTGGGCCGCCGGGCGGGCAGCTACGAGGGCTATGACTATTCCGAGGCCCTGACGGGTTCGGGGATCGTCTGGACGCCGGCCGCCCTGCGCGCCTGGATGGAAGACAATGACGGCTTCATGCCCGGCACCAAGATGCGCCATGTCGGCATCGACGACCGCACGGTGCAGGACTTCATCCTGTCCTATCTCGCCTCGATCAGCCGCTGACGCTCTCCGAAACGGAGAACGCCGGTTCGGAACATCAGACCATGGTGGAATAGCGGGAGCCGCGCCGGGCGGCGATACATCGGAGCGAGGGCACAATGGCGATCCGTGCGCGATGCGATTGGGCCGGGACTTTGGCAAATTGGGAGGAGGACCCAGAATGAACAGATGCATTGCAGCCGTGACCGCCGCCTTGGTGGCATCGGCCGGAATGGCGCAGGCCCAGGTGACCGAACAGGACCTGGCCAACGACCAGACCATGACCACCCAGGTCGTCACCAACGGGATGGGGCGCCACCTGCAGCGCTACAGCCCGCTCGACATCCTGAACAGGGACAACGTGCAGAACCTGTTCCCGGCCTGGGCCTTCAGCCTCGGCGGCGAGAAGCAGCGCGGCCAGGAAACCCAGCCCCTGGTCTATGACGGGGTGATGTATGTCACCGGGTCCTATTCACGGCTCTACGCGATCGACGTGAAGACCGGCGACGAGCTCTGGCAATACGACGCCCGCCTGCCCGAGGGCATCCTGCCCTGCTGCGACGTGATCAATCGCGGCGCGGCGATCTACGGCGACAATGTCTATTTCGGCACGCTCGACGCGCGTCTCGTGGCGCTCGACCGCAAGACCGGCGACGTGGTCTGGAACAAGAAGATCGCCGACTACAAGGCCGGCTATTCCTACACTGCCGCGCCGCTCGTCGTCGACGGCAAGGTGATCGTCGGCAACTCGGGCGGCGAATTCGGGATCGTCGGCACGGTCTACGCCTACGACGCCGAGAACGGCGACCTGGTCTGGACCCGTCCCACGATCGAAGGGAACATGGGCACGCTGAACGGCGAGGAAAGCACCATGACCGGCACGCTGAACGCGACCTGGCCGGGCGACATGTGGAAGACCGGCGGCGGCGCGACCTGGCTCGGCGGCTCCTACGATGCCGACACCGACACGCTGGTGTTCGGCGCCGGCAACCCGGCGCCCTGGAACTCCTGGCTGCGCGGTGCGGGCGACGTGAACGACGGCACCCGCGACAACCTCTATGCCGCCAGCCGGATCGGGATCGACCCGTCGAACGGCGAGATCAAGTGGCACTTCCAGACCACCCCGCGCGAGGGCTGGGACTATGACGGGGTGAACGAGGTCGTCGCCTTCACCGACGCGGACGGCAACAGGAAATTCGCCACCGCCGACCGGAACGGCTTCTTCTACGTGCTGAACCGCGAGGATGGCGGCTTCGTCGGCGCCTGGCCCTTCGTGAAGGACATCTCCTGGGCCTCGGGCATCGACGAGAACGGCCGGCCGATCTTTGTCGAGGAAAACCGCCCGGGCAACCCGGCCGGCGCGGCCGATGGCGACAAGGGCGACACCGTGTTCGCCTCGCCCTCCTTCCTCGGCGGCAAGAACTGGATGCCGATGGCCTACAGCCAGAAGACCGGCCTGTTCTATGTGCCCTCGAACGAATGGGGCATGGATATCTGGAACGAGCCCGTCACCTACAAGAAGGGCGCCGCCTATCTGGGCTCGGGCTTCACCATCAAGCCGAACTACGAGGACCATATCGGCTCCTTGAAGGCCATCGACCCGATGACCGGCGAATGGAAGTGGGAGTACAGGAACGAAGCCCCGCTCTGGGGCGGCGTGATGACCACCGCCGGCGGGCTGGTGTTCTTCGGCACCCCCGAGGGCGAGCTCCTGGCGCTCGACGACGAAACCGGCGAGGTGCTGTGGAAGTTCCAGACCGGCTCGGGCATCGTCGGCCAGCCGATCACCTGGGAGATGGACGGCGAACAGTATGTCTCGGTGGTCTCCGGCTGGGGCGGCGCGGTTCCGCTCTGGGGCGGCGAGGTGGCCAAGAAGGTCAACTATCTCAACCAGGGCGGTTCGGTCTGGGTGTTCAAGCTGCCCAGGCAGCTCGCCCGGAACTGATCCGGCGACAGAACGCGAAAGGCACGCCCCCGGGCGTGCCTTTTTCCGTTCCGGCCCGGCTCCCGCAACCGCCCCGGCCCTCCGGCACGACCGGGCTGGCGCTTTGGTGTGGAACAACGCCGGTTCATCTCCCCCGCCCGGGACAAGGCCCGCAGGGCCGCCGGGCGAGCGCCTGCCCGTGTCACGCCAGAGGCGTGCCTCCGGCACGACCGGGTTGGCGCTGTGGTGCGGAACAACGCCGGTTCATCTCCCCCGCCCGGAACGAGGCCCGAAGGGCCGCCGGGCGAGCGCCTGCCCGTCCCCACGGGCTGGCGCTGTGTCAACGTTTGCGCAGACCGTCGAGGTCGGAGGCAGGTGGCACCATAAAGCGCGCCGATCAAATGGTGGAGCGCCATCCCACGGGCAGGCGCTCGCCCGGCTTGCGCAAAGTGGCAGCGCAGGCGCTCGCCCGGCTCCGTGCTTCGCTGTGGCGGAAAGCGACCTCGGCGGAGCGCCTGCGTATCGACCGGAAAACCAGGGCTTCTCGAACGCCATCCTGTTGCGACCATTGGCGTAGGGCCGACCCCGGGCCGGCATGCTATTCTTCGTGACATCAGAGGTACACGACATGCAACACGCGCGCCCCGAACCGCTCTTCCGAAAGACGCTGATCGTCGACGATCACCCGTTGTTCTGCGACGCGCTGTCGATGACGCTGCGCATGGTGCTCGGAGTCGAGACGGTGACCACGGTGCCCGACCTCGCCCACGCGATCGAGCAGCTGGAAACCGAGGCCGCGCCGGACGTGATCCTGCTCGATCTCAACCTGCCGGACGTGAGCGGGCTCGACGGGCTGATCCAGCTCAAGCTCTCGGCCCAGGGCATCCCCGTCGTCGTGGTCTCGTCGCTCTCGGACGTGCGCATCGTGCGGGCGGCGATCCGGGCGGGCGCGGCGGGCTTCGTGCCGAAGCATTCGACCCGCGACACGTTCCAGGCGGCCTTCACCGCCATCGCCGAGGGCGATCTCTACCTGCCCGACGGCATCACGCTCGGCCCCGACAGCAAGTCCGACGCCTCGCCCCGCGAAGAGGCGATGGAGCGGATGGCGCAGCTCACCCGGCAGCAGATGCGGATCCTGCAACTGGTCTGTGCGGGCATGCTGAACAAGCAGATCGCCTACGAGCTGTCGATCGCCGAAGCCACGGTGAAGACCCATATCACGGCGATCATGCGCAAGCTCGGCGTCCAGAGCCGGACCCAGGCGGTGCTGATCGCGCAGCGGGCCAATTACGAGACCCTGTTGCAAGACCAGCCATAAAGCTGCACTCTGGGGCTCACCGCAAAGGGGACCTGGGGAGGAACGAATGCGCGGTGCCTTTGCGCCGCCATCTGCGGGTGCGGCGGGGCCACTCGTCCGACATGCCGAGGCGTTTTGCAACGACGCCGACGCCATCGCCAAGCTCCACCAGGCACTGGCGAGCGAACCCCTGTCCCTGGTCGCCCTTTTCGTCTCGGCCGGAGCCGATTTCGCCGCCACCATGGCGGAGGCGGCGCGGCGCTTCGCCGGAATCCGCACCATCGGCTGCACCACCGCGGGCGAGTTGGGCCGCGAGGGCTATGTCGATGGCCGGATCGTCGCGGTCGGCTTTCCCGCGGCCAATTTCCTCTCGGAAAGCGTGCTGATCGAGGATCTCGACACGCTCGACGCGCAGGCGCTGATCGCCGACATGATTCGCACCCGCGCCCGGCTGACCGCGCTCGAGCCCGACTGGACGCGGGAATTCGGGTTCCTGCTGGTGGACGGGCTGTCGCTCATGGAAGATCCGCTGGCCGCCGCCTGCGCCGACGCGCTGGGGCCGGTACCGCTGTTCGGCGGGTCCGCCGGCGACGGGATCAGCTTCGAACAGGCGGCGGTGGCCATGGACGGCAGGATCTACCGGAACGCCGCCGTTCTGACCTATTTCCGCACCGATTGCGGGATCCAGGTGTTCAGCCACGATCACCTGACCCCCAGCACCCGGCGCATGGTGGTGACCGAGGCCGACCCGAAGAAGCGGATCGTCCGCAAGATCAACGCCGAACCCGCGGCGCGCGAATATGCGCGGATCCTCGGCAAGGATCCCGAACAGCTCGACACCTTCACCTTCGCCGCGCATCCGGTGGTGGTGCGGTTCGGCGGGCGGCACCATGTGCGGTCGATCCAGCGGGTCTCGAAGGAGAGCGAACTGGTGTTCTTTTCGGCGATCGAGGAGGGCCTGGTGTTGACCCTCGCCGATCCCGAACCGATGGATACCCACCTGCGGCGCGAACTGGAAGCGCTGACCCTGAACGGCCAGCCGCCGCAATCCATCCTCGCCTGCGACTGCATCCTGCGCCGGCTGGAAGCCCAGGAAAAACAGGTCACGCACCAGATCTCGTCGATCCTCTCCGAGCATGCGGTGATCGGCTTCTCGACCTATGGCGAGCAGATCGGCGGCATGCATGTGAACCAGACGCTGACCGGCGTGGCCTTCTATGCCCCCGATCCCCGCCCCGGCCATGGATGATCTGATCAACCCGACGGATTCGATCGAGCGTCAGAACGAGAAGCTGATGACCATCGCGCGCGTGCTGATGCAGCGGGTCGAGCAGGTCACCAACGATGGCGGCGCGGCCTATGCTCAGTTCCAGCGCGCGGTGATGCTGGAGGACCAGGTCCGCGCCCGGACCCGCGATCTGGAACGTGCGCTCGACCTTCTGAACCAGTCGAACGCGCAGCTCTCCATCGCCACGCGCGAGGCCGAGACCGCGCGCGCGACGCTGACCGGGGCGATCGAGACGATCCAGGAAGGCTTCGGCCTGTTCGACGCCGATGACCGCATGGTGCTCTGCAACAGCCGGTTCGGGATGTTCATGCCCGAGATGAAGGCGCTCCTGCTGCCGGGCCTCTCCTTCTACGACTATGTCCGCGCCGCCAGCCGCTCCAGCGCGCTGGAACTGCCGCGGGAACTGAACCCCGACCAATGGGCCGACCGCCGCCGGCGCCGCCACGGCGACAGCCACGCGGTGTTCAACGTCGCGCTCAAGGGCGACCGCTGGATTCAGGTGAGCGAGCACCGCACCAATGCCGGCCAGACCGTGATCCTGCAGACCGACATCACCGACGTGATGCGCCAGGAGCGGCGCGAGCGCGAGCGGATCCTCGACCACCAGTCGCGGCTGATCGCGGCGACGCTCGAACATCTCGACCAGGGGGTCTGCGTGTTCGACGAGGCCGGCGTGCTCGTCGCCTGGAACAGCCGGGTGCGCGAGATCCTGTCGCTGCCGGTGAAGCTCCTGCGCGCCGGCACGCCGCTCGACGCGATCCTGAAGGCCACGCGGGATTTCTCCTGGTCGGAGCTTTCGGTCGAGGAGATCGCGGCCTGGGTCGCGCGGAAGGACGCCCGCCCGCCGCTCCGCTTCGATCTGTCGCAGGACGCGGGCAGCATCCTCAAGGTCCATGCCCGCGAAACGCCGGACCGGGGCCTCGTCTTCTCGATCACCGACGTCACCGCCGAACGCCACGCGGCGCAGGAACTGTTGCGCGCCAAGGAGACGCTGGAACGCCGGGTGGTCGAGCGCACGCTGGAACTCGAGGACGCGCTCTCGGCCGCCGAGCGGGCCAATGCCTCGAAGACCCGCTTCGTCGCGGCGGCGAGTCACGACCTGTTGCAGCCGCTCTCGGCCGCCAAGCTGTTCATCTCGTCGCTCCCCGGCGAACCCCAGGGCGTTGCGATGATCGGCGAGCGCGCGCTCTCGGCGCTCACGAGCGTCGAGACGATGCTCGAGGCGCTGCTCGACATCTCCAAGCTGGAAACCGCCGAATACGCCTTCGATGTGGAGCCGGTCGATCTGGGCAAGCTCCTGCGCAAGCTGGGCGACGAGTTCGCGCCGCTGGCCGCGCAGAAGGGGCTCGGCTTCCGCGTCGTGCCGGGGGTCGCCACCATCGAGACCGACCCGGGCTATTTCCGGCGCATCGTGCAGAACCTGATCGCCAACGCGATCCGCCACACGGCGTCCGGCCGGGTGCTGGTGGGCACGCGGCGGCGCGGGCAGATGGTGCGGGTCGAGATCCGCGATACCGGGCCGGGCATTCCGGAGGATCAGCAGGAGGAGATCTTCAAGGAATTCCACCAGTTGAAATCCCGCGCCAGCGCGAGCGAGGGGCTCGGGCTGGGCCTTGCCATCGTCGAGCGGGCCTGCGCGCGGCTGGGCCATCCGCTGGGCCTCGTCTCCATTCCCGGGCGGGGATCGTGCTTTTCGGTCACCGCGCAGCGGGCGAAGGAGACGGGCCGGCAGGAGAACGGGTTTCCCGGCAGCGGCGCGGCCGGCGGACGCGGGCGCGGCAAGATGATCCTTCTGGTCGACGACGACCGTGACATGCGCGAGGCGCTCTCGGTCTCGCTGAGGAGCCTCGGCCACCGGGTGATGAGCGCCGGCAGCGGCGACGAGGCCCTGGCGCGGCTCGCCGCCGCCGGGGAGCGGCCCGAGATGCTGATCCTCGATTTCCGGATCGGCGAGACCGAGACGGCCTTCGACCTGCTGCCCCGGATCCAGGCCGCGATCGGCCGGACACCGTGCTGCCTCCTGACCGCCGACCGGGGCCATGACGTGATCGACGGGGCGCGGGCGCGGGGCATCCCGATCCTGTTCAAGCCGACCGACCTCGCCGCGCTGGCCGAGGTCGTGGGCGGGTAGCGAGGGGCGCCCGAGGCGTGCGGTTGTGTCGAGCCTTCGCCCGGGACAATGCCCGGCTCCGTACCGTTGCGGCAGGCGCCCGCCCGGCTTCGCACTTGTAGGTGGCGGATGGGCTCCGGTCATACCGCTGATACAATCGCGCTCTAGCCCGCCGGCAGACCAGTTTCGCCACAAGAGGTCCGCCATGACCGAGCTCGACCCGATCCGTTTCGTCCTCTCCGTGCTGTTCGCCTGGCCGTCGCGGCCGGTGCGGCGCTGATCAGGGCCGCGCCACGCGCAGGAGGATCGCGCCGGCAAGCGTCAGCGCGGTGGAGAACACCTTGGCGAGGTTCAAAGGCTCGCGCAGGGCGAAGACCCCGATGAAGAGCGCGAAGATGATCGAGGTCTCGCGCAGGGCGGTCACCAGCGCGATGGGCGCCTGGGTGAAGGCCCAGACCACGATCACATAGGCGAGGAAACTGGCGCCGCCGCCGATCAGCAGGCTTCGACGCAGCGCCAGCGCCTTGCCGAGGAGGCCGGGCCGCAACCGGCCGGCGGCGAGCGCGAAGGCGGCGTTGAGGCAGGCGGTCCAGCCGTAGAAGCCGATGGCGGTGCCGGCGAGCCGCGCCCCATGGCCGTCATTGATCGAATAGGCGGCAATGAAGACGCCGGTCATCGCGGCGAAAAGCGCGGCCCTGCCCTGGAACAGCCCGTCAGCGCGGCGGACGAGTGAGATCGAGCCGATTCCGGTGGAGATCAGCAGGATCGCCAGCAGTTGCGCCCCCGAGAAGGTGGCGCCGAGCAGCATCATCGACCCGAGCGCCACCAGGAGCGGCGCGATGCCCCGGGCGATCGGGTAGACCTGGGTGAGATCGCCGATCCGGTAGGCCTTCACCAGGAAGACCTGGTAGCCGAGATGCAGCGCGACGCTGAGGCCCATCAGGGGCCACGCTTCGCGCGCGGGCGCGGCCGCGAAGGGCAGCGCCAGCGCGCCGGCGATGCCCTGCCCCACCACCACCGCGACCATGCACGCTGCCTTGTCGTCGCCACCCTTGACGAGCGCGTTCCAGACCGCGTGGAGCATCGCTGCGAGAAGAACGGCGGCGAAGACGGCGCCGGTCATGGCTTCGGTCCTGTCATTTCCTGCATCTCCGCCGAGATCTGGCATGGGCGGCGGAAATTGAAAAGCGGGTCAGCCCACCACGATCACCTGGCCCGTGAGCGCGCCCTCGACGCTCTTCAGGTAGGCGAGCCCGACCCGGTGCGACGCCACCGGCTCGTGGCCGGGAAACCAGTCGCCGTAGCGCGGGACGGATACGTCGAGAAGTCCCGGGCTGACGACATTGATCCGCAACCCGCGCGGCATCTCGATCGCCGCGCCTGTGACGAAACCGCCAAGCGCGCCGTTCGCGGTGGCGGCGGCCGCGCCCGAGCGGATCGGGTCGCGGTCGAGCACGCCGCTCGTCAGCGTGAAGGAGCCGCCATCGGTCACACTCCCGAGGCCGGCCAGCACCAGGTTGACCTGCCCCATCACCTTGTTCCGGAGACCGAGGAGGAAGCTCTCCTCGGTGAAGTCCGCGAGCGGGCCGAAATGCACCGCGCCCGCCGTCGCGACGACCGCATCGACCGGGCCGGTCCGCGCATACATCGCCTCCACCGAGGCGCGGTCGGCCATGTCGACGATCACGTCGCCCCGGCTTCGCCCGGCCCGGATGATGTCGTGCCGGCCGAGCGCCGCGCAGGCCGCGCGGCCGATATCGCCCTCGGCCCCGACCACGATGATCCGCATCTCATTCTCCCTTTTCGATGTCGTCGTAGCGCTTCAGCTTCGCGGCGAGCAGCGCCGCGCAACGGTCGAGCCCGGCGCGCCGCGCTGCGAGCGTGGCCGCGTGGTCCACGAGCATCCTGCGGCGCTCGGAAATGCTGTCATCGCCGCGCCGGTAGAGCTCCGCGAAGCGCCGCATCCGCTCCATCGGCATGCCGGTTTCCCGCAGCGACGCCATCAGGATCAGCCAGTCGACATCACCGGGCGAGAACCGCCGCTTTCCGTCGGCGCCGCGCGCCACGGGCGGCAGGAGGCCCGAGCGCTCGTAGAACCGGATCGTGTCGATGCCGAGCCCGCATCGTGCCGCCGCTTCGGAAATCTTCATGCCGATCCTCGCCGCTTCCGGATTGCACCCTGCTACCCACCTGGAGCCGCTCCAGATCAAGCGAAATCCGCAACGGCCGGGAAAAGAAAAACCCCGCCTCCTTGGGGGCGGGGTTCGCGGGGGCGCGGGTGGCCGCGCCCCTTTTGGGGACCGGTTACGCGAGGTCGAAGCGGTCGGCGTCCATCACCTTGGCCCAGGCCGCGACGAAATCGGTCACCAGCTTTTCGGCGCCGTCGTCCTGGGCATAGACCTCGGCATAGGCGCGCAGGATCGCGTTCGAGCCGAACACCAGATCGGCCCGCGTCGCGGTCCATTTCACCGCGCCCGAGGCCCGCTCGCGGATCTCGTAGTGCCCGCCCTGCGCCGGAACCCACTTGTAGGCCATGTCGGTCAGGTTGACGAAGAAGTCGGTCGTCAGCGCGCCCTCGCGGTCGGTGAACACGCCGTGCTTCGTGCCGCCATGGTTGGTGCCGATCACGCGCATGCCGCCCAGCAGCACCGTCATTTCCGGCGCGGTCAGACCCATGAGCTGGGCGCGGTCGAGGAGCATCTCCTCGGCCGTGACGACGTAGTCCTCCTTCTGCCAGTTGCGGAACCCGTCGGCGAGGGGTTCGAGCACCTCGAAGGAGGCCGCGTCGGTCATCGCGTCGGTCGCGTCGCCGCGGCCGGGCGAGAACGGCACGGTCACGTCGAAGCCCGCGGCCTTCGCCGCCTGCTCGATGCCCACATTCCCGGCAAGCACGATGATGTCGGCCACCGAGGCGCCGGTCTCGGCCGCGATGGGCTCGAGCACGGAAAGCACCCGGGCCAGCCGCGCGGGTTCGTTGCCCGCCCAGTCCTTCTGCGGCGCGAGCCGGATCCGGGCGCCGTTCGCCCCGCCCCGCATGTCAGAGCCGCGATAGGTGCGCGCGCTGTCCCAGGCGGTGGCGACCATCTCGGCCACGCTCAGGCCGCTCGCGGCGATCTTCGCCTTAGCCGCGGCGAGGTCCCAGCCGGTCGGGCCGGCGGGGATCGGATCCTGCCAGATCAGCTCCTCGGCCGGCACGTCGGGGCCGATATGGCGCACCTTCGGGCCCATGTCGCGATGGGTCAGCTTGTACCAGGCGCGGGCGACGCTGTCCTTGAAATAGGCCGGGTCGGCCATGAATTTCTGGCAGATCGCGTTATAGGCCGGATCCATCTTCATCGCCATGTCGGCATCGGTCATCATCGGCATCACGCGCTTCGACGGATCGGTGGGATCCACCGGCATGTGTTCTTCCTTGATGCCGATCGGCTGCCACTGGTACGCGCCGGCGGGCGATTTGGTGAGCTCCCACTCATAGCCGAACAGCATGTCGAAAAAGCCCATGTCGAACTTGGTGGGGTCGGTGGTCCAGGCGCCCTCGAGGCCCGAGGTCACGGCGTTGGTGGCCTTGCCGCCGAGATGCGGATTCATCCAGCCCATGCCCTGGTCTTCCAGCGCCGCCGCTTCCGGCTCCGGCCCGAGCGCCCCGGCATCGCCGTTGCCATGCGCCTTGCCCACGGTGTGGCCGCCGCAGGTCAAGGCCGCGGTCTCGACATCGTCCATCGCCATCCGCGCGAAGGTCTCGCGCACCTGGGCCGCGGTCTTGATCGGGTCGGGCTGGCCGTTCACCCCTTCTGGGTTCACGTAGATCAGGCCCATCTGCACCGCGGCGAGCGGGTTTTCCATCGTGTCGGGCTTCGACACGTCGCCATAGCGGTTGTCGGACGGCGCCAGCCATTCGCGCTCGGCGCCCCAGTAGATGTCGATCTCCGGGTGCCAGATATCCTCTCGGCCGAAGGAAAATCCGAAGGTTTTCAGGCCCATGGACTCGAGGGCCATGGTCCCGGCAAGGAGGATCAGGTCGGCCCAGCTGATCTTGTTGCCGTATTTCTTCTTGATCGGCCACAAGAGCCGCCGCGCCTTGTCGAGATTGCCGTTATCGGGCCAGGAGTTGAGCGGCGCGAAGCGGATGTTGCCGCCATTGCCGCCACCGCGGCCATCGGCGAGCCGGTAGGTGCCGGCCGAATGCCAGGAGAGGCGGATCATCAGCCCGCCGTAATGGCCGTAATCCGCCGGCCACCACTCCTGGCTCTCGGTCAGAAGCGCCGTCACGTCGGCCTTCAGCGCCTCGACGTCGAGCTCCTTCAGCGCCTCGCGGTAGCTGTACCCCTTGCCCATCGGGTCGGGCTTGCTGTCGTGCTGGTGCAGGATGTCGAGATTGAGCGCTTTCGGCCACCAGTCCATCACCGTCTTGCCGGTCTCGGTCATGCCGCCATGCATCACCGGGCATTTGCCCGAGCTGTCGATATCGTTGCCGTCCATGGTTCTCTCCGCTGGCTGGGGCGTCCTGGGGAAGCCTGTTGCGTGGTTTGAATTGGGGCCGCGCGGCGCGCGGGGAACCGGCCAGATCGTCGCAGGCCGGACCCGAGCGCGGAAATCCGTGATTCCCCCTGTGGCAACGGGTCTATCCGAGTCGCGCGATTAGTTTAAGTTGAATTTCCTGATCGGCGGAATAAGGTGAGCTTATGAACAACCTCACCCTGAAACAACTCCGCTATGTCGACGCGCTGGCCCGCCAGGGCCATTTCGGCCGCGCCGCCGAGGCGAGCGCGATCACCCAGCCCGCGCTCTCGATGCAGATCCGCGACCTCGAGGCGGAACTCGGAACGCCCCTGTTCGAAAGGGGTGCGCGGCAGATCCGGCTGACCGGGTTCGGCGAGGAATTCCTGGCGCGGGCGCGGGATATCCTCAGGGCTGTGGACGAGCTGTCGGACATGGCCCGGGCGGCGCAGACGGGGCTCGCGGGTCGGCTCCGGATCGGGGTGATCCCGACCATCGCGCCCTATCTCTTGCCGGCGGTGATCGGCGACCTGGCGCGGGCCTATCCCGGGCTCGACATCCATGTGCGCGAGACGGTCACCCCGAAGCTGATCCGCGAGCTGTCGGAGGGACGTCTCGACACCGCCATCGTGGCGCTGCCGGTCTCGGAACCGGCGCTGGAGGAAGTGGCGCTGTTCTCGGAGGATTTCGTGCTGGTGCGTCCCGGCGAGGATGCGGAAAAGCCGGTGCCCGACCGCGAAAGCCTGAGGGAAATGCGGCTGTTGCTGCTCGAAGAAGGCCATTGCTTCCGCGACCAGGCGCTGTCGTTCTGCAGCCTCCCCGCCTCGCGGCCGCGCGAGATCCTCGACGGCAGCTCGCTCTCGACACTGGTGCAGATGGTGGGCGCCGGGATCGGCGTGACGCTGATCCCCGAGATGGCACTGGCGGTCGAGACGCGCTCGGCCAATGTCTCGATAGCGCGCTTCGGCGCGGCGCCACCCCGGCGGACGATCGGCATGATCTGGCGCCGGTCGAGCCCGCTTTCCGAGCGGCTGGGACAGATCGCGCAGGCAGTGCGCGGCGCGGCCGAGGCGATGCAGCGGGCGGAGATCTGAGCCGGAATCCGGGCCCCACAACCCGTACACAACCTGTACACCGGAGAGGTAGTTGGGCGCGCGCAATTGGAACGTCGCTCCAAGGGAGGAACTGAAGTGCTGAGGGCCACGCCCGACCCTGGGAGGGCGCCTTCGGCACGCCTGTGGTCGGCTGTTTATCTCGCAGGCTCCGAACTCGCCCTGTGCGGCGTGCGACGCCGCCATGCGCCCTCCCGCCCCAAGGGTCGGGCGCGGCCCGGGCTGGTCGCCCGGGCCGAGGGAAAGAGCGGAGCGGGCGGTCGCTACTCGTCCTTCAGGTTCAGGAACGCCACGCCGCTTTCGCCCAGGGGCACCGTCGCGAAGGGGCCGCCATGGCAGAGATTGGCGAGGTCGGTCGGGTCGAGCGGTTCGGCGGCGGCGTAGATTTCCTTCGCGAACTGCTCGGCATTGTCCTTCGGGTGGTAGCCCAGATGCTTCGCGCCGGAATTGTCCACCGGCGACCGGTCGTTGTTCGAGACGCCATAGACCACCGAGAACCCGGCCACCGGCGTGTCGATGGCGCGCTCCACCAGATGCACGAGGTCGCCATAGCTGAGCCAGGAGCCCACCGCGCGCGGGTTGGTCGGCTGCGCGGCGGAGAGGATGCGCAGGCACACCGCCTCGATCCCGCGCTTGTCCCAGTAGAGCGAGGCGAGATCCTCGGCGAAGCATTTCGCCAGCCCGTAGAACGTGTCGGGCCGGTGCGGCGCGTCCACGCCGATGGCCTCGGTCTTGCGGTGCATGCCGACGGCATGGATCGAGGAGGCGTAGACCACGCGGCGGAGCTTGTTGCGCCAGGCGGCCTCCCAGATGTTGTAGGCGCCGAGGATGTTCGAATGCAGGATCTTCTCGAACGGGGCCTCGTCGCCGATGGCGCCGAAATGCACCACCATCTCGGCGCCCTCGAGCAGCGCGACCATGGCGTCGAGATCGCCCAGATCGGCGCTGACATAGGTCTCGTTCGGCAGCGTCTCGGCGATCTGCGGCGCGATGTCGGTGGTGACGAGCGTCTCGCAGAGTTTCGACAGCGGTTCCCGGAGATGCGACCCGAGCCGTCCGGCGGCCCCGGTCAGGACGAGTTTCTTCATGTGGTGCCTCTCCCGCATGACAATGGAAGTTGCCCCCGGCTAGCACGGTTGCGCCGGCGGGCGGAAGCCCCGCCCGGCATGGCAGGCAGGTGGCGCCTATCCCCCACCATCAAGCGCTGAGCCGGGCGGGCGCCGGCCCGTGGGAGTGAGCCCCGGCCCGGCGCAGCCGGCGACACGTCCGGGGGACGTTTCGAGGGACGAACGGGCGGAGCCCATCTGCCATGCCGCGGTGCGCGAAGCCTGGCGGGAAAACCGAACCGGCGTTGTGCCGCCAGCCCGGTCGTGCCGCAGGCACGCCTCCGGCGGGATTGGGGGCGCCATCACACGGCGCGCCGTTCCCGCGCCGCGCCCCCTCCCGCGCCCCTGCTACCGCCCCGCCACGTCAAGCAGCCGCGCCCTCCGCTTGAGAAACCGGATCGCCGGCGACAGCGCGCAGATGCCGCCCACCACCGCCGCCAGACAGAGCACCGCCCGCGCCCGGATCCGTAGGTCATCGAAGCGTGCTCTCTGAATGGATTAGGGGAATCGCATGGGCCGCCGGCAACGCCACGGAAGGAACGAAACGCCGGCAGATCGCCGGCCTAGCACAAATGCCTATACCCCAGATCCCCGGGCCGCGAGACCTTCCCGCCGCCCACCGGCGAGCGCACCCCCGTCGTGCCCGGCGCCGATGTGGGCAGCCCCTCCATCACCCGCACCGCGAGATAGGCGAAGGCCTGCGCCTCGAGCATGTCGCCGTCGAGCCCGGCCTCCTCGACCGGCGCCACCGGGCAATCGACCAGCGCGCCCAGCATCGCCATCAGCACCGGATTGCGCCGCCCGCCGCCGGTCACCAGGAGCCGCTCGGGCCGCGCCGGGCAATGCTCCATCCCGCGCGCCACCGCCGCCGCCGCCGCGCAGGTGAGCGTCGCCGCCGCGTCGTCGTCGGACAGGTCCGCCACATCGGCGGCCAGCTGGGCGAAATGGTTCCGGTCGAGCGATTTCGGCGGCAGCTTGGTGAAATAGCCCTGCGCCAGCATCCGCTCGATCACCCCTTCCGCCACCTGCCCCCGCGCCGCCCGCGCGCCGTCCCTGTCGAAGGGCACGCCCCAGCGCGCCTGCGCGAGGTCGTTCACCGGCGCATTGGCCGGCCCGGTGTCGAAGGCCAGGAGCGCGCCCTTCCGCGCCGGGTCCTCCTTGCGCGGATCGACCCAGGTCAGATTGCCCACGCCGCCGAGATTGAGGAACGCGATGGGCGCCGTCGCCCCGATATGCCGCGCGCAGGCATGGTGGAAGAACGGCGCGAGCGGCGCCCCCTGCCCGCCCATCGCCACATCGGTGCTGCGGAAATCCCAGACCACCGGCAGGCCCAGCACCGCGGCCAGGATCTCGCCGTCGCCGACCTGCAGCGTGAACCGGTTGTCCGGGTCGTGCCACAGGGTCTGGCCGTGAAAGCCGATCACCCCGGCGCCCGTGAACCCCGAAAGCAGCGCGGCATGGGCGGTCTCCACCACCTCCGCCGCTTCCGCATCGGCATGCTCGTCCCGGCGCGGCCCGAAGGCGGTGCGGATCGCCAGGCGCTCCATGTCGCCATAGGGCCGGTAGCGGGTTTCGCCGAATTCCGAGATGGTGCGCCCGTCGGTCAGCACCATCGCGGCGTCGACCCCGTCGAGCGAGGTTCCGGACATCGCCCCGAGCGCCCAGACCGGCCGCGTCCCCGTCATGCCTTCCCTCTGCCGCCCCGGCCCGCTATAGACCCGATCCGGGCCCGGAGCATAGAGACAATCCCATGACCTACCACCCGAAATCGGATTTCCTCAGGATCATCGTCGAACGCGGCTTCCTCGCCGACTGCACCGACCTGCAAAGCCTCGACGAGGCGCTGATCGCGGGCGTGGTGCCGGCCTATATTGGCTATGACGCGACGGCGAAGTCGCTCCATGTGGGCCATCTCCTGAACATCATGCTCCTGCGCTGGTTCCAGAAATGCGGCGGCAAGCCGATCACGCTGATGGGCGGCGGCACCACCAAGGTGGGCGATCCCTCGTTCCGCTCCGACGAACGCCCGCTCCTCTCGCCCGAAGCGATCGACGCGAACATCGCGGGCATGCAGGGCGTCTTCGCGAAATACCTCGTCTATGGCGACGGCGCCACCGACGCGCTGATGCGAAACAACGCCGAATGGCTCGACGGGCTGAACTATCTCGAGTTCCTGCGCGATATCGGCCGGCATTTCTCGATCAACCGGATGCTTTCCTTCGAAAGCGTCAAATCGCGCCTCGACCGCGAGCAGTCGCTGTCGTTCCTCGAATTCAACTACATGATCCTGCAGGCCTATGACTTCCTGGAGCTGAACCGCCGCTATGGCTGCCTGCTGCAGATGGGCGGCTCGGACCAGTGGGGCAATATCGTCAACGGCGTCGACCTGACCCGGCGAGTGCTCGACCACGAGATCTACGGCCTGACCACCCCGCTCCTGACCACCTCCGACGGCCGCAAGATGGGCAAGAGCCAGGGCGGCGCGGTCTGGCTCAATGCCGAGATGCTGTCGCCCTACGAGTTCTGGCAGTTCTGGCGCAACACCACCGACGCCGATGTCGGCCGCTTCCTGAAGCTCTACACCGAGCTTCCCGTGGAGGAATGCGACCGTCTCGGCGGGCTTGGCGGTGCGGAGATCAACGCGGCGAAGATCCGGCTCGCAAACGAGGTGACCGCGCTCTGCCACGGCGCCGAGGCGGCGGCGGCGGCGGAAGCCACCGCGCGCGAGGTGTTCGAGAAGGGCGGCATCGGCGAGGATCTCCCGACGCTCTCCCTCTCGGCGGGCGAACTGGGCGAGGGCATCTCCATCGTCCAGCTCATCGTCCGCTCGGGCCTCGCGAAATCGGGCAAGGAAGCGAAGCGCCTGATCGCCGAGGGCGGCGCGCGGCTCGACGACGCGCCGGTGACCGACCCGGGCCTGACGCTGGATGCCGGCGCCTTCGCCGCCCCGGTGAAGCTCTCCGCCGGCAAGAAGCGCCACGCGCTGGTGACGCTGGGCTCCTAGCGCTGAGCCGGGCGAGCGCCTGCCCGTGGGATGGCGCTGCGACGATTGTGCGGGGCGCTTTATCTCACCAGGTCCGCTGTACAATCGTTCGGCGCGGAACGTCACCAAAGCGCCAGCCCGCCGGGACGGGCAGGCGCTCGCCCGGCGGCCCGTGCCGGGCCTTGATTCCGGGCGGGGCTGCGAACCGGTGTTGCGCCACGCAAAAACTCACACCCGCACACAAGCCCGTGACACACGGCTTCGTGGGTTCCCCCGCGCGCGCCGCCACGGGATGAAGGACCACCCGAAATTCAGACCGATGGACCTTCCATGACCCTCCGCAGCCTTTTCGCCGTCCCCTTCCTGCTCGCCGCCCCTGCCGCCTTCGCCGGCGAACAATATGTCGACGGGACAGGCTTCGCCGTCTCGGGCTACGACGTCGTCGCCTATCGGGACCTGCCGCAATCGCCGGTGGGCACGCCGCAACCCGCCGCGGTGCCCGGCAAGGCCGGGATCACCGCCGAGTGGAACGGCGCGACCTGGGCCTTCGCCACCGAGGCGAACCGCGCGAAATTCCTGGCCGACCCGGAGGCCTACGCCCCGGAATTCGACGGCCACTGCGCCTATGGCGTCTCCAAGGGCGGCAAGGTGCCCGGCAACCCGAACCTCTGGCGGATCGTCGACGGCCACCTCTATCTCAACATCACCAGGAACGTGGTCGGCTTCTGGGAGGAGGACATCCCGGGCAACATCTCGCTCGCCGGCGGCAACTGGCCCGGCATCGAGCCCGCCGCCGCCGCCGCAAGCCCGATCCCCGCCTTCACCTCTCTCGCCCCGGTGAAATGACGGCGAGCGGCCGGACGGGCGGGCGCTTTGCCCGCCCCGCCAGCATCTGCTAGACTTCGCGCAGCATTGCTCGAAGGGCCCGTTTCGATGACGCTGCTGCCGCGCACCGGATTCCTCTCCAACGCCTCCGCCTCGCTCACCGACATGCTGCGCGCGCTCGCCCGCGAGAAGCGACTCGCCAAGGGCGAAGTGCTGTTCGAACAGGGCGACCCGGGCGATTCCCTCTTCGCCGTGGTGGAGGGCGCGCTCGAGGTCTCGGTGCTCTCCGAGGACGGCCGCAAGCTCGCGCTCGACATGCTGACCGCCGGCGCGCTGTTCGGCGAGATCGCGCTGTTCGACCCGGGCGCGCGCACTGCCACCGTGACCGCGCTCCGCCCCACCACCGTGCTTGGGATCCGCAACCGCGACGTTGTCGCCGCGTTCCGCACCCATCCCGACCTCGCCGCCGACCTGATGCAGCTCGCCGGCCAGCGGATGCGCTGGATGGACACCCAGATCAGCGAACAGGCCTTCCTGCCCCTGCCGATCCGGCTCGCCCGCAAGGTGCTGCACCTGCTCGGCCCCGCCGCCACCGACCTACCGATGTCGCAGGCGAATCTCGCCGATTTCCTCGGCGTCACCCGCGAGGCCGTCTCCAAGACCCTCGCCGACTGGAAACGCGAGGGCCTGGTCGAGCTCGGCCGTGGCAGCATCCGCATCACCGACCGCGACGCGCTCCAGGAACTCGCCCAGAACGACACTTTCTGAGCCTTGTGTGATCCGCTTCACAGACCCGGCCGGCTCCCCGTGCGAGAAGAAGGCCACCGACGAGGTTCCGGGTCAGCGTCCTGGCCCAGCCTCGGAAGGGGCAAAGTGATTGGTATTCGGCGACCGCTGTTCATCCCCACGGCCGTCGGAAGTACACGGTACCGCCCTTCGCGCGGGGTAACGAGTGAACGCCTGACTTCCATCAGGGGGCGTGGACTGCCAGGACATACGTTCCCGGCTCCAAAGATTGAATAGTGGAACGTGCGTCTCTCCCGTCAGAGGGGCGCACGTTTTGTTTTGGGGGTGCCGGTGCCTATTCGACCACCCGGACCGCCGTCATCACGTCCGGCGCCTCGGTCACCGCGCCGTTGCGGCCCTGGTCGCCCCGGCGAATCGCGTCCACCACGTCCATGCCCGCGATCACCCGGCCGACCACCGTGTATTGCCCGTCGAGGAACGGCCCCGGCGCGAACATGATGAAGAACTGGCTGTTCGCCGAATCCGGATGCTGTGCCCGCGCCATCCCCACGACGCCCCGGTCGAATCCGATATCCGAGAACTCCGCCGGAATGTCCGGCAGCTCGGACCCGCCCCGGCCCATCATCGCCGGATCGCCGCCCTCGCGGCCGAACTCCACATCGCCGGTCTGCGCCATGAAGCCGTCGATCACCCGGTGGAAGACCACCCCGTCATAGGCGCCCTCCTTCGCGAGCTCGGTGATCTGCGCCACGTGCTTCGGCGCCACGTCGGGCAGGAGGTCGATCACCACCGTCCCGTTCGCCTCCCCGGCGATATCGATCTCCAGGTTCGGCCCCGGCCCGTCCTCCGCGGCAAGGGCCGGGGAGGCCGCCAGAACGGCGGCCAGGATCAGCCTACGCATCGGCGGCCACCTTCACGCTCAGCATCCGGTCGGGGTTCATCGGCGGCTCGCCGCGCTGGATCGCGTCCACATGGTCCATGCCGTCGATCACCCGGCCGTAGACCGTGTATTGCCCGTTCAGGAAATGGTTGTCGCTGAAGTTGATGAAGAACTGGCTGTTCGCCGAATTCGGCGCCTGCGACCGCGCCGCGCCCAGGGTGCCCCGGTCATGGGGCAGCTTGGAGAATTCCGCCGGCAAGTTCGGCTTGTCCGACCCGCCGGTGCCCGCCCGGCGCAGGTTCAGCGCCTCGCCGAAAACGCCATGCTCCACATCGCCCGACTGGGCCATGAACCCGTCAATCACCCGGTGGAAGATCACGCCGTCATAGGCGCCCTCGCGCGCCAGTTCCTTCATCCGCTCGCAATGCTTGGGCGCGATCTCGGGCATCAGCTCGATCGCGACGGTGCCACCCTTCAGCTCGATCAGAATGGTGTTCTCGGGGTCCTTGATCTCGGCCATGGAGGCCTCCCTTCAATCTCGTTCGCGGCGGACCCTAGGACGCGCCGCGCCGGAGGAAAAGGGCCTGCGCGCGGGCAAGCCGGTTGACGGCGGGGCTTTGCTGGGGTGTGAAAGGCGCAATCACCCGGTGGGAGACGGAACATGGCCTGGAAGACCCTCGACGACCTCGACATCGCCGGCAAGACGGTGCTGACCCGCGTCGATATCAACGTGCCGGTCGAAAACGGCCGCGTGACCGACGCGACCCGCATCGAACGGATCGTGCCGACGGTCATGGACATCCTCGCCAGGGGCGGCCGCCCGGTGCTCCTGGCCCATTTCGGCCGGCCCAAGGGCAAGCCCGACCCCGAGATGAGCCTGCGGATCACCCTGCCCGCGCTCGAAACCGCGCTGGGGCGGCCCGTGACCTTCGTCGAGAGGCCCGCCCGCGCCGCGCTCGACGCGCTCCCTTCCGACGCGGTGGTGCTCGTCGAGAACACCCGCTTCACGCCGATGGAAGAGGCGAACGACCCGCAGATGGCGCAGTTCCTCGCCTCGCTCGGCGATGTCTACTGCAACGACGCCTTCTCCGCCGCGCACCGGGCGCATGCCTCGACCGAGGGCATCGCGCATCTCCTGCCCTCCTGCGCGGGGCGCCTCATGGAGGCCGAACTCAAGGCCCTCGAAGCCGCGCTCGGCACGCCCACCCGGCCCGTCGTGGCGGTGGTCGGCGGCGCCAAGGTCTCGACCAAGCTCGAACTTCTGACCAACCTCGTCCGGAAGGTCGACTACCTGGTGATCGGCGGCGGCATGGCCAACACTTTCCTCGCCGCCAAGGGCATCGACGTGGGCAAGTCGCTCGCCGAGCACGAGATGGCCGACACCGCCCGCGACATTCTCGCCCGCGCCGAGGAAGCCGCCTGCGAGATCGTGCTCCCGACCGACGTCGTCGTCGCCCGCGAGTTCAGGGCCGGCGCGCCGTCCGAGACCGTCGCCGCCGACGCCTGCCCCGCCGACGCGATCATCCTCGACGCCGGCCGCGCCACCGTCGCCCGCATCGCGCAGGTCTTCGAAACCGCGAAAACGCTGATCTGGAACGGCCCGCTCGGCGCCTTCGAGATCGAGCCCTTCGACACCGCCACCAATGCCGCCGCGAAACAGGCCGCCGAACTGACCCTGAAAGGCGCCCTCGTCTCCGTCGCCGGCGGCGGCGACACCGTCGCCGCGCTCAACAAGGCCGGCGCGGCGGAGAGCTTCACCTACGTCTCCACCGCCGGCGGCGCCTTCCTCGAATGGATGGAAGGCAAGACGCTCCCCGGCGTCGCGGCGCTCGACCGGGGCTGATCGTCGCGAAACCGGAAACCGTTAGCGTCACCATGATTGCGCCCGGTCCCCCCCTCGCCTAGAACCGCCTGCGGGGGCCGAGGGCCCGAAGTTTAATTGATTTCAGGTGAGGGGCGCGACATGCCAGACCAGACCCAGGCAACCCAGATGCGGAACGGCAAGGGCTTCATCGCCGCGCTCGACCAGTCCGGCGGCTCGACGCCCAAGGCGCTCAAGCTCTACGGCATCGACGAGAGCGAGTATTCCGGCGACGACGCGATGTTCGACCTGATCCACGCGATGCGCGCCCGGATCATCAAGTCGCCCGCCTTCACCGGCGACAAGGTGATCGGCGCGATCCTGTTCGAACAGACCATGGACCGCGAGATCGATGGGGTGCCCACCGCCGAGTACCTCTGGACGAAACGCCAGGTCGTGCCCTTCCTCAAGGTCGACAAGGGCCTCGCCGAGGCTGCCGACGGCGTGAAGCTGATGAAACCGATGCCCGGGCTCGACGCGGTGCTCGACCGCGCGGTCGCCAAGGGCGTGTTCGGCACCAAGATGCGCTCGGTGATCGACGCCGCCTCCCGGACCGGCATCGCCGCAAACATCGCCCAGCAGTTCGATTACGGCCACCAGATCCTCGCCAAGGGCCTCGTGCCGATCCTCGAGCCGGAAGTGACCATCACCATCGCCGACAAGGCCGCGGCCGAGGACATCGTGCTGGACGAGATCCTGAAGGGGCTCGACAGCATCCCCGAGGGCCAGGAGATCATGCTCAAGCTCTCGCTGCCGACCAAGCCGAACCAGTACAAGCCGCTGGTCGACCACCCCAGGGTGATGAAGGTCGTGGCGCTTTCGGGCGGCTATTCGCGGCAGGAGGCCAACGCGCTCCTCGCGCAGAACACCGGCGTGATCGCCAGTTTCTCCCGCGCGCTGACCGAGGGCCTCTCGGCCGGGCAGAGCGACGCGGATTTCGACGCCGTGCTCGCCGAGACCATCGAGGGCATCTACCAGGCTTCCATCGCGGGCTGACGCCCGCCTGAGGGTTCATCCCCCGCCCGATCAGCGCCGAAGGCGCCGGGCGAGCGCCTGCCCGTTCCGGCGGGCTGGCGCTCTGGCAACTTTCCGCGCCGAACATTTGTGCGGCGGGCTTGCACCATAAAGCGCACCGCTCAGCCGTTGCGGCGCCATCCCACGGCAGGCGCTCGCCCGGCTTGCACTTCTTGGCTGCGGGTGGGTTCAGGCCGGAACGACGCGCAGGCCCCCCTACTGCGCCGCCGTCACCAGGATCCGGCTGTCCAGCGACCTCACCGGCCCCGACCGCTCCCGGATCGCCTGGGCGAAGCCCTCCGCGCTCTCGGTGATCGGCCGCGTGCCGTTCAGGATCGGCGCGTCGGCATGGATCACCACGATCTCGGTCTTGCCGAGCGCGGAATCGTCCACGTTGAACGCCAGCTTGCGCCCGCCCGCGTCCTCGGCCTCCTTCAGAGAATAGGCCACCCGCAGCAGCACCGGCCCCTCCTGCCCGCCCCGCAGCGCGGCAAGCGAGTTGTCCTCGATATAGACGTTGGGCAACAGGTGGAACACGTTCCCCGAAACGTCCAGCGCCGAGACATAGAGGTAGCCGTCCGTCGCATCGGCGGGAATGGTGATGTCGATCACCGGGTTCTGCCCCACCACGAAGCGCCCCGACGGGTTGCGCGAACCGGTCTCGCCATTGCCGAAGCCGATCGCGAAACCGCCCGGCGGTGCCGCGGGCAGCGCCTGGTCGATCAGGCACAGGGTCGGGTTCAGCTCCTCGAGATCGACGCTGACGCGCCGGTTCCCCACCGCCGCCTGCAGCGCGTCGATCAGGCCCTGTCGGGTGGTCGCGCTCGCGACCTTGCCGGTGACCGCCACCTCGGCCCCGGTCGGATAACCGGTCATCGGCGGGTTGACGAGCCGGAGCTCGCCGCAATCGGCGAAGCTCGCCAGGACCGGCGAGAGCGCCCGCGGCTCCAGCACCCGGGGCCGCAGCTCGACCGAGATGCCGCCGATGAGCGCGCCGGGCAACGTGATCCCGTTCAGCACCTGATGTTCCGCGCGGTCCTCGGTCACGCCGGTCACCGCCACCCGGTTGCCCTCGACCTCGATCCGCCACTCCGGCAGGGGCGAGATCACCTCGAAGAGCTGCAGCATCTCCGCGCCCCAGTCCGGGTCGATATCGCCGCGCGCGAGCGTCAGGTCGGCATGTCCGCCCATCGCCGCGATGCGCTGGCCCAATGCGGCAGACACCTCCTCGCTCGGCACATGGCCCCGCGCCTGCGGCGAGCCACCCTCCGCCCGCGCCATGGTGAGCGTATAGGGTTCGGCCACCGGAAGGCTCGGGACCACGCTGTCGAACATCCCCGACAGATAGGCCCCGCCCCCCGCCGCTGCGATCAGCACGAATGCGAGCACGGCGAAAAGCCCGCCCCTGCCCTTCGTCTTTTCCGCGGGCGCCGGCGCGGGCTTCACCGCCGATTTCGCCGGCACGGGCCGGGGCGCGATCACCGTCGCGTCGCTGTCCACCTCCGGCATCGCCGCCACCCCGCCGCCCCGGATTCCCTCCAGAAGCGCGGCGGCGGAGGCAAACCGATCCGCCGGGTCCGGCGCGGTCATCCGGTCGATCAGGCTCTTCAGGGGCTCCGGCACGCCCGTGGTATCGAGCGGCAAGGATTTTCCCTCGATCACCTCGAGCGGGTTCTTCCCCACGCTGGGCGAGGCGCCCCGGAACGTCGCCAGCAGAAGCGCGCCCAGCGAGTAGATATCGGTTCGCGCGTCCGACTGCCCCGAGAGCTGCTCGGGCGCGGCATAGGCGTATTTCCCGGCGAACTCGTTGCCCACCACTGTCTCGGCGCCGGGATTGGTGTCCTTGGCGATCCCGAAATCGATGATCACCGCATCGGCGGGATCGCCGTTCCTCAGGATGATGTTGTCGGGCGAGAGATCGCGATGGACGATATTCTTGGCATGCGCCGCCTGCAGCCCCTCGGCCACCCGGCCTGCCACGGTCAGGAGATCGGCGGCCGACATGCCGCCTTCCTTCATCTTCCGGTCGAGGCCCGGCCCGTCGACATAGTCCATGATCAGGAAGACCACGCCATCGGCGGTGCGCTGGTTGTGGAAATAGCGCACGATCGCGTCGTGCCGGATCTCGCGGATCTCCTCCTCACGCCGCATCAGCGTGATGAAGTCCTCGTTGGCCGAGAATTCCGAGCGCAGCGCCTTCAGGGCCACCAGGTGGCCGGAGATCTCGCTCCGGCCCCGGTACACCTCCGAGGTGCCGCCCCGGCCCAGGATCGCCTCGATCCGGTAGGTATTGTTCAGGAGGTCGCCGACCTGAAAGATCGCGCCGGACCGCGCTCCGGTCATTCGGGTCCTCCCGCTTCAGCCGACGCCCGGCCGGGCCTCAGCTCGACACCTGGAATTCGACGCGGCGGTTCTCGTCGGCGCGCGGATTGGACGGGTCGAGCGGGTCGCTCTCGCCGAGGCCGACCGCGACGAGACGGTTCGGGTCGATGCCGCAATCGCCCACCATGTAACGTTTCACCTCCTCGGCGCGGAGCTTCGAGAGGCGCTGGTTGTACTCGGCGGAGCCCGAGGAATCGGTGTGGCCGAGGATCTCGAACGCATCGATGTCGATATCGCGGATCACGTTGCAGAGCTTGGTGAGCTTCGGCTTCTGATCCTCGCGCAGCGCGGCGGAATCGAAATCGAAGGCGATGTTGATGAAGACCTCGCCGCCGGCGGGCGCGATCTCGGTCGCGGCGCTTTCGGCGGTGGTCTCGGTGGTCGTGGCCGCGCCGCCCACCGGGGCAAGCACGAGGCTCCGGGTCTTCTGGTTCTGGAACCGTTCGGCGATCTCGGCCTCGGTCATCGTTTCGGCCGATTGCGCATAAGCGGCAAGCGGCGCGAGCCCGGCCAGGGCGGCAAGGGCAAGGGGTACGAAAGTGCGTTTCATTTCATCATACTCGCAAGCAAGTTGTCATTATACAGGCTACAGGAAAGCCACCCGAGTTCCAATCTTATTGTCGGTCCAAGGGTTAGCCGTTTCTTCGGGGTCATTGACACGGGCCAGCCCGTCGCCCACCCTCGCGCCCGGGTTGAACCAGAACGCGGACCCCAAGAGCAGTGCGTATCGTCATCGGTCTCATCGCGGCGTTGATCGCCGTTCTCGTCATCGGGCTTGCCTGGTTCGCGATCTCGACAATGCTGCCGGCCGACGACCAGGCCTTCATCGCCGGCGAGGGCGCGGGCGGCGCGGCGGTCGATTCCGACGCCCGGATCCGGATCATCAAGCTCGAGGGCCAGATCGAGAGCCTGCGCGACGAGATCGCCGCGCTCCGGACCGACATCCTGCGGCTCGAACAATCCGGTCCCGTCTCCTCGGCCCCCGTCGAGGGCGAAATCTACGACGACGGCGAGAACAGCATCCTCGGCGATTATGCCTCGACCGTGCTGATTCCCGACCGGCGGACGCTCAACAAGGGCTTCACCGTCGCCACGCCGACCTTCCTCGAAGGCTTCCTTGGCAGCCCCTCCGAAACGCTCGGCGACACCTGCGCGGAAATGACCAACCCCACGCTCGCCGCGCTCCTCAGGACCGAGAACGTGGGCCCGATCAACGTACGCATGCTCGAACCCGCCGTCGAGAGCCTGCGCCGGATCTTCGACGAGGTGGCCCGCACCGACAAGGACCTGCTCGACCGGATCGCCACCTCGGGCTCGCTCTGCGTGCGCCAGATCCGCGGCACCGTCGGCCGGGCCTCGACCCATGCCTTCGGCCTCGCGGTGGACATCAACATCGACGGCAAGCTCGACGTGTTCGGCGATGGCAAGACCCAGCTCGGGCTTCTCATCATGAAGGATTTCTTCCTCGCCGAGGGCTGGGTCTGGGGCGCCGGCTACGGGCGCGAGGATTCGATGCATTTCGAGGTCAGCCAGGAAAAGCTCGAGGAATGGCGCGCCCAGGGCCTGATCTGACACCGCTCCGCGCATCAGATCACGTCCACCACGATCACCGACACGTTGTCCTCGCCGCCGCCATCGAGCGCGATCTGCAGCAGCTTGTCGGCCACGATCTCGATCGGCGTGCCGGCCATCGCGCGGCGCAGCACCTCGAACCCGGCATGCTTGTTCAGCCCGTCCGAGCATAGAAGGAACCGGTCGCCCGGCAGGATCTCGCCGCGGATCTTCTCGAGCCCCGCCTCCTCGCCCACGCCGATGGCCCTTGTGATCGCGTTCGATTGCGGATGCAGATCCGCCTCGTCCCAGCTCAGCCTGCCGGTCATCACCAGCTCGGCCACCAGGGAATGGTCGGTGGTCAGAAGCTCGATCTGCCCGTCGCGCATCCGATAGAGCCGGCAATCCCCGGCCCAGAACGCCACGAAATGCCCGTCCGTCACCATCAGCGCCACCACCGCGGCGCCCACCGTGGCGCCGCCCCGGCGCGCCGATTCCGCCTGCACCGCCACGTGCGACGCGTTCAGCGCACCCCGCAGCGCCTGCATCCGCTCGGCGGGCGGCAGGTCCGGCGTGATCGCCGCCACCGTCTCGACGATGGTCTGGCTGGCGAAATCGCCCGCCGCATGGCCGCCCATCCCGTCGGCCACGACCCAGATCCGCTGGTCGGGCAGCGAGAGGATCGAATCCTCGTTCAACTGCCGCACCTTGCCCACATGGGTCACCGCGCTGTGCCGGATAAGGCTCATGCCGCCGCCTCCCCGCCCTGCCAGATCGGCGCGGCAAGGTCGAACAGCGCCCGCGCCCGCTCCGGCCCCGGCAACCCCTCCGACAGCATCACTCGCGTCCCTTCGTCCAGAACCGCGCTCCAGACCGAAGGTTGCGCCCAGCCGCCCGCCATCGCGTCGAGAAGCGCCGGTGCCGCGCCCGCGCCCGCCGCCAACGCCAGATGCCCCGGACCCCGGCCCAGCACGCGCGGCGCAACCGCGCCCGGCAGCGCGACCCCGGCCAGCCCGGCCCCCAGCCGCTCCAGGTCCATCCCGTCGCCCAGGGCCGCCAGCGCCAGCTCCTCCAGATCCGCGAAGGCCGCTTCGCCCGCCGCATGGAGCCCGAAGGCCGAAACCCCGCCCGGCACCGCCGCCATCAGCGTCAGCGGAAAATCCCGGCCGACCCGGTCCACCGAGGGCATCAGCACCCCAAGCACCGCCGCCCCGCCCGCAAGGCCGGGGCTCAGGGTGAAGCGCCAGATCGGCGCGCCCAGATAGGCCTCGCGCCAGCCCGCGCCCAGGGCCTCGCGCAGGTCGAGTAGCCGCGCCTGCAGCCAGGGGTCCCAGGCCTCGACGAAGCCGGGGGGCGGCGAAAGCCGGAAGAAATCCCCCAGCGCGGGCATCTTTCCGAAAGCTCCGAACCCGGCCATGTCAGAACGTCTCGGGACAGGAGAAATCGTTCAGCGCCGGCAGCGCGAACGGGTTCAGGATCGAGCCCGACTGCATCTCGTAGACCGCGAGCCGCCCGCCCACGTTGAAGATCACCTGCTTGCGGTCCGACGCACTGGTGCGCCGGAGCTCGGCCGCGTCCAGCAGCCGGAACCACGCCCAGGGCCCGTTCCGCGACAACACGCTCTCCGAGCGCTGCGAGGGCGGCTTGAGCTGGATCCCGGCGAAACCCACATCGCCCGGCCATTTGAACGCCGTCGGCCGCCCGCCGCGCCCCTGCTCGAACTTCACCGCCTGCCCGTCCACCTCGAGGATCACCTCCTGCGCCTGGTCGTCGAGCGCAAAGGGCGTCATCTGGAACTGCACCGAAGGCTGCGGCCCCGCCGGGAAGAACGCATCGCGGATCTCGGCGGCGTTCTGCATCTGCTTCAGGACGGCGGGCGAGATCCCCAGATCCGCCGCGCCCGCGCCGCTCTTGAGCGACCAGGGCCTTGTGCGGGTGTCCACATGGCTCGCCAGCGCCTCGTTGAAGAACGTGTCGATCAGCCCACCCGGCCCGAACAGCCGGCCCAGATCCGCAAGCCCGATCTCCGCCTGCGCCCGACGGTCGAACGGGTACTTGCCGGTGATCGCCTCCTTGCAGAACGGCAGAACCTCGCCCTGCCAGCGCGCGTTGATCCCCGCCCGGGTGCTGTCGGCCGAGATCCCCGACGAGCCCTGCGCGATCTGCGTCGCCCAGCGGCCCATCGGCCCCGGCAGCTCCTTCGCCTCGCCCTGGAACCGGATCAGCGTCGCGGCATTGCCGGTCGAGACCCCGGTCGCAATGTTCGAAAGCTCCTGGTAGATCTCCCTGAGCGTCGCCAGCATCAGGTCGAGCTGGCTCTGCTGCCCGTCCTCCTTGGCGACAAATTTCTGCAGCCAGTCGAACCGGTCCTCCACATAGGCCCCCGGCGGGCGCGGCGTGGAGCCGTCCGCCGCGCTCGCCGCCAGGATCTTCTGCAGGGCCGGCGAAACCTTCCTCGTCGCCGCCTTCTGCAACTCGTCCAGCCCCGCCTCGCCACCCGCCTCGGCCGCGCTCGAGCGGTCCTCGGTCAGCCGCGTCTCGTCCGCCACCGCCGTCAGGATCTTCGCGATCGGCGAGGTCGGCCCCGAGAGCACATTGGTGACCTCGGCGGCATGGGACGGCGAGTTCAGCGGGATGATGTCGATATCGCCCAGCATCCCGTCATAGGCCGAGACGTAATCGTCGAAATAGAGCCCCAGCACGTCGCGCGACAGCGCCGTCAGCGCCGTCTCGCTCTGGATCTGCTCCGCCGCGGCGGGGCCCAGCACCCAGGCATCGCGCTTGATCCGCTCCGCGACCCCGAGTGCCTCGGGCAGGAACACGTCGTGGAAGCCCTTGTAGGTGTAGATCCCCGGGATCCCCTCGTTCAGCTGCTTGCCCGACGAGCGCACGATGGCCCGCGCCACCGCCGGCCCGCCCACATCGGTCAGCCGCCATTGCGGCAGCGAGGTCGCCGCCGTGCTGCCGACGATCCCGTTATAGAGCCGCTGCGCCTGGGGCATCTGCGTCAGCACCCCCTGCACCCGCGCCACCAGATCGCCGTTCAGCGGGATCTCCACCATCGGCTGGCTCAGGAGCGCGTCGAGATGCCCCACCAGATCGGCCCGGAGCTGCTCCCGGTCGGCGCCCGGATAGGAAAGCTGCCAGTCGACCGTCAGCCAGTCCTTGACCAGCGCGTCGTTCATCGGCCCGGCCTGCCCGAGCATCAGATAGACCTTCAGCGCCTCGTAGAGCACGTCGGGTTCGTTGATCGAACCCTGCATCTGGTCCTGCAACCGCAACAGCAGACGCGGCAACAGATGCTCGTTCAGCGCCGCGCGATAGGCCTGCCCGCCCTCCGAGCCCAGGATTTTGCCCTGGTAGAGCCCCCAGCCCAGCCCGTCCGGCACGCTCTCGCGCCCCGTCACCCGGTTCACCGGCAGATCGCGCAGGATGTTCAGCGCCGGCACCACGCCCGGCAGGTCGGTATCCGCCACCGGGCTTCCCGGAATCGCCTTCGCCGCCGTGCGATAGGCGGCGATCCGGGTCTGCACGTCGTCGATCAGCTCGCGGTTGCCCAGATAGCTGCGGGTCCACATGCCGCCCAGGCCCACCGTCACCAGCACCGCCGCCGCGATCGCCGCCACGCGGGTCCAGCGATAGCGCCGCTCCACCTTGTCGTCGGCCGAGACCAGCCCCGACTCGCGGAAGATCACCTGGTCGAACAGCCGGGTGAGGAAATACGACCGCCCCGAGCCCTGCCCGGCCCCGATCGCCTGCCGGCCGATCCCGAAGGTCCGCGCCATGCCGAGCATCAGCCGGTCGATGGGCGTGCCCTCCTGGGTGCCGGAGGTGAAATAGATCCCGCGCAGGAACTGCCGCTGCTCGTAGCGGTTCTCCTGGAACAGCTCGGTCAGGAAATCGCGCGCGGTCTGCCGGACGCTCGCCACCTGCTGCGGGAAGCCCGCGATCAGGCTCCGCCGCGCCGGGTCGGTCTCGTGCTGCAGCTTCGCCACCGATTGCTGGTTCAGCCGGTCGAGCAGGAGCTGGAACTCGGCATCGAAGCCCTGGATCGCCCCCGCCTCGGTCTTGTTGGTATCCACCGGCAGGGTGAAGCCCCAGACCTGGCCGCGCTCCTCCTTGCCGAGATCGTCGAAGAACTGCTCGAACCCGGCCAGCAGGTCGGCCTTGGTGAACAGCACATAGACCGGGAACCGCACCCCCAGCTTCTCGCGCAGCTCATGCAGCCGCCGCCGCACCGCGACCGCGTGGCTTTTCTGGCTGATCTCGTCCTGCATCGACAGGTCCGAGAGCGAGATCGCCACGATGGCGCCGTTGACCGGCTGGCGCGGCCGGTGCTTCTTCAGGATCGACAGGAAGCCGAGCCAGGCCGCGTTGTCGGCCTCCGCGTCGCTCTCCTGCGTGGTATAGCGCCCCGCGGTGTCGACCAGCACCGCCCCGTCGGTGAACCACCAGTCGCAGTTCCGCGTGCCGCCGACGCCGCCGATGGCGGATTTGCCCATGTCCTCGGCCAGCGGGAACTGGAGACCCGAATTGACGATGGCCGTGGTCTTGCCCGCGCCCGGCGGGCCGATGATGACGTACCAGGGCAGCTCATAGAGATGCCGCCGCCCCGCCTTCGATTTCCTGAGCTTGCCCAGCGCCGCCTTCAGCTTGTCGCGCATCTCGGCCAGTTCCGAGGCGACCATCTCGTTGTCGCCCAGCGCAGGCTCGGCCGAGGTCACGATATCCTCGGCCATCGCCTCGTCCTTCTTCTTGTCGCGAAGAAGCAGGATCAGGATGACGATCAGCGCGATCACCCAGAAGATCGCGATCCCCACGAGCCGCCCGGCGACGCTCTCGAAGGGCCGCGCCGCGCCGAAGCCGAGGAAACCGCCGAGGAACCAGAGGCAGACCGAGAACACCACGGCCAGGAACAGCGTGATCGACACGCCGGAGAACAGGATGCGGCCAAGCTTCTTCATCAACGGTCCTTCCGGACGAGCACGATCTCGATCCGCCGGTTCTGCGCCCGGCCTTCGGATGTCTTGTTGGTGGCGATCGGGTCCTTGTCGGCCCGGCCCTCGGCGGTGAGCCGGGTCGGATCGTCAAGCGCGCCCGCGACCTTGGCCAGCACGCTCTCGGCCCGCGCCAGCGACAAGGCGAGGTTCGACGGCCAGCGCCCCGACCGGATCGGCACGTTGTCGGAATGGCCCACCACGATGATCGGCCCCTCGGTGTCCTTCAGGGCCGCCGCCACCCGCGCGAGCGGCACCTCGAACCGGTCGGTGAGCTGGTCCGAGGCCGAGGCGAACATGTTCGAGCCGGTGAGCCTTATGGTGATCGTGTTGTAATCCTGGAAGACCTTGACGATCCCCTCGGCGATCTCCTCCTCTAGGAAGCCCGACACCCGCTCGAGCTCCGCGTCCGGTGGCGGCGCCGTCTTGACGACCGGAGGCGCCAGCACCGCGAGCGTCGGCACCGTGCCCGAGGCCAGCGCCGAAAGCTCGCCCGCCGTCCGGTTGGTCCCGCCCGTCAGCGCGTAGGTCAGCCCGACGAACCCGGTCACCAGAAGGATCGCCGAGACCCCCGAGGCGATCCACACCGCCTTCCAGGCCGAGCGCGGCTTGTGCGGCCTGTCGAGCCCCGGCCAGTGCGGCGAGAGATCCCGCTCCGGCGTACCGCGATGCTGCGCGATGATCCGGGCAAGGCCCGCGCGGATGTTCAGATGCTTCTCGGCGCCGTTCTGCTCCACCCGGAGCCGCCCCTCGAAGCCGAGCGTCAGGCACATGTAGAGGAACTCCAAGAGCTCGATATTGTTCGCCGGATCCTGCTCCAGCCGCGCCAGAAGGTCGAAGAACCGGTCGCCGCCCACCACCTCGCGGTGGAAGGTCGCCACCATCGACTGCTGCGCCCAGACCGATTGCCCGCCCCAGGGCGTGTTCAACACCACATCGTCCAGCGTCGCGCAGATCGCGTAGCGCGCGACCTTCACGTCGCGCGCCTCGATCCCCGATTGCAAGGCCCGGCTCTCGAAACCCCGCACCTCGGCCACCACCGAACGGCGCAGCGCCTCCGGGTCGGGATGCTGCGCCCGGTTCCGGATCCGGCTCACCAGCGCGAACAGCGTCGCCGCCGCCGCATGCAGCCGGTTCAGCCCGGTCGAGGCATCGCCCGGATCCTGCACCCGCCCGCCCGAGGTGCCGGCGGTATGCACCGGCCCGCCGCCGCCCGGCGCGGGCGCCGAAGCCTGCGGCACCGGCGAGGCGACCGAGCTCAGCCGGCCACCCGGATTGGGCCGGATCACCGTGCGGTCGGTGTCGTCCGGTTCTGCGAAGGGATCGTCATCGGACATTGGGGCTGTCCTCCTTCGTCATCCGCTGCGGATCGCCCAAAGCTCGAGCTTCAGGCCGGGATAGTCGCCCGAGACATGCACCGCGATGCCGCCCGAGGTGGTCATCTTGCCCCACAAGGGGCTCGACCCGTCGACCTCGAAATAGACCGTCTCCGCGCTGTAGGGGATCTGCCGCGGCGCCACCGGCAGCGCGCGCAGCCCGATCCCCGGCAGCGCCGAGTTCACAAGCTGGCGGATCTCCTCCACCGGGCCGACCTTGGCCTGCCCCGCGAAATGCCGACGCACCTTGTCGGCATCCATGTCTGCCGCCACTGCCAGCACGAAGCCGGCATTGGAGATGAGCTTCCGGTCGGCGATGACCCCCACCGAGATCCCGTATTTCCGGGGCTCGATCGGAATCGCCACCGCGGTCTGCTCCAGCACCGACGAGAGGTAGCGCCGCAGGTCGCGGATCACCGGCAGGAAGGTCTGGGTCAGGTCGTGATGCTGGTAGGGCGGGTATTCCCCCGGCCGCTTGTCCTGCGCCATGAAGGTCGCCAGCTCGCCCGCCAGCGACAAGCATTCGCGGAACATCATCGACGGATGCACATTGTCGATCGACGCCAGGTGCCGGATCACCGGCAGCATCCGGTTGATCGACAGGAGCAGCAGGAGGTCCTGCACCTCGGCCGAGCCGCGCGCGCCCGCCCCCGCCGTCAGCCGCCCCGACAGCGCCGTCATCCGGTGCGCGAGCAGCCCCTCCAGCTCGTTCAGGAAGCCGCGCAGGGGCGCCGCCGCCTGCAGATCCAGCGCCGAGGGCACGAAGCCGTCGTCAAGGATCACCTCCTTGTCCGCCTTCACCTCGATGATCCGCGCCACCGGGATCGCCAGCCGGTCGGCCAGATCGTCCACGTCCAGCGCGAATTGCAGGCGCAGCTTGCCCACCGCGATCCGCGCCGGCTTCTGCGCCCGCCCCGTCACGTCGGTCACGTCGATCTCGGCCGGCCTGAGCCGCGCCGCCGACAGTTCCGACCCGGTCAGGTCCACCTCGGGCGCGCCCTGCCGCCTTTGCGGCACGGTCAGATGCACCACGCAATCCTTGATCTCCGACGGCACGTCCAGGGCGGGCGGATGCGTCTCGGCGTCGGGCACCCGGAACACCGTGCCGTCCTGGGTCAGCCCCGACACGCGCTTCAGCGCGAACTGCCCGACCTTCAGCACCTCGCGGTCGATCTCCAGATGCGACACGCCCCAGGCATAGGGCGCGACCCGCGCCGCGAGCCCGCCCACCAGCGCCTCGGCATAGCGGTCGGCCTGCTGGAAATGGTGCGGCTGCAGGAACAGCCCCTCGGTCCAGAGAACCTTGCTGTCCCAGCTCATCCCTGCGCTCCCCCGCTCATTTCAGCTTCTCCAGCTGCGCCTTGTAGGCCTGCGCGAATTCCTTCGCGAACAATTCCTGGAAATCGTTCTCGGCCTGGTCCGAAATCTCTCCATAGAGCTTTTCGTAGACTTCCCAATACCTTGCCTTCTTGCCTTTCAGAACGCTCGACAGCCCGCCGCCCACTTCGATCCGGCCCTCCAGCGCCGCGGGCGAGAGCTCCTTCAGGATCCCCTTCAGCGCCGCCTCCATGCCGGTGACCATGGCGATCTCATGGGCGCGGATGTCCTTCAGCGCCTGCTCCGCCGCCTCGGTGGCGTCAAGGTAGCCGGTGGTCCGCGGCTTGACCATCGCCTCGACGGCCTGTTCCGGGCTCACCGAGAATTTCAGCGGGTTGTTCCCGCCCGCCGCGATCATCGTCTGGTCGATCCGGAATTCCGATTTCACCGTGGCCCGCGCCATCAGGATCTCGCGCATCCCCTTGACCATGATCCGGAACACGTGGCCCATCCGCGACAGCGTCGCCTCGAGTTCCGCATCCGGGATGTCGAGCCCCTCGACCCCCGCCGCCTTCAGGAACGCCCGCGCCGCCGCATCGCCGCCGCCGCCGCTGGCAGGCGCGGCCGGGGTCGGGGCCGCTGCCTCCGCCTTGGCGGGCGCCGCCGTCTCTTCCGCCGGCGACCATCCGAACGGGTCGTCCCCTTCCCCGGCCCCGCCGGAGGAGCCGCCGAAATCCGGATCGTCGTCCGGGATCCGCGCCGCGGGAATTGACGGCGCGGCACCGCCCGACGGCGCCATCAGATCGTCGTCGCCCCAATCCTCCGGGATCTGCTGCGACGACATCGGGCTCGACAGCCGCACATGGTCGGAGGCCGAGGGCGAATGGTCCGACTGGCTCCGCCCCATCCCCTCGAACGGGTCCTTCGCCGGGCCCAGAAGGTCGTCCTCGTCCAGGGGCGGCAGGAGCCCGTCCTCGTCCGGATCGGGCCGCTTCACGCCCTTGGGCCCGGTCAAGGGCGCATCCTCGCCCAACAGGTCGTCGAGGAAATCGCCGCCCCCGCCCGGCCCGTCCAGGAGATCGTCGAGCGCATTTCCCAGCGCCGACTTCCCGCTCGGCACGGGCGCAGGTGCCGAACGCGGCGCCGGATCGGCCGCCGGCGCCAGCGCGGCGCCGGTCGACCCCGACAGCTCGACCATCAGCTCATAGGGCCCCAGCGTCAGGATATCGCCGTCGTTCAACGGCTTGGGCGTCTTGCCGATGGCGGTCTTGCCGTAGTTCAGGAAGGTTCCGTTGGTCGACAGGTCGATCACCACCACCTGCCCCGACTGCTCCTCGATGGCGCAATGCCGCTTCGACAGCACCTTGGTCGGATCGGGCAGCACCAGGTCGTTCTCCGGCCCCCGGCCGACGGTGATCGAACCGCCGAACATCTGCACCGGCCGCGCATTGCCCGGCACCGTGCCGGTGGACTGGAAATGCAGCGTCACGCCCATCGTCTATCCGCCGACAAGCACCGTCGGCGCACCCACCACGATGGATCCGCCATGCGCGGTCGAATCGCCCAGCCGTGCCAGCATCCGGTTCTGAACCAGCACCGTGGCCGATCCCTTCACCGTCACGTCCGGCGGCCCCACACAGACGCACATGTTGCCCGGCGCCGGCGCCGCCGGCATGGAGCAGATCAGCACCGTCGGCACGCCCGGCGGCAGGAGCGGGCCGCCCACATGCGGAATCGGCGGCGTCCCCGGCGTCTGCATCGGGCAGGTATGCATATCGCCCACACGGGCGGCAGGCTGTCCCATCACTCGGCTCCTTCCATCGCGGCCGGCGCCTCGACCCGGCCGTTGCCGCCGCGCGCGATATCGACGCCCCGGTCGATCATGTGCTGCAGCGCCACACCCGACTCCACCTGGTCATCGGCGCCGATACCGGCCGCGATCATCGCCAGGATCATCCCCTGCGCGGCGCCCGGCGGCGCGTCGAACTGCGCCAGATCCCCCGGCCCCAGCTTGCCGTCGCTCATCGCCACCGCCGAGGCACAGAGATCGGCCGCATCGGCCGGATCCGGCGCCTCGGCCGCCTTCACCGCCGCCGCGCGGGTCTCGTCGTTCGGCTTGTACACCCAGTCCCGCGCCGCCTTCAGGCAGGGGCTCTCCGCCGCCTCGCCGCCGCCGAGCACGTTTTCGGCGGCCAGGCAGGCCCACCAGACCCCCTCGCGCACCGGCAGCGCCGCCGCCATGACGCGCAACAGGTCGGGCCAGGCTTCGGCCTCGGCCAGCTCGTCCAGCACCACGTCCACCGGCGCCGCGGCCGGCGATTTCAGCTCGGTCTCGAGCTTCATGTTGGCCAGCGCCAGGAGCCGCAGCGCGGGCTGCTTCGGCACTTTCCTCAGATCCTTGAATCGCTCGCTCATGCCGCCACCATCAGTTGATCTTCACCAGGCCGCCCTTGATCTCGGCCATCGCCCCGCCCTGCACCTTGGCCGCGATGCCGCCCTTGGCCTCGAAGTTCATCTTCCCCTCGGCCTTCAGGTTCATCTTGGCCGTCGCGGTCAGGTTCATCTTCGCGTCGAGCACGATATCCTGGGCCGCGATGGTGATCTTGCTCGGCGTCATCTTGATCGTGGACGTGCCGCATTTCAGCTCGATCGAGGTCTTCGCCTCCTCCAGCACCTTGCCCGCGTTGATCTTGCGGGTGAAATCGCCCTTCTTGACGATGATCTCCACATCGCCGTCCTCGACCGTGGTCTTCCAGTGGCCCTCCTTCGACGGGCCGCTATAGCTCGATTTCTCGATCTTCTGGATCCGGTCGCCCAGTACGTGAAGCTCGGAAACCCCGTGGATCTCCTCCTTCTTGCCGGGCTGCTTCAGGGCATTGCTGAGCGAGGCGATCGCCGTCGCCGCCGCGCCCACATCGGCGTATTTGCCGCCCTTGTAGAGCGTCGAGAACGGCCCGCCCGCCGCGATGGCAAGCCCCGCGAAGCCCGAAGGCGTCTTGAAGTCCTGTTTGCCGATGCCGACCTTCTCTTCCTTGTAGACGCCGATCAGCTGGCTCTTCGACAGGCCCACCGCCTCGTCATAGACCATGCCCACCGTGAGGTCCTCGAGCAGGCCCGTCATGTGGGTCCGCACCTCGCCGGTGATGTCGGTCTGGTTGCGGTAGACCATCTGCGTGAGGTCGCCCTTGTCCTTCTTCTCGAAGCCCACATAGACCGACGAGTTGTTCTTCACGATCTGCTGGTAGTCCTTCTCGGACTGGAAGCGGACGAACTCGCCGTCCTTCTTGTCCTCGAACAACAACTCGTTGAAACCGCCGCCGCCCTTCGACGAATTGGTCTTCAGCCCGGTCTGCGTCATATGGGCCGGAAGCTCGTAGGGCGGCATGTTGTCGGCATTGTAGAGCGCGCCGGTGATCAGCGGCCGGTCCGGGTCGCCCTCCTCGAACTGCACCACCACTTCCCAGCCGATCCGCGGAATCGTCTGCAGCCCGAACCCCTTGCCGGCCCATTGCTGCGCCACCCGGACCCAGCAGGATGCGTTCTCGTCCGACCCGCCCTCGCGGTCCCAATGGAACTGCACCTTCACCCGGCCGTATTCGTCGGTATAGATCTCCTCGCCCGAGGGCCCGACCACCATCGCGGTCTGCAGGCCGGCGATCACCGGCTTCGGCGTCACCGCGCGCGGCCGGAACTGCTCCGCCGCCGGCACCGCCTCCAGCGCCATCGAGGTGGAACACCCCCCCTCGATCCCGCTCAGGTCGAGCCCGCCCAGGAAACCGCCGGCGTAATCGGTCAGCCGGATCTGGTGCACCAGCCGCGTCACCATGTACTCGGCATTCTCCGCCTTGCGCGGATGGTCGGTCAGCGTGAACTTGGCCCCCACCGCCAGCCGCGGCACCACGCCCGCGGCCTTCACCACGTGGTGGTGGATCGCCTCCGCCTCCATCCGGATCTTCGCGATCTGCTCGCCATCCGCGGTCTCGGCATATTTCCCCGGATAGTCGTAGACCTCGTAATCCTTGTAGGAATGCTTGCCCTTCGGCATCGAACTCGCCACCGAGAGGTCGGCCCGCGGCTTGGTGAAATCGTAATCGTCCAGCGTGATCCGGCCCGTCGGCGAGCCGCGCCCGCCCATCCAGGTATGGATATGCTGGAGCTGCAGCCGGTTCGCATCCTCGCGCGACCGGAACGGGATCTTCGCATCGCCCGGGATCGCCACATGCGCGCCGACATTGTCGGCGATCACCATCGAGACCTTGCCGTTCTTGGTCGCGAAGAAAAAGTAGATCCCCACCTCCTCGGCGATCCGGGTGAGGAAATTGAGATCGGTCTCGCGATACTGCACCAGGTATTGCCGTGTCGGGTAGCTGCCGGTGAGTTTCTTCTCGTAATCCGAGAACCCGTATTCGCCGAGGATCTGCGAGAACAGGTCCGGCACGCTGATCTCCTGGAACACCCGGCTGTCCGCCGTCCGCGACAGGAGCCAATACCACGGCCGGATCTCGGCCGTGAAATGGTCGTTCCCCGAGGCGCTGCCCACATATTCGGCCGCGACGCAGATGCCGGGAAACACCCGGTCCTTGTCGTCGGGATCCTTCATATGGAGGCTGATCTCGCTGCCCACCAGGTCCTCGAGATCGAACGAGCCCTCCTTGCGGAGAAACTCGATGTCGATCCGTCCGACACGGTTGATGCCCTCGTCGATCCGGGCACCCAAAAGCACGAGGCTGTCCTTCGCGAAGGACCCCTCCATCCAGATCGGATATTCAAGCGGTTCTGCCATCTCTGGTCCTGCGTCCCCGGCGCGCTTCTAACTCTCTACCACAACGGTCTCCAGGCGCTTGGCGCCTAGTCGAATGCATACGCGAACTCGCCGTCCTTCACGTCTATCGCGACCTTCTTCACGGACTCGCCCTCGAGCATCTTGTTCAAGAATACCGCAGAAATGTCCGGCAGCATTGTATTCGTAACAATTGCGTCAATCATGCGGCCACCCGACTCGAGCTCCTGACAACGCTCCACGATCGTGTCCACCACCGCGTCCGAATAGTCGAGCGGCACGCCGTGGTTCTCCTTGACCCGCTTCTTGATCCGGTCGAGCTGGAGCCTTGTGATCTTGCCGATCATGTCCGGGCTGAGCGGGTAATAGGGGATCGTCACGATCCGCCCCAGAAGCGCCGCCGGGAACACCTTCAGAAGCGGATCACGCAGCGCCTTCGCGATGCCCTCCGGCTCCGGCATCAGGTCCGGATCGGCGCACATGTCCATGATCAGCTCCGAACCCACGTTCGAGGTGAGCAGGATCAGCGTGTTCTTGAAGTCGATCACCCGACCCTCGCCATCCTCCATCACGCCCTTGTCGAAGACCTGGAAGAACAGCTCGTGCACGTCCGGATGCGCCTTCTCGACCTCGTCGAGCAGCACCACCGAATAGGGCTTCCTGCGAACGGCTTCGGTCAGCACGCCGCCCTCGCCATAGCCGACATAGCCCGGCGGCGCGCCCTTCAGCGACGACACCGTATGCGCCTCCTGGTACTCGCTCATGTTGATCGTGATGACGTTCTGCTCGCCGCCATAGAGCACCTCGGCCAGCGCCAGCGCCGTCTCGGTCTTGCCGACGCCCGAGGTCCCCGCCAGCATGAACACGCCAATCGGCTTGTTCGGGTTGTCGAGCGCCGCCCGGCTGGTCTGGATCCGCTTCCCGATCATCTTCATCGCGTGATCCTGGCCGATCACACGCTTCGCCAGATGCTCCTCGAGATTGAGGATCGTCTGGATCTCGTCGCGCACCATCCGGCCCACCGGAATGCCCGTCCAGTCGCCCACCACGGAGGCCACCGCCTGCGCATCGACGATGGGCAGGATCAGCGGGTTCTCGCCCTGGAGCGCGTGCAGCTCGTCGTTCTTCGCCCGCAGTTCCGCCACCAACGCGGCCTTCTCGTCGGCCGACAGCGCCGCCGCGCCCTCGTCAGACCCGGCCTCGGCATCCTCCGCCGTCTCCTCGGCCACCGCGGTCGGATCCACCTCGATCGCGTCCACCGGTGCGCCGCCCGCGCGCAGCCTGGCCCGCAGGTCGATGATGCCCTGCACCACCGCCTTCTCGGCCTCCCATTTCGCGGTCAGCTCCTCGAGCTTCTTCTCCTCCTGCGCCTTCAGATCCGAGATCGTCGCCCGCCGGTCCTCCACGTCGAGCCCCGCGCTCTCGTCCCGCGCGATGATGTCGAGCTCGGTCGCCAAGGCGTCGATATGCTTCCTGAGGTCGTCCACCTCCGCCGGCACCGCGTGCTGGCTCACCGCAACCCGCGCCGAGGCGGTATCGAGCACCGACACCGACTTGTCCGGCAATTGCCGCGCCGGGATATAGCGCGCCGAGAGCTTCACCGCCGCCTCGATCCCCTCGTCGAGGATCTGCACCTTGTGATGGTTCTCCAGCATCGAGGCGATGCCGCGCATCATCCGGATCGCCTTCGGCACGTCCGGCTCCTCGACCTGCACCACCTGGAAGCGCCGGGTCAGCGCCGGGTCCTTCTCGATATGCTTCTTGTACTCCGCCCAGGTCGTCGCGCCGATGGTCCGCAAGGTCCCGCGCGCCAGCGCCGGCTTCAACAGATTCGCCGCATCGCCCGTTCCGGCCGCGCCGCCGGCCCCTACCAGCGTGTGCGTCTCGTCGATGAACATCACCACCGGCTTCGGCGAGGCCTGCACCTCGTCGATCACCTGCCGGAGCCGGTTCTCGAACTCGCCCTTCATCGAGGCGCCCGCCTGCAACAGGCCCACGTCAAGGACCAGCAGACGCGCCTCCTGCAACGCCGGCGGCACATCGCCCCGCGCGATCCGGAGCGCGAAACCCTCGACCACCGCGGTCTTGCCCACGCCCGCCTCGCCGGTGAGGATCGGGTTGTTCTGCCGACGCCGCATCAGCACGTCGACGATCTGGCGGATCTCCTCGTCGCGGCCGACGATCGGGTCGATCTTGCCCGCCCGCGCCTGCTCGGTGAGGTCGGTGCAGAACTGCTGCAGCGCCTCCTCCTTGCCCATCGCCCCCGGCGCCATGCCCGAAGACCCCGCCGTCCCCGGCACCGGCGCCCCGGCCGCCTGCTCCTCGGGCGATCCGTCGGTGATCTTCGCGAAATTGTCCGCGAGTTCCTCGCCCTTGATCTTCTGGAACTCGCCCGAGATCCGGTTCAGCACCCGCTCCAGCCGATCGTTCTTCTTCATCGCCACGAAAAGGTGGCCGGTCCGCACCTGCGGCGCGTCATAGAGCAGCGAGGCGTAAAGCCAGCTCTCCTCCATCAGCGACACCAGACTGTCCCCCAGTTCCGTCACCCCGCCGCGCGGCAGCGCGTCCAAAGCGTTGGTCATGTCCGAGGCCAGCTTCGAGGTATCCAGCCCGAAATGCCGGATGATCCGCACCACGTCCGAATCCTGCAATTGCAGGATCTGCGCCAGCCAGTGGACCACCTCCACATTGCCGTTCCCGCGCATCTTCGCGAAGGTCGTGGCGCCCTCGATGGCCTTGTAGCCAGTCTTGTTCAGCTTGCTGAACAGCTTCGCGAGGCTGATCTTGCTCATGCCAATTTCTCCCTGTCCACGGGCGCGCTTTTCATGCCGCCCTCTGCGCGTCGAGCGCCGTCAAATAAAGATCGTCGGCATCGTGCCCGTCGGGCCGTCCGCCGATCCAGCTCGTCTGGCCCAGCCGCGTATCCGCGCCCAGAACCGCCACCGGCACCGCATCGCCGCTGAGGACCAGGTTCAGATCCCAGTCGAGCGCGTCTCCCACGTAATTCCTGACGATCGCCGCCAGCCGCGCCAACCCGCCGCTTCCGGGGAGCAGGCCCAGGTATTCCTCGAGGCTGAGCGGCCCGATCCGCAGCCGGAACTTCGCGTTCCGCGTCCAGACAGCCTCGCCGATGCTGGTCGCCCGCCCGAGCCCCGCCATCGCACCGAGCTGCCAGCGGTCGTCCGGCTCCAGCTTCAGCCAGGTGCCGATAAATTCCTGCAAGGTCACCCGCGTCCCGAAGAACGACGACAGGATCGCCGTCAGCCCGGCCGGGTTCCGTACCGCGCGGCCCAGATGCCCCGCGAAATGCCGCTTCGTCAGATCCGGCATCGCGTCGCGCGCCCGGAGCCGTTCGCCGGCATAGCCCGACAAGGCCGCCACCTGCCGCTCGAACGGCTCGTTCTCGCCCCGGTCGAACCCCGCCGTCGGCTCGCCCGCCGCCCAGGCCCGGTAGAACAGGCTCATCGAGCGATGCGTCAGCATGTTCGCGAAGGCCGCGAAGGTCGGGTCGCGATAGGTCCGCTGCCGCTCGCGGGCATATTCCGTCAGATGCGGCGGCAAGGGCCCATGCGGCCCGAACAGCCCGTAGAACAGGTTGGTAAGCCGCCCCGGTTTCGCGCCGGGCGCCTCGTAACCGGTCAGCGTCGTGCGCTGATAGGCCAGCGTCGGCTCCTGCGCGAGCCGCACCTTGTCCTGCCGGGGCCGCCGCGACTCGCCCAGGCGCGGCGCATCGGCGAAGGCGGCCTCCAGAACCCGGAGCGCCAGGAAGATATGATAGGTCTCGGGCTTGGCCGACAGACGCTCGTGATGCGTCAGATCGTCGGTCCGGCGCCCCGGCCCGGCCGCCATCGTGCAACCTCTCCGCGCTGATGGGTGACAAGCACCGTTTCGGTGAAAGAATTGATCGACACATGGTGCCGGAGAAACCGCTCCAGCACCGCGACGAGGAGGTAAGGGCTTGCCCCGTCGAAGAAATCCTCGTCGCACTCGATGGTGATCTCGAGCCCGCGCACAGCGGTCGAAAGCACCTCGTCCGCCATCCGCCGCACGATCGGCCGCGATCTCACCGCCGCGATCCCCTCCAGCTCGCGCCGGATCGACCGGTCGCCCTCGCGGGCATAGAGCCCGACCAGCTCGCGCAGCGCCTCCGCGCCCGAACCCCGGTCGGAATCGACCAGCGTCAGGTAGTTCAGGCTCAGATGCCCGATCAGCTTCCAGGCCGCCTCGCCCTGCGCCAGGGTCGGACGCGGCCGGGTCGGCGTCACCGGCGTCCGCACCGAGGCGACCGGCCCGCCCTCGGGCAGGTGGAACATGTCGGGCGCCCCCGCCGACAACAGGAGCGGCAGGTCCCGGTTCGTCACCATCGCCCGCACCGCCAGTTGCTGCAACGCGCCCGGATAGGGCGCCTCGCGCGGATCGACCAGCGAGAGATACATCTCCGAACCCAGGTAGTTCGTCCGCGCGCCCCGGAGCCGCTCGCGCTCGGTGCGCTGCCGCATCCGCCGCCGCTGGGTGAAATAGGCCGGCGAGCCGCCCGAGGCGGCGGTGTACTCGTCGGCCGAGTAGAACGGCCGGAACGCCAGGTCGTCCTCGCCCTCGCCCCGGATCCCCGAGACGTTCAGCACCGAATGCACCTCGTAATCGTTGGGCGCGGTGCGGTCGACGATGACGTGCTGCTCGTGGTCGGTCGTCTTCACCAGAACCCGGTCGCAGCGCCGCTCGAACAGGTTCACCGCCGGCGTGCAGTTCAGCCGGAACGCCTCGGGCGTCACCCCCGGCGCGATCGCGGCATCGCCGGTCTTCAAGAGGAAGTACAGATCCACCGCATCGCCCTCGGCGCGCGAGATCGCCCGGCCCAGCCCGGTCACGTCCACGAAATGGAACCGCTCGGGCATCGCGAAGAATTCCTGCAGCACCCGGTAGCCGTCGAAGCTCTGCCGCGGCACCGGCAGGAGCGCCTCCTCGGGCCCGAAGCCCCGCGGCACCACGCCATTCGCCACCGGCTGCGCCCAATCCGCCCGCCGGTCGGTCGAGCGCGCCACGACGCGGGTGCATTCCGCCGCCAGAAGCTCGTAGAGCCGCCAGCCCGGCAGCGCCTCGCCGCCGAGGAAGAAGGTGAGCCGGTCAAGCTCCAGATCGCCCACCGGCGCCCCGCCCGCCCGGCGCAGCCTGAGCCGGATCGCCGCCCGCGCCTCGGCATCGCCCGCCACGCCCGCCGCCACCAGCTCGCCGCGCCCGTCGATATATTCCGCCTCGACGATCTCCAAGGGCCAGAGCGTCACGTCATGCGCGGTGCGGAAGATGCAGGCGGTCTGCGCCCCCTCCACCAGCTTCGAGCGCAGGGTCGTCCCCCGCTTCACCGTATAGCCCGCTTCCAAGGCCGCGTTCTGCAGGTCCGGCACCAGCTCGGCCACCATCATCGACGGCGTCGGCCCGAGAAAATGCGGATAGACGATATCGAGAAGATGGCTCGTGAAGGTCGGGTATTGCAGCTCCAGCTCGAGCTGGGTCCGCGCGTTCAGGAACGCCACGCCCTCCAGCAGCCGCTCCACATAGGGGTCCAGCACCTCCAGCCCCTCGATCCCCAGCCGCGCCGCGATCTTCGGAAACGAGGTGGCGAATTCCGCCCCCATTTCGCGCATGAAGGCCAGTTCGCTTTCGTAGTGCCTGAGGAGCCGGGTATCCATCGCCGCGCTACCGTTCGAGCGTCAGGTCGAGCGCCCCGGTCGTCACGTCGACCTCGGAGCGCAGGTAAAGCTCCATCGGCACCGGCTGGGCCCACATGTCGGCCACGATGTCGAACGCCACGATCGCCTGGTTGCGCGCGTCGTCCTTGTCCTGCCGCAGCGACACCTCGAGGGCGCCCTCGTTGATCCGGGGCTCGAAGCGCTCGATCGCCTCCTTCATCGACTTCCGGATCAGCTCGGCGCGCATCTCGGTGGTGAACTCGCCCGAAACCTCGCGCACGCCGTAGTTCAGCACCGAGTTGACGACGTTCGGATACTTCTCCGCGTCGATCAGCCCCGCGAGGTTCTGCGAATTCAGAAGCCAGGCCAGGTCGCGCCGGATGATCTCACGCAGCCGCCCGATATCCACAACCCGCGCGTCGCGGCCCTCGCTGCGCCCGCCGGGGTCGTTGTCGGTCAGACGGTCGAGAAGCGCCGGCTGCAGCCGCTCGGAGATCGTCCGGTCAGCCATCGGTCCCGGCCGTTTCCTCCACCGGATCGACCGACAGCGACCTGAGATCGAGGATCGCGGTGTCGCCCTTGTCGGTCGCGAACAGCCGCTGGCCGATGCCGGCGTAAGTGTCGCCGCCCGCATCGACCCAGTCGGTCGTGCGCGCCAGGAGCGCCTGCCCGTCGCCCGCGGCCCGGGTGCCCGGGTAGCGCGTCGGGATCATCACCACGAACTCGCCGCCGTTCTGCAGGGTCAGGTTGCCCGCGGTCCAGACCGCGTCGCGCAGATCGGCCGGGGCCTCGACCCGAAGCGACCCGATCGCCGTGAAGGGCATCCAGAAATACTTGCCGTTGACGATCACCTCGAGCACCGGCCCGAGCCGCATGTCGGCATCGGCGATCCACTCGAACCGCTCGCCGTTCAGCTCGCCCGGCGCCGCCGGCGCCAGGTCGAAGGCCTTCGCGCGCAGCTCCGCCGCCTGGCCGGCCCGGCCCGCAGCCAGCGCCTTCAGCGCCTCGATCAGAAGCGCCATCCATTCCTGCGGCTTGCCGAAAAGCAGCGGCTCCTTCTCGCCCGCGAACACCTTCTCGCGGAAGTTCTCGCAGATGATCGCCTCGCGATAGGCCTGCGCCATGGTGACGGCGGCCTCGTCCATCTCGGCGGCCACCTTCAACTGGGTGATCGCCCGTTTCCAGTCTCCAAGGACACAGAGCAGCTGGAACAGGAAAATCCTGAGCCGCGCATCCGCGGGATTGGCCCGCACCTTGTCCTGAAGCGCGGCCAGGGCGCCCTGGGGGTCGCCGGCCTTCAATAGCTCGCTGGGCTCCGCCGACACGGGCAGCCTCCCGTCTTCTTCTGAAGAAATGGCCGGCGCCACTGGGGGCGGCGCCGGAACTCAGGCAGGCGGATCAGAGCTGCTTGTTCGCAGCGATGTTCCACTTGAACTCTTTCGCCGCCGCCGCAGCGCCGGTCGCGGTCTGCTCGGTATAGGCGTATTCCACCTTGGCAAAGTTGAGCGAGACGTTCTCGGTCAGCCGGTCCTCGCCGCCCGACCCGCCGGTCGAGACCGAGGTGATGATGACGTCGGACATCTTGATCTTGATGTACTCGAGCGGCTTCTCACCGGCCTTGCGGACCGTCAGATAGGCGTTCGGGACGTGCTTGCCGTTGGCGCAGAACAGCATCAGAAGCGGGCTCGCCTTGTCGATCCACTTGGTGATGCTGATATCCTGGACGGCGACCTTACCGGCGCCCGACCCCGAGCCCATATGCGTGGTGCCCGACTGGCTCAGGCCCCAGGACCAGGCAAGGATGTCCATTTCCTTCCCGTGCGCATCATCCTGCGATTCCCCTTCGACGCCATCCATCTTGAGGAACATGTCTACGGCCATAACCTATCTCCTTGATTTGCTGTGCGGCCAACCCGACCGACTTCAATATTGCATGCCTGCCGCCCGCGCGGCGTGTGTCGTATTCTTTTCGAAGCCCTGTTTCCTACGCCCCTTTCTCGCTCGGCAGCTTCGACACGAGCCGAAGCGAAACGGATAGCCCCTCAAGCTGATAATGCGGCCGCAGATAGAAGCGGGACGCGTAATACCCGGGATTGCCCTCGACATCGACGACCTCGACCGTCGCCGCAGCGAGCGGCTTCATCGCCTTGGTCGCCTCCGAGGAATTCTCCGGATCGCCGTCGACATAGTTGACGATCCAGTCGTTCAGCCAGCGTTCCATACCCTCGCGGCTCTTGAACGAGCCGATCTTGTCGCGGACCATGCATTTCAGGAAATGCGCGAAGCGGCAGGTCGCGAACAGATAGGGCAGCCGCGCCGCGAGATTGGCGTTCGCCGTCGCGTCCGGATCGTCGTATTCCGCCGGCTTGTGCAGCGATTGCGCGCCGATGAACGCCGCCATGTCCGAGTTCTTGCGGTGGATGAGCGGCATGAAGCCGTTCTTCGCAAGCTCCGCCTCGCGGCGGTCCGAGATCGCGATCTCGGTCGGGCATTTCATGTCCACCCCGCCATCGTCGGTCGGGAAGGTATGGGTCGGCAGGTTCGCCACCGTGCCGCCCGATTCCACGCCGCGGATCCGCGAGCACCAGCCGTATTCCTTGAACGACCGGGTGATGTTCGTCGCCATCCCGTAGGCGGCGTTGACCCAGGCGAATTTCGCCGATTCCGCGCCCTCGGTATCCTCCTCGAAAGCGAATTCCTCGACCGGATCGCCCTTTGCGCCATAGGGCTGACGGCCCAGGAAGCGCGGCATGGCAAGGCCGATATACTTGGAATCCTCGCTGTCGCGCAGCGACCGCCAGGCGGCGTATTCCGGCGTCTGGTAGATCTTCGTCAGATCGCGCGGGTTCGACAGCTCCTGCCAGCTCTCGAAGTTCATCAGCGACGGATCGGCCCCGGTGATGAACGGCGCATGGGCGGCCGCGGCGATCTTCGCCATCTCGCCCAGAAGCTCCACATCCGGCGGCGAATGGTTGAAATGGTAATCGCCGACGAGGCAGCCGAACGGCTCGCCGCCGAACTGGCCGAATTCCTCCTCGTAGACCTTCTTGAAGATCGGCGACTGGTCCCAGGCGGTGCCCTTGAACTTGCGCAGCGTCTTGTGAAGGTCCTTCTTCGAGATGTTCATCACGCGGATCTTCAGCATCTCGTCGGTTTCGGTGTTGTTCACCAGGTGATGCAGACCCCGCCAGGCGCTTTCCAGCTTCTGGTAATCGTCGTGATGGATGATCTGGTTGATCTGTTCGGTCAGCTTCCGGTCGATCTCGGCGATGATCGACTCGATCGAGTGCAGCACGTCGTCCGAGATCGCGGAGGCGTTTTCCAGCGCCTGCTGCGCCAGCGTGTGCACCGCGCTCTGCACCGCGTCGCGGGCCTGGTCGGTGCGCGGCTTGAATTCCTTGTTCAGAAGCGACGCAAAGTCGCTCTCCTTGGTTTCGACGGCGGCTTCGGCGCCGGCGGCCGCGGTTGCTTCTTCGGCCATGGCTTATTCCTCCTCGCCCGCGGCGTCATCCTTCGGCGCCGGCGCGGCGGCCAGCGACTTCAGGAGTTCGGGGTTGTTGATCGCATCCGCGATCAGCTCCTCGGCACCGGGCTTGCCGTCCATGTAGGTCATCAGGTTCGACAGCTCCTTGCGGGCGTCGAGCAGCTTCTTCAGCGGCTCCACCTTCTCGGCGATCGCGGCGGGCGAGAAATCGTCCATGCTCTCGAACGAGATATCCACCGAAAGGTTGCCCTCGCCGGTCAGCGTGTTCGGCACCGAAAACGCGGCGCGCGGCTTCATTGCCTTCATCCGGCTGTCGAAATTGTCCACGTCGATCTCGAGGAACTTGCGGTCCGCCACGCCGGGCTGTTCCACCTCGGACTTGCCCGCGAGATCCGCGAACACGCCCATCACGAAGGGAAGCTGCACCTTCTTCTCGGCGCCGTAGAGCTCCACATCGTACTCGATCTGCACCCGGGGGGCGCGATTGCGGGCTATGAATTTCTGCGAACTCGACATTCTTGTCTCCTGTCGTTGTCCGGATCCGTCGGGGTGCGGTCCGGCATCACTTCTGGGGTCTTACTTCATCCACTCGCCGCCGGATTCCGGCGCCACGATTCCTCCGACAAGCCGGACGTTGTCTGCTCCACCCGGTGCAATGTCGTTAACTATTGTCATAAAGTCGGCACCAATGAGGCGTTTTGCGCGCGCGAGGATGATCGGCACCGGGCTCGACGGTTCCGACTTCTCATAATAGCGGATGATCGCCTCGAGCGCGCGCTCCACGTCGCGTTGCGAGGCGATTTCTCCCGGGCGTCCGCCCCCGCCGCCGCCCTGCGCCGGCGCGCCCGCCGCGGGCGCATCCTCGCCCGCCGCCTCGGCCGCATCGCCGGCCGCCTCGTCCTCGCCCGCTGCCTCCGCGAGCCGCGTCACCGCCTTCTTCAGAAGCGACAGCACCGGGTCGAGGCTCGGCCCGCGCCCGGGCGTCTTCTCGTCGAACACGCCGTTGATCGCGATCAGGTCCTCCTGCGCCTGCCGCGCGGCGGCGAGAATCGCGTCGAGCTTCTCCGAAGGCGTGTCGCGGAACGCCGCGGCGATCTGGTTCGGCGCCGGCGGCGGGTCCTCGCCCTCGGGCCTGTCGATCTCGCCCGAGGCGATCATCAGGTCGCGCACCGAGATCCGCCCGAAAGCCGCGCTCTCGGTCAGGGGCGCGCGGCGCAGCGCCCGAAGCGTCAGCGCCGGATCGACGAGGCCGAGAATCGCGTTTACCCGCATCGTCGGGTCGTCGTCGTCATCGGCGTCGAGCTGCGGATGGCAGGTCGCCCAGAACTGCTCCAGGCAGCCCCTTATGTAGGAGGTGGCCTCGGCAAAGCCCGGATAGCCCCGCATCCGCAGCCCGGCATAGCCCATCAGGATCGCCGCGCGCAGGTCGTGGCTTTGCGCCAGCACCGCCTCGGCCTTGGCCACGATCGCCTTCGGGTCGGGCTCCTCGCCGGGCAGGATCTCGTCGCCGGCCTGCCGCTCCTCGCCCGGCTGGGCCGCCAGCGTCATGTCGATGAAGATCTGTTCGTATTCGAGGTCTTCTCCGCTTGGAGCGTCGTCACCGAAACTGGAAAGCGAAAGCGTCACCTGAAACGAACCTCCCTTTTATCGGCCTTCAAAATCATGGCCATTTTCCCGGAAGCTACCAGAAAAGTCATCCGAATCCAGAATTTCCGCCCGGGCACGGAAAATTTTCGTCACTTCTCCTCAGGCGTGGTCCAGCGGGCCGTCGCGGGTCAGGTCGAAACCCCGCCGCTGCGACACATCGAGGATCGGCGTCCAGACCGTCCGGAGCGCCTCGGAAGGCGGCCGCACCGCGAGCCCGGTGAACTCCGCCCTGCGCCGGAGCTTCGCCGCCGCTGCCCGGGTTTCCCCGGCGACATAGAGCCCCGGCGCCAAGGGCCAGAGCCCCAGCGCCCGGTGCCGCGCCGCGAAACCGCGATAGGGCCCGATCACCAGCGTCCCCGGCGCCAGCCCCTCGACGACATGCGCCTCCAGTTCCGCCATCGCCTCCTGCGCCTCGAGCGGCCGGAACATGTAGATCACGTCGAACGCGCCATAGCTCCCGAACGCCCGCGCATCGCCCTGCACAACCGTCCACTTGGGCAGCGCCGCCGCGCCGAGGAAATCCCGCGCCCGCTCCGCGAACCCCGGATCGAGCTCGATCCCCGCCACCCCGTCGAAATACGCCGCCGCGGTCAGGAGCTTCAGCCCCATGCCGCAGCCCACATCGAGGAAATCCATCGTGCCGCGCCCCTGCGCCAGCCCGACCCGGTAGGCCGCATGGGCCAGCGCCACGAACCGGCTCTGCGGCAACCCGATATCGCCATAGGCCCCCGCCTCCGCCGCCGCCGCATCCTGCTCCAGAGGGTTCAAAATCCGATGCAGCCGCCGGAACGCCGCATCCGCCACCGCCGCCAGTGCCGCCTCCTGCGGCCGGGGCGCCGGCACGAGCTTCCAGCGTCGCCCGGCGATCTGCGCGCCGATCAGCGCCTCGATCCGCGGCCACTGGTTCAACGACAGCCGGTAAAGCCCCGCCGCGGACCCCAGGTCGTACCAGGCCTGCGCCGGCCGCCCGCCCGGCATCTCCGCCGCAGCCACCCGCGTTGCCTCGGCCTGGCTCTGCTGGATCCGCGCAAGCAAGGGCGGCGCCTCGCGCACCAGCCGCCGGATCTCGTGCATCGCCGCCTCGACCCGCGCCCGGTCGCAGGGCGGCCCCTCCGCCAGAAGCCCCGCCAGCCGCTCCGCCGCCGCGCCCAGCGCCGCCTTCCGCGCCCCGAGCTCTCCCGCCAGCGCCCGCGCCGCCGCTTCCGATGTGCCGTCCATGCCGCCTCCCCGCCGCCTGCCCTCCCTCATAGGCCAAGCCCGCCCCGCCGGAAACCCGCCGCCCCGCCGGTTCCTGCTCCGGCGCCGGAAGACAGCGCGTCGCGCGGGCCCGGCCCGCCGGCTCGCCCTTCTTTGGGTCGGAAAAATCCCGGGGAGTCCGGCGCGCGAGCGCCGGACGGGGCAGAGCCCCCACCCGCGCGCAGCGCGCAAGCAATCGCGTGCGCCGAAGGCGCTCCTTCAGGTCACGGCACGCGCGGTCGCGGCGCGGTCTCCGGCGCCCGGACCCGAACCGGCTTCCATCCGGTTGCACCGGCGCACTGTGGCTTCACGGTGCCCCTCGCCCGGTTCCGCGCCGGGATCGGCGCACCGCCGGTGTACAGGTTGTGTACAGGTTGTGTACGCGTTGTGCCAACGATGCCGGGGGCCAAGAAACCGCCGTATTCCTGCGTTAACCCGCGTCACGTAAGCCTCTCCGAGAAGGCAGAGATTGAGGAGAAGACGAAGATGCGGCCGATCCGCCCCCATGTCCTGTTTCTGGCGCTCGCCCTCGCCGCGCCTATGGCGAATGCGCAAGACTTTTCAAGGACATGGGTGCTCGACCCCGCCGCCTCGCGGCTGAGCTTCCAGTCGGTGAAAAATCTTACCAAGGTCGAGGTCAGCCAATTCGCCACGCTCGAGGGCGAAGTCACCCCCGAGGGCCTCGCCTCGGTCCGGATCCAGCTCGATTCCGTCGATACCGGCGTCGATCTCCGCAATGTCCGCATGCGGTTCCTGTTCTTCGAAACCTTCGAATATCCAATGGCTTACGTCACGGCGCGGATCAATCCGGCGGACCTCTCCGACCTCGCCCGGACGCGGCGCAAGACGATCCCGCTCACCTATGTCCTCGACCTCCACGGCGTCCAGCGCGAGGCCACCACCGAGGCCGCGGTGACGCTCGTCACCGACGATCTCGTCTCGGTCTCCTCCTCGACCCCGATCTCCGTCGCCGCGGCGGATTTCAACCTCGAGAACGGCATCCGCAAGCTCACCGAGGCGGCCAATGTGGAGATCGTGCCCTCGGCCACCGTCACCTTCGATTTTCTCTTCAGGAACAGCGGGCAAGCGACCGAAACCGTGACGACGGCCGCCGCCGTGCAGCCCGCGCCCCCCGCCGCCTCGGCGCTCGAGCCCAGCGGCGCCTTCGACCTCGAGGCCTGCAAGGGGAGGTTCGAGATCCTCTCGCGCACCGACAACATCATCTTCCGCTCCGGCAGCGCCCGGCTCGACGACCGCTCCTCCTACATCCTCGATTCCATTGCCGATATCGTCGCCCGCTGCCCCGGCCTCCGCATCGAGATCGGCGGCCACACCGATTCCGACGGCAGCGACGCCGCCAACCTCGCCCTCTCCGAACGCCGCGCCGCCGCCGTCATGCGCCACCTGACCGGCAAGGGCATCGGCGCCGACCGGCTGCTCGCCGTCGGCTATGGCGAGGCGCGGCCGGTCGCGCCGAACGACACGGCCGCCGACAAGAAACGCAACCGACGGATCGAATTCACGGTGCTCAATGGCTAGAGCTTTCCTCGCCGCCCTCCTGGCGATCCTCGCCGCCCTCCCGGCCTTCGCCGAATCCCGCATCGCGCTGGTCATCGGCAACGGCGCCTACCGCTCCGTCTCGGCCCTCGACAATCCCGAGGCCGATGCCGGGCTGATCGCCCAGGCGCTGATGCGCTCGGGCTTCGAGGTCACCCTGGTCACCGATGCCGACCAGAGCCGCCTGATGCACAGTATCGCCGAATTCGGCAGCAAGCTCCGCGCCGCGGGCGAGGATGCCACGGGGCTGTTCTACTATGCCGGCCATGGCGTGCAGTCCTTCGGCTCGAACTACCTCCTGCCCGTCGATGCCAGCCTCACCGATGCCGCCGACCTTTCGCTCGTCGCGATCGACGCGGAGGCGGTCTTGCGGCAGATGGCCTCGGCCCGGAACCGCACCAATATCGTGATCCTCGACGCCTGCCGCGACAACCCGTTCGAGAAGGTGCCCGACATGAACGACAACGGGCTCGCCGAGATGAAGGCGCCCACCGGCACCTTCCTGGCCTATGCCACGGCGCCGGGCAGCGTCGCGCTCGACGGGACCGGCGTGAACAGCCCGTTCAGCGCCGCGCTCGCAAAGCGGATGACCGAGCCTGGGCTCATGATCGAGCAGCTTTTCAAGGGCGTGCGGGTCGACGTGATGGAGATTTCGGGCGGCGCGCAGGTGCCCTGGGACACCTCCTCGCTGACCCGCGATTTCGCCTTCGTGCCCGGCGTCGTCCGCACCGCCGCCGAGATCGCCGACGACCAGCTCTGGAACTCTGTTCTGGCCAGCCGCGACCCGGTCCAGGTGCTGCTCTACCTGCGCGGCAACCCCGGCAGCGCCCATGAGGCCGAGGCGCACGCGCTGCTCGCCGAACTGATGAGCACCGAGATTTCCGGCACGGCCGGCACCGCCGTCGCGGCCGCGCCGGCGCCGAAAACGCCCGCCCACAACCCGGACGAGTCCGAACGCGCGATGATCGAGGCGGCGCGCCGCTCCGGATCGCTGGACGATTACGAGGCCTATCTCGATGCCTATCCGGCGGGCGCCTATGCGGAGCTCGCCACCATCGAGGCCATGGCGATCCGCGACAGGACGGCCGCCGCCGCGCCGGCACCGGCCCCGGCGCCCGCCGCCCCGGCGGTATCGGAGCACATCGCCTTCGACGCGCCGATCCCGGGCGGGATCGAGGGCGTCTCGGGCCAGAGCATTGCCCAGCTCATCGCCGGCTCACCGCGCTTCCCGCCGATCGAGGGGCTCCCCGATGTGGTCTGGAAGGACAAGACCTGCGCCTCCTGCCACGAATGGACCCGCGAGCGGCTCTGCACCCAGGCCAACACCTATCTCGCCGATGCCGGCGCCCGCTCGCTCCACAAGCAGCACCCCTATGGCGGCGGCTTCAAGCAGACGCTCCGGAGCTGGGCCTCGGGCGGCTGCGAATAGCGCGCCTCGAGAGGCCACACGACGCGACACCTTGGCGAGATGCATCTCCCCGGAATCCGCCTTGATGTCGGCGCTGTCTTGCCCCGCACGAATGGCGCCGAAGGCTGACGTGCGAACTGCTGCCAATGGTTGCGCCATTGGTCCGAGCGACCATTGGCGACGCCGTGTCACGCCCTCCGGCACGACCGGACTGGCGGCGCGACGCTGGTTCGGTTCCCCCGCCCGAATAGCGCCGAAGGCGCCGGGCGAGCGCCTGCCCGTCCCGGCGGGCTGGCGCTGTGGGGATGTACCCCGCCGAACGATTGTTCGGCGGGGTGGCACCATAAAGCGCGCCGATCAGACGTTGCAGCGCCATCCCACGGGCAAGCGCCCGCCCGGATTGCGCACCGTGGCAGGGCAGTAGGGTTTCGCCTTTTCGCCCCTCGAAACGTCCCCCGGACGTTTCGCCGGCTGCGCCGGGCCGGGGCTCACTCCCACGGGCAGGCGCTCGCCCGGCTCGCCCTTCGGTGCATCGGAAGGCAATCGCAGTGGAGCGCGCGGGCTTCCGCCGGAGCGCATCCTGCTCTGAGCGGAACGGAGGGCGAGCGCCGCCCGTCGGCGCTGCGCACCTTGTTCCGGGCGAAGGGGGCGAGGCCGAAGGGCCGCGACGAGCCTGTGCCATTTCGGAAATGCGTAAGATCAACACCATAAAGCCTGTCGGGTACGTCAACGATCCCGCGATAGGCTTTAACGCGCCCGGGTCTCGACGAAGAAATACACCCACTCGCCCTTGAAGCCCGGATCCCGCGCCCGCGCCGCCGCCACCGCACCCTTCAGCGCCGCGAGATAGGGCTCCGCCGGCTCGCTGATCGGCCGGAGCCCCTCGTAGAGCGGTTCCGACGCGGCGAAGGCCACCATGATCTCCTGTCCGAAGGGCGGCGCCACCCGGATGTCGAGCGACGGCCCCGCCGCCCCCGCCGCGCCGATCTGCAGCACCTCCTTCACCCCGACCGCGCCCAGGGGCACGTACTCGTTGGGCTGGAGGTGCAGCACCATGCCCTGCGCGTCGAAATAGTCGATATAGAAGAACGCCGGATAGTCCGGCCCTTGCAGCTCGAACCGCAGCTGGTCGCCCTCGGCGAATTCGTAGACCCGCGCGAAGGCGCCCTCGCCCATCACCCGCGGATTGCGCTCCTGCGCTTCGGATTGCGGCAGCCCCACCGCCGCGATCCCGGCCAGCGCCCCGCATTGCGGCCGGGGCAGGATCCTGAGGTCGTCGGTCACCGGGATCGCGCCGCCGAGCTGTGCCTCGAGCGCCACGAGAACCGGCTCCCGCAGCCCCGCCTCGGGCAGATGCCCGCGCAGCTCCAGCCCGCCCGTCGCCGGGTCGAACACCGTCTGCAGCCGCGCGCACGGCACCGAGGCCAGAAGCCCCTCGATCCCGTCGCGCACCGGGTCGGCGGCGCCCGCCAGATCGCCCGCCTGCATGAAGGACTGGATCGCCGCCAGCGACACCGGGTCGACCTCCGCCCCCGCCCCGCCCGACCAGGCGAGCGCCGCCTTGGTGGCCACGGCCGGCGGCGGCAGCGCGGGCGCGGCGGTGGCCTGCGCCACGGCTTGCGCCACCGCCTGCGCCGGTCGGAAGAGCGGCGTGTCGGGAAAG
>QWDA01000008.1 GCA_003605175.1 Paracoccaceae bacterium | reverse complement strand
TCCGGCAGATCGCCGACTGGATCACCGAGGTGGTCGACGGGCTCGCAGCGAACGGCGAGGACGACAACAGCGCCGTCGAGGACAAGGTCCGCGCCGAGGTCGAAACCCTCTGCAAGGCGTTTCCGATATACCAGGGGGCGTGAGCGGCCCCGGCCTTCAGCTCTCCGTCGGGGGATCGGCCCAGGGGGGCGGCGCCTTGGCAAAGAAGGCGGCGATCCCCTGCGCCGCCTCCGCGCCTTCCCAGATGTCGGCCAGCCGGCGGATGGTGTCGTCGATCGTCGCTGCATCGATCTTCGGGCCGAGCGCGCGCGCCAGCGCCTTGGCTGCCCCCACCGCACCGGGCGCGACCGACAGGTAGGGCGCGACCTCGGCCTCGACCGCTTCTTCGAGATCGGCCGTCGGAACGGCCCGCGCCACGATGCCGAGCGAAACCGCCTCCGCGGCCCCGAAAACCCGCGCTGACATAAAGACCCGCCGGGCGTTTCCTTCGCCTATCCTTGCTACCACATAGGGACCGATGGTGGCGGGGATCAGGCCGAGCCGCGTTTCGGTCAGCCCGAATGTCGTGGCCTCCTCGGCAATCGCGACGTCGCAGACGCAGGCCACACCCACACCGCCGCCGAAAGCGCCGCCGTGGATCCGGCCGATCAGCGGCGTCGGCATGGTGTTGAGCGCATTCAGCATCTCCGCCAGCTTCCGGGCCTCGCGCATCCGTGTCGGACGGTCCGCCTCGATCTGTGCCTTCATCCAGGCAAGGTCCCCCCCGGCACAGAACAGCTTGCCGGCCCCGGAAAGCACCACCGCCCGCGTTGCCGACGCGGCCCCGACCGTGCCCGCCATCTCCGTGAGCTCGGCAATCATCCGTGCCGAAAGAACGTTCCGCTTGTCCGGCACGTTCAGCGTCACATGGGCGACACCGCGGTCGTCGAGGCGTATCCCGAGCGTCTCGTAGGTCATGCGGCCCCCTTCAGGCTGTGCGCGAACCGCGCGGCTTCGGACAAGGCGGCAAGGTCGATACCGGTCGAAAACCCCAGTTCTTCCAACAACGCGACAACCTTCTCGGTCGCGACATTGCCCTTGGCGCCAGGGGCATAGGGACAGCCGCCAAGCCCGCCCACGGCGGCGTCGAAGCTGCGCAGGCCCTTTTCGAGGCTCACCTCGATATTCGCCAGCGCCCGTCCCCCGGTGTCGTGATAATGGCCCGCCAGCCGGCCGGCCGGAACCTCCGCCAGGACGGCGTCGAGCATGCGGCCGATGGTCTCCGGCGTGCCCGCGCCGATGGTATCGCCGAGCGAGACCTCATAGCAGCCCAAGGCCAGAAGCGCGGCGGAGACCCGCGCCACGCTTTCGGGCGGGGTCGGCCCGTCATAGGGGCAGTCGGTAACGCAGGAGACATAGCCCCGCACCGGCAATCCCGCCTCCGCCGCCGCGGACATCACCGGCCCGAACCGTTCGAGGCTCTCGGAAATCGAGCAGTTGATGTTCTTCCGGCTGAACTCTTCGGAGGCCGAGGCGAATACCGCGACCTCGTCCGCGCGTGCCGCCAGAGCGCTCTCGAAGCCCCGGAGATTCGGCACGAGCGCGGCATAGGAAATCCCCGGACCGCGCCCGATCCCGGCCAGGACCTCGGCCGCATCCGCCATCTGCGGTACCCATTTCGGACTGACGAAGCTGGTCACCTCGATCTTGCGGAAGCCACAGGCCGTGAGCATGTCCACGAGCCGTATCTTGTCGCTGGTATCGATGATCGCCTTCTCGTTCTGGAGCCCGTCCCGGGGCCCCATTTCGAAGATCGTCACGGGCTCACGCATTTTCCGGCTCCAGCGCCAGAAGCAGCGTGCCGTCGGTGACCTGGTCGCCCACCGCAACCAGCACCTCGGCCACGACACCGTCCCGCGGGGCGGGCAGGGTGTGCTCCATCTTCATGGCCTCGAGCACCAGCAACGGATCGCCCTTGGTCACCGCAGCCCCCGTCTCGGTCAGAACCGTGCGGACGAGACCCGGCATCGGCGCGATGATCGTATCGCCACCGGTTTGATCGGTCTCGGCCTCCGCCAGCGCATCCGGCAGACCGAACGTGTAGCAGCGCCCGTCCGAAAAGACCGAAACGCGAGCGGGTTCGCGCAAGAGGTCGGCGGTCAGCTGCCGGTCCTCCAGTTCGACCCTGACGCCATTGCCGCCAAGCGGCACCACGCCGAGCGCGACCGTGCCGCCATCGACATCGACGGTGAAACGCCCCTTGCCGAGCCCCGTGACCTGCGCTTCGATCCGGCGGTCACCGGCCTCGAGCGATATGTACTGCTTGGCATCCGTCCAGTGCCGCCATCCGGCGAGCCTGTCCCACGGATCGTCCCCCGTACGTTCGCGCACCAGGTCGAGGCCGCCGAGCGCGGCGAGCGCCAGCACGTTCCGCGATGGCGCGGCACCCGCGACCAGGGTGTCGAGATCGCGGGCGATCAGGCCGGTATCGACCTCGCCGCGCCGGAAGCCGTCGTGCCGGGAGAGGGCGCCCAGGAATTCGAGGTTCGTCACCGATCCGGTGACCTGGCAGCCCTCCAGCGCCGTGGAAAGCATGTTGAGCGCCGCGGCGCGGGTCGGGCCATGCACGATCACCTTGGCGATCATCGGGTCGTACCAGGGGCTGATCTCGTCGCCCTGGCGCACGCCCGAGTCGATGCGCACGGACCCGGGGCCGAATTCGGCGCCCTCGGGAAAGCGAAGATGATCGAGCCGGCCGGTCGCGGGCAGGAACCCCTTGGGCACGTCTTCGGCATAGACCCGGGCCTCGAAGGCCCAGCCGTCGATCGAAAGATCCTCCTGCCGCACCGGCAGCGCCTCGCCGGAGGCGACGCGAAGCTGAAGCTCCACGAAATCGAGACCGGTGATCGCTTCCGAGACCGGATGCTCGACCTGCAGCCTCGTGTTCATCTCCATGAACCAGAACCCGTCCTCGCGCAGCGGGCCGGACCCGTCGACGATGAACTCGACCGTGCCCGCGCCCGAATAGCCGATGGCCCTTGCCGCATCGACCGCGGCTTGGCCCATCGCCGAGCGCACCGCCGCAGGCATGTCGGGGGCAGGGGCCTCCTCGATCACCTTCTGGTGGCGCCGCTGCAACGAGCAGTCGCGCTCGAAAAGATGGATGGCGTTGCCATGCCCGTCGCCGAAGACCTGGATCTCGATATGGCGCGGCTGGGTGACGTACTTCTCGATCAGGCAGGCCGGGTCGCCAAAACTGGCCTGTCCCTCGCGCTGCGCACCTTCGAGCGCCGACCTGAACTCCGCCGGTCTCTCGACCAGCCGCATCCCCTTGCCGCCACCGCCGGCGCGCGCCTTGATCAGCACCGGATAGCCGATCTTGTCGGCCTCGGCGGCCAGGAATTCCGCGTCCTGCCGTTCGCCGTGATAGCCCGGCACCACCGGAACCCCGGCCCGGGCCATCAGCGCCTTGGCGGCGTCCTTCAGACCCATGGCGCGGATCGCCGAGGCGGGCGGGCCGACGAAGACCAGACCGGCGGCCTCGACCGCCTCCACGAACTCCGGGTTCTCCGACAGGAAACCGTAGCCCGGATGGATCGCCTGCGCGCCGCTGCGCCTGGCGGCCGCGATGATCCTGTCGCCGAGCAGATAGCTTTCGGCCACGGCGGGCGGGCCGATGCGCACGGCCTCGTCGGCCATGTCGACATGCTTGGCGCGGGCATCGGCGTCGGAATAGACCGCCACGGTCTTGATCCCCAGCCGCCGCGCGGAGGTCATGACGCGGCAGGCGATCTCGCCCCGGTTCGCGATCAGTATCTTCTTGAACATGACCTCCCCCTCACATCCGGAACACGCCGAACCGCGTCTCTTCGATCGGCGCGTTCAACGTCGCCGACAGCGACAGCGCCAGCACGTCGCGGGTCTTGCGCGGATCGACGATGCCGTCGTCCCAGAGCCGCGCCGAGGCGTAGAGCGGATGCGACTGCCGCTCGAACATCTCGATGGTCGGGCGCTTGAACTCGGCCTCGTCCTCGGCAGACCAGGTCTCGCCCGCGCGTTCGATCGCGTCGCGCCGGACGGTGGCCAGCACCCCGGCGGCCTGTTCGCCGCCCATGACGCTGATCCGCGAATTGGGCCAGGTCCAGAGGAACCGCGGAGAATAGGCGCGGCCGCACATGCCGTAATTGCCCGCGCCGAAGGACCCGCCGACCAGCACCGTGATCTTCGGCACTCTTGTGGTCGCCACGGCGGTTACGAGCTTGGCGCCATCCTTGGCGATGCCGGCGGCCTCGTAGCTGCGCCCGACCATGAAGCCAGTGATGTTCTGCAGGAACACCAGCGGGATCTTCCGCTGCGAGCAGAGCTCGACGAAATGCGCGCCCTTCACCGCGCTTTCCGAGAACAGCACCCCGTTGTTGCCGACGATCCCCACCGGCATGCCCATGACATGGGCGAAGCCGCAGATCAGCGTGGTGCCGTAGCGCGCCTTGAATTCGTCGAAGCGCGATCCGTCGACGATCCGCGCGATCACCTCTCGGATGTCGTAGGGCCTGCGCAGATCGGCGGGCACCACGCCGAGGATCTCTTCGGGATCGTAGAGCGGTGCCTCGACCGGCGCGAGGTCCAGCTGGCGCGGCTTCGTAAGGTTCAGGTTCGCCACCGCCTGCCGTGCCAGCGCGAGCGCATGGGCGTCGTCATTGGCCAGATAATCCGCCACGCCGGACAGGCGCGTATGCACATCGCCGCCGCCGAGATCCTCGGCGCTGACGACTTCGCCGGTAGCGGCCTTGACCAGCGGGGGACCGGCCAGGAAGATCGTGCCCTGGTCGCGGACGATGATCGTCACGTCCGACATTGCCGGCACATAGGCGCCGCCCGCCGTGCAGGAGCCCATGACGACCGCGATCTGCGGGATGCCCTTGGCCGACATGTTGGCCTGGTTGAAGAAGATCCGGCCGAAATGGTCCCGGTCGGGAAAGACCTCATCCTGATTGGGAAGGTTCGCACCCCCGGAATCCACCAGGTAGACGCAGGGCAGGCGGTTCTGTTCGGCGATCTCCTGCGCGCGCAGGTGCTTCTTGACCGTCATCGGGAAATAGGTCCCGCCCTTCACCGTGGCGTCGTTGCAGACGATCATCACCTCGCGCCCCGACACCCGGCCGATCCCCGCCACGACACCGGCGGAGGGCGAGGCCCCGTCGTAAAGACCATGCGCCGCGAACATGCCGATCTCGAGGAAGGGCGAGCCGGCGTCCAGAAGCCTGGAGACCCGCTCCCGCGGGAGGATCTTGCCCCGGCTGGCGTGCCGTTCGCGGGCCTTGTCGCCCCCCCCGGCCACGGCCAGCGCCGCCGCCGCGTGCACCGGCTTCATCGCCGCCTCGTGTGCGGAACGGTTGGCCGCGAAGCACTCGGATCTCGGCGAGATCGCCGATTGCAGGACCGACATCAGCGCATCGCTCCCATCAGCTCGCGCCCGATCAGCATCCGCCTGATTTCCGATGTGCCGGCGCCGATCTCCATCAGCTTGGCATCGCGGAAGATGCGGCTGACCGGGGTTTCGTTCATGAACCCGGCCCCGCCCATCGCCTGCACGGCCTGGTGCGCCACCACCATCGCCTCCTCGCTGGCATAGAGCACGCAGGCGGCCGCGTCCTGGCGCGTGACCTCGCCCCGGTCGCAGGCCTTGGCGACCTCGTAGACATAGGCACGGGCCGAATTCAGCTTGGTGTACATGTCCGCGATCTTGCCCTGCATCAGCTGGAAATCCCCGATCGGCTGTCCGAACTGCCTGCGCTCGGCCAGATACGGCATGACCTCGTCGAGACAGGACGCCATGATCCCGGTGCCGATCCCCGACAGCACCACGCGCTCGTAATCGAGGCCCGACATCAGGACGCGCACGCCCTTGCCTTCCTCGCCCAGGATGTTCTCGAACGGAACCTCGACGTCCTGGAAGACCAGCTCGACCGTATTCGATCCGCGCATCCCGAGCTTGTCGAAATGCTTCGACTGGGAGAAGCCGGGCATGGATTTCTCGATCAGGAAGGCGGTGATGCCCTTCGATCCGGCCTCGGGATCGGTCTTGGCATAGACCACCAGCGTATTCGCCTCGCCGCCATTGGTGATCCAGTACTTGTTGCCGCTGAGCACGAAGCGGTCGTTCCGCTTCTCGGCCCGGAGCTTCATGCTCACCACGTCCGATCCGGCCCCGGCCTCGGACATCGCCAGCGCGCCGACGCTCTCGCCGGAGATCAGCGCGGGCAGGAACTTCCGCTTCTGCGCCTCCGAGCCGTTCAGCTTGATCTGGTTGACGCAGAGGTTGGAATGCGCGCCGTAGGACAACGAGACCGAGGCCGAGGCCCGCGCGATTTCCTCGACCGCGACCACATGCGCCAGGTAGCCCATGCCCGCGCCGCCGTATTCCTCCGGCACGGTGACCCCCAGAAGCCCGAGCGTCCCCAGTTCCTGCCAAAGCTCCGCCGGGAACTCGTTCCTCTCGTCGATCTCGGCGGCCATGGGCTTGACGCGCTCCTGCGCCCAGCGGTGGACCATCTCGCGAAGCGCGTTCACGTCCTCGCCCAGATCGAACGTCATCGATGCTGTGAACATTGTCTCTCCTCCTCGGGCCGCCGCTTCATCGGTAGCGCGCCGTACTTGATCGCTTCGCGAAGCTCCTTCCGCCGCGCCATCGTTTTTCGACCTCTACCCGACGATAGCCTTGTATCTCCCGTGGCAATGCCAGAAGTCGAGCGATTTGCGGACCGGCCCTGGCCGCGCTCGTCGGCAAGCTCGGGATCCGCTCCGATTTGCGTCATCGGCTCGCGTCGGTACCGCGGATCGCAGCGGACGAAAGAGACGGCGGCCGGGTGGTCGGCCCGAGATATGCGCAAGTGGCTCAGCACAGCGCCACCATTCTGCGCCAGCCCCGCCATGTCGAGGGTCATCGACACCAAATGGCCCGTGATTCCGAGGATGGCGCCGGTTGGCAGAACAAGATGCCCTTCCGCCGCGCCCTGCCTCTCCGCTCCGGTTCTGCGTCCGGCTTCACCCCTGATCTCGCGAAACGTCTCATTCGCCCGTTAGGGAAACAAATCTCTTGATCCACGAAAAAATAATATAATACTACTTTTGCATCCCGCGCACGTTGCGGGTACCGCAGAGAACTGGGAGGAAAATCATGACGTTTCACAAGCTGTTCGCAGCATCGTTGAGCTGTGCACTGATGTCGTCGGCCGCGCTGGCGGCGGACTATACGATCGGCTTCAGCCAGGTCGGCTCGGAAGGCGACTGGCGGCCGGCCTTTTCGAAGAACATGCAGGATGAGGCCGGAAAATACGGCGTCGATCTGAAATTCGCCAATGCCCAGGGCAAGCAGGAAGAGCAGTTGCGCGCGGTGCGGGCCTTCATCGCGCAGGGCGTCGACGCGATCATCATCGCGCCGGTCGTCGTGACCGGCTGGGAAGACGTGCTGGAAGAGGCGAAGGACGCGGAAATCCCGGTCTTCCTCGTCGACCGGGACGTGGACGTGGACGACAAGTCGCTCTACGTCACGCGCATCTCGGCCGACTTCAATCTGGAGGGCAAGCTGGCGGGCGCCTGGCTTGCCGCGGAATCGCTCGGCAATTGCAAGATCGTCGAGATGCAGGGCACCACGGGCTCGGCCCCGGCCATCGAGCGCAAGAGCGGGTTCGAGGCGGTGATCGACCAGTTCCCGGCGATGGAGATCGTCGCGACCCAGTCGGGCGACTTCACCACCGAGGGCGGCAAGAAGGTGATGGAAGCCTTCATCAAGTCGACCAACAATCTCGACGGGATCTGCGCCGCCTTTGCGCATAACGACAACATGCAGCTCGGCGCGATCCAGGCGATGAAGGAAGCCGGGCTGAAGCCGGGCAAGGACGTGCTGATGGTGTCGGTCGACTACGTGCCGGCCATCGTCGACGCGATGAAGGCCGGCGACGCGAACGCCTCGGTCGAGCTGCGCTCGGCGGTGGCCGAGTTCATCTATCCGGTCATCACCGACTATCTGGAGAGCCCCAAGGATCTGGACAAGTGGATCGTGATCCCGTCGGATCTGCACAAGGCCGAATGACCGATCTCTGAACTCTGTGAAACCCGCGCCGGTCCCGGCGTGGGTTTCCGTGCCGTCCGGTTCGTCGGGCGGCCGGAAGGGGCGTAACCGATGCAGAAAGAAACCCCGCAGAGCGCGGTGACGATGCGCGGCATCCGCAAGGCGTTTCCCGGCGTTCAGGCGCTCGACGATGTGGATTTCGACCTTGGCGCCAGCGAGATTCATGCGCTTCTGGGCGAGAACGGCGCGGGCAAGTCGACGCTGATCAAGGTGCTGACGGGCGCGCTGGCGCGCGACGGCGGCGAGATTGCGTTGCAGGGCCAGCCGGTGGAGTTCGCGTCGACGGGCGAGGCGCAGGCGGCGGGGATTTCGACGGTTTACCAGGAGGTCAACCTGATCCCGGCCATGTCGGTCCTGCAGAACCTGACGCTCGGCAAGACCGGCGGGCGGTTCGGCGTGATCTCTTGGCGCAGGGCGCGCGCTCAGGCGCAGGAGAAGCTGGATCGGCTGGGGCTGAAGGTCGATCTAGACCGGGCCTTGGGCAGCCATTCGGTGGCGGTTCAGCAGATGGTGGCGATCGCCCGGGCGCTGGACGCGGAGACGCGGGTTCTGGTGCTGGACGAGCCCACCGCCTCGCTCGACGCGCAGGAAACCTCGGCATTGTTCGAGGTGATGCGGAGCTTGAAGGAGCGCGGAATATCCATTGTTTTCATTACGCATTTCCTGGATCAGGTCTATGAGATATCCGACCGGCTCACTGTCTTGCGGAACGGGCGCAAGGTCGGCAGCGGCCGGACGGCCGAGACCGGGCGCCAGGAGCTGATCGCGATGATGATCGGCCGCGAACTGGGCGAGGTCGAGGCCGCCTTTGCCGGCGAGCGCCGCGCAGCGGAAGGCGAGCCGGTGCTCACGGCGCGGAATGTGGGGCGCAAGCGTCTGCTGCAGCCCTTCGATCTGGAGCTGCGCGCCGGCGAGGCGGTGGGGCTCTCGGGCCTCCTAGGCTCGGGACGGACGGAAATGACCAAACTCCTGTTCGGCGCGATCCGGCCCGACAGCGGCACGCTGGAAATGCGCGGCAAGGGCAGGGTCGGGGCCAGCCCGGGCGCTTCGCTCGAGGCGGGGATGGCGCTGTGCCCGGAGGACCGCAAGGCCGAGGGGCTGGTGGGCGAACTGTCGGTTCGCGAGAACATCGTGCTCTCGATGCAGGCCAAGCGCGGCTGGCTCAACCGCGTCTCGCGGGCCGAGCAGGAGAAGATCGCCGACGAGATGATCCGCGCGCTCGCCATCGCGACGCCGGACGCGGAGAAGCCGGTGCGGCAGCTTTCGGGCGGCAACCAGCAGAAGGTGGTGCTGGCCCGCGCGCTGGCGTCGCAGCCGCGGATCCTGCTTCTGGACGAGCCGACACGCGGGATCGACGTGGGCGCGCATGCCGAGATCCTTGTCCTGATCCGCAAGCTCTGCGCCGAGGGGCTGGCGCTTCTGGTTGCCTCCTCGGAAATCGACGAGGTGGTATCTTCCTCCGACCGGGTCGTTGTGCTGCGCGACCGGCGCAAGATCGGAGAGATCTCTGGCGGCGAAATCACGAGGGACAATATCGTGACGATGATTGCGGGTAACGATGGCTGAGGCGCGAACGATTTCGGAGGGATGGCGCGGAGGCGCGCTGTTGCAAAGCCGTGCGGTATGGCCGCTTCTGGCGCTGGCGGTGATCCTGATCGTTGATGGGATAATCTCGCCCAACTTCTACGACATCCGGATCGTCGAGGGACGGCTGTTCGGCAACCTGATCGACATCCTCTACCGCGCGGTGCCGACGGCACTGGTCGCGCTCGGCATGGCGGTGGTGATCGGCACCAAGGGGATAGACCTCTCGGTCGGCTCGATCGCGGCGATTTCGGGCGCGATCATCGCCTGGCGCATCCAGGCGGGCGATCCGCACGGGCTGGTGCTGGTCTGGGCGCTGGCGGCGGCGGCGGTCTGCGGTGCCTGGAACGGGGCGCTGGTGGCGGGGCTGGGGATCCAGCCGATCATCGCCACGCTGATCCTCATGGTGTCGGGGCGCGGGATCGGGATGATGGTCAACCTGTTCTACGGCGGCACCGACCCGAGTTTCCAGAGCGCGTTCCTGCAGGGGCTTTCCACCGGATCGGTGCTTTACGTTCCGACGCGGCTCTTCGTCTTCACGGGCCTGTTCCTTCTGCTTTGGGTGCTGATCCGACGCACCGCGCTGGGGCTGTTCGTCGAGGCGACCGGCGGCAACGCGGCGGCGTCGAACATCGCCGGTGTGAACGCGCGGCTGATCGCCTTCGTCGCCTATGTGATCTGCGGGCTGATGGCTGGCTGGGCGGGGGTGATCCTGACGGCCGACACCCATACCTCGGACCCGGTTTCGGTGGCGCTCTACATCGAGCTCGACGCGATCCTCGCGGTGGTGATCGGCGGCGGCTCGCTGGCGGGCGGACGGATCTACCTCGGCATGACGGTGATCGGCGCGCTGGTGATCCAGACGCTGACCACCTCGATCCTGATCTCGGGCCTGCCGCCGGAGTACAACCTGATCATCAAGGCGCTTGTGGTGCTGTTCGTGCTGGTCTTGCAATCGGACAAGGCGCGGCAGGGCATCGCCGCCGCCCTGTGGCGGAGGGTCCGGCAATGAGCGCGCTTCTCAACAAGAAATACCTGCCCTTCTACGCGACCGTGCTGGTCTTCGTCGCGATCTTCCTGATCGGCGGGGCGACGTACCGGAACTTCCTGTCGATGCGGGTTCTGGGCAATATCCTTGCCGACAACTCCTTCATCATCATCGCGGCAACAGGCGCCACCTTCGTGATCCTCTCGGGCGGGATCGACCTGTCGATCGGCTCGATGATCGGCTTCGTCGGCGTCTCGGTGGCGGTGCTGGACAGCTTGGGCTGGGACCCGCTCAGCTCCGCGATCCTGATGCTGATCTTCGGGTTCGCCTTCGGGGCGTTCCAGGGCTGGGTGATCGACTCGCTGGACATCCAGCCCTTCATCATCACCCTGGCGGGGCTCTTCCTACTGCGGGGCCTGTGTTTCATGGTGACGGTCAATGCGGTGCCGATCACCCATGAATGGGCCGATCTCTACAGCGACATCCGGATCCGTCTGCCGGGCAAGGGGCTCTTGCGCTCATCGGCCATGGTGATGCTGGCGAGCCTCGCCGTGGCGATCTTTATCGCGCATTTCACCCGCTTCGGCACCAATGTCTACGCCATCGGCGGCGACCGGGAATCGGCGCGGCTGATGGGGGTGAACATCCGTCGCACCACGGTCATGGTCTATGCGGTGGCCGGGTTCTATTCGGCGCTCGCGGGCGTGGTCTATGCGCTCTACACGAAATCGGGCTACCCGCTGGCCGGCAATACGCTGGAGCTCTCGGCCATCGCCTCGGTCGTGCTCGGCGGCACGCTCCTGACCGGCGGCGTCGGCATGGTGGCGGGCACGCTCTTCGGCGGCATGATCCTCGGGCTGATCTCGACGCTGATCATTTTCAACGGGTCGCTCAACTCGGCCTGGATCCTGATCAGCAGCGGTGTCCTTCTGTTCGGATTCATCGTACTGCATAGGTTCCTGGTCAGTTCGTTCGATATCGGCAACGGGCGGTAGAATGGAGAGCGCAGGTAACGCTGATGCGCACGGGTAGGAACAGGGGAGCCTCCGGCCGACGGCTCGGCAGCGTTTCGGCGCAGCTCTTCGAACAAGGCACCCTGCAATCGCCGCTCGTCGATGCGATCGGCATGGCGATCGTGCAGGGGAGGTTCGCCGCCGGCGAGCGGCTGCCCAACGAGGGCGTGATGCGCGAGCGCTATGGCGTGTCCCGCACCGCGTTGCGCGAGGCCTATTCCAAGCTGACCGCCAAGGGCCTTGTCGTGGCGCGCCCGAAGGTTGGCACATCGGTGCGCGAACGGCAGCACTGGAACATGCTAGACGAGCACGTGTTGTCCTGGCACCTGCAGACGGTTCCGGCTGGCGAGATCGCATCTGACCTGAACCGGCTGCGGCAGATGATCGAGCCGGCGGCGGCGGAACTCGCGGCCTCGACGCGGACGGAGACCGATATCGAACGGCTTTACGAAGCGTTCGACAGGATGCGGCGGGATGCATCCGAGCAGAATCTTCTCGTGGAGGCCGATTTCGCATTTCATGTCGCCATCCTGGCGGCCACGCACAACCCGTTCATCTCGGGCTTCTCGGCACTGATCCGGGCGGCGATGCTCAGCGTTTTCGAGCTGAGCTGGCGCGGCGCCGAGGTGATCAAGGAATACCGGCTGGAACAGCACCGGCTTGTGGCCGACGCGATCCGCGACCAGGCGCCCGAGCGCGCGCGCGATCTGATGAAGCAGCTTCTGGACGACTCGATCGAGGATGTCGGCGAGGCGCTGGTGCCGCGGAAGGGCTGAGGCTTCAGGCCCGGCCGGCCTCGAACTGGGCGCGGGCGATCTGGCGCTCGAGCTCCGGTGCCGCACTGGCGAGGAAGCGGGCCGCGCTGTCGCTGCCGGGGATGCGGGCGGCCATCCAGGCCTGGACCGCGATCCAGCCGGCCCGGAGCGCCGGCTCGGCCATGGCAAGCTGGGCCGGCCGGCCGGCCGGGGCGACCGTGTCGCGGAAGAAGCCGGAGAAAGTCTCGATCAGCGCCCGGGCCGCGGGCAGGCCGGCGGTTTCCGCCAGCGCCAGGTCGCGGAAGATCGCCAGTGCCGCGCCCTTGGCGCCAAGGCACTGGCGGAGCAGGAAATCCTGCGCCTGCATCCCGGTGGTGCCCTCGTAGATCGCGAAGACCCTTGCGTCGCGCAGCGCCTGCTCCAGCGGATAGTCGCGGGTATAGCCACCGGCGCCCAGGACGAGGATGGACCGCGCGGCGGTGTCGAAACCGAGCTCGGCGCCGAAATTCTTCACCAGCGGCAACAGGAAGCCGCAGAGCGCCGCCATCCCGGGGTCGTCGGTGGAGAGATCGGCGGCTACGGCGGTCTGCACGAGCGCGAGGCGGAACAGGTCGATCTGCGCCTGCATCTCGTCGAGCTGGCGGCGGATATCGGCATGGTTGGCGATCGGCACCGCCGGCTCCGTAGGGCTGCCGCCCTGGCGCCGTTCCTGCGCATGGAGGCGTGCAGTATCGAGGCAGCCCTGGGCGGTTCCGAGGCCCTGGCACGCCACGATCAGGCGCATGTGCCGGATCATCGTGAAAAGCTGCGGCAGGCCGCGCCCCTCCTCGCCGAGCAGGATCGCGGGCGCCTTGTCGAAGCGCAGGGCGCAGGTGGGCGAGCCGTGGAGCCCGAGCTTTTCCTCGATCCGCTCGGTCACGACGCCCGGGCCGCGCTCGACGAGGAAGAGACTGAGGCCGCGTGTGCCGGGGGCGTCGCCGGTGCGCGCGAGCAGGCAATGTCCGATGCGGGGGGCGATGTCGTGATCGCCGAAGGAGATCCAGATCTTCTGGCCCGAGACCTGCCATCCGTCCTCGGTCCTGGACGCCCGGGTGCGGATCCGGCCCACATCCGAGCCTGCCTCTGGTTCGGAAATGCAGATCGTGGCGCAGGCCGCGCCCGAGAGGAGTGCCGGAACCCAGCTTTCGCGGGTGGCCTCGTCGGCCCATTCGGTCAGGAGCCGGGCGGCGGCGCGGCTGCCACCGGCGGCCATCATGAAGGCGGGCGCGGCACGCTCGAACGCCTGGTTCACCGCCACGAACAGCGCGAGCGGCAGACCCTGTCCGCCGTGTTCGGGCGCCTGTTCGATTCCGAGCCAGCCGCCCTCGGCCAGCGTCCGGTAGGCGGTGCGGTATTCCGGCGGTACCCGCACCGTGCCGTCGGCGAATGTCGCGCCGACGCGGTCGGAGACGGGGTTGAGCGGCGCGACGATCTCTGCGGCGACGCGCGCCGCCTCGCCGAGGATCGCGGCGACGGTCGCGTCGTCGAATTCGCCGCGAACCTGCGCCCAGCCGGGTGTTGCGTTCAGCGCGTCGAGCATTCTGGCGGCATCGTCGGCGAACGACATGGCTGCGCTCACAAGAGGGACGGCAGGAACAGGATCAGCCCGGGCGCCAGGATCGCAATCAGCAGGACCACGAGATCGGCGAGCAGGAAGGGAATGACGCCCTTGAAGATCTGCGAGACCGTCACGTAGTCGCTGGCGACGTTTCGGATCACGAAGACATTGAGCCCGACAGGCGGGGTGATCATGCCGATTTCCAGGAGCTTGACCACGAAGACCCCGAACCAGATTAGGTCGATCCCCTGGGCGCGGAAGATCGGCAGTAGGACCGGCAGCGTCACCAGGAGCGCGCCGAAAGGTTCCATGAACATGCCGAGGACCAGGTAGAGGAGCACCACCACCGCCATCAGCTGGAAGTAGCTGAGCTCCTGCCCGCTCACGAGGCCGGAGATCGCGCCCGTCACGCCGGTGAGGCCGAGGAACCGGGTGAACATCGAGGCGCCGACGCCGATGATCAGGAGCGAGGACGAGGACATCAGCGCCTCGAGGAGCGAGGTGCGGAGGATCGTGAAGCTCAGGCGTCCGGTGATGGCCGCGATCAGGATGGAGCCGACCGCGCCGATGGCGCCGGCCTCGGTCGCGGTGAAGATGCCGGAGAAGAGCCCGCCGAACACGACGAGCATGAGCACTAGCACCGGCCAGATGTCGACAATGGCCTCGCGCGGGCTGATCGGGTCGGATTCGATGGGCCGCGGCGGCGCGATGTCGGGGCGCAGCCAACAGGTGAGCAGGACGACCGCGGAATAGAGCAGCGCGGTCAGGATGCCGATGGTGATCCCGCCCATGAAGACCTTGATGACCGAGGTTTCGGCGAAGACGCCGTAGACGATCATCAGGATCGAGGGTGGGATCAGTGCGCCGATGGTGCCGCCTGCGGCGATGGCGCCGGTGGCGAAGCTGGGGCTATAGCCGGCGCGCACCATTTCGGGCACGGCGATCCGCCCCATCGCCGCGGCCGTGGCGAGCGACGAGCCGCAGACTGCGGCAAAGCCCGAGCAGGCGAAGATCGAAGAGATCGCCAGCGCGCCGGGCACGCGCCTGAGGAGCGCCTTGGCGGCATCGAACAACCCGCCGGTCATCCCCGAATGATAGGCGATGAACCCCATCAGGAGGAACATCGGCACGGCCGAAAGCGTCCAGTTCGACACGAAGGAGAACGGCGTGTTGGCGAGGATGCCCACTGCGGGCGTGATGCCGAGCAGGAAGGTCACGCCAGAGAAGGAAACGGCGATCAGCGCCAGCGCCACCGGCACGCGGAGCGCGAGCAGGAGGAACAGGAGGAGGACGCCGTAAAGGCCGGTTTCGACGCTCACTCTTCAGGCTCCGTGGTGTAATGCGTGACTGTCCAGTCCTCTTGTGTCTTGCCGAGGGGCGCGACGATCCGGGCAGCCGTGACGCTGGCGGCGAGGAGGAACCCGAGCGGCGGCAGAAAGCTGGCCGGCCAGGTCGGGATCGGGATGTTCTGGGCCAACACGAAGGTGCCCGCATCCCAGGTCTTGAGCGAGGCCTCGAAAGTCACCCAGGCAAGCGCGAGGTAGATCAGCGTCGAGAGCACCGCCACGAACCGGTCCGACAGCCACAAGAGGCGCAGGCTCAGGAACGGCTCGATCGCTTCGACATTCACCATGCCGCCCGACTTCTCGACCCAGGCGAGGGGGATGAAGGCGAGCGCGATCATGTAATAGTTGGTGACGATCTCGTAGGTGGCCGGGACCGGCTGGTTGATCGTGTTGCGCAACACCACGTCGGTGGTGACGTGAAGCATCAGCGTCAGGATCGCGAGCGATCCGATCACGGCGAGGCCCTGCAGTGACAGATCGCGGATTCGGGCGATGGTGGTCATCTCTGAAGCCTGTCGGAATCCTGGGTGGATAAGGCCCGGCGGCCGGGCTGTCCGGCCGCCGGAGGCGGGATCAACCCCCGTAGGTCGCGTAGTCGACCTTGGACCAGACCTCTTCGTAGACACGCTCGGTCATGGCGGCGGGGTCGTTGTTCACCTCGTCGGCGATCTTCTCCCACTTGGCCACGAGGCCGAGGAATTCCTGGATCTGGTCCGGCGCGTCGGCGATGCCGAACTGCTCCTGGCTGTAGGTCCCGGCCGTCTCGATATCGGCCTGGACGAAGTCCTCGATCGCCTTCGACAGATCCGTGTCGGCCTCGATGAACTCGATCCCGGCCTTCGTTGCGGCGCCTTCCGCGATCTCGGGGATCTCATAGCCCCAGCGGTTGGTGAAATCGGCATTCGCCCGGTTCGCAGCGCGGACCATGGCCATCTTGTCCTCTTCGGACAGGCTGTCCCATGTCGGCTTGGCCACGGTGAAGTTCGAGGTGGCGATATAGCCGCCGATGGGCGCGTAGGTGATGTACTTGGCCACTTCCACAAGGCGGAAGGCCAGGAGGTCGCCGACCGAGGCCATGGTGCCGTCGATGGTGCCGGAGTTCATTGCCTCGAACTGGTCGAAGACCGACATCTGCACCGGGACTGCGCCGAAATTCTCGGCGAGCCGCGCCCAGGGCGCGCCGCCCGAGCGGAGCCTGAGGCCTTGCAGATCGGCGGCGGTGCGGACCGGCTTCGTGGTGATGAACTCGTAGAGGTCGGAGGCGCCGGAGCCGAGATAGACGAAGCCAAGCGCGTCCATCTCCTTCTGGCAGGGTTCGCAGTTGACGATGAACTCGGTCATCGCCGCGCCCATCGCGTGCGGGTTCTTCGAGATCAGCGAGACCTGGCCCGTCACCGACATCATCGGCAGGTCGGCCGGGAAGTAGAGCGGCAGGAGGTTGCCGACCTCGGCGACCTGGCTCTGCAGCGCGTCCTTCATCTGGATCAGGTTGACGACCTCGGGGCCGAGGATGGTGGCTGTCAGCCGGCCGTCGGATTCCTCAGGCAGGTACTTGGCGAAGTTCGTGTACATCGTCCCGTTCGCGGGGTGGGCCGGCGGCGCGGCCGGAGCGATGCGCAGATCGCGCGCCTGGGCCGCAGAGAACGAGATGGCCGCTGCCGCTGCGGCAAGCGCCACCGTCTTGATCAGGTTTTTCATTTGTTTCCTCCCTTTTTCTCCCTACAGGCTCAGCAGCCTGCGTGCGTTTTCCTTGAGGATGAGGGGGCGAACCTCCTCCCGGAAATTTGCGGTCTCGAAGTCGGACAGCCAGCGGTCGGGGGTGATTGCTGGCCAGTCGGACCCGAAAAGCATCTTCGTCTTCAGCAGCGAGTTCGCGTATTTCACCAGGATCTCCGGGAAGTATTTCGGGCTCCAGCCGCTGAGATCGATGTAGACGTTGGGCTTGTGCTGGCAGACGGCGAGCGCCTCTTCCTGCCACGGGAAGGACGGGTGCGCGAGGACGATCTTGAGGTCAGGGAAGTCCACGGCCACGTCGTCCACATACATCGGGTTCGAGTACTTGAGCCGCATGCCCATGCCGCCCTCCATGCCCGAGCCGACGCCGGTCTGTCCGGTATGGAACAGTGCCACGGCTCCGGCCTCCTGGATCGCTTCGTAGAGCGGGTAGGCCATGCGGTCATTGGGGAAGAAGCCCTGCATCGTCGGGTGGAACTTGAAGCCCTTCACGCCGTACTCCGCTACCAAGCGCCGCGCTTCGCGAACTGCCATCTTGCCCTTCCAGGGGTCGATCGAGGCGAAGGGGATCAGGATATCGGCATTCTCTGCGCAGATCCGGGCAACGTCGTCGTTGGAATATCGGCGGAAGCCGGTCTCGCGTTCGGCATCGACCGGGAAGATCACCGCGGCGATCCGGCGCTCGCGATAGTATGCGGCGGTTTCCTCGACCGAGGGGAGCATGCCCTTGGCGCCGGCGGGGTTCCGGAAATAGGCGGCCATCCCGGCCTGGAACTCGTCATAGCCGTCGTCGCGGGGGCCGCAGCAGGGCTCCTCGGCATGGGTATGAATGTCGATGGCGATGATGTTCTCGAGGTCGATCACCTGGCATCCTCCATGCCGTTGAACCGTTGCAGGAGCCGAATCAGCGTCTCGAACTCCCCGGCGTCGAGGGCGACCGCCTCGCGCGGGAGGTAGCCCAGGAATTCCGGCTTCTTCTCCTCCACGAACCGGGCGCCATCAGGCGTCAGAGTCAAGAGCACCGTGCGACGATCGTCGTCCGGCACCGTGCGTGTGAGCCGGCCGGCATCCACCGCCCGCTGCACGAGTTTCGTCATATGGGCGGGTTTGATCCGCAGCTTCCGAGCGAGCAGCCCTTGCGGTATTCCCGGGTTCAGGCCGATCACCCAGAGCATGGTGAACTCGCCGGGTTTCAGTCCGTGGCGCGCGAGCTTGTCGAAGAAAGCGTCGAACACCCGGACCTGCGCGAGGCGCAGCAGGAAGCCGATCGACGAGGCGATCTCGCCGAAGATCACCTTGTCTTCCTCGATCCGTCCCTGCATGGCCTTGTTCATCCCCGTTCCTCGCCAGGGCGTGCGACCTTGCCGGCCTTTTTCGTCAGGAACGCGTTCAATCGTTCTTCGGCTTCCGGGCTGGTCGCGGTGAAGGAGGCGATGAAGCTTTCGACGAAGAGACCGTCATCGCTCGACATGTCCTGGATCCGGGGCAGGGCGTTGATGATCGCGTAGTTCGAGATTTCCGCGTTGGACGCGGCATTCCCGGCCAGCGCGATGGCGGTCTCGAGCGATTTGCCTTCGTCGACGACATATTGGACCAGGTTCCAGCGCTCTGCCGTTGCGGCATCGACCGAACGGCCGGTCAGCATCATGTCGGTCATCCGGGCCACGCCCATCAGCCGCGCCGACCGGACCGAGGCGCCGCCGCCGACGAAGATGCCGCGCTGGCCCTCGGGCAGGGCGAAGAAGGCGGTGGTGTCGGCCACGCGGATATGGGCCGAGGAGGCGAGCTCGAGCCCGCCGCCGACGACCGCGCCGTGCAGCGCGGCGACCCAGGGGATTCGCCCGCGCTGCATCCGGTCGAAGACACGGTGCCAGCGGCGCGAGCCATGCACGCCCTCGAACGGGGTCTTCTTGACGTGTTCGGCCAGGTCGAGACCGGCGCAGAAATGCGGGCCGATTCCGTGAATCACGCCGGCCTTCGCCGAGGCTTCCGCCGCGTTGATTGCGACCTCGAGTTCTTCGACGAAGGCGTCCGAAATCGCGTTGCGCTTTTCGGGTCGGTTGAGGCCAATCAGGGCGACGTCCCCGCGGCTTTCTATCGTGATGTATTTCATTGGAGCCGCACCCCTGAGGAACCTTGCAATAATTTACTATCCATAGAAATAGTTTCCATGTAAACAAAATTCGAGTTTTCGGGGGAGGAATCATGACCGAGGCCACGGCACCCGCGCTTTGGGATCCGATCATTCGCAGCGAGACGCGGGCGGATGGCAGCATTCTCGTCTGGAACACGGAGCCCCTGGGCCCGACGCCGCGTTGCATGACCGAGCGCTTCATGGCGTGGGCGGAGAAGGTGCCCGACAGGCTGTGGATGGCCGAGCGCGGGCCGGATCGCGAGTTGCGCGGCATGAGCTATTGCGCGGCTGCCGATAAGATCCGCGCCATCGGTTCGGCCCTGGTGGCGCGCGGCCTCTCTCCGGAGCGGCCGCTCCTGATCCTTTCGGGCAACAGCATCTCCCACGCGCTGATGGCGCTGGGCGCGCAGCATGTGGGCGTGCCCTCGGCGGCGCTGGCACCCGCCTATGCGCTTGCGGGCGGCGAATTTCTCAAGCTGCGCGACGTGGCCCGGCAGCTCACGCCGGGCATGATCTTCGCCGACAACGTCAGCCGCTTCGCCCCGGCCATCCAGGCCGTGTTCGGTGCCGATGTGCCCGTGGTCTCGATCGAAGGCCAGGTCCCGGGCCGCGAGTGCCTCTCGTTCGAAAGCCTCGCCGCCACGCCGCCCAGCGCCGCGATGGAAGCGGCCCATGCGGCGGTCGGTCCGGACACGGTGGCGAAGTTCCTCTTCACCTCCGGCACCACCGGATCGCCCAAGGCGGTGATCCAGAGCCAGCGGATGATCTGCGCCAATCCGCAGATGGATGCGCAATGCTACCTGTTCATGCAGGAGACGCCTCCGGTCGTGGTCGACTGGGCGCCCTGGAACCACACGGCGAGCGGCAACAGGGTGTTCCACCTGGTGATCTATTTCGGCGGCACCTATTACATCGACGATGGCAAGCCCACGCCCGACGGGATCGGCCGGACAATCGAGAATCTGCGGGAGATTTCGCCGACCTGGTATTTCAACGTGCCGCTCGGCTTCCAGATGCTGCTCGACGCGATGGAAACCGATGACCTGCTGCGCAAGACGTTCTTCGCGCGGCTGCAGATGCTGTTCTATGCCGGTGCGGGAATGAGCCAGCCGGTCTGGGACAGGCTCTCGCGGGTAGCCGAGGAGATGGTGCCGGGCGGGGTACCGCTTTGCACTGGTTTCGGCGCGACGGAGACGGGCCCCTCGGCGCTCCTGTGGCACAAGATCGAGAAGACCGCCGGCAATCTGGGCGTGCCGCTGCCGGGGGTCGAGTTCAAGCTGGTGCCGCAGGGCGACAAGCTCGAGGGACGGGTCCGCAGCCCCTCCGTCACGCCGGGGTACTGGCGCAATCCGGAGCTTACCGCCGAGGCGTTCGACGAGGAGGGGTTCTACAGCTTCGGCGACGCGTTCCGCTTCGTCGAGCCGGGCAACCCGGCGGCGGGCTTCTATTTCGACGGCAGGCTGGCGGAGAACTTCAAGCTCGCTTCGGGGACCTGGGTCGCCGTCGGACCGCTCAGGGCGCGGCTGACCGACGACCTCAAGGGGCTCGCGGTGGATGCGGTCATTGCGGGCGAGGGGCACCGGGAGTTGGGGGCGCTGATCGTGCCGAACTGGGCGGCGCTGCGCACGCTCGCCGGTGACCGGTCGCTCGACGGCGAGGCGCTCCTGACACACCCGAAGGTCCGCGCGATGGCGGCGGAGATGCTGGCCGGTCATGCCGCCCGAGCTACCGGCTCGGCCACTCGCGTCACCCGGATGATGTTCCTCGAGGTGCCGCTCTCCTTCGACAAGGGGGAGGTGACGGACAAGGGGTCGGTCAACCAGCGCGCGGTGCTGCGCAACCGCGCCGATCTCGTCGAGAGTCTTTGGTCGGAGGACCCGCGGGTGATCGCTCTCGGAACCGCCCGCGACGGGTGATCGGCCGGGCTGCTCTGCCTCCCGGGGTGGCGCCCGGCGCGGGACGCGGTATTGATGCCGCGAGAGGCAGCGGAGAGTGACGGCATGAGCACGCAGAGAGCTTTCGTGATCGGGCACCCGATCGGGCAGTCGCGGTCGCCGATGATGCACAATCACTGGATCGCCGAGCACGGGCTCGACGCGGCGTATGGCCGGCGCGACGTGCCGCCCGAGGCGTTGGGGGCGTTCTTCGAGGAATTTCGCCGCGAAGGCTATCTTGGTGCGAATGTGACGATCCCGCACAAGCTGGCGGTCCGGGAGCATCTCGACACGGTGGACGATGTCGCGGCCGCCATGGGAGCAGTGAACTGCATCGCCTGGGTGGACGGCAGGCTGACCGGCGGCAATACCGACGCGATGGGGCTTGTCGCCAACATGGACGTGGCGGTGCCAGGGTGGGAATCGGGCGCCAGACATGCGGTGATCTACGGTGCGGGCGGCGCGGCGCGGGCGGCGGCTTACGGGCTGCGGGAGCGCGGGTTGACGGTCGCCTTGTGCAACCGGACGGCGGAAAAGGCCGAAGCGCTGGCTGCGCATCTGGGGCCGGGGATTACCGGGCACGGGCTCGATGCGCTCCCGGCCGAGATGGCGCGGGCCGATGTGCTGGTGAACACGACGAGCCTCGGCATGATCGGCCAGCCGCCGATCGACCTCGACCTCGCGCATCTGAAAGCGGACGCTGTGGTCTACGACATCGTCTATGTACCGCTCGAGACCGGGCTTCTGGCCGACGCCAGAGCGCGCGGGCACCGCACGGTGGACGGGCTGGGGATGCTTCTGCACCAGGGCGCCGAGGGGTTCCGCCGCTGGTTCGGCGTGATGCCGTCGGTGTCGCCGGCGCTGCGGACGCTTCTCGAGGACGACATCCGGGGCGCTTGACGCCGCTCCTGCAATCGCAAGTCGCATCGCCGTCGATCCTGCCTTGGCTCCGATGTGAATACTTGCCGTGTTTCCGGCACACCGGGCGCGGCTAAGCTCCGAAGATCCTGTCCCGCATCGCCACATAGCGCGCGTGGCCCGCGTCGAATGCGTCCGTGAGTGCCGCGACCGGCGCGATGCTGCGGGCCATCTCGGGCGGCGGGGCGAGTTCCGTGCCGCCGCCGGTGGCCGCCATCTGGCCGAGCCGCGCGGCGCCGAAGGCGGCGCCGAAATCGCCCGCCACGGGCCGGTCCACCGGCACGCCGAGCGCCGTGGCGATCGCCTGAAGCCAGTAGTCCGAGCGCGAGCCGCCGCCCACCGCGGTGAGCCGTTCGATCCTAGTGCCGGTCGCCGCCAGCGCGTCGCGGCAATCGCGGAGCGCGAAGGTCACGCCCTCGAGCACCGCGCGGGTCGCCGCCGCGCGGTCGGTCGCGTGTTCGAGCCCGGTGAAGGCGCCGCGGATCGCGGCATCGTTGAGCGGCGTCCGTTCGCCGCCGAGATAGGGCAGGAACAGGGTCTTGCCGGGGGCTTCCAGCGCGCCGAGCGCGCCGGTCAGGTCCTCGGCCGGGCGCCCCACGAGATTCGCGTACCAGTTCAGCGCGTCGGTGGCGGCGAGGATCACGCCCATCTGGTGCCAGGTGGCGGGCAGCGCGTGGCAGAAGGTGTGGACGGCGGTGGCCGGGTCGGGGCTGTAGCCCTCGGTCGCGGCGAAGAGCACGCCCGAGGTGCCGAGCGAGACGAAGGCCTGGCCGGGGCGGATCACCCCGACGCCGATGCCCGAGGCCGCGTTGTCGCCGCCGCCGCCCGCGACGGGGGTGCCCGTCGGAAGCCCGAACTCCTGGGCCAGCGCGGCGCGGAGCCCGCCGGAAGTATCCGACCCCTCGACGAGGTCCGGCATCTGCGCGCGGGACAGGCCGGTCTTTTCCAAGAGCGCGTCCGACCAGTCCCGCGCGCCGGTGTCGAGCCAGCTTGTCCCGGCGGCGTCCGACATCTCGGACACCGCCGCGCCGGTCAGCCAGAGGCGCAGATAGTCCTTCGGCAGGAGCACCCGCGCGACAGCCTCGAAGATCCGGGGCTCGTGCCGCGCGACCCAGGCCAGCTTCGGCGCGGTGAAGCCCGGAAAGACGATATTGCCCGAGACCGCGCGGAACTCCGGGTCATCGTCCATTTCCGCGGCCTCGGCATGGGCGCGGGTGTCGTTCCAGAGGATGCAGGGCCGGAGCGGCGCGTCGTCCGCGCCGATCAGCGTCGCGCCGTGCATCTGGCCCGAAAGGCCGATCCCGGCGACCTGGCCGAGACCCGTTTCGGCGGCGAGGGCTTGCAACACGTCGCGGGCCGCCGCGATCCAGTCCGCCGGATCCTGCTCCGACCAGCCCTCGGCCGGCCGCGAGACCGCAAGCGGCGCCGTCGCCTGCGCCACCACGGTCTGCGCCGCGTCGATCAGAACGCCCTTCAGCCCCGTCGTGCCGAGATCGAGCCCGAGATACATGGTCTGCCCTCCCATTGCCGTGCGCGTCCCGCGTTGATGCCCGAGCCGTGGCGGCAAGGCAACTCAGCCCACGGCGACTTCCGTCCGGACCCGCGCCAGCACGTCCGCCAGGATCGCGCCGGCGGCCGCGTCGTCGCCGGCTTCCACATAGACCCGCAGCTCGGGCGCGTTGCCGGAGGGGCGCAGATGCACTACCGCGCCGCCTGTGAACCGCATCCGGCAGCCATCGGTCAGGTCGAGCCCCGCAAGCGCGCCAAGCCCCGGACAGAGCCGATCGCGCAGCCGCTCGTCGGCCTCGAGCCGGGCGACAAGGCCGGCGGAAAGCTCGGTCGGCACCTCGGTCAGCCGGTCGGCGGCAGTGCGGCGCGGGGGCAGGGCGGCGACGAGATCGGCGAGCCCCTTGCCCGTCTGCCGCGCGAGTGCGAGCGGCGCGAGGATCGGCAACAGGCTGTCGCGGGTCAGGAGCGGCGGCAGGCTTTTCCCGTCGCGGAGCGCGGTGAAGCCGGTGAGGAAGCCGCCATTGGCCTCGTAGCCCACCACCATCGCGGGCCGGAGCGCCTCCATCCCGGCGATGACGAAGGGCGAGCCGATCTTGGTGCGGGTCACCGCGAAGCCGCCCATCATGTCGACGAGCGAGTTCGATGTGACCGGTGTCACCACGGTGTCGGCACGCAGGTAGCGCGCGGTGAGCGGGCCGAGGATGTCGCCCGGCACCACCTTTCCGGACGCGTCGGTGACCATCGGCCGGTCGGCGTCGCCATCGGTGGAGACAATGGAGTCGAGCCGGTGCTCGGAGGCCCAATTGGCCAGCATCGCGCGGGTGCCGGTATCGACGGCCTCGGTGTCCACCGGCACGAAGCGGTCGGCGCGGCCGAGGGCTACGGTCTCGGCCCCGAGCGCGCGGAGCACATCGGCGAGGATGTCGCGGGCGGCGGAACTGTGCTCGTAGACCCCGATGCGGAGCCCGGCCAGCGCGTCGGCGGCGAAGAAGCCCGTGAAACGCCCGGCATAGGACGCGGCGGCGCCGTTGTCCGGTTCCAGCGGCGCAGGATCGACGGCGGGCGTCCCGAGCGCCGCCTGCGCTTCGGCGATTGCGGTCTCGTCAGCCTTGGTGATCTCGCCGCGCGCGGTGTAGAATTTGAGCCCGTTCCGGTCATCGGGGATGTGGCTGCCGGTCACCATGACCGCTGCCGTGCCCCGCGCCTCGGCGGCAAGCGCCAGGGCCGGCGTGGGCAGGACGCCGCAATCCACCGCCCGGAGGCCCAGCCGCGCCGCGCCCGCGGCCACCGCCGCGGCGATCCGGGGCGAGGAGGCGCGCAGGTCGCGGCCGATCAGCACGCTGCCATCGGTTTCGGTCATGCCCAGGAAGGCTTCGGCGTAGCTCGCGCAGAGCGGGTCGGTCAGCTCGGCCACGAGGCCGCGCAATCCGCTGGTTCCGAATTTTGGGGCCATTCGCGCCGGTCCTTCCCGTCAGCCGTCCATCGGGTTGTTCCGTATGCGCCGGGACGGGTCAAGGCGCTGCGCGCGCCCGGGGCCGGGCTGATTCTGATCTCAGGTCGGGGCTTCAGGTGTTCGCGGAGGTGCGCATGAAGGGCGATTTTGGCCGGGTGCGAAAAACCCCGTTCGGGATGTGTGTTGGCGCTTGACGGCCGGAACCGCTGCCCCTAGAAGGCCCGTCACGCGCGGTTGTAGCTCAGTTGGTTAGAGTACCGGCCTGTCACGCCGGGGGTCGCGGGTTCGAGCCCCGTCAACCGCGCCACTTCTCCTCCCGATCCGCCTGAGAAGACCCCATCCGGGGGACCTTTCGCATTTGTAAACTTGCGGAAAGGCCCCTGTCAGGACGGCTCCCGATATGCCTTTCACAAGGCGCCGCAAGCCCCCGCAGCCAAGGCCCCGGAGACAGGCGACGCCAGGACCGGCCTGCGCCCATCGCAGGCCATTCAGGAGAAGAAGGATGCGTAACACTCTGATTCCACTCGCTCTCGTCATGTCGCTCGCCGCCGCTGGCATCGCCAGTGCCGCAGAGACCGTGGGCACCGTGAAATGGGTCGACATCAACACCAACAGCGTGACGCTGCAGGACGGGTCGACCTTCCTGCTGCCCCGGTCGCACGACGGGAATTTCCCGCTGACCGGGTATCGCCCGGGCGACCAGGTGAAGATCCTCTGGACCGGTGGCGGCGGCGGGAAGACGATCGAGTCGATCGCCCCGGTGGGCTGATCGGCGGCCCGGCATGCCAGGCTGGAGCGGGGGCCCTCGGGCCCCCGTTTTCGCATTTCGGGCCCTGCACAACCCGTACACAACCTGTACACAACCCGTACACCGGCTGTGCAGCCCGGGAGGCCGAGATGGCGGAATTCACCAGGGACGGGATTACCATCGCCCATGAGGTGGCGGGCGCGGGCCCGCCGCTCCTACTGCTCCACGGCTTTCCCCAGACAAGCGCGATGTGGCGCCCGGTGGTGGCGCGGCTCAAGGCGCGGTTCACCTGCGTGACGGCGGATCTGAGGGGCTACGGCGCCTCGTCGAAGCCGGCGGCGGCGGCGGATCTGTCCAACTACGCGTTCCGCGCCATGGCGGAGGACCAGGCGGCGCTGATGGCGTATCTGGGCTTCGACCGGTTCCATCTCGCGGGTCACGACCGGGGGCGCGGACCGCGCATCGGCTGGCGCTCGACCATCCCGGGCGGGTCCAGAGCCTCACGGTTATGGATATCGTGCCGACGCATTTCCTGCTCGAGCATTGGTCCGCGGCGGTCTCGGCGGCCTACTACCACTGGAGCTTCCTTGCCCAGCCGGCGCCGTTCCCGGAGCGGCTGATCGGTGCGGACCCGGACTATTTCTACGAATCCTGCCTCTTGGGCTGGGGCGGGGCGCGGCTCGAGGATTTCCTGGAGCTGGAGGCCTATCGTGCGGCCTGGCGCGATCCTGCGGCCATCGCGGGGATGACCAACGATTACCGCGCCGCCTTGGCGGTGGATTACGCCCACGATGCCGCGGATCTCGGGCGGAAGGTGGGTTGCCCGGCGCTGGTGCTCTACGGCGCCTCGGGGGCGATGGCGCGGCATTTCGACGTGCCGGCGACCTGGGCCGGGCGGCTTTCGGACATGCGGGCGAAGGCGGTGCCGGGCGGGCATTTCTTCGTCGACCAGCATCCGGAGGAGGTGGCGGCGGCGCTGGCGGGGTTTCTGGGGGAGGTGGAAGGCCGGAGGTAGGTGCGGAGGGCCGCGCCCGACCCTGGGAGGGCGCTTTCGGTACGCCTGTGGTCAGCGTTTTATCCCGAAAGGCCCGGACTCGCTCCGTGCGGCGCGCGACATCGCCATGCGCCCTCCCGAGGGAAGGGTCGGGCGCGGCCCGGGCTGGTCGCCCGGGCCAAGGGGCGGAACGGAGAGGACACTCTCCGGAAAGTCACTTCGTCAGCGCGTCCAGCACCCGTGCCCAGCTGCGGATACCCATGTGGAAACTCCTGAGGTCGTATTTCTCGTTCGGCGAATGGATCTGGTCGTCTTCCCGGCCGAAGCCGATCAGCATCGAATCGACGCCGAGGATCGACTTGAAGTAGCCGGCGATCGGAATCGAGCCGCCGGAACCGATAAAGGCCGCCGGTTTCGGCCATTCGCCCGTCAGTGCCACGCGGGCCTGTTCGAAGGCCGGGTTATCGGTGGCCATGACGCTCGCGGGCGAGGCGCCGTGGTCGTGGAATTCCACGGCGCAGTCGGGCGGCAGCATGCCGCGCACCATCTCGCGGAAGCTTTCGCGGATCTTCAGCGGGTCCTGGGTGCCGACCAGCCTGAAGCTGATCTTGGCCGAGGCTTTCGACGGCAGCACCGTCTTGAACCCGTCGCCGGTATAGCCGCCCCAGATCCCGTTCACCTCGCAGGTGGGCCGCGCCCAGATCATCTCGAGGACCGAGCGGCCCGCCTCACCCGCGGGCTCCGAAAGGTCGACATCGCCGAGAAAGCCTGCCGCGTCGAAGCCGAGGCCCTCCCATTGCGCGCGCAGCTCGGCGGTGAGCTCGGGCACGCCCTCGTAGAAGCCGGGCACGGTGACCCGGCCATCGCTGTCATGGAGCGACGCGATGATCCCGGAAAGCACCCGGATCGGGTTGATCGCCGGGCCGCCATACATGCCGGAATGGAGATCCTTGTCGGGGCCGGTGATGGTGATCTCCTCGCCGAGGAGGCCACGCAGCATGGTGGTGATCGCCGGCGTGTCGCGGTCGAACAGGCCGGTGTCGCAGATCAGCGCGATGTCGGTGCGGAATTCCTGGGCGTTCTCCTTCAGGAACGGGACCAGCGAGGGGGAGCCCGATTCCTCCTCGCCCTCGAAGAAGAAGGTGAGGCGGCAGGGCAGGGTGCCGTGCACCGCCTTCCAGGCGCGGCAGGCCTCGACGAAGGTCATGAGCTGGCCCTTGTCGTCGGAGGAGCCGCGGCCGCGGATCACCTTGCCGGCCGGGGTTTCCTCGATCGCCGGGTCGAACGGGTCGCGGTGCCAGAGGTTCAGCGGATCGACGGGCTGCACGTCGTAATGGCCGTAGAACATCAGGTGCGGGCCGGTGTCGCCCGCATGGCCCACCACCATGGGCTTGCCCGGGGTTTTCCGCACCGAGGCCGCGACGCCTAGGCTCTCGAGATCCCGAACCAGCCAGGCCGCCGCCGCCTCGCAATCGGCGTGATAGGCGGGGTCGGTGGAGATCGAGGGGATCTTCAGGAGCTCGGTCAGCCGCGCGAGCGCGGAATCGAGATCCTGGTCGATCTTCTCAAGAACGGCTTCGAGCGACATTCCGGGTCCTGTTCGGCTGGGGAAATTTTCGCCCGGACCCTAGCAGCCGGAGGCGGTTAGTCCATACGTCGCACCCGGCTCCTTTAGAGTTGATCTATATCAGGGTGCCCATATACAGGGCACCTGTAGTACGTTGGGCCAGGGTTAAACGCGTTTCGAAAGGGCGGAATGTTGGACTATACGGGTGAGCTTGACCGCGCGTTGCAGGCGCTGCACGACGAAGGCCGCTACCGCACCTTCATCGATATCGAACGCCAGCGTGGCCAGTTTCCCCATGCCGTCTGGCGCCGTCCGGACGGCTCCGAACGGCCGGTGACGGTCTGGTGCGGCAACGACTATCTGGGCATGGGCCAGCATCCGGTGGTGCTTGAAGCGATGCACGAGGCGATCGACGCGACCGGCGCCGGTTCGGGCGGGACGCGCAACATCTCGGGCACGACGGTCTATCACAAGCGGCTCGAATCGGAGCTCGCCGACCTGCACGGCAAGGAAGCCGCGCTGCTTTTCACCTCGGCCTATATCGCCAACGACGCGACGCTCTCGACGCTGCCGAAGCTGTTTCCGGGCCTGATCATCTATTCCGACGCGCTGAACCACGCCTCGATGATCGAGGGGATCCGGCGGAACGGCGGGACGAAGCGGATCTTTCGGCACAACGACGTGGCGCATCTGCGCGAGATGCTGGCGGCCGACGACCCGATGGCGCCGAAGCTGATCGCCTTCGAATCGGTCTATTCGATGGACGGCGATTTCGGCCCGATGGCGGAGATCTGCGACCTGGCGGAGGAATTCGGCGCGCTGACCTATCTCGACGAGGTCCACGCGGTCGGCATGTACGGGCCGCGCGGTGGCGGGATCGCCGAGCGCGACGGGCTGGTGGACCGGATCGACATCGTCAACGGCACGCTGGCCAAGGCCTTTGGCGTGATGGGCGGCTATATCGCCGCGAGCGCGAAAATGTGCGACGCGATAAGGTCTTACGCGCCGGGCTTCATCTTTACCACCTCGCTGCCGCCGGCGGTGGCGGCGGGGGCCGCGGCTTCGGTCAGGCATCTCAAGACCGACCAGGCGCTGCGCGAGCGGCACCAGACCCAGGCGCAGATCCTGAAGCTGCGGCTGAAGGGGCTGGGCCTGCCCTTGATCGACCACGGCTCCCATATCGTGCCGGTGATCGTCGGCGATCCGAAGCACACCAAGAAGATCTCGGACATGCTGCTTCAGGATTTCGGAATCTACGTGCAGCCGATCAACTTCCCGACCGTGCCGCGCGGCACCGAGCGGCTGCGCTTCACCCCCTCGCCGGTGCACGGGCCCGGCGAAATCGACGCGCTGGTGCGGGCGATGGACCAGCTTTGGTCACATTGTGCGCTCAATCGCGCCGTGCTTTCAGCTTAACCCTATACTGCGTGCAGGCTTTTTGAGCCTGTGTTAACATGTGGATAGTAGGACCGAGCCGATTCTGGTTCGGTTCGGGAATAGGCTGATTATTGGGGCAGGTCGAATGAGAAGTCCGCGGGACATCCCCGTGACTACCCCCGTCGAACCCATGAAGGGGTTTGACGATTTCGACCTGCGGCTCGGCGACATCATGCGCGGCGAACGCGCGACCATGGGCAAGTCGCTGCTCGACGTGCAGCGCGACCTGAAGATCAAGGCCACCTACATCGCCGCCATCGAGAATGCCGACCCCACCGCCTTCGAGTCGCCCGGCTTCATCTCGGGCTATGTGCGCTCCTATGCGCGCTATCTGAACCTCGACCCTGAATGGGCGTTCAAGACCTTCTGCGACGAGGGGAACTTCACCTACAAGGCGAATTTCACCGCCGGCAAGGGCGAGGCGAAGAAGCGCAGCGGCAAGGTCGCGGCGCAGGGCCACCCGACCGGCGCGCGCGACCCCTTGGCCCAGCCCTCGGTGGCGTTCCTGCCGCCGGGCGAGGCGCGGTTCTCCGGCATCGAGCCGGGGGCCATCGGCTCGGTCGCGGTGCTGCTCGCGCTGGTTTCGGCCATCGGCTATGGCGGCTGGTCGGTCCTGCAGGAGGTGCAGAAGGTCCAGTTCGCGCCGATCGAGGAAACCCCGGGCGTGCTGTCGCAGCTCGATCCCGTGGCGCCGGTCGAAATGGCCGAGTCCGCGCCCGACGACGCCGCGCTGGTCGCGCCGACGACCGAGGCCTTCGACAGGCTCTACCGCCCGCAGGCGCTCGACGTGCCGGTCCTGACCTCGCGCGACGGACCCATCGCCACGATCAAGCCGGGCTCGCTCGGCCTTTACCCGCCGGATCCCGAGCCGATGGATGTCTCGCAGCTCGCGCGGCTCGACACGCCCGAGATCCAGGGCCCCGAGCTTCCCGCCGCCGCCTCCGGCGGGGTGCAGGTGGTCTCCGGCGAACCGCCGACCCTGGCGCTCCTCGCGGTGCGCCCGTCCTGGGTGCGCGTCTCGGCGGCCGACGGCACGGTGATCTTCGAGAAGATCCTCGACGCCGGCGAGCGGTTCGAACTGCCCAAGACCGTGGAGCCGCACCGGCTCCGCGCCGGCAATGCCGGGTCGCTCTACTTCGCGGTGGGCGACCAGACCTTCGGCCCGGCCGGGCAGGGCGCCTCTGTGGTGCGCGACGTGCGGATGGCCGCCGACAGCCTCCGCGACACCTATGCGCTCGCCGATCCGGCCGCCGATGCCGACCTCGCCCGCTTCGTCGCTGTGGCCGAGGCGCAGCAGGGCAACTGACGGCCGTTGTTTCGCCCCGGCGGCTTGGCTAGATAGGGCCCGACGCTTCCGAAGGACGGCCCCCACATGTCACTGAACCACGTCAGGCCCTGGCGGAACATCTACCGCCGCACCTCCCGCCAGATCATGGTGGGCTCGGTGCCGGTGGGCGGCGATGCGCCGATCACCGTGCAGACCATGACCAATACCGACACTTCCGACGTGGCGGCCACGGTGGCGCAGGTGCAGCGGGCGGCGGAGGCGGGGGCCGATATCGTGCGGGTCTCGACCCCCGATGAAGCCTCGACCAAGGCTCTGAGGGAGATCGTGCGCGAGAGCCCGGTGCCGATCGTCGCGGATATCCATTTTCACTACAGGCGCGCCATTGAGGCAGCCGAGGCGGGCGCCGCGTGCCTGCGGATCAACCCGGGCAATATCGGCTCGGCCGACCGCGTGCGCGAGGTGATCCGGGCGGCCAAGGATCACGGCTGTTCGATGCGGATCGGGGTCAATGCCGGGTCGCTGGAGAAGCACCTCCTCGAGAAATACGGCGAGCCCTGCCCCGAGGCGATGGTCGAGTCGGGGCTCGACCATATCAGGATCCTCGAGGACAACGATTTTCACGCGTTCAAGATCTCCTGCAAGGCGTCCGACGTGTTCCTCGCCGCCGCCGCCTACCAGCAGCTCGCCGAGGCAACCGATGCGCCGATCCATCTCGGCATCACCGAGGCGGGCGGGCTGACCTCGGGCACGATCAAGTCGGCGATCGGACTCGGCAATCTCCTGTGGATGGGGATCGGCGATACGATCCGCGTCTCGCTCTCGGCCGATCCGGTCGAGGAGGTGAAGGTCGGCTACGAGATCCTGAAATCGCTGGGCCTCCGGCACCGGGGCGTCAACATCATCTCGTGCCCGTCCTGCGCGCGGCAGGGCTTCGACGTGATCCGGACGGTGGAGATCCTCGAGAAGCGGCTTGAGCACATCAAGACGCCGATGTCGCTCTCGATCATCGGCTGCGTGGTGAACGGCCCGGGCGAGGCCTTGATGACCGATGTGGGCTTCACCGGCGGGGGCGCCGGGGCCGGGATGGTCTATCTCGCGGGGAAGCAGAGCCACAAGATGTCGAACGAGAAGATGATCGAGCATATCGTCGAGGAGGTCGAGAAGAAGGCGGCCGAGCTCGCGGCGGTGGACCAGGCCGCCGAATAGGCTCCGCGGCAGCGGCCTCGAAGCGAGGGTCAGCCGCGGTCTTCGCGCTCCCCGGCCACGACCTGCCGCATTCCGTCGAGCGGCACGTAGCCCCGCAGCATGGTGTCGCCCAGGACGAAGGTGGGCGTGCCCGCAATGCTCATCGCCTGCGCCAGCGCATAGTTCTTTTCGATCACCCGGGTGACCTCCGGCGCGTCGAGATGCGCCATGATTGCATCGGTGTCGAGCCCGGCCTCGTCGGCCAGCCGCGCGAGCGATTCCCTGGTGAAGGCGCCGCGATGCTCCATCAGCGTGTTGCTCATCGCGCCATAGGCATCGTCGCCCGCCACCTGCTTGACCGAGATCGCGAAGCGCGAGGCAAGCACGGATTCGTCGCCGAGGATCGGGAATTCCTTGATGATCTTGCGGATATTGCCGTCGGCCGAGATCAGCTCCTGCACCTCGGGATGCGCCTTGCGGCAATAGCCGCAGCGGTAATCGAGGAACTCGACCATGGTGACGTCGCCGTCGGGGTTGCCGCCGACCCAGGAATGGCCGTCGTTGAAGATCTCCGCGGCATGGGCTGCGACGAGCTGTTCGTCCTGCGCCGACTCGGCCGCGGCCTCGCTGTCCTGCAGGACGCCGATCCATTCGCGGAGAAGCTCGGGATGGGACAGGAGGTAGCCGCGCACCGCTTCGCCGAAGGCGTCCTGCTCGGCGGGGCTCATCGCGTCGTAGTCGAACCCGTCCGCCGCGGCGGGCAGCGCCAGGAGGGCGGCGAGCGCTGCGGTCGTCAGCCATTTGGCGATCATGGTCGTTCTCCTCGCTATTTCTTCTTCGCGCGTTTCGCGGCGTCGATGATGTCTCCGGCCCGCCGCCAACCCGGAGAGCCGCGCGGCAGCAGTGCCTCGGCGCGTGCCGCGCTGATCGCGGCGTTGTCGAGCTGCCCAAGTAGGGCATAGCGCTCGGCGGTGGCAAGGGAGGCCTGCCCATTGTCGCCGGCCTTGGCATAAGCCTGCGCCAGGTCGCGCAGAAGGCGCGGGTCGCCCGGGTCGATATCGTGGGCGCGCTTCAGGATCTTCAGCGCCTCGGGCCGGCCGGCGGCCAGGAGCGCGCGGCCGTATCCGCCCAGGATCAGCGCGTTGCCGGGCAGGAGGTCGGAGGCGCGCTTGTAGGCCGCGATGGCGCCCGCGGTATCGCGGGATTCGAGCAGGATCTGGCCACGGAGGTCGTGGATGAAGGGGTCGTTCGGCCGTTTCGCGGAGAGCGCGTCGATGGCGGCGCGGGCGCCCCTGGCGTCGGGCCTGCGGTGGAGTGCTACGGCGCGCTGCAAGAGTGCGGTGTCGGACGTGTCGTTCTTGGCGATGCGGCGCAGCGTCCAGGACGGGTTTCTCAGGAAGGCCGAGAGCTTGCCCTGCGTCCGCGCGAACCAGTATTCCGTCGCGCCCGGATCGGTGCGCGCGACCTTCAGTGCGGCGGCACGGCCCTTCACGTCGCGCAGCCGGTCGCGGGTGAGCGGGTGGCTGAGCACATAGGGCGATTGCCGGCCGGCGGAGAGCGCCTCCTGGCCGCGGAACTGGTCGAGCACGCGGATCATCGCTTCGGGCTCGATCCCGGCATCGGCCATGAAGCGCAGGCCCGAGGCGTCGGCCGAGGCCTCTTCGGCCCGGCTGTGGGCGAGGAAGACGGCATTCGAGGTCGCTCCGGCGGCGAGGGCGACGCCTGCGCCCGCCTGCCCGTCGCCCGCGATCGCCGCGGCGGCGCCGAGGGCGGTGCCGATCGCTGCGAGCCGCCCGGCGGCCTTGGCATTGGCCATCCGCCGGCTGATATGGCCGTTCGCGATATGGGCGAGCTCGTGCGCGATCACCGCCTGCAGCTCGGCGGCGCTTTCCAGCCGCAGGATCAGGCCGGAATGGAGGAACACCGTGCGGTCGTCGACGATGAAGGCATTCATGCTGTCGTCGTCGATCACCAGGATGTCGATCCGCGCAGCGCTGAGCCCGGCCGCGGCGATGAGCGGCTTTGCCAGTTCCTTGAGCCCGTATTCGATATCCGGGTCGCGCAGGATCGTGCGCGCTTCGGCGGCGCAGGCGAGGACCATCCAGAGTAGCGCGGCCATCGCTCCCCGAAGCCCGGTCGTGATCGGTTGCATTGGCGGCCCCTTGCGCGATTGTCGTGCGGACCATAGGAGAGGCGGCATGAGAAGCTCAAGCCGGGGCGCCGTCGATCCTTTCATTGTGATGGATGTCATGGAGCGCGCGCGGGCCGCCGAAGCCGCGGGGCGCCGGATCATCCATATGGAAGTGGGCCAGCCGGGAACGCCGGCGCCGCAGGGGGCGCTTCGGGCGCTGTCCGAATATATGATGACGGATCCGCTGGGCTACACGGTGGCGCTGGGGTTGCCGGAGCTTCGGGCGCGGATCGCCCGAATGTATGACGAACGTCATGGATTGAGCCTCGACCCGGCACGGGTGATCGTGACGGCAGGCTCCTCGGGGGCGTTCCTTCTGGCCTTCACCGCGCTTTTCGAGGCCGGCGACCGGGTGGGGCTGGGAGATCCGGGCTATCCGAGCTACCGGCAGATCCTGAAGGCCCTGAGCCTCGAGCCGGTGGGGATCCCGACGCGGATGCAGCTCCGCTACCAGCCGGTGCCGGAGGAGCTTCCCGACGATCTGGCAGGGCTGATCGTCGCCTCGCCCGCGAACCCGACGGGCACGATGCTCGACCGGCCGGCGCTGGCGGCGCTGATCGAGGCGGCGGCGGCGCGCGGGGCGGCCTTCGTCTCGGACGAGATCTATCACGGGATCGAGTACGAGCGGCGCTCGGTTTCGGCGCTGGAGATCTCGGACGAGGTCTACGTGATCAATTCCTTCTCGAAATACTACTCGATGACCGGCTGGCGGGTCGGCTGGATGGTGGTGCCCGAGGCGCATGTGCGGCTGGTGGAACGGTTGGCGCAGAACCTGTTCATCTGCCCGCCCCATGCGAGCCAGGTGGCAGCGCTGGCGGCGCTGGACTGCGCGGACGAGCTGCGCGGAAACCTTGCGGTCTATGCCGAGAACCGGCGGCTGATGATGGCGGGGCTGCCCGAGGCCGGGTTCACCCGGATCGCGCCGCCGGACGGGGCGTTCTATGTCTATGCGGATGTCTCGGAGCTGACCGGGGACAGCCTTGGGTTCGCCGGCGAGATTCTCGACAAGGCCGGGGTGGCGGTGACGCCGGGGCTCGATTTCGACCCGGTCCGGGGCAAGGGTACGCTGCGGTTTTCCTATGCGCGGGCGACGGCCGACATCGCCGAGGGTCTCGAGCGGCTGGCGGCGTTCATGCGGGCGCGGTAGGGCGCGGGGCAAATCCCCTGTCGAGGAATTTGCGGTCGCCGGGGGCGGGGCGGGCGGCTATACTTGCGGGCAAAGATAAGCGTCCAATGGGGCCATGAGCAGTCTCCGCTTTCTCCTTCTTGCCCTTCTCGGGGCCTTGGCCTTCGTGCGGCCCGCCGCGGCGGAGCTGACCGCGCTCGCCCGCGTCGATGCGGCGCGGAGCGGGGTGGCGGATCGGGGCGCGGGGGTCGAGCTGACGCTTGCCCTGTCGCAGCCGGTGCCTTGGCGGGTGTTCACGCTCGACGATCCGCGCCAGCTCGTGGTGGACCTGAGCGAGGTCGACTGGCCCGAGGCGATCCGCGACGCGAGCAGCCGCGCCGGGCCCCTGCGCACCGGCGTCTTCAAGGCGGGCTGGTCGCGGTTGGTCCTGGAGCTTTCGGGCCCCTACGCCATCGAGCGCGCGGTCCTGGAGACCGGGGCCGAGGACGGCAGCGCGGTTCTGCATGTGCGGCTGGCGCCGGTCGCCGAGGAAGTCTTCGCCGCCCGGTCGGGCGCGCCGGCGGGCGCCGTGGACCTGCCCGCGCCGGTCGGACGCGCCGGGCCGGCGCGGGAGGCGGGCGGCCCGATCCGGGTGATGCTCGACCCGGGCCATGGCGGCCGTGACCCGGGGGCGGAGGCGGGCGGGCTGCGCGAGGCCGACGTGATCCTGGGCTTCGCGCGCGAGCTGCGCGAGGCGCTGATTCGCGCTGGCGGCTTCGAGGTGGCGCTGACCCGCGACGACGACCGCTTCGTGCCGCTCGAGAGCCGGATCACTTTGGCGCGAGCCTATGGTGCCGATGTGCTGATCTCGCTTCATGCCGACGCGTTGCCCGAAGAGGCCGGGCACGCTTCGGGCGCCACGGTCTACACGCTTTCGCGCGATGCCTCGGACCGGGCCTCGCGGCTGCTCGCCGAGCGGCACGACCAGTCGGACCTTCTCGCCGGGATCGATCTCGAGGGGCAGAGCGACGAGATCGCGCTGGTGCTCATGGACCTCGCCCGCCGCGACACGGCGCCGCGCGCCGAGCGGCTGGCGGAGCGTCTGGTCACGGAATTCCTCGGCCAGACCGGGCATATGAGCGGCCGGCCGCTACGCCATGCGGGGTTTTCGGTACTGAAAGCCGCCGACATCCCTTCGGTGCTGATCGAGTTGGGGTTTCTTTCCTCGGAGGAAGACCGCGAGCGGCTGAGTGATCCGGAGTGGCGGGCCGAGGCGCAGGGCGCGATCCTCGACGCGCTGCGCGGCTGGGCCAGCGACGAGGCGCTGCGGCAGGCGAGCGCCGCGGGCCAGTGACGAGGGCGGGGAAAGGCCCGGCCGGGGGCGCTTGGCTTTGACCCCGCCTCCGCCGGCACCTATAACCCGACGAGCGAAACCCTCCAGGGTGTGACAGTGCTTCGGGCCATCTTTTCCTTTTTCGGCGGCATCTTCAGCTTCGCCACCAATGGTGCCGTGATGGCGGCGCTCGGCGTGGGCGGCGTGTTCTACATGTATGGCCGCGACCTGCCCGACCACGAGCAGCTCGCGCAATACGTGCCCGCCTCGATCAGCCGGATCTACTCGGCCGAGGGGCAGATCATCGACGAGTTCAGCCAGGAGAGGCGGCTCTTCACCCCGATCGCGGATGTGCCCGAGCTGGTGAAGGGCGCCTTCATCTCGGCCGAGGACAAGAACTTCTACGACAATCGTGGCTTCGATCTGCGGGGCATCGCCGCGGCGCTGATCGAGTTCGCGGAATCGGGCGGGAAGAACCTGCGCGGCGCCTCGACGATCCCGCAGCAGGTCGCCAAGAACATGTTCCTCTCGGGCGACAGGAAGGCCGAGCGGAAGATCAAGGAAGTGATCCTCGCCAACCGGATGATCAACTTCATCGGGCACGAGAAGATCCTCGAGATCTACCTGAACGAGATCTATCTCGGCCAGAACAGCTATGGCGTGACCGCAGCGGCGCAGACCTATTTCAACAAGACACTGTCGGAGCTTTCGCCTGCAGAGGCGGCCTATCTGGGCGCGTTGCCGCAGAAGCCGGCGGCGCTGCACCCGGTGCGCGACAAGGAGGAGGCGATCTCGCGGCGCAACTACGTGCTGCGCGAGATGTTCGAGAACGGCTATATAGACAAGGCCGCCTATGAGGAGGCGCGGGTTTCGCCGCTTCTGTCGGTGCAAAACGGCGATTTCGAGGGGTTTCGCCAGAAACTGCCGCCGCGCGACTATTTCACCGACGAGATCCGCCGCCAGTTGAGCCACGATTTCGGCGAGGGCCAGTTCGAGAGCGGCGGTTTCACGGTGCGCGCGACCTATGACCCCGAGATGCAGGAAAACGCGGCGCTCGCGCTGCGCCACGCGCTCGAGGATTACGACCGCAACACGGGTGAATGGCGCGGCACCGGGCTTACGATCCCGGCCGACAAGCTCGGCGACGAGGCGAGCTGGCGCGCGGCATTGGCCGAGCTGGACATCCCGCGCGATGTCGAGGGCTGGCATCCGGCGGTGGTGCTGGAGGAGGGCAGTTCCTCGATCCGCGTGGGCATCGAGGGCGTGGCCGAGGATGCCGACGGGCATTTCATCCCCGCCGAGGACGTGCGCTGGATCAAGGGCGCGAGGACGCCGGGCGATATCCTGAACGTGGGCGACGTGGTGCATGTGCGCGCCATCACCAAGGACGCCGATGGCAGCTTCGTGCGCTGGTCGCTCCGGCAGATCCCGGAAGTGCAGGGCGGCTTCATGGCGATGGACGTCCATTCCGGCCGGGTGATCGCGATGCAGGGCGGGTTCTCGTACCAGGCCTCGTCCTTCAACCGCGCCACGCAGGCGACGCGGCAGCCGGGCTCGTCGTTCAAGCCCTTCGTCTATGCCGCGGCGCTCGATTCCGGCTTCACGCCAGCGACCATCGTCGTCGATGCGCCGATCGAGGTGGACACGGGCGCGGGCATCTGGCGGCCGAAGAACTCGTCGCGGCGCTTCTACGGGCCGACGCCCTTGCGCACCGGGATCGAGCAGTCGCGGAACCTGATGACCGTGCGGCTCGCGCAGGAAGTCGGCATGGACGTGGTGGCAAGCTATGCCGAGCGCTTCGGGGTCTACGACCGGATGGGGCAATTCCTCGCCAACTCGCTCGGCGCGGAGGAGACCACGCTTTACAAGATCGTCGCGGCCTATGCGATGTTCGCCAATGGGGGCGAGCGGATCGAGCCGACGCTGGTCGACCGGGTGCAGGACCGCTGGGGCACGACGATCTACCGGCACGATCCCCGGACCTGTCTCGATTGCGACGCCGAGACGCTGGAGGCCGGAGTCGGACCGCGGATCAGGTCGAACCGGCGCCAGGTGATCAACGCGATCACCGCCTATCAGATCACCTCGATGCTTCAGGGCGTGGTGCAGCGCGGCACCGCTTCGGGTCATGTGAAGCTGCCGGTGCCCACCGCGGGCAAGACCGGGACCACCAACGATTCCCGCGATGTCTGGTTCGTGGGCTTCACCTCGAACATCGCGGCGGGCTGCTATATCGGCTACGATCGGCCGCGCACGCTCGGGCCCCGTGCCTTCGGCGGCACGCTTTGCGCGCCGGTGTTCCAGGAATTCATGGCGAAGGCGACGAATATCTATGGCGGCGGCCCGTTCGACGTGCCGCCGGGCGGGCGCTTCATCAGGATCGACCGCTATACCGGCGAGCGGCTCCCCGACAACGCCGGAGGCGAGAACGTGGTGGCGGAGTATTTCCGCGCCGGCGAGGAGCCGGTCTTCGGCATGGCCTTCGACGGCGGTTTCGCCATGGGCTCGAACCTGCCGCTGTTCGAGCGGGCGGACGGGACGGCGGTGATGACCGAGGGCGCGGCCACGGTCGAGACGCCGGAGGGCCAGACCGTTGTGGTGCCGACGAACCGCAATCTCGGCACGATTTCCTCGGGCGGTCTCTACTGAGGGCCGCGAGAGTCATGGAAGTTCTTGCAGGTTTCTTCATGGAGAAGGTTGCGAGCTGAGGGAGCGCCGATGCTGGAGCGGGTGTTGACCGATCTCGAGGCGCGGATGCGGGCGGCTCCGGACCGGGGAAAGGTGGCCGATTACATCCCCGAGCTGGCGCGTGTCGATCCGGCGCGGTTCGGCATTTCGGTCTGCCTCGCGGACGGGCGCCAGCTCTCGATGGGCGACGCGGAAGTGCCGTTCTCGATCCAGTCGGTCTCCAAGGTCTTCGCGCTCGCCATCGCGCTCGGCCGGTTCGGCGAGACGCTGTGGATCCGGGTCGGCCGCGAGCCATCGAGCCGGGCGTTCAACTCGGTCGTGGATCTCGAGCTGGAGGGTGGCAAGCCGCGCAATCCCTTCGTCAACGCCGGCGCCATCGTCGTGACTGACGCGATCCTGGCGAACCGCGCGCCGAAGGAGACGCTGGCGGAGATCGTCCGCTTCCTCCGCGCGGCTTCCGGCAGCGACGCGATCCATATCGACCAGGCGGTCGCCCGCTCCGAGACCGAGACCGGGCACCGCAACTGGTCGCTCGCGCATTTCCTGAAATCGACCGACAACCTGCGCCACGATTGCGCGCTGACGCTCGGCACCTATTTCCACCAATGCGCCATCGAGATGACCTGCGCCGATCTCGCCCGCGCCGGGCGTTTCCTGGCCGGGCTGAGCCGGGACGACGACCTGATCTCGCGCGCCCATGTCCGGTCGATCAACGCGCTGATGATGACCTGCGGGCATTATGACGGCTCGGGCGAGTTCGCCTATCGCGTCGGGTTCCCGGGCAAGTCGGGGGTGGGCGGCGGCATCCTTGCCATCGTGCCGGGCAAGGCCTCGATCGCGGTCTGGTCGCCGGGGCTGAACCGCTGGGGCAATTCGATGCTGGGGACCATGGCGCTCGAGGAGTTGTCGGACGCCATGGGCTGGTCGGTGTTCAACGCCGGCTGAGCCTTGCCGCGCGCGGGCCCCCTTGCTACATCCGCCACCTGAGTTGATCCGCGAGACTGAACCCATGCGCGCCGACGCCGAGAACACCGTTGCCGAGATCGAGAAATCCCTGGCCCTCCTGCGACAGCGGATGGACTGGGAGACGGCCGAGCACCGGCTCGAGGAATTCAACGCGATGACCGAGGATCCGAACCTCTGGAACGACCCGGCCCGCGCGCAGAAACTGATGCGCGAGCGGCAGGTCCTGGTGGACGCGGTGGCGCGCTACAAGGGCATGGCGCTGGAGCTGTCGGACAGCGTCGAGCTGATCGAGCTGGGCGAGGCCGAGGGCGACGGAGAGGTGGTGGCGGAGGCCGAAGCCGCGCTGAAGGCGCTGAAGGCGAAGGCCGCGCAGGCCGAGCTCGAGGCGCTCCTCTCGGGCGAGACGGATGGCAACGACAGCTTCCTCGAGATCAAGGCCGGGGCAGGGGGCACCGAGGCCTGCGACTGGGCGCAGATGCTCGCGCGGATGTATGTCCGCTGGGCCGAGGCCCACGGCTACACGGTGGAGCTTCAGGAGGAACAGCCAGGTGCCGAGGCCGGGATCAAGTCGGCCACCTACCAGATCAAGGGCCCGAATGCCTATGGCTGGCTCAAGTCGGAGAGCGGCACCCACCGGCTGGTGCGGATATCCCCCTTCGGCAAGGGCACGCGCGAAACTTCCTTCGCGGCCGTGGGGGCCTATCCGGTGATCGACGACAATATCGAGATCGAGGTGAATCCCGCCGATATCCGCGTCGATACCTACCGGTCTTCCGGTGCGGGAGGACAGCACGTGAACACTACCGATTCCGCCGTCCGGATTACCCATATGCCGACCGGCATCGTCGTGACGTCCTCGCAGAAATCGCAGCACCAGAACCGCGATATCGCGATGAAGGCGCTGAAATCGCGGCTCTACCAGATGGAGCTTGACCGGCGCAATGCGGAGGTTACCGCGCTCCATGAGGCCAAGGGCGATGCCGGCTGGGGCAACCAGATCCGGTCCTATTTCCTGCAGCCCTACCAGCTGGTGAAGGACCTGCGCACCAATTACGAGACCTCGGACACGCAGGGCGTGCTCGACGGCGATCTCGACGGGTTCATGGCGGCGACGCTGGCGATGGACGTGGCTGGCAAGTCCCGCGCCGAGGCGCGGGGCGAGGACTGAGCGCCGCCGCGAGCCGGAGATAATCGCGCCGGAGCGGACGGGAGTCCGCTCCGAACCGCTGCTTGGTGCTCGGCCATTGCGGGCGGGCGGCCTGCACCAGCTTGGAGCGGAACATCCGATCTCGGCCGGAACGGCGCTCGCGCTAACCAAGCGCCGCCGCGCGAAGGGTCTCGGCCAGGGCGCGGCCTTCGCGGACGGACAGGAGCGGTCGTGCGGGATGTTGGGCACTTTCGGGTGCCATCGCCGCCAGAACCCGCGCGCGGATGCGTGGATCGAACCCGGACAGCGCCATCGGCCCGGGCAGGAGCGTTTCGGTGAGCGCGCCGTTGGCCAGCACGATCTCGTGCCGTTCCAGGACCAGATGGAAATACTCGATCGCCCGGCGTCCGTTCATGCTGCGGATCCCCGGCAGCCCGGTCAGGGCCTTGGCGGGGACCAGGACCGCCCCCGTGCCGCCCTCGACCAGCATCCGGTGCTGTGGCGACACCACGAGGTCGCGCTCCGGCAGACCGGCCCCGAGTGCGCCCCGGGAAATCATGATCGGTTTGTGCGGATGCGAGCCGGGCCCGAACTCGAAATGGCTCCGGGCAATCAGGCGCAGCGGTTGGAACCCGTGATCCTGGGTCCAGATACGGTCGCCTTGCTTCAGGGATTCGACGGCGGTGGGGCCCTGCTCGGCAAGGATCGTGGTGCCGCGCGTGAAGCAGACCGGAGAGTAGAGGATTTCGCCGTAATCCTGCGCCGCGACGATGGTGAGGTTCTCGTTCAGCGGCGGCGGGTCGCCGACGAAGGCGAAGCCCCGGAAGTTGAAACCGTCCCCACCCAGCGAGACCCCGGCGATCTGGTACTGGTTGCCGAGCGAATCCTCGAGCGTCAGCAGATATTCATCCTCGATCATCGTGCCGTCGGGGAAGGTCGCCCCGCCGAGCGTATGCGCGCCCGAGAGGGTCTGGCTGGTATCGTCGTCGCCGAAGCTCGCGTCGTCGTCATTGAGCGTGACGGTCTGGAACGTGGCGCTGGAATTGAGGTTGATCCAGTCGGTTCCGACATTCCACGAACTGCCATCGATACTCATGACGGCACTCCAGTTGGAGGTGTTGAACTGGGACATGTCGAAGAATGTGAGCGTTTCGATGGCCATCCGGGAGATCTCCTTGCCGGGGACAGAATATGAACCGCTCCGGTGAATCGTCGGTGAATTTGCCTTGGGCAGAACGCGGGGGCGGGGCAGAGCGCGTTCGAAATTGACCGGATCGGGGCGCGGAGCGCATGATGATGGTGTGGAGGAGACGAGGATGAGCGACACCGCACCCGAAGCCTCGCCGGTTCCCGTGATCGGCACCGTGACCCTGCTCGAGCTTTGGGCGAGCCTGAAGGCCGGACTCCACGATTTCCGCCGCGCTCCGCTTTATGGGCTGTTCTTTTCCGGCATCTACGTGGCGGTGGGGGTTGCGCTGTTCCTTCTCGGCGCGGGCACCTTCGTCTGGACGTTGGCCCTGTCGCTCGGCTTCCCGCTCGTCGCGCCCTTCGCGGCGGTGGGTCTTTACGAGGTGAGCCGGCGGCTCGAGGCGGAGCAGAAGCTGGTCTGGTCCGAGATCCTCGGCGTCGTTGCGGCCGAGCGGCGCCGGCAGCTTCCCTGGATGGGGGCGATCCTCCTGATCATCTTCCTGTTCTGGTCGTTCTTCGCACATATGCTCTTTGCAATGTTCATGGGGATCTCGACGCTCACCAACATCTCCACGAGCTACGAGGCGCTCTTCACCTCGACCGGCCTCACCATGATCGCGCTGGAGGTGGCGGTGGGCGCCGCCGTGGCCTTTCTGACCTTTTCCTTCTCCGCGGTGAGCCTGCCGCTCTTGCTGGAAAAGGAGCTCGATTTCGTCACCGCCATGCTGGTGAGCTTCCGGACGGTGGCGGCGAACCTCAAGGTGATGCTGGTCTGGGCTGCCACCATCGCGGCGCTCCTGTTCCTCGGGATGCTGCCCATGTTCCTCGGCCTGTTCGTGGTGTTGCCGATCCTCGGCCACGCGACCTGGCACCTTTACCGTCGGGCGCTCTACGATCCGGTCTGACCCAAGCGTTGACAGATGCCCCGGAGAGCGTGTATCCCGCCGGCCCTGGACCCTGTCCAACCAAGGATCGTTCAAGATGCCGGCAGACATCTCCCAGGCGCGTTTGCGTAGCACCGAGATCTGATGCGGCCCCGCATGCCGGGGACATCAGGTCTCCGGCGCCGTGCGGATACGAATCCTTCCTGTCCCAGCGCCAGTATTCCGTTCCCGTAGCTCAACCGGAAAGAGCGCCGCGTTGCGGATGCGGAGGTTGCAGGTTCGAGTCCTGCCGGGAACGCCAAGGCCCGCGTATCCCCCGGTTTCGAACCGGGACAAAGGTAATTGGAAGGCAGATGCGAGTTCGAGTCTCGCCGTGGGCGCCACGCCTTTCCCCGGAAACGAAAAACGCCGCGGAAACCGCGGCGCTTTCAGGTAATCTCAGAGCCGGTCAGGCCTTCGCGCTGGCCGCCGCGGCGCTGGGGGCCGCGCCGCCGCCGGTGGCCGGCTTGCCGCCGCCCGTGGCCGTGAGCGGATCTTCCTGGCGCTGCACCGAGCCCTCGAAATGGGCGCCGGATTCGATGGCGATGGTCTTGTGGATGATGTCGCCCTCGACCCGCGCGGTCGAGGTGAGCCGCACCTTGAGACCGCGCACCCGGCCGATGATCCGGCCGTTCACAACCACATCGTCGGCGATGCACTCGCCCTTCACCGTGGCACCTTCGCCGACAGTGAGGAGGTGGGCGCGGATATCGCCCTCGACGGTGCCCTCGATCTGGATGTCGCCGGCGGTTTTCAGGTTGCCCTTGATCGTCAGGTCCGACGACAGGACCGATGCCGGCGGCTTGGTCTTCGGCGCGGACGAGGCGGAATAGTCGGTGGTGCTCGTTTTGGTATCCATGGAGTCCGGTTTCTTGGTGGGTTCCGGCGTCGTGGGGGGCTGGGAGCCGCCGGAGTCGCTCACTCTGCTTTTAGAAAACATCTCTTGCTGCCTTGATGTATTTCATGGGGTTCACAGGCTCGCCATCGACCCGCACCTCGTAGTGAAGATGCGTGCCGGTCGAACGTCCGGTGTTTCCCATATCACCGATGCGGTCTCCACGCGAGACCCTTTGCCCCACCTCTACCCGGATTCTCGACAGATGTGCGTATCGTGTCTCGATTCCGAATTCGTGCTTGATCTTGATAAGATTGCCATAACCGCTCTGCCGCCCGGCATGGATCACCACCCCGTCGGCGGTGGCATAGATCGGCGTGCCGGGGGCGGACGCGAAATCGGTGCCCTCGTGCATCCGGCCCCAGCGCGGCCCGAAGCCCGAGGTGAAGCGGAACGAGTCCAGCACCGGTACGGCGAACGGGGTCTTCTCGACGGCGATCCGGTAGAGGTTCACCCGGTCGAGCCGTTCGAGGATCTCGTTGGCGCGGAGCGTGTCGGCGTCGGGCGGAGCGCCCTTGGTGGAAAAGGTGAGCGGCGTGAGCGGGCCGCCCTGGCCCGAATAGCCGCGGCGGACGCTTTCGATGATCGAATCCGCGGGCAGGCCGGCGGATTTGAACATCTCGTCCAGAGGTTGGAGCGAGATCGACGCGGCCTCTTCGAGCTGATGGAAGATGCGGTCGTTGCGCTCTTCGACGAGCTGGCGCTCGAGTTCCATGTCGTCGAGCCGCACCATCACCTCGGCGGCGGTGTTGGCGGCGCCGTCGCGGGCGCCGGCGGTGCGCTCGAGCGCCTCGGCAAGATGGTCGACGGTCTCGTTCAATTCGGCGAGCTCGGTCACCTCGGGCGGCGCCTCGTTCGCGGTTTCCCTTAGCTCGGCATTCAGCGCGGCCACCTGGTCGGCCCGCGCGTCACGTTCCTGGATCGTCTCGCGCAGGGTGTCCCGCAGCGCGGCGATGCCCATCTCGAGCTCCTTGCGGCGCTCCTCGGCGGCGAGGAGCCGCGTCTGCATCGCCGAGACTTCGGCCAGCGCCAGCGAGAACCGCTCCTGCGAGGCGCGCGCGTCGAGCGCCCTTCCGTCGCGTTCCTTCGACAGCCGGTTCAGCCGCTGCTCATAGGCCTGCCGTTCCTGCAGCGCCTGTTCGCGGAAATTGCCCGAGCCGATCGAGTCCATCAGGAGGATCGCCGAGGCAACGATGGTCCAGCCGATCACCAGGGCACTGCCGGAGAGCGCGACGAGCTGGGTCATGGGGGAGAGGCGGACGAAGCGGGTCTCGGCATCCGAGCGCAGGAACAGCCGCTGTTCCGGAAAGGTACGTTCGATCTTCGCGTGAAACGCGTGCAGAACTCTCGCTGCCAATGGTCCGACCCGTCTAGCTGCCACAATTTTTCCGCGTGGTTGTCCCATCCCCCGCGCGGTGCGGTCAGTTATCCACGGCGCTCTTCCGCAGGGCAACAGTTTTGGGCAGCGGAGCGGAATGTTCCGCGGAATCCGGGCATTATCGGCGAAATTCCGCCAGTGGCTGTTCCGGAATTGCCGCATTGCCGCCACGACCGCGCCGCATTCCCCTTGACAGGCCGGTTTTCGGCTCGTGCGCTCTGCGGGCCGGGAGCAAACGATGGGTTGGCGCCCACCTGGCGCTTGCGCCCTATCGGTCAGATCACCCTGCAGCGCACGAAACGCGGGCGCTTGAACAGGCGCGCGTTCTGCAAGGCAGCATGGAGCCGGTCGCTGACAAAGAACGCGCCGTTGATCGTGAGATCCATCCAGAGATCCGCCCCTTCAAGGGCGATGTGTCGAACGGCGATCGCGTCGTTTTCAGTCGGAGTAAAATTATAACTGGCAAGATGGCCCCTCTTGCGAAGCCCCCGAGAACTCTCCACGTCGACCGCGTCCTTGACCTCGCAGACATTCAGGATGTTGTAGTTCGGATGCCGCGTCTTCTTGAAGGGATTGACCAGCGTGACCGTCTTGAAGGCCGTCTGACCGAGATTGAACTGCTCCAGGATGGCGCGCACATCGTCGGAAATGATCGCGTAGTCATTCTTGAAGAAATGAGGCGGCGGTTCTACTGGCCTTGTGACGCGCTGTAGCGTCAGTTCTTCCGAAATCAGGCTAGAATCAACGACCCGTTGTCCTCGCTTATACGCCGAGAGAAGCTTGTTCACCTCGTCAAGCAGTTCACGATTTTCCTCCGGCGGCTCGGTAAGGATCTTTTGCATTACTTCGGTGCTGAAGTTATAGACAATCTCGGCATCCATCAGCCCGTCGGTCACCCAAACGCCGTCGCTCATTTCCCGCCTCCGATCATCTCCAGCACGTCCGTCTCCATCGGCATCCGCCCTACACCTCCTGCGCCAGTGGCCAGTAGAAATCCGGCGGCAGCCCGGCCTCGGCGCGCTTTTCCTCGTTGAAGGGCGGTTTCGGCCCGCCGGGGAAGTAGCGAGTGACGAGGGCGTGGAACGCCTCCTTGGGGTCCTCGCCGTGGCGGCCGCAGAGGAAGTTGAACCATTTCGAGCCGTAGGCGACATGGCCCACTTCCTCGGCATAGATCACCTCGAGCGCGGCGACGGCCTGGTCGACGCCGGCACGCCTGAAGATCTCGATCATGCCCGGGGTCACGTCGAGCCCGCGCGCCTCGAGCACCATCGGGACGATGGCGAGGCGGCCGGGGAGGTCGTGGGCGGTGTCCTCCGCCGCGCGCCACATGCCGGCATGGGCGGGGAGCGCGCCGTAATGGCTGCCCATCGCTTCAAGGCAGTCGCAGATCAGGTTGAAATGCTTGGATTCCTCGTCGGCCGCCTTCACCCAGTCGTCGTAGAAGCCCGAGGGCATCGGCGTGTCGGCGAAGCGTGCGATGATGTCCCAGTGCAGGTCCACCGCGTTGAGCTCGATATGCGCCACCGCATGGAGGAGCGCGATCCGGCCCTGGGGCGAGCCGGGCTTGCGCTTGGGCACGTCGCGCGGGCTGAGGAGCTCGGGCCTTGCCGGCCGTGCCGGATGGTCGGGCGGGTCGCCCCGGCCGATGGCGGGGGCGGTGCCGCTTTCGCGCGCGGCGAACCAGGCGGCGGCGTGGCGCCGCGAGAGCGCGGTCTTTTCGCGGCCGTCGGCGGTGCGGAGCACCTCGCCGGCCATCTCGGCAAGTGTCGTCGCTTCTGTCATGCGCCCGTCTTGCCGGGTCTCGGGTACTGGCGCAAGGCGAGGAATTCGGGCCAAAGGGCCAAAGGGTTGACGAGATCGGGGGTTAACCCGGGCCCGGCCGGGCGCTAGGATCCCGGCGGGAAGCGTCGGTCACGAGGGATGAGATGAGTACGAGCGGGAAGCCCGGGGACTGGCCGTCGGGGTTGCAGCATGCGGGTCTGACGAGCGGCGCGGAGCGCGGCGCTGGCACGCCGATCCCGGAGCGGCTGCGGCAGATGCTCGAGGCGCATCTCGGGGCCGATCTCTCGGGCGTCCGGGTGCATACGAATTCCGCCGTGGTCTCCGCTCTGGGGGCGGACGCGCAGGCCTTCACCACCGGGCAGGACGTGTTCTTCCGCTCGGGTGCCTACAATCCGCACAGCGCCGACGGCAAGCGGCTTCTGGCGCATGAATTGACCCACGCGGTGCAGCAGAGCGCGGGGGCGCCCAATCCCAATCCGCATGTGTCCTCCACGGGGCCGGTGCCGGCCCAGCCGACGCCGCCGGGCGCGCCGAGCCCGATCCCGATACCCTATCCGACCTTCCGGGCACGCCCGGCGAAGTCCGACGACTAGGGCGCGCGACGCTTTTCGTCGGCGACGGCCCCGGAATGGCCTGTCCGTGTCACGCGGTCAGAGCGCCCTGACCGCCGCGAGCACCGCGTCCACATGGCCCGGCACCTTCACCTTGCGCCAGGCCTCGCGCACCACGCCCGTGCCGTCGATCAGGAAGGTGGCGCGTTCGATGCCCATGAATTTTCGGCCGTACATTCTCTTTTCGGTCCAGACGCCGTAGGTCTCGCAGACCTCCGAGCCTTCGTCGGAGAGCAGCGTCACGCCGAGATCGTACTTGTCGCGGAACCTGTCGTGTTTCGCCGCCGGGTCCTTCGAGACGCCGAGCACCACCGCGCCGGCCGCTTCGAACTCCGCCAGCGCGGCGGTGAACTCCTGCGCCTCGCGGGTACAGCCCGAGGTGTCGTCTTTCGGGTAGAAATACAGCACCACCGCCTTCGGGCGCAGCGCCGAGAGCGTGACCTCGCCGCCGCCGTCGCGGGGCAGGGTGAAATCGGGGGCGGCCTGTCCGGGTTCGGTCATTCTCAGCTTTCCCTTGTTGAAGTTTGTGGTTTCGGGTTTCGTTCTAAGGCGAAGACGCGGAAGATAAAGCGCGCAGAATGACAGAGCAGGACAAAGAACCGGGCATCACGATCCCGCCCCGCCCCAGGCGGCGCGGGCGGCTGGGCTATTGGATGATGGTCGGGCCGATGGGTTTCCTGACCATGTTCGCGATCGCCTTTCTCTCGCTCACCGGACGGCCGGTGATCCTACCCGACTGGGCGACGGCGCGGATCGAGCGCGCGATCAACGCGCGGACCGGCGGGATGGATGTCGATGTGGGCAGCGTGGTTCTGGAAGTGTCGCGCGACGGGACCACGCGGGTGGTCTTGCACAATCTCGCGGTCGCGGGGGCGGACGGAGCGAGCCTCGGGCAGTTCAACACCGTCGCCGCGCGGCTTGCGCCCGAAGCGCTGATGGAGGGCGCGGTGCGGCCCACCGCGCTCCGGGTGTCGGGGGCGCAGCTTACGGTGCGGCGGGCGGCGGACGGCGCCTTCGGGGTGCGGATGGGCGGCGATGCCGAGGCGGTGGGGGATCTCTCCCAACTCCTCGACCGGATCGACGCGGCCTTCGCGACCGGGCCGCTGGCCGGGATCGGGCGGATCACCGCGGAGGATCTGACGATCACGCTCGAGGACGCGCGGTCGGGGCGGATCTGGCAGGTGACGGATGGTGGAATCTACCTCAGGAACGAAGCGGAAACCACGGAAATAAATGTGATTTCCGAACTTTTCGATGGTACGGAGACGCTGGCCCGTCTGCAGCTCTCCTTCGATGCGCGGAAGGACAGCCGCGCCGCGATCCTGACTGCGCGAGTCGAGGGCGTGCCGGCGCGAGACATTGCCCAGCAGGCGCCGGCGCTGGCCTTTCTGGGCGCGCTCGACGCGCGGGTCTCGGGCGCGCTTCGGACGGTGATCGCGGGCGATGGTAGTGTCGAGAGCCTCGACGGAACGCTCGATATCGGCGCCGGCGCGCTGCACCCGCGCGCCGAGGCGGTGCCCGTCGCCTTCAACAAAGCGAGGACCTATTTCTCCTACGATCCGGGGCAACAGAAACTGGCCTTCTCGGAGCTTTCGGTCGAGAGCGACACCCTGCGGGCCTCGGGCCGGGGCGAGGCCTATCTGCGCGATTTCACCGGGCCCTGGCCGGCATCGCTGCTTGCCCAGATCACCATGACCGAGCTGGTGCTCGCACCCGAGGGAGTATTCGCCGATGCGGTTTCCTTCGACCGCAGCATTGCCGATTTCCGGCTGCGGCTCGATCCGTTCGAGGTGGATTTCGGCCAGGTGGTGCTCGAGGCCGGCGCGGCGCGTGTCGACGGCAAGGGCCGGATCGTGGCGGGCGAGGGCGGCTGGCGCGGCGGGTTCGACCTCTCATCGCCCGAACTTACACCCGAGCGGCTGCTGGCGCTCTGGCCTCTGCGGCTGGGGCCGAAGACAAGGGAATGGCTGAGCGAGAATCTGGCGGGTGGTGCGTTGTCGAGTGTCTCGGCCGCGGTGCGGCTCCGGCCCGGCGAGAAGCGTCCGCGCTTCGGCTTCACCTTCGATTTCGCGGGGGCCGATCTGCGCTTCCTGCCCGAGATGCCACATGTCACCCATGGGCGCGGCCATGCGTCCCTGCAGGATTCCGCCTTCACCATCGTGATGGCCGAGGGGCAGGTGGCGGCCAGGGGCGGCGGGCCGGTGGATGTGAGCGGTTCGAGCTTCCGAATCGCGGACGTGTTCGAGAAGCCCGGGCAGGCGACCCTGCGGCTCGCGACGCGGGCGCCATTGCGCGACGTGCTTCTCGTGATGGACAACCCGCCGTTCCGGGTGCTCACCAACGCCGGGCGGCCGGCCGACCTTCTGGACGCGTGGGCGGATCTTCAGACCGAGGCGCATTTCCCGTTGAAGAAGCACCTGCCGGTGAGCGAGGTCGATTTCCGCGTGACCGGGTCGCTGGAAGGCGCCCGTTCAGAGACCATCGTGCCGGGCCGGAAGCTCGCGGCCGAACGGCTCGACGTGGAGGTGGTGCCGGGCACGCTGACCGTGTCGGGGCCGGTGACGCTCGACGGGCTGCCGCTCGACGTGACGCTGACCCAGCCGCTCGACAAGGCGGGTGGCGCACCGGGGCGGGTCGACGGGACGGTGGAACTGTCGCAGCGGTTCCTCGACACGTTCCGGATCGCCCTGCCGCCCGGGAGCGTCGCGGGAGAGGGAACCGGTACGCTTGCCTTGACCCTGCGCGACGGGGCGCCGCCCGACTACGTGCTGGGTTCGGACCTGAAGGGGCTGACGCTGAGCCTGCCCGCGCTCGGCTGGACCAAGCCGGCGGGCGAGAGCGGCAACCTCTCCATCGCCGGACGGCTGGGGCCGGTGCCGGAGATCGACCGGCTGGCGCTTTCGGGCGCGGGGCTCGACGCCGAGGGCAAGGTGACGCTGGGCGCGGGCGGGGTGTTCGAAACGGCGGCTTTCGACCGGGTGACCGCGGGCGGTTGGTTCGACGCGCCGGTCACGATCGAGGGGCGGGGCCCGGGCAAGCCGCCCCGGATCGTCGTGAAGGGCGGCAGCGTGAACCTCGCGCGGCGGCCGGATAGCCTGGGCGGCGGCGAGCCGGTGCCGATCTCGCTGACGCTCGACAGCCTGAGGATCACCGACACGATCGCGCTCACCGGCTTCACCGGGGCGCTCACGGCGGGGGAGGGGCTCGACGGCCAGTTCCAGGCGCGCGTCAATGGCGGCGAGCCGGTCTCCGGCGTGATGGTGCCGCAGCGCGGGCGGACCGCGTTCCGGGTGCAGGGCGATAATGCCGGGAGGATCCTGCGCGACGCCGGCCTTTTCCGCTCGCTCGACAATGGAAGCTTCGACCTGATCCTGACGCCGCGGAAGGAGGGGCCCGGCTTCGACGGGCAGATCGAGATGACCCGGGCCGTCCTCGGCGACCAGTCGATCCTGATCGGCATGCTCGACGCGGTGTCGATCGTCGGGCTGATCGACCAGCTCCGGGGGCCGGGCGTCGCCTTCGACACGATCCAGGGGCGGTTCCGCCTGACCGACGACCGGCTGACGCTGACCAGGGGCTCGGCGGTGGGGGCCTCGCTGGGCATGTCGCTCGACGGGGTCTACGACATCGCGGCGAAGCGGCTCGACATGCAGGGGGTGATCTCGCCGATCTACCTGCTGAACGCGGTGGGGTCGGTTTTCACCCGCAGGGGCGAGGGGCTTTTCGGCTTTACCTTCCGGCTGCGCGGGCCGAGCGACAACCCGAAGGTAAGCGTGAACCCTGTCTCGGTGCTGACGCCGGGGATGTTCCGCGAGATCTTCCGCCGCCCGCCGCCGAAGTGAGCCTGGTCTGATCCAGCGGAGCGCGCTGGCGCGCGCCCTTGCTTTGCGCCGCCTCCGGCGGCGCCGTGGGCGCCCATCCGGGACGAAGCGTGGAGCTTGAACCCGCGCGCCAAGGTGATACCTGAGCGCCCATGCGGCTTTCCGATTTCGATTTCGACCTGCCCGAGCGGCTGATCGCCACGCGGCCCGCGCGGCCCCGGTCGTCGGCGCGGCTTCTCGTCGCCGAGGGCGACTGGCTGCGGGACGCCCATGTCTTCGACCTGCCGGAGTTCCTGCGGCCGGGCGACCGGCTGGTGCTGAACGATACCAAAGTGATTCCGGCGCGGCTGGCGGGGCTCAGGCACCGCGCCGGCGCGGCGGGCGAGACCGAGGCACGGATCGGAGTGACGCTTCTGGAACCACGGCCGGGCGGGCGCTGGTCGGCGCTGGTGAAGCCCCTGAAGAAGATCCGCGACGGCGAGGTGATCCGTTTCGGCGCGGGGCTCGAGGCGCTGGTCGTCGGGCGCGCGGATGGCGAGGCGTTGTTGGAATTCAACCGCTTGGGGGCCGAGTTTGAAGCGGCTTTGGCCGAGGCGGGGGAGATGCCGCTGCCGCCCTATATCGCCCAGCGGCGCGCCGCCGACGCGCAGGATCGGGACGACTATCAGACGATCTGGGCGCGCGACCCCGGCGCCGTGGCCGCCCCCACCGCGAGCCTTCACTTCGACGCATCGCTGATGGCGGCGCTGGCGGCGCGGGAGGTCTCGGTCACCCACGTGACGCTGCATGTGGGTGCGGGGACGTTCCTGCCGGTGAAGACCGACGACATCTCCGAGCACCGGATGCACGCCGAGCGCGGGATCGTCACCGAGCGTGCAGCCGAGGAGATCGCCCGGACGCGGGCGGCGGGCGGGCGGATCATTCCGGTGGGCACCACCGCGCTCAGGCTGATCGAGACGGCGGCGCGGGGCGGTGCGGTGGAGCCTTGGGAGGGCGCCACGGACATCTTCATCACGCCGGGCTTCGACTTTCGGGCCGCCGATGCGCTGATGACAAACTTCCACCTGCCGAAATCGACGCTGATGATGCTGGTTTCCGCCTTCCTCGGCGGTGCCCGGATCAGGCGGCTTTACGCCCATGCGATCGCCGCGGAATATCGTTTCTTTTCATACGGTGACGCCTCGCTCCTCATCCCAGGCGACTAGAACGGGTAGTGGCGGAGGAAATGGCCGCACCCGCCGGGGTCTCAACACGGTCACCCCTGGGCGCTCCCGGGCAGGTGCTGGCCGAAAGTCTTGAACAAGACCTTTGCAGGTTCCATCTCGAGGAACGTGCACGCCGGCGGCGACCCGGCGCCGTTCCCGACGCAATCTGTCGCAAAGGCGCTCGACGCCCGCCGGAAGCGATGATACGCGCCGCGCGGAGGCAGCGAAGTCAAGGCCCGGAAGGAGCCATGGTAGGCGTATGGTGCAGGTGCTCGCGGCCGCCTGGGCGTTGTTTCTCGGGCTGATGCTCCTGATGGTCGGCAACGGCGTTCAGGGCACGCTTCTTGGGATTCGCGGCACGCTGGAAGGTTTCAGTACCTTCCAGATGTCGCTGGTGATGTCGGCCTATTTCCTCGGGTTTCTCGGCGGGTCGCGGTTGACGCCGCGGCTCATTCAGCGGGTCGGCCATGTGCGGGTCTTTGCGGCGTTGGGCTCGATGACCTCGGCGATCCTCGTGCTTTATCCGACGCTGGCCGAGGCCTGGGTCTGGATCGGCCTGCGGGTGATGATCGGTTTCTGCTTCTCGGGGATCTACGTGACCTCGGAGAGCTGGCTGAACGACGCGGTGTCGAACGAGAATCGCGGCAAGGCGCTGTCGCTCTACGTGATCGTGCAGATGGTGGGGATCATCGGCGCGCAGGGCCTGGTCGTCCTTGGCGACCCGTCCGGCTTCGTGCTGTTCGTTCTGCCCTCGGTGCTCGTGTCGATGGCGTTCCTGCCGATGCTGCTCACCGCTTCGCCGACACCGCATTTCCAGGCGACGAAGGCGATGACGCTCCGCGAGCTCTGGGTCATCTCGCCGCTCGGTTGCGTCGGCACCTTCCTGATCGGCGGGATCTTCTCGGCGCTGTTCGGCATGGCCTCGGTCTATGGCACGCAGGCCGGGTTCACCGTACCCGAGATCACGCTCTTCATTGCGCTGATCTATACCGGCGGGCTCCTGATGCAGTACCCGGTGGGCTGGATCTCCGACAGGATGGACCGGCGCATCCTTATTCTCGCGGTTGCCGCGCTGGGCGGTGCCTCGGCGCTTGCCGGCGCGGTCGCGGGAACCGTGTTCCTGCCGGTCCTGGTCGCGGCCTTCCTGGTGGGGGGCACGGCGAACCCGCTCTACGCGCTGGTTCTGGCCTATACAAATGACATGGTGGAGCCCGAAAAGATGGCGGCCACCTCGGGCGGTCTGATCTTCATCAACGGGGTCGGCGCCGTGGCGGGGCCGGTGGTGACCGGCTGGATGATGTCGGCGGCGGGGCCGGAGGGGTTCTGGCTCTATATCGCCTGTCTGATGCTCGGCCTCTCCGGCTATGCGGTCTGGCGGATGACCCAGCGCCGGGCGACCGTCACGGTCGAGGATACCGCGCCCTACGCGCCGATCACGCCCGCCGCATCGCCCGTCGCGGTAGCCGCGGCGAGCGAGGTCTATGCCGACAATGTGGAGGACGTTGTTGGCGAGAGCGCAACATTGCCCACGGCCACGCGCGGCAATGGTTGAGAATTTCAGGAATCAGAGTAACGATTCGAAGTCTAGGACGAGCAAGGGGTGAGAGTGATGGTGCGTCCCGAGGATGTCCTGGCCTATTGGCTGGACGAAGTGGGTGTCGACGGTTGGTATAGTGGGGGCGCGGCGCTGGATGCCGAGATCCGGTCCCGGTTCGAGCGGGCGTGGCAGGCGCTGGCGGGCGGGTCGCTCTCGCTCTGGCTGACCTATCCGTCGGGAACTCTGGCCTATGTCATCCTGGCCGACCAGTTCCCGCGCAACATGTTCCGCAACTCCTCGCGGGCCTTCTCGACCGACGTGCCGGCGCTGGCGGCGGCGAAGATGGCGATCGCGAAGGGCTGGGACCTGAAGATCGACGAGCCGGCGCGGCAGTTCTTCTACATGCCGCTGATGCATTCCGAATGCCTCTCCGACCAAGAGCGCTGCGTCCGGCTGATGCTGACGCGGATGCCCGAGACGGGGGCGGGAAACCTCGTCCACGCCAAGGCCCATCGCGAGGTGATCCGGCGCTTCGGCCGCTTCCCCTACCGCAACGAGGCGTTGGAGCGCCCGATGCAGGCGGGCGAGGAGGCCTACCTGTCGAACGGCGGCTACGGCGAGACGATCCGGGTGTTGCAGGCGGCGGGCTAGCGCGACGGGGCCGCTTCCCAGTTTCCGATGAAGTCCGCGACACTTTCCTACTCCAGGACCTTTCCCTGGTCACCTATCAGCGGGTGGGCCGGCGCGCGCTCCCATGGTTGGGTCAACCAGCGGACGTCCAGCGGCCAAACCAGGAAGCCGAGGTTCAAGGCGCATCCGTTCGGTGAGCAGCGCAAGCTCTGGTGCCGTCTCGAAGTTCACTTCAACGGCGTTGATCTGCGCTTCTCCCTGCCTCAGGAACTCGACATGTTCCTCGAGGTCATGTCCCGGAAGGTCCTTCCATCAGGGCATGCCCTCGTCGCGGGCGTTGCGGTGGGCCGGCCGAACGGACACTGGCTGTCGAGATTGCCGCGCAGGGCCAAACCGCTGAAGTTCCGGCTGGCTTTGTGCCGCTACCTGCGCGAGGCACCGGAAGTCGCGGCGTTCAGGGAGTTCTATTCCGGAACACCGCTGCGTTTCGCCTTTGATGGCTTCCATGAAAGCTTTCAGGGCGCGGTGATGGCCCGATCCAAGGGGTAGCAGCCGTCACCCCGAGCAGCTTGCTCCGCCCAGTACGCAGAACTTCGCGCAATGGGGATGGTTCAGCGCCACATCGCCCTCGGCCTCGGCGAGGGTCTCGCCCATCTCGAATTCCGCTTCGTAGGGCAGGAGCGTGCAGGCGACCACGGCAGGCCGCGCGGCGCCCTTTCGCTTCACCACCATCCGCGAGGAGGCGCACATCACCTCGGACGGGTCCTTGCCGAGGATGCCCCAGCAGGCGGTGGTGATCTCGGGCACCTCGGCACGAATGTCCATCTCGGGGAACAGCACCATTTCGCCCGGGCGGGAGGCGTTCACCGCGAAGCCCTCGCGCGCGAACAGCGCCGCGTAGCCGGCCCGCGCCTCTGCCTCGGTCTCGCCCCAGACGGTGCGGCCGGCCACCGCCATGCGGATCCCGGCGTCGCGCAGCCAGCGCATGCCCTCGAGGGTGCGCTCGTAGCTGCCGGCGCCACGTTCCAGGTCGTGCAGCCGGGACGACCAGTGGTCGAGCGAGACGCGAAGGGTGAGCTTCTCCCCGTATTCCCTTGCCAGAACCTGCAAACCCGCGCGCATGGTCTTGCGCATCATCGGCTGCATCGCGTTCGTGAGGATCAGCACCTCGTAGCCCCGCGCCAGCGCGCGCCGGGTCATTTCGAGGATCTCGGGGTTCATGAAGGGCTCGCCGCCGGTGAAGCCGATCTCGGTCACCTCCCAGCCGCGCTCGGCGAGCTGGTCGAGATAGCCGGTGACCTCGTCGGCGGTGAGGTAGACCAGCCGGTCGTTCGAGGGCGAGCTTTCGATATAGCAGTTCTCGCAGGTGATGTTGCAGAGCGTCCCGGTGTTGAACCAGAGCGTCTTCGGGTTGGTCAGCGCGACACGCGCCCGCGATTCCCCCTTCGCGGTGATCTCGGGGTGCTGGAACTTGCCGAAGGATCCGGCGCCGAAATCGTCCATGGAAGCCTCGTTTTCTGCCTGCTTTTCAAGGCCTAGCCGCCCGGGCCGGATTTGCCTAGGCCACGCCCGTGCCCTGACGCAGTTGTGAAGCGACGCGCGCGTGCTAGACAGGGGCGGTAGGTGAGGATAGACGACGCGGCAGAAGGGTGCGTTAGCGCTAACATAAGGCGCCGACACTGCCGCAACCGTGCAGATGGGGGTTTGCCCATGGTTTCGCGTGTCATTCCGGTCGATCCGTTCGACCTCGTGGTGTTCGGCGGCACCGGTGACCTTGCCCGCCGCAAGATCCTGCCGGGCCTGTTCCGGCGCTTCACCTCCGGCCAGATGCCGCCCGAGGCGCGGGTGATCGGTGCCGCGCGCTCCGAGCTCGACCGAGATGGTTTTCGCAAGATGACCGCCGAGGCGCTGAAGGAATTCATGCCCGAGAAGGCGCGGCCCAAGGCGGATGTGGAGGGCTTCCTCGCCCATCTCGACTATGTGGCGATCGACGCGAAGGGCAAGGACGGCTGGAAGGAGCTGGCCAAGCTGATGCGCCCCGGCGTGGTACGTGCGTTCTATTTCTCGGTTGCGCCTTCGCTGTTCGGCGCGCTGGCCGAGCGGCTGCACGAGCACGGCATCGCCGACCCGGAGAGCCGCATGGTGGTGGAGAAACCCTTTGGCCGCGATCTGGCTTCGGCGCGGGCGCTGAACCGCACGCTGGCCGAGCATTTCGACGAGCACCAGATCTACCGGATCGACCATTATCTCGGGAAGGAGACGGTGCAGAACCTGATGGCGCTGCGCTTCGGCAACATCCTCTTCGAGCCCCTGTGGAACCATCAATATGTCGACCACGTTCAGATCACCGTGGCCGAGACCGTCGGCATCGGCGGCCGCGGCGAGTATTACGACAAGTCGGGTGCGATGCGGGACATGGTGCAGAACCACCTGATGCAGCTCCTCTGCCTCACCGCGATGGAGCCGCCGGCGAAGTTCGACCCCGACGCGGTGCGCGACGAGAAACTGAAGGTGATCCGCGCGCTCCAGCCGGTTCAGCCGGGCAGCATCGTGCGCGGCCAGTACGCGGAAGGCGAGAAATCGAAATCCTACCGCGAGGAATCCGGCCATCCCGACAGCCGCACCGAGAGCTTCATCGCCATGAAGATCGACATCGCCAACTGGCGCTGGAACGGGGTGCCGTTCTACCTGCGCACCGGCAAGCGGATGCGTACGCGGCTTTCCGAGATCGTGGTGCGGTTCAAGGAGCCGCCGCATTCGATCTTCGACGAGGATGCCGGCAACAACGCCAACGAGCTGACGATTCGGCTCCAGCCCAACGAGGGCATGGACCTCAAGGTGACGATCAAGGAGCCGGGGCCGGGGGGGATGCGGCTGATCGAGGTGCCGCTCGACATGACCTTCGCCGATGCGCTGGGCCAGGAGGAATCGGACGTGCCCGACGCCTACGAGCGGCTGATCATGGACGTGATCCGCGGCAACCAGACGCTGTTCATGCGCGGCGACGAGGTGGAGGCGGCTTGGGCCTGGACCGATCCGATCATCGAGGCCTGGGAGGCCGGGCGCGATGCGCCGCGACCCTACGATCCGGGCTCGGCGGGGCCGGAGGAGGCGTTCATGCTCCTGCACCGCGACGGGCGGCGCTGGCGGGAGATCCGGGCATGAAGCTGATCGAATATGCCGACCGCGAGATGATGATGATCGACCTCGCGAACAAGCTCGCGGGCGACCTGAACACCGCGCTGATGTCGAACGAGTTCGCGACATTCGCTGTGCCGGGCGGGACCACGCCGGGGCCGGTCTTCGACGCGCTCGCGGGGGCCGATCTGCACTGGGACCGGATCCGGGTCATGCTGACCGACGAGCGCTGGGTGCCCGAGGAACACGGCCGGTCGAACACAAGGCTGATCCGCAAGCACCTGCTGACCGGCCGCGCGGCGATGGCCGAACTGGTGCCGCTCTATGCCGAGGCGGAGACGCCGGAAGAGGTGCTGGGCGCGCTGACCGAGGGGGTGGTGCCGCATCTGCCGATCTCGGTTCTCCTGCTCGGCATGGGTGGCGACGCGCATATCGCCTCGCTGTTCCCGGGCGCCGACAATCTCGAGGCCGCGCTCGCCGCCGACGCGCCGCCCCTGATGGCGATGCGGGCCGAGGGCGCGGGCGAGCCCCGGATCACCCTGACGGCGCCGGTCCTCCAAGGCGCGCTCTCGACCCATATCCTGATCACCGGTCCCGAAAAGCGCGAGACGCTGGAGCGGGTCCGGACGGCCGATCCGTTGGACGCGCCGGTGCGCGCGGTCTGGTCGGAAGCCATTGTTCACTGGGCTGAATAGGAGGCGGCGATGGACTGGACCTCTCTGAAGGCGGCGGCGGCACGGGCAGAGGGCCGGCGCATCGCCGGGATGCTCGACACCGCCCGGGCGGCGGAGTTCGCGGTGGACGCGGACGGGCTCCATTTCGATTATTCGAAGACCACGATGTCGGTGGGTGACCGCGACCTGCTCGTGGCGCTCTACGAAGAGGCCGGTGTGGCCGCCCGCCGCGACGCGATGTTCGCCGGCGAGAAGATCAACGAGACCGAGGGCAGGGCGGTGCTCCACACCGCGCTCCGCAATCTCGACGGCGGCCCGGTGATGGTCGACGGCCAGGACGTGATGCCGGGCGTGAAGGACACGCTCGCCCGCATGGAGGCTTTCGCCGCGGGTATCCGCGACGGGTCGATCACCGCGCCGGGCGGCCGCAAATACACCGATGTGGTCAATATCGGCATCGGCGGCTCGGACCTGGGCCCGGTGATGGCCTGCATCGCTCTGGCACCCTATGCCGACGGACCGCGCACCCATTTCATCTCCAATGTCGACGGCGCCCATGCCGCCGACGTGCTGAAGGGGCTGGAGCCCGGCTCGACGCTGGTGATCGTCGCCTCGAAGACCTTCACCACCATCGAGACCATGACCAATGCCGAGACGGTGAAGGCCTGGCTTGCCCGGGGCGTCGGCCAGGAGAATGCCGGCGCGCATTTCGCGGCGCTCTCCACCGCGGACGACAGGACCGCCGCTTTCGGCATCGACCCCGCGCGGGTCTTCGGCTTCGAGGACTGGGTGGGCGGGCGCTATTCGATGTGGGGACCGATCGGGCTTTCGGTGATGCTGGCGATCGGGCCGTCCTGCTACCGCGAGTTCCTGAACGGCGCCCAGGCGATGGACCGCCATTTCCGCACCGCGCCGCCCTTGGCGAACCTGCCGGTGATGCTGGCGCTCACCGGGATCTGGCACCACCAGGGTTGCGGCTACCCGACCCGGGCGGTGCTGCCCTACGAGCAGCGGCTCCTGCGGCTGCCGGCCTATCTCCAGCAGCTCGAGATGGAGAGTAACGGCAAGGGTGTCTCGATGGACGGGGCTGATCTTGCCGTGGTCTCGGGGCCGGTGGTCTGGGGCGAGCCGGGCACCAACGGCCAGCACGCCTTCTACCAGCTGATCCACCAGGGCACAGCCGTGATCCCCTGCGAGTTCATGGTCGGCGCAGAGGGGCATGAGCCGGACCTGGCCCATCACCATCGGCTTCTCATCGCCAACTGCCTCGCCCAGTCGCAGGCGCTGATGCTCGGCCGCTCGCTCGACGAAGCCATGGCGCTGATGGAGAAAGCCGGGTTCGAAGGCGCGGAACGCGAACGCCAGGCACGGCACCGGGTGTTCAAGGGCAACCGCCCCTCGACCACGCTGGTCTATCCGAAGCTCACGCCCTATGTGCTCGGCCAGATCGTGGCGCTCTACGAGCACCGGGTCTTCGTCGAAGGCGCGATGCTCGGCATCAACTCCTTCGACCAGTGGGGCGTGGAACTCGGCAAGGAACTCGCGAAGAAGCTCGAACCGCTGCTGGACGGCGCCGACGCGTCCGCGACCGACGCCTCCACTGCCGCGCTCCTCGGCGCGATACGGAGCCGGTCGGCGCGGTAGAGCCTGTTCGGTCGGTTCCGACCCGGGCTCGCCCGGGCACCCTTCGGCGCCAATCGGGCGGAGGTAGCCGGAAAGTCCGAGTGCGGCCGGTGGCGTTGCAGGTCAGCCCCGCCCGCGATAGCCCGGCACGCCCTGGTCGGGGATCCAGACGCCCTCGGGCGCGGGGCCGGTCTGGTAGAACACGTCGATCGGGATGCCGCCGCGCGGGTACCAGTAGCCGCCGATCCGGAGCCATTCCGGCGCGAGGAAGTCGACGAGGCGGCGGGCGATGGCCACGGTGCAATCCTCGTGGAACGCGCCGTGACTGCGGAACGCGAACATGAAGAGCTTGAGCGACTTACTCTCCACCAGCCAGGGGCCGGGCACGTAGTCGATCACCAGATGCGCGAAATCGGGCTGGCCGGTCATCGGGCAGAGCGAGGTGAATTCCGGCACGGTGAAGCGCACGCAATACGCGGCGCCGGTCTGGGTGTTTTCGACCCGTTCGAGCACCGCGTCCTCGGGGTGCGCGGGGATCTCCGCCTTCTGCCCAAGCTGTTCGAGGCCTGCATATTTGTCGGTTCTGGTCACGGCGTCCTCCCGTCCTGCGTCGCGGGTTGTCATATACCGATGCGGATTTGTACCGAAAGCCCGCTTTCGCACGCTTGCTTTCGGGGCGCTCCGCGGGTCTCCTGCCGGGTGGGAGGAGATCGCGAATGAGTGACGACAGGGCCCGCACCGGCCGGTGTCTCTGCGGCGCCGTGAGTTTCGCCTATGAGGGGCCGGAAAATTGGCGCGCCCATTGCCATTGCGAGAGCTGCCGGCGGCAGACGGCCTCGCCCTTCACCACCTTCCTGGGGGTATCGGACGGAGCCTGGCACTGGACCGGCGAGCGCCCGGCCGTCTACCTCTCGAGCCCCGGGGTGCGGCGCTATTTCTGCCCGATCTGCGGGGCGCCCGTGGCCTACGAATCCGACAGGTTCCCGCGCGAGATCCATTTCTACGCGAGCCTCCTCGCCGATCCGTCCGGGTTCGAGCCCGACGCCCATGTGCATTGGTCCGAACGGGTGCCCTGGGTGCATCTCGCCGACACGCTGCCCCGGAAGGGGTGAGCCCCGATCCGGCGCAGCCGGCGAAACGTCCAGTGGACGTTTCGAGGGGCGAACGCGCGGAGCGCAGGGAGGGCGCGGCAGTCGGTGCTACCGACTCCCCGCCACCTCGAAGGGCGAAGCCGGGCAGGCGCTCGCCCGGCGGTCCGTGCCGGGCCCCTACACCGCCACCACGTTCGCCTCCGGCCCGTAGGGGAAGCCGGTGATGTTCTCTGCCCCGGTCTCGGTCACCACGAGGATGTCGTGTTCGCGGTAACCGCCCGCGCCGGGGGTGCCCTCGGGCACCCAGAGCATCGGCTCCATCGAGACGACCATGCCGGGTTCCAGTACCGTGTCGATATCCTCGCGCAGTTCCAGCCCCGCTTCGCGGCCGTAGTAATGCGAGAGCATCCCGAAGGAATGGCCGTATCCGAAGGAGCGGTACCCGAGCAGGCCTTCGCCGGCGAGGAACCGGTTCAGCTCGGCGCAAATCGCGGCGCAGGAGATGCCCGGGCGGATCAGCGAGAGGCCGAGCTCGTGGGTCGCGACATTCGCCCGCCAGTGCCGGAGCGAGGCGGCGTCGGGTTCGCCCAGGAACAGCGTGCGCTCGAGCGCGGTGTAATAGCCCGAGATCATCGGGAAGGCGTTGAGGCTCAGGATGTCGCCCGGGTCCAGCCGCCGCGCGGTCAGCGGGTTATGGGCGCCATCGGTATTGATCCCGGACTGGAACCAGACCCAGCTGTCGCGGTACTCGGCGTCGGGAAAGGCGCGGGCGATCTCCAGCTCCATCGCGTCGCGCCCCGCCATCGCCACGTCGATCTCGCGGGTGCCGGGCCGGATCGCGTCGCGGATCGCCCAGCCGCCGAGATCGGCCACCCGCGCGCCCTCGCGGATCAGCGCGATCTCCTCGGGCGATTTCGCCATCCGCGCCGCCATGGCCGCAGGCGCGATGTCCACCCTCTCCGGCGCGCCGAGGAAACCGGCGAGCTTCGCCGCCTGCGCGAGCGTCAGGTGGTCTCCCTCGATCCCGATCCGCCGCGCGCCGCCCGTGAGACCGGCCACCGCGCGCCAGAAATTGTCGCGCGCCCAGTCAGTGTAGATTACCGCCTCGCCATGGCTCCGCCGCCAGGGCTGGCCGGCGTCGATATTGGCGGCGACCACCGTGGCGGCGTAGGGCGTGACGACGAGGCCGAAGGGCCGGCCGAAGCTGCAATGGAGAAAGCCCGAGTAGTAGGCGATGTTGTGCATCGAGGTGAGGAGGACTGCCGGGAGCTCCGCCTCCGCCATGATGCCACGCAGGGCGGCAAGGCGGCTTGCGTATTCGGCGGGGCTGAAGGGCAGGGGCGCCTTCCCGCCATTGTGGCAGGTGAAGCTCGCGGGGCGGTGCGGGAGATCGGTCATCCTTGTTGTCCGGTCCTGCCGGGCCGGGGCGTCCTGCACCCGGCGCGGCGCATCCGGGCGTTCAGGACGGGCGGCTGGCGCGGGTGCGGGCCGGGCCCCAGGCGGGAGCCGGCGACGCCATCGCCGTGCCGGGAGCCTTCTTCGCCGTAACGGCGGTGCGCGGGCCGGTCAAGGGCCGTGGCCATGCGGGTGGCGTCGGCTCGATCCCGCTTACCCCAGACGTCGCTATCTGATATCAGAAGGTGGCCGCGCTATGGTTACCGAAAGGTGCCGTGTGGCGCCGCGCGACAACCGCAGCGGGAGAGCGACGCGCGATGAAGCTGGAAGACCGACTCGAGGAGGCACGCCGCCGCCGGGCGCTCGTCCTGGCAGCCCGGTCGGCGCATCGCCCCCCCGAAACGCCCGTGGCCGAGACGCGCCCGGAGCCGCCGCGTACCCCGCCGCCCGTGACCGCCCCAGCCGCGCCATCGAAGAACCGCTTCGCCCCGTCGCCGGCGCAGCCGGGCGCCGATCATCCGGTCCCCGCGCCGCGGCTCGGTGCCGCCGAACCGACGCTCCGGCACGGCGCGCCAGATCGCGCCGCCGACCGGCCGGCCGCTTCGTGGCGCAGTGCCCGGCCGACGCTGCGCCGCCGGTTTTCCGGGGCCCTGGCCGTCGCACGGGCAATGGCGGCGGCGCTGGAACCCAGGCTGCGCTCCGGTCTTCTCGGCGGCACGGCGCATGCCCGCAGCGCGTGGACGGCACTGGCCTCTTGTCTCCGCCCGGCCGCCGCCGCGCTCGCCGCACTCCCCGCCCGGGCACGCACGACCGCCGCGCCCCAAGCCGCGCGGCTCCGCAGGATCAATACGGCCTCGGCCGGGATTGCGCTGGTGGCGCTCCTGTCCGGGGCGACCTTCTTCGCCCATGTCACCCGCGAGCGGCCGCCGGTGGCACTCACGGCGCTGCCGGTCGCGACCCTGACGCTGCCGCCGGTCGACGGCGCGCCGCGGGACAGCTGGACGAAGCCCGCCGTGCTCGCGCCCGAGGGGCTGGTGCCCGAGGCCGACAAGCTCGCCGCGCTGGGCCTGCCGGACGAGGTGGCCCTGCCGCGCAGCGCTCCCACGGCGGCGACCGAGCCGATCCTCGCCATCGCGGCGCCGTCCGACGTGCCCGTGCCGGCCCCGCCCGGCCTTCGTCCGCGGCCGCGCCCTGTGCGTGCAGGGACGCCCGACGCGGTGGCCCCGGCCCCGGGGGCGGTCGAGACGGGTCCCGCCCTGGCGCCCGGGACATTCGTGGATCTGCGGGTGTTCATCCCGCGGGGCCTCGGACCCGGAGCCCTGGAGCGCGCGCGGATCTGGGGCGCAGAAGAGGGCGCGGGCCAGATCACCGCCGCGCGCGTGCCCTACCGGATCACCGCCACCCATGTGCGCTACTATCACGCCGATGACCGGGCCGAAGCCGAGAGCCTCGCGGCCCGCGCCGGGGGCAGCGCGCGGGATTTCACCGGCGCGCCGGTGCGGCCCGATCCGGGCACGCTGGAGCTCTACCTTGCCGGCGACCCGCCGCCGCGCGGCAACCGCCTCGTCACCCGCGCCGGTAACGCCCTTGCGACCGCGGACCGCGAGGTGATGCGGATCCTCGAGGACATCTTCGACTAGGTCGGCGAGGCCCGGGTTTCTTTGGGTCTGGAAATCCCGGGGGTGAGCGTCCGCAGGACGCGAGGGGGCAGAGCCCCCTCGACCGTGCCGAAAGCCACCCGAAGGCGCGCCTTCGGCGCATTGCTTCTGGCCCTCCGGGCCGCTGCCGCGGCCCTGCGGGCGGTGGGCGCGCCATATAGCGGGTTGTTCAGGGCATGTCGGCTCTTGAAAGGCGGGCGGGCAGCGTGTAAGTGCGCCCCACTTCCCGACAGCGACGAGCTTCGATTGACGAGCGCCCCTTCGCGTCGGTATGCAACGGATGGCCGGAAGACGGAAAGGCGGATCATGGCGAAGCGCTGGTACTCGGTGAGCGTGCTCTCGAACTTCGAAAAGAAGGTCGCGGAGCAGATCCGGCACTCGGTGATCGATGCCGGTCTCGAGGACGAGATCGAGGAAGTTCTCGTGCCGACCGAAGAGGTCATCGAGATCCGTCGCGGCAAGAAGGTTCCGACCGAGCGGCGCTTCATGCCGGGCTATGTGCTGGTGCGGATGGAGATGTCGGATGCGGGCTATCACCTGATCAACTCGATCAACCGGGTGACCGGCTTCCTCGGCCCGCAGGGCCGTCCGATGCCGATGCGCGATGCCGAGGTGAACCAGATCCTGAACCGCGTCGAGGAAGGCCAGGAGGCGCCGCGCACCCTGATCTCCTTCGAAGTGGGCGAGCGGGTGAAGGTCGCCGACGGGCCGTTCGAGGATTTCGATGGCATGGTCGAGGAGGTGGACGAGGACAACCAGCGCCTCAAGGTCACCGTCTCGATCTTCGGCCGCGCGACGCCGGTGGAACTCGAGTTCACGCAGGTCTCCAAGCAGGGGTGAGCGCCTGAACCCGAAGGGCGAAAGGTCCGGTGGACCTTTCGAGGCGCGAACGGGCGGAGCCCCGGGGAAAGAGCCGGGGACCGGAGCGCCCGGCGTTCTATCCTGCGGTCACTTCCTCTACGCATCGGTTCAGGGCATCGGCACCTTCCTGTGTGCCACCCTCGGCTGGAACGAAAACCGGTTTGTCGCTCGCCACGGAGGCATAGCTGCCGACCGGCTTCACCCGATGCATGCAGGTGACTTCGATCGGGGGTTTGCGCGTCCCGCAGGCGGCAAGTAGAGCGAGAGCCGGGACAGCAAGGGTGGCGCCGAGGTAAGGGCTTGTTGTGGTCATCGGATGTCCATTGTTTCGCGATTGGATCCAGCCCGTATTCCTAGCCCGTGTGTCGGAAAGACGGCGACGAAATGGTCCATGCGTGCAGCCGTTGGCGATCTGCCGCTCCGGTCGGCAGTCGATAGCATTCCGTTAAGCATGACCCCCTAAGTGGGGAGCGGTCCGGAAGGGAGCCCGCCCCGTGTTGCGTTTGGTCCTGCTCTATCTGCCCGCGCTGTTCCCCTCCTGGCGGTTCTTCATGGAGGTGGGGCCGAGCCCCCGGGTGGAATACCGGGTGGATGGCGGTCCGTGGCGCGCGGCGACGGGGCGGCCCTTGCGGGTGGGGCCGGGAGCGATGCTGCGCCGGCTCTTCTGGAACCCGGACTGGAACGAGACGCTGTTTCTCGTGAGTTGTGCCGAGCGTCTGGTGGAGGAGCCGACGCCGCATTCGGTGGAAGAGATCCGGGCGCGGATCGCGCGGCGGATCGGTGGGGCGGGGGTGCTGGAGTTCCGGCTGGTATTCCATGTGCGGGACGGGGCCTCGGTGGAATTCCAAAGCGCGCCACTGGCGTTCGGGGCGCCCGGGCGATGAGCTTCGAGGCCGCGCTGCGGATGACAGAAATCCTGGTGAGCCTGGCGCTCATCCAGCGCGGCGCGGAGCATCTTGCGCGGGGCGAATGGCGGATCTTCGGGCCGCAGGTCGTGGTGGCGCTTGCGTTGATGGCGGGAGTCTGGCCCGGGATCGCGGTTTGGGTGCTTTGGGCACTGGGGCTCTGGCAACTGCACCGGTTCCAGGGGCCCTACAATGGCGGCTCGGACAAGATGGTGCTCCTGACGCTCACCTGCCTAGCGATTGCCCATGCCGCTCCGTCCCGGCTCTGGGCCGAGATGGCGCTCTCCTACCTCGCGGTGCAACTCGCGCTGTCGTACTTCATTTCGGGCTGGGTGAAGCTTCGGAACCCGGACTGGCGCTCGGGCCGGGCGCTCTCGGACGTCTTCGCCTTTTCCGCCTATCCGGTCAGCGAGGGGCTGCGCGCGCTGGCGGGGCGGCGCCGGTTGCTGTGGCTGTGCTCCTGGGCGGTGATCCTGTTCGAAGTGGCGTTCCCTCTGGCGTTGACGCAGCAGGCGGCGCTCGCCGTGGCGCTGGGTGTGGCGGCGCTGTTCCACCTGAGCAATGCCTGCTTCTTCGGGCTGAACCGCTTCGTCTGGGCCTGGATCGGTGCCTATCCGGCGCTGCTCTGGTTCCAGCTCCGGATTACGGGGCAGGGTGCGGAATTCCCACTGCTATAGAGGGCCGGCTTCGGCTTTCCGCGCCGGTTACCCCCGATGTCCACGGGCTCGTCCGACCGCCCGGAGGATAGGAGCCGTTACGGCGGATGTTGCCGGATGTTCTTTTCGTGCGGGGTATCGAGGCGCCTCCCCCCAGAACCTCTTCGCGCCAATGAAGGCAGGCGGGGAGGGGAGACGCCACTTCCGATTCACCCGGGGGAACGTGTGGCGTTGATTCGGGGCGCATCCGGCATCCGGGGATTCGGGGCTGCGTGGGCCTCCGGAACCTTCCGGATCTAGTCGAGCGGGTGCATCCAGCCGGCAGCGTGGAAGCCACCCATCGGTGTGCGCAATCCGCTGGTCGGGCGCTTGCCGAAGCTGCGGGAGACCCCGAAATAGAACGTGCTGTCGGATCCCGTGTCTTCCGTGTTCGCGGTGATGGAGGAAAAACGGGCGCCGCCCACCGCTTCCCAGTCGTCGGCGAACTCGTACCGGAGAGCGATCTCGGCACCGAAGTATTTCCCCCAGTCGCCCAAGCAGTCTTCGAAACAGCTTCCCGAGTAGGCATATTCGATGGCTGCCATGCCGCTCAGCCGCTCCGAAATGTCGGTGTGATATCCAACGCGGACGTTCGGACCCTGGAACTCGTTGTCGCCCGGGTCCCCGATTGCCTCGACATAGCCGATCTGGCCGAAGAAGGCGCCGTTTCCAACCACGTGTTCGGCTTCGATGCCGAGAGTGAAACCGTCCATCGGGCTCTCGGAGTCGTAACCGTCGAAAAAACCGATCGCGGCATATCCGCCGACAAGCGTGTTGTTCACATGTTTGCCCAGATGCAGGCCGATGACCCCGGTATGAAGCGGGCCGGAGACAAAGGGGCTGTCTGCACCCTCGTCATCGGTGAGTTCTCCGCGGCCATCGACCGAAAACCGCAACCCGCCGAACTGCCTGGCGGCGTAGCCCTCGAGATAGGTGCCGAGGAACGGGCTGCCCTCGATAATGGTGTCGGAACTCGAGCGTTCCGAGACAAAGATGCCGGCCCCGAGTTCGGTTTCCCATTCGGCCGCCTGCAGCGGAACCGATGCCGCCAGCAGTATGGGCCCCGCCCAGAATGCATGTTTCATACCGGTCTCCCGCAATTGCCACAGAGATTCTTGCCCCAGCCGACCCTACAACCTATGCGCGCATCAATGCGAGACCAGGCAAGCCGGAAAACTGGCGTTCCGGTCGACTGTGACCGGCATGACTCACCTTCCTGCCATCCCGGCCCGATCCTAGCGCGCCGATGCTGAGGCGGGAGTGCAACAAGGCCCTTGAAATGCAGGGCAGGGGGGGGTACTCCCCGCCGGTCTGCTCCGGCAGGCACAGCTCGTGGGAGGCGAGGCGGTCGCGACCGCCGGACCAGACCACATCGACAGTATTCATCGAGACGCGTCTCGATGGAGTTGAGAAAGGAGAGGCCATATGGCCAAGAAAGTCGTTGGGCAGCTCAAGCTGCAAGTGAAGGCGGGCCAAGCCAACCCGTCGCCCCCGGTGGGGCCCGCGCTCGGTCAGCGCGGCATCAATATCATGGAATTCTGCAAGGCGTTCAACGCAAAGACGCAGGACATGGAGCCCGGTGCACCGTGCCCGACCGTGATCACCTACTACCAGGACAAGTCCTTCTCGATGGATATCAAGACGCCGCCGGCGTCGTATTACCTCAAGAAGGCCGCGAAGAAGCAGTCGGGCGCCAAGCTGCCGGGCCGCGAGACCGTGGGCACGGTGACCAAGAAGCAGCTTCAGGAAATCGCCGAGGCCAAGATGAAGGACCTCAACGCGAATTCCGTGGAAGCCGCCATGCAGATCATCCTCGGCTCCGCGCGGTCGATGGGTATCGAGGTGAAAGGGTAAGGCCATGGGCAAGATCGGAAAGCGCCTGAAGGCCGCCAAGGCCGCCTTCGAAGGCAAGGAAGCGCTGAGTGTCGAGGAGGCGGTCGCGCTGGTGAAATCGAACGCCACGGCGAAATTCGACGAGACCGTCGAAATTTCGATGAACCTGGGTGTTGACCCGCGCCATGCCGACCAGATGGTCCGCGGCACGGTGAACCTGCCGAACGGCACCGGCAAGACGGTGCGCGTTGCCGTGTTCGCCCGCGGCCCGAAGGCCGAGGAAGCGACGAAGGCCGGGGCCGATATCGTCGGCGCCGAGGACCTGATGGAGACCATCCAGGGCGGCAAGATCGAGTTCGACCGCTGCATCGCCACCCCCGACATGATGCCGATCGTCGGCCGTCTCGGGAAGGTGCTGGGCCCGCGGAACCTGATGCCGAACCCCAAGGTCGGCACGGTGACGATGGACGTGGCCGAGGCGGTCAAGGCCGCGAAGGGCGGCCAGGTGCAGTTCAAGGCCGAGAAGGCGGGCGTGGTTCACGCGGGCGTCGGCAAGGCCTCGTTCGATGCCGCCAAGCTGGCCGAGAACATCCGTGCCTTCGTGGACGCGGTGTCGAAGGCCAAGCCCGCGGGCGCGAAGGGGACCTACATGAAGAAGGTCTCGATCTCGTCCACCATGGGCCCGGGCGTGTCGGTCGACGTGGCGAGCGCCACCGGCAACTAACTGTAGTTGCAGTGTTTTCAGAACGGGCGGGCCGCCGGGCCCGCCCGTTTTCGTTTCGGGGCCGGGCGGGATTGCAACAGTGCCGGCGCAAAATCGCGCGGCGCTGCGCGGTGTAGTGTCCGGCGCTGGATCTGGGCCATCTTCCTGCCATAATGGTTAACAAGGTCGGCAACGCGTGTGCGCGGCCGCATCAGCGAATGCCGCGCCGTCCGGAGGGCGAATATTGAGCTACGCTTTCATTGGCGTGAAATGGGGCGAATTGGCGCTCGGCACCCCCAGCGGGACCGTAACCTGGTCAGCCGACCTCTCTGACGATCTGAGCTACAACGCGGCGCTTTACGGCGAGGACGATTTTCTCGGTGCGCTGAATGCGGCTTTCGGCGCCTGGGAGGACGCGGCATCGGTGGATTTCGCCTATGTTTCGGACCCCGACAGCGCCGACATCTTTGTCGATATGGCGCCGTTTCCTGGCGACGTGGCCGGACAGGCCGCTATCACACCCATCGAAACGGGTGTGATCGACCAGATCCGGAGCGTGGACATCGACTTGGACAGCCTGATGACCTGGGCTCCCTTCGGCGGCTCTGCGGGGGCAGATTTCTTCGCCGTCGCGCTGCACGAGATTGGCCACGCGATCGGGCTCGACCATGTGGACGACACCAGCGAGATCATGAACCCGGTCCTGTCCACCGACGAACTGGGCGATGGCGATATCCGGGGTGCGCAGGTGCTCTACGGGGCCGATCCGGGCGATATCGAGGTGGCGGAAACCCCGCCCTCCGGCGATGGCATGGCCGCGGCCGACAGTGGCGGCGGCAGCGGGGGCGGCGTGCTGCTGCTCCTGGGGCTTCTGGCGTCGCTGGTGGCGGCGATGTTCGGCGGCGGCGGGGCCGCGATAGCGTCTTTCGCGGGCAAGGTGGATGACGACGACACGGACCGGGACGACGCCCCATCCGGGGACAGGGCGGGCGAAGAGCTGATGGCCTTCCTCGATCACGCCCATGGCGGGGAGGCGGGCGGCCACGACGACGTTCACGGGCTGATCTACGAGGATCCGTTTTTCGAACCCGAAGAAGCCTTCGTCTAGGCGCCCGATTTTCCGGGATTTTCCTCTTCACATTCCTTCCGAAAGGGCCTAAACCGCCGGCGATCGGGTGGTTCGAAGATTCGAGCCGCCCGATTATTCGTCCGAGACGGTGGGTTGGCTGCGGCCAGTAATTCCTGCCCGAGACGGGAACAGAGCATTTCTTCGGACGCCGTTCGCGGCCCCGAGGGCGAGATTGCGAAGGACCCGTAAGGACTCCCGTTCGTCGGGCGTTCTGCCCGGCGGAAGCTGAGCCGGAGGGTCTTGCCCTCCAAAACTTGGAGCACTCATGGATAGAGCCCAGAAAGAGAAAGTGGTCGAGGAACTCGGCCAGATCTTCGAAAGCTCTGGCGTCGTGGTGGTTGCCCGCTACGAAGGCATGACAGTCGCTGAGATGCAGGATCTGCGGGGTCGCATGCGTGACGCCGGCGGTTCCGTGCGCGTCGCCAAGAACAGGCTCGCCAAGATCGCCCTCGAGGGGAAACCGAACGCATCGCTCGGCGACCTTCTCACGGGTATGACCGTTCTCGCCTATTCCGAGGACCCGACGGCTGCGGCCAGGGTCGTCGACAAGTTCGTCAAGGACAACAAGAAGTTGGAAGTCCTTGGCGGCGCAATGGGCGAGACGGCGCTGGATCCGGCCGGTGTCAAAGCGGTCGCCGATATGCCGTCGCGGGAAGAGCTCATCGCTCAGATCGTGTCGCAGATCGGTGCCCCCGCCGCGAACATCGCCGGCGCCGTTGGCGCGCCTGCTTCGAACATCGCGAGCATCCTTTCGACAATCGAGGAGCGCGCGGAAGCCGCGTGATCCTCTCAGTCATGACTTCGTGGGGTTGAACACCCGACGTTAGGACCCATCTTAAGGAACTGTAAAATGGCAGATCTGAAGAAACTCGCCGAAGAGATCGTGAACCTCACGCTGCTCGAGGCCCAGGAACTGAAAACCATCCTCAAGGACGAATACGGCATCGAGCCCGCCGCCGGCGGCGCGGTGATGATGGCCGGTCCGGCCGCCGGTGGCGAAGCCGCCGCGGAAGAGGAAAAGACCGAATTCGACGTCATCCTGAAGTCGGCCGGTGCGCAGAAGATCAACGTGATCAAGGAAGTGCGCGCCATCACCGGTCTCGGCCTGAAAGAAGCCAAGGACCTCGTCGAGGCCGGCGGCAAGGCCGTGAAGGAAGGCTGCGCCAAGGCGGAAGCCGAGGAGATCAAGGGCAAGCTCGAAGCGGCTGGCGCCGAGGTCGAGCTCAAGTAATCGCCGCCCTGCGGTAAGAACGGTCGGGCCCGGAAATCGGGCCCGGCCTTCCGCGTCTCAGCAAGCCCATTCGCAAACGGGCTTTCTAAGGTGCGGATCCGGTCGGGCGGCTGCCGGTGGGACGGCAGCCTGGTATAGACCGGTCCTCCTGTTTCACCGGCATGCCCGCCCGGGCCCCGACGGGTGGTGTGTCAGCGAAAGCGAAAGGTGAAAACCGACATGGCGTCGAGCTTCATTGGTCAGAAACGTCTCCGCAAGTACTATGGCAAGATCCGCGAAGTGCTGGAGATGCCGAACCTCATCGAGGTTCAGAAATCGTCCTACGACCTGTTCCTGAACTCGGGCGACGAGCCCGAGCCGATGGATGGCGAGGGCATCAAGGGCGTCTTCCAGTCGGTCTTCCCGATCAAGGATTTCAACGAGACGGCGGTTCTGGAGTTCGTGAAATACGAGCTTGAGAAGCCGAAATACGACGTCGAGGAATGCCAGCAGCGCGACATGACCTATTCGGCGCCCTTGAAGGTCACGCTGCGCCTCATCGTGTTCGATGTCGACGAGGATACTGGCGCCAAGTCGGTGAAGGACATCAAGGAGCAGGACGTGTTCATGGGGGACATGCCGCTCATGACGCCGAACGGCACCTTCATCGTGAACGGCACCGAGCGGGTGATCGTTTCCCAGATGCACCGTTCCCCCGGCGTGTTCTTCGACCACGACAAGGGCAAGACGCACTCCTCGGGCAAGCTCCTTTTCGCCTGCCGGATCATTCCCTATCGCGGCTCGTGGCTCGACTTCGAGTTCGACGCGAAAGACCTTGTTTTCGCGCGGATCGACCGGCGCCGGAAGCTTCCGGTGACGACGCTCCTCTATGCGCTGGGGCTCGACCAGGAAGGCATCATGGATGCCTATTACGAGACGGTCGATTTCAGCCTGAAGAAGAACAAGGGCTGGGTGACCAAGTTCTTCCCCGAGCGGGTGCGCGGCACCCGTCCGTCCTTCGATCTCGTCGATGCGGCGACCGGTGAGGTCATCGCCGAGGCCACCAAGAAGGTGACGCCGCGCGCGGTCAAGAAACTGATCGACGAGGGCAATGTCACCGAGCTTCTGGTGCCGTTCGACCAGATCATCGGCCGCTTCGTCGCCAAGGACATCATCAACGAGGAAACCGGCGCGATCTATGTCGAGGCCGGGGATGAGCTGACCTGGGAGACCGACAAGGAGGGTGAGGTTACCGGCGGGACGCTCAAGGAGCTTCTGGACGCGGGCATCACCGATATTCCGGTGCTCGACATCGACAACATCACGGTCGGCGCCTACATGCGCAACACGCTGGCGGCCGACAAGAACATGGGCCGCGACACGGCGCTCATGGATATCTACCGGGTGATGCGCCCGGGTGAGCCGCCCACCGTGGAGGCCGCCTCGACGCTGTTCGACTCGCTGTTCTTCGACAGCGAGCGCTACGACCTCTCGGCCGTGGGCCGGGTGAAGATGAACATGCGCCTCAATCTCGACGCGCCCGATACCCAGCGGACGCTGCGGCGCGAGGATATCGTATCCTGCATCAAGGCGCTGGTGGACCTGCGCGACGGCCGCGGCGAGATCGACGACATCGATCACCTCGGCAACCGCCGGGTGCGTTCGGTCGGCGAGTTGATGGAGAACCAGTACCGCGTCGGCCTTCTGCGGATGGAGCGCGCGATCAAGGAGCGGATGTCGTCGGTCGAGATCGACACGGTGATGCCGCAGGACCTGATCAACGCGAAACCTGCCGCGGCAGCGGTGCGCGAGTTCTTCGGCTCCTCGCAGCTTTCGCAGTTCATGGACCAGACCAACCCGCTGTCGGAGGTCACCCACAAGCGGCGCCTCTCGGCGCTTGGCCCGGGCGGTCTGACGCGTGAGCGCGCGGGCTTCGAGGTGCGCGACGTGCACCCGACCCATTACGGCCGGATGTGCCCGATCGAGACGCCGGAAGGACCGAATATCGGCCTGATCAACTCGCTCGCGACCTTCGCGCGGGTGAACAAGTACGGCTTCATCGAGACGCCCTACCGCAAGGTCGAGCACGGCAAGGTGACCGATGAGGTCCAGTACATGTCGGCGACCGAGGAGATGCGGCACGTCGTGGCGCAGGCCAACGCCTCGCTCGACGGCGAGGGCCGGTTCGTCAACGAGATGGTGAACACCCGCCAGTCGGGCGAATACACGCTCGCGCCGGTGGACAGCGTCGATCTGATCGACGTCTCGCCGAAGCAGCTGGTTTCGGTGGCGGCCTCGCTGATTCCGTTCCTCGAGAACGACGACGCGAACCGGGCGCTGATGGGTTCGAACATGCAGCGCCAGGCGGTGCCGCTCCTCCAGGCCGAGGCGCCGCTCGTCGGCACCGGCATCGAAGGCAAGGTGGCCATCGACTCGGGCGCCTCGATCCAGGCGCGCCGGGCTGGGGTCATCGACCAGGTGGATGCGCAGCGGATCGTCGTGCGCGCTACCGAAGATCTCGAACCGGGCGATCCCGGCGTCGACATCTACCGGCTGCGCAAGTTCCAGCGGTCGAACCAGAACACCTGCATCAACCAGCGGCCGCTCATCAAGGTGGGCGACACGGTGCTGAAGGGCGAGGTGATCGCCGACGGTCCTTCGACCGACATGGGGGAACTGGCGCTCGGCAAGAACGTCGTCGTCGCCTTCATGCCGTGGAACGGCTACAACTACGAGGACTCGATCCTGATCTCCGAACGGATCGTGCGTGACGACGTGTTCACCTCGATCCATATCGAGGAGTTCGAGGTCGCCGCCCGCGATACCAAGCTCGGGCCCGAGGAAATCACCCGCGACATTCCGAACGTCGGCGAGGAGGCGCTTCGCAACCTCGACGAGGCCGGCATCGTCTATATCGGCGCCGAAGTGGGGCCGGGCGACATCCTGGTGGGCAAGATCACGCCGAAGGGCGAGAGCCCGATGACGCCGGAGGAAAAGCTCCTCCGCGCGATCTTCGGCGAGAAGGCTTCGGACGTGCGCGACACCTCGCTGCGGCTGCCGCCGGGCGATTTCGGCACGATCGTCGAGGTTCGGGTGTTCAACCGCCATGGCGTCGAGAAGGACGAGCGGGCGCTGCAGATCGAGCGAGAGGAAGTCGAGCGTCTGGCCCGGGACCGGGACGACGAACTCGCGATCCTCGACCGCAATATCTATGCGCGTCTCAAGGACATGATCGTCGGCAAGATGGCGATCAAGGGCCCGAAAGGCGTGAAGCCCAAGTCGGAAGTCACCGAGGAACTGCTCGACAGCCTGTCGCGCGGCCAGTGGTGGCAGCTCGCCGTCGGCGAGGATTCCGAGGCGCAGGCGATCGAGGCGCTGCACGCCCAGTACGAAGCGCAGAAGCGCGCGCTGGAGCACCGTTTCGAGGACAAGGTCGAGAAGGTCCGCCGCGGCGACGACCTGCCGCCGGGCGTCATGAAGATGGTCAAGGTCTTCGTGGCGGTGAAGCGCAAGCTTCAGCCGGGTGACAAGATGGCCGGCCGTCACGGCAACAAGGGCGTCATCTCCAAGGTCGTTCCGATGGAGGACATGCCGTTCCTGGGCGACGGGACCCCGGTCGACTTCGTTCTGAACCCTCTCGGCGTGCCGTCGCGGATGAACGTGGGCCAGATCCTCGAAACCCATATGGGCTGGGCCTCGCGGGGGCTCGGGATCCAGATCGACGAGGCGCTCGGCGCCTATCGCCGGTCGGGCGACCTGACCCCGGTCAAGGACGCGATGAAGATCGCCTATGGGGAAGACGTCTACGCCGAGGGGATCGAGGGGATGACGGAAGACCTCCTCGTCGAGGCCGCCGGCAACGTCACCCGCGGCGTGCCGATCGCGACGCCGGTCTTCGACGGCGCCAAGGAAGCCGACGTGAACGACGCGCTGAAGCGCGCCGGGTTCAACGAGAGCGGGCAATCGGTGCTCTATGACGGCCGCACGGGCGAGCAGTTCGCGCGCTCCGTCACGGTCGGCATCAAGTACCTGCTTAAGCTGCATCACCTGGTGGACGACAAGATCCACGCGCGCTCGACGGGCCCGTACTCGCTCGTCACGCAGCAGCCCCTGGGCGGCAAGGCCCAGTTCGGCGGCCAGCGTTTCGGCGAGATGGAGGTCTGGGCGCTGGAAGCCTATGGCGCGGCCTACACGCTGCAGGAGATGCTCACCGTCAAGTCGGACGACGTGGCAGGCCGGACCAAGGTCTACGAGTCGATCGTCAAGGGCGAGGACAACTTCGAGGCGGGCGTGCCCGAGAGCTTCAACGTGCTCGTCAAGGAAGTCCGCGGCCTCGGCCTCAACATGGAACTCCTGGATGCGGAGGGAGACGAGGACGACGCGGGGATCGCGGCCGAGTGATCGGCCCGCCCCCCTTCGTCCCCAACCGCAAGATTAGGAATCGAAAATGAACCAGGAATTGACCACCAACCCGTTCAACCCGCTCGCGCCGGTGAAGACCTTCGACGAGATCAAGATCTCGCTCGCGTCGCCGGAGCGGATCCTGAGCTGGTCCTACGGCGAGATCAAGAAGCCCGAGACGATCAACTACCGCACGTTCAAGCCCGAGCGTGACGGGTTGTTCTGTGCCCGGATCTTCGGGCCGATCAAGGACTACGAGTGCCTTTGCGGCAAGTACAAGCGCATGAAGTATCGCGGCGTCGTCTGCGAGAAATGCGGTGTCGAAGTGACGCTCCAGAAGGTGCGCCGCGAGCGGATGGGCCATATCGAGCTCGCCGCGCCGGTCGCGCATATCTGGTTCCTGAAGTCGCTGCCGTCCCGGATCGGCCTCATGCTCGACATGACGCTGCGCGATCTCGAGCGGATCCTCTATTTCGAGAACTACGTGGTGATCGAACCGGGTCTGACGGACCTGAGCTACGGCCAGTTGATGACCGAGGAGGAGTTCCTCGACGCGCAGGACGCCTATGGCTCCGACGCCTTCCAGGCGAATATCGGCGCCGAAGCGATCCGCGAGATGCTGGCGGCGATCGACCTCGAGGCCGAGGCGGCGACGCTGCGCGAGGAGCTGAAGGAAGCCACCGGCGAGCTGAAGCCCAAGAAGATCATCAAGCGTCTCAAGATCGTCGAGTCGTTCATCGAGTCGGGTAACCGGCCCGAATGGATGGTGATGACGGTGATCCCGGTCATTCCGCCCGAACTGCGCCCGCTGGTGCCGCTCGATGGTGGCCGGTTTGCGACCTCGGACCTGAACGACCTCTACCGCCGGGTGATCAACCGGAACAACCGCCTGAAGCGGCTGATCGAGCTGCGCGCGCCGGACATCATCGTCCGGAACGAGAAGCGGATGCTGCAGGAATCGGTCGATGCGCTGTTCGACAACGGCCGTCGCGGCCGGGTGATCACGGGGGCCAACAAGCGGCCGCTGAAATCGCTCTCGGACATGCTGAAAGGCAAGCAGGGCCGGTTCCGGCAGAACCTTCTGGGCAAGCGGGTCGACTTCTCGGGCCGGTCGGTCATCGTGACCGGTCCGGAACTGAAGCTGCACCAGTGCGGGTTGCCGAAGAAGATGGCGCTCGAACTGTTCAAGCCGTTCATCTACTCGCGGCTTGAAGCCAAGGGCCTGTCCTCGACGGTCAAGCAGGCGAAGAAGCTGGTCGAGAAGGAGCGCCCGGAAGTCTGGGACATCCTCGACGAGGTGATCCGCGAGCACCCGGTCATGCTGAACCGGGCGCCGACGCTGCACCGACTCGGCATCCAGGCCTTCGAACCCACGCTGATCGAAGGCAAGGCGATCCAGCTTCACCCGCTGGTCTGCGCCGCGTTCAACGCCGATTTCGACGGCGACCAGATGGCCGTGCACGTGCCGCTGTCGCTTGAGGCGCAGCTCGAAGCGCGCGTCCTGATGATGTCGACGAACAACGTGCTGTCGCCGGCCAACGGCTCGCCGATCATCGTGCCGTCGCAGGACATGATCCTTGGGCTCTACTACATCTCCATGCAGCGCGAGGGGATGAAGGGCGAGGGGATGATCTTCGGCTCGCCCGAAGAGGTCGAGCATGCGCTCACCGCCGGCGAGGTGCATCTGCACGCCAAGATCACCGCGCGGGTCAAGCAGATCGACGACGAGGGCAACGAGATCTTCAAGCGCTACGAGACCACGCCCGGCCGGGTGCGGCTCGGCGCGCTTCTGCCGCTCAACGCCAAGGCGCCGTTCGAACTGGTCAACCGGCTCCTCCGCAAGAAGGAGGTGCAGCAGGTCATCGACACCGTCTACCGCTATTGCGGCCAGAAGGAGTCGGTCATCTTCTGCGACCAGATCATGTCGATGGGCTTCAAGGAGGCGTTCAAGGCGGGCATCTCCTTCGGCAAGGACGACATGCTGATCCCCGAGAACAAGTGGGACATCGTGAACACGACCCGCGACCAGGTGAAGGAGTTCGAACAGCAGTACATGGACGGCCTGATCACCCAGGGTGAGAAGTACAACAAGGTCGTCGATGCCTGGTCGAAATGCTCCGACGAGGTCGCGAACGCGATGATGGGCGAGATCTCGGCGGTCCGGAAGGACGATGCCGGGGCCGAGATGGAACCCAACTCCGTCTACATGATGTCGCATTCGGGCGCCCGGGGTTCGCCGGCGCAGATGAAGCAGCTCGGCGGGATGCGTGGCCTGATGGCCAAGCCCTCGGGCGAGATCATCGAGACGCCGATCATCTCGAACTTCAAGGAAGGCCTCACCGTGCTCGAGTACTTCAACTCGACCCACGGCGCCCGGAAGGGCCTTGCGGACACCGCGCTCAAGACCGCGAACTCGGGTTACCTGACCCGGCGCCTGGTGGACGTGGCGCAGGATTGCATCGTGCGTCTGCATGATTGCGGCACCGAGCTGGCCATCACCGCCGAAGCGGCTGTGAATGACGGCGAGATCGTCGCATCGCTCGGCGAGCGCATCCTGGGCCGTGTCGCGGCCGAGGACGTGCTGAAGCCCGGCACCGACGAGGTGCTGGTCTCGAAGGACGAGTTGATCGACGAGCGCAAGGCGGACATGATCGAGGCCGCCGGTCTCGCCACCGTCCGGATCCGCTCGCCGCTTACCTGCGAGGCCGATGAAGGCGTCTGCGCGATGTGCTATGGGCGCGACCTGGCGCGCGGCACGATGGTGAACACCGGCGAAGCCGTGGGCATCATCGCGGCGCAGTCGATCGGCGAGCCGGGCACGCAGCTCACCATGCGGACCTTCCATATCGGGGGCATCGCGCAGGGTGGCCAGCAGTCGTTCCTCGAAGCGTCGGTCGCGGGCACCATCGAGTACCGCAACACCAACGTGCTCGAGAACGAGGCGGGCGACACCATCGTGATGGGCCGCAACATGTCGCTCGCGGTGATCGACGAGAACGGGGCCGAACGGGCGAGCCACAAGCTCGGCTACGGCACCAAGCTGCACGTCAAGGATGGTGCGACGGTCGCGCGTGGCGACAAGCTCTTCGAGTGGGATCCGTACACGCTGCCGATCATCGCCGAGAAATCGGCGACGGCGAAGTTCGTGGATCTCATCACGGGGATCTCGGTCCGCGACGAGACCGACGATGCCACCGGCATGACCCAGAAGATCGTGACGGATTGGCGGTCGGCGCCGCGTGGCAACGAGCTCAAGCCCGAGATCATCCTTGTCGGCGAGGATGGCGAGCCGGTGAGGAACGACCAGGGCAACCCGGTCACTTACCCGATGTCGGTCGACGCGATCCTCTCGGTCGAGGACGGCAACGAGGTGAAGGCCGGCGATGTCGTCGCGCGGATCCCGCGCGAAGGCGCGAAGACGAAGGACATCACCGGCGGTCTGCCGCGGGTGGCCGAACTCTTCGAGGCGCGGCGTCCGAAGGACCACGCGATCATCGCCGAGATCGACGGCTACGTGAAGTTCGGGCGCGACTACAAGAACAAGCGCCGGATCTCCATCGAACCCGCCGATGACACGCAGGAGCCCGTCGAATACATGGTGCCGAAGGGGAAACACATCCCCGTCGCCGAGGGCGACTTCGTCCAGAAGGGCGACTACATCATGGACGGCAACCCGGCCCCCCACGACATCCTGTCGATCATGGGTGTCGAGGCGCTGGCGGATTACATGATCGACGAGGTGCAGGACGTCTATCGCCTCCAGGGCGTGAAGATCAACGACAAGCATATCGAGGTCATCGTCCGGCAGATGCTGCAGAAGTGGGAGATCCTCGACAGCGGGGACACGACGCTTCTGAAGGGCGAGCATGTGGACAAGGCCGAACTCGAGGCCGCCAACGAGAAGGCGGAATCGAAGGGCGGGCGTCCGGCGTCGGGCGAGCCGATCCTCCTCGGGATCACCAAGGCCTCGTTGCAGACAAGGTCGTTCATCTCGGCGGCCTCGTTCCAGGAGACCACGCGGGTCCTTACCGAAGCCTCGGTGCAGGGCAAGCGCGACAAGCTTGTTGGCCTGAAGGAGAACGTGATCGTCGGCCGCCTGATCCCGGCCGGGACGGGCGGCGCCACGCAGCGGATCCGGCGGATCGCGGCCGAGCGCGACCTGACGGTGATCGAGCAGGCCCGGGCCGAAGCGGAAGCCGCCGCCCAACTGGCGGCGCCGGTCGCGGATTACGAGGACGAGGGCGAGCTTCTCGACTCGGGTCTCGTGGATCTGCCGGAGAGCCGCGACTAGAGCCTCGGTCGGTTTCCGAGAGATTGAGGGGCCCCGCTTCGGCGGGGCCTTTTTCTATGCAGGCCGACCTGCCGACCCGCTTGAACGCTTTGGTATCCGCACCGGCTTCCGCTATAGTTGTAGCTGCGTCCAACCTGCGGGCGACGGATCCGTATCGGTTCGCCACCGCACAGACGGGAGCGAAAGCGCTTGGGCAAGACAATGAAGACGAAGGCCACGAAGGCCGGGGGAGAGAAGAAGACTGCCGCAAAGCCGGGGAAGGGGACGCCCGACCGGGTGCCGCAGCAGGCGGAAGACATCGAACACACGATCCGGCGGGTCGTTCGCAATCGTGACCGGTACAAGTCCGACAAGTACGGGCAGTATCTCTAGCGGCGCGCGGCGCTTCCGAAAGGAGAAGGCCCCGGCGGAGCGGGGCCTTCGTCGGGTTTCTGGCGCCTCAATGGGCGAACTTGCGGATCTCGCCAGAGCGGAGACGTGCGTTGTAGCTCGTGAGGATTTCCTTGACCTTCGGCATCAGGAAATAGAGCGAGATGATGTTCACCACGGCCATCGCAAAGATCGCTGCGTCGGAGAAGTCGATCACCGGGCCGAGGCTCGCGGCCGCCCCGATCACCACGAAGACGCAGAACAGCAGCTTGAACACGAGCTCGGTCGTCTTGCCCTCGCCGAAAAGGTAGGTCCAGGCCTTCAGGCCGTAGTAGGACCAGGAGATCATCGTCGAGAAGGCGAAGAGGATCACCGCGATGCCGAGCACGTAAGGGAACCAAGAGAAGCCCGTCGCGAAGGCGGCAGAGGTCAGCGCCACGCCCGAGTTCCCGTCGATGGTCTGGATCATCCCGTTGTCGGTCAGGAGGAACAGGCCGGTTTCGGGGTCGGTGATGAACTGTCCAGAAATGGTGATGACGAGCGCCGTCATGGTGCAGATCACCACCGTGTCGATGAAGGGTTCCAGAAGTGAGACATAGCCTTCGGTGACCGGCTCCTTGGTCCGCACGGCCGAGTGGGCGATGGCGGCCGAACCGACGCCTGCTTCATTGGAGAACGCCGCCCGCTTGAAGCCCTGGATCAGCGCCCCGGTGAGACCGCCCGCGACGCCGAGTCCGGTAAAGGCGCCTGCGAAGATCTGACCGAAGGCCCAGCCGAGCTTGTCGGCATTGACCGCGAGGATGATCAGAGCGGTGCCGACATAGAGGATGCCCATGAAGGGAACGACCTTTTCGGTGACGCGCGCGATCGACTTGATGCCGCCGATGATGACCGCGAAGACCACCCCCGCGAAGACGATCCCGGTGATCCAGCCGGGATAGTCGCCGAAGATGTTTGCCAGCTGCGCATGGGCCTGGTTGGCCTGGAACATGTTGCCGCCGCCGAACGAGCCGAAGATGCAGAAGATCGCGAACAGGACGGCGAGGAATTTGCCACCCGGAAGGCCGCGCTCGGCAAAGCCCTTGGACATATAGTACATCGGGCCGCCGGAGACGGTGCCGTCTTCGTACTCGTTGCGGTAGTTCACGCCGAGCGTGCATTCGGTGAATTTCGACGCCATGCCGAGAAGACCGGCGAGAATCATCCAGAACGTCGCGCCGGGCCCGCCGATGCCGACGGCCACGGCCACGCCCGCGATATTGCCGAGGCCCACCGTGCCCGAAAGGGCGGTGGCGAGTGCCTGGAAGTGGCTGACCTCGCCGGCATCGTTCGGATCGGAGTAATCGCCTTTCACCAGCGCGATGGCATGCCCAAAGCCGCGGAACTGGATGAAGCCGAAATAGATCGAGAAGACCGAGGCGCCGACCACCAGCCAGAGCACGATCCAGGGGAAGTTCGTGCCCGGCAGGGGGGCGAAGATCAGGCTGACGAAGGGGCCGGTGAACTTGGCGAAGATCTCGTTCACTTTCGCGTCGATCCCGGCTTCCTGGGCGACAGCGGGTGCCGCCATGGCGAGTGTTGCGGTAGCTGCAAGAATGGATTTCAACATATTGCTATACCTCATGAAACGACGGTGACGGGCACGCTGGAGTGCATCACGAGATTGGCGGTGGACGAACCGAAGATCCGCGTGCTCAGGCTTTTCGCGTCGGAGCGGCCGACCACGATCTGCCTGGCGCCGCATTCCCTGGCGACCGCATCGAGCGTGTCGGCGACGTTGCCGTGCCGCACGAGGCCCTGCGCCGCGATACCATCGGAGGAAAGCGCCGCCACGGCCGGATCGACGACGCGCTCCTTAGCCGTCGCGATCTCTTCTTCGCGGCGCTTGTGGCGCTCGGCGTTCTCTTCCGGGGTCTGGAAGGTGAACGGCGACCACTCGATTACGTAGACCAGAAGCAATTCGCATTCTCCAACAGATTGCGAAAGCTCCCTGGCAAAGCGCACGGCTTGTCCGTCCGCACCGCTGCCGTCGAGTCCGACGACGATCCTGAAAGTCATTATTGTCCCCTCGCTGATTGTTGCAGAATGTTGATCTTGTTGCAGAAAGTTCCGAACCTGACTTTCCGCCACGGAATTCCCCGCTGGGACCAATAGAGGAGGGGTGCCCGTCCGGGTCAACCCAAGCCGTGAAGCTTCGCGGGAAGGCCCGTCAGAAGAACCGGGAGAAGGTGGTTTTCAGGGCCGTGTCGAGGTCGCCCATCGTCACCGGCAGACCCAGATCCACGAGACTGGTCACGCCGTGGCCGGTGATGCCGCATGGCACGATCCCGTCGAAATGCGTCAGGTCGGGTTCGACATTGATCGAGATGCCGTGGAAGCTGACCCATTTCCGGAGCCGGATGCCGATGGCGGCGATCTTGTCCTCGCGCGGGCTGCCGTCGGGCAGGGGCGGCTTGTCGGGCCGCGCGACCCAGACGCCGACACGGCCATCGCGGATCTCGCCGGTGATGTTGAATTCGCCGAGCGTGGCGATCACCCATGCTTCCAGCCGGGCCACGAAGGCGCGCACGTCCCGTTCGCGGCGAGAGAGGTCGAGCATGACATAGACCACCCGCTGGCCGGGCCCGTGATAGGTGTACTGCCCGCCGCGGCCGGTCCGGTAGACGGGAAAGCGGCCGGGGGCGAGCAGATCCGCCTCGCGTGCGGAGGTGCCGGCGGTGTAGAGCGCGGGGTGCTCGAGGAACCAGATCGCTTCGCCCGCACTCCCTTCCGCGATTCGGGCCGCCCTGGCCCCCATCTCGGCAACGGCCGCCGGATAATCCACCGGGGCGTCGGATTTCAGCCAGGTCACCATGATTTGCGCGGATCTCCCCGCCTTGCCGGCGATTGGGGGCGACATGTCGCGGCGCTGTGATAAACTTGCCGACGACAGCTGTTCATTTCGGAGGAATGTCATGATTATGCGCGGTTTGACAACACTTGGGCTCGTTGGAGCGGTGGCCCTGGCGCCGGTGGGCGAGGCACGGGCCGGAGATGCCGGCAAGGTTCTTGGCGGCGCGATCATCGGCGGTGCGATCGGCTATGCCGCGGGCAAGAACGCCGAGAAGCAGAAGCAGCAGCAGGCGGCGGCCACTAAGAGGACCTACAATCCGGGCATCCCGTCCACTTCGCAGGGCGCGCAGACCCAGACGGCGCTGAATTACTTCGGCTACAACGCGGGCGTGGTCGACGGCCAGATCGGCGGCGGCACCCGCCGCGCGATCGAGGCCTACCAAGCGTCGATGGGCTATCCGGTCAATGGCCGCGACTTCCAGCCCTACCAGTTCGATTTCCTGATGCAGGCCTATTACTGGGCACAGAATGGCGGGCAGGCGCAGACGCAGCTTGCCGGTCAGCCGCTCCTGATGGCCTATCGCCAGAAGGTGCAGACCGGCACGCTCTACGCCAATGCGCCTGCCGGCGCGGCGCCAGTGGCCCCAGGAGAGAGCTATGCCTCCGCCCCGGCGGCCGCGCCGCAGATCGCGCCGATCGGCTCCGAGCCGGCGGCCGCCGCGCCGGCGCTTCCGGTCCTGAGCGCGCCCGAGCCGGCGGCCCCGGCGGCACCCACGACCGAGGGCGGCCTGACGACGCTCTTCGCGGGCGGGGCCCCGGCGCCGTCGCTCGCCAACCATTGCAACGCGGTGATGCTGCAGAACTCGAACAATGGCGGCTATGTCACCCTGGCCACCATGACCGATCCGGATTTTGCGCTGAGCGAGCAGTTCTGCCTGGCGCGGAGCCATTCGATCCAGGCCGGCGAGACGCTGATGCAGCAGATCCCGGGCGCCACGGCGCCGCAGATCGCGCAGACCTGCAAGGCCTTCGGTGCGCAACTGCGGCCGCTGGTGACCGCGGCGGGCGCATCGCCGATGAAGGATGTGCTGAGCGAGGCGCAGCGTTTCGCCGCCGGATCCGGCAGCGCGACGGCGGATCTCGTGGCGACTTCGCGGGTCTGCCTGTCGAGCGGCTATAGCGGCGACGACATGGAAGAAGCGCTGGGCTCGGCCGTCCTGCTCACGGCTTTGGGCGAGCCTGCCTATGGCGAGTTGGTCGGGCATCACCTGCGCGAGGGATTCGGTGTTTCGGCGCGTCCCGACCTTGCGATGCAGTGGTACGATTCCACCCTGACCGCGCTCGAGAACGGCGCCCAGCCGGTGTTCCAGCCGGGGCAGGCGGGCCGTCCGATGCTCCTGCGCGAGGCCACGCTCAAGCAGCGCGATACCGCTGCTGTGCCCCTGGACGCGAGCCAGCCGGCCGAGACCGCCTCGGCGATTCCGACCTTCAAGGTCGCACAGTAACCCCTTTCCGGGCGCGGCCGAACCGGTTCGCGCCCGGGCCTTCCAGGGCACGAAAAAACCTCGCTCTCCCCTCTTCACATCGCCAAACCGCGCGTGTATCAGGGCGCTCACGTTACGGATCAGTGCGGTCGTGGCGGAATTGGTAGACGCGCAGCGTTGAGGTCGCTGTGGGGTAACTCCCGTGGAAGTTCGAGTCTTCTCGACCGCACCATTCTATCAGGTAGTTCTGATTTTTCAGATCGTTACCCGCGAGGAGTGACGCCGATCACTCCGGGCGTCCTGGGCGAGGCCCTCGCGCGACCGCGACGCCCCGGCCAAGCTTTCCGATGAACGCGGCAGACAGCCTGCGACAACGCTTCGGTTTTGCCTCGGCAGTTTCGCCACCCTCTCCTTGAAGCGGTTCCATGGGCCTGCGGGCAGTCGCAACATTGCGCCCGACTTCAGGTGATCCGCCTGACGCTTTCCAGTATTTCCTGCGGTTCGAAGACCCGCTTCCAGTCGTCCTTCATCAGGGCCGGCACGCCGTATTCGATCGCCTTGTTGCAGGCGTCCGAGAACACCCCGTCGACCTCCTCGAAGATCACCGCGCCGAGGATGTTCATATGGCCGAGGAGAAAGTCCCGCGCGCATTCCTTCGGCACACCGCGGGCAACAACCTCATCCATCGCCTCGCGCATCACCGTGAGAAGCGAGGCGCAGACGGTTTCTGACAGGCCCGGTTCAAGAAGCGCGATCTGGTCCACGGTGACGCGATAGGTCCGCGAGACCGGCGCGAAGATCGCACGGGCCACCCTGTCGCCAATGTCGTAGTGCTCCTCCGGGCCCTGCATCAGCGCGTTCACCACGCCCTGGTGCGCTGCCACGCCACCGAAGTGATCCTTGCGGCCGGCTTCCGTGGTTTCGTTGTTGAAGATCGGCGGGTGGCAGGGATGGGTCACGAAATAGGTGATGTCCGCGCGCTCCGGCAGGTGGCCGGCATGTGGCGATGCGGCGTCTAGGACCACCACGATCGTTCCGGGATCGAGTTTCGGAACCAGTCCCGCGGCGACCTTGCCGATCACGGTATCGGGCAGGGCGAGGATAACCACCTGAGCCCCGGCGATGGCCATGTCGGGATCCACGCTATCGACGCCGATCTCGGATTTGAGGCGGGCAATGCCGGCGTCCGAAACCTCGACATGGCGCACCCTGAAATCGGTCCTGGCGAGGTTTTTCCCAAGCCGGGTACCCATTTTCCCGCCCGCGCCGAACAGTGCCACGGTTTCCATGCCGGTCTCCTTGCATCCATGTGTCGCTAGCTAACTGGTATAATGAGTATATATGTTGCCCGCAATGCGGATTTCCGCTCGGCCGGTCCTGGTTGTGCCCGCGGTTGCGGGTGGCGGTTCGCGAGAAATGGTATACCATTTGAGTCGGCAGCTGGAAAGCTGCCCGACGGGTTCGGAGGACCGGGGAGGGCCGCTTTGAACAGCTACGATTTCGGGGCCCGAGTGGTGATCGTCACCGGCGGCGCGCAAGGCATCGGCTACGCCATCGCAGAGCGCGTTGTGGCTTCGGGCGGCACGGCTGTGCTCTGGGACATCAAGAGTGATGTTGCGGAAGAGAGCGCCGCGACGCTGGGCCGCGCGAACTGGTCGGCTGTCGATGTGGTGGACGAGGCCACGGTGCGCGCAGCCGTCGATGCGGCAGTTGTGGCGCATGGCCGGATCGACGGTCTGGTAAACGCGGCCGGCATCACCGGGCCGGTGAAGCCGGTGACCGAGTACGGGCCCGACGAATGGGAAGCGGTGGTCCGCGTCAATCTCACCGGCACTTTCAACTGCTGCCGTCTCGTGGTGCCGGTGATGAAGGAGCGGAACTACGGCCGGATCGTCAACGTCTCATCGGTGGCGGGCAAGGAAGGCAATCCGAACCTCGCCGCCTACAGTGCTGCGAAGGCGGGGATTCTTGGGCTGACCAAATCGCTCGGCAAGGAACTCGCGACCACCGGCATCGCCGTGAACGCGATCACGCCGACCACCGCCGACACGCCGATCCTGCAGGGGCTGACACCGGAGTTCATCGAGTACATGCGGGTGAGGATTCCTCGAGAACGGTTTGTTCAGGTTGAGGAAATCGCGGCAATGGTTGCCTGGCTCCTGTCCGAAGAGAACTCGTTCACGACAGCAGCGACGTTCGACCTGAGCGGTGGACGGACGACCTATTGAGGGAGGCTGCGAACATGGCGAAGAAAAAGGTCGCGGTGATCGGGCTCGGTTCGATGGGGCTCGGGATTGCGCGATCGATCCTGAAGGCCGGCCATGCGATCTGGGGTGTCGATATCGACGCGAAGCGGATGGAGGATTTCCGCAGCGATGGCGGATCGCCGGGCGCATTGGCAGAGGTTGCGGGCGATCTCGACGCCGTCGTGACCGTGGTCGTCAACGCGGCCCAGACCGAGGCGGTGCTGTTCGGCGAAGGCGGTATCGTCGGCGGGCTGCACAGGGGCGCGGTCGTCGCAAGCTGCGCTACCGTCGCCCCGGATTTCGCGCGGGACATGGAGGCGCGTTGCAACGAAGCCGGCGTGCATTATCTCGATGCGCCGATTTCAGGCGGCACGGTTCGTGCGGCCTCCGGGGAGCTTTCGATCATGGCCTCGGGCGCGCCGGAGGCGTTCGCCGCGATCCGGCCGGTCTTCGACGCGATGGCGCGGAATGTGTTCGAACTGGGCGATGCGGCCGGGCCGGGCTCCGCGATGAAGGCGGTCAACCAGCTCCTCGTGGGGGTTCATATCGCGACGCTTGCGGAGGCGATGACCTTCGGCATGACGCAAGGGATCAGTCCGGAGAAATTCATGGAGATCATTCCGGTCAGTGCCGGCACAAGCTGGGTGATCGAGGACCGCGGCCCCCACATCGTGGCGGGCGACTACGCTCCGCTCAGCGTGGCCGACATCTGGCCGAAGGATCTCGGCATCGTCTCCGACATCGCGCGCAGCGCGAAGTTCAGCGCGCCGATGGTGAACGCGGCGCTCCAGCAGTTCCTCGCAGCCTCCGGCATGGGCCTCGGACAGGAGGACGACGCGGCGGTGGCCAAGCTTTATGCCCGGAACGCCGGGCTGACGCTGCCGGGGGAGGGGCAGGGGTGACGACCGTCCTCGGCTGCATCGCGGATGATTTCACCGGAGCGACGGATCTTGCGGGCTTGCTGGCGCGCAGCGGTTTCCCGGTGCGCCTCAGGATCGGTGTGCCGGATGGTCCGCCCAAGGACACGGCGCCTTTCGAGGTGATCGCGCTGAAGATCCGCACCGCGCCGGTTGCCGAAGCGGTGGATGAAGCTCGACAGGCGCTCGACTGGTTGCGGGAGGCCGGGGCGGAGCAGTTCTTCTGGAAGTACTGTTCCACCTTCGACAGCCGGCCCGTGGGCAATATCGGGCCGGTCGCGGAGGCGATCATGGAGGCGGTCGGGGCCAGGCAGACGATCTATTGCCCCGCCTTCCCGGAGAACGGCCGCACGATCTTCATGGGGCATCTCTTCGTCGACCGGCAGCCGCTCGACGAAAGCCCGATGAAGGACCATCCTCTGACGCCGATGCGGGACAGCTCACTCCTCCGTCTTCTCGCGCCGCAGGTGCAAGGCGAAGTCGGGTTGGTGGATCGCTTCACGGTCGCGCGTGGGGCAAGGGCGGTCCGGGCCGCGCTCGACGATCTGGCCGGGAAGGGCGTGGCGCATGTGATCGCCGATGCGGTGGCCGATGAGGATCTCCGGGTGATCGCGGTAGCCTGCCGGGACATGAGGGTGATCACCGGCGGCAGCGCAGTCGCCATGCCGTTGCCGGAGCTCCTCCGGGCGTCGGGCAAGCTGGGTGCGCGCGCCGAGGTGGCAGAGCGGGATGATATCGGTGCGCCAGCGATTGTCCTTTCGGGCAGTTGCTCCGCGATGACCCGGGCGCAGGTCGCGGCCTATGCGGCGACAGCGCCGAGCTATCGCCTCGACCCGGTCGCGCTGGGGGAGAACGGGGCCGGGGAGGCTTTGGATTGGCTTTCCCAGCAAGCGCTCGATGCTGCGCCTCTGATCTATGCGACCGCCGAACCAGAGGCGGTGAAGGCTGCGCAGGACAAGCTCGGGGTTGGCATGGCGGGCGCCGTCGTCGAGGCGGCCCTGGCAGAACTCGCCGTCGCCGCGCGCGACCGGGGGACCCGCCGATTCGTGGTGGCGGGAGGGGAGACTTCTGGTGCCGTTACCCAGGCGCTCGGTGTGACCCGGCTCGATATCGGACAGGAGATCGCACCCGGCGTCCCGTGGACCTTCTGCGAAAGCGGCGGACATCCGATCGCGCTCGCGCTGAAGTCGGGAAATTTCGGGCGGGAGACATTCCTTGCCGACGCGCTTGCAACGCTGGGGGCGGCATGAGCGAGGAAACCCGTCTCCGCGAACAGATCTGCCTTCTGGCGAAGTCCATGTTCGACCGCGGCCTCACCGGCGGCTCCACAGGCAACATTTCGGCACGCACGCCCGATGGCGGGCTTCTCGTCTCGCCGACGGGCACCAGCTTCGGGAGGCTTGATCCGGGCCGCCTCAGCCGGTTCGATGCGCGCGGTGTGTTGATCGAGGGCGACGAGCCGACGAAGGAGATGCCGCTTCACGCCGCCTTCTACGACACGCGCGCGAAAACCGGGGCGGTGGTGCATCTCCACTCCTGCCATTCGGTCGCCTGGTCGCTGATGCCGGAGGTGGACGAGGACAACTTCCTGCCGCCGCTCACGCCTTACGCGATCATGAAGCTCGGGAAGGTGAAGCTGCTCCCCTTCTTCGTCCCAGGCGACCCGGCGATGGGCGAAGCGGTGCGCGGGCTGGCGGGGAAGCGGACAGCGGTGATGCTCGCCAATCACGGGCCGGTTGTAGCGGGGGTGGACGTCGAAGCCGCCTGCAACGCCATCGAGGAACTGGAAGAGACCGCGCGGCTCGCGATCATCATGCGGGGCTATGACGCCCGCATGATGACCCCGGAGCAGATCGGTGCCGTGGTGACGAAATTCGACGTGGACTGGGACGCATGAGGTTTTCCGCCAACCTGGGTTTTCTTTGGAACGACAGGCTGTTGCCCGACGCGGTTCGCGTGGCGAAGGCGGCAGGGTTCGACGCGGTGGAGGTGCACTGGCCCTATGACACGCCGCCCTCCGAGCTTGCCGCCGCGCTCGCGGAGACCGGGCTGCCGCTTCTCGGGCTGAACACGCGCCGCGGCGATGTCGGCGCGGGCGAGATGGGCCTTTCGGCGCTGCCTGGGCGCGAGGCCGAGGCGCGCGCGGCGATCGACGAGGCGTTCTCATATGCGGCGCAGGTGGGGGCAGGGGCCGTTCACGTGATGGCGGGAAAGGCGGAAGGGGAGGAGGCGCGGCAGGCGTTTCTGGCGAACCTCGCCTATGCGTCCGAGCGCGCGGGCCCCGAGCGCATCGTGCTGATCGAGCCGCTCAACACCTACGACGTGCCGGGATACTTCCTGAGCACCACGCGGCAGGCTGCGAGTCTCATCGAAGAGCTCGGGTTGTCGAACGTGAAGCTCATGTTCGATTGCTACCATGTCCAGATCATGGAGGGCGATCTGACGCGGCGGTTCGAAGCCTGCCTGCCTTTCATCGGCCACATCCAGTTCGCCAGCGTGCCCGACCGCGGCCCTCCCGACGAAGGGGAGGTCGCCTACGGGCATGTTTTTCGCACCATCCGCGCTCTTGGCTGGGATTTGCCGCTGGGTGCGGAGTACAAACCCAAGGGTCCGACCGACGACAGTCTCGGTTGGCTCGAGATTTATCGTTGAGGACGAGAGAATGACCGACACACCGCTCCTGATCAGTGGTCCCTTCACGGGCGAGGAGGAAGAGCGCCTGAAGAACGCCTGTCCGAGCGTCAGGGTGGCGACTCTCGATGCGGTTGGAGGGCTTTCCGAAGCGGCGCGCGGGGGAATTCGTGCGGTCGCCTTCAAGGGGCACAACCGGTTCGGTGGCGCGGTGATGGACCTTTTGCCGAATCTCGGCGTGATCGCGAATTTCGGTGTGGGGTACGACGCGATCGATGTCAGCGCGGCGTCCGAGCGCGGGGTGAAGGTGACGAACACGCCCGACGTGCTGAACGACGATGTGGCCGATCTCGCCGTGGGACTCGCGCTCACCTTCTTCCGCCGCATGGTCGTCGGGGCCGACTGGGTGGCTTCCGGCCAATGGCCGACAAAGGGGGAGATGCCGCTCAATCGCAAGCTGTCCGGCTCGAAGGTCGGCATCATGGGGCTCGGACGGATCGGGCGCGAGATCGCGGACCGTTTCGCGGCCTTCAAATGTGAGCTGCATTATCACGCGCGGTCGGAAAAGGAGACGCCGGGCTGGACCTTTCATGCCGACCCGGTCGGTCTGGCACGCGCCGTGGATGTCCTCGTCGTCGCGCTCGTGGGCGGCGATCAGACGAGGAACTACGTCTCTCGCGAAGTGATCGCCGCGCTGGGCGACCGTGGCGTCATCGTCAACATTTCGCGCGGGACGACCATCGACGAGGGCGCGCTGCTCGATGCGCTGGAAAGCGGCGCCATCGCCGGGGCGGCGCTCGACGTGTTCCTGAACGAGCCCAATATCGACCCGCGCTTTCTCGAGCTGGAGAACGTGGTTCTCCAGCCGCACCAGGGCTCGGGCACGGTGGAGACGCGTCGCGCCATGGCCGAACTGCAGCTCGAGAACGTCCGAAACTTCCTGGAAGGCCGCCCGCTCGCCACGCCGGTGAACTAGACCGAGCCGCCCTCGACGAAGAAGTTGCCGGCGGTGCACATCGCCGCGTCGTCCGATGCGAGGAACAGCACCATCCGGGCGAGGTAGACCGGCTCGATCGGATCCGGCAGGCACTGGTTCTTCAGATGCGCGGCGAGCGCCTCCTCGGTGACCCAGAGGTCCTTCTGACGCTCGGTCATCACCCAGCCCGGGACCACCGCGTTCACCCGGATGCGGTGTTGGCCGAGGTCGCGTGCCATTGTACGGGTCAGCCCGTGCACCGCGGCTTTCGCTGTGGTGTAGGCCGGCATGTTGCCCACGGCCTCCCACCAGGAATTCGAGCCCATGTTGATGATCGATCCGCCGCCGGCTTCGATCATTCCCGGAGCAGCCGCCTGGATCGCAAAGAACATGTGCCGGAGGTTGGTGGCCATCCGCTCGTCCCAGTATTCCGGTGTCACCTCGCGCCAGTCATGCCGGTCGTCGCGGGCAGCGTTGTTGACGAGCACGGTGGCGGGGCCGTTCGCTTCGGCGAGCGTCGCAAAAGCAGCGCGCAGCGCGTCGATGTCCCGCAAGTCGCAGGGCGCGAAGGTCACGGCTCCTACGGTTTCCGCGACGAGCGCTTTCGAGGCCTGCTTGTCGAAATCGACGAAGCCGACCTTCGATCCCTGAGCAGCGAAGGCCCTGACGATCTCCGCGCCGATTCCGGACCCTCCGCCGGTGACGATAACGGACTTGCCCTTGAGGCTCGGATAGTTCGCGAAGTCGGACATCTCAGGCACCCGGTCTGTCGTCTTCGAGGTAGTAGCGGATGTTGTCCTCGAAGCTCTCGTCGGCCTCAAGCCCCAGCTTCACCGCTTTCTCGGGGCGCAGGTCGAACCGCCAGCCCTTCACGATGGCCTGGATCTCCGGCTGGTCCTCGAAGCGGATCAGTTTCGCGGGTTCCGGCCCGGCGACCTTGTTCATGGCGTCGATCATCTGGCCGATGGTCCACATCCGGCCCGGCATCATCATGCAGCGGTTCTGGCCCAGATCGGCGGCGTCGAGTTCGGCTCCCTTCACGAGGTTCTCGATGCATTTGCGCGGCGAGAGGTAGAAATGCGGGAAGTCCCGGTCGACAGGGCAGATCGCTTCCTGACCGTTGAGCGGCTCGCGGAAGATCGAGGACATGAAGCCCGAAGCCGCGGCGTTGGGCTTGCCGGGCCGGACCGAGATCGTCGGCAGGCGGAAGCCGCGGCCGTCGACGAAACCCTTGCGCGAGTAGTCGTTGAGCAGGAGTTCCCCGATCGCCTTCTGCGCACCGTAGGAGGTTTGCGGGTTGAGGAAACTATGGTCGTGGATCGGGTCCGGCACCTCGCCGCCATAGACGGCGATCGAGGAAGTGAAGACGAGGATGGGCCTCGTGCCGAGTTCCCGGACCCGTTCCAGCACGTTCCATGCGCCCATCATGTTGATGGAGTAGCCGAGTTCCAGTTCCGCCTCGGCCTGGCCGGAGACGATGGCGGCGAGGAGGTAGATCACGCTTGTCTTCTCGGTGATCGCGTTCGCCACCGAGGCCGCGTCGGTGATGTCGCAGGTGGTGGATTCGACGGGGAAATCGGCGCTGACCGCGGGCGGATTGAACACGTCGGCGAGCACCAGGCTGTCGATGGGTTTGCCGCGCAGTTCGCCACGTTCCACCAGTTTCCGCGCAAGTTTCTGGCCGACGAGCCCGCCGCCGCCGATGATCAGTACGTCCATGTCGCGCCTCTCTGTTCGAAGAGTTGCGGGGCGAGGGCACCGCGCTCGCCGATGACTTTCGCCGCCAGCGACGCGGCGCAGTCCGCGGCATCGCTCACGGTTGCCCCGGTGGCGATGGCGGCGAGAAAACCCGCGCCGAAGCTGTCGCCTGCCGCCGTGCTGTCGACCACCTTCTCGACCTTCGGCGGGGCGAATGTGGCGTCGCCCCCATCCTCCGACCAGAGCCGTCCCGGCTCCGGCCCGTTCTTCACGGCGATGATTTTCGCGCCCGCGCCGCGGTATCGGGAGATGGTTTCGTCCGGGGAGGCATCTCCGAAGAGCCCCTCCTCCTCGTCGAAGGAGGGCAGGACCACGTCGGCCACCGAAGCGCCGAGCAGAAGCCCTTCCTTCATTGCGGCCGCACTCTCCCAGAGCCGCGGTCGAAGGTTGGTGTCAAACGAGACGAGGGCCCCCGCGCCGCGCGCCTTCGCCAGCGCCCGGCAGAGCCGCATCCGGGCTTCGCGCGACAGGATCGCGAGCGTGATGCCGGAGAAATGGATCACCCGCCGGTCGCGCAGCGCCTCCTCGAGCCACGCTTCGTCATCCGCCAGTGCCTTCGCGGCAGACTCGCCACGCCAGTAGGAGAAGCTGCGTTCGCCGTCCTTCAGCGAGATCATGTAGAGCCCCACGGTCCGGTCCGGAAGCCGCTTCATGGCGGTGGTCGCGATGCCTTCGCCATCCATGAAGTCGATCATTTCCTGCGAGACGGAATCGGCGCCGACGGCGCTCAGGTAGCCGACATCCCAGTCCCCCGGCAGCAAGCGGCGGGCGTACCAGCTGGTGTTGAACGTGTCGCCGGCGAAGCCGATTCGGTAGAGGCCGTCCCGCGCCGGCGCGACCTCGACCATGCATTCGCCGATCGCAAGGAAGGTGTTACGCGTCACGCCAGAAACCCCCGCCGGGCCAGGTTGCGCATCAGCGCCGCAATCCCGAAGGACCATTCCGGGCATTCCGTGGAGAGGCGAACGGTGTTGCGAAGCTCGCCGAGCGCGTCTTCGGTGATCGTCACCACGTCGCCGGTCTTGTGCGTGAATCCCTGGCCCGGTGCTTCGCGGTCCTGGATCGGGGCGAAGAGCGTGCCGAGGAACAGCACGAAGCCGTCGGGATACTGGTGATGCCGCCCGATGGTCTGGGAAACGATGTCCTGCGGCCGCCGGCTGATCTGCGACATCGAGGAATGACCGTCGAGCACGAATCCGTCCTCGCCCTCGACCCGGAGCTTGAGTTCGGCGGCGAGCACCTGATCCATGCCGTAGCCGGCGTCGAAGAGCCGGATGAAAGGGCCGATCGAGCAGGAGGCGTTGTTGTCCTTGGCCTTGCCGAGAAGGAGCGAGGAGCGCCCCTCCACATCGCGCAGGTTCACGTCGTTGCCGAGCGTGGCGCCGACGATGCTTCCGGCGCTCGTCACGACCAGCACGATCTCCGGCTCCGGGTTGTTCCAGGTCGAGATCGGATGCAGCCCGATCGCCGCGCCCCAGCCGACCGACGACATCGGCTGCGACTTGGTGAAGACCTCCGCATCCGGGCCGATGCCGACCTCGAGATAGGCGGACCAGAGCTTCTCGGCCTGCAGAACGCGCTTCACTTCCATTGCCTTCTCGGAGCCCGGTTCGATGCCCAAGAGACTGTCGCCGATCACCGCCTGCACCTTGCGGCGGATGTCCTGGGCCTTGTCCGCGTCGCCCTCTGCCTGCTCCTCGATCACGCGCTCGACCATGCTCTCGGCGAAGGTCACGCCGGAAGCCTTGATCGCCTGCAGGTCGCAAGGGGCGAGAAGCCGCAGATCATCGCCGTTCGCTGCCTCGGTCGAGGCGGCGGTGAGCTCTGCCAGCGTGCAAACTGTCTCGCCTTGCGCGGAGTCGAAGGCGCCCGCTGGGTCGTCCTGTTCGAGGAAATCGCGCATCGTCGGCGCGGCGGGTGACGTGATGTCGACCACCTCTCCGCCGCGGAGCGCCACGAGGGCGGGACCGATGCCGGGTCGCCAGATGCGGCCGACGAGGCGGGCTTTCGGATCGGGATTGTCGAAGGGAAGCATCAGGCGTGTCCTCGGGTGCGGTGGGCGAATGTCGTCATGATCTTCCTCAGCGGTTCGACCGGATCGCGAGCGCCACGACGGCCAGCATCGACCCCGCCATCAGGTAGTTGATCCGCCGCTGCGCGGTCTCGCTCAGGTTCAGGCGGTGCAGGCTCGCCCCGGCCCAGAGCCAGGCGAGGTGGATCGGAATCCAGATCATATTCAGGATCAGGAGCTTGGAGATTGTCTCGAACCAGAGGTTGTCGGGCGCGTAGGGAAAGTTCGCGAAGAGCGTGGTGTTGACCGCGTAGGCCTTCGGGTTGATCGCCTGAAGCAGGACGCCTGCGACCACGGCGGGCGGCTTCCGGGCCTCGATGAATGCGAGCTTCGACCCGGCCGTGGCGATGAGGACGGCGAGGTAGCAGAGATAGGCGATCGAGGCGGCCATCAGGACATAGCGGATCGCGGGCACGGCGAGCACGACCGCCGCCATGCCGCTGATTACGGCGAGGGAGACGAGGTTCGTGCCGATGAAGAGCCCGAGCACATAGCGGAGGCCCGGCTGGAAGCCGTAGGCCGCGCCGAGGCCCGCGGTCGAAAGCACGCCGGGGCCGGGCGTGACGATCAGGAAGAAGACGGCCGCGACGAAGGTGAGCATCAGGCGAAGACGATCTGGACCTTGACCGCGCGCGACTTGTCGGACGCGGTGTCGAAGGCTTCCCGGAACTCCGCGAGCGGGAAGCTGTGCGACAGGAGCGGGCGAACGTCGATCAGCCGTTTCTGCATGAGGCCGACCGCGGCGGCGAACTCCTCGTGAAAGCGGAACGAGCCGCGAAGGCCGATTTCCTTGGCGGTGATCTGCATCATTGGCAGGGTCATGTCCCCCGAGAGCCCGATCTGGACGATGTCGCTTCGTGGCCTGAGCGCCCGGATCGCGTCCGCCAGCGCCACCTCTGCGCCGGAGCATTCGAAGAGCACGTCGATTTGTCCCTTGTCCGCAGTCCAGGGCGCAAGCGCGTCGCGGTTCTTCGCGACGTTGAGCGGAATATCGGCGCCGACCTGCCCGGCAAGCGCGAGGGTCCGCTCGGTGATGTCCGTCGCGATGATTTCGCCCGCGCCGGCGCGGCGGGCGGCGAGGATCGCGAGGAGACCGATCGGGCCGCAGCCGGAGACCAGCACGCGCTTGCCGACGAGGTTCTCCGCCTGCCGTACGGCGTGGAGCACTACGGAGAGAGGCTCGGCCATCGTCGCCTCTTCCGGAGTGAGCCCGGCGGCGGGAATGCATTGGGCAGGCAGCGCGCTGATCACCTCGCGGAACGCGCCCTGGATATGCGGAAACGGCATCGCCGATCCGTAGAAACGCATGTTGAGGCAGTGGTTCTGCAGGCCCTTCTGGCATTGCACGCAGGCGCCGCAGGGTCGCGACGGGGAGACGGCGACGAGGTCGCCCACGGAGAGGCTGCTATGGCCGGGGTCGATCACGCGGCCGGAAATCTCGTGGCCGAGAATCATCGGCTCGCGCAGGCGGACGCTGCCAAAGCCGCCGTGGTTGTAGTAGTGCAGATCCGATCCGCAGATCCCGCCGCGCAGAACCTCGACGAGTACTTCGCCAGGCGCCGGGTCGGGGCGCGCGTCCTCGTGCAGGCGCAGGTCGCGCGGGCCGTGGGCGTAGAGGGATTTCATCCGGACCAGTCCTCCCACTGCGGGCGAGTCTTGCGCCGACCGCAGAATGGTATACCATTTTTATCGTCGCGATACGCTTTCCTTGTCAACCAATCGGAGGGCGGCGCGCAGGGAGGATGCATGTCGCTTTTTGATCTGAGCGGACGCCGGGCGCTCGTGACCGGCTCCTCGATGGGAATCGGCTTCGCGCTGGCACGGGGACTGGCCGCGGCGGGTGCCCGGATCGTGCTCAACGCCCGCAATGCCGAGCGTCTGCACGAAGCCGCCGAGACGCTTCGGTCCGAAGGTGCGGACGTCGCGGCTCTGCCGTTCGACGTGACCGACTCGGCGGCGGTGCGGGAGGCTGTCGATGGGTTCGAGGCGGGCGAAGGCGCCATCGACATCCTCGTCAACAACGCCGGGATGCAGCACCGAGCGCCGCTCGAGGAGTTTCCGGTTGAGGCGTTCGAGCGCCTGATGCGGACGAATGTCAGTTCGGCCTTCTACGTGGGGCAGGCCGTGGCGAGGCACATGATCGCGCGCAACGAAGGCAAGATCATCAATATCGCCAGCGTGCAGAGCATGCTCGCCCGACCCGGCATCGCACCCTACACGACGACAAAGGGCGCGGTCGCGAACCTGACCAAGGGCATGGCGACCGACTGGGCGAAATACGGGCTCAACTGCAATGCCATCGCACCCGGCTATTTCGACACGCCGCTCAACGCCGCGCTGGTGAGCGACCCGGACTTTTCGGCCTGGCTGGAGAAACGCACGCCCGCGGGCCGCTGGGGCAAGGTCGAGGAACTGGTCGGCGCCTGCGTGTTCCTGTCTTCGCATGCAGCGAGTTTCGTGAATGGACACACGCTGTATGTCGACGGCGGCATCACGGCGAGCCTCTGAGGGAAAAGAACCATGAGCGACAAACCCGTCATCGGTTTCATCGGGCTCGGCTTCATGGGTCACGGGATGGCGAAGAACATCCTGCAGAACGGCTACAGGCTGCATGTGAAGGGCAACCGCAACCGGGCGCCGGTGGAAAGCCTCGTCGGCATGGGGGCGACGGAATGCAAGACGGCCCGCGAGATGGCAGAGGTCTGCGACATCATCCACATCTGCCTGTCGAATTCGCCACAGGTCGAGGCGGTGTTCCGTGGCGAGGACGGCATCCTCGCCGGTGCGCGCGATGGTCTGATCGTGATCGAGACCTCGACCGCCGATCCGAACTCAACGCTCGCGCTGGCCGCCGACCTGGCCGGGAAGGGCGCACATATGGTGGACGCGCCGCTTGGCCGCACGCCGAAGGAGGCGGAGGCGGGTACGCTCGACGTCATGGTCGGTTGCGACGAGGCGCTCTACGAGACAGTGCTGCCGGTGATCCGGTGCTGGGGCGCGGCGATCCAGCGGATTGGGCCGGTGGGCAGCGGCCACAAGATGAAGCTCATCATGAACTTCATCTCCATGGGCATGGCCTCGCTCTATGCCGAAGCGGTGACGCTCGGCGCCAAGGTCGGGGTGCCGCCGGCGATGGTGCGCAGCGTGATCGGCGCGAGCCGGATGAACAACGGCTTCTTCGAGACCTTCATGAAATACACCGTCGACCGCGACCGGAATGCGCATCTCTTCACCATCGCCAACGCCACGAAGGACCTGAACTACATCGATGCCATGGCGACCGAGGCGGGGGTCGTGAACGTCATGGGCAACGCCGCGAGGCAGTATTTCACCCATGCGAACGCCACCGGGGGCGGCGGTGATTTCGTTCCGATGATCGGAGACTATGTCGGCCGGCTGAACGGGGTCGACATGGACGACGAGGCGAAGAAGGGCCGCTGAGGAAGCGACGCAATGCTGACGGACGCCCAGAAACGGCCTTGTGACGAGAACGGCTATCTTCTCGTCGAGGACGTGGCGACGCCGGAGGAATTCGCGCGGATGCGCGAGATGCGGACCAACGATGGAGTAGGCGGCCAAAGACGCGGGAACGCGCAGGTCCCGGAGAGGAGGAAGAGATGAGCGATACCCGGGCAAACAAGCGGTTCCGCTCCCAGGAGTGGTTCGACAACCCGAACAACCCGGGCATGACCGCGCTTTACGTGGAGCGCTATCAGAACCAAGCGTACACCCGCGACGAGTTGCAGGGCGAGCGTCCGATCATCGGCATCGCCAATACCGGCTCCGACCTCGCCCCCTGTAACAAGATTCATGTCTTCCTGATGGATCGGATCAAGGCAGGAATCCGCGAGGCGGGCGGGGTGCCGATGGAATTCCCGGTCCATCCGGTCCAGGAAACCGGCAAGCGGCCCACGGCGGCGCTCGACCGGAACCTCGCCTATCTGAGCCTCGTCGAGGTGCTGCACGGCTACCCGATCGACGGGGTGGTGCTGACCACCGGCTGCGACAAGACCACGCCCGCGATGTTGATGGGCGCGGCGACGGTCGACATCCCCGCGATCGCGCTCAACGGCGGGCCGATGCTCGACGGCTGGTGGAAGGGCAGGCGGGCCGGCTCCGGCACCGTCGTCTGGGAAAGCCGGCGGCTGCTCTCCGAGGGCAAGATCGATTACGAGGAATTCATGAGCCGGGTCTGCGCTTCTGCGCCCTCGCTCGGCCATTGCAACACCATGGGCACGGCCTCGACCATGAACGCCATGGCCGAGGCGCTGGGCATGTCGCTCACAGGAAATTCGGCGATTCCCGCGCCCTTCCGCGAACGGATGGCGATGGCCTACGAAACGGGCAAGCGGATCGTGCAAATGGTGCTCGATGACCTGAAGCCATCGGCGATCCTGACCCGCGAAGCTTTCGAGAACGCCATCGTGGTGAACTCCGCCATCGGCGGCTCCACCAACGCGCCGCCGCACCTGCAGGCGATTGCTCGCCATGCCGGGGTGACGCTCAACGTGAAGGACTGGGAGACGGTCGGCTATGACGTGCCGCTTCTCCTGAACATGCAGCCCGCCGGTGAGTATCTGGGCGAAAGCTTTTTCCGCGCGGGCGGGGTTCCGGCGGTGATGGGGGAGCTGCGGAAGGCGGGGCTGATCCACAACGGCGCGACGACCGCCACGGGCAGGACGATGGGCGAGAACCTCGAAGGCTGGGAGAGCCGCGATACGGCAGTGATCCACACCTGTGCCGCGCCGATGCGGGAGAAGGCGGGATTCAAGGTGCTCTCGGGCAACCTCTTCGACTCCGCGCTGATGAAGACCTCGGTGATCTCCGAGGATTTTCACCGCCGTTTCCTGTCGAAGGCCGGCAAGGAGGGCATCCACGAAGCGCGTGCCGTGGTCTTCGAGGGGCCGGAGGATTACCACGACCGGATCAACGACGCCGCGCTGAAGATCGACGAGACCTGCATCCTCTTCATCCGCAACGTCGGCTGCATCGGTTACCCCGGCTCGGCGGAGGTGGTGAACATGCAGCCGCCCGACGCGCTTCTGAAAGAGGGCATCAACCACCTGCCCACGGTGGGCGACGGGCGGCAGTCGGGCACTTCCGAGAGCCCGTCGATCCTGAACGCCTCTCCGGAAGCGGTGGTGGGCGGTGGGCTCGCCTATCTGCAAACCGGCGACACTGTGCTTCTCGATCTCAACGCTTCCACGATGGATGCCGTTGTCGATGACACGGAGTGGGAAAAGCGCAAGGCGGCGTGGTCCCCGCCCGAGATCGTCAGCCAGACGCCATGGCAGGAGATCTACCGCACCCATGCCGGGCAACTGGCGGACGGCGGCTGCCTCGAACTGGCGACCGCCTACCAGCGCGTGGCCGAGACCCTGCCGCGCGACAATCACTAGGGAGAGAAGACGTGTCGAAGACCATCATCATCACCGGCGCGGGCGGGGGCATCGGCCGCGACTGCGCGGGCGCTTTTCTCGAGGCGGGCTGGAAGGTCGGGTTCGTCGGCCGCCGCCGCGCGGCGCTGGAGGAGGCGGCGGGCGGGCATGACGGCGCGTTGCTGATGCCCTGCGACGTGACGAAGGAAGCGGAGGTCGACGCGGCCTTCGACGAGGCGGCGCGGGCCTGGGGCCGGATCGACGCGCTCTTCAACAATGCCGGCGTGTCGCTCGGTGGCGCGCCGATCGACGAAATCGCGGTCGATGACTGGCGCAACCTCATCGAGATCAACCTCACCGGCAGTTTCATCTGTGCCCGCGCTGCCTTCCGCCACATGCGCCGGCAGGATCCGCAGGGCGGGCGGATCATCAACAACGGTTCGGTCTCGGCCTACGTGCCGCGCTGGGGCTCGACGCCCTACACCGCCTCGAAACACGCGATCACCGGGCTGACGCGCTCGATCTCGCTCGACGGGCGGCCCTACAACATCGCGTGCGGCCAGATCGACATCGGCAACGCGCTTACCGACATGGCGGCGAAGATGACGAAAGGCGTGCCGCAGGCGGACGGATCCATCGCCGTGGAGCCGGTGATGGATGCCGCCCACGTGGCGAGCTCGGTCCTCCACATGGCCGCGCTGCCGCTCGACGCGAACGTGCAGTTCATGACGGTGATGGCGACGAACATGCCCTATATCGGGCGCGGGTGAGCGCCGGTCGGGGCGAAGCGTCCCACGGAGTTCTCGAGGCGAGAACGGGCGGAGCCCCGTCTCTCGGGTGATCAGCGAAGGTTCCGCGACTGCAACGACGTGCGCCGTGAGAGGCTTCGTTCCCGCTGCCAGATGTAGAGGCCGGAGCCGATGATGATGAGGCCGCCGACCAGCGTCCAGACCGTTGGCCAGGTTCCGAAGACGACAACGCTGGCGAAGGTCACGGCGAAGATCTGCACGTATACCACCGGAGCGAGGATCGAGGCGTCTGCCCAGCGGTGCGCGGTGGTCGCCGCGATGTGACCCGCCCCACCGAAGCCGCCGATCAGGACGAATGGGATCCATGTCGACAGGCTGTCGGGCCAGATCCAGCCCTCGAGCACCCAGGGCAGGAGTGCCAGTGTCGCGACGCCGCTCGCCCAGACCTGCTGCGTCGAATTGGCCTCGGTGCCTGCCGTCAGGCGCGTCATCACGAAGTAGAGCGAGGCCGAGACCAGTGCGCCAAGGCTGAAGAACGCGGCGGGGTGGAACGACGCGCCCCAGGGTTGGATCACCACCAGAACGCCGGCGAATCCGACGCAGACCGCGATGATCCGGCGGATGCCCACCACCTCGCCAAGAACCGGGATGGCCAGCAGCGTCACCACGATGGGTCCGGCGAACATGATCGATGTGGTGAGCGTGATCGGCAGGTATTTCAGTGCCGAGAAATTCAGGATCGTGCTGCCGAGGAGGAAGAACGAGCGCAGGAGCTGCCGCTTCCAGTCGGTGGACTTCACGAGGTCGAGCCCCTCCTGCGGCAGATACAGGGCGAGCGCGAGCAGCAAGTGCCCGAAATAGCGGACAAAGACGACCTGCAGGGCCGGGATGCCCGCGAGGATCAACCACTTCGCCGAAGTGTCGATGCAGGTGAAGAAGATCACCGCAACGAGCATGGTGATCAGCCCGGCGCGGGTCCGGGGCTCGCGTTCCTTCACATGTCGCATACTCGCCTCAGGCTGCGGCCCAGCCTCCGTCAATGATGTGGGCCTGACCGGTGGTGAACCTGCTTTCATCCGAGGCGAGGTAGATGGCAAGGGCCGCGATCTCGTCGGGCGTGCCGATCCGGCCCATCGGCTGGCGGGCGATGAAGGCGGCCATTGCGCCTTCGTAGTCGCCGGTGGCGCGGAGCCGGTCGTGTAGCGACGGGCTGTCGACGGTGCCCGGGCAGATCGCGTTCACGCGGATGCCCTTGGTGACGAAATCGACGGCGACCGACCTGGTGAGGCCGAGAACGGCGGCCTTCGAGGTGCCATAGATGCAGCGGTTCGGTGCGCCGAGGATCGAGGAAGCGACCGAGGAGACGTTGATGATCGAGCCGCCGCCGCGCGCGATCATGCCGGGGATGGCCGCCTGAATCGCGTGGAGTTGTGCGCGAACGTTCAGGTTGAAGGCGAAGTCGAACGCGTCGTCTGTCACGTCGAGCACGGTGCCGCCGTGGACGTACCCCGCGCAGTTTGCCAGCACATCCGGCGCGGCCTCCTCGATCGCGGCGGTCAGCGCCGCCTTGTCGGTCACGTCGAGCGCGCGCGTCGTCTCGACTGCGAGCCCCTCCAGAAGCTCGCCCCGGATGTCAGTTGCCGTCACCGCCGCGCCTTCGCGCGCGAAACCCTCCGCAATGGCGCGGCCGATGCCCTGTCCCGCGGCGGTGACGAAGGCGCGCTTGCCGTTCAGTCTCATCTGTCAGTCCTTGAGGTGGTCGGTAAGGTAATCGACGAGTTCCGGCACCATATGCGCGCCGAAATCGTTCCGGAGCGCTTCCTGCAGCACGCCGTCGGCCGCGCCCGACATCGGGGAGTCGGTGCCAAGATCGGAGGCCATCGTCCTGTAATAGCCCACGTCCTTCGCCGCATTCTCGACGGAGAAGGCGAGGTCGATCTGCCCGTCGATGGCGTAGTTGCGGATGAAATCCATCATGCCCGACTTGAGAGGCCCGGCCGACATCACGCCGTAGAGCTTCTCGGCAGGAATACCCGCGGCCCTGGCGATACCGAAAGCCTCGGACATCGCGCATGCAGTGGTCAGGGCGAAGAAGTTGTTGATGAGCTTGATGGTGTGCCCGGTGCCGAGCGGACCGAGGTGGAACACGTTCTCTCCCAGCGTGTCGAGCACCGGCTTTACCCTCTGGTACGCGGCCTCGTCGCCCGCGCACATGATGTTCAGGAGGCCGTCCTTCGCCTGCGCGGGCGTACGGCCGAGCGGGGCGTCGAGATAGATCGCGCCCTTTTCCGCGAGCGCGGCGCCGATCTTCCTGGTGGAGGCGGGGAGCGAAGTGCCGAAGTCGATGACGATCTGCCCGCCCTTCGCACCCGCGAGAACACCGTCTTCGCCGAACACGCGCGCCTCAACCTGGTCCGATCTGCCCATGCAGAACATGACGATGTCGGATCTTTCCGCGATCTCTTTCGCGCTGGCTGCCTCACGGCCGCCGCGCCCGAGCGCTTCCTCGATGCCACTACGGTCGCGATTGCCGAGCACGACCACATCGTACCCGTTCTTCTGGAGGCATTCCACCATGGCCCGGCCCATGAGGCCGAGGCCGACGAAGCCGATGGTCTGATCGCACATCGTTTCTGTCTCCTCGTTTTGATGTCCCGGCACGCCCTAGGGCGGGTGTCAGGCGCAGACAGGGCTGTCGGCCTGCCAGCGATGGATCGGGATATGCGGCTGACCGGACAGTCTCGCACGGGCGTCCCGCCACATTTCGCGCCAGACCCTCCAGTCCTGGAGCTCGGTTTCCGGGGCTGCGCGGCTGCGGGCGACGAACTCCGGAAAATGTGCCCGCCCGGTCGGCTGTCCGGTGACGTTGTAGCGGATGTCGAAGGACCAGCGGAAGCGGTCGGAGAGGTTGTCGAGCGAGGAATGCGGCGTCAGCGGGTGAAAGATCACCGCGCCGCCGGCCCTGACGGGCAGGGGCCGCGCTTTCGTTTCGTCGAGGAAGCCGTCGGCGATGGCCGTCTGCCGCTTCGGGCAATGCGGATACATCCGCGGTTTGCCGGGCACCACCTGCAGGCAGCCGTTCTCGACCGTCGCGTCCGTGATCGCGAGCCAGACGGTGACCATCCGCGTGCGGTCGCCCTCGGCAAGGGCCACGGCGCGGTCCTGATGCCAGTCGGTCGCCATGATGTGAGCGCGCCGCTCGCTGTCGCGGAGGTTCGTCGCGGGCGGTTTCATCCGGACATGCTGGATCGGGTTGGAGGTGAGTTCGGGGCCGATGAGCTGCTCGACGAGATCGAGCAGACGCGGCGCGCGGATCATGTCGAAGACGGCGGGGCCGAAGTGGAACGGTGTGTCGGGCCGGATCTCGTCGCCGGGGAGCGAGATGTCCATTGGCTGGAACCAGTCGCAGCCGGCGTGGTAGCTCAGGAGAAGCTTTTCAAAGAAGTCTGCCTCGTCCGCCGGCGGGACGAGACCTTCTGCCCGCCAACCGTGATAGAGACCGTCAAGAAGCGCCTCGTATTCGGAACGGACGCGGCCGAGGATCTCCGGATCGAGCACATCCTCGACGACGAGAACGCCTTCGGTCTCGAAGCGATCGATCTGTTCCTGCGTCAACACCGACATGGGTCAGGTCCTTGAGCTCTGGTACGGGATCGGGGCGAGGATCGCCCCGGGTAGCAATTCGGCTCCTAGAGGAACAGCGTCACGATCGGCGGCCAGATCAACAGCACCGACAGCGCCAGAAGCTGGAGCACGATGAACGGCAGGAAGCCCTTGAAGATCGCCGGAAGCGTGATGTGCGCCGGCGCGACCGATTTCAGGTAGAAGGCCGCGGGTCCGAAGGGCGGCGACAGGAAACTCACCTGCATGTTCATGCAGAACACCACGCCGAACCAGATCGCCACGTATTTCGGCTCTAGGTTGCCGAGAATGCCGAGTTCCTCCGGCGGCAGTTTCAGCACGATCGGCAGGAACACCGGCATGATCAGCAGCACGATGCCGACCCAGTCCATGAACATCCCCATGATGAGGAAAATGAGCATCATAAAGAGGATCACGCCCATGGTCGGCAGGTCGGAGCCGACGATGATGTTGGCGACATAGGTCGGCCCGCCGGCGAGCGTGTATGCTGCGGCAAGCGCCGCTGCGCCGATGGTGACCCAGATGATGGTGCCGGTCGATTTCAGCGTGCGGAGAAGGCTGTCCCAGACGATCTCGAAAGTCATTTCCCGTCGTGCGACGCTGATCAGGAACACCGCGACGACGCCCATGCCGGCCGCCTCCGTGATTCCGGTGATGCCGCCGTAGATCGAGCCAAGCACCACGCCGATGACGATCAGCGGCGGCACGAGGCCCTTGCCCATCTCCCAGCCGCGCGCAGCGCGCTCCCGGCCCACGACGAAGAAGATCAGCGCGAGCGCAAGGAGGAAGAATCCGGCGATCCACGGGATGTCGGACACCATGCCGAGGGTGATCGGATCTTCGCCGGGCTGGAGAACGTTGTCGCCTGTCACCGTGAGGAACAGGGCCCGGAGGAACAGCACACTGGTCACCCAGAGCGCAAAGCGCGACGCAAAGCCGAGGAACATCAGACCTTTTTCTGCACCCTTCGGATCATCCGGATTGTCCGGCGGCAAGGGCGCCAATTCCGGGTTCATCTGCGTCCGGACGATGATGTAGAGAATGATGAACGAGGCCAGCATGAAGCCGGGCAGGAAAGACGCGGTGAAGAGCGCCTTGATCGAGGTCTCGGTCACGAGCCCGTAGAAGATCAGCACGATCGAGGGCGGGATCATTGTCCCGAGCGAACCGGAAGCGCAGATCGTGCCGATTGCGAGGTTCTGGCTGTAGCCGAGCCGGAGCATCTGGGGCAGCGCGATAAGGCCGAGGAGCACGACCTCGCCGCCGATGATCCCCGACATCGCTGCCATGATGACCGCCATGACCGAGGTCACGATGGCGACACCACCGCGGGTTCGCGAAAGCCACTGGTTGAGCGAGGTGTACATGTCCCGCGCGATGCCGGACCTCTCCAGCAAAGCCGCCATGAAGATGAAGAGCGGAATCGAGATCAGGACGTAGTTTGTCATCTGCCGGTACACGGCCTGGCCGAGAACCGAGAGCGGCCCCTTGCCGAAATTCGAGAACAGGAGTTCCGGGCCGAACTTCATCACCAGCGTCATCACCGCGAGGAAGGCCGAGGCAAATCCGAGCGGCATGCCTATCGCGAGCAGGACGAGCATGGCGACAAGCAGGATGATCGAGAGGGTGCCGAGATCGGCGACCTTCATCCACGCGAAATATTCGAGGAATTCCATGTCAGTTTTCCAGCGTGCGGCGGATGTTCTCGATCTCTTCCTTGTCGATCTCGTCGACGTGGTGCTCCGCTTCCTTGTGCCAGTCGGCGATCAGGTTGGAGAGCGCCTGCAGGGCGACGAGGACGATCGTGATCAGGATCGCGGGCTTGATGATCGCGGGGATCGGCGGATCCCAGGCAGTGCCGAAGGTCTCCATGCGGAGGAGCCGGGTCTTCGCATCGGCGTAGCCGCCCCAGACGAGCGAGAAGGCGAAGGCCCAGATCAGGAAGACCGAGAGGCAATCGGCCGTCTTGCGCAGCCAGCGCGGCATCAGGTCGTAGATGACGTAGATGCGGATATGGCTGCGCTGCTGCATCGCGTATTGCCCGGCGAGCAGGAAGACGAAGGCGGCGATCCAGAGCGACAATTCGTTCGCCCAAAGCGTGGGCCGCGAGAAGACATAGCGCGAGACGACCTCGTAGAACATGACGAGGACGATGAAGACGGTGCCGATCATTGCGAGCCGCGACAGGACCAGCGAGAGAACGTCGAAGAAGCCGTGCGGATCGGACTCGATCGAACCGATCTCGTCGGAAAGAAACAGCGAGGCGAAGATAAGAGCCGCCGTCAGCGCGAAAAGCATGGCCCAGACGACAGGTTTGCCTCGTGGCCGGATCATCTCGTACATGCCGTAGGCGTCACCGGAAACGAACTGCATCACGATGAAATAGAAGAAGATCAGCAGGGCGGCGGCAATCGAGGCAATCATGGCGATGCGGACCGGGCCGCGCAGAGATCCGAGCCAGACGCGATCCTTCATCATGGGCGGAATCCTTGTGTGACGAAGAGGCGACCATCGGGTCGAAAGGGCGGGCCCCGTTCCGGAGCCCGCCGGTTCAGCCTTGCATCGGGCCGATTGAAGCGCGCATCAGTTCCCGCTGATCAGGCCCAGATCCGTGAGGTAGGCCTTGTGGCTCGCAAGGAGCGCGGCGGCCTCCGGGCTGCGGGTGCCCCAGTCTTCCCAGGCAGCCTGCGCGGCCTTGCGGAATTCCTTGCGGTCCTCATCCGACCAGGCGTGAAGCGTCACGCCCTCGGCCTGAAGCTTCGCTGCGGCTTCCGCATTTGCCTTTTCGTTGTAGAGCGCGATGTGGAACGACAGCTTCTGCCAGGCGGTGTCGATGATCCTGCGCTGCGTTTCGGTCAGGCCTTCCCAGACCTCCTGGTTGCAGGCCAGGTGATCCGACGGCATCGAGTGGAAGCCGGGGTAGGTGGCGTGCTTCACGATGTCGTAGAGGCCGAGGCCGACATTGTTGGCGAGACCCGAGGCGTCGGCGCCGTCGATGATGCCGGTTTCGAGCGCGGTGAAGATCTCGGTGAAGTCCATCACGATCGGCGAGGCGCCGAGCTTCTCGAAGATCTCGGTTTCCATTCCCGGCGGCGAGCGGAACTTCCAGCCCTTGAGGTCTTCGAATCCGGTGATCGGCTTCGAGGACGACAGCGATTCCTGGCCATAGATCGACCAGCCGATCAACTGCATGCCCTGCGCGTTGTAGAGTTTCTGCGCGGCATCGTAGCCGCCGCCGTAGTAGAGCCAGCTGTATTGCTGCCAGGGCGTGTCATAGCCGCCCATGATGTCGCCGACGAACTGGAAGGCCGGGTTCTTGCCGGTCTGGTAGGCGCCTCCGGTGGCGTCGCAGTCGATGATGCCATTGATTGCGGCGTCGAAGGTCTCGGTCGAAGCGACAACCGACGAGGAGTAGAACATCTCGATGGTGATGTCGCCATTCGACATGGTCTGGACGTCGTCGATCCAGCGGGCCAGAGCCTGGCCGGTCGGGTGCTCGGTGGCATAGTGCGTCTGCACGCGAAGCGTGACGGGCTCCGCAGCGGCCTGAACGGCAGCGATCGCCGTCAGAGCCACCGTGCCCAGAACGATGGGTAGTTTCATGCGATTCCTCCCTTGCGGCCTCCCTGGGCCGCCTCCGACTTGTTTGGACCTTTGGAGATCCCCTCCTCCTCAGATGGTATACCATCTGAGGAGGCAAGCTACCGATCATGCGGTCGACAATCAATGATTTTTGGTATACCAAATCTGGAAATGCCCAGCGTTTCCGTTAAATCCTGATCATGAACAGAAATCTCGCCAACCAGATCGCCGCACGTCTGAGGCGGGATATTCTGCGAGGGCGGTTGCCGCCCGGCTCATCGGTCAAGGAGCGCGACAATGCCGCCGAAATGGGTGTCAGCCGGACCCCGATGCGGGAGGCGATTCGCATGCTGGCTGACGAGGGGCTGGTTGTTCTCAGGCCCGCCAGGAGCCCGATCGTCGCCAATCCGTCGATCCGGGAAATCGAGGATCAGGTCGAGGTGCTGCTGGCGCTCGAGCGGCTCTCGGCGGAGAAGGCCTGTCAGAATGCCAAGCCCGAAGATATCAGGAAGCTCGAGGCGATCATGGCCGTGATGGAGCGGGACTTCGACAAGACCGATCCGCTCGACATGTTCGAGATCGACATGTCGTTCCACTCTGCGCTCGTCCGCGCGTCACATAACGAGGTGCTGGCACGGACGCACAGGACCTTCCTCGAGCGGCTCTGGCGCGCGCGCTATCTCGCTGCGGTCCAGCGGCGCAACCGGGACCGGGTGGTGAACCAGCACGGCAAGATCCTCGGCGCGCTGAAAGACCGCGACCTGAAGGCGATCCGCGATGCCATCGATCTGCATCTCGGCAATCTTGCGGAAGACATCCGGAAGGCGGTCGAGGCCGAGGAAGCCACGCGCACGCTGGAAAGCGACCTCGCGAAGGAAAAGCAGGCGCGTGGCGCTGGTCAGCCCTCGCCACCGCCGCGCTTGATCCAGCCGAAATAGTCCGCACTGCCCATCTGCCCGCCCTTCAGCGCGATCTGCAGCCCGTCGAAGACGGACCGTTCGGAATGCGCCGTGAGAAGCGCCGCGCCGGGAATCGTCGGCGCAAGAGCGGTGAAGGCGAAGATGTCGAGCTGACGCAAGGCGTGGCCCGAGGTGTCGCCTCCGGAGATCACGGCGCGCCGGATGCCCGTTTCTTGCAGCAGGCGCCGAAGGATCCGGCCAAGTGCCGCCCCGATGGCACTGCTCGTCTCTTCTTCGGACAGGCCGCCGCGCGAGACTGTCTCCCTCAGCGATGCGACCGCGGGATCGTTCGGACCACGCGCCGAGCAGACGAGCGGATCTTCTCCGGTGGCGATCGCGTTGAGCGCGGTGGCAGTTGCCGTTTCTTCGACAGACGCCTCGCCACGCGCGACTGCCGAAGCATCGAGCGGGATGACCCGGAAGCCGTTCTGCTCGGCCCAGTCGATCTGTGCCGCGGTTGTGGGAGAAACGGAGCCCGAGACCGCGACCATCCGGTCGATTGCGCCGGCGCCTTCGGTCTGATTCCGACAGGGCAGGGCACCCGTGCGGCGCCAGTGCTCGACGAGTGCGTATTCGACGCCCTGCGAACCGCCGGCGAGCAATCCATCCCCGCGACGCTCCCAGATCAACGCGCCGCAGGTGGCGAGATCGTCCGCGCTAATCGTATCGAGGGAGATGATCCGCGCTCCGGCCTTCAGCTCCCGGTCGAACGCGCCGGATGCATCGGCCCTGAGGTCTTCGAGAGAAATGAGCCCCATCTTCATGTCGGTCTGGCGGGAAAGGTGACGCCGTACGTCGCTTTCGTCCATGGGCGTCACCGGATGGCGGGACATGACCGGATGGCGGTCGATCCTGAACACGCCCTCGGGCGCCGAGGCGAAGAGATGCCCGAAGGCCTGGTACCGCCGCATCGCCGGTGCGGCGAGGAGGAAGGGGATCGCCCGTTCATGTGCGACGCCGGATGCCAGTTCCAGCGCCCGGCCGATCGATCCGACATGCGGTGCGGAATCGAGCGTCGAGCAGGTCTTGTAGTGGAGAACGGGCGCACCGGTGCCGGCGAGAAATGCGAAGGCGAGGGGGATTTGCCTATCCATCCACTCCGGCCCGTGCGAACGCGCCGTGCTCGCGATCCCGATGGCGCGTGCGTCGGGAAAGCGCGCAAGCTGCTCCTGCGTCGGTATGTCGTTGAAGAGCACCGACGGAATGCCGGCGAACTCCAGTGCCTCCATCGTCGCGGCCGAGCCGGTGAAGTCGTCGCCGAACCAGGCGACGAGCACGCCCTCCGGAAGTGCCGCGCTCATGACGCGTAGGTATCGAGCGCCCGGGACAGAGCAGGGTGGGTCCTGGCATATTCGTGCGGCGGGATCCGGCGCATTGCGGCCGTCCAGGCATCGCGCAGGCTATCGACGCCTGCCGCCGGCCCGTCGGGATGCGCCATGATCCCGCCTCCCGCCGCGTAGATCAGATCGGCGCGGCCGAGCCGAGCGAATGTCTCGTCGGGCTGCACTGCCGATTGCCCGGAGGAGAAGACAGGCATCGGGACGCAGGGATGGTCGTCGAACATCGGCTCGAAGAGCGATCTCGCCGACGCGATCACGCTGTCGTCGCTTTCGCTGAACTTGTTCTTGAGGCCGTTCACATGCATGTGGTCGGCACCCGCAAGGCGCCAGAATTTCGACCATGCGGGGTAGCTCCAGCCCAGCATCGGATGCCGCGAGAGGTAGCCCCAGCCGTTCCGATGCGCGTGGATCGGAAGTTCGCTGTGGCGGCTGAGTGCGAGAAGGCCCGTGAGCCCGATGGCGTTCAGGCTCACCATGATGCAGGTGCCACCCAGATCGCGGACGAGGTCGTGCCGACGGCGCATCTCGTCGACTTCGCCGGTCACGTTGAAGGCGTACATCACCTTCTTGCCGTACTTGTCAGCCGAGCGATCGAGCCGGTCCATCACGGCGCGCGCCCTGTCGTCGAAGGGGCAGGACGGGCCGTTTGCCTGGAGCTCGTCATCCTTGATGAAGTCGATGCCGGCCGCCGCGAGTTGTCCTGCGAGATCGGCCGTCTGCCCGGCTCCGAGCCCGACACTTGGCTTCACGATTGTGCCGATCAGCGGCCCGTGCTCGACACCCGCGAGCCAGCGCGTCCCGTCGATCCCGAATTTCGGTCCCGTGTAGCGCTCGGCGAAGGCCTTCGGCAGGCGGATGTCGAGAAGCCGCAGTCCGGAGAACTGTTTCAGCTCGAACAGATTGCCGGCAACCGTCGGGAGGAGATTCACGATGTCGGGACCGACATTTCCCATGGGCCAGGACAGCGTGAGTTCGGCGCGCGACACCGGACCGTCCCTGTGTGCCGAACCGGGAAGGGAGGGGGCTTCTGCCGTGCCAATTACCGAAAGTCGTTCCACCTGCGCCGCGGAGCGCGCGCGGAGCTCCGGTGTCTCGCCCGGCACGGTCACGAAAGTGCCCGAGGATTGCTCGCCCGCCATCGCCATCGCCGCGCGTTCGGGGTCGCCGGGCGTTTCGATCAGGTAGTCGGCCTCGATCCGTGCGGTCACGCCGTCTTCTCCTTGGAATAGAGCGCATTGGCGCGCTCCAGGTGCGCCGTCATCGCCGCCGAGGCAGCGGGGCCGTCGCCCTTCGCGATCGCCGCGATGATGCCGCGATGCTCTTCCAGCGTCAGGGCCTCGAGACCCGGGCTGCGGACGGAGCTTGCGTGAAATACGCGCATCCAGTCGAACACGCCCTTCGTCAGCGCCTCGAAGATCGGGTTGCGGGAAATCGCAGCAATCTCCCTGTGGAAGGCGGCATCGAAATCCAGAAAGCGTTCGGTGTCGGGCAGGGCGATGGCCTGCTCCTCCACGATCCCTTTCAGACGCGCGACGTCAGGTTCGGTCCGGCGCTCCGCCGCGATCTCCGCCATGCGGGCCTCCAGCACCGTCCGCGCTTCCTTCAACTGTTCCAGAGACGTTCCGGAATGCGAAAGCAGGTGGCGCATCGACATGCCGACTTGATCGACAAGCGCGCCGATGGACGGGCTGGCCACGCGCGGGCGCTCGCCGTGGCGGATCTCCACGAGACCCATGTGTTGGAGCCTTTGCATCGCCTCGCGGATCGCCGGCCGTCCGACCTGGTAGCGGGCCATGAGTTCGCGCTCTGACGGGAGAATGTCGCCGGGCGCGAGATCGCCGCCGCTGATCATCTCCACCAGACGGTCCTGAACCTGATCGGACAGTTTCGGGCGTGGAATCGCTTCTGGACTACTCATCATACCAGTTTTGCCATGGTTCGAGGAAAAGCGCCAGAGCCGGCCGTGGTTCTACATGTAGGGAACGCCTTGAACTGCAACGTGGAGCGCGTAGAGAGACTGGCTCGCGGCCATGAACAGGCGCGTCCGGTGCGGCCCGCCGAAGCAGAGGTTGGCGCAGCGCTCAGGCAAATGGATATGGCCAATCGCGGTGCCGTCCGGTGCGAAGATCCGCACGCCATGGAGCCTCTCCCCGCCACCCCATCCTGCCCAGACATTGCCCAAGACGTCGCATCGGATGCCATCCGGCGTCCCGCCCTTCGCATCGACGAAGAGGCGGCAATTTCGCACGCCCTTGCCATCTTCCGTGACGTCGAACACATGCAGGCCGCCGCCGGTCTCCACGAGATACAGAAGGCTCTCGTCCGGGGAAAAGCAAAGGCCGTTCGGATGCGGAATGCCTTCGATGACCTTTTCCACTTCTCCGGTATCCGGGTCGATCCGGTAGACATCGAGCGGCAGCTCAGGCTCGGCCTGAAGCCCCTCGTAATAGTTGCGGATGCCAAAGGCCGGATCGGTGAACCAGACCGCGCCGTCCGATTTCACCACAACGTCGTTGGGCGAATTCAGCCGCTTTCCGTCGAAGCTGTCCGTGAGCACGGTGATCTGGCCATCGAATTCGGTGCGTGTCACCCGGCGCCAGCGGTGCTCGCAGCTCACCAGCCGGCCCTGTCTGTCGCGCGTGTTGCCGTTGGTGTTTGTGCCGCGGCGGAACTCGGTGACCATCCCGGTTTCCTCGTCGAAGCGCAGCATCCGATTGTTTGGGATGTCGCTCCAGATCAGCGCCCGGTGATCGCCGAACCAGACCGGCCCCTCCGCCCAACGCATGCCCGTGTGCAGCCGTTCGATCGCGGCGTTTCGGACGAGAAGTGGCTCGGCGCGCGGATCGAGGATCTCGACGCACGGATCGGGATAGCTTTCGGCTGGGGTCCACATTCTGTGCGTCTCCGGGGCTTGCGTGTCGTAGACCTTATAGCGGCAATGCGTGGAGCTGGCGAGAAGCGGGCATCGCGTCGGGCAGGCGTGCCGGTGGGCCGGGAACGGCTGGGCGCGGATCAACCTGAAGGTGGCAGGGCGCCAAAGGCCAGCCTCGCCATCCGGTCAGCCTCGCGAAACTCTCCGCCTCCCGGAGAGCGGCGCCGGGCAGGCGGCACGCCTTCCGCCGCCTGCCCGGTTGGCCGCGCCCGCTAGGCGCGGCCTGTATTACCAACCTTCCGTTCGCGGTTAGCCGACCACCCACATCTTCATGGGCGCGTAGAAGTTCATCAGGTCGAAGCCCTTCGACGGCCCCCAGCCGGCGATACGCTCGGAGGTTGCGTCGATGAAGTTGTTGTACATCGGGCAGATCAGGCCGCCCTCGTCGCGAACGATCACGCTCATGTCGCGGTACATCGCCTTGCGCTTGGCCTCGTCGAGCTCCCCGCGCGCCGCGATCAGGAGCTGGTCGAACCGCTCGTTGAAGAAGCGCGTGTCGTTCCAGTCCGCCGACGAGAGATAGGCGGTGGAGAACATCGCGTCCTGGGTCGCGCGGCCGCCCCAGTAGCTGGTGCAGAATGGCTGCTTGTTCCAGACATCCGACCAGTAGCCGTCATTCGGCTCGCGCTTGATCTCGAGATCGATTCCCGCCGCCTTTGCGGTTTGTTGGAACAGTTGGGCCGCGTCGGGCGCGCCGGGGAAGGAATTGTCCGAGGTGCGAAGCAGGATCGACCCGGAATGCCCGGACGCCTTGTAATGCGCCGCCGCTTTCTCGGGGTCGTAGACGCGCTGCTCGATATCGTCGGAGAACAGCGGATAGCTCGAGTTGATCGGCGTGTCGTTGCCGACGGTGCCGTTGCCGAACAGGATCTTCTCCACCATCTCTTCGCGGTTCATCGCGTATTTCAGCGCAAGCCGCAGGTCGTTATTGTCGAACGGGCCCGTGTCGCAATGCATGATGAACACGTAGTGGCCGGCGCTGGGCTCCGAATGGAGGGCGATGCCGGGCAGCCGCTGGACGAGTTGCACAACCTTGGGCGGCACCCGGTTGACCATGTCGACCTGGCCCGATTGCAGAGCGGCGATGCGGGCGGTGTCGTCGTTGACAACCACGAGTTCGACCGTCGCAGCGTGGCCGATCTCGGAATCCCAGTAGTCGGGGTTCTTGTCATAGGCATAGCTGACGCCGGTCTGGTGGTCCTTCAGGACGTAGGGGCCGGTGCCGATCGCGGCGTCGGGCGCATCCTTGCCGCCATTCGGCTGGATCATCAGGTGATAGTCGCTGAGCAGATAGGGCAGGTCGGCGTTGGGGCCCTTGAGCGAGACGATGAACTTGTCGCCCTCCACGCTGAGCGCATCGATGTCGCGCAGGAGGCCGAAGGCGCCGGATTCCGAACCCTCGCCCGCGTGGCGCTCGATGGTGGCGAGCACGTCGTCGGGCGTCATCGGTTGGCCGTTCGAGAAGCTTACGCCCTGGCGGATCTTGAAGGTCCAGACCGAGCCGTCCTCGTTTGCCGAGTATTCCTCGGCGAGGCGGCCGTCGAGCCCGCCTTCGGCGTTCAATTCCACCAGTGGATCGCCCCAGAGGCGCTGCACCTGGGTCGCGGTGGCGTTCGTGGCGAGCGCCGGGTCGAGACTGTCGGAGGTGGATCCGCCTTGGATGCCGACGCGCATGACGCCGCCCTTGACGGGGCCCGCGGCCTGCACCGCGCTCGAGAGCGCGAGATGCGCGGTGGCGGCGGAGACCCCCAGCGCGCCGGCGCGGCCCAGGAATTTGCGGCGGTCCATCCGGCCCTGGGCAGCCATTCTTGCGAGGTGGCGGAATTCATCGGACATGGTCAGTTCCTCTCCTTGGGATCGTGGCGCTCTGTGTCGCCATTGCGTGGGATAGTATCGTGGAATTCGCGTTCGAAGACGAGGGCTTCACCTTCGTAAGCCGCAAGTTTCATGGTGACGTAGAAGTGCCCCGCGTCGGATTGCATCCGGGTTTCGACCCGGCTCGATACCTTCCAGCCGTCGCGGGAGAGGCTCCGTTTCCAGAGGATCTCGGCGCGTGCATCGGCGATGTCGTCCTCTGCGATCGACCAGTCTTCGCGTAATGCGCTGCCCATCGTGAGGCCGTGCTCGGTGAGGAGCGTCTCGCCATGGTCGGCCTGGATGACGACGCCGAACCTTCCGTCGGCGCGGGTCGCGGTCTTGCTTTCGGTGCCCATGCGGAGAAGGCGGGTGACCGAAGGGAGTGTGGTCGGGGCGGCGGGCAAGGAGACAGGCTCGCCGGCACCCACCGGCAGGATAGCGAGGTCGAGTGTCCCCCCGGAGACCGTCAAGGTGACCGCGCCAGGGGCGGGCCAGAGGAAAGGCCAGTAGCCAGGCGATAGCGCGAGGCGCAGGCGGTGGCCGGCGGGGACGCGGTAGGCCGTGTGGTCGAGGTCGAGGGCGATCTGGAAGGGCTGCCCGGGTCGGGGCGGCGCGGCGGTTTCGAAGCCGTCGCGGAAGGCGAGGTCGAGAAAGCCATGGCAGATCAGGGTCGAACTTCCGTCGGGGGCAAGGTCGCAGAGCCGGGCGGCGAGTTGGCCGAAGGGGCGGTCGCTCGCCAGCGTGAGCCGGAGGGAGGGGGCGCCGAGCAGGGTCAGGTCGGTCGAGAGCGGATTGCCGTCGAAGCAAAGCGAGAGGGCGTCGTCGGATTGCTGGTCGCCGGGGAGTTCGCCCGGGCCGAAGCCGACGGGGAAATACTCGCCGGTAGCCTGGCCGCAGGCGGGGTTGGAGGCGATCCGTGCGGCCCGGGTCATCGGTGCGCCGCCGAGGGTGCCGTCGCCAAGGGCGAGCGTAACGCGCGCAAGCCCACCTGCAGGCCAGCGCCGGAGTCCGACCCAGCGGCCCGGGCGTTCGCGGTAGCTCGTCGCCGGGGCAATGCCGTCCATCACGTAGACGCGATAGTCGGGGTCGGCCTCGGCGCCGTTCGGCACCTCCTTGAGCCAGCGGTCCCACCAGCGCAGCGCGATGGCCACGAAATCGGCGCGCGGCTCGGGCGCGGCGATATGGGGGTACTTGTGGTTCCAGGGGCCGACGATGGCCTTGATCGGGCCCGTGATCCCGCCTTCGAGCAGTTTCGCGGGCGTGTTGCGGTAGCCGTCGTGCCAGCCGCCTATGGAGAGCACTGCGGCCTCGATGTCGGAGAAATCCTCGCAGACCGAGCCGTGCTTCCAGTACGCGTCGCGGGTCGCGTGACGGATCCAGGTGCTGGCGAGGAATGGCGTCTTTTCAAGGCGCTCCAGCCAGACATTGCGCCAACTTTCGCCCAGAATCGCCGGGTCGGGCGGCATCGAGAACCAAGACATCACCGTGGCCGCCCAGCCGATATTCTTGGTGAGCTGGCAGCCGCCCTTGTAGTGGATGTCGTCGGCGAACCGGTCGGTCGTCGAACAGAGCGAGATCACCGCCTTGAGCGCCGGCGGGCGGCGTGCGGCGACCTGGAGCCCGTTGAAACCGCCCCAGGAAATGCCCATGATTCCGACGGCGCCCGTGCACCAGTCCTGTGCCGCGATCCAGGCGATCACGTCTTCGATGTCGGAGAGCTCCTGCTCGGAATATTCGTCGTCGAACAGGCCCTCAGATTCCCCGCAGCCGCGGAGGTCGACCCGAAGGCACGCATAGCCCGCGTCTGCGAAAGCCGGATGGGTGGTCGCGTCGCGCGCGGCGGTACGGTCGCGCTTGCGGTAAGGGAGCATCTCGAGGATGGCCGGGGACGGGCCCGGCGAGTCGGGGCGCCAAATCCGCGCGGCGAGGCGGCAGCCGTCGCGCACAGGGATCATGAAGTTCTCGGTTACCCGCACGCTACAGTCAGTCCCGTCCCGACGAATCTCAACTCGGTTGGAGTATGGACCGGTTCGCCCTTCTTCACCATTGCACGAGGTTGCGCGGCTGGGGCCATTGCCAGATCAGCCCGATCGTGCGCAGCTTCATCTGCGAGAGGCCGGAAGCCTGTTCCCGCCATGGCTGTCGGGAACAGGCTCTCGGTCGAAGCAACCCCGAGGGCGCCGTGACCCCTGACTACCGACAGATCATCGACGGTGAGACCTGGGCATTCATTGCCCGGAGTGAGGCCTGTTACCCGCCCGATACCGCGACCCGCAGCGTTGCCGAGCAGCGGGATTTCTACAATGCAATGTGCCGGGCGTTTCACGTGCCGCATCCGCCCGGCGTGACCGCGTGCGACCGGATGGCGGGCAGAGTGCCGGTGCGGGACTACAGCCTGGGGGGCGGTGCGGCCCATATCCTCTTCTTCCATGGCGGGGGCTTCGTGGTGGGAGGGCTCGACAGCCATGACGATATCTGCGCCGAGCTGTGCGCGGGAACCGGGTTCGACCTGACGGCGGTCGATTACCGGCTGGCGCCGGAGCATGTGTTCCCGGCGGACTTCGACGACGCGATGGCGGCCTGGGAGGATCTCGGGGCACGGGTGTCTGGTCCGATCGTGCTCGTGGGCGACAGCGCGGGTGGAACCCTTTGCGCGGGGCTCTCCCACGCGCTCCGGGGCGCGGCACGGCGCCCCTCGGGGCAGGTGCTGGTCTATCCCGCCCTGGGCCTATCGCCCGAGAGCACGAGCATGGAGCTGCACGCCGAGGCGCCGATGCTGACCCGGGCAGAGTGCCTCTACTACCGCAAGATCCGCGTCGGCGGCGATGCGAGCCTTCTGGACGACCCGCGCTGCATGCCGCTCCGGGCCGAGAGCTTTGCCGGGCTTCCGCCGAGCATCGTGATCTCGGTCGAGTGCGATCCGGTGGCGGGGGATGGCCGCACTTATGCAACAGCAATCGCGAACGCGGGTGGCGCAGCGCAATGGCGCTCGGAACCGGGCCTCGTGCACGGCTATCTCCGGGCGCGGCACAGCGTGGAGCGGGCGCGAGTCAGCTTCCGAAGGATCGTGGCCGCCATCTCGGCTCTGGGCAGCGGGGCCACGCCGGGCACGCGTTCCAACCCCCGACGAAGTGAGCCCCAGAGGCGCTGACGAACCGGGCCAGCCGCGCCGGACCTTCCGCTTCGAAGACGGGCATTGCGCGCACGGGGCATTGTCCGAAAAGACATCTGCCCTCGCGCTCAACCCTCAGAGGGGCCAAAGGATTGGGCAATCAGGCGATATTCGTTGCGCCCGGCCTTCCATGCCGCGGGCCCGCTTGCTGCAGAGCCGGCCTGGCGCCCCCAAGCCGGGTTCCTTGCGCGCTTGCCGGAAGTGCCCGCCGAGACGGATCGTCAAACGATGCCGGTCCTGTCCTGCTAGCGTGACCCGAATGTCAGGCGGCCAGCCGCGTTCGCGGCACCAAAAAGCGCGGCGGCGAGGGTGACGATGGTTGGGCCGGTGGGCGTGTCGAAATGGAAGGCGAGGGCGAGGCCGCCGAGTGCCGAAACGCCGCCGAGGGCAGCGGCGAGGGCCGCCATGCGTTCGGGTGTGGTTGCGAACGGGCGGGCCGCGGCGGCGGGGATGATGAGGAGTGCGGCGATCAGGAGGACGCCCACGACCTTGATTGCCACGGCGACGACAAGTGCGAGCGCCACGGTGAGGACCAGTTCCTCGCGGCGGGCGTCGATACCGGCGGCGGCCGCGAGGTCACGGTCGAGCGTGGCGGTGAGGAGCGCCTGCCAGCGCCAGGCGAGGAGTGCCAGCACCAGCGCCGCGCCGCCCCAGATCACCGCGAGATCGAAGCGGCCGACCGCGAGGATGTCGCCGAAGAGATAGGCCATGAGATCTATCCGCACACCGGGCAGGAAGGCCACCGCGACGAGGCCAAGCGCCAGCGCCGAATGGGCGAGGACGCCGAGCAGCGTGTCGGCGGCATGGCCGCGTCCGGCGAGCCCGACGACAGCCACACCCATCACAAGGGCGAGGATCAGCGCGCCGGCGAAGACCGGGATCTGCAGCGCGAGGGCCAGCGCGACGCCGAGGATGGCGGCATGGGCGGTGGCGTCGCCGAAATAGGCCATGCGCCGCCAGACCACGAAACAGCCGAGCGGACCGGCGGCGAGCGCCACGCCGAGCCCGGCGAAGGCGGCGCGGGTGAGGAAGCTGTCGAACAGGCTCATTGGGCGGGCTCGTCATGGTGATTCGCGTGGTCGTGGTCGTGGTCGTGGTCGTGGGCATGGTCATGGTCGTGCCGGTAGAGCGCCAACGCGCCATGGGTGCCCGAGCCGAACAGCGCGCGGTATTCGGGTGCCGAGGCAACGTGCGCGGGCGCGCCTTCGCAGCAGACATGGCCGTTGAGGCAGATCACCCGGTCGGAAGCGGCCATCACGACATGGAGTTCGTGGCTGACCATCAGGACGGCGCAGCCCAGGTTGCGCCGAAGCATGGCGATGAGTTCGTAGAAGGCTGCCGAGCCGGGCTGGTCGAGGCCCTGGGTGGGCTCGTCGAGGATCAGGAGCTCGGGGTCGGAAAGGAGCGCCCGGGCGAGGAGGACGCGCTGCATCTGGCCGCCGGAAAGCTCCGCGAGCTGCCGCGGGGCCAGAGCCTCCGCGCCGGCGCGGGCGAGGGCGGACCGGGCCTCGGTGTCGGGGACGCGGCGGGGCAGATCGAGGAGGCGGCGGACGGTGACGGGGAAGGTCGGGTCGAGATGGAGCTTCTGCGGGACGTAGCCGAGGCGGAGGCCCTTCTTGCGGGCGATCCGTCCGGCAGTGGGGCGATGCGCGCCGATGATCGTCTTCAGGAGCGTCGACTTGCCTGAGCCGTTCGGGCCGACGATGGTGACGATCTCGCCTTTTTCGACCGAGATGGTGATGCCCGAGAGGATGGTTCGGCCGCCGAGCTGGACCGTGAGGTCGCGGATCTCGACGAGGCTCATGGCCGGGCGCCCGCGCGGCAGTTCGGGCAGATTCCCTCGGCCTCGAGCACCGTATTCTCGATCAGGAAGCCCGCCCCGCGCGCCTTGCGGCCGAGGACGCTGTTGGAAGGTTCCTGCTGGGCCTCGGCGACGGCCGAACAGGCGCGGCAGATCAGGAAGGCCGGGTCATGCGCCTCGCCCGGGGAGGCGCAGGCGATGAAGGCGTTCAGCTTTTCGATCCTATGGGCAAAGCCCTGGGTCTGCAGGAAGTCGAGCGCACGATAGGCGACGGGCGGCTGTGAGCCGAGCCCCTCTTCGCGCAGGATATCGAGGATCTCGTAGGCGCCGAGCGCGCGGTGGCGCTCGAGCAGGATCTCGAGCACCCGACGGCGGACGGGTGTAAGCTGGAGCCCCGCTTCTCGGCAACGCGCCTCGGCCGCCGAGAGGCCCTCGGCGATGCAGGCGGCGTGATCGTGGCGGTCGAATCCGATGGTGTCCATGGGGCGTGCCCGGCTGTTTCGGGATTGATATGTTATGTTATCCGGTCTAACAAGTGCATGTAATGTTATACTATACAAGAGCTGTCTCATGATCTCCCGTTCCCTTTCCAGCGCCCTCCTTCTCCTTGTCGCCCCGGCTGTCTGGGCCGAGGTGCCGCGGGTCGCGACCGATATCCTGCCGGTCCACGGCCTTGTGTCGCGGGTCATGGCGGGAGTGGGAACGCCCGATCTGGTGCTCCCGCCCGGCGCTTCGCCGCATCACCACGCCATGCGGCCCTCCGAAGCGGAGGCGCTGGAGGGGGCGGATCTGGTGTTCTGGGTCGGGCCCGAACTGACGCCCTGGCTGGCGCATCCGTTGGAGACCCTGGCGGGAGATGCGCGCCGGGTCGAGCTTCTGGAGACCCCTGGGACGGTGCTGTTGCCGTTCCGCGAGGGAGCGCCGTTTTCAGGCGGCGCGGAAGAACACGAGCACGACCATCATGGCGGAATGGACCCCCATGCCTGGCTCGACCCGGAGAACGGGCGCGCCTGGCTTGGGGCGATTGCCGAGGCGCTGGCTGCGGCCGATCCGGAACATGCCGCCGCATACCGAGCCAATGCCGAGGCTGGCGCGGCAGAGATCGCGGCGCAGGCAGTGGCGATCGGTGACGAACTGGCGCCGATGCGGGGGCGGCCAGTAGCTCTCTTTCACGATGCGACCCAGTATTTCGAAGCCCGGTTCGGGCTGACTTCGCTGGGGGCGCTTTCGCCGGGCGACGGAGCGGCGCCGGGGCCGGCAACGATGGCGGCGCTCCGGGCGCGGATCGCGGAGGAAGGCGTGGCCTGTCTCCTGATTGAACCCGACGCGAACGCGGGGCTTTCGGCGGCGCTGCTCGAGGGGACCGGGGCCGAGGCCGTCACGCTCGACCCGATCGGACGGGATATCGCGCCCGGGCCGGGGTTCTATCCGGCGCTCTTGCGGGAGATGGCCGACAGCCTGGATGTCTGCGGCTGACGCCGCCGAGGAGAGGCCGATGGGCTTCTCCGGTTCCGACTTGCGCAGCCAAAGCCCTTCGGGGTGCTTCAATAGCCATCCAAAGGCCTTGCGGCCGGGATGCAATGATCTCGGTCGCTGGTCCTGGTTCACGGCTCCAAAGACGGAGGCATGAGCGATCTTTCCATTCTGACTGACGCGCAACCTGAGCCCTTCTTTCCCAAGTCCCGCGGCAAGCCGTGAGGCGGCGGCCGCCTGTGGCGAGTGGAATACTTCATCAACCGAAGTGGCTTGATGCGGCGGGACGCACCCGCCGGCCATGGTCCGCCGGAGACTCTGTACAACCGCTGGAAACGCGGGATGAGGAAGTCATCGCCCGGATGCTTCCGGAATGGCCGAAGGGCGCGGCGAAACAGACATGCTCATGATCGACATGACCCACCTGAAGACCCGCAGCACCGCCTCCGGTCTGGAGCCGAAAAAGAAGCGCGCGGAGGCCTGATCGGGCGCACCAGGGGTGGACTGAACTCGTAGCCGCATGCCGTCGCCGATGTCTTTGGCCGCCGGTTGCGGATGTTCCTGACAGCAGGCCAGCGCAGCGACCAAATCGGCGCGCCGGCGCTGCGGGAGGTTCCGCCGCACGCAAGATACACGCTGGCGTATCGGGGCTACAACGCGACCCGCTACCGTGACCCGCACAGGATCGAGAACTGCCGCATAGAGGACTGGCGCCAGATGGCGATCCGGTAGGACAGATGTCCCAACGTCAGCCTGTTCCCTTTTGCACTGGTTAACGCCAGATTACCTAAAATTCGTCAAAAATCATACCGAATCCGGGCATCTTCCTGCCAGAATGCAAGCGGACACGGAGCACGACCATCGGCAGGCCTGTCGGGCCCGAAGCAGAAGAAAGTGACCATGCGAGCAGTTTGCCAATCCGTGTGCGGAGTTCGGGGCTATTTCTGGAAAAACGGCGTAATCCCAGCGACTTCAATGCGGAAAGCTGCGGTTCGGACGGCCCTGGCCGCTCTGCTTGGCTGGTCCTTCACGGTCACTGACGCTGACGCCCAGAACCTGATCCTCAATCCTGGCTTCGAAGACAGCCCTCCCTCGAGTTACGGCAACAATGTCGGACACTCGATTTCGCCCTGGACCATCGGTGTCGGCAACGATCCCAATGTCGTCCGCGTCAACGGCGCGCCTGCGCCCGATCTCAGCGGCATTACCTACGGCCCCGATTTCGATGCACAGAATGGCGGAACCGGCGCGGGTGACGGGGTGTTTCAGCACTATCTCGACGTGGCCAACGGTTCGAACGATTTCTATCAATCCTTCACCGTCCCGGCCTGTGGGACCAACCCCTCCGACGTGGATTACACGCTTTCCGGCTATTTCTCGCTTCGCACGGCCGCCACGGGCGGCGGTCCCGAAACGGGTACGATCCTGTTGCGCGAAGGCACGGGCCTGGCCGGCGCGGTTGTCACAGGATCGACAGCCACCGCCACCATGCCGGCCATCTCCGGCCGTCCGGACAGCTGGCATTTCACTTCGGCGTCCGTGGCCCTCACCCAGGGTCAGACCTATTCCTATGTGGTCAGCATGGGCAATAACGTGAACTTTGACGAAGCCTCGCTGACCTTCGTTCCCTCGTCCTGCCCCGATGTTATCGACGCAGTGGATGACGATTATTCCGGCACACCCGTCGACGGTTTGAATGGCGATACCGTGGGTTCGGTCCTTGACAATGATACGGTCAACAGCGTCGCCGCGGCATCGGACGGTTCGGACACAACGATCGCTGTAAGCGACGATGACGGGATGACCGGCGTCACGATTGATGATGACGGCACGATCAATATCCCCGCCAGCACGCCTGCCGGGACCTATGATATCGTCTATGATCTCTGCGACGAAGACGATGGCACCAATTGCGATTCCGCAACCGCCACAATCGTCGTTGAAACGCCCACCATCGATGCCGTCGATGACGATTATTCGGGCAGCCCCGTTGACGGGCTTTCGGGTGGCACCGCCGGTTCGGTTCTGGACAATGATACGCTGGGCGGCAGCGCCGTGGCGACGGATGGGTCGGAGACCACGATCACCGTCACCGATGATGATGGCATGACCGGCGTCACGATCGCCGACGATGGCACGGTGACCGTGCCCGCCGGCACCCCTGCCGGGAGCTATGACATCACCTATCAGCTTTGCGACCAAATTAACCCGACCAATTGCGACAGCGCGACGGCGACAGTGGTGGTGGGCATCGGTTCGTCATTCATCCCGCGCATCGAACAGGAGCTTCTGACCATCCTGGAGGATGATCTCGCTGCCACGATGGGCATGCAGAGCGAAGTCATGGAAGGATATGCGGCGGGCGCGCTGGAACGGCTGAAGTCGCGGACCGGTCGGGAATGCGCCGCCGCCGCGAGCCTTGAAGCCCGGGCGATCCGTTTCGACACGGACAAGTCGATCATCAAGCCCGAGAGCGACGAAGTTCTGGATGAGATCGCCTCGATTCTCGCAAGCTGCCGGGGAAGCGCCTTCGAGATCGCCGGGCACACCGACAGCGACGCTTCCGATGCCTATAATGTCGGCCTGAGCCAGCGCCGGGTGGAGGCGGTCTTGCACGCGCTGATGCAGCGTGGCGTCGATACGACCGGGTTCGAGGCACGGGGCTATGGCGAATCCCGCCCGGTTGCGACCAACGGCAGCGCGGCGGGCAAGGCTCTGAACCGCCGTGTCGACTTCAACTTGATCGGAGACCAGGCGGATGACCTTGATCGCCAATGCTCGGAGAGCGGCGGATCCTTGCCCGGCTTCACCCTGAACGCGGATGATTCCGGGGTGTCCGCGACCGGCAATCTCGATAGCGAAAGCTACGATTGCCATGCGGATCGCTGGACGATTGTCGAAGGCTCCCTGCACTACACCGAAACCGATCGCGGCTTGACCCAGGGCGCGCTGAGCCTCGCTTTCCGGCGTGAGCGGTTTGTCGATGGAGATAGCGTTCGGGGCTATTTCATCGGGGCCTATGGCAGCCATAGCGACATCGACACGACGGCATCCGGAACGATCGACGGCGTCGGACTCAATGCCGGAATCTATGGGGCCGAGCGTCTGCGCGACAATCTCTTCCTAGATTATCACCTGGGCGGAGCCACCGGAATTCACGAGTATGATCTGGCCTTCGACGACGCGCTTGGAACGATCACGGCGACCGGCAACTACCAGTATTTCGCCGGCTTCGCGGGCGCGGCACTGTCCAGCGAGTTCGACTACCGGGCCTATGCGCTGTCGCCGCGCGTGGGCTTCGACTACGCCTATTCGCCTGGCGGCAGTGTCGATGTCGAAGCTGCGCTTTCGGGCGTTTCCGAGACCGGAACGCTGGAGCTGGATGCCGTCAGCGGCGGCAGGGTCTTCGCGGAGATTCGCGCGGAACGGCCTTTTGATGGTGATCGAATGACCCTGGCCCTGACGCCGCGCATGGCTTGCTACGAAGAGTTGGGCGGCCTTGACGGCGACTGCGGTTTCGGTGCGTCGTTTGAGCTGGGCTCGGCCGAGAATTCGGGCGCATTCCAGTATTCCGTCGAGGTCACGGGAGAACGCGGCAGCAGCTATTCAAGTGGCTCGCTCCGCGCCAGCCTGTCCAGGCCGATCGGCGCCGGATCCCTGAGTGCCGATGCAACAATGGACTCGCAGAATTCGTACAAGCTTGGTGGCAGGTACGAGGTGAACTTCTAGGGGTGGGGTGCTTTGATTTCGGTCGCTCGTCGTGGTTCACGGCTCCGGGAATGGAGCGGTGACTTGAGCGACCGTATCTGATTGACCGACATGCGGATGGCGGGGCAGAAGCCCTCCTTTCAGAGTTCCCGCGACAAGGCATCGTGTCGATGAAGAACGAAGACACGCCGAACCGCCTCCGGCGCGGGCCTGAAGAGGGGGTGACCCTAGTTCGCGCGCGACCGCGGCGTGAAGGGCAGGGGCGCAACCGGCACGCCGTCTTCGAGGAGCTGCTTCGCCTCCTCGATCTTCGCCTCGCCATAGATCGCGCGATGCGGGATGCGCCCGTCATGCATCGCCCGCGCCTCGTCGGCGAACTTGAGGCCGACATAGTCGGAATTCGCCTCGACCTCCTGCCGGAGCCGGGCAAGCGCGGTCTCCTTCTCGTTCCTCGGCGCGGTGAGCGCCTGGGCTTCCCGGGAGTGGCGGGAAGCCTGGACGCCCGGGGCCATCAGGGATTTCGAGACCGCGCTGTCGCCGCAGTCGGGGCAGGACAGGTGTCCGGCGCGCGACAGCGCGTCGAAACGGTCCGCCGACTGGAACCAGCTTTCGAACTCGTGACCTTCACCGCACGTAAGCGCGTAACGTATCATGCAAGCCTCCAGGGGGAGATTTAAGATTTCTTAGTGGAAAATCAATTAACACTTGCGTTTGATGCTGCGCTGCGGCACGGCCGCGTCAATTCTGCCGCAAGCCTGAGCGGTGCGCCCGTAGTTGCCGGTGTCGCGAACCGCTCCATATCAAGCCCGGGGGACGGGCCTGACGAGATGACCGGATCAGTCTTGGACGTGGCGGTCGGGCCCCGGATGATCGCTTCGGAGATCTACCGGAGTTCGACCTACGGGCCGAAGCATCCGCTCCGGATCCCGCGGGTCTCGACGGTAGTGGACCTCGCCCGCGCGCTGGGCTGGCTGCCGCGCGAGAGCTACATCAACAGCCCGCGCGCCCGGCCCGAAACGCTGGCGTGCTGGCACCGGCCAGACTATCTCGACGCGCTGCAGGCGGCGGAGGCGGCCGGTTCGGTGACGCCGGAGATCCGCGAACGGCACGGGCTGGGCACAGTGTCGAACCCGGTCTTCCCCGAGATGTTCCGGCGTCCGGCCACGGCGGCAGGCGCGTCGATCCTTGCGGGAGAACTGCTGCGCGTGCCCGGCGTCATCCATTCGCCGGCGGGTGGCACCCATCACGGGATGCCGGAGCGGGCGAACGGGTTCTGCTACCTGAACGATCCGGTCTTCGCGATCCTGTCCTTGCGCGCCTCCGGGCTGCGGCGGATCGCCTATGTGGATATCGACGCGCATCATCCCGACGGTGTGGTGCATGGCTTCGGCGACGATCCGGACGTGCTGATCCTCTCGGTCCACGAGGAAGGGCGCTGGCCCTACACTGGGGCGCTGGAAGAGCGGGGCGCGGGGGAGGTCTGGAACATTCCCGTGCCGCGCGGTTTCAACGATACCGAGATGGCGGCGGTGCGGGACGAGGCGATCCTGCCGCGCGTGGCGGCCTTCCGGCCCGAGGCGGTGATCCTGCAATGCGGCGCCGACGCGGTCCTGGAGGATCCGTTGGCGCGGCTGGCGCTTTCGAACAATGCGCATTGGGCGGTTGTGGCGGCCCTGAAGGCGATGACCGACCGGTTCCTGGTGCTGGGCGGCGGGGGCTACAATCCCTGGACTGTGGGGCGGCTCTGGACCGGGGTCTGGGCGGTCCTGTCGGGGCAGGAGATCCCGGAGCGGCTGCCACGCGGCGCGCGGGCGGTGCTGCGCGGGCTGGAATGGCGGGGGCATTCGGCGGGCAGGGCGCCGCCCGAGCACTGGTTCACGACGCTTCGTGACGCACCGCGGGAGGGGGCGTTGCGCGATGAACTGCGCGACCGGCTTCGCACGCTCTCCGAACGTGGACGGGTCTGGGCATGATCCGCGCCTTTGTCGCGATTCCCCTGCCGGAGCGCGTGCGGGCGGGGCTTGCCACCACGCTTGAAGGGCTTCGGTCCGGGCGGCCGGTGGACGAGGAGAACCTGCACCTGACGTTGCTGTTCCTGGGCGAGCAGGACGACGAGGCCCTGGCGGAGGTGCACGAACAACTGTCCGGCATCGTCGAGGCCGGTTTCGAGCTGACGCTGGCCGGGCTTGGCACCTTCGGAAGCGAGCAGCCGCGGACACTCTGGCTGGGCGTTCGGGCCGAGCCGCGGCTGATCGCGCTGCAGAAAGCGGTGTCGCGGACAGTGAGGAAGGCGGGGCTCGACCTGCCACACAGGCGCTTCGTGCCGCATGTGACGCTGGCGCGGTTCCGGCAGGGGGAGCCGGTGGGCGAGGGGTTCGCGCGCTTCGTGTCGGGGCATGCCGGGCTGACTCTGCCAGCGTTTCCGGTCAGGCGGTTTTCGCTCCTTGCTTCGACGCTGAGGCCGAAGGGGGCGGTTTACGACGAGCTTGCCAATTACCCGCTCAGACCCGGCGGAACGTGACGACGAAGCCCATGTCGTCGCCATGGCCCTCTGGCGCGCCCTCGGGCCGGGCGTAGATCCGTTCCTCACGCATTGCGAGGTCGGCGATCCGGCCCGCCGCAACGTGGACATCAAGCACTTCCCGGAAGCCCGTCGCCTCCATGTAGGTGGCGTTCGTGCCGATCGCACACGACGCGCCCGGCGCGAGGCAGCGGAAGAGTTCGACCAGGATCTCGGGGCCGACATGGCCATGGGTGAAGGTGCCGGAACTGACGAGGCCGTTATAGACGCCGTCCTTGAAGGGCAGACCCTGGGTCAGGTCGAGCTCGAACAGTGCGATGTAGCGCTCCTTGGCGCGGGCGACCCGGAGCATCTCGGCGGAGATGTCGACGCCGTGGATGTCGAAGCCGCCCGGCAGGCAGTCGGCCACCAGCCCGGTGCCGCAGCCGACATCGAGCACCGGGCTGCGGCCCGCCATGGCGACATAGGCATCGGCGACGAGACCGGGCATCCGGAAGCCGCCTGACGCGGCGAAATCCTGGTCATATGTCGCGGCCCAGTCGCGGTAGAGGGCCTTGACCTCGTCGAGTGAGCCGAGCGCGTATGCGCGTTCGAGTTTTTCGTTGTTGGTCATGGTTTTGGAGTTCCCCCCTGAAGCACCTCGACAAGCCAGCCGGTGTCGATGTTCCCGCCGGTGAGGATCACCCCGACCTTGCGTCCGGCCATCCTGCCGCGTTCGGCCATCAGCGCGGCGAGCGGTGCCGCGCCGGCGCCCTCGGCGAGATTGTGTATGTCGCGGTAATAGACGCGGATCGCCTCGGCGATCTGGTCTTCGGTGACCGTGACGATGCGTTCCGCGCCCGGCCCGTAGATGTCGAGCGCTGCCTGCACCGGCACGCGCACGGCCATGCCGTCGGCGAAGGTGGCGGCGGAATCGGTCTCGACCAACTGCCCGGCCTCGGCCGAGAGTTTCGCGGTCTGGGCGTGTTCGCTGACGACGCCGACGATCTTGGTGGCGAGCCCTAGCGCGTCGCGGGCGGCGATGACCCCGCAGATGCCCGAGCCGCAGCCTATGGGCACATAGACCGTGTCGAGATCGGGCGCGGCGGTGAAGAATTCGAGCGCGTAGGTGGCAACGCCGCGGACCAGCTCCAGGTGGAACGGCGGGACGATGTGGAGGCCTTCGCTGTCGGCGACGCGCATGGCCTCGGCGCGCGCGCTGTCGAAATCCTCGCCGAAGACGACCAGTTCGGCGCCGAAGGCGCGCATCGCTGCGTTCTTTTCGGCCGAGTTGCCGTGCGGCACGTAGACGATTGCCCGCAGGCCCGCCGAAGTTGCCGCGCGGGCCTGGCTCTGGCCGTGATTGCCGCGGGTCGCGGTGACGATGCCGGAACAGGAGGGGTGGGTGCGGCGGAGCCAGTCGATATAGGTGATGCCACCCCGGACCTTGAAGGCGCCGGTCGGCCCGTGGTTCTCGTGCTTGACCCAGACCTCGCAGCCGAGCCGCACGGAGAGCGTCGGCCAGGCATATTGCGGAGTGGGCGCCATGTGGCGGTGGACGAGGGCGGCGGCCTCTTCGAGTTCGGCCCGCGGGTACATCAGCCCTGCGCCGCCGCCTCGATGGCACGGAGGCGCTTGAGGAGCGGGCCAAGCTCGGCGAGGGGCACCATGTTCGGGCCGTCGGAGGGCGCGTTGTCGGGGTCTTCATGGGTTTCGATGAAGAGGCCCGCGCAGCCCACGGCCACGGCGGCACGGGCGAGTGGCGGCACGAAGCGGCGGTCGCCGCCCGAGGTGGCGCCCTTGCCGCCCGGCTGCTGCACCGAATGGGTCGCGTCGAACACCACCGGATAGCCGGTCTCGGCCATTTGCGGCAGCGAACGCAGGTCGCTCACCAGCGTGTTGTAGCCGAAAGAGGTGCCGCGCTCGCAAAGCAGGATATTCTCGTTGCCGGTGGAGGCGATCTTGGCGGCGACGTTGCCCATGTCCCAGGGTGCCAGGAACTGGCCCTTCTTGACGTTGATCGCCCGGCCAGTTTCGCCCGCGGCGAGAAGGAGGTCGGTTTGGCGGCAGAGGAAAGCGGGGATCTGCAGGACGTCGCAGGCCTCGGCCACCGGCGCGCAATGGTCGGGCAGGTGGACGTCGGTCAGGACCGGGACGCCGAATTCCTCGCGGATCGTGGCCAGCACCTCGAGCCCCTTCTCCATGCCGAGGCCGCGCTTGGAGCCGAGCGAGGAGCGGTTCGCCTTGTCGTAGCTCGACTTGTAGATCCAGGAGACGCCGGCGGCATCGGCAGCCTCGGCGATGCCCTCGGCCACCATGCGGGCATGGTCGAGGGTCTCGATCTGGCAGGGGCCGGCGATGAGGGCGAAGGGATGGCCCGTGCCGAAGGTGACGGGGCCGACGGAAACGGTCTTCTGGGGCTGGGTCATGGGGCCTCGTTGGGTCGCGGGCCTCCGTCCTAGCCGATATCCGGTGCGAGCGGTAGGCGGTCCTTGGGCGTCCGGCCGGCGCGGTCGATGGGTTCCCGCAACTCGCGGGGGAAATCGTTTACGACTCGTTCAGCAATTCCGAATTAGATGCAAATCGGGATGACATGTGCAAAATGGGCCGTGGAGCGCCTGTCCCGCGACGTTGGTTCATGCGGGGACGGGGAATGGGATAGTTGCGTTCGGGGCGAATCCTGCGCGACCGGCAGGAGCTTTTTCAATGGGGCAATCCACCTCGCCTGACAGGGTGCGGATCGGCAGTCTGGTCGCCGTAACCGCGGTGTTCAGCCTGTTCACCAACCTCCTGATGCTGACCGGACCATTGTTCATGCTGCAGGTCTATGACCGGGTTCTGGCCTCGCGGTCGGAAGAGACGCTGGTGGCGCTGTTCGGGCTGGTCACCCTGCTTTATAGCTTTCACTGGGTGATCGAATACTCCCGCGCCCGGGTGATGGCGCGGGCGGGGGCGCGGATCCAGGCCGGTCTCGCGGCGCCGGTGTTCCGCGCGGTGCTCGAGCGGGCGGCGCTGCGGCAGACAGGCGGCGGGCAGGGCGCCCGGGGCGGGCTCCCCGATCTGGAGGCTGTGCGCGCGCTGTTCTCGGCGCCGGTGGTGCTGGCGCTTTACGACATGCCCTGGACGCCCTTCTTCCTCGCGGCGATCTTCTTTTTCCATCCGCTGCTCGGCTGGCTGGCCGCAGCGGGAGGCGCGGTGCTGATCGTCGTGGCGGTCTTCAACCAGGTGCTGACGGCGCGCGGCACCGCAGAGGGCGCGCGGCGCGCTGGGCAGGCGCAGTTGATGGCGCGGCAGGCCGAGGAGGGCGCGGGCTTTCTCTGGGCTCAAGGCATGGTGCCGGTGCTGGTGGCGCGCTGGCGCGGGGCGCAGGACGAGGCGGTGGGCGCGGCGATCTCGGCGACCGACTGGAGCGGGTCCTTCACCTCGTTCAGCAAGGCGTTCCGGCTGTTCCTGCAATCGGCGATTCTGGCCCTCGGAGCCTGGCTGGTGCTCCAGCAGGAAGTGACGGCCGGGGCGATGATTGCCTCGTCGATCATGCTGGGCCGCGCATTGCAGCCGATCGAGATCGCGGTGTCGCAATGGACGCTGGTCCAGCGCGCCTGGTCCGGCCGGGCGGCGATCCGCGCGCTTCTGGAGGAGCTGCCGGATCGCGCGCCGCCGACCGAGTTGCCGGTGCCGAGCGCGGAGCTCGACCTCTCCGGTGTGACCGTGCTGGCGCGCCGGGGTGCGCCGCCGATCCTGCGGCAGGTCTCGATGGCGCTTCGGCCGGGCGAGGCGATCGGGGTGATCGGGCGCAGCGGTTCGGGCAAGACGACGCTGGCGCGGGTGATCACGGGGCTGGTCGCACCGGCGGCGGGGGAGGTGCGCCTGGCGGGCGCCTCGCCCGACCAATACGGGCCCGAGCGGCTGGGCCGCTTCGTCGGCTACTTGCCGCAGGAGATCCGGTTCTTCGACGGCACCATCGCCGAGAACGTGGCGCGGATGGATCCGCAGCCCGATGCCACGGCCGTGGTCGCGGCGGCGAAACTGGCGCGGGTGCACGACATCGTGCTGAAGCTGCCCGAGGGCTATGACACGCGGATCGGTGCGGCGGACGCGCTGCTTTCCGGCGGCCAGCGGCAGCGGCTGGCGCTGGCACGGGCGCTTTATGGCGCGCCGGTGCTCCTGATCCTGGACGAGCCCAACTCCGCTCTGGACGCCGAAGGATCGGACGCGCTGAACGCGGTGATCCTGGCGATGAAGCAAGAGGGCAAGGGCGTTCTCGTCATGACCCACCGACCCACGGCGATCGCGGCCTGCGACAAGCTCCTTGTCCTGCAGGACGGCACCGTCGCCGCGTTCGGGCCGCGTGACGAGATCATCCGCAAGATGATGAAGAATGCCGGCGACATTCAGCGCGTCGTGGCCGGGGGCAAATCCTCATGAGCAGGGTCCGGACCAGTGCCCGTCTGCCGGTGCTCCTGGGCAGCGCCGCCATCGTCCTGTTGCTGGGGGGCGTCGGTGCCTGGAGCGTGGGAACCGAGATTGCCGGTGCCGTCGTCGCGCAGGGGCGCGTGAAGGTCGAGAGCGAGCGGCAGGTGGTGCAGCACCCCGATGGCGGGGTCGTGGGCGAAATCATTGCGCGCGAGGGCGATCACGTGGCCGCCGGCGACGTGCTGCTCCGGCTCGACGGGACCTTTCAGCGCTCCGAACTGGCGATCGTCGAACGGCAGCTCGCCGAGATCTTCGCGCGCGCCGCCCGGCTCCGGGCCGAGCGCGACGGGGACGCGGCGCCCGAATTCGGCGAAGCGCCGGACTTCGCATCGATCGAAGCGGACGCGATCGAGGGGCAAATCGCCGGCCAGAAGGCACTCTTCGCGGCACGGCGCGAGTCGTTCCTGCAGGAGGGCCGCCAGCTCGGCCAGCAGCAACGCCAGATCGACAGGCAGATCGAGGGCCTGGCCTCGCAGCTTGAAGGTGTGCGGCGGCAGCAGGTGCTGATCGCAAAGGAGTTGGGCGATCTGCAATCGCTCCTCGACAAGGGGCTCGTGCAGGCCTCGCGGGTGCTCCAGCTCCAGCGCGAGGATGCCAATCTTCTGGGCGAGATCGGCCGGCTGGAGGCCACGTTGGCCGAGGCCGAGACGCGGATCACCGCGCTCGAGATCGAGCGGCTCCGGCTGGGCGACAAGCGTCGCGAGGACGCGATCTCCACGCTTCAGGACCTGAAATACCAGGAGATCGAGCTGGAGGAGCGGCGGATCAGCCTTCTTGAGCGGCTCGACCGGCTGGATGTCCGCGCGCCGGTCGCGGGGACGGTGTTCGGTTCGCGCGTCTTCGCGCTGCAGTCGGTCGTGGGGGCCGGGGACCCGCTGATGTTCATCGTGCCGGGGGACCAGCCCCTTGAGGTGGCGGTTCGGATCGACCCGACCGATATCGACCAGATCCATCCCGGACAGGACGTGGCGCTGATGTTCACCACCTTCGACCGGCGGACCACTCCGGAGGTCTCGGGTCGTGTCATGCGGGTTTCGGCGGATGTCGACACCGATCAAGCGACGGGCGCGGCGTTCTACGAAGCCATCGTCCTGCCCGACGATGCCGCGCTGGCGGCGCTCGACGACGTGACGCTCCTGCCAGGGATGCCGGTCGAGGCATTCATGAAGACGAGCGACCGCACGCCGCTCTCCTACCTGACCCGGCCGCTCACGGTCTATTTCGACCGGGCGCTCCGGGAGAACTGACCTCTGCCCCTGTCCGCGCCGGGGGAGTCCGGGCGATGCCGGATATGTAACGGGCGGTTGCCCGCCGCGGCGATCTGTGGCAAGCCACGATGAAAAGGTGAACCGATGAGTTTAGTAGCATGACCGACTTCGCTCGCCGCCGCACCCTGATGGTCGATACGCAGATCCGGCCGTCGGACGTGACCAAGTTTCCGATCATCGAGGCGATGCTGTCGGTGCCGCGCGAGATGTTCGTGCCAGCTGGCCAGCGCGAAGCCGCCTATATCGGCGAGAACGTGCCCTTGAAGCCCGGCCGGGTCGTGCTGGAGCCGCGCACGCTCGCCAAGATGCTCGACGCGCTGAACGTTCAACCCGACGAGGTTGCGCTCGATATCGGCACCGGGCTCGGCTATTCGACGGCACTTCTGTCGCGCATGGCCGAGGCCGTGGTGGCGCTCGAGGAGGACGCGGATCTCGCGAAGGACGCCGAGGCGGCGCTGGCCGAGGCCGGGGCAGACAACGCGGCGGTCGTGCAGGGCAGCTTGGCCGAGGGTGCGGCGAAACACGGGCCCTACGACGTGATCGTGATCGAGGGCGGGGTCGAGACGCTGCCGGCCGCGCTGGAGGGGCAGCTCAAGGAAGGCGGCCGCATGGCCGCACTTTTCATGGATGGGGCTGTGGGTGCCTGCAAGGTCGGTTACAAGATCGACGGACGGATGAGCTGGCGTTTCGCCTTCAACGCCGCCGCACCGGTGCTTGCTGGATTCGAGAAAGAAGTGAGTTTCGCACTCTAGCGAGAAGAATGGGGTATAGGGGCATGGTGCTTCGCATGGACGGGACGTGGCGCCGGATAGCGGCAGCCGTGGTGATCGGTTTTGCCGGACTGCCGGCCGGGGCGCAGACCCTAACGGATACGCTGATCGCGGCCTACCGCACGAGCGGACTTCTCGAGCAGAACCGGGCGGTGCTTCGCGCCGCCGACGAGGATGTTGCCCAAGCCGTGGCGGAGCTGCGGCCGGTGCTGGCCTATGTGGCCGAGACCCAGTGGGCGGACACCCCCGTCGCGGGCGACACGACCTCCACCGAGCTCGGGCTGACCGCGAGCCTCCTGCTTTATGATTTCGGCGCGTCGAAGCTGTCCATCGAGGCGCAGAAGGAGACGGTACTGGCCACGCGCGAGGCGTTGCGCGGCATCGAGCAGCAGGTGCTCCTGCGGGCCGTCGCCGCCTATCTGAACGTGCGCCGGCAGAATGCCTTCGTGGGCCTTCAGGACAACAACGTGCGCGTGATCACCGAACAGCTGCGCGCGGCGCGGGACCGGTTCGAGGTGGGCGAGGTGACCCGCACCGACGTTTCGATCGCCGAGGCGCGGCTGGCGGCGGCGCAATCGGCACATGCGGCAGCGCAGGGCGCTCTGGCGCAGTCGCGCGAGGAATACAAGGCGGTGACGGGCGCCTATCCGGGCCGGCTCGCGGCCCCCCCCGCGGCTCCGGCGACCGCGGCGAGCGTCGAAGCCGCCCGCGACGTGGCGCGGAGCCGCCATCCGTCGATTCGCCAGGCACAGCACGAGGTCGCGGCGACCGAGATCGCCGTTTCGGCGGCCCAGGCCGCACTGCGGCCCACGCTCTCTGCCACGGCGCGGGCACTGCTCGATGTCGATAGCGGCGAGGATACCGAGTCGGTCACGCTTTCGCTTTCGGGGCCGATCTATCAGGGCGGCCAGATCGCCTCGGTGATCCGGCAGGCCCAGGCGCGGCGTGACGCGGCGCGCGGCGGGCTCCACACCAGCGTGATCGGCGTCGAACAGGATGTCGGCGACGCCTGGGCCGATGTCGCGGTGTCCCGCGCCACCACGGAAGCGTCGGAAAAGCAGGTCCGCGCCGCTCGGCTGGCGCTCCGCGGCGCGCAGGAAGAGCTCGAGGTCGGATCCCGCACCACGCTCGATGTCCTGGACCGCGAGCAGGAGCTTCTGGATGCACAAACCAACCTGATTTCTGCCCAGATCGATCTTATTCTCGCCAAGTTCAGCCTATTGTCCGCCATGGGGCTGATGACGGCCGATCATCTTGACCTCGGGATTGCCACCTACGATCCGGCTGCCTACTACAATGCGGTCAAGAATGCGCCGACCGTGTTCGTGAGTCCCCAAGGCGAACGGTTGGATCGGGTGCTGAAGAGCCTCGGCCGGGAGTGACCACGACCGGTAGCATGTGGTAGGGGTAGATTCTACCCTATCTCGTGGGGCCAGGAGTGAGTCGGATGCCGATGACCAAACACCGGAGCGATGCCGATGATGTGCTGATATCGGTACGGCAGATCGTGTCGCAGGAATTGCACAAGGCAGACACGGCGGCCCCCGCGGCAGCGGCAACGCTAGAGCGCCTGTTGCTGACCCCCGCGCTTCGGGTCGACCGGATCGAGAGCCTGCCGAAACGTCCGGTTTCGCGGCAATTCGCCACGCGCCCCCGGCGCGAGCCCTCGGCACTTGAGCTCCGGATCGCCGAACTGGAGCGCGCGGTGGGCGGCCGGCAGGATGAGTTCGAGCCCGATGGCAGCGAACTTGTGGATCTCGAGACGCCGACCAGCCTGGTGTTCCGGCACAATCCCGTCGCCGAGGAGGCTGCCTCCCCCGCGCCGACGCCCCTGGCCAGCGCGGTGGACGAGGCCGCCGAGGACATGCTGGGTGTGCCCGAGATCCCTGCCGGCGGCGAAATGGTCGACCCTGCGGCCGGGACGCGGAACGATGTGGACAGCGTCCGGGTGTTCGACGGAGCCGAGATTGACGAGGAGCACCTGCGCGAGATCGTCGCCGAGATGGTGCGGGCCGAGTTGAAGGGCGCGCTGGGCGAGCGGATCACGCGGAACGTGCGCAAGCTTGTCCGCCGCGAGATCCATCAGGCGCTCTTGACCCGCGACCTGGACTGATCGCGCCCAACAGGGGCCCTGAACGAAAGAAAGCGCGCTCTGAGGGGCGCGCTTTTCTCTTTTCCGGCGGGAGCGGCCTCAGGCGGCAGCTTTTGCCTGTTCTGCAGCCTGACGGCGTTCGCTTTCTTCGCGCGACAGTGCAACGGAGGTGCGCACCCCTTTGGCAACGAACTCCATGAGCCCGCTCACCACACGCTCGTTCGGGTCGATGCCGGCACAGGTCAGAACCTCGCGTCCGTCACGCGAGCGCGCCCAACGGGCGATCTGCTCCGGACCGTTCCCGTATTTCTTGTCGTCGGCAATCGCATCGTCCAGCGCAGCAAGCACGACGGCGGCGAAGAGCTTGCGCGCGCGGTTGCCCTGCTCGTTGTTGAATGCGGTGCCATCAACGAAATCGACCATTGTTGCGTCCTGTTATTGTTGCTCTTGCATTCTCTGGCGTGGCGTTCCTTATGCCCCGTGGCAGATGATTCTGCTACCACAGAATTGCATGTCTCGTATGTGCATGGCGCATAACTCGCGCAACAATCGCCACTAGATCCGCTACCTTGTCAGCGGAATGTATCGCAGATATAGGTCCCGCCAACATTCCTTCAATCTTTGGTCACAGATACGAACCATGCCGAAAATCAACGGGAACGAAATCCGGCCGGGCAACGTCCTGGAACACAACGGCGGGCTCTGGGCCGCCGTCAAGGTCGACCATGTGAAACCCGGCAAGGGCGGAGCCTTTGCTCAGGTCGAACTCCGCAACCTCAGGAATGGTTCCAAGCTGAACGAACGCTTTCGGTCTGCCGACAAGGTGGAGCGGGTGCGGCTCGAGCAGAAGGACCAGCAGTTCCTCTACGAGTCCGATGGCAAGCTCGTGTTCATGGACAGCGAGACCTATGAGCAGATCGAACTCGACGCGGAGATCCTTGGCGAGCGCCGGCCGTTCCTGCAGGACGGCATGACGATCACCATCGAGTATCACGAGAACGAGGCCCTGAGCGCGACGCTGCCGCAGAAGGTCACCTGCAAGGTGACCGAGACCGAGCCGGTGGTGAAGGGCCAGACGGCGGCGAACTCGTTCAAGCCGGCGGTGCTCGACAATGGCGTGCGCGTGATGATCCCGCCCTTCGTGGGCGAGGGCGAGGCGATCGTCGTGAACACCGAGACGATGGAGTATTCCGAGCGCGCCTGAGACCGGCCGGGCCAATTTCTCAATGAGAATTTGGGCCGGAGAATGTGACATCTTCCGGTTCGGCTAGACCCCTGAGCTTCCTAGCAGTCTCTCGACCATCGCGCCGTAGCCCGCGCCGAACAGCCTCAGATGCACCAGGGCAGGCCAGAGCTGATAGAGCGGCCGGCGCGCTTCCCAGCCGTCCTCGAGCGCGCCGTACCCCTCGAAGAAATCTGCCGGCGGTTGGCCGAACAGCATGAGCATCGCCAGGTCCACCTCGGCATCGCCGTAATAGGCGGCGGGGTCGATCACGCCGGAAAGACCCGAGGGGCCGAAGAGCAGGTTTCCTGCCCAGAGATCGCCGTGGAGCAGCGAAGGTGGCGGCGCTGCGGGTAGCCGTTCGGGCAGGGCGACGGCAAGCCGCTCCAGCCGCGCGGCGATTTCGCACGGCAGCTCCGAGATCCCGGCGAGCAGGCGGCGTTCGGCCCAGAAGGCCGGCCAGTCGGATGCGGCCGCATTGGGGATCGCGACCTTTCCGAACGCGTGGTCGCGGCGCCAGCCATAGGTCTTCCCCCGCGCGGCATGCAATTGCCGGATCGCCAGGCCGGCGGTTTCCCAGGCGCCGGGACCGGGCAGGCCATCATCTGGCAGCCGCTCCATGACGAGGAGTCCGCCCTCCGCCGTAACAACGGCGGGCGCCGGGCAGCCGGCGGCGCGGATCGCCATCAGCATGGCGCCTTCTTCCAGGGCGCTTGCGGCCATCTTGGCGATGAGCCGGCGCCCGTCGGCAAGGGTCACTGCATATATGGTCGATAGATGGCCACCTGAAAGGCGTTGCATCGAAAGCACCGCGGCGCCAAGGACCGCTTCGAGCCGGGCTTGGCTGGTCACACCACCCGCGCGACGCGGGCCGGGCCCGCCTGCATCGCCCCCTGGGCCCGGTCGAAGCGCAGATAGGCGATCCCGTGCCCCGCCGACTGGGTGAAGAGCCGTCCGACAGGTTTCCCGCCCGCGACAATCTCTGTCCCCACGGGCGCCGCGCCCTCGACCGCGACGGTCTCGAACCCCTTGCGCAGCTCGGTCTTGTGCTTCATCCGCGCGGTCACTTCCTGGCCGACATAGCAGCCCTTGCGGAAATCGACGCCGTTCAGCCGCTCGAACCCGGCTTCGAGGATGAAGGTGTCGTCGGGAATCAGCTCGATCCCGGCCTCGGGGATGCAATGAGCCACCCGGATCGCGTCCCAGTCGGTGCCGTCGTCGCCCGAAGTAGCGCCGTAGTGCCGCCAGCCGAGATCGGAATGGCGCGGGTCGGAAAGTGCGCCGTCGGGTGCGGGGCCCGTGCCCCGGGACACGGCGAGGTCGGTCGGTTCGAGCGTCACCTTCGCGCGGAGCTTGTAGAGCGCGAGCCGGCGCGCCAGCGCCTCGGCCTGGCCGGCCGCCGCGTCGAGCAGGATCGCCTCGCCGGTCTTGGAGAGGAAGAAATCGGCTAGGTACTTGCCCTGCGGCGTGAGAAGCGCGGCATAGACCAGCCGCCCGGGCTCCTGCGGCACCGCATTGGTGACGAGCCCCTGCAGAAATTCGAACCGGTCCTCTCCGGAGATTCTCAAGACCTTGCGTTCGGCGGGCATTTCCGGTCCTTCTCGAGTTCGATCATCGCCATATAGGCCCCGCCGGCCCCGAACGCCAAGGTCCCGATGCCCGCGCCGATCTCCGTCGTCATTCCCACGCTCGCAGCCGGCGAAGAGCTGGCGGCCACGCTGGCCGCGCTGGTCGAAGGGCTCGAGGCGGGGGCGTTGCGCGAGCTGGTGGTGTCGGATGGCGGCTCGTCCGACGGGACGCTCGAAATCGCCGAGGCCTGGGGCGGCACGGTGGTGATCGGGCCACCCGGGCGGGGCGGCCAACTCGCCCGCGGGGTCGCGGCGGCGTCCGGCGCATGGCTGCTGCTGCTCCATGCCGACACGAGGCTAGCGCCGGGCTGGTCCGAGGCCGCGCTCGCGCATATCCGTGCGCATTCCGACGAGGTCGGGTGGTTCCGGCTGGCCTTCCGTGCCGAGGGGCCGGCGCCGCGCCTGGTGGCCGGCTGGGCGAATCTCCGGTCGCGGGTTCTCGGTCTCCCCTATGGCGACCAGGGGCTCCTCATTCGCCGCGAACTTCTTGAAGCCGCAGGTGGGGTGCCCGACCTGCCGCTCATGGAGGACGTGGCGCTGGCGCGCGCCTTGCGCGGGCGTCTTCGGGAAATGCCTGCGATCGCCCGCACCTCGGCCCGCCGTTACGAGACCGAAGGCTGGTTCCGTCGCGGCGCGCGCAACCTGATGATACTCGTCCGCTTTCTGATGGGCGCGGATCCGTCCAAATTGGCGGAGATCTACGACGGCGGGGGGCGCTCCGGTCGCATGTGACGGCTCCCCTTCATCTGGCCGCAAATACGCGGCCTTATGTATCAAACGCACCAAGCATAACACGCCGGATTCCGGTAAGGAATCCCCATGCAGGACAGGTCCATAGACAATGCGTTGCTGGCGCTGCGAAAGCAGATCATTCGGGGAGACGGCGAGGGCCTGGAACACGTCGAGGCGCTGTTGACGCTCAGGGGGATACCTATGCCCCGCGTGTATCCGGCGAAGTGCCCGACAACGGCGCGGAAAGGTTCCATGGCGCTGATGCTTCTGGAGGCTCTCAGGAGCGGTCCAAAGGCCCGCCCGGAGCTAGTGACCTACGTTGAGGCTAGGAGGCCTGAGGTCCCCGCAGATCGGCTGTACTGGCGTACTGATGCCGCGCTGGCCAAGCTGCATCGCAGAGGTCTGGTGAGGCGTGAGGGGCGGGTGTGGGTTATCCACCGCCAAGATACCGTTTGATCCTTCTTGGCGTGTGCGGCGAATTCAGCAAGCCATTCTCGATGTCCGATAGCATAGGTTCAGGCATTGGAGCTCTAGGCACCAGCACACCTCGGTTCACCCCGGCATCAATTCCAATGACGTATTCAATTCTGGCGTTACGATAGGAAACGAAACTGTCTTTCGTAACAAAGGGATGCGCGCCGACCGCCAACCTAACGGTCCCGTCGCATTTGTCGTCTTTCCACTCAGTCAAGTTCGCGAGCACAACTTTCCCGGCCGCACAGGGGTCCGTACAAACAACAAATAGATGCTTTTGACCGGGTCGCGGGCCAGTTGGTATTAGGAAGGTCTCTCCACGAGCGACCGGCAACGGTCATTCTCGTAGGCTGGCAAACGCTGAGTCGATGCGCCGCATTTCTACAATCTCTTCGGCATATTCCTCGGCATTCTCGTTGCCAAGAATCTTTAAAACCAATTCGTGCTGAATTTCACGGGAGCTACCATCCGGATCGGTCCATTCTGGCAGGAACTTGTGAGTCCAGTCGCGGAGCTCCCAGCTGCCCATCCCACCAAACCTATCCCAGATAGCTTCAAGTACATCTAGATCCGCGTCCGACATTTCGTCAGTGTCATCCTCCGAGTATGCACGAGCTAGCGACACCTGGTGGCCCTTGCGATCAGCCACAAGTTCGCTCCAACTCTCAGACGAAAAGTCGTTAGAAATGTAATTGAGGGTTAGAGAGTTGGCTGGGCCGTGAGGCATTGCAACCAAGCGGTCAGTTGTGATTGGAAAGCCGTGTCGAGACATTGACTCTCGATCCGACAAATAAATCAATTTTACGAGCTTCAAAACGTCAATCTCACCGCCCTCCTTGTCACAGAAGAAGGCAGTGATTTGAGCGGACTTACGTTCGTTAAACCAACTCGGCATAGCTAAGATATATAGATTCATTAAATTTTTTCAACTAGTTAAATAGAATATGGTTATCAACAACTTACGCGGGCCGCCCGCTGCCAGTAGCCCTTCCACGTCCGGCTGACCGGCGAGCCCATCGCGTTCGAGACCATGATATTCGCCAGCGTGCCGTTGTCGGTGCGGCGGTTGTCTTCCAGCCAAGCGGCTTGGTTGGCGTACTGGTAGAGGTACTGTGGCGAGACGTGATGGTGCTGACCGACGACCATCCGGCGGAGACGCGAGAAGTAGCTTTCCACCCAGTTGGTATGCTTGCCGTGGTCGCTGTAGGCCAGCGAGTGGTTGATGCGGTCCACGCTCCAGCCGTTGTGCAGGAGGTCCCAATGGCTCGCCTCGTCTGCCGACATGCTGGCTTCGCGGTCCACGTTCTCCATCGCCAGCGCAACGCCTTCGCTCTCGGCTTTCGTGACAAACGGCAGGGTGCGGCCCTGACGCTCACGGAAGGCCACCACGACGCGGCGGCGGTCTGACTTGTTCTCCGACCGGCGGCGATCCTTACGGTCTTCCTTGCGGTTCTCAGGGCGCACATGGCCCCCGAAATACGCGCCGTCCACTTCGACGTGGCCGGTCAGAACTTCGCCGGTCTGCACTTCCAGCGCCATGGCTTCCCGGAGCTTGTGAGCGAGGACGAAGGCCGTCTTGTACTGGCAGTCCAGATCGCGGCTCAGCTGCACCATGGAGACGCCCTTGGAGGCGTTCACGGTGATGCAGATCGCCGCCAGCAGGTCCACGAAGGCCATCTTGCGGGAAGCGAAGATCGTGCCCGAGGTCACCGAAAACTGGTGGTGGCAGCCCTTGCACTTGAACTTGCGGCGGGTGGTAATGCTGTAGGTGTCGCAGCAACCGCAACGCGGGCAGATCGCCTCGCCATCGGTCTCGGGCCAGCGCATCTTGCAGAACGTCTCGTAGGCCGCTTCCTCGCCTGCCTTGTAGATCGCACGAAGCGAGAGGGTGCGGGATGCTGCGGAGAGGAGGAAGTGTTGGGCCATTGTCATCATATCCGATGGTATTACACACCGGATATGGATACTTGAACCATCACAGTCAAGGGTCTATATCATAAAAAGCGATGATATAGGTCACGGCATGAAGAAATACGATCCGATCAACGTCGAGTACGAGACGAAGGCGAAGAACCTGTTGAAGGCGGAGTTGAAGCGCAGGGGTGTGACCTACGCTCAGCTAGCCGCTTTGCTGGCAGAAAGGGGCGTTCAGGAGAACGAGCGGAACCTGAACAACAAGATCAGCCGTGGAGGGTTCCCGGCCGCGTTTCTGTTGCTTTGCCTAGAGGCCATCGGGGCTCAATCAGTCGTCCTCTGGTGATCTGGCGATGTACAGGAAAATCTTGTGATTTCCTTCTACGACACGCTTTTCGGGGTGATACCCAAATCTAACAAGACAACTTTGAATGTTTCGGGCCAGATCGACCAAGGAAGCCATCTTCGTGTGAATGATTTTGATCCCGCGATCCCGGACATCATGTTCGCACATCACTCCGTTGTGAACCGAGCATTCAATTCCTGCCCTGCGGATGGCGTCGCCGATATCCGCAGCAAATTCCGCAGCTTCGTCTGATGTTGGGCAGTAAAGGACATTCATGCTATCTGGGCGGACGCCGGTTGCATTGATCGCGTCCACCAGCGCCCCAATTTGCTCGCCATTAAGGCGCCGTCTCTTGGCTTTCGGAATTTGAGACCGCAGTTGCAGCACGTCTGCTTCAGCCGCTATGCGCCCGTCTCGCTCCATCCTGTAGGGTGCACACGCCAAATTCCAAAGATACAGGGCGATGGCCACCACGCCAGTTGCCTGGAGGCCATAGACCCACCAAACTTGAAACTCTTCACTCATGGCAACCCAGCCAGACTGCCAATAGTGGATCGCAAACCCGACAATCGGGATGGCGAAGATCGCTAGTATTGCGCCATAGCCGCCTAGGATTGCGAACGTGCTGTCCAGCGCATGTCGAAGATACTTCTTCATGCGACAACCCTGCCGCGCGGGCGGCCCGTTGTGGAGTCCTAATCACCGGCCCGCTCCGGGCTTGGTGCGCTTGATACATAAGGCCGCAAATACGCCGGGGGTGAGGGGCCGTTAGGTCACGAGGGGGCAGAGCCCCCTGTACGGACCCCGTCTCGGCACGGTTCAGGTCCCCGTCGGGCTGCGCGGCCGGGCCGAATCGAGGATCCGCGCGCGGCGGAATTCGACGGCGCGCAAGGCGCAATCGAACAGCGCGGCGGCGACGATCACCGTCATCAGTCCGAAGCCGAAATAGAGCGCTGCGATCACGGCGCAGATCACGGTGAAGGGGGCGGCGTCTTTCAGGAATTCGGGATCGGTCATCGAGATCTCCCCAAATGGCAGCAGATCGGTCGAGCCTCGCATGCGACCGCAAAGAAATCGTTACGATCTGGCGGCGGCGAGCGCCGCGGGGAGGGATACTTCGAGCAGATCGAGATCGGCCGAGGTGCCGCAGCTAATGCGGACGCAGCGGTCCTGCGGGGCGACGAAGGGCATCCGCACAAAGATCCCGCGCGCGGCCAGCTCGCCCAGTGTGCGCCGGGCGAGAGCTCCGTCCGCGCCACAGTCCAGCGTCACGAAATTGGTCGCGGAGGGGAGCGGCACGAGCCCGTTGGCACGGCCGATCCCGGCGATGCGGTCGCGCGCTTCGGCGACGCGGGATATGACCTCCGCGAGCCAGTCCTGGTCCTCCAGCGCCGCCAATGCGCCCGCCTGGGCGATCCGGGTCATTCCGAAATGGTTGCGGATCCGGTCATAGGCGGCGATGGTCTCCGGATGGCCGATCACGTAGCCGACCCGCGCACCGGCCATGCCGTAAGCCTTTGAAAAGGTGCGGAACCGGAGGGTTCTTCGGTCGGAAGTATCAAACGGCGGAACGGTGCCCGCGGGGGCGCATTCGATATAGGCCTCGTCAAGGATCAGCAGCGCGTCGTCCGGCACCGCCGCGATCATCCGCGAGACGTCAGCGGCGTCGTGCCATGTGCCCATCGGGTTGTCGGGATTGGCGAAATAGATCAGCCGCGCGCCGGTTTCGCGTGCGCGCGCGACGAGCGCTCCGGGGTCCTCGCGGTCCTCGTGGTAGGGAACCTTGTGGAGCACGCCGCCGAAACCGGCGACGTGGTAGTTGAAGGTCGGGTAGGCGCCGTCCGAGGTCACCACGGCATCGCCGGGGGCGATGAACAGACGGGCGGAATAGCCGAGGAGCCCGTCGATTCCCTCGCCGACCATGATCGCTTCGGGCGCGACGCCGTGATGGGCGGCGAGCGCGTGGCGCAGGTCGTGGTTCTCGGGGTCGGGATATTTCCAGGTCTCGGCGGCGGCGCGGGCCATGGCCTCGATGGCGCGGGGCGAGGGGCCGAACACGCTTTCATTGGCGCCGAGCCGGGCGCGGAACGGGGCGCCGCGGGCGCGTTCCTGGGCTTCCGGGCCGACGAAGGGCACGGTGGCGGGGAGGCTGGCGACAAGGGGTGTGAGGCGCGGCATGGTCGGTCCTGGCAGGCAACAGGCCGAGGCCTAGCAGGCTTTCCGCCGTTTGTCCCGCGGGCTCAGTGGAGGCGGCTCGCGGGGGTGAAGGCCTCGTGATCGGCGGTGCGGCGGAAGGCCGAGCCGATCGGTGCGTCGAGATAGGGCAGGATCGAATCGTCGTGGTTGAGGACGAGGCCGATCGCGAGCGGTTCGGTCTGGATGTTGCGCCAGTCGTCCTCGAGCTCGGAGAGGATGCGCCAGCCGGTGTCGGGATACTCGCCCTCGGGGTCGAGCGGGACCTCGCGGCGGATGTAGCGGACGGGGGCGCCGTCGCGGGTGATGCGGGGGTCGACCTCGGCGCGGGCGAACCAGCGGTCGGCGTCGGGGTCGTCGAAGCGGGCGCGGTCGGCGGCGTCGGTCCAGAACACGCCGATGATCTGGTGGGCGGCGAAGGAGACCTCGTCGCCGGGGGAGAGCTGCGGGATGTCGAGCGGCTGGTTGTCGAGCGTGCCGAGGAAGTGGTCGCCGTCGCGATGGGTGACGGTGACCCACATCCGCTCGGCGCCGTATTCCTTGCCCTCGGGGACGCTCTGGAAGATCAGCTTGACCACGTGGCCGGGGGCGAGATGGGCGAGCTCTTCGGCGTTAGGCAGTTGAAATGTATAGGGATGTTGGGCAGCGAGGGGGCGGGGGTCGCAGATCAGGACCCGGCCCCAGCGGCGGCGATAGGCGGTGTAGAAGGCGGTTCTGAGACGGTCGAACATCGGCTTTCGCTTGGGTTGTTCCAAGGCATTGGAATGCCAGCCAAACCCGGCGAAACTTGGGCGTCTTTTCGAGGAAACTCGTGAGTTTCGATGATGACGCCGGACGATCCCGCCGGCCGTCTCCTTGCGGTTCCCGGACGGCGCGCGGGGCGTTTACCGAACGGGAAAAGGCCCGAAACGGCCCTGCACAACCCGTACACAACCTGTACACAACCCGTACACCGGCGATGCGCTACGGCCCCGCGCGACCGCGCGCTACCAAGATTGACGGTTGTTAGCAAACGGACCGTTCGGCCGAACCGTGTGCGACGCATCTAGCGGAACGGGGCCGCGCGTTGGATGGCGTGGCTCCACGCTCTCCCCGCCCGGAGCACTCCCGGACCGTGACGCCCCTGGCGACCGACAGCCCGATGGCGCGGCAGATGTCGGGCGGAATGGGGCGGGTGACGGAGACTTCGCGAACCGTGTCGCGGCCCCGGACGAGATGGCGGCGCCGCCAGTTTTTTCCCGGAACGCTTCCCATCCGTCCCCGCTCGTGGGCCGGGAGCGCGTGGTGGGTTGGCACTCTCCCTACGCTTGCCGGGATGGGGTGGAACCCATCCTACGCTTCAATCGTCTTTGCGTCGTTTCCAAAGTTTAGGGTTCTCTTGCTTGACGACCTTGAACTCTTGAAATGACAGACGCGTAGAAATTGTTTTGACGTCTGCATCGTCAATGGCCTCTTTTATGTCTTCAGTACCCCACTTTGTGGTCGGACCGAGGAAGACCTCCTTCAGAATAAACCCATCGGAAAAGGGTGCGAAATACAGGCCCCCATTCTCATGGAGACCTTCTAACGGCCACAGTATGCGGACTTCCTCTTCGTAGGACCAATGCGTATGCTTGGTACCTACTATCTCGACCATCTGATCCTGCCCAATGTAGTCAAGAAACGTCCCTGCTGTGATCTCAGGATACAGGCGAAAACTAGAGTACCTGATATCGAAAAGGTTTTCTGCCGCTACGTCGAAACCCAAGCACAGTCCAGAATGTCGCTCCGCATAGTGCGACCACATGATTGAGTTCTGCCAGCTTCTCGAGAAGCTCAAGAATCCAAATTTTGATTCAATGAGCTCAGTTCGCATTTTGCGAAAGGTTCTTCGCATTTCGCGATCGCGAAAACTAACGGCTTCAAGTTCAAATGGGTCGTTGACGTCTGTGAAGCGGGAAAGCTTGAGCTGTTTGTTCCTGAGGTTGACGAGGGCAAAATCAGGCGGCGTGTAATAGTACACGCGCCTGAATGAGTTTAGCTCCGGCACTCCTTGAAGTTCGGGGCTCACGATATGTCAGCGCAGGATCGACTTCCCGGCATAGACCGCCGTGTCGCCGAGGAGCTCTTCGATCCGGATCAGCTGGTTGTACTTCGCGAGCCGGTCGGAGCGGGCGAGCGAGCCGGTCTTGATCTGGCCGCAGTTGGTGGCGACGGCGAGGTCGGCGATGGTGGCGTCCTCGGTTTCGCCGGAGCGGTGCGACATGACGCAGGTGTAGCGCGCGCGGTGCGCCATCTCGACGGCGCGGAGGGTTTCGGAGAGCGAGCCGATCTGGTTCACCTTGACAAGGAGCGAGTTGCCGGCGCCCTGGGCGATGCCCTCGGCGAGGCGTTCGGGGTTGGTCACGAAGAGGTCGTCGCCGACGAGCTGGACCTTTTCGCCGAGCGCGTCGGTGAGCATCTGCCAGCCGTCCCAGTCGTCCTCGGCCATGCCGTCCTCGATGGAGAGGATCGGGTAGTCGGCGACCAGCGCCTCGAGATAGGCGACGTTCTGATCGGAACTGAGCGTCTTGCCCTCACCCGCGAGGACGTAGGCGCCGTCCTTGAAATACTCGGTCGAGGCGCAGTCGAGGGCGAGCATCACGTCCTCGGCGGGGCGATAGCCGGCCTTCTCGATGGATTTCAGGATGAAGTCCAGCGCGTCGCGGGTCGAGGAAAGGTTCGGCGCGAAGCCGCCCTCGTCGCCGATGCCGGTGGAGAGGCCGGCGGCGGAAAGCTCCTTCTTGAGCGTGTGGAAGATCTCGGAGCCCATCCGCACCGCCTCGCGGATCGAGGTGGCGGCGACCGGCATGATCATGAATTCCTGGATGTCGATCGGGTTGTCGGCGTGCTCGCCGCCATTGATGATGTTCATCATCGGCACGGGAAGTGTGCGGGCCGAGGTGCCGCCCACGTAGCGGAACAGGGGCTGGAAGCAGCTTTCGGCGGCGGCCTTGGCTGAGGCGAGGGAGACGCCGAGGATCGCGTTGGCGCCGAGCCGGCCCTTGTTGGGGGTGCCGTCGAGCTCGATCATCGCGGCGTCGATGGCCTCCTGTTCGGTCACGTCGAAGCCGCCGAGCGCCTCGGCAATCTCGCCGTTGACCGCATCGACCGCCTCGAGCACGCCCTTGCCCATGTAGCGGGTCTTGTCGCCGTCGCGCTTCTCGACCGCCTCATGGGCGCCGGTGGAGGCGCCCGAGGGCACCGCGGCGCGGCCCATGGTGCCGTCCTCGAGGATCACGTCGACCTCGACGGTGGGGTTGCCGCGGCTGTCCAGGATCTCGCGGCCGATGATGTCGATGATGGTGGTCATGCTGAAAATCCCCTCAGGTTTTGGCGCCGTATAGCAGGGCCGGCGGGGGGAGAGAACAGGGGACAGGCGCGGCACGGGCGCGCGGGGAGCCTATGCCCGAGTGGGCCCTGGGTGCCTGCCGGTTTTTCCGCCGCTCAGTCGAGCGTGAGGCGGCCTTCGGCGACGCGGATGGCCCGGCCGGCGACGGTGACGGCGGCGGTGCGGCCGTTTTCGAGGGTCACTGCGGTTTCGATCAGGGAGGGGCGGCCCATGTCCTCGCCCTGGTGGATGGTGAATCGCGTGGTCCCGTCGGCCTCGGCGAGGACGGCCGAGAGCGCGGCGGCGGCGGAGCCGGTGGCCGGGTCTTCGGGGATGTTGTCGAGGGGGGCGAACATGCGGGCGTGGATCGTGGCGCCGTCGCGGGTGTAGGCCATCACGGCGAAGTCGAGCCTGGTCGGGTAGCGCCGGGCGGCGGTGCGGAAGGCGTCGGTCACGGGCTGCGCGCGGGCGAGTGCGGCGCGGGTGGTGAGTTCGACGAGCGTGAATTCGAGGCCGAGCCCCGCCTGTTCGGGGGGGCGCCGGTCGGTGCGGATGTCGGAAGCGTCGAGGCCGAGGCAGGCGGCGACGTCTTCTGGTGCCGGCATGCCGCCCCTGACGAGTGGCTGTGTCGCGGTGAAGCGGGCGCTGCCCTGCGCGGCATGGGCGGCGGTAGGGCCGGTGCCGAGCTCGAGCACCATGTCGGTGCCGCGTCCGAGATCGTTCAGCGCCACGGCGGTGCCGATCAGCGGGTGGCCGGCGAAGGGCACTTCCTGGGTCGGCGTGAAGATCCGGACCCTGGCGGTGTGGGCGGGGTCTTCGGGCGGGAGGACGAAAGTGGTTTCGGAGAAGTTGAACTCGCGGGCGATCTTCTGGAGACGGTCCTCGGGGATGCCGGAAGCATCGGGCAGGACCGCGAGCGGGTTGCCGCCGAAGGGGGTGTCGGTGAAGACGTCGTAGACGAGGTAGTCGTACATCAGACCAGATCCGGTTCGCGGCCGAGCCTGTTGGCGAGCGGCTTGATGGTGAGACCCTGCACCACAATGGAGAAGATCACCACGATATAGGTGGCGGTCAGGATCATCGGTTTCCATTCGCTCTCGGGGAGCGAGAGCGCGAGGGCGACGGAGATGCCGCCCTTGAGCCCGCCCCAGGTCATGATCCGGATCACCCCGCCCGAGAAATCCCGGCTGCGGCCGAGGATCAGGACCGGCACGGCGACCGAGACGAAGCGGGCGGCGAGCGCGAGGACGATGGCGAGGAGCCCGGCCTTCACTGCCTCGGCCGGGAAGGCGATGGCGAAGACCTCGAGCCCGATCAAGAGGAACAGGACGGCGTTGAGGATCTCGTCGATCAGTTTCCAGAAGGCGTCGACATATTTGCGGGTCTCCTCGCTCATCCCGTCGCGGGTGCCGATATGGCCGATCAGCAGCCCGGCGCAGACCGCCATGATCGGGGCGGAGACATGGAGCGTGACGGCGAGTTCGTAACCGCCGAAGGCGAGGCCGAGGGTGAGCAGCACCTCGAGCGAGTAATCGTCGATCCGGCGCATCAGCCGGAAGGTGAGCCAGCCGAGCACGATGCCGAGAAGCGCGCCGCCCACCGCTTCGCGCAGGAACAGCTCCGCGGCGGCGACATAGGCGTTGCCCTCCGCGGCGTGGGCGTCATGGGCGGAGGGGAAGGCGAGGCCCACGAGGATCAGGAACACCACGTAAGTCACGCCGTCGTTGAACAGGCTTTCGCCGGCAATCTTGACCTCGAGCGATTTCCGCAAGTTCGCCTCGCGCAGGACGCCGAGCACCGCGACCGGATCGGTGGGCGAGATCAGGCTGCCGAAGACCAGCGCGGCGAGGAGAGGCATGCCGGTGATCCAAGAGAAGCCGGCGCCGACGATGGCGGTGGAAAGCGCCACGCCGAGCGTCGCCATCAGCGCCACCACCGACCAGGCGGAGCGGAGACGTTCGAGATCCACATGGAGCGCGCCGGCGAAGAGGAGAAGGCCCAGCATGCCTTCGAGCAGCGCGCCGGAGAAGTCGATCCCGTTGACGAGGCCGGTCAGCGTGGCGTCGAGCCCGAGGCCGGGTATCGCCAGGTCGAGCAGCAGGATAGCCACCGAGGCGCAGAGCGCCACGACCAGGATGCCGATCGCGGCCGGAAGTTTCAGCACCAGGTGGTTCACCGTGCCGAAAAGCCCGGCGAGGACGATCAGGATCGAGGCGATCTGGAGGAGGGTCATGGGGGCGGCCCGGTCCGTTGGAAAAGGGCCCTCCGCCTAGCATGGCGCGGGGGCTCGGGGAAGCCGATTTGGCGCGGGGCTCTGGTGTTTCCGGTGCGCGGGGCCTACCTCTTTGGGGTGATGCTCACGATCCCGTTCGACAACAGCTATGGCCGCCTGCCCGAGCGGTTCTACACGCGGATGCCGCCGAAGCCGGTCGCCGCGCCTGCCCTGGTTGCCTTGAACCTGCCCCTGGCGCGGGCGCTGGGGATCGACCCCGAGGCGCTGGCTTCGCCCGAGGGTGTCGAAGTGCTGGCCGGGAACAGTGTGCCCGAGGGCGCCGACCCGCTTGCGCAGGTCTATGCCGGGCACCAGTTCGGCGGCTGGGCGCCGCAACTGGGCGACGGGCGGGCGCTGCTTCTGGGCGAGGTGGTGGATCGGGACGGCGTGCGGCGGGACATCCAGCTGAAGGGCTCGGGCCCGACGCCCTATTCGCGGATGGGCGACGGGCGGGCCTGGCTGGGGCCGGTGCTGCGAGAGTATCTGGTCTCTGAGGCGATGCATGCGCTGGGCATTCCCACGACGCGGGCCCTGGCGGCAGTGACCACCGGCCAGCCGGTGCTGCGCGAGCGCGCGCTGCCCGGCGCGGTGCTGACCCGGGTCGCGTCGAGCCATATCCGTGTGGGCACGTTCCAGTATTTCGCGGCGCGCGGGGATGTGGAAGCGCTGGAGGCGCTGACCGCCCATGTGATCGCGCGGCATTACCCTGAGGCCGAGGGCCCGCTCGGTCTCCTCGACGCGGTGGTCGCGGCGCAGGCGCGGCTGGTGGCGGCGTGGCTGGGCGTGGGCTTCATCCATGGGGTGATGAACACCGACAATACCGGGGTGGCGGGGGAGACCATCGACTATGGGCCTTGCGCGTTCATGGATCGGTATGAGCCGGGGAAGGTGTTCTCGTCGATCGATACGTTCGGGCGCTATGCCTATGACCGGCAGCCGGACGTGATGATCTGGAACCTGGCGCAGTTCGCGACGGCGCTTCTGCCGGTGATGGGCGAGGACCGCGAGGCGGCGGTGGAAAAGGCGACGGAGGCGGTGCACCGGTTCCCGGAGCTGTTCCTCGAGGCCTGGGTCTCGGTGTTCCGGGCGAAGCTGGGGCTGGCCGGTGCGGAGGAAGAGGACGAGCTTCTGATCCACCGCTTCCTCGGGCTGATGGCCGAGGGACAGGCGGATTTCACCAATGCGTTCAGGGCTTTGGGTGGTCCGGCGGCGCGGGATCAGTTTGTCAGCCCTGAGGCGTTCGATGCCTGGGAGGCCGAGTGGAGGGCGCGTTTGGCGCGAGATCCGGGCGATGCGGCGGCGATCCTGGCGGGGGCGAATCCGGCGGTGATCCCGCGGAACCACCGGATCGAGGAGGCGATTGCGGCGGCGGTTTCTGGCGATTTCGGGCCGTTCGAACGGCTCGGCCGGGCGCTCGCGCGGCCGTTCGAGGAGCGGCCCGAATTCGCCGACCTGCGCCGCCCGCCGGAGCCGGGCGAGGAAGTGCGGCAGACCTTCTGCGGGACCTGATCGGGCCGGATCCGGGGGCGCACAACCTGTACACAACCCGTACACAACCCGTACACCGCTTGCGCGCCGGGGCGGGGGGCAGAGTTCGGCGAGGCGGGCTTTGAGGTGGTCGCGGAGTTCGGTTGCGGTCACATAGTCGTAGCTTAAGTGCTCAGGATCGAAGACTGACAATGCCGCTTCCACATGATCGAGACTAGCTTGCAAGTGTCGGCGCGTGTCGCTTGCTGCTGGTTGGTCTGCGATAACCTCTTCTGCCATTGCCATCTTCAAGAGCGTTTCGGCCCACTGTACTGGATGGCTATCTCGTGCCGTGGTTGCGATCGCTGCTTCATATGCGTCCATCGCTGCTTGTAGAAGCTGCGCGCCGTTTTTACCCACAGAATGAGCGCCCAGTTGCGCTAGCGCGAATCCAAGATTCTGTTGGGTCTGTGCCCATTCCACGGGATGGTCGGCGCGAGTCAGGACGGTGAGTGCGTTACGGTAGGCCTCGACGGCTTCCGCGAGGAGAGCATCACCTTCCGATCCATCCAAGAGACTACCTTGGGTCTCAAGCGCGTTGCCGAGATTCTGATGGGTCGTTGCCCACTGTAAGGGATGGTCGTCGCGGGTCGTGACGGTGAGTGCGGCGCGGTAGGCCCCGATAGCCTCGGCGAGGAGGGCGGCGCCTTCCGGCCCGGCGGTGCGGGCGCCCTGGGTCCGGAGCGCGTTGGCGAGGTTCTGCTGGGTCGTCGCCCATTGCACGGGATGGTCCTCGCGGGTCCGGACGGTGAGGGCGGCTCGGTAGGCCTCGATGGCCTCGGCGAGGAGCGCGGCGCCCTCCGGCCCGGCGGTGCGGCTGCCTTGGTTCCGAAGCGCGATGGCGAGGTTCTGCTGGGTCGTGGCCCAGTGCACGGGATGGTCCTCGCGGGTCGTGACGGTGAGGGCGGCGCGGAACATGTCCGCTGCCATCGGAAGACCGGTGCCGCCGTAGCGTTCTCCATGTCTGGCGAGGCGTATCGCATAGTAGTCGCGCCGCCGCGCCGGTTCCAGCGGATCAACGCCCGCAAAGCTGTCCGCGGCGGCGGAGAGGATGCGGTAGGCGTCTTCGACCTTGCCGCGGAGGAGGGCGTTGTCGGCGCGGAGTTCGGCGGTTTTCGCGGCTTCCTCGAGTTCGGTGGCCTGGACGAGGAGGAGGAGATTCTCGACTTCCTCGAGGTCGACCCGTGCGATGGCGTCCTGCGCGGCGGCTTTGAGGTTCGAGAGGCGTTTCATGCTCTCGTCGATGGCGTCGACTTCCTTGCGGAGCGCGCGGTATTCCTTGGCCTTTTCGGTCAGCAGGCGGCGCAGAAGATCCGCGTTGGTGTTGTCGAAGGTGTCGTCGACCCCGAAGCGCGCGGCGAGGTTCTGGAGGTCTTCGAGGCTCAGGCCGGGAATCCGGTCGAGCTGTTCGGCGATGGGGCGCGCCTGCCGGATCGGTTCCATCTCGGCGGCGGAGATGCCGAGCGCGGCGTTGATCTTCTGGATCGTGGCTTCCTGGGGCGTGATCTTTCCGTTTTCGATTCGGGAGATGTCGCCCTTGCGGGTGGAATCGCCGAACACGTCGCCCGCCAGCGTCTCCTGCGTGAGGCGCTTTTCGCCGCGCTTACGCTTGACCAAGGCGCCGTAGGCGATCCCGTCGAACAACTTTCCACAACTCCACGCATCAAACCGCATCGCGTGCGCCGCAATCTTCGGCCAACGATGCGCGCCCTCAAATCCCCCATCTTCGGACCGTCACGTGATGCCGGAGCGGACCTCCGGCGGGGCCCCACTTCACCTCGAATGGAGTGGAAAGATGAAAGAGTGGATGCGCAAGGGTTGCAAGGCTCTATGGAGCCGTCGCGTCGGGATTGCAGGTCTCGCCCTGGCTTGCGGTTGCGGCTGGGCGGGCTGGCTGGAATGGGACGTGGTCGCGCAGATCGTCGCGGCGATCTATGCGGCGATGCTGGCGCAATCGCGCTGAGGGGAGTGCCCCCGCCCGGAACAAGGCGCGTAGCGCCGCCGGGCGAGCGCCTGCCCGTCCGGGCGGGCTGGCGCTATTTCACCGTCCCGCGCCGAACGGTTGTACGGCGGGAAGGCACCATAAAGTGCGCCGAGCAGCCGTTGCTGCGCCATCCCACGGGCAGGCGCTCGCCCGGCGGGCCTGCGGCCCTTGTTCCGGGCGAAGGGGGAGCGGTCAGAGGCCGAGTTTGGCGGTGACGAGGTCGTTCACCGCCTTGGGGTTGGCCTTGCCGCCGGTGGCCTTCATGACCTGGCCGACGAACCAGCCGGCGAGTTTGGGGTTGGCTTTCGCTTTTTCGACCTGGTCGGGGTTCGCGGCGATGACCTGGTCGACGGCGGCTTCGATGGCGCCGGTGTCGGTGACCTGTTTCATGCCGCGCGCCTCGACGATCTCGGCCGGGTCGCCGCCTTCGGTATAGGCAATCTCGAAGAGGTCCTTGGCGATCTTGCCGTTGATGTCGCCCTTCGCGATGAGGTCGAGGATGGTGCCGAGCTGCGCCGCGGTGATCGGGCTGTCGGTGATCTCGCGGTCGTCCTTCTTGAGGCGGCCGAAGAGTTCGTTGATGACCCAGTTCGCGGCCTGCTTGCCGTCGCGGCCGGTGGCGACCGCTTCGAAGAAGGCGGCGCTTTCGGTGTCGGCGGTGAGGACGGCGGCGTCGTAGTCGGTCATGCCGTAATCGGTGACGAAGCGCGCCTTCTTGGCGTCGGGGAGTTCGGGGAGCGCCGCGGCGATGTCGTCGACCCAGGCCTGCTCGATTTCTAGGGGCAGGAGGTCGGGGCAGGGGAAGTAGCGGTAATCGTGCGCCTCTTCCTTCGAGCGCATTGAGCGGGTTTCGCCCTTGTCGGGGTCGTAGAGGCGGGTTTCCTGATCGATGGTGCCGCCCGCTTCGAGGATGCGGATCTGGCGGCGGGCCTCGAAGTCGATGGCCTGCTGGATGAAGCGCATCGAGTTCATGTTCTTGATCTCGCAGCGGGTGCCGAGATGGGAGAAGTCCTGGCTCTCCTGGTAGCGCTCGTAGGCGCCGGGGCGGCAGACCGAGACGTTGACGTCGGCGCGGAGGTTGCCGTTCTGCATGTTGCCGTCGCAGGTGCCGAGATAGCGCAGGATCTGGCGGAGTTTCGCCACGTAGGCGGCGGCCTCCTCGGGGCCGCGGATATCCGGCCGCGAGACGATCTCCATGAGTGCGACGCCGGTGCGGTTGAGGTCGACGAAGGACATCGCCGGGTCCATGTCGTGGATCGACTTGCCGGCGTCCTGTTCGAGATGGATGCGTTCGATGCGGACCAGTCGCGCGACGCCCGGGCCCATCTCGACCAGCACTTCGCCCTCGCCGACGATGGGGTGGTAGAGCTGGGAGATCTGGTAGCCCTGCGGCAGGTCGGGGTAGAAGTAGTTCTTGCGGTCGAAGGCGGAGGTCAGGTTGATCTCGGCCTTGAGGCCGAGCCCGGTGCGGACCGCCTGTTCGACGCAGAACTCGTTGATCACGGGGAGCATGCCGGGCATGGCGGCGTCCACGAAGGCGACATTGGCGTTGGGCTCGGCGCCGAAGGCGGTCGAGGCGCCGGAGAACAGTTTGGCGTTGGAGGCGACCTGGGCGTGGACCTCCATGCCGATCACCAGTTCCCAATCGTGCTTCGCGCCCTGGATCACCTTGGGTGTCGGGGTCTCGTAGGTCAGGTCGAGCATGGGCGCGCCTCCGGGCTGGGAACCGGGGCGGTTCTAGGCGAGGGGAAGCGGTCCGGCAAGGGGCGGCGCTTGGCTCAGGCCGCTTCGGCGGCTTCGGGGGGCAGGAGCGTGAGGCCGGTCGCGTCGAGGCGGAGCCGGGCGCCCTCGGTCAGTTCGGCCTCGTAGCAGGCCGCGAGCACGGTCTTGGCGAGGTCGAGCCGGTGCCAGAGGGCGAGGTCGATGCCGCCCCGGAGGTGCCGCTCGGCGAGCTTGCGGGCGATGCGCAGCATCTCGGCCCTCGTGTCGAGCGGCTTCGAGGCGGCGAAGAGCGCAACCAGGCAGCTCGTGACCGTGCGGTCGCGCTCCGACTCTTCGGTGCGGGCGACAAGGTCGTCGAGCGCTTCCTCGAAGAACGGGACCTCGACCGTGCCGAGCGTGCCCTCGTCGCGGGCGATCACCGAGAGGTAGCAGGCGGCGTAGGCGCCGCTGCCGAAGCTGTCGGCGGTGAAGGTGGTGGCCTGGCGGGCGGCGATGTCGAGCGCCTCGTAGCTGCCGCCCCAGCGGGGCAGGAGGTGGAAGGCGTGGGTGGTGTGCGGGGTGAGGCTTTGCGGGTCGAGCCGGGCCCAGACGGCATGGGCCCTTTCAAGCGCACGGCCGGGGTCTTCCTCGCCGAGGCAGAGATAGTAGCGCGCTTCGGCGAGGAGCGGCGAGTTCAGGGCCTCGGGGTCGAAACGGTCGAGGATCTCGCGGGCGCGGCCGTAGTGATGCGCCATGCCCTCCCAGCCCTCCTCGGTGACATCGCCGGACCAGCCGCCGGAACGGTGGTACCAGCCCACGTCGATATGCGCGCGCGCCGTCACGGCAGCGAGGACGTGGTCGCCGGGGCGGCGGGCGAGCGCGGCCTCGAGCGCGTCGAGGATCTCGAGCGGGATGTCGGCGATGGTCATCAGGCTGCAATGCTGCGCAGCCTCGGTGGCCTCGGAGAGCGCGTGGCGCGCGGCTTCGGCGGCCCGTTCATAGGGGCGGGAGAGACCGGTCGCGGCGGACCTTGCCGCTTCCAGCGCGGCGAGCTCGGTGGCGAGCGTGTCCCATTCGCCGGCTTCGGCGCGGCGGGCGATGGCATTCGCCGGATGCTCCCCGGCGTCCGTCTCCGGAGCTTGTTCGACCTGCGCGAGGTCGATCCGGGCGAGGAGCGGTTTCAGCCGGGACGGGACGGTGAAACCGTCGTCATCTTCCTCGAACTCGATGCCGAAGACCGAGAGGACGATCCGCGCGGCGATCACCAGAAAGGCGAAGGGCAGGACGAGGATCAGGAGGAGCGCGTGGAGGATCGGGTTCGCGACGCCGTCGTCGCTGTCGCTTTCGGCCTGGCTCATTGCATCCTCCCTTGTGCACGAAAGGCCTGTTCACCACGGGATTGCGGCGTTTTCCGGGCCAGTTTGGGCGGGAAGGCGCCCAAAGCGGCGGTGCCGGCACCCCGCGCTTGCCAGAAGCGGGGCGGGTGGGCCCATTGCGCGCCGGGGCATTTTCGCGTGAGGCATTTCGATGATGCTCGTTCGTGTTCTGCCGGCCATCCTTGCGGCCGTGACCCTTGCAACGATCCTTGCCCCGGACAGCCCCGGTGCGGCAGCCGTGGAGTTGCCCGCCGCTCGTTGGGACGCGGAGCCGCAGGGCGAGACATGGACCCGCGCCGCGCTGGCCGCGCTCGACGGGCCGGCGGCGACGCTCGTGGAGACGGTGCCGGAGGATATCGACGCCTGGTGCCCGGGCTATGGCGCGGCGGGCGCGGCGGATCGGAAGGCGTTCTGGGTCGCACTGGTGTCTTCGCTCGCCAAGCACGAGAGCACCTGGCGGCCGAGGGTCTCGGGTGGCGACGGCCGCTGGCATGGGCTGTTGCAGATTTCGCCCGAGACGGCGCAGGGCTATGGCTGCAGCGCCGAGAACGCGGCGGATCTGAAGGACGGCGCCCTGAACCTGCGCTGCGGGCTGCGGATCATGGCGGCGACGGTGGGGCGCGACGGGGTGATTGCCGCAGATGGCGGCGGCGTGGCGGCCGACTGGGGGCCGTTCGCGCAACTGCGGAAGCGCGAGGACATGGCCGGGTGGACCAGCGCCCAATCCTATTGCGGCGGCTGACCCGGGCGAATTTCGGGCGCTTGGCAAGACCTCGTTAACAAACCATGCGCTAGACCGGTCGGGAGGGGCCTGACCGGGAGCGCCATGACTGCGAACACGCCAAGGGCCACGCTGCGGCAGCGGATTCTGCTTCTGACCATCGGCACCACGCTGGCGGTAACGGCGGCCCTGAGCATGCTCGGCTATGTGAGCTTCCGGCATGCGCAAAAGGTCTCGGCGCTCGACCGGCTCGACGCCGAGGCGGCGCTCCATGCCGAACGGATCGCCGCGCGCTTCGACACGCTGGTCGACGAGGCCCGGCTTCTGGGCGCGCTGCCCCGGTCGGCCGATGCGCTGACCGAGCTTGCCGCCGGCCCCGAGGCGCCGGCCGCCGCCGATCGCGCGCGGGCGACGCGCGAGACGGTCGAGGGCAGTTTCACCGCGGCGCTCGCGGCGCGGCCCGCGCTCGACGAGATCCGGCTGCTGGACCGCGGCGCGATGTTGCGCGAACTGGTGCGGGTGCGCCGGACCGGCGACGGGATCGAGGTGGTTCCGCCGGGCGCGCTGCGCACTGGGGAGGCGATGCCGGAATTGATGGAGGCCGCCCGGCTTTCCGCGGGCGAATGGATCTGGACGGCGGAGGCGGACCGGCCGATGCGCCTGATCCTCGCGCTTCCCGCCGGCACGGGGAACCGGGGAGGGTTCGTGCTTCTCGATGCCGATTACAAGGCGGTCCTGGCCGATGCGCTGGGCGGGCTGCCCGGGGACGCGTCGGTTCGCGTGGCGGCGGGGCCGGGGATGAGTTTCACGCTGGGTGCGGATGGCGGCGAGCGGCTGCGGGCCGAGCGGCGGATCGATGGCGGCGGCGGGCTGGCGCTTTCGATGGCGCTCGCCCGGCCCGAAGCGGCGCTGGTCTCGCCGCTCGACGACCGGGCCACCGCCTTCCTGCGGCTGTCGGTCCTGCTGATCCTCTTCGTCTCGATCATCGCGGCGGTGCTCGCGAACCGCCTGGCGCGCCGGCTCTCGGTCCTGGCCGAGAAGATCGACGGGGCGCAGCCCGGGGTCGACCCGATCGTGCTCGAGGCGGAGGGGTTCCACGAGGTGCAGGTGCTGGCGGGCGCGTTCCAGCGCGTGTTCAACCGGATGGTGGAGCAGAACCAGGAATTGGCCTGGCGGTCGCTGCACGACCCCTTGAGCGGGCTCCTGAACCGCAGCGGCATCGAGGAGGCGGTCCGCACCCGCTTCGCCCATAACGAGGCGGTCACCGTGGTGCAGTTCGACCTCGACCGGTTCAAGCTGGTGAACGACACGATGGGCCACGAGGCCGGCGACGCGGTGATCGAGGCCATCGGGATCCGGGTGCGCGCGCTCTGCGACCCGGGCGACATCATGGGGCGGATGGGCGGCGACGAGTTCGTGATCGTCCGCAGCGGCGCCGAGCACGCAGCGGCGCATGCCTTTGCCGCCAAGGCGCTGCCGGCGCTGGCGAAACCGGTTCGGGTGAACGGCCGGGTCTGCCGGTTCGGGGTGAGCATGGGCGCGGCGGTGGGTTCGCTCGGGCTCCTGAAATCGGGCGAGCTGACCCGGCGGGCGGACCATGCGCTGTACCGCGCCAAGGCCGAGGGACGCGGCCGGTTCCTCCTCTTCAACCGCGACATGGAGCGGCGGCTGCGCGACCGGGCGCTGATCGCGACCGATCTCGAGACCGCGCTCGAACGCAAGGAACTGGTCGTCGAGTACATGCCGAAGGTGCGCGCCGGCGACCGGGCGCTGATCGGCCTCGAGGCGCTGGTGCGCTGGCAGCACCCGATCCGCGGCGTCCTGATGCCGATCGAGTTCCTGCCGATCGCCGATGAACTGAAGCTGACGCCGGCGATCGACGATTACGTCCTCCGCCGCGTGCTGATCGACCGCCGGCGCTGGCTGACCGAACTGCCCGAGGTGCCGTCGATCTCGGTCAATGTCTCGATGCGGCGGCTGCGCGATCCGGGGCTGGTGGAATCGGTCCGCGCGCTCGGCATTCCGGAGGGCGCGGTGAGTTTCGAACTCCTCGAATCGATCTTCCTCGACAACGCCCCCGAGACGGTGCGCTGGAGCTGCGACGCGCTGCGCGACATGGGGATCGGCATCGAGATCGACGATTTCGGCTCGGGCCATGCCTCGATCCTCGGGATCAGCCGGATCATGCCGGACTGGATCAAGATCGACCGCGGCGTGGTGCAGCAGATCCGCGACGCGGAGAGCGACACCACGATGCTGCGCACCATCGTGGAAATGGCCTCGGCGCTGGGGATCTCGACCATCGCCGAGGGGGTGGAAACCGAGCCTCAGGCCGAGGTGATCGAGGCGCTCGGCTGCACCGCGCTCCAGGGCTATCACATCGGGCGGCCGACGATGCCCGACACGATCCCGGACATGATCCGTGCGATGATGCGGCCGGAGCCGCACCGGGAGGTCAGCGCCTGAGCGCGGTCGCGGGCGGCGCCCGGACGGTGCGCGGCCCCGGACATTCCGGAGGTGGCCCAGGGCGCGGATACCGCCGCCGGGCGCCCGCGCTTGCGACCGGGCGGGAGGGCGGATCATCCTCAGGATGTTTCGTGAAATCCTTTCGAGAGGCACCGGCGAAACGCCGGGTCCCGGTGTTTGGTGCCGCGCCGCAGCGCGGTGCGTCATCCGTTCCTTGCAGGGACGATGCCGGACCTTGCGTGGCTGCCCTCGGAGACTGCGGAAGTGCGCTTGCAGTGGCCCCGGCCGATGGCGGCGAAGGCGCTCGGGCCACTTCGAACGATCCTGCCGCACGGCACCCCGATACCCGGAGCCGCGGCGGGTTTCGCCCGGTGCGGGCGGTTCAGCGCAGGCGCATGCCGCGCTTGATGTCGTCGAGCGCGTCGCGCTGGCGACCGCTCAGACCGTCGGGTGTCACGGCCTGCACCACGCCCATGAGCGCGCCGAGATGCTGGCCGCCCGAGAGCTTGTGGAGCCGGCGCGTGGCGCGGGCGATGGCGGGCTCGGGGCCGTTGCATTCGGTCATCAGCCAGCGTCCGAGCACGGCGAGCTCCTCGGCCTCCTTGAGCCCGATGCCGAACTCCGATTGCAGCGCCCGGAGAAGCGCATTCTTCGCCTCGCCGGTCGGGTAGCCGTCGAGCTCGAGATAGGCGACCGCCACGGTGGCCGCGGCGACCTTGGGGTCGTCCACCGCCTCGACCGGGTGCAGGTTCGCGCGGCGGCGGAAGCCGAAGCGGCGGGCGGCGGCCTGCACGTCGGCGGCCACGTCGACGAGTTCACTGGCCATATCGGCGGCGTTCCGCGCGCGGATCACGAAGAAATAGGCTGCGGCGACGACGCCCGCGAGCGCGATCAGATAGGGCATGGCGATCCATCCTCCGTTTCGGACGCTTCCACAATCCGGACCCTCGCGCAAGCTTGTGGCGAAAGCTGGGCGGCTGAGGTCGAAGGTCAGGCGGGCCGGCGGGCGCGGGTGAAACCGGCGAGACGGGCGGGGCGCATCGGGTCCTCGCCAAGGGCCAGGGTCGCGCGCCGGAGCGCCGCGATGGCGTCTTCGGAGCGGGGCGGCAAGGCGGCGGCCGGGATCGGCGCGCCGATCCGGACCCGGTAGGGTTGGCGCGCCTTGTTCAGCACCTCATGGAACAGGGTGATGTCGCGCATCGTCGGGTGGATCAGGTCGAAGAGGTAGAACAGCGCCGAGTTGCGGGCGGCGATGTGGATCGGGATCACCGGCAGGTCGAACTTGCGCGCGATCGCCGCCGTCGAGGCCATCCAGGGCCGCTCGTGGAGCGAGAGGCCGCGCCGCTTGGCGAGCCGGCCCGAGGGGAAGATCAGGCCGAGCCGGCCCTCGGCGAGCGCGGCGCGGGTGCGCGCCATGGTCGCGCGCGTCTTGGCGTGGCTGCGCCGGTCGTGGCGCCATTCGACTGGGACGATCAGGCTCTCGAATTGCGGCAGCACGCGCAGGATATCGGAGTTGGCATAGATGAAGAGGTCGGACCGGACCTGGCGCAGGAGGCGGTGGAGAACGATGCCGTCGGCGATGCCGGTCGGGTGGGTCGAAACGATCAGCGCAGGGCCGTGAGCCGGGATGTTGCGGAGCCCGGTGGCGGCGACTTCGCGGGCGAACATCCGGCCCAGCGTCGCCATGATCTCGTCAGTGGGGCGGTCGCGGAACTGCTCGGCGAGCGCGACGGTGCGGCCATAACCGAGGATCCCTGTGAGCGCGGCTTTCGCGGCGGCCGACACGGGGTCGCCCCGGAACAGCCAGGGCGCCCGTTCGGCGATGAGCGGATCGATCCGGTTCTTCATGTCGGCCCCCTAATTCCTCAGCGCGACATCTGCGTGACAGATAGGGCGGGCGGGCGCGGCGTTCATCTCCGGCACGGGCGGGGCTGGCGGAACGTCGCCAACGGAACGGGGCGAGCGGATCGCTTCCTTCCGTGCGGGGCAGGGCGGGGCCGCGGGAGGCCCGGCAGGAAGTCGCGACCGCGCGGCACGGTCATCCGGCCTTATCGACCGGGCGCGAGAAGGCTATGCTGGGCGCGATTTTGATCGGGCGATTTGAGAAGGGCTGAGCGATGAAACGTATTGCGGTGTTCTGCGACGGGACCTGGAACCGGTCCGACGCGAAGTTTCCCACCAATGTCGTGAAGCTGGCGCAGGCGGTGGCGCTGGCCCCGGGCGTGCCGCAGCAGGTGATCTACGTGGAAGGCGTGGGCACCGGGCGGGGGTCGACCGGGCTGGCGCGCGGGCTCGACCGGGTGGTCGGCGGGGCCTTCGGGCTGGGGCTGAACCTGAACCTCGAGGAGGCCTATCGGCGCCTGGTGTTTTCCTACGAGCCGGGCGACGAGATCTATCTCTTCGGGTTTTCCCGGGGCGCCTTCACGGCGCGGTCGCTGGCGGGGTTCATCCGGGCCTCGGGGCTCCTGACCCGCGATGCGCTGGCGGAGATCCCGAAGGCGCTGGCACGCTATCGCTCGGACGATCCGACGACCAGGCCCGACACCGAAGAGAGCTTCGCCTACCGGCTGAGCCACGCGCCGCATGTGACGACCAGCGACAAGGAGGCCGAGTGGCGCCGCGCGAACGGGCATCCCGAGGGGGTGCGGCTCAGGATCGCCTATGTGGGGGTCTGGGACACGGTGGGGGCGCTGGGCGTGCCGAAGCAGTTCTCGCTCCTCGCCTCGGTGTTCAACGGGCCGCACCAGTTCCACGACCTGTCGCTCTCGAGCTCGGTCGAGACGGCGCGGCAGGCGCTGGCGATCGATGAGCGGCGGCTGAGCTACGAGCCGACGCCCTGGAACAACATTCCGGAGCTGAACGCGGGCGCCCCGGCGGGCGCGGAGCCTTACCGGCAGGAATGGTTCCAGGGCGTGCACGGGTCGGTGGGCGGCGGCGGCGACGTGATCGGCCTATCGAACGCCACCGCGGTCTGGGTCGCCGAGGGGGCGATGGCGCGGGGGCTCGCGTTCGACGCCGCGACGGTGGACGCGCTCCGGGCGGCGTCGGATCCGTTCGCGCCGCTCGACAACCACAGCGGCGGGCCGGGGCTGTTGCAGCGGGCGATGGCGCTCACCGCGCGGGACCGGGCGGGGCCGGTCGATGTCGCCGAGGTGTCGGCGCCGGCGCGGGCGCGGTGGCGGGGCGATCCGGGCTACCGGCCGAAGACGCTGGAGACGGTGGCCGCGGCATTGGACGCGCCGGAAGGCGATGGTACCCCGCCGCCCCGGACCTGAGCCGGGGCCTCCCGGTTGCGCTGCTCCTGGAGGTCGAAGCCCCGGGGCAAGCCCGGGGCGCGCGCCTCAGGCGCCGAACCAGGCGCGGATCCGTGGCTCGAGATGGGTCCAGACCCGGGCCGCGCCGCGGCGGGCCTTGACGGCGACGCGCGTCTCGAGCTGCTCGTAGGTGACGGCGTAGTCGGTCCAGGTGCCGCCGCCGGATTCGAGATTGGCGACCACCGGCTGGATCCGGTCGACCGATTTCGCGAACACCGCATCGTCGGTTTCGGCCGCTTCGAACTCGTCCCAGAGCGCGCGGTATTCCGCCGCCTGGTCGGGCGGGAGGAGGCCGAAGAGCCGGTCCGCCGCCGCTTGTTCCTTTCGCGCCATCTCTTCCGGATCGTGGCCGCCATGGATCGGCGCGTCGCCCGCGTCGATCTCCACGAGATCGTGGAGAAGGAGCATCCTCAGCACCCGGTCGATATTCACCGGCCGCTCGGCATGCTCGGCCAGCGTCAGGGCGTAGAGCATGATGTGCCAGGAATGCTCGGCCGAGTTCTCGCGCCGCGAGCCGTCATGGATCGGCGTGCCGCGCAGCACCGTCTTGAGCCGGTCGGCCTCGTGCAGGAAGCCGAGCTGGGCGGCGAGGCGCTCGGACATGCCTAGCGGGTTGTTTCGGTCAGGCGCCGCTCGACGTATTCCATGACGTTGGTGATCATCGTCTCCATATGCGGATCCTCGAAGAAATGGCCGGCGCCGTCGATCTCTTGGTGGGTGATCGTGATGCCCTTCTGCTCGTGGAGCTTGTCGACGAGGGTCTTCGTGTCGCGCGGCGGCGCCACGCGGTCGGCGGCACCGTTGATGATCAGGCCCGAGGAGGGGCAGGGGGCGAGGAAGGAGAAATCGTACATGTTCGCGGGCGGCGAGACCGAGATGAAGCCGGTGATCTCGGGCCGGCGCATCAGGAGCTGCATGCCGATCCAGGCGCCGAAGGAGAAGCCCGCGACCCAGCAATGCTTGGCGTTCTGGTTCATCGACTGCAGGTAGTCGAGCGCGGAGGCGGCGTCGGAGAGTTCGCCGATGCCCTGGTCGTATTCGCCCTGGCTGCGGCCCACGCCACGGAAGTTGAAGCGCAGCACGGTGAAGCCCATCTCGTGGAACGCGTAGTGCAGGTTGTAGACCACGCGGTTGTTCATCGTGCCGCCGAACTGCGGATGCGGATGCAGGATGATCGCGATCGGCGCGTCCCTCGTCTTCTGCGGATGGTAGCGGCCTTCCAGGCGGCCCTCAGGGCCGGGAAAAATCACCTCGGGCATCGGTCCCCAGTCTTTCGTTCGCGACCCTGGCGCCGACATTGTTGACGGAAATCGTCAGGGTCTTTAGAATTATTCTAATCCGGCGCGGAATCCGGGTCGCTTCGGGCGTTAAGCACCTAAGCCCCGCGCGCGGCTGCGTCAATGTCTGTCGGGGTCGGCAAATGAAACTGAGCACCAAGGGGCGCTATGCGATGGTGGCGCTGGCGGATCTGGCAGCGATGCCCGAGGGGCAGCTGATGTCGCTGGCGGAACTGTCGAAGCGACAGAACATCTCGCTTCCCTATCTCGAGCAGCTCTTCGTGAAGCTGCGCCGGGCGGGGCTCGTCGAGAGTGCGCGTGGCCCGGGCGGCGGCTATGCGCTGGCGCGGCCGGCCTCGGAGGTCCGGGTGTCGGAGGTGCTGGGCGCGGTCGACGAGACGGTGAGCGCGATGCATACCGGCGCCGGCGCTTCGGGCGGGCATTCGGGGACGCGGGCGCAAAGCCTGACGAACCGGCTTTGGGAGGGCTTGTCGGCCCATGTCTACGTTTTCCTGCACCAGACAAGGCTGTCGGACGTGATCTCGAACGAGCTGACGCCCTGTCCGGCCGTCCCGACGCTTCTGACGGTGGTGGACGAGGCGTGACGGGGCGCGTCTATCTCGACTGGAACGCCACGGCGCCGCTCCGGCCCGAGGCGCGCGATGCGATGGTCGCGGCGATGGATGTCATGGGCAACCCCTCCTCGGTCCATGCCGAGGGGCGGGCGGCGCGGGGGCTGGTGGAGCGGGCGCGGGCCGAGGTGGCCGAAGCAATCGGCTGCAAGCCCGCGGAGGTGATCTTCACTTCTGGCGCGACCGAAGCGGCGTCGGTGCTGGCGCAGCTGCGGGGGCACGGCGCGGTGATAGTCGAGGAGACCGCCCATGACGCGCTCTGGGCGCATTTCGACCTGACCGATGCGGAGACCGGCAACAACATTCTGGCCATGGGGCTCGCGAATTCCGAGACCGGCGCGATCACCGAGCCGCCGGAGCCGGTGGGTGGGCGCTGGCGCTACGGGGCGCGGGAAGCGGGGATGCTGCTTCTCGACGTCACCCAGGCCGTCGGGCGAATCCCCTGGTCCTTCGCCTGGTCGGGCGCCCATATGGCGGTGCTGTCGGCGCACAAGCTGGGCGGGCCGAAGGGCGTGGGCGCACTGATCGTGAAGGACGGGCTCGACATCGCGGCGCTCCTGAAGGGCGGCGGGCAGGAGATGGGCCGGCGCTCGGGCACCGAGAACATCGTCGGCATCGCCGGTTTCGGCGCCGCCTGCCGTGCCGCGATGCGCGATCTGGAGGCCGGCGCCTGGAACCGCGTGGCCGAACTTAGAAATATTCTAGAAAAGACTCTGGCATCCGGCGCAAAAGAGACTATTTTTGTCGGGAAAGAGCGCGCGCGGATTCCCAACACCTGCTGTTTCGCTACGCCGGGCTGGAAGGGCGAGACCCAGGTGATGGCGATGGACCTGGCCGGGTTCGCGATTTCGAGCGGGTCGGCCTGTTCGTCCGGCAAGGTCCGGGAGAGCCGCGTGATCCGGGCCATGGGGTTTGACGCGGAGACCGCAAGGAGCGCGATCCGCGTCTCGCTGGGGCCGACGACAGAAGAAAGCGACGTGACCCGCTTCGCCGAGGCGTGGCTCGCCGCACATGAGAAATTCCGCCGCAGGGCGGCTTGAGACAGGAAGGAAGGGCTTCGATGGCCGCACTCGACACGCAGAACGTCAAGGATGGCGTCGACCAGGAGACGGTGGACGCCGTCAAGTCGCTCTCGGGCAAGTACAAGTACGGCTGGGAGACCGAGATCGAGATGGATTACGCGCCGAAGGGCGTGAATGCCGACATCGTGCGGCTGATCTCGGGGAAGAACGGCGAGCCGGAATGGATGACGGAGTGGCGCCTCTCGGCCTTCGAGCGCTGGCAGGGGATGAAGGAGCCGGAGTGGGCGATGGTCCACTACCCGAAGATCGACTACCAGGAACAGTATTACTACGCCTCGCCCAAGAGCATGGCGGTGAAGCCGAAATCGCTGGACGAGGTCGATCCGAAGCTTCTGGAGACCTACAAGAAGCTCGGCATTCCGCTGAAGGAGCAGATGCTCCTCGCGGGCGTCGAGGGGGCGGAAAGCGTGCCGGCCGAAGGCGAGCGGCGCGTGGCGGTGGATGCGGTTTTCGACAGCGTCTCGGTGGGCACCACCTTCAAGAAGGAGCTGCAGAAGGCGGGGGTCATCTTCTGCTCGATCTCCGAGGCGATCCGCGAGCATCCGGAGCTGGTGAAGAAGTATCTGGGCTCGGTCGTGCCGATCTCGGACAATTATTTCGCGACGCTCAATTCGGCGGTCTTCTCGGACGGCTCCTTCGTCTATGTGCCGCCCGGCGTGCGCTGCCCGATGGAGCTTTCGACCTATTTCCGGATCAATGCCGAGAATACCGGCCAGTTCGAGCGGACGCTGATCATCGCCGACAAGGGCGCCTATGTGTCCTACCTCGAAGGCTGCACAGCGCCGCAGCGCGACACCCACCAGCTGCACGCGGCGGTCGTCGAGTTGGTCGCGCTGGAAGATGCCGAGATCAAGTATTCGACGGTGCAGAACTGGTTCCCGGGCGACGAGAACGGCAAGGGTGGGATCTACAATTTCGTGACCAAGCGGGCCGATTGCCGGGGCGACCGGTCGAAGGTGATGTGGACCCAGGTGGAAACGGGTTCGGCGGTGACCTGGAAATACCCGTCCTGCATCCTGCGCGGCGATGAGAGCCAGGGCGAGTTCTACTCGATCGCGATCACCAACAACTACCAGCAGGCCGATACCGGTACGAAGATGATCCACCTGGGCAAGAACACCCGGTCGCGGATCGTCTCGAAGGGGATCTCGGCAGGCAAGGCGCAGAACACCTATCGCGGGCTCGTGTCGATGCACCCGAAGGCGAAGAACTCGCGCAACTACACCCAGTGCGACAGCCTGCTGATCGGCTCGGAATGCGGGGCGCATACGGTGCCCTATATCGAGGTGAAGAACAATTCCTCGCGGGTGGAGCACGAGGCGACCACCTCGAAGGTGGACGACGACCAGCTGTTCTATTGCCGCCAGCGTGGCATGGACGAGGAGGAGGCCGTGGCGCTCGTCGTCAACGGCTTCTGCAAGGAGGTGCTGCAGGCGCTGCCGATGGAGTTCGCCATGGAGGCGCAGCAGCTGGTGGCGATCTCGCTGGAAGGGTCGGTGGGGTGATGCTTGGCGGTGTCCTTGCGATGTGCACCGCTGCGCTTGAGCAGGAGCTGGGCAAGGCGCGCGACCTCGTGCTGCGCGAACTGGAGGAGCGGGCGGCGGCGCGGGGCGCCGATGCGGTGGTGGGTGTTGATCTCGACTACGAGGTCATCAACAACATGCTGATGGTCTCCGCCTCGGGCACCGCGGTGACCCTGGCCTAGGTCGGAAAATTTCCATGATCGTGTCCGCGCCACGCCATAATCCGGAAGAAAACCGGGGCATTATTTCGCAAGAAGGTGCCCGGCATGTCGCATTCCAACGGATCGGATCCCTCGCAGAAACAGGCGTTTCAGGAGCGGCTGGCGCGGCTCGGCCATGCGCCGGACCGGCCGGCGGCGGTGATGCAGGCCGCGCCGGCGCCGCGGCAGCGGCCGAGCGAGCCGGTGAAGCTGAACGACTGGCGCGAGAACATCAAGTATCCGCTCTCCTTCGTGGGCGCCTTCTTGATCGGGATGGTCTCGGTCTTCATCGCGCGATTCGTGCGGTTCCACACCACTGGGGGAGGGCTGACCGACGAATTGGGCGGCGAGCTCTTCCTGATTCTCGACGGGGCGATGGCGCTGGCGATCGGCTTCGCGCTGAGGATGGCGTTCAACATCCACGGCAAGGAGCATGTGATGGCCAAGACCGCCGGCATCCTGGCGCTGGGCACCACGATGCACAATCTCGTCCACATGCAGCCGGAGCTCTGGGCCGCGATGTTCTCGCCGGAATGGGTCGAGGAGGTGACGTATTTCACCGATCCGAACACGATCATCTTCCGTGGATATTCCTTCGAGTTCTAACCGCTCGGTCCGGGTTTTCCATCGCCGGGCCATGGTTTGGCCCCAATCGCTTGGCATCCCGTTGGGGCCGAGCAATCGGGGAGAACAGGGTCCATGGTCAGCCTTTCGCAGAGACAGCAGAACCATTTCACCGACCGGATCCGCAGGATCGAGCAGGGCGGGCCGAACACGTCGGGCACGATCTATGCGGGCATCGACGGGGCCGAGCACCGGCGCCGGAGGAAGGTGCGGCAGAGGATCTCGGGCAAGGGGGTTCTGGGCCGGCTGTTCATGCTGCCCTTCTCGCTGGCGCTGGGCGCGGGCCTGATGCTGGTGGGCCGGATCGCCGTCTTCCATGCGCTGGCCGATCCCGAGCTTATCCCGCCCGAGAAGCTGGAGATGTTCCGGCTGACCGCCGATATCGGCATCGCGACGCTGCTGGCGCTGGTCCTGGTGCCGCTGTTCAGCGTCGGGCACGGGCTGCGGCTCGTGCTGTTCATGGCGGGCTTTCTCGGCGTGATGCTGGGCGAAGCCACGATCATCTCGAAGGTGCCCGGGCCGTTTTCCTCGATGTTCTCCGAGGACTACGTGCAGACCGCGATCGCGACGGCGCCGAAAGACCCGTTCTCGCCGGAGGCCCTCGGCCTCTAGGCCTATCCGAAATCCGAAATCATGCCGGGGCCGCCCAGAAGGCGGCGCCCGGTTTCGTCATGTCTGGGAGTCAGAATCAATGTTGAGCATCAAGAACCTGCACGTTTCGCTCGAGGAGGAGGAAAAGCAGATCCTGAAAGGGGTCGATCTCGAGGTCGAGGCCGGCAAGGTCCACGCGATCATGGGGCCGAACGGGTCGGGCAAGTCGACGCTTTCCTACGTGCTGTCGGGCCGCGACGGCTATGCGGTGACCGACGGCTCCGCGTCGCTCGAGGGCGAGGACCTCCTGGAGATGGAGCCCGAGGAGCGGGCGGCGGCGGGGCTGTTCCTGGCGTTCCAGTACCCGGTCGAGATTCCGGGCGTGGGCAACATGACCTTCCTCCGGACCGCGCTGAACGCGCAGCGCAAGGCGCGGGGCGAGGACGAGATGTCGGCGGCCGATTTCCTGAAGCTGGTGCGCGAGAAGGCGAAGGCTCTGAAGATCGACGCCGAGATGCTGAAGCGGCCGGTGAATGTGGGCTTTTCGGGCGGCGAGAAGAAGCGCAACGAGATCCTGCAGATGGCGCTTCTGGAGCCGAAGATGTGCGTCCTCGACGAGACCGATTCCGGGCTCGACGTGGACGCGATGAAGCTGGTGGCCGAGGGCGTGAACGCGCTGCGCGATGCCGGGCGCGCGTTCCTGGTCATCACCCATTACCAGCGGCTTCTGGACCATATCCGGCCGGACGTGGTGCATATCATGGCGGACGGGCGGATCATCAAGACCGGCGGGCCGGAACTGGCGCTGGAAGTCGAGGAGAACGGTTATGCCGGGATCCTCGGGGAGGTGGCGTGATGGCGCTGGCGGAGAAGACGGGCGCGGATCCGCTCGAGGCACGGCTCGGGCCCGTCGCCGACGCGGGGGCCTGGGCGAAGGCGGCGCGCGGCGAGGCGGCCAAGCGGCTGCGCGCCATGGGCCTGCCGGGACGCCGCGACGAGTACTGGCGCTTCACGAACCCGGCGGATCTGAACGCAGCGGAGGCGCCCGAGGCGGCGGTATTCGAGACCGGTGAGGCCCCGACTTTCGACGCGATCGACCGGCTGAAGATCGTCTTCGTCGACGGGGTGTTCGATGCCGCGACCTCAGACGACCTGGCGCTGGAAGGCGTCGAGATCGAGCGGCTGAGCGCGGCCGCGTCGCGCGATATCCACTGGGCGCGGGAACTCTACGGTGTGCTGGAAGCGCGGGGGCAGACGCCGGTCGCGCGGCCCTTCGCGGCGCTGAACAGTGCGACGGCGACGGATGGCGTGCTGATCCGGGTGACGGCGGCGGCGCCGAAGCCTGTGGCGCTGATCTATCTGCATCGCGACACGCGGTCGGACGCGGTGCTGCACCATGTGGTGCGGGTCGAGGCGGGGGCGTCGCTGACGCTTCTGGAGAGCGGCCCCGCGGCGGCGCGGATCAACAAGGTGCTCGAGGTGGATATCGCCGATGGTGGCGCGTTCCACCATATCCGGGCGCAGGGCCGCGACCACGAACGCCGGGCGATGACCTCGATCTTCGCGCGGCTGGGCGAGGGGTCGGTCTACAAGAGCTTCACGCTCACGGCGAACGGCGTGCTGACGCGGAACGAGCAGGTGATCGAACTGACGGGCGACAATGGCGTGGCCCATGTGGCGGGCGCGGCACTGGGCGACGGCAAGAGCTTTCACCACGACGACACGGTGTTCATCACCCATGACGCGGTGGGCTGCGAGAGCCGGCAGGTCTTCAAGAAGGTCTTGCGGAACGGCGCGACAGGGGTGTTCCAGGGCAAGATCCTGGTGAAGAAGGGGGCGCAGAAGACCGACGGCTACCAGATCAGCCAGTCGCTGCTTCTGGACGAGGACAGCCAGTTTCTCGCCAAGCCCGAGCTCGAGATCTATGCCGACGACGTGGCCTGTTCGCACGGCTCCACCTCGGGCGCCATCGACGAGGACGCGCTGTTCTACCTGCGCTCGCGCGGGGTGCCCGAAGCGGACGCGCAGGATCTCCTGACGCTGGCCTTCGTGGCCGAGGCGATCCAGGAGATCGAGGACGAGGCGATCGCCGCCGATATCCTTGCTCGGCTGGAGGGCTGGCTGGCGCGCCGTCGCTGAGGCCGGGAGCGATGAGTGTGGCCCTCGACATCCTGCGCACCTACCGGGCGCCGCGCGACGTGGTCCGGCGCCGGTCCGCGCCGCCCGCGTCGGAGCCGCGCGCGCTGGCGATCCTGATGGCGGGCTGCCTTCTGATGTTCGTGTCGCGCTGGCCCGACCTGTCGCGGATGGCCTGGGAGGACCCGTCGGTCCCGCTCGACGCGCGGCTCGGCGGCGCGCTTCTGGGCTGGATGATCATCGCGCCGCTCGGCTTCTACCTGCTGGCGCTTCTGGGGCGCTTCGCGTCGCGGGCGGCGCGGGTCCGGGCGGGGGGCTACGAGGCGCGGGTTGCGCTGTTCTGGGCGCTTCTGGCGTCGGGGCCACTCTGGCTTCTCAACGGTCTGATGCTGGGGTTCGCCGGCCCCGGCCCGGCGGCGACGCTGACGGGAAGCCTTGCGGCGCTCGCCTTCCTGGTGTTCTGGGGGGCGGGCCTGCTTTCGTGGGGCCGCAACGACGGGCAGGAGGCCTGATGCCGACTTTCGCGCAGCTTTTGGCCATGATGGGCCGGTCGATCCAGGTGCCGCGCGAGGGGGCGGCGGAGATCCTGTCGTTCGGCGTGCCGCGCCAGGCGCTGGGGCTGATGCTGGCGCTGGTCGTGGTGCTGCTGGGGATCGTCACCGAAGCCAATCTGCTGGTAGCGCCGCTCGACGGGAACATGCCCGCTGCGCTTGCCGGGCTGATCCAGAATCCGGTGGCGATGGCGGCGATGCAGATGGCCGGGCTGGCGATCACCATCGCCGCGATCTTCTGGATCGGCCGTGCCTTCGGCGGCACCGGCGGGTTCGAGGAAACCGTGCTGCTGGTGTGCTGGCTGCAATTCATCGGGATCTGCCTGAGCGTCGCGCAACTGGTGCTCTATGTGCTGAACCCGATTCTGGGCGAGCTCTTCGGGCTGGCGACGGCGGTGCTGTCGGTCTGGATGCTGACGCATTTCATCGCCGCGCTGCACGGGTTCCGCTCGGCCCTGGCGGTCTTCGGGATGATGCTCGCGACCGCGTTCGCGCTGGTCATTCTGGCGTCCATCCTCCTGCTCCTGGCAGGCGTCGAACCCCCTTCCGGAGGCACGTGATGTACGATGTCGAAGCGATCCGTGGCGATTTCCCGATCCTCGCGCGCGAGGTGAACGGCAAGCCGCTCGTCTATCTCGACAACGGCGCCTCGGCGCAGAAGCCGAAGGCGGTGATCGACGCGATAACGCAGGCCTATTCGCAGGAATACGCCAATGTTCACCGGGGTTTGCACTACCTTTCGAACCTTGCGACCGAGAAATACGAGGCAGTGCGGGGCAAGGTGGCGCGGTTCCTGAACGCGGGTACGGAAGACGAGATCGTGATGACCACCGGCACCACGCAGGGGATCAATCTCGTCGCCTATTCCTGGGCGATGCCGCGGATGGAGGCGGGCGACGAGATCGTGCTGTCGGTGATGGAGCACCACGCCAATATCGTGCCCTGGCACTTTCTGCGCGAGCGGCAGGGGGTGGTGCTGAAATGGGTCGATGTGGATGCCAATGGCGATCTCGACCCGCAGGCGGTGGTGGACGCGATCGGGCCCAGAACGAAGCTGGTCGCGGTGACCCAGGTCTCGAACGTCTTGGGCAGCAAGGTGGACGTGGCCGCGATTTCGGCCGGCGCCCGGGCGAAGGGCGTGCCGGTCCTGATCGACGGCTCGCAGGCGGCGGTGCACATGCCGGTCGATCTGCAGGCCATCGGCTGCGATTTCTACGCGATCACCGGGCACAAGCTCTACGGGCCGTCCGGCTCGGGCGCGATATGGATCGCGAAGGAACGGCTCGCCGAGATGCGCCCCTTCCTCGGCGGCGGCGACATGATCAAGGAGGTCCACAAGGACCGGATCGACTATGCCGCGCCGCCGGTGATGTTCGAGGCGGGGACGCCGGGGATCGTGCAGCAGATCGGCCTGGGCGTGGCGCTCGACTACATGATGGGGCTCGGCATGGAGGCGATCGCCGCCCATGAGGACCGGCTGCGCGACTATGCGCGGGAGCGGCTCGGCGGGCTGAACTGGCTGGCGGTGCAGGGCAACTCGGCGGACAAGGCGGCGATCTTTTCCTTCACGATGGCGGGCGCCCATGCCCATGACATCTCGACGATTCTCGACAAGAAGGGCGTCGCGGTGCGGGCCGGGCACCATTGCGCCGGGCCCCTGATGGACCATCTGGGCCTGACCGCCACCTGCCGCGCCTCGTTCGGGCTCTACAATACCGAGGCCGAGGTCGATGCGCTGGTCGATGCGCTGGAACTGGCCCGCGACCTTCTGGGCTGAGCGCGGGCCGGCCCCGCGGACTTGAAATCCTTCCCGGTTCCGGCTCTGATCCGCGCGGGGGGAAGGAGACGGTCATCTTGCGGTTTGCACGGATTCTCGGAGGCGCGGCGCTTCTGGCCTGCCTCGCGGCGGGCGGTGTTTCGGCCGCCGTCCTGGTATCGGGCCCCGAGCTGCCGCCTCTGCGTCCGCCCTACCGGCCGGCCCCGCCCGAGGTGCTGACCCCCGGCCCCGACACGCTCCGCCCCGCGCCCCGCGAGGCGCAGATCCCCCGGATGCGCTGGGAGTACCGGCGCAGGGGCTTCCTGTGGACGCGGGTCACGCTCTCGGCGATCCGCGGCCACGGGCGTCCGCTCCTGGATGTGGTGCCCGAGGACATCGCCGACTGGTGCCCGGCTTATCCCGAGCAGGGCGCGGAGGGCAGGGCGGCGTTCTGGGCAGCGCTTATCTCGACCCTGTCGCGCTACGAGAGCACCTGGAACCCGCGCGCGGTGGGCGGCGGCGGGCAGTGGCACGGGCTCCTGCAGATTCTGCCGAGCACCGCCGAGTTGCGGAACTGCCGGGCCGTCACGGCCGAAGAATTGCATCACGGACCCTCGAACCTGAGCTGCGCCGTCCGGATCATGGCGGCCACGGTGCCGCGCGACCGGGCGGTCGCGGTGCGGGGCGAGCGCCGCTGGCAGGGGGTGGCGGCGGATTGGGGGCCGATCCGCACCGACTGGATGCGCCGCGACATGCAGCGCTACACGAAGCGCCAGCGCTATTGCCGCCCGTTGAGCAGCGTCCACCCCCGGCCGCGTCCCGTCCTGTGATTGCGGGGCTTGCGGCCCGCCCGCACCGGGGCTATGACCCCCGGACGGAGCACCCGTAGCTCAGCTGGATAGAGCGCTGCCCTCCGAAGGCAGAGGTCACAGGTTCGAATCCTGTCGGGTGCGCCAAAATCTGCCAATAATTACCGTAATTTAGCGCTTAGCTTGGGTTCGCGCTCAATGTGATGTATGGTGTTTGGGACAATTTTGGGACACTGAGGTCTCGCGGACATGGCGTCCATCACCAAACGCGCAAACGGCCAATGGCAGGTGAAGATTCGCCGCAAAGGCTGGCCTGCGCGCTCCGGCACCTTCAAATCCAAGAAACTTGCCGAGGACTGGGCGCGCACGATCGAAAGCGAGATGGCCTCCGGTCACTATGTTGACCGCACGCCAAGCCAGCGCACCACGCTCGGCGATTTGGTCGAACTCTATCTGCGCGAGGTGACCGACAAGCGGCCAGGGGAAGGCTCGCGCATTGCCGAGCGCTCACGGCTGGAACGGTTTCTGCGCGATGAGAAAGAGCTGTGCTCCTACGCCGTCGCCAATCTGACACCCGAACATTTCGAGGCCTATCGCGACCGGCGACTTTCGCACACCAATCGCAGCGGCAAGCCTCTTTCAGCCGGAACGATCAAGCGCGAGCTGACCTTGCTCAAACGCGTCATTGACTATCGCAAGCGTCGCCTGGGCCTGCTCGTCAATCCGGTCAACACCGAGGACGTGACGCGCCCTGCGGTCAATGATGAGCGCGATGTGAGATTGAGCGGTGAGGAGATCGAGCGCCTGCTCGAAGCTTGCAGCGAAGCGCGCAATCCCTGGCTGCGTCCCTTCGTCGAGCTTGGCTTTGAGACCGGCGGGCGGCGGGGAAGCCTTCTCGGGCTTGATTGGAAGGATGTCGATCTTGCAGGACGTAAGACAACCTTCCGCGACGTGAAGAACAGCCGCAATCCGGACAAGGTCATCGATCATGTTGTGCCGCTCTCGCCGCGCGCGATTGCCGTCTTGAAAGCCCTTCCCCGCAGTGTGGACGGTCGTGTTTTTCCGATGACGCCGAATGCCTTCCGGCAGGCCTTCAACCGCGCGCGCAAGAAAGCAGGGCTTGAGCATTTCCGTTTCCACGATACGCGGCACGAGCGCGTGTCCTCGCTCTTCGAGGCGGGCTGGTCGGACACAGCCGTAATGACCCTGAGCGGTCATAAGGACCCGAAGAGTCTGAAGCGCTACGCGAATTTGCGCCCCGACCATCTGGCCGATGAACTTGCCAAGTTGGAGAAGCCAAGCAGCGATTGATTGCTGTAGGCATCCACCACCTAACTCCTTCCAAACAGCTAGATGAGGCGTCAAGATTGAGACAGTGTCGCCGTTGGGCGGCAACGCGGTTCATCACCGGAGGGGTAGGAGGTGGGCAACACAGAATTTAAGGATTGGCGACTTCATTTTTTGAAATACCTGACGGTACTTGCCGTTCTTATCCGAGCCGGGTCAATCTTGGGCCTGATCCGCATAGGGTTTGAGTATTGCTTTGCCGCAGTCGTTGCCATTCTGATTGACTGGTTCTTTCTCCTGCTAGACACGGTATTTGCAATCTTTGTTGATTGGTGGCTTCCAAGTCTACTGTCTGTCCTTTCGTCAGTATTTGGTTTTGAGATTGTACTCTTTGAGCACTGGCGTGTCATTCTGGTTCTGATGATGCTCAAGTGTGGTTCGGACGTTTTTGCTGACCTTAAGCGCAATGAAAAGTTTTACGCAGCGCTCTGGTCTATTTGGGGGTTGACGATATCGATCGCGGCAAGCGTTGTTTCTGGGGTGGTGCCTTTGGACCATCCAAGCATGCTTCCTGTGATCGCACCAATTATTGGTTTTGTCGTCTACGGTCTCGGCCAGGCAATCTTGCTGTCTCGACTACGCGTCCCGGAAGGTCGAACGAGCGGACAAGTCTTTCGATATTACTTCTTCAGATTTTCATTGGCTGACGGCGTGATAGGCGTACTTTGCCTTTTGGTCGGCATCTGGATGCGAAACGAAGGCTACCCAAATCCAAACGTTCTTGCGTTTTTCCTTTACATCCTTGGCATGGCTTCACGTGACCTTGCGATGCCCGCTTGGTACGTCACGTTCAAACTGACGAAAGGTGGCTCCTGGCGTGAGCGCTACCTCGGTTTGGCAACAACATGGACCGGCCTAAACACTTTGATCGCGCTCGCGACAGCGCTCTTGGCAATGATCCTCAATTCAGGCTTGGTTGAGATCACCGGACTAAGCCCTTGCTAGCTGTGCGCATCACGGTGCCGGTCGACGAAAGCCTCAAGGTCTTTGACGGCGAAGAAGGTACGGCTTCCGATCTTGGTGACTACAGGGCCGCGCCCTTTGTAGACCAGATCACGAAGCGCCCCCCGCGACATCGACAGCGCGTCTGCCGCGGCAGGGTAATCTAACAACAGCTTGATGCTGCGCTTCGTACGTGCGTCTTCGGTCATGACGAAGAGATGCGATCGACGCCCTTCACGATGAAGCTCACGAACAGGTCACGCTGGCTGCTTGTTCAAAGCAAAGACCTTGTGATCAGACTGTGTCCACGGGGCGAAGGCTTATAAGCCTGGACCGCGCTGGCGGTGCGCGATCGCGCGGCTGATGTTATCAAGGCTGGCAAGTGCGTCTTGGCGCTCCTGCGACCCTGCCTCGCTTCTGACCAGCTCTTGCTGGACAGCGGCAAACAGCGCGCGAAGTTCGGGGACGCTGCGAGCTGCCAGGGCGGCTTGTGTGAAGACTTTTGTCATTGTCCTCTCCTTTGTCTGGAGGCCGTGCCCATCACGGCCTTTCTTGCCCGCCCACACCCACAATCAGCAGGGAAAGGCCCGCTGATGGGCGGCAGGCCGATCAGGCAAAGAAGGGAGAAGAAGACAGGGGTGAACGCGCCGCACGGCTGGTTTGGACGGCATCCGACATCGCCGCAAAGTCGCTTCCAGTGGCAGTTACAGCGGATCGCAAGTTTGACGGGCAGGCGCTTGGCTTGATAAAATGAAAGTATAAGGAGAACTGCTTAAGCAGCGGATTTGTTTAATCATTTTGAAAACTGATCGCCATGAGTACCCGCAAGGACCCGTCCGGGTCCGAAGGACTGCTGGTTGCCTACAGGCAGCTCGGAGTCATCAGCATCGAAGAGCTCAGAGACGCTCTTCTCGAAGACCTCGCAGCCCTTCGTGACATCTACAATGTTCGCTACGTGAAGAACACGCGGCTCAAGCTCTTCGTCACCAACGAGTATGGAGAAGAGCTTCGTGTCCGAAGGCCCGGCGGCGGTCGTATCAACTATATGGATACGCACCACTACCGTCCGGCCTGCAAGGACTACGATCTTTGAGCATCGCGCGGCCTTCGGCGGATCATGGCATCCCGAAAGGAGTGATACGGCCATGAAATTCCCGACACCTACCTACATCAATGTCAACGAAGCGCGGCAGGTGCTTGCCGAGATGGGCGTTGAGGTGAACGAGCGCCAGATGCAGCGCGCGGCAGAGAAAGATGCTGCCGGAATGCGCAAGTTGCCCTTCTTCATCGATCCGGTAGACGGCAAGCTGAAGATCGAGAAAGGCACGCTTGTGCGTATCTACCGCGAAGCGCAAATAGAGGCTGAAAATAACACGCGCGTCTGATAAGCTATTACCCTGTTTCAGAAATTTTGTTCACGAGTGATTGGAGATCAGTTCATTAGCTATGTCTGATATAAGAAAGAGAACCGGCGCGAAGGGGACGACCTATCAGGTCCGCTACCCGAACAGCGCCACCAAATCCGGCTACGCCTACAAGACGTTTGACACGATGAAAGAGGCGCGAGCCTTCCTGGAGAACCTCGGTAGCTACCGGCAGTCCCATCCCTCCCGAAGCGAGATCAGCGCGATAGCGGATGCCGTTCAGAAGTGGCTGGAAATTTGCGAGAAGGAGGGGACAGACGGAAAAGACCCGGTCACGAGCTACACCCTTAAGAACTACCGATACATCGCGCGCTTCATGACATCCTATCCCTGGGGCAAGTCTCTCAGAGAACTTGAGACTCCGGACATTGTGAACTTCCGGTCATGGCTTGTCGAGAATTGCCCGTCCCGTTTCGTCGCGCGGCGGACGCTGACCTTGTTCCAATCGGTCCTCAATGAGATGGCTCTGCGCGGTCACGTTGCGGGGAACGTGGCATCCGGCGTGACGGTTAACACGCACTCGCGCTACGACCAGCCGGTATCGCCGCCTTCGCTCGAAGAATTCTATCAGCTGCTCACTGCGGCGGATCGGCTCGCAAACTCGAAGAACGCGCAGATTGCGAAATCCTGGCAGCGCTACCGTCCGATGCTGTACCTCGCCGGTGATACGGGCATGCGGCCCGGAGAATATCTGGCCCTGCCAAAGGCGAACCTCTTCGAGACTGAGGTCAAAGTTGATCGCGCCGTCGAGCGAAGCGGCCATCGGATTTCCGTGACGAAAACGCCAGCGGGGTGGCGATGGATTGACCTGAGCCCCGAGACTAGCGATCTCGTGAACCACTATGCACGACACCACGCCGCGGACAGTCCGCACGATCTCGTGTTTCCGACGGCTTCCGGGAAATGGCAGTGCATCAACAACTGGCGCAACCGTGCCTTTACAGCGGTGTGTGTTGAGGCCGGGCTCGCTGAAGAGGTCAGGAAGAATGGTAAGACGATCTTGAAGCCGAAATATAGCCCTTACGATCTTCGGCACTTTTACGCATCGATGTTGATTGATCAGAAAGTCAATCTGAAACGAATTCAGAAACTAATGGGTCATCGAAACATTACGACGACGTTAAATGTCTATGGCCATCTGATTGAAAAAGCCGAAGACGCTGAAGCCGAAAATGTCGGCTTGTTGTCGGCATTGTCCAAAAATTCTTGTGGCAAATCTGTGGCGAGTCTTCTGTAACCCGCAGAATTCTGCGGTTTCTATACTTACTTTTAATCAGTAGGTCGAGGGTTCGAATCCCTCACCGGTCACCACTTTAAAAACAATAGCTTAGCGTATTTTTAGTTTCGATAACTCCCAAAATTCTCAAGATTTGCCACAAATGAGCGGTCCGCTGTAACCCGCAGAAGTCCGCTAATCTCTGAATCGCTCTGGGAATCCTTGTGGCAAGTTTGTGGCAAGTTTGCTGACCTAAATTCCACATCGACCTCGCGGGATGGCAATTCGGACTACCCAAACGTGTATCCAATGGCTACACTCCAAACGATGAAGGACGTCGGTCTCCGCATCAGAGTGCAGCGCGAGCTTAGGGATGCATTCCTCGCCGCCTGTCGCGCGCAGGACAAACCCGCCGCACAGGTCCTGAGAGAATTCATGCGCGAGTACGTTGTGGAGCATCGGGCAGAAAACGACAAGCCGGACCAGACAGGCAGTTGATCCAGTGGGTCAGACCTGGGCCGGAAAAACACAAAGGAGGCCGCTTTGCCGCAAGACGCCAGTCCCAAGGTTCAGAACCTAAGCTCTTTCGTTTGGTCGATCGCTGAAATCCTCCGAGGAGATTTCAAACAATCAGAGTACGGCAAAGTAGTTCTGCCTTTTGTTGTATTGCGTCGTCTGGACTGCATCCTTGCCGATAGCAAGGACGCAGTGCTCGATGCCGCAAAGTCCCTGCCCAATGGCGTGGATGAACCAACCCGCGACATGATCCTCTTCGGCGCGGCTGGTGGTAAAGTGAAGGTTTACAACCTTTCCGCCTTTACTTTCTCGAAGCTCAAGGGTCAGGACCCCGGCCAGCTCCACCAGAACCTTGTGGACTACATTACCAAGTTTTCGGGGAACGTCCGCGACATCTTTCTCGACAAATTCCTCTTCACGGATCAACTCAAACGCCTGAATGACGGGGGTATCCTTTGGAACGTTTTCGAGCGGTTCACAGAAATCGACCTTCACCCCGACACGGTCAACAGCATCGAGATGGGCTATCTTTTCGAGGACCTGATCCGTCGCTTCTCGGAAATTTCGAACGAAACCGCAGGGGAGCACTTTACTCCGCGAGAAGTGATCCGCCTGATTGTTGACCTGCTGATCGCTAATGACGACGCAAAGCTTACGGGGCGGGGGATCATACGGCAGGTCTACGACCCTGCATGCGGGACGGGCGGTATGCTTGCGCTGACTGAAGAGGCCCTGAAGGACTTCAACAGCTCGATCCGCGTGGAGCTATTCGGGCAGGAGCTGAATGGTGAATCCTTTGGCATCTGCAAATCCGACATGTTGGTGACGGGTCATGACCCCGAGCAGATCGCCTTCGGGAACACGCTCACCCAGGACGCCCACCAAGACAAGAGATTCCACTACATGCTCTCCAATCCGCCCTACGGCGTGGACTGGAAGAAGTATCAGGACCCGATCAAGGCCGAGGCAGAGACCCAGGGCTTTGATGGACGTTTTGGGGCAGGAACACCCCGCATCTCGGACGGTCAGCTTCTCTTCCTCCAACACATGATTTCCAAGATGCGGGATGACGAGAACGGATCGCGCATCGGCATCGTCATGAACGGCTCGCCGCTCTTCACGGGCGGTGCCGGTTCCGGCGAGAGCGAAATTCGTCGGTGGATGTTAGAGAATGATTGGGTAGAGGCCATCGTCGCGCTTCCTACCGACCTGTTCTACAACACCGGAATCCAGACCTATGTCTGGCTACTGACCAACCGAAAGCCCGCCGCCCGCACAGGTAAGGTGCAGCTCATTGACGCTTCCGGCGAGCGCTTCTGGAAGCCTTTGCGCAAGTCGCTCGGATCGAAGCGCCGCGAAATTCCCGAGGACGCGCGGCACGAGATTGTGCGCATCTATGCAGAGTTTCTGAATGGCGAAAGCGATCAGTCCGAGGTCTCGAGAATCTTCGACACTGCTGACTTTGGCTACCGCGAAATTCGCGTCGAACGCCCCCTGAAACTGAATTTCCAAGCGAGCGAAGTGCGCATCGCGCGGCTGGCCGATGAAAAGCCCTTCCACAAGCTGGACGAAGGCGACCGCGAAGAGATCGAGGCCGTGCTGCGCGGCTTGGGCGACCAGCTTGTCACCAACCGGGATGCCTTCGAGAAGGCCCTTTCCAAAGCGTTGAAGGCCGAAGGCATCAAGATTGGTGCGCCGGTGAAAAAGGCGATCTTGTCAACTCTGTCAGAACGTGACGAAGATGCTGATATCTGCACCGACAAAGACGGCAATCCCGAGCCGGATACCGAGCTGCGTGACCATGAGTTGGTGCCGCTTGCCGACGACTGGCGTGAGTACATGGCCCGCGAGGTGCTGCCCTTCGTGCCCGATGCCTGGGTGGATGAAACCCATCGCGACGCCCGCGATGGCGAGATCGGACGCGTCGGCTATGAGATCAACTTCAACCGATATTTCTATCGTTACGTCCCGCCGCGTTCTCTCGAAGAGATCGACGCCGAGCTTAAAACGCTTGAGGCTGAGATTGCAGGGCTTCTGAAGGAGGTGGCAGCGTGATCATGCCATCGGGTTCAGAACGAGCGCGGGCACGTCTGATCCAAGACAACGAGATTCCAATTCTGCCTGACGGCTGGGACGTTCAGCGGTTCCGCTTCTTGTTCCGAGAAAGCAAGGAGCGCAACGGTGAGACACCCATCGGGGGCATGCTTTCTGTTTCCGAGTATCGTGGCGTCGTTCCCAAGGAATATGAGCATGAGGAGCAGCGACGCACAGACGAAGAGCTGCAAGTCTATCGGGTTGTTCGCCCAGGTCAACTGGCCGTGAACACCATGTGGCTCAATCACTTGGGGCTGGGGGTTTCGGACCATTTGGGACACGTCAGCCCTGCCTACGCAGTATATGACATTTCTTCCGATCTGGACGTTCGCTTCGCCCATCACTTGTTCAGATCACAATATTACTTAAAAATCTATCTACGGTATCTTTATGGAATTAGGCCCAACTCATTTCAGATAAAATCAGACGATTGGAACTCAATTCCTGTCATTATGCCGCCTCGCAACACTCAAAAAGCCATCGCAGATTTTCTTGATAGCGAGACCGCCCGTATCGATCAACTGATCCAGAAGAAGCAGCGCTCGGTTGTTCTGCTTTCCGAGCAAAAGGGCGCTTTCATTTCAAAGGCGGTAACTGTCGGAGTGCCGGAACGCTTTGATTTGGTGGCCGCGCCATCTCGCTTTCTGCCGCGCGTTCCCGCGGGATGGGCTGTCACTCGTCTCAAACATCTTGGTCGAATTCGGGGCGGGCTGACTCTCGGGCGCAGCACTCCGGAAGGCACACCCACCCGAACGGTTCCTTATCTGCGTGTTGCGAACGTCCAGGCAGGCTGGCTCGATCTTTCGGATGTCGCGGAAATTGAAGCGACCGACAGCGAGATTTCCCGCTATTCGTTGAAGTCCGGGAGCATTCTCATGAATGAGGGAGGCGACAATGATAAACTGGGGCGGGGCGCTGTGTGGCATGCTCCATTCGAGCCTTGCCTTAATCAAAACCACGTTTTCGCGGTTACTCCGTTCAAGCCGGAGCAAGCCGAATGGATTTCTCTGGCAACAAATGCAAAGTATGCAAGGGATTTCTTCTACTTCTATAGTAACCAGAGCACCAATCTCGCTTCGATCTCAAAGACGAATCTTTCTGAGTTTCCTGTGGCGATCCCCCCTAAAAACGAGATGACGAAAATACTTGGTGACACGAAAATTAGGATCGAAACTCTCGAACGCCTGACGAAGATGACGACCAAATCCATTGATAGTCTTCAAGAGTACCGCTCGGCACTGATCACCGCCGCGGTAACGGGCCAGATCGATGTGACGACTTGGGGCAAGGAGAGTCGGACTGATCAACGCCTCGATCAGATCGAGGAGGAGATGTCCAGGAAGGAAGCGACGGCATGAAGAACGTGCATGAGCCGGATCATGCCGGATTGGGGCAGGCGAATACTAGATGACGAGGACGGCTGAAGAGACGGATTTCTGGAAGAAGATGGACGAGTTGCGCAGCGGTCCAGAGATTGTGCGCCCGCCCCAGGTTGCGGCGGCGGCAATCGACAGCGGGCTTTCACCCATCGAAGCCTTGCATCACGCGCAGCGGGCATCCCATTTCGGCAAGCCGCAGAATGCCGAAGTGTTTGATGCCGCCACCGCGTTCGTTGCTACGATTTGCGAGCCAGTATCGCGGGCATCGGTCCTTGAATACACGGCTCTGCTTTCCCTTCTAACCGAGCGACTTATCGACAACTTGGCACTGCCTGTGACGGTCGTTTCTAGGGACGTTGCCGTCACTGAAGTCGCTGATCTGGTCTTTGGTCAAGGTCATACTTTCTCATCGATCGACGCCCTCGATCCCTCCCGAAAGTATGACTGCGTCGTTTGCCAGCCGCCCCTTGGCCACCGATCGAAAGAGCCCAACGCCGATGGCTTTGGTGGCGAGATCGTGACGGCGCTTGCGCCGCTCGTCTCCGACAACGGGCGACTTCTCTGGCTGTCAAGTCGCGGCGTCTTGTTCGCGCATCTCGCAAAGGGCACCTTGGACAGTCTCGAAGACGCGGGTCTTCATGTCACTGCTACCGTGGATATTCCGGCAGGAGGGTTTCCCGGCACTGCAATCGAAGGCGTGCTGATCGTCCTTGAACGGCGTGTCCCCTCGAAGAAGCTGGTTGGGGCACTGCGCGATGAGGAAGTTGCAGCGCCAATGGCGGATGCCCTTGTAAAGGGTGCGACGAAAAAGGGCGGATCAAGTTGGGCGTGGATCGATAGAGACGACACGCGCTCCTATGCGGACCTTGAAAACGCCGCGGTGCTCAAGAAGCTGATTCCGCGGGGCCGGTACGAACAGGTACTCCTCGGCGACCTCATCGGCGACGGCAAGATCGTAAAGGCGGACAAGCCGATAGCCGATGACAGCAGAGCGACCGGTTTCCTCTACGTTCCCGAATATGCGGGTAGCCGCGTGACCGCCGATCTGGACTCACAAACAGTCAAACCCCAGGCCGTATATCGGGTGCCGCTCGATACCCTTTTGGTCAATCCTCGCTTTCTCGCAACGCTTCTGAACGGACCATACGGGCGCAAGGTCAGGGCATCCGCCGCTCAAGGAGCAACGATCCAGCGTGTGTCCGTCGCCAGCCTGAAATCTCTAGCGCTTCCTTTGCCGGACCTCGCGACACAGGAGCGCGTTGCCCGGATCGAGAGCGATCTTTCATTGATGGTCTCCACCTTTGGTGACTTGCAGGAGACCGTCGTGCATGACTGGACGGGGCTCGCTGACGTTGAGGGAACGATTGATAGCTTGAAGTCGGTTCTCGACATCGAACGGCAGATCGAGAATTGGTGGCGCGAGCTTCCGTATCCACTGGCAACGATTTACCGCCGCTATCAGATCGCCAGCGATCCGAAGGAGCGGCTCGACCGATTGCTGCATTTCTTCGAGATGGCCGCTGTCTATCTCGCCGCCATCGGCACCAGCCACGTCAAATCGCTCAAGTCCGACTGGCAGGATAGTTTCGCAAAATGGTTCCATCCGCCTGGCGCGGCAGGGATAGAGCGCGCTGACTTCGGCTTCTGGATTGTTTTGGCGGGTGCCAGTCTGAAAGACCTCAGCAGGATCGCGAGCGATCCAAAGCTGCGAGCCGCAGCATCAGATCATGCGGGACCCGAACTGGTCGAGGTCGCGAGTACGCTCGGACCTCTGGGCAAGACGACCGATATCCTTGATGTCGTGCGCCGCTATCGCAATTCGTGGAAGGGGCACGGCGGGCACCTAAAGTCCGCTGACGCGAAGCGCCTCGACCATGAATTGCAGCAATCCATCAGGGACTTCTACGAGGCAACTTCCCGTACGTTCCGCCGCTTTCGGCTTGTCCGGCCTGGACTCGCTGAGATCACCGACGGCGGCATGGCGATGCAAGTCCAGCTACTTGTGGGTAGTGACCCTGCATTTGAAACCGAAACTGTCGAACTGAGCCGTCCATCGCGCACAGGGGCGCTGGCTTTCTGGATGACCGATGCTCGCGCGATGTGCAGAGCACTTCCATTCTTCCGGCTCGGCGCACCCCAAGAGCCTCAAGAAACAAGTTTTTATGTCTTCAATCGCGTCGAAAACGGGGGCTTCCGCTGGATTTCGTATCAGGAGGCGCGCGAGCAAGAGTTCGTCGCGCCCGACGATGAGCTGCTTAGCCTGATTGCCCTCCCGAAAGGTGGCAATACATGAGCATGCACTCCTCCCACAGCATCCATAAGGAGCTCGTACTCCAGGATCATCTCGCAAACCTGCTCGTCGGCGGCGAGGGATACGAACAGCGTGATGCGACGACCGACTATGACCGAGCACTGGCGATGGACAAGGCTCTCGTGCTTCGTTTCGTTCGGGATACCCAGCCCGACGAATGGAATAAGCTCGAAGGCCATTACACGGCTTCCGCCGAAGAGACCTTCTTCAAGCAGCTCGACAAGGGCTTGAAGGACCGCGGCCTGCTCGACGTATTCCGTCAGGGGCTGAAGATCGTACCCGGTATCAAGTTCTCGCTTTGCTACTTCAGGCCTGCCAGCGGCCTTGAGCCGAAGCGGGTCGCCGAATACCAAGCGAATATTCTCTCCGTAATGAAGGAGGTCGAGTACAGCCAGAAGAACGGCAACCGGCTCGACATCGTCTTGTTTCTAAACGGTCTGCCTGTCGCGACGATGGAGGCCAAGAACCTTCTCACCGGCTCGACGTTCCGCCATGCCGAGAGGCAGTACCGGACCGACCGCTCGCCAGCAGGAGAGCCACTTCTTACCTTCAAGCGCGGAGCATTGGTTCATTTCGCCTTCGACGAAGACAACGTGTCAATGACCACGCGCCTGCAGAACGGCAAGACTCGCTTTCTGCCGTTTAACCGAGGCCGCGGCGGCGGTGCCGGAAACGAGGACGTTCAGGACGAATTCCGCGTCGCTTATCTCTATCGATCGGGTGCATGGGGTGAGGCGATCTTCTCGCGCGCCGTCCTGCTCGACGTGATCGGCCAGTTCATTCACCTGGAGGTGACCGGGAAGTCCGAGTTGATGATCTTCCCGCGCTTCCAGCAACTCGACGCCGTCCGCAGATTGATGGGACACGCCCGCGAATTCGGCGCTGGCCAGAATTACTTGATTCAGCATTCAGCCGGATCGGGCAAATCGAACACGATCGGCTGGCTCGCCCACCACGCGATAAAGCTGCACGACGCTGCTGACAAACCTGTGTTTGATACGGCAATCATCGTCACCGACAGGATCGTACTCGACCGGCAGCTACAGGGCACCGTCACGCAGTTCGAGCAGACCCAGGGCGTTGTCAAGAAGATCGACGGCACGTCTAAGCAACTGAAAGACGCCATCGCGAAGGGCGCTAGGATTATTGTCACCACAATTCAGAAGTTCTCCACCGAGCATCTCAAGGAAATTTCGGGTCAGGGAACTCGCAGCTTCGCTGTGATTGTTGACGAGGCGCACAGCAGCCAGTCGGGCAAATCAGCACAGGCGATGACAGACGCGCTGACCCGAGAGGCAGCGTCAAGCGATGACATCGAGGACATCATCGCCGCCTACCAGAAGGCGCGCGGACCGCAGGCCAATATCAGCTTTTTCGCATTCACCGCGACGCCGCGCAACGTGACGCTTGAGCGTTTCGGCGTCAAAGGCCCTGACGGTCTTCCTCATCCCTTCCATCTCTACTCGATGCGGCAGGCCGTCGAGGAAGGCTTCATCCTGGACGTTCTCCAAAACTACATGACCTACAAGGCGTACTATGAACTTGAAAAGGCCATCGAAGATGATCCCAAGCTCAGCGGACGGCGCGGTCAGCGCAAGGTAGCCCGTTATGCAAACCTTCACCCGACGGCCATCGGGCAGAAAGTCGAGATCATTGTCGAGCATTTCCGCCGCCATGTGATGGGCATGCTGAACGGTAACGCGAAAGCCATGATCGTCACCGGCAGCCGCGATCATGCGCTGCGCTACTATTTCGGGGTGCGCGAGTACATCAAGGCGCAAGGTTACACCGAGCTAAAGGCGTTGGTGGCATTCTCGGGCGATCTTACCCATGAAGGCGAAACCTACACAGAGCCCGACCTGAACGGATTTTCCGAGACGGAGTTGCCGTCGCGGTTCGATGGGTACAAGCCAGACGGCTCGCCCTATCCCGAACAATATCAGATTCTTATCGTTGCGGAGAAGTATCAGACGGGCTTCGACCAGTCCAAGCTTTGCGCCATGTATGTCGATCGCAAGCTCGCGGGCCTGCAAGCCGTCCAGACCCTGTCGCGCCTGAACCGCACCATGTACGGCAAGGACCAGACCTACATTCTCGACTTCCAGAATTCGATCGAGGACATTCAGAACGCCTTCCGTCCATACTTCGAGGTCACGGGACTCGAGGCGAATTCCGATCCCAACCTTGTCTATGACCTTGAAGGCCGTTTGTTCAAATTCGGCTATCTCGACAAGGACGAGATCGAGCGTTTTGCCCAGACCTTCTACAAGGGGCCGCTCGACGGCAGTGACCGCGCGCGTCTCGAAGGGCTCGTGCGCGAGGCCGTTGTTCGTTTCGAGGCCGACGATGACGAAGGCCGGAGGGAAGAATTCCGACAGCTTGTGAGAAGCTACATGCGCTTCTACAGCTTCGTCGCGCAGGTAATGAAGCTCGACGACACCGGCCTTGAGAAACTCTATTCCTACGCCGCCTGGCTTGCCCGCTTGCTTCCCAATCGGCAGGTTCCGCCGGAAATCGAAATCACGGACGAGATGTTGCGGCTCCAAGCGTTCAAGGTCGAGCACAAGGAACAGGGCAGTGCATCACTCTCGCCGGGAGATCGCGCCACCCTGAAGGCGATCAGCGAGTTCGGGGCCAAGCCATACACCGAGGACGAGCAGCGCGAGCTTTCTGAAATTGTGAAGGCGTTCAACGACCGGCACGGCACCAACTTCACCGAGGAAGACATGATCCGTTTCGAGCAGGTAAATCGGGAGATCATGGATGACGACCTTGCGGACATGCTCCGAAACAACCCGCCGGACGTGGTTTACGCTGCTTTCAGGGACGCCTTCTTCAAGGGTGCGATCCGCATGTTTCAGCGAGACAACGAGATGCGGAACATTGTGCTGACCGACGCGGATGCCCGAGACAAAGCGACCAGACATTTCTTCAATCGCGCCCTGCGTGAGGCGAGGGAAAACAATTTATAGTGGAGTGAATTCATGAAGATCGAGAAAGTCTTCATACGAAATTTTCGGTGTTTTGGTCCGCAGCGTACAGAGCTTGATTTGCAGGAATCCGTGACAGCCTTTGTTGGTGGCAATGGTTCGGGCAAAACGGCTGTATTCCAAGCGCTCGCGCGCCTCTTCGGTGTCATCAGGTCCGAGCGGACTGTCACCAAGAGCGACTTCCATATTGCCAACAATGAAGAAGAGCTGCCGGACGGACGCTCTCTGGAGATCGAGTGCCTGTTCGGTTTTCCCGAGCTTGATGACGAAGACGAAGATGAAGACGGCGTTGATGCCGTTCCCGATTTCTTCAATCACATGGCCGCCTCCGGCCCCGACGAACCGCTGAAGGTACGGATTCGTCTCGTAGCAACCTGGATTGAAGACGGAACACCAGATGGGACGGTCGAAGAGGATATCAGGTGGATCACGACGCTTGATGATGCGTTCGATTGGGAGATGTGTCCAAAGGTCTCAGCCGTTGACCGCGCGAGCATTCAGCTTGTCTATGTTCCGGCACTTCGCAACGCTACCGATCGCGTAACCGAGCTTTTGAAAGGTCGCCTCTGGAAGGCCGCGCTATGGTCGGCGGCCCTTGCCGAGCGAGCGACGGAAGGTGCAGAACTGATTCAAAATCAGTTTGATCGCGAACCCCCGGCCAACTTCATCACCGAGCGCCTGACGCGCCGCTGGCAGCAGGTATATGAAGGCGACACCGACACAACCCCCAGCCTTCGACTGATCGAAAGCAGAATAGAAGAGCTTGTGCGGCGCGCCGAGTTTGCCTTCCATCCCGACGCGGCCGGACGCGAACGTACTCTCACAGAGCTCAGCGACGGGCAGCGCTCTCTATTCCATATTGCCTTGACGGCTGCGACGTTGGAGACCGAGCAGGAAGCGCTCTCGCTTGATGCCGCGGATAGTCCCTTCGATCAGGAGAAGCTGAGGCGTACACACCTCACCATTCTGGCGATCGAAGAGCCTGAAAACAGCCTATCGCCATTCTTCCTATCGCGGATCATGACGCAGGCGCGGGAAATCGGCGAAATGCACACCGCGCAGGCTCTCATCTCAAGCCACAGTGCCAGCATCTTGAATCGAATTGAGGCCGAAGAAGTCCGATATTTCCGACTCAACCCCGCGACCAGAACTGCATCTGTCAAGGCGCTTACGCTGCCGGATGACGATGCCGAAGCGGCAAACTATGTTCGCCTCGCGGTGCGGTCCTACCCCGAACTTTATTTCGCCCGTTTTGTTATTTTGGCGGAGGGCGATTCCGAGAGGATCGTCTTGCCCCGACTTGCCGAGGCAATGGACGTACCGCTCGACCCGTCATTCGTACCGGTCGTTCCCTTAGGTGGGCGCTACGTCTCTCACTTCTGGCGGCTGATGACCGATCTGGACATTCCGCATGCAACGCTGCTCGATTTTGATTTGGGCCGCGTCCACGGGGGTGCCAATAATATCCGAACAGTTGTCGAAGCCTTGGGAGAGATCGGTCGGGACCTTGCCGATAATCCGCTTGTCGAAGACGAAACAATCGATCTCGACGACCTGGAGGAATTAGAAGACGACGACGTCACGGACGACTGGGAAGACAATGATTGGCTACAGGCTCTCAAGCATGAGGCCGTGTATTTCTCAGATCCCATCGATCTGGATTTCGCGATGCTGTTTGCCTTTCCGGCAGCGTATCAGCATCCAAACCCGGGCGGGCGGGGTCCAAGGAGGACCCCAGAGGCCATCGCTGAAAAGAAGAGGGTAGTCCTCAAGACAAACGGGAATCCGGACCTCTACGAAGACGATGCGTGGAACGACTGCTTCGCGTGGTATCCGTATCTCTTCCTGAGCCGCAGCAAGCCGGAAACCCATCTCGTCGCGCTGAACAGGATCACGCGTAGGCAGTTGGCTCGTCGAGCGCCAGTGGAGCTGCGCGCACTGATCGCGAACGTGAAAGAGGTCTTGTTTCCCGAACCGGATGAAGACTGATGCTCGTCCTGCCGGAAGAGTGGCTGCCGCAAGGCGTTGACGACCTTGAGCAGCGGGCATGGGAAGCACTTCGCGAAACCGGACAGAGTGTTTGCGTTACGGCAGGTGCGGGAGCGGGAAAGACTGAGTTCCTCGCTCAAAAAGCGACCTATCTTTTGCAAACCGGTCTCTGTCCTCAGCCGAAACGTATCCTTGCGATCAGTTTCAAACGGGATGCCGCACAGAACCTTGCCGCGCGTGTTCGCCAGCGATGTCCCCAGGATCAGGCTCGCCGGTTTCATTCGATGACGTTCGATGCTTTTACAAAGCATCTGCTCGATCACTTTCGGCTCGCGGTTCCCGAAGCCTATCGCCCGCCAGCGGACTACGGCATCGCCTTCCCGACCAGACGCGACTTCGACGCATTCTTGCAAAGGCACGGGCGACGCGATGTAAGCGCAGACCGCTTCGACAAAGCGGTCGCCCGTATCACTTTGCCAATCGAAGATGCGGGCTTAAATTTGCAGGCGCGTGACTTGGTTCAGGCTTACTGGGATGACCAGTACGCAATGCCGAACGGCGCATTGCTGACCTTTGCGATGATCAATCGGCTGGTCGAGTACCTACTGCGTACCAACCCTCGGATCAAACGCGGCCTTCTTTTGACCTATCCGCATGTGTTTCTTGATGAATTCCAGGACACCACCTACGCCCAGTACGAACTTGTCAAAACTGCATTCACGGGCGGCAATACTGTGTTTACGGCAGTCGGAGACGACAAGCAGAAGATAATGGGCTGGGCAGGCGCAATGGACAACGCATTCGATGAGTTCACGGCGGACTTCAATGCTGTTCGCTATGCCCTGCTCTGCAACTGGCGATCACATGAGGCATTGGTCGCGATCCAGCATGTCATAGCGCGGCGCATTGATCCCGATGTAGAGGAAGTGCAGGCGCGCGGCCAACTTGCCGTCGATGGTGATACGGCGGCGATCTGGCAGTTCCAAGACCGCCAACAAGAGGCCGCTCAAATTGCGAGGTGGATACGGGCGGAGGTCGATCAAGGCCACGTCGAGCCACACGATATAGCCATTCTTGTGCGCATGCGCGCAAACAACGTCGAGGATGAGCTGGCTCCTGTATTGGCGGGCGAAGGCCTTACCCTAAGAAACCTCGCGAGGAATGTCGGCGAGATCGCGATCCAGGATTTGCTCGCAGAGTCGTTCACCGAGGTGATCCTGCCTCTACTGCGGCTGGGGGCCAATGTGCGCGCGCCCGAGGCCTGGAATGCTGCGCAGGAACGATTCCAAGCTTTGGCGTGTATCAGCCCTGAAGATGAACAAGGTCAGGAACGTTTGCAGCGTGAAATTGAAGACTTCTCTCGGCAGCTGCGGCGCACCATGAATGAAGCCGAGCCCGATGGAGCCTTGGCCGACAGAGTCGTTGCCCAGGCACTGGATTTTGCGCGAGCCGATCGCCTGCGTAGGGCCTACCCCGAGTATCAGCGCGATGCCGACTTTGCCCGTGTTCGCGAGGGCTTCAGGCTGCTCATGCGCGAATGCGTTGCAGACGCGGCAAACTGGACCGAAGTGCTCGATCGCTTCGAGGGCAAAGGCCAGGTTCCGCTCATGACCATTCACAAGAGCAAAGGGCTTGAGTTCCACACCATGATCTTCTTCGGGCTTGATGATCGGACTTGGTGGAGCCTCGATCCGGATCAAGGCGAAGAGCTGAACTCGTTCTTTGTCGCCTTTACGCGCGCGATGCAGAGAGCGTTCTTTTCCTACTGCGCCGAGCGTGGCAACGCTTTCGCATGGCTCGAAGAGCTTCTGATCCCTGCCGGAGTCCAGCAGATCGACGGCGCTGAAATCGTCCCTGACGGCTAAGGCCATTGGTGCGTTGGCTCTCCTTGTCGCCGTCTGTCCTTGAGGTTTGACGCTTTTCTGGCCGGGCGCGCCGTCCGGTCAACAGGCTGCCCGCTTAATCGTGTTGCCAGTTCCCCGCCTTCGGCGGTGACTGTCCGGCTTTTACGCCCGTCCTTCTTCTTTCGCGTCCTCAAGGACTTACAGCGAAAGGAGACCATCATGACTACGACCAAGACACCGCGGCAAGACATCTACACCCGCATCACCGATCAAATCGTCGGTGCACTGGAGCAAGGGGTGAAGCCCTGGACCCAGCCCTGGAACGCCGCTCATGCCGCAGGGCCGGTCACGCGGCCACTTCGTTTCAACGGCGAAGGCTACAGCGGGATCAACGTCCTGACCCTTTGGGCATCTGCGATGGAACGCGGCTTTGCCGCCCCGATCTGGATGACCTTCAAGCAGGCGCTTGAGCTTGGTGCCCATGTCTGCAAGGGCGAGAAGGGATCGCCAGTCGTCTATGCCAACACCATCGTCAAGACCGAGACCGATGACGTCTCCGGCAATGATGTCGATGTCACCATCCCCTTCATGAAGGGCTACACTGTCTTCAACGTCGAGCAGATCGAAGGCCTGCCTGCGCACTACTACGCGATCGCTGACGGTGCCGAAAATCCCGACGAGCGTGACGAACGCGCCGAGGCGTTCTTCGGTGCCACCGGTGCCCGTATCGAGACTGGCGGGAATTCTGCTTACTACCGGATAGATACCGACCATATCCAGATGCCGCCGTTCGAGACCTTCGTAGATGCGCAGCGCTACTACGCAACACTCGCTCATGAGAGCGTGCACTGGACGCGGCATGAGGACCGCCTTGATCGTTCCTTCGGACGCAAGCAGTTCGGCGATGCCGGGTATGCCCGTGAAGAACTCGTGGCCGAGCTTGGTGCCGCCTTCCTCAGTGCTGATCTCGGTCTCGAACTCGAAGACCGTGATGATCACGCCGCCTATATCGGCTCGTGGCTCAAGGTGCTGAAAGACGACAGGCGCGCGATCTTCGGCGCTGCCGCTCATGCGCAGCGTGCCGTCGACTATCTTCATCAGCTTCAGGATGCAGATCGGGTTGCCGCTTGATCGAGCGCGAACAGGTTCTCGACAAACGACCGGTGGCCGTTCTCGATGGACGCCGGTTCAATGCCGAGCTTCTCCGCATAGCGCGTGTTCATGCCGTCGATGATGGTCATGACATCATCGCCGATCAGTTCGGCTTTGGTCGGGAGTGTCATGGTGTAGGCATAGGAAGCGATCGGGCCGAAATACTTGCTGATCCGGGTCTTCTCGATTTCCGAGATCGGGGCCTGCATGCAGGCCTGGAAGCACCAATAGCAGGTCGCCCAGCACTCGACGATGTCGTCCGGTATCTGATCGTGTTCGTTGCTTAGGTAAAGCTGACGGATGGCCGGATCGTTGCCGCCGAACACAGTGAATAGCAGCCGTCCCATGACAAAGGGCCAGCTGTTCGTGTCGCCTTCGGCAGGCAGGACCTGGATCGAGGAGCGCGGTGGTTGTTTGCCCTTCTTGCCTTCCGATCCCTTCCACGATGAAGCCGCGATAATCATCAGTAGTGCGCGCAGGCGCAGGATGTCGTGATTGTCCAGCTGTCCGGATTCCTGTCGGTCCTTTATACGCTGTCCGAACTTGCGTGCTGCGCTGACGAGCTGGTCTTTGGTGGCTTTGCGCTGTGCCGCTTTGCGTTTGCGCGCCGCTTCCTCCCGCTCTTCCTCTTCCGGCGTCTTCTCGTCTTTCCCGAATTCCGCGCCAGCGGCGATGGCGGCTTCCGCGTTGTCGGTTTCATCGCCGAGATTGAACGCATCGCGCATCAGGTCGTCATCATCGGGCTCGTCAATCTCGTCGCGCTGTCCGTCCATGCCGAGGATGCGGTTCAGGAATCCGCGTACGAGCGAGACTTCACTCCCTGCGAGGCTGTTATGCGTCAGGCTCGCTTGAGCAGTGCGCGGACGTCGACCGGCGATAAACTGTTCGTAGCTGAGCACTTCATAGTGCGTCGCGGCCTCGTCGTCGTTTCCGTGACCGGCCTTCGGGATCGAGATCGGCGCTTTATCCTTGTCGGCTTCCGGTTCGAGCCGTTCGAGGACATCGAGCACCTCCATCAGCATCAGACCGGCTTCGGTTTCTTCATCGAGATCGCGGAGGGCATTCTCCGTCTTGCGCGAGCGCGTCTCCCTGATGGCAGAGCTTAGACGGTCGATGAGCGTGACGATGGCGAGTGCCGAGCGGTGGCCGTCGGAATAGACCAGGCGGGCGAAGGACGGCCTGACCTCTGTCCCGGAAATCTGGAATCGCGGGCTGCGCTCGCTGTGAAGCGGCGACAAGGAGCAAGGAACTACCGATCCGTTCTGGTCGAGCAACTCGATGGTGCAAACGGCGGGATCGATGGACGGTGCAGGTCGCCAGACCAGCACATCGACCCTGACTTCGAATTGGCCGGGAGCTTGTTCTGCCAGCTCTTCCAGCGGCAGACCGTCATCGAGTTCGGGTTCGTCGATTTCTGCGGGCTCGATCGTGTGTTCGTCATCGAGGACACCGGCGAGGTCGAGCGCCTGGATGATGGTGTCTGGCGGCAGTCGTCGATAGAGGCAGACCTCTTCGTTCTCACCGACATAGCCCTCGCGACCGAGTGCCGCGAGTGTGCAGTTGGCGCTGCCGAGCAAAACGTGATCCGCGTTTTGTGTTTGCGCGATGATGGTTTTTGCGTGGATGAAACGTCCTTCTCTAAATCCGTTCCGACGGTACAGCTTGATATTGGGTAGTGCGCTTACGGCGTCCTTCGGGAACTGAACAACAGCAGGGTCGATCACCACAGAAACCTCTTCCGGAGATAGCCGCTCGTTCAGATAGGACAGCGCCGCAAGGCCCATGTCCCAATACGGGCTTACGACGATCAACCGTGTGACCGGTTCGTCGATCAGATCGGCGAAGCGCTGGCCGATGCCGGTCTCGTTTCCGGTTGTCAGGAACGCGGCTTCGGTCTGGTCGGCGAGGCCCATCTTTTCGGTCGAAGCGACCGCCTGCCGGAGCCACGGCGCTCTTGCCAGCATCCAGTCTTGCTGGCCGCGCAGCGCTTCCTGATCGTCACCGACAAAGCGCGTCAGATAGTGCCATGCCGCTGCGACCATACGCTGTTCTGCGGAATCCTCTTCACCGCAGCTGATCATACCGACCAATTCGAGATTGCCCGCCAGACCCGATGAGGTCAGGTTCGCGGAGCCGACAATGATGCGACCGCCCTTTCGTCCGATTTGCAGGAACAGCTTCGGGTGAAACATCTGGCGGGCGGTCGCGCCCGTGACCGTGTAGAGCTTGCCCGCATGGTCAGGCAGTGTCGAAGCGCCGGTGAGGGCGTGGGTCAGCATTCTTGCGTCGGGAACGACGATGTTGTTGCGACAGCCCGCACCGCGAAGGCGCGGCAGAACGATATTCTCGTAGGCGTCGAAATCGATCCCGAAGGTCGTGAGAATGCTCGTGTGATAGCCCTTGTCGGCAAAGCGCTCGTACAGCTTCATGCGGCACCTGCCGCTTCTGCGCCGAGATCGGTCAGACCCTGACCGCCGACCAGATGGATGTCTTTGAGGAAGGTGATCGCGGGGCCGAGACGCGGGTTCGTGAAAACCGGCCCGTCCTTTTCGCGCAGTCGGATGCGTCCCTCATCCATCTCGATGAGGAAGGTATAGTCCCGCTGGTAGCGGAACTTGCGCAGCGCCACCCACATGTGGCGGCGTATGACCCGTTCCTCGATGATGTTCGCGATGATATCGGCAAACGGTGCCTTCAGGTTGCGGTCGAGGAAGCGCGTCTCGCTCAATAGCGAGCGGAAGGCATCGGGATTGAAGTGGCCGAGCTCGGCAGCGATATCGCGCTCGCCTTCCTGACTGCGCTTGTGGATGATCGCCAGCAGCTTGACGGCCTTCCACGCAAGCTCCGGCGCGCAGAAGTTTTTGTCGTCGCGTCCGGCACCGCGCACAATGTCGCGTGAGAGCGACCACTCCGCTTCGGGGTCGTCCGCAGCGTAGGCGTTGGTGGCAGGCGTCAGGTCTTCTAGGAAGCTTTGCCAGTCAGCTGGCCATGCTTCGGAGGCATCACGGATTTCATCGACGCACAGGCCGATGAGGCGCTCCAAGGTGATGCCAGCCGGAAAATTGCCCAGCTGATCAAGCGCGAATTTGAGCAATGTCTCCATCGCGATGTGGCTGAGATCGTTGGCGTGATAGACCCACCAGCGCTGGCGCTGCGCTTCCAGAGCAGACGATGCCAGATCGAGCGCACGGCCTTCGCTGTCGTATCCCGCATAGAGAATCCAGCGGATTTCATCGGGCTTGGGTTCGCGGCCTAGAAGTCCCGCGACCTTCAGGATGAGCAGCACACTAAGGCGTCGCGATAGCGCGGACGCATCCTCCTTTTCGGGCTCTTTGAGCAGGATGTCCTGATAGCGTGCGCGTTCCTCGCTTGCAGGGTCGATCTCGGACGGTGCGAGCGCGGCAAACTCATCGAGTTCGGACAGGCTGACAGAACCGCGCTTGATGACTTCGAAGAAGCGGCTGGCCAGCAGTCCCATTGCATCATCGAACACAGCCGCAAGCGGCTCGCCGATCTCTTCGGTGAGCACCGGTATGGGATGTCCTACGGTGGTGAGGATGCCGATCTCGGAAACCTGACTGCCATAAGCAGCGCCATAGGCACCCCACGCTTGCTGGAGGTAATGCGTCTCGCTACCGGGTTCGGCGTCCTGCGCGAATTCGATGGTATCGCTGGCGGCGCTGTTCAGTTTCTTGGTGGCCCAGTCGATTCCGGCAACACCGGTTTCGCCGCCATGCCGATAGGCGATCAAGGCATAGAGCGCTTCGGTGCGGCGGATATAGCGTTTCCAGGTCTCGGGATTGGTGTCGCCGATATTCTGGCCGTATGCCCGATTGAGCCATGCATAGAGGCCGTAATAGCGCATGCGCAGCGTCACGTTACTGATGCCTGGCAGGAACGTCTGATAGAGATTGACGCTGCTATTCTGCATGCCAAGCGGATCGAGACCGTTCTTGTTCTGGTACTCCGTCCACTCGGGGAAATTCACCCGCTCGATCTCTGCTCCATCCATCAACCTGTACTCTCTTCTAAAATGATCTCTGCAGCCGCTACGGTGCTCTCCATCTCATCTGCGATTTCGAGGTAGCGGCAGAAGGCGTTGGCAAGTTGCATCTGGCGCGGTGTCTTGCAGTCGGCTTCGAAGACCTCCGGGCTGGCGATCAGTATGGCGACGCACTGGGCACGGGAGATTGCGACATTGAAGCGGTTGGCGCTGTAGAGGAATTCCATACCGCGCGGCGCATCGGCGTAGCTCGATGTTGCCATCGAGTAGATGGCAATCGGTGCCTCCTGTCCCTGAAACTTGTCGACCGTGCCGACGCGTGCACCGGGCAGTCGTTGCTGAATCTCGAAGACCTGCGCGTTGTAGGGTGTGATGACGAGGATATCGTCCAGTGTCAGATTGTGGGTGTCGCCGTCGCGGTCGGTCCAGGTGGGATTGCTGGCAAGGATATCTGTCACCAACTGCGCGGTGATCTCTGCTTCCTCGATCGAATAGCTCTGATTGCCGGAGTGCGGCACCGGCAGGAAGCGCAGCCCGCTGCCGCTGATCGGGCCGTCTGCGGTGATGGTTTGCTGCGCGCAGTCAGGCTTTGCATGGAGCTTGCCGTCATAGAAGAGCTCCGAGTTGAATGCACAAATCTCGGGATGCAGACGCCAGGTGGTTTCTAGGAAGAGCCCGCGCTCGGGGCTGATGGTGTGATCGTCGCCAAGGATATGCTCCAGTGCCGATACGTCCGTGCCGTCCGGATGCGAGCCCTGGGTCGGCTGGTCGAGTTGCTGCGGATCGCCGAGCAGGATGACCGTCTTTGCGCTTTGGGAAACCGCCAGCACATTCGCGAGTGACATCTGCGCGGCCTCATCGACGAAGAGCACATCGAGCGTGTCTGCGGCATCAGCGCGCGACCAAACATAGCTCGTGCCGCCAGCGACCTGGCATTGGCCAGAAGCCAGAGCGTCGAACACGTCCTCGTTTTTCTTGGCGAATATCAGGCGGTCCTGATCGGGTTCGCGCTCGCCGGGTTTTTGCATGCAGGTCAGGTTGACGCCCAGCTCCTCGGAAGTTTTGACGACCTTATCGAGCAGATTGCGGATGACCTTGTGCGAGTTGGCCGTGATCCCGACTTTCTTGCCGTCCTCGACGAGACGACAAATCATGTGCGCGCCGGTATGGGTTTTGCCCGTGCCGGGCGGGCCTTGGATCGGCAGGATGCCTCCGTCGATATGAGCAGCAATGCGAAGCGCTGCATCGAGCGGTTCTTCTCCATCCAGTCTGGTCGGCTGGCCACCAATGCGCGGTGCTTCGCGCAGCAAGAGTGCGCGTCCGGACAGGTAAGGGCCGTCGCCTTCGATCCCGTGCTCGGCAACATACTCGCCGATGCGGAAGATCGCAGCTTCCTGTTCGTCGTGATCGAATTTTTTGAAGGCAAAGACCGCTTCCGGATGTTCGTCCTTGGTCTTGCCCATCTTCTTGATGTCGACGGTGCGCTCGTCCGCATTGATCTCGACGATGCTGCCAAGAGTCTCACCACCAGCGCTGCGCAGGTTCTCACCGCCGCGTAGATCGGTGTCCTGTTGGACGAAACGGTAGCGGTGTGTCGGGATGCCTGTCTTGCTTTGGTCGATCGTGTCTATGAGGCTGAGACCAGAAAGCGCGGCACGCTCGTCAATCAGTTCTTCCGGTGTCAGTGCCGACAGCCTGAAATATTCCCACCACGTCGCCTTGCCCTCACGGCGATGCCAATCCAGCAGATAGGCGAGCACCCATCTTGCTTGCTGTTCGTCGGAGCGTACTTCGATATCGACCGGCACATCATGGGTCAGGCGCTCGATGAGTTCCTGGACGGCCAGATCGCGTGCGGTCAGTTCCTCGCTGGCTTGCTGTTCGGACGGCGGCGGCCTTGGGACGTCTTCGCCGCTATCGATCAGTTCCTGTCGTCGCTGTTCAAGCCAGTCCCGTAGCGCGATGGTCGAGGCGCAATCATCACGGTTGTAGGACTGGACGGTATTGCGGTCTTCGTCGCTGACGCTGTCGATGTCCCCTAGCTCAAGGCCTGCCTGAAGGCTGGCCAGCGCCTGATTGGCATCGGGAAGTGTGGTGTCCCGCTCGTAGCCGTAGACCGGCTCCAGTTTCTTGATCGAGTAACTCTCGACGCCGACGCGGACGGCATTGCGGACAACGCTGTAGAGATCGACCAGCACATGGCCGCGCAGCAGTTCATCAATCTGCGTCTCGCGGGTCGCGTAGCGGCCCATCAGGCGTTTGAGGGCTGCCGGTTCGTAGGGCGCATAGTGATAGATGTGTAGATCGGGATACTGCTCCAGACGCTCGCTGACGAAATCAACGAAGTGCTCGAAGATCGCTTTCTCGGATTCACGATCGAATGCCCAATCGGCTTGGTAGCTCCAGTCACCGTGATCATCGCGGAAGATGTAGCCGAACAGATATTCGAGGCCGTGTTCGCCGACATGCGCATCACTCTCGATGTCGAAGAAGATGTCGCCTTCAGACGATTCCGGCAGCAGGCAGAATCCGGCATCGGAGGTGACCGGCAGCAACTCGTAGAGCGGCGCTCCGGCCTGTCTGGACTCGATCTGAATCCGCGCTTGCTCGCGGACCTTCTCATAGGTTTGCGCCGCGCCGCGTTTTGGTTTCCAGGGCAAGGGTAGCGGCATGGCCGCAAGCGCCGTCGCGGTCGTGATGCCCCGTTCGTGCAGTTCAGTCGTCTGGTTCTTGCTGAGACCGGCGACAAGGCACAGATGGTCGTCATCGCGGCGGCGCTGTTCGCACCGTTCGCGCCAGCGGCAGATATCGCAGTGCTCCTTCGGCTCGGGATATTGCGCTGGCGGGGCGTCGTCGATGGTGGCGTCTTCGGTCGCCGCCTTGGCCTTGCGGAAGTAGGCTGCATAGTCGGCGAACCTGAATATCTGCGGCTGAAAGTTCGACCACGGCGCAACAACATAGACGTTCTCGGGTGCCTTGCCCTGCACCTGTGCGAGCAAATCAGCATACAGGCAGAGTTGCAGCACAGAACCGGCTTTGGTCTCCCGTGCCAGCTTGGTATCGATGACCTCGTAGGACCAGGCACCAAGATCGCTCGAGGTTTCTACGCGGCGAAGGATGTCCGCACGTCCGGCCCAGCGTCCGTGCTTGAGTGCGCCCTGAATGATGACATCAACGCCTTGCGCCATCGCTTCGCGCGTCTGCGCAACAGCATCAGGCGTGATGTCGACACCGGCAATGGTGACGGCGTCCAGTCCCTCTGACTTCAGATGCTCGACGAAGCCTTCTTCGTGACGGCGTCCGCGCTCGCGCAGAATTTCCAGTAGCGGGTCCCAGATTTTGGGCTTGCTCAGGGTTCCCGCCGCGACGCTCAGATCAAGCTCAGTAAGGTGCTGACAATTCAGGTGGCCGACAAGATCGGTAGCACTTAACTCTATGACATCAATATTCTTTTTCATCGCGCGATCGTAGCAAATTGCTCATCTACACGTCCAACAAATCTGTTTGTTCTTTTTAGGGCGCTTTTAGCCGCGCGTTTAGGAATGTCAGCCTTGTGAGACCTTTGATCGTCGTCGGCAAGCAGATTGTCTTGATCGTGATGACATCACTCAGCCTCCGGCAGGCGGGTGATCAATTCATTGCTGACTTTATCGGCCATAGCTTCAAGGTCCCAGGCGAAGCCGTCGCGCAGCAGCGGGCCGATATCTGCGGTGAATTGTCTGTTCTCCAGTTTTGCGGCGAGGTTTTCCTCGAATTGCGGCTTGGTGACATGGTGGCCGCCATCCTCCATGTAGGCCGTGAAGGTCTCGATGATCCTGGCCGGATCACTGTCGGGGTGGTCCAGGGCGACGGCCAGATCGAAAAGATCGCGGCCTTTGCGGCGCTGATAAAGCGCGCGCAGTTTCGTGCCGAGCAGCTCATTCAGGCCGTAGCTCGGGATGGCGCAGTCTCCGTTGAACCAGCGGGAGTCGACGGTGAAGGGAATCTCTTGCAGGCCGTGCACCGCGAAATGCTCACGCGTGTTGATCTCGACCTTGAGGGTCAGAGGTAGCGGCGGCGTGTCCTCCGATTGAAAGCGGAATCTGAAGGTGACGCGGCCTTCGCTTTGCTTGTAGCGGGGCTTGTCATCGAGCCAGGGGGAGAGCACATCGCGCAGCGCGCTCATGACATCGCCTGCCGGTTCAGCCGTGATCTGCACAAGGTCGATATCTTCTGAGTAACGGGCAGCTGGTTTGAGGAAGAGCTTGTAGAGCGCCGTGCCGCCGCGGAAGGCGAGCGCGTCTTTCAGGATGGGGTGCGAGAAGATATCGACGAGCGCCTTGCTGATGACGAGGTCCTGCTCGACCTGCGCATCCTCGATCCATGGCGCCTGCGCGCGCCATTCGGTGATAAAGTCGCGCGGGATCAAAACTCGGGCTCCACATCCTCGTTGATGATCAGCTTCCACGCACGCGCCCGCGGGCCGTCCTTGTCGCCGTAGAGTGCAAGCGGGACGTACTCACGGGCCTTGCTCTGCACGTATTGTTCCAGCGGGCCGGTGGCTTCGCTGCCTTCGCCGAGGGAGAGCAGATAGCCAAGCCGCTGTGCCCACGGCACCGGCGCGGATTGTGCGGCGGCGACCAGCTTGTCGGGATCGATCTGTTCGGCGAGCTCCGAGAGGACCGTTGCGCTTTGTTCCAGCCCGCCGGTGTGATCGGGGTAGCCCGCGAGATCGATCGCGGTCGCCTCGGGGGAGGAGACGGCGAGCATGCCGCGCGGGGTGTTGAACGGCTTGGTTGCGACCTGCTTGATCTGCTTGCGGGCGATGAAATTGACGCGGACCTTGCCGCACTTGATCGGGCGGCGGGATTTTTCAGTGAAGACCTGAAATTCCTGCGGCCTCTGATGGGCGGCCCCGTAATACTGCGCTGCCGTCAGCAGTCCGGCGTAGTAGGACAGATGGAGATGCTCCATCAGGTGCGGGATGAACTGGTCGGCAGGCAGGCAGCCGAGAGATTTGTACTCGGGCGGCACGATGACATAGAAGCCGCGTGACGGCGTCGCGATCAGCCCTTGCTTTCCCAGTCTGTTCAGGGCCAGCTTGACGGCATCGGGAGAGGAGCCCAGAGCCTGTTTGGCGTCGGCGCTCGTGAAGTGATAGCGCCCGCTGGATGCGAGGCTGTCGATATAGTCCCGTGCATGGCTGAATTCCTGTTCCACACGCAAAAAGTATCAGTTTTCGATACTTTACGCAATCAAATCCGGATGATTGGCGGTCTGGCGCGCCCTGCCTGGCCTTAGGCAGGGCAGAACCGGGCTCTCTTGAACCGAGCCCCCCCTCTCGCGCGGTCTCAGCCATGCGGCTTCGATCCCTCGCGCGTTAGCTCCTCGGATACGCTGTCGGACAGGCAGACCGACAAAATGATACCGCACCCGAAACTGAGATCGCACCGCAACCTGATAGGCCGCTATCCCGGCGCAATGGTGGTAACGCTGCCTTGACTCGATGAATGCTGTACTGGCTCCTAACAGGCTGCTGAAGAAGTCAGGGCGTGGGAACGGTTTTCTGTTTTCGCAGTGACGGCTGTCAGGTGATCTGCCGACGACGTGGACGGACTGGCCGCTGTTGGTGTCACCGTCATGCCCCGAGCA
>QWDA01000007.1 GCA_003605175.1 Paracoccaceae bacterium | reverse complement strand
GCGACAACGTGGCCTTCACGGTGGAGCTGATCGCGCCGATCGCGATGGAGAACGGCCTCCGCTTCGCGATCCGCGAAGGCGGCCGCACCGTCGGCGCCGGCGTCGTCTCGAAGATCATCGAGTGAACCTGATCTCTCCGGAGTGACGGACCGGACCCGGGGCGACCCGGGACCCGAACAAGAAAACGAAGTTCGACGTGGGGCGGCGGCCGTTTGTCGTCCGCTCCACCTCTCAACGTGAAAGGCAAGACCCATGGCGATCGCCAGCCAGAACATCCGCATCAGGCTCAAGGCCTTCGACTACCGCGTGCTCGATGCCTCGACGCAGGAAATCGTGAACACCGCGAAACGGACCGGCGCCCAGGTGCGCGGGCCGATTCCGCTGCCGAACAAGATCGAGAAGTTCACGGTTCTCCGCGGCCCGCATATCGACAAGAAATCCCGCGACCAGTTCGAGATCCGCACCCACAAGCGGCTTCTCGACATCGTGGACCCGACCCCGCAGACCGTGGACGCGCTCATGAAGCTCGACCTCGCCGCCGGTGTCGACGTCGAAATCAAGCTGCAGTCGTAAAGGGGAGCACCAGCCATGTTGCGCTCTGGAGTGATCGCAAAGAAGGTCGGGATGACCCGGCTCTTTCTCGAAGACGGCAAGCAGGTGCCCGTCACCGTTCTGCAGCTCGACGGGCTGCAGGTGGTGGCGAACCGCACGCAGGAGAAGGACGGCTATTCGGCGGTCCAGCTCGGTGCAGGCACCGCGAAGGTGAAACGCGTGTCGAAGGCGATGCGCGGCCATTTCGCCGCTGCCAAGGTGGAACCCAAGCGGAAGATCGCGGAATTCCGGGTCAGCCCCGAGAACCTCATCGCGGTCGGCGAGGAAATCACCGCCAACCACTATTTCGAAGGCCAGTATGTCGATGTGACCGGCATCTCGATCGGCAAGGGTTTCGCCGGTGCCATGAAGCGGCACAATTTCGGCGGCCTCCGTGCGTCGCATGGCGTGTCGATCTCGCACCGGTCGCACGGTTCCACGGGTCAGTGTCAGGACCCCGGCCGGGTGTTCAAGGGCAAGAAGATGGCCGGTCACATGGGCGCTGCCCGGGTGACCACGCAGAACCTGCAGGTCGTCCGCACCGATGCCGACCGCGGCCTGATCATGGTCAAGGGCGCTGTGCCGGGCTCGAAAGGCGGCTGGGTGACGCTGAAGGACGCGGCGAAGAAGCCGGTTCCGGAGAACGTGATCCTGCCCGCGGCGCTGAAATCGCATGCCGAGGAGGCCGCCAGGGCCGCAGAGGAAGCCGCCGCCGCCGCCGCCGCAGAAGCTGAAGCTGAAGCCAAACGCCTCGCCGAGGAGCAGGCCGCGGCCGAGGAAGCGGCGCTGAAAGAGGCCGAGGCCGAGATCCAGGCGGACAAGGGCGATGCCGCCCCGAACGCCGACGAGAAGAAGGACGGTGAGGAATGAAACTCGACGTGATCAATCTGGACGGCAAGAAGGCCGGTTCGGTGGATCTCGGCGACGAGATCTTCGGTCTCGAGCCGCGCGCCGACATCCTTCACCGTGTCGTCCGCTGGCAGCGCGCAGGCGCCCAGGCCGGCACCCACAAGGTCAAGACCCGGTCGGAGACCTCGTACTCGACCAAGAAGATCTATCGCCAGAAAGGCACCGGCGGCGCCCGCCACGGTGACAAGAACGCGCCGATCTTCCGGCACGGCGGGGTCTACAAGGGTCCGACGCCGCGCTCGCACGGCCACGACCTGACCAAGAAGTTCCGCAAGCTCGGGCTCAAGCACGCCCTGTCGGCCAAGGCCAAGGAAGGCGCGCTCGTCATCCTCGATGCCGCCGAGGCCGAGGGCAAGACCGCGGCGCTCGCCAAGCAGGTGAAGAACCTGGGCTGGAAGCGGGCGCTCGTGATCGACGGCGCCGAAATCAGCGAGAACTTCCTCCGCGCGTCGGCGAATATCGAAGGTCTCGATGTGCTGCCGTCGATGGGGGCCAATGTTTATGACATCCTCAAGCGTGACACGCTGGTGATCACAAAGGCGGGTGTCGAAGCTCTGGAGGCGCGGCTCAAATGAACGCGAAACCCGAACAGTACGACGTGATCCGCAAGCCGATCATCACCGAGAAGGCCACGATGGCGTCCGAGAACGGCGCCGTAGTGTTCGAAGTGGCGATGGACAGCACCAAGCCCGAGATCAAGAGCGCGGTCGAAGCGCTCTTCGGCGTCAAGGTGAAGGCGGTCAACACCACCATCACCAAGGGCAAGGTCAAGCGCTTCCGCGGCCAGCCGGGCCGGCGGAACAACGTCAAGAAGGCCTATGTGACGCTCGAAGAGGGCAATACGATCGACGTGACGACCGGTCTCTGAACTCCTTCGGGGCGAACCCCCGCGATAGATAGGGCCCCTGCCGATGGCGGGGGCCCTATTCGTGACCGCGGCCTCATCTCAGCCGGGAAGAGCGGCGAAGCATTCCCGCCGGAAAACCGCTTCCAACCGCTCGGGTGCGGTGGCGGGCGACGGCATGTGACGTCTAGCCACGCGAGAAGATCTGCGCGAAGAGTTTGCCGTTCGTATCGTAGAGCCTCTTCCCCTCCAGGGAGAGGTCGGAATACCCTTGGATGCTTTGCACCTTGGGTTTCTTTCCAGTTTTCTTGTCCCTGGGCGCGTATACGTCTTCCCAGCCCTTCATGTGCTTGTCGCCGATGATGAAGATGGTCGCGCCGAAGATTTCCGTGACCTTGTCGACCATTTTCGAAATGTAGATCTGCCGCTCCTTGCACATGAAGGACTTGCCGAAGCAGTTCTTGCTGGGGTTCTGCATATCCGTGCAGTCGACGCATTGAACCGACCAGCCGACCGAAGCGGCGAGCTTGGCGATCGGGGGGTAGTGCAGGCCCATGTCGGTGTGGGATGCGAACTCCTCGATTCCCTTTTGCACGCCGCCGTTCCAGTTCTGCGCATCGGAGGAAACTTCGAGGCAGAGGGCTCCACGCTTCTTCGCCCGCTTCAGCAGGGTCGATCCGAGCACGAATGCATCCTCGCTGGTGTGATTGTCACCGATAGCGACCATATGGCCCTTGTCCAAGGCGCCCAGCATCGTCCCGACATGTTGATCCGACCACATATTATCGGTCCCTTTTGCAATGGTGCCGCCACCTCGGCGCGCAGCTTACATCCGAATGGTCGAACCTCAAGACTGCAGAGGGAGGGCACTGCCTCGCCGGGCTCGCGCAGGCGCGGATGTTCGCAGAGTGGAACGGTTGCAAACTGCCTGGACGCTGCCAGTAAATTTACTGGAACGAACTCCGCTGCGTTCCGGTCTTGCAGACTCCTGGGCCATTTGGCGCTTTCGGAGGTGCGGATGGGCATATGCCGCTCGCAGTCGTGTCCGCGCAGGACCTTGGCCTTCCGAACTTGATGGCCAACTATCCCGTCGTCATCGTTCCGGCTCTTGTCGGACCGGTCGTGGCTTCGCGCACCACGACCGGATTGTCTGCCCGAACACAGGAAGACGCCAGATCAACGGGATAGCACCGAAATTCAGAATGAGCGCATTCGGGTGTCCAACTGGCAGGACCCTAATGCATCGCATTGAGTCCGGTCTTCACGAAGGCATTGTAGTCGTGCACGAGGTGCTCGATATTCCCAAGTTCGACGTCGAAGTCATGGATGACCTCGTACTTCTGATCCATGTCCAGCTCCTCGCCCGCCAGCAGAAGGTCGAGGTTGCCGCGGAGCACTTCCCAGCGCGCGAGGATGTCCTCCAGATCTTCCCGGATGGTTTCGGTCGGGGCCGGCTGGATGCCGAGGGCCGGCATGCCGTTCAGGAGCGCGTTGAACGAGTTCTCGAAGATTACCATAGTTTCTTCGAGGTCGGCGCGGCCGTTTTCGTCATGGTAGCCGGACCAGATCTCGCAGGCGTCCTTGGCCATCTTCTGGGTCAGCATCCGCTGACGCCCGGCCACGGTGATGAGCACCGCATTGGCCTGGGTGATCTCGAACGGGTGGGAGTGGCGGCCCATAATGTCGCTGGCCACGACGGTCGCTTCTTCCAGGAGGATCAGATTGTGATCATCGATGACATGCGCGCTTTCCGGGTCATGGCCGTCTCGCAACATTGACTCGACTGCGTCGTGGGTCTTGCGCCATTCCTCCGCGAGCAGGTCAAGGTCATGGACGACGCGGCGGCTCGGTTCCGGACCGAGAATGTGCAGGCGATCGTCGCCGTAGCGCAGCGCGTCGAGGATGAGATCCATCTCATACATCGCTTCTTCGAGATTGGCATGGCTTTCCTCGACCGCCACTTCCGAGGCCAGTGCACAGGACGACGCCGCGGCCATCTGGGTGAGCATGGTCAAGCGGTTGGCGAGGTGGATGCGGTCGGATGCATCGGATTCGAGGTCGGCGGTCAAAACGTCCTCGGTGTGCAGGCGCGACAGGGTATCGACGGCGGACGCGAGATCGGCCGTTGCGTGGGCTGCGGGAAAATACACCATCCCGCTGGCGATCGCGAAGGAAAGGACTGGCAGTTTCACTCGTGTTCTCCATTCTTTTGCCGGGCGCCTGACGTTCAAATGTGCAAGTTTTTGGGCGGTATGGAGACAAGATCGAGATCTCCTAAAATTGCACTTAAATATTGTAATTCATGGTTAATTTCGCGTTGAACGAGAGCTGGATCCCGGGTGGCGGCAACTTCTGTTGGGAGGGATGTTCTCGACCGAGCGTGTCGAAGAGAAAATGCGGCTTCATCTCGAGCGCCTGAGAGCACATGCGGGTGACGTGGAGGGAGAGCCAAGCTCTCCCGTCATCAGGCCAAGTCCCTTGCCACCCAGGGCGGGCCCTGCTATCAGCCCCCATCTTCACCGTCCCCGGATTCGTCCGGGGTCGCGTGTCTTTGGGGAAACCCAACCTCTACCGGCCCTTGAGAGGGCCCATACATAGCGGGACCAATCCCCGCAAAGCAAACGGAAGACAGAAAGCATGGCACTCAAGTCGTACAAACCGACGACGCCTGGCCAGCGCGGGCTGGTTCTGATCGACCGTTCGGAGCTTTGGAAAGGCCGCCCGGTCAAATCCCTCACCGAGGGTCTGACCAAGAATGGCGGACGGAACAACACCGGACGGATCACGATGCGCCGCAAGGGCGGCGGGGCGAAACGTCTCTACCGGATCGTGGACTTCAAGCGTTCGAAATTCGACGTCGAAGCCGTGGTCGTCCGCATCGAATACGACCCGAACCGCACGGCCTTCATCGCGCTGATCGAGTATACCGATGGCGAGCAGGCCTATATCCTGGCCCCCCAACGCCTCGCCGTGGGCGACAAGATCATCGCGGGTCAGAAGGTCGACGTGAAGCCCGGCAACGCGATGCCGTTCTCGGGGATGCCGATCGGCACGATCGTCCACAATATCGAGATGAAGCCCGGCAAGGGCGGCCAGATCGCACGCGCTGCGGGCACCTATGCCCAGTTCGTTGGCCGTGACGGCGGCTATGCCCAGATCCGGCTCTCCAGCGGAGAGCTCCGCCTCGTCCGTCAGGAATGCATGGCGACCGTGGGTGCGGTCTCCAACCCCGACAACTCGAACCAGAACCTCGGCAAGGCCGGCCGCAACCGCAACCTCGGCAAGCGCCCGAGCGTCCGCGGCGTGGTGATGAACCCGATCGACCACCCGCATGGCGGTGGCGAAGGCCGTACCTCGGGCGGCCGTCACCCGGTCACCCCCTGGGGCAAGCCGACCAAGGGTGCGCGCACCCGCGACAGGAACAAGGCGTCGTCGAAGCTGATCATCCGCTCGCGCCACGCCAAGAAGAAGGGCCGCTAACACATGAGCCGCTCAGTTTGGAAAGGCCCCTTCGTCGACAGCTACGTGTTGAAGAAGGCCGAGAAGACCCGTGAATCGGGCCGCAACGAAGTCATCAAGATCTGGTCGCGCCGCTCGACGATCCTGCCCCAGTTCGTGGGGCTCACATTCGGCGTCTACAACGGCCAGAAGCACGTGCCCGTGAACGTGACCGAGGACATGATCGGTCAGAAGTTCGGGGAATACTCGCCGACGCGGACCTATTACGGCCACGCCGCCGACAAGAAAGCGAAGAGGAAGTAAGTCATGGGCAAGGACAAGAATCCGCGCCGCGTGGCGGACAACGAAGCGATGGCGAAGGCGCGGATGCTCCGCACCTCTCCCCAGAAGCTGAACCTCGTGGCGGCGATGATCCGCGGCAAGAAGGTGGAAAAGGCCCTGTCGGACCTCACCTTCTCGAAGAAGCGGATCGCGGAAGACGTGAAGAAATGCCTTCAGTCGGCCATCGCCAATGCCGAGAACAACCATAACCTGGACGTGGACGAGCTCATCGTGGCCGAGGCCTGGGTCGGCAAGAACCTGACGCTGAAGCGTGGCAAGCCGCGTGCGCGTGGCCGCTTCGGCCGCATCGTCAAGCCGTTCTCCGAGCTCACCATCAAGGTCCGCCAGGTCGAGGAGCAAGCCTAATGGGTCAGAAAGTCAATCCGATCGGCATGCGCCTCCAGGTCAACCGCACCTGGGATTCGCGCTGGTATGCCGACACCAAGGACTACGGCAATCTCCTTCTCGAGGACCTCAAGATCCGTGAGTTCATCGAGGAAGAGTGCAAGCAGGCCGGCGTCAGCCGCGTGATCATCGAGCGCCCCCACCGCAAGTGCCGGGTGACGATCCACACCGCCCGTCCGGGCGTGATCATCGGCAAGAAGGGTGCGGATATCGAGGGGCTTCGCAGGAAGCTCGCGAAGATGACCGCGTCGGAACTGCATCTCAACATCGTCGAAGTGCGCAAGCCCGAGCTTGACGCCGCGCTGGTCGCCGAGTCGATCGCCCAGCAGCTCGAACGCCGGGTCTCGTTCCGCCGTGCCATGAAGCGGGCGGTGCAGAACTCGATGCGGATGGGTGCCCTCGGCATCCGGGTCAACGTCGCGGGCCGCCTCGGCGGCGCCGAGATCGCCCGGACCGAATGGTATCGGGAAGGCCGGGTGCCGCTGCACACGCTCCGTGCCGATATCGACTACGCGCTGAAGGAAGCGATGACGCCCTACGGGATCATCGGGATCAAGGTCTGGATCTTCAAGGGCGAGATCATGGAACACGATCCCTCCGCGCGTGACCGCAAGACGCAGGAGCTGCAGGACGGGCCCGCCCCGCGCGGCGCCGGCGGCGGCCGCCGCGATCGTTGAGGAGTAGAAAAAGATGCTGCAACCAAAGCGCACCAAGTTCCGCAAGATGCACAAGGGCCGTATCCACGGCCAGGCAAAGGGCGGATCGGACCTCAACTTCGGCCATTACGGCCTGAAAGCGGTGGAGCCCGAGCGGATCACCGCGCGCCAGATCGAAGCCGCCCGCCGGGCGCTGACGCGTCACATGAAGCGTCAGGGCCGGGTCTGGATCCGGATCTTCCCGGACACCCCGGTGTCTTCCAAACCCACCGAGGTCCGGATGGGTAAAGGCAAGGGCTCGGTCGATTTCTGGGCCGCCAAGGTGAAACCGGGGCGGATCATGTTCGAGATCGACGGCGTCGCCGAAGGCATCGCCCGCGAAGCCCTGCGCCTCGCCGCGATGAAGCTTCCGATCAAGACCCGGACGGTGGTTCGCGAGGATTGGTGAGGCCCGGCGGGTTGACCCGCCGCGATGCTTCGAAGAATTGAGGAGGCGGGGCCCTAGGGCTCCGCCTTTTTCGTTCGGAGCAAAGCCGTGTCATCGGGGCGCGAAATCCTGTTGGTTCTCAATCTCGATGAGACCTTGATCCATGCGAGCGGCATGGAGCTGGAGGACCCGGCCGACCTGCGGGTTGCGGGCTATTATGTCTATCGTCGTCCCGGCCTCGAGGCGTTCCTTGAAATCTGCTTCGCGAATTTCGCGGTCGGGATATGGTCCTCGGCAAGCGATGGCTATGTCGCTGAGATCGTCGGCCATATCGTTCCGGACGCCGGCAGGCTGATGTTCGTCTGGGGCGCGAGCCGGGTCACGCAGATGCGGACCCTGCCGCATCACAACGAGCGGTTCGGGAGAGATCTGGGCGATTTCCATACCCAGAAGCGCCTGAAGAAGCTCAAGCGGTTCGGCTGGCCCCTGGAACGCATCCTGATCGTCGACGATTCCCCCCCGAGAAGAGCGCGCAGAACTACGGCAATGCCATTCCCGTCGCGCCGTTTCTGGGCGATCCAGCCGATGCTGAGCTGGAACTTCTTGCGACTTTTCTGGTGCGGCTTCGGGGGGCACCGAACCTGCGCCGGATCGAGAAGCGGACGTGGCGTGAAGTGGTGACCGGGTCCAGTTGAGACCGCGATCGGTCGCCTGGGCGCCGTCCGTCCGGCACGTCGCTGGACGGCCTCTCCGGCTGCGCCTCACCCTGCCGCCGGAAAGATCCGCAGCATCTCCGCCTCGAACCGTGCCCAGCTCAGCACCGCCTTGTTGCCGGCGACGCCGGCATAGTGCGAGCGGCCGGTCGAGTTCGGCAGCCCGGCCCAGATCTTCGCGATGGCGTTCATGAAGGCGCGGTGGTCCATCCGGCCGGCGAGAAAGTCGGGGAGGCCCGCCTGGTCGAGGAGCGCGTTCGCGAGCCGGTCCTGCAGCGCGGGGTCGAAACGGGCATGGCCCGGCACGTCGAGTTCGCCGACAAGGTAGGCCAGCGTCGACGGGATGAACTGGTAGCGCCCGATGGCGTGGGGCTGACCTGGCGTGCGCTTGATCCAGTCGAATATCTCCGCGACGGTCATCAGGGTCGGGGCCCTTTCGGGGCGTATGCGAGCGCGGTGCTGCACCGCGTCGTAGCCGGCGGATCCGGCCTCCGCGCTCGCGATCAGGTCGCGCAGGCGGGCGATCTGGGCGCCGTGGCCCGGCGCGGCCGGAATCTGGCGGAGGGGTTTCGAGAAGAGGCCCGTCTCGCCCGCGAAGAGGCTGGCGGTCTGGAGCGTCTCGAGGTCCGCGCTGTCCCGCGTTCCCCCAAGGTAGTTGTCGCTGAACAGGGACGCCGACCCGGCCTGTCCTCCGAACAGCGCGACCTGCTGCGCCTCGGCCAGGCCCGGCACGAGCGCAAGCACCGCCGCAACCACGAAACCGTAGACCATTCTGGCCAAACCTCGCTCCTTCTGCGTCCGGACCTTCCTGGCGAAAGACTGTTGAGATGCGGTTAGCCACCAAAGGATATGTCCAGCGAGGGGCGCGGAGACGCCCAGAAAGAGACTGCGAACTGGTCGGAATTCGCCCCGGCGCCACGGGCCTGGACGTCGGAGGCGAAATGCGCGGAAAAACCCTTGCGCTTGCGGGCGGCGGCGCCTATACGGCGCGCTCATTCACCTGCTCCACCGGAATCAGGGTGACCCGCGCGCAAGCACAGGGGCCTGCCGGTGATGTCGAAAGGAAGAACGATGGCACTCGATGCCAAGGAACTGCGCGACAAGACGCCCGACCAGCTTCGGGAAGAGCTCGTGAGCCTGAAGAAGGAGGCGTTCAACCTCCGCTTCCAGCAGGCCACGAACCAGCTCGAGAACACCGCCCGCATGCGCCAGGTGCGCCGTGACGCCGCGCGGGTGAAGACGATCCTGAACGAAAAGGCGGCCGCGGCCGCGTCGGAGGCGTAAGACATGCCCAAGCGTATCCTTCAAGGCACCGTCACCTCGGACAAGAACGACCAGACCGTCACCGTGCTGGTCGAGCGCCGCTTCACGCATGCGCTCCTGCACAAGACCGTGCGGAAGACGAAGAAGTACCGGGCCCATGACCCGCAGAACCAGTTCAAGGTCGGCGACAGCGTCCGCATCCAGGAATGCGCGCCGATTTCGAAAAGCAAGCGCTGGGAGGTCGTGACCGCCTAACCAGCGCACGACACCCGGTTTGATCGAAACCCTGGGGACAAGGCCTGAAGAAGCCCCCCAAAGGTCGGGAGAAACCAAATGATCCAGATGCAGACCAATCTGGATGTCGCTGACAACTCCGGCGCACGCCGGGTGCAGTGCATCAAGGTTCTCGGCGGCTCGAAGCGGAAATACGCCTCCGTGGGCGACATCATCGTGGTGTCGGTCAAGGAAGCGATCCCGCGCGGCCGCGTGAAGAAGGGCGACGTGCGCAAGGCCGTGGTGGTCCGTACCGCCAAGGAAGTGCGCCGCGAGGACGGCACCGCGATCCGCTTCGACCGGAACGCCGCGGTGATCCTCAACAACGCCGGCGAGCCCGTCGGCACCCGGATCTTCGGACCGGTGGTGCGCGAGCTTCGCGCCAAGAACTTCATGAAGATCATTTCGCTGGCGCCGGAGGTGCTCTGATGGCTGCGAAACTCAAGAAAGGCGACAAGGTCGTCGTGCTCGCCGGCCGTGACAAGGGCAAGGAAGGCGAGATCACCAAGGTGATGCCGAAGGACGGCAAGGCCGTCGTGGACGGCATCAACATCGCCATCCGCCACACCCGTCAGACCCCGAGCTCGCAGGGCGGCCGCGTGCCGGTCGCGATGCCGATCGACCTGTCGAACCTGGCGCTTCTGGACAGCAACGGCAAAGCGACCCGCGTCGGCTTCCGCATGGAAGACGGCAAGAAGATCCGCTTCGCCAAGACCACGGGGGACGCGATCTGATGCTCGACGCCGCCACCTATACCCCGCGCCTCAAGGCGCTCTATGCCGGGACGATCCGGGCCGCGCTCAAGGAAGAGTTCGGCTACAAGAACGACATGCAGATCCCGCGCCTCGACAAGATCGTCTTGAACATCGGCTGCGGTGCCGAGGCGGTCCGCGACTCGAAGAAGGCGAAATCGGCTCAGGAAGACCTGACCGCCATCGCCGGTCAGAAGGCCGTGGTCACCAAGGCCAAGAAGTCGATCGCCGGCTTCCGGGTCCGGGAAGACATGCCGCTCGGCGCCAAGGTCACCCTCCGCGGCGACCGGATGTACGAGTTCCTCGACCGCATGATCACCGTCGCCCTGCCGCGCGTCCGCGACTTCCGTGGCGTTCCGGGCAGCTCCTTCGACGGCCGCGGCAACTATGCCATGGGCATCAAGGAGCACATCGTGTTCCCCGAGATCAACTTCGACAAGGTCGATGAGGTCTGGGGCATGGATGTCGTGATCACCACCACCGCGACGACCGACGCGGAAGCGAAGGCGCTGTTGAAGCAGTTCAACATGCCGTTCAACAGCTGACGCGGGAAGGGATAGAGATATGGCCAAGAAATCCATGATCGAACGCGAGAAGAAGCGCCAGAAGCTGGTGGACCTCTACGCCGCCAAGCGCGTCGCGCTGAAGCAGATCGCGAACGACGACACGAAGCCGATGGAAGAGCGGTTCAAGGCGCGCCTGAAACTGGCGAAACTGCCGCGCAACTCCTCGGCCACCCGTCTTCACAACCGCTGCCAGCTTACGGGGCGTCCGCACGCCTATTACCGCAAGCTGAAAATCAGCCGGATCGCGCTCCGGGACCTTGGCTCGTCGGGCCAGATCCCGGGCATGGTCAAGTCGAGCTGGTAAGGAGGACATGAGATGAACGATCCTCTCGGCGATATGCTGACCCGCATCCGCAACGCCCAGATGCGCGGCAAATCCACCGTGGTCTCGCCGGCCTCGAAGCTTCGGGCCTGGGTGCTCGACGTTCTGGCCGACGAAGGCTACATCCGCGGCTATGAGAAGACGACGGGGGCCGACGGCCACCCGGCGCTCAAGATCAGCCTGAAATACTTCGACGGCGCCCCGGTGATCCGCGAGCTTCGCCGGGTCTCTACCCCCGGCCGCCGCGTCTACCGCGCCTGCAAGGACCTGCCGTCGGTGCGCCAGGGCCTCGGTGTTTCCATCGTCTCGACCCCCAAGGGCGTGATGTCGGACGCCCATGCCCGCCAGGCGAATGTCGGCGGCGAAGTGCTCTGCACGGTGTTCTGAGGAGAGAGGCATGTCACGTATCGGAAAAAGACCGGTCCCGCTGCCCTCGGGCGTCGAGGCCACCGTCTCGGGCCAGACCGTCTCGGTCAAGGGTCCGAAGGGTACCCGCGAGTTTACCGCCACCGACGATGTCACCATCGCCGTCGAGGGCGGCGAGGTGAGCATCACCCCGCGCGGCTCGTCGAAACGGGCTCGGCAGCAGTGGGGCATGTCGCGCACCATGGTAGCGAATCTCGTCACCGGGGTGAGCGACGGTTTCAAGAAAGAGCTTGAGATCACCGGTGTCGGCTACCGCGCCGCGATCCAGGGCAGTACGCTGAAAATGAACCTCGGCTACAGCCACGAGGTCGATTTCGCGGTGCCGGAGGGCGTCACCGTGACCTGCCCGAAGCAGACCGAGATCGTCGTCGAGGGCATCGACCAGCAGGTGGTCGGCCAGGTCGCCGCGAAGATCCGCGAGTGGCGGGCGCCCGAGCCCTACAAGGGCAAGGGAATCCGCTACAAGGGCGAGTTCATCTTCCGCAAGGAAGGCAAGAAGAAGTAAGGACCGGACATCATGGCACTTTCCAAACGGGAACTGTTCCAGAAGCGCCGCCTGCGCGTCCGGAACAAGCTTCGCAAGGTGAACGCGGGCCGCGTGCGGCTCTCGGTGCACCGCTCGAACAAGAACATCTCGGTGCAGCTCATCGACGACGTTCAGGGCGTGACGATCGCCTCGGCCTCCTCGCTTGAGAAGGACCTGGGCATTGTCGGCAAGAACAATGTCGAGGCGGCGACCAAGGTGGGCACGGCGATTGCCGAGCGCGCCAAGAAGGCCGGCGTCGAAGAGGCCTATTTCGACCGGGGCGGCTTCCTCTTCCACGGGAAGGTGAAGGCCCTGGCCGATGCGGCGCGGGAAGCCGGGCTGAAGATCTGAAGATGCGCCCCGGGCCTGCCCCGGGGCCTCTTGCGGGCGGGCCATGAACCGGTGCCGCCCCGATGATCCGGGAGAGGCTCCCGCTTTTGCGGGAGCGGCGCTCACCAGGATTGAACCAACCGGCGCCGGGCGCCACAAGATCAGGAGGCCGCATGGCCAGAGAACCGAGAGGAGAGGGGCGCAACCGTCGCGAGCGCGAGGAAGCCCCCGAATTCGCCGACCGCCTTGTGGCGATCAACCGGGTGTCGAAGACGGTGAAGGGCGGCAAGCGCTTCGGCTTCGCGGCGCTCGTCGTCGTGGGTGACCAGCGTGGCCGCGTCGGCTTCGGCAAGGGCAAGGCGAAAGAGGTGCCCGAGGCGATTCGCAAGGCCACCGAGCAGGCGAAGCGGCAGATGATCCGTGTCGCGCTCCGCGAGGGCCGGACGCTGCACCACGATATCGAGGGCCGCCACGGTGCGGGCCGCGTCGTGATGCGCACGGCCCCGGCCGGTACCGGGATCATCGCGGGCGGCCCGATGCGCGCCGTCTTCGAGATGCTGGGCGTGCAGGACGTGGTCGCCAAGTCCTTGGGTTCGCAAAACCCCTACAACATGATCCGCGCCACGATCGACGGTCTCCAGAAGGAGCAGTCGCCGCGGTCGGTCGCGCAGCGTCGCGGCAAGAAGGTCGCCGACATCCTGCCGAAGCGCGAGGATGCCAGCGAGGCGTCAAGCCAGATCGCGGAGGAGGCGTAAGTCATGGCCAAGACCATCGTCGTCAGACAGATCGGCTCGCCGATCCGCCGCCCCAAGGTCCAGCGCGAGACTCTGAAGGGGCTCGGCCTCAACAAGATGCACCGCACCCGCGAGCTTGAGGATACCCCCTCGGTCCGCGGCATGGTCAACGCGATCCCGCATCTGGTGGAAATCGTCGAAGAGCGCGGCTGAGCGCCACGCGACCCGCGACATCTCAACGCCCCGGCCCGTGGCCGGGGTGTTTTCGTTTCCGGACGTCGCCCTCGTTCAGACCGGGTACCTAGATGGGCGTGCCGGTTGCGGAGCGGGAACTGCCGCGGGGAGGTGGCCCGGCGGTGGACCCCGGGCCCGGTCTCGCGCGACCAATGCCTGAGACGCGACTGCTGTCGGGGCGACGCCCGCGATCATCTGTATGAGATAGCCGTCGCCGCCGTCGCCCCCTCCGGAAGTCTATCTCGACGTTGAAGGCCTTTTCCTGTGCGATGGGCCGGCGAGTCCCCGAAGGGCGCGCGCCCACCAGAGGAGGGAGGAAATCCATGTCTGCACCATACAAGGGCGGATGCGACCACGTTCACACGACGGCGTCCGGAGAACCGATCGACAACCACGAATGCCACTGCAACGTCTGCAAGGGCGTGTCCAAGCAGCAGCATACCCATGTGGTCTTCTTCAACTATGGCGACCTCAAGGTCGATCATCCCGAGAAGCTCGACCGGGTGCCGTTCAATGCCGACAATCCCGGCGGGCCTTTGGAAATCTGCCTCTGCAAGGAGTGCGGCACGCCGATCATGCTCGACGACAAGGAAAAGCGGATCCGCGTCGCGGTGCCCAACCTGATGGGCTATTCCGACATCCCCGCGGCGACCTATCACGCGTTCTGGGATGAGACCAAGGGCTACGCGAAGCCCGATGACGGCCGCCCGGTCTATGGCAGCCTGCGTCCGGAATTTTCCTGGCCGGCCCCGGCAATGGCCTGAGCCACCACTCCCCGCAAGACGGACGACACCTGGCCCCGGGTTCGCCCCGGGGCTTTTTCGCGTCAAGTGAACCCATGCGATTGCGGTCTTCCCGGTCCTGATCTTGCGGTGATTGTTCGATCCTGTAGCGGCCGTGCCGCATTTGGGCGGTTGGCGATGAGGTGTCAACAGTCGCGCGTCAAACCGGCCATCGTTGCGGTCACCCCCGCAACAGGTGGTTTCGGGGGGGCGGGTCCTGTCTTTCCGGGGGCGGGACGCTAGGACGGGGGGCTGGTTTTCATATCGAAAGGGGGTATTCCATGACCATGAGACTCCGCGGCCTTGCCACCGCCGCGATCTTTCTTGCCGCCGCGTCGGGTGCCGACGCGCAGGCCGTCATCGGCGACAAGCCGGTCGCGCAGGACTGGTTCGACTACGAGATCCACTGGAGCGAGGGCGCGCCGAGCTATGTCGCGAAATGGCTCGTGCTGAGAGACGACAAGGGGACGATCCTCCTGTGCGGGGCGGGTGTGCATAGCGGCGGCTTGCGACGGCAGAACGACAGGATTCTCGAGGATCTCGGCTTCTACATCGGCGAGGATCTGGTCATGGTGGGGATGGATTTCTTCTCGGACGTGAAGGGACGGAATGTCCTGGAGGCGAGTGCCCGCTGCATTTCGACGGGTAAGAACGCCCGGAACTTCGAGGGAGACAGCGTCAGCTTGCGGAGCACCAAGCCGAGGCGTCGTTTCCGGATGTAGCCGGTAGGATTGCATCGGGGGGGCGGGCTCCATCCGACCCCCTTGATCGCGCGGGCCGGCGGGTCTATACGCGCCCGGTGCTCCGCATGGGAGCCGAACAACAACATGAAATGCCGTGGTCGGGGGCATGTCGCTAGGCGCCCGCATCCGGCAAGGAGAAGCGACATGAAACTGAACGACCTCCGGGACAATCCCGGCGCGACGAAGAAGCGCATGCGCGTGGGCCGCGGCCCCGGCTCGGGCAAGGGCAAGACTGCCGGCCGCGGGATCAAGGGCCAGAAGTCGCGCTCGGGCGTGGCGATCAACGGCTACGAGGGCGGCCAGATGCCGCTCTACCAGCGGCTGCCGAAGCGCGGCTTCAACAAGCCGAACCGCAAGAGCTATGCCGTGGTGAATCTGGGCCTGATCCAGAAGTTCATCGACGCGGGCAAGCTCGGCGCCGAGATCACCGAGACCGAACTGGTCGATTCCGGCCTGGTCCGCCGCAAGCTGGACGGCGTGCGGGTGCTCGCCAAGGGCGAGTTCTCGGCCAAGGTGACGCTGTCGGTGACCGGAGCCTCGAAATCGGCGGTCGAAGCCGTCGAGAAGGCCGGCGGCTCGATCACGGTTGCTGCGAAAGAGGCGGCCGAATAAGCGGTTGTGAACGGGGCTCCAGGCCCCTACATCCCCGTTAGTTTCCAAGCGCCGCCGACCGGGAAACGGTAGGGCGGCGCTCGCATGAAAGAGAGCCCGCATGGCATCCGCAGCAGAACAGATGGCCGCCAACGTCTCCTGGGCGACGCTCGGGAAGGCGACCGAACTTCGGCAACGCATCTTCTTCACGGTGGGGATCCTGATCGTGTTTCGGGTCGGCACCTATATCCCGGTGCCGGGGATCGACGGACAGGCGCTGAAGGATTTCATGTCGGCCGCCTCCACAGGCCTCGGCGGCGTGTTCAACATGTTCACCGGCGGCGCGATCAGCCGGATGGGCGTCTTCGCGCTGGGCATCATGCCTTATATCTCGGCCTCGATCATCATTCAGCTCGTCGCCGCGATGTGGGAGCCGCTCAAGCAGCTCAAGAAGGAAGGCGAGCAGGGGCGGGTCAAGATCAACCAGTACACCCGCTACGGGACAGTGCTGCTCGCGACCTTCCAGGCCTATGGCCTGGCCCGCAGCCTGGAGGCGGGCGGCCTCGCCCACGACCCGGGCTGGTTCTTCCGCGCCGCGACGGTCATCACCCTTGTCGGCGGCACCATGTTCCTCCTGTGGCTGGGCGAGCAGATCACCCAGCGCGGCGTCGGCAACGGCGTGTCCCTGATCATCTTCGTGGGTATCGTGGCGGAAATTCCGGGCGCGCTCGCGCAGTTTCTCGCCTCGGGCCGCGCAGGCGCGATCTCCACGGGCGCGATCCTGGGCGTCGGGGTGATGATGATCGCGGTCCTGTTCTTCGTGGTGTTCATGGAGCGAAGTCTCAGGAAGATCCACATCCAGTATCCGCGCCGGCAGGTGGGGATGAAGGTCTATGACGGCGGCTCCTCGCACCTGCCGATCAAGGTGAATCCGGCGGGCGTGATCCCGGCGATCTTCGCCTCCTCGCTCCTGCTCCTGCCCAACACGATCGCGACCTTCTCGGGCACCTCGACCAACCCGGTCATGTCCTGGATCCAGTCATACTTTGGTCCGGGTCAGCCGCTCTACCTCGCCTTCTTCGTCGCGATGATCGTGTTCTTCGCCTATTTCTATACCGCCAACGTCTCGTTCAAGACCGACGACGTGGCCGAGAACCTGAAGAACCAGTCGGGCTTCATCCCCGGCATCCGTCCCGGACGGAAGACCGAGGAATATCTCGACTATGTGGTCGCCCGGATCCTGGTCGTGGGCTCGGCCTACCTGGCCTTCGTCTGCCTGATCCCCGAAATCGTGCGCCGCGAGTTCCAGATCACGGCCTATTTCGGCGGCACCTCGATCCTTATCATCGTCTCCGTGGGCATGGACACCGTCCAGCAGATTCAGTCCCACCTCTTGGCGCACCAGTACGAAGGCCTTATTGAAAGGTCTCAGCTGCGCGGTAAGAGACGCAGCAAGGGCGGAAAAGGGACAGCTAGACGATGAACATCATACTTCTCGGGCCGCCGGGCGCCGGTAAGGGCACCCAGGCCCGCATCCTCATGGAGACGCGGGGGATGACCCAGCTCTCGACCGGAGACATGCTGCGCGACGCACGTACCTCCGGCACCGAGATGGGCAAGAAGGTCGCGGCCGTGATGGACGCGGGCAAGCTCGTCACCGACGAGATAGTGATCGGCCTGATCGAGGAAAAGCTCGGCGCCGGCGGGGCCCCGGGCTACATTTTCGACGGGTTCCCCCGCACGCTGGCCCAGGCCGACGCCTTGGGAGCGCTACTCGAGAAGCTCGGGCTGCCCCTCGACGCGGTGATCGAGATGCAGGTCGACGACGAGGCGCTGATCCAGCGCATCACCGCGCGCTCCACCTGCGGGAGCTGCGGCGAAGTCTACAACGACATCACCAAGCCGATCCCGGCGGACGGCATCTGCCCGAATTGCGGCGGTACCGAGTTCAAGCGCCGCGCCGACGACAACGAGGACAGCCTGAAGACAAGGCTTCTGGCCTATTACAAGCAGACCTCGCCGTTGATCGGCTACTACTACGCCAAGGGCAAGCTCTCGGCGGTGGACGGGCTTCAGGACATGCACGCGGTCGCGGTGGCGATCGAGAAGGTTCTGGACGCCTGACGCCCGAAGGTTCTGCCGTGACGATCTATTTCTACGGCCAGACGGACCCTTATTCCGAGTTCTCGAACTTCGCGCCGTTCGGCGTGGAAATGGATGGCGTCTGGTGGCCCACCGTCGAGCACTACTTCCAGGCACAGAAGTTCCACAATGCCGCGTATCGCGAAAAGATCCGCAAGACGAACCGGCCGAAGGACGCCAAGGCCCTGGGAATGACCCGCAAGGTCCCGCTGCGCGAGGATTGGGAGAGGGTCAAGGAAGACACCATGGAAGCTGCGGTGTCGAAGAAGTTCGCCACCCATGACGGCCCGCGCCGGCTCCTCCTGGCGACCGGCGACGAAGAGATCGTCGAGAACGCGCCGATGGACTATTTCTGGGGCTGTGGTGCCGATGGTTCCGGCGAGAACAGGCTGGGGAAGATCCTCATGCGGGTCCGGTCGGATCTGCGGCGCGGTCACTGAATGTCTTTCGGGGTGACGTTCCTCGGCGCCAGAGAAAGCAAGGCGACTGTGCCCATCCATGCGTTCCTGCCCCATAGCGGAGGAAGCGGGCGACTTCGGGGCGTTGCGACCCTCGGAACGCTACAGCTTCGGCCCCTTGCCGCCGCGTGGCTTTCCCAGGTTGCCGACCAGCCGTTCGAGCTGTGCCGCCAGGACCAGCAGCTCGGAGACTGAACCGGGATCCACCTCCGGCGCGATGTCATAGGCGATACGCTCGATCCTGCGGATCAGGAGCATGAGTTCGCGGATGTGTTCGGAAGGCGTGTCCGGGCCCGGCACACCGTTGCTATCGGTCGAAATGGCGTTGTCCCCCAGATGCGTACCCGTTCCGGGTGCGCTGGTCTGAACAATCTATCGCGTAGCGCAGCATCCGGCAAGCTGAAACTAGTAGCAACTAGCACCTGCACAACCCAAGACTGCATCAGTTCTTGGGATCGGCGACCATACCGTGGTATAGCCGCACCGGTTTGGACCGGCGAGATTGAAGACAGTGATATGGATGACGAAGGCAACAATGCGCGCGTGGTGATCAGCGCAAAGGTTTCCAGGGCTTCGGCGGATGGTTGGAAGGCCTTTTGCCGTGAGAATGGCGTGTCGATGGCGGCGGTGCTCGAGGTTGCGGGGCGGATGTTGGGCGCCGGTCGTTTGTCGACGCATGACGATATCCGGGTGCGGATGGTCGACGACGCCCGCGCGGTGGATATCGCGCGGCGGTCGCGCAAGCCAGAATAGGCGCCGCGCACCGCCGGCGACGGCACCGAAAATAATCCTTGACACGGGGTTGACCCTTCGGGCGCCACCCCGTAAGTCACCGCATCTCTACAGGAGAACCGATGACTCGTGCGGGTCGCCCCCGCCGGTCGCATCATGAAACCGAACCGAGCCCGTGGCCCCCATCGCCTCGGGCTTCCGTTGTGAAAAAAGGGCCTGGAATCACGGGCTCGCAACCAAGGAAGATAGTCTTGGCACGTATCGCCGGGGTCAACATCCCCACCGCCAAGCGCGTTCCCATCGCGCTCACCTACATCACCGGAATCGGCCCGTCCTCCGCGAAAGCGATCTGCGACGCGGTAAACATCGAGCACGCCCGCCGCGTGAACGAGCTGTCGGACGCCGAAGTCCTCGCGATCCGCGAACATATCGACGCCAACTTCACCGTCGAGGGCGACCTCCGCCGCGAGACGCAGATGAACATCAAGCGCCTGATGGATCTTGGCTGCTACCGCGGCCTCCGTCACCGCCGGAACCTCCCCGTGCGCGGCCAGCGCACCCATACCAACGCGCGTACCCGCAAGGGCCCCGCGAAGCCGATCGCCGGCAAGAAGAAGTAAGGGAGAGGCAAGATGGCTCGCGATACCCGCGCCCGTGGCGGCAAGAAGAAGGTCTCGAAGAACATCGCTGCCGGTGTGGCGCATGTGAATTCGTCGTTCAACAACACCAAGATCCTGATCTCGGACGTGCAGGGCAATGCGATTGCCTGGTCGTCGGCGGGGACCATGGGCTTCAAGGGCTCGCGCAAGTCGACGCCCTACGCCGCCCAGATGGCCGCCGAGGATGCCGGCAAGAAGGCGCAGGAGCACGGTGTGCGGACGCTCGAGGTGGAAGTCCAGGGGCCGGGCTCCGGCCGCGAATCGGCGCTGCGCGCGCTGGCCGCCGTGGGCTTCAACATCACCTCGATCCGCGACGTGACGCCGATCGCCCACAACGGCTGCCGCCCGCCGAAACGCCGGCGCGTGTAATCGCCGGCAGCTTGCCCGGGGCGCGTCTCAGCTTCTGCGCCCCGGCGAAGGAATTTGAACCTCGGGAGTCCGCCCTCCCGGATCCAATGGGCGGACGGGAATTGAGGAGAGACGTATGATCCACAAGAACTGGCAAGAACTCATCAAGCCGACCCAGCTTGAAGTGAAGCCCGGCAACGATCCTGCCCGGCAGGCGACCATCGTCGCCGAGCCGCTCGAGCGTGGCTTCGGCCTGACGCTCGGCAACGCGCTGCGCCGCGTACTGATGTCCTCGCTCCAGGGCGCGGCCATCACCTCTGTGCAGATCGACAACGTGCTGCACGAGTTCTCGTCGGTCGCGGGTGTCCGTGAAGACGTGACCGACATCGTCCTCAACCTCAAGGGCGTCGCGATCCGCATGGAAGTCGAGGGGCCGAAGCGGCTGTCGATCTCGGCGAAGGGTCCGGCGGTGGTGACCGCGGGGCATATCTCGGAATCGGCCGGCATCGAGATCCTGAACAAGGATCACGTGATCTGCCATCTCGACGACGGCGCCGACCTGTTCATCGAACTGACGGTGAACACCGGCAAGGGCTATGTCTCGGCCGACAAGAACCGGCCCGAGGACGCGCCCATCGGCCTGATCCCGATCGACGCGATCTATTCGCCGGTCAAGAAGGTGAGCTACGAGGTGCAGCCGACCCGCGAGGGCCAGGTGCTCGACTACGACAAGCTGACCGTGAAGATCGAGACGGACGGCTCGCTCACGCCGGACGACGCGGTGGCCTATGCCGCGCGGATCCTGCAGGACCAGCTGTCGATCTTCGTGAACTTCGAGGAACCGGAATCGGCCCGTGCCGAATCCGAGGATGACGGGCTCGAGTTCAACCCGCTCCTGCTCAAGAAGGTGGACGAGTTGGAACTTTCCGTCCGTTCGGCCAACTGCCTGAAGAACGACAACATCGTCTATATCGGCGACCTGATCCAGAAGACCGAAGCCGAGATGCTCCGCACCCCGAACTTCGGCCGCAAGTCGCTGAACGAGATCAAGGAAGTGCTCTCGGGCATGGGCTTGCATCTCGGCATGGATGTTGAGGAATGGCCGCCGGAGAACATCGAGGACCTCGCCAAGAAGTTCGAGGACTCGTTCTGACGGCGTAGCCGTCACCCCGGACCTGATCCGGGATCTCGAAGACCGAGAGGCCCCGGGTCAAGCCCGGGGCGGCTCAGAGCCAGAACGGGCAATCCCGCCCCAAGGAGAGCCTCGCGACACGCAGCGCGGGGCCGGACAAAGCAAAAGAGAAGGAACACATCATGCGTCACGGAAGCGGCTATCGCCGTCTGAACCGCACCCACGAGCACCGCAAGGCGCTCTTCGCCAACATGGCCGGCTCGCTGATCGAGCACGAGCAGATCAAGACCACGCTGCCCAAGGCGAAGGAGCTCAAGCGCGTCGTCGAGAAGCTGATCACGCTCGGCAAGCGCGGCGACCTCCACGCCCGACGCCAGGCCGCCTCGCGGCTCAAGCAGGACGCCCATGTCGCCAAGCTCTTCGAGGTGCTGGGCCCGCGCTACGCCGAGCGCCAGGGTGGTTATGTCCGCGTGCTGAAGGCCGGTTTCCGCTATGGCGACATGGCCCCGATGGCGATCATCGAGCTGGTCGACCGCGACCCGGCCGCCAAGGGCGCCGCGGACAAGGCCCGCGTTGCCGCCGAGGCCGACGCGGACTGACACCTGCCCTGAGAGGTCGGACCGGAGCGACGGGGCAGCTTGCTGCCCCGTATTCGTTGGTGGGAACCCGGAGCCGCACCTTGCAGGTTCTACAGGTGTCTCTCCGCACCCTCTGCAATTTTAGGTTGACCAGGCGCGCCCGCCGGTGGCAAAGACACCGGCAAGTCAGTGAAGGTCGGCCATGAAGACGTATTCGAACGATTCAACCGGTGTCGAACTCGGCTTCGCCCGGCTTCGGAGGCTTGCACCGGCGGGGTTCGCGCTGGGGCTGCATATTCGCTTCGCTTCCGCGCATATCATGGTGCAGACCTACGATATCGGCTGGATCGAGCGCTACACCTCGCGCGGCTACATGCTGTGCGACCCGCTGATCTCCTGGGGCTTCTCCACGACCGGCACGGTGCGCTGGAGCGGGCTGGAATTCCCCGATCCGCATGACGTGCTCGGCCAGGCCGCCGAATTCGGCCTCAAGTTCGGGGTCGCGGTCTCGGTCGGCCCCACCTCCTCGCGCTCGATCGGCGGCTTCGCCCGCGCCGACCGGGAATTCACCGACGATGAGATCGACCGTATCCACGACTCGGTGCGGCTGCTGCACCGGCAATCGACGCCGCCCGAACACCTGACGCCTGCGCAACGCCACGCATTGCGCCTTGTGGGTGCAGGGTGCCGCTACGCCGAAGCGGCGGCGCTCCTGGGAATCTCCGAGAGCGCGCTGAAGGCAAGGCTCAAGGCGGCACGGGAACGCCTCTTTGCACGTACCACGGCCGAGGCGATCCAGCGGGCACGGGAGTATTCTCTCCTCTGACAGGCGCGCCCCGGCCGGATTGGTTTTTCAACCCAACCGAGCTGGAGGCTTAAATGCAAACGACGACCCTGTCTTTCCGGAATTTCCATATCCATGGCGAGCTTTTCGCGGACATCCTCCGCGCGCGCCGGGAGACCTTCATCGTGCACCGGAAATGGGACCTTCCCGAGGTCGACGGGATGGAATTCGACCAGTACGACACGCCGCAATCCCGCTGGATCGCGGTGCACCATCTCGGCCGCGTGCTGGCCGGGATCCGCATGACGCCCACCATGGCGCGCTGCGGCATCTACAGCTACATGATCCGCGACGCGCAGCGCGGGCTCCTGGACACGATCCCCTCCAACCTGCTCTACGGGGAAGCGCCGGTCTCGACCCAGGTCTGGGAAGCGAGCCGGGTCTTCGTGGCGCCGGACGTACCCTCGGAGCTCCGGGTGGAGGTGCAGGCCAGGTTGATGGACCAGATGGTCAAGACCGCGCGCGACGAGGGCGCGAGCCGGTTGCTCGGTCTCTGCCCGAGGGTCTGGATGCGCTGGATGCGGCGGCTCGGCTACGAAACCGAACATGCCGGCCCCTGTCTCGACATCGGCGGGGCGGCGAACCAGGCGATCCTGATGAACCTGCAATCGAACCTGCACTGAGCCGCTCGGCCGCGCCGGGTGCAAAATTCTTGAAGCAAGAATCCTGCACGGAAAGTCCGGAGATTTTCCGCCTCGCCCGGTGCCCGGTCGCGCTTCCCCAGACCCGCCCGGGGCGATAGTGTCCCGGCCATGGCGGACCTCTTCGATACCGCGCCTTCCGAGCCGACGGGCCGGGAGGCGCCCAGGCCCCTGGCCGACCGGCTGCGCCCGGCGCGGCTCGAGGAGGTTATGGGCCAGGCACATATCCTCGGGCCCGAGGCGCCGCTCGGCGCCATGCTGAAGGCGGGCCGACTCACCTCGATCGTGTTCTGGGGCCCGCCCGGCGTGGGCAAGACCACCATCGCCCGGCTCCTCGCTGACGCCACCGATCTCGCTTTCGTGCAGATCAGTGCGATCTTCACCGGCGTGCCCGAACTGAGGAAAGTGTTCGAGGCCGCGAAGCTGCGCCGCCAGCAGGGCAGGGGCACGCTCCTCTTCGTCGACGAGATCCACCGCTTCAACAAAGCGCAGCAGGACGGCTTCCTGCCGCATATGGAAGACGGCACCATCGTGCTCGTCGGCGCCACCACCGAGAACCCCTCCTTCGAACTGAACGCCGCACTCTTGTCCCGCGCGCAGGTGCTCACCCTCCACCGGCTCCCGCCCGCCGATCTCGAGCGCCTGCTGCAGAGGGCGGAAAAGGAGCTCGGCCGCGCGCTGCCGCTCGATGGGCCGGCGCGCGAGGCGCTGGTGGAGATGGCCGATGGCGACGGCCGCGCGCTCCTGAACCTCGTCGAGCAGGTCGCCGGCTGGGACGCGCCGAAAAAGCTCGACCGCGCGCAGCTCTCGGCCCGCGTCACCCGCCGCGCCGCGCAATACGACAAGTCGGGCGAGGCGCATTACAACCTGATCTCGGCCCTGCACAAATCCGTCCGCGGCTCCGACCCGGACGCCGCGCTCTACTGGTTCGCCCGGATGCTCGAGGGCGGCGAGGACCCGCGCTTTCTCGCCCGCCGCATCACAAGGATGTCGGTCGAGGATATCGGCCTTGCCGATCCGCAGGCGCAACGGCTCTGCCTCGACGCCTGGGAAACCTACGAGCGGCTCGGCTCGCCCGAGGGCGAGCTCGCGCTGGCCGAAGCGGTGGCCTATCTCGCTCTCGCGCCGAAATCGAATGCGGTCTACGTGGCCTACAAGGCCGCCCGGGCCGCGGCAAAGGCGACCGGTTCCGAGCCGCCGCCCAAGCATATCCTGAACGCGCCGACGAAGCTGATGAAGGAGCAGGGCTACGGCGCGGGATACGCCTACGATCACGACGCCGAGGACGGGTTCTCGGGGCAGAACTACTTCCCCGACGGGATGAAGCGCGGCATCTACTATCTGCCGGTGGAACGCGGCTATGAACGCGAGCTGAAAAAGCGGGTCGAGTACTTCGCGGGCCTGCGCGGCCGGCGGCAGGGCAAGGAATAGCGCCGGCACTGGACAGGGGCGAGCCGACTTTACACGATGGGGGCGGGGTTCGGACGCACCGGCCCCCTCCATATCGCGCCGGTCTCGCCGACCGGCGCTTTTCTTTTGCCCGGAGCCCGCCCATGTCCCTTCCCGATCTCGGCGCCGATTGCCGGCGCTGCGCGGGCCTTTGTTGCTTTGCGCTGGCCTTCGACCGATCCGAGCTCTTCGCCTATGACAAGCCGGCCGGGAGCAGCTGCCGGCATCTCAGTGCCGACAACCGCTGCACCATTCATGCGCGGCGGGTGGCGCAGGGAATGGCGGGGTGCATCGGCTATGATTGCCTCGGCGCGGGCCAGCGGGTGACGACCGAGCTGTTTCCCGGAGTCGAGTCGCGCGGCGCGCCTGAAATCGCGCGGCGGATGGCCGACGCATTCCGCCAACTACGCGAGGTCCATCGGCTGATCGAACTGCTGAGCGCCGCGCAGGCGCTCGACCTGTCCCCGAGGCAGTGCTCGGCCTGCGGCGGATTCCTCGCGGAGCTCACGCCGGCGGATGGCTGGAGCGAGGCGGGTCTGCAGGACTTCGCGGCCGGGCCCCTGCCGGACGAGGTTGCCCGATTTCTGACCTCGCCGCGGCCCCGCATTGCCCGCCGGGCCGCCTCAGCTTGACATCGAGTGGGGTTCGCCACATCACGCGGCCATGTTTCCAACCTTTCTCCAGGTCGCCCTCGGCGGCGCGCTCGGTGCCTCGGCCCGCTACGGCGTGGGCGTGGGGATCGTGCGCATGATCGGGCATCAGAGCTTCCCCTTGGGCGTGATCACGGTGAACATCGTCGGCTCCTTCCTGATGGGCGTCTTCGTCACCGTGGCCGCCAACAGGGGCCTGACCCATTGGGCGCCGTTCCTGATGACCGGCGTGCTGGGCGGCTTCACCACCTTCTCCTCCTTCTCGCTCGAGGCGATGAATCTCTACGAGCGGGGCGCGGTCGGGCAGGCGGCGCTCTATGTGGGGCTCTCGGTTTTCGCGTCGCTGGCGGGCATCGCGCTGGGCGTCTGGCTCGCCCGTCAGGCCTTCGCATGAGCGGGGTCCAGACCCGTACCGTCGCGGCGGGCGAGGGCGACCAGCGCCTCGACCGCTGGTTCCGCCGGCATTTCCCACAGGTCACGCAGGGTGCCATCGAGAAGATGTGCCGCAAGGGCGAGATCCGGGTGGACGGCGGCCGGGTTAAGGCCTCGACGCGGCTGGAGGAGGGGCAGGCGGTCCGCGTTCCCCCCTTGCCGGACCAGAAGGCGCCAGCCGTCGCGAAGCCTTCCGTGACGGACGACGATGCCGCGATGATGCGCGCGGCTGTCCTGTGGAAGGACGACCATATCATCGCGCTCAACAAGCCGCCGGGCCTGCCGACCCAGGGCGGCTCGAAGCAGACTCGCCATGTGGATGGGCTGGCGGAAGCTCTGCGCTTCGGCTTCGAGGACAAGCCGCGGCTCGTGCACCGGCTCGACAAGGACACTTCGGGGGTGCTGCTGCTGGCCCGCACGCGGCAGATCGCCGGGGCGCTGACCGAGGCGTTCCGGGCCCGCGACACCCGCAAGATCTACTGGGCCGTGGCGGCCGGCGTGCCGAAGCCCGTGATGGGCACGATCCGCTTCGGCCTCGTCAAGGCGGGCGGCCACGGCAAGGGCGGCGAGGGCGAGAAGATGCGCTGCGTTCACCCGAGCGAGGTCGACCGCATTCCGGACGCCAAGCGCGCCACGACCGATTACGCGGTGCTCTCGGGTCTCGGCGGGCGCATGGCCTGGGTCGCGCTGGTGCCGGTGACGGGACGCACGCACCAGCTCCGCGCGCATATGGCCGAGCTGGGCCACCCGATCCTCGGCGACGGCAAGTATGGCGGCTCGGGGCAGGAGAACCTGGGCGATGGCTGGGGCGCGGGGCTGGGCGGCGAGCTCAGCCGCAAGCTGCAGCTCCATGCGCGGCACCTGGCCTTTACGCACCCGGTCAGCGGGGCGCGGATCTCCCTTACCGCGCCCCTGCCGGAGCACATGGTCCGCACCTGGAAGATGCTCGACTGGCACGCCGCAGACGTCCCGGAAGACCCTTTCGCGGAGGAGGCATGAGCGCCGGCTGGGCCCGCAAGCGGTTCTGGGCCGAGGCCGCCGTGGCCGAGGAGGCGGGCGGCTACGCCGTCCGGCTCGACGGCCGGCCGGTCCGGACGCCCGGCAAGGCGCCGCTCCTGATGCCGACCCGGGAGCTGGCCGAGATGGTGGCCGCCGAATGGGCCGCGCAGGAGGGAGAGGTCGCGCCGGCGACCATGCCGATGACGCGAATGGCCAATTCCGCCATCGACAAGGTCACGCCGCAGCGCGCCGAGGTGGTCGCACATCTCGCCGCCTATGGCGAAACCGATCTGCTCTGCTATCGCGCCACGGCGCCCGACGAGCTGGTCCGGCGCCAGGCCGAGGCCTGGGATCCGTGGCTCGACTGGCTGGCCAGCCGCTACGGCGTGCGGCTGGCCACGGTTCCGGGCCTGTTGCCGGTGCCCCAGGAGGCAGCTGGGCTGGCAAGGCTCGAGGCCGAAATCGCACGGCTTGGCGCCTTCGAACTGGCCGCGTTCCACGATCTCGTCGGGCTCCCGGGATCGCTGGTTCTCGGTCTCGCCGTCGCGGCGGGGGAGGCCGATCCGGCGACCGTTTGGGAGCACGCACGCGTGGACGAGGCCTGGCAGATCGAGCAATGGGGCGCCGACGACGAGGCCGAGCGGGTGAACGGACTGAAAAGGCAGGCCTTTCTCGACGCGGCCCGGTTTTTTGCTTGTGCCTCCGAATTACGCTGACGTCGGGCGACTGCCCGGCTTCGTGCTGGGGCTCTGCCTCCATTTGCCTTGAATTTGGGCGCTCGGCCTTGACCTGCAGGACCCCTGTCATCACTATCCCGGCGATAAGGGGGATACCCCCTGTCGTAAATCCGGTCTGGGAGGACCGACTTCCGCCCGAGGGACATCGGGCTACAGGATGAGGTAACAATGCAAAAATCCGTACTTCTCGGCGCAGCCACCGTGGCGCTTCTTGCCGCCGGTGCCGCGTCGGCCACAACGCTGGAAGACGTGAAGGCGCGCGGCAGCCTGACCTGCGGCGTGTCGACCGGCCTGGTAGGCTTCGCCGCACCGGATGCGAGCGGCACCTGGGAAGGCTTCGACGTGGATCTCTGCCGCGCTGTCGCGGCCGCGGTGCTGGGCGACCCGACCAAGGTCGAGTTCGTGCCGCTCTCCACGCAGACCCGCTTCACTGCGCTCGCCTCGGGCGAGGTCGACATGCTGGCCCGGAACACGACCTGGACCTTCTCGCGCGACGTCGACCTGAAATTCGAGTTCACCGGCGTGAACTACTATGACGGCCAGGGCTTCATGGTGCCGAAATCGCTCGGCGTCACCTCGGCCAAGGATCTCGACGGCGCCACCGTCTGCATCCAGACCGGCACCACCACCGAGCTGAACCTCGCGGACTTCTTCCGCATCAACAACATCAGCTACGAGCCGGTGCCGATCGAAACCAACGCCGAGGCGCAGCAGCAATACCTGGCCGGCGCCTGCGACGTCTACACCACCGACGCCTCCGGCCTCGCCTCGACCCGCGCCTCGTTCGAGAACCCGGGCGACCACGTGATCCTGCCCGAGATCATCTCCAAGGAGCCGCTCGGTCCGCTCGTGCGCCACGGCGACAACGAGTGGGGCGACATCGTCCGCTGGTCGCTCTTCGCGATGATCGCGGCGGAGGAATACGGCGTGACCTCGGCCAATGTCGACGAGCTCGCCAAGGGTACCGACAACCCAGAGATCAACCGTCTCCTCGGCACCGAGGGCGATCTCGGCGCGATGTTCGGCCTCGACGCGGCCTGGGCGAAGAACGTCATCAAGTCGGTCGGCAACTATGGCGAGGTGTTCGAGAAGAACATCGGCGAGAACACCCCGATCGGCCTCGCACGCGGCCTGAACGCACAATGGACCGATGGCGGCCTGATGTACTCGCCGCCGTTCCGGTAAGACCGGCAGGGGAGGGGCGCCGGCCAGAAGCCGGCGCCCCTCTCGCTTTGGGACAGCACTACCAGCTCATCGAACCCGGGCATGAACAGGCGGCCAAAAGAGCCGTGCGCAAGGCAAGGGCCGGGGCGTACAGGGGGCGCTACACTTATGACGACGATTTCCGAACAACCGGGCGAACCGTTCCGGATCAGCCAGCTCATCTACGATACCCGATACCGCTCGCTCACCATCCAGATGATCGCGTTCATCCTGATCATGCTGGGCCTTGGATGGCTGGTGAACAACACGGTCGAAAACCTCGCCGCGCTCGGCAAGGATTTCGATTTCGGCTTTTTCGGCAGCCGGTCGGGCTACGACATCAACCAGAAGTTGATCGAGTATTCCTCCAGCGACACCCATGCCCGCGCGGTTCTGGTCGGCATCCTCAACACGCTGCTCGTGGCGGTTCTGGGCTGCGCCCTCGCGACGATTTTCGGCGTCATTGCGGGCGTGCTCCGGCTCTCGAAGAACTGGATCGTCGCCCGTCTGATGACCGTCTATGTCGAGGGCTTCCGCAACGTCCCGGTGCTGCTCTGGATCATCGTCATCATGGCGATCATGTCGGAATCGATGCCGGAACCGAAGGATTTCCGGGGCGACGACCCCGAAGCCACGATGATCGCCGGCTCGATCGCCGTCACCAATCGCGGCGTCTACGTCCCCGGCGTGGTCTTCACGCGCTCGCTCGGCGGCAACGAGACCGCGGCAACCGGCGACGGAGCCGGCGAGACCGTGCCCACCGGCTCCGGCCTCGACTGGCTGGTGATCCTTGGCGTGCTTGGCGCCTCGATCTATGCCTCGCGGGTGATCGCGCACCGGGCCGACAAGACGCAGGAGGAAACCGGCGTCAGGCCGAAGACCGGGCTGATCCAGGCCGGAACGATCATCCTGCCCACCGTGGCGGTGCTGATCCTGCTCGGCGCGCAAATGGCGCGGCCCGAGCTCAAGAGTTTCAACTTTTCAGGTGGGATCCACATGCGGAACTCGCTGATCGCGCTGTGGTTCGCGCTCTCGCTCTATACCGGCGCCTTCATCGCCGAGATCGTCCGCGCCGGCATCCTCGCCGTCTCCACGGGCCAGACCGAGGCCGCATTCGCGCTGGGTATCCGCCCTTCGAGCACCATGAAGCTGGTGATCCTGCCGCAGGCGCTCCGGGTCATCATCCCGCCCTTGATCTCGCAATACCTGAACCTCACCAAGAACTCGTCCCTCGCCATCGCGGTGGGCTACATGGACGTGCGCTCGACGCTGGGCGGCATCACCCTGAACCAGACCGGGCGCGAGCTCGAATGCATGCTGCTCCTCGGTCTCTTTTACCTGGTGACCTCGCTGATCATCTCGGGCGCGATGAACATCTACAACAACGTCGTCAAGCTGAAGGAGCGCTGAGATGACCCAGTCCGTCTCCTATGTCCGCGACACCATGTTGCCGGCGCAGGACCCGCCCGCGCTGCAATCCGGCCCGGTCAAATGGGTCCTCGACAACCTTTTCTCCGGCTGGCTCAACACGATCCTGACGCTGGTGTCGCTGTACGTCATTTACCAGGTGCTCTCGGGGATCCTGCCCTGGATGTTCGGCGGGATCTGGGACGCCTCCTCGCTGACCCAGTGCCGCGAGATCCGCGACACCGAGCTCGGCGGCAAGGAGGTCGCCTGCTGGGCGGTGATCGCCTCGCGCTGGAAGCAGCTCCTGTTCGGCTTCTACCCGCCCGAGTCCTACTGGCGCGTGGTGCTGGCGCTCGTCCTGTTCCTCGCCGCCGTGGCGCCTATCCTGTTCAGCGGTCTGCCGCGCAAGATGCTGTGGCTCGCAGTCGTGGCGCCCTTCGTGGTCTTCTGGCTGCTCTGGGGCGGCACGATCTGGGGGCCGATCTGCGTGGCGTTGGGCTTCGTCCTCGGCTGGGCCGTGCTCACCTATGGCGAGGACATCGCGGGCGAGCTGGCCGCGATCCTCGGCGCGATCCTGATCCCGATCCTCTACTGGCTGTTCCTGGCAGGGCCGCTCGCGCGGGGAATTGCCGATTTCTCCTCTCCGATTCTTGGATTCTCCAGCGTCATCTCACTTGTTGGGGCTACCATGGCGGCAGCGGGGATATATCTGGTCACCAGACGCTCAAGTGAAATTGGAGCGACCCTACTTGCGATTGTTGCCATTATCATGTGGTGGGCAGTCGTGGATCCCTACCTACTGGTACGGTTCGGATTGTTGGAATTCGCAAGTGGTGCTGGCCTGTCTGCGTTCGGCATCGAATACGTCCCGTCGAAGCAGTTCGGCGGCTTCATGCTGTCCTTCATCCTCGGCATGTCGGGAATCGTGCTCTCGCTGCCCATCGGCATCATGCTGGCGCTCGGCCGGCAGTCGGATCTCTTCATCATCAACAAGTTCAGCGTGATCTTCATCGAGGTGATCCGCGGCGTGCCACTGATCGTCTGGTTGTTCACCGCCTCGCTCTTGCTGGCCTACTTTCTGCCGCCCGGCACCAGTTTCGACATCCTCCTGCGCGTCGTCATCATGGTGACACTGTTCTCCTCAGCCTATATCGCCGAGGTGATCCGCGGCGGCCTCGCGGCCCTGCCGCGCGGTCAGTACGAGGGCGCCGATTCGCTCGGTCTCGACTACTGGCAGTCGATGCGGCTGATCATCCTGCCGCAGGCCCTGAAGATCTCGATCCCGGGGATCGTCAACACCTTCATCGGCCTCTTCAAGGACACCACGCTCGTCGCCTTCATCGGTCTCCTCGACCCGATCGGTCTGATGACCACGATCCGGGCCACCACCGACTGGAACGGCATCTATTGGGAGCTCTTCGTCTTCATCGGGCTCCTGTTCTTCATCTGCTGCTTCTCGATGTCGCGCTACTCGCAATATCTCGAGAAGACGCTCAGAACCGATCACCGTTAAGGAGACCAAGCATGGCCGATACCGCCACTGCCGCCGCCGCCGACCGGAGCCAGATGCAGGTTTCCGACGAGATCGCGGTCGAGATCCGCAACATGAACAAGTGGTACGGAAGCTTCCACGTGTTGCGCGACATTGATCTGACCGTCTATCGCGGTGAACGAATCGTGATCTGCGGACCCTCGGGATCGGGCAAGTCCACGCTGATCCGTTGCATCAACGCCCTCGAGGAGCACCAGAAGGGCTCGATCACCGTCGACGGGACGCTGCTTTCCTCGGACATCAAGAACATCGACAAGGTGCGCTCCGAGGTGGGCATGGTGTTCCAGCACTTCAACCTGTTCCCGCACCTGACGATCCTCGAGAACTGCACGCTGGCGCCGATCTGGGTCCGCAAGATCCCGAAGAAGGAAGCCGAAGAAACCGCGATGCACTACCTGTCCAAGGTGAAGATCCCCGACCAGGCGCTGAAATATCCCGGGCAGCTCTCGGGCGGCCAGCAGCAGCGCGTGGCGATCGCCCGCTCGCTCTGCATGAAACCCCGGATCATGCTGTTCGACGAGCCGACCTCCGCTCTGGATCCGGAAATGATCAAGGAGGTGCTCGACACGATGATCGAACTCGCCGAGGAGGGCATGACCATGCTCTGCGTGACCCACGAAATGGGCTTCGCCCAGGCGGTCGCGAACCGGGTGATCTTCATGGATGCCGGCCAGATCGTGGAGCAGAACGAACCGAAGGAGTTCTTCAACAACCCGCAATCCGACCGGACCAAGCTGTTCCTGAGCCAGATTCTCGGCCACTGAGGCACCCGGCGCCTTCAGCATTGCATTGTTCGGGCGAGGGTGGCGACCTCAAATGGCGTCAGGTTGCATCGCTCCCTGACGCCCGCCGGGCTTGCTCGCAGGGGGGGGCGGGCGGGACGCTTTCGTCGCGACGGCCTTTCGATGTCGGCCGCGGCCCGCTGGACCTCTGATGCGGGGCGCGGCTATGGTTTGCGCCATGTCCGGAGAACAGATTTCCCGTTTCGTCCTTCATGTCGGCGCGCATCGCACCGGCTCGACGCTGTTTCAGGAGTACATGTTCAAGCGCAAGCCCGCCGCCCTGGAGCGGGGAATCGTGATCGACGGGATCATGCAGACGCGGCAGGAGCTTTTGGCGCGGGTGATCTACGACGCGCGGCCCGAGACGATCGGCGAGGAGCAGGCGCGGCTTTGCGACTGGGTGCGGCAGCATCTCGACGAGGGGCGCCGGGTGTTGATCAGCGACGAGAACCTGATCGGCACCATGGAGCGGAACCTGGCGGAACGGGTACTCTACCCGATGCCGGCCACGCGGCTCGCGCGGCTGGGGCCGCTGATGGAGATGGCCGACACGCTCTACCTCTCGGTCCGGAGCCCGGCCGAATGGTGGACCTCCTGCGTGACCTATCTGTGCGCGCGGGGCGCGATTCTGCCTGACCGCGCGGCATTCGCGGCGTTGGCGCGGGTGCGGCGGCCGTGGGCGAAGCTTGTGGGCGAGCTGGCGGCGGCGTTTCCGGAGAAGTGGCTGGTGGTGCGGGAGTTCGGCTACCAGACCGGAAATCCGAAGCGGCAGTTCCGCGAGGTGACGCGCTGGGATGACTTGGGCGACTTTCCCAACCTGAAGAAGCGGGCGAATTCCTCGAAGGATGCGGGCGCGCTCCGGGCGCGGCTGATCGCGGGCGGGGCGGACTGGCTGGAGGAGTTGCCAGATGAGGGCGACGGTCTCCGGGTCTTCACCGAGGACGAGCGGCGCAGGATGGCGGCGGATTACCTCGAGGACCTGGCGGCGATCCGGACCGTGCTGAAGACGCGCGGGCGGGTGCTCCTGCGCCCGGAGACGAAGGCGCGCCTACGGGACCTGCCCGAGCAGGGCGCCGCATGATTTTCCCTTGCGCTGCGGGGCATCCGCCCCTATGAGGTCCGCTCCGAACCGCGCGGCCGGCCGATGTGGCATGCCGAGTCGCGCGTGAGACCGACCGAAGAGGAGACGGAAATGCCCAAGATGAAGACCAAGTCGAGCGCGAAGAAGCGCTTCAAGGTATCCGCGACCGGCAAGGTGATCACCGCTCAGGCCGGCAAGCGGCACGGGATGATCAAGCGGCACAAGAAGTTCATCCGCAATGCCCGCGGCACCACCACCATGTCGGCCCCTGACGCGAAGATCGTCAAGGGCTTCATGCCGTACGACCGTTAAGGGGGAGACAGAGCAATGGCACGCGTAACCTCCGGGAAGGTCACTCACGCTCGGCACAAGAAGGTTCTGAAGGCGGCGAAGGGCTATTATGGCCAGCGCAGCCGGAACTTCCGGACCGCCACGCAGGCGGTGGACAAGGCGAACCAGTACGCCACCCGCGACCGCAAGAATCGCAAGCGCAACTTCCGCGCGCTGTGGATCCAGCGGATCAACGCCGCTGTCCGCGCCCATGACGAGGCGCTGACCTATTCGCGCTTTATCAATGGCTTGTCGCTTGCCGGCATCGAGGTGGACCGCAAGGTTCTCGCCGATCTCGCGGTGCATGAGCCCGAGGCGTTCGGCGCGATCGTCGAGAAGGCGAAAGCCGCGCTGGCCTGAGCCAGGCCACGAGAATTCGGGAAGGCCGCGGGAGTTTCCGCGGCCTTTTTCGTGCCGGAAGTCCCGCGCACAACCTGTACACAACCTGTACACAACCCGTACACCGGCGATGCACCCGGAATGCCGGGATCAGGGCGGAGGCGGCTTGCGCGGCCCCTGCGCCACCCGGCCGACGATCTCGCGCGCGGCGTCGGCGAAGCGCCATCTGTGCGGCCGCCTGCGGGGCGGTCGGACTGGGAGGGTCGCGCGTCCGCTTTAAGCACGAAGCCGGGCGAAACCCGCCACAACAGTGCGGAGCCGGGCCTTGTCCCGGGCGAGGTGCAGGGGCGACCGTCGCAGGGGGGAGCGGCGTCGGCCCTGCTTGCGCATCGTGGCGACCGCGCGGACAGCTTCTGCGCTCTTCGGGTGGGCCATGGCGAGGCGTCCGGGCCGGGTAATGTCACATTTTGAAATCTCACCGTGCGGACGGCCGCACCCACATATAATCTAGCGCAACGAATGGCGATTGCGCCCGCCCTGAAGAAGCGCGGCCCCTACAAGATGCGAGGCGAGGGCGATGCATAGAGGCCTGCTCCGTACCTGGATCGTTTTCTCGGGATTTTGGATTGTCTACCGGAGCGCCACGACATCGGAAACGTCGTGTACGATTGCCGTTCTATTTAAAGACAGCTTTCCGCCTTGGTGTATCGACTGGACCCGCGAAGGAGGGCATTTCAACGCGGGCCTAGTTCTCAACCTTCTTGGGCCTCCGGTCGTCGCCGGAGTCACAATTGCTGCGCTACTGTGGATCGTCGCCGGCTTCCGATCCCAAAATTCAAAGTGAGACTGCCCCGGGCCGGTCTCGGTTGCATTCGACGGGGCCTCTCGCTAAGCGATGCGCGGCGCTGACGGACGGGAAGACCATGGACGATCTCAGGCAGAAATACCTTGCGGCGATTTCGGGGGCCGCGGACGAGGCGGCGCTGGAGGCGCTCCGGGTCGAGGCCGTGGGCAAGAAGGGCGAGATCAGCCTGAAGATGCGCGAACTGGGGAAGATGACCCCGGAGGAGCGGCAGTTGGCCGGCCCGGCGCTGAACTCGCTCAAGGACGAGATCAACTCGGCCCTGGCGGCGAAGAAAGCGGCGCTGGCCGACCTGGCGCTGGATGCGCGGCTGAAGGACGAATGGCTGGACGTGACGCTGCCCGGGCGGCCCGGTCCGGCGGGGACGGTGCATCCGGTGAGCCAGGTGACCGAGGAGGTCACGGCGATCTTCGCCGACATGGGCTTCCGCGTCGCCGAGGGCCCGCAGATCGAGAGCGACTGGTACAATTTCGACGCCCTCAACATGGCGCCCGAGCACCCGGCGCGACAGGAGCACGACACGTTCTACATGGCGGTGCCCGAGGGAGCGAACCGGCCGCCGCATGTGCTGCGTACCCATACATCGCCGGTGCAGATCCGGGCGCTGCAGGGCCAGGGCGCGCCGATCCGGGTGATCGCGCCGGGCCGGGTCTATCGCTCGGATTACGACCAGACGCATACGCCGATGTTCCACCAGATCGAGGGGCTGGCGATCGACAGGGACATCTCGATGGCGAACCTGAAATGGTGCCTCGAGGAATTCGTCGCCGCCTTCTTCGGGGTCGAGAAGGCGGAGCTGCGGTTCCGCGCCTCGCATTTCCCTTTCACCGAGCCCTCGGCCGAGGTCGATCTGCGCTGCTCGTGGGTGGACGGGCAGCTCAAGGTGGGCGAGGGCGACGACTGGATGGAGATCCTCGGGAGCGGCATGGTGCATCCGCATGTGCTGCGCGCGGGCGGGATCGATCCGGACCAGTGGCAGGGCTTCGCCTTCGGGATCGGGATCGACCGGCTGGCGATGCTGAAATACGGCATCCCGGACCTGCGGGCGTTCTTCGACAGCGATCTGCGCTGGCTGCGGCATTACGGGTTCTCGGCGCTCGACGTGCCGACGCTCCATGGCGGGTTGAGCCGGTAGGGGGATGCACTTCCCCTGACTCGGAGTTGTGCCGCAAGCACGGGGCCCCGAGCCTTGATGTCGTCTATGCCTTGCCTCCGCCCGAACTGCGCCGAAGGCGCCGGGCGAGCGGTTGCCAATGGTTGCGCCACTGGTCCGAGCGACCATTCGCGACGCCGTCCCCACGGGCTGGCGCTATTTCACCGTTCCGCGCCTGACGATTGTACAGCGGGCCTGCACCATAAAGCGCGCCGCCCAGCCGTTGCTGCGCCATCCCACGGGCAGGCGCTCGCCCGGCTTCGCATCGGAAGGTGAATTCCGCGGGGAGCGAGGTTCCACCGTAACACGTCCTGTCTTCCTTTTGGGGATCAGTCGGCGAGACCTTCGGGCCGCGGGCGCGGGCGCACGATGCGTCCCGAGACGTTGGCCTGTTCGGTGAGGTCGGCGACCGTGGCGATGCGCGGCGCGAGGCGCGGGCGCCGGGATGCTTCGGGCGATTGTCCGGGCGGCAGGATCGCCGCGAGGAACACGGTCGAGCCGCCGCGGGTGCCGCGGAGCCAGCGGTTGCAGTCGACGGTGCTTGAGCGGTCGAAGGTCTCCGGGCAGACGAGCATGATCTTCCCGAGGAGCTGCACCTGGTAGACCGGCGCGTCGGGAGTCATTCTCGTGATCGTGGAGTTCGCCATGAGGATCGTCAGGCCGAGAATGGCCAGCGACAAGCCTATCTTGGGGAGACCATCATACCGCATCGGACCAGTTACACTTCAACATTTGCACTCCCTCATATTGGCAGGCCGGTTGGGCGGAATTAGGGCAAACGTCCCGTTAATGCCGGGTGTCGCGGCGACAATCACGGGCTCGTGAGGGTCGTCGAGTCCGCTGAGGGGTCAATCGGGGCTTTTGCCCGTTTCGGGTTCGGAAACGCTGTGGCGATGGGCTTTCGGGATTTGCGGTGATTCCCGAACGATGTGCCTGGCGCGGTCGCTTGCGAATGGGCGCGATCTTTGCCATTTGGGGCGCGGTCCGGCGGAGATCCGGCAACCCGAGGGGAACAGGCTATGAAGTTCACGCTGTCCTGGCTGAAGGAGCATCTCGACACCGAGGCGGGGGTCGCGGAGATCGCTGAGGCGCTGACCGATCTCGGGCTCGAGGTCGAGGAGGTGACGGATCCGGCGGCGCGGCTCGGGGCGTTCACGCTGGGGCGCGTCCTGAAGGCGGAGCCGCATCCGGATGCGGACCGGCTCAGGGTCTGCGAGGTGGAGACCGACCGGGGCGTGCGGCAGATCGTCTGCGGGGCGCCCAACGCGCGGGCGGGCATCGTCGCGGTGATCGCGCATCCGGGGGTTTATGTGCCGGGGATCGACGTGACGATCCAGGTTGGCAAGATCCGTGGCGTCGAGAGCCACGGGATGATGTGCTCCGAGCGCGAGATGGAGCTGTCGGAGGCCCATGAGGGGATCATCGAGCTGCCCTCGGGGGAGGTCGGCGAGCGGTTCGTGGACTGGCTGGCGGCGCATGACCCGGGGAAGGTGGATCCGGTGATCGAGATCGCGATCACGCCGAACCGGCCCGATGCGCTGGGGGTGCACGGCATCGCGCGCGATCTGGCGGCGCGGGGGATCGGCGTGCTGAAGCCGCTGTCGGCGGAGCCGGTGCCGGGGGTATTCAAGAGCCCGATAGGCGTGGTCATCGACCCGGCGCTGAAGGCGAAGGGCTGCCCGCATTTCACCGGGCGGATGATCCGCGGCGTGAAGAACGGGCCGTCGCCGGCCTGGTTGCAGGCGCGGTTGCGCGCCATCGGGCTGCGGCCGATCTCGGCGCTGGTCGACGTGACGAACTTCTTCACCTACGACCAGAACCGGCCGCTGCACGTGTTCGATGCGGATGTGGTGAAGGGGGATCTGCGGATCCATCCGGCGAAGGGCGGCGAGACCATCGCGGCCTTGGACGAGAAGAGCTACAGCTTCGCGCCGGGGATGATGGTGATCTCGGACGACGCTGGGCCCGAGAGCATCGCGGGTGTCATGGGCGGCGCGCAGTCGGGCTGTTCGGACGACACGGTGAACGTGTTCCTCGAAAGCGCCTGGTGGGATCCGACCACCATCGCGATGACCGGGCGGGCGCTGAAGGTGAATTCCGACGCGCGCTACCGGTTCGAGCGGGGGGTGGACCCGATGCACACGCTGCAGGGGCTCGAGGCGGCGACGCGGATGATCCTGGAGCTGTGCGGCGGCGAGGCCTCGGAGGTGGTGCAGGACGGGGCGCCCTTGGTCTCGGACCGGGCCTACGCGCTCGACACCGACCGGGTGCAGTCGCTTGTCGGCATGGACATCCCGGCGGCGACGCAGCGGGCGACCCTGGAGGCGCTCGGGTTCCGGATCGAGGCCGGGATGGCGCATCCGCCCTCGTGGCGCCCCGACGTGCTGGGCACAGCGGACTTGGTCGAGGAGGTGGCGCGGGTGGCGTCGCTGACGAAGCTCGAGGCGAAGCCGATGAAGCGGAGTGTCACGGGGGTGCCGCGGCCGATCCTGACGCAGTTGCAGAAGCGCGAGCAGGTGGCGCGGCGGACCGCGGCGGCGCTGGGCATGAACGAATGCGTGACCTATTCCTTCATCGACGCGGCGGGCGCGACGCTGTTCGGCGGCGGCACCGATGCGACGCGGGTGGCGAACCCGATCTCGTCGGAGATGACGCATATGCGGCCCTCACTCTTGCCGGGCCTGTTGCAGGCGGCGGCGCGGAACCAGGCGCGCGGTTTCGCGGACCTGGCGCTGTTCGAGGTCGGCGCGGTGTTTTCGGGCGGCGAGCCGGGGGAGCAGGAGATCCTGCTGACCGGGATCCGCGTGGGGCATACGGCGCCGAAGGACGTGCATGGCACGCGCCGGCCGGTGGACGTGTTCGACGCGCGCGCCGATGCCGAGGCGGTGCTGGCGGCGCTGGGCGCGCCGGCCAGGGTGCAACTGCCGCGCGATGCGAAGGGCTGGTGGCATCCGGGGCGCTCGGCGCGGATCACCCTGGGGCCGAAGCTGGTTCTGGGAAGTTTCGGGGAGCTGCACCCGAAGGTGCTGGCGGCGATGGACGTGAAGGGCCCGGCGGTGGGTTTCGCGCTGCATCTGGCGGCGGTGCCCGAGCCCAAGTCGCGCTCGACGACGCGGAGCGCACTGGTGCTGAACGACCTTCAGGCGGTGGAGCGCGATTTCGCCTTCGTGCTGGATGCCGACGTGGAGGCCTTGAGCGTGGTGAACGCCGCGCAGGGGGCCGACAAGGCGCTGATCCAGGGGGTCCGGGTGTTCGACGAGTTCGTCGGCGGGTCGCTGGGCGACGGGCGGAAGTCGCTGGCGATCACGGTGCGGATCCAGCCGGTGGACCGGACGCTGACCGACGAGGAGATCGAGGCGGTGGGCGCGAAGGTGGTCGAGAAGGTCGCAAAGGCGACGGGCGGGGTGCTGCGGTCGTAGAGGGGCCTCACGCCAGTCTCTTAGCGACGGTTGCGCTTTGCCCCGCCCGGAGCAAGGCCCGCAGGGCCGCCGGGCGAGCGCCTGCCCGTGTCACGCCAGAGGCGTGCCTCCGGCACGACCGGGCTGGCGCTCTGGTGACGTTCCGCGCAGAACGATTGCACTGCGGGCTTGCACCATAAAGTGCGCCGTTCAACCGTTTCAGCGCCATCCTACGGGCAGGCGCTCGCCCGGCTCCGCGCTTCATGGGGCGTCGCCGGAGGAGTGTCTTGCCCAGGTCCCCGGGTACTTCCGGCGGCTAGGCGCCGGGCCGACGGGTTCAGCCGTCGGTCGGTTCGGCGGGCCAGGTGCCGGGAATGTCGTCGCGCGGGGTCTTCCGGGGCGCGCGGATCTTCGAGGCGGCCCAGAGCGGGCCGGCGAAGAGGGTGCGCAGGAGCGGGTTCTCCCGGACCTGCGCCTTGGCCTTCTCGATGCGCATCACGTCCTCGATGCGGCGGTCGAGGAAGGCCCAGCTCTCGGCCTGTCCCGGGCTGTCGTCGCCGAGCCAGTAGAGCAGCGTCGTGGAATAGACGCCGGAGAGCGTGGCGCGCTTGGTGTACCAGTTCACATCCTCGGAACTGTCGCCGAGCGCGGTCCAGATCGCATCGGCGGTTTCCCAGATGAGCGCCGCGCCGAGAGCGGCGTGCTGGGGCAGCGCGAAGAGCGTGGTGCCGCGGCGGACCACCTCGCGGTCGCCGGCGAGTTCGAGCCGGAGCTTCACGGCCTCGGCCACGCGCTGGCGGAACTTCAGCGCCGAGAGGTCGCGGGCGGCGAGCGCCCCGGCCATGCGCCGGTCGCCGCGCCGATGCGCCGCCACGGCGAGATCCACAGCGCCCTTCGGCGCCAGGGTCGCCGCGAGCGCCGGATCGACCCCGCTTTCGGCGAGCGCGGCCCGCCAGGTCGTGTCGGACCAGCCGTCGAAGGCCACATGGGGCAAGGCGGCGTCGATCAGCCGGTCGAGTGCGTCGGTTTCCATCCTCGGGCCTCCTGTCGTTCAGCGGTGGACAAGCCGGGGCGCCCTTGCTATAGGGCCACCTCCTGCACCGACTTAAACCTCTAACCTAGAAAGGTGGTGACAACCACATGCAGGTCAGTGTTCGCGACAACAACGTCGATCAGGCGCTTCGTGCCCTGAAGAAGAAGCTGCAGCGTGAGGGCGTGTTCCGCGAGATGAAGCTTCGGCAACATTTCGAGAAGCCCAGCGAAAAGCGCGCACGCGAGAAGGCCGAGGCCATCCGCCGCGCCCGCAAGCTCGCACGCAAGAAGGCCCAGCGAGAGGGTCTCCTCTAAGGCGACTTCGACACTGGCGGGGGCGACCCCGCGAGCGCGACCCCCGTGGCCAAAAGCCCGGGGGTTTGGCGTTTTTCGGGGCAGGCGGGGGCGGTCAGAAGGATTTCCGCGCCCGCATCGCGGCGCTGATCGTGCCGTCGTCGAGATAGTCGAGCTCGCCGCCGATCGGGACGCCCTGGGCCAGCGAGGTGACGCGCACGCCGGCGCCGAGGCGGTCGGCGATGTAATGCGCGGTGGTCTGGCCGTCGATGGTGGCGTTGAGCGCGAGGATCACCTCGGTCACGCCTTCCGCGGCGACGCGGTCGACGAGTTTCGGGATCCGGAGATCCTCGGGCCCCACCGCGTCGAGCGCCGAGAGCGTGCCGCCGAGCACGTGGTAGCGGCCCTTGAACACGCCGGCGCGTTCCATCGCCCAGAGATCGGCGACGTCCTCGACCACGCAGATCTCGCCGGTGGCGCGTTTCTCGGAGGCGCAGATCGCGCAGGTGTCGCCGGTGCCGATATTGCCGCAGGTCAGGCATTCGCGCGCGGTCTCGCCGACCTGGCGCAGCGCCTCGGCGAGCGGCATCAGCAGGAGCCCGCGCTTCTTGATCAGGTGCAGCACCGCGCGGCGCGCCGAGCGCGGGCCGAGCCCGGGCAGGCGCGCCATCATCTCGATCAGCGTTTCGATCTCCGAGGTGGGTCCGGACATCCCTGGCTCCTGCGCGCGCGGCGTTCCGGGCAACCCTGTCAGCCGGAGAAATAATCGCGCGCGTAGTCTAGGAGCGTGGGCAGGAATGACAAGAAGGTCACGAAGGCCGCGGCGGAGACCGAGATCTGCCCGCCGGGCGGCAGGGTGCGGACCGCGGCGACCAGGTCGCGCGCCTTCACCAGTTCGTCGAGCGGGGGGAGCTTTTCGTCGGCGCCGGGGCCGTCGGCGCGGGGCGGCTCGCCGGCGAGGCGGCGCACATGCGCCTCGATCAGCCGCTCGATCCGGTCGAGCTCGGCCGATTGGCAGGCGCGGAGCATGTTCGAGACGGGGACGATGGGCACCAGATAGGCGAGCGCGGCCATCGCAAGCGCGAAGATCGAGAACACGACGACGCTGAGATTCTCGGGTTCGAATTTCGAGAACAGGAGGCCGATCACGGCGCTGCAGGAGATCGTCGCGGTCACCATCACCACGCGGCTGTTGACGATGAGGAACGGCAGGAGCGGCGGGCGGTTGAGGTTGAGGACGCGGAAGTCGAGCGTGGGGAGCGCCCGCACCACCCGCAACCAGTAGAGCAGGATCGCGGCGATCCCCATTCCGGGCAGGAGATTGCCGGCGAAGAGGAAGGCGCTGAGCGTGGTGCGGAACGGTTCCTGCCCGCCCCAGGGGTCGATCAGCCAGGCGGCGCGCGAGATCACCACGGCGAGGAGAAGGCCGGTGGCGGGCACGAACGGGTGCCGGAAGATCCTTGTGGTCGCCTCCTCGGCGGTTTCCGCCGGGAAGCCGAAGGCGCGGAACATGTCGCGGAGCGCCGGCGCGATGAGCCGGGCGAAGACCAGGATCAGGCCGGCGTTGAACATCACGAGCACGATCAGCGCCAGGTCGGCGATGGTGCCGCAAAGCGCGAACTGCTTCCAGCCGTAGAGGAGGCCGGTGACGACGGTGCCGGCGAGCGCGGCGCTTCCCAGGCCGGTCCAGTAGGCCGGCAGACGGAAGCCTTGCTGCCCCGCCCGCGCCATCGCCCTAGAAAGGCAGCTTGAAATCGGCGGGGAGGCCGAGATCGGCGGTGATCCGGCGCATCTCCTCCTGCGCCCGCTCGGTGGCCCTGGTCTGCGCCTCCTTGATCGCGGCGAGGATCAGGTCTTCGACCACTTCCTTCTCGTCGGGGTTGAAGATCGTCGGGTCGATCTCGAGCCCGGTGAGCTCGCCCTTGGCGGTGGCGGTGGCCCTCACGAGCCCCGCGCCGGATTCGCCCGTCACGGTGATCCGGTTCAGGTCGTCCTGCAGGGCCGCCATCCTGTCCTTCATCTCGCTGGCGGCCTTCATCATCTTGCCCATGTCGCCGAGGCCGCCCAATCCCTTGAACATTGATCTCTCCTGTTTGGGGTTGCCGACAAGGTAGGGCTTCGGGCGGGGGGTCACAAGCGACGCCGGGGTCCGGAGCGGGCAAATCTCTTGAAACAACAGATTGGCAAATTCCCTTGGGAGGAATTTGCGGCGCTCGGCTTTGCAGGTTTGCTCGGCCGGATCGCGTCTTGCTACGACTCGAACGGGTCCCATTCCTCGTCCACCTCGGGGAGCGCCTCGGCGGCGGCGGCCTCCTCCAGCGTGGCAAGCGAGGTGATCCTGCCGATCTTCGCGCCGGGAAAGGCGTCGATCACCGCGCGGACCATCGGGTGTTCGGCGGCCTCGGCCTTGAGCGCGTCTTCCTCGACCTTGCGGGTCTCGGCGATGGTGGGGGCCTCGGCGCCGTTCACCACGGTCACCGCCCAGCGGGCGCCGGTCCAGGCCTGGAGCTTGCGTCCCAGGTTCTGCGCGAGATCGCGGGGCGCGTCATGGGCGGGGGTGAACTCGATCCGGCCGGGCGCATAGCGGGCGAGGCGGATATGGGTCTCGACCAGGATCACCAGATGCGCGTCGCGATTGGCGCGGATCAGGTCGAGCACGCTGGCGAAGGTCGGGAAACGGGCCAGCGCCGAGGCCGGGTCGACGGCGAGCGCGGTGGCCGCGCCGCCCTGGGTGCTGCCGGTCACGGCGGCAGGCTGCTGGGCGGTGGGGGTGCTGCGGGTTTCGGGCGCCGTGGCGCGGGGGCCGCCGCCCGAGGGGGGCGGAGCGGGCGGGGCGTCCTTCAGCCGGCGGACCAGGTCTTCGGGCGACGGCAGTTCGGCCACATGGGTCAGGCGGATCACCGCCATCTCGGCCGCCATCATCGCGTTCGGCGCCTGGGCCACCTCTTCGAGCGCCTTCAGGAGCATCTGCCACATCCGGGTCAGCGCCCGCATCGGCAGCGCGTCCGCCATGCCGCGGCCGCGGGTGCGCTCGTCCGGCGCGACGGTGGGGTCGTCGGCGGCTTCGGGGGTGATCTTGATGACCGAGATCCAGTGCGTCACCTCGGCGAGGTCGCGCAGGATGCCCATCGGGTCGGCCCCGGCGGCGTATTGCGCCGAAAGCTCGGTGAGCGCGCCGGCGGCGTCGCCCTTCATGATCAGGTCGAAGAGGTCCATCACCCGGCCGCGGTCGGCGAGGCCGAGCATGGCGCGCACCGCCTCCGCCGTGGTGCGCCCGGCGCCGTGGCTGATCGCCTGGTCGAGAAGCGAGGTGGCGTCGCGGGCCGAGCCCTCGGCGGCGCGGGTGATCAGCGCGAGCGCGTCGTCGTCGATCTCGGCGCCCTCGCCGGTGGCGATCCGGCGCAGGAGTGCGAGCATCACCTCGGGCTCGATGCGCCTGAGGTCGAAGCGCTGGCAGCGCGAGAGAACGGTCACGGGGACCTTGCGGATCTCGGTCGTCGCCAGGATGAACTTGGTATGCGGGCGCGGCTCCTCCAGCGTCTTCAGCATCGCGTTGAAGGCCGAGGTCGAGAGCATGTGGACTTCGTCGATGATGAAGATCTTGAACCGCCCCTCCGACGGCCGCGTCTCGGCCATGCGGTTGATCTCGCGCATCGAATCGACGCCGGTCGAGGAGGCCGCGTCGATCTCGAGCACGTCGATGAAGCGGCCCTCGGCGATCTTCCGGCAAGGGTCGCACTGGCCGCAGGGGTCGGTGGTGGGGCCGCCGGTGCCGTCGGGGCCGATGCAGTTCATCCCCTTGGCGATGATGCGCGCGGTGGTGGTCTTCCCCGTCCCGCGGATGCCGGTCATGATGAAGGCATGAGCGATGCGGTCGGCCGCGAAGGCGTTCTTGAGGGTCCGGACCATGTCGTCCTGGCCGACGAGATCGGCGAAGGTCTCGGGCCGGTATTTCCTGGCGAGAACCTGGTAGCCGGTGTCGTTCGTCGCGCTCATGATCTCTCCCGGGGGCGGCCGCGGCCCGACTTTAGGCGGGGGCGCGCGCGGGGTAAACCGCCTCGACGGGCTGCGCTTCTTTGGGTCGGGAAATCCCGGGGGGCCGGCGCGTCAGCGCCGGATCGGGGGGCAGACCCCCCCGCCTGCAATGGAATGCGCCGCAGGCGCTCCGCCGGATCAGCCCATCGCCTCGAGAAGCTGTTCGCCCTTCGAGCGGTCGCAGACGCCCGGATCGTCGACCATGAGCTTCGTGACCACGCCGTCCTCCAGCACCAGCGCATAGCGCTGCGAGCGGTCGTAGAGCCCTTTCTGCGCGACGGTGAAGGCCATGCCGAGCGCCTTGGTGAGCGCGGCGCCGGCATCGGCGAGCATGGTGATCCCGGCGGCCGTGGCGCCGGCGTCGTCGCCCCAGGCGTTCAGGACGAAGGGGTCGTTGACCGAGACGCAGATGATCTCGTCGACGCCCTTGGCGCGGAACCCCTCGGCGGTGGCGATGAAGCTCGGCAGGTGCGATGTGGAGCAGATGCCGGTATAGGCGCCCGGTAGTGCGAAGATCACCACCTTGCGGCCCGCCGTATAGGCGGCGAGCGACACTTCGGCGAACCCGTCGCCGTCGCGTTTCAGAAGTGTCGCGTCGGGCAGCCGCCCGCCGAGTTCTAGGGCCATGGATTTCCGCTCCTGTTCTTGGCTTCGCTGCGACCATGACATAGCGTGCCGGCCGGCAGATGCCAGCGAAACGGAGGGGCCATGGAGCGGATCGTGATCGTCGGGGGCGGGCAGGCCGGGGCCTCCGTCGCGGAGCGCCTGCGGGCCGAGGGGTTCGCGGGCCGGATCGAGATGTTCTGCGCCGAGCCGGTGCCGCCCTACCAGCGGCCGCCGCTGTCGAAGAAATATCTCCAGGGCGAGATGGAGCTCGAGCGGCTGTTCCTGAGGCCGGAGAGTTTCTATGCCGAGAAGGGCATCGATCTGCGGCTCGGGCAGGCGGTGACGGCGGTGGATCCGGCGGCGAAGACGGTCACGGCGGTGGGCGCTTCGGTGCCCTATGACGCCCTGGTGCTGACGACGGGGTCGGTGCCGCGACGGCTGCCGGCGGCGATCGGCGGCGATCTGGGCGGGGTGCATGTGGTGCGCACGCTGGCGGATATCGACGCGATGGCGCCGGCCTGCGTCGAGGGCGCGCGGGCGCTGGTGGTGGGCGGCGGCTATATCGGGCTCGAGGCGGCGGCGGTCGCGGCCAAGCGGGGCATGGACGTCACCGTGATCGAGATGGCGCCGCGAATCCTGCAGCGGGTGGCCGCGCCCGAAACCTCCGACCGGTTCCGCGTGCTCCACACCGGCCATGGCGTGGCGATCCGCGAGGGCGTGGGGCTCGACCGGCTCCTGGGCGAGGGGCAGGTCACCGGCGCGCGTCTGACCAGCGGCGAGGAGATCCCTTGCGATCTCGTGGTGGTGGGGATCGGCATCGCGCCGGATACCGCGCTCGCCGCGGCGGCGGGGCTGGCGCTCGAGAACGGGATCGCGGTGGACGAATTCGGCCGGACCTCCGACCCGGCGATCTGGGCGGCGGGCGATTGCGCGTCCTTTCCCTACAAGGGCGGGCGGATCCGGCTGGAAAGCGTGCAGAACGCCATCGACCAGGGCGCGGCGGTGGCGCGGAACATCCTCGGCGCGAACGCTCCTTACGTGCCGCAGCCCTGGTTCTGGTCGGACCAGTACGAGGCCAAGCTGCAGATCGCGGGGCTCAATACCGGCTATGACCGGGTGGTGGTGCGGCAGGGCGAGGACCCCGACGTGGTGAGCCACTGGTACTATGCCGGCGCGCGGCTGATCGCGGTGGACGCGATCAACGATCCGCGCGCCTACATGGTGGGCAAGCGGTTGATCGAGATGGGGAAATCGCCCGATCCGGCGCTGATCGCCGATCCGGCGACCGAGTTGAAACCCCTGCTCAAGGCGTGAGGATCGTCGGGGGAATCTGGCGCGGAAGGTCGCTTGCGGCTTTGGGCAAGGGCGCGCCGGCAGAGCATCTGCGCCCCACCGCCGACCGGGTGCGGGAGAGTCTGTTCAACGTGATCGGGCACGGTTGCCATGTCGATTTCGAGGGCTGCCATGTGCTCGATCTCTTCGCCGGGACCGGGGCTCTGGGGCTCGAGGCGTTGTCGCGCGGGGCGGCGGAGGCGGTGTTCGTCGATTCGGGCCGGGCGGCGGGGCGGCTGATCGCGGCGAATATCGCGGCGCTGGGTGCCGAGGGCCGGCTGATCGCCCGCGATGCGGCGCGGCTGGGGGCCAATCCGGGCGTGCCTTGCGGGCTGGTGTTTCTCGATCCGCCCTATGGCAAGGGGCTGGGCGCGCCGGCGCTGGCGGCGGCGGTTGCCGGAGGCTGGGTCGCACCGGGGGCGCTGGTGGTCTGGGAAGAAAGCGCGCCGCAAGTGGCGCCGGAGGGGTTTCGCGCGGTGGACACGCGGCGCTATGGGGACACCCATGTGACGTTTCTGGAGGCCTTGTAGATGATGCGACCCGATGCGGTTCTGTTCGATTGCGATGGGGTGCTGGTCGACAGCGAGCCCACGGCGCAGCGGGTGCTGCAAGGGCGGCTAAGCGCGGCGGGGCTGGAGCTGGAGGAGGCCGATTTCTACCGGCTGTTCCTGGGCGGCACGATGGCGGGTGTGGCCGAGACCGCGCGCCAGATGGGGGCCGAGATCGGGCCGGGCTGGGTAGAGGAGACCTATGAGGCGCTGTTCGTGGCGCTGGAGAGCACGCGGGAGATCCCGGGGGCCGGGGCGTTGCTGGATGCGCTGGCCGGGGCGGGAATTCCCTTCGCGGTCTGCTCGAACGGGCCGATGCGGAAGATGGCGGTGACGCTCGCGTCGAGCGGGCTGGCGGCGCGGGTGGATGGGCGGGTCCTGTCGGCGCATGACCATCCGCCGGCGAAGCCCGCGCCGGATCTCTACCTGAGGGGCGCGGCGCTGTGCGGGGCGGACCCTTCGCGCTGCGTGGTGGTCGAGGACAGCCCGTCGGGCGCGCGGGCGGCCAGGGCGGCGGGGATCCCCTGCCTCGGGCTGGCCGAGGGCGCTCAGGCCGAACGGGTGGCGGCAGAGGGCGCGCGGATCGTGGGATCGCTGTCCGAGGTGCGGGAGATCCTCCTGGGCGGGGGTCAGGCCTCGCCCAGATCTTCCTCGTAGCGGGCGATTTCGCGGATGCAGTCGTAGGGCGTGCCGGCGACGGCCTTTCGCACCACCGTTTCGGCGGCGATGCAATCAGTGACCTCGAAGCCGAAATTCACCTCGCCCATGCCGATCTCGGCGCCTTCGCAGGTGCCGAGCCCGTTCTTCTTGAGCGCGCTTTCGATGAGCCCCATCGCGGCGTTGCGGAATGGCAGCGCGTTCGGGTCCATCGGGTTGGTGCCGTCGCAGCCGGGGATTCCGGCGATGTCGTAATAGATTTCGATCGATCTGTAGGTCATGTGCGCCCTCGTCGCGTTGTGAATGCGCCGAGTGAGGCAGGCAAAAGCGCCGTCAATGCGGCCCGGCTTGGGCCCTTGGCGGGCAACCTGCCGGCCGGAACGGGGCCCGGCCGGCGCTGGGGACGGTCACTGCGACGCTGCGACGTTGCCGTGCCAGCCGAGGCCGGCCGGCGTCGGAGCGGTCGCCGGGGCGGACCAGGCGACGAGACCGGCAACCGCCGCGAAGACGAGGATCAGGGCGGTGGCGCGGCCAAGGTCGGGGGCTGCATGGGGCAGAACGGGAGCGTGCCGGTGCGCGCGGGCCTCGAGATAGGCCATGGGAGGTTCCTTTCGGGCCGGTTGGTCTGGCCCGGAACATAGGCCCGCACAAGTCTTCAGTAAAACGAATGGTTGTGCCGTTCCACATCACGGATCGTGATGGTTTGTCAGAGGAAGCTTTGCGGGTCGATATCCACGGCGAGGCGGAGATTGGCGGGGGGCTTGAGCTGGCCGATCCAGGTCGCGAGGGCCTTTTGCAGGGGCGCGGATTTCTCGGCCTTCACGAGGAGGCGGACCCGGTGGCGGCCGCGGATCCGCGCGATGGGCGCTGCTGCCGGGCCGAAGACCTGGGCGCCGATCTGGCGCAAGGGCGCGTTGCGGCGGGCGAGCTCGGTGCCGAAGTCGAAGACCTGTTTCGGGTCGGGCGCCGAGAGGATGATTCCCGCGAGGCGGCCATAGGGGGGCACGCCGGCGGCCTGGCGTTCGGCGGCCTCGGCGCGCCAGAACGCCTCTTCCTCGCCCGAGAGGATCGCCCGGATCACCGGGTGGTCGGGCTGGTAGGTCTGGAGAAGCGCGAGGCCGGGTTTCTCGGCGCGACCAGCGCGGCCGGCGACCTGGCGCATCAGCTGGAAGGTGCGTTCGGCGGCGCGGAGGTCGGAGCCCTGCAGGCCGAGATCGGCGTCGATCACGCCGACGAGGGTGAGGAGCGGGAAGTTGTGGCCCTTGGCGACGAGCTGGGTGCCGATGACGATGTCGGCCTCGCCGCGGGCGATTTCCTCGATCCGTGCCTTGAGGGCGCGGGCCGAGCCGAAGAGGTCGGAGGAGAGGGTGGCGGTGCGGGCGTCGGGGAAGAGCGCGGCGACCTCCTCGGCCAGCCTCTCGACGCCGGGGCCGACCGGGGCGAGCCGGTCCTCGGCGGCGCAGTTCGGGCAGGCGGCCGGGATCGGGATGCTGTCGCCGCATTGGTGGCAGACGAGGCGTTTCTGGAAGCGATGTTCGACGAGGCGCGCATCGCACTGGGCGCAGCCGATCTGGTGGCCGCAGGCGCGGCAGATCGTGACGGGGGCATAGCCGCGGCGGTTGAGGAAGAGGAGCGATTGTTCACCCGCTGCGATGCGGGCGGTCACCTCGCGGGCGAGCTCCTCGGAGATCCAGCGGTTGGGCGGAAGCCCGGCGGGGCGCATGTCGATCGCGTCCATCCGGGGCAGCGTGGCATCGCCGAACCGCGCGGTTAGGTCGAGGCGCGTGTATTTGCCGGCCTCGGCATTGGCCCAGCTTTCGAGCGAGGGGGTGGCCGAGGCGAGCACCACCTGCGCGCCGGTGAGCGAGGCGCGGAGCACGGCCATGTCGCGGGCGTTGTAGAGCACGCCGTCTTCCTGCTTGTAGGAGCTGTCGTGTTCCTCGTCGACGACGATCAGGCCGAGGTCGCGAAACGGCAGGAACAGGGCCGAGCGGGCGCCGACGACGAGCTGGGCACCGCCTTCGCCGACCATTTTCCACGCGCGGCGGCGCTCGGTCATGGTGACGCCCGAGTGCCATTCGGCGGGCCGCGCGCCGAAGCGGTCCTGCACGCGGGCGAGGAATTCCGCGGTGAGCGCGATTTCGGGGAGGAGGACGAGGGCCTGGCGGCCTTGGGTGAGGCAGGCGGCGACGGCTTCGAGATAGACCTCGGTCTTGCCGGAGCCGGTGATGCCCTTGAGCAGCGTGGTGCCGTAGCGGCCCGCGGCGATGGCCGCGCGAAGGGTTTCGGCGGCTTTGGCTTGTTCGTCGGTCAGGCTGCGGGAGGGTGGTGTGGCCGGGTCGAGGCGTGGGTAAGGCAGGTCGCGGGGGCTGTCCTCCTCGAGCACGACGCCCTGCTTGACGAGGCCCTTGATCACGGAGGTCGAGACGCCGGCCGTCTCGGCAAGCTCGCCCAGGGTGAAGGCGAGGCCGCCATACTCGCTCAGCGTGGCGATGACCCTGCGGCGGGCGTCGGTCAGGCGGTCGGGGGCGCCTTGGCCGAGCCGGTAGACGTGGCGCATGGACGGGCCGTCGCCGAGGCCGGGGGCGCGGGTGGCGAGGCGCAGCATGGCGGGCAGGGGCGTGAGCGTGTAGTCGCCCGCGCGGGTGAGGAATTCACGCATATCCTCGCGCATCGGCGCGGCGTCGAGGGTGCGGATCACCGGGCGGGCCTTGGCGAGGTCGAAGCCGCCGGCACCTTCGCCCCAGACCACGCCGAGCACGCGGCGCGGGCCGAGCGGCACCTCGACGAACTGCCCGGTGAGGCAGCCGCCCTCGGGCGCGCGATAGTCGAGCGGGCGGTCGAGCGGCTGGGTCGTCAGGACCGCGATCAGGTCGCCTTCGTCGAATTGCCGGATCATGGCCCGGAGATACGGCGCCGCGCCGCCAACGGGAAGCCCGTTTGCGCCTGCACACTCGAACGCCGCTGCATTTCGCCACCGCCCTTTTTCGGTCTTCCGACCGGTCGGGCCCGTGACATGGGTGCAGCCGATGCCCGGGAGGGGTACGGCATCGGTGTCCGGATGCCGCCCCGGCAGCCCGGATTTCGGCGGCGCCACCTTGCGCACGCAACTCGCCACAGCGGTGATCGCCGCCGAGCGCCGTCTCGGCCGCATGGCTCGCCAAGAGAGTCGATAGCCGTTTCGTCATACGGCGCGTCGCGACGCCCACCAGCCGGAACGCGCTCTTCCCTGCTCGCATCGTCCGGCCCGTGTTGGCGGCGAACTCGCTGCTCGCGGTCAGCCCAGAGGGTCAGACTGGAGGAACCGCCCCACGCCGGGGTCGTAATGGCGGGCGCGGTAGTGGTAGAGCCCCGATTCGGCGTCAAACTCGCGACCAGTGAAGCCGTAATCCTGCACGCCGTCCCCGGACAGAACCTCGCGCGCCCCGAAGGCGTCGTAGGCGTAGCGCGCCGCGACCGAGCCGGTGGCCTGGTCGGTGACCGCAATCACCGAGCCCTGCCGGTCGGCGTGGAGCGCATGCGCCGTGCCCGCGCCGGGGGCGGCGTCGGCGCCGTAGGCCTCGAAGCCCACCGGCTCGTCGATCTCCTGGCCGTGCAGCCAGCGCCTGGCCAGCGCCCCGTCCCGGTATTCGAGCAGCACGTCATGGGCGGTCAGGTCGCTGAATAAAGAACTGTTCGAGATAATGCGACAAGCCGGACTGACAGAGCGGTAGTTCCAACTCTATCTATTTCTCAATGCGGCGAATGTTGACGCGATGACAAACCTTAAAGTTCGAGTTTTCGACAAGTTTGATCGAACTTAGTTCATGGCCGCCAGCCTGATCGGTCGACAAGTGATCATGCTCACCCGCATTCAGCGCTTGGAGGTATCCAATAAGGTCATTCAATCCGTCTTCATCAAATAGAATTTCGATTTCGCCATATTCTGATTCTACTTCAAAAACTAACATGTTCACTCCAAGAAGAACTTTCGTTTGCGGTCTTTGCCTCGCTTGACGAGCCTATTGACGTCAACATGGGGAGCTTCGCACTTTCGTCCATAACGACCACCAGGATCGAGATTAAAAGATCTCTTTGTAGCTGGATTTTGGTAGGATACAGCGCCTGAGTTCGGGTTTCTATATTTCTCCACGAACCCCTTTCTTTTCATCGCTTCCTCTATGGCACATAGTGAACTGCCTATGAATGGGTTGCCGAGTCCCGCATTATGCCCCCAAGCCTCCAATTCTCCGGCGAAGTAGGTGTGGGCGCCTGCGACTTCGAGATTGTGGACGATGCGGGGGGCGTCGTCCAGTTCGACCGACAGGACCGTCAGCTCGCGCAGTCCCGAGTCGCGGATCGCGTCGCCGGGTGCGAGGTCCCCGGTCGCGAGTCGCTTCGCGATGACCGCGGCTCCGGCCTACGGCACGCGGCAAGGATTTGGTAAGATCCGGTGCCTACCCTTCCTGGCCGTGGGGCCCGGCAAGAGGGGCGGGCATGGCCGCGATTTCGGGGATTCCCGCGGGGATTCCGCTTGTATTCAGAGACCGGTCCGGCGGCGCGGAGAGCGTGGCCGGGGCGGACAGGGTCCAGCCCGTGACGCGGGCCGGCGCCGCCGAGAAGGCGGGCGCGCGAGAGGGGCAGGCCGGGTTCTCGGAGCTGTCCGAAAGGGATGCGCAACTCGTCGAGAAGCTGAAGGCCCGTGACCGTGAGGTGCGGGCCCATGAGGCGGCCCATGCGAGTGCCGGGGGTGCCCATGCCGGGCAGCCCTCCTACACCTACCAGTCGGGGCCGGACGGCAAGCGCTATGCGGTGGGCGGCGAGGTGCCGATCGACCTGGCCGCGGTGCCCGACGACCCGGCGGCGACGATCGAGAAGATGGAGCAGGTCAAGCGCGCGGCCCTGGCGCCGGCCGAGCCGTCCTCGGCCGACCGGCGGATCGCGGCGGAGGCGGACGCCAAGCTGCGCCGGGCGCTGACCGATCTGGCGGATGCGCGCACCGAGGGCACGGCGGAGACCGGGATCGACCGGCGGGTGTGAAGCGTGCGTTCTGGGGTTCTGCCCGGGCGCGGCTTGCGCTATCTGTCGCGGCGAAACCGAACCGCCGGAGGGGCCTTCCATGAAATTCTTCGTCGATACCGCCGATACCGACGCCATCCGTGAGCTGAACGATCTGGGCATGGTCGACGGGGTGACGACCAACCCGTCGCTGATCATGAAATCGGGCCGCGACATCAAGGAAGTCACGAAGGAGATCTGCGACATGGTCTCGGGGCCGGTCTCGGCCGAGACGGTGGCACTCGATGCCGAGGGGATGATCCGCGAGGGGCTGGAGCTGAAGAAGATCGCCGACAATATCGCGATCAAGGTGCCCTTGACCTGGGACGGGCTGAAGGCCTGCAAGGCGCTGACCGACCAGGGGCACATGGTCAACGTGACGCTGTGCTTTTCGGCGAACCAGGCGCTGCTGGCGGCGAAGGCGGGGGCGACGTTCATCTCGCCCTTCATCGGGCGGCTCGACGATCTCAATCTCGACGGGATGGAGCTGATCGCGGATATCCGCGAGATCTACGACAATTACGGGTTCGAGACGCAGATCCTGGCGGCCTCGATCCGTTCGGCCAACCACATGTCGGAAGCCGCGAAGATCGGCGCCGACGTGGCCACCGCGCCGCCGGCGGTGATCAAGGCGATGGCGAACCATGTGCTGACCGACAAGGGGCTCGAGGGGTTCCTGAAGGACTGGGCGAAGACGGGGCAGAAGATCGTTTGAGGGGTAATGGAGCGGTCCAAGCCCTGGCGTCGGACCCGCGCCCGCGTCCCTGCTTCAGCGCTTGTTCCAGTAGGAGCTGATTTCCAACAAGGAATGAAGCACCCAACAAAACAGTGCAACATGAATGATAGCGAGCGCAGTCGCCACCAGTTCGGATCTTGTAGCTTCGTAGATCATATGTAGCGGTACGGTGCTGAAGAAGACTACTGGATAAGACAGGATCGTTGCGATGGTCGTCGTTTTGGGGCGCTTCACCAGAAGCGACTCGAAACTGGGAATGCGAGAGAATATGTTGGTGGGTCTCCAAGTAGTTTTCATGCAAGATATTGATCTGTTTGCAGGGTCTGCAGCGAATTTTTCCTGAATCCGATGCTGGACGCAAGCCGGGCGAGGGCCTGCCCGTGGGGTGGCGCCACGACGGCTGTTCGGCGCGCTTTATGGTGCCATCCCGCCGAACGGAGGTTTGGCGCGGGACGTCACCATAGCGCCAGCCCGCCGGGACGGGCAGGCGCTCGCCCGGCGGCCCGTCCCGGGCCTTGTTCCGGGCGGGAGAACAAGCTGTAGCCGGCGAAGCGGAACCGTGCGCGGGTGCACAGGGCCAGCGCCGGTTCTCCCTGCCGATTTCGCTTTCCGGGGCGTCGAGGCGGACGTAAGTGGCGGACATGCGTACCGTTCCGCTTCATGAGGCGCGTGGTTATCCGGTCCTGCGCCGCCCGACGACGCTCCTGTTCCTGATGGCGGCGGCGATGCCGATTGCCTTTGCCACCTGGTCGGCGCTTCTGAACAATTTCGTGATCGAGGCGGCCGGGTTCACCGGGGTCGAGATCGGCTGGCTGCACACGGTGCGGGAGATCCCCGGCTTCCTGTCCATCGGGGTGATCGCGATCATCCTGGTGCTGCGCGAGCAGGTGCTGGCGCTGCTGGCGCTCTTGACGCTGGGCATGGCGACGGCGGTGACCGCCTGGTTTCCGAGCTTCGGCGGGATTCTGGCGGTGACGATGATCTCGTCGGTGGGGTTTCACTACTATGAGGCGGTCAACCAGTCGCTGCAGTTGCAATGGATCGAGAAGGGCAGGGCGCCGCAGACGCTCGGCCTGATCGTCGCGGTGGGCTCGGGGGCGAGCCTCCTGGCCTACGGGCTCCTGGTGCTGACCTGGAAGGCGTTCGATCTGAGCTACGCCTTCGTCTATCTCGCCTCGGGCGGGGTGACGGTGGCGATCGTGCTCTATTGCCTCTTCGCCTTCCCGCAATTCGAGGCGCCGGATCCGCAGCTCAAGCACATCGTGCTGCGCCGCCGCTACTGGCTCTACTACGCGCTCCAGTTCATGGCGGGCGCGCGGCGGCAGATCTTCATCGTCTTCGCGGCCTTCATGATGGTCGAGCGCTTCGGCTTCGAGGTGCACGAGGTCACGGCGCTGTTCATGATCAACTTTCTCGCCAACATGGCGTTGGCGCCGCTGATGGGCCGCGCGGTGGGGCGGTTCGGCGAGCGCAATGCGCTGATCTTCGAGTATGCCGGGCTGATCGGTGTGTTCCTCGCCTATGGCGGGATCTACTGGCTGGGCTGGGGCGTGGTGCTGGCGGCGGTGCTTTACGTGATCGACCACCTCTTCTTCGCGCTGGCCTTCGCGCTGAAGACCTATTTCCAGAAGATCGCGTCGCCGGGCGACATCGCGCCCACCGCGGCTGTGGCGTTCACGATCAACCATATCGCGGCGGTGTTCCTGCCGGCACTTCTGGGCTATCTTTGGGTGGTCTCGCCGGGGGCGGTGTTCGCGCTCGCGGCGGGAATGGCGGGGGTGTCGCTGGGGCTGGCGCTGCTCATTCCGCGGCATCCGGAGCCGGGCCGCGAGACGGTGTTGTCTGGCGGATTGCCCGCGGCCGCGGAATAATCAGCTGCGCCGGCACCGTTTGGACGCGGCTGTTGCATCCGGGGCTACGGGCGCATGGTGTGCTGCGCCGCAGCATGGTACAGTGGGGTCGAAACGCGGAGGCGTCGATGTTTTTCTCCAAGAAGAAGACCGAGATGGTTGCGCGCGCGGAGGCCCTGCCGGGCCGGTCCGTGCAGATCTCCACCGCGTCGGAACATTTCGTCTTTCACCGTCCGCTGACGCCCGATGTGCCCGAGGGCATGGCGGCGGCGATGTTCGGGATGGGCTGTTTCTGGGGCGTCGAGCGGATGTTCTGGAAGCTGCCCGGGGTCTGGCTGACCATGGCGGGCTATGCCGGCGGCTACACGCCGAACCCGACCTATGAGGAGGTCTGCACCGGCAAGACCGGCCACAACGAGGTGGTGCGGCTGGTGTTCGACCCCGCCGAGATCTCCTACGAGGCGCTTCTGAAGGTGTTCTGGGAGGGCCACGACCCAACCCAGGGGATGCGGCAGGGCAACGACATGGGCACGCAGTACCGCTCGGGCATCTATGCATACGATGCGGCGCAGAGGGCAGCGGCGGAGGCTTCGAAGGCGGCGTTCCAGGGGCGGCTCGAGGCGGCGGGCTACGGGGCGATCACCACCGAGATCCTCGAGGCGCCGGAGTTCTACTTCGCCGAGGGCTATCACCAGCAATACCTGGCGAAGAATCCGGGCGGCTATTGCGGGCTGGGCGGCACCGGCGTGACCTGCCCCATCGGCACGGCGGCCTGATGGGGGCAGGGCGCCGGATCCATATCACCGGGGCGTCGGGCACGGGCACCTCGACACTGGGGCGGACCCTGGCCACGCGGCTGGCAAGCCAGTCCTTCGACACCGACGATTTCTACTGGCGCCCGACCGACCCGCCTTTCACCGAATCGCGCCCTGTCGCGGACCGGCTGGCGCTGATGGAGGCGATGTTCCTCACGCGGTCGGACTGGGTGCTGTCGGGTTCGCTCTATTCCTGGGGTGCGCCGCTGATGCCGCGGGTGACCCATGTGGTCTTTCTGACCCTGCCGCCTGGCCCGCGGCTCGCGCGGCTGCGCGCTCGGGAGCGGTTGCGCTACGGCGCGCGGATCTCGCCCGGGGGCGATCTGGAGGCGATGCATCGCGGCTTCCTGGCCTGGGCGATGAGCTATGACGACCCGGGCGCGCAGGGCCGCAGCCGCGACGCGCACGAGGCCTGGCTGGCGACGCTTCCGGTGCCGGTGATCCGGCTCACGTCGGACCGGCCGGCCGAGGAGCTGGCCAAGGCGGTGCTGGCCGGGCTTGACGAGGCGGTGGCCGCCGAGTAGCGGGCCTCGCATGACCACATTCAGCGCCCTGACCACGCTTGGCGACGAGGCCCGTGCCCGCGCCCTTGGCGAAGCTCTCGAACGGATCGAGCCCGAGCCCACGGGAGTGGGCGTGATCGAGTTGGAAGACGGTTCGGGCCTTTGGGAAGTGGGCGCCTATTTCGAGGGCGCGCCCGACCTGGGCGGCCTGGCGCTGTTGTCGGCGGCATTCGAGGCGGCGGAGTTCACCGTGTCGGAGCTGCCGGAAACCGACTGGGTCGCCAAGGTGCGCCGCGAGCTGGCGCCGGTCGAGGCCGGGCGGTTCTTCGTCTACGGCGCGCATGATGGCGAGCGGGTTCCCGAAGGGCAGATCGCGCTCCTCATCGAGGCTTCGATGGCGTTCGGGACCGGGCATCACGGTACCACGCTGGGCTGTCTCCGGGCGCTCGACCGGCTGGCCGACGAAGGGTTCCGGCCCGAAGGCGTCGCCGATATCGGCTGCGGCACGGCGGTCCTGGCGATGGCCGCCGCCCGGCTTTGGGACAAGACGCCGATCATCGCGTCGGATCTCGACCCGGTGGCGGTCGAGGTGGCTGAGGCGAACCTGGCGGCGAACGGGCTTGCGGGACGGGTGGTCTGCGTCGAGGCGGCGGGCACCGATCACGAGCGCCTGCGGAATGCGGCACCATTCGGGCTGATCTTTGCGAATATCCTGAAAGGGCCGCTGATCGAGCTCGCACCGGACATTGCTGGTGTCGCGAGCCCCGGCGGGAGGGTGATTCTTTCCGGGATCCTGAACAATCAGGCCGACGCAGTGGTCGAGGTCTATTGCCGGAACGGGTTCAATCTTGTCGGTCGCGAAGAGATTGTCGACTGGACGACCCTGTTGTTAGCCAAGTAGTGCCGGATCCTCGGCCCGAATTGGCCCCCGTCGCCCGATTTGCCTTATTTTCGCCCCGATCGACGGTGAGATTGAAAAATCGCGGCAGTCGGATGAAAAGGTTGTGATGGAGACGGCCATGGCCGAGGCTCAATACAAGGATTTCGATGCGCGAATGGCGCGCATCATGCGCAATCACGAGCAGCTCTCGAAGGGTTATGTCACGAAGGTGACGCGGGATGGCCTGATCGTGGCGAAGCCGAGGAGCCGCGCGGCGCGGTACATGCCCTGGCGGACGATGCTGTGCGTGTTGGCGCTGGGCCTGGCCTTCAAGGTGATGATGTTCGTCAATCTCGGCCCCGAGGGCTACGATGCCCGCGTCGCCCGGCTGGCGGCGGGGACGCAGGTGGAACAGGCCGGCGCCTATCTTCTCAGGGTGGACCCGGCGACGGCCTGGCTGGCCGCGCAGATCGAGATGTACCGGCAGTAATTCCCTCTCGGGCGTGTTCTGTCCTCACGCGCCTGAACGTTCCGGAGCGAACCGGCCGTGGCCCCCGAGCCGCGGCCGGTTTCCTTTCCGGGGGCTTGGCCATTGGCAGATGTTCACTTTTCGTGCTAGCCCTTGGGCAACGAAAAGAGAGCAGGGTCAGCGATGCGCGTTCTGGGGGTCGATCCCGGTCTGACGGCCATGGGCTGGGGGGTGATCGAGGTCGACGGCGCGCGGCTCCGGCATGTCGCGAACGGGGTCTGCCGGCCGGGCGCCGGGGAGATGGCCGAGCGGCTGCTCAGGCTCTATCGGGGGCTCGGCGAGGTCCTGGGAGATTATCGGCCCGACGCGGCGGCGATCGAGGCGACCTTCGTCAACAAGGACAGCGCGGGGAGCCTGAAGCTGGGCCAGGCCCGCGGCGTGGCTCTGCTGGCGCTGGCCGAGGCGGGGCTCGCGGTGGGGGAATACGCACCCAACGCGGTGAAAAAGACCGTGGTGGGGGTCGGCCATGCCGGGAAGGCGCAGGTTCTGCACATGGTGAAGATGCAATTGCCGGGCGCGGTGGTGGGCGGCGCGGATGCGGCCGACGCGCTGGCGATCGCGATCTGTCACGCGCATCACGCGCAGACGGCGGCGCGGGTCGCCGTGGCGGTGCGCGGATGATCGGGCGGCTGGCCGGGCGGATCGTCCATCGCGGCGTGGATCACGTGATCGTCGATGTGGGCGGCGTGGGTTATGTGGTACATGTCTCGGAGCGGACACTGGCGGCTCTGCCGGGCGTTGGCGAGGCGGCGGCACTGCATACGGAACTCCTGGTCCGTGAGGACCTGTTGCAGCTTTTCGGCTTCATGACGGTCGCCGAGAAGGAATGGCACCGGCTCCTGATGTCGGTGCAGGGGATCGGCGCGAAGGCTTCGATGGCGATCCTGGGGGCCCTGGGCGCCGACGGGGTGAGCCGGGCGATCGCGCTGGGCGACTGGTCGGCGGTGAAGGCGGCGCCGGGCGTCGGGCCGAAGATCGCGCAGCGGGTGGTGAACGAGCTCAAGGACAAGGCGCATTCAGTGATGGCGATGGGCGGCGACCCTATCCTCGAGGCCGTGGGCGCGGCCCGGGTCGCGGCCGCCGCACCGGCGGCACCGGCCTCCGCGCAGTCCGAGGCGTTGTCGGCGCTTGGCAATCTCGGCTACGGGCCGGGCGAGGCGGCCTCGGCGGTGGCAAAGGCGGCGGGCGAAGCGCCGGAGGCGGACACAGCCGCGCTGATCCGCGCCGCGCTGAAGCTCCTAGCGCCGAAGGGGTGAGGCGGTGAACGAGCCCGATCCCACATTGCGCGCCGAGAAGCGGCCCGAGGATTCCGACCGGGCGCTGCGTCCGCAGGTGCTGGGCGAGTTCATCGGCCAGGCCGAGGCGCGGGCGAATTTGCGCGTCTTCATCGAGAGCGCCCGGCAGCGCGGCGAGGCGATGGACCATGTGCTGTTTCACGGACCGCCGGGGCTGGGGAAGACCACGCTGGCGCAGATCGTTGCGCGGGAGCTGGGTGTCGGGTTCCGGATGACCTCGGGGCCGGTGCTGGCGAAGGCGGGCGACCTGGCGGCGATCCTGACCAATCTGGAGGCGCGGGACGTCCTGTTCATCGACGAGATCCACCGGCTGAACCCGGCGGTCGAGGAGGTGCTCTATCCGGCGATGGAGGATCACGAGCTGGATCTGGTGATCGGCGAGGGGCCGGCGGCGCGGACCGTGCGGATCGAGTTGCAGCCCTTCACGCTGGTCGGCGCCACCACGCGGCTGGGGCTCCTGACGACGCCCTTGCGGGACCGTTTCGGGATCCCGACGCGGCTCCAGTTCTATACCGTGCCGGAGCTTCACGAGATCGTCTCGCGCGGGGCCCGGCTGATGGGGATCGCGGCGGAGGAGGAGGGCTGCCTCGAGATCGCGCGGCGGGCGCGGGGGACGCCGCGGATCGCGGGGCGCCTGTTGCGGCGGGTGGTGGATTTCGCGCTTGTGGAGGGCGACGGGCGCTTGACGCAGGCGCTGGCCGACGGGGCGCTGACGCGGCTCGGGGTGGATCATTTGGGGCTCGACGGGGCGGACCGGCGGTATCTTTCGCTGATCGCGGAAAACTACGCGGGCGGGCCGGTGGGCGTGGAGACGATCGCGGCCGCTCTGTCGGAGGCGCGGGACGCGATCGAGGAGGTGATCGAGCCGTTCCTCCTGCAGCAGGGGTTGATCCATCGGACGCCAAGGGGGCGGATGCTGGGCGGCAAGGCCTGGGCGCATCTGGGGCTCGCGGCGCCGGAACGGCCGGGGTCGGGGGATCTGTTCGGGAAGTGAGGGGCGCTGCCCCTCCTGGCCTTCGGCCAGTTCACTCCGAAGCATTTCGGGCCAGATGAAGGGCGAAGCCCGTCTCGGAACGTCGGGTCCGGGCGCCCATCGCACGCAGGGCCGCGACGGCGGCCCGGAGGGCCAGAAGGAATGCGCCGCAGGCGCGCCTTTGGATCAGTCCCGGCCCTTGTCGCCTCCGGCCAGGTCCGGTAGCCCCGCGCCATGGATGCGCGCGAGATAGAAGCACTGTTCACGCAACCCGACGGGTCCTACCGCTTCGCGCGCTGGGGCCGGCCTATCGTGCCGGTGGTGTTCGGCGTCGAGGACGAGACCCTCTCGGTGGTGAAGGGCGCGATCGAGGCGGTGGTGGCGCTGGCCGGGCACCGGATGGCCGAGACCGATCCGGAGCTCGGCACGAATTTCATGCTGTTCTTCTTCCGCGACTGGGCGGAACTGCTGGAAGTGCCGGGGCTCGACGGGCTTGTGCCGGATCTGGAGCCGCTGGTGGCGCGGCTCGGGGCGAAGGGGGCGAACCAGTACCGGCTGTTCCGCTTCGAGGAGGGCGGCGCGATCCGGGCCTGTTTCGTGTTCCTCCGGATGGACGAGGCGCTGTCGCGTCTGCCCGCTGAGGTGCTGGCGCTGGGGCAGGTGGTGCAGTCGGTGCTTTTGTGGTCGAACAGGGCGTTCCGGGAGCAGTCGCCCCTGGTGCGGGCCGAGGGCGGGTCGGTGATCCTCAGGCCGGAGATCGCGGGGCTCATCCGGGCGGGCTACGACCCAGTGATGCCCGCGGCGGCGGCGGTTGCGAGCCATGCGCTCAGGCTGGCGGCGCGGGTGGGGGCGGTGGAATGATCTCCACTACGTTTTCCGATCCAATAATTCTGATCCCGTTTCTGATTGCTGTGGGTTCCATCGTCCGGGCGATGACGCTGCTCTTTGGTGGTCAGGCATTGGAGATCGCCGGCAGGGCGGCGCGTCTGGAGCGCGCCGCGGCTTCAAGCGTGACCTTGCGGAATGTGACGGTGCTTGTCGCGGTGGCGGGAGCGGCCACGATCATTGCAACTGCGTCGATTAAGGGGATTTTTGTTCGACTTCTCATCGCGGGATTCTGGTTGATGGCCGCTGCGACCGGATTTCAATTCTCGCGATGTCTTTTTCGGGAATGCTCGGATGCAGGCGTCGACGTGACCGATCTCAACAGGAAGGCGCAAATTGTGGGATTGGCGACGTGTCCTTCTCTGGGCGCGCTGGCGCTGTTCCTCGGGGCGTTTTAGGAAGCGGCGCGCGCATGGCGGCTTCGGGCGGTTCAGCAGCTGCGCCCGGTTTTGACGTCTTCGGCGGCGGCGATGCGAGGCATGCGTTGCGGTTGGCGGCGGGGGCGCTTGGGTAAACTGTTATCAGCGAAAGAGAAGACGGGTTCGTGCCCCTTCCGCACCAAAGCCTGCATTCTGCCCCGGCACGGAATCACGGCCCGGCACGGGCCGCCGTGCCAGCGCCGGACCGGCCCCACGGGCCGGCGCTTTGGTTGTCGTATGCGCATCGCTTGAAGTTGGAGGGGCTTGGCTGGCATAAAGCTCTGCCGTTCAGCGGTCGGAAGCGCCGTCCTCCGGTCCGGCGCTGGCACGGCTTCGCGCATTGGTCCGCTCCGTCCGCCGAACTGCCTATCGTGTCCTCGCGATCAGTACCCAAATCTGAACCCAGCAATCAACTCGGGCGCGGCCAGCCGCGCGATTCCGCGCTATGCCTTCGCCCTCGCATAGGCGACCAGCGCATTGGCGTGGCCGTGGCCGAGGCCGTGGGCGGATTTGAGCCAGGCGACGGTTTCCATGTGCTTTTCCGGCGCGCGTGCGGCGATCAGGGCGAGCCAGTGGGCGACCGGCTGGCCGTAGGTCTTTTCGATCGACGGGAAATAGGACGCGGGGCCCTTGATCTTGTCTGCCATGGGGGTCTCCCGGATTTTTACTTAGGCATATTGCTAAGTATATGTCCTGTCAATCGCGGCGGCTGGACGCGGGTCGCGCGGACGGGCATCGTCGCGCCCATGACCCACCGCTTTCCAATCCGCGTCTATTACGAGGACACCGATCTCGCCGGGATCGTCTACTACGCCAACTACCTGAAATTCATCGAGCGGGGGCGGACCGAGTGGGTTCGTGCGCTGGGGATCGACCAGTCGCGGCTGAAGCGCGAGGAGGACGTGGTCTTCGCGGTGCGGCGGGTGGTGGCGGAGTATCATCTGCCGGCGCGGTTCGATGACGAACTGACCGTCGAGACCGCGCTGAAGGGGCTGACGGGCGCGCGGGTGGTGCTGGAGCAGCGGGTCACCCGGGGCGATGCGCTTCTTTTCGAGGCGGAGGTGACGCTGGTGGCGCTGACGGGGGCAGGGCGGCCGGCGCGGATGCCGGCGGAGCTTCGCCGAGCCTTGCGGGCCTGAAAGATAAAGTTTCGCCGATCACGCATGATTGTTGGCTTTCCCCCTGCATGTTCGCTAGAATCGACGCTAAGAGCCGCGGCGAAACCGGCGGCCGGATGAGAAAGAGCAGGCAGATGGAAACCGAAACACTTGCGCTCGCGCAGGGGATTGATTTCTCCATGTGGTCGCTGTTCGCGCGCGCGACCTTTACCGTGAAACTCGTGATGCTGATCCTCATGGTGGCCTCGTTCTGGGCCTGGGCCGTGATCATTCAGAAGCTGATCGACTACCGGCGCGCACGGCGCGAGGCGGCGATGTTCGATGCGGCCTTCTGGTCGGGCGAACCGTTGGACGACCTCTACAAGCAGATCGGCGAGACGCCGCGGGGCGCGTCGGAACGGGTCTTCGTTTCGGGCATGGTCGAGTGGGAGCGGTCGCATCGCGATGACGGGCGGCTGATCGCCGGTGCGCAGAGCCGGATCGACCGGTCGATGGACGTGGCGATCCAGAAGGAGGCGGAGGGGTTGCAGAGGGGGCTGCCGCTTCTGGCCACGGTGGGCTCGACGGCGCCGTTCATCGGGCTGTTCGGCACGGTCTGGGGGATCATGCACGCTTTCATCGGCATCGCGCAGTCGCAATCCACGAACCTTGCGGTGGTGGCGCCGGGGATCGCGGAGGCGCTTCTGGCCACCGGGCTGGGGCTTCTGGCGGCGATTCCGGCGGTGATCTTCTACAACAAGCTTTCGTCGGACAGCGACCGGATCCTGCAGGGCTACGAGAGCTTTGCCGACGAGTTCGCGACGATCCTGTCGCGCCAGCTGGATCCGAGCTGATGGGCGCGGGCATCCAGCAGCGCGCTGCCGATGACGTGCGCCGCAGGCGCCGCCGCGGGCGCGGGGGCGCCATGGCCGAGATCAATGTCACGCCGATGGTCGACGTGATGCTGGTCTTGCTGATCATCTTCATGGTGGCGGCGCCGCTGCTCATTCCCGGGGTGGAGGTGAACCTGCCCGAAACGGCGGCCGAGGCGCTGCCCTCCGAGCAGGAGGAGCCATTGACGGTGACGATGCTGGCGGACGGGTCGGTGCAAATTCAGACCACCCCGGTCGAGGCGGCGGCGCTGGTGCCGCGCCTGCAGGCGATCGCGGCGGAACGGTCGGGCGACAAGGTCTTCCTGCGTGCGGATGGCAGCATTCCCTACGAGCGGGTGATGCAGGTGATGGGCGCGCTGAACGCGGGCGGGTTTCGGTCGATCGCGCTGGTGACCGACTCGGGCGGCCCGCGGCTCGACGGCCAGGACGGCTGAGGGGCGGGATTGACCACGGGGGCCTATATTTCGGCGACGGCGCATGCCGTCCTGATCCTGTTCCTGCTGTTCGGCGGGTTGCTGGAGTGGAACCGGCCGCCCGAGGTGAGCGTTGCCGATGTGTCGGTGGTGACCGAAGAGGAGTTCGCGGCATTGACCCGCCCCGAGACCAGCCCCGAGGTCGCAACCGACGCGGTCGCGCCGGCGGCGCCCCCTGTCGAGGAGGCTCCGCCGGTCACAGCGCCGGTGGAAGAGGCTGCGCCCGAGGTGCCGGAACCCGCGCCGCAACCCGAGGCGGCCGAGGCCGATGCGCCGGCCGCGCCCCTGCCGGAACCCGCGCCCCAGCCCGAGACCGAAGTGACCGAGACCGCGCCGCCCGTCGAGGCGCCGCCGGTGGCGGACGACCGGCCGGAAGCGCCCGAGGAGGTCGCGCCTGCGCCCGCGCCGCGCGTGGCGCCGGAGCCGGCTGCCCCGGCGCCGCCCCAGGCCGAGGAGGCGCCGGTGGTGGTCGAGGAGACCGTGCCCTCGCCCGAACCGGCCGAGGTGGTCGAGGAGGAGCAGGTCGCCGCGGCGCCGCCCGAGGCGACGACCGAGATCGTGACCGAGGCGGAGAAGCCGAAGGAACTGGCGCCGGCGTCCTCGCCGCGGCCGAAAACGCGGCCCGAGCGCAAGCCGGAGCCGGTGCGGACGGCGGAGACGCCGAAGCCCGAGACGCCGAAACCGGCGGCCGAACCGAAGCCGGCTGCGGAGACGCCGAGGGATGCCGTGGCCGATGCGCTCGCCGCCGCGCTGGCGGGCGACACCGCGCCCGAGGCGCCGCGCGCCGCGCCCTCAGGCCCGCCGCTGACCGGGGGCGAGAGGGAAGGGTTTCGCGTCGCCGTGCAGGAGTGCTGGGTGGTCGATGTGGGCTCGCAGGCCGCGAACGTGACCGTGACGGTGGGAGTCGAGATGAACCCCGACGGCACCGTGGCGGGCGGGCAGGTGCGGCAGATCTCGGCCTCGGGCGGCGACGGAAGCGCCCAGCGGACCGCGTTCGAGGCCGCCAGGCGGGCGATCTTGCGCTGCCAGAAGGGCGGCTACGCGCTTCCGGTTGAGAAATACGACCAGTGGCGCGATATCGAGATGACCTTCAATCCGGAGGGGATGAGGCTGAAATGAGTGCAAAGCGTATCCTGACCGCGATCTTCCTGGCGCTGGCGTCGGTTCTGCCGGCGCAGGCGGCGCCCTTGCGGATCGAGATCACCGAGGGCGTGATCGAACCCCTGCCGGTGGCGGTGGCCCCGTTCATCGCCGAGACGCCGGACGCGCGGCAATATGCGGCGGATATCGCCAAGGTGGTCGGGCAGAACCTGGTGGGGACCGGCCTGTTCCGGGAGATCCCTCAGACGGCCTTCATCAGCCAGATCACGAATTTCGACGCAGGCGTGCAGTACGCCGACTGGAAGGCGATCAACGCGCAGGCGCTGGTGACGGGCGCCGTGTCGGTGGCCTCGGACGGGCGGATCGTGGTGAAGTTCCGGCTGTTCGACGTGTTCTCGGAGGCGCCCCTGGGCGACGGGCTCCAGTTCGTCGGCGACGCGGCGACCTGGCGGCGGATGGCGCACAAGGTCTCGGACCAAGTCTATAGCCGGATCACCGGCGAGGGCGGCTATTTCGACAGCCGGGTGGTCTATGTCGCCGAAAGCGGGCCGAAGGACGCGCGCCAGAAGCGGATCGCGATCATGGATTACGATGGGGCGAACGTGCAGTTCCTGACGGACGCCGCCTCCATCGTGCTGGCGCCGCGGTTCTCGCCGCAGGGCGACCGGGTGATCTACACGAGCTACGAGACCGGGTTTCCGGCGATCTACGAGCTGAACGTGAACACGGTGACGCGGCGGCGGCTGGACGTGCCGATCGACGGGATGACCTTTGCGCCGCGCTTTGCCCCCGACGGGCAGACGGTGGTCTATTCGCTGGCCGAGGGCGGCAATACGGATATCTACACGCTCGATCTGCGCACGGGTGCGAGCCGGCGGCTGACCTCCTCGCCGTCGATCGAGACCGCGCCTTCCTATTCGCCGGACGGCAGCCGGATCGTGTTCGAGAGCGACCGGTCGGGCACGCAGCAGCTTTACGTGATGGGCACGGACGGGTCGAACCCGCAGCGGATCAGCTTCGGGCCGGGCCGCTACGGCACACCGGTCTGGTCGCCGCGGGGCGACCTGATCGCCTTCACCAAGCAGAACGAGGGGCGGTTCCATATCGGGGTGATGCGGACCGACGGCTCTGAGGAGCGGCTCCTGACCGCGTCCTTCCTCGACGAGGGGCCTACCTGGGCGCCGAACGGGCGGGTTCTGATGTTCACCCGCGAGAGTGCGGGGGCGGAAGGGGCGCCGGCGCTTTATTCGGTGGACATCTCCGGGCGGAACCTGAAGAGGGTGCCGTTGAACGGGCCGGCCTCCGATCCGGCCTGGTCGCCGCTTCTGCCGTGAGCGGCATTCCCAAAGCCCCGAGGCAATGATAGCATCGCCGCAAAACGAGCAGCGAAAAAACACAGGATCTGGATTCATGAGACTTCACACGAAGGCCCTTCTTCTCGTCGCCGCGGTGGCGCTGGCGGCCTGTTCGACCTCTGCCGACCGGTTCGGAGACGGTGCGGGCGGCGCCGGCGGTGTCGGTGCCGGCGGACCGGGCAGCATCGACGACCCGACCTCGGTTGCGTATTTCCAGCAGCGGATCGGCGACCGGGTTCTGTTCGTCGTCGACCAGTCGAACCTCACGCCCGAGGCGCAGGAGATCCTGCGCGGCCAGGCCGAGTTCCTGATGTCCAACGGCGATTACACGGCGCTGATCGAGGGCCATGCCGACGAACGCGGCACCCGCGAGTACAACATCGCGCTGGGCGCGCGGCGGGCGCAGGCGGTCGAGGATTTCCTCGTCGCACAAGGCGTGGCGCCGAACCGGTTGCGTACCATCAGCTACGGCAAGGAGCGGCCGCTGGAGATCTGCTCGGAAGAGGCCTGCTATGCGCAGAACCGTCGGGCGGTGACGGTTCTGGGCGCAGCCGGGCTCGGGAGCTAAGGAAACCGATGCTCCGCAGGTTGACTATCGCGATTCTCGTCGCCGCGGCGCTGCCCGCGGTGGCGCAGGATCGGGCGCAGACGCTCGCCGATGTGCGGCAGGACCTGACGGTGCTTTATGTGGAGGTGCAGAAGCTGAAGCGCGAGCTTTCCACCACCGGCACGCCGGGCGTGAAGCTGGGCGGCACCACGGCGCTGGAGCGGATCGACGCGATCGAGGCCGAGTTGAAACGGCTGACGGCGAAGACCGAGGAGGTCACGAACCGGGTGGACCGTGTCGTCGCGGACGGAACGAACCGGATCGGCGATCTGGAGTTCCGGCTGGTCGAGCTCGAAGGCGGCGACGTGTCGAAGCTGGGCAAGACCACGACGCTGGGCGGCACGGCCGAGGCGGAGCGGGTTGCGGCGGCGCGGGTGGCGCCGGTGATCTCGCCATCCGCGGGCAGCGGGCCCGAGATGGCGGTGGGCGAGCAGGCCGATTTCGACAGGGCGAAGGCGGCCTATGACGCCGGCTCCTACGATGCCGCCATCACGCAGTTCGAAGCCTTCGCGCAGACCTATACCGGCGGCGCCCTGACCACCGAGGCGCATTTCTGGCGCGGCAAGTCGCTGGCGGCGCTCGGCAACACCTCGGCGGCGGCGAAGGCCTATCTCGAGGCCTATTCGGGCGATCCCGACGGGATCATGGCTCCGGATGCGCTTCTGGAGCTGGGCCTTTCGCTCGACACGCTGGGAGCCGCCGATGAGGCCTGCACCATGCTGGGCGAGCTGACCTCGAAGTTTCCCGGCTCGGCGGCCTCGGAAGAGGCGCAGGTGGCGCGGACCAACATGGGATGCGCGTGAGGTCCGATACCGGGCTGATCGACGCCATCGACACCGCCTTCGGCGCCCGGCCGCCCCGGCGGCTGGGCGTTGCCGTGTCGGGCGGGTCGGACAGCCTGGCACTCCTGCACCTGCTGCACGGCTGGGGAAAGGCGGAGATCGCCGCGGTGACGGTGGATCACCGGCTGCGTCCGGACTCGGCGAGCGAGGCGCTGCATGTGGCGTGGATCTGCGAGGGGCTGGGCGTGTCGCACGACATTCTCGAATGGCGCGGCTGGGACGGGAAGGGCAACCTTCAGGCCGAGGCGCGGCGCACGCGGTTCGCGATGCTGGCCGAGTGGGCGCAGGCGCGCGGGGCCGAGGCGGTGGCCTTGGGCCATACGATGGACGACCAGGCGGAGACGGTGCTGATGCGGCTGGCGCGCGAGGCCGGGGTGGACGGGCTTTCCGGCATGGCGCCCATGGTGCGGCGGCACGGGGTGACGTTCCGGCGGCCGCTTCTTGGGCAGCGGCGGGAGGATCTCCGGGCGCTTCTCGAGCGGCGCGGGGTGCGCTGGGTCGAGGATCCGTCGAACGCGGACGAGGGGTTCGAGCGGGTGCGGGCGCGTGCGGTGCTGGCGGCGCTGGAGCCGTTGGGGATCACCGTCGAGCGACTCGCCGGCTCGGCGCTCCATCTGGGCGGTGCGCGGGATGCGCTGGCCATGGCGGCGGCGGAGTTTGCGCGGGAGCATGCCAGGGTGGTGGCGGGCGATGTGCTGTTCGACCGGACGCGGCTGAACCGGCTGGCGCCGGAACTGCATCGGCGGGTTCTGGCCGGCGCGCTGCGCTTTGTCGCTTCGGCCGAGTATCCGCCACGCCGCGAGCCTATGAGTGCGGCTCTGGCCGCCTGCACCGTTCCGGAGAACGTCACGCTGCATGGCTGCCGCGTGCTGGTCTCGGACATGACGGTGCGGGTGGTGCGAGAACATGCCGCGGTGGCGGCGCTCGCGGGCCCGACCGACGCGCCTTGGGACAGCCGTTGGGTGCTGGAGGGACCGCACACACCGGATCTTGAGGTGCGCGCGCTGGGCGAGGCGGTGAAGGACTGCCCGGACTGGCGCGGTACCGGTCTGCCGCGCGCCACGCTTCTGGCTTCACCTTCGGTCTGGCGGGGCGAAACGCTCGTCGCCGCGCCGGTGGCCGGGCTGCACAATGGCTGGGTCGCGCGCGCGCCGGGTGCGGCAGATTTCGCCGCGTCGCTGCTCGCGCATTGAACCCGGGATTCGAATGGCTATCTTAACCCCAGGCCTGTAAGCATGCGCTTCATGGGCCTTTCTGACTGTTCAAAGGAGACTTTCCTTGGGTAATGCGCGCAACGTCGCCTTCTGGGTCGTCCTGTTCCTACTGATCCTGGCGCTGTTCAACCTGTTCTCGGGCAGTCAGTCGACCATGTCGTCGCGGACGATGAACTATTCCGATTTCGTGGAGGCGGTCGACAACGGCGAGGTGCAGAGCGTGACGCTCGACGGCGAGCGCATCATCTTCCGCGAGGCGAACGGCAACGAATACGTGACCACGCAGCCCGAGGGCAGCGACATCACCAAGCTGCTGATCGAGAAGGACGTTTCGGTCAAGGTGATCCCGCAGGAGCAGTCGGGCTTCACCACGCTCCTGATGACCTTCCTGCCGTTCATCATCCTGATCGGTGTCTGGATCTACTTCATGAACCGGATGCAGGGTGGCGGACGCGGCGGCGCGATGGGCTTCGGCAAATCGCGCGCGAAGCTCCTGACCGAGAAGCACGGGCGGGTGACCTTCGACGACGTGGCGGGCATCGACGAGGCGAAGGAGGAGCTCGAGGAGATCGTCGAGTTCCTGCGCAATCCGCAGAAATTCTCGCGCCTCGGCGGCAAGATCCCGAAGGGCGCACTTTTGGTGGGCCCGCCGGGCACCGGCAAGACGCTTCTGGCCCGCGCCATCGCCGGCGAGGCGGGGGTGCCGTTCTTCACCATCTCTGGCTCCGACTTCGTCGAGATGTTCGTGGGCGTCGGCGCGAGCCGGGTGCGCGACATGTTCGAACAGGCGAAGAAGAACGCGCCCTGCATCGTGTTCATCGACGAGATCGACGCGGTCGGCCGCTCGCGCGGCGTAGGCTATGGCGGCGGCAACGACGAGCGCGAGCAGACGCTGAACCAGCTTCTGGTCGAGATGGACGGGTTCGAGGCGAACGAGGGGATCATCATCGTCGCGGCCACCAACCGCCCCGACGTGCTCGACCCCGCGCTCCTGCGCCCGGGCCGCTTCGACCGGCAGGTGCAGGTGCCTAATCCGGATATCAAGGGCCGCGAGAAGATCCTCGGCGTCCATGCCCGCAAGGTGCCATTGGGTCCGGATGTGGACCTGCGGATCATCGCGCGCGGGACGCCCGGTTTCTCCGGGGCCGATCTTGCGAACCTCGTGAACGAGGCGGCGCTGACGGCGGCGCGCGTCGGCCGGCGCTTCGTGACGATGGAGGATTTCGAGAACGCCAAGGACAAGGTGATGATGGGCGCCGAGCGGCGGTCGATGGTGATGTCCGAGGACGAGAAGAAGCTGACCGCCTATCACGAGGCGGGGCACGCGATCGTCGGGCTCAACGTGCCGCAGCATGATCCGATCCACAAGGCGACGATCATCCCGCGCGGCCGGGCGCTGGGGCTGGTGCTTTCGCTGCCCGAGCGCGACCGGATCTCGGCGAGCTATACCTGGTTCACCTCGCGGATCGCCATGGCGATGGGCGGCCGTGCGGCCGAGGAGCTGAAGTTCGGCAAGGAGAACGTCACTTCGGGCGCCTCGCAGGACATCAAGCAGGCGACGCAGATGGCCCGCGCGATGGTGACGCAATACGGCTTTGCCGAGGAGATCGGCATGGTCGATTACGCCAATGAGCAGCAGAGCTATCTCGGGGCCTATAACGGTGGCGTCACGCATTCGCAGGAGATGCAGAAGCAAATTGACGCCAAGGTGAAAGAGCTGATCGACGAAGGATATGCCACGGCGAAGCGCATCCTCACCGAGAAGAACGAGGAATGGGAACGGCTGGCGCAAGGACTTCTGGAGTACGAGACGCTGACCGGCAACGAGATTACCAAGGTGATCGCCGGGGAGCCCCTGAACCGCGACGACGATGGCGACGACACGCCGCAGGGCAATGCGCCGGCCTCGCTTACCGCGGTGCCGAAGACCAAGCCCAAGGCGAAGCGCGAGGACGGCGAGGGCGGGATGGAGCCCGAGCCCTCGGCCTGAGCCGGGGCGTATTGCCGCGCTTCGAGTCCAAAGGTCGGCCTTGCGCCGGCCTTTGTCGTATCCGAGATTGCGCCGCGCGCCTCCGTGAGGAGGTTGGACGCGAATGGACATCGAGGGATCGTAATGAGCGCGACTATCATCGACGGCAAGGCCTTCGCGGCCCGGATCAGGGGCGAAGTGGCGGCGCATGTGGCGCGGCTGAAGGCGGATCACGGGATCACGCCAGGCCTGGCGGTGGTGCTGGTGGGCGAGGATCCAGCCAGCCAGGTCTATGTCCGCTCGAAGGGCAAGCAGACCGTCGAGGCGGGGATGAAATCGGTCGAGCACAAGCTTGACGTTGACACCTCGGAGGAGGCGCTCCTGGCGCTCGTGGAGGAGCTGAACGCCGATCCGACGATCCACGGGATCCTGGTGCAGCTGCCGCTGCCGAAACACATGAACGAGGATCTCGTCATCAACGCGATCGATCCGGCGAAGGATGTGGACGGGTTCCACATCTCGAATGTCGGCCTCCTCGGCACGGGACAGAAGAGCATGGTGCCCTGCACGCCGCTCGGCTCTCTGATGATGCTGCGCGACCATCACGGGTCGCTGTCGGGGCTGGACGCGGTGGTGATCGGCCGGTCGAACATCGTCGGCAAGCCGATGGCGCAACTGCTCCTGAAGGACAGCTGCACGGTGACGATCGCGCATTCGCGGACGAAGGACCTGGCCGAGGTGGTGCGCCGCGCGGATATCGTCGTGGCGGCGGTGGGCCGGCCCGAGATGGTGCCGGGCGACTGGATCAAGCCGGGCGCCACGGTGATCGACGTGGGCATCAACCGCATCGAGCGCGACGGCAAGCCGAAACTGGTGGGCGATGTCGATTTCGCGAGCGCCGCCGAGGTGGCGGGCGCGATCACGCCGGTGCCGGGCGGCGTCGGGCCGATGACCATCGCCTGCCTTCTGGCGAACACGCTCACCGCCTGCTGCCGGGCCAACGGCTTGCCCGAGCCGGAGGGCCTGACCGCCTAGGCCGCGGCCTCGAGGGTTTCGAACCGCGCGTAGCTAAGTTCCATGCCCTCGGTCATGCCGGTGGCGAGCATCGTCTCAACGCTGTCGGCATCGGGCAGGGTCATGGTCTGGATCATCAGCGTTCCGGAGCCGTCCGGTTCGAACAGGGTCTCGATCAGGTTCTCCGGCGTCGGGTCGGGAAGGTGCATCACCTCGCGATGCACTGAGCGGCGCGGCGGGTCGAGGACATCGTAGGTTCCGGTGATGTGAAAGCCTTCGCCGGTCGCGTCCTCGGCCCAGACGCAGCGGAAGCCGCCGCCCGTGCGGAGGTCGACTTCGCATTCGGTCATCGTCCAACCGTCCGGCCCGGTCAGCCAGCGGGGTAGGATCTCCGGGTCGAAATGCGCCTGCCAGACCCGCTCGGGCGGCGCGGCGAAGCGCCGGGTGAGGCGCAGTCGGTTGGGCGCAATGCGGTCGACCTTGAGTGTCATGGCGAGGTATCCTTTCGCAGGGTGTCGGTTTCGTAGAGCAGCGCGTCGAGGCGGGCATAGTTCGCCTCCATCGTGCTCCGGAAGGTTTCGAGCCAGCTTTCCAGTTGCGCCAGCCGGTGTGGCGCGATGCGGAACATCCGCCTTGTGCCGCTGCGCCGGTGGGTGATCAGACCCGCGCGCTCGAGCACCTTGAGATGCCGCGACACGGCAGGTTGGGACATGGCAAAGGGTTCGGCAAGGGCGCTGGCGCTCGCCTCGCCCGCCCGAAGACGTTCGAGGATCGTCTGCCGGGTCGGATCGGCGAGGGCGGAGAAGACCGGGGTCAGCGATTCTGTCATAACAAGATTATTATATAACTGCAGGCTTAAGTTCAAGCATGCGATGGGTCCGGCGGGGCCTTGACTGCGAGGCATCCCGTATCCTCTAGTTGGGCGACCGAGGGAGGCCACGATGTCGAAACCCCGCAGCTATCCCGGCACGGCGATTGAAATCCGCTTCGATGCAGGCCGCTGCATCCATGCGCGGAACTGCTACCTGAAGCTGCCGCAGGTGTTCGATCCCGGGCGTCGTCCCTGGGTCGATCCGGACGCAGCGCCCGCCGAGGAGATCGCGGCGATGGTGCGGACCTGCCCCTCGGGCGCGCTGACCTATGCGCGGCGCGATGGCGGGGCCGAGGAGGCGCCTCCCGGGATCAACCGGATGGCGCTACTGGAAAACGGACCCAACGCGCTGCATGGACGGCTGGTGGTGGACGGTGTGCAGATGACCCGCGCGACGCTCTGCCGCTGCGGACAGTCGAAGGCGATGCCGTTCTGCGACCATTCCCATGTGGAAGCGGGCTTCCGGGCGACGGGCGAGCCGGAGGCCTCCGGCAAGGACGCCCCGGGCGCGGATCCCGGCGCGGTCCTGGAGATCGTGCCCTGCGAGAACGGGCCCCTCAAGGCGCGGGGTCCGCTCGAGATCACATCGGGGACCGGGCGGCGGGTGCACCGGGGCACGCGGGCGTTCCTGTGTCGCTGCGGGCAGTCGAAGAACAAGCCGTTCTGCGACGGCAGCCACAAGGCAGCGGGCTTTGCCGCACCGGGGCCGCAGGAGAAAGGCGGCTAGGTCTCGATCGGGATCATCGAGCCGAGGAGCGTGGCGACGTGGCGGCGCTCGCCCCTGTCGAGCGCGTGGATATCGGCCGCGACGACGACGAGGCGGCGGCCGGCGCGGATGACGCGGCCATGGGCCTCGAGCGTCTCGCCCCGGGCCGGGGCGAGGAGGTGGATCTTCATTTCGCTGGTCAGGACTTCGGCGCCCATTTCCAAGGCCGAGAGGGCCGCGTAGCCGGCCGCGCTGTCGCCGATGGCGAAGCTGAGCCCGGCATGGGCGAATCCCATCTGCTGGGTGACGCCGGGACCGATCGGCGCGGCGATAGTCACGCGCCCTCGCCCGAGCCGGGCGATCCGGGCGCCGAAGGTCTGCATCAGCCCCTGGGCCGCGAAACTCGCACGGACCCTCGCTTCGATCTCCGGATCGAGCGGATCCCAGTCGCCGTCGCCCGTATCCGTCATGCCGCGTCCGCCGGTTTCGGGGCCGGGACCTGGCGCACCGGGTCGCCCGTCAGGGCGGCGAAGGCGGTGGCGTCGAACAGGCTGCGCAGCGCCGGGTCGGTCCAGCGCAGCCCGCCGGTATAGGTGCCGTAGGCCGGCATCACGAGGCGCGCGGCGTCGTAGAGGAAGCAGGGCCGGGTCACGCTGCGGCCGCGGGCCCGGATCTCGGCCTTAGGGTGGTAGTGGCCGGAGATCTCGCCGATGGCCCCGGGTTCGGCGATGTGGCGGAAGGTGAGCGGCCCCTCGGTGAGCGCGGCCCGGTGGCTGCCGCCGAGGCCGATCGGGCCCGGATCGTGATTGCCCTCGATCCAGACCCAGCGCCGGCCGGCCTGGAGCCGGGCGATCCAGAGCCGGTCCTCCTCGGCGAGCGCGCCGGCGGCGGCGCAATCGTCGAAGCTGTCGCCGAGGCAGACCACGTTGCGGGCGCCAGTGCGGTCGAGATCGGCGGCGAGGCGGGCCAGCGTGTCGCGGGTCTCGTAGGGCGGGAGCAGGGTACCGCCCCGCCGGGCGATGCGGCCGGATTTGCCGAGATGCAGGTCGGAGACCGCGAGGAGGCCGCGCTCGGGCCAGTGGAGCGCGCCGGACGGCAGCGGCAGGAGCCGGGCGCCGAGGAGGGGGATCGCGCATTCGTTCATGCTTCGTTCACAGCACGCCGGGTTGGGTTTTGCAAGAGGGGGCGCTGCCCCCGCCCCCCGGAGTATTTTCGGCCGGATGAAGCGGGCGCGGATCAGAGGGCTTGGTCCAGGCCGGCCTCGGACATGAGGCGGGCGGTCTCTTCGGCGAGGAGGCGTTCGGTGGCGGCTCCGTGGACCGGGACGCGGCCGTGTTCGAGGAAGAGTGGCGCCGCAAGGGGCGTCACGCGGTCGGTGACCACGTGGTCGATGCGGCCGGCGGTGCGGGCCAGCATCTCCTCGATCCGGCCAAAATCGACGAGGCCGCGGAGTGCCTCCTCGCGGGTGATCTGCATCAGGAGGTGGTCGGGGTCGTATTTCGCGAGCGTGTCGTAGAGGATGTCGGAGGAAAAGGTGGCCTGCCGGCCGGACTTGCGCTGGCCGCCGTAGTTGCGTTCGATCAGCCCGGCGATGGTGGCCGAGGCGCGGAAGGTGCGCTTCATCACCGCGTTGCCGGCGAGCCAGGTTTCGAAGCCCTTCCGGAGCGCGTCCGGGTCGAAAAGCGGCGCCGGGTCGGGCAGGCGGTCGAGCCCCCAGATCAGCACGGCGTAGTCGGTGGCGACGAAGCCCATCGGCGCGAGGCCTTCCTCCTCCATCCGCTTGGTGAGGAGCAGGCCGAGGGTCTGCATCGCGTTGCGGCCGGCGAAACCGTAGATGCAGGTATGTTCGCGGCCCTCGAAGGGGAAGCTTTCGACGAGGATCCTGTCGGCTTCCGGGAGCTTCGAGCGCGCGCGCTGCAGGGCGAGCCATTCGGCGGTGTGGGCGGGGAGTTCGGGCCAGCCGGGCTGGCGGAACATCGCGAGGATGCGGTGCGACAGTTGGGTCGAGGTGGCGAACTTGGTGCCTGCAAAGACGGCGATCTTCGGCGGCTTGTCGGCGCGGCGGGTAACCTCGACGCTCAATTCGCGGAGGGCTTCGTAGCGGACGATCTCGCCGCCGATGAGGAAGGTGTCGCCGGGTGTCAGGGTCGCGGCGAAGGCTTCCTCGACCTCGCCGAGCGGACGGCCCCGGCCGCGGAGGCGGACCTTGAGCGTTTCGGTGTCCTGGATCGTGCCGATATTCATGCGGATGCGCTGCGCGGCCCGGGGGTCGCGGAGTTCCCAGAGCCCGTCGGGGCGCCGTTTCAGGCGCTGCCAGCGGTCATAGGCGCGGAGCGCGTAGCCGCCGGTGGCTGTGAAGTCGAGGCAGGCGTCGAACTGGTCCCGCGTGAGGTCCCGATACGCGCCGGCGGAGGTAATCTCGGCATGGAGCGCGCCCGCGTCGAACGGGCCGGCGCAGGCGGTGAGCAGGATCTGCTGGCAGAGCACGTCGCGGGGGCCCGGTCCGCGCGGGTCTCCGTCGAGATCGTGTTCGCGGGCGGCTTCGAGCGCCGCGACGCATTCGACCACCTCGAAGCGGTTGGCGGGCACGAGGAGCGCCTTCGACGGCGCGTTGTAGCGGTGGTTGGCGCGGCCGATCCGCTGGATCAGGCGCTTCACGTTCTTGGGCGCGCCGACCTGGATGACAAGGTCGACATCGCCCCAGTCGATGCCGAGATCGAGCGAGCCGGTGCAGACGATGGCGCGCAACTCGCCGCGGGCCATGGCTGCTTCGACCCTTTCGCGCTGTTCGCGGGCGAGCGAGCCGTGGTGGATGCCGATCGGCAGGGTGTCGGAATTGGCGAGCCAGAGCTGGTGGAAGAAGATTTCGGCCTGGGCGCGGGTGTTGTGGAAGATCAGCGTGGTCTTGTGGCGGCGGATCCGCTCGAGCACCGCCGGGATCGCGTATTTTCCACCGCCGCCGGCCCAGGGCGGGCGCTCCACGGTCTCGAGCATGGCGATATCGGGCTCTGGGCCCGGATCGGCGAGCAGGATCGGGCAGGGATCGGGGTGGCGGGCGAGCAGGCGGGCGATGGCGGGCGGATCCTCCACGGTGGCGGAGAGGCCGACCCGGCGCAGACCGGGGCGCAGCGTCTGGAGTCGGGCGAGGCCGAGCATGAGCTGGTCGCCGCGCTTCGATTCGGCGAGCGCGTGGATCTCGTCGACGATCACGCGCTCGAGCCCGGCGAAGATGCGCGGCGCGTCCTCGTAGGAGAGGAGCAGCGCGAGGCTTTCGGGAGTGGTCAGGAGGATATGGGGCGGGTCGGCGCGCTGGCGCTTGCGGGCGCTGGCGGAGGTGTCGCCGGTGCGGTCCTCGACGCGGATCGGCAGGCCCATCTCGGCGATGGGCGTGCCGAGATTGCGGCGGATATCGGCGGCGAGCGCCTTGAGCGGCGAGACGTAGAGCGTGTGGAGGCCCGCGTGCCGGCCGTCCGCCAGTTCGACGAGCGAGGGGAGAAAGCCGGCGAGGGTCTTGCCGCCGCCGGTGGGCGCGATCAGGAGGAGCGACGGGGCGCCGGCGCGCGCGGCCATCTCGAGCTGGTGCGGATGGGCGGACCAGCCGCGGCTGGCAAACCAGCTCTGAAAGGGTTCCGGCATCGCGCGCATGTCGCGAGAGATAGCGATCCGGACGTGCCGGAGAAACCCGGCTCTGCCTTCTTCTTGCCCGAAAAAACTCTGGGGGAGCGCGAGGGGGCAAAGCCCCCTCGCCCCGGTCGCCTCCGCAGGAGGCGAAACCTAGTGGACGATATGCTCTTCCTTGACGAACATGTTCGCCCAGGCGCGGTCGATCAGCTCGGGCGACATCTGGTAGGGGATGCCCTCGAACTCGCAGATCGAGATCATCTGGTCGATCAGGAAGATCGGCTGGTAGTTCGCGTAGACGTTGTCGATCTCGGGATACTTGTTCTTCATCAGGTGGATGAGGGTTTCCTCGTCGAGCGGCATCTTCCGCTTCTTCGCCACCATCGCGAAGATCTTGAGGTAGTCCTCCTGGTCCGGCCCGTCGATCTTGATCTTGAAGAAGATCCGGCGCAGCGCCGCCTTGTCGAAGATCTCGTTCGGGTGGAAGTTGGTGGAGAAGATCACCAGCGTGTCGAAGGGCACCTCGAATTTCTCGCCCGATTGCAGCGCGAGGATGTCGCGGCCCTCTTCGAGCGGCACGATCCAGCGGTTGACCAGCGCCTGCGGCGGTTCTTCCTGACGGCCAAGGTCGTCGACGATGAAGATGCCGCCGGTCGATTTCAGCTGCAGCGGCGCCTGGTAGGTCCGGGCAACCGGGTTGTAGACGAGGTCGAGCATGGAGAGCGAAAGCTCGCCGCCGGTGATCACGGTCGGGCGCTCGCAGAGCACGTAGCGGGTGTCGAAGCGGCCGGCGGAGCGGCGCAGGCTCGACGGATCGTCGATTTGCTCCTCGGCGGCGGAATGCACGATCGGGTCGTAGACGGTGATGACCTGGCCGGAATATTCGATGGCGCGGGGGATGTAGATCTTGTCGCCGAGCGCGTCGCGGATGCCGTTCGAGATCGAGGATTTCCCGTTGCCCGGCGGGCCGTACATCAGGATCGAGCGGCCGGCGCCGACCGCGGGCCCGAGATGGTCGAGCAGGTGGCCGGGCAGGATCAGGTGGCCCATGGCGCCGGTCAGCTGGTCGCGCGAGACGTGGATGTTGCGGATCGACTGGCGCTTCACCTGCTCGGCATAGACCTCGAGCGGCACCGGCATGGCGCCGTAGTATTCCGATTGCGAGAGCGCGTCGAGCGCGCGGGCCTTGCCGGAATCGGTAAGCTGGTAGCCCATCTCGCCGCCCGAATTGGCGTGCAGGGTGCCGGTGGCCTCGATCAGTTTCTGGGTGCGGCCGAGATCGACGATCTCCTGGGTCACGGAGACCGGCAGGCAGACGGCGCGGGCCAGCTCGGTCACCATGTCGAGGTTCATGCGGAACATGGTTTTCAGCACGATGTCGCGCATCATGGTGACGGGAAGCTGCATCTCGGACAGGCTCCGCGGCGCGGGCGGGGCCATCACGTTCGTGGCTTGGACGTTCATCAGTGTCGGATCCTGGTCTCGGGGGCCAACCGTGCCGCACAAGCCATAGAGGCCCGGAAATCCGGGCCCGTCCGACACGCACGGCGTTCATTCACCAAGTCTCGCGCGCTATTGTGGCCAAATAATGAAAAGAGGTGGGGATGAGCCGTCCAAATCCCGGAAAACTCGCGCTTCTTCTGGTGGGGCTGGTCCTCGCCGGATTGCTTCCGGTCCTGCTCAAGGGCGGGCTCTTCATCACGAGTTACGAGGGCGATGCGCTGCACCTTGCCGATATCGTGCTTCGCATGGCGGCGGGCGAACGGGCGCATCGAGACTTCATGACACCCCTGGGCGCGCTGGCCTTCTGGCCCTTCGTGCCGGGCCTGCGCATGGGCGCCGATCTGGGGCTGGCCTTCGTGATCGGGCAGGTGCTCTTCGCGCTGGCGGCGGCGATACCGATCGGCTGGGCGACCCGGACGCGGCTTCCGGCGCGGTTGGGCTACGGGTTCGCGGGGATCTCCGCGTTGCTCCTCACCTCGCTCAGCCATGGCGCGGCCGGGTCGATCGTCGCGGTGTCGATGCATTACAACCGCTGGGCCTGGGTGGTGAGCTTTGCCGCCGTGGTCGTCGCGGTGCTGCCGCCCCTCGGGCGGGCGCGGCCCTGGATCGATGGCGCGGTGGTGGCGGGATGCGTGGCGGTGCTGGCATTTCTGAAGGCGACCTATGTGGTCGCCTTCGCGCCGGCGCTCGTCTTGATCCTGCTGGTGCGACGGGATTGGGCGCTTCTGTTGGCGGCGGCCGTCGCGGGCGCGGTGCTGGCGGCGGTTCTGGTGGCACTTCTGGGGCCGGCGGCGATCCTGGCCTATCTCGGCGATCTCCGGGCGGTGGCGCATGGGGCGGTGCGCCGGGCTCCGGGATACGAGCTCCATGCGCTGGTGATCTCGCCGGCCTATTTCGTCGGTGTGGCGACGGCGCTTGCCGGGGCGATGGTCCTGCGGCGGGGCGGGGCGGCGGCCGAGGGGCTGTCGATCCTGATCCTGATCCCGGCCTTCCTCTACGTGACCTGGCAGAACTACGGGAACGACCCGGTCTGGCTGATCCTGCTCTGGGTGCTTCTCTTTGCGCTGCGCCCGGCGCGGGCAGAGGGGATCCCACCCGGGAAGGACCCGAGCGTCGGGGTCGGGCTGGCGGGTTTCGCCGCCTTCATCCTGTCGGTGCCGCTGATGCAGAACCACGCGGTGAGCGGGCCGCGGCTGATCCTGCTCGACGGCGCGCGCTATATCCTCATGGTGCCGGAGCGGGCGGGGCTGGGAGACATCTACATGCCGCAGGCGCCGGCCGAGCTGGTGCGGGCGGAGGAGACACTGACCGATCCGGGCCAGCCCTACGCGGCGCTGGGCGAACGGGTGCCGGCCTATGCGCCGGTGGAATTCCAGGGTGAAACCCTGCCGGGTTGCAAGATCACCGTCGGGATCCGGGCCTCGCTCGCGACGATTGCGGAGGACCTTTCGTCGGAGGAGCGCGGACGGGTCTTCGTGGCCGACATGATCTCGTCGCACTGGCTTTATGCCGGGGGCACGCCCTTTCAGGGCGCGGCGCCGTGGAATTACGGGACGCTCACGGGGCTCGACGCGGCGGAGTACGTTCTGGTGCCGCTCTGCCCGATCGGTATGATGGCCCGGAACGCGATTGTGAAGCTGCTCGAGGAGGACGGGCCGGCGCTGGCGCTCGCGCGTGAAACACCGTTCTACCGGCTCTACAGGGTGGGCGGCTGAGCGCCGATCAGCGTGCCGAGCGCGAGATAGATGATCAGCGTTCCGGAGAGCGCGAAGCCCATCGGGAATTTCGGATTTTCCCAGCTTTTCCAGTCCGGGAAGCCGCGGCGCATGGCCGGGATGGCGCGGAAGATCCGGTGCGTGGCGAAGGCGGCGAGGAGCACGGCGGCGAAGATCGGGGCGATCACCGCGATGTCGCCGCGGTCGACGAAGGGCGCCATGACGGCGAGGAACTTGGCGTCGCCGGCACCCATCAGACGGACCTGGTTGGCGAGGAAGGTGACCACCAGCACCACCGCGATATGCAGGTAGCGCCAGAGATATTCGGTGAAGGGCAGGGCGAGGAGCCCGGTCACGACGAAGATCCAGAACAGGGCGGCGACCGCCTTGTTCGGGATCTTCATGAACTTCATGTCGCTCCACGCGACCCAGATGCCGACCAGGATCGCGAACGGCAGGAAGATCAGCGCCGTGGCCGGGGCGATTGCCATGCCCCGGCGGTCAGTTCGCGACGTTGGCTTCGAGCGCCGCAAGACTGCGGGCGGCGGCCTCGAAATGCTGCGGATGGGTTTCGACAGCGTCGCGCAGGAGGCCCTTGCCGATCTCGACATCGCCCTGCTTGATCGCCGTGAGGCCCATCGTGTGCAGGAGCTGCGCGCGCTCGACCTGGGTCATCGGGACGACCGGCAGCTCGTAATTGCGCTGCGCGCCGCGGGCGAGAACCAGGTTGTTCTTGGCGGTGAACATGCCGGAATCGTAGGTCAGCGCCTCGGAGAACAGCCGCTCGGCTTCCTTGTACTGCCCGCGGGAGAGCTTCGAGTAGCCCCAGTTGTTCAACACGCCCGAGGGCTTTGTGGTAAGACCCAGCGCGATTTCATAGAAGCTGTCGGCCTTCTTCCACTCCTTCTTGGAGTCGGCCACCATCGCTTCCAGCCTGTAGCGTGAGAAGGATTCGTAGGTCGGCGGGATCTTGTCGAGTTCCGTCTCTGCCTTTTCCCATTCACCGGCACGAATGAGCGCATCGGCGAGGGTGACTCTGTCCTCGTTGGTCGCGTCCTCGGCGGCGACCACCTGGGACATCACCGTGGCGGCCTCGAGCGGGTGGTTGGCGCGGATCAGCGAGAGGCCGAGGCCACGCTTCAGGTCGGTGCGGGTCGGGTTGTCGGCGGCGGCGCGGCGGAAATAGTTCACCGCGTCGTTCGGGTCGGCGGCAGCCAGCATGACATCGTTCATGTTGGTCTCGTCGATGACGTTGACGCTTTTCAGCCGGCGTTCGACCTCGGCTTCGGAATCCACCGGCCCGCAGGCCGAAAGAAGAAGCGCACCGCCGAGGCAGAGCGTCGCAATACCAATGTGGCGCATGGTTCGCCTGTCCTTTTCCTGCTCGTTTTCGCCCGCTTGTCTACGGCGTGGTCAGGAGTAGGTAGTCTCCGCTTCCCCGACGTACCAAGGCAGGTCCCTTATTGTCCGGCGGAGTGTAGTCCGGATCCCGCTTTTTTTCGAGCGCCAGCCGAAGATTGTCACGGATGTCGGCACTTTCGCCACTATCGAGCGCGTAGGCGTGCTTGAAGACAAGCTCGGCCTCGCCGTAATTGCGCTGTTCCATGAGCACCACGCCGAGATTGTTCCAGGCGGGGACGAACGCCTCGTCGAGCTTGATCGCGGCGCGGAGATTCTTTTCGGCCTGGCCGAGGCGGCCGAGCTTGAGATTGGCCGAGCCGAGCGCCGAGAGCACGTCGGCATTCAGTCCATGCTGGTAGCCGGCGCGGTAATAGGCGTCGAGCGCGAGTTCGTACTCGCCGGCTGCCATCAGCCGGTGGCCGACGATCAGCCCGTCGACCGACTGGTCGCTGGCGCGGGAAGAAACGCCGGGCGCAAAGGGCGAATCCCTGTCTGGCCGGAAGCCGCCTGCAGAGCAGGCGGCCAGCGCCACGAGGCAGAGGATCGGGACGATCCGGATGTGTCGCATGGTCCCCTTAGAAGAAGGTGGCCGTACTGAGCGTTTGCGCGATCCCGTAGACCGACGGTCCGATCAGGATGATGAGAAGCGGCGGCACCGTCAACATCATAGTGGCCAGCGTCATCTTGGTCGGCAGCTTGTTGGCGGCCTCTTCGGCGCGCATCACGCGCTTGTCGCGCATCTCGCCGGCATAGACCCGCAGCGCGTCGGAGATCGAGGTGCCGAAGGTGGCCGACTGGATCAGCACGGTAACGAAGGACGACACGTCGGTCACGCCGGCGCGTTCGGACATGTCGCGCAGGACCTGGGTCTTGTCCTTGCCCGCCTTCATCTCGTGGGCGACGAGTTCGTACTCGTCGGCCAGCGGGGGATAGCCGGCGCGCATTTCCTTGGACACGCGGTTGATCGCCTGGTCGATCGACTGGCCGGCTTCGACGCAGACCAGCATCAGGTCGAGCGAATCCGGGAAGCCGTTGGTGATCACCTGCTGGCGCTCCTGCTGGCGCTTGGTGACCCAGTATTTCGGCAGGAGGTAACCGACGCAGCCGGGGCCGAGGATGTAGAGGATCAACGCGGTCATCGAGACATCGCCGCTGGCGGATTTCAGGATCGCGTAGAGTGCGCCGAGGACCAGGAAACCGATCCCGAGGACGAACTGCATGAAATGAAAGGTGCGGACCGCGTTCTTGCCGCGGTAGCCGGCCTGCAGGAGCTTGAGCCGAACCGCGGAATATTCCTCCTCGCTCTGCGGTTCGAGGAAGCTCGAATAGCGCTCGAGCTTGTCCTTGGAGCCGCCGGTCCGGAGCCGCTGCTTCTTGCCGTCGGCGGGCGCGGCGGCCCGGGTCTGCTCGCGCAGCTTGTCGAGCGGGTCGACCTCCTTCTTCAGGAGGATCGGCAGCGTCAGGAGGATCAGGAAGAGACCGAGGATCCCGACGGCGAGGAGCGGGCCCAGCTCGCCGAAATTGTCGGTCAGGAAGGTCATGATGGTTTCCATGGCGCGTGCCCTACACCTTGATGTTCACGAGGGCCCGCATCACGAAGATGTTGGCCACGAGGAAGGCGGCGACGACGAGGCAGGCGGGGATGAAATAGGCCGTCTCGCGCACGTCATCGTAGTAGTGCGGCTCGATCAGGTTGATCATGATCAGCGCGAAGATCGGGAAGCCCGAGAGGAACATGCCGGACCACTTGGCTTCCGCGGTGATCGCCTTGACCCGGCGGAACAGGCGGAAGCGCGAGCGGATGACCTTGGCGAGGCCGGCGAGGATCTCGGCGAGGTTGCCGCCCGATTGCTGCTGGATCGTCACGGCGACCGCGAGGAAGCGGAGATCCTGCATGTCGATCCGTTCCGCCATGCTTTTCAGCGCCTCGGCGACATCGCGGCCATAGGCGGCCTCGTCGGAGATCACGCCCATCTCGGTGCCGAGCGGGTCGGGCACTTCCTTGGCGACGATCTGCAGCGCCGAGGAGAACGGGTGGCCGACGCGGAGCGAGCGGACCATCAGTTCCACGGCATCGGGAAGCTGCTCCTCGATCATCGACATACGCTTCTTGGCCTTGTTGTTCACCCAGAGGAACACTCCGCCCACGCCCATCGCGAAGGACATGACGATCCGGACGGGAATGCCGGCGGAGGTGCCGAAGGTGAGGCCGAGGAACGCCATGCAGGTCAGAATGACCATCATCATGATGAGCTGCTTGGGCGTGAAGGCAATATTCGCCTTCTGCGCCCTGTCGGCCAAAATCGCGTAGAGCGGGATCGAGCGCGACTTCATGTGCTGGCTCATCTCCTTGCGGAGCTGTTCCAGCACCTGCTCGCGGCCGGCACCCTTTTCGAGCATTTCCAGGCGGCGGTTGACGCGGCTGTTGAGACTGATCGACTTGCCGAAGACCGTCAGATAGACGCCCTCGACGAGCACCAGGACGGCGATGAAGATAAGGCCGTAGATGATCGGTTCTGCGCTGATGGACATGGGCGCGTTACTCCGCCGCGAAGGGTTCGAAGATCGAGGAGGGCAGGTCGTAGCCCCACATCCGGAAGCGTTCCGAGTAGTGGCTGCGGATGCCCGTGGCCGTGAAATGGCCGATGATCTTGTTGTCGGGGGTCAAGCCGACGCGTTGGTAGCGGAAGATCTCCTGCATGGAGATGACCTCGCCTTCCATCCCGGTAACCTCGGTGATCGAGACCATGCGGCGCGAACCGTCCTGCAGGCGCGAGGCCTGCACGATGAGGTTCACGGCCGAGGAGATCTGGGAACGCACGGCCTTGATCGGCATCTCGATCCCGGCCATGGCGATCATGTTCTCGAGACGGCTCACCCCGTCGCGGGCGGAGTTCGCGTGGATCGTGGTCATCGAGCCGTCGTGGCCGGTGTTCATGGCCTGGAGCATGTCGATGACTTCCTCGCCCCGCGTTTCGCCGACGATAATGCGGTCGGGGCGCATCCGGAGGGCGTTCCTGAGGCAGTCCCTCTGGGAAACCGCGCCCTTGCCTTCGACGTTGGCCGGGCGGCTTTCCATCCGGCCCACATGGGTCTGCTGGAGCTGAAGTTCCGCGGTGTCCTCGATCGTCAGGATCCGCTCGGAGTTGTCGATGAAGGACGACAGCGCGTTGAGCGTCGTCGTCTTACCCGAACCGGTACCGCCCGAGACGATGATGTTGAGGCGGGTGGCCACCGCGGCCTGGAGGTAGGCCGCCATCTCTTCGGTGAAGGCGCCGAACTTCACCAGGTCGTCGACGGCGAGCTTCTCCTTCTTGAACTTACGAATGGAGACCAGCGAGCCGTCCACCGCGATCGGCGGCACCATGGCGTTGAAACGCGAGCCGTCGGCGAGACGGGCGTCGACATAGGGGTTCGATTCGTCGACGCGCCGGCCGACGGCGGACACGATCTTGTCGATGATCCGGAGAAGGTGACGTTCGTCCTTGAAGGTCGTGTCGGTGAGTTCGAGCTTGCCGGCGCGTTCCACGAAGACCTGCTGGGGCCCGTTCACCAGGATATCGTTGACGGTCTCGTCCTTCAGGAGCGGCTCGAGCGGGCCGAGGCCGGTCACCTCGTCGAACAGGTCCTGGTTCAGGGTCTGCCGTTCTTCGCGGTTCAGGACGACGCCCATCTCCTCGAGCGCCTCGGAGGAGATCGCGACGATCTCGGCCCGGAGGTCCTGCTCCGAGGCGCTTTCGAGCGCGGAGAGGTTCAGGTTTTCGAGGAGCGCCTTGTGCAGTTCGAGCTTGAGCTCGGAAAGCCGCTCCTTGCGCTTCTTTTCCTTGTCGGCCGGCGCGGCCTGCGCGGCCACTTTCGGGTTCGCGGGCTTGCGCGCGGCGACCGGTGAGCGTTCGACCGGCGCGCTGTCGGTTCTGGCCGGGGCGCTTTCGACGGGTTTCAGGCTGCCGTTGCCAGGTGCGGTCGGCCCGCCGCCTTTCTTGTACTTGGAAAACACGGAACTTCCCCTTCGGTCTCAGGTCACGTGCCGGCGGCTTCGGACTGGTTGAGTTCGTGCACGGAGCGCGCGAGTTTCTGGATTTCCCTGCGGACCGGGCTTTTGGCAGCGACCTCGGAGAGCGGCAGGCCGTGATCGCCCGATTCGGTGATCTGCTTGCCGCCTTCGGGAATCTGCACCTCGATCGTGATGTCGAGGCTCTCGGCCATCCGCTTGACCCGGCTCTTGCCGGACAGATCGGTGAATTTCGGGGCACGGTTCAGCACGAAGCGCAGCTTTTCCGCCGGCAGGTCCTCGCCCTTCAGGGCCCGGACCAGACGCAGCGTGTTCTGGGCCGAGCGCATGTCGAGCTCGAGCAGCCCGAAATAGACATGCGCGGCGTGGAGCACTGTTTCGGTCCAGTGCACCACGCTGGTCGGCATGTCGATGATGACATAGTCGAAATTGTTGCGGGCGAACTCGATCAGCTTGCCGACATCCTCGGGCCCCATGATGTCGAGCGGGATCAGGTCGGCGGGCGCGGTGAGGACGTGCAGCTTTTCCTGGAACGGCTGCAGCGCCTGGAGGAAGGACTCCGCATCGGCGTTGCTCATGTCCTGGAGCAGTTCGAACACCAGTTCGCGGCGCGGCAGGTCGAGATAGGTCGAAACGCTGCCGAATTGCAGATCGAGGTCGAGGATGCAGACGCGCGGCGGATCGTCGTCGGTGATCGTCGCAAGTTCCCAGGCGAGGTTCACGGCGAATGTGGTGGACCCGGTGCCGCCGGCCAGGCCCTGGACCGGGATCACCACGCCGTCGCGGTTGCCGCCGGAGGCGACCGCGGTGGCGATTCCGGGTGCGGGTGCGGCGCGCATCCGTTCGATTGCATCGTGCAGCGCGCCGTCGGGAAGCGGGTAGGGGACGAATTCCTGGGCGCCAAGCTTCAGGAGCTGGTGCAGGGCGATCGGGCTGACATCCTCGGCGATCAACAGGACCTTGATGCGGCGGCGGAGTGCGGTCTGGATGATCTGGGTGATCGAGTCGATCTGTTCCTCGTCCTCCTCGTCGATCGCCACGGCGATGAACTCGAGGGTGTTCGCGTCTTCCTGGCTCAGGAAGACCGTCGCATCGTCGAAGGACAGGTCGCCCCAGCTTTCGCCGAGTTCGTTTTCCATGTCCTCGATGAGGAGATCGAAATTCTGGACATCCCTGGAGACCGTGCAGGCCACAATCTGGGATGGTTCTGGCTGCAACGCTGCCGTGCTCGTCATATTGCCTCACGTCCTTCCACTGGTGGACAGGGCGGCTTTCGTGAGGCGTCCCGGCTTCCTGCCCCGGGCCTCCCCTCCGCCTGAATCCACGCCCGCGACTCTAGAATCGCGGGCACCGCTTCCGTCTGGAAAGTGGCCAGTAATGGTGGCGACAATGAGGCTAAAAAAACGTAATTATTCGAAATCCGGGACGACGTTGCGCGCCGTCCCGGATTGTCTCGTGAGTGTTATTCGCTGGAAACCTCGATTTCCTCGACGCTCAGGACCGGCTCGGCGCTGGCCACGTATTCGTCGAAGATGACCCTGGCGTATTTGCCGTTCAGCTCGCCCGAGCACTGGACCTTGCCGCGGTAGTAGGCGGGCTTGGACGGCGCGCTGTTCGGGTCGAGGACCACGACCGGCTCCGGAGCGACGTAACCCTTTGCCCGGCCCGCACATTTCTGGGCCAGGAAGTTGTTCATCGTCGGGTTGCCGAAGGCGCCCTCATCGAGCCAGCCGCCTGCCTCGTTGTTGAAGCGGCTGGTCGAGGTCTCGGTGCAGGCCGAAAGCCCAAGCGCGACGGCGCCGATCAGAAGGAAGTGTTTGGTTGCCATCTTGTCTTACTCCATCACGTAGCCGTAGGACCCAGAAAAGTCCTGCTTGGCAACTTCGCTGACCGCGCCCGTGCCCGTCGCGCCGGAGGTACGGCCAAGCAGGAACAGCTCGGCTTCCGAGGGCGGCCGGATCCGGTCGGTCGGCAGGGCGAGCGCATCGCCGCGCACCGGCGAAACCAGGTGCGGGCTGACGATGATCACCAGTTCCGACTGGTCGCGCTGGTAGGCGGTCGAGCGGAACAGTGCGCCGAGCACCGGCAGGTCACCGATCCAGGGCACCTGCGTGTTCGAGTCCTGGAACTCGTCCTGCAGGAGGCCCGCGATGGCGAAGCTGTCGCCGTCGCGCATCTCGACCGTGGTGCGGGTTTCGCGCTTGCGGAACGCGCTGACGTCGATGCCCGAGGCCGTCACCGAGACGTTCGGATCGAGCGAGGAGACCGCCGCGGCGAGTTCCAGGTTGATGATGTCCTTGTCCACCACGCGGGGCGTGAAGGTCAGCTGCACACCGAAGGGGCGGTACTCGATGGTCACGCCGCCATCGTCGTCGACGACCGGGATCGGGTATTCGCCGCCCGCGAGGAACGAGGCGTTCTGCCCCGAAAGCGCGGTGAGGTTCGGTTCGGACAGGGTCCGCACGAGGTTCTTGCCCTCGAGCGCTTCGAGGAGGACGTTGACGGCGGCGCCGCCAATGTCGAAACCGATACCGAGTTGCCCGATGGCTTCGCTATCGAGGTTCAGGATCGTGCTGCCGACAGCACCGGGGCCGGAGCCGGCGACCAACGAACCCGATCCGCCCGCGACGGATCCGCCCGAGGAGGAGCCAGCGTCGACGCTGGTGATGCCGCCGTTGAGGCCCTTCGAGACGGAGCGCTGCATTTCGAGGAAGCGCACCTTGAGCATGACCTGCTGGACACCGCCCACGGTCATCAGGTTCGACACGCGGCCGGGCGCGTAGCGTTCGGCAAGGTCGAGCGCGCGGTCGAGCCGGGCGATCGATGACACGGTGCCCGAAAGCACGATGCCGTCATTGGCGGTGCGGATCTCGATGCCTTCGCCGGGAAGGATCTGCTGCAGCCGCTCCTTGAACTCCGCGATGTCGGGGGTCACGGCGACCTCGACATTGGCGATCAGGTTGCCCTCGGGCCCGAGCAGGGTGAGGGTGGTCCGGCCGGGCGCGCGTCCGAGAACGTAGAGCGTCCGGTCGCCCAGGGTCGAGATGTCCGCGATCCCGGGGTTGGCGATCGAGACTTCGGCGAAGGGGGTCTCCGCCTCCACCACGACCGCGCGGTTGATGGACACGTTCAGCGTGCTCGATGCTTCACCACGCAGCACGCGCAGGTCCTGGGCATGAGCCACTGAAACGGTAGTCGTCGTTACGGCGAACCCCATAAGGGTCGCCCTCAGGAATCTGTCGATTTTCATGTGACCTGCCTCTCCGATCACGCCTCGTTGATCCGGGTCTTGTTGCCCGGGATTGACGCGACAATGAGGCAGGTGCGGATTTTTTTCAATAATCAGGGTGTTGGCCCATCCAACTTATGTGGAGGATGAGCAACACAACCGCAAGCATTGTGCGGAAAAGCAAAGGGCACCCCTATTTCTGGGGTGCCCGGCGCCGGTTTCGGGGCGCGTGTCAGTCGGTGCAGGGAACCGGAACCTTGATCGTTTCGGCGCCTTTTCGGGTGGTGATGGTGCAGACGCGCTCTTCTTCCTTCTCCACCACGACCTCTTCCTCGATGCCCAGAAGTTCCCTCTGGTTCACCTCGACGGCCTCGTAGGTCCCCTCTTCCGAGGCGCCGACGAGCGACAGCTGCAGTCGCCCGGTGGCCTGGGCCTGGGCGAGCTTCGCGACTTCGACCGGCGAGACCTCGACCGTCACGGTGCGCGCCACGCTCGGCGCCGACCTGTCCTCGTCGGCCGACTGGTCGATCGCGATGACCTTGATCGCGGGCTGGATCAGCTTGGTGATCTCGCGGGCCCCGCCGGAGGCGCTGGCGGCAGTTCCGGTCCAGTAGACATCGACGCGGTCGCCCGGACGCAGGAAGCCCGAAACCCCGGACGCCACATCGACGCGGATCGCGAAGGCGCGCATGCCCGGCGACAGTTTGGACCCGACGCCGGCGTCCTGGCCGGGCTGGGTGAGCTTGACGGACATCAGCGCCTCGCCTGGTTCCATGGCGCGCAGGACGGTGCGGGGATCCTGCCCCGGCGGGAACAGGGTTTCTTCTTCGGTGAAGGCGCCTTCGGGGATACCTTCAAGCGGCCAGCGCACCTTCTTCACGTCTTCCTTGGTGAGCTTGTCGCCATAGCGGATCGCGCGGGCGGTCACGAAAACCTCGGCCGTCGGCACAATCTGCGACCGGTTGGCCCGCTCGCGCGCCAGCTCCGCCTCGTTCGCCTCTATGTACCCCTTGGCCATGTAGACCGCGAAACCGGCAAGACCCAGCCCCAGGAGAAGGACGAACCCGAACACCAACCGCATGATGTATCCTTTCCACTTTCATCGCCGCCGCTCTCGGCCGCTGCTCGCGCCGGATGCGTTTTACCAGACGATGCTTTATAAAGAATTGTGGCGAGAGCGTGGACAGAAAGCGGATATCCCGTGCGCTGTCCTGACGGACGCACGGGATCCGAAGCCATTCGATCTCGTTGCCCCACCCAAGGCAGATCCTAGCAACTGGTTGCGGCGAGCGCGCAGGTGCCTTCATCCAGCGCATAGGCGCCGATGCCTGTGGCCGTATCCGTCACCGCGCTCTGGATGCCGGCGATGATACCGACGGACACGAAACAGATCGCGGCTGTCAGCACGACCCAGTCCACTGTCACCGCACCCTCTTCGCTCCGCGCGAATTCCTTGATCCGTTCAATGTTCGTCATGTGCCGCGTCCCCGCTGTTCCGCATCTTGCCGACAGGTCTCGATCAGAGTTCCGGGTCCTGTCGTCGGGTGTTATGGAAAGGATGGGGCCGCCCCAATCCGGTAGCGGCCCCCCCATAGTCTCACCTATTGCACCTGCGAGACATGCTCGCGCGTGCAAGAAATCAAGGCAGTTAGCAGGTGCCGCCGCCGTCGTTGTCGACTTCCGTGCTGCAGATAGCATCCGAGATGCGGTTGCCGAGGTCGCTGGTCGCGGTGCGGACCGAGGCGACAACGGCGATGCCGAGGCCAACGATGGCGGCGGTCAGCACGACCCAGTCCACCGTGACGGCACCGTCTTCGTCTTTCTTGAAGCGCTTGGTGATCTTGAAGAATTCCATGGTTTGTCTCCGTTCCATCTTCGCTCAGTGTTTCCAACTCCACCTTGGCGCCGTCTTTCGGGTTGTCCTCACATGACCCGCGCCGCCTTGGCATGGGATGAATATGGCTGTCGAATTTGGGCGAGAGTTGGGCAGGGATAGTACGATTTTGCAGAGGGCCTGAAATTGCCATGGGTATCGAATTAAGCAACTGAAATATAACACTTAAACAGTTAACAGCACGTTGCCTTCGAGAGGATGATCGGCGCCCTCGAATTGCATTGTATCCGGCATGGTTGCCAATAGCCTGAAACAGGGTCCTCGCGCATGCCTTCCCGGGCGCCGATTTCTTCTGGTCGAAATGGCAAGGACGTGGCAGGTTTCCACGCAAAGAAAACAATACAGGCTCAGAACCCCATGATGTGCGCCCGGCTACGGGCGGTTCTCTGCGGTACGGCGCTGGCCGTCGCGGGGGCCGCTGCGGCTGCGGACCCGGCTCCGCAGTTCGAGGATTTCACGTTCCGCAAGATCGCACCGCCGTCGAAAAGCGCCGGCCGGCGGATCACGATCCAGATCGACCCCGTGGAACAGGCCCGCCGGCTGGCGCCGCCTGCGCCGGTCGATCCGGTGGCGAAGCGGTCCGGGAGCGAGGAGGGGGCTCTGCCGCTCCTGCCGGTGGACGATCCCTACAGGGCGTTCTGGGCGCTGGTCTCGCCCCGGATCGAGGACGCGAGCCCCGGACGGCTCGATGCCGCACTGGGGGCGCTCGACGCGGTCGACGCGCTGGCCTGGCCGCGGCTCGACGATCTGAAGCGGATCACCGACGCCCATGGCCGCGACATCCTGCGCCATACCGTGGGCACCAAGGTTTCGCCGGCGCTGGTGGCGGCGGTGATCGCGGTGGAATCCTCGGGCCGTGTGGATGCGGTGAGCTCGGCCGGAGCTTCGGGACTGATGCAGCTCATGCCCGCCACCGCCGAGCGCTTCGGCGTGACGGACCGGACGGTCTCGGCCGAAAGCATCAGGGGCGGGGTCGCCTATCTCGACTGGCTGATGCAGGAATTCGGCGGTGACCCGGTGATGATCCTCGCCGGCTACAATGCCGGCGAAGGCGCGGTCCGGGAGAATGGCGGCGTGCCGCCCTATGCCGAGACGCGGGCCTATGTGCCCAAGGTCCTGGCGGCGTTCCGCGTGGCGAGCGGGCTTTGCCGGACGCCGCCGCAACTGATCTCCGACGGATGCGTCTTCATCGGCCCGGGGATCTGAGACCGGGGCCGCGAATCCTGGGCGGTGCGTTCGGGTCGGGCGCCCGCCGCCCGCAGAGGGCGCGGCAGCGCCCCGGAGGGCCAGAAGGAATGCGCCGCAGGCGCGCCTTTGGATCAGACCGACATCTTCTTGAAGATCCGCTCGGGCACGTGGCGGATGATCAGCATGATGTAGCGCCAGAAGAACGGCGTGTAGATCACGTCGCGGCGCTTCCCGACCGCCTTCAGAATGTCGGCGGCCACCCTCTCGGGCGGGGCGACGAGGAACATGCCCTCGATCCCCCAGGTCATCGCGGTGTCGACGAAGCCGGGCTTCACCGTCACCGCATGCGCGCCCGCGCGCGTGAGCCGGTTCCGGAGTCCCGACATGTAGGTCGCGAATCCCGCCTTGGCCGCACCGTAGGCATAGTTGCCGATCCGCCCGCGGTCGCCGGCCACCGAACCCACGCCCACGACCGTGCCCTTCCGCGCTTCGACAAGCGGCGCGAGGAGGGTGAGGAGCCGGACCGGGCCGGTGAAGCTGTCGGCGATCACGCCGTCGATCAGCGCGGGATCGGCGTCGATCTCGGCCTGCGGGGGCATCGAGCCGACGAAGATCGCGACGTTCACCGTGCCCTCTGTCGCTTCGAGCCGCGCGAGGAGTGCTGGGAAACCCGCCGGGTCGCGGGCGTCGAAGGCCACGGCCTCGGCGAGGGGCGCCCCGCGCAGCCGGCAATCGGTGGCGGTGGCGGCGAGATCACCGGCATCGCGGCCCGCGAGAATCACCGCGTCGCCGCGCGATGCCACCGCGCGGGCCAGGGCGCGGGCCATGGCGGAGGAGCCGCCGAGGATCAGCCAGGTCGTCATTCGGTCTCCCGGAGCTTCAGGCGGCGGACGAGGTCGGTGGCGAGGGCGCCCTCGGGATCGTGCTTCGCGACGATCTTCGCCCAGGCTTTCCGCTCAGGATACATCGCCTGGATCGCCTCCGCCGAGCCGAGCGAGTCCTTGGCGAGATAGATCCGTCCCTCGGCGTCGCGCACCATGCCCTCGAGCCGGGCCACGAGGCTCTCCGGCCCCGGGGCCGCGCGCAGGTCGACGGCGAGCGTGTAGCCCTCCATCGGAAAGGACATCATCCCCGCCCGCCCCGGGCCCATGCGTTTGAGGACCGCGAGCGGCGAGGCCGCGCCCGATTGCGCCACGGTCTCGAGGATGTCGCGCAGCCGGTCGCGTTGGCCGAGCGGCACGACGCATTGGAACTGGTGGAAGCCGCGTTTGCCGTAGAGCCGGTTCCAGTCGTAGATCCTGTCGAGCGGGAAGAAGAAATCCTCGATCGGCTTCACCACCGTCCGTCCGCGCATCGGCACGCGGCGCCAGTAGGCGGCGTTGAAGAGCCGCACCACGGGCGGCGAAAGCGCCGCGCCCGGCGCGTCGATGGGCACCTTGCGGCCGCGTTTCGCGGGCGGCACGAGGCCCGCGCCGGTCTCGCCTTCCTCGAGGATCCCGCGGCCGAGCCCGGCGCCGGTGGCGGTCGCGTCGATCCAGCCCACCGAATAGGTCGCCTCGGATGTGTCGAGCGCGGCGATATGCTCGTCCCAGTCGCGGATCCGGTGCTCGGTCACCATCATCACGCTGCCCTTGGCCTTCAGCAGCCGGATCTCGGCGCTGGCGACCACGCCGGTCTGGCCGAGCCCGCCGAGCGTGGCGCGGAACAGGTCCTTCTGCTTGTCGGGGCCGGCGCGTTTCTCGCCCTTCGGCGTCAGGAGGCGGATCCCGGCCAGGTGCTGGCCGAAGCTGCCGGCGTGGTGGTGGTTCTTGCCGTGGACGTCCATCGCCACGGCGCCGCCCACGGTGGCGAAGCCGGTGCCGGGCAGGACCGGCAGGAGCCAGCCGCGCGGCGCGAGGAGCGCGTTCAACTCGCCGATCCGCGCGCCGCCTTCGACGGTGAGGATTCCGGCCTCCTCGTCGAAGCCGAGGATCCGGTCGAGCCGGGTCATGTCGAGGGCGCGGCCCTTGTCGTTTAGCGGCGCGTCGCCATAGGAGCGGCGCTGGCCCATGGCGGGGGCAGGGGCTTCCTCCATGGCGCGGGCGAGCGTCGAGAACCGCTCGGGGCGGGCCACGTCGGAGGTCGCGCGGAGGACCCGGCCCCAGCCGGTCAGATCAAGCCGCCTTGTCTGCATGGCGCACCTCCTTGGAGAGCCGCTCGGCCAGTGGGAACACCAGGAGCCCGAGCGCGATGGCGAACCAGAGCGTGGTCAGGCGGATGATCAGCGTCGCCGGGATCGCGGTGGCGAGCGGCACGCCTTCCAGGCCGAGCAGCGCGATCATCGCCGCTTCTGCGCCGCCCACGCCGCCGGGCGCTCCGGTGAGGCCGCCGGCCATGGTGGCGAAGAGAAAGATCGCCACCGCCTTCCAGAGCTCCACCCCGGCGCCCAGCCAGGCGAGGAGCAGGTGGAAGGCATAGGCCTCGGCGAACCAGCCGGCGAGGCCCAGGAGCGTGGCAACGCCCATGGTCCAGCCGCCGCGGAAGGCGGCGAGAGAGCGGGCGGCGCGACGCAGCCGGACGAAGAGGCGCGGGAAGCGGCCTGTCGCCCGGTAGGCGAGGCCCGCCGTGGCGCGGAGTAGCGCGGGATGGGTGGCGAGCCAGGCCGTGGCGAGGGCCAGGGCGACCACCGGCAGGGCGCCGGCGATTCCGCCTGCCGAAAGCGCCAGCGCAAGGGCGAGGATCAGCGCCATGGCGGCGAGGTCGGAGCCGCGATCCGCAAGCACCAGAGGCGCGCTGCGCTCGAAGCTCCAGCCCGTCTCGCGGCGGATCCAGCGCATCCGCACCAACTCGCCCACCCGGCCGGGCGTGGCCGACATGGCGAAGCCGCCGATGAAATGCCTGAGGTTCTGCCCGAGCCCGGTGCCGAGCCCGAGGCGCGCGGCGAAGAGGTGCCAGCGGAGGCCCCGGAGACCGTAATTGACCAGGCTGAGCGCGAGAAGGAGCGCCGCCTGCGCGAGGCCCAGTGTCGTCAGCGCGTGGAGCGTTTCGGCCCAGCCCGTCGCGACCGCGAGCGAGGCGAGCCCGGCTAGCATCAGCGCAAAGACACCCGCCATGACCCAGCGGTCATGACGGGGGGCGGCGCCGGCTCCGGTGGGGATCGCCATGCTCGAAACACTGCTCGTTGTCATCGTTGGCGGAAACTATCGGGAAAATCTGGCATCATTATGAACCGGAGCTTTGCGCTGCCCCGAATTTCAGACGTCGAACACATCCGCCCAGTCGGGATGCCGCCGCCGTTCCGCGTTCACATAGGGGCAAAGCGGCACGATCTTCACGCCCTCGGCGCGGGCGTCCTCGACCAACCTTTCAACCAGCCTCCGGCCGATGCCGGACCCGCGCAAAGCGTCGGGGACGCCGGTATGATCGGCGATGATCCGGCTGGGCGAAAGGATAGAGTAGGTCAGCTCCGCCTCCGCGCCGTTCTGCCGGATCACGTAGCGGCCCCTCGAGCCGGCCGCTTCGCGGAGGATCCCGGCGTCCGGCATCCCGTCAGGCCGGCGGCAGGGGGCGCGTGACCCCGGAGGATTCAATGGCGACGAAGGTGAAATCGCCTTCGGTGACCATGAAGGCCTCGTCCGTGCGCTGGCGCCGCACCCAGGCCTCGACATGCATGGTGATCGAGGTGCGGCCCGTCTTGGCGATCCTTGTGTAGACCGAGAACAGGTCGCCCACGAGGACGGGGGCATGGAACCTGAGCGCCTCGATCGCCACGGTCGCGCAGCGCCCCCGGGCCCGCTGCTGCGCCGTGACGCCGGCGGCGAGGTCCATCTGGCTTACCACCCATCCGCCGAAAATGTCGCCGCCAGAGTTCGTGTCCGCGGGCATCGCCACCGTCTGGAGCGTCAGGATGCCCTCGGGCGCGGGCATCAGACGATGGTGGCCTCGGTCGCGGCGCGGAGGTCGTCTTCCGTGACGCCGGGGGCGCATTCGACGATCTTCAGGCCGCCCGGCACCACGTCGAGCACGCCGAGATTGGTGATGATCCGGTCCACCACGCCCGTGCCGGTAAGCGGCAGGGTGCATTGCTTCAGGACCTTCGATTCGCCGTGCTTGTTGGTGTGGTCCATCACCACGATCACCCGGCCGACACCGGCGACGAGATCCATCGCGCCGCCCATGCCCTTGACGAGCTTGCCGGGGATCATCCAGTTCGCGAGATCGCCGTTCTCGGCCACTTCCATCGCGCCGAGGATCGCCGCGGCGATCTTGCCGCCGCGGATCATGCCGAAGCTCTGGGCGCTGTCGAAATAGGCGGTGCGGTTCAGCTCGGTGATCGTCTGCTTGCCGGCGTTGATCAGGTCGGGATCTTCATCGCCCTCGAAAGGAAAGGGGCCCATGCCGAGCATGCCGTTCTCGGATTGCAGCGTGATGTCCTTGTCGCCCACATAGTTCGCGACGAGGGTCGGGATGCCGATCCCGAGGTTGACGTACATGCCGTCTTCGAGTTCCTGCGCGGCCCGTTCGGCCATCTGGTTGCGGTCCCAGGGCATGGCTCAGGCCTCCTCACGCTTGCGCACGGTGCGCTGTTCGATCCGCTTCTCGTGGTCGCCCTGGATCAGGCGGTGCACGTAGATGCCGGGCAGGTGGATGTGGTCGCCGTCGAGCTGGCCGCGCGGGACGATTTCCTCCACCTCGGCGACGCAGATCTTGCCGCACATGGCGGCCGGCGGGTTGAAGTTGCGGGCGGTCTTGCGGAACACGAGGTTGCCGGTGTCGTCGGCCTTCCAGGCCTTGACGATGGAGAGATCGGCGACGATGCCGCGCTCGAGGATGTAGGTCTCGCCGTCGAAATCGTGGTGCTCCTTGCCCTCGGCGACCACGGTGCCGACGCCGGTCTTGGTGTAGAAGCCCGGGATGCCGCAGCCGCCGGCGCGCATCCGCTCGGCCAGCGTGCCCTGGGGATTGAACTCGAGCTCCAGTTCGCCCGAGAGATATTGCCGCATGAACTCGGCGTTCTCGCCCACGTAGGACGACATCATCTTCTTGATTTGCCTGGTGTCCAGGAGCTTGCCGAGCCCGAACCCGTCGACGCCGGCATTGTTCGAGGCGACGGTGAGATCCCTGGTGCCGGCCTTGACGATGGCGTCGATCAGGAGTTCCGGAATGCCGCAGAGGCCGAAGCCGCCCGCGGCGATGAGCATCCCGTCGAACAGGAGCCCGTCGAGCGCCTCTTCAGCCGAGCCGTAGACCTTTTTCATGCTGTCTCCCCCGCTGTCCGGTATTCCCCGAGGTTTCTGGCGAAGGGGCGGAAGGAAGTCAATCGCTGCGCCGCAGCAGAGCCGAAACACCCGCGCACAACCTGTACACAACCTGTACACAACCCGTACACCGGAAGTGCGCCAAGGGGCTTTGCCGCGGTGCTTCTGGCGGCGGATCAGCTCGCGGCCGTTCCGCGCGCCGGCCCTGTCCCTTGCCGTGCGGCGCGGTCGGGGCGGCCGGGCTGTCCGGCGCCCCGGCTGCCGGGCCTTCGGCCCGACAGCGGCCCGCCCGCCAGCCGCGGCCGGGATTGGCCGCCTCCCCCGGGTGGCCGGCGGGGGCGTCAGGGACGCGGCCCTCCTGGTCCGCGTGCCCGTTGGCCGCTACGACTCGTCGCTGGGTCAGGCCGAGGCGGTCGCCTCGAACTCGACCAGGAGGTCCGGGATCGCGAGCCGGGTCACGCCCAGGAGCGTCATCGGCGGGGCGCAGCGGATCGGGCCGAAGCGCGCACCCAGGAGGTCGAAATTCTTCAATGCCGCATCCACGTCGGTGGCATAGACGACGAGCCGGACGATATTCTCCAGGCCCATGTTCGCCCCGGCGAGCACCGCCTCCAGGTTGTCCAGTGCCAGGCCGATCTGGCCGCGCATGTCGCCGGGATATTGGGGGCTGCCGGCGCCGTCGACCGCCGTCTGGCCGGCGCAGATCAATTGGCGCGAGGCGCCTTCGATGATCTCGGCCTGATTGTAGCCGAGCTTCAGGGACCAGTCCCAGGGGTTTACCGCGATACGTCGCATGGTCGGATTCTCCTTGCCGTGATGTGCCGCAAGGACCTAGACGGAAACGGTGCCAATTCCTGGCACCATAAGTGACGGTGCGCCCAGATGAATGTTCGCGAGCGCCACGACGCCATCGTGCGCAATCTGCGCCGTTGCGGTACGTCGACCGTCGCCGAACTGGCGCGGGAGGTCGGCGCCTCAAGACGCACCGTCCTGCGCGACATCGCTGCGCTGCGCGATGAGGGCTTCGTCATCCAATCGGAGCCCGGGCGCGGCGGCGGCGTGCAGCTCGATCCGCGTTCGGTGCAGACCACGGCGCGGCTCTCGGTTGCCGAGGTCTTCGCGCTTCTCATCAGCGTCGCGGCGATGCGGGCGGCCCGCAGCCTGCCGTTTTCCGCGCTTGCCGATGCGGGGCTCGCCAAGATCGAGAGGGCGCTGCCTGCGGACAAGGTGCGCGACCTGCGCCGGTTTCTCGACTGCCTGCATGTCGGGCAGCTATCGCCGCAGCAGGACCTGTCGGACATGGGGGCGATGGATCCCGGCCTGCTGCCCGCGTTCGAGACCGCGTTCCTGGAGCGGATGCATCTCCGGTTCCTGTATCGCGACGCGCGGGGTGGCGACAGCCGGCGCGAGGTCGAACCGCAGGCGATGCTGATCCTGCCGCCCTTGTGGTACCTGGTGGCCTGGGATCCCGCGCGGGGAGATTTCCGGCATTTCCGGATGGACCGGATCAGCCGGCCGGAGCAGGTCGAGGGCACGCGTTTCCGGCGGCGCCATGTGCCCTTCGAGGCGGATGTTTGCCCGTTCCGCGATTTGCCCCGGTGAGGGCGTTCGCGGCGGGGCTACGCCGGACCGGGGCATCTCCTGTGCTCCGCGCGTTCGGGCCTCAATCGGTCCACTGGACCGATTGTCCGCCTTCGGCGGAACCGGCCCTCACCCCTTGACCCCCCGCCGGTCGGCGCGGAGCATCGCGTAGAGCACGTGGTTCCGCCAGCGGCCGTTGATCTTCAGATAGGCCTGGGCGACGCCCTCGTACTTGAAGCCGCATTTCTCCAGGAGCCCGCGGGACGGGGCGTTCTCGGCGAGGCAGCCGGCGGTGATGCGGGAGAGGTCGAGCTGGGTGAAGGCATGGTGAACGGTCGCGCGCACCGCCTCGCTCATGTAGCCCTTGCGCGCGTGGCGTTGGCCGACCCAGTAGCCGAGCGTCGCCGCCTGGCTGGGGCCACGCTGGAAATTGTCGAGGGTGATCGCGCCGACGAGCGCGCCCGAGCTGCGTTCGAACAGGAACAAGGGCAGCGCCCGGTCGGCGGCGAGCGAGCGCTGCGCCCAGTAGACGCGGTTGGTGAAGGCGCGGCGGGTCAGGTGGTCGGGCGCCCATGTGGGCTCCCACGGCGCGAGGAAGTCGCGGCTCTCCTCGCGGATTCCGGACCAGTCGCGGTAGTCGCCATGCTGGGGCGGGCGCAGCGTCAGGCGGTCGGTCTCGATCCGGACCCGCTTGCGCCGCATCAGCATCAGGCGGCGAGCCTCGCGGTCAGGGCGTCGAGCGCGGGCGCCTTGGCCACGGGCCCGTAGAGCGCGAGCGCGGCGCTGCCGCCCTCGGCGAGGCGCTGGGCGATGTCGCGCACGTCCTCGGCGGTCACCGCGTCGATCCTGGCGACGGTTTCCTCGAGCGTCGGCACGCGGCCCCAGATCGACAAGAGCCGGGCGATCCGCTCGGCGCGCGAGGAGGGGGATTCGAGGCCCATCAGGAGCCCGGCCTTCATCTGCGCCCGCGCCCGGTCGATCTCCTGCGGGGTCATGCCGTCGGCGGCGCGTTTCATCTCGGCGACGGTGAGCGTCAGCAGCTCGGCGATCTCGGCCTTGCCGGTGCCGGCATAGATCGTCATCAGCCCGCTGTCCGAATAGGCGCCGGCCTGGGCGAAGATCGTGTAGCAGAGCCCGCGCTTTTCGCGGAGCTCCTGGAACAGGCGCGAGGACATGCCGCCGCCGAGGGCGGAGGAATAGATCTGGCTCGCGTAGAGGTCGGGCGCGCGGTAGCCCGGCAGTTCGAAACCGAGCGCCATATGGGCCTGTTCCAGCCGCTTGGTCACGCGGCGCTCGCCGCCGCCCCAGCGGGCCGGGTCGAAGGCGCCGCGGGCGACGGGCTTGAGCCCGCCGAACACCTCGGCCGCCTGGGCGACGATCCGGTCGTGGTCCACCGCGCCGGCGGCGGAGAGGATCATCTCGCCGGGCCCGTAGCGTTCGGCGACGAAGGCGGAGAGATCGTCGCGCGAGAAGGACTGCACCATCTCCGCGGGGCCGAGGATCGAGCGGCCGAGCGGCTGGTCGGGGAAGGCCTCTTCCTGGAGCCAGTCGAAGATGATGTCGTCGGGCGTGTCGTGGGCCTGGCCGATCTCCTGGAGGATCACGTGGCGTTCGACCTCGATCTCCTTGGGGTCGAAGACCGGGTTCAGGAGGATGTCGGAGATCACGTCGAGCGCGAGCTCCACGTCGTCCTCGAGGACGCGGGCGTAATAGGCGGTCATCTCGCGCGAGGTGTAGGCGTTGATGTAGCCGCCCACATCCTCGATGGCCTCGGCGATCTGCTGTGGCGAGCGGGTGCTGGTGCCCTTGAAGGCCATGTGCTCGAGGAAATGCGCGATGCCGTTCTGGTCGGCGCGTTCGTGGCGCCCGCCGGCGGTGACCCAGATCCCGAGCGCCGCGGATTTGAGACCGGGCATGTTCTCGGTGACGATCCGGAAGCCGTTCGGCAGGGTATGGGTTCTGACGGTCAAGGTTTCGCCTGCTCCTCGATCAGGGCTTTGAGTGCGCCGACATCGTTGGCGACACGTGTCACGCGCTCCGAACGGTCATACAGATCGGCCATCCGCTTGGGAAGGGGCGGGCGAATGCCGGTGGCTTCCTCCACGGCGTCGGGGAATTTCGCGGGATGCGCGGTGGCCAGCGTGATCATCGGCGTGGGGCCGGAGAGGTGCTCGGCGGCGACCTTGGCGCCGACGGCGGAATGCGGGCAGAGGACCTCGCTGGTGGCGGCGTGGATCGCACGGATCGTGGCGCGGGTCTCCTCCTCGGAGGCGCGGCCGGAGGAGTAGGTTTCGCGCAAGGCTTCGAGTGCGCCCTGGCTGACGGGGAAGCCGCCGTCGGTGGCGAGTTCGTCCATGAGCTGGGCGACCGCGTTGCCGTCGCGTCCGTAGGCCTCGAACAGCGCGCGTTCGAAGTTCGAGGAGACCTGGATGTCCATCGAGGGGCTGATCGAGGGGGTGACGCCGTGCTTCTCGTGCCGCCCGCTGGCGAAGGTGCGGTGCAGGATGTCGTTCTGGTTGGTGGCGATCACCAGTTTCTCGATCGGAAGGCCCATGCGCTTGGCGATCTGGCCCGCGAAGATGTCGCCGAAATTGCCGGTCGGCACGGTGAAGGAGACCTTGCGGTGCGGCGCGCCGAGGGCGACGGCCGAGGTGAAGTAGTAGACGACCTGGGCGAGGACGCGGGCCCAGTTGATCGAGTTCACCGCCGAGAGGCCGACGCGGTCTCGGAAGGCGTGGTCGTTGAACATCGCCTTCACCGCGGCCTGGCAATCGTCGAAATCGCCGTCGAGGGCGAGGGCGTGGACATTGGCCTCGCTGGGCGTGGTCATCTGGCGGCGCTGCACCTCGGAGACGCGGCCATGGGGGAAGAGGATGTAGACATCCACGTTTTCGAGGCCCTTGAAGGCCTCGATGGCGGCGGAGCCGGTGTCTCCGGAGGTGGCGCCGACGATGGTGATGCGGCTGCCGCGGCGTTCCAGCACGTGCTGGAACATCTGGCCGATGAGCTGCATCGCGAAATCCTTGAAGGCGAGCGTGGGGCCGTGGAACAGTTCCAGGAGGAAGTGGTTCGGGCCGAGCTGCTTCAGGGGCGCGCGGGCGGGGTGGCCGAAGCCGGCATAGGCGCGGGCGATCAGCGCGCAGAAGGCGTCGTCTTCGATGGCGCCGCCGAGGAAGGGCTGCATGACGCGGAAGGCGGCTTCCTCGTAGGAGAGGCCGGCGAGGGCGGCGATCTCGGGGGCGATGAGGCCGGGCACGGTTTCGGGCACGTAGAGCCCGCCGTCGCGGGCGAGGCCCGCGAGCATCGTATCCTCGAAGCCGAGCACCGGGGCCTGACCCCGTGTCGAGACGTAGCGCATGTCGTGTCAGCCTTTCCCGCGGGCGATCCGCGTGATCCAGTAGAGCGTCATCCCGGCCCAGACCAGAGCCAGGCCGAACCAGGTGATCGCGTATTGGAGGTGATCGTTGGGTATGCCGGCGGTGTCGACCGGCAGGGGTGTCACCCGGGCGCCGCTTTCCGAGGTTTCCCGGACGACGATCAGGAAGGGCTCGGCGGCGAGTTCCCCGGACATTCGCGTGGCATCGCGGGCGAACCAGATATTGGTGGCCAGGTCCGGGTCGGGGGTGAAGGCGTCGGTCTCGTCGGGCCAGAGGAGGTTGCCGGTGACGGTGGCCTCGACCGGCGGGCGGGGATTGTCCTTGGCGTCGCTGGGGACCACGCCGCGGTCGAGAAGCAGGCGGCGGCCGTCTTCGGTGAGGAACAGCGAGACGATGCGGAAGGCGGCGCCGAGTTCGCGGGTCGAGACGAGGACGTGGATTTCCTCACCGGTGATCGTGCCGGTGGCGGTGACGGCGAGGTAGCGGTCGGTCTCGGGGTCGGGATGCGTCGGGATCGGGACGGGATCGGCGGCGATCCGGGCCGCGATCTGGGCGAGGGCGGTTTCCTTCCATTCCAGGCGGCGGAGCTGCCAGAGCCCCAGCGCGCACAGGATCGCGACGCCGACGATGCCGATCAGGAGGGGAACGGCGAAGCGCTTCATGGCGCTGCCCGGCGGCCCTTCGGGCCTTGTTCCGGGCAAGGGCGACACGCGCCGCCCAGGCGGGGTTTTCGCCAGCAAGGGAAGCCATCCAACGGCAGTGCCTTCATGACCGAATCCCCCTCTCCGGGAATGCAAAGGGCGCGGCATGGCCGCGCCCCCTCGACCCTTGCGTCGCGGGTCGTCAGACGTGGGACGGGCCCGAGCCCCAGATATAGACCGCGAAGAACAGGAACAGCCAGACCACGTCGACGAAGTGCCAGTACCAGGCGGCGGCCTCGAAGCCGATATGCTTCTCGGGCGTGAAATGCCCGGCGCGGACGCGGAAGTAGCAGACGAAGAGGAAGATCGTCCCGATGATCACGTGGGCGCCGTGGAAGCCGGTGGCCATGAAGAAGTTCGAATAGTAGTCGATGCCGCCGAAGGTCCAGTCCTCGTGGTTGAGGAGATGGGCGTATTCGTAGCCCTGCAGGAAGGTGAAGAAGAGGCCCAGCAGTGCGCCGATCAGGAGGCCCCATTCCACGTCCTTGCGGCTTTCGTTGTGGACGAGCGCGTGGTGCGCCCAGGTCACCGCGCAGCCCGACAGCAGCAGGACCAGGGTGTTGATGAGCGGCAGGTGGAACGGATCGACGAAGTGGATGTCGGGCATTTCCACTTCGCTGCCGAAATAGGTGTGCATCGGGTACATGGCGTGCTTGAAGAAGCTCCAGAACCAGGCCGCGAAGAACATCACCTCGGACATGATGAACATGATGAAGCCGTAGCGGAGGCCGATGCTGACCACCGGGGTATGGTCGCCGCCATTCGCCTCGGCGATCACCTCGGACCACCAGGCGAACATGGTGTAGAGCACGCCCACGAGGCCGATCCAGAACATGAAGGGCGTGATCGCATGCATCCAGAGCACCGCGCCGAACAGCATGGTGAAGCCCGAGACCGCGCCGACCAGGGGCCAGATCGACGGGGCGATGATGTGGTAGTCGTGGTTCTTTTCGTGTGCCATCGATTGGTCCCTCGTTTGGGCCTCAGTTCAGCTCGGTTGCGGTTGCGGGGGGCAGGGCGGCCTGCTCCTCGGGAAGCTCGGTCTCGTGGAAGGTATAGGACAGGGTGATGTGCTGCGCATAGCGCGCTTCCTCGTCCTCGACGATTTCCGGATCGACATAGAAGGTGACGGGCATCTCCACCCGCTGGTGCGGCTGCAGCACCTGTTCGGTGAAGCAGAAGCACTCGATCTTGGTGAAGTAGCCGCCGGCGGAATAGGGCGCGACGTTGTAGCTCGCGGTTCCGGCGATCACCCGGTCGGTCGGGTTGTAGGCTTCGTAGAAGGCAAGGCCGGTCTCGCCGATGCGGACCGTCATCTCGGGCTGCTTCGGGCGGAACTCCCAGGGCATGCCGCGTTCGATGGAGGCATCGAACTTGATGGTGATCGTGCGGTCGAGGATCTCGGAGGCCGGGCCCTCGGCCCGCGCCGTGGTGCCGCCGAAGCCGGTGACCCGGCAGAACAGGTTGTAGGCGGGCACGGCGGCCCAGGCGAGCGCGCCCATCACCACCACGACGCCCACGAGCTGGAGCGCGGTGCGGTTGCGGCCGTCGCCGCTCATTGGTCCTGCTCCAGCATTTCCGGGCGCAGCACGTGGTCGAAGGCCTGGCTGGCGCCGAGCATGCGGATCTTGACGACCGACAGGCCGAAGACCACCGCGACGAAACCCGCGAGCACGAGGCCGAGCCCGACATTGCGGGAGCGGCGGCGGCGGTGAAGGTCGTGCTCGGCGCGGATCGCCATCTCAGAGCGCCCCCGTCACGCGGAGCGCGGCATCGGCGAGAAGCGCGCCGAAATGCGCGAAGAGGTAATAGAGCGAGAAGCGGAAGAACGCCTTTTCGGTGACGTAGCGGTCGAGTTCCGCCTGCATCTCGTCACGGCGCCAGATGGCAAAGGCGCCCTTGAGGAACCAGGCGTTCATCGCGAGCGCGGTGGCGAGGTAGACCGGGCCGCCGATCGAGGTGAGCCCGAGCGCAACGGCGGCGGGCGCGAGCACCGCGGTATAGGCGAGGATATGGGCACGGGTGGATTTGCGGCCGTGGGTGACGGTCAGCATCGGCACGCCGGCATCCTCGTAATCCGACTTCATGAACAGCGCGAGGGCCCAGAAATGCGGCGGGGTCCAGAGGAAGATCAGCGCGAACATGCCCCAGGCCTCGAGCGGCATGGTGCCCGTCGCCGCGGCCCAGCCGATCACCGGGGGAAAGGCGCCGGCGGCGCCGCCGATCACGATGTTCTGCGGCGTCCAGCGCTTGAGCCACATCGTGTAGATCACGGCGTAGAAGAAGATCGTGAAGGCGAGCATCCCGGCGGCGACGAAGTTGGTCGCAAGGCCGAGCATGACGACCGAGATCGTCGAGAGCGCGACGCCGATGGCGGCGGCTTCCTCGGCGCCGACCCGGCCGGCGGGAACCGGGCGTTTCGCGGTGCGGCGCATCAGCGCGTCGATATCGGCGTCCCACCACATGTTGAGCGCGCCCGAGGCGCCGGCGCCCACCGCGATGAACAGGATCGCGGTGAAGCCGATCATCGGGTGCACCGGCACCGGCGCGACGAGAAGCCCGACCAGCGCGGTGAAGACCACGAGCGACATCACGCGGGGCTTCAGGAGCGCCACGTAGTCGCCGAACTGGGCCTCCGGCTCGCGTGTTATCAGGCTGGCGTCGGACATGGCTGCCGGCTTAGTTCGAAGCGACGTCGAAATTCAGCGGCGCACCGGCATATTCCTCATGCGCGCGGCCGAGCCATTCCTCGTACTGCTCCTGGCTCACCGCCTTGACGGTGATCGGCATGTAGGCATGATCCTTGCCGCAAAGCTCGGAGCACTGGCCGAAATAGACGCCTTCCATGCCAGGTTCGACCTTGAACCAGAGCTCGGCCACCCGGCCCGGCACGGCATCCTGCTTCACCCCGAAGGCGGGCATCGCCCAGGCGTGGATCACGTCTGCGCCGGTGACGCGCATCACGATCTTCTTGCCGGTGGGCACCACGACTTCCTGGCTGGCGGCGAGCAGGTAATCATCGGGCGCGTAGCCGTTCGCTTCAAGTTCGTCGCGGCCGAGCATGAAGGCGTCGAACGCGATCGAGGAGGGTTCGACGCCCTCGACCCCGGCGTCGACATATTCGTAGCCCCAGTACCACTGGTAGCCGGTCACCTTGATGGTGATGTCGCCCTCGGGGATTTCCTGCTGCTTGAACAGCACGGGCAGCGAGAAGGAGCCGATGAAGACCAGGATCACGATCGGGATCAGCGTCCAGGCGATCTCGATCGGCGTGTTGTGGGTGAAGCGCGCCGGCGTCGGGTTCGAGCGGCTGTTGTAGCGCAGGATCACCGCGACGAGCAGCCCAACCACGAAGAGGCAGATCAGGCCGATGATCCAGAGAAGCATGTGGTCGAGCCAGTGGATGTCCGAGGCGAGCTCGGTGCCGGCGACCTGGAATCCCACGCCGCCGTCATGCGGCTTGCCGAGCGTTTCGAGGCCGTCGACATGGACCTGCGCCATGGCGGCGCTTGCGGTGAGGGTTCCCATGGTGGCCGCCCAGAGGGCGCTCAGGCGATTGATCAGGCGCATGCGCGAGTTCCTGTTGCTGTCGCGGCGGTTCGTGCCGGCATTCTGCCGGAGCCGCTTGCGCGGGCCGGCGTTGTATCCCGGGCAGTTGAAATCATATTAGGAGCGACGCAACAAGTCGGAGACTTGCGGCAAACAGCCGCCTTTGCCGGTTTTCGACCCCTACCGGGGAGTTCCCGATGCCTGAGACCGCCAGCTTTCGCCCGTTCGAAACCCATCTCGACGAGGCGCGTGCGCTTGCGCTCCTGCGCGAGGCGGTAGCGGGCGCCGACGATGGCGAGCTGTTCCTCGAGCGGAAGCGTTCGGAGGGGATCCTGTTCGACGACGGGCGAATCAGGACGGCGAGCTACGACGCGACCGAGGGATTCGGGCTGCGCGCGGTTCGGGGCGAGACGGCGGGCTATGCCCATGCGACCGAGATTTCCGAGGCGGCGGTGCGCCGCGCCGTGGCGACCGCGCGGCTTGCGGTGGGCGAGGGCGGGGGCGTGCTGGCCGCGCCGCCGATGCCGACGAACCGGCGGCTCTATACCGACGCGAACCCGATGGAAGAGGCCGGATTCGGGGTGAAGGTCGAGGTGCTGAAGGAGCTCGACGCCTTTCTGCGCGATCTGGATCCGCGCGTGGTGCAGGTTTCGGCCTCGCTGGCGGCGTCGCATCAGGAGGTGGCGATCCTGCGCCCCGACGGGCGGCTGGTGACCGACACGCGGCCGATGGCGCGGCTCTCGGTGAGCGTGATCGTCGAGGAGAACGGCCGCCGCGAGAGCGGCAATGCGGGCGGCGGCGGGCGCGCCGGGCTGGCCGGGCTGATGGCGCCGGAGCACTGGCAGGGCGTGGCGCGGGAGGCCCTGCGGATCGCGGTGGTGAACCTGCGCGCGGTGCCGGCCCCGGCGGGCGTGATGGATGTGGCACTGGGCAATGGCTGGCCGGGGATCCTGCTGCACGAGGCGGTGGGGCACGGGCTGGAAGGGGATTTCAACCGCAAGAAGACCTCGGCCTTTGCCGGGCTTTTGGGCAAGCGCGTGGCGGCGCCGGGGGTGACGGTGCTGGACGATGGCACGATCCCGGACCGGCGCGGTTCGATCAGCGTCGATGACGAGGGCACGCCTTCGGGCAAGAACGTGCTGATCGAGGACGGGATTCTGGTGGGCTACATGCAGGACCGGCAGAACGCGCGGCTGATGGGCGTGGCGCCCACCGGCAACGGGCGGCGGGAGAGCTATGCCCATGCGCCGATGCCGCGGATGACCAATACCTACATGCTCTCGGGCGCGGCCGATCCGGCCTCCATCGTCGCCGAGGTGAGGGACGGGATCTACGCGGTTGGCTTCGGCGGAGGGCAGGTGGACATCACCAACGGCAAGTTCGTGTTCTCCTGCACCGAGGCCTACCGGGTGAAGGACGGCAAGCTGGGCGACCCGGTGAAGGGGGCGACGCTGATCGGCGATGGGGCGACGGCGTTGCAGCAGATCCGGGCGATCGGCAACGACATGGCGCTGGATCCGGGGATCGGCAATTGCGGCAAGGCGGGGCAGTGGGTGCCGGTGGGGGTCGGGCAGCCGACGCTCCTGATCGGCGGGCTGACGGTGGGCGGCTCGGCGGCGTGAGGCGGCTCTGGCGTTCGGACGGATGGAGCGAGAGAGGCGACCTTGTCGTCCGTGCGGCCGTCGTCGCCTTTCTCGGCGTTCCCGTGCTCAGCGCGGGCCTTGCCTACCTCATCGGGATCCTTCTCGACACATTCGGGCTGCGCGGCGGTCTTCTTGAGGATGTCGGTATTCTGTTCGTTTTCGGCACCTGTTCCTTCCTCATGAGCTGGGCGGGTCTCGCGGCGCTTTCTCCGATTCTCGTGGCGCTCCATGGCCGCCGCTGGGCCGGTGCCCTGCCGGTCATCCTGATCGCCGCGCCGCTCGGCTGGATTGTGCGATTGGTCCTCACGCCAGTTTTCGGCTTGGCCGATCCGTACGAGGCCATCGACGTCATCATGTTCGGCGGTTTCGGGGCGTTTTACGCGGCTGTGCTCTGGTCGGTCTGGGCGTTTCTCGCATCGCGGACAGGGTAGGAGTTCCGGACCGGAGCGCGCCTTGCGGCGCGCGCGCGATGCGTTTGCGCCGCCTCCGGCGGCGCGGCGGGCGAGGGGGCTGTCTGCCCCCTCGCGCTCCCCCGAGGATTTCCGGACCCAAAGAAGGGGGGCGGGCGGCCTTTCCCCGGTCTCGGGCGGGCGCCAGTTCGATTGGCCCGTCCGGGCGTGTCGGGGGTCCGCCCGTTCGCGCCTCGAAGTCTCCACTGGAGACTTCGCCGGGCGTTGCCCGGACCGGCGCTCACTCCCCAGAATTAGCGAGGGGCGGGAAAGTTTTTCTTAACCTGCCATTAACCGACTCGCAGCAAATATGAGCTTGCAAGACGACGGAGGCAGGATGGCGATGGAGATTTCCCCTTCCCCACCCCCCCTCACCCCACCCCTCAACGAGGAAGTGAAGCTTTCCTGGCTCCGTCTCTTGCGCTCGCGCCGTGTCGGCGTCGCAACCTTCCACAGATTGATCGAGGAACACGGGTCGGCCCCCGCCGCGCTCGAGGCCCTGCCGGGGATCGCCCGGGATGCGGGCATGGCGCAATACGCCGTCTGCAGCGAAGTGGACGCGCTGCGCGAGATGGAGGCGGGCGGACGGGCCGGGGCGCGGCTGATCGCGCTGGGCGAGCCGGAATATCCCGCGACGCTGGCCGAGATTGCCGACGCGCCGCCGCTCTTCTGGGCGATGGGGCGGATCGAGCTCCTGGCGCGGCCGATGATCGCGCTGGTGGGCGCGCGGAACGCCTCTTCCCTGGGCACGCGGATGGCGCGGAAGATCTCGGCCGACCTGGCGGCGGCGGGGCAGGTTGTGGTCTCGGGGCTCGCACGCGGGATCGACACCGCCGCGCATCTGGGCGCGCTCGAGGGCGGCACGGTGGCGGTCTTTGCCGGCGGGGTGGACGTGGTCTACCCGGCCGAGAACGCGGTACTGGCGCAGGAGATCGGCGAGCGGGGGCTGCGGCTTTCCGAGATGCCGATGCATCTGGCGCCGCAGGCGCGGCATTTTCCCGCCCGCAACCGGATCGTCTCGGGCCTCGCACGGGCGGTCGTGGTGGTCGAGGCGGCGGCGAAATCGGGGAGCCTGATCACCGCGCGGAACGCGCTCGACCAGGGCCGCGAGGTGCTGGCGGTGCCGGGCCATCCGTTCGACGCGCGGGCGGCCGGATGCAACCTCCTGATCCGGGACGGCGCGCGGCTGGTGCGCGGCGCGGACGACATCCTCGAGGCCGTCGCGGAACCGGCGCGCCCGGTGGCGCAGCGGCGGATCGCGCCGGTGCCTCCGGTGGCGCCCGAGAGCCGGTCGCTCGCGGAGACGGCGGCGCTGCACCGCGAGATCCTCGACCGGCTGGGGCCGAGCCCCGTGGCCGAGGACCAGCTCCTTCGCGACCTTCGGCGCCCGGTGGCCGAGGTCACGCCGGTCCTGGTTTCGCTGGAGCTCGAGGGGCAGATCCAGCGTCAGCCCGGGGGGCTTCTGAGCCGTCTGCCGTGAGCCCGCCCCGCGCCGCCCGTTGACATTCCCCGGGCCCCGCCCACATCTAGCGCGACCATCGGAGCCGGTGATTTGCCGAAAGGAGTTCCATGCCCGTCGTCGTCGTCGAGTCCCCGGCCAAGGCCAAAACAATCAACAAGTACCTGGGGTCCGACTACATCGTCCTTGCCTCCTACGGCCATGTGAGGGACCTGCCGCCGAAGGACGGATCGGTCGATCCGGACCAGGATTTCGCGATGAAATGGGAAATCGCGGCGGACTCGAAGAAGCATGTGAAGGCGATCGCCGACGCGCTGAAGGACGACGCTGCGCTGATTCTCGCCACCGACCCCGACCGCGAGGGCGAGGCGATTTCCTGGCATCTGGAAGAGGCGCTCAGGAACCGCAAGGCCCTGAAGAAGGACACGCCGGTCAGCCGCGTGGTGTTCAACGCGATCACCAAATCGGCAGTGACCGAGGCGATGAAGAACCCGCGCCAGGTGGATCAGGACCTGGTCGAGGCCTATCTCGCGCGGCGGGCGCTGGATTATCTGGTGGGGTTCAACCTGTCGCCGGTGCTGTGGCGGAAGCTGCCGGGGGCGAAATCGGCCGGGCGGGTGCAGTCGGTCTGCCTGAGGCTGATCGTCGAGCGCGAGATGGAGATCGAGGCGTTCCGGGCGCAGGAATACTGGAGCGTTTCGGCGGTGCTGGCGACGCCAAGGGGCGTGGAATACACCGCGCGGCTGACGGTGCTGGGCGGCAAGAAGCTCGAGAAATTCGACATCGCGAACGCGACCGAGGCGGAGCTTGCGGTGCAGGCGGTGACCTCGCGCGATCTCGCCGTCGCCTCGGTCGAGGCGAAGCCGCAGAACCGCAACCCCTCGGCGCCGTTCATGACCTCGACGCTGCAGCAGGAGGCCAGCCGCAAGTTCGGCTTCGGCGCGCGGCAGACCATGCAGGCGGCGCAGCGGCTCTACGAGGCGGGCCATATCACCTATATGCGGACCGACGGGATCGACATGGCGCCCGAAGCGGTGATGGCGGCGCGCGACGCGATCAAGGCGCGCTACGGGGCGGAATACGTGCCGAAATCGCCCAGGATGTACAAGAACAAGGCGAAGAACGCGCAGGAGGCGCATGAATGTATCCGGCCCACCGACATGGGCGCGGATGCGGGCAAGCTGCACCTGCGGGATGCGGACCAGAGGAAGCTCTACGACCTGATCTGGAAGCGGACGCTGGCGAGCCAGATGGAGGCGGCGCGGCTCGAGCGCACCACGGTGGAGATCGAGAGCGCCGACAAGCAGGTGGGCCTGCGCGCGACGGGGCAGGTGGTGCTATTCGACGGGTTCCTCAAGGTCTACGAGGAAGGCCGCGACGACGCGGTGATCGACGACGACGACAAGCGGCTGCCGCAGATCGCGGTGGGCGATATGGCGGCGAAGAAGGCGGTCACGCCGGAGCAGCATTTCACCCAGCCGCCGCCGCGCTATACCGAGGCGACGCTGGTGAAGCGGATGGAGGAGCTGGGCATCGGCCGGCCTTCGACCTACGCGTCCATCGTCACCACGATCCAGGACCGGGAATATGTCCGCAAGGAGCAGAACCGGCTGATCCCCGAGGACAAGGGGCGGCTGGTGACGGCCTTCCTGATGAACTATTTCCGCAAATATGTGGGCTACGAGTTCACCGCCGATCTGGAGGAGGAGCTCGACGACATCACCGCCGGCGAGCGCGACTGGCAGGAGGTGTTGAAGCGGTTCTGGCGGGATTTCTCGGCGGCCATCGCAGAGACCTCGGAGCTGCGTATCGGCGAAGTGCTCGACAAGATCAACGAAGTGCTGGAGCCGCATCTGTTCCCGCCGAATGCCGAAGGGACCGACCCGCGGCTTTGTCCGAATTGCGGGGCGGGACGGTTGTCGATGCGCACCGCGCGGTCGGGCGGGGCGTTCATCGGCTGCTCGAACTATCCCGAATGCCGCTACACCCGCCCCTTCGGCCCGCCGGGCATGGAGGATGGCGACGCGATCGGGCCGGACGGCAAGCTCCTGGGGATCGACGGCGAGGACGAGATCCGGCTGATGAAGGGCCGGTTCGGTCCTTATGTGCAGCGCGGCCAGCCGACCGAGGAGCAGCCGAAGCCGCCGCGGGCGAGCTTGCCCAAGGGCTGGGCGCCGGAGGATCTCGATATCGAGAAGGCGCTGATGCTCCTGTCCCTGCCGCGCGAGATCGGGCCGCATCCGGAGGATGGCGAGCCGGTCGAGGCGGGGATCGGGCGCTATGGGCCTTACGTGAAGCACGGGCGGATCTATGCGAACCTGCCCGATGCCGAGGAGGTGTTCACCGTCGGCATGAACCGTGCGGTGGAGCTGATCGCCCAGAAGGCCGCGGGGCGTCGGGGCGGCCGCGCGGCGGTGCCGCCCTTGAAGGAGCTGGGCGAGCATCCCGAGAGCGGTGGGGCGATCCAAGTCATGGAGGGCCGCTATGGGCCCTACGTGAAGTGGGAGAAGGTCAACGCGACCCTGCCAAAGGGCACCGAGCCGGGGGACGTGACGCTCGACATGGCGGTGGCGCTGATCGCCGAGAAGGCGGCGAAGGGCGGCGGCAAGAAGCGGGTGACGAAGGCGAAGAAGAAGGCGTGAGGGCGGGGCGGGTCGTTTCGCCCGCTTTCGCGGCCCTCGGCCTTGTGCGATACTGCGCGTCTCGGATTCGGAGGTTGCCATGGCCGGAGGCTGGGCGCGCGACGGCGCGGTGAACGAACAGATCGACGCCTCGATCGAGGACGAGCTCAAGCGGATGCAGGCACGGCGCCAGCCCGAAGGCGAGAGCCTGAGCCGGTGCGCCGAATGCGACGAGCCGATCTCGGAGGCGCGCCGGACCGCCATTCCCGGAGTGAAGCTCTGCATCGACTGCCAGTCAGAGCGCGACGCGAGGCCGGCGATCCGGGGCGGCATCAACCGGCGCGGCTCGAAGGACAGCCAGTTGAAGTGACGGCACTTTCGGCGCCGTTCGGGCGGGGCACCGCTTCCGCGGAAGTTTCTCCTGCCAGACGTCTTCCCCGCGACGCTATTCCGGAATCGCGAGCAGCGTGATCGCGGCCATGGCGGTGGCGAGGAGCCAGTAGCGGAGCGCGGGGGCCTTGCGGCAGGCGCGGGTGGCATGGATCGCGGCGGTGGCGCATTGGACGGCGTAATAGGCGGCGAAGGCGCGGCTGGCCCAGGCGATGATCGCGAAGATGTCGGCCGACCAGATCAGCGCGACGGCGAGAGCGCCGGTGATCGCGTAGACGCGCCTGCGGTGGAGGCGGCCGGCGGTTTCCTCTTCGGCGAGGCCGCCCGAGGAGATCGTGTCGGCGACGGCGGAGGAGAACTGGCTCATGCAGGCGCCGAGCACGAGGAGGAGGGGCAGGATCGGCGCGGCGGGGGCCGAGACACCGAGGATCGCGGTCTCGCGGACCTCCTCAAAACCGCCGATCAGCACCGTGGCGAGCGCGATGAAGGCGAGGTAGATCGCCGCCGAGATCCATTGTGCGCGGCGCATCGAGGTGATCCGCAGTTCGGCCGGGTAGGCGCCCTTGAGATAGCGCGAGGTCTCGAAACCCTGCACGATCAGGAAGGCGCCCATCAGCGTGCGGATCGTCTCGATGTCGATCGGGTGTTCGAGCGGGGGGAGGTGCCAGCCGCCGGTGGCGGCGAGGCGGGCATTGTAGAGGGCGAGCGCGGCAAGCAGCGCGGCGATCACCGCGAGCTTGGCGGCGACGGCGAATTCCTCGAGCGCCTCGAGCGCGTGGAGGCCGCGCAGGAGGCCGAAGAGGCCGATGAAGGCGACGAGCAGGGTGGCGATGATCTTCTGGCCGATGCCCTGGTGGCCGAAGACCTCGAGGAGGAAGGCGCCGAGGAGCTCGAGATAGAAGGCGACGGCGATGACATAGGCGGCGGCGAGGAGGATCCGGGCAAGATGGCCGAGCGCGATCAGCGTGCGGTCGTCGGGGGCCGGGTCCTCGGCCTCGGCGATAGTGTAGCGGACCGCGCCGCCGACGAGATGGGCGAGGCCGCAGACGAGCGCGATGGCGAGGAGCGCATAGGGGCCGAACCGGGTGCCGAGAAGCGGCGCGACGACGAGGAAGCCGCTGCCGATGATCGAGGCGAGCGGCGTGACGGTGGCGCGCCACATGGCGCTCTCGCGAAGCGCGGGGCGGGTGAGGGTGACGAAGGCGCCGGCGGCGACGAGCAGGCAAAGCAGGTTGGCGGCCCAGTCGGCGCCGGTCCAGTCGCCCGGTGTGAACGTCAGCATGGGAGCGCGCCTCCGCCGGTCTCGTTGCCCCGGCTTTGCGGCGTCAGGGCGTCTCGTTTGCCAACGTGCTGTGGCGCAGGATGGATCCCGGGCGCAACGGGCCGCGTCCTTCCGCCGCAGCGGACGCCGGGGCCACGAGATCCGGGTGGAACCAGCCCGGTTTCCACCCGGAGGCGGATGTCAAGCATGGCGGAAATATGGCATTTTCGTGGCGTGGATTTGGCCGGGGTGCGGCCAGGTTCGGCATTGTAAGAGTTCATAAGGAGGAAGTAATGAGGAACGTTTTCAGGCGGGTCGGCCTTGCTGCCGCGCTCGCCTTGGCTGCGTCAGGCGCCTCGGCGCTGACCATGGGTCTGACCGATCTCGGAACCTGCAACACCAGCCAGTTCACCACCTCGACGGCCTGCGAGGGCGCGTTCTCGGGCAACGACGCCAATTCGGACCTGGACGGCCTGTTCGGCAAGACCGGCTGGGTCGATGCCGGCCTGGCCTTCAGCCTGACCGGCGCCGGCACCGGGGGCGGCACCTGGAGCGTCACCGACTGGGGCGGGCTGACCACGGTGATGGCCGTGCTCAAGGGCGGCCCGACTTTCGCGGGCTATCTGCTCGATCTGAGCAGCACGAGCGGCACATGGAACACGCTGGGGCTTCTGAAGGGGAGCGGCGGCGCCGGACCGGACCTGTCGCATTTCACCTTCTACACGACCGGGCCGTCCGAGGTCCCACTGCCTGCGGCGGGATGGATGATGATCGCCGGTCTCGGCGGGCTCGGCGCCTTGCGCCGGTCGCGGCGCCGGGTGTCCTGACCACCGCTCGCGATGTGAAACGGGCGGCTTGAGGGCCGCCCGTCTTCTTTCATGCTGGCGCCGCCCGCGACAGGATCCAGTCCACTCCGCGCAGGTATTCCCCGATCGTGGGCTGGGTGCCTTCGCCCGAGGACGCCGAAAAGACGAAACCGTGCGTATAGTCCACGAGCAGGTGGAGCAGCACGTCGTCCTCGTCTCCCAGTGCCTGCGTGTCGGCCCTGAGCATGTCGGTGATGCGGCGCAGTTCAGCGCTCATCAGCGAGGCGTCCGCGAGTACGGCGTGGAGCAGGTTGGCGTTTTGCAGCGCGCGCGGGAAATAGCGCGCCAGCACGGCCCTGGCATGTTGCGCCGGACCCTCGGCCGCAGGGTCCCCGACGGCGCCCCGGAATGCCAGATCGACCAGATCGGCAATAAGTTGCCTTTTGTTTCCAGAGTGATACGAGACGGCCATGGCCGTTACGCCCAGCCGATCCGCGAGAGCCCGGAACGAGATGGCGTCGATGCCGCCTTCCTGGGCCATGGGCAAGGCGGCCGTCAGAACGGCGTCCCTGGTGAGGGTCGGGGAGCCTTTCGGAGGGCGGCCGGATTTCGCCGGGCGGGGGGCCATCAGACCAACCGGTAGGTCAGCGAAACGAGGCCGGAAGGGTATTCCGCCACGCTCTCGAGCTTCAGGTCGATGTCCCTGTCGAGGTCGCCGAAAAGGCGGATGCCGTTTCCGATCAGGATCGGCACCAGGGTGATCTTCATGTCCACGATGAACCCGGGTGCGAGGAAGGAGCGGATGAGGGCCGCGCCGTCGACATAGATGCGTTCGTATCCAAGCGTCTCAAATCGCGTCATCAGGTCCGCCGGGCTCTCGGCGGAGATCTCGATCCGGCCCTTCAGGCGATCGGGGATGTCCCGGTCGGTCATCGAGGCGCTCAGAACGACGACCGGTCTGGAATAGATCCATTCGTCGAAGCCAAGCAGCGTCCGGAACGAGCCGGATCCCATCACGATGACGTCGACGCTGTTCTGGAAGTCGTCGAAGCCGTGATCTTCGCCCTCGGTCGGCTGCTTCATCAGCCAATCGAGCGTCCGGTCGGACCGCGCGACGAACCCGTCCAGACTCATTGCCATCATGATGTGTCCTGTCGGTATCGCGGCGCCTCCTTGATTTATACGACGTATAATAATATGGATCGACATTGCAAGCTTCCGCGCTCGAAGGGAAGGCCCCTGCTACGTCAGTCGGGGTCGGCGAACCGCGCGCCGTTGGTGGTGGCGAGGAAGGCGTCGAGCGGCACGTCCTCCTGCTTGAGGAAGCCGCGCGCCGGGAGCGTGCCGGCGCGGACCATTTCCAGGATCGCGGCGACGGAGGAGGCGGTGGTCCAGGCGATGGCGGTGCGCCTTGCCCCGGCGATCTCGCGCGGGCGGTAGGCGCGGACGAATTCGTGGCGGCGGAGCGCGCCGGCTTCCTCGCCCTCGGCCGAGACATGGACATAGACCACGTCGTCGTCCACCGGCGGCTTGGCGTGGACCAGGATCTCGCCCGCCTCCTTGCGGCGCTCGCGCATCAGGAGCTCGTGGAAGAAGAAGTTCATCAGTTGCACGTGGCCGGGGTAGCGGATCGTCTTGTAGTCGATGTTGGGCACCCGGCCGAGATAGGTCTCGCACATCGTGCCGAGTCCGCCCGAGGTGGTGAAGGCCTCGAGCTCCACACCGCCGATCACCAGCTTCTCGATCCATTCCATGGGCGAGACCCATTTGCGCTGGCCGTCCTCCAGCACTTCGCAATCGTTGAGGTATTCGTTGACCACGCCCTCGGGCGACCAGTTGAACGAATAGCCCATCAGGCCGGTCGGGTTGCGGGGAAGCGCGCCGACGCGCATCCGGCAGGAGCGGCAGGTCTCGAAGCGGCCGATCAGATGCGCGCCGGTGATGCCGACGAAGCCGGGGGCGAGGCCGCATTGCGGGGCCATGAGCCCCTTGGCGGTTTCCGACATCTCGCGGATCGCGGCGGTGGTGGCCACGTCTTCGGTGAGGTCGAAATAGTGCAGGCCCTGCGCGTGCGCCTCGGCCGCGACGCCGGTATTGAGGTGGTAGGGCAGGCAGGAGAGCACCGCGTCGGCACCCGAAAGCGCCGTGGCGAGGGCGCCCGGTTCTCCGAGGTCGAGGCGCTTCACGTCATGGCCCGCGCCGGGGCGGCCGCCGGCGGCGTCGAAGCCGGTGACGTCGAACCCCGTTGCGGTGAGGATCTCCGCCGCCAGCCGGCCGATCTTGCCGAGCCCGAGAACCGCAATCCGCTCCATCGCGTGCTTCCTTCTGAATGCCGGATCGGGGACGGGCCGGCGATCCTTCGCCCTCGGCCTATCCCAATGGCCGAGTCTGTCAAGAGCGGCCCCCCGGGCGGCTTCTGCTCCGGCGGCAACGCTTGGGGTCTACCCAGAGGGTGTCTCGGGACCGGATTACGACCCCGGAGGCATGAGCTTGATGTCGGTTTTGCGGACGAAGCGGGCACTCGCCTGGGCGGCAACCACGGCTGCCTGTCGGGCCCGGCTACTTCAGCGCGATGAAGATGGCGTCCAGCACGTGAAGGTGATCCTTGGGATCGTCGCCCTCAGACACAGCCAGGGCAGCCCTGTCAAAAAGGGCAGAAAGCTGGACGGTCAGCGCGTCGATCGGCAGGTTCTTGATCGCACCGCTCTCCATCGCTTCGGCAAGCCCTCGCCGCAGGGTGTCGGCCGAGGTTTCTCGATCGATCTTGTCGAGTTCCATCTGTCCAAGCACGGCTGGGCCGTCGCGGAGCATGATCCGAACACGTCCCTTGTCGGCCATTGCCTTGAGATAACCGCGACTGCCGAGCTTCAACGCATCCATGGCTGACCCCGGCTCTGTTTTCGCCGACGCGGTTATCTCGTCCGCGACCGCCAGATACTCTTCGGTGATGACAGCGCGAAACAGCGCCTCCTTGTCTTCGAAGTGATGGTAAAGGGCGCCGCGCGTGACCCCTGCGGCCCTGACGATTTCCGGGGTCGAGGTTTCGGCATAGCCCTTCTCGGCGAAGAGCGCCCGGGCTGCATTCAAAAGAGCGGACCGCGTGGCTTCCGTGCGGTCCCTGTTGGAGCGAGGTTCATTTTCCTGTTGCATACATGCAGCCTGTATGATCATGATTGATGCACATACAGACTGTATGTATCGCTCAAGGGAGACGCAACATGAAATGCACTCAGTACTACCCCGTCATCCAGACCGGGGACGTGGCGGCGACGAAGGCGTTCTACGTCGACAACTTTCGTTTCAAGGTGAGCTTCGATGCGGACTGGTACTGCCATCTGCAATCCAGCGAAGATCCGAAGGTCAACCTTGCCATCCTGAAGGGCGATCACGAAACGATCCCCGCCGAGGGGCGCGGGTCCACACAGAGACTGATCCTCAACTTCGAGGTTGACCACGTCGATGCCGAGTTCGAACGCGCCAAACGTGCAGGTCTGCCTGTCTTGAAGACCCTGACCGATGAGGCTTTCGGGCAAAGGCACTTCATCACGCGGGATCCGAACGGCGTCCTGATCGATGTGATCAAGCCGATCCCGCCGGTTGGCCAGTTCGTCGATCAATATGCGTCCGCAGCTTTGCCGACATGACCCGCAAACGAAGCGTGACCCGCCAACGACAATCGGGTCTCGCACAGGAAAGCTGACACGGAGGCGCCGCGCGCCATCATTCACCTCGGGTTCCGGCTGCGCGAGGTTCCCGCGGATGTATGCCTTGGAACTGGCCTTCCCGCGCCGCCGCGCTACAGTCGGGGCGGAGGTGTCTCCATGCTGCGACCGCTTTTGATCCCCGGTCTGCTTTGCGCCGCGCTCGGGGCGGAGGCGCAGGAGCGGCGGCCGAGCCATTGCATCGCCATCGCCGATGCGGCGCCGGGGCTGGAATACGTTCAGCTCGCGAGTTTCCGGGAGCCGGTGGCGGAGTTCTCGGTGCGGATCAGCTATATCGACCATGCGATGTTCCTGATCCAGACGCCGGGCGGGCTGAGCGCGGTGACGGATTACACGGGCTTCATCGGGGCGACCGATTTCGCGCCCACGGTGGCGACGATGAACAACGCCCACGGGACGCATTGGACCGCGACGCCCGATCCGGGGATCGCCCATGTGCTGGAGGGCTGGGCCGTGGGCGGCAATGCGCGCGAATACCATCTCGACCTCGGCGAGATGCTGGTGCGCAATGTGCATACCGATGTGCGTTCGGGGATCGGCGGGGTGCGGCCGGACGGGAATTCGATCTTCATCTTCGAGGTCGAGGGGCTGTGCATAGGTCATCTGGGGCACCTGCACCATTATCCGGACGCGGCGCAGCTTGCGGCGATCGGCCGGCTCGACGTGGTGATGGCGGCGGTGGATGGCGGCACGACGCTGGAGCTGCCGGTGATGATCCGGCTCCTGAAGCGGCTGAAATCCTCGGTGGTGATCCCGATGCACTGGTTCTCGGGCCATACGCTCGAGACCTTCCTCGCGGGGATGGCGGATGAGTTCGAGATCCGCCGCGACATGCCGAACGCGATCGAGGTGTCGCTGCGGACCCTGCCCGCCCGGCCCACGGTGATTCCGCTCAGGCCCGAATACCTGATCGAGACCGAGTGAGCTTGCGTTTCGCGCGGATCGGTCGGAGAACCGGGCGGATGCAAGAGGCAATCCCATGCTGAACCCCGTCGACGACGCGCTGATCGCCCGGCTCGAGGCCGCGCTGCCCGGGGCAGTGCGCCCCGTGGAGCCGCGGCATCTCGAGGAGCCGCGCGGCCGGTGGCGCGGGCAGGCGGGGGTTCTGGTGGCGCCGTCGTCGACCGAGGAGGTCGCGGCGGCGATCCGGCATGCTGGCGAGGCGCGGGTGGGCGTGGTTCCCCTGGGCGGCGGGACCGGCCTCGTGGGCGGGCAGGTGATGCCCGACGGGCCGGCGCCGATGCTCCTGTCCCTAGCGCGGATGGCGCGGATCCGGGGCGTTCATGCCGACGAGAACGCGCTGGTGGCCGAGGCGGGCGCGACCCTGGCCGAGGTGCAGGGGGCGGCGGAGGCGGAGGGCCGGCTGTTCCCGCTCTCCTACGCCTCGGAAGGCACCGCGCGGATCGGCGGGGCGCTGGCGGTGAATTCGGGCGGGCTCAACGTGCTGCGCTACGGCACGGCGCGGGACCTGTGCCTCGGGATCGAGGCGGTGCTGCCGGACGGGCAGGTGCTGCACGGGCTGAAGCGGCTGAGGAAGGACAATACCGGCTATGACCTGAGGAACCTGCTGATCGGGTCGGAGGGGACGCTGGGGGTGATCACCGCGGCGGCGCTGCGGCTTTACCCGCGCCCGGCGCGGCGGGCGACGGCGTTCCTGGCGGTGCCGGGGCCAGCCGAGGCGCTGGCGCTTCTGGCGCGGGCCGGGCGGGTGGCGGGCGAGGCGGTCTCGGCCTTCGAGCTGATCTCCGGCCAGGGGCTGCGGTTCCTCGGAGAGGCGGGGCTCGCGGTGAGCCATCCGTTCGGGGCGGCGCTGCCCGATTGGCTGGTGTTGACCGAAATCGCCTGTTCGGGGGCGGCGGACCCGGGCGCGCTGGTGGAGGCGCTGTTCGAGGAGGGGTTCGCGGCGGGCGAGGTGCTGGACGGCCATGTGGCGCAGTCCGAGGCGCAGCGGGCGGCGTTCTGGGCCTTGCGCGAGACGATCCCCGAGGCGAACCGGCGGATCGGCGCGGTCGCGAGCCACGATATCGCGCTGCCCTTGTCGGAGATTCCGGGCTTCCTTGAGGAAGCGGGCGCACGGCTCGCCGGGCTGGGGCCCTTGCGGGTGAACGCCTTCGGGCATCTGGGCGACGGCAACCTGCATTACAACCAGTTCCCGCCCGCGGGGGAGACCCGCGCGGCCTGGGCGCATCTCGCGGCCGGGGCGAGCCGGATCGTGCATGACTTGACAGTCGCGCGGGGTGGGTCGTTCTCGGCCGAGCACGGGGTCGGGCGGCTGAAGGTGGGCGATCTGGAGCTTTACGGCGATCCGGCGAAGCTCGACGCGATGCGCCGGATCAAGGCCGCGCTCGATCCGGTGGGGATCATGAACCCGGGCGCCGTCTTGCGCTGAGGTTGCGGCGGGATTTCCTCAAAGAGGAAATTTGCAAGAAAATTCGGGAATCTTCCTGGCGCCTCACGCCCCCTCGAAGGCGCAGAGCGCGTGGACTTCGAAGCCGAGGCCCTCGAGGCGCTTGCGGCCGCCGAGTTCGGGCAGGTCGACGACGAAGGCGCAGCCCACGATCTCGCCGCCCAGGCGTTCGATCAGGCGGATGCCGGCTTCGGCGGTGCCGCCGGTGGCGAGGAGGTCGTCGACCAGCAGGATCTTCTCGCCGGCGCGGATCGCGTCGTCATGCAGCTCGACCACGGCCTCGCCGTATTCGAGCTGGTACTCTTCGGCGATGGTCGCGCCGGGGAGCTTGCCCTTCTTCCGCACCGGCACGAAGCCCACCGAGAGCTGGTGCGCCACCGCGCCGCCGAGGATGAAGCCGCGCGCCTCGAGGCCGACGACCTTGTCGATTTCCGCGCCCGCATAGGGGTGCAGGAGCTGGTCGATGCACATCCTGAAGCCGCGCGGGTCGGCGAAGAGCGTGGTGACGTCCCGGAACATGATGCCCTCGTGCGGGAAGTCGGGGATGGTGCGGATGTAGTCCTTGACGGTCTTGGCCATGATCGGTCCGGTCTTTCTTGCGCTTGGGCCCGGGCGAGCCTGGCCGGATCGCGCGGGGAAGGGAAGGGTATCGCGCGGGGCGCGCGCGCGGGTGGCTCGGGTCAGGGCCCGAAAGTCGGTTTCGCCACCATGAGCCAGAACACGCCGGTCAGCGCCGCGAAGGCGGGCCAGCCGAGCGCGAACCAGAGGCGGTAGAGCCGGCGGGCCTCGTCTGGCAGCGGCCGTCCTTCGGCGAGGGCGGCGCCGGCGAGATCGCGGATCCGGATCTGCAGACGGACCACGGGCGCCCAGCAGGCGAAGGCGAGGAGATAGGCGGCGTAGGTGAGGAGGAGCCAGGGTTCGGAGGGCGCATGGCCGGTCAGGTGGATCAGGGCGAGGCCGGTCAGCGGCTGGAGCACCCCGGCGGGGGTGGTGAAGATCCAGTCGGCCAGCACGACGGACGAGGCGACGGAATGGATCGTCTCGACCCGGCCCGTCCGCATCGCCCGGACCATCTGGAAGGCGGTGCCGATGCCGGTGCCGAAGAGCAGTGTCGAGGACAGGATGTGGAGCCATTTGAGGGTCAGGTACCAATCCATCAGCGTTCCTCCGCGAGCGCCAGGTGGGTGAGGATCAGCGCGAGGACGGGGAGGTTCTTGAGAAGCTCGCCGAACGGGGCGAGCCAGAGGCCCGGCGCGAGAACGGTCAGCGCGAGCGTGTAGCCCCCCACCAGGGCGAGCTGCGCGAGCGCGATGGCGCGGGGGCGCCAGTTTCCAAGGAGGGCGGCGGCGAGGGCGAGGTCGAGGGCGCCGCCGGCCCGGGCGAGGGCGATCAGGAGCGGCTCCGGGAGGCCGGTTCCGGCGAAGAGCGGCAGGAAGCTCTGGGCGGGGAGCGCGAGGCCGAGGAGGCCGGAAACCAGCCACAGGAGGGCGAGGGTCAGCCGGATCAGCGGTTTCAGGAGGTAGAGCCGCGCCTGCCAGAGGTCCTGCGTGCCGGCGGGCCGGGCGTGGAGGAAGGCGGAAATGGCACGCGGGCGGCTCGGGATGCGATCGAGGAGCGGCGAGCCGTCGGCGAAGAGGCTGGTTTCGAGCTGGCGCAGGGCGGTGGTGGAGATCGGCCCGAGCGCGAGGAGGTCGCCGAGCCGTCCGGCGAGACGCGCGAGGGTCGCTGGCAGGTGCAGGACCGGCACCGGGGGGAGGCCGAGCCAGCTTCGGTGGGCGGCGATGAGCTCGGCCTGGGTGACCGTCTCGGGGCCGCCGATCTGCCAGGCGCCGGGGCCAGGCGCGGTCGTGAGGCAGTCGAGCACCACGCGGGCGAGGTCGGCGGCGTGGATCGGGTTTGTGGTCTCGGTGCCGGAGCCGACCAGCGGTGTCCGGAGCGGCATCGCGGCGAGCGCCCGGAGGAGCGAGGAGCCGCCATAGGACGTGTCGGCCAGCACCAGGCCCGGGCGCAGGATCGTCACCCCTGCCTCGGCGGCGACGGTTTCGCCCTGGCGGCGCCAGCGGGCGAAGGGCGTGTCCGCCTCGACCCCCACTGCCGAGATCAGGACCGCGCCGGCCCCGGGAGCGCGTGCGGCGTAGGCGGCGCGGGGGGCGTCCACGTGGACGGCACGGAAGGCCGGCTCCGGGCCGGTGAGGAGCCCGGCGGCGTTCACGAGGCAGGCGTCGTCCGCGAGATGCGGGCGCCAGAACCCGGGCGCGTGGCTCGCCGGATCGGCGAGGTCGGCGCGGAGCGTCGCGAACCCCATCCGTTCGAGCGCGCCGGTGCGGCGGGCGCAGGCAATGACCGCGTGTCCCTCGGCGCGGAGGGTGAAGCAGATATGGCGCCCGATGAAACCGTCGGCGCCGAGGACGAGGATCTTCACCCGGCGAGCACCCGCCCCGCCACCGCGTCGAGCCGGGCGATCAGCGCCGGGTCGCGTTTCTCGGGGGCGGTCAGGATCGCGAAGTCGAGCGCGCGGTCGCAGCCATGGGGGCAGGGCGCGCGACCGGCACCGAGGGCAGCGGGGAGACGGGCCACCAGCGCGCGGGCCTTGTCGGCATTGCCGAGGAGCGTGCGGATGATGTCGGAGATTTCGACCTCGCCGTGGTCGGGATGCCAGCTGTCGTAATCGGTGACCATGGCGATGGAGGCGTAGCAGAGCTCGGCCTCGCGGGCGAGCTTGGCCTCGGGCATGTTGGTCATGCCGATCACGTCGCAACCCCAGTGCTCGCGGTACATCCTCGATTCGGCGAGGGTGGAGAATTGCGGGCCCTCCATGGCGAGATAGGTGCCGCCCTGGTGGATCGTGATGCCTTGGGCCTTCGCGGTGTCGAAGACGGCGGCGCCGAGCCGGGCGCAGGTCGGGTGCGCGACCGAGACATGCGCCACGCAGCCCGGGCCGAAGAACGATTTCTCGCGGGCGAAGGTGCGGTCGATGAACTGGTCGACGACGACGAAATCGCCCGGCGCCATCGCCTCGCGGAACGAGCCGCAGGCGGAGACGCTGATGACGTCGGTCACCCCGAGCCGCTTCAGCGCGTCGATATTGGCGCGGTAGGGGACCGAGCTGGGCGAATGCACATGGCCGCGCCCGTGCCGGGGCAGGAAGGCCATTGCCACGCCACCGATCCGGCCGGTGAGGATCTCGTCCGAGGGTGTGCCCCAGGGGCTCTCCACCGCCTGCCAGCGCGCGTCCTCGAGACCGTCGATCTCGTAGACGCCGGATCCGCCGATCACGCCGATCATCACTTCTGCCATGTCTGTCTCCGCGCTGCCGAATTCGCCTTCAGGACGCTAGACACTTGGCAATCCGGTTGAAAGTGCGTTTCCGATGCGTGCGCAACCCGGCGAAATTGCGGCGCCATCATTTCCGATCTGGCGACAATTGAGGGGGTTCCGGGCGCTTGTTCGTCGATCGTTAAGCAGATCGACCAATTTCGGACAAATTCATCCAAAACTCTGCTACAACCTTCTACAGACGATGTGATTCAACCAGTGAATGGACAGTACCATGTTCAACGCGGCCCGGAGCTTCGAAACCTGCACTTCGTTTGATCCGTGTGGCGAGGTTGTGCCGTCGTCCTTTCGCGCCAACGTTCCCGCTCATGTCATCTATCGTCGTCTCCTTGCGACCTTCGACGATGACCAACTCAAGGCTCTCGAGAGCGATATCAACCGCTTCGTCGAGAGCGGCCGCATGTCCGCTTCGCTCGCGGGCATGCTGACCGCAGCCACACTCGCCGACTGATCCTCACTCGGACGGCACAGAACGGCCGGGCGTCACTCGCCCGGCCGTTTCAGGCTGAACAGCTCGGTGATCCGGGCGTAATCCTTGTAGCCGAGCCGCGCGAGCGGCTGGTAGCGGGTCAGGTCCACGAGGCCGTCCTTCAGCACGTCGTCGCGGATATGGATTCCGGTGACCACGCCGATGGCCATCAGGTTGGACTGCCCCTCGAGGGTGACGATCTGCGAGAGGCGGCATTCGAGGTTGGCGGGAGCGTCGGCCACGCGGGCGCAGGGGATCGTTTCGCAGGGCGCGCGGGCGATGCCGGCATGGTCGAACTCGTCCACCTCGCGCGGCCAGGGACCCGAAGTGTCGTTCATCACGTCGCGGGCGGCGTACTCGACGATGTTCACGCAGAAGACGCCGGTTTCGCGGATATTCGACATCGAATCCTTGGTGCCGTCGCGGTCGGGTTTCGTCGCTGTCGAGGCGAACATCACCTGCGGCGGCGTGTAGGCGACGGCGTTGAAAAAGGAATAGGGAGCGAGGTTTTCCGAGCCGTCCGCGCCGCGGGTCGAGATCCAGCCGATCGGCCGCGGCGTCACCAGCGCGTTGAACGGGTTGTGCGGCAGGCCGTGGCCGTCTTCGGGGCGGTAGAACATGGCGGCTCCCAGTGGTTTGTGCCCCACCTAGCGCCATGCTAGGCCCGGTTCCAGCCCGGATTGGGGAGTGCGCTTGATCACGCTGGAAGAGGAACGGCCCGAGGACTGGTGGGATGTCGAGGCGCTTTACGACAAGTGCTTCGCGCCGGGGCGCGAGGCCCTGTCGTCCTACCGGCTGCGCGACGGGGTGCCCCCGGTGGCGCGGCTGTCGCTGACGGCGCGCGACGAGCTGGGCATTCTGGCGGGCGCGATCCGGCACTGGCCGGTGCTGGTGGGCGGCGCGCCGGCGCTGCTTCTCGGCCCCGTGGCGGTGCACCCGACGCGGCAGGGCGAGGGGCTGGGCGCGCTGCTGATCGAGAACAGCCTGGCCCGGGCCGAGGGCTGGGACCGGGTGATGCTGGTGGGCGACGCGCCCTATTACGGGCGGTTCGGATTCTTCCGCCTCGACGGGGTCACCATGCCGCCGCCGACCAATCCAGAGCGGGTGCTGGGCCGGGCGCTGACCGAAGGCGCCTGGGAGGGCGTCACCGGGAGCGTCGAGAAATGGGCGCCGGCGTTGGCGAAAACTCGCTGACAGTTGTGTCGGCGCCGTGCTACCGTAGCGTCAGCATTTTTGAAGTGATCTTGGAGAGTGAGGTTTTTAATGAGCTTTGACAGAGCATTGCGCGTGGCCGGGGTGGTTTCGGTGGCCTTGTCCCTCTCCGCCTGTGCGGTTTCGGTCGAGCCCTTGTGGAAGCGCAAGGCGGCGGAACAGGAACCCGCCGCGGCACCGCAGCCGGCCCGGACGACACAACGGACGGCCTCCACCTCGTCGCAGCGTGCGGCGCCGGCGGCGAGTTCGGGCAGCGGCACGACCGCAACGACCGCGGAAGCGGGGCCGGCCTGCGGCGTGCCTGGCAAGCCCGCCTGCACGACGATCACACCGGCGACCCCGACCTGGGGCGTCGAAGGCGGCGGCGGAGGCGGCGAGGGAGGCTGGGGTGGCTGACATCGGCTCCCGAGCGCGGCGCGTTGCGCTGGCCGCGGCCTTCGCCGTGGCGGGGGCGGGGCCGGCCCTGTCGCAGGTCAGCTCGCAGGTCGACAGTCTGATCCGGGGCTCCGGAGATGCCGGTCCGGTCGTGTCGGCGATCGATCTCGACGTGTCCGCGACGAAACGCTACGCGATCGTGGTCGGGAATTCCGACTACGCGGCGGCGCCGCACCTACCGAACGCGGTCTCGGATGCCGAGATCGTGGCGGATTTCCTGCGCGGCCAGGGCTACGATGTGCGCGAGCACGCGAACCTGACGAAACGCGGCTTCGAGGCGATGCTGCGCGAGGCGATGTTCGATGTCTCGAAGGACACCGAGGTGGTGCTGTTCTTCGCCGGGCACGGGTTCCAGATCGGATCGGAGAACTATCTCGTGCCGGTCGATGCGACCTTCGCCTCGGTCTATGACGTGCCGTTCGAGACAGTGTCGCTGGGCAGCGTCGTCAACATCATCGGCGCCCGGGCGCGGCTCCAGGTAGTGATCCTGGACAGCTGCCGCGACAATCCCTTCGCGGGAAAATCGGCGCTGACCCAGATCGGCAACGAGCTGCGCGAGACGCGGACCGGGTTCGCCTCGCTTGCCGCGCCCTTGAACTCGCTGATGATCTACTCGACCTCGCCGGGCGCGGTGGCGCTCGACGGCGCCGGGGCGAACAGCCCGTTCACCGCGGCGCTGGTCGAGGTCGCGGCCGAGAACCCCGATATGCCGATCAGCGACGTGTTCGAGGAGGTGCGCCGGCGGGTCTACCGCTCGACAGGCGGGCGCCAAGTGCCTTGGGACAGCTCGACCCTGATCGAGACCGCGCGTTTCGGCGGCGAGCCGGGCCGGTCCGGTGCCGAGGGCGGCGCCGGCGGCACGACCCGGGGCATCGCCATTGCCAGCACCGATCCCGACATGCCGCTCGACGAGACCAGGGCCAGGGTGACCGTGGACGCGGTGCTCGAGGCGCCGTTCGAGGCCGATGTGGCGATCGGGCAATCGCTGATCGAGGCGCTGAACCTGCCCGCGGGGACCGCGCTCACCGTGACCGGGCTGCCCGAGACCGCGGATGTGGTGCTCGAGGACCCGGCCACCGGCATCCGCCGCGAGGCACGGGGCCAGACGGTGGCGTCGGATGCGCTCGACGGGCTTCTGCTGGTGGCGCGGTCGGTGCAGATCCCGGCGATCGGGCTGGCGCGGCCCGAGGTGGGCGACCTGATGACCCTCGCCGCGAATGGCGAGGACTACACGGTGGGCCTGCGTTTCGAGGTCGACGCTTGCGATTTCGAGGCGGGCGATCATCTCGACCCCGACGGGGCGGGCCTGGTGCGCTACGCCAACGAGATCGAACCGCAGAAGGCGCTCGAGGCCTGCGAGGCCGCGGTCGCGCGGGCGCCCGATATGGGGCGGTTCCACTACCAGAAGGGCCGGGCGCTGCGGGCGCTTCGGCGCTTCCCCGAGGCGCGGGCCGAGTTCGAGATCGCGCGCGACCTGGGCCATGCGCGGGCCTGGAACGCGCTCGCCAACGCGGTGGTCGATGCGCAGCGCGCCACCGGCGGCGAGGCGAACCAGCAGATGCCGCAGGAGGCGCTGGCCTTGCTGGCGCGGGGCGTGAACGCGGGCGATCCCTATGCCTATTACGCGCTCGGCCGGCAGTTCATGCGCTATTCCGGCGATCCGAATGTCGAGATCGAGGGCTACGACCTGATGATGCGCGCGCTGGAGGTGGGGCACACCTTCGCGATGAACGAGCTGGGGTTCTTCTATCTCGACGAGACGGGCGATTATTACGACCCCGAGCGCGGGTTGCGCTATCTGCGCGAAAGCGCGGCGCGGGAGGATATCTACGGGTACAACAACATGGGTCTCGTCTATGCGCGCGGCCTGGGCGGGCTGGACGTGGATTTCCCGAGGGCGGAGGAATATTTCCGGCTGGCGGCCGAGGGCGGGCATCCGAACGCCCCGGCGAACCTCGCGCGGATGTACCAGGCCGGCCAGATCGGAAATGCGCCGGATCTCGAAGAGGCGGTGCGCTGGTACGATGTCGGGCTCGAGCGGGGCGACGGCAATGCGGGCGGCGCGGCGGCCTACCTGATCGCGACCGAGGGGGTTCCGGGCTATCAGCTCTATGACGGCGCGATCCGGGCGGCCAAGGTGGCGGCGCTGCGCGACCCGGATATCGCCGCGAAGGCGCGCGACCTTCTGGGGCAGTTCCCGCCGCAGGCGCTCGACGCGGCGGCGCAGGCGATGATCGCGGATCTGGGGGTGGAGGTGACGGTCGACGGCCAGTTCGGCGCCGGGAGCCAGGCGGCCCTGGAGCAGGCGCTGCAAGGCTTCGACGTGGGCCCACCCGCGTCCGACCGGGTGGACCGTCTGGTGCAACTCGCGAAGGCCTATTGGACGACCTCGCCGTTCAGGGTGGACCTGTTCTGAGGCGGGCCGGGGCTATGGCCCCGGTCAGCGCTTGCGACGCAGGAACTTGAGCCCCGACCAGTCCCGGTCGACGGCGCAGACCTTGGTATCGACCCAGATGCCGCCGGGGAGGATCACTTCGCGGAGCGTGTCCTCGGTCAGGTCGCGGTAGAGCGGCGAGGATTTCTTCGGCCAGGAGATCCAGACCATCCCCTTTTCGGCACAGGCGGCGAAGGCGGTCCGGTGCCGGGCTTCGAGCGCGGCGCGGTCGGGGCAGAAGAGATGCACCAGGTCGGCGGGGCCGGTTTCGTCGAGAAAGGTCACGCCTTCGGTGCCGTGCAGGAGGTCGGGATAGTGCGGCGGCGCGTCGAGCGCGAGGCAGCGCATGCCGGGCTTCAGGCCGAGCTTCTGGTAGAGCGGCTTGCCGGAATAGCCCAGCGGATTGGCCTGAGGCATGGCGGGTTCCCTGGTTTGGGCGGTAACGTGGTACTCCACGCTGCCTCCCGCCGCCGCCAAGCGCAAGCCGGGCGCGCGCCTGCCCGTGGGATGGAGCTGCAACGGCTGATCGGCGCGTTTTATGATGCCTTCCACCTCCGACCTCAAATGTCCGCGCAAACGTCACCAGAGCGCCAGCCCGCCGGGACGGGCAGGCGCGCGCCCGGCGCCTTCGGCGCTGTTCGGGCGGGGGCAAGAGGCTAGGGTAGCGCCAGGCTGATGGCCACGCGCTTTCCGGCACGCATCTCGCGTCAAAGCCGCTCGACCTTCTTCTTCACCAGCACGGTCCGGAGGTCGTGCATCGCGAGCAGCAAGTCGTCGGTGAAGAGCTCCAGCTCGTCGTCGCTGGCCTGGGATTGCGCCCATTGCGCGGTGAGGTTCAGGTGATCCACGGTGCGCAGGATGTCGTCGATGGTGCGGCGGGCGAGGAGCGCCTCGCGCTCTTCCATCCAGGCGCGGATCGCGGCCTCTTCCTCTTCGGTGAGGGCGCCATCGCCATGGGGGCGGATCTCGCCCTTCTTCAGGTTCACCACCGCGATCTGGTTCAGGTCGAGCCGCCCCTCGCGGTTCGCGGCATCGACCCGGAACACCGCCGCGCCGTTGTCGCGGGTGCGAAAGTAGAGCTCGGGGAGGTCGAGCGTCACGAGAGCCCCCGGCAGAAATCCTGGATCCGCGCGCAAGCCGCGCGGAGCGTCTCGTCCGCGGCGGCGTAGCTCACGCGGAAATGCGGCGAGAGGCCGAAGGCGGCGCCGAACACGATGGCGACACCGGTCTCGTCGAGGAGCGCGGTGGCGAAATCCTCGTCCGAGCCGATGCGCTTGCCGCCGCGCGTGGTCTTGCCGAGGCAGCCGGCGATGGAGGGGTAGACGTAGAACGCGCCCTCCGGGACCGGGCAGGCGAGACCCTCGGCCGCGTTCAGCATGCCGACCACGAGGTCGCGGCGGCGCTGGAACATCGCCGCGTTGGGCCCCAGAAAGTCTTGCGGGCCGGTGAGCGCGGCGAGCGCCGCGTGCTGGCTGATCGAGCAGGGGTTCGAGGTGGATTGTGACTGCACCTTGCGCATTGCGTCGATCAGGGGCTTTGGCCCGGCCGCATAGCCGATCCGCCAGCCTGTCATCGCATAGGCCTTGGAAACGCCGTTCATGGTGAGCGTGCGCTCGTAGAGCGCGGGTTCCACCTCGGCGGGGGTGCAGAAGGTGAAGCCGTCGAAGGCGATATGCTCGTACATGTCGTCGGTCAGGACCCAGACGTGGGGATGGCGCATCAGGACGTCGGTGAGCGCCTTCAGGGCGGCGCGGGAATAGCCCGCGCCCGACGGGTTCGAGGGCGAATTGAAGATCAGCCATTTCGTGCGGGGGGTGATCGCCGCCTCGAGCGCCTCGGGGGTCATCCGGAAGCCGTTTTCGGGCGTCGTCTCGACGAAGACGGGCACGCCGCCGGCGATCAGCACCATGTCGGGATAGCTGACCCAGTAGGGCGTTGGCACGATCACCTCGTCGCCGGGGTTCACAGTCGCCATCAGCGCATTGAACAGGACCTGCTTGCCGCCGGAGCCGACGCTGACCTGCTCCGGCGCATAGGCGAGCCCGTTGTCGCGGGCGAACTTGGCGCAGATCGCCTGTTTCAGTTCCGGGATGCCGTCGACCGCGGTGTAGCGGGTGTGGCCCGCGTCGATCGCCCGCTTGCCCGCTTCGCGGATGTGTTCGGGCGTATCGAAATCGGGCTCGCCCGCCGAAAGCCCGATCACGTCGCGCCCGGCGGCCTTCAGCTCGCCCGCGAGCTGGGTGATCGCCATGGTCGGGGAGGGCTTCACCCGGGCCAGTGTCGCGGATTGCAGGGACATGGTCGTCTCCGGTTGCACCTCTCCGGGCAAAGGTCGTATGGTAAGACATAACCCCCAGCAACATATTTCCTCGAAAGGACAGGGCGCCCCCATGGAAAGCGCAAAGACAGCCGACGACTGGTATTCGGAAGACGCGGCGACATTCGGCGACCGGCTCGCAGCGGCGCGCGAGCATCTCGGAATGACCGAAGAGGATGTGGCCCGGCGGTTGGGCGTAAAGTCCGATACCGTGCGCAAGTGGGAAGGCGACCTGGCCGAACCGCGCGCCAACAAGCTGCAGATGCTCTCGGGAATCCTGAACGTTTCGCTGCGCTGGCTCCTGACCGGCGAGGGGGCCGAGCTCGACGCGCCCGGCGCCGAGACGCTCGACCGTGAGGTGTCGGAGCTGTTGCGCGAGTTCCGTGGTCTGCGCAGCGAGATGACGCGCACGATCGAGCGGATGGGCATCCTGGAAAAGCGGCTGCGTGGGGCCTTGCGCGAAGTCCAGCAGTGAGCGGAGAGAGCGCCGAGGCGCGGTTGAAGCGGCTCAGGATGCGGTCCTGGCGCCGCGGCATTCGCGAAACGGACCTGATTCTCGGAGCCTGGGCGGACCGTTGCCTGGCCGGGCTCGATGCCGGGACGCTGGATGTCTACGAGGCGCTCCTGGCGGAAAACGACCACGACATCCTGGCCTGGCTGACCGGCCGCGATGCGCCGCCGGCGCGGTTCGCGACCCTGGTCGGGCGGATTTCCGCGGCCGCGGGACCGGCAGAAAGCGGCTAATCCTCGAAGTTTAACCGAATGTTTTCGATTTGCAGGCCAGTCTCCCGCATCGACGAATGCCGGAGAACGAGATGAGCCTGCAACAAAAGATTTCCCCGACAGCCGAGAATCATTTCGTCGGCACCTATCTCGAGAGCCTCGCGTTGGTGGAACGGCTGCACCGGCTTCTTCTGGATGTGATCAAGGACGAGTTCGAACGGTTGGGGCTTCTGGAGGTCAACGCGGTTCAGGCGCTCCTCCTGTTCAACATCGGCGAGAACGAGGTGACGGCCGGGGAGCTCAAGAGCCGCGGCTATTACCAGGGTTCGAACGTCTCCTACAATCTCAAGAAACTCGTCGAGATGGGCTACATGCATCACCAGCGCTGCGAGGTCGACCGGCGCTCCGTCCGCGTGCGCCTGACCGAAAAGGGCCGCCATGTCCGGAACGTGGTCTCGGACCTGTTCGACCGGCATGCCGAGGGACTCGAGGCGCAGAGCGTGGTGAGCGAGGACGGTCTGAAGGACGCCAACGGGACGCTGCAGCGTGTGGAGCGCTACTGGACCGACCAGATCCGCTACATCTACTGATCCCGCATCCGCGCTGGGCGCGGGGGCTTGCGACCTGCACCGATGGCGCAAGGGGAGGCGCCTTGCGCCATCTGCCCCGGAGGTCTCTGGGCCGGCGGGCGCTGCCCCCTCAGACGCCGGTCTTCGGCCCCATGCAGAGGAGCGGGTCGCGCGTCTGGCGGGTTTCCACCAGTTCGGTGCTTTCCGGGTCGTTCTCGAACCGCGCGGTGATCCCGCCGGACTTCTCGTAGAAGGTCCAGCACTGCGGATCGCCGATCCCGTCATAGACGAAACAGATCATGTCGCCCGAAGGATACCACTCGCCTTCCTGGCATTCGCCGTCGAGAAACGACCAGCGCACCCGGCGCCCCTCGAGATACTCCTCGATCCCGTAGGCATAGCCATCCGTGGCATAGTAAAGCGTCTTGCCGGTGGTGTAGCCTTCGAAGGCCGGCGCGCTCATCGGCGTTTCGGCCAGGGCAGCGGCCGGAAGCACGGCAAGCAGGAGGAGGCATGGCAGGCGTGTCATGCCGGCATCCTCCCACAAGGCCCGATACGGGGCCACCGCAATCTGTTCCGGGCCCGGATTTGGGCGGTCTTCCAACTTCTGCGCCGAGCGACTAGGTGACAATCAGCAGAGGGAGACGCAGGATGGCGTTCTTTTCGAAACTGAAGGAGCGACTTTTCAAGTCGTCTTCGAAGCTCGAGGAGGGACTCGACGCGATCGTCGCCGACGGGGGCGCGCTCGAAGCCGCCGATCCGGAGCAGCCGCCCGACATCCCCGCGCCCGCGCCCGAGCCGGCCCCCGAACCGGCGCCCGTGCCCGAACCGGAACCCCAGCCGGTGCCGCCGGAACCGGAACCCGCGCCGGAGCCCGAACCCACCCCGGTGCCGCCGCCCGACATACCCGCGCCGGAGCCGGACATTCCCGTTGCGCCGGAACCGGCGCCGGAGCACGAGCCCTTCGGCATTCCCGACCGGTCCGACCCCATGCCCGAGGCGCCGCCCGTTGAGGTGCCGGGCGTTGAAGCGCCCGATTTCGACATGCCCGCCGGCACGCCGGTGGCCGAGGCGACGGCGCGGCGGCCCGGCTTTTTCGGACGCATGTTCGGCCGCGCCGACCGGGCCGGGCCGGAGATGCGCCGGGTGCTCGACGACGAGATGCTGGAGAGCCTCGAGGAGCTGCTGATCGCCTCGGACATGGGAGTCGATACCGCGCTCCGGGTTACCGCGAACATCGCCGAGGGGCGGATGGGAAGGAAGCTTTCGACCCGTGAGATCAAGGAGATCCTCGGCGCCGAGATCGCGCGGATCATGGAGCCGGTGGCCCGGCCGATGCCGGTCTATGCGAAGCGGCCGCAGGTGGTGCTGGTCGTCGGCGTGAACGGCTCAGGCAAGACCACGACGATCGGCAAGCTCGCGAGCCAGTTCCGCGCCGCCGGCAAGAGCGTGGTGATCGCCGCGGGCGACACGTTCCGCGCCGCGGCGGTGGAACAGTTGCAGATCTGGGGCGAACGCGCCGGGGTGCCGGTGATGACAGCGCCGGAGGGTTCCGACCCCGCGAGCCTCGCCTTCGACGCGATGACCCGCGCCGAGAAGGAAGGCGCCGATCTCCTGATGATCGACACGGCGGGACGGCTGCAGAACCGCCAGGACCTGATGGAGGAACTCGCCAAGATCGTCCGGGTGATCCGCAAGAAGGATCCCGAGGCGCCGCATAACACGCTCCTGGTGCTCGATGCGACGACCGGGCAGAACGCGCTTTCCCAGGTCGAGATCTTCCGCAGGATCGCCGATGTCTCCGGCCTGGTGATGACCAAGCTCGACGGGACCGCGAAGGGCGGCGTGCTGGTCGCGCTGGCCGACAAGTTCGGCCTGCCGATCCACGCGATCGGCGTGGGCGAGCAGATCGACGACCTCGCCCCGTTCGACCCCGAGGATTTCGCCCGCGCGCTGACCGGGGCCGGTTCCTGACGCGTTGGAATTTTTCTCCCGACGAATCCGTGCCCCTCTCCGCCGTCCCCTCTCCCAAGGGAGGGGGGAGGTGTCGGCCGTGACGGTACCGCCGCCCCCTCCCGGCGGGAGGGGGATCGAGGGGGAGGGTCGCCCGCTTGCGGCCGGCGGCGTCCGACGAGCGCCTGGCTGATCTCGCTCGAGGGCACCGAGGCGGGGCGGCACCTGGCGCTGGGGCTCGCGGTGATGGCGGCGGTGCTGCATGCGGTCTTCGGCGCGCTGCAGAAGGGCCGGCACGATCCCTGGCTGTCGCGCGGCGCCATCGACGGCTGCTATGCCGCGATTGCCGCGCCCTTCGCGGTCTTCGTGGTGCCCTGGCCGGCGCCGCATCTCTGGCCGATCCTTGCGGGCGCCTGGGCGATCCATGTGGTCTACAAGCTCCTGCAGGCTTCGTCCTACAGCTACGGCGCCTATACGGTGGTCTACCCGGTGGTGCGCGGCACCGGCCCGTTCTTCGCGGTGATCGGCGCCTGGCTGATCTTCGGCGAGGTCTTCACGCCGGCCCAGTGGCTGGGCGTGGGCGTGCTGATGTCGGGGATCCTCGGCCTCGCGTTCTATAATTTCCTGCGGCTGGAGCGGCAGCGCGAGACGCTGGGGCTGGCGCTGGGGCTTGCGGTGCTGACCGGCATGTTCGTCGCGTTCTACACGACCTACGATGCCTACGGCATCCGCGCGGCGGCCGACCCGTTCACATTTCTCGCCTGGTTCTTCCTGATCGACGGGCTGGCCTTTCCGGTGATCGCCGCGCTGCGCCGGCGCCGGATGGCCGAGCCGCCGGCGCTGGGGCCGCTCCTCCTGCGCGGGCTGAGCGGCGCGGTGGTGGCGTTCGTCTCCTTCGGGGGGATCATGCTGGCGACAAGGCTCGACAAGGTCGGCGAGGCGGCGGTGCTGCGCGAAACCTCCACGGTCTTCGCCGCGTTGATCGGCTGGGTGTTCCTCGGCGACAGTGTCGGCCCCCGGCGGCTCGCACTCATGGGGTTGATCGCGGGCGGCGCGGTGATAGTTGAGATGGGCGGATAGGAGTGAAGATGGCGGAACGCGAGATCCATGGCGGGGTGAAGCAGGTGCTGGAGCTGGGGCCGCCGCTCCTCTTCTTCGCGGCCTATCTCCATGTCCGGGACAAGACCTACAGTTTCGGCGGGACCGAGTATGACGGGTTCATCGTCGCGGCGGCGGGTTTCGTGCCGGTCCTGCTCGCCTCGATCGGCCTGCTCTGGTGGCTCACCGGGAGGATCAGCCGGATGCAGGTCTTCACGGCGGTCATGGTGGTGCTGTTCGGCGGGCTCACGGTCTGGTTCAACGACGAGACCTTCTTCAAGATGAAGACGACCATCGTCTACGGGGTCTTCGCGGTACTGCTCGGGATCGGGCTGTTGCAGGGGCGGTCCTATCTGGCCTGGGTGATGAGCGAGTTTCTCCCGATGCAGCAGGAAGGCTGGATGATCCTGACCCGGCGGCTCACTGCGATGTTCGCGGCCCTGGCGGTGGGCAACGAGATCGTCTGGCGTACCATGTCGACCGATGCCTGGGTCAAGATCGAGACCTTCGCCTTTCCGGCGGCCTTGTTCGTTTTTCTCTGGGCGCAGATCGTCGTCCTGCAGAAATACGTGATCGAGGACGAGTAGGCAGAGCAGCCCGCCTCAGGTCATTTCGGCGAGGGTGCCGATCTCCCGGCGGCGGCGCTGGTGCCGGCCGGCAGTTATCTGGTCGAATTCCATCTGGGTCAGCGGGCGCAAGAGGCGCAGCGCAATCGTGCCGTTGCCGGAGCGGAGCACGCTGGCCTTCCGTTCTTGCAGGTTCATGGCGAATGTCACGGTGGTGCCCCGGCTGAATACGCCGGGCACGCGCACCAGCATGCCGGTGCGCGAGGTATTCAGGATCTCCCCGTCGACGCCGCCCTGCGGAAAGCGGAATTTCAGGAGGAAACTGCATTTGTAGCGTCGGTCGCGGTAGTGCATGTGCCCATGTCCCGTACCTGATGACGCGCAAGAGGGTACAGGAAATGGGTTAACCTATGGTAAGTTCACCCTTTTTGGCCGAACATCACCCGGTGCCCTTCAAGCTCCTCTTCCCGGCTTCGCTTGCGTTCGCGGAATTCGGCGCCGAGATCCTTGCCCTTGCGGACCGCCGGCCGTGCGCCCACCGCATCGAGCCAGCGGGCGAGGTTCGGCTTGTCCTCGATCTCCTGCTCCTGGCCCTTCCAGTTCTGCGCCCAGGGCCAGATCGCCATGTCGGCGATGGAATAGAAGTCGCCCGCGACGAATTCCCGTTCGGCGAGCTGGGTATCGAGCACCCGGTAGAGCCGTGAGACCTCGTTCCGGTAGCGGTCCTGCGCGTAGGGCAGAACCTGCGGCGGTTCCATCGCGGGCGCGTATTTCAGGAAATGGTGCGCCTGGCCAGCCATTGGCCCGACGCCGCCCATCTGCCACATCAGCCACTGGTCGACGGCGATCCGGTCGCGCTCGGTCGGGCCGCCGAACTGTCCGGTCTTGCGTGCGAGGTATTGCAGGATCGCGCCGGATTCGAAGATCGAGATCGGCGCGCCGTCGGGGCCGTCCGGGTCGGTGATCACCGGCATCCGGTTGTTCGGGCCGATCTTCAGGAAGTCCGGCTTGAACTGTTCGCCCTTGCCGATATCGACCCAGTGGACCTCGTAGGGGAGGCCCATTTCCTCGAGCGCGATCGAGACCTTCCAACCGTTCGGGGTCGGCCAGTAGTAGAGATCTATGGGGGCTGGCATGGGGGAATCTCCTTTCCGAGACAGAAGGTGGTGCGCCGGCCGATGGCGTCAATATGCAGGCCCATTTGCGCTGGCGCGGGGCTGAGCCGGGAGGCGGAGGTGCCGGCCGGCGGGCGTCCAAACATCTTGACGGAACGCGAGCGCGGCGCTAGCCAACACGCGTCGTGGCGATTTGTACACCGGATTGCGGGCCACGTTAAACAAGCCGCTAAAGAGGTCAGGGACGAAAGGCCCCCGACGCTCGCGGTGGGGGCTTTTTTGTTGGAAGGACGACCCCATGACGAAAGATTGGAAAACGCGCACGAAGCTCGTTCATGCGGGCATCCGGCGCAGTCAGTACGGCGAGGTTTCGGAAGCGATCTTCCTGACCCAGGGCTTCGTCTACGACAGCGCGGAGCAGGCGCAGGCGCGGTTCATCGAAACGGGGCCGGACGAGTTCATCTATGCCCGCTACGGCAACCCGACGGTGCGGATGTTCGAGGAGCGGATCGCGGCGCTGGAAGGGGCCGAGGATGCTTTTGCCACCGCGTCGGGCATGGCGGCGGTGAACGGGGCGCTGACCGCGATCCTGAAGGCGGGCGATCATGTGGTCTCGGCGCGGGCGCTGTTCGGGTCGTGCCTCTACATCCTCGAGGAGGTGCTCACGCGCTACGGTGTCGAGGTGAGCTTCGTCGATGGCACCGACCTTGCCCAGTGGGAAGCGGCGCTGCGGCCCGATACCAAGGCAGTGTTCCTCGAGTCGCTTTCGAACCCGACGCTCGAGGTGATCGACATCGCCGGCGTCGCCGACCTGGCGCACAAGGTGGGCGCCACGGTGATCGTCGACAACGTGTTCTCGACGCCGGTCTTCAGCCGCGCGATCGAGAATGGCGCCGATGTGGTGGTCTATTCCGCGACCAAGCATATCGACGGGCAGGGGCGGGTGCTGGGCGGTGTGCTGCTTGGATCGAAGGAGTTCGTGCGCAAGAAGGCCGAGCCCTATCTGAAGCATACCGGCGGGGCGCTGAGCCCGTTCAACGCCTGGGTGATGCTGAAGGGCATGGAGACGCTGGATCTCCGGGTGCGCGCGCAGGCGGCGGGGGCGCAGGCGCTGGCCGAGGCGCTGGAGGGCGATCCTCGCCTCGCGCGGGTGATCTATCCGGGGCTGAAGAGCCACGCGCAGCACTATCTGGCAATGCGCCAGATGGGCTCGGGCGGCACGGTCCTGTCGCTTGACCTGAAGGGTGGGCAGGAGGCGGCGTTCCGGTTCCTGAACGCGCTGGAGCTCATCACCATCTCCAACAACCTGGGCGACGCGAAGTCGATCGTCACCCACCCGACCACCACCACCCATCAGCGGCTCAAGGACGAACAGCGCGCGATGCTGGGGATCACGCCGGGGCTGGTGCGGCTCTCGGTGGGGATAGAGGACCCGGAGGACTTGCTCGACGACATCCGGGCGGCGCTCGCGGCGGTGTAGTATGGCGCGCGCTAGCGGCAGGGAGGTCCGCTGCGAGCCTGACGAAGTTCCGTCCCTTTCCGGCTAGTCTTCCCACCTCCCGCTGCCTCCTGTAACGGAACCCGATGCGCCCGTTCCTGATCCTCCAGCTCCGCCCCGAGACCGAGGCGTCCGATGGCGAGTTCGCGGCCTTCCTCGAGAAGGGCGGGATCGAGGCCGGGCGGACCCGGCGGATCCGGCTGGACCGGGAGCCCCTGCCGGCGGATCTGGACCTTGGCGATTATGCGGGCATCGTCGTGGGCGGCGGGCCGGGCTGCGTCTCGGACGACCCCGCCACCAAACCCGAGGACGAAGCGCGGATCGAGGCGGCGATCCTGGGGCTGATGCCCGAGGTCACGCGGCGCGACGTTCCGTTCCTGGGCTGCTGCTACGGGATCTCGATCCTGGCGCATCACCTCGGTGCGGAGGTCTCGAAGCGCCGCTGGGGCGAGCCGGTCGGTCCGGTGACGGTGCGGCGCACCGAGGCGGGGGCGGAGGATCCGCTGCTGGCGGATCTTCCCGACAGCTTCCCCGCGCTTGTCGGCCACAAGGAGGCGACGCAGGCGCTGCCACGGGGCTGCGCGCATCTCCTGGCCTCGGAAACCTGCCCGTTCCAGATGATTCGCCATGGCCGGAACGTCTATGCCACCCAGTTCCATCCGGAAGCCGATGGCGCGGTCTTTGCCGAGCGGATCCGGATCTACCGGCACCGCGGTTATTTCGCGCCCGAAGAGGCCGAGGCCCTGACCGAGCGGGTAATGGCCGTAAGGGTCGATCAGACACCGCAAATCCTTGCGCGGTTCTTCGCACGATACGGCGGTGTATGATCCGTTTGTTTCGGATGCGCGTAAACTTGGCTTGAGATATATATTGAATTGGAGGTGCGGCTGCCCCAATTGAGTGCGGCCACCGGAGGGGAGGTCGCCATGACCCTGCACATGTCCGATATCGAGCGCGAACCTGACCGCGAGGATGCGGCGCGGGCGCTGAAGATGCTCAGGACCTGGGCGAAGGGGGCGAGCCCCGAGGAGATTGCCACGCTCGATCCGGCGCTGGCACGGCTGCTGCCGGGCAACGAGGCGCTGGCCTATCCGGCGCTGTCGCGGGCCTATCCGGAGGAATTTCTGGCGGACGCGGCCTACAAGGACACGCTGCCCGACCTGCAGAACGGCCCGGAGAGCCTGATCCGCGGCGCGCGGCGCGGCATCCAGCATGTGGGGATCTCGAATTTCCGCCTGCCGATCCGCTACCACTCCCGCGACAATGGCGACCTGACGCTCGAGACCTCGGTGACCGGCACGGTGAGCCTCGAGGCCGAGAAGAAGGGCATCAACATGAGCCGCATCATGCGGTCGTTCTATGTCCATGCCGAGCGCACGTTCTCTTTCGAGGTGATCGCGGCGGCGCTCGACGATTACAAGCGCGACCTGGAGAGCTTCGACGCGCGGATCCAGATGCGCTTCTCCTTCCCGATGAAGGTCGAAAGCCTGCGCTCCGGCCTGACCGGCTGGCAGTATTACGACATCGCGCTGGAACTGGTGGAGCGGGACGGGGTGCGGCAGAAGATCCTGCATCTCGACTATGTCTATTCCTCGACCTGCCCCTGTTCGCTGGAACTGAGCGAGCACGCGCGCGCCACCCGCGGCCAACTGGCGACGCCGCATTCGCAGCGCTCCGTGGCGCGGATCTCGGTGGTGGCGGAACCGGGCACCGATTGCCTGTGGTTCGAGGACGTGGTGGATCTTTGCCGCTCGGCGGTGCCGACCGAGACCCAGGTCATGGTCAAGCGCGAGGACGAGCAGGCCTTTGCCGAGTTGAACGCGGCGAACCCGATCTTCGTCGAGGACGCGGCGCGGCTCTTTGCCGAGGCGCTGCAGAAGGACAAGCGGGTGGGCGATTTCCGGGTGGTCGCGAGCCATCAGGAGAGCCTGCACAGCCATGATGCGGTGTCGATCCTGACCGAGGGCGAGACCTTCGCGCAGGCGAGCCTCGATCCGCGGCTGTTCGAGACGCTGTTCCACGTGGGCTGAGCCTTGCCTGCGCCTGGCGCGTCCCGTATTCGGGCCGCAACACGGAACGGCGCAGGTGGAGGGCGAGCCTTGGTAACGGACAGGCGGACAGCGATGAAACTCGGCGGCCTGGCGGCCCTGGCGGCGGCGCTGCCGCGCAGCGCGTCGGCGGGGTTCGAGCCGCGCCCGGCGGGCTGGCGCCATTTCGAGCTGGTCACCCGGATCGAGTTGCCGCGCGACGGCGCTCCGGCGCAGGTCTGGGTGCCGGTGCCGTCGATCACCGAGAGCGCCTGGATGCAGGCGGGCGAGACCGGCTGGGCGACGGATGCGGCCGAGGCCGGGATGGAAACCGACCCGTCGGGCGCGCGTTTCGTCCATGCGGTCTGGGCGCCGGGAGACGCGCCGGCCGTGATCGAGGTCACCTCGCGCGCCGCGACGCAGGATCGGGCGGTCGATCTCTCCGCGCCGGGCAAGGCCGCGCCGCTCACGGTGGAGGAGCGCGCGCGCTACACGGCGCCGACGACGCTGATCCCTACCGACGGGATCGTGCGCGAGACCTCGGACAGGATCGTCGCGGGGGCCGGGAGCGACCTGGAAAAAGCGCGGCGGATCTACGACTGGGTGGTCGAGAGCACCGAGCGCAATCCCGAGACGCGGGGTTGTGGCCTGGGCGATGTCGCTTCGATGCTGGCGATGGGCGACCTGACCGGCAAATGCGCCGACCTGAACGCGCTGTTCGTCGGCCTGGCGCGGGCGGCCGGGCTGCCGGCGCGGGATGTCTACGGGCTCCGGGTCGCGCCCTCGGCGTTCGGCTACAAGAGCCTCGGAGCCGGCTCGGAGAACGTCACCAAGGCGCAGCATTGCCGGGCGGATGTGTATCTCGAGGGCTTTGGCTGGGTGCCCGCGGACCCGGCCGATGTGCGCAAGGTCGTGCTGGAGGAGCCGCCGAAGACGCTGACGCTCGGCGATCCGGAGGTGCAGGACGTGCGCCGGGCGCTGTTCGGGTCCTGGGAGGGGAACTGGATCGGCTACAACTTCGCCCATGACGTTTCCCTGCCGGGGAGCGAGGAGCCACCGTTGCCGTTCCTGATGTATCCCCAGGCCGAGGTCGCGGGTGTCCTGCGCGATGCACTCGATCCGGCGAACTTCGTCTACACGATCACGGTGCGGGAACTTCCGGCCTGAGGGGCCGGATTCCCGTGCGCACAACCCGTACACAACCCGTACACAACCTGTACACCGACGGCGCGGCAAATGCCGGTGCCGCCGGGAGCGGGCAGGCCGGAGCAGGATGCGTTCCGGTGTTGGCGCTCGCGCTCCGCTGACATTGCCTTCCGATGCACGGAGGCGCTCGCCCGGCGCCTTCGCCGCTGTTCGGGCGGGGCAAGGAATGCCCGGCATCACGACACGGGGCGCGCGCGATTGCGGCACAACTCCGATTCTACCGGAACGCCTCCAGTGCTAGCTCAGCCGCTCCTTGACCATGCCGCCGACGCGGCCGAAATCCATCTGGCCGGTATACTTTTCCTTCAGCGCGCCCATGACCTTTCCCATGTCGCGGATCGTCGTGGCGCCGGTGGCCTTGATCGCCTTGTCGACCGCCGTCTCGATCTCGTCGTCCGAAAGCTGCTTGGGCAGGAAGCCCTCGATCACCTTGATCTCGTCGCGCTCCTGCTCGGCCAGTTCGAGCCGGCCGCCCTCTTCATAGGCCCGCGCGCTTTCGATGCGCTGCTTGACCATCTTGCCGAGGATCTGGAGCACTTCGGGGTCGCCCACGCCCTCGTCATTGCCTTCGCTGCGGGCGGCGATGTCGCGGTCCTTGATGGCGGCGTTGATGAGGCGGAGGGTCGAAAGGCGGGTCGCATCCTTCGCCTTCATCGCATCCTTCAGCGCGTCGGAGACCTTGTTCCGGAGGGTCATTGGCTCACTCTCGTCCCCTGCAATCTGAGGGCGCCTCCTATAACGCCGGGCCCGGCGGGTTACAAGGTGGCATGGGCAGGGCGCCTTGACCGGGGAGCGGGGCTCCCGTAATCCGTCCGGGATCTTCCCGACCCCGAGAGAAAGAGGAGCGCGCCCATGCCGACCGCCAGACCCACGGCCTGCCTCGCCCTGGCCGACGGAACCCTGTTCTACGGGATCGGCTTCGGGGCCGAGGGGCAGACCACCGCCGAGCTCTGCTTCAACACCGCGATGACCGGATACCAGGAAATCATGACCGACCCCAGCTATGCGGGCCAGATCGTGACCTTCACCTTTCCGCATATCGGCAATGTCGGCGTGAATCCCGACGACGACGAGACCGCCGACCCGGTGGCGGCAGGGATGGTGGTGAAATGGGATCCGACCGAGCCGTCGAACTGGCGCGCGGCCGAGGACCTGACCGCCTGGCTGGCGCGGCGGGGCCGGATCGGGATCGGCGGGATCGACACGCGGCGGCTGACGCGGGCGATTCGCCAGCAGGGCGCGCCGCATGTGGCGCTGAGCCACGATCCCACGGGCAATTTCGACATCGAGGCGCTGGTCGCCGCGGCGCGGGGCTTTCCGGGGCTGGTGGGGCTCGACCTTGCCAAGGAAGTGAGCTGCACCCAGTCCTATCGCTGGGACGAGATGCGCTGGGCCTGGCCCGAGGGCTACCGGCCGCGCCAGGGGGCGGGGCACAGGGTTGTTGCGATCGACTATGGCGCCAAGCGGAACATCCTGCGCTGCCTGGCGAGTGCCGGCTGTGACGTGACGGTGCTGCCGGCCACCGCGACGGCGGAAGACGTGCTGGCGCAGGAGCCCGACGGGCTGTTCCTGTCGAACGGGCCGGGCGACCCGGAGGCGACGGGCGAATATGCGGTGCCGATGATCAAGACGGTGCTGGAGCGGACCGACATGCCGGTCTTCGGCATCTGTCTCGGTCACCAGATGCTGGCGCTGGCGCTCGGCGCGAAGACGATCAAGATGAACCACGGCCACCATGGCGCGAACCATCCGGTGAAGGATCTGGAGACCGGCAAGGTGGAGATCACCTCTATGAACCACGGGTTCACGGTGGACAGCCAGACCCTGCCCGAGGGCGTGGTCGAGACCCATGTCTCGCTGTTCGACGGGTCGAATTGCGGGATCCGCCTGGCCGATCGCCCGGTCTTTTCGGTGCAGTACCATCCCGAGGCGAGCCCCGGCCCGCAGGACAGCTACTACCTGTTCGAGCGGTTCGCGGCGGCGATGTCGGCCCGGAAACCGGTTGGTGTCGCTGCGAGGTAGTGGCAACTTCTGGTTGTAAGTTGTTAACCCTTAAGACAAAATTAACCATGTAGGCGGAGTTCTGCTTGGGTGTTCGCTGCCGGTGACCGCCCATGCCTGCCCGACCGCCTGTTCTTTCCGCCGCCCCGACCGGGGCGGGTGCCGCGCGCTATGACGGTGCGCTCGCGCTCGACGATGCCGCCTCGCCGTTCCGGGCGCGGCCGATCGGCGAGATCCTGGTGCGCACCGGCGCGCTGGTGCCCACCAATCTCGACCGCGCGCTGAACCTCCAGCGGGGCGCCGAGGGCGTGCGGCTGGGGGCGATTCTCATTTCCGAGCGCTTCGTCAGCGAGGACATGCTCGCCGCGGGGCTGGCGTTGCAGCAGGGCGTGCTGCGGGTTCGGCCGCTGCCGGAGCGGATCGACCCGGCGATGCTCGACCTCCTTGGCGCGGATTTCTGCCTGCGGCACGGGCTGGTGCCCTGGCGGCGGGCGGGGCCGCTCACCGTGGTGGCCACCAGCCGGCCGCATCGGTTCGAGGATGTCCGCCCCGCGCTGGAGGCGGCGCTGGGGCCGGTGCGGATGGCGATTGCCGACGAGAGCGACCTGACCTGCGCGGTGCTCGAGCTTCGGTCGGACTGGCTGACGGCGCGGGCCGAGGCGCGGCCACCGAAGGGGCTGAGCGTGCGGCGCTGGCGGCCGATGCGGATCGCGGCAGTCGGGCTCCTGGTGCCGGCGGCGCTTCTGGGGGCGCTGGCGCTGGCGCCGGGTGTGGCGCTGATGGCGATGACCGGCTGGGTGACCCTTTGTCTGGCGGCGGTGACGGGGCTGCGGACGGCGGCGCTGGTGGCGCGGCTGACGGCGCCGGAGCGTGCCCCGCGCGAGCTGCCCGAGCCCGAGGTGACGCCGGTGGTTTCGCTCCTCGTGCCGCTCTTGGGCGAGGCGGATATCTCGGCGCATCTGATCGACCGGCTCACCGAGCTCGACTACCCGGCCGGGCGGCTGGAGATCTGCCTCGTCTGCGAGGCGGGCGACGATCAGACCGAGGCGGCGCTGGAGCGGCGCGGGCTGGGGCCGGAGTTCCGGGTGATCGTGGTGCCGAACGGGACGATCCGGACGAAGCCGCGGGCGCTGAACTACGCGCTCGATTTCTGCAGGGGCGATATCGTGGGGATCCACGATGCCGAGGACGCGCCGGAGCCCGGGCAGATCCGCCTTGTGGTGGCCGGGTTCGCGGCGGCACCGCCCGAGGTGGTGTGCCTGCAGGGGCGGCTCGGGTTCTACAATGGCGACCAGAACTGGCTGGCGCGGTGCTTCGCCATCGACTACGCGGCCTGGTTCGGGGTGATCCTGCCCGGGATCGCGCGGCTGGGTTTCGCGATTCCGCTGGGCGGGGCAGGCCTGTTCTTCCGCCGCGCCGCGCTGGAGGCCACGGGGCGCTGGGACGCGCATAACGTCACCGAGGATGCCGATCTGGGGATTAGGCTGGCGCGGATGGGGTTTCGGGCCGAGATCCTCGACACGCTCACGCGGGAGGAGGCAAATTGCCATCTGGGCGCCTGGATCCGGCAGCGGGCGCGCTGGATCAAGGGCTATGCCCTGACCTGGGCGGTGCATATGCGGGCGCCGCTGCGGCTCTGGCGCGAGCTGGGGCCGCGCCGGTTCCTGGGGTTCCAGGTGATGTTCCTCGGCTCCCTGTCGCTGTTCCTTCTGGCGCCGCTCCTGTGGAGTTTCTGGCTCCTGCCGCTCGGCGGGGCGCATCCGCTGGCCGACGCGCTGTCAGGGCCGGTGCTGGCGGGGCTGGTCGGCTTCTTCCTGGCGAGCCAGGCGCTCGATCTTCTGGTGGCGGCGCTGGGGGTGTGGAAGGGCGGCGAGCGCTGGCTCCTGAAATGGATCCCGACGACGCTCCTCTATTTCCCGCTCGCCGCGTTCGCGAGCTACCGCGCCTTCGCCGACCTGATCCTGCGGCCGTATTTCTGGGACAAGACCGCCCATGGCCTGTCGCTCGGCCACCTCACCCGGCGCCTGCGCCATAGGCGGCCGCGTTCCGGGTGAGCCGGGTCTCGAAAGCGTTCGAGATATGCGCGCGGAAGGACGCGGCGGCGGCGTCGCCATCGCCCGCGGCGATCGCGTCGACGATCCGACCATGCTCGGCCAGCGCCACCTCGCCGCGGCCCTCGATGGCGAGCGAGGTGGTGGCCATCAGCGCCATGGAGCGGAACACCAGGTCGAGCTGCTGCACCAGGAAGCGGTTATGCGAGGCGAGATGCACCTGGCGGTGGAACGCGCGGTTCGACCGCGCGAGCGCCGCCGGGTCGCCGAGCCGCGCCTTGTCCTCCTCGATGAGCTTGCGCATCACCCGCACTTCCTCTTCGGTCGCGTGCCGCGCCGCGAGCCGGGCCGCCAGCGCCTCGAGCTCGGCGCGGACCACGTAGAGCTCGGCCATCTCGTTGTGGTCGAGCGAGGCGACGATCAGGCTGCGCCCGTCGCGGGCAAGGAGCGACTGGGTTTCGAGCCGCTGAAGCGCCTCACGGATTGGCGTGCGCGAGACGCCGAAGCGCTCGGCCAGTTCGCTCTCCACCAGCCGGTCGCCCGGCCGATAGGTGCCGGTGTCGATCGCCTCGAGGATCAGCTGGTAGGCATCGGCCTGGACGTTCCTGGTTTCCCGCATCGCTTCGGTCTCCTCCCTGCCCGACAATGGGCCGCCCTGCCGGGCCGATCAAGCATCGACGACCCAATGCCTGCCGGCCTCCCCGCCGGCGACGCCTCATTACTAGGCCCGGCACGGCTGCGTGCAACCTCCATACTTGTCGCACCGCCGGCGGGTTCGTAGGGCTCGCCAATTCTCGGGGGCCGCACTAGGTTGCGGCCCATGCCGGCGCGCGATTTTTCCCATGTCACCCACTGGGTGTTCGACCTCGACAACACGCTTTATCCGCCCGAGGCGCGGCTCTTCGACCAGATCGAGGCGCGGATGACGGCCTGGGTCGCGGCGGCGCTGGGGGTGTCCGAGGCGGAGGCCGACGTGCTGCGGCGCGCCTATTGGCGGCGCTACGGGACAACGCTGGCGGGGCTGATGGCGGAGCACGGAATCGACCCCGATCCCTATCTGCTCGATGTGCATGACATTTCCTTTGACGGTCTGGCGCCGGATCCGGCCCTGGCGGCGCGGATCCGGGCGCTGCCGGGGCGGCGGATCGTCTACACAAATGGCTCTGCTGCCTATGCCGAGCGGGTGATCGCGGCACGGGGGTTATCGGGGCTCTTTGACGCGGTCTACGGGGTCGAAGACGCGGGGTATCGGCCGAAGCCCGAGCGCGCGGCCTTCGAGGCGGTGTTCGCCGCGGACCGGCTCGACCCGGCGCGGGGGGCGATGTTCGAGGACGATCCGAGGAACCTCGCCGAGCCCCACGCGATGGGGATGCGCACGGTCCATGTGGCGCCCGCGCCCGAGCCGGCGGCGCATATCCATCACCATACCGACGATCTGGCCGGGTTCCTGGCGCGGCTGGCGGGTTGAGGCCCCTCGGGTCTGTGCCCTCCCCCGCGGCCCTGCGCCCTCCCCCTCTTTTCCCCTCCCAGGGGAGGGGAAGGCGCAGGGCGTGGTGGCCCGTGCCCGGCAGAAGGCGGTTTCGCGGCGCGCGCGGTCGGATTAGGAGTGGGTCATGGAACGCGTCGATCTCTTCATTTCCGGGGGCGGGCTGGCGGGGCTGATCGCCACGGCGGCGTTCGGGCAGGCCGGGTTCCGGGTGGTGCTGGCCGATCCGGCGCCGCCTTCGGGCGATGAGGGTTCGGACCTGCGGTCGACCGCCTATCTGCAACCCTCGCGTACGTTGATCGAGCGGGCCGGGCTCTGGCAGGCGCTGGCGCCCCATGCGACGCCGCTCGAGGTTCTGCGGGTGGTGGACAGCGTCGGCTGGCCGCCGGAAATCCGCGAGAGCCGGGAATTCCGGGCCGAGGAGACCGGCGAGGCGGCCTTTGGCTGGAACCTCCCCAACTGGCGTGCGCGGCGGGTGCTGGCCGAGGCGATTGCGGCCTTGCCGGGGGTGTCGCTGCGGCTGGGCACCGGGTTCCGTACGCTCGTGCAGCGCGAGAGCGAGGCGCTGGTGACGCTGAGCGACGGGGCGCGGCTCCGGGCGCGGTTGGCACTGGCGGCGGACGGGCGCGCCTCACCCCTGCGCGAGGCGGCGGGGATCGGCGTGGACGTGACGCGCTACGGGCAGAAGGCGCTGGCCTTTTCGGTCACCCACGACTTGCCGCATGAGGGCGTTTCGACCGAGATCTACAATCGCGGCGGGGCGTTCACGCTGGTGCCCCTGGGCGATGCGGGGGGGCGGCCGGCCTCGGCGGTGGTCTGGATGGATGACGGGCCGCGCGCGGTGGCGCTGGCGGCGATGGAGGCGGGCGCCTTCGCGGCGGAGATGCAGGCGCGGTCCTGCGGCGTTCTGGGGGCGCTGGAGCTGGCGACCGGGCGGCAGGTCTGGCCGGTGGTGACCCAGCGGGCGCAGGCGATGGTCGCGCAACGGGTGGCGCTGATCGCCGAGGCGGCGCATGTGCTGCCGCCGATCGGGGCGCAGGGGCTGAACACCTCGCTGCAGGACGTGGCGGTGCTGGTGGGGCTTGCCGTGGCGGCACCCGAGGCGCTGGGGGCGCCGGCGATGCTCGACGCCTATGCGGCGGCGCGGGGACGCGATCTCGCGGCGCGGGCGCGGGCGATCGACCTGTTCAACCGGGTCTGCAAGTCGGGTCTGGTGCCGGTGCAGTCGCTGCGGCTGGCCGGGCTCCGGGCGGTCCACGGCATCGCGCCCCTGCGCCGCGCGGCGATGCGGGCGGGGCTCGGGGGGTAACGCCGCCAGGGGCGCCAACGGCGGCGCCGGAGGCGACGCACAAGTGAAGATGCGCGCGCCCGGAACGGGCGCGCTCCTCTGGGTCAGGCCTGGCTGCCGATGGGGCCGGGGCGGCGTTCCTCCGACATCAGCACGTTGGCCTCCACATTGCCGACGCCGGGCAGCGTCATGATCCGCCGCCGCAGGATCCGCTCGAAATCGGCGATGTCGCGGGCGACGACCCGGAGCCGGTAGTCGTAGAGCCCGAGCACGTGGTGGACGATCTGCACTTCCGGGATCGCAGTGACGGCGCGTTCGAAATCCTCGAGGCTGACCCGCCCCTTGGTGGCGAGCTTCACGCCGAGGAAGACGGTCACGCCGAAGCCGGCCTTGTCGAGGTCGATCTCCACCCGGCGGCCGGCCAGCACGCCGGCCTCGGTCAGCCGGCGGATCCGCCGCCAGGCGGCGGGCTGGGAGAGGCCGAGGGCGCGGCCCACGGCGCCGGCGGAGAGCGCGCCGTCCTCGGCCAGGGCGCGGAGGATCGCGCGGTCGGTGGCGTCGAGATCGATCATATGGGCAGCGCCTGGCTCGCCTTGATCGTGGCCACCTGCATCAGCGATTCGATGTCGGCGATATGCGGCAGCGTCAGGATCCGTTCGCGGTAGAGCTCCTGGTAGTGGCCCATGTCGCGGGCGAGCACGGACAGGCGCAGGTCGACGCGTCCGAGGAAGGTCTGGATCTCGGCAACCTCGGGGATCTCGCGGGCGGCGGCGATGAAATCGTCGAAGGCGCGCGGCGCGGTCTTGTCGAGGGTGACGCGGAGCGAGACCTCGACCGCGTAGCCGAGCGCGCGCCAGTCGATCACCGCGTGGATGCCGCGGATCACGCCCGCGCGCTTCAGCCGGTCGATCCGGCGCGAGGTGGCGGCCGGCGAGAGGCCGGCGCGGCTCGCGAGATCGGAGACGCCCGCTTCGGGCGTGGCGAGCATCTGGCGGAGGAGGCGCCTGTCGGTGTCGTCGAGCATGAGTATTTATGCCAAAGAGAATTATAAGAATGACTTTTGCGGCAAAAGGGAAAAAAAGTCAAAACTTGCACGCAGAATAACGCTCGCATCGCTATTGTCCCGCGCCAGAACCCGCTGAAACAGGAAGGACCGGGACCATGCGCGTCTATTACGACCGCGATTGCGATATCAACCTGATCAAGGACAAGAAGGTGGCGATCCTGGGCTATGGCTCCCAGGGCCATGCCCATGCGCTGAACCTGCGCGACTCGGGCGCCAAGAATGTCGTCGTGGCGCTGCGCGAGGGCTCGCCCTCGGCGGCGAAGGCGGAAGGCGAGGGGCTGCAGGTCATGGGCATCGCCGAGGCGGCGGCCTGGTGCGACCTGATGATGTTCACCATGCCCGACGAGTTGCAGGCCGAGACCTACAACAAATACGTCAAGGACAACATTCGGGACGGCGCCGCGATCGCCTTCGCGCACGGGCTCAACGTGCATTTCGGGCTGATCGAGGCGAAGGAGACCGTCGACGTCATCATGATGGCGCCGAAGGGCCCCGGCCACACGGTGCGCGGCGAATACGTCAAGGGCGGCGGCGTGCCCTGCCTCGTGGCGGTGCATAACGACGCGAGCGGCAAGGCGCTGGAGATCGGGCTCTCCTATTGCTCGGCCATCGGCGGCGGGCGCTCGGGGATCATCGAGACCAACTTCAAGGAAGAGTGCGAGACCGATCTCTTCGGCGAGCAGGCGGTGCTGTGCGGCGGCCTCGTGGAACTGATCCGCATGGGCTTCGAGACGCTGGTCGAGGCGGGCTATGCGCCCGAGATGGCCTATTTCGAGTGCCTGCACGAGGTGAAGCTGATCGTCGACCTGATCTACGAGGGCGGCATCGCCAACATGAACTACTCGATCTCGAACACCGCCGAGTATGGCGAGTACGTTTCGGGCCCGCGCATCCTGCCCTATGACGAGACCAAGGCGCGGATGAAGGCGGTCTTGACCGACATCCAGCAGGGCCGCTTCGTGCGCGACTGGATGGCGGAATGTGCCGTCGGCCAGCCCTCGTTCAAGGCGACGCGCCGCAACAACGACGCGCACCAGATCGAAGCGGTGGGCGAGACGCTGCGCGGCATGATGCCCTGGATCACCGCGGGCCGGATGGTCGACAAGGCGAAGAACTGAGCATGGGCGGGGCGCCGGAGGATCTGCGGATCGTGCCGGCGCCCCGGTCGCTCCTGCCGGAGATCTTGCGCTGTTCGCGGGAGACCTTCGAAGAGCACCGCGCGCGGCAGCCCTGGGCGTTTCCCGCGAACAGCTTCGAAGTGATGATCGAGGGCTCGATCAAGGGGTCGTTCAGGGAGGGCGGCCGGACGCTGGCCGAGAGCCCCAACCTTTTCGCGGCCTATCGGGGCGAAGATTTCGCGGGATACGTGCTGTTGTCGGTCTGGGCGCGGCAGGATGTCCAGTATCTGCCCTATGTCGGTATCGACGACATCTGCGTCCTGCCGGAGTTTCGCCGGAAGGGAATTGCGCGGGCGCTCCTGCGGCACGCCGTTGCGCTTTCCGAAGAACGCGGCTGGGACAGCCTGAAGGCCACCGTCTGGGCCGGCAACGACGCCTCCGACGCGCTGTTCCGCAGCGAGGGCTTCGCAGTCGAAAGTACAAAGTATCGGACAGGCCCGGACCGACAGTGCCGGGATTATCCGGAGGCGAAAATACTGAAACAGGTGTCGAGGCTCTGGTCCTGGGGGATACTGCTCGCGGCCTTCTGCCTGGCCTGGCTTGCGGCGCGGCGTTAGGCCAAGATTTTAACCGAATTTTCAGCATAGCCGCGTCAGATCGGCGGCGGAGCGGCGTGGGCGTTTGTCCTGCGCGTCGGGAGGTTCCGGGGTTGCGAGGGGAACCCTGTCGGACCGGTCGATGCCCGCTTCGGGACAACAGGAAACCGGGACCCTCGCCGATGATCGCCCAGCAAATGAAATGCCGCACCAACCTTCTCCTGACCGGGCTCGGGATCCGGAAGAAGGGGTTCTACTCGCCCTACGATCACGCCCATGCGGCGAATTGGGAGGTGCCGATCTATCCGCATATCAAGGATCAGTTCGACGGGCTGGCGCCCCGGTTCCGCCGGTTCCTCGACGAGATGGACCGCAACGAGGGCTATTTCATCGCCATCGACGCAGAGGAGGGCGGGCCGAGCTTCGGGTCGCGCTATCTCTCGGCCTTCGATGCCTGCGCGATCTACACCGCCATCGTCAGCCTGAAGCCGCGCCGGGTTCTGGAAGTGGGCTCGGGCAACACGACGCATTTCATCGCCCGCGCCATCGCCGATCACGGGCTCGACACCGAGGTGACCTGCATCGATCCGGCACCGCGTTGCGATATCGAGAAACTGCCGGTGAATATCGAGCGTCGGGTGCTGATGCCCTCTGATGTGGAGCGGATCGCCGCGCTGGAGCCTGGCGACGTGCTGTTCATCGACTCGAGCCATTTCGCGCAGCAGGGCTTCGACGTGGACATCCTGTTCAACCGCGGCTTCCCGGCGCTGCAGCCGGGGGTGAACGTGCATGTGCATGACGTGTTCCTGCCCTATGGCTATCCGAAGGGCTGGGAATGGCTGCGGTTCAACGAGCAGCTCGCGCTGGTGGGCTGGGTGTTCTCGGGCTATTTCGAGACGCTGTTCGCGGCGCAATATGTCTGGCGCGACATGGCGGGCGACCTGCGGCAGGTCTGCCGGACCTTCCGGCCCGACCTCAAGGGCGACGGCGGGTCGCTCTGGCTGCGGAAGGCGTAGGGCCGCTCGGGGCGGCCCCCGCTCAGATTGCGGCGATTTCCTGTTCGAGATCGGCCATTTCGACGCCGCCGGCCATGAGGTGGCGGATGTCTGTGCCGTGGAGTTCCTCGTGGGTGCCCTTGCCGATCACCTCGCCGAGGGCAAGGAAGGTGAACCGGTCGGAGACCAGCATCGAGTGCACCTCGTTATGGGTGATGAAGATGATCGCGATGTCGCCGCGGGCGCGGACCCGGCGCATGGTCTTCAGGACCTCGAGCTGCTGCTTCTGGCCGAGCGCCGAGGTGGGCTCGTCGAGGATCAGCACCTTGGCGCCGAAATAGATCGCGCGGGCGATGGCGAGGGTCTGGCGCTGGCCGCCCGACATGGTGCCGACGGCCTGGCGCGGATCGGAGATGTCGATGCCGATCTTGACCATCTCGTCATGGGTGATCTGGTCCATCTCCTCCATCCGGAGGAGCCCGAAGGGCGCGGGGCCCTTGGTGAGCTCGCGGCCCATGAAGAAGTTGCGGGTGACGCTCATCAGCGGGTTCACCGCGAGGTCCTGGTAGACGGTGCCGATGCCGGCCTGGCTCGCGTCGCGCGGGGTCTTGAAGGCATGCGGCTGGCCCTCGACATAGATCGTGCCGCTGGTGGGCTGGTGCACGCCCGAGAGGATCTTGATCAGCGTCGACTTGCCGGCGCCGTTGTCGCCAAGGAGCGCGTGGATCTCGCCCTTGTAGACCTCGAGGTCGATCCCGTTGAGCGCGGTGAAGGGGCCGAACTTCTTGGACAGCCCCTCGGTGCGGATGATCGGTTCGGCCATCTCAGAGCCCTCCGGTGATGCGCTTGCGGACGCTTTCGTTTAGGAACACCGCGGTGAGCAGCACCACGCCGACGAAGACGCGGTAGTAGCTGCCGTCGATCGCCGGGATGAAGAACACCGCGTTGGCGACGAGGCCGAAGGTGACCGCGCCGAACACGACGCCGATCACCGAGCCGAAGCCGCCGGTCATCAGCGTGCCGCCCACGACGGCGATGGCGATGGCCTCGAGCTCCTTGAGGTTGCCCTTGGCGGCATCGGCGGTGTTGGTGTCGAACACCTGGCAGGCAGCGAAGATCGTGGCGCAGAGCGCGGTGACCATGAAGAGCGAGATCCGCACCTTGTCGACCGGCACGCCGTTGGCGCGGGCGCTTTCGCGGTTGTCGCCGGTGGCGTAGATCCAGTTGCCGGCCTGGGTGCGGGCGAGGATCAGATAGGCGACGCCCGCCACGATGATCCACCAAAGGAGCCGCGCGTCGAAGCCGCTGACCCACTGGTTGCCGGCGCGGTTGAGGTTGCCGCCGAGCGCGTACCAGGCGCTGTAGAACCAGGTGAAGAACTCGCCGCCGAAGAGATCGGCGAACCAGCTCGTTTCCTTGTAGTCGGGCAGGCCGGAGATCTGGGTCGACTGGTTGATGATGCGGAAGCAGACCTCGGTGACGCCGCGGAGGAAGAACAGGAAGGCGAGGGTGACGATGAAGCTGGAGAGCTTCGAGCGCACCACGATGGTGCCGATCAGCCAGCCGAGGAACAGGGTCATGGCGAGGGTGATCAGGAAGGCGGTGACCGGTGTCGCGGTACCGAGGCCGAAGGGCAGGCCCCATTTCAGCATCATCGACATGGACATGCCGGCGAAACCGATCATCGAGCCGATGGAGAGGTCGAAATCGCCGGCGATCATCAGGAGGCAGGCGCCGGTTGCGATGATCCCGAACTGGGCGATGATCGACAGGTTGTTCTTGAGCCCGAGCGGGTTGAACGCGTTGCCGTGCGAGGCGAAGCCGATGGCGATGATCACCACCATCATCACGATGAACGAGCCGACTTCCGGCCGGCGTTTGAGCTGGTCCAGGATCCCGCCCTTGTTCAGGCGGTCGGCCTCGCTGCGCTGGCTGCTGGCTTCGTGGACGGCCATGTTCCCCTCCTCCCTGGGACGCTATGGTTGGGGAGAGCCGCGCCGGCTCTCCCCCATGTCGCGGCTTCGCGTCAGCGGTTGACGCCGGCCTGTGCCGCCACGCCGGCGGCGTTCGAGGCATCGACGAAGCCGGGGCCCGACGGGATGTTCGCGCCCGGCAGCATGCCGGCATAGTTGTTGTAGAGATGCAGCACGACCACCGGCATGTAGCCCTGCAGGTACTGCTGCTGGTCGATCGTGTACTGGACCTTGCCTTCCTCGATCAGGCTGATGACGCCGGGGGTCAGGTCGAAGCAGGAGAGGTGCACCTTGGCACCCACCTCATCGACCGCCTTGGCAGCCGCTTCGCAGACATGCGGGCCGGTGGCGAGGAGCGCGTCGATGCTCGGGTCGGCCTGCAGCGCGGCGGCGGTCCGGGTGGTGATCTGCGCGACGTCGTTCGAGACGTCGATCATGTTCAGATCCTGGCCCATCGCGTCGAAATAGCCCTGGCAGCGATCGACCAGCGCGGTGTTGTAGGCTTCCTGGTTCAGGCAGAGCGCCTTGGTGGCGCCTTCACCCTGCGCGCGTGCGCCCGCTGCCTCGCCGGCGAGCTTCTCGGGCTGGCCGATATGCATCAGCGCGCCCACATCCTTGGAATGCTCGAGGCCCGAGTTGATGGTGACCACCGGGATGCCGGACTCGGCCGCCGCCTTGATCGCGCCGCCGAGCGCGTCGGCGTCGGGCAGGGAGACGATCAGCCCGTCGGGCTGGGTCGCGGCAGCGGCTTCGATGAGCTTTGCCATGTCGGCCATGTCGCCCGAGGGCGCGAAGTTGTATTCGAAGGCGGCGCCGATATCCTCGGCCGCGTCCTTGCCGGCCTTTTCGACCACCGGCCAGAACGGATCGGTGCCCTGGGTGTGGGTGATCATCACATAGCGTTCCTGCGCCGAGGCGGCAGACGCCAAAAGAGCGGCCGCCGCGGCGGCCATCGTCAGTTTCTTCACGGGTATCCTCCCAGTCTGGGCTCCGGGGAGCCATTGTCCGGAGTGCCAGTTATCTGGATCCGGAAGGTCGTCATAGGTCCACGCCGGATCTGTTGTCCAGTCGCTGGGCGGATCTTGCGACTTTTCCGAGTCGATATCAATGCCTTGGGAGAAGCGGCCGGGACAGCGGTTGCCGCGTGTTTCCCGGGGTGCGTTCCGTTCCATCAGGGAAGGTCTCCGGGGACGGGCATTGAATGGCGCGGCGGCGCGGGGTATCTCGCCGCGGTCTCTTGTGAGGAGGAGCGCCATGGAGCGTCGCAAGATCGGAGAGACAGGGCTGGCCGTCACGCCGCTCTGTTTCGGAACGTCGGCCATCGGCAACATGCCCGACACCTACGGCTACGAGGTGGACGAGGTGCGGGCGCGGGCGACGCTCATGGCGATCTTCGAGGGGCCGGTGAATTTCCTCGACACGTCGAACAATTACGGTTTCGGGCGGAGCGAGGCGCGGATCGGCGCGGTGCTGCGCGAGCGGGGCGGGCTGCCCGAGGGGTTCGTGCTCTCGACCAAGCTCGACCGCGACATGGAGACCGGGCGGTTCGACGCGGCGCGGGTGCGGCAGTCGATCGAGGAAAGCCTGGGCCGGCTCGGGCTCGACCGGGTACCGATGTTGCACCTGCACGACCCCGAGCATGCCCGTGACCTGGGCGAGATCACCCGCGAGGGCGGGGCGCTCGCCGAGCTGTTCAAGCTGAAGGAGGAGGGGCTGGCGCAGGCGGTGGGTCTGGCGATGGGCCGGATCGACGTGATGTTGCCGATCCTGCGCGACTGGCCGTTCGACGCGCTGATCAGCCACAACCGTTTCACGCTCCTCAACCGCTCGGCCGACGCGATGTTCGACTATGCCCATGGCGCCGGGATCGCGGTTCTGAACGCGGCGCCCTATGCCGGTGGGGTGCTGGCGAAGGGGTCGGCCGAGATGCCGCGCGTAACCTACCAGCCGGCCAGCGATGACGCGCTCGCGCCGGTGCGCGCAGTCGAGGCGGTCTGTGCCGCGCATGGCGTGCCGCCGGGGCCGCTCGCGCTGCAATTCTCGATGCGCGATCCCCGGATCACATCGACGGTGGTTGGCGTGACGAAGCCCGAGCGCGTGGCCGAGACGCTCAAATGGGCGGGGCGGGCGATTCCGGCGGCGGCCTGGGAGGCCGTTGCCGGGCTGGGCCATGCGATGGACGATCCGGAGGCAAGCCGGGCGTATCGGCCGGGGTGAGAGAGGCGCAAGGCCGTCGCGCGCGCTGCCAGGCTCTCGGGTAGCCTAGCCCGCGTGGTCCTCGAACCGGTCGGGATGCTCGGCCCGGATCGCGTCGAGCGCGCCGGCGACACTCGAGATATGCGCGCGCACCAGTTCCCGGGCCAGGGGGCCGTCGCGCGCCTCGATGGCCGCGAGGATCTCGCCATGTTCGGCGAGCACGGAGATGCGCCGTTCGGTCGAGAGCGTCAGGTAGCGGACGCGGTCCATATGGGCCTTCTGTTCCTGAATGATCTCCCAGACATGGGCATGGCCGGCGATCCGACAGAGCGTCTGGTGGAAGGCGTCGTCCTCGGCGTGAAAATCCTCGGGGTTGCTCGATCCGATCGCCGCCTTCTCGCTGGCGAGAAGCGCGTGCAGTTCCGCAAGGTCGGTCTCCGAACGCCGCTGGCAGACGGCCTCCACGCATTCGGTTTCGAGCGCGCCGCGCACGAAGATCGCGTCATGGACGGCGCGGGTCGAGATGCGGGTGACCAGCGTGGCGCGCTGCGGGCGAATCGACAGGAAGCCCAGCTTGGAGAGCCGGAAGAACGCGTCGCGCACGGGCTGGCGCGAAACGTCGAGCTGCTTGGCGATCTCGGCTTCGGAGACCTTGGTGCCGGGCGGCAGCCGCAGCGAAATGACGGCGGCGTAGAGCGTGCGGAACACCTGGTCGGTCGTCGACGGCACGGGTTCGAATGGCAGGGCGGAAAGCGCGGTGTCTGGCAATTCTCAGTCCTTGGCGGTGTGCGACCTTCGCATGCGCGGGTGTTTGACACAACAAGCAGACTAGCATATTAGATTATCAAAGGCGACTTCTTTCCGGACCTCTTCTTCATGGCGCTTACCGATCCAGACCGGTTGTTTCCCGTTGACGCGCGCCAGAGGCATCTGGCCCGCGCGCTCTACGAGAGCGTGAAGGATCTGCCGATCATCTCGCCGCATGGCCATTGCGATCCGCGCTGGTTCGCCGAGAACCAACGCTTTCCGAACCCGGCCGAGCTGTTCGTGATTCCCGATCACTACGTGTTCCGGATGCTGGTGAGCCAGGGCGTCGCGCTGGAGGATCTGGGCGTGCCGCGCGCCGACGGGGGCGCGACCGAGGCCGATCCGCGGGTGATCTGGCGGCGCTTTGCCGAGAGGTATCACCTGTTCCGGGGCACGCCCTCGGCGCTGTGGCTGGACCATTCCTTCGAGCATGTGTTCGGGCTCGATGTGGTGCTTTCGGCGGAGACGGCGGACCACTGTTACGATTTCATCGACGCGAAGCTCGGGGCGCCGGAATTCCGGCCCCGGGCGCTGTTCGAGCGTTTCGGCATCGAGGCGCTGGCGACGACCGAGGGCGCGCTGGACGATCTGAGCTGGCACCGGGCGATTCGCGAAAGCGGCTGGGGCGGCCGGGTGATCACGACCTACCGGCCCGATGCGGTGGTGGATCCGGAGTTCGAAGGGTTCGCGGAGAACGTCGCGGCGCTGGGCGAGATCACCGGCGAGGATGCGGCAACCTGGGAAGGCTATCTGAACGCCCACCGCAGCCGCCGGGCCTATTTCCGCGAATTCGGCGCGACGGCGACAGATCACGGGCATCCTTCGGCGCGGACCGAGAACCTGCCGGCCGCCGATGCCGCGGCGCTGTTCGCCAAGGCGCTGGCGGGCGCCTGCACGGCCGAGGAGGCCGACGCGTTCCGGGGCCAGATGCTGACCGAGATGGCGAGGATGAGCCTCGAGGACGGGATGGTGATGCAGATCCATCCCGGCGCGCGGCGGAACCATTCTTCGACGGTCTTTGCCCGGCACGGGCGCGACAAGGGGTTCGATATCCCGGGCCGGACCGATTACGTGGCCGCGCTGAAGCCGATGCTCGACGCGGTGGGAATGGAGCCGGATCTTACGGTGATCCTGTTCACGCTCGACGAAACCGCCTATGGTCGTGAACTGGCGCCGCTGACCGGGGCCTATCCCGCGTTGCGGCTCGGCCCGCCCTGGTGGTTCTTCGACAGCTACGAGGGCATCCGGAAGTTCCGCGAGGCCACCACCGAGACCTGCGGTTTCTACAACACGGCCGGGTTCAATGACGACACCCGCGCCTTCTGCTCGATCCCCGCGCGCCACGACGTCGCGCGGCGTTCGGACTGCGCCTTTCTCGCGGGGCTGGTCGGCACTGGCCGGCTCAGGGAGGCAGAAGCCTTCGACGTGGCGCAGGACCTGACTTATCGCCTGGCCAAACAGGCTTACCGGCTCTGAAGAGCCATTGTCCAAAAGGGAGGACACCAACCCATGAAGACACTCACTGCTGCCCTTCTCGCGACTGCCGCGATGGCCACCGCGGCCACGGCCTGCGAGAGAACGCTGCGTTCCTCGGACACGCATCCCGAGGGTTACCCGACCGTCGTCGCGGTCCAGGAAATGGGCAAGCTGCTCGAAGAGCGCACCGGCGGCCGACTCTGCATCGAGGTGTTCCCCTCGGCACAGCTCGGCGAGGAGAAGGACTCGATCGAACAGACCCAGTTCGGCGTGATCGACATGGACCGGGTCTCGATGGGCCCGTTCAACAACATCGTCGAGGAGACGCAGGTCGTCTCGCTGCCTTATATATTCCGCTCGGTCGAGCACATGCACCACGTCATGGATGGCCCGATCGGCGACGAGATCCTCGCCGCCTTCGAGCCGCATGACCTGATCGGGCTCGCCTATTACGACGGCGGCTCGCGGAGCTTCTACAACTCCGAAAGGCCGATCAACTCGATGGAAGACCTCAAGGGCATGAAGTTCCGCGTCATGCAGTCTGACATCTTCGTCGACATGGTCGGCGCGCTCGGCGCGAACGCGACGCCGATGCCCTATGGCGAGGTCTACTCCTCGATCCAGACCGGGGTGATCGACGGGGCCGAGAACAACTGGCCATCCTACGAGAGCTCGGGCCATTTCGAGGTCGCCAAGTACTACACGCTCGACCAGCACCTGATCGTGCCGGAAGTGCTGGTGATGTCGAAGAAGACCTGGGACTCGCTCTCGGCGGAAGACCAGGCCGCCGTGCGGCAGGCCGCGAAGGACAGCGTGCCGATCATGCGCGATCTCTGGGCGGCGCGCGAGAAGGAATCCGAGCAGAAGGTCATGGAAGCCGGCGTGCAGCTTGTCACCGATATCGACAAGACACCGTTCATCGAGGCGATGAAGCCGGTCTACCAGAAATACGTGACCTCGGACAAACTCAAGAGCCTAGTCGAGCGGATCCAGGCGACCGAGTGAGGTAAGAACGCGGGCGGGCCTTTCCGGAGGCCCGCCCGTCTGCCGATGAGGGGGGTCGTCCCGTGCAGGATGTCATGAAATCGCTCGCGCTCGTCACCGGCGCGCTGGCGCGGATCGCGCTCTGGATCGCCGGGATCGGGCTCGTCCTGATGACCGCGGCGATCGCGGCGCAGGTGTTCTGGCGCTACGTGCTGAACTCGAGCCTGATCTGGACCGAGCCGGGCTCGGTGATGATCATGGGATGGTTCATCTTCCTCGGTGCCGCGGTGGGGATCCGCGAGGGCTATCACCTGTCCTTCGATGTGCTGCTCTACGTCCTGCCGGATGGCGCGAAGGCGGTTCTGCACACGATCTCCGACGTCGCCGTGACCGCCTTCGGAGGCGGCATGATCTATTATGGCGGGCAGCTCGCGCAGAAGACCGCCGGCACCACGATCCCGTCGATCGGGCTGTCGGGCGCCTTCGATTTCTTCCCGGTCATCGCGGGCGGGGTGCTGGTCGTCCTGTTCTCGGTCGAGCGGGTGTTTCGCCGCCTTGCGGGGCTGCACACGTCGCGGTTCGGCGAGCCCGATCCGATGGAGGGCTAGGCGATGGAACTCTGGGTCCTGTTCGGCACCTTCGTGTTTTTCCTGCTGATCGGCACGCCGGTCGCGTTTTGTCTCGGCATCTCGAGCTTCGCGACGGTGGTCTATCTGGGCCTGCCGCCGGTGGTGGTGTTCCAGCGGCTGAATTCCGGCGTCTCGGTCTTCGCGCTGATGGCGATCCCGTTCTTCATTTACGCCGGCGACCTGATGGTGCGCGGCGACATCGCGCGGCGGCTGGTCGCGCTGGCGGGCGCGATGGTGGGGCATCTGCGCGGCGGGCTGGGGCAGGTGAACATCATGGCCTCGGTGATGTTCGGCGGCGTCTCGGGCTCGGCGGCGGCGGATGCCTCCGCCGTGGGCGGGCTGATGGTGCCGCAGATGAAGGAGCGCGGCTACGGCGTCGACTACGCGGTGAACATCACCGTGGTGGGTTCGATCATAGCACTGATGATCCCGCCGTCGCACAACATGATCATCTATTCGATCTCGGCGGGCGGGCGGCTCTCGATCGCCGACCTGTTCACCGCCGGAATCCTGCCGGGCTTCATCCTGGCGCTGTCGCTGATGGTGGCGGCCTGGCTCGTCGCGAGGAAGCGCGGCTACCCGACCGAGCCGTTTCCGGGACTGGAGGCGCTGGGCCGGATCTTCGCCAGCGCGGTGCCCGGGCTGATCCTGGTGGCGATCATCTTCGGCGGCGTTCGCTCGGGGATCTTCACCGCCTCGGAAAGCTCGAACATCGCGGTGGTCTATGCGCTTCTGGTGACGCTTCTGGTCTACCGCTCGCTGAGCTGGGAGGATTTCGTCGAGGCGACCTTCGGCGCCGTCCGCACCACGGCGATGGTGCTGATGGTGATCGGCTGCGCCGGGGCTTTCGGCTGGCTGCTGGCCTATCTCCGGGTGCCGACGACGCTGGTTGCGGCGCTGCAATCCTTTTCGGACAACCCGATCCTGATCCTTCTCCTGATGAACGTGGTGCTCCTGATCCTCGGCACGTTCATGGACATGTCGCCCCTGATCGTCATCACCACACCGATCTTCCTGCCCGTGGCGCAGGCCTTCGGGGTGGACCCGATCCATTTCGGCGTGATCCTGATCCTGAATCTCGGGATCGGCCTCTGCACCCCGCCGGTGGGCGCCGTCCTGTTCGTGGGCTGCGCGGTGGGCAAGATCCAGATGCAGGACGCGATGCGGACGATCTGGCCGTTCTACGGGGCCGCCTTCGCGACCTTGATGCTGGTGACCTACATTCCGGCGCTGTCGCTCTGGCTGCCGTCGCTGTTCCACTGAGCGGGAGGGCAGGGCGATGCTGAAGGACTTTCCCGTCCATCATCCCGATCCCGGGGTCACACGGCAGGTGCTGGCCGACAGCCCCGAGCTGATGGTGGTCGCGTTCCGGTTCGACGAAGGCGCCGAGGGCGCCTTGCACAGCCATCCGCATGTACAATCCACTTATGTCCGCTCCGGCCGGTTTCGCTTCTTCCTGGGCGACGATACCTTCGAGATCGGGCCGGGCGACAGTTTCGTGATCCCCTCTGGCGCGCGGCATGGCTGCGTCTGCCTGGAGCCGGGCGAGCTCATCGACAGCTTCACCCCGCGCCGCGACGATTTTCTCTGAGAAAGGACGACCTACGTGACCCATTCCGCCGAAACCCGTTATGCGATCGACCCGGCCACCGCGAAGACGCTCGACACCGAGGGGCTGCGCGCGCAGTTCCATGTGGGCGGGCTGTTCGGGCCGGGCGAGATCAAGCTGGTCTATTCGCATTACGACCGGCTGATCCTGGGCTCGGCGGTGCCGGACGGCGCGCCCCTGGTGCTCGACCATGTGCCAGAGACCGGGACGCCCTCGTTCCTCGACCGGCGCGAGGCGGCGGTGCTAAACATCGGCGATCCGGGCAGGGTGACCGTGGCGGGCACGACCCACGCGCTGGGATCCGGCGAGGTGCTTTATATCGGCATGGGCGCGGGGGCGGTGACGTTCGAAGGCGCGGGCCGCTACTATGTGCTCTCGGCGCCGGCGCACCGGGCCTGCCCGACGCGGCTGATCACGCTGGCCGATGCCCGGAGGGTCGAGCTCGGGTCGCGCGAGACGGCGAACGAGCGGACGATCATCCAGTTCCTGCATCCCGAGGTCTGCGAGAGCTGCCAGCTCCTGATGGGCTATACCCAGTTCAAGGAGGGCTCGATCTGGAACACGATGCCGGCGCATGTCCATGACCGGCGGATGGAGGCCTATCTCTATTTCGGCCTGCCCGAGGGGCAGCGGGTGTTCCACCTGATGGGCAAGCCCGAGGAGACGCGGCATATCGTGATGGCGAACGAGGAGGCGGTGATCTCGCCGCCCTGGTCGATCCATGCCGGGGCCGGCACGGCGTCCTACACCTTCTGCTGGGCGATGGCGGGGGACAATGTGGACTTCACCGACATGGACATGGTCGACATGGGGGATCTGCGATGAGCGCGGCTTTCCGGATCGACGGCAAGCGCGCGCTGGTTACCGGCGCGAATACCGGGATCGGCCGGGCCATCGCCGAGGGTCTGGCGGCGGCTGGCGCCCATGTGATCGCGGCCGGGCGGCGCTCCTGCGCGGAAACGGTGGCGGCGATCGTCGCGGCCGGCGGGACGGCGGAGGAGATGGCTCTCGATGTGGCCGAACCGGGCGCGGCGGCGGCTCTGCCGGGCGATCTCGACATCCTGGTGAACAACGCGGGCATCATCCGGCGCGAGGATGCGGTTGCCCATGCCGAGAGCGACTGGGACGACGTGCTGAACGTGAACCTGAAATCGGTGTTCCTGCTGAGCCAGGCCTTCGCCAAGGCGGCGATGGCGCGCGGGGCCGGCGGCCGGATCGTCAATATCGCCTCGCTCCTGTCGTTCCAGGGCGGGGTCCGCGTGCCGGGCTATACCGCGTCGAAGCATGGCGTGGCGGGGCTCACCAAGGCGCTGGCCAATGAATGGGCGCCTGCGGGGATCAACGTGAACGCGGTCGCGCCGGGCTATATCGCTACGAACAACACCGAGGCGCTCCGGGCCGATCCGAAGCGCTCGGCGGAGATCCTGGGCCGGATCCCGGCGGGGCGCTGGGGCGATCCGGCGGATATCGCCGGGGCGGTGACGTTTCTCTGCACGCCGGCCTCGGGGTATGTGACCGGCGCGGTCCTGAACGTGGATGGAGGCTGGCTTGCCCGCTGAACGGCTGACCCGGAAGGGCGCGGCGCCCGCGCCCGGCATCGTCCATCTGGGCCCCGGCGCCTTCTTCCGTGCGTTCAACGCGATCTATACCGAGGAGGCGATGGCGGCTTCGGGCGGCGACTGGGGCATCGTCGCGGTGAGCCTCAGGAGCGCGGGCCCGCGCGACCAGCTGGCGCCGCAGGGCTGCGCCTATACTGCTGTCGAGCTGGGGCCGGAGGGCGCCAAGCCCCGGGTGATCGGTTCGATCTGCCGCTGCCTGGTGGCGCCGGAGGATCCCGAGGCGGTGCTGGCCGCGATGGCCGATCCCGCGGTGCGGATCGTGTCGATGACGATCACCGAGAAGGGCTATTGCCACAACCCCGCGACCGGGCGGCTGAACCCGTCGCATCCGGATATCGTCCACGATCTCGCCGGGCCGGGCTGGCCGGTCTCGGCGCCGGGCTATCTCGTCGAGGCGCTGGCGCGGCGGCGCGCGGCGGGTCTGGCGCCGTTCACGGTGTTGACCTGCGACAACCTGCCGTCGAACGGGCGGCTGGCGCGGGATATCGTGCTGGATTTCGCGCGGGCGCGGGATGCGGGGCTCGCGGAGTGGATCGCCGCCGAGGGGCGGTTTCCGGCGACCATGGTCGACCGGATCACGCCGGCGACGACCGAGGCCGACATCGCCGCGCTGGAGGCGGCGGAGGGCTATCGCGACGCGGCGATGGTGGCGCATGAGCCGTTCCGGCAATGGGTGATCGAGGACGATTTCGTGGGCGGCGCGCGGCCGGCCTGGGAGCGGGCGGGCGCGCAGATGGTGGGGAGCGTCGAGGCGCATGAACTGATGAAGCTGCGCTGCCTGAACGGGACCCATTCGACGCTGGCCTATCTGGGCTACCTCGCGGGGCACGAGACCATCGCCGAGACCGTCGCGGCACCCGGTTTCGCGCGGCTTTGCGAGCGGCTCTGGGAGGAGGAGATCCTGCCCACCGTGCCGCAGCCCGAGGGCGAGGACCTGCCGGCCTATGCCGTGGCGCTTCTGGAGCGCTACCGGAACCCGGCGATCCGGCACCGGACCTGGCAGATCGCCATGGACGGAAGCCAGAAGCTGCCGCAGCGGATCCTCGGCACCGTCGCCGACGATCTCGCGGCGGGGCGGGTGCCCGAGGGGCTGTGCCTCGGCGTGGCGGGCTGGATGCGCTATGTAGGCGGCGTTGACGAAAAGGGCGCGGCGATCGACGTGCGCGACCCCCTGGCCGGGCGGCTCAAGGCGGCCTCGGACGGAGCGGAGACGGCGGAAGGCAAGGTGGCGGCGCTACTGGGGTTCGCAGAGGTGTTTCCCTCGGCGCTGGCGGGCGACGCGCGGTTCCGTGACGCGGTGACGCGGGCCTACGCGGGGCTTCTGGCAGAGGGCGCGGCCCAGGCGGTGGTCGAGGTCGCGGGGCGGTAGCGGGGCGTGGGGAGTGCCGCCTGAAGCTGACCATCCGCGACGACACGCCTTGGTTCACTTTACCATTGCGGCGATGTGCATTCCCCGCCCGAATGGCGTCGAAAGCGCCGGGCGAGCGCCTGCCCGCCCGGACGGGCTGGCGCTTTGGTGACGTTCCGTGCCGAACGGATGTACGGCGGGCTTGCACCATAAATCGCCCTGCTCAACCGTCGCAGCGCCATCCCGCGGACAGGCGCTCGCCCGGCTTGCGCCTGGTAACGAGGCAAAAGCCCGCGGCGGCGTCGCCGATGCTACCCGGCCTCGGACACCTTCGCGACGATGCCGTCGACCACTTCCTCGAGCAGCCCCTCGTCCTCGCATTCGGCCATCACCCGGATCAGGGGTTCGGTGCCCGACTTGCGGATCAGGAGCCGGCCGGCGCCGGAGAGCCGCACCTCGGCATCGGCGATCGCGGCCTTGACGGCCATCGCCTCGAGCGGCTGCGCGCCGGCGGCGTAGCGGACATTCTTCAGAAGCTGCGGCACCGGGGTGAACTGGTGCGCGAGCTCGGAGGCGCGCTTGCCGGTCTGGACCATCTCGCGCAGCACCTGGAGCCCGGCGATCAGCCCGTCGCCGGTGGTGGCGTAGTCGGTCAGCACGATATGGCCCGATTGCTCGCCGCCCATGTTGAAGCCGCCCTTGCGCATCGCCTCGACCACGTAGCGGTCGCCGACACCGGTGCGGTGCAGCGTGATGCCGAGCCCGGCGAGATGCCGTTCGAGCCCGAGATTGGACATAACCGTGGCGACGAGCGTGTTGCCGGCCAGCCGATCCTCGCTGGCGCTGCGCGCGGCGAGGAGCGCCATCACCTGGTCGCCATCAGCCACGGTCCCGGTTTCGTCGAGGATCATCACCCGGTCGGCATCGCCGTCGAGGCAGATGCCGATATCGGCGCCATGGGCCACCACCGCCTCGGCGGCGCTGCGCGTGTCGGTCGAGCCGCAGCCCTGGTTGATATTGGTGCCGTTCGGGCTGACGCCCACCGGGATCACCTCGGCGCCGAGCTCCCACAGCACCTGCGGCGCGGCCCTGTAGGCGGCGCCGTTGGCGCAGTCGATCACCACCTTGAGCCCGTCGAGCCGGAGGTCGTTCGGGAAGGTGGATTTCGCGCGCTCGATATAGCGGAACAACCCGTCGTCGATGCGCTTGGCGCGGCCGATATTGGCGGCACTGGCGAGCTGGATCTCGGAGCGCAGGATGTCTTCGATCTCCTCCTCGGCCTCGTCGGAGAGCTTGAAGCCGTCGGGGCCGAAGAACTTGATGCCGTTGTCGTGGTGCGGGTTGTGCGAGGCGGAGATCATCACACCGACATCCGCCCGCATCGAGGTGGTCAAAAGCCCCACCGCGGGGGTCGGCACGGGGCCCAGGAGGAGCACGTTCATGCCGGTCGAGGTGAATCCGGCGGTGAGCGCGTTCTCGAACATGTAGCCCGAGAGCCGCGTGTCCTTGCCGATCACCACCCGGTGCGCCGCCGAGCGGTCCCGCCGGAAATAGCGGCCCGCCGCCGCGCCGATCCGGAGTGCGACCTCCGCCGTCATCGGGTGGGTGTTCGCGGTGCCGCGCACGCCGTCGGTGCCGAAGAGTTCACGCATCCTGTTCCGCCTCGTGCATTGCCAGGTAGAGGCGCAGGGCCTGCCCGGTCTCGTTGACGTCATGGACCCGGAGGATCTGTACCCCGTGGCCTGCGCCGTGCAGCGCCACCGCGAGCGAACCGGGCATCCTGTCCTTCGCCGCCTCGATCCGGCCGATCGCCCCGATGAAACGCTTGCGCGAGACGCCGAGCAGGATCGGGCAACCGAGGTCATGATAGAGCGAAAGGCGCCGGAGCACAGACACGTTGTGTTGCAATGTCTTTCCGAAACCGATGCCGGGATCGGCGATGATGTTTTCGGGTGCGATGCCGGCCTCGCGCGCCGCGTCGATTCGCTGGCGGAGGAAATCGGCGACCTCGGCTACGACATCGCCGTAGACCGGGGCTTCCTGCATTGTCTTGGGGTCGCCCTGCGCATGCATCAGGCAGACCGGCACGCCCCGCGCGGCGACGAGCGGCGCCATGGCCGGGTCGTAAGTCATCGCCGAGACGTCGTTGACGATATCGGCGCCGGCGTCGAGCGCGGCCACGGCCACGGGCGCCTTGCGGGTGTCGATGCTGATCGGTTTGGCGATGCCCGCGGCGCGGATCGCGGCGATCACCGGGGCGGTGCGGGCGATCTCCTCGTCCACCGCCACCTCGTCGGCGCCGGGGCGGGTGCTTTCGCCGCCGATGTCGAGGATGTCGGCCTGGGTCATGGCGCGGGCACGGATCACGGCGGATTCGATGCTGGGCAGGTCTCCGCCATCGGAGAAGCTGTCGGGGGTGACGTTCAGGATGCCCATGATCCGGGGGCGGTCGAGCGTCAGGCCGCAGAGCGCGGGGCGGAGGGCGGAGAGGCGGAGCCGGTCGGCCTCCGGGAGCGCGGCGGCGGCGCGGGCATCCGCGAGGCCGTCGAACCAGACATGGGTGCTGCCGGCGAGGGGCAGTGCCGTCTCGGGGCGCGGGCCGGTGCGGGGCAGGGGTTCGAGATGATTGCGGCTCATGTGCGCGGGACGAGGGATTCGGCGTCGGCGGGAAGGCTGTACGCCCCGCTGCCGGCGGGCGCGGGAGCGCCGACGAAGACGATCTCGGCGGCGCCGAACTGTTCGGCGAGCCAGAGGGCGAGTTGGTCGGGCTCCTCCGACGCGGGCGGATGCGTCGCGTCGAGCACCATCTTCGACGGCGCCCAGACGCTGATCCGGCCGCGCCGGGAGGCCCAGTCGAGCTCGGTGCGGCTGTCGATGACCACGCAGCGCTTGTCCTGCGCGGCCAGCACCCAGGCCGATTGCTCGAGATGCAACAGGTCGATCCGCTGCTGGGCGATGGCGATGGGCACCTGGGGCCGCTCGGCGCTGCCGCGGGCCACGCAGAGGATCGCCGGCTTGCCGCTGGCCTCGATCCCGTCGAGCCAGGTTCTCAGTCGCGGCGAGACCATCGCCTCCTGCCCGAGGAAGAACACCAGCGGCGCGGGTTCGTCGGAGATTTCGCTCATCAGCCGCTCGGACAGCTCGGCGCGGGTCCGCACGATCTCGACGCCGAGCGCGCCGGGGCCGAGATCGAGCTTTTCGATCCGGACGAAGGTGCGCAGGGCCTGGGGCGCGGCGAGGATTCGCGCGGCGACCCGCTCGGCCAGGGTTTCGAGCAGGTTCAGGCGCTCGCGCTCCAGCTCGGCGGCGATGGCTTCGGTGATCTTGTCGTAAGACAGGATGCGGTCCACGTCGTCGCCCACGTCATGGGCCGGGCGGACCTCCACCACCACGTTGAAGTTGAGCCGCTGGGTGCGGCCCCGCTCGGGCTGGAAGGCGCCGATCTCGGTCTTGACGACATGGTCGCGGAGCGAGATCCGGTCGGGCATAGGCGGCACCGCCGTGGCGGCGGCCCGGAGTTCGGGATGCGCAAAGGCGAGCGTTATATCGCTGGACATCGGACGGTCGGCCTCCTCACCGCTGACTGGCCGGGCGGCCAGATCTGCGCGACGCTCATTTCGAGGCGTAGCGCGCTTCCTTCCGGTAGAAAAGATGATAGCCGATCGAGGCCGTCTGCGTGAAGACCCGCGCCCAGCGGGGATTCACCGCCTTGGTGTGGTAGTAGGTGGCGCCGTCGGTCAGTGCCCGCGGCACCGAGCCGCGCAGGAGGAGGTCGGCGACCTTTCCGACACGCTCCCAGGCGGCGGGCTCGCTGATCACTTCCTTGCGGCCATCGCAGGTATAGGTGAACTGGCAGCGGAAGCGCTCGCCGGTGCCCTGGTGGACGACGCTGCAGACATTGTCGGGGAAGGCCGGGCTGTCGACGCGGTTCAGGATCACCTCGCCAACGGCGAAGATGCCCTCGACGGACTCGCCCCGCGCCTCGAAATAGAGCGCCTCGGTCAGGCAGTGCCAGGCTTTGCCGCCCTTGACGGTCGGCAGACCGTCGACATAGGCGGCGGCGTAGCGATCCTCCACGACCTCGGGCTTCTTGAACCAGAGGTTGCGGCGTGTCGGCTGCGTCACCAGGCGCTTCACCTTCTCGGTGGAAACCCCTGAAATCGCCTGACGTTCCTGGCCGAGCATCGCGAGCACCTGCTCGTTCAGCTCGGCTTTCGGGTTATTCGACTGGCTCAGCACGAGGTCACCAGCGGACGACACCGTCGCCAGATGGATGCTCAGAAGAGCGACGGCCCACAACGCGGGTCGGAAAATCATGGAGTCCCCCTCCAAGAAGACCATTACCCCCAGGGCCCACGGGCGAACCCCAAACTCGGCAGCTCGGATAAAGAACTGAACCGCGATCGTCCACCCCACCAGGAGTCGCAGGGTGTTGCGAACCGGGAACCGTATTGTTTCCGGTTTGCATCAGCAGCGGATTACGGTTTGGAATCAACCGCCTGCAATTTGGAGTTGCGGTCCTTGATCGCCAGATGAGCGGCGGAAAGTCGCGCAACGGGCACACGGAAAGGGGAGCAGGACACGTAGTCGAAGCCCGCGTTGCGGCAGAATTCGATCGAGTCCGCGTCACCGCCATGCTCTCCGCAGACCGAGAGCTTGACGTCCGGGCGGGTCTTCCGGCCCCGCTCGGCCCCGATCGTCAGGAGCTCGCCGACCCCGTCGAGATCGAGCCTGTGGAACGGATCCTCGACGAAAACGCCCTGGCTCACATAGGAGCCCATGAAGCGTCCGGCGTCGTCGCGCGAGAGGCCGTAGGTCATCTGCGTGAGGTCGTTCGTGCCGAAGCTGAGGAAGGCCGAATGCACCGCGATCTCGTCGGCCCGGAGCGCGGCGCGCGGGGTCTCGACCATCACGCCGATCTCGTAGGTAAAGCTGGCGCCGGTTTCATTGCGGACCGCCGCGGCGACAGCGGCGATGCGGGTGCGGACGAGTTCCACTTCCCGCTTGGCCGAGACCAGCGGGATCATGATCTCGGGCACCACCGGGTCGTCGCCTTCGGCGCTGGCGATCGTCGCCTCGAAGATCGCGCGGGCCTGCATCTCGTAGATCTCGGGCATCGCGATGCCGAGCCGGACGCCGCGCATCCCGAGCATCGGGTTGAACTCCATCAGCTCGTCGACGCGGCGCGTCACGCGGGCGAGCGGCAGGCCGAGCGCGTCGGCCAGTTCGCGCATGCCGTCACGGCCATGCGGCAGGAACTCGTGCAGCGGCGGGTCGAGCAGGCGGATGCAGACCGGCTTGCCGCGCATGATCCGGAACAGGTCGGTGAAATCGGCGCGTTGCATCGGCAGGAGGCGTTCGAGGACGCCGGCCCGGTCCAAGGCGGTATCGACGAAGATCATCTCGCGCATGACCCGGAGCCGGTCTTCCTCGAAGAACATGTGCTCGGTGCGGCACAGGCCGATGCCCTCGGCCGCGAAGCGCAGCGCCAGCTCCGCCTCGGCGGGGGTGTCGGCATTGGCGCGCACGCCGATGTCGCGCGCCGCGTCGGCCCAGGAGAGGAGCTTGAGGAACGTATCGTCGAGCGCCGGTTCGAGGAGCGGCGCCTCGCCGGCAATGGCCACGCCGCGGGTGCCGTCGACGGTGATCGTGTCGCCCTCGTGGAACACGCGGCCGTCATCGGTCACCAGCGTCCGGTCGCGCCGGTCGAGCCGGATATGCGAGCAGCCGACGACGCAGGGGAGGCCCAGGCCGCGGGCGATCACGGCCGCATGGCTCGTGGTGCCGCCGCGCTCGGTCAGGACGGCGACGGAAGCGTGCATGCCGCGGATATCCTCGGGCGAGGTTTCGCGGCGGACGAGGATGCAGGGTTCCTCGCGCGCGGCGCTTGCCTGGGCGGCGCGCGAGGTAAAGACGATCCGGCCAGTGGCGGCGCCGGGGCTGGCGGCGATGCCGGTGGCGAAGACGTCGCGTCGGCCGGTCGGGTCGACCTGGCGGTGCAGGAGTTCGGGCATGTCGCCCGGCGCCACGCGCAGCACCGCTTCTTCGGGCGTGATGACTCCCTCCTCGGCCAGCGCCACGGCGATCCTGAGCGCGGCGCGCGGCGCGCGGGCGACGCGTACCGCGTCGAGCACGTTGAGCCGGCCGGCCTCGATGGTGAACTCGATCTGCATCTCCTCGCGGAGCCGCGCGCGACAAGTGGCGCCATGGCGGATCAGGTCGGCGAAAATGTCGGGGCAGCGGTCCTCGAGCGAAGGCCCGCGCGGGTCGCGGGTGAGATAGAGCGCGCCCCGCGCGCCGCCCACCGCGTCGCGGCCCTGGCTCTGGCCGAGATAGCGGCCGGTTACCTGGGGCTCGCCGGTCTTGGCGTTGACGAACTGGATCACGCCCGAGCCGGATTCCGGAGGCCCGACGCCGAGCGCCATCTCCTGCACCACGAGCCCGAGCCCCGCATCGGCGGGCGCGCCCTTGGCCTGGCGGAGGAGCCGCGCGCTGGTGCCTTCCCAGGCGCGGGCCATGCTTTGCAGGACGTCGCCGAGCTGGCGGGCCGGGTCGGCGGGGAAGGAATCGTCGGCTTCTTCCTCGTAGAGCGCGATCAGCTCGCGCGCGGTGGTGCCGGGTTCGGCGCCTTCGAACATGTCGGGATCGAGATGCGCGACATGGACCGCGTAGGCCTGCACGAAGCGGCGATAGAGCGTTTCGGCGGCGTTCTCGCCAAGCCGTTCGGCCAGGGCGGCGGCGGTCAGGTCGTTCATGCCGATGTTCAGGATCGCCCCGGGCCCGCCCCAGTCCGGATCGAGGCTCGAGGGGCGCACCGAGACGAGGGGCGTGGCGCCGAACGTGGCGAGGATGCGGGCGGTGTCGGGGAGCGCGCCCTGGGCGATGGCATGCACCGTCTGGAAGCTGAGCGCGACGGTGCGGGGCACCGGCAGGTCGAGTCGGGTAAGCCTCTGCAGGCACTTCGCGCGCCCGCCATGCTGCTCGGTCGAGATCGGCGCCGTCGGCGTGATCTCCAGAAAGTCAGGCATTCCAAACTGTTGCTGCACTGCGGCGCGACTCCTTCGCCCGCAGGATAAGGTGTCGCACTCCGTTTACAAGCGCGGCGTTGCCATCGGGCCTCGATGCGTCGCGATGCGCCCGGGCCGGCGCACCCGTCCGAAGGGCAGGCGGCGGGTCGTACCGGGGGATCTGTGCGCCGGCGGGCGCCGTCGCCTTCGGGTTCGCGCGCCGATACAGCTTTGGCGTGCAATCGGTGGGCGCCGGCGCCCAAAAAGCGGATTCGCGTCGTTTTCTTGACACGATCTGACGCTGCGAACGGATTTGCGTGGAAAACGTAACGTAGCATCTCCGGAATGTGCGGCTTCCGGGGGCAAACCACTGAAACGGGTACGCCGTACCAACAGGCAGAAGGGGAGGGAGGACGTTAGATCGCATCATGGCGCGCAGGGAAAGCCTGAAGAACGCGCGGGCCGTCACGGGGTGAAATTGCGGTAGGCATGCGGGGGGTCGGCGTCAGCGCCGGGCGCTCGCGGGACCATGACGATTTCCGTTTGTCAGCCTGGCTTCTCCGAGCGACGGCGAGCCATGTGCCGGACCTGGCCGACCATGTTCGGCCACCGAACGGCGGCAGGATAGCGGCGCGCGCCCGTGCACCGGTTTTCATGCCGCGATTGAAGAAGAATCAAGGGAACAACAACAGGGAGGTCTGAATGACCGATCCAACAGCCGACCAAGGCATCCCGGCCCCCGAGGGGCACGCGGATATCATCGAGACCGAGTACCAGATAGGTCAGGACAACATATCCAGCAGTGTCGGACCCTTCGGGTTCGACATTCACAACCCGGTCTTCCTGGTCTCCGGGCTTTCCATCGTCGCTTTCGTGTTCTACGCGCTGGCCCTTCCGGAGCAGGCCGGAACGTTCTTCCAGTGGCTCAGGCCGGCGATCACCTCGACCTTCGACTGGTTCTTCCTGCTCTCGGCGAACATCTTCGTGCTGTTCTGCCTGTTCCTCATCGTCAGCCCTTATGGCAGCGTGCGGATCGGCGGGGCGGATGCGCGGCCGGACTACACCTATGTCGGCTGGTTCGCGATGCTGTTCGCGGCGGGCATGGGGATCGGCCTGATGTTCTTCGGCGTGCTCGAGCCGGTCTATCACATGGCGATTTCCGAGCCGCTCGGGACGCCTTCGCCCTTTGCCGAGGATGGTACGATCATCGCGGCGAACGTGGCGGCGGCGAAGGAGATGGGCCTCGCGGCGACGATCTATCACTGGGGGCTGCATCCCTGGGCGATCTACGCCATCGTCGCGCTGGCGCTGGCGCTGTTCTCGTACAACAAGGGCCTTCCCCTGACGATCCGTTCGGCGTTCTATCCGATCTTCGGTGAGCGGATCTGGGGCTGGACCGGGCACATCATCGACACGCTGGCGGTGTTCGCGACGCTGTTCGGACTGGCCACCTCGCTCGGCTTCGGCGCGCAGCAGGCGAACGCGGGTCTGGAGCATGTCTTCGGCATCCCGAACAACATCACCGTGCAGGTGGTGCTGATCACCGTCATCACCGCGATCGCGCTGTTCTCGGTGTTGCGCGGGCTCGACGGCGGGGTGAAGCTGCTGTCCGAGATCAACATGGTGATCGCGGCGCTTCTGCTGTTCTTCGTCCTGTTCGCGGCGGGCGTGGGCACGATCCTGACTGATTTCGGTAAGGGTTTCGCCGGCTATCTGCGCGATATCGTGCCGCTGTCCAACCCGTTCGGTCGCGAGGATTCCGGCTACATGCAGGGCTGGACCGCGTTCTATTGGGCCTGGTGGATCTCCTGGTCGCCCTTCGTCGGCATGTTCATCGCCCGCGTGAGCCGCGGCCGCTCGGTGCGTGAATTCGTGACCTGCGTGCTGATCATCCCCTCGGTCGTCTGCGTGCTCTGGATGGCGACCTTTGGTGGTGCGGCGATCGACCAGGTGCTGAGCGATCCTGTCGGCAGCGCGGTGAAGGCGCAGGTGATCGACAGCTACAACCCGCCGATCTCGCTGTTCGCGATGCTGGAGAGCCTGCCGCTTTCGTCGATCACCTCGGTGATCGGGATCGTGCTGGTGATCGTGTTCTTCGTAACATCGTCGGATAGCGGGTCGCTGGTGATCGACACGATCACCGCGGGCGGCAAGATCGACGCGCCGGTGCCGCAGCGGGTGTTCTGGTGCACCTTCGAAGGCGCGGTGGCCATCGTGCTCCTGATCGGCGGCGGGCTCGGCGCGCTTCAGGCGATGGTGATCTCGACGGGGCTGCCGTTCACGGTCGTGCTGTTGCTGATGTGCTGGGCGATCCTGAAGGGGCTGCGCAGCGAAAAGCGGTAGGCCTGTCGGCTTTGCTTACGGAAGGGGCCCTGCGGGGCCCCTTTTCATTTTGCCGCGCGGGTTTTGCGGGGGTCAGCCTTCGAGCCGCGTCAGGTCGGCCACGGCGAGGCAGGTGGCGCGGATCCGGTGCAGGAGATTGAGCCGGTTGCGGCGGACGATCTGGTTGTCGGTATTGACCTGCACCGCCTCGAAGAAGGCGTCGATGGGGGCGCGGAGGGCGGCCATGGCCTGCATGGCTTTGGCGAAGTCCTCGGCGTCCATGGCGGGCCGGATCACCTCGTCGGCAGCGTCGAGCGCGTCGATCAGGGCTTTCTCCTCGGGCGCCTCCATGAACTTCCGGTCGGCGCCGAACTCGTAGGCCACCCCGTCCGCTTCCTCGGCCTGGGTGAGGATGTTGTTGGCGCGCTTGAAGCCCTGGATGAGGTTTTGGCCGTCCTCGGTCGCGACCACGGATTGCAGCGCGCGGGCGCGGGCGACGAGGAGGGTGAGGTCGTCGTTATTCGGCATCGCGAGGCAGGCGTCGATCACGTCGTGGCGGATGCCCTCGTCGCGGAGATGGACCTTCAGGCGGTCGTGGAGGAAGGCGAGGAGGTCGCCCACAAATCCCGCCACACTTGGAAGTCGTCTCGGGAATGCAGGACGTCCGTTGGACCGCTCAAGCTCGGGCGGATTGGCAGTCAAGTCAGTAAAGTACGTGTCCGCCGTTCTAGCTAGCTTTCCACCTTCGGCAAGTTCGCGAAAGCTTTCGAATGCTTCCTCGTCGAAGATATCATCTGGCGGATCATCAGCACTCTTGGAGTGGTAGTTTGGGTCCGGATGCCAAAAGCTCGCCCATACTTCCCCTTCGTCGTCAGACGCCACGAAGTAGGACAGTTCGCCCGGGACCTTTGCCCGTGCCTGCAAACTTGAAACGATCCCTTCCCATAGAATTGCCGTTAGACCAATGCGAACCCTGTTTGCCGCTTGATTGCGGATCACGCCCAATCCCGCTCTCCGCAGCGCGAACGGGTCCTTCGAGCCGGTGGGTTTCTCGTCGATGGCCCAGAAGCCGGCGAGCGTGTCGATCTTGTCGGCGAGCGCCACGGCGACAGAGATGGGGGCGGTGGGTACGGCGTCGGACGGGCCGAGCGGGGAGTAGTGGTCGCGGGCGGCGTCGGCGATGGCGTCGGAGAGGCCCGCTTCCTTGGCGTAATAGCGGCCCATGATGCCCTGGAGTTCGGGGAATTCGTAGACCATTTCCGAGGCGAGATCGGCTTTGGCGATCCGAGCGGCCTTTGCCGCGTCCATTGGGTCGGACCCAACTTCTGACGCGATCCTGTCGGCAAGATCGGCGATGCGGGCGATGCGGTCGGCCTGGGAGCCGAGCTTGGCGTGGAAGGTGACGTTGGCGAGCGGCGCGGCCATGGTTTCGAGGCCGCCGGGCTTTTTCACCGTGCGGAGGTCGTTCTCCCAGAAGAACTTCGCATCCGAGAGCCGGGCCGAGAGCACCTTTAGGTTGCCCGCGAGGATGGTCGCGCCGTTATCGGCGGTCTCGGTGTTGGCGACGGTGACGAAGCCCTCGATCCGGGCGGTCTTGGGGTTGCGAACCGAGAAGAACTTCTGGTGCTCCTTCATCGAGGTCTGCAGCACCTCGGGCGGGAGGCCGAGGAAGCTCTCGCCGATCGCGCCCATCAGCGTGACCGGCCATTCGACGAGGCCCGCGACCTCGGCGAGGAGGCCCTCGTCCTCGACCACTTCCAACCCGCGCGCGAAGGCTAGCGTGGTGGCGTCGTGCCAGATGGTCTCGGCGCGCTCGGCGGGGTCGAGCACGACCTTGGCGGCCTTCAGTTTCGCCACGTAGTCGTCGAAGCCTGTGACCGGGAAGGCACCCGGCGCGTGGACCGGGTGGCCGCGGGTGGTGTCGCCGGAGCGGATGCCGTCGATGTCGACCGGCACGATGCTGGCGCCGGTCTCGTCGGTGAGAAGGCAGAGGATCGAGTGGAGCGGGCGCACCCAGCGGAGGTCGCCCGCGCCCCAGCGCATCGACTTGGGCCAGGGGAAGTTGCGGATCGCGGTTTCGAGGGTCTCGGCGACGATTTCGGCGGCGGGACGGCCCGGTTTCTCGATCACCGCGAACCAGACCTGGCCCTTCTTGTCGTCCCGGGCCTCGAGCTGGTCCTTCGTGAGGTCGGTCGATCGGAGGAAGCCTTCTAGCGCTTTTTCCGGGGCGTCGGTGCGGGGGCCCTTGCGTTCTTCCTTCGTGGGTTTCGAGGCGGCGGTCAGGCCCTCGACGGCGAGGGTCAGCCGGCGCGGCGTCGCGAAGGCCTGGGCGGCGGCATAGGTCAGGCCGGCCTCGACGAGCCCGTCGGTGACGAGGCGCTTGAGGTCGGCGCTCGCGCGGGGCTGCATCCGGGCGGGGATTTCCTCGGAAAGGAGTTCGATCAGGAGGTCGGGCATGGTTCGGGCCGGCTGTTCGGGTCGGGGGTCTGTTATCGGGAGCGGGCGGGGATCGCAACGGGTCGGGTGTGACGACGGTGGTTCGGATCCCCCGCCCGAACAGCGCCGAAGGCGCCGGGCGAGCGCCTGCCCGTCCCGGCGGGCTGGCGCTTTGGTGAGGTTCCGTGCCCAACGTTGGTACGGCGGGGTGGCACCATAAAATGCGCCGATCAGCCGTTGCGGCGCCATCCCACGGGCAGGCGCTCGCCCGGCTTGGCTTTTTGGGTTACTCCCGCGGCGGGCAGCCGGGCGGGGCAGCGTTGCCGTCGAAGACCTCCTTGCCGCAGGGGTTGATCTGCTGCCACGCGAAGCCGGTCCCGTCGGGGTAGAGCGCGAGCACGCGGTCGATGCCCCAGATCACGTCGCGCTGGCCGAGCACGGCCCGGGCGCGGCCGGCCTCGAGGTCGGCGCCGATGCGGTCGGCGTCGAAGCAGGAGAACCAGCCGGGGGCGGTGAGCGGGGTGGCGTCGGGATAGGGGTCGGCAGTGTCAGTGGTGCCCGTGGTGGTGAAGCAGGCGCGGAAGCGGATCGGCGAAGAGGTGGCGTCGATGGCCTGGAGGTCGGTTGCGGCAAGGGGCGCGGCGGTGTCGCCCGTGGTGATGCGGAGGTCGACGGTGGCGGGGTCGAGGCGGGTGTAGAAGGCGTAGACCTGAAGGTAGTACATCGCCGCGCCGGCAGCGAGGGCGCAGGCGAGGAGGGTGGCGACGAGGAGGCGGCCGTTCATTGGTTTCCACCGCTGCGGCCCGGCGGGGCCGTCCTGGAAGATGTCCCCGTCTTGAAATGCAGGACCGCGCCGTCCATCCGTTCCGCCCGGCGGGCACCGCCGGGCAGCGCCCGACCCGCCCCCCAGGGGCGGGCACTTCTGCGCCCACCCCTCGGGTCGGGCGCTGCCCTATGGACCAAGGAATTCAGACTATCTTCTCTGCAACGCGGCCGGTGATGTGCGCCTCTTGTGCCTCCACGAACGCATCCGCGCAGGCCTTGGCGAGCGCGCGGACGCGGCCGATATAGGCCTGGCGCTCGGTCACCGAGATCACGCCGCGGGCGTCGAGAAGGTTGAAGAGGTGGCTGGCCTTGATGGTCTGGTCGTAGGCGGGGAGCGCCATGACGATGCGCTTGCCGGTCTTGGGATCGAGCGCCGGTTCGGCGAGGATGCGGGCGCATTCCGCCTCGGCGTGCTCGAAGTGTTCCAGGAGCATCACGGTATCGGCGACGTCGAAATTCCAGCGCGAATACTGCTCCTCGGCGGCGCGGAACACGTCACCATAGCTGAGCGAGCGTGCCGTGTCCGGCGCGTTGAAGGGCATGTCCATGACGTGGTCGATGCCGAGCACGTACATCGCGAGCCGTTCGAGCCCGTAGGTGAGTTCGCCCGAGACCGGTTTGCAGTCATGCCCGCCGACCTGTTGGAAATAGGTGAACTGCGAGACCTCCATCCCGTCGCACCAGACCTCCCAGCCGAGGCCCCACGCGCCGAGGGTGGGGCTTTCCCAGTCGTCCTCGACGAAGCGGATGTCGTGCAGCGAATTGTCGATCCCGATGGCCTGGAGCGATCCCAGGTAGAGCGCCTGGAAGTCCGGCGGCGAGGGCTTCATGATCACCTGGAACTGGTAGTAGTGCTGGAGCCGGTTCGGGTTTTCGCCGTAGCGGCCGTCGGTGGGGCGGCGCGAGGGCTGCACATAGGCGGCGGCCCAGTGGTCGGGGCCGAGCGCGCGGAGCGTGGTGGCGGGGTGGAAGGTGCCGGCGCCGACTTCCATGTCGTAGGGTTGCAGGATCGCGCAGCCCTGCGCGGCCCAGTAGGCCTGCAGTCTAAGGATGATCTCCTGGAAGGATGTCGGTTTGTGCTGCGTGGCGCTCATAGCGATCCCCGTCCGAAAGCCGGGGTCTCCATAGGCGCCCCCCCGCGCGGCGTCAATCGAGCCGGTGCGCCCGTGGCACAAAGGGGATGCATCGGCGGGGCGCTCTGCTAGATTGCCAACAGCGCGCGAAGGCGCGGAAGCGGGCAGTCGGGATCTTCATGGCACGGATCGCAGGTTTGGTCGGGCGTTTGGCGCTGGTATTCGCGCTGGGGCTGGCGGCCGGGGCGGCGAGGGCGGTGGAGGCCTGGGTGCAGGTCGAGGCGCGGCCAACGCTGGCGCAGGCCGAGGAGCGCGCCCGCGCCTATGCCGCGCGGCTCGAGGACGTGGCGGGGTACCGGCTGGCCTCGGGCTGGTACGCGATCGCGCTCGGGCCCTATGACGAGGCTGTGGCCGCCGAGACGCTGGCGCGGCTCCGGGCGGCGGGGCAGATCCCGGGCGACAGTTACCTCGCCGATGGCTCGAACTACCGGGAGCAATTCTGGCCGGTGGCGGGGGCGGCGCCGGAGCCGGGCGCCGCGCCGGTGCCGCCGGTGCCGGCGGAGGAGAGCCCGGCCGAGGCACGGGCGGCGGAACGGCGGCTGGGCAAGGCCGAGCGCGAGGAGGTGCAGCGCGCGCTGAAGGCGGCGGGGTTCTATGCCGCGCGGATCGACGGCGATTTCGGGCCCGGCACGCGGAAGTCGATGGCGGCCTGGCAGCGTGCGAGCGGGTTCGCGGAGACCGGGGTTCTGACTTCGGCGCAGCGGTCGGCGCTGGTCGAGGCCTGGCGCGCGGCGCAGGCGAGCCTGGGGCTCGCGCCGGTCCGCGACATGGAGGCGGGGATCGAGATCGCCTTGCCTTTGGGGCTGGTGACGCTGACGGGCTACGAGGCGCCGTTCGCCCGCTACGAGGGATCGGACGGGGTGCAGGTGCTCCTGATCTCGGCAACCGGCGGGGCCGATGCGCTGCTCGGGCTTTATGAGGTGATGCAGACGCTCGAGGTGGTGCCTCTGGCGGGCGCGCGGCGGATCGGCCGGGGGCGGTTCACCATCGAGGGCGAGAATGCGCGCTACCAGACCCGGGTCGAGGCGCAGCTCACGGATGACGGGGTGAAGGGCTTCGCGCTGATCTGGCCCGCGGGCGACGCGATGCGGCGCGGCGTGGCATTGGCGGCGATGCAGGAGAGTTTCGCGCCGATCCCGGGTGTGGTGCTGCCCGACACGGCGGGCAATCCGGAGATCCGCGGCGGAGATCTGCTGGCGGGATTGCAGCTGCGGCGGCCGGAACGGTCTGCCTCGGGTTTCTATGTCGATGCTGCCGGCGCGGTGCTCACCGCGGCCGAGCGGGTGGCGGGCTGTTCGCGGATCACGCTCGACGGGGAGGCCGAGGCCGAGGTGGCGGCGTTCGACGACGGGCTCGGTGTGGCGCTGCTCCGGCCGGTGGCGGCACAGGTGCCGATCGAGTTCGGACGGCTCCGGGCGGGGATGCCGCGCCGCGATGCCGAGGTGGCGGTGGCAGGCTATGCCTATGACGGGGTCCTGGGCGCGCCGACGATCAGCTTCGGGACGCTCGAGGATGTGCGCGGGCTCGACGGCGACGCGCGGCTTGCGCGGCTCGCGCTGATGGCGCAGCCGGGCGTTGCGGGCGGGCCGGTTCTGGACATGGCAGGCGGCGTGGTGGGTATGCTTCTGCCGCGGCGGGAGGATCCGGCGCAGAGCCTGCCGAAGGAGGTGCGCTTCGCGGCCGATGCCGCGGCGCTTGGGGCATTCCTCGAGGCGCAGGGGGTGGCGCCGGCCGCGTCCGAGCGGGTGGCGCCGCTCGACCCGGAGGACATCGCGCTCGTGGGGGCGGACATGACGGTTCTGGTGGAGTGCTGGAACTGAGGGGGGGCGAGTGCGTCGGTCACCATGTCGCCCGGCGGTCCTTCGGGCCTTGTCCCGGGCGGGGCCGGTGAGCGCCTGCGGAATCCCAGCTTGAGGCCGGGTGCGGCGATTCCCGCTTACTAGCGGATCAGGATCCGCGTTCCCGGGGCGATGCGGCGGGCGAGCCAGGCGAGGTCGCCCGGGCGGAGCGCGATGCAGCCGGCGGTGGGATGGAGCGGGCGGCGGCAGCGGTGCAGGAAGATCGCCGAGCCGCGGCCGGGCAGGGCGGCGGGCCAGTTCCAGTCGGTGAGGATCACGAGGTCGTAGAGCCGGTCGGCGCGGCGGAGCCTCTCGTGACTGGCGGAATGGGGCGCGCGCACGGGCTGGTTGTAGGTCGGGTCGGCGGGGTCGTCGGACCAGAGATCGGCGGGGCCGATGGGTTCGGCCCAGGGCGCGGGCCGGGCGATCCGGTCGGGGCGGTAGAGCATGCCGGTGACGCGGAGAAGGCCGCGGGGCGTGGCGCCGTCGCCCTCCCGCTTGTCGGAGGTGAGGCCGCCCCGGCCGATGCTGCGGGGCAGGCGGCGGCCGAGGAAGCGGAGATGGGTGGGGGTGAGGACGAGGTCGTGAGGGTGCATGGCCGGGAGGCTATGCGGTCGCGGCGCGCGCCGGAAGGGGTCAGCCGAGGCTGAGGACGGCCTGCATGTACCTGACCAGGATTTCGTCGAGCGCGTTGCGGGACGCGGTGGCGAGGATCGCGACGCCCTCGGTCTCGTCCAGGCGTTTCAGGAAGTAGCCGATCTCCGCTTCGGTGAAGCGGTCATGGGCGTCTGCGGTTTCGGTGCGGGTGCCGAACAGCGCATCGGCCTCGTCGAAGAACAGGATCGCGCCGAGCGCCTCGGCTTCGTCGAGGAGCGCCCCGAGGGCACGCATGCGGTCGCGCTTGTCGAACTCGGTCGCCTCGACGACGCGAAGGCTGCGTCCGGCGGCGTCGGCCAGCGCCTCGGCGAAGGCGCGGCGCCCGGGGCTCGGCGCGCCCTCGAGGATCACCCCGAGCCCGCCGCGTTCGTGGCGGGCGATCTCGGCCACCAATGCCTCGAGCACGGCGGTTGGGCGGTTGACCTGCTGCACCGTGGTGCGGAACCCGCCGCGCCCGTTATTCGACACGATCGTGTCCCTGGCGGCGACGCGGCGCGACCGACGCCTGCCACGGGCGCGCGGCTGTCCTGGCGACGTGCATCTGGGGTCCTTTCGGAAACCGGTCCGGGGCGCGCGCGCTCGGCGGCAACATGGGATTGAACTTGTTTGGCGAGCGCAACCATAGCACGAGCCATCCGCGCCTGTCACGGGTGAGGGAGCCGGGCTCGCATATCTGGACGGAATTCTGCCCACCGGACGGGGGGCCGGACCCGGGTTCAGACGGAAGCCCGGTGGACCAGCGTGCATTCGACCTTCGTCTGCGTGGGGCGCGTGTTGTGGCCGCCGATCATTTCGATGAGATGTTCGGCGGCGATCTCGCCCATTTCGTAATGCGGCAGGATCACCGTGGTCAGCGGCGGGTGCATGCTGTTTGCGAGATCGCGGTTGTCGAATCCGATGACGGCGATCTCGTCGGGGATCGAGATCCTGGCTTCTCGAAGGGCGTCGTAGCACCCATAGGCCATCGGGTCGTTCCCGCAGAAGATCGCGTCGGGCCGGGGGGAGAGCTTGAGCAGTTCCTTCGTGTGTTCGTAGCCGGACAAGGGCTCCCAGTTTCCCCAGCGCACGAGCTTGGGGTCGAAGGGAATGTCGTTGGACGCCAGGGCCTGCCGGTATCCCTTGAGACGGTCGCGCGACGCGTCGATCCCGCGCTGGCCGTTGATGAGGGCGATCCGCCGGCGGCCGGCGTCGATCAGGTGTTGCGTGGCGGCCCGCCCCCCGAGAAGGTCTCCGGGAATGATCGAATGCAGGCGGCGCCGGCTGTCATAGGCGTTCAGAAGCACGGTCCGGTGCTTAAGCACGGCAGCGGAGGGTTCGACCAGGCGGGTCAGGATCGTGCCGTAGATCACACCGGCGATGCGCATCCCCTCGAACTGTTCCAGCACCGCGGCCTCGTCCTCGGAGTTGCCGGTGACGGCAAGAAGAACGGTGTAGCCGTATTCGGAGGCCTTCTTCTGCGCGCCGTCATAGGCCATGGTCATCCAGGGATCGCTGGCGATCTCGTCGGCAAGGAACAGGATCGCCGGCTGAGGGCCCGGAGACTTCTTGGGTTTACGGTGGGGCAGGCGGTAGCCGAGTTTCCGCGCGGCGTCCTTCACCCGTTCCCGGGTCGCGTCGGCAAGCTTCGCACCGGGGCTGCCGTTCAGGACAAGCGAAACGGTCGCCTGCGAGACGCCGGCCAGTGAGGCGACTTCCATCATCGTCGCCCGATTCCTGCGACCGTTGTCCTGGCTCTTTGAGGTGACGGGCGTCATGCTGGCTGGAACCCTGAAGTGAACGCTGTGGCTAGCGCCGATCCTGTTGTCGTGCAATCATGTCAAAGGCGGAATGTGTTCTCCTTCCCTGTCCCGGTCAGTCGCTGGATCTGAGTTTGCGGATCCGATCGAAGGCGACGGCGATGATGATGAAGCTGCCGATGAACATGCCTTGCCAGAACGCCGAGATCCCCAGCAGGATGAGCGAGTTCCGGATCACCTCGATGAGGAGTGCCCCTACCACGGCGCCGAGGACCGTACCCTCGCCGCCGGCGAGATTGGCGCCGCCAATAACCGCCGCGGCGATGACCGCGAGCTCCATCGACTGGCCAAGGTTGGTTGTCACGCTGCCCAGCCAGCCGGCCATCAGGATGCCCGTGACGCCGGCGGTGAAGGCCGAGAACATGTAGACCGAGACCTTCAGCCGCTTGACCGGAATGCCGGTCAGGGTCGCGGCCTGTTCGTTGCCGCCGATCGCGAAGACGTGCTGGCCCCAGCGGGTCCAGCGAAGGATGAGGCCGGCGATGATCGCGAGGGTCAGGAGCGCGTAGAGCGGATGCGGGAGGCCAAGGGTCGAACCGCCTCCGATCCAGAGCAGCAGGTCGTGATCCGGCCCGAACTCCCAGATCATCTTGTTGTTGGAGAGGACCATCGCCAGCGACCGCGCGGCCGAGAGCATCCCGAGCGTCACGACGAATGGCGGCATTCCGACATAGGCGATGAGGATCCCGTTGAGGAGGCCGACGAGAAGCGCCGCCGCAAGCGCGGCAAGGGCGGATATCCAGAATCCGGATCCGCCGGACATCAGGACCGAGATCACCATCGCCGTCAGGACCACGGTCGAGCCGACCGAAAGATCGATCCCGCCCGAGGCGATCACGACGGTCATGCCGATCGCGATGATCGCGACGAAGGCGAAGTTGCGCGACACGTTGAACAGGTTGCGCTCGCTGGCAAAGGCGTCGGTGAGGAACGTCAGGGCGAGGCAGGCGAGGATCGCGGCGACAAGAACCCAGAATGCCTGGAAATTCATGGCGCGGGACAGGCTGCCGCGATGCTGGCTCTGGCCGATGACCTCTTCGATGGACGTCATGCCTCTCCTCCCTTCAGGCGGTTTCGATCGCGCCGGTGATGAGGCCCGTGACCTCTTCCGGCGAGCTCTGCGAGACTGGCTTGCTCGCCACCAGACTGCCGCGCCGAAGCACCGCGATCCTGTCGCAGACCGCGAAGACATCGGGCATCCGGTGGCTGATCAGGATGACGCTCAGGCCGCGGTCGCGCAGCCGGCGGATCAGGTCGAGAACCTCGGCCACCTGCCGCACCGAGATCGCCGCGGTCGGCTCGTCCATCAGCACGATCTTCGCGTCCGACAGGAGCGTGCGCGCGATCGCCACCGCCTGCCGCTGGCCGCCCGACATCCGGCGAACGAGATCGCGCGGTCGCGTCTCGGACTTGAGCTGGGCGAACAGTTCCGCGGAGCGCCTGCGCATCTGCGGGTAGTCGATGATCCGGAACGGGGCGCGACCGAGGGTGGGCTCCCGGCCGAGAAAGACGTTCGAGGCGGCCGTGAGGTTGTCGCAAAGGGCGAGGTCCTGGTAGACCACCTCCACCCCCTCCCGGCGCGCGTCGATCGGCCGGTGGTACTCGACCTTCCTGCCGTCGATGAAGATGTCTCCCTGCGTCGGACGGAAATTGCCGGCGACGATCTTGACCAGCGTCGACTTGCCGGCGCCGTTGTCGCCCATGAGGCCCATCACCTCGCCCGGGGCGACCTCGATCGACACGTTCTCCAAGGCACGGATCGCCCCGAAACTCTTGGAGACGCCTGACAGTTTCAGACGTGACATCGTGATCCTCCCCTTGGCGCTCCCGCCCGGGCCTGAAGGAAGATTCAGGCACTCGTTAATAGATCAATACTTGACCGACTAATATTAGTAAATCATACTTTTCTTCAATCGGGGAGGAGATTCATGCGGCTTCTGCTGACGGGAGCGACCGGAAAGGTCGGGCAGGCATTCCTGCCGCGCTTCCTCGGGAATCCGCGGTTTGGCGACTGGTCCGTCGTCGCGCTCTGTCACAACCGGACGATCAATGAGGCGGACCGCGTGTCGGTCATCCGGGGTTCGCTGAACGACCCGGTGGCTGTCGCGGCGGCGATGAAGGGCGTGACGCATGTGCTTCACATGGCGGCGGTCAAGGAGAGCCCGGACCTGGCCATGGACGTCGCGGTCAAGGGCATGTTCGTGCTGCTCGAGGCGTTCCGCGCCTCGCCCGATGCCGAACAGTTCGTTCTGATCGGCGGCGACTGTGCCGTCGGGCATGCGTTCCAGCATTATGACGGGCCGATCACCGAAACCGCGCCGCGCCGCGCCTACAAGGGCTGCTACGCGCTGACCAAGGTGCTCGAGGAGGTCATGCTGGAGCAATACGGCATCCAGTACGATCTGAACGGCTGCATCCTGCGCGCACCCTGGATCATGGAGAAGGACGATTTTCGCTGTGCCCTGTCCTTCGGGCCGGACCAGTTCGGCGGGCCGCCCTGGACCGACTTCATGCCGGAAGACGAGGTCGCCGGGCATCACGAGGCAGGGCGCGTGCCGATCCTGCTCGACCGGACCGGAGATTCGCTCAAGCGCAACTTCGTTCATGTCGACGATCTGGTCGCGGCGATCCTGACCGTGCTCGACAACCCGTCGGCCCGGCAGCAGACGTTCAACATCTCGATGAACCGCCCGGTGGATTACGCGACGGTCGCCGCGCGCCTGACGGAGGGAATGGGCGCTCCCGGTATCGAGATCCCCACATCGCTGCACAGCAACTGGCTCGACAATTCCAAGGCTCGTCACGTCCTGGGCTGGGAGCCCGAGGTCGATGAGAAGGCGCTTATCGAGAAGGCGTGGTCCTATAGGCGCGAGAAGCACGATCCACGCATAATCTGGTACCCTGGGTGACATAAGTATCTGAAATCCGGGGTGAATTTCAAGTCGGGAGGATTGAGATGACACGGAATACCGGACTACTGTTGTCGGCTGTCGCCGTATGCGCACTGGCTGCTGCCGGGGCATCGGCGCAGGACAAGAAGACATTGGCCATTGTCGTGAAGGGCCTCGACAACCCCTTCTTCGAGCAGATCAACCTGGGCTGCCAGAAGTGGATGGAGGAGAACGCCGACAGCGAATACGCCTGCCTCTACACCGGCCCGGCGTCCTCGGCCGACGAGGCGGGCGAGGTGCAGATCGTGGACGACCTGCTGACCTCCGGCGTCGCCGCGATCGCGATATCGCCGTCGAACGCGCCGGCGATGGCCAACCGAATCCGCGACATCGCGCCGGACAGCCCGGTGATGACGATCGACGCCGATTTCCTTGAGTCCGACCGTGACCTGCGCGCCACCTATCTCGGCACCGACAATTACCTGATGGGCGTCAAGATGGCCGAGCAGGCCGCGCTCCTCAAGCCAGATGGCGGTTCGGTCTGCCTGCAGCTCGGCAACGTCGCGGCCGACAACATCAACGCCCGCGCGCAAGGGTTCCGCGACACGGCCGGCGGTGAAAAGGGCATCGACCGTCTGTCCGGTCAGAACGGCTGGTCCGAAATCGACGGTTGCCCGGTCTTCACCAACGACCAGGCCGACCTCGCAAACCAGCAGATGTCGGACGTGTTCACGGCGAACCCGGATCTCGACGCCTTCATCCTGGTCGGCGGCTGGGCGCAGTTCGCGCCGCAGGCCTACGCGCAGGTGACCGATGGCGTGATGGACAAGCTGAAGTCCAATGACCTGATCATCATCGCCGGCGACACCCTGCCGCCGCAGACCCAGGCGTTCCGCGACGGGCGCAGCCATGCGCAGGTCGGGCAACGGCCGTTCGAAATGGGCTATCGTGCACCCGACGTGATGATCCAGCTGATCAACGGCGAGACGGTGGACGATCCGCTCTATACCGGCCTCGACATCTGCAACCGTGAAGACCCGGGATTCTGCGCCGAGAACTGACCTCCCAGGGGAAGCGGCGCCGGGGCCGCGCAGAGTGGCGCGGTCCCGCCTTTTCCGGGGGAACCCGTTCAGACACGTGCCGTTGGGGCCCGACGGTTGCCGGACCCTGTTCATCCGCAACTGATTGCGGTCAAAGGGAGGACTTTCAATGTTCAGATCGAAACTCGCGTTCGCCGCGCTTGCCTGTGTCGCGGCCTCTGCGGCCCAGGCCCAGGACAAGCCCGCGCTGGCCTTCGTGGTGAATGCCGCGTCGGATTTCTGGAAGCTCGCCGAAGCGGGCGTCAACGCCGCGCAGGCGGAGCTTCCGGGATACGAAACCCAGTTCCGCTATCCGGCGCAGGGGACGGCGGCGCTGCAGAACGCGCTCATGGACGACCTTGTCGCGGCGGGCACAGATGCGATCATGATCTCCTCGGTCGATCCGAAGACCTCGATCGACGCGTTCAACCGGATCGCCGCGCAGATTCCGCTGTTCACCACCGATTCCGATGCGCCGGCCAGCAACCGGATCGCCTATCTCGGGTCTTCGAACACCGATGCCGGCGTGCAGGCGGGCGAGATCGCGAAGAAGGCGCTTCCCAACGGCGGCACCTGCATGGGCTTCGTCGGCTTTCTCGGTGCGGACAATGCCGTGGAGCGGATCGCGGGCTTCCGGCAGGCGGTCGAAGGCTCGGGGATCGAGCTCGTCGACGTGCGCGGCGACGATGTGGATTTCGCGCGCGCCCGGTCGAATGTCGACGACGTCCTGGCGGCAAACCCCGATGTGAACTGCATGGTGGGGTTCTACTCCTACAATCCGCCGAAGATCTTCGAGGCGCTGCAGGCTGCGGGCAAGCTTGGCGAGATCACGGTCATCGCCTTCGACGAGGACCCGATCACGCTCGGCGCGGTGCGCGAGGGTGCCTTTGCCGGCACCGTCGTGCAGGACCCGTACCAGTGGGGCTACCAGGGGATGCATCTGATGGCGAAATACCTGGAAGGCGACACATCCGGGATTCCTGAAGACGGGCTGATCATCGTGCCGACCAAGGTCATCGACCAATCCAATGTCGATGCCTTCGAGGCGGAACTGAAGGCGCGGATCGCGGGCTGAACGGCAATCTGGCCGGGAACGGATCGCGTGGAGGCTATCCCGCGCGGTCCTTCCGGCACGGACGGAATGTGACCCAATGACCGTGAAGAATCCGATCGCCCTGACGCTGTCGGGCGTGTCCAAGCTCTACCCTGGGGTTGTTGCGCTGGAAGATGTCGGCCTATCGATCAGGGGGGGCGAGGTCGTCGGGCTGATTGGCGAAAACGGTGCCGGCAAGTCGACCCTGATGCGGGTGCTCGGCGGGGCGACCGCGCCCGACAGGGGCAGCATCGAACTGGACGGCGAAAGCATTGCGGCCCTCACCCCCGCCGAAGCCACGGCGCGCGGGATCGCCTTCGTCCACCAGGAGCTGAACACATTCACCAATCTCGACGTTGCCGCGAACGTCCTGTTGGGGCGGGAGATTACCCGCGGCCCCCTGGGCGTCCTCGACAGAAGGGCGATGGCCCGCGCGGTCGAACCGATCCTGCAGCGCGTCGGGGCGCGGTTCGGGGCCAGGGATTCCGCCTTCGAGCTCTCGCTTGCCGACCAGCAGCTCCTGGAAATCGCGCGCGCGCTTTCGATGGATGCCCGCCTCGTGATCCTCGATGAGCCCACGTCGAGCCTGACGCTCTCGGAGACCCAAAGGCTGCTCGAGGTCATCGCGCAGCTTCGCGACGAGGGCGTCGCCATCCTCTTCGTCAGCCACCGCCTGGCCGAGATCGAACAGGTCGCCGACCGCGTGATCGTGCTGCGCGACGGGCGCAATGCCGGCGAGCTTGGCCGGGGCGAGATCGAGAAGAACCGCATGGTCCGGATGATGATCGGTCGCGACGTGGGCCAATTCTACGACAAGCGGGACCATGACGCCCACGCGCCCGTGCTCCAGTTGCGGGATGTCGCGACCTCGACCTACCCGGATGCGCGAGTGAACCTGAGCGTGAAGGCCGGAGAGATCCTCGGGCTCGCCGGTCTTGTCGGCGCCGGGCGGACGGAGCTCGCCCTCGCGACCTTCGGCATCGATGCGCGGCGCGGCGGCGAGGTTCTCGTCAATGGGGTGCCGTTGCCACCCCGCTCGGTGGCGCAATCCATCGCGATGGGGCTGTGCCTCCTGCCCGAGAACCGGAAGGAGCACGGGCTGTTTCTCGATTTCGCGGTCTCGGAAAACGTCACCTTGCCGAGCCTCGCCCGGCTTTCGCGCCGCGGGGTTGTCGACAGGGCCGCCGAGCGCGGGTTGGCCGAGACGTCGCAGCAGCGCCTGGGGATCAAGGTGGCCAGCCTGGACCGGGCCGTGGCGGAACTTTCCGGCGGCAATCAGCAGAAGGTCGTTCTCGCGAAATGGCTGGCCATGGGGCCGAAGGTGCTCATCCTCGACGAACCGACCCGCGGCATCGATGTCGGCGCGAAGGCCGAGGTCTACCGGCTGATGCAGGATCTCGCGAATGCCGGCGTCGGCATCCTGATGATCTCGAGCGACATGGAAGAGGTGATCGGCGTCTCCGACAGGGTCGCCGTCATGTGTAATGGGGCGATCGCTGGTATCCTCTCTTCGCGGGATCTCACGGAAGAATCGATCCTGCGGCTTGCCGTCGGCTAGGGAAGGGGCGCTCGATGCAGAAAAAGGATGTCGGTCTCCTCGTACTTGTCCTCGTCGTCGGCGCCGTGGTCGCGGCGATCAATCCGCGCTTCCTCTCGCCGATCAACCTGGCCAATACCGCCAACCTGATCGGCCTGTTCGGGCTCTTCTCCGTGGCCGAGGCCTTCGTGATCGTGACCGGCGGGATCGAACTCTCGGTCGGGTCGGTGATCGCGCTTCTGGGCGTGATCTTCGTGGATCTGATCGTGAACCACGATGTGCCCTGGCCGCTGGCGACGCTCATAGTGATCTGCATCGGCGCGGTGATGGGGGTGATCCACGGTTTCCTGATCACGCGGCTGAAGCTCCAGCCCTTCGTCGTGACGCTTTGCGGGCTCCTGATCTATCGCGGCATCGCCCGGTTCTACACCGCCGACGGCACGGCCGGCTTCTCGTTCGGGGACAGTTTCCCGATGCTGGAATGGGTGGTGTCGGGCCGCACCGGCGGTGTGCCGCATTCGATCATGGCATTTGCCGTGGTGGCGGCGGTGGCCTGGTTCACGCTGCACAGGACGGTGTTCGGCCGGCACCTCTTCGCGGTCGGCAAGAACGAGGAGGCTGCGCGCTATGCGGGGATCGACAGCACGCGGGTGATCGTCCTGGCCTATGTGATCTGCCTCGTGCTGACGGCGGTCTCCGCGGTGTTCTTCGCGATGTACACGCGCTCGATCCAGCCATCGTCGCATGGCAATTTCTACGAGCTTTACGGTATCGCGGCCGCAGTCCTGGGCGGGTTTTCCCTGCGTGGCGGCGAGGGGTCGATCATCGGGGTCGTGCTCGGGGTCGTGCTGCTGCAGGAGCTGCAGAATCTCGTGAACCTCCTCGGAATACCGTCCTCGCTCAACTTCGCCGTGATGGGCAGCGTGATCCTGATCGGCGTGATCGCCGACACCCAGATCGACCGATACCGTCAGCGCCGAAGGCAGGCACTGGGATTGTCGATGCTGAACGCGGACGGTTCGGGAGCAGGTGAACTCGGGCTCACCGGCGGCAAGCAGTGACCGATTCCGAATGCCGCCGCGCGGCGCAGCAGCAGCGGGCGCATCCTGCCTAGAGCAGGTGGCCGGACTTCCGCGCCTTGACGTCGAGATAGTTCTCGTTGAGCGGGTTGCGGCCCACCGCGAGGGGCACGCGCTCGGTCACCCCGAGGCCGCAGCCTTCGAGCATGGCGACCTTGCGGGGGTTGTTGGTCATCAGCCGGACCTGGCCGATCCCGAGCCGCGACAGGATCGCCGCGCCGATGCGGAAATCGCGCTCGTCATCCTCGAAGCCGAGCCGGTGGTTGGCCTCGACGGTGTCGAAGCCCTGGTCCTGGAGCGAATAGGCGCGCATCTTGTTGGCGAGCCCGATGCCGCGGCCCTCCTGGTTGAGGTAGAGTAGCACGCCCGAGCCTTCCTCGGCGATTCGCGCCAGCGCGCCGCGGAGCTGCGGTCCGCAATCGCATTTCAGCGAGCCGAGCACGTCGCCCGTGAAGCAGGCCGAGTGCAGCCGCACCAGCACCGGTGCGTCGCGGTCGGGGCGGCCGATCTCGACGGCGTAGTGCTCCTCGCCGCCGTCCTCGGGGCGGAAGACATGGACCCGGCCCGCCTCGGCCGCCGCGAGCGGCACGCGGGCGGAGATCACGCGGTTGAGCGGGCTGACCCCGGCCTCGGCGGCGATCTCTGCGAGGTCGAGAAGCGTCACGCCCTGCGGGAGCGCCGGGGCGGGGATCGGCGTGACCAGCGCGGCGGGGAGGAGGCGGGCCTCCTTGGCGAGCCTGAGCGCGAGGCGGTGGATCCCGGCGTCGCCGCCGCGTTCGGCCGCGAACGGCCCCTTCATCGGCGCGGCGAGGTCGGCGGCCGGGTCGGAGACCGCGCGGACCCAGGCCGCGTCGGCCTCCTCGGGCAGGGTGAGGCGGGTCAGGTCGCCGTCATAGACATGGGCCTTCAAGGTGCGCGCCCGCCAGTCGGTGATCGCGAGCACGGTGGGCCCGGCGGCGCGGAGCGCGCGGAGCCGGGCGGGCGAGAGCGTCTCGGCCGCGGCGACGAGCGCGGTTTCGGCCCCCGCGCGGACGGCCACGGGCACGCCAATCCTGAGATCGGCCCGCGCCCGCGCCAGGCGTTCCCCGAGATCCGGCCCGAGCGTCATCGGCTTGCGTCATCCTCCATGCGTCCCGCCGGATGTAGACGCTTCCTTGCGAAAATGAAACAAATCCCGCTCCTCCGACACGAGCCCGTGAAGCGATTGTTGCAACTCTTGTCTGGCGCGACAGGGGGCACATCTTCGGGCAAGGTCAGTGCGGGAGGTCCGAGATGGCGAACCTGAAGAAAATCCTTCTTGTAGACGACGACGACGATCTGCGCGAGGCGCTTGGCGAACAGCTGGTTCTGACCGAGGATTTCGACGTGTTCGAGGCCGCATCGGGCGCCGAGGCGATCGAGAAGGCGAAGCAGGCGATCTACGACCTGGTGATCCTGGATGTGGGCCTGCCCGATACCGATGGCCGCGAACTCTGCCGGCGGATGCGCAAGCAGGGGGTCAAGTGCCCGGTCTTGATGCTGACCGGCCACGACACCGATGCCGACACGATCCTCGGTCTCGATGCGGGGGCCAACGATTACGTGACGAAGCCGTTCAAGCTGCCGGTGCTGCTGGCGCGGATCCGGGCGCAGCTCCGCCAGCACGAACAGTCGGAAGACGCGGTGTTCCAGCTCGGGCCCTACACGTTCCGGCCGGCGCAGAAGATGCTGCTCACCGAGGAAGAGAAGAAGATCCGTCTCACCGAGAAGGAGACGAACATCCTCAAGTTCCTCTACCGGGCGACCGAGGGCGTGGTGGCGCGGGACGTGCTGCTGCACGAAGTCTGGGGCTACAATGCCGGGGTGACAACCCACACGCTGGAAACACATATTTATCGGCTTCGCCAAAAAATTGAACCAGACCCGTCAAATGCACGCCTACTTGTTACGGAATCTGGTGGGTACCGGCTCGTTTCCTAGCCGGTACGACGAATCCCCTGGCCACAACGGGGTAATGTTGTGGCATCCTCCCTGTTGGACTGGCCGGGCTTCGTGCCCGGCCTTTTTTTGTCGCGGCGCCGGGCGAGGTATCGCCGCTTCGCTGGGCGGTTCCCTGCCGGTTTGAACTGCGTTCGCCTGTTTCTCGGGCGAGGCGCCTAGTTTCCGGGCGAATCCGGTCGGTTTCCGCGGGTGCTGCGGTGGCGGGGCCCGGGGGCGCTTTTGCCCGCATCGGGGCGTCTTCATGGTGCCGCCGATGGATCTGCGCTTCTTCGAAATCTACCGCAATCCCGACTATCTGGCGCGTCTCTTCGAGGGCACGCTGATGAGCATCGGGATCACCTTGGCCGGAGCGGTGCTCGGCTTTGTCCTGGCTCTGGGCCTGGCAGGCATGCGCTATGGGCGGGTGCCGGTGATGGGCCTCCTCGCGGCCTGCTATGTCGAGTTCATCCGCAACACCCCGCTGATCGTGCAGCTTTTCTTCGTGGCCTTCGGGCTGCCGATGCTCCTCGGCTATCAATGGCCGTTCTGGGCGCATGCGATCCTCGCGCTGATGCTGAACTTCTCGGCCTATTTCTCGGAGATCCTGCGGGCCGGGCTGGCCTCGGTCGAGGACGGGCAGGGCGAGGCGGCGCAGGCACTGGGGCTGCCGGGGGTGCGGTCGTTCTTCCTCGTGGTGCTGCCGCAGGCGCTGGCGCGGATGTACGCCTCGCTGTCGAGCCAGTTCATCTTCCTGTTCCTGACCACGGGGATCGTCTCGGAAATCGGCGTGCGCGACCTTACCGAGGCGGGGGTCTTCATCGACAGCCGGACGTTCCGGAGCTTCGAGGTGTTCCTTACGCTGACGCTGATCTACATCCTCGTCTCGCTCGTCTTCAAGACGGCGCTGGCGCTGGCCTATCCGCGGCTGTTCCCCTGGCGGAGGGCGGCGCGGTGAGCGATTTCCTGGTCGCGATCCTCGGCAAGCCGGGCGGGATCGTGCTGTTCCAGCTCCTCGAGGCGACGCAATACACGATCTATCTGTCGCTGATCGCCTTTCTCGGCGGCGGTCTGGTGGGGGCGGGCATCACCGTCTTGCGCACCTCGCCCGTCCGCTGGGCCAAGCGGGTGGCGATCGCCTATATCTGGCTGTTCGAGTCGGCGCCGCTCCTGATGCTTCTCTTCATCGCCGGGCTTGGGGTGCCGCGGCTTCTCGGCCAGGACGTCAACCCGTGGATCGCCGCTTCGGCCGCGCTGACCTTCTACTCGAGCGCCTATCTGGCTGATGTCTGGCGCGGCGCCATCGAGGCGATCCCCGCCGGCCAGTGGGAGGGCGCGCGGTCCTTGGGGCTGCATTTCCTCTCGACGCTGCGGCTGGTGATCCTGCCCCAGGCGCTCCGGCTCGCGCTGGCGCCGACGGTGGGGTTCATGGTGCAGATCATCAAGGGCACTTCGCTCGCCTATATCATCGGGTTCCACGACCTCATGACGATCGGCAAGCGCTGGGCCAATGCGCCGGTCGATGGGACCGAGCCCTTCATCATCTTTCCGGTGATGGCGCTGATCTATTTCTGCCTCTGCTTCCCGCTCTCGGTCTGGGCGCGGCGGCTGGAGGCGCGGCTCGGCGCGGTCTCGAAACGACCCGTGGCGGCGGGCTGACCCCGTTTCCAAGACCCAGTCCAAGAAACAGTCCAAGAGGGAGACCAAGGACATGAAGAAAACTTTGCGCAATTGCCTGGCGGCCGTGGCGATCCTGGCGGGGACCACCGGAGCGGCGCTGGCCGACCTGTCGGACATCCTGGCGGCCGGCACGATCAAGATCGCTGTGCCCGAGAGCTTTCCGCCCTTCGGCTCGCTCGGCGACGAGGGCGAGCAGGTGGGCTATGACGTGGACGTGGCCAAGCTGATCGCCGAGAATCTGGGCGTCGAGCTGGAGCTGGTGCCGGTTACCTCGAAGCAGCGGATTCCGTTCCTCGAAACCAACCGGGTGGACCTGGTGATCGCGACCATGGGCGCGAACCCGGAGCGGGCGAAGTCGATCTGGTTCTCGGCCGCCTATGCGCCGTTCTACTCGGGCGCCTTCGCGCCGGCCTCGGTCGAGGTTGGCACGGTCGGCGACCTCGCCGGCAAGAAGGTGGGCCTCACCGGCGGCACGCTCGAAGATCTGGAGCTGACCAAGATCGCGGGCGACGACGTGGAGATCATCCGCTTCGGCGACAACGCGGCCACCATGTCGGCCTTCGTCTCGGGTCAGGTCGACGTTCTGGTCTCCGGCAACACGCTCGCCGCCGAGATCGGCGAGAAGAACCCGGATATCGGTCTCGAGCGGAAGTTCATCCTCAAGGACAGTCCCGCCTTCATCGGCGTGAAAAAGGGCAATTACGATCTGCTCCAGTGGGTGAACGTCTTCATCCTGCACAAGAAGCTGGGCGGTGAGCTGAACGAGATCAGCCTCAAATGGCTGGGCCAGCCGCTGCCGGTGCTGCCGACCTTCTGAGACGCGGCGATCCTCTCGTCAGCGCAGGGCGCCTGTGCGTGCCCTGCGTCACCTCCGGCTTTCCCGCGCGCCGTCCTTGCTGGTAGCCTCGGCCGGGCGAAAGGGGATGACGATGACGGAGTTTCGACCCGAAGACGTGCTCGACCTCTGGTTTCCGGAGGACGGGCATTGGGAGAACGAGGAACGCCACGCGGAATTCTGGGCGACCCGGATGCGCGGCGGCATGGACGCGGTGATCTGCGAGCGGTTCGGGCCGCTGACCACTGCCGCGGCGCGCTCGGAACTGGATCACTGGGCCGAGACCCCGCGCGGGCGGCTGGCGCTGGTGATCGCGCTCGACCAGTTCCCGCGCTCGCTCTGGCGCGATACGCCCGCCGCTTACGGGCAGGATATCAAGGCCACGCGGTTGGTGCTCGAGGCGCTCGACAATGGTCATTACCGGGCGCTGCCGCATAGCTGGGAGCGGAATTTCTACATCATCAACCTCGGCCATTGCGAGGGGCCCGATCATCTTGCGCGGATGGCGCTCGCTACCGAGCTTGCCCATGAGCAGGCGGAAATCGCACTGCCGCACCTGGGCGCCTTCGTCGAGCGGACTTTGTCGCAATGCGCCCGCGTCACCGGGATCATCGAGCGCTTCGGCCGGCATCCGCACCGCAACCCGATCCTGGGCCGGGTCTCTTCGGCGGCGGAGGAGGCCTATATCGCGGCGGGCGACTTCCCCCATGTCAGCAAGATCGAGCTGAAGGCACAGGCAGGGCATTCTGGCGGCCGGTGAGTTCCGACTGGCCCCGGAACCGGAACGCATTTCGATGCAACGCCGCTTCTCAACTGCATAGCACAAGAAGGGCGGGCAGCGTACGGGCCGGTAAAAATCCCGTCAATGGACAAATTTCCGACACTTTCATGGAGTTCATCACGCGGTGGAACAACCAAATCTTGAGGACACCTAGATCGTGCAGACACACTGTGAACGGAAATCACGTAAGACAATGGTCCACACGCAACTCTTGGGTGGGGCAGCCTTGTCTTTTGGGCTCATTGGCGCGGCCGCGGTAGATGCGCAGGAGCTATGTTCGTCATACACGGTAGTTCGCGGTGATACCCTGAGTCAGATTGCGGATCGCGCCGACGTGCGCGGTGGCTTTCAGGCCCTGTTCAGCGCGAATTCGAACGTTCTGACAAGCCCCAATGTCGTCGAGATCGGTCAGGTATTGCAGATTCCCTGCGCCGACGGATCATTGGCCAGCGCGGCCTCTGATACTGACAGTGCGGCGCCCGCGGTTGCGGAGCCGGCCCCGGTCAAGGCAAGCTCGGATCGTGCGCTGCGCGTTGTCACCGCAAGTGGTTATGCTCCCTTTACGGATGAAAGCCTCGAGGGTGGCGGGGCGTTGACCATGATGGTCAATCGCGCCATCTCCCTTGGCGATCCGGATCAGGAATTCAGCATCGTCTTTGTCAACGATTGGGGTTCGCATCTCGACAGCCTGCTGCCAACCGGCGCCATGGACATGGCGTTCCCCTGGTACAAGCCGGATTGTTCGAAGGTTGAATTCCTGGCGCCGGCCAGCGCCTATCGCTGCACGGCATTCAACCATTCTGCACCGCTGTATGATGCGCTTGTCGGGTATTACACGCTGAACGGCAGCGAATACGCAAATGCTACAACCTACGCAGAACTGCAGGGCGCCAGACTGTGCCGGCCCGAGGCCTGGTTCACCTTCGACCTGGAAGCAGAGCAATTGATGCCGCCGAATGTGGAACTGATCCAGCCCGTCGCGCAAGACGGCTGCTGGCAGCTGCTGCTGGACGGCAAGGTCGACGTCGTGACGCTCGATGCGCTTCCCGCAGAGGAGGATTACCGCGAACTGGGCCTGGCCGACCAGGTTGCCAACATCAGCGCGCTCGCCTCGAAGCAAACGATGCATGTCTTTGTCTCAAAGGACAACGCTTTCGCAAATGCGGCCTTGCCGATCATCAACGCGGGTCTTGAACAACTCCGCCTTTCCGGCGAATGGTTTGAAATCGTACGTGCGGGTATCCTTGAGACTGTCGAGAACTAGGCGCTTGGCCCGGTGGGGTGCGCTGCACCTCGCCGGGACCATTTCTCACAATGAGACATGCCGGCGGTACAGTCCGAGGCCATCCTCTCATCTCGTCTACGAAGGTTAGATATGCAGAGCCGACATGCCATCAATGCCTTAGCGAGCAGTTCGAAACGAACTCGCGCCCGACTTGCCGCATCGGTCCTAACGTTGCTCGTGGCGCCATCCCTTGCATTCGGGCAGGACGTGAACGATGTCACGCTGCGTTTCGCGAATGGTCAGGACAGCATCTCCGGGACGCTCACCGATTTCAGGGATGGCAAGTTCTTCTTAGACGCCACGATCGGACTTGTTGCCATTCCGGTGGACGGTGTGTCTTGCATTGGTAACGCGTGCCCCGAGGAAACCCGCCTGGAGATTGAGAACGCCGGTGTCGTTCTGACCTCCAAGGACGGCAGTGCATCAATTAGCGGCGACCTCATCGAGATCGTCGATGGTGAATACCTGCTTGCAACGGCGTTTGGTGAACAGCGGATTGCGGTGGACCGGGTCGATTGCAAAGGCGAGGGGTGTATTGCGGTGCCTGAAAGCCCACCGGCCGACCCTTCTGTTGAACTGACCAACGGTGAAGTCACTTTGCAAGGAAACCTGCTGGGCTTTGACGACGGCATTTTCATCCTGGATGATCGGGTGATGGGCGAAATTCGCGTCAGGGCGAGTGAGTTTGAATGCCGAGGCGCGGCCTGTCCTTGAATGGGAGTGTCTCGAATGAGGGGCGCCAAGGGACGTGGAAATCCGAAACTGACGCATCGGCACTACCGAATGCAATGCATTTGATTGTGAGGGGGCTTCGGAACTGCAATCCGCGCCCCATTGCCGCCCTCGTTGGCGGATGAGCTGGCCGCACTGTTTCCTGTACTGCGAGGCAGGTATTTGAGATGCGGAGTTTCAACGATGGAACGGATGGATGTTGTCAAGGCGGGGCAATAGCCCTTTGACAATTGCTCGGATCCGGAACGGTTGGTGACCGCGCCGAATACTGTGGTTTGCGCCGGATATGCACCGGAGACGCCGCTTTCGGGCGCTTGCGTTCCGAAAGCGGACACCAATTCATGGAAGGTGAATATCGGCTTTGTCTGCATATTCGTCGCCCGGCCGTTCTGTCCAGGGAAGCCGCTCCGGTCTGCGCTGATCTGCACGCAACCGGCCGGGGCACCCCGACCTGCGTTCGGGCGGTTGAGGCCGCACGGGGTGCGCGATAGGGTCGCGCGGCCACGAGCCCGGAGACCGTCATGCCCTTCACGCTTGCCACCTGGAACATCAACTCGGTCCGCCTGCGCGAGGCGCTGGTCGGAAAGCTCCTCTCCGAGGAGGCGCCCGACGTGCTGTGCCTGCAGGAATGCAAGTCGCCGGTCGAGAAGATGCCGCTCGAGGCGTTCCGCGCGCTGGGCTACGGCCATGTCGTGGCACGGGGGCAGAAGGGGTATAACGGCGTCGCGATCCTGTCGAAGCGGCCGATCGAGGATCTGGGCGAGATCGATTTCGCCGGGCTTGGCCAGGCCCGCCACGTGGCGGCGCGGCTGGAGAACGGGGTGGTCATCCACAATGTCTATGTGCCGGCGGGCGGTGACGTGCCCGACCGCGCAAAGAACGAGAAGTTCGGCCAGAAGCTGGATTTCGTCGCCCATATGCGCGACCAATTCCGCGACAGCCGGCCCGTGCGGGCGATCCTGGTGGGAGATCTCAACATCGCCCCGCGCGAGGACGACGTGTGGTCGCACAAGCAGCTCCTGAAGGTGGTGAGCCACACGCCCATCGAGGTCGAGGCCTTCGGCGCGGCGCAGGAGGCGGGCGGCTGGACCGATGTCACCCGGGCCGACATTCCTCAGGGGCAGCTCTATTCCTGGTGGTCCTACCGGGCGCGCGACTGGGACGCGGCGGACAAGGGCCGGCGGCTCGACCACATCTGGGCCTCGGCCGATATCGCGGGCGCGGCACATGGCTCGCGGATCCTGCGCGCGGTGCGGGGCTGGGAGCAGCCCTCGGACCACGCGCCGGTCTTCGCCAGTTTCGATCTTTAGGCCGGGAAGGGAGTCCGGGCGAACCGGAGGGATCCCGGACGTTTCCGCGCTCCCCCGCCCGGGTCGCGCCGAAGGCGCCAGGCGAGCGGTGCGTGCCCGAAGCTACCGGCTCCACGGGAACGCACACTCGCTCCAAAGGGGAATTTGTCCGTTACGACACGTTGTCTCTCACGCCGGAAAGCGCATATAGAGGTCAACCGCGATAGAGGGGTCTGACATGCTCGAACTGAACCCGCAGCCCAAACCGGCGCCGGACCTGATCAAGGACAGCACGGAAGCGACATTCATGGCCGATGTCGTCGAGGCCAGCCGCGAAGTGCCGGTCATCGTCGATTTCTGGGCGCCCTGGTGCGGCCCCTGCAAGACGCTCGGGCCGATGCTCGAAGCCGCGGTGCAGGCGGCGGGCGGTAAGGTCCGGATGGTCAAGGTCAACGTGGACGAGAACCAGGGGATCGCGGGGCAGCTCCGGGTCCAGTCGATCCCGACGGTCTACGCGTTCTGGCAGGGCCAGCCGGTGGACGGGTTCCAGGGCCCGGTGCAGGGCTCGGAGATCAAGGCCTTCGTCGAGCGGCTTTCGGGGATGGCCGGCGATGGCGGGCTGGGCGAGGCGCTGGAGGCGGCCGAGCAGATGCTCGCAGAGGGTGCGGCGGCGGATGCGGCGCAGACCTTCGCGGCGATCCTGCAGGAGGAGTCCGGCAACGCGGCGGCGTTCGGCGGGCTGGTGCGGGCGCAACTGGCGGCCGGCCAGTTGGACCAGGCCGAGGCGCTCCTGAACGCGGTGCCGGCCGAGATGGACGGCAAGCCCGAGATCGACGCGGCGCGGGCGCAGCTCGAGCTGGCGCGGCAGGCCGAGAAGGCGGGCCCGGTGGCGGAGCTTCGCGCCGAGGTCGAGGCGGATCCGAAGAACCACCAGGCGCGGTTCGATCTCGCCCAGGCGCTCCACGCCGCGGGCGATGTCGAGGCGGCCGTGGACGAGCTTCTCGAGCTGTTCCGCCGCGACCGGGCGTGGAACGACGAGGCGGCGAAGAAGCAGCTTTTCAAGATCTTCGACGCGCTGAAGCCGCAGGACCCGATCGCGCTGACCGGACGCCGCCGGCTGTCGTCGATGATATTTGCCTGAGCATCGTGTCGGGCTAGGTTTCCGGACATGAAACGGGTTCCGGATCTTCCCGACACCATCCCGGTCTTCCCGCTGCCGGGTGCGCTTTTGTTGCCCCGGGCGCGGCTTCCCCTGCACATCTTCGAGCCGCGCTACCTGGCGATGCTCGACGACACGATGAAGACCGCGCACCGGCTGATCGGGATGATCCAGCCGCGCGCTAGCAAGGGCCCGGGCGTGCCGAGGCTGCAGGCGATCGGCTGTGCCGGGCGGCTGACGGCGTTTTCCGAAACCGAGGACGGGCGCTACCTGATCACGCTTTCGGGCGTGTCGCGGTTTCGCGTCGACGACGAGGAGGAGGGGTTTCAGCCTTATCGCCGCTGCCGGGTGGGCTGGGAGGATTTCCGGCGCGATCGCGGGGCGACCGAGGACGATGGCGGGTTCGACCGGAAATCGTTCCTCGATCTGCTCGGACGCTATTTCGCGGAGCGCAACCTTTCGACCGACTGGGGCGCGCTGGAGGAGGCGGAGGACGAACTCCTGATCAACTCGATCTCGATGCTCTGCCCGTTCGAGCCGGAGGACAAGCAGGCGCTCCTGGAGGCCCCCGACCTCGGGCACAGGCGCGAGACGCTGGTGACGCTGATGGAATTCGCGCTCCGGGGCGGGGTCGGCGAGGACGTGATGCAATGAGTGCGGCGAAGTTCGACCGGCGGATGCTGGAGGCGCTGGTCTGCCCGGAGACGCGGGCGCCGTTGCGCTACGACGCGGAAGCGCAGGAGTTGATCTCCAAGGCGGCGCATCTTGCCTTTCCGATCCGGAACGGGATTCCGATCATGCTGGTGGACGAGGCGCGGAAGCTGGAGGACTGAGGGGACGGCTCGCGCTTCCCCCAGAGTATTCATGTCCAGATGAAGAGGGAGCGGGCTGCCTCTGCCTGACGCGAGGCGGGATTGGGCGGCTATGCCAGCGGGAGGCCGCGGCTGAGGCGGGGGAGGTCGCCGGTGAGGCCGGCGGCCTCGCGGATCAGCCCGCGGCGCAGGGCGGGGAGCTTGCCGAGGAGGCCGAGGCCCAGGTCGCGGCCCAGGCGGAGGAGCAGGTTGTCGTTCGAGAACAGGCGGTTGAAGGCATCGGTTGCGAGCGCCAGCGTGGCGATGTCGAAGCGCCGCCAGCTCTGGTAGCGGGCGAGCACGTCGGCGCGGCCGATATCCTCGCCGCGGCGGCGGGCCTCGGCGAGCACCTCGGCGAGGGCGGCGACGTCCTTGAGCCCGGCATTGAGGCCCTGACCGGCGATCGGGTGCAGCTTGTGCGCGGCGTCGCCGACGAGGGCGATGCGGTCGGCCACCAGGCGGTCGGTGAGGGAGAGGGTGAGCGGGTAGGAGAAGCGCGCGCCGGCGAGAGAAATCTCGCCGAGGAAACCGCCGAAGCGGGGGCGGAGCGTGTCGAGATAACCCTGGCCGTCCAGGGCCGAGATGGCGGCCGCCGCGGCGTCGGTTTCGGTCCAGACGATGGAGGAGCGGTTGCCGGTGAGCGGCAGGATCGCGAGGGGCCCTGGCGGCATGAAATACTGGTGCGCGCAGCCGCTGTGCGGCTTCTCATGGGCGATGGCGCAGACGAGCGCGGTCTGGCCGTAGCGCCAGCCCTGGCGGCGGATGCCGGCGCGCTGGGCGGTGGGGCTCGTCCCACCGTCGCAGCCGACCAGGAGGGCGGCAGTGAGGGTCTGGCCGTCGGAAAGGGTGACGCTGACGCCGGCGGTGTCGCCGACGTGGCCGCTGACCGAGAGGCCGGGGAGGTGAGTGACACGGGGCGCCTCGGCGAGCGCGGCGAGGAGCGCGCGGCGAAGGTGGCGGTCTTCGACCATCTGGCCCATCGGGCCTTCCTCGATCTCGGCATGGTCGAATTCGAGCACGAAGGGCGAGGGCGCGGCGCCCGCCTTGCCGTCGCTGATGCGGATGTCGAGGATCGGCTGCGCCTCGGGCGCGATCGCGGCCCAGAGGCCGAGCGCCTTCAGAACCTGCACCGAGGAGAGCGCGAGCGCATAGCCGCGACCGTCGAACGCCGCGTCGGAGAGCGCCGCGTTGGATTGCGGTTCGGCCAGCGTCACGCGGAAGCCCGCGGAGGCCAGTGCCAGGGCGAGGGTCGAGCCGTTCAGCCCGCCGCCCGCGATCACGATATCGGTGTCCGTCGTCATGGGCGCACTATGGCGCTCTCGCGGGCGTTGTCCATGGGACGGCCTGCCGCTACCGTCAGGTCATTGGATATGTTGGGAGAGTCTTCGATGGGCGACTGGCTCACCGCGCGGGCCGCGGATCTCGGGCGGCGGATCGAGGCCGGGGCGGCGGATCCTCTCGAGATCACCGAGGCTTACCTTTCGGCCATCGCGGCGCATCCTTTTGCCGAACGGATCTATGCGAGGGTCACGCCAGAGCGGGCGCGGGCGGAGGCCAGGGCGGCGCGGGCGCGGGCGCGGGCGGGACTGCGGCGCTCGCCGCTCGACGGGGTGCCGGTGTCCTGGAAGGATCTCTTCGACAGCGCGGGCGTTGCGACCGAGGCGGGTTCGGCACTCCTGGAGGGGCGGGTGCCCGCGGCGGATGCCGAGGTCCTCAGGACCGCGACCGCGATTGGGCTGGTCTGCCTCGGCAAGACCCACATGACCGAGCTTGCCTTTTCCGGGCTGGGGCTGAACCCGAGCACCGCGTCGCCGCCCTGCGTGAACGACCATGCGGCGGTGGCCGGCGGTTCGTCCTCGGGCGCGGCGACCTCGGTGGCGTTCGGGCTGGCGGCGGCGGGGATCGGCTCGGATACCGGCGGCTCGGTGCGGATCCCTTCGGCCTGGAACGACCTCGTGGGCTTCAAGCCGACTCATGGCCGGCTCTCGCTCGAGGGCGTGGTGCCCCTGTGTCCGCGTTTCGACACGGTGGGGCCCTTGTGCCGCAGTGTCGAGGATGCGGCGCTCCTGGTGGCGGCGCTGGAGGGGCGCATGGCCGGGGATCCGGCCGAAGCAGAGCTTTCGGCGATGCGGTTCCTGGTGTTGGAGAATGTCGCCTTCGACGATATCCGCGAAGCGCCGCGCGCCGGGTTCGAGGCGGCCGCCGCGCGGCTGGCGGCGGCGGGGGCGGTGGTCGAGCGCAGTGGAATGCCGGGGCTCGAGGCGGCGATGGAACTCGCGCGGGTGATATACACTACCGAGGCCTATGGCACCTGGGGCGAGGAGATAGAGGCGGCGCCGGAGAAGATGTTCGCCGAGGTGCGCGAGCGGTTCCGGGCCGGGCGCGACGTGTCGGGCGCCGAGTACGTGGCCGCCTGGCAGGCGCTGGAGCGGCACCGCAAGGCTTGGGCCGAGTTTGCGGCGGGCTTCGACGCGGTGATCCTGCCGACCTGCCCGATCCTGCCGCCCGACAAGGCGCGGCTCGAAGCGGAGCCGGGCCATTTCGCGGCCGAGAACCTGATGGCGCTGAGGAATACGCGGATCGGCAACATGATGGGCCTCGCGTCGCTGACGCTGCCGACCGGAATCCCATCGACGGGGATCATGTTCCTGACACTTCCGGGCACGGACGAGCGGCTCCTGCAGATCGGCGCGGCGGCGGAAAGGGCGCTGTCCTAAATGCCACAAAATATTTGGTTAACCGGCTGAGAGGCCCGGGTTTCTCTGGACCTCGCGGGGGCGGGCGGGCTATCGTCGCGGCCAAACGGGACAGCACGATCCCGGACCAGAGGCAGACATGGATTTCCCCGAGCGGTTCTCGAACCTACCGGAATACGCGTTTCCGCGCCTCAGGCGCTTGCTGGACGGCGTGCCGCCCGGCGGGCCGGAGCGTGCCATGTCGATCGGCGAGCCGAAGCACCCCTTTCCGGACTGGGTGGGCGCGGTGCTGGCCGAGAATGTGGACGGTTTCGGGCTCTATCCGCCGAATGACGGATCGCCGGAACTGCTGGCGGCGATCTCGGGCTGGATCGGGCGGCGCTATGGCGTGGCGGTGCCGAAGGAGCGAATCCTGGCGCTGAACGGCACCCGCGAGGGGCTGTTCAACGCGGTCGTTGCCCTGGCACCGGAGGTCAAGGCCGGCGGCAAGCCGGTGGTGCTGGTGCCGAACCCGTTCTACCAGGTCTACGCGGTGGCGGCACTGGCGGTGGGCTGCGAGCCGGTCTACGTGCCGGCGACGGCGGCGACGGGGTTCTTGCCGGATTTCGGGGCGCTTCCCGCCGAGGTGCTCGACCGGGCGGTGGCGGCCTTCATCTGTTCGCCGTCGAACCCGCAGGGCGCGGTGGCGCCGCGAGATTACCTTGCCGATCTTCTCGACCTCGCCGAGCGGCACGATTTCCGGATCCATGCGGACGAGTGCTATTCCGAGATCTACCGGGGCGATCCGCCGCCGGGCATCCTGGAAGTGGCCGCGGCGCGGGGCGCGGATCCGGAGCGGGTCTTGGCGTTCCATTCGTTGTCGAAACGGTCGTCGATGCCGGGGCTCAGGTCGGGCTTCGTGGTGGCGGGTCCGGAGGCGATGGTGCGGCTCAGGCAGCTTCGGGCCTATGCGGGGGCGCCCCTGCCGCTGCCGCTGCAACGGGTGGCGGAACGGCTCTGGGCCGACGAGGCGCATGTGACGGAAAGCCGGGCGCGGTATCGGCGCAAGTACGAGATTGCCGACCGGGTGCTCTCGGGCGTGCAGGGCTGCGGGGCGCCCGAGGCGGGGTTCTTCCTGTGGCTGCCGGTCGAGGATGGCGAGGCGGCCACGGTCAGGGCCTGGCGGGAAACGGGCGTGAAGATCCTCCCCGGGGCCTATCTCGCGCGCGATGCGGGGGGCGGCAATCCGGGCGCGGGCTATGTGCGCGTCGCCATGGTGGCCGCGCGGGAAGACGAATTCGAGGCCGGGATTACCGCGCTTCGTGACAGTTTGTACGTATGAAGAAGAACGAAGAGGGCAGGTAATGGCGTATCAGGCACGGACGAGGGATCCGCTTTTCGACAGCGAGACGCAGGCCGTTCTGGAGCGGCGGGCGCGCGAGCTGGTGGGGCTGATCCTGATGTGCGGGGCCGTGCTGATCGCCATGATCCTGGGCACCTATTCGCCCGACGATCCCTCCTTCCTCTCGGCCACGGACGAACCGGCGCGGAACCTGCTGGGCAAGTTCGGCGCCTCCATCGCCTCACCGCTCTTCGTGATCGCGGGCTTCGGCTCCTGGGGGCTGGTCGGGCTGGGCATGGCCTGGGGCCTGCGGTTCTGCCTCCATGTCGGCACCGACCGGGCGCTGGGCCGGCTGATCTTTGCGCCGATCGCGGTGGCGCTCGCCTCGGTCTATGCCTCGACCCACCTGCCGATGCCGGGCTGGACCCATTCCTTCGGGCTCGGCGGGCTGTTCGGCGACACGGTGCTGGGCGCGCTTCTGGGCGTCCTGCCGATCAAGGCGACGCTGGGGCTCAAGGTCCTCTCGGCACTGATGGGCGTGGCGACGCTGGCGATGGGGCTCTTTGTCCTCGGCGCGACGCGGATGGAGCTGAGGGCGTTCTGGCGGTTCCTGCTGCGCGGCTCGGTGATGGTCTATGCGATGCTGCTGGCGGCGCTGGCGCGGGGCTTCGCGACGGGCGTGACGGCGGGTGTGACGGCGGCGCGGAATGCGCAGGAGCGGCGGGCCATGCGCCGCGGCGAGGAAGAGGAGGCGTTCCACGCGCTCGAGGCGGCGCCGGCGGCGCGGGGCTCGGAGACCGCCGCGCGGGGCGGGCTGTTCGGGCTGGGCCGGCTGTTCCGCGGCCGTGCCGAGGATGCGGACACGCAGATCCTTTACGACGAGCCGCCGATGACCGGTGGCGAGGAGGGCGACCGGATCAAGGCGCGGATCGCCGACGTGATCCGGAACCGCGGCGGCGAGCCCGCCCATGGCCGCGTTCGCCCCGAGCCGCCGGTGACCGGGGGCGCCCGGCAGATCGAGGTCGAGCGCGACCTGCCGCCGATGGAGCTGGTCGACGAACCGCTCCCGGTCGAGCGGCCGCGGGTGCCGGTGTTCTCTCACCGGGCGCCGGAGCCCCTGGTGCAGCACCCGGCGAAGAAGCCGGTGGCGCCGTCGAGCCGCGCCCGGGCCGAAAGCGAGCCGCAACTGCGCTTTGACGAGGCCGAGGACGATTACGAACTGCCGCCGCTCAGCCTGTTGACCAGCCCCGAGACCATCGTGCGCCATCACCTGTCGAACGAGGCGCTCGAAGAGAACGCCCGGATGCTGGAGGCGGTGCTGGACGATTACGGCGTGAAGGGCGAGATCGTCTCGGTCCGTCCGGGCCCGGTCGTGACCATGTACGAGCTGGAGCCGGCGCCGGGGCTGAAGGCGTCGCGCGTGATCGGGCTTGCCGACGATATCGCCCGGTCGATGTCGGCTTTGTCCGCGCGGGTTTCCACCGTGCCGGGCCGCTCGGTGATCGGCATCGAGCTGCCGAACGAGAAGCGCGAGAAGGTTGTGCTGCGCGAGATCCTGGCGGGCCGCGACTATGGCGACGGCAGCCAGCGCCTGCCCTTGGCGCTCGGCAAGACCATCGGCGGCGAGCCGGTGGTGGCGAACCTCGCGAAGATGCCGCACCTCCTGATCGCCGGGACCACCGGCTCGGGGAAATCGGTGGCGATCAACACGATGATCCTGTCGCTCCTTTACAAGCTGACCCCGGCGGATTGCCGGCTGATCATGATCGACCCGAAGATGCTGGAGCTTTCCGTCTATGACGGGATCCCGCATCTGCTCTCGCCCGTGGTGACCGACCCGAAGAAGGCGGTGGTCGCGCTCAAATGGGTCGTGGGCGAGATGGAAGAGCGGTACCGCAAGATGTCCAAGATGGGCGTGCGGAACATCGAGGGCTTCAACGGCCGCGTCGAGGAGGCACTCCGCAAGAACGAGATGTTCTCGCGCACCGTTCAGACCGGGTTCGACGACGAGACCGGCGAGCCGGTGTTCGAGACCGAGGAGTTCAAGCCCGAGAAGCTGCCCTATATCGTCGTGATCGTCGACGAGATGGCCGACCTGATGATGGTCGCGGGCAAGGAGATCGAGGCCTGCATCCAGCGGCTGGCGCAGATGGCGCGGGCATCGGGCATCCACCTGATCATGGCGACGCAGCGGCCCTCGGTCGATGTCATCACCGGCACGATCAAGGCGAACTTCCCGACCCGGATCTCGTTCCAGGTCACCTCGAAGATCGACAGCCGGACCATCCTCGGCGAGCAGGGGGCCGAGCAGCTTCTCGGCATGGGCGACATGCTGTTCATGGCCGGTGGTGCCAAGATCACCCGCGTCCACGGGCCCTTCGTCTCGGACGAGGAGGTCGAGGAGATCGTCAACCACCTCAAGGCCTATGGCGAGCCGGACTATGTGGGCGGCGTGCAGGACGGGCCGGACGAGGACCGGGGGTCGGATATCGACCTTGTTCTGGGGCTCGGCGGCAATACCGACAGCGAGGACGCGCTCTACGACCAGGCGGTGGCGATCGTCATCAAGGACCGCAAGTGCTCGACCTCCTATATCCAGCGGAAGCTCGCCATCGGCTACAACAAGGCGGCGCGCCTGGTGGAACAGATGGAGGACGAGGGCGTTGTGAGCCCAGCGAACCATGTGGGCAAGCGCGAGATCCTGGTGCCGGAGCAGGCGTAATCGCCTTTCCGCGCCGCGTTATTGCCTAGCAAGGGGCTCCGGGGCACCTCGGACCCAATGAGGACGGGCAGATCGGAGGGCGCGATGCGCGGCAAGGACATTCTGGTGACGGCACTGGCGGGGCTGGTGCTGTTCGGTCTGGGGCTCGCGGGCGTCGCGGAGCGGCCGGCGGAGCGGCCGGTCAGCTACCAGACGGCGATGAACCACCGCTAGGAACGCCTGACGCTGGCGATGGCGGGGGCGGATGCCTATCTCATCAAACGGAGCAGCAACGGAGTGCGTGACATGCACCGCAGGGATCTTCTCGCCCAGGGCACGGCGCTGGCCATGCTGGGGCTTCTCGGGGCGCCGGCCATGGCGGAGGTGCCGCTCGACCGGCTCTCGGCCTATTTCAACGGGATCCGCACGCTTGAGGCCGATTTCGTGCAGTTCAACGATGACGGCAGCCGCTCGGCGGGCACGCTCTACATGAAGCGGCCGGGGCGGGCGCGGTTCGAGTACGACCCGCCGGAAAAATCGCTGGTGCTGGCGGGCGGCGGCCAGGTGGCGATCTTCGACGGCCGATCGAATGCATCGACGCCCGAGCAGTACCCGCTGAAGCGCACGCCCTTGTGGCTGGTGCTCGAGCGCAATGTGGACCTCAACCGCCGCAACATGGTTGTGGGTCATTTCGGCGATGCGAAGACCACGACGCTAGTGGCGCAGGATCCGGACGAGCCGCAGAACGGGCGGGTGGAGCTGTTGTTCCAGAACGACCCGCTGACGCTCGCGGGCTGGACGGTGATCGATGGCACCGGCGCGCGGACGCGGGTGCAGCTGAGCAAGATCCGGCTCGGCGGCGCGCTCTCGGCGCGGCTGTTCAACATCCCGCAGGAGCAGGAATCGCGGTCGCGGTAGGGCTTCTTCCCGCCCGGGACAAGGCCCGGAGGGCCGCCGGGCGAGCGCCTGTCCGCGTCACGCCAGAGGCGTGCCTCCGGCACGACCGGGCTGGCGCTGTTATGCCGTTGGCGCGGACCTTCGGGGCCGGAGGCACTGGCACCATAAACCGCGCCGCTCAACCGTTGCGGCGCCTTCCCACGTGCAGGCGCTCGCCCGGCTCTGCGCCGTTGCAGCGGGCTCCGCCCGTTTGTCCCTCGAAACGTCTCCCGGAGTTTCGCCGGCGCCACGTCAGCGCCGGCCGCAGGCGACGAGCTGCGCTTCGTAGACCACTGCGCGCTGGGCGACCTCGCCGGCGACGCGAATCAGCCAGGCCTTGCGGTTGTGGCTGCCGCGGGCATAGCCGGCGCGGCCTTCGTGATAGGCGAGGTACTGGCCCCTTGCGTCGCCCTTCGAGATCCCGAGTTTCAGCGTGGTGCCGTGCATGTACCAGCCCATGAAATCGGTGGCGTCCTCGATATCGTCGCGCTTTGCGCCGCGCCTGCCGGTTTCGACCCGGTACTCGTCCCAGGTGCCGTCGAGTGCCTGGCTGTAGCCATAGGCCGAGCTCTGCCGCCCCATCGGGATCACCCCGAGCGCGAATTGCCGAGGTGTCCGCGCGTTGCCGACGAATTTCGATTCCTGGTAGATCGTCGCCATCTGCACCGGCACCGGCACGCCCCAGCGCTGTTCGGTCCGCTGCATCGCCTTGAGGTATTTCGGTCTCTGGCTCACGATACTGCAGGCGTCGTCGAGGTTCCGCGGCGCGGAATATTCCGAGCTGCCGCAGGAGGCCACGAAGACCAGCAATACCAGAGCGCGAAGGAGTCTGCTCATCTGCCTCTCGCGTGTTCGTCTTTTTTCGGCACATTAACCGATCCGGGCGCGTCGGGGAAGCCTCGCGCGCATCCGCACCGCGCCGCGCGGATCGGCCGGCCGCATCATCGGGCGGCACTGTCGGGGCGGCGTTCACACTCTGTTTCCCATGATTCGGGCCAGTCCGATGGACAGGAGCCCGCGCCTCGTCTACCAAGGGCGTGCTGGGGGTTGTTATGCTCAAGACGCGTGCGAAGTATCATCTGGGACAGATCGTCCGCCATCGGAAGCACCCGTTCCGGGGGGTCGTGTTCGATGTGGACCCCGAGTTCAACAACACCGACGAATGGTATGACGCGATTCCCGAGGAGAGCCGTCCCTCGAAGGCGCAGCCGTTCTATCACCTGCTCGCCGAGAACGATCAGAGCTACTATGTGGCCTATGTCTCGGAGCAGAACCTGATCGCCGACTATTCTGGCGAGCCGGTCACGCATCCGGACATTCCGGATCTGTTCGGCGATTTCACCGACGGCCACTATCCCCTGCATTTCGCCCTGAACTGAGCCGCGGGCGGGGCGTCAGTAGCCGATGGCGCAGCCGTCCTTCCTGGGGTCGGAGGCGCCTTCCAGGATGCCCGTGCCATGGTCGATCCGGATCGTCTGGGCGCCGCCGATGGGCGTCTCTGGCGTGACCACCTTGTGGCCCATCGCGGCCAGCGCGGCGGCGGTGGCGTCGCCGTGCCCGCGTTCGAGGCGCAGATCGCCTTCGTAGGCGAAGCTCCGGGGCGCGTCGATGGCCGCCTGCGGATCCATGCCGAAATCCAGCAGGTTCGAGACGAAGCGCGCGTGCCCGGCCGCCTGGTAGGCGCCGCCCATGACGCCGAAGGGCGCGATGATCCGCCCGCCCTCGGCCAGCATGCCCGGGATGATGGTGTGGAGCGGCCGCTTGCCCGGCCCGGCCTCGTTCGGGTGACCCTCGGCCAGGGTGAACCCGGCGCCGCGGTTCTGGAACAGGATGCCGAAGCGGTCGGAGGCGATGCCCGAGCCGAAGCCGGAAAAGATCGAGTAGATCAGCGAGACCTTCATCAAGTCGCGGTCGACCACGGTGAGGTAGATCGTGTCCTTGTGGACCGCCTCGGAGAGCGGCGCGGGCGCGGCCATGGCGCGGGCCGGGTCGATCAATGCGGCGAGCGCGCGAGCGGTGGCGGGATCGAGCATGCGGTCGAGCCCCCTGCCCATATGGGCCGGGTCAGCGATGAAGCGGTTGCGCGCGTCATAGGCGAGCTTGGTGGCCTCGGCCTCCAGATGGATCCGCTCGGGCCCGAAAGGGTCGAGCGCGGCGAGGTCGAACTGCGACAGGATCCCGGCGAGCAGGATCGCGGTGGCGCCCTGGCCGTTGGGCGGATGCTCGACGATCTCGGCCGCGCGATAGGGGCCGCGGACCGGCGCGCCGTAGTCGCAGGCGGTGGCGGCGAAATCCTCGAGCGTGTGGCTGCCGCCATCGGCCCGGAGCGCGGCGACCATGTCTTCGGCCACCTCGCCCTCGTAGAAGCCGGCGCGGCCCTCGGCGGCGATGCGGCGCAGCACCTCGGCCTGGCCGGGCGCGCGGAAGATCTGGCCGACCTGGCCGGGCCTGCCGTCGATCAGGAAGCGCTCGCGGGCGCTGCCGGTGAGCACCCCGGCGTCGCTTGCCCAGTCGAAACCGACCCGGGGGGCGACCGGCACGCCCTCCTCGGCGTAGCGGATCGCCGGGGCGAGGAGGCGGTCGAGCCCGAGCCTGCCCCAGTCGGCGGCGAGGCGGCAGAAGGCGTCGACCGCGCCGGGGATAGTGACCGCCTGGGCGCCCGTGAGCGGCATCGCCGCGTGGCCCTCGGCCCGGAGCCGGGCGGCATCGAGCCCTTTCGGCGCGCGGCCCGAACCGTTGAGCGCGATCACCCGGTCTTCGCCGGGGTGCGTGAGGAGCACGAAGCAATCGCCGCCGATCCCGGTCATCTGCGGCTCGCAGATCCCGAGCAGCACGGCGGCCGCGATGGCCGCGTCGACGGCGTTGCCGCCCGCTTTCAGGATGTCGATCGCGGTGGCGGCGGCCAGCGGATGCGAGGTGGCGCATATCCCGTTGGTGGCGAAGACGGCGGAGCGCCCCGGCCGGTGAAAGTCCCGCATGTCCTGTCCTCCCCCGCTTTTCGCCGGGAGCATAGGAGGAAACCGGGGGGATGCAATTCGGGCCGTCTGCCGAAATGCGCGCCTGCGGCGCACGCGATCCTTTTGCGGGCTGGCGCCCGCGCCCGGGGCTCTGCCCCGGACCCCGGGATTTCCCGACCCAAAGAAGCGGAACTAGGTCCGCTCGATGGCGATGGCCGTGCCCTCGCCGCCGCCGATGCAGATCGCCGCGACGCCGCGTTTCAGGCCCCTTGCCTCGAGGGCGTGGAGGAGGGTGACCACGATGCGCGCTCCGCTTGCGCCAATCGGGTGGCCGAGTGCGCAGGCGCCGCCGTTGACATTCACGATGTCGCGGGGGAGGCCCATCTCGCGCATGAAGGCCATCGGGACGACGGCGAAGGCCTCGTTGACTTCCCAGAGATCCACATCGGCGGTGGTCCAGCCGATCCGTTCGAGGAGTTTTCGGGCCGCCGGGACCGGGGCGGTGGTGAAGAGGCCCGGGGCCTGGGCATGCGAGGCGTGGCCGAGGATGCGGGCGCGGGGGGCGAGGCCGTTCGCGTCGGCGGCCGCGCGCGAGGCGAGGACCAGCGCGGCGGCGCCGTCGGAGATCGAGGAGGAATTGGCCGCGGTCACGGTGCCGCCCTCGCGGAAGGCGGGTTTCAGATGCGGGATCTTCTCGGGTCGCGCGGTCTTCGGCTGTTCGTCCTCGGCGACGAGCGTGTCGCCGCGGCGGTTGGCGACCGCGACCGGCGCGATCTCGGCGGCGAAAGCGCCTTCCTGTTGCGCTCGCAGCGCGTTTTCGAGCGAGCCGATGGCGAAGGCGTCCTGGTCCTCGCGGGTGAACTGGTAGGCCTCGGCGCAATCCTCCGCGAATGTGCCCATCAGCCGTCCCTTGTCATAGGCGTCCTCGAGCCCGTCGAGAAACATGTGGTCGATCACCTGGCCATGGCCGAGCCGGGCGCCGCCGCGCATCTTGGGCAACAGATAGGGGGCGTTGGTCATGCTCTCCATGCCGCCCGCCGCGACCACCCGGGACTGGCCGAGCGCGATCTGGTCGAAGGCGATCATCGCGGCCTTCATGCCCGAGCCGCACATCTTGTTGAGCGTGGTGGCGGGGACCTCCTCGCCGAGACCGGCCGCGAAGAGCGCCTGCCGCGCCGGGGCCTGGCCCTGGCCGGCGGGGAGGACGCAGCCCATGATCACCTCGTCGATCCGTTGCGCGCCGGCGCCTTCGATCGCCGCGCGGAGGGCCACGCTGCCCAGGTCGGGGGCGCTCGCGCCCGAGAGCGCGCCCTGGAACCCGCCCATCGGGGTTCGCGCTGCGCCGGCGATCAGAACGTCTTGCATGGGGGTACTCCTCTTCCTGTCCCTCCTTACCTCTTGGTAACACATGCGGTCTATCTTCGCCGGGGTGTTTCAGAGAAGGAGCCGCGCCTTGAACCTGATGTCGGACACTCAAGGGGATTGCCTGATCATTAAAGTCGCCGAACCCAGGATCGACGCGGCGGCGGCTGTCGAATTCAAGGACAGCATGCGGGGGATGGTCGAGGACGGGCCGGGCCGTGTGGTGCTGGATCTGGGCGATGTCGACAGCATCGACTCGAGCGGTCTGGGAGCCATCGTGGCGATCATGAAGATGATCGGCCCGGATCGGAAGCTCGAGCTGTGCGCCCTCTCCAACAAGGTCAAGACGGTGTTCCGGCTGACGCGGATGGATGCCGTCGTGACGATTCACAACGCTCTCGAAGACGCGCTGAGCCCGCTGCCGCACGCATCCTGAGGAGCCACGTCATGGCAAGCGAAGCCAGAGTTCCGGGCATCGTGGCCCGCGTCCCGGAAGGCGAGGTGGTGTTCCAGCTTCCCGCGACCAACGAGGGCGTTCGGACCGGCGTGATGAATGTCAGCCGGCTGATCCGGGATTTCGGCGCCTCCGAGGACGATCTCACCGCGATCGAACTGGCGCTGGCCGAGGTGCTGAACAACGTTGTCGAACACGCCTATGACGGCACCGTCGAAGGCGACATGGAGATCCGGGTCGACAACCAGGCGCCGGACATCCATTTCCGGATTCTCGATTCCGGGAGGCCGATGCCGAACGGACGCCTGCCGCGGGGCAGCGCTGCCGATGCCGAGCTCGAGGATTTCGAGCAGGACGAGGGCGGCTACGGGCTCTACATGATCCGGCAACTTGCGAGGAAGCTGCGCTATTCGCGGGAAGGGCACCACAACCAGTTGAGCTTCCGCATCCGGCTCGGGTCGGAGCGGCACTGGGAGAGCGACGTGGCGCTCTGATCCGTCCGGGTCGGCCGGGTGCTCCGGCATCGCGGCGGTCTGGCCCGGAAGGCGGGCCGGTTCCCGATTCAAGGGCCATGTCCGCGATGGCGCGGCCCGGATGCCTTCGCCGGCCGCTCCCGGCGCCGCGGAACCGCGGGCGACCGGCCGAGGGCGGGGCCTCCGCAGGCGGAGCCCGCAGACATGTCCGAGGGCCGGGGCGATGTGTCGCGGCGGCGCGCATTCCGGAAACGACGGGGCCGTCGGCCTGGCGCGTCCCGCGCTTGACCCGGGCGGCGAAGCCTGCGACGGCTCGGGCCGGCGATGAGGTTGCTGGGGACGAGGCGATGAACGACGAGGCGGCCTGCCGGACGCTGCGAGACATCGGTCCGGCCGCGCCGTGCCGGGCGGGGTGCCGTGAGGGTCGCGCCGAGGGACGGCGATGAGCCTCGAGAACTGGGCGCTCTTCGCGGGGTTCTGGCTGCTGTTCGTGACCACGCCCGGGCCGAACGCGGTGAACTGCATCCGAAACGGCATGCAACACGGCTTTGCCCGCGCGCTCTGGGGCGTGGCGGCGATCCTGACCCAGGCGACGCTGTTCCTGTTCCTCTCCGCCGCCGGCGTGGCGGCCGCGCTCGCGGCCGCGCCCGGGCTCTTCACCGCGATGAAGCTTGCCGGCGCGGCCGTGCTGATCGGGCTCGGCCTCCGGGCGATCCTGCGGGCCGGCCACCCGGTCGTGCCGGGGCACGGGACGGCACGGACGATCTATGGGCGCGCTTTCCTGATCGCCACGATCAACGCGAAATCCGTCGCTGGGTATCTGGCGGCCTTCACACAGGTGATCCGGCCCGACGTGCCGGTCTGGTCGCAGATGGCGCTGATCGTGCCCACCGCACTGACGATCACGGCGCTGAGCTATTCCGGCTACACGGCGATCGGGGCGGGGCTGGGGAAGGCCGCGCTGGGCGCGGTGGCGAATGCCTGGATCCGGCGCGCGATGGGCCTATGTTTCGTGGTCTACGGCGCGCTTCTGGGCGGCGCTGGCCTGATGGGGAGACCGGCATGAGGGGAAGCTGCCTTTGCGGTGCCGTCACGTTCGAGGCGCCGGACGATGCGAAGGGCGCGAGCGTCTGCCATTGCGGCCAGTGCCGCAAGCAGTCCGGCCATGTCTGGTCCTCGGCCTTTGCGCCTGAAACGGAGGTGCGGATCTCGGGCGAAGTGCGCTGGTACGCATCTTCTCCCGAGGCGCGGCGCGGGTTCTGCCCGGTCTGCGGATCGTTCCTGTTCTGGAAACGTGACGATGAGGACACGATGTCCTTCGCGCTCGGCGCCATCGACGGGCCGACGGAACTGACCCTGGAGAAGCACATCTTCACTCGCTCCAAGGGCGATTATTACGAGATCGCCGACGGGGTCCCGCAGAAACCGTGACCGATTACGATCCGCCCGACACGCCTCTCGACGTGCTGCATGCCGACCACGAGATCCTGGTGCTGAACAAGCCGACCGGGCTCCTCTCGGTGCCGGGCAAGGGCGAGCACCTGGCCGATTGCCTGCTGTCGCGCGCGCAGGCGGCCTTTCCCGAGGCGCTGCTCGTTCACCGGCTCGACCGGGATACTTCGGGGGTGATGATCTTCGCGCTGACCGCCCATGCGCAGCGGCACCTGGGCCTGCAATTCGAGCGGCGGCACGTGCGCAAGGTCTATGTCGCGCGGGTCGCTGGCGAGATCGCCGAGAAGACCGGGAGCGTCGAACTGCCGCTGATCGTCGACTGGCCGAACCGGCCCCTGCAGAAGGTGTGCCACGAGACCGGCAAGCCGGCGCTGACCGAATGGCGCGTGGTGCGGAAGGGTGGCGGCGAGACGCGGGTGCGGCTGTTCCCGCAAACCGGCCGGTCGCACCAGCTCCGTGTCCATATGCGCGAGATCGGCCACCCGATCCTCGGCGATCCGTTCTATGCGGTGGGCGCGGCGCTGGCGCATCCGCGGCTGATGCTGCATGCCGAGTCGCTGAGAATCCGGCATCCGGACGGCGGCGTGGGCATGACCTTTTCGGCCAAGGTGCCATTCTGAAAGAAGAAAGGGGCGCGGGCGGTGCCCCGTACCGGACCCGGTCAGGCCGCGCGGCGGCGGCGCGCGAGGGCGAGGACGCCAAGCCCTCCGAGAAGAAGTGGCAGGCTCGCCGGCAGCGGGACGGGTGCGGGCGCCGTGTCCTTGAAGCTGTCGGCGACGGCGCTGGCGATCTGTTCATGCGCCGCGGTGGTCGGGTGGGCCAGGTCGGCGAAGAGGTAGCCCGTGCAATCCGGCGCGGCGCCGGCCTCGAAACAGGCGGTCGCCGCCAGGGCCGGGTCCAGGCCGTAGGCGGCCGGGTTCGCCTGCGCGCTCGAGAACAGGGCGGCGATGTCGAACACCGAGACGTCAGGGCCGGCAACACCCGCGATGGCGGCGTTGAACACCCCCGCGGCGTAGCTCGCGAGCGGCGCGAGCGGCGTGCCGGAATAGCCGGGCGTGACGCCGAGATCGGGCAGGTTCAGGACGACGACCTGCGCCGGGCCGGTATCGACGATCATCGAGACGGCCGAGGCGACGGCGAGCGCCGCGGCGGAGGCGGTGTTGAAGAGCTGCGGGAACGGGTTCGCGGGCGGCGCGCCGGCGATCACGTCGAGCTCCTCGAAGATGTCGTTCGCGCCGAACCAGAGGGTGACGAGCGAGCCCGCGGCGCCGCCGCCTGCTGCGTCGTTCAGGAAGAGGGAGAGCTGTTCGTCGAGATGGAGCGCGAGCGCGGCGGGCAGCGGCTCGGCGCCGGGATTGATCGCCTCGGCGAAGCCGTAGGCATAGTTGCGCACCCGGGCCGGATCGAACCCGGCGGCAAGATATTCGGTGAAGGTGGGGCCGTTCGAGAAATGGCCGTCGACATAGGGCGCGGGCGGGAAAGCATCGCCCGAGGCGGCATAGAGATTGCCGGGATCGCTGAGCGAGTCGCCCAGGGCGAAGTAGCCATCGAAATAGTCGCCAAGGGTGCCTGCCGCCGAGATGCCCGCACTGAGCACAAGGGCGCAAGTGGCCGAGATCGCTGCCTTCATCCGTGAACCTCCCGCCGCTCCTCGGGACGATCATATAGAAATTCGGATGATTGTCTCCCTTTTTTCAGGTGCAACCGCCGGTCGATGCCGCGAGGGAAGCTCCTGATTGCAGCGGATAGTTTCCATTCGCGAAACAAAACGCCCCGGGCGCGGGGCCCGGGGCGTGATCGTTCACCAACAGAGGGGCGGGGTTATTCGCCCGCCGTCTCCTCGGCCTTTTCCTTGGCCATTTCCTCGCCGGTCTCCTGATCGATGAACTTCATCGAGAGCCGGACCTTGCCGCGATCGTCGAAGCCGAGCAGCTTGACCCAGACTTCCTGGCCTTCCTTCAGCACGTCGGAAGGATGGTTCAGGCGCCGGTTCTCGATCTGGCTGACATGGACGAGGCCGTCGCGCTTGCCGAAGAAGTTCACGAAGGCGCCGAAATCGACGATCTTCACGACCTTGCCCTTGTAGACATGGCCCTCTTCCGGCTCCGCGACGATCGAATAGATCATGTCGTAGGCCTTCTTGATCGAGTCGGCATTGGGCGAGGCGATCTTGACGATGCCGTCGTCGTTGATGTCGACCTTGGCGCCCGAGACCTCGACGATCTCGCGGATCACCTTGCCGCCCGAGCCGATCACTTCGCGGATCTTGTCGGTGGGCACCTGCATCGTCTCGATGCGCGGGGCGTGGACGGAGAACTCGCCGGCGCCCGAAAGCGCCTTGTTCATCTCGCCGAGGATGTGCATCCGGCCTTCCTTGGCTTGGGCCAGCGCTTTTTCCATGATTTCCGGAGTGATACCGGCCACCTTGATGTCCATCTGGAGCGAGGTGATACCGTTCTCGGTGCCCGCGACCTTGAAGTCCATGTCGCCGAGATGGTCCTCGTCGCCGAGGATGTCGGTCAGGATCGCGTAGGAGCCGTCATCCTCGAGGACGAGGCCCATGGCGACGCCGGCGACGGCGGACTTGAGCGGCACGCCCGCATCCATCATCGAGAGCGACCCGCCGCAGACCGAGGCCATCGACGAGGAGCCGTTCGATTCCGTGATCTCGGAGACGATGCGGATCGTGTAGGGGAAGTCCGTTGCCGCCGGGAGCACCGCCTGCAGCGCGCGCCAGGCGAGCTTGCCGTGGCCGATTTCGCGCCGGCCCGGAGGTCCGAAGCGGCCAACCTCGCCGACCGAGTAGGGCGGAAAGTTGTAGTGCAGCAGGAAGTTGGACTTGTAGGTGCCTTCCAGCGCGTCGATCATCTGCTCGTCGTCGCCGGTGCCGAGGGTGGTGACCACCAGGCCCTGGGTCTCGCCGCGGGTGAACAGCGCCGAACCGTGGGTGCGGGGCAGGAAGCCGGTTTCGGCCACGATCGGCCGGACCTCGTTGGTGGCGCGGCCGTCGATGCGGCGGCCGTTCTTCACCACGTCGCCGCGGAGGACCATCGACTCGAGCTTCTTGAAGGCGGAGCCGAGGTTCTGATCCTCGAGCTGCGCTTCGGTCAGCGTGGCACGGATGGCATCGCGGGCCTCGGCGACGGCGGCAACGCGCGCCTGCTTGTCGGTGATCGCATAGGCGGCGCGCATCTTTTCTTCACCGGCCGACTTAACCGCTTCATAAAGCTCGGAATAATCCGCCGGCTGGAAGTCGAACGGCTCCTTGGCGGCCTCTTCGGCGAGCGCGATGATCAGGTCGATCACCGGCTGGATCTGCTCATGCGCGAAGGTCACGGCGCCGAGCATTTCCGCTTCGGTCAGCTCATAGGCCTCGGACTCGACCATCATCACCGCGTCCTTGGTGCCGGCGACCACGAGGTCGAGGCGCTGGTCGGGGTTGTTGCGCAGGAGATGCATGTCCTCGCAGGTCGGGTTCAGGACGTATTCGCCATCCTCGTAGCCAACGCGGCAGCCGGCGATCGGGCCCATGAAGGGAGCGCCCGAAAGGGTCAGCGCGGCGGAGGCGGCGATCATCGCGACGATGTCGGGATCATTGACGAGATCGTGGCTAAGTACCGTACAAATAACAAGAACTTCGTTCTTGAAACCGGGCACGAAGAGGGGGCGGATCGGCCGGTCGATGAGGCGCGAGGTCAGCGTTTCCTTTTCGGTCGGCCGCGCTTCGCGCTTGAAAAAGCCGCCTGGGATCTTCCCGGCGGCATAGTATTTCTCGTTGTAGTGGACGGTCAGCGGGAAGAAGTCCTGGCCGGGCTTCTGTTCCTTCGCGAAGGTCACGTTGGCCATGACGGAGGTCTCGCCATAGGTGGCGATCACCGAGCCGTCGGCCTGACGGGCGACCTTGCCGGTTTCCAGCGTGAGGGTCTCTTCGCCCCACTGCATTGATTTCTTTGAGATATTGAACATTTCGTTTCCTGTCTGGGCCAATCTCGGCGGTCCGAGTGCCCTTTTCTGATGGCGGCCCCATTGCCGCCGACCCCTTCCCGTTTCCTAGCGCCGGGGTCAGAGCGTTTCGTCTCAGGTGGCGGCGCCATACAGGAGATCGCGCGGATTGGAAAGCGGGAAGCGGCGGCCGAGCGTGGTGCTTGGCGAATCGGAGGTTAACGTCCGGGGATTCGCCGGAATCCGGGGGGCACAACCCGTACACAGCCCGTACACAACCCGTACACCGGCGAAACGGCCGAAGGCCTGGTAACGGGGCGCGCGCTGGCCGCCCGGCGGGTCCGGATTTCCTAACAAGACATGAGCGGTTCACGGTGGCGCGGTCAGAGCCTCGGGGTCTGCCAGAGCCGGATCTTGGTGCCGCCATGGTCGACGACCGGGCCCGGCGGGCCGAAGGGCAGGCCGGTGGCGCGGGCGAGGCCGGCATCGGTGGTGATCAGCGCGACGCGCCAGCCCGGGAAACCGGACTTCATGCGCTGGCCGAAGGCGGCGTAGAGCCCGGCGAGCGCCTTCTTGTTGCCGATCCGGCCGCCATAGGGCGGGTTCGCGATGACGAGCCCGGGCTTGCCCTCGGGCGGCATGGCCTCGGAGACCGGGCGAAGCTCGAAGCCGGTCAGGGCGGCGACGCCGGCGCGCTCGGCATTGGCGCGGCTCATGGCGACGGCGCCCTGGTCGCGGTCGGAGCCGGTGAAGCGGTGCGGCGTCGCGCGCGGGGGCGGCGGCTGGCGGAGGGTCTCCCAGGCCTCGGGATCGAAGCTCGCGAGCTGTTCGAAGGCGAAGCTGCGGGCGCGGCCGGGGAAGAGGCCCGTGGCGATCTCGGCGGCCTCGATCGGGAAGGTGCCGGAGCCGCACATCGGATCGCAGAGCGGCTCGGTGCCGGTGAACCCGGCCGCGCGGAGGAACAGCGCGGCGAGGCTTTCGCGCATCGGCGCGCGGTTCAGCTCGGTCTTGAGGCCGCGCTTGTGCAGCGCGGCGCCGGAGGTGTCGATGCTGATCGTGCAGAGATCGTCCTCGATCCGCACCTTCAGCACCAGCTCGGCCTCGGGCGAGAGCGGGATGCCGGCGGCGGTGAGCGCGCCCTCGATCCGCTGGGTGGCGGCACCGGCATGGTAGATGCGCGACTTGCGGCAGGTGGCCTCGACCCGAACCGGGATGTCGGGGCGCAGCCAGTCGCGCCAGAGCAGCTTCGTGGCGCGCTTGTCGAGCTGGGCGGGGTGCATCGCCCGGAAGGCGGCGAGGCGGACGAGGATCCGGGTCGCGCCGCGCAGGGTGAGATTGGCGCGCCAGATCTCGGGCCAGCCGCCGCGGAAGGTGACGCCCGCAGGGCTTTCCACGACGGAGGCGAAGCCCGCCTCGCGGATCTCGGCGGCGAGGGCGGGAGCGAGGCCGGGGGCGGCGACGGCGAAGATTTCCAGTGGGGCGGTCATGGGGAGGGTCTAGGAGAGTTTCGCCGGGGCCGGAAGCGCCGAGTCATCCCTGGCGAAGCTGCCCGCCGGGAGCGAGGCCCGAAAGGCCGCCGGACGAGCGAGGGATCCTGCCCGGCTACCGATCGCAAAGAAAAAGGGGCTGCGCGGGCAGCCCCTTCGGATTTCGCCTCGATGCGGCGGACTAGCGGCGCAGGCCGAGCCGTTCGATCAGCGACTGGTAGCGGCTCACGTCCTTCGCCTTGACGTAGTCGAGGAGCTTCCGGCGCTGGGCGACGAGCTTCAGGAGGCCGCGGCGCGAATGGTTGTCCTTCGCGTGGGTCTTGAAATGCTCGGTCAGGGTGGCGATGCGGCTGGAAAGGATTGCGACCTGGACTTCCGGCGAACCGGTATCGCCGTCCTTGGTGGCGTATTCCTTCATGATCCGCTGCTTGTCTTCGGCGGTGATCGACATCGGGGTCTCCTTGGTCAGAGGGTTATGGCGCCGGCCGGGATGTCGTCCAGCTCGGGCCCGTGGAGCCGTGCCCTGGAGCACGGGAAGCCGCGCTATAGGGGATCGCGGAGGGTTTGGGAAGCCCCTTTCGGCGCCGCTCTACCGGCCCGGCTCCGGCTCCGGCGCGGGCGGGGATGCGGGGCCGGGTGTCGGTTCGATGCTGCCGTCGTCATTGGCCTCGCCGATGCCGTTCGGCGTGCGGCGGGCGTTCACCTCGGACTCGATCACATCGGCGATCTCCTTGCCCCACTCCCCGATGATCGGGATGAAGTCGATCCGGGTCAGGAAATACACCACGATCGACACCAGGACCGACGCCCCCATCACCGTGCCCAGCCCCAGCACCAGCCCCTTGAGAAGCTGCCGCCACAGGAGCCGGGGGAGCGAGTTCTCCACCCGCATCCAGGCCTGGCCGTTCAGCTTGTCGACGGACATCCGGAGCGCCCGGATCTCGGTCGGGAGATCGGCGGGCGGCAACTCGGGCGGGGTTTCGGGTTTGCGGGTCATCATTCGCGTGACAATAGGGCAATCCGGGCCGAGGGCCAGACGCGTCAGGCTTCCGGCTGCCAGGGTTCGGGCAGGGTGGAATAGGAGAGGTAGAGCGGGTGGCGCGGGTGGCCGTCGCGGGTGAGGCCGAGGTGAAAGAGCCTGGCGCCGGTGGCGGCGAGGAGGCGGGTGACGGCCGTGCCGCGGCCACGACGGGCGCCGTGGATGCCCCAGGCGCAGAGGGTGAGATCGGCTTTCCGGGCTTCCTCGGCGAGGATCGCGTCGTTCGCCGGGCCGGTGGGGTCTTCGGCGCGGAAGAGGTCGGCGGGGCGCGTGGCGCGGTAGGCGAAGAGGTTGCAGACGGTGAAGCCGCCATGGCCGGCGCGGCGGGCGCGGGTTTCGCAGCGGCCGACGGTGGGGTCGTTCCGCGTCTCGTCGGCGGTGGAGGGGTTCAGCATGACGAACAGCGTGGTGGGGCCGGCGGGGTCCCAGGTGCGGCTGAGCCGGTAGCGGTAGGCGCCGCAGGGGGAGAACAGCGCCGCGCTGGCGGTGCCGCCTTCGTCGTGCCGGCGCAGGATCACCCGTTGATCACGCGGGTCGGGTGCAGCATGCCCGCGCGGTAGGTGCCGATGGCGACGGCGCGGCCCTGGTGCGAGGCCCAGGCCTCGTCGCCGAATTCGGCCTCGGTGGCGATGACCTCGGCCGGGTTGCCGTGGCGCAGGCGCTCGGCGGCGATCTGGGTGCAGCGCGCCTCGGGGAGGTCGGCGAGGCCGGTTTCGAGCGGCAGCAGCAGGGCGTCGAGCGCCTCGGTGCGGGCGAGTTCCTCGATCTTCGCGAGGCTCACGCCCTCGGCGGCGTCGAACGGGCCGGACCATGTGCGGCGCAGGGTCTCCACATGGCCGAGGCAGCCGAGTTTCTGGCCGAGATCGCGGGCGATGGCGCGGACATAGCCGCCCTTGCCGCAGGTCATCGACAGCACAGCGCTGTCGGGATCGGGGCGGGCGACGAGGGCGAGTTCCTCGACCCAGAGCGGCCGCGCGGCAAGCTCCACCTCTTCGCCGGCGCGGGCCATGGCATAGGCCCGCTCGCCGTCGATCTTGACTGCCGAGAAGGCGGGCGGGACCTGCAGGATCTCGCCGGTGAAGGCCCGGAGCGCGGCGAGGATCTCGGCGTCGGAGGGCCTTGTGTCGGAGGTGGCCGTCACCTCGCCCTCGGCGTCGTCTGTATTGGTGGCGGCGCCGAAGCGCACGGTGAACTCGTAGCATTTCAGCGCGTCGGTGACATAGGGCACGGTTTTCGTCGCCTCGCCGAGGGCCACGGCGAGGACGCCGGTCGCGGCCGGGTCGAGCGTGCCGGCATGGCCGGCCTTCTTCGCGTCGAAGGCCCAGCGGACCTTGTTCACCACCGCGGTCGAGGTGGGCCCCGCCGGCTTGTCTATGACGATCCAGCCCGAGATGTCGCGGCCCTTGCGCTTGCCCATGGTTTCCCCCGCATGCTTCAGGCCGCGGGTCCTAGCGATTGCGGGGGGGCGGGTCAACGTGGCGGAGTTTGCGGTCCGGGGAATTCCGCAGGTCGGAAGGACCTGTGGAGAAACGCGGAGCCGGGCGAGCGCCTGCCCGTGGGGACGGGCAGGCGCTCGCCCGGCGGCTTCGCCGCTATGCGGGCGGGGGCATTGTGCGGGCCTCGTTCCGGGCGGGGAAGACGTCTCACGTCTCCGGCGCGAAGCCGTCGCCGTCGGAGCCGCCGCCGCGCAGGTTGCGGCAGACCAGGATCACCGGCAGGAGGCCCATGGCGGCGATCACCAGGGACGGCACGGCGGCGCCGTTCAGGCGTTCGTCGGCGGCGAGCCGGTGGGCCTGCACCGCGAGCGTGTCGAAATTGAACGGCCGCATGATCAGGGTCGCCGGGAGCTCCTTCATCACGTCGACGAAGACGATCAGCGCGGCGGTCATCACGGAGGGTCTCAGGATCGGCAGGTGGATCCGCGCCAGCATCGCGCCCGGCCCGTGGCCGAGGGTGCGGGCCACCGCGTCGACATTGCTGTGGATCGTCGCGAGCCCGCCATCATAGGCGCCGAGCGCGGCGGCGATGAAGCGCACCACATAGGCGGTGACGAGCAGCCAGATCGAGCCGGTGACGAGGAGCCCGGTGGAGATCCCGAACCAGGCGCGCATCGCGGCGTCGAGCGCGTTGTCGAAGGCGGCGAAGGGCACGAGGAGGCCGACCGCGATCACGCCGCCGGGCACGGCATAGCCGATGCGGGCGACATGGGCGGTCCAGGAGGAGAGGCGCCCGGGGGAGAGCCGCTGGTGGAAGCCGATCAGCACGGCGGCGGCGACGGTGAGCAGCGCCGCGGCACTGGCGAGGGTGACGGAGTTGCAGATGAAGCCGAGATAGCGCGGCGAGAGCAGGTCCTGCCCCGAGCCCGCGGCCATCGAGGCGAGGATCACCACCGGCAGGACGAAGCCGAACAGGACCGGCAGCGCGCAGAGCAGGATCGCGCCGAGGGCGCGGATGCCGCGGAGCTCGGCGGGGGGCAGGGTCTCGAAGCGCGAGCCCGTGCCGTGGTGGCGGGCGGCGCCGCGGCTCATCCGCTCCAGCGTGGCGATCAGGAGCGCGAAGGCGAGGAGGCCGGTGGCGAGCTGCGCCGCCGCAGCGCGGTCGGCCATGGCGAACCAGGCGGTGTAGATCCCGGTCGCGTAGGTCTGGACGCCGAAATAGGAAACCGTGCCGTAATCCGCGATGGTCTCCATGATCGCCAGCAGCGCGCCGGCGGCGATGGTCGGCCGCGCCATCGGCAGGCTGACGCGCAGGAAGGCGCCCCAGGGCGTCTGGCCGAGCGAGCGCGCGGCGAGATAGGCGGTGGCCGATTGCTGCAGGAAGGCGGCGCGGGCGAGCAGGTAGACATAGGGGTAGAGCACGAGGATCAGCATCGCGGCGGCACCGGGGAGGCTGCGGACCTCGGGGAACCAGTAGTCGCGCGGGCCCCAGCCGGTGACGGCGCGCAAGCTGGACTGGACCAGGCCCGGATGGTCGAGAAGGTCGGTATAGGCATAGGCGAGGACATAGGCCGGGAAGGCGAGCGGCAGGGCGAGGGCGATCTCGAAGACGCGCACGCCGGGGAAGCGGGCCATGGTCACGAGCCAGGCGGCGCCGGTGCCGATCAGGATGGTGCCGGTGGACACCAGCGCGACGAGGGCGAGGGTGGATGCGGTGTAGCGCGGCAGCACGGTGGCGGCGAGATGCGAGAGCGTGCCGGTGCCGCCCATCAGCGCGCCCACCACCACCGCGACCATCGGCAGGAGGCAGGCGCAGGCCGCGATCAGCGCGCCGGCGCGGAACAGGCCGGGGACCCGGCCGGCGCGGGCCGGGCGGGGCAGGGCGATGTCAGCCACGGGCCCCTTCGAGTGCGGCGATGATGCCGCCGAAATCGGTCGCCTTGAGCGAGGCGCCGCCCACCAGCGCGCCGTCCACATCGGCGACGGCGAAGATCTCGGCGGCGTTGGAGGGTTTCACCGAGCCGCCGTAGAGGATCCGCACGCCGCCGCCCGCCGCCGCGCCGAAGCGGGCGTTGAGGGCGGAGCGGATCGCGGCGTGGACCTCGCCGATCTGTTCCAGCGTCGGGACCTTGCCGGTGCCGATCGCCCAGACCGGTTCATAGGCGACGACGAGGCGCTCCGGCGTGGCGCCGTTCGGGATCGAGCCGGCGAGCTGGGTGCCGACCACGTCGAGGGTCCGGCCGGTTTCGCGTTCCTCGAGGGTCTCGCCGATGCAGACGATGGCGGTGAGCCCGGCGCGCCAGGCGGCCTCGGTCTTGGCGCGCACCGCGGCGTCGGTCTCGCCATGGTCGGCGCGGCGCTCGGAATGGCCGAGGATGACGTATGTCGCGCCGGCGTCCTTGAGCATCTCGGCGGCGATGTCGCCGGTATGGGCGCCCGAGGCGCCGGCGTGGCAATCCTGGCCGCCGAGGGCGAGCGGGTGCTGGCCCTTCTTCCAGTTCATCTGCGCGATCAGCGTCGCGGGCGGGCAGATCAGGATATCGCAGCCCGGCGCGGGGAAGGCTTCGGTGAGCGCGTCGATCTCGGCGAGGCTCGCGGCGAGCCCGTTCATCTTCCAGTTCCCAGCCGCCAATCCGCGCCGCATCTGCCATACCCCTCGGTTCCGGTCGGGATTTCTCTCGCAAGCGCCGCCCCCGAGGTCAAGGCGGCTTCGGGCGCGCGGGTCAGCCGTCGCGCTGGGCGGAGAGCGCGTCGATATCCTTGAACTTGATCGACTCGCCGCAGCCGCAGGCATCGGCCACGTTCGGGTTGCGGAACTTGAACCCGGATTCCAGGAGCGAGACCTCGTAGTCGATCTCGGTGCCGAACAGGAACATCTGCGCCATCGGCGCGATCATCACGCGGGCGCCGTCCTGTTCCACGATCTCGTCCATCGGGTCGATCTCGGCGGCGTAGTCCATGGTGTATTCCATGCCCGCGCAGCCGCCCTTCTTGACCCCGATCCGGAGGCCCTGGTGGCCGTCGCGGGCCATCAGCTTCGCGATCTGCGTCGCGGCGCGGGGGGTCATGGTCACGGCCTGCTTGCCGGGAATGCCGAACATCGGGCGAACTCCTGTTACAGGCTCAATCTAGGGGGTCGCCGCGGCGATCTCAAGGAGGCGGAGCGTCGCGTAGGAGGCGGCGAGCGCCCAGCCGAAGGAGGCGAGGGTGCCGATGATGACGTATTCGCCGGCCCCCTGGCTGCGCGCGCGCTCGGCGGCGTCGCCGTCGCGGCCCTTGCTGGCCACGTCGAAGCGCAGGATCGACTTCGCCGCGATCAGGAAGCCGATGGCGGTGGGTTGGCCCATCATCACCATCAGGAAGATCAGCGCGCGTTCGAGCCAGCCGATGGTGCGGCCGGCCTCGGGCAGCCCGTCGGGCAGGCCGATGCCGGGGCCGCGATAGGGTTTCATCAGGAGGCCGACGGCGTATCCGCCCGCCTGGGTGGTGGCGATGAAGCCGGCGAGGCCGAGGAAGAATCTGGGCGCGGCTTCGGCGATTTCGGCGGGGAGGAGCGCCGGCCAGAGCCCGGCGGCCCAAAGGGCGGGGAAGGCCAGCGCGACGGTGGCGATGGTGGCGGCGTGGGCGGCCTGGTCGAGGAGGAAGGGCGCAGGGCCGTCGCCGCCCAGATGCGCCTTGGCAGCGTCGATGGCCAGATGCGCGAGCGCCAGCGCGAAGACGGCCCAGTGCAGCGTGCCCAGGAGGGCGAGGCTGAGGGCGAGCACCACGGCGGCGTGTTTCAGGAGCGTGAGCGGTTGCGACTTGGTGGCGATCCAGCGGTCGGGCTGGAGGTGGAAATCGGCGATCGCATGGGCAAGCGCGAGGCCGGCGGCGGTGGCGAGGACAGGGGTCATGGGGCGGCAACCTCTGGGGGCCGCGCCGGGACGGGGCGGCGTCTGACGGTTGTGGCCGGGCGCGGGCGCGCGATCAAGCCTCCGCCGCCTCGATCATCTCGAGCGCGTCGTCGAGGGCACGGAAGCCGGCGGCGGCGAGGGCCTGGTCGACGGCCTGGCGGGATTTGCCGATACGCTTGGCAATCTCCTCGCGCGTAGACCTTGCCGGATGTAGCGCATGGAACACTGCGGTTGCCTGCGCTGCCGTCCAGCCTTGGCAAATCTGGTCGGCCAGCCGTGTGGCGGCGCCCAGCGCTCCGCCAGAGGCATGAACCATCCGGACGTCGCCGCGCATGGCGTCGAGCGCGCGACCGGATGCGACGAAGGCGGGGCCGGTCGCTTTGTTGGGATCCGTGATGTTCTCTTCTCCGGCGTCGCCTATTGCGATGGCGATTCTGGTGTCGAAATGCCGTCCTTTCGAGCGGACCGCCGCCCGGAAGAGCAGGGCCGCGCGAAGGGCATATTCGGGCTGTACGAGATATCTTTGCCAACCGTCACCACGGTGCTGGGCCACACGGTGCCGGGTCAGTGTCGCTCCCCCCTCCTGCCAGTTGGCCTGCTCTCCTGATGCGCGACCGAGCGCACGGAAGATGTCCTTGATGGTGCTCGCGTCAAGCTCGGATGAACCGACCAGGTCCCCGGTAAGCACGGCTATTTGAGTGTCGCGGCGCATGATGCAAGTAATATCGCCTGCATTTCCATTTGACAAGTAAATTGCCTTGCATTTTGCATTAGCAAGCTCAATGGCTTGCAATCTGCCGTGCCGGGTTGCCCACCACGGTCGCGCCGGGTGGCACGTCCTTCGTCACCACCGCGCCGGCGCCGACGATGGCGTCGTCGCCCACGGTCACGCCGGGCAGGATCAGCGCGCCGCCGCCGATCCAGACATTGCGACCGATGGTGACGGGCTTGCCGTTCTCGAGCCCGGCATCGCGGGTGGCCGGGTCGCGGGGATGGTCGGCGGCGAGGATCTGGGTGAAGGGACCGATCTGGGTTTTGTCGCCGATCCGGATCTCGCAGACATCGAGCAGCGTGCAGCCGTAGTTCAGGAACACGTCGCGGCCGAAATGGATGTGGATGCCGTAATCCACATGGACCGGGGCGCGGATCGCCGCGCCCGTACCGACGCTGCCGAAAAGCGCGGCGAGGAGTGCCGTCCGGTCGTCGCCGACGATGGTGGCGTTGTAGGCGCGCATCCGCTCCTGCGCGGCGCGGCGCAGGGCGGCGAGTTCGGGGTCGCCGGGGCGGTAGAGCGCGCCCCGGAGCATCTTCTCGCGCTCGCTGGGCATCAGAGCACGATGGGTTTCAGCACCTCGGGTTCGATCACCGCGATGCCCGGGAGGCCGGCCTTCAGCGCTTCGGCGTCCTGCGCGAGGATCGGGAAGGTCCTGTAGTGGCAGGGAATCACGGTCTTGAAATCGAAGAATTTCTTCGCGGCCCAGGCGGCGCCCTTCATGTCCATCGTGTAATGTCCGCCGGCGCAGAGGATGCCGATATCGGGGGCGTAGTATTCGCCCATCCAGCCCATGTCGGCCATGATCGCGGTGTCGCCCGAGACGTAGATCGTGTGGCCTTCGCCCGCGATCATGAACCCGGCTTCGGAGCCCGCGACGCCGAGCCCTTGGCCCGTGTAGTCGATCGAGGAGGAGTGGCAGGCATTGACCATGGAGACCGAGGCGCCGCCCAGGGCGATGGTGCCGCCCTTGCCGAAGCCGATGGCCTCGATGCCCTCTTCGGCGCCGAGGAGGTCGGACAGTTCGTGGATGCAGGCGATGGGCGCGCCGGTTTCGCGGGCGATCGCCACGGCGTTCGCGGCGTGGTCGCCATGGCCGTGGGTCAGGAGGATATGGGTGGCGCCCCGAAGCGCCTCCGCGCGGCGGTCTTCGGGGAACATCGGGTTCCCGGCGAGCCACGGGTCGACCAGGAGCACCTGGTCCTCGATTTCGATCCGGAAGCCGGAATGGCCGAGCCAGATGATTTGCATGTTCTTCCTTCCCTCCGATTGCCGATGTCTTGGGTGAAGGTAGGGGCGGGACAGGGGCGTGTCGAACGCAATTCCGGGACCTGGGCCGGGCGCCGCCCACTCCCTCGCTGTGCTACCCTCCCCCTCGCCGTGCTACCCTCCCCCTCGATCCCCCTCCCGCCGGGAGGGGGAGGCGGTACCGTCACCGCCAGCGCCTCCCCTCTCCCGGCGGGAGAGGGGATGGGGGAGAGGGGTCGCGGTCAGATCAGCGCGGCATAGGCGGGGATCGCGGCCATCGAAAGCAGCGTCTGCCAGGCCATGAGGTCGGCATAGAGATCGGCGTCGCCACCCATCGCCTTGGCGACGATATAGCCGTTGGCGGCGGCGGGGACGGCGAAGACGAGGAGGCCGGCGAGGGTCTGGGCGGGCGGCAGGCCGAAGAGCGCCGCGAGCGCGAGGAAGAGGGCGGGGGCGAGCACGGGCCGCAGGGCGGCGCCGGCGACGACCGGGGCGGAGAGGTGCAGGAGCCGGGCGGGGCGGATGCCGGCGCCGACGGCGAGGAGACCCACGCCGAGCGCGGCGCGGCCGACGATGTCAATGGCGTCGCCGAACCCGGGCGGCAGGCCGCCCGCGGCATTGGCGGCGAGGCCGAGCGCGCAGCCGATCACCAGCGGATTGCTCGCGACGGCGCGGACGACCCTGCCCGGCGTTGCCGCGCCGGAAAGCAGCACCGCCAGGGCGGCGATGTTGGCGACGTTGATCACCGGGACCAGGAGCGCCATGGCGACCGCGAGGAGCTCGAGCCCCTCCAGGCCGAGGAGCAGGTCGGCGGCGGCGAGCGCGATGAAGCCGTGGAACCGGGTCGCGGTCTGGAACAGCGTCGAGGCGGTGGCGGATGACAGGCCGGGCAGGAGCCGGCCCAGCGCCAGCGCCGCGAGGCCCAGCGCCGCCACGGTGAGCAGGAGCGCCGCGCCAAAGCCACTGACGCGGCTGAGCGAGAGGTCGGCCCCGGCGATGGCGTGGATCAGGATCACCGGGATCAGCACGCGGAAGCTCAGCGCCTCGATCCCCGGCCAGTCCTGGTCGCGGACGAGGCCGGTGGCGCGGGCGGCCCAGCCCATCGCGATGGCGATGGCGATGGGGAGAATGGTCAGGAAGAGGCTCATCGGCGCGACCATCGGGGAAAGTCGCGGCGATTGCCAGAGCGGCCGCTTGAAGGTGCCCCCCGCCCGCGCTAAACGCGGGTCCGTTCCGCAAACCCGGGAGCCTTGCCCATGTCGATCGACATCGAAACCGCGCGCCGTGTCGCGCATCTTGCCCGGATCCGGGTCGAGGAGGGCGACCTGCCGGCGCTGGCGTCGGAGTTCAACGCGATCCTCGGCTTCATCGAGCAGCTGAACGAGGTGGATGTGGACGGCGTCGAGCCGATGACCTCGGTCACGCCGATGCGCCTGAAGCGGCGCGATGACGAGGTGACGGCGGGCGGGACGCCGGAGAAGATCCTGTCGAACGCGCCCGATGCGCGGGAAGGGTTCTTCGCGGTTCCGAAGGTGGTGGAATGACCGGCGCGTTGAACGAACTGACCATCGCCGAGGCGCGCGACCGGCTGCGGGCGGGCGCGGTGACCTCGGTCGAACTGACCGAGGCCTGCCTGGCGGCGATCGAGGGCGCGGGAGCGCTCAATGCCTTTGTGCATCACACGCCGGAACAGGCGCTGGAACAGGCGCGGGCGGCGGATGCGCGGATCGTGGGCGGGGAAGCGCCGTCGATGTGCGGGATTCCCCTGGGGATCAAGGACCTGTTCTGCACCGAGGGGGTGCCGTCGCAGGCCGCGTCGAACATCCTGAAAGGGTTCAGGCCGGAATACGAGTCGACCGTCACGCGGCAGCTTTTCGGGGCCGGCGCGGTGATGCTGGGCAAGCTGAACATGGACGAGTTCGCGATGGGCTCGTCGAACGAGACCTCGTGCTACGGCAATGCGGTGAACCCCTGGCGGCGCGGCAATGACGCGACGGCGCTGACGCCGGGCGGCTCTTCGGGCGGCTCGGCGAGCGCGGTGGCGGCGGATCTGTGCCTTGCGGCGACCGGGACCGATACCGGCGGCTCGATCCGGCAGCCGGCGGCTTTCGTCGGCATTACCGGGCTGAAGCCGACCTATGGGCGGGTGTCGCGCTGGGGGATCATCGCCTTTGCCTCCTCGCTCGACCAGGCGGGGCCGATGGCGAAATCGGTGCGCGACTGCGCGATCATGCTGGGCGCGATGGCGGGGCACGATCCGATGGATTCGACCTCTGCGGACCTTCCGGTGCCGGATTTCGAGGCGGCGCTGACCGGCGACATTCGCGGCAAAGTGATCGGGATTCCGAAGGAATACCGGATGGAGGGCATGCCCGAGGAGGTCGAGGCGCTCTGGGCCGAGGGCCGGGCGATGCTGGCCGATGCGGGCGCGAAGATCGTCGATATCTCGCTGCCGCACACGAAATACGCCCTGCCCGCCTACTACGTGATCGCGCCGGCCGAGGCCTCGTCGAACCTCGCGCGTTATGACGGGGTGCGCTACGGGCACCGGGCGACGCTCGCGCAGGGCGACGGCATCACCGAGATGTACGAGAAGACCCGGGCCGAGGGGTTCGGCGCCGAGGTGCAGCGGCGGGTGATGATCGGGACCTATGTGCTGTCGGCGGGGTTCTACGATGCCTATTACAACCGCGCGCGGCGGGTCAGGGCGCTGATCAAGCGCGATTTCGACGAGGCCTTCGCGGCGGGCGTGGACGCGATCCTGACGCCGGCGACGCCGTCCGCCGCCTTCGGGCTGGGCGAGATGGCCGATGCCGACCCGGTGCAGATGTATCTCAACGACGTGTTCACGGTGACGGTGAACCTCGCCGGGCTGCCGGGCATCGCGGTGCCGGCGGGGCGCGACCGGGAGGGGCTGCCCTTGGGGCTGCAACTGATCGGGCGGCCCTGGGAAGAGGCCGATCTTCTCAACACCGCCTACGCGCTGGAGGGCGCGGCGGGCTTTGTTTCCAAGCCCGGGAAATGGTGGTAGGGTCCCGCGAAATAATGAGAAGTCGAGGCGACAAGCGATGAAGTCTGTGCTGATCCCCGCCCTGGTTCTGGGCCTGGCGGCCTGTTCCCCCGAGGTGCCGAACTCGGCCTCGCAGCGCGGCGTGGGGTTCGGCAGCCCGAGCGACTATTCCGACGACGCCGTGCGGCGGAAGGCGGCGCTCGAGGGGCGCTCGCTGGATGTGGGGCCGGTGATCTCGAGCGAGCGGACCGGCAGCGTCCCGGCCGGGTCGGTGGACATGGCCGCGCTGGAGCCGGCGACGCCGACGGATGTTCCGGCGGGCGGCGGCGGTGGCGGACGGGTGGCGACGAACAATCCCGGGATCTCGGACGAGCAGAGCTTCGAGGCGGTGACCGAGCGCGAGACCATCGAGAGCGACAAGGAGCGGCTCGAGCGGCAGCGGGCGGCCTATGTGGAAGTGAAGCCCGGCGCGCTGCCGACCCGGCCGAACGATTCCGGGCCGAATATCGTGGAATACGCGCTGTCGACGTCGAACAGGGTGGGGCAGAAGCTCTACAAGCGGTCGCCGGTCAATGCCGAGGCGCGTTACGAGCGGGCCTGCGGGCAGTACAGCTCGGACGACCTGGCGCAGGAGGCCTTCCTCGAGATGGGCGGGCCGGAGAACGACCGCAAGGGGATGGACCCCGATGGCGACGGCTTTGCCTGCAAGTGGGATCCGGCGCCGTTCCGCACGGTCCGGCGCTGAGCCGTTTCCTGTTGAAATGAGCGCCTGCGGCGCGTTCCTTTCCTCTCGTCAGCGGCCTTTGGCCGCTTCCTCGGGCGGGCGCTTGTGGTGAGCGCGGCGCTCAGCCATCCGTCGCCGAATTTCGGCGAGCGGCGGGGCGGGGCGCGGCCGCATCTGATCGTGCTGCATTACACGGCGATGGCGGATATGGGCGCGGCGCTGGCGCGGCTTCGCGATCCGGCGGCGGAGGTTTCGTGCCATTGGCTGGTGGGGGCGGATGGCAGCGTCTGTTCGCTGGTGGCGGAGGAAATGCGGGCCTGGCATGCCGGGGCCGGGTGCTGGGGCGGTTGTACCGATGTGAACTCGGCCTCGATCGGGATCGAGCTCGACAATGACGGGGTCTCGCCCTTTCCCGAGGCGCAGATGGTGGCCCTGGAGGGCTTGCTCGACGGGATCATGGGGCGTTGGGGGACCGGGCCGGCGGGCGTGATCGGGCATCAGGACATGGCGCCCTCGCGGAAGGCGGATCCGGGGGTGCGGTTCGACTGGCGGCGGCTGGCGCTGGGCGGGCGCGCGGTCTGGCCGGAGGGCGGGGAACGCGAGGACCCGGCGGCGTTTCTCTCGATGGCCGGGCGCCTCGGTTATCCGTGCGAGGCCGGTGCGGAGGCGGTGCTTGCGGCGTTCCGCGCGCGGTTCCGCCCCGGGGCAGACGGGCCCGCCGATGCCACGGATGCCGGTCTGGCCGCGGAGCTGGCGCGGCGGTTTCCCGTTGACCGGACGGGGCCGAGCGCCTAACTGCGGTCTCGCGCGGAGGGCCGGATGGCCGCGGGCCCCGGATCATCTCCGGGGCACGAGGAAAGTCCGGACTCCACGAAGCGACGGTGCCGGGTAACGCCCGGCCGGGGCAACCCGAGGGAAAGCGCCACAGAGAACAGACCGCCGCTTTCGAGCGGCAAGGGTGAAACGGTGGGGTAAGAGCCCACCGCGGGACGGGCAACCGGACCGGCACGGCAAGCCCCACCGGGAGCAATGCCAAATAGGGGATCCGCATGGGCTGCTTCGGCCCGGATCCCGGGTCGGCAGCTGGAGCCCCGGAGCGATCCGGGGCCGAGAGGAATGGTCATCCGGGGGTTTCGGCCCCTGACAGAATCCGGCTTACAGGCCCTCCGCGCATTTGGGCCGCAAATCCTTTCGGGTGGTCGGTGAGGCGCCCGATGGGCCTCGGTTTCCCGGTCTGTCGGTTCTTCCCGAGAGCGCTCCGTTCGGCGGGCCGGCGAGGCGCATGCTCCGGTGGCCGCGCCCGGCGATTGCGGGGCCCGCATCCTCCGGGACATCTCCGTTGCATCCTTGTTATAGTTCCCGCGGGGGGCCGGCCGGCTCCGGATTCGAGGAGGAATTTCGCAATGAGTTTCGTGCGCACTTTGGCCACGCTGGCTGCCGGTTTCGCGGCGGCGAAGGGCTACGATCAGTTCAGGAAGATGGGCGGCATGGCCGGGGTGCAGAAGGCGATGGCCGACAACCCGGCGCTCGCCAACATGCAGGCGCAGATGGGCGAAATGATGGAGAAGATGGGCGTTCCGGGCGGCGCCAAGGGCTTTTCCGAGATGGCGTCGCAGTGGACGGGCGCGGCCGGCCAGGCGAGCGAGAGCGCGATGGCGGGGCTGGGCGGGCTGATGGCGGCCCTGGGCGGCGCGGCGGCGACCGGGACCGAGCAGGCGGGGCAGATGATCGACACGCTGACCGGCAAGAAGGTGGCCACCGGCGCGATGGAGGAGAATGCCAAGCTGATGATCCGCGCGATGATCCAGGCGGCGAAGGCCGACGGCGAGATCGACGCGGACGAGAAGGGGCGGATCCTGGGCTATCTGGGCGATCTGGATGCCGAGGAGAAGGCCTTTGTCGAGGCTGAGCTGGCGAAGCCGATCGACGTGAACGGGCTCGCCATGGAGACCGGGCAGCAGGCCAAGGCGCAGGTCTACACGATGTCGGCGATGGCGATCCGGGTGGATACGCAATCGGAGGTCTCCTATCTCGACGGGCTGGCGGCGGCCCTGGGGCTGTCGGAGACGGACCGGAAGCAGATTCACGCGCAGATGGGGCTCGGCTAGAGCAGGATGCGTTCCGGCGGGAACGCTCGGTTTCCGTTGAGTTCACCTTGCGATGCCCTGAAGCGCAAGCCGGGCGAGCGCCAGCCCTTGGGATGGCGCCGCGAGGGTTGTGCGCCGCGCTTTGTTTCGCCAGCCCGCCGTACAACCGTTCTGCGCGGAACGTCCCCAGAGCGCCAGCCCGGCGGGGCGGGCAGGCGCTCGCCCGGCGCCTTCGGCGCATTTCGGGCGGGGCAGGGCAACGCCTCGCTTTCGGGGCCGCCCTCTCCCCCCTCCCTTCTCCCGCCGGGAGGGGGATCGAGGGGGAGGGTGGCGTGTCGTTGGGGGAGGGTCTCAGCAGCCGTGAAGATCGTCGAGGCTCTTGCCCGGCTCGTCGACGAAAAGCTCGGGCAGGAGGTCGAGCGCGGTGACGCGGTCGAGGCGGATGGTGCGGAAGGTACCCTGCTCCTCGGACCAGGCGGTGAGCCACCAGAGCCGGCCGCGATAGTCGAGCGCGAGTGGGCGGAGCGTGTCGGCGCCGGTGCCGTCGCGGAGGCGGAGCTTCTGGCGGGTGCGGATCGCGGCGCGGAGCGCGGGGAGGTGGCCGATGCCGCTGCCGCCGGGCGCGGCGAGCGGATGCGTGGCGAGGCCGGGCCAGGCGGGCGCGGGGCCGCCGGTCTCTGCAGGCAGCGCGGCGTCGATCCGGTCGGCGAGGCGGGTGGCGGCGGCTTTCAGCTCCGGATCGGCGGCCTCGGCGACGACGGCGAGGCCGAGATGCAAGGCTTCAAGCTCGGCGAGCGTGAGGTCGAGAGGCGGCAGCGCCACCGGCGCGGTCATCCGGTAGCCCGCGCCCCTGGTGCCCGCGACCGGCAGGCCCGAGGCCTGGAGCGTTTCGACATCGCGGTAGATCGTGCGTTTCGAGACGCCGAAGGCGCGGGCCAGATCCTCGGCGCGGTGCAGCCGCCCGTCGCGGAGCCGGGCGAGCAGGGACTGGAGGCGGTCGGTGCGGGGCATCTGATTCGGCGGGCCTTGCGGAGCGGTTCACAACTGACAGTAACCTGTCAGTTGTCGTGGCGCATCCCCCCTGCCGGGGGCCGAAATGCGCCCCGATCCGCGCCTCCGCCCGCGCCGGCCCTTTCGCCCGGCGCGGGGCGGGCCTAGAACGCCGGATGACATCGCGACGCGAAGCGCCGGGGCGCTTCGCCCGTTTGGGAGACACACATGCTGAACAATATCGGCCTTCCGGGCCTTCTTCTGATCGCCGTCGTCGTCCTGGTGCTGTTCGGGCGCGGCAAGATCTCGTCGCTCATGGGCGAGGTCGGCAAGGGTATCACCGCCTTCAAGAAGGGCGTGTCGGACGGGCAGAAGGAGCTCGAGGACAGCGCCGAGAACGCCCGTGACGTGACGCCCGAGGAAGACAAGACCAAGGTCTGATCCGAAGGGGCTGACATGCTGGATATCGGCTGGACCGAGCTTCTGGTCATCGGTGTCGTCGCGCTGATCGTGGTGGGGCCGAAGGACCTGCCCGACATGTTCCGCACGCTCGGGCGCTTCACGGCGCGGGCACGCGGCATGGCGCGCGAGTTCAAGCAGGCGATGAACGATGCCGCCGACGAGTCGGGGATGAAGGAGGCCGCGAGCGGTCTCAAATCCGCGACCAGCACGAAGTCGCTCGGCCTCGACACGCTGAACAAGGCGGCGGACAGCTTCGAGAAATGGGATCCGGCGAAGGCCGCGAAACCGGCGAAGAAGGTGCCGCAGAATGCGGCCGAGGCGATCAAGGCGGGGCAGGCGGCCACGCCGAAGCCGGCCTGGACGCCGCCCGCGCCGAAGAAGGTGGTGCCGCCGCACGAGCCGGTGCGGGGTCCGGCCTCGCGGAGCCGGGCGGCGCTCGGCACGGGGCCGCAACTGCCGCCGCGGCCGGTGAAGAAGAAGGGCCGCTAGATGGCCGTGGAAGACGACAACGATCCGATCGAGGACAGCTCGGCACCGCTGATCGAGCATCTGGCGGAGCTCCGGACGCGGATCATCCGCTCGGTGCTTGCCTTCGTGGTGGGGATGGTGCTGGCCTTCACGGTGGCCGAGCCGATCCTGCAATTCCTGCTGGTGCCGATCGAATCCACCCTGCGCGACCTGGGCGACCCGTCGCCGACGCTGCAATACACCAGCCCGCAGGAATACCTGTTCACGCTGTTCCGGATCTCGATGGTGTTCGGCTTCGGCCTCGCCTTCCCGGTGATCGCGCATCAGATGTGGCGCTTCGTGGCGCCGGGGCTCTACCGGTCGGAGAAGAACGCGTTCCTGCCCTTCCTGATCGCCTCGCCGGTGATGTTCCTGCTTGGCGCGAGTTTCGCGCAGTTCGTGGTGACGCCGCTGGCGATGCGGTTCTTCCTGGGCTTCGTCGATGTCAGCTCGGTCTTCGCGAACCTGATGAACGGCTCGGGGCTGCCGGACAGCGCGAGCGTGGTGGTGCCCGAGACCAGCGACGGGATCCGGGTCACCTTCTTCGGCAAGGTGAACGAGTCGCTCGACATCACGCTGAAATTCATCATCGCCTTCGGGCTGTGCTTCCAGTTGCCGGTGCTGCTCACGCTGATGGGCAAGGCGGGGCTGGTCTCGGCGCGCGGCCTGGGCGAGATGCGCAAATACGCGGTGGTGGGCATCCTGGTCCTGGCCGCGGTGGTGACGCCGCCCGACGTGATCACCCAGCTGATCCTGTTCACCGTGGTCTACGGGCTTTACGAGATCTCGATCCAGCTCGTGAAACGGGTCGAGAAGAAGCGGGTGGAGGAGCTGCGGCGCGAGGGCGTGCTGGGCGAGGACGAGGATCTCTACGGCGATACCGACGAGGCGGAGGAGCCCGAGGCATGAGCAGCACCTGGGAACCCATCGGTTCCAGGGTTCAATTGAAAGCGGTCCGAAAGGAACGGCGCCTCTCGCAACATCAGGTGGCGGAACGCGCAGGGATTTCGCAATCCTACTATTGCGAGCTCGAGAAAGGGACCAGGCCGCTGAACGAGAAGACGCTTCGTAGCATCTGCGAAGCCCTGAACGTCGAGCCATCCCAGATGTTCCACGGAGATTTTTTCGGGCACAGGTTGGCGAATACGGACCGCCCGGTGGGAACCGCCGGGCAGCCCCCGACCGCCCCCCCGGGCGGGGGCTTTTCCCCCGCCCGCGGCCGGGGGTTGCCCTCGGAGCAAAATGGCGACGCTATGGCCGTGATCCGGATCGCCGAGGCGCTGGAGCGGATGTCGCCGCCGCCGATGGCGGCGCCGGAATTCGGGGCGGCCGATGCATTTGTCTGGCACACGCGGCCTGACCGGATCCAGCCGGTGGGCAAGGTGAACCGGGTGGCGCTGCCGCTGCTGGTGGGCATCGACCGGTCGCGGGACACGCTCCTGGCCAATACGCGGCAATTCGCGAAGGGGCTGCCGGCCAACAACGCGCTGCTCTGGGGTGCGCGGGGAATGGGGAAATCCTCGCTGGTGAAGGCGATCCATGCGGAAGTGGTGGCCGAGGGCCATGCGCTGAAGATCGTCGAGGTGCAGCGCGAGGACCTGCCGTCGATCGGGCGGCTTCTGTCCTATCTCCGGGGCGCGTCGGAGCGGTTCCTGCTGTTCTGTGACGACCTGTCGTTCAGCCATGACGACGAGCATTACAAGTCGCTCAAGGCGGTGCTGGACGGCGGCGTCGAGGGGCGGCCGGAGAACGTGGTGCTCTATGCCACCTCGAACCGGCGGCACCTGATGCCGCGCGACATGATCGAGAACGAGCGTTCCACGGCGATTTCGCCGTCGGAGGCGACCGAGGAGAAGGTCTCGCTTTCGGACCGGTTCGGGCTCTGGCTCGGGTTCCACCCGTGCAGCCAGGACGAGTACCTGGCAATGATCCGCGGCTATTGCGCGGCGTTCGGCATCGACATCGACGACGCGGCGCTACGGGCCGAGGCGATCGAGTGGCAGGCGACGCGGGGCGCGCGTTCAGGTCGCGTCGCCTGGCAGTACGTAACGGATCTGGCGGGCCGGAGAGGCGTCGGGCTCCCCTGAGGCGGGGACGCGGCCGACGATCTCGGCGAGCCAGTCGAGGTCGAGCATGGCGGGCGCCTTCATGAACTCGATCATGCGGATCCGCCTGCGCCCCTCGCTGGTCTGGAGGAAATAGCGCAGGTTTGTGCGTTCCAGCACGGCGCCCTCGATGTCGAAACAGGTCATCTCGGCCCAGACCGTGCCGCGGGGCCTCGTCTTGAGTGGCTGCGCCAGGGTGTTCAGCTCGACCGTCGCCACCCCGGCGCGGGTGAACATGCGGCGAAACGCATCCAGCATCCCGAGCAACCGTGGCTCGTCGGGGCAGACGATCTTTGCGCTGCCCGCGTAGATCCCGACCGGCAGCTCGAACAGGCGGGCAAGGGGACGGTGCGCTCCGCACATCAGGAGCGTCGGCATCCGGCAATGCTCGATCTCAGAAAGGTCCGTCATGGACAGGAACCTCCGTTATGAGGGAACACCGGGTTGCTGGCCGGCGCGGCGGCGAACCTGACCTCAGGGATCGCCGGGAACCATGCGGCCATCGAGGCCGGACATTCTACCTAGGGTTGTGCAAGCCTAGGAAGAACCCGCCAATCGTGCAAGCGGATACTGTGCTCTCGCCATGCATCGGCCAATATGCGCCGAAGGCGAGGAGAAGCTGTCCGGTGGGACCGGCGCGGGCCGGAAGCGCGGCTGGGCTGACGCCCAGCCGCTAGGCCGCGCTGAAATATCCGAATTCGGCGTCCTCTACCGCGGCGGGCCGGGTGACGTATTCCAGCATGCAGACCAGGGTCTGGCCGTAGATGCGGCGGAAGAAGTAGCGGACCTGGCAGGAATCGACCCGCGCGCCCTTGGCGTCGTAATAGGTCTTTTCCACCCAGACCGTCCCGGTGGTGCCGCGCATCATCGGCAGGGCGATGACATTGACCGAGACGTCGGTGATGCCGGCATCGGTCAGGAGCGCGTGGTAGCGGCGCATGGTTTCGATGAAGCGCGCGTGGCTCGGGCAGATAACCACGCGCTCGCCGGCATAGATCGCGATCGGTGTGTCGAATTGCGCGGCAACGGCGTCGAAATCTCCGGCGATGAAGTTCTTGGCGATGGAGGTGAAGGTTTCTTCGAGCGTTGACATGGGCAAATTCCGGATCTGGCGCCCGCGCCAGCCGTGGCGGGGCGGATGCGTGACTTGGTGCGAATGTGGCTCGGGGAGATGTGTGCCCCGATCTGCACCCTCGATACCGGAACGCGTAGTCCGGAGACTGTGAAACGCCTCACAGAGCGCGCGGGTTCGTGAGGTGACGCGGCGTCACTTTGGCCGGAAGGGGGGCCGACGGCTTGTTTCAGCCGTCGGAGCCGGGGACCACGAGGGTCGGTGCGGAAGAGGGTTCCGGCGCCGCCGGGGCCGGCGCCGCCGGGGCCGGGGCCGGCACGTCCGGGGCCGTCGAGGCCGGGCTGCCGCAATGGCCGACGAGGTCTTCGTAGCGGTTGACGATCCAGTCGGGCGCCTCGTTCGGGATCTGCGCGGCGAGCGCCTCCTGCACCTCGCCGAAGATCGCCACGGTGCGGCTGTTGTCCACCGCGGCGACCGGGTCGCTGACCAGCACGGAATCGTAGACGATCAGGCCCACGACCACGAGCAGCGCGCCCCGGAGCACGCCGAACAGGAAGCCGAGCGCCTGGTCGACGCCCGAGACGGAGGAGCGCTGGACCGTGCCCGAGAGGAGCGGGATCAGGATCGCCAGCACGATCAGGGCCAGGACGAAGACGCCCACGAAGGCGGTGATCACCGACAGTTCGCAACTGTCGGACAGGATCTCGTTGATGACCGGGATCTCCTGCACCAGGGGCTCGGCCATGGGCGTGAGATAATAGGCCGCTACCGCGGCGGCGACCCAGCCGACGATGGCCAGGATCTCGCGGACCAGGCCGCGGGAATAGGCCAGGATCGCCGAGACCAGGATGACAACGGCGACGACAGCGTCGACGATGGTGAAACCTTCCATATGCTCGCTCCGTGTCGCGGGGCTAACCCGCGCCGAAAATGCCCCCGACCAGTTCGGGCAGGTTGGGCATCTCGCGCACCCTCAGCCCGAGGCCCGGCCCCGTCTTGCTTCCGTCCGGTACCAATGCGGCGTTGAAGCCGAGTTTGCGCGCCTCCTTGAGCCGCGTTTCCGTCTGGGTCACCGGTCGCAGGGCCCCTGATAGGCTGATTTCGCCGAAAACAACAGTGTCGTGCGGAAAGGCGGCATCCTCGCGTGCAGAAAGTAGCGCGGTGGCCACAGCGAGGTCTGCGCCGGGTTCGGCGATGCGGAGGCCGCCGGCGACGTTGAGATAGACGTCGAGCCCGGCGAAGGGGATGCCGCAGCGCGCCTCGAGCACCGCGAGGATCATCGCGAGGCGGCCGCCGTCCCAGCCCACCACCGAGCGGCGGGGCTGGGCCTGGGGCGTGGGGGCGACGAGGGCCTGGATCTCGCAAAGGAGCGGCCTTGTGCCCTCGATGCCCGCGAAGACCACCGAGCCCGGGGCGGGGGCGTCCCGTTCGCCGAGGAACAGGGCCGAAGGGTTGGCGACCTCGGCGAGGCCCTGGCCGGTCATCTCGAAGACGCCGATCTCGTCGGCCGGGCCGAAGCGGTTCTTGACCGCGCGGAGGATGCGGAACTGGTGGCCGCGCTCGCCCTCGAAATAGAGCACGGTGTCGACCATGTGCTCGACCACGCGGGGGCCGGCGATCTGGCCCTCCTTGGTGACGTGGCCGACGAGCACCACGGCGGTGCCGCGGCGCTTGGCATAGGTGACGAGTTCATGGGCCGCGGCGCGGACCTGGGAGACCGAGCCCGGCGCCGAGTCGACGGTGTCGAGCCACATGGTCTGGATCGAGTCGACAACGGCGATGTCGGGTTTCTCGGCGTCGAGCGTGGTGAGGATGTCGCGCAGGTTGGTTTCGGCGCCGAGGCGCACGGGGGCGTCGGCAAGGCCGAGGCGGCGGGCGCGCATGCGGACCTGCTGGGTGGCTTCCTCGCCGGAGATGTAGACGGATTTCAGACCGGCGGCGGCGAAGCGGGCGGCGGCCTGGAGGAGCAGCGTCGACTTGCCGATGCCGGGGTCGCCGCCGACGAGGATCGCCGAGGCGGGGACGAGGCCGCCGCCGAGCACCCGGTCGAGCTCGTCGAGGCCGCTCGCCGTGCGCGGCGGCGGCGCCTCGGAGGAGGCGAGGTCGGTCAGCGCGACCTGGGCGCCGCGGCTGGCGCCGAGCCCCCTGGATTTCGGGCCGGCGGAGAGCGGCGTGTCTTCCTGGATCGCGTTCCAGGCGCCGCAGGCGTCGCAGCGGCCGGACCATTTCGCGTGGGTGGCGCCGCATTCGGTGCAGGTGAAGGAGGGGGATTTGCCCATGCGCCGTCTCTAAAGCATTTGCGGGAAAAGTTGACAGACTTTTCCGGTTCGAGAATGCGTCAGGCGCCGGTCAGGGCCGGCGCGCGGGCCGGCAAGCGGTCAGGCGGCCTCGCGGGGCAGGGCGATGCGGATGCGCCGCCGGCTGGCGCGGAGCGGCGGCACCGGCAGGGGCTCGCGCGCGGGCAGGGCCGGGGCGGGCCGTTCGGCGCGGGTCTGGTGCGCGGTGAGGCGGATCACCGTCCAGAGCGGCAGCGTGGCCCAGGCGCCGCTCTCGGCGAGGAGGTAAAGCAGGAGCGGCGCGCGCGGCGTGGCGAGGAGGAAGCCGAGCGACACCACGGCGACGAGCGCGACGTAACCGTAGAGCCAGCGGTTGAAGCCGCAGGAGGCGCGGGCGCGGCGGAAGGCGGCCTGGGCGACCCAGATCGGCAGGAGGTAGCCGGTGATGTCGAGGATCATCAGCGCGTAGAAGGGAATCACGGGCAAGGCGGACCTCCGTCGATCCCTCTCACCCCATGCGGGAGCCTGCGGCGGGCGCGGTTAAGGAAGCCCTAACCCCGGCCGGAATGTGCGGTCCTCGTGTGTTCCGGCGCTCGCCCGGCGGCGCGTTCCGGGCCTTGTTCCGGGCGGGGCAGCTGCGCAGCCGTTCTGGAGGCTCCAGCGCCGTCGCTTCTGGGAATGCGCCCAAACGAAAAATGGCGGGGCCGGGCCCCGCCATCATCGGAAACTTCGCGGCGCCCTGGCTCAGACGCGAGTCTTGCGGCGGCGCGACAGGGCGCCGAGACCGGCGAGACCGCCCATCAGCATCAGGCCGGCGGCCGGAAGCGGAACCGGTGCAACCTCGGTATAGGAGAGCGCGACGTTCAGCTGGTCGCCATCGCCGAAATCGCCGACGCCCGCGCTGAAATCGACCAAGAGGCCGAACACGCCATCGGCGATCAGCGAGTCGAAGCTCGCGCCGTCGAGCGCGATGTCGAGCGAGAAGATGCAATCGGCCGGGCCGTTCATCGCGAAGCCCGGGATCGAAGTGCCGATTGCGCCGCCGCAGCTATAGGTGCCGAGATCGACCCCTTCGGCCGATACCGCCATGTATTCGCTGGCCCCGCCGTTGCCGACGCCGTCGATGTCGAAGCCGTCATCCGCCGCGCTGCCGGTGGTCGCCGGGCCGGAGGAGATGGTGAGCACCGCGCCGGTGCCGTTGCTGGGCAGGAGGCCGGAGAAATTGAAGGAAAAGTTCTGGCCGCTCGCCGTCATGACGCCACTTTGCGACACGACCAGCGCCGATGCCGGGACAGCCATGACCGCCGAGGCGACCGCTGCAGCAAGAATCATTGTGGTACGCATGTAATCAAACCCATTTCAGCCTTGGCGAAAATTGGCTCATCGGTTGCCGGGAGTCAATGCAACCACGGGCGATTCATGGCGGGAATGTGGCGGAAAATATTGGTTTCCAAAGCGTAAACGACAGATCGGCGCCGGCGGAGATCCGCCTATGCGGCGCGTTGCCGCTCCGAGAAATGGCTGACCCCGATCGAGCACAACACGCAAAAGGTGAACAAATACAGGCCCCATCCCGTTTCGATCCGGGTCAGCGCGACGCCCTTGGCGACCACGATATAGAGCGCGATCAGGAAGATATCGGCCATCGCGAGCTTGCCGAGCACCTCGAGCGCCGGGAGTGCCTTGCGGCGCAGGAGCCCGAAATGGATCAGGCACAGGCCGATTGTCTTCAGAATGGGGCAGAATACTGCCAGGAAGGTGACGGCAAGGGCCAGGAACACGTCGGTTTCCCAGAGCGATTGCAGCCCCGAGACGACCGAGATCGCCCTGGTGCCGAACAGCGGCAGGTCGAGCCCGGCGCGCAAGAGCGGCGCGAACCAGGAGACGGGAAAGAGAACGAAGAGCGCGAGATTGACGGCGACCGCCCAGCGGGGCACGGCGGGGCCGGCCATTCAGCGCACCGCCTCGATCGGGCCCTCGGCGCGGCCGTGGATGAACTGGTCGACATAGGGGTCGCCCGAATTGTCCATCTCGGAGACCGGGCCGGTCCAGCGGATCTTGCCGGCGTGCAGCATCGCCACGTGGTCGGCGATGGCGCGGACCGAGGACATGTCATGGGTGATGGTCACCGCGGTGGCGCCCATCTCGGTGACAATCTCGCGGATCAGGTCGTTGATGACGCCCGCCATGATCGGGTCGAGCCCGGTGGTGGGCTCGTCGAAGAAGATGATCCCGGGCTCCGCGGCGATGGCGCGGGCGAGGCCGACGCGTTTCTGCATGCCGCCCGAGAGTTCGGCGGGAAAGAGGTCGGCCACGTCGGGGGCGAGGCCGACGCGGCGCAGCTTCTCGATGGCGATCTCGCGCGCCTCGGGTTTGGGTTTCTTGAGCGAGCCGCGCAGGAGACGGAAGGCGACGTTCTGCCAGACCGGGAGCGAATCGAACAGCGCGCCGCCCTGGAACAGCATGCCGAAGCGGGCGAGGAAGGCATCGCGGTCTTCCTTGGTCACGTCCTTGCCGTCGAGCAGGATCTGCCCGCTGTCGGGGCGGATGATGCCGAGGATGCACTTGATCGTCACCGACTTGCCGGTGCCCGAGCCGCCGATGATCACCATGCTCTCGCCGGTGCCGACAGTGAGGTCGATGCCGCGGAGCACCTGCTTGGGCCCGAAGGCCTTGGAGACGTTCTTCATCTCGATCATGCGGCGAAGAACACCTCCGTCAGCACGTAGTTCGCGGCGAGGATCAGGATCGAGGCCGAGACCACCGCCTGGGTCGTCGCCCGGCCCACGCCCTGGGCGCCGCGGCCGGAATTCATGCCGTGAAAGCAGCCCATCGTGGCGACGATGAAGCCGAACATGGCCGCCTTGATCAGGCCCGAGACCACATCCCAGGTTTCGAGGAACTGCACCGTGTTGGTCATGTAGTTGGCGGCGTTGAAGTCGAGCCGCCAGATGCCCACGAGATAGCCGCCCATGATGCCGATCGCGTCGCCGATGCCGACAAGGAGCGGCATGGTCAGCGTGGCGGCGAGCACGCGGGGCACCGTGAGGTATTTCATCGGGTTGGTCGAGAGCGTGGTGAGCGCGTCGATCTGTTCGGTGACCTTCATGGTGCCGATCTCGGCGGCGATGGAGGCGGCGACGCGGCCGGCGACCATCAGGCCCGCCAGCACGGGGCCGAGCTCGCGGGCGATGCCGATGGCGACGATGGAGGGAACCACGGTCTCGGCGTTGAACCGGGCGCCGCCGGCGTAGATCTGCAGCGCGAGCGCGCCGCCGGTGAAGAGGGTCGTCAGGCCGACCACCGGGAGCGAAAGCCAGCCGATGGCGACGAGCTGGTGCAGGAATTCCCTGGGGTAGAAGGGCGGGCGCAGGAGGTGGCTCACCGTCTCGAAGGCATAGAGCGCGATCTGCCCGATGGTCGCGAGGATGTCGAGCGTGCCCCGGCCGAGTGCGGCGAGCGGGTTCATGCGGCGGCTCCGGTGCGGCGGGCGTAGCGGGGGCCGAGCGCGGTCAGGATCTCGTAGCCGATGGTGCCGGCGGCGCGGGCCAGCGCGTCGACGCTCTGGGCGGGGCCGAGGATGTCGAGGAAATCCGGCGTTTCCGGAAGCGCGGTAATATCGACGGTGAGGAGGTCCATCGAGACCCGGCCGGCGAGCGGGCAGGGGGTGCCTCCGTGCCAGAGCGTGGCCCTGCCGCCCATGGCGCGGATCAGCCCGTCGGCATAGCCGGCGGCGACGGTGGCGATCCGCGCGGGGTTCTTCGCGAGCCAGGCGTTGCCGTAGCCCACGGTTTCGCCGGCCGGGACCTCGCGGGTCTGGATCACCGGGAGCGAGAGTCGCACCACCGGCCGCGCCTCGGCGAACGGCTCGCCGCCATAGAGGCCGATGCCGGGGCGGGTCAGGTCAAAATGATAGTCCGGCCCGAGCAGGATGCCGCCGGTGGCGCCGAGCGAGCGGGGCACGCCGATCCCGTCGGTCATCTCGCGGAAGGCGCGGAGCTGGCGCAGGTTCATCGCGTGGCCGGGTTCGTCGGCGCAGGCGAGGTGGCTCATCACCAGGTCGGGCCCCTGCGCGAGGGCGATCTCGCGCACCGCGGCCCATTCGGCGGGCTCCATGCCGAGCCGATTCATGCCGCTGTCGAGCTGGATCCCGAACGGATGGCCGGGCAGCGCCTCGAACTGCCGCGTGAGCTGCTCGACGGAATTGACGAGCGGGATCAGCGCGAGATCGCGGAGCCGCTCCGCGTCGCCCGGCATGTGGCCCGAGAAGACGAAGATCCGCGGGCCCGGCCCGAGCGCGTCGCGGAGCGCCATGCCCTCCTCTGTGACGGCGACGAAGAATGTCCGCGCCCCGGCCCCGGCCAGCGCCCGCGCGACGCGGCCGGACCCGAGCCCGTAGCCGTCGGCCTTGACCACGGCGGCGGTCTCGACGCGCGCGTCGGACAATGCGTCGAGCGCCCGCCAGTTGGCGACGAGCGCGTCCAGATCGATGCTGAGGATCCCGGTGCCCATGCCTCCTAATGACAGGCCGGCCCGCGAGGTCAAGAGCGCGCCTCGCCCATCCCCCGGTCGGGGCTCCCGGCCCGGTGGCGGGTGGCCTTCCGGCCTCCTTCCCCTTCTTCTTGGCAAAATACTCCGGGGGAGCGCGAGGGGGCGGAGCCCCCTCGCCAACGGCGGCGCCGGAGGCGGCGCAAAACCGTCTTGCGCGCGCCAAAGGCGCGCTCCGGTCGCCGAACCTCTGTCAGGGCACGGTGAACCGCCCGCGATTCTCGCGCCAGATCCGCTCGCCGATCAGGCAGTCATAGCCGTCTTCGGACATGCCGAAATACTGGGCCGGCACCACTTGCCCGGCTACCGGCGGAAGTCCGGCGATCTCCAGGACGAGCTTCCGTTTCACCGCCTCGGCGAAGCTCGGCCAGTCGGTGACCGGGATCGTGAAGGCGCCGGGGCCGCCGATCACGCAATGGCGGTAGTATTCGTCGAGATCCTCGAGATGCCAGTTCGTGCCGATCCCGTCGCGGGTCATCAAGGGCAGGCCGTTGATGGTGATCCCCGCCGCCACCGCCGCGTCGCGGGCCGCCGTGACCGGGCCGCCCTGGTTGTTCGGCCCGTCGCCCGAGATGTCGATCACCCGCCGGAGCCCGGCGAAGGCGTTCCCGTCGATGCTGGCCCGCGCCGAGGTCAGCGCGCCGGAGATCGAGGTCCGCCACATCGCCGGACGGCCGTTCTCCTCGATCCGCGCGGCGAAGGCCCCGGCCTCGGCGGGGCCCGAGATCGCGGTCCAGGGGATCACCACGCGCTGGGCGTAATCGCCCGACCATTCCACATAGGTGAGCGCCACCGTGCCGATCAGCCCCTCGCCGATCGCGCGGGTCACCGCCTCCGAGCGCAGCGCGGCGGCATAGCCGCGGCGCTGGATCTCCAGCTCCGCCGGCGCCATCGACCGGGACACGTCCACCGCGAGGTAGAGTTCGAGATCCACCTCCCGCGCTTCCGCGGCCGGCGCCGGCCCGGCGGCGAGCGCGACGAGAACAAGGCCGGGGAGCACGCGCATGGGTTGAGACTGGCCCGGCTGCGCGGCGCTGTCCACTCACATCGCGCGGAGCGGGAGGGCCGGGCGGCCAGACCGCGCGGCTGGTCGCGGAGCAGCGCTCCGGGCGCTGCCCGGTGGCGGCGGGTGCCGGCGGGCGCCTTGCCGGGGGCGGCGATCTTTCCGGGCGTCCGGCCGAACCGCCGCGCGCGGCGCCATCACGGAGGGGCGAGTCCCCGGCGAAGCGCGGCCCTCCGCCGCTTGGCGGCCCGCCCGGGCATGGGCGAGCCTCCGGCGGTTGCCGTGGTCAGGCCGCCCTTTCGGTCGCGCCGCCCGATTTCCTCGACGCGTGCTTCCCCGAACCCAGCGCGAACCCGGTGACCAACTCCGCCAAGGCGTCGGCGTCGTCGTTCAGGGTGACGCTCAGGGCCGAGGATTCCTCCACCATGGCCGCGTTCTGCTGGGTCGCGCTGTCCATCGAGTTCACGGCGGTGTTGATTTCCTGCAGCGCGTTCGCCTGTTCCGCGGTCGCACGGCGGATGTCCTGAACGCGTTCGCTTGCGGAGATCACCCGTTCGGAGATTTCCCCCAGAACCTCGCCGGCACCACCGACGAACTGAACGCCCTGCTGAACCTGATCGCGGCTGGTGGAGATCAGTGCGTTGATCTCCCGCGCCGCTTCGGCGGCGCGCTGCGCCAGCGCGCGAACCTCGGAGGCGACCACGGCGAAGCCGCGTCCCGCATCGCCCGCCCGCGCCGCCTCGACGCCCGCATTCAGCGCCAGGAGGTTGGTCTGGAACGAGATGTCGTCGATCACCTTGATGATCGAGGAAATCTTCTCGGAAGATTGCGCGATCTGGTCCATCGCCTGAATCGCCTGCGAGACGGTTTCGCTCCCCGACTCCGCCCCCTCGCGGGCGGCGCGCACCGCGGCGTCGGCCTCCTGCGCTCCGGTCGCGGTGGTCTTGACCGTCGCGGTCACCTGGTCGAGGGCCGCGGCCGTCTCCTCCAGCGAGGCGGCCTGCGCCTCGGTGCGTTTCGCAAGGTTCGTGGCGGAGGATTGCAATTCTCCCGCACTGCCCTTCAGCCGGCCGACATTGTCGGAGACATTGCCGAGCACGTCGGCGAGACGGTCCACGGCGTCGTTGAAGTCCATCCTGAGGCCCTCGTACTCCTCGGCGAAACGCTCGTCGATGCCGTGCGACAGATCGCCGGAGGACATCCGGTTGAGCCCCTCGGCAAGGGACCGCACGACATGCTCGCGCGCCGCGTCGGCCTCGGCCTTGGCCGCTTCCTGGATGGCGTGGTTCTCGACCCCGGAGGTGATGTCCTCGGCAAAGAGCACCACCTTGAACGCATTCCCGTTGCCGTCGAGAACCGGATTGAAGGCCGCGCGGATCCAGACCGACCGACCGCCCTTGCCGGCGAAGCGAAGCCTCGCGATCTCGCTTTTCCCGGCCGCCAGCGAGGTCCAGATCCTGGACTGGTCGGCGCGGCGCGGTTCCTCGGGATGCAGGATATCGCCCTGGGTCTTGCCGGCGAGCTCCGTCGGCGTCACCCCGAGCGCCTTCGCGAAATTCTCGTTCGCGCGCACGATCTTCCCGTCGATCGTGTACTCGACCACCCCCTGGTCGCGCTCGATCGCCGCGATCATCCCCGAATGCAGACGTTCCTTGGTGACGTCGCGCCATTCCAGGACGTTGCCCGCATAGGAGCCGTCCTCGGCCTCGATATAGGAGGCGTTTATCTCGAACTTCATGTCGCCGATCGTGATGTCGGTGTGCCAGGGAAGCTTCGATGGGTCGGCGAGGATCCTGCGCTGATGGGAGGGATCGGCGTGGAACCGGTCGATGCTGGAGCCGAGAAGCGCTTCCGGATCGAAGCCTTCGAAGACCGTGCGGAAGTCCGGAGCCTTTTCGTTCATCATGTCTCGCGACGCATCGTTCATCGTGACGATATTCATGTCCGGATCGACGATCATCATGGCGGAGGCGCTGCCCTCGTAGGCGAAGCTCTTGGCGAAGGCCTCCCGCAGCCGGGCATCCGCGTCTTTCAGGTCGTTCCGCATGCTGTCGAGCGACCGGCTGAGGTCGCCGATCTCGGACCGCTCCGACAGGCCGGCGATCTCGACCTCGAATTCCTTGTCGGCGATGGAGTCCATCGCTTCGGAAAGGCGGCCGACCTTGCGGCCGAACGACCGGGTTATGAGATAGCCGCCGATCAGGCTGGCGAGGAGCGAGAAGAGCGTCGCGCCTCCAAAGACCATCGCGTTTGTTCGGGCGCCTTCGGCCTTGGTCTCGGCCAGCGCCACGGCCGCGGCGTCGAACGCCCGCTCGTCGGCGCGCAGCTTCTCGATCCATTTCGTCGAGGCGGCGAACCAGCCGGGCCCGGTCTCGCCCTGAAGGTCCTGCCCTTCCGATCCGAGAACGATCCCGCGGAGCCGGACCACCTCGTCGTATTCCGGACCCGCCTGATAGTTGATGCCCTCACCCATCGCTTCGGCAAACAGCTCGGACTGGTCGAGCTCGGCTTCCTGCAGGATCCCGTATTGCGCGAACTCGCGCAGCACGGGCGGCGCGAAGGCCCCGGCGCCGAATCCGGCCGCGCCCATCGCGCGCTCGCGACCCGCGGCTTCCTTGGCTTCCGCCAGGGCGATAAGGCCCGCACCGGCCCGGGCGAGTTCGGGCTGTCCGATGCGCGCGTAAAGATGCCCGTTCAGATCGAGCGCATCGTGGATCATGTCGGTATAGAAGGCGGCCATGTCCGGCGTGCTCAGGTCGAGGCGCGAGATCCGGTCGCGCATCGCCGGAAGCTCCTGCAGATCGGCATCGAGGTCCCGGATCGTGGCCGGATCATTCGCCGCAAGCGCGTCGCGGTGCGCGGCGTATTGCGCGATCGCATCGTCGACCGTCTTTCGCAGCGCCGGCAGGTCGTTCGCGAAGTCCGTTCCCGACGACGCGATGTAGCCGGCGGACATGCCGCGTTCGATCTGCAGGTTGTGGACCAACGACGCGAGCGGGACGGTCAGTTCGACCGAATCCCGCGCGAGATCGACTTCGCGGAGGTCTTGCAGCGACTGCTTCAGGCCGATGCCGGAGAAGGCAAGGATGCCCAGTACGGGGATTGCGACGATCGCGGCAATCTGGGAGCGCAACTTCATTGAGGACCTCCTGAGGACTGCGACCTTCTAGTCAACGTGCCTTAAAGGAAGGTTTCCGTGCCAAGGGTTTCGCCGGGGCCACAGCCGCTCCGGCGGGCAGGGCCGGATTTCCGGCGCGCGGGGCCGCCGCACGGTCTCTCAAGGGGCGGCGCCGCGCTACTCGAACCCGTCGCGCTCCTGCTGCCAGGGCTTCACGAGATTGCCGAACCGGGTGAAGCGGCCCTCGAAGGAGAGGTCCACGGACCCGATGGGTCCGTGGCGCTGCTTGCCGATGATGACCTCGGCGCGGCCGTGGAGCTTTTCCATCTCCGCGGCCCAGTCGGCCATCTTCTCAAGCTCGTGGTCACCGGGTTTCTCGCGTTCCTTGTAATACTCTTCGCGGAACACGAACATGACCACGTCGGCATCCTGCTCGATGGAGCCTGATTCCCTGAGATCCGAGAGTTGCGGGCGCTTGTCCTCGCGGCTTTCGACCTGCCGCGAGAGCTGGGAGAGCGCGACGACGGGGATGTCGAGCTCCTTGGCGATGGCCTTCAGGCCTTGCGTGATCTCGGAGACCTCGTTCACCCGGCTGTCCTTGGCGGTGGCGGGCCGGACGAGCTGCAGGTAGTCGACGAAGAGCGCGTCGAGCCCGTGCTCGCGCTTGAGCCGGCGGGCGCGGGCGGCGAGCTGGCTGATCGGCAGCGCGGCGGTGTCGTCGATGAAGAGCGGGCAGGCCTCGAGCGCCTTCGCGGCCTCGACGAAGCGGCGGAACTCGGCCTCGGTCATGTCGCCGCGGCGGATCTGTTCGGAGGGGACCTCGGAGGCCTCGGAGAGGATCCGCGCGGCGAGCTGTTCGGCCGACATCTCGAGCGAGAAGAAACCAACCACGCCGCCGTTCACCGCGCCGACCGAGCCGTCGGGCAGGGTGCCGCGGGCATAGGACTTGGCGATGTTGAAGGCGATGTTGGTGGCGAGCGAGGTTTTCCCCATCGAGGGGCGGCCGGCGAGGATCAGAAGGTCGGAGCGGTGCAGGCCGCCGAGCTTCTTGTCGAGATCGGTGAGCCCGGTCGAGACGCCGGCGAGCCCGCCCTCGCGCTGGTAGGCGGCGTTGGCGTTCTGCACCGCCTCGGTGACGGAGCGCAGGAAGGACTGGAAGCCCTGGCTGGCCTGGCCCTGCTCGCCGAGCTTGTAGAGCGCCTGTTCGGCCTCGACGATCTGTTCCCTGGGCTCGCTCTCCACGTCGACGCGGGCGGCCTTGGCGGTGATGTCGCGGCCGAGCGCCATCAGCTCGCGGCGGGTGGCGAGATCGTAGATGATCTGGGCGTAGTCGCGCGCCGCGAAGGAGGAGATCGCCGCGCCGGCGAGGCGGGCGAGATAGGCGGGGCCGCCGAGCTCCTTCAGCCCCTCGTCATCCTCCATGAAGGCCTTCAGGGTGACCGGCGAGGCGGTCATGTTCTTGGCGATCCGCGCGGCGGCGATCTCCCAGATCCGGGAATGCACCGGCTCGTAGAAATGCTGCGGCCCGATCAGCGCGGCGACCCGGTCGTAGACATCCGGATTGGTGAGGATCGCGCCGAGGAGCTGCTGCTCGGCCTCGATGTTGTGCGGCAGCGTGTCGGAGTCGTTCTGGGACTGTGCTTCAAGCCGTGCGACCTGGTTCACGCATGCCTCCCTGATGTTGTCTGCTCGTTGCGATGTCCTATGGCGCGCGGCGGGCCGCCGATCAATCTGGATATCCTGTGGACAGATTGTGGGAAACTTTCTCCCTACCGCAACTGGTGCCTGGCCTGGGCCAGCCTACCAGATCCTGCGGTTTCGGGGTAAATGTTTTCTAAAAATATTATTTTTGGCGTTTCAGGCGCGGGCCGCCTGCCAGCCGCGCGGATCCTTGAGGAAGAGCTCGGTTTCCGCGAGCGTGCCGGGGTCGAAAAAGCCTTTGTCGCGGGCCACTTCCAGCACGTCCCACCAGGTGCAGAGGTGATGCAGGTGCACCCCGTGATCGCCCAGGACCTGTGTCGTTTCGGGGAAGATCCCGTAATAGAAGATCACCGCGGTATGGCCGCATTGGGCGCCGGTCTTGCGAATCGCATCGACGAAGGAGATCTTCGAGCCGCCGTCGGTTGTGAGGTCCTCGACGAGGAGCACGCGGTCCGCCTCGCCCATCACGCCCTCGATCCGCGCGTTGCGCCCGTAGCCCTTGGGCTTCTTCCTCACATAGGTCATCGGCAGCGCCAGCCGCTCGGCGATCAGCGCGGCGAAGGGGATGCCCGCGGTCTCGCCGCCGGCGATGTTGGTGAAGGCCTCGAAGCCGGCCTCGCGCATCACGGTGATGGCGAGGAAATCCATCAGCGCCGAGCGGATCCGCGGGTAGCTGATCAGCTTGCGGCAGTCGATATAGGTGGGGGACGGCAGGCCCGACGCGAGGGTGAAGGGCTCCTCGGGGCGGAAATGCACCGCGCCGATCTCGAGCAGCATGGCGGCGGAGAGGCGGGCGATCTCGTCTTTCGGGGGGAAGCCGGTGGGGATCATCTCGGGCAAGTCCTTCTCATGGGCGGACCCGCCAGGCGGGGGCGAAGCCGGGGTCGAAGACGGTGACGGGGCCGTCGCCGGTCTCGATGGCGGGCGGGCAGGCGGCGGGGATCTTCTCGAGCGTTATGGTCTCCTCCGCCACGGGCAGGCCGTAGAAGGCCGGTCCGTGTTCGGAGGCGAAGCCCGCGAGCCGGTCGAGTGCGCCGTCCTCGTCGAAGACATGGGCGAGCACCGCGAGCGCGTTCGTCGCGGTGAAGCAGCCCGCGCAGCCGCAGGGCTGGAGCTTCGCCGGGTCGGTATGCGGCGCGGAATCGGTGCCGAGGAAGAAGGAGGGATCGCCGGAGGTCGCTGCCTTGCGCAGGGCGAGGCGGTGCTCCTCGCGCTTCACCACCGGCAGGCAGTAGTAATGCGGCCGGATCCCGCCCGCGAGCAGGTGGTTGCGGTTCAGCACCAGGTGGTGGACCGTGATCGTGCCGCCGATCGCGGCGCCGCCCGCGGCGACGTAATCCACGCCGACCTTCGTGGTGATGTGCTCCATCACCACCTTCAGGCCCGGGATCCGCCGGCGGAGCGGGTCGAGCACACGGTCGATGAACGCCGCCTCGCGGTCGAAGATGTCGACCGCGGGGTCGGTCACCTCGCCATGGACGCAGAGCGGCAGGCCGATCTGGGCCATGGTTTCGAGCACGCCCGTCACCTTGTCGAAATCGCGCACGCCCGATTGCGAGTTGGTGGTGGCGCCGGCGGGGTAGAGCTTGACCGCCTGGACGAGGCCGGTGCGCGCCGCCATCTCGACGTCGCGGGGGTCGGTCTCTTCGGTCAGATAGAGCGTCATCAGCGGCCGGAATCCGGAGCCGTCGGGCAGGGCCGCCATGATCCGTTCGCGATAGGCGGCGGCCTCGGCGCCGGTCACCACCGGCGGCACGAGATTGGGCATGACGATCGCCCGCCCGAAATGCCGCGCGCTCTCGGGAAGGACCGCCCGGAGCATCGCGCCGTCGCGCAGATGCAGGTGCCAGTCGTCGGGGCGCGGGATCGTGAGGGTCTCGGTCATCGGCCTTGCCCTAGCCCAATCGGCCTCCCCGTTCCAGCGCATTTCCCCGCGGCGCGGCACGCGTTTTCGCCGCCTCGGCGCATCTCTACGGCGCGCCGCGGGCGATGACGCGGGTCGATCCCGGCCCTCTGCCACTTTTTTTGGCATTTGCCTGAAAAATTCGTGGATGACCCCTGGCGACCGATTGCATGCCGGTCCGGGCGCGCTAGGTTTGCGCCATGTTGGACGCCGCGACCCCCACCTTGCAGCGCACCAGGGGCCTGGCCTCGGTGGGGCTTTCCTGTGCGGGCGGTGTCACGCGTATCGCCGGGCTTCGGCAGGAAGGCTCGGCCAAGGCGTTCCTGCCGCGCACCGATGCGGAGGATCCGGAGGTGGTGTTCCTGAACACCGCGGGCGGGCTCACCGGCGGCGACCGGATGGCGTTCCGGCTGGCGCTCGACCCCGATGCGCGGGCGACGGCGACGACCCAGACGGCGGAGCGGGTCTACCGCGCCGCGTCGGGCGTGGCGGAGATGCGGGTGGAGCTGGAGGCGGGCGCGGGCGCCGCGCTCGACTGGCTGCCGCAGGAGACAATTCTGTTTCAGGGCGCGGCGCTCATGCGGGAGACCACGGTCTCGCTCGGCCAGGACGCGCGCCTGCTGATGGCCGAGACCGTGGTGCTGGGCCGCGCCGCGATGGGCGAGACCGTCACGCGGGCCGCGTTCACCGACCGGCGCCGGGTTCTGCGCGAGGGGCGGCCGGTCATGGTCGAGCCCCTGGCGCTCGATGCCGAAAGCCTCGCCGCGGAGGGGCCGGCGGGGCTCGACGGCGCGCGGGCGCTTGCGACGCTGGCGCTCTTCGACCAAGGTGCCGAGGACGCGCTGGGCCCGGTCCGGGCGCTGCTGGACGAGCCCGGCGCCGTGGCCCATGCCTCGGCCTGGGACGGCAAGCTGGTGCTCCGGGCGATGGCGGCGGATGCGCGGCCGGTGCGGCGGATCGTGGCGCGGGTCGCGGCGCATCTGAGGCGCGGGCCGCTGCCGCGCGTCTGGCAGATCTGACGGGAAGACCAAGGAGAGACCATGAACCTCACGCCCCGGGAAAAGGACAAGCTTCTGGTCAGCCTCGCCGCGATGGTGGCGCGCGGGCGGCTCGAACGCGGGGTCCGGCTGAACCACCCGGAGGCGATCGCGCTGATCACCGATTTCGTGGTCGAGGGCGCGCGCGACGGGCGTTCGGTGGCCGACCTGATGGAGGCCGGCGCCCATGTGGTCCGCCGCGACCAGTGCATGGAGGGCATCGCCGAGATGATTCACGACGTGCAGGTCGAGGCGACATTTCCGGACGGCACCAAGCTCGTGACCGTCCATCATCCGATCCGCTGAGGGAGGGCACGCATGTTTGTGACATTCATTCTCGGACTGGCGGCGGGGGCGGGGGCGCCTTATGCCGAGCCGCATCTGAAGGGCGCGATCGCGTCGGTCCTGCCGGCAAGCCAGCCGCCGGGCGCGACCGAGCTCCGGCTCTATTCCTTCGCGGCCTGCCTGGTGGTGGCGGCGGTTCTTGCGGCGATCCTCGGCAGTGGCTCGGCGGTCGCGCTCACCCTCGGTGCCGCGCTCGGCGTGTCCGGCCCCCGGCTGATGGACCGCTTCGCCCGGCGCGGCGCGCCCGATTACGGTCCCGATCCAGATTAGGAGATGCTCATGAGATCCTTCGCCGTCCTTGCCCCGATCCTCTTCGCCGCCGGCCCCGCCGCCGCGCATCAGGGGATGCACATGCACCCGCACGGGATCGACGCGGCCTGGGCGTTCCTGGCCGGCACGCTGGCGGGCGCTGGCGCCGTCCTGCTGCTGATCCGGGCGCGGAAATGATCCCCGGCGAGGTGATCCCCGGCGCGGGCGAGATCACGCTCAACGAAGGCCGGAAGGCGGTGCTGCTGGAGGTCGCCAATACCGGTGACCGGCCGGTGCAGGTGGGCAGCCACTACCATTTCGCCGAGACCAATCCGGGGCTCTCCTTCGACCGCGCGGCGGCGCGCGGGATGCGTCTCGACATCGCGGCGGGGACCGCCGTGCGCTTCGAGCCGGGCCAGACCCGCGAGGTCCGGCTGGTGCCGTTTTCCGGCGCGCGGGTGGTGATCGGTTTCAACCAGGCCGTCATGGGCGGCCTCGACTGACGAAAGGATTTCTATCGTGCAAATTCCGAACCCCACGGATGCGATGCTGAACCCGGTGCGTTTCTGGAGCGATGTCTATGCGATGCAGGTGGAGGCGAGCCGCCGGACGCTCGACATGATCCTCGCGGTGAACCCGTTCTGGCCCGAGGGCGAGATGGCGGAGTTCTGGGCGTTCGGCCCGCCCAGGTGGCGGAGCGCGCCGGTGCCGTCCGCGAAACCGGCGCCGGGACCGAAGGCGGTGCCGCCGGCGCCGAAGGTGACGGCGCCGGAGCCGAAGGTCGAGGCCAGGCCGGCGCCCGTCGCCGAGGCCAAGCCCGAGCCCGTGGCCGAGGTCGCGGCGGAGCCTGCCCCCGCGCCAGCGCCCACGGCCGAGGCGGCCCCGCAGGTCGCGGCGGCGCCTGAGCCTGCGCCCGAACCGGTGGTCGAGGCGCCCGCACCGGCGCCGGAGCCTGCC
>QWDA01000006.1 GCA_003605175.1 Paracoccaceae bacterium | reverse complement strand
GGCGAGGGGGACGCCGGCGGCCGGGCCCGACGTGGGATGGCGCGGGGGCGGCGAAGCCGCGCGCGAAGCCGGCCGCGGCGAAGGCCGAGCCCGCGAAACCCGCGGCGGCGAAACCGGCCAAGGCTTCGCCGCCCCGCGCAACGCGCCGCAAACCCGCGGCCAGAGGCACCGCCCGCGCCAAGCCGCCCGCCGGCGGCAAGGGCTGAGGCACGGGCGCGGGATGCGGCTCCCACGCGGCGCGTTCGGGTTCTGGGCGGTCGGCGTGCAGACCGGGCAGATGATGCTCGAGGCGCAGACGGTGATGACGCTCAGGATGCTCGGCATGGCGGGCGTCTGGACCACCGCGCCGGCGGAGACGGTGCGGATGGTGCTGGAGAAGCCCGACGCCTTCATCCGCGCGGCCTCCTCGGCCACCGAGGCGGTGATCGCCGGAAAGCGCCCCGACCAGATCGTCGAGGCGGCGATCCGGCCCTTGCGCCGCAAGACCCGCGCCAATTCGCGGCGGTTGACCCGGGCGGGGCCGAAGCGGCGATGAGGGGGCTGATCTTCGGAGTGGATTTCGGTCGAGGAGGGACGCGCCCGACCCTGGGAGGGCGCTTTCGCTCCGCCTGTGGTCAGTGGTTTATCTCGAAAGCTCCGGACTCGTTCTGTGCGGCGCGCGACATCGCCAAGGCGCCCTCCCGGGGGGAGGGTCGGGCGCGGCCCGGGCTGGTCGCCCGGGCCAAGGTGGTGGGAGGAGAGCGAGACATTCATTTCGCGTTACCACCAGCCGCGCCACTGGCCGAGTATGACCATAAGGAAAAGCGTGTAGGCGATGGCCTGAAGCCAGAAGGCGGTGCTGCTCATTGCGGTTGCCTCTTTGTTCTTAGGGCGAATCACGATGATCGCCGGGCAACCTTCCTAATAAGACTAAAACTTCGCCAATCAATCTGGCTATCCTGTGGACAACTCAGACCGTCCAGAAAATCCCCAAATGTTGTTGAGTGGGCGATATGGTTCGCAATATCTTGCGGTTTTCGTGTAACAGTTTCTTAAAGCAAGTACCGACCAAGACAGTCGCCTCGGTCCGCTAGGCGTAAGAAAAAAAGAGGAAATCAATGCCCACCACCATCTCCCGCAAAGCCTATGCCGACATGTACGGCCCCACCACCGGTGACCGGGTGCGGCTCGCCGATACCGAGCTCTGGATCGAGGTGGAGAAGGACCTCACCACCTATGGCGAGGAGGTGAAGTTCGGCGGCGGCAAGGTGATCCGCGACGGGATGGGGCAGAGCCAGGCGACGCGGGCCGGGGGGGCGGTGGATACCGTCATCACCAATGCGCTGATCCTCGACGTGACCGGCATCTACAAGGCCGATGTCGGGCTGAAGGACGGTCGGATCGCGAAGATCGGCAAGGCCGGCAACCCCGACACCCAGCCCGGCGTCGATATCGTGATCGGGCCGGGCACCGAGGCGATCGCGGGCGAGGGCAGGATCCTGACGGCGGGCGGCTTCGACAGCCATATCCATTTCATCTGCCCGCAGCAGATCGACGACGCGCTGCATTCGGGGCTGACGACGATGCTGGGCGGCGGCACCGGGCCGGCGCATGGCACGCTCGCCACCACCTGCACGCCCGGGCCCTGGCACACGGGCAGGATGCTGCAGAGCTTCGACGCCTTCCCGATGAACCTGGCGCTTGCGGGCAAGGGCAACGCCTCGCGCCCCGATGCACTCGTCGAGATGGTGAACGCGGGCGCCTGCGCGCTGAAGCTGCACGAGGACTGGGGTACGACCCCCGCCGCCATCGACTGCTGCCTCTCGGTCGCCGACGAGATGGACGTGCAGGTGATGATCCACACCGATACGCTCAACGAAAGCGGCTTCGTCGAGAACACCGTGGCGGCGATGAAGGGCCGCACCATTCACGCCTTCCACACCGAGGGCGCGGGCGGCGGCCATGCGCCCGACATCATCAAGGTCTGCGGGCTGGGCCATGTGATCCCGTCGTCCACCAACCCGACCCGGCCCTACACGGTGAACACGCTGGAAGAGCATCTCGACATGCTCATGGTCTGCCACCATCTCGACAAGGCGATCCCCGAGGACGTGGCCTTCGCCGAGAGCCGGATCCGCAAGGAGACCATCGCCGCCGAGGACATCCTGCACGACATGGGCGCGTTCTCGATCATCGCGTCGGACAGCCAGGCGATGGGGCGGGTGGGCGAGGTGATCATCCGGACCTGGCAGACCGCGCACAAGATGAAGGTGCAAAGGGGCCGGCTGCCGGAAGAGACCGGCGACAACGACAATATCCGCGTCAAGCGCTATGTCGCCAAATATACGATCAATCCTGCGATAACGCATGGCATGTCGCGGCATATCGGCTCGATCGAGGCGGGCAAGCGGGCGGATCTCGTCCTGTGGAACCCGGCCTTCTTCGGGGTGAAGCCGGAGATGGTGCTCCTCGGCGGCACCATCGCCGTGGCGCAGATGGGCGACCCGAACGCCTCGATCCCGACGCCGCAGCCGGTCTACACAAGGCCGATGTTCGGTGCTTTCGGCAAGGCGGTGGAAGCTTCCTCGGTGACCTTCGTCTCGGGCGCGGCGGAAGCGGAGGGGATCGGCGCGGCGCTGGGGCTCGGCAAGGCGGTGCTCGGGGTGGAGAACACGCGGAACATCGGCAAGGCGGACATGGTGATGAACGCGGCGACGCCGGAGATCGCGGTGGATCCGGAGACCTACGAGGTGCGCGCCGACGGCGAGCTCCTGACCTGCGAGCCCGCCCGCGAACTGCCGATGGCGCAACGCTATTTCATGTTCTGACGCCTTGCGCCCCGTGCAACCCGGCTTTGCCGAGACGGGGGGTTTCTGCCGGGCGGCGGAGGGCCTAGTTAGCGGCGCAGGGGAGGAAGCCAAACCCGATCGAAGTGAGGTTTCCAGTGACGACATATGACAATTTCGCGGGCTCTGCCGCGTTGCGCCTCGGCGGGGTGTTCAACCGGTTCTTCGCGGGCATCCGCGAGGGTTTCGAGGCCTATGTGACCGCGCGCAGCCGGATCGCCGAGATCGAGCGGCTGAACTGCAAGAGCGATGCCGCGCTGGCCGAGATGGGCCTGAAGCGCGAGGACATCGCGCGCCACGTGTTCCGCGACCTGCTCCATATCTGACCCCGGTTTCCACGTCTGATCCGGTGGGTCTGCCTGGCCGCCGCCACCTTGAATTGTGGCGGCGTTGCCCCGTTTTTGCCGCGGCTCCGGGAAACAGACCTTTCACCCGACAGGGCCGGATCGGCCCCAAAATTGCCGCGGTTAACCGGGAAGTAACCATGTGTGAATTGCCAGTAATGAGGTTAACATGGTTACGTATTCCGACGATATTCCCCTGGCCCCCCAGTCCGAGCATCTGCGCGAGAAGCTGGCCCGGATCCGCGCCGGCCTGGCCGAAGGCGGACGGATGTACGCCGCGTCCGGCGCGATGCAGCGCGAGATCGACCGCCTGAAGGCGAAATCCGATGCCGAGCTTGCGGCGCTGGGCCTCACGCGCGATGCGATCGTGCGGCATGTCTACCGGGATGAGCTGAGCGGCCGCTGAGTTCCCGGCGCGGGCCGTTCCGCCGGCCCGTGCTTTCGCGCCTGGAGCGAGGGCGTTCCGGTGGGAACGCTCTTTCTCCACTGAGATTACCTCCGATGCACAGATGCGCGAAGCCGGGCGAGCGCCTGCCCGTGGGATGGCGCCGCTACAGCTGAGCGAAGCGCTTTATCTCACCAAGTCCGCTGCACAGACGTTCGGCGCGGAACGTCACCAGAGCGCCAGCCCCGTCACGCCGAAGGCGTGCCAGCTTCAGTGGCGCACCTCCGGTGCGACGACGGGCAGGCACTCGCCCGGCGCCTTCGGCGCTGATCGGGCGGGACGGGTAAAGCGGGCACCTGGACCCGGGGCCGCAGGATTGTGGCACTGCCTGCTCAACCCTCTTCGCGGAACTGCAGCCGGTAGAGCCCGGCATAGAGCCCGTCGGCGGCGAGAAGGCTGTCATGGGTGCCTTCCTCGACGACGCGGCCCTTGTCCATCACCACGATCTTGTCGGCGGTGCGCACGGTGGCGAGCCGGTGCGCGATGACCAGCGTGGTGCGGCCCTGGGCGAGCCGTTCGAGCGCCGCCTGGATCGCCGCCTCGGTCTGGGCGTCGAGCGCCGAGGTGGCCTCGTCGAGCAGGAGGATCGGCGCGTCGCGGATCACCGCGCGGGCGATGGCGATGCGCTGGCGCTGGCCGCCGGAGAGATTGGCGCCGCGCGGGCCGGCGCGGGTGTCGAGCCCGTCAGGCATCGCGGCCACGGCCTCGGTCATGCTGGCGTCCTCGATCACCCGGGCGAGGGTCTCGGCGTCGATATCGGTGCGGTCGAGCACGATGTTCTCGCGCAGGGTCTCGTCGAACAGGGGCGCGTCCTGGGTGACGAAGGAGAACCGCGCTCGCAGATCGTCGAGTGCCATGGCGCCGACCGGCACGCCGCCCACCCGGATCTCGCCCGATTGCGCCTCGACGAGGCGGGTGAGCAGGTTGAACACGGTGCTCTTGCCCGCGCCCGAGGGGCCGACGAGCGCGGTGGTCTTGCCCGCCTCGGCGGTGAAGGAGGCGCCGTTCAGGACGGCGTGCTCGCCATAGGCGAAGCGCACGTCGTCGAACACCACGTCGGAGCCCTTCGGCCCCGGCACCGGCCGGGCGGGCGAGACGATGCCGGGCTGAAGGTCGCGCAGCCGGTAGACCCGGTCGAGGCTCGCCGCGGTGGTCTGGAGCGTGCCCGCCATCCCCGCGAGGCGGCGGAGCGGCTGGAACGCCAGCGCCATGGCGGTGAAGAAGGACATGAACTGGCCCACGGTCTTCTCGCCCGAGACGATCTCGCTGCCGCCGAACAGCAGCACCGCGAAGAAGCCCACCCCGGTCATCACGTCGAGGAGGCCGGGCAGGAGCGACTGGCCCGCCGCCGCCTTCACCTGCATCGCGACGATGGAATCGACGATCCGGCGGAAGCGCGCGGACTGGTAGGCCTCGAGCCGGTTCAGCTTGATCAGATTGATGCCGTTGAAGATCTCGGAGAGCCGCACCGCGCGCTGGCCCGAGGTTTCGCGGATCGCGCGCGCCTTGCGGCGGAGATAGCGCTGCAGGAGCGAGGAGGGCAGGACGAGGAGCGGGATGCCGACGAGCGCCACCGCGGTCCACACGGGGTCGATGGCGATCGCGACGATGCCGAGGGCCACGAGCGAGATCGCGTCGCGCGCGGCGCCCTGGATGAGCGCCTGCCAGACCCGTTGCACTGCCTCGGTATCGCCCTGCACCCGCTCGAGGAGCGCGCCGGGCGGGTTGTCGTGGAAGAACAGGCTGTCGAGCGTCATCGTGTGGTTCAGGAGGTCGGTCTGCATCGCCGTGGTCGAGAGCTGGCCGACGCGGGTGAGGATCACCCGTTGCGCCATGCCCGCCACGGCGCGGATGCAGAACAGCCCCATGATGCCGCCGCCGATCAGCCAGATCGCGCTTTCGTCCTTGCCGACGAGCACCCGGTCGAACATCGGCTGGAGCGTGTAGCTGAGCACGCCGAGGGTCGAGCCCTCGATCGACATCAGGAGCGTGGCCACGGCGAGCCAGGGCCAGTGCCGGACCAGGTAGTCGCGCCAGAGCCGCCCGATCAGCGCGAGGGCGCGGGTTTCGGTGCCCTTGCGCTCGTCGAGCGTGGCATGGGTTGGCCTGGGTGCTTGGTCCATCGGCTACGAGGCCGGGTTAGCCCGCGCCGGGGCGGGTGGCAAGGTCGCGCACGATTGACCCTTCGCGCAGGCGCGGATAGCTGCGTTGGGGTCGCAGTACAGGTGGAAAGCACGCGCATGAGTCTCGGAAACGGCCGTCACTATCTTGCCATTCCCGGTCCTTCGGTGATGCCCGACCGGGTGCTCGCGGCGATGCACCGGGCGGCGCCGAACATCTATGCCGGCGGTTTCGTCGAGACTGTGCCGGGGATCGTCGCCGATCTGAAGGCGGTGGCGCGGAGCACGGGCGAGGTGGCGATCTACATCGCGAACGGGCACGGCGCCTGGGAGGCGGCGGCCTGCAACGTCTTCGCGCGCGGCGACCGGGCGCTGGCGCTGGTCACCGGACGGTTCGGCGCGGGCTGGGCCGAGATGGTGCGGGCGCTGGGGGTGAGAGTGGACATGGTCGATTTCGGGCCGCGCGCGCCGGTGGATCCGGCCCGGGTGACCGAGGCGCTCCTGGCCGACACGGGTCACGAGATCCGCGCGGTGCTTTGCGTGCAGACCGATACCTCGACTTCGGTCAGGAACGACATCGCCGCGATCCGGGCGGCGATCGACGCGGCGGGGCATCCCGCGCTCCTGATGGTCGATTGCATGGCCTCGCTGGGCTGCGACCGGTTCGAGATGGACGCCTGGGGCGTCGACGTGATGGTGGCGGGCTGCCAGAAGGGGCTGATGACGCCGCCGGGGCTGGGGTTCGTGTTCTTCAACGCGCGTGCCGACGCGGCGCGGGAGCGGGCGGATTGCGTGACGCATTACTGGGACTGGCGGCCGCGCGTCTCGCCGCCGATGTTCTACCGGTATTTCGACGGCACCGCGCCGACGCATCACCTGTTCGGGCTGCGCGCGGCGCTCGACATGATCGCCGAGGAAGGGATCGAGGCGGTCTGGGCGCGGCACGCGGCCCTGTCGCGGGCGATCTGGGCGGCGGCGGAGGCCTGGGGCCAGGGCGGGCCGGTCGCGCTGAACATCGCCGATCCGGCGTTCCGGAGCCATTCGGTGACCACGTTCCGGGCCGGGCCGGTCGCGGTCGCGCTGCGCGACTGGGCCGAGCGGACGGCCGGGGTGACGCTGGGGCTCGGGCTGGCGCCGGGGCCGGGGGCGGAGTCCGAGGCGGTGGCGGGGCAGCTGTTCCGGATCGGCCATATGGGCCATGTGAATGCGCAGATGGTGCTGGGCGCGCTGGGCGCGGTCGAGGCGGGGATGCGCGCGGTGGGGATCCCGTTCGGCGCGGGCGGGCTTTCGGCGGCGGCCGAGGCGGTGGCGGCGGGGGCCTGAGCGGGTCTTCGCGGGCGGCGCGCGGGGCGGCCTTGCCAAGCCACGCGGGCCGTCGCAGTCTGGCGCGAACGGGCGGGGCGAACCCGCCGCTGACGGAGGGTCGGGCGATGCGTGTTGCTGTTTACATGGCGGTTCTGGCGGGGCTGGGGCTTGCGGGCTGCGAGCCGGCATCGCCCCTGGTCGACAGGTCGGGGCTGGCCGAGGCGAGCGCCTATGAGGTGGCGTCCTGCACGCCGATCAGCGTGATCACCACGACGACGGGGATTTCCGGCACACTGGGCCGGGAGAAGGCGCTGGAGATCGCCCGGAACGAGACCAAGGCCAAGGCGCGCGAGGCCGGCGCCGATACCGTGGTCTGGGAGAATGGCGGGCCGGGCTCGGACGATCTCTTCGTGCGCGCGGGAACCTATCGCTGCGGGTGATGTCGCCGTCTTCGGCGTCGATCCGCGCGCGCTGACGCGCGCGGGAAGGGGGCTTTGCCCCCTCGCGCCTCCGGCGCTCACCCCCAGGATTTTCCGGACCCAATGAGGCGGATCGGACGGTGCGCCCGCGCGGTCCGTCTTGAAACCCGGGGGCCGGGCCGCCATTGTCGCCCGGGAAATCGGAGAGGTCCGCCCATGTCGTCGCTGCCCCGTGCCACGCGCCTGATCCATGACCACCACGCGCCCGATCACGTGGCGCTGGATTACGAGGCGCGGCTCCTGCGGCGCAAGCGGCTGACGAGCGCGGGCGGGCTGGCCTTTCTCGTCGATCTGCCCGAGGTGGTGTCGGTGGGCGAGGGCGATGCCTTCGAACTGGAGGATGGCCGCCGCGTGGGGGTCAGGGCCGCGCCCGAGGCGCTGATCGCGGTGACCGGCGACCTGCCGCGGCTGGCCTGGCATATCGGCAACCGCCACACGCCCTGCCGGATCGAGCCCGGGCGTCTCCTGATCCGCGAGGACCATGTGTTGGCGGCGATGCTGGAGCGGCTGGGCGCGGGGCTCGCGCGGGTCGAGGAGCCGTTTTCGCCCGAAGGCGGCGCCTATGGCCATGGCCGCACGATGGGGCACGACCACGGGCATTCGCACGATCACGGCCATGGGCACGACCACGACCACGCGCATTCGCATGAGTGACGGCGCGCTCCTGACGCTGGCGCAATGGCTCTCGCCGGCGTTTCCGGTGGGCGGTTTCGCCTGGTCGCACGGGCTGGAGGCGGCGGTGGTCTCGGGGCGGGTGACGGAGGCCGGCGCGGTGCGGGACTGGATCGGCGCGGTGATCGCGCGCGGCTCGGGCCGGGCCGATGCGGTGCTCCTGGCGGCGGCGATGAAGGACGGCGCGGATGTCGAGGCGCTGGCCGACCTGGCCCGGGCGCTGGCGGCCTCGCGCGAGCGCTGGGCGGAGACGCGGGCGCAGGGCACGGCCTTCGCCGAGACGGTGCACGCGCTGACCGGCGCGGACGTGCCGCGCACCGCCCTGCCGGTCGCGCTGGGAGTCGCGGCGCGGGGGCTTGGGCTGCCGGCGCCGCTGGTGGCGGGGTTCTACCTGCAGGCCTTCGCGGCGAACCTGGTCTCGGCGGCGGTGCGCTTCGTGCCTTTGGGCCAGACCGAGGGGCAGCGTGTGCTGGCGGAGCTGCGGCCGCTGATCCTGCGGGTGGCGGCGGAGGCGGTGGAGACCGATCCAGGCGAGATCGCATCATCGGTCTTCGGCGCGGACCTGGCGGCGATGGCGCATGAGACTCAGGAAGTCAGGATCTTCCGGTCATGATCGCCTGGCTCCTGTCTTCGGTGCTCGTCCTCTTGTCGGCGCTGCATCTGCTCTGGGCGATCGGCTACTGGTTTCCCATCGCCGACGAGGCGGCGCTGGCGCGGGCGGTGGTGGGCAGGCCGGAGGTGCGCCGGATGCCCGGGGCGGTGCCCTGCGCGCTGGTGGTGGTCGCGCTGTTCTTCGCCGCCGCGGTGCCGCTCTTTCCGCCGTCCCCGTTCCGGGTGGTCGCGCTTGGCGGGCTGGCGGCGGTGTTCCTCGCGCGGGGGATCGCGGCCTACCTCCCGGCCTGGCGGCGGCTTTTGCCCGAACAGCCCTTCGCGCGGCTCGACCGCATGGTTTACGGGCCGCTTTGCCTGCTCCTCGGGGCCGGGTTCGCAACGATCTTCATGGAGGCTGCCCGATGAGCGGTGGAAACGGACCCTTGCGGGTGGGAATCGGCGGGCCGGTGGGCGCGGGCAAGACGACGCTGACGGCCCAGCTTTGCCGGGCGATGGCGGGGGAGTATTCGGTCGCGGTGATCACCAACGACATCTACACGCGCGAGGATGCCGAGTTCCTGATGCGCGCGCAGGTCTTGCCGGGCGAGCGGATCCGGGGGGTCGAGACCGGCGGCTGCCCGCATACGGCGATCCGCGAGGATGCCTCGATCAACCTCGCGGCGGTGGCGGAATTTCGGGCGGCGATCCCGGATCTCGACGTGATCTTCATCGAGTCGGGCGGCGACAACCTGGCGGCGACGTTCAGCCCGGAGCTGGCGGATCTGACGCTCTATGTCATCGACACGGCGGCGGGGCAGGACATTCCGCGCAAGAAGGGGCCGGGGGTGACGCGGTCGGACCTCCTGGTGGTGAACAAGACGGATCTGGCGCCTTATGTGGGGGTGGATCCGGTGCTGCTCGAGAGCGATGCGCGGGCGGCGCGGGGGGACCGGCCCTTCGTGATGGCGTCGTTGCGGGACGGGAAGGGCGTGGCGGAGATCGTGGGGTTCCTGGTGGAGGAGGGGGGGCTTTAGGGCTCGGCATCGCCCACTTGCCCCCGCCCGAATAGCGCCGAAGGCGCCGGGCGAGCGCCTGCCCGTGTCACGCCAGAGGCGTGCCTCCGGCACGACCGGACTGGCGCTTTGGCGACGTTTGCGCGGACCTTCGAGGTCTGAGGTTGATGGCACCATAAAGTGCGCCGATCAGCCGTTGCGGCGCCACCCCACGGGCAGGCGCTCGCCAGGCTTGCGCGTCTTGCAGGTCGCGGAAGAGGCGTCTGGACCAGGAAAGGCCGCCTGAATGCGCCCTTCCGGTTTCGGGGGCCTCAGACCAGCCCGGCCTTGCGGAACAGCGCCAGCACGTCGGCTTCGGGGCGCGGGCCGATATGGCCGATCACCTCCGCCGCGGCGATGCAGCCCATGCGGCCGCAGGTGGTAAGGTCGGCGCCCTTGGCATAGCCGTAGAGGAAGCCCGCCGCGAACTGGTCGCCCGCGCCGGTGGCGTCGACCGGGGTGACGCGGGTTACCGGCACCACGGCCTCCTCCTCGCCGCGCACCAGCACCACGTCATGGCCCGAGCGGGTGCAGACCACCACGCCGCATTCGCCGGCGGCGGTCTCGAGCGCGCGGCCCAGATCGTCGGTCTCGTAGAGCGACATCCATTCCTGCTGGTTGCCGATCACGAAATCCAGCTCGCGGACGAGGCGGCGGAAATCGGTGCGGTGGCGGTCGACGCAGAACGGGTCGGAGAGCGCGATGCCGGCCTGGCCGCCGCCCTCGTGGCAGAGCCGCGCGGCGCGCAGGAACGCCTCCTTGCCCTTGTCCTTGTCGAAGAGATAGCCCTCGAGGAACAGGATCCGGGCGGCGCCGGCCACGTCGTCGGCCACGTCCTCGGGGCCGAGCTCGGCGGAGATCCCGAGATAGGTGTTCATCGAGCGCTCGCCGTCGGGCGAGACGAAGATCATCGAGCGCGAGGTGGGCAATTCGCCGCCCGGCACGGGCGCGTTCACGAAGTCGGTGCCGCCCTTTTCCATCTCGCTGGCGTAGAACCGGCCCAGCGCGTCGTCATGGACCCGGCCGATGAAGCCGGTCGAAAGGCCGAGACCGCCCAGGCCCGCCAGCGTGTTCGCCACCGAGCCGCCCGGCGCCTGCACCCGGCTCTCCATCGCGCCATAGAGCAGTTCGCCGCGGTTGCGTTCGACGAGCTGCATGATGCCCTTCTGGATGCCCATCAGTTCGAGGAAGCTGTCGTCGGCCTGGGTCAGCACGTCGACGATGGCATTGCCGATGCCGACCACGTCATAGGTCTTGGTCATGGAAAAGCGATCTCCCGGTTACGGTTCGACGACGGCGTCGAGTTCGATCTCGACCAGCCAGTCTGGGTCCACGAAGCCGCTGACCACCATGACGGTGGTGACCGGGCGGATATCGGCGAAGACCTCGCCATGAGCGCGGGCCGCCTCGGCCCAGTCCCCGGCGCGGGTCAGGAGGATCCGGGTGCGGATCGTGTCCTCGGGGCGGCCGCCGGCCTCGGCCAGCGCCTTGAGTGCGATCTCGAGGCAGCGGCGCATCTGGCCGTAGGCGTCGCCCAGGGCCGCGGTGCCGCCGCCCTCGGCGATCGGCGCGGTGCCGGCGATGGCGATCGTGTTGCCGATCCGCGCCGCGCGGCTGAAGCCGATCTGCGGTTCGAGATAGGAGCCGGAAGAGACGTTGCGGCGGGTCACAGGGTCTTCTCCTCAAAGGGGCAGAGATCGCGGATGATGCAGGTCGGGCACATCGGCTTTCTGGCCTTGCAGATATAGCGGCCGTGCAGGATCAGCCAGTGATGGGCATGTTGCTGGAACTCGGCCGGCACGTTGTCCTCGATGGCGCGTTCCACCGCCTCGACATCCTTGCCCGGCGCGATCCCGGTACGGTTTCCAACCCGGAAAATGTGTGTGTCCACCGCTTGGGCCGGGTGGCGGAACCACATGTTCAGGACCACGTTCGCCGTCTTCCGGCCGACGCCGGGCAGCGATTGCAGGGCCGCGCGGGAGGAGGGAACCTCGCCGCCGTATTCGTCGATCAGGATCCGGCTGAGCTTGATGACGTTCTTCGCCTTGTTGCGGAACAGCCCGATCGTCCTGATATGCGCGATCAGCCCCTCTTCGCCCAATTCCAGCATCTTTTCAGGGGTATCGGCGATTTCGAACAGCGCCTTGGTGGCGCGGTTCACGCCCGCGTCGGTGGCCTGCGCCGAGAGCGCCACCGCCACCAGGAGCGTGTAGGCGTTCACATGCGCGAGTTCGCCCTTCGGTTCGGGCTCGGCGGCGCGGAACCGGATGAAGATCTCGCGGATCGTCGTGTAGGGAAGCTGTTTCGCCATCAGGGGGCTTATGGCGGCTCGGGCGGGGGGCGGCAAGCATCCGTAAAGGTTTGGTTCAGATCCCGGCGATAGCGTTCGGGCATCGCCGCCATTGAAGGATCTTCCGATGCCCGACACCGCTTCGCTCCCGCTCAGGAATCTAGGCATCTCGGCGTTCGCGCCCGACACCATGGTCGAGACGGAGGAGGGGCCGCTGCCGCTCGAATGGGTGGTGCCGGGGCACCGGATCCTGACCCGCGACAACGGCATGCAGGAGGTGTACTGGACCGCCGCGACCAGCCTGGTGGAGCTGGGCGAGGCGGGGCGCCCGGTGCAGATCCCCGAAGGCGCGCTGGCGCCCGGCGTGCCCTGGGAGCCGGTGGTCGTCGCGCCCGGGCACCGGATCCTGATCCGGCACCCGGCGGTGGAGCTCTATTTCGGCACGCGCGAGGCCTTCATCGAGGCACGCGACCTTCTGGGCCTGCGCGGCATCGGTCCCGCCGAACACGGCCCGGATTTCGCCTATGTCCACCTGGCGCTGTCGCAGCCCGCGGTGATCGAGACCGCGGGGCTTTGCGGCGCGACGCTGGGCGTCGCCGGCGAACAGGCGCCGCATCCGGTTCTGGACGCCGGAGAGGCGCGGCTGTTGCGCGGCACGCTCGATATTCCGGTGGCGGCGGGGATGCGCCGCATCGCCTGAGCGCGGCGGGCGTCAGAGCCCGATCTGCCACTCCCGGGCCGCGGCCTTCAGGAACGCCAGGAAAGACTGCACCTTCGTGGTGCGGTGCAGGTCCACATGGGTCACCAGCCAGAGCGGCGCCGACCATTCGTCGCGCGGCGGCGCGACCTCGACGAGCGAGGGCCACCGCCGGGCGTCCCATTGCCCCATGAAGCCGATCCCCGCGCCGGCCAGGATCGCATCGCGGAAATTCTGGCTGTCGGTGGTGCGGAAGACGATCCGTTCGGCCGGAACGGTCTGCCGGAGCCAATGATTGAAGGGCGCGCGCGAATTCTCGTTGTCGGTGCCGATGAAATCATGTGCTGCGTAGTCCGACTCCTTCGTGGGAAGGCCGCGGCGGCGGATATAGTCCTCGTTCGCATAGAGTCCGACGCTTGTGCGCCCGAAGGGCTGCACCACGTTGTCCGGCTGGTCGGGCGCCCTCAGGGCCGCGCGGATCGCGACATGCGCCTCGCCGTATTCCAGCCGGAACACCCTGTCGCCGGTCAGGTAGCGGACGATCAGCCCGGGATTCTCGTTCTGGAACGCCACCAGCGTGGGCGTGACCACCGGCGACATCGTAGCCAGCGAGGTGACCACGAGATCGCCCGACACGCTGTCGCCGCGGCCGCGGATCCGGCTTTGCAGTTGCGAGAACTGGTCGTCGGTCGCCTGCGCGACCTGCATCAGGTCCGATCCGGCCTCGGTCGCGGTGTAGCCGCGGGCATGGCGCTGGAACAGCTTGACGCCGAGCCGCCCTTCGAGCGCGTCGATATGCCGGATCACCGTGGCATGGTGCACGCCCAGCGCCTCGGCCGCGCCGCTGACCGTGCCCATCCGCGCCACGTGATAGGCCGTGCGGATCTCGTCCCAGTTTTCCATATGTGCACCTGCGAACACTTTCTGTTTTATTCTCGGAATTGAGTTCGAAAAAGCAAGGGCAATATTGGAGCCATATGCATTCTCAAAGGAATCGCCCCATGGCCAAATCCATCCTCCGCATCGATGCCTCCGCCCGCCGCAGCGGCTCGGTGTCCCGCGAACTGACCGACAAGATCATCGCCCGGCTTCCCGGCGCGCATGTGGTGACCCGCGACCTCGCGGAAACGCCCGTGCCGCAGCTCGACGAGGCCTGGGTCGGCGCGAACTTCACCCCGGCGGAGGAGCGCAGCGCGGAGCAGCGCGCCAAGCTGGCGTTCTCCGACGCCCTGGTGTCCGAGCTGCAGGAGGCCGACATCGTGGTGATCGGCCTGCCGATGTACAATTTCGGCGTGCCCGCCGCGTTCAAGGCCTGGGTCGACCACGTCGCCCGCGCCGGGGTCACGTTCCAGTATACCGAGACCGGGCCGAAGGGCCTTCTGACCGGCAAGCGCGTGATCGTCGCGATGGCGTCCGGCGGCGTCGAGGCCGGGTCGGAGTTCGATTTCGCCACCGGCTATGTCCGGCATGTGCTGGGCTTCATCGGCATCACCGAGGTGGAATTCGTCACCGCCGACCGCCTGATGATCGACGCCGACGCCACGCTGAAATCGGCCGACGCGCAGGTCGCCGCGCTGAGCCTCGCGGCCTGATCCGGATGCCCAACCCCTGCCATGATTGCATGGCAGGGGTTGGCGATGCCGCGGATCGTTTCAGACACCCGGTCCGAAATCGTGATCGACGACCGCCCTGTCGCCCTCGCGGCGATGCTGGGGCTGTTCCTGCTCGTGGCCATAGGGATGATCCTCGAGGGGATCCGGACGGGAGAGATCGCGCCGGCCGTGGCCGGCGTGGGGATCGCGGCCCTGATCTGGATCGGGCTGCGCAAGGCGGTGCACCATGTGTGCCTGACGCTGCGCGCCGATGGCGGCGCGACGCTCCGGACCCGAAGCGTCGCGGGCGCGAGCCACCGGGATTTCGCGCCGGGAACGCTGCGGGCGGGGCTGGCCACCGATCACACCGACGGGCGGACCTATCGCGTGATGCTTCTGGTCGAGACGCCGGAAGGGCTCGAGCGGCTGCCGCTCACCACCTATCTGGGCAGCTCGCCCGACCACGCGGCGGTGGTCGCGCGGATCAATGCCTGGGCGCGGCATCGGGACAGGGGACAAAATTCTTGAAGCACCAATTTTGCACGGAAGATCCGGTGGATCCTCCACCCCCGCGCTATTCCGCCGCCCTGCTTCCGGCGAGGCCGGCGAGCAGCACGTCGAGGATCTCGCCGGCCTGCCGCAGCCGGTCGCGGGGCAACCCGTGGTCCGCCCATTCCGCGAGCAGCGCCGCGCGTTCCAGCTCCAGCACCGCGTCGAGCCCGGTCACCGCCGCGCCGCCCGCGAGATGGTCCTTCAGCCGGTGCGAATGCAGGATCGTCGGCCTTGCGTCGAGCGGTTCCCAGGCGTCGAGCAGCGTCACCCGGCGCAGGTTGAACTCGGGTGGCAGCACGTAGAAGCGAAGCTCCGAACGCCAGAGCAGGTCCTTCAGCACCACCTGATCGCGCGAGACGCCGCTGTCGCGATAGAGCCGCGCCCATTCTGCGAAGAACGCCAGCGCGGCCGGGGATTTGCGGTAGAGGAGCACGCCGGAATTGAGTTGCGGAAAGGCGTAGGGCGTGGCCTCGGCAAGCCCCTCCCGGACCAGCGCCGAGCGCCGCCGCACATCATGGGCGAGCGCCAGGTCGAACCGGTCGGCCACCTCGAAGAGGTCGCCCAGGGGGGCCAGCACCAGCGTGTCGCTGTCGAGGAACAGCGTGCGGTCGAAGCGCGAGAGCGCGAAACAGTCGAGCTTGGCGCGCTGATGGGCGGCGGGCACCGGGAAGACCCGGTCGAACAGGCCCGCGCCGGCATCGGCGGGCGCGTCGGTAAAGAGATCCACCGGCACGCCCGGATTGGTCCGGCGTAGGCTTTCGGCCGATTGCCGCGCCAGTGCGAGGTGCTCGGCCCCGGTGGCAACATAGATCACTCCGTCCCGCAAGGCGGTCTCCTTTCCCGGTCACGCGCCCCTTCCCTATAGCCGATCCCTTGCAGGAGGCCTAAGGCGCCCTGGCCTCCGGGTTGACAAGGGCGCCGTTCTTTCGTACCTCCGCCCCGGATTTCCGGGAGCCGTCTTCTCCCGGTCCCTCACTTGTGAGGGATCGCCCCCCCATCAGCGCGTTGCGCCCATGGGGGCGCTTGGCGTTTCACCGGTCCGGCCCCATGTCGGACCTGTCATCAACCGGCTGCAAGGAGCCCGAGGCATGTTTGAAAATCTCTCCGAACGTCTCTCCGGCGTCTTCGACCGGCTGACCAAGCAGGGTGCGCTTTCCGAGGACGACGTCAAGATGGCGCTTCGCGAGGTCCGCGTGGCGCTGCTTGAGGCGGATGTCTCGCTCCCCGTGGCGCGGGATTTCGTCAAGGCGGTGCAGGACAAGGCCACCGGCCAGGCGGTGACCAAATCCGTCACCCCGGGCCAGCAGGTCGTGAAGATCGTCCATGACGAGCTGGTCCATGTCCTCGCCGGCGACACCGGGGAGCCGGGCGAGTTGAAGATCGACAGCCCGCCGGCGCCGATCCTGATGGTCGGCCTGCAGGGCTCGGGCAAGACCACCACCACCGCCAAGCTCGCCAAGCGCCTGACCGAGCGCGAGAAGAAGCGCGTGCTGATGGCGTCCTTGGACACCAATCGCCCTGCGGCGATGGAACAGCTTCAGATCCTCGGCGTGCAGATCGGCGTCGACACGCTGCCCATCGTCAAGGGCGAGACCCCGGTGCAGATCGCGAGGCGCGCCAAGCAGCAGGCGACGCTGGGCGGCTACGACGTCTACATGCTCGATACCGCCGGGCGGCTGCATATCGACGCCGACCTGATCGCGCAGGCCGCCGAAGTCCGCGATGTGGTGAAGCCCCGCGAGACGCTCCTGGTGGTCGACGGCCTCACCGGCCAGGACGCGGTGAACGTCGCCACCGAATTCGACGACAAGATCGGCATCTCGGGCGTGGTCCTGACGAGGATGGACGGCGACGGCAGGGGCGGCGCGGCGCTCAGCATGCGCGCGATCACCGGCCAGCCGATCAAGTTCGTCGGCCTCGGCGAGAAGATGGACGCGCTCGAGACCTTCGAGCCGTCGCGCATCGCCGGCCGGATCCTCGGCATGGGCGACATCGTGGCGCTGGTCGAGAAGGCGCAGGAGACCATCGAGGCCGAGCAGGCCGAGCGGATGATGCGCCGGTTCCAGAAGGGTCAGTTCAACATGAACGACCTCAAGGGCCAGCTCGAGCAGATGCTCAAGATGGGCGGCATGGAAGGCATCATGGGGATGATGCCGGGCATGGCGAAGATGAAGGGCCAGATGGCCGAGGCGGGGATGGACGACAAGGTGATCCGCCGCCAGATCGCGCTGATCCAGTCGATGACGAAGAAAGAACGCGCCAACCCCGCGCTCCTGCAGGCCTCGCGCAAGAAGCGCATCGCCTCCGGGTCGGGCCTCGAGGTCTCCGAACTCAACAAGCTTCTCAAGATGCACCGCCAGATGGCGGACATGATGAAGAAGATGGGCAAGATGGGGAAGAAGGGGCTGCTCAAGCAGATGGGCGGCCTGTTCGGCAAGGGCGGAATGCCCGGCATGGGCGGCGGGATGCCGTCGGAGGCCGAGATCGAGGCGGCGAAGGCGCAGCTCGGCAAGATGCCGGGCGGATTGCCGGGGCTGGGCGGCGGCGCCGCGCTGCCGCCGGGGCTCTCCGGCTTCGGGAAGAAGAAATGACCCCGCGCCCCGATCTTCCGGTGATTCCGGCCGGGGTCAAGGATGCCCCGGCACGGGGCACCGCCGCAGGCGGCGCGTCCTTGACGCCTGCCGGAATTGCCACAGACTCTCGAAAAGGTCCGCTGAGGACGCATCGCGCCCTCAGCGACCTCCCGGCAGAATTCGATACCGTCCCGCAGGCCGCGCAGCGCCGGTCGTCGAGCGATCACGTGCCACTGGCGGGAATGGAAATCGCGCGGCAGCGCGTCCTTTGGATCAATCCCCGCCCGTGATCCCGCATCTCGCCGATACCCCGGTCCTCGAGACCGCGCGCCTCACGCTCCGTGCGCCCCGGTTCGAGGATTATCCGGCCTGGGAGGCGTTCTACCGCTCGCCCAGGGCGGAGTTCATCGGTGGGTCTGGCAATGTCCGCGACGCCTGGCGCGCCTTCGCCCATGTCACCGGCATGTGGGCGCTCCGGGGCTTCGCGATGTTCGTCTTCGCGCGCCGCGACACCGGCGCGCCGATCGGCTTCGCGGGCCCCTGGCAGCCGATCGACTGGCCCGAGCCCGAGCTCGGCTGGAATGTCTGGTCGGCCGCCGACGAGGGTCAAGGCTATGTGTTCGAGGCGGCCTCGGCGGCCCGGGACTATGCCTACGGGGTGCTCGGCTGGACCACCGCCGTCAGCTATATCGACCCGGGCAATGCCCGCTCCATCGCGCTGGCCGAGCGGCTCGGCTGCACCCGCGACCCGGACGCGGCGCTGCCCGAGTTCGGCGGTGCGGCTCATGTCTACCGCCACCCGGCGCCGGAGGGCCGCGCATGAGCGTCGCCTTCCGCATTCCCGAGATCGAGACCGAGCGCCTCCGGCTGCGGCTGCCGGCCGCGCGCGACGTGGCGGCCTATGCGGCGTTCCGCGGCTCGGAGCGGTCCCGCACGGTGGGCGGGCCCTACACGCCGGCCGAGGCCTTCGAACAGCTCGCCGGCATCGTCGGCCAGTGGCAGCTTCGCGGCTATGGCCGCTGGCTGGTGGCCGACCGGGAGAGCGACGAAGCGCTGGGGGTCGTCGGGATCTTCCATCCTGAAGACTGGCCCGAGGCCGAGATCGGCTGGTCGGTCTTCGAGGCGGCAGAGGGCCGGGGCATTGCCTTCGAGGCGGCCGTCGCGGCGCGGCGCTTCGCCTTCGAGACGCTGGGGCGGGAGCGGATCGTGTCGCTCGTCGCCGACGACAACACCCGCTCGCAGGCCCTCGCGCGGCGGCTCGGTGCCGAGCCCGAGGAGTTGTTCCACCACCCGGGCTTCGGCCCGCTCCGCGTCTGGCGCCATGTCCCGGGCGGCGGCGAGACCGGCGCAAGCGGTGTACGGCCTGTGTACAGGTTGTGTACGGGTTGTGACCCCCTGAAAGGAGCCTCCGCATGACCGACGCCACCGCCCTCGCGGCGACGCTGCTCGCCGGCCACCGCGCCTCCATCGACCGGCTCGACGCGATCCTGGTCTATACCCTCGCCGAGCGGTTCAAGCACACCCAGGCGGTGGGCAGGCTCAAGGCCGCGCACGATCTGCCGCCTGCCGACAAGGCGCGCGAGGCCTCCCAGATCGAACGCCTGGAAAGGCTTTCCGAAGAGGCGGATCTCGATCCCGAATTCGCCAAGAAATTCCTGGCCTTCATCATCCAGGAAGTCATCCACCATCACGAACAACAGCAGAATACCTAAGGAGAACAAAGACATGGCCATGAAGATCCGGCTCGCCCGCGGCGGCTCGAAGAAGCGCCCGCATTATTCCATCGTCGCCGCCGACAGCCGCATGCCGCGCGACGGCCGCTTCATCGAGAAGCTCGGCACCTACAACCCGCTCCTGCCGAAGGATTCCGAGGACCGCGTCCGCATGAACATGGAGCGCGTCGAGTACTGGCTTGGCCAGGGCGCCCAGCCGACCGACCGGGTCGCCCGCATGCTCGAGGCCGCCGGCAAGCTCGAGAAGAAGGAGCGTTCGAACCCCAACAAGGCGAAGCCGGGCAAGAAGGCCGAAGATCGCGCCCAGGAGAAGGCCGACAAGGCCGCCGCCGCCGCCGAAGCCGCCGCGGCGCCGGTGGAAGAGGCCGCTGCCGAGGAGTAACCGCCCTTGGCGTATCTCATCGGGGTGGTGCATCGGGCGCAGGCCGAGATGGCCCGCAGCTTCGGGGTCGTGGCGTTCAGCCACGGCCGCGAGGCGCCGGTGCGCCGCCTCGCCCAGGGCGACAGGGTGATCCTCTACGCGCCGAAGACCGATTTCGAGGGCGCGCCCGTGCAGGCCTTCGTGGCCCATGCCACGGTGACCGGCGCGGCGCCCTACGAGAAGGCCTGGGACGGGGAAATCACCGCCTGGGTCCGGGATGCCGCCTATGACGCGGTGACCGAGGTTCCGGTGCGCCCGTTCCTGGACGCGCTGAGCTTCGTGCGCGATCCGAAGCACTGGGGCATGGCGTTCCGGCAGGGGAAGTTCGAGATCCCGGAGGCCGATTACCGGCTGATCGCCGGGGCACTTCTGGGGGCAGCTCCGTGATCCCCGGGACCGGTTTCCTGTTTCGCCGGCCGGTGACGATCGCGCTCTGCGGGATCGCCTTCTGGGCGGGCACCGAATTGCAACACGCGCTCCTGGTCGACCGCTGCCTCGATGCGGGCGGCCGGATCGACACGCGCGGCCTGTGCCACGGTCTGAAATGAGCGGCGGCGGGCGGGTCTGCGTGGGGGCGGTCGCCGGGTCCTTCGGGGTGCGCGGCGAGGTGCGGCTGAAGAGCTTCTGCGCCGAGCCGATGGCGATTGCCGATTACGGTCCGCTCTGGACCGAGGACGGCGCGCGGAGCTTTACCGTGACGCTGGGGGTGCCGATCAAGAACGGGCTCTCGGCGCGGCTTTCCGGGGTAACGTCCAAGGAGGCCGCCGACGCGCTGCGCGGGGTGCGGCTCTATGCCGACCGCGAGCGGCTGCCGGCGCCGGAGGACGAGGAATACTACCATGCCGACCTGATCGGGCTCGAGGTGTTCGACACCGGCGGGACCCTGATCGGCAAGGTGAAGGCGGTGCTGAACCACGGCGCCGGCGATATCCTGGAGCTGCATCTGGCCGGCCGGTCCGGCACGGCGCTCCTGCCGTTCACCCTGGCGGTGATTCCGACCGTCGATATCGCCGGGCGGCGCATCGTGGCCGATCCGCCGGAGGGGAGCCTGGGGTAGGGCGGGAATGGCCCGTGCAGACGGGTTGCGCCCTGTTCCACACAGTGCAAGCCGGGCGCGAGCGCCTGCCCGTGGGATGGCGCTGCAACGGCTGAGCGGCGCGTTTCATGGTGCAAGCCCGCCGTACAGCCGTTCGGCGCAGGACGTTACCAAAGCGCCGGCCCTGGGCCGCGAAACAGGCTTGACCCAACACGGATACTGTTCGGGCGGGGGCGCATCATGATCCATCCGACCGGAGGTGCCGGCCTCACCCCTCGCCGAGTTCGGGCAGGTGCCGCGCGGCGCTCCGTTTCCTGCGCACCGGCGGCAGTTCGCGCCCGGCGGCGGAGAGCTTGCGCAGCGCCAGCGTCAGGTGATGGTCGAAGCGCGGCGCATGAGCCTTGCGCGCGGAGACGTTGCGGCACAGGAGCGCGGTCAGGAAATGCCGCTCCTCGATATGGACCCGGTTCAGGAGGTTCCTGAGATAGGGCAGGTAGTCGCGCCGCTTGCGCAGCGAGCGGTAGATCGACACGAGGTCGAGCCGGTCCTGCCCGGCGGCGGTGACCACGTCGGAGATCACCCGCATGTCCTGCAGCTCGCGGCCGAGCCTTGCGCCGCCATGGCGCATCCGGATCTTGCGGACCTGTGGTCCGCGGAACAGCGCGGCATGCATCGCGTCGAGCTCTTCGGTCGGGTCGTAGAACAGCACGACCTGCTCGGCGGCCTCGATCATGTCGGGCGCATAGCCGTAGCGGTTCGTGAAATCGGCGCGGCGGAGCGCGGTGTAGCGGTCGTCCCAGGGGGCGACGCCCGGGTCGAGCGTGGCCTGCGGCGCGACCAGGATCACCGTGGCGCCCGGCGCGGCGACCGAGAAGGCGGCGGCGGCATAGCCGTTCGGCCCGGCGCCGTAGAAGATCACCCGGTCGAAATCCTCGAAGAAGCCCTCGTCGACCAGCCGGTCGAAATGGCGGTAGACCGCCTCATCCCGGAAGAAGGTGAGTTCCCGCGCCAGGATCGACAGGTGCGACCAGCCGTGCATTTCGGCGAGCAGCATGCCGTGCGGAATGCCCGAGGCACTGCCCGCGCGCGCGGTCTCGATCGTGTCGAAACTGACCAGGAGCGTGTCGAGCGACTCGTCGAGGAACAAGGCCCCGTGTCGCTTGCCCAGCCGCTGGTAGTACCCCCGTTCGTCCCCGATCCCTTCAAGCTCGGAGAGCCATTCCTCGTCGGTCAACTGACCGGACAGAGACGCAACCTCTTCCATCGTTACACATCCCACCCCTAGCGGCAGAACTTTACAGGCCGCCCGCGCCGCGCGGCAATCTTGGGCGGGGCGGAGGGCCGAAATGTTTCGGGAAAGAGCGGAAATCGCGGGTCCGGAGGAAGACTGTCGGTGCCCAAAGGTTGAACTGTGGAGTTCCATGGCCCGCGACGCGATGGTCGCGGGCCGATCTGGCGCGTGGCCGGGGGTTCGGTCAGGCGATCTCGGCGAGAATCGCCGTCCGGCCCTTCTCGTGCCCGTCGCGCGAGCTTTCGGAGGGGAAGCGGTCGTGGACCAGGGTCACGTCGGTGCCCCCGCCGGCGGCCGCGAAGGTCAGGGTGACCATGCTGTCGGGCGCGGAATGGGGCGCGCTTTCAATCAACCAGAAAGTGGAATGATGGATTGCGCAGGATCCGGTTCGCGCGCGGCCGGGCGGGCATGGTTTGGCGGTGCCAGAACAGGAGACCGAGATGACCCCGCACTTTCTTCCCCTCGATGCCGATTTCGTCGCCCGCGTGCGCGCTGGCGGCCCCGATGCCAATGGACAGCCGGCGGAGCGCGCCGTTTCGGATGGCGCGGGCAACCCGTGCCGGTGCTGCCTGCGGCAAGTTCCGGAAGGCGCGAAGATGCTGATCCTCGCCGCCCGGCCGTTCCCGGAGCTGCAGCCCTATGCGGAGACCGGGCCGATCTTTCTCTGTGCGAAGGATTGCGCACCCTGGGACGGGCCCGGAGTGCCGCCGGTGCTCGAAACGTCGCCGGACTACCTGGTGAAGGGCTATTCGGCGGATCACCGCATTGTCTACGGCACGGGCCGGATCACCCCGGCGGCGGAGGTACCGGCCTATACGGGGGAGCTTCTGGACCGCGCCGAGGTGGCATTTGTCGACGTGCGTTCGGCGCGAAACAACTGCTGGCTGGCGCGGGGCATGGCGGGGTAGCACCGCGCACGTCGCGGGGCCGTGCGGCGTTGCGCGACCGCAAATGTTCACATATTGTTCCATTCGGGAAACGTGGTCGAGCAGGGAGAAGTACTCAGATGATCGAGGGAAGCTGCCTTTGCGGGGCGGTCAGGTTTGCCCTGTCTTCCAAGCCGACGGCGATGGGGACTTGTCACTGCTCGCGTTGCCGCAAGGCCGGTGCAAGCACCATCGTCTTCGTGAAGAAGGAAGATCTGATCTGGCGTCAGGGCAGGGAGCACGTGGCGCTCTACCGGCCCGATTCGCCTTACAAGTACGGTCGATGCTTCTGCAGGCATTGCGGCACCTCTCTCGGGGAGATTCTCTCCGAAGAGAACAGTTTCCCGATCGCGGCAAATGCCCTGGACACGGAAGCCGGGCTCAGGAACCGGTTTCACGAGTTCGTTTCGGAGAAACCGGACTGGTACGAGATCTGCGACGATGCCCCGCAGTCCGGCGGGCATCCGTCGTCCTAGGTTCCGGAACGAAAACGGGCGGCCTCGAGGCCGCCCTTCGTGTCCTTCGCCGGAGCGGCGGCTACTTCGCCGGACCGATCATCATGACCATCTGACGGCCTTCCATCTTCGGCATGTTCTCGACCTTGCCGATTTCCTTGACGTCCTCTGCGACCCGCTCGAGCAGGTCGCGGCCGAGGTTCTGGTGCGCCATCTCGCGGCCGCGGAAGCGGAGCGTGACCTTCACCTTGTCGCCGTTCTCGAGGAAGCGGACTACGTTGCGCATCTTCACGTCGTAGTCGTGGACGTCGGTGTTCGGGCGGAACTTGACCTCCTTGACCTCGATGATCTTCTGCTTCTTCCGCGCCTCGCTCTCACGCTTCTGCTGTTCGTATTTGAACTTGCCGAAGTCCATGATCTTGCAGACCGGCGGCGTGGCGTTGGGAGAGATTTCGACGAGGTCCAGCCCGGCCTCCTCGGCCATGGCGAGGGCCCGGTCGGGGCTCACGACGCCGACATTTTCACCATCGGCTCCGATGAGCCGGATTTCGGATCCCCGGATGCGGTCGTTGACGCGGGGGCCGGTGTCCCGCGTGGGCGGGGCGTTGTGGGGTCTGCGCGCGATGGTATGTGTTCCTTGCGTTGTTCAACCTGGCGTGGCCCCGCAAAATAAGGGCAGTAAGGGACCGGTTCAAGCGGGAAAGAGCGCCGCCTGCACGAAGACGGACCGGCGGGAAATGGCCGGCCGTTCGGCCGGGTTTCGCCCTTGTCGGGGCCGGTCGCGCGTGGGGGGGTGGATCCGGATCGCGCTCCGGGCGTTGTTCTCCCAGGGAGAAACCTTGCGAGGAGAATTTCGCGATGAACAAGGGAACGAGTCTTGCCGTGGTCGCCGCCCTGAGCGTGGCGGTGCTGGGCGGCCTGATTCTGATCGCCTCGCGCGAGCCGGAGCCGGATCTGACCGTCTCCGTGACGTCCGAGCCGGCGATCGAGCGGGCCGGGGACGGCGAGGCCGCGGCGGGTATCGAAGCGCTCGACCGTGCGACGGCGGCGCTGAACCGGGCCGGCGACGCGGCCGGTGAGATGGCGGCCGATCTGGCCGACCAGGCAGACGAAGGTCTCGATGCGGCGCTGACGGTGGAGAGTTTCGATTACTCGAAGGTGCGCGCGGCGATTGCCGAGTCGGATCTCCCCGCGAGCGAGAAGGAAACGCTGGTCAGCGCGCTCGATGGGGCGCGGGGTGCGCCCGGGCTGTTGCAGCAGGTGCTGAAGCAGATCCGCGAGGCGTTGCAGGCCTGAGGCGCGGGCGGGCGGGTCCGCGCCCTTGCGGGGCGCGGGCCGCGGCAGGCGTCAGTCGAGGAAGGCTTTCTCGACCACGTAGTGCTGCGGGTTCGAGTTCGCGCCCTCGACGAGGCCGTAGCCTTCGAGCATCTCTTTCAGTTCGAGGTTGAAGGCGAGGTTGCCGCAGATCATCGCGCGGTCGGTTTCGGCCGAGAGCGGCGGCACGCCGAGATCGGCGAAGGCCTCGCCCGAGCGCATCAGGTCGGTGATGCGGCCCATCTTCGGGCTCTCCTCGCGGGTCGTGGTCGGGTAGTACTTGATCTTCTTCCAGAAGCCCTCGCCGATCACCTCGTTCAGGAGCTCGTCTTCCTTCAGGCTCTCGATCAGCTCGCGGCCATAGGTCAGTTCGCCCGCTTCACGGCAGGTATGGGTGATGATGACCTCGTCGTAATCCTCGTAGGTCTGCGGTTCGCGCAGGAGCGAGGCGAAGGGCGCGAAGCCGGTGCCGGTGGCGAAGAACCAGATCCGCTTGCCGGGCAGGAGCGCGTCATGGACGAGCGTGCCGACGGGTTTGGGCCGCAGGATCACCTCGTCGCCGGGCTGGATGTGCTGGAGCTTCGAGGTGAGCGGGCCGTCCTGCACCTTGATCGAGTAGAATTCCAGCTCCTCGCCCCAGGAGGGGGAGGCGATGGAATAGGCGCGCAGGAGCGGCTTCTGCTTGCCGGTCTTCGGGTCCGGGTCGCCCATCAGGCCGATCATCACGAACTCGCCCGAGCGGAAGCGGAGCGAGGCCGGCCGCGTCACCTTGAAGGAGAACAGGCGGTCGGTGTAATGGCGCACCTCCGTCACCGTCTGGGCGTCGGGCAGGGCGATCTTGGCGGCGGCGGCTTGGTTCACGGGTCTTTGCTCGGTCATGTTCACTGGCGCGGGCGCTATGGACCCGCGTCCCCTCATAGTCGTTGATCACGGTCAGGAAAAGGCGCGCAGCCGCGACTGGTAGTCATGGGCGCGCCAGTCGGCGCGGGCAAGCCATTGCGGCTCGGGCTGGCGGGCGGCGAGGGCCTCGTCGATCTCGACCTCGTCGAAGCCGGCGCGCCGGGCCATGGCGTATTGGTCGGCGATCACCTGGCCCCTGGCACGGAGCCGGCCCTGGAAGCCCATGAGCCGCAGCCGCCGCGCGATGGTGAAGCCGCGGCCGTCTGCGGATTTCGGGAAATCCACGCGGATCATGTCGATCGCGTCGAGCCTGCCGCGCAGGATCTCCGGATCGGCATCAGAGGCGAGGTCCACCGCCACGGCGGCCCCTTCGGGCGCCGCGTCGGGGGCGAGGACCGGGTGGGTCCAGTCGTCGGGCGCGAAGCCCGTATCGGTGACGATCACGCTCATGTCGCTCTCCTCAGCCGGCCTTGCGGAGGTCGCCCGTCCGCACCAGCTTGCCGTTGATGAAATGGATGCCGCATTCCTGCTTCTCGCGGCCCCGCCAGCGGCCCGCGCGCGGGTCTTCGCCCTCCGCCACACGGGAGGTGCAGGGGGCGCAGCCGATCGAGGGATAGCCCTTCGACACCAGCGGGTGCCGCGGCAGGCGGTTGTTCAGCATGTAGTCCTGCACGTCGTCCGGGGTCCAGTGCGCGAGCGGGTTCACCTTGATCCGCTTGCCGCCCTCGTCCTCGAAGAACTCCATCTCGGCGCGCTTGCCGCCCTGGAAGCGCTTGCGGCCGGTGATCCAGGCGTCGAAGCCTTGGAGCGCCTTTTCCAGGGGCTCCACCTTGCGGAACTCGCAGCAGGCGTCGGGGTCGGAGAGGTGCAGATCGCCCTCCGGGTCGCGCAGGAGGGTTTCCGTGCGATCGGGCGTCAGGATGCGCACATCGGTGAGGCCGAGCTTCTCCGCCACTTCCTGCTGGTAGGCGAGCGTCTCGGGGAACAGCATCTGCGTGTCGAGGAACAGGACCGGCACGGTGCGGTCGATCACCGCCACCATGTGCAGGAGCGCCACCGATTCCGCCCCGAAGGACGAGACCATGGCGATCCGGCCCACCTGCGGATCCTTCAGCGCGCGGGTCAGCACGTCGGTCGCCGAATGGTGGCGGTAGCTGTCGTTCAGCTCCGCGACGCGCTGGGCGACCGGGTCGAGCGGGGTCTCAAGCGGCATCACGGCGTTCCTTGCTTTCGGGATAGAGAGCGGCCTTGAACGGGGCCTGGCCAAGCCGGCGGTAGGCCTGGAGGAAAGTTTCCTCCGGCCCCTCGCGGTGCTCGAGATAGGCACGGACCAGCCGCTCGATGGCGGGAGTGATCTCGTCATAGGCGAAGCCCGGACCGACCCGCTCGGCGATGGCGGCGTTTTCGGTGCCGTCGCCGCCCAGCGTGATCTGGTAGTTCTCCACGCCGGCGCGGTCGAGGCCGAGGATGCCGATATGGCCCACATGGTGGTGGCCGCAGGCATTGATGCAACCCGAGATCTTGATCTTCAGCGGGCCGATCTCGTGCTCGAGCTTCAGCTCCTCGAAGCGCGTGGCGATTTCCTGCGCGACCGGGATCGAGCGGGCGGTGGCAAGCGCGCAGTAATCCATGCCAGGGCAGGCGATGATGTCGGAGACGAGGCCGATATTCGCCGTCGCCAGATCCGCGTCGCGCAGGGCGGAGTAGATCGCGGGCAGGTCGGCGCGGTGGACATGCGGCAGGATCACGTTCTGCTCGTGGCTGATCCGGAGCTCGTCATAGCCGTAGCGCTCGGCGAGGTCGGCCATGACGCGCATCTGCGCGGCCGTGGCGTCGCCCGGGGTCGCGCCGTGCTTCTTCAAGCTGATCGAGACGATGGCGTGGTCGTCGCGCTTGTGCGCGGCGATGTTGGTGTCGAGCCAGGAGCGGTAGCCGGCGCCGAGATCGGTGCCGACGGCGAGCGATTTCTCGGCAAAGGCGGGCGGGGCGAACTGCGCCTCGATCCCGGCGAGGATGTCCTGGTCGACGCCCGAGAAGGTCGGGCGGATCAGCGCGAAGCGCTCCTCCACGAGACGGCGGATCTCGTCGAGCCCGTGCTCGTGCACGGTGATCTTGATCCGCGCCTTGTACTTGTTGTCGCGCCGGCCGAGGAGGTTGTAGACCGAGACGATGGCCTCGCAATAGGGCAGGAGATCTTCCTTTGGGAGGAAGTCGCGGATCACCTTGCCGATCATCGGAGTGCGGCCGAGGCCGCCGCCGACGATGACCTCGAAGCCCTGTTCCCCGTCCTTCTCGACGATGCGGAGGCCGATATCGTGGGCCTTGGTCACGGCGCGGTCGTTCGGCGCGCCGGTGACGGCGATCTTGAACTTGCGGGGCAGGAACTGGAATTCCGGGTGGTCGGTGGACCATTGCCGCAGCAGTTCGGCGACGGGGCGCGGATCGGCAATCTCGTCGGCGGCGGCACCGGCGAAATGGTCGGCGGTGACGTTGCGGATCGTGTTGCCGGAGGTCTGGATCGCGTGCATCTCGACATCGGCAAGGGCCTCGAGGATGTCGGGCACGTCGTTCAGCTTCGGCCAGTTGTACTGGATGTTCTGCCGCGTGGTGAAATGGCCGTAGCCCTTGTCCCAGCGCTCGGCGATCATCGCGAGCTGGCGCATCTGGCGGCTCGACAGCGTGCCGTAGGGGATCGCGACGCGCAGCATGTAGGCGTGGAGCTGGAGATAGAGGCCGTTCATCAGGCGCAGGGGCTTGAACTCGTCCTCGGTGAGCGACCCGTCGATCCGGCGCTCGACCTGGGCGCGGAACTGGGCCACCCGCTCGCGGACGAAGGCCTCGTCGAAATCGTTGTACTTATACATGGGTCTCGTCCGTCTGCTTGCCGTGCGGGTAGTTGGACGGGCCGCGGGTGCGGAACGTCTCGCGGAAATGGGTGGGCTCGGGGCCGTTCGGCCCGGGTTTGGCGTCGGCCAGGTAGGCGCCCACCACCACGTCCGGCTGGCTCTCGGCGTGGAGGAGCCGGAGCTGGGCATGGGCCTCGTCCTCGATCAGCTCGGCCTCTTCGAGGCGGCGGGTCCAGCGGTCGTCGGCGGTCAGCCAAACCGCATCGCCTTCGAGAAGCGCGTTGGCGGTGACCACCTTGGGCGTGAAACTGCGGCTCATTGCAGGGCCTCTTTCGCGGAAGACGTTTCGAGAGCGGCCAGCGCCGCCCGGGGGGCGAGGCCATAGAGCACGAGGGCCGGGCCGGCAAGTGCGGCCTCGCGGAGATCGGGGTCGAGGCGGGCGAGCGTGGTCGCGAGGATCCGCTGGTCGGGGCGCGAGACGTTCTCGATCACCGTGACCGGGGTCGCCGGGTCGGCGCCGTGCATCATCAGCCGGCCCTGCACGAAGCGGGCGGCCTTCTTGACCATGTAGATCGCGGCGACCTGGCCGGGGCGGGCGAGGCCGGCCCAGTCCTGCTCGGCGAAGCCCTTCATGTCGTGGCCGGTGAGGAACCGAACCGAGGCGTTGCGGCCGCGCCGGGTGAGGCTCTGGCCGATGGCGGCCGTCGCGGCCGAGGCGGCGGTGATGCCGGGGATCACGGAGAACTCGATGCCGGCTTCGGTGACGGTCTCGATCTCCTCGTCGAGGCGGCCGAAGACGGTGGCGTCGCCGCCCTTGAGCCGCACCACATGGGCGCCCTTCGCGGCGTGTTCCACGAGCATAGCGTTGATCGCCTCCTGGGTCGTGGAGGGGCCGAAGCCTTCCTTGCCGGCATCGACGATCACCGCCTCGCGGCGGGCGAGTTCGAGGATGCCGGGTGTCACGAGCCGGTCGTGGATCACCACGTCGGCGGCGTCGATCGCCTTGCGGGCCTTCAGCGTCAGGAGTTCCGGGTCGCCGGGGCCGGCGCCGATGAAATCGACGCGGCCGGGGCCCGCGCGTTCGGCGAGATGGTCTTCGAGGAGCCGGGACAGCGCGGCGGGGAGCGCTTCGACGCCTTCCGAGGCGAAGGCGAGGGGGCCGGATTTCTCGTAATACGCGGCCCAGAAGGCGCGGCGCCTGCGGCCCGCGGGGAGCGCCTCGGCGCGGGCGCGGAACGCCTTGCCGGCCTGGGCGAGGGCGCCGAGCGCGGGCGAAAGCGCGGCTTCGAGCTGCGCCTTGATGCGGCGGGCGAGGACCGGGGCGGCGCCCTCGGTGCCGATCGCCACGGTGACCGGGTCGCGATCGACGATGGCGGGGGTGATGAAGTCGGAGCCGGCGAGGTCGTCGACGATATTGACCAGCGCGCCCTCGGCGCGGGCGAGCGCGGCGACGCGGTCGTCCTCGGCGGCATCCTCGTTCGCGGCATAGACCAGCGCGGCGGCCGTGGCGTCGCCCGGCGCGAGCGGGCGGCTGTGGAGCGCGAGACGGCCCTCTTCGGCCCAGCGGGTGAGCTCGGGCGCGGGATCGGCGGCGAAGACGGTGACCTCGGCCTTGGTCTTCAGGATCAGCCGAAGCTTGGCGAGCGCCGCGGCGCCGCCGCCGGACAGGACGATCCGGCGGTGCTCGACATTCAGGAAGATCGGAAAATGCTTCATCTGCGCGTCTCTCGGGTACCTCCATCAATATAGAATATTGTTCCGCCAAGTTGCGAGATGGCTGGCCAAATAAGGACATGCGTTCTAGGTTTGCGTTTAATCCGGGCGAAAAATTCGGGAAATCGCGGAGAGCGGGAATGGCGGTGCGGATCGACGAGACGGATCGGAAAATCATGGCGGAACTGCAGGCCGATGCGGGCCGGTCGCTGGACGAGATCGCGCGTGCGGTGGGATCGTCGAAGACGCCGGTGTGGAACCGGATCCGCAAGCTCCGGGAGGCCGGGATCATCGGGCCGCAGACCGTGGTGCTGGATGCCGAGGCCCTTGGTTTCGAAGCCTGTTTCTTCGTGCTGATCCGTACCTCCGAGCACGAGGCCGACTGGCAGCAGCGGTTCCTCGCGGCGCTGCGCGCGCGGCCCGAGGTGCAGGAGGCGCACCGGCTGGCGGGAGATATCGACTATATCCTCAAGGTGCGGGTGCCCAATGCGCGGGCCTATGACGCCTTCTACCAGGCGCTGATCTCGGAGGTGAAGATCCACAACGTGACCGCGCTCCTGTCGATGGAGGAGATCAAGTCGACCACGGCGCTGCCGTTGTGAGGCCGGATCCGGCGGACGCGCTGCCGCGCGATTTCCGTTTCTGCAGGTCGCGGGTGATCGCCCCCGCTTCCGGCGTGGCGCCGGTCGGGAGGGAGGTGCCATGCCTGGGAAGCGGTTCAGGGCAGGGTCTGCCCTGAACGCGCCTCATCGAGTGTGGGGCGAGTCGGGGCCGCGTCAAGGGTGAGGAGGATAAGCGATCCGTCCAGTGGACGGATCGCCCGACGAACGGCGGCGCCGCCTGCGGCGGTCTTCGATCCTTGAGCCGGCCCCGACTCACCGGGTGACGGCAAGCCGGCCGAGGCCGTGGAAATGGTAGAGATCCGCGTAGCCTGGTGGTTCCGCGAGGGTGAGGCGGGGGCAGCGTTGCCCAAGGGTCGCGAGGGCGATCTGCAGTTCGAGCCGGGCAAGCGGCGCGCCGACGCAGAAATGGAGGCCAGCGCCGAAGGCCGAATGGGTGGCGGCGGGGCGGGTCGGCTCGAAGCGGTCGGGGTCGGGCCATTGCGCGGGGTCGCGGTTCGCCGCGGCGAGGAGGAGGCCGACCTGGTCGCCGGGGCGGAAGCGGTGGCCGAAGAGGGTGACGTCTTCGTAGGCGTGGCGGGTGAAGAGGTGGAGCGGCGGGTCGAAGCGGAGGATTTCCTCGACGATGCCGGGATCGCCGGAGAGCGGCAGGCCGCGTTCGAGGAGGGTCTTCACGCCGTTGCCGATGCTGTGGACCGTCGCCTCGTGGCCGGCGTTGAGGAGCAGGATGCAGGTGGTGACGAGTTCGTCGGTGGAGAGCTTCTCGCCCGCTTCCTCGGCCTGGATCAGGTGGGTGATGAGGTCGTCGGCCGGCGTGGCGCGGCGCCGGGCGATGTGGTCGCCCAGGAAAGCGGCGAACTCGGCGGCGGCGGTGGCGGCGCGGTCTTCCATCGCGCGGTCGCGGCGAGCCTGGTACATGGCGACCATGGCGTTCGACCAGGCGAGAAGCTGGCCCGACATCGCTTCGGGCACGCCGAGGAGGCGGGCGATCACGATGACCGGGACCTGGCTGGCATAGGCGGGCAGGAGGTCGAACGGGGGCTCGGGGAAGCGGTCGATCAGGGCATGGCAGAGGGTTTCGATCTCGGGCGCCATGGCGGCGATCCGGCGCGAGGTGAAGGCGCGGAGGACGAGGCCGCGCAGCCGGGTGTGGCGCGGCGGTTCGAGCTCCAGCATCGAATGGGCTTCAACCGCGTAGAAGGGTTCGAGATGCGGCGGAATCTCCGGCGGGGCGAGAGGTTCGCGGCCGAAGCGGCGGTCTTTCAGGAGTGCGGTGACGGCGGTGTGGGTGGTGGCGACGGGGAGCGCGTAGTCCTCCCAATGGACCAGCGGCCCGAGCGCGCGGGCGCGGTGGTAGAACGGGTAGGGATCCTGGACGAACGCCGCTTCGGTGGGCGATTGCGTGATCCGGGGCAGCATGGGGGCTCAGCCGCGCCCGCGGGTTTCGAAGCGGGGCAGCATGGCCGAGAAGTCGCGGCCCTTTCCGCCCTCCTGCTCGACGAAGCACTCGTAGAGATCGCGCGCGGCCTTGCCCATGGGCGTGTCGGCATCGACGGCGGTTGCGGCCTGTTGCGAGAGGCGCAGGTCCTTCAGCATGAGCTCGGCGGCGAAACCGGGCTTGTAGCCGTGGTCGGCGGGGCTTTCCGGGCCGATGCCGGGGGCGGGGCAATAGGCGTTCATGCTCCAGCTGGACCCGGAGGAGGTCGAGACCACGTCGAACATTGCCTGGCGGTCGAGGCCGAGCTTGTCGGCCAGCGCGAAGGCCTCGCAGGTGGCGATCATGGTGACGCCAAGGATCATGTTGTTGCAGATCTTCGCGGCCTGGCCATTGCCGGAAGGGCCGCAATGCACGGATTTCTGGCCCATCACCTCGAAGAGCGGCAGGGCCATGTCGAAGGCTTCCCCGGTGCCGCCGACCATGAAGGTGAGCGTGCCGGCCGCCGCGCCGCCGATCCCGCCCGAGACCGGGGCGTCGAGCGGCAGGAGGCCGGCCTTCTCGGCCTGGGCGGCCACGGCGCGGGCGCTGTCGACATCAACGGTGGAGCAGTCGAGGAACACGGTGCCGGTGGCCATGGCCGGGACGATCTCGGCCGCGACGGCGCGCAGGATCTCGCCATCGGGGAGCATGGTGATCACCACGTCGCGGCCGCGTGCAGCCTCCATGCCGGAGCGGGCCTGCGCGACGCCCTCGGGATAGGGGGCGATCGGGTCGAAGCCGGTGACCTCGTGCCCGGCGGCGGCGAGGTTACTGGCCATGGGGCCGCCCATGTTCCCAAGCCCGATGAAGCCGATCTTCATGTTTCCCTCCTGTCGAAACCCAGTCGATCCGCCCCCAGTGGCGCCAGCATATGCGCGGTTTCGGCCGGGGTCACGTCTTCGGGCGCGGCGTGGCGCCAGGCGGGTTTCCGGTCCTTGTCGATGATCGCCGCGCGGATGCCCTCGATGAAGTCGCTTTCGGCCACCGCGCGGTAGGTGAAGCGGTATTCCATCTCGAGCGCGGCGCGGATGCCCTTGGTGCCGCGTACCCGGCCGATGGCCTCGTAGGCGCAGGCGACCGCAAGCGGGCTGTTCCCGAGGAGCGCTTTCCGTGTCTCGGCGGCGATGGGGCTGTCGTCGAGGCCGCGCAGGACATCGCCGATGGTCTGGCCTCGGAAGTGTTGGTCGATCCAGTCGAGGCGGTCCTGCAGGGCGGCCTCGGGCGCGGGGCGGGCGGCCGTGGCGATGGCGGCGGGCTCGCCGGTTTCGACGAGCCTTTCGATCAGCGCGGGCCAGGCCTCGGCGGGGACGAAGCTGTCGGCGAAGTCAGCGAGGAGCGCGTCGCCCGGGCCCATCCGGTGGCCGGTGGTGCCGAGGAACTCGCCCAGGCGGCCGGGGGCGTGGGCGAGGAGCATGGTGCCGCCGACGTCGGGAATGAGGCCGATGCCGCATTCCGGCATGGCGATGCGGCTGGTCTCGCAAACGATGCGGTGGCTGCCGTGGCAGGCGACGCCGACGCCGCCGCCCATGGTGAAGCCCTGCAGGAAGGCGATGTAGGGCTTGGGGAATTCGGCGATCTTTGCGTTGAGACGGTATTCGTCGGTCCAGAAACGGCGGCCGTAGCCGAGATCGCCCGCATTGCCGCGCCGGTACATCTCGGCGATGTCGCCGCCCGCGCAGAAGGCCTTGTCGCCGGCGCCGTCGATGACGACCAGGGCGATGTCGGGGTCACCGGCCCAGGCGTCGAGCGCGTCCTCGATGGCGAGGCACATCTCCCAGGTCAGCGCGTTGAGCGCCTCGGGGCGGTTGAGGGTGATGCGGCCGGCACGGCCTTGTTTGCGGATCAGGATGTCGTCAGCCTTATCCATGTTCTTCCGACCAGGCTTCAAGTCGATCACGGGCTCTGTCCGCACATACCTGTGCATTCTTCGTAAAGCCGAACATGGCGGCGGCGAGCGTAAAGTAGTGCCCAAAGACGCCAAGAAACGGAGGCCAGAACACTGGCGCGATGACGACGGACATGGTCAGGAAGTGCAAGTTCACCAGAAGGACGACGAAAGGGTCCTTTGCGGGCGCCAGAAACTGAAGAACCACCAAGGTGGGCAGCAGTAGCAGGTACGCAGGCAAGACCGACCAGACCAGTGGCAGCGTGAAGTAGATGAAGATTGCGAGAAAGGGCACACGAATGATCGCCCGCCAGACCCAAACATTGTGCATCAGATACAGCTGGAACGTCTTGCTGGAAGTGAGCCAAGTGTACAACGCGCTTAGCCCCGCTCTGCCAGGATCGCACGGGCCACGATCAGCCGCATGATTTCGTTGGTGCCTTCGAGGATCTGGTGGACGCGGAGGTCGCGGACGATCTTTTCGACGCCGTAATCGGCGAGATAGCCGTAGCCGCCGTGGAGTTGCAGGCATTGGTCGGCGACGCGGCTGCCGGCCTCGGTGACGAATTTCTTGGCCATGGCGCAGCGCTTGGTCGCGTCGGGCTGACCGGTGTCGTAGGCCCAGGCGGCGTGGCGCAGGAAGGTGCGGGCGGCCTGGAGTTCGATCTCCATCTCGGCGAGACGGAACTGGAGCGCCTGGAAGCGGTCGAGGCTCTGACCGAAGGCCTTGCGCTCGGACATGTAGGCGAGCGTGGCGTCGAGCGCCGATTGGGCGGCGCCGAGCGAGCAGGCGGCGATGTTGAGGCGGCCGCCATCGAGGCCGGACATCGCATAAGTGAAACCCTTGCCTTCTTCGCCAAGGAGATTTTCGGCGGGAATGTTGCAATCGTCCAATTGCACCTGTCGTGTCGGCTGGCTGCGCCAGCCCATCTTGTCCTCGAGCGCGCCGAAGGAGAGGCCCGGCGTGCCGTTCTCGACCACCATGGCCGAGATGCCCCTGGGCCCGTCCTCGCCGGTGCGGCACATCACGATATAGGCGTCGGAATAGCCGCCGCCCGAGATGAAGGCCTTGGTGCCGGTGAGGCTCCAGCCCTCGTTGGTGCGGTTGGCACGGGTGCGGAGCGCGGCGGCGTCGGAGCCGGAGCCGGGCTCGGTGAGGCAATAGGCGAAGACCGTCTGCATCGCGAGGGCGGGCGGCAGGTAGTAGGCCTTGAGGTCGTCCGAGCCGAAGCGGTCGATCATCGCGGCGCACATGTTGTGGATCGAGAGGAACGCGGCGACCGAGGCGCAGGAGGCCGAAAGCGCTTCGAATACGAGGGTCGCGTCGAGCCGAGACAGACCGGCTCCTCCCGCCTCCTCGGACACGTAGAGCCCGCCGAAGCCGAGGTCGGCCAGCTCGGGCCAGAGCTCGCGGGGGATCGTGCCGGCCGCCTCCCAGGCGCGGGCATGGGGCGCGATCCGGTCGGCGCCGAAGGCCTTCGCCATGGCGAAGATGGCGTCCTGTTCTTCCGAAAGGGCGAAATCCATGGGCTAACCTTCCTCCACTCCCGCCTTGGATAGGACAGCGGCGGCGGGCGAGACAAGAGGGGCAGCTTGCCCCTCAGGTGAGAAAGGGCACCGAGAGGCCGAGGGCGGGGAGCGTGCAGGCGAGGCCGGTCAGGGCCATGACATGCGCGGTGGTGCGCAGGTTCTCGCCGCCGAGGATGTTGAAGACCAGAAGTGCGAAACCCACCGGGAAGGCAAAGAGCATGATCGCGACGTTGAGCGCATAGACGGTGAGGAAGGCGCAGGGGTCGCGCGCCTCTTCGCGCTTGCGGAAATCGGTGCTTTCGTCCTTTGCCGAGGCCCGGGTGAAGCGGAAGACCTGTTCGAGCGACGGCGGCGCGGAGACGGGTTCGGGCGCGCCCGGCGCCGTCGCGGCGGGGGCGAGCTCGGGCAGTTGAACGGCCCGGCGCGCATGGACGGGAGCCGCAACGGCGCCCGTGTGGGGCGCGGTGCCGCTCGGCTTCTGCCTGGGCCTCGTGAGTGGTTTCATCCGTTCACTTCCGCATCGGCGGGCTTCGACCCGCCCGGCCATCTAGACAGGCAATTGAGGAAAGAATTGGGCGACTGTTGGCGTCTGGCGGCCAATGCGGGCGCGTGGCCGGGCGTTGTCGGCGGATTGCTGCCGATTGTGGCTAAAATTCTGCGAACAATTCGTTGCGAAAGGAATTCGGCCGGCGGCGGTGGGAAAATCGCCGCCGGCCGATGGTTAGGCGTTACTCTTCGTCGAGCGCCTCGACGGCCTTTTCGAGGTCGTCTTTCGTGACGGTCTTGTCGGTCACCTGGGCCAGTTCGAAGATGTAGTCGACGACCTTGTCCTCGAAGATCGGCGCCTGGATCTGCTGGCGCATCTGCGGGTTCTTCTGGACCATCTCGAAGAACTGGCGCTCGTGGCCCGGATACTGCCGCGCCTGCATCATGACCGCCTGGGTCAGTTCGGCGTCGGAGACCTGGATCTCGTTCTTGCGGCCGACCTCGGCGAGCAGGAGGCCGAGGCGCACGCGGCGCTCGGCGAGTTTCTTGTGCTCGTCGGTGGTCTCGATCTCGCCGTGGTCATGGCCATGATGGTCGGGGTTTTCCTCATGCCAGAGCTGGTGGGCGATCTGGCTCGCCTCGGCCTCGACCAGCGAGGGCGGCAGGTCGAAGGCCACCGCCTTGTCGAGCGCGTCGAGAAGCTGGCGCTTCATCACCTGCCGCGCGGCGCCGGAATACTCGGCCTCGAGCCGCTCGCGGATCTGGCCCTTCAGCGCATCGAGATCCTCGGCGCCGTATTTCTTGGCGAGCTCGTCGTCGATCTCCGCCTTGGCGGGCGCCTTGACGGCCTTGATCGTGCAGGAGAATACGGCGTCCTTGCCGGCCAGGTTCGCGGCCTGGTAATCCTCGGGGAAGCTGACGGTCACGTCCTTTTCCTCGCCGGCCTTCACGCCGATGAGCTGATCCTCGAAGCCCGGGATGAACGAGTTCGAGCCGAGCACCAGCGGGTAATCCTCGGCCGCGCCGCCGTCGAAGGCCTCGCCGTCGATCTTGCCGACGAAATCGAGCACCACCTGGTCGCCGTCCTTGGCCTTGGTACCCTTCTTGCGGTCCTCGAAGGTCTGGGCGTTCTCGGCGAGGTTTCCGAGCGCCTCGTCCACCGCCTTGTCGTCGGCCACGACCACCAGTTTCTCGAGCGCGATGGTCGAGAAATCGGTATCGGGCACCTCGGGCAGCGCCTCGTAGGTCATGTCGACCATAACGTCGTCGCCCTGCTTCCAGTCCTCGTTCGTCATCTTGACGTCGGGCTGGCCGGCCGGGCGGTCGCCCGATTCCTCGAAATGCTTCGACATCGCGCCGTCGACGGCTTCCCGCATCGCCTCGCCGAGCAGCCGGTCGCCATATTGCTTCTTCAGCAGCGCCATCGGCACCTTGCCTTTGCGGAAGCCCTTCATCTCGATGCCGGGCTGGGCCTCGGCGAGCTTCTCGTTGACCTTTTCGTCGAGCTCGGCCGCGGTCACGGTGATCTGGTAGCCGCGCTTCAGGCCGTCGTTCAGGGTCTCGGTGACCTGCATGGATGTCCTCGTTTCATAGGGGGCCCGCCGGATGCGGGGAGCCGTCCGGAAAATCGCCGCCCTTCTAGGGGGCGCGGGCACGGGGCGCAAGGCGAAACCGGCGCCCGGTCAGGCCGAGGTGGCGGCCAGGTACAGGGCGACGGCGACGAAGAACAGGACAGAGGCGGTCATCACGAAGACATGCCAGATCGTGTTGTGAAAAAGCCGCCCCTCGGCGAGGTAGAACAGGGTGCCGAGCGTGTAGGTGACGCCGCCTGCGACCACCAGCCAGAACACGGCCGGCGGCATCGCCGCAAAGAGCTGCCAGCCCGCCAGGACCCCGATCCAGCCCATGCCGAGATAGAGCGCGAGGCCGAGGACACGGAACCGCCCGGGCGCGAGGATCTTGAGCCCCGCCCCGGCGAGAGCCGCGCCCCATAGCCCGGCGAGAAGCCCGAACCCCCCGCCGGAAAACAGCGTGAAGGGCGTGTAGGTGCCGGCGATCTTGAAGTAGATCGCCGAGTGGTCGAGCCGCTGGAACACCGGCGCGAGCCGCGGCCAGAGCCCGGCGTTGTAAAGCGCCGAACAGGTGATCATCGCGATCAGCGAGCCGCCGTAGACGCAGGCGCCGACCACGGCGGAGGCGTCGCCGCGCCAGGCGATCGCGAGGGCGATGAGAACCGGTACGGCGGTGAGCGCGAGGCCGAGCGCCACGAGATGTACCACCGCGTCCGAGACCTGTTCGGCGCGGGAATAGGCGGGGCGTGTGGTCGCGGCGGGAAGCATGGGTCCAGTCTACCTGAACGCGGTTAACGGGCGAATGACAAGTGGTTGAGGGCCGGTTGGCGCGGGGTTCCGGCTCTGGATCCAAAGTGGACCGGCAAGCGATAATTGTTGACAGAACCATCCAGACCATGAGGCTGGGTTTACCGGACGTACAATCGCGGAACGCGGGGCGTTCGGTCATAGATCAGGGAGGATTTAGCGTGATGAGAATTACAAGTCTCGGAATGGCGGCCGCGCTGGTGCTTTGCGGCATCACGGAAGGCGCCGTGGCGGACACGTCGGACAAGAGGATTGCCCTGTCGAACAACTATGCGGGCAACTCCTGGCGCCAGGCCATGCTCAGAAGCTGGGAGAAGGTGGCCAGCGAAGCGGTTGAAAACGGTACGGTTGCGGCGGCGGACGCGTTCACGACCGCCGAGAACCAGGTGACTGAGCAGGCGGCCCAGATCCAGAACCTCATCCTGCAGGGCTATGACGCGATCGTCGTCAACGCGGCCTCGCCCGAGGGGCTGAACGGCGCCGTGAAGGAGGCTTGCGATGCGGGGATCGTCGTCGTCAGCTTTGACGGTATCGTGACCGAACCTTGCGCCTGGCGGATCGCTGTCGACTTCAAGCAGATGGGCAAGGACGAGGTTCTTTACCTGTCCGAGAACCTGCCCGAAGGCGGCAAGCTGCTGGAAATCCGCGGGCTTGCCGGGGTCTTTGTCGATGACGAGATCAGCGCGGGCATCCACGAGGGCGTGGCCGAAACCGGCAAGTTCGAGATTGTCGGCTCGGTGCATGGCAATTGGGCGCAGGACGTTGCCCAGAAGGCCGTCGCCGGCATCCTGCCGTCGCTTTCCGACGATATCGTCGCCGTGGTGACGCAGGGCGGGGACGGCTACGGGGCCGCGCAGGCGTTCAAGGCGGCGGGGCGCGACATCCCGGTCATCGTCATGGGCAACCGTCATGACGAGCTGACCTGGTGGAAGGAGCAGAAGGACGCCAATGGCTACGAGACCATGTCGGTCTCGATCGCGCCGGGCGTTTCGACCCTGGCGTTCTGGGTCGCCCAGCAGGTTCTCGACGGCGCCGATGTGCCGAAGGATCTGACGGTGCCGTTCCTGCGGATCGACCAGGACAACCTGGAAGACAACCTCGCCAATACCGAGGAGGGCGGCGTCGCGAATGTGGAGTACGCGCTGGAAGACGCTCAGGCGGTGATTTCCGGCGCAAATTGAGCCGCGCAACGCCACGGCGATGACCAAGACGGTTCCGATCGTCCTTCTGGACGGCGTCGAGAAGAGTTTCGGCGCCGTCCGTGCCTTGAGGGGTGTCACGCTCGAGCTTCAGGCCGGGGAATGCCTTGGCCTTGTCGGCCATAACGGCGCGGGCAAGTCGACCCTGATGAACATACTTTCCGGCAACCTCGCGCCCGATGCCGGACGGATCGAGGTGGGCGGCGCCGATCTTTCGGGGCATCTGACATCGCAGAGCGCTATGCGGCACGGCATCCGCTGCGTCTACCAGGAACTGTCGCTCTGCCCGAACCTGACCGTTGCCGAGAACGCGCGCATCTCGCACCCCTCCGTTTCCGGGCCGGGATGGCGGGGTGCTGCGCGAAGGCTGATCCGGGACATGCTGGACGAGATCTTTCCCGGCCACGGCATCTCGACCGACGACGTGGTCGGAGACATCCCGATGGCAAGGCGCCAGATGGTCGAGATCGCGCGGGCTTTCGCGGTGACCACGATCGGGGCGAAGGTCGTCATTCTCGACGAACCCACCTCGTCGCTCGACGCGGTCGCGGCACAGAAGCTGCTCGCGCATGTCCGCCGCTATGTCGAGGCTGGCGGCACCTGCGTCCTGATCTCGCATCTGCTCGGCGAGATTCTCGGAACTTCGGACCGGATCGCCGTCATGCGCGACGGCGCGGTGGTGGCACTCGACACGGCGGGAACATTTACCCGCAACTCGCTCGTTGCCGCTATGGGCAGCGTCGCCGAGGATGTCCGGGGCGCCACCGACCGCCCCGCGATCCGCGCAACTTCGACGGTGGTCGTCGAGGCGCGCCCGAATTCGGCCGACAGCCTCTCGCTCGCCGCGCATCGAGGTGAGGTCGTCGGGCTTGCCGGCCTCAGCGGACAGGGCCAGACCGAGCTTCTGGTACAGGTGTTCGACCGCGGTGCGGGAGCGACCGTTACCGGAGATGTCGCGCTGGTCGCCGGCGACCGGCAGACCGACGGCATCTTTCCGCTCTGGTCCATTGCCGAGAACATCTCGATCGGATCGCTCCGGCGCTTCCTCGTCGGAATGCTGCTCGACCGGGGCCAGGCGCGTGCCTTCGCGGACGAGTGGCGGCGGCGGATCGGCATCCGCACGCCGGATGTCGACCAGCCGATCCTGTCGCTCTCGGGCGGAAACCAGCAGAAGGCGCTCTTTGCCCGCGCGCTTGGCTCGAGCGCGGACATCATCGTGATGGACGATCCGATGCGCGGCGTCGACGTGGGCACGAAGCAGGAGGTTTACGGCATGATCCGCGAGGAGGCCGACAAGGGACGGACATTCCTCTGGTACACGACCGAGATGGACGAACTGAGGAACTGCGATCATGTCTATGTCTTCCGCGAAGGTGCGATCGTGGCCGATTTTCCCCGGACCGAGATGACGGAAGAGCGGGTGCTGCACGCCTCGTTCCGCGCCGACACATGAGCGCACCGGTCTCTCCCCGCCTGCTCCGCAGCCTCTTGCCGCCGCTGTCGCTGGCGGTCCTGCTGATCGCGATCTTCTGGCTTCAGCCCCGGGCGATGAGCTATTTCGGACTGAACCTGCTCTTGAATCTCGCGATACCCATCGCGCTCGCGACCATCGCGCAGATGTTCGTTCTCTGCGTCAACGAGCTCGATCTCTCCATCGGTGCCTTTGTCAGTCTGGTCGCCTGCATCACCGCGACCTGGCTTCACGACACGCCGGTTCTCGGCATCGCGGCGCTCGCCGGGCTGATCGCGGCCTATGCGGGGCTCGGCGCGCTGATCCACTTGCGCAACCTGCCCTCCATCGTCGTGACCCTGGGGATGTCCTTCGTCTGGCTGGGGCTGGCGGTTCTTGTCCTTCCGACACCGGGCGGCAAGGCGCCGGATTTCATCCGGACCGTGATGACCCTCAAGCCGCCCGCCATTCCCTTTCCGATCATCGCATCGGTGGCCATTGCGCTCGCGGTTCATGTCGCGCTCATGCGCTCCGCCTGGGGCACGGTACTGCGCGGCGCGGGCGGCAACCCGCGTTCGCTGGAACGCGCCGGCTGGTCGCTGCTCAGGATCAAGATGACGATGTTCGCGCTCGCGGGTTTCTTCGGTGTCCTTTCCGGCATGGCGCTGGTCGGGCTCACGACATCCGCCGACGCGAACATCGCGTTGCGCTACACGCTGCTTTCCATCGCCGGTGTGATCCTCGGCGGCGGTGAGTTCGTCGGCGGCCGGGTCTCTCCGGTCGGCGCGGTGATCGGCGCGGTGACGCTGGCGCTTGCCGGATCGTTCCTGTCGTTCCTCCGGCTCAATCCCGACTGGCAGATCGGCGCGCAGGGGGCGATCCTCATCATCGTCCTGGCGCTCCGCGTGCTGATCAGCCGGGCGGAGGCAAGACGATGAGCGCGGCGGGCAGGCTTTTCCGCCAGCCATGGCTCTGGGCCTGGTTCGGCGCGCTGGCGGTCTGGCTGGCGACGGCGATCTTCACGCAGGGCCGCGGCGCCACCGAGGTCCTGTCGGCGGCGATGACCTTCGGCGCGTTCTTCGTGATCGTCGCGCTCGGGCAGATGTTCGTCATCACGCTCGGGCCGGGCAACGTGGACCTCTCGATCCCGGCCTGCATGACGCTTGCGGGCACCGTGGCGATGAAGACGATGGACGGCTCGGCCGCGATGATCCCGCTCGGTCTGGTGATCGCGCTCGTCATCGGCGCCGCTGTCGGCACGATCAACTACGCGCTGATCCGTCTGCTGAGAATCCCGCCCATCATCGCGACGCTCTCGTCGAGCTTCATCTTCCAGTCCGCCGCGATCTGGTGGAACCGCGGTCTTCGCGTGAAGCCGCCCGAGTTGCTTGGCGATTTCACCACCGCCAGGATCGGCGGTGTGCCGGTGATCGCGCTCGTCGTCGTCCTGCTGGCCGTTCTCGGCCACGTCCTGTTGACCCGAACGATCTACGGGCGCGGCGTGGTGGCGATCGGGCAGAACATGCGCGCCGCGCATCTTTCCGGCGTGAAGGTCGAGCGCATCCGGGCGGTCACCTACATCATGAGCGCGACCTTGGCGGGGCTGTGCGGTTACCTCCTGTCGGCCTTCTCCGGTGGCGCGGCGCTCAACATGGGCGAGGAATATCTGCTCAGTTCCATCGCGGTGGTCGTGATCGGCGGTACATCCGTCGCGGGCGGTTATGCCAATGTTCCCGGGCTTTGGGGCGCGGCGCTGTTCCTGTTTCTTCTGGTCACGATGCTGAACACGTTCGGCGCGGGCGCCGGGGTCCGGCTGGTCCTCACCGGTCTCATCATCATCGGGGTGATCGTCGCGGCAAGCGGCGGAAAGCGCGACGTTTGAAGGGAAAATTGGTGCGGGTGAAGGGACTCGAACCCCCACGCCTTGCGGCGCCAGAACCTAAATCTGGTGCGTCTACCAGTTCCGCCACACCCGCGATCCGGGGCGGTTCGTAGCAGAGCGCGGGGGCGCTGGCGAGGGCAAAACGGGGCGCACAACCTGTACACAACCCGTACACAACCCGTACACCGGCGGAGCGGAAATGGCGCTCAGAGGCCGAGTTTGCGGAACACGGAGGGAAGCGCCTCGGGCAGGTCCTCGGCGATCAGGCCGGGGCCGAAGCTCAGCGCGCATTCCACATGGAGCCAGGCGGCGGTGGAGGCGGCCTCCAGAGGCGCGAAGCCGCGGGCGAGGAGGCCGGTGATGAACCCGGCCAGAACGTCGCCGGAGCCGGCGGTGGCGAGCCAGGGAGCGGAGCGGTCGTAATGGGCGGAATTGATCCGGGCGGCGCCGGTCTGGTTGGCGATCACGGTGTCGGGGCCCTTGAAGAGCACGGTGCAGCCGGCGCGGGCGGCGGCCTCGCGGGTGGCGTCTACTTTCGAATAGGCGGGGCCCTTCGTGGCGGGAGCGTTCAGTTTCGCGGCGAGGTCGGGGAAGAGGCGTTTGAACTCGCCGGCGTGAGGGGTGAGGACGGTGTTCTCGTGGAGCGCGTCGAACAGCACCTGCGGGTCGCGCTGGAACTGGGTGAGCGCGTCGGCATCGAGCACGGTCGCGCGGGTTTCCTTCAGCGCGGCGAGGACGAGATGCGCGGTGCCCTGGCTGAGGCCGAGGCCGGGGCCGAGGCAGAGCGCGTTCAGGCGGTTGTCTTCCAGAAGCTCGGTCAGGCCCGGGGCGCCCTTGATTTCGCGCCACATGATCGCATTGATCTGGGCGTTGTGCTCGTACTGGACCGAGGTGGGGCCGGCGAGGGTGACGAGGCCGGCGCCGATCCGGAGCGCGCCGCGGGCGGCGAGGCGGGCGGCGCCGCCCTTGCCGGCCGCGCCGGAGAGGATGACGGCGTGTCCGTGGGTGTATTTGTGCAGTTTGGCCTTTGTCAGGCTCCAGCGATCCGGCTTAGTCCTTAGCTGGGCTGGGGCCGGACCTCCGAGGCCAGGAGGGACACGGCCCACATGTGCGGGGCTTCCCAAGCCGATGTCGACAACCACAACGCGTCCGCAAGCCGCTGGTCCATACTGCAGGTGATGCCCAAGTTTGAGGCTGTCAAAACTGACAGTCATGTCAGCGAGCGCTAGTGTTCGTAGTGGGTTCTCACCAGTAGTAGCGATGTACTTGCCGCTGTCGGCACACATGCCGCTTGGCATATCAACCGCAACAACCCGGACATCGGGGTCTGAGCCCCACAAATTGAGACCGTGAGCAACGTCCTGTAACAACTCATCTTCGAGCGGGCGAGTAAGGCCGGTGCCAAAGAGTGCGTCGACGATCACGTCGGGGTGGCTCTCATCAATCGAAATCAAAGCCTCGGCCGCTAAGGTCTTTGCCATCGTGCGCGCCGACCACCGCTCAAAGTTCACCCGTGCATCCGGCGGCAGCTTCTCCGGGTCGCCGTAGAGGAACACCTCCACCTCCCAGCCCCACTCCTTCAGGAGCCGGGCGACGACGAAGCCGTCGCCGCCGTTGTTGCCGGGGCCGCAGAGCACGACGGCGCGGTGGGAGGTGGCGCGGAGCTTGGGCCATTCCTCGAAGATCGCCTCGACGACGCCCCGGCCTGCGCGTTCCATGAGTTCGAGGCCGGTGACCTCGCCGCTCTCGATGGCGGCCTGTTCGAGGGCGCGCATCTGGGCGGCGGTGAGGAGGTGTGTCATGAGTTGTCTCCGAGTCCGATGTCTGCAACGACGACCTTGCCGCAACGGATTGGCCCATCGCCCTCCACATGGCCGATCTTGCGTGCGTGAAAGGTCACCGTCAGGTCCGCGGCAAGATGAAACGTCTGAACCGATTTGCCTGTGTCGGAGTCGAGGCCGGTTGGAAAGTCTATCGCGACGACCGGCGCGCCGCACCAGTTCTGTTCGTAGTAAACGCGGTGCAGCATTTGGGTAACCGGCTCGGGAAGGGGGCGCGTCTGGCCGATTCCGAAGACGGCGTCCATCCAGATATCGGGATGGGGATCGTGAAGCAGGCGCTCGCGCTCCGCGCCTTCCGGGAAGGGAAGGCATGGGCCGACCGATTGCCAGCGTTCGAGGTTGGTCTTCGCGTCTGGCGGCAGCCTCACCGGGTCGCCGTGGAGAAAGACCACAACGTCCCAGCGGCGCTCCCGGAGCAGGCGGGCCACCACAATGCCGTCGCCACCGTTGTTGCCCGGCCCGCAAAGGATGACGGCTCTCTTCGTTCTGCGAGGGAGAAAGCGCGCGAAAAACCCGTTAAGTTCGCCAAACTCCGGCCATTCCTCGAAGATCGCCTCGACGACGCCGCGTCCGGCGCGTTCCATGAGTTCGAGGCCGGTGACCTCGCCCGCGTCGATGGCCGACTGCTCGATGGCGCGCATCTGGGCGGCGGTGAGGAGGTCTGTCATGTCTGGCCCTTTCATCGAGACGGCAAGTCGCGGCTGCCGTGGAGCCGGGCGGCGACCGACCGCGGGTGGGCGCCTCCGACTCTTGTTCGGTGCACTTTATCCAACCGCCCCGCCGAACGGCAGTTCTAGGCGGAAACGTTGCAAAGGCGCCCGCCCTCGGGGGCGGGCGGGCGCCGCCCGGCGGGCCTGCGGCCCTCGATTCCGGGCAAGAAGATCCCACCATGTAACAACCCGGGAGAAATGGCAGCGCGTCCACCCTTGGCAGCCCTCCTCCGTGCCACGGTCAGGACTTCGCTCATTTCCGGCCTCTCGTTTCAAATTCGCTTGTATCCGCGCCGCTTTGCCTAAACTTTGGGCAAAGCAGGGGGAATCGCCCTGACGGGCCCAGCCCCCCGACCGTAGCGAATTGGCACTCACCGCGGGAAGTGGTCTGAGGCCGATGGAATGCCCAGAACGGGGGGAGTCGAGAGCGCATGAAAAAGATCGAGGCCATCATCAAGCCCTTCAAGCTCGACGAGGTGAAGGAGGCGCTGCAGGAGATCGGGGTGCAGGGTCTGAGCGTGATCGAGGTCAAGGGCTTCGGTCGCCAGAAGGGGCATACCGAGCTCTATCGCGGCGCCGAATACGTCGTGGACTTCCTGCCGAAGGTGAAGGTCGAGGTCGTCCTGGCCGACGATCAGGTCGACGCGGCGATCGAGGCCATCGTGGCCGCCGCGAAGACCGACAAGATCGGCGACGGCAAGATCTTCGTCTCCCCCGTCGAGAACGCGCTTCGTATCCGGACCGGGGAAACCGGCGCGGAAGCGCTTTGACGCCAGGCCCGGTGCAGGGCCGCAACCACATGACTTTGGAGAGGAAAAGGTCGACACGATGAGCAAGAGTGACGTTGTCAAGACGATCAAGGACGAGGAAGTCGAGTATGTCGACATCCGCTTCACCGACCCGCGCGGCAAGCTGCAGCACGTGACGGTGATGTCGGACCAGGTCGACGAGGACTTCCTGGAAGAGGGTTTCATGTTCGACGGCTCGTCGATCGCCGGCTGGAAGTCGATCGACCAGTCCGACATGAAGCTGATGCCGGACCCGGACTCGGTCTATATCGACCCGTTCTATGCCGAGAAGACGATGGCGATCCATTGCACCGTCCTCGAGCCCGACACCAACGAGCGCTATGACCGCGACCCGCGCGGCACCGCGAAGAACGCCGAGGACTATCTGAAGTCGTCGGGCATCGGCGACACCGCCTATTTCGGCCCCGAGGCCGAGTTCTTCCTGTTCGACAACGTGAAATACTCGGTGTCGATGCAGAAGGTGTCCTACGAGGTCGACGCGATCGACGCGGCCTGGAACACCGACACCGACTACGAGATGGGCAACATGGGCCACCGCCCGGGCATCAAGGGCGGCTATTTCCCGGTGAACCCGGTGGACGACGCGCAGGACCTGCGCTCGGAAATGCTCTCGACCATGAAGCGGATCGGCATGAAGGTCGACAAGCACCACCACGAGGTGGCGTCGTGCCAGCACGAGCTCGGCCTGATCTTCAACTCGCTCACCAAGCAGGCGGACGAGCTGCAGAAGTACAAGTACGTGATCCACAACGTGGCGCATGCCTACGGCAAGTCGGCGACCTTCATGCCGAAGCCGATCGCCGGCGACAACGGCACCGGCATGCATGTGAACATGTCGATCTGGAAGGACGGCAAGCCGCTCTTCGCGGGCGACAAGTACGCCGACCTCAGCCAGGAGGCGCTGTGGTATATCGGCGGCGTCCTGAAGCACGCCAAGGCGCTCAATGCCTTCACCAACCCCTCGACCAACTCCTACAAGCGGCTGATCCCGGGCTTCGAGGCGCCGGTGCTGCGGGCCTATTCGGCGCGGAACCGGTCGGGCTGCGTGCGGATCCCGTGGGCGGAGAGCCCGAAGGCGAAGCGCGTCGAGGCCCGGTTCCCGGATCCGTCCTCGAACCCGTACCTCTGCTTCTCGGCGCTCTTGATGGCCGGTCTCGACGGGATCAAGAACAAGATCGATCCGGGCGAGGCGATGGACAAGGACCTCTACGACCTGCCGCCCGAGGAACTGGCCGGCATCCCGACCGTCTGCGCGTCGCTCCGCGAGGCGATGGACGAGCTGGAAAAGGACATGGACTTCCTGCTCGCCGGCGACGTGTTCACCAAGAGCCAGATCGAGGGCTACATGGAGCTCAAGTGGGAAGAGATCTACGCCTTCGAGCACACGCCGCACCCGATCGAGTTCAAGATGTACTACAGCTGCTGAGTTCCCTCGGCAGAGACGGAAAGGGCGCCCTCGGGCGCCCTTTCTTGTTTCCGGCCCCCCCCCCCCCCCGCCGGGTGGGGTGGCGATGCGGCGTCGTGTTGATGCGAGACGCTGGTTTGGCCCTGTCGGCGCAAAATTGGCCGATCAGCCTTAGCCGACAAAGAAACGCCAAAATCGAACTGGATTGTCAGGCGCAACCGGCGAAATGGAGGTATGGAATGCGATTTGAGATTCCCGGGTTTTCGAGTGCACTGTACCGCCTTTGGCGGCTTCGCCGTCTCGTCGTGATCGGCGCACTGTTGCCTTTTCTGGCTTTGAGCGTGTTGTATGCGTTCGGATTGGCGTGGAATGGCTCGGTTGGTGGTCTGCTCGTTGCATCGGCGATCATGCTCGCAGTCATTGCCTCGCATGCCGTGGTCTTTCCAAACGCATATCAGGAAACGCTTTCTCTGGCGTTGGTGCTGTGTTTCGGAACCTTGCTGAGCCCCTTGCTTTCCGGGTCGTTTCTTGGATGGTTGCTCTTCGGTCTTGTTGCCATCTGGGTTCTCTGGATTGGACAGAACCGCGTACAAGGATGGTTGGCAAGGACAAGACCGCACCAGCCCACCTTCACCTCGAAGACAAAAGTGCACGCCTCGCTGGAGGCAGCGCGGCTTTGGTTTCCACTACGTCCCGATAGCACACGGGGCCATTTCCGCTGCGGCACCGCGAATGAGCTAGCGGTCTTTCCTGTTTGGTATGAATTTCCTCAAGCCAACATCTTCGATGCGCTAGATATCCCGAAACCGCCAGAACTGGAGAATCTTGCGCATGATGGCGACCGCACCGAACTGCCTGATACCCCACCAAGCTTCTATGCGCAGATAGAAATCGACGAAGATGCGTATCAACGTACGCGCATTCTCGATGCTGCAGGCGGGGAAGCGGACCTTCAGGCGGTCGTCGAGCATCGATTCAAATCGGCGGGGGGCGGTTGCATCGTCACAGAGCGCGAAACTCCCAGAAGTTATGCTTGGGGGCAAAGTTTCGCGCTTTGGCTCAGCGATTTTGCGAAGGATGGATTGATTCATCACCGTGATCTACTCGAAGGCAGACATAGCAATGCATTGCGTGTTGCGCATCGCTGGTCGCTGATCCTGCTGACCGGAAAATGGTTCCTGAAACGCATGATGGGAAGTTCCGCAAGAGCGTCGATGCAGGCGACGCACGGTGATCCTTCCGGGGCCGAGGGTGCGGAGATTTCGGAGGAGAAGCTTGATGCGCTTCTGACGCGGCTCGGTCCCGAATTTCGTTCGAAAGGATACAGCTCGGGCCCGATGCCGCTTGTCACCGTGGAAGAGTTCTTCGACGGCAATGGCGATGATGCCTCCTTTCAGGGAGCTCCTGTGAAGCACGCACACGACATGTTGGAAGGCTTGCGGGCACGGGATGATGTGGCCGACATCCGCATGGGGATCACGCAGTGGGAGGGGCCGACGACCTGGCCATTGGCGGAGTACGTGTACTTCGTGACGTCGGCGAGGATTTCGGACGTGAAAGGCTGGTTGAAAGAGGCGGGAATCTGGGTCAGTGAGCTCTCCGACGAAGGTGAGCACCGCCAGCGGGAGGAGCTGTCTGTACCAGACGGGCACAAGGTGGTCTGGGCATGGATCGACTAGCGCGGGTAGCGCCCGTCACCTCGTGTGCCGGGCAGGCCAGCCTCCGGGCGTTCTTCAGAAGCTGCTTCACCGCCGGCGATCGAGGGCTACATGGAGCTCAAGTGGGAAGAAATCCATGCCTTCGAGCACACGCCGCACCCGGTCGAGTTCAAGATGTACTACAGCTGCTGAGTTTCCTCGGCAGAGACGGAAAGGGCGCCCTCGGGTGCCCTTTTTTGTTTGTGCGGTACGGCAGCCCGGTCCGAAGGGCGGCGCGCGCCCCGGTCCCCGGGGGGCTCAGGCTGCCAGCCCCGCTCCCCTGTTCAGGAGAAACATTGTGGCCGCGACTGATGCTTGGATCCTGTGAGACAACGTGCGACAAGAGCCGGAAACGGCTGCAGCTACCTGCAACCTAAAGCAGAGAAAATGAGCAGAGACACGCTGTGATTGAAAGTCCAGAACGGCCGGTCCACGACGGCGACCGGCTTTTGTCCCGTGCCCAGAGCAGCATTCGAGACGGACGGATCATTGCTCCATCGAACCTGGAGATCGAGGTCACGGACCACTGCAATATCGCCTGTCGGCAATGCAACCATGGCTCCCCGGCCATGCGGAAGTGGAATGTCGACGTCCAGACGGTCGAGCGCGTCCTTGGGCGCCTCGCGGCTGTCTACCGCTGCGACCGTCTCAGGATGCTCGGTGGTGAGCCGTTGCTGCATCCCGATTTCGTCGATGTCGCGGCAGTGGCGAAGGCCGCGAAGATTGGCCGCATCGTGCAGCTCACGACGAATGGAATGCTGATCGACAGACTGCCGGATGAGGGGTGGCGCCTTCTCGACGAGATCGAGATTTCGGTCTACCCGGCGGCTGGGCTGACCGACGAAAGGCTCCTGGAGCTGCGCAGGAAAGGTGAACGCTTCGGGACGCGGGTCAATGTCTCGAAATATCCGAGGTTTCGAGGCACGTTCACGACCCAGAAGGCGAAGAGCGCTGAGATCGTTCAGGACGTTTGGAGCGCATGCAAGGCGGTCAATGTCTGGGGGTGTCACGCGGTACGGGGCGAGCGCATCTATCGCTGCCCGCAATCGGCCTATGGTCCGGTTCTGAACGGTGGCTCGTTCTCTGACGAGGGGTTCGAGATCGACGACCGGCCCGACCTGAGGGAGCGGTTGCTGGATTTCCTGAACGCACCCGGTCCGCTTGGTGCCTGCGCCTATTGCGTCGGCACCTGCGGCAAGAAACTGGACCATGGCGCTTCATCGCGCCGGGATTGGATGATGGATCTCGGCCGCCCCTATGAAGAGATGATCGACTACGAACTCCTGGAGATTTCCAAGGTGGAACGCCGGGAGGTGGACGATTGCCGCCGGCCGGTGCGCGCAAGACGATCGCTGGGCGGGCGACTCGTGAAGAAGGTCAGAGAGCTTCTGTAGGCGGCTGGTCCCTATGGGATTTCGGCTGCAACACGTAGTGGGAGTATGGATATGGGAATGGGATTCCAGGTTTCTGGTCCAGATGTGGTGTATGAAAGTTTCGGAGGGGATCTTGTTGTCCTCAATCTGGCGACGGGGCAGTATTTCGGGTTGAATCCGTCGGGCGCGGAACTCTGGACCGCAATCACCGAGGGGCACCGGCCGCGCGAGCTGGGCGCGACGCCCGAAGAGTCGCAGATGGCCGAGGCATTCGCCGCCGAGCTTCAGGCGTTGGGCCTGATCGTGCCTTCGGAGGCGGCGGTGCCCGCAACACGCCAACCGATCGCGATTTCCGAGCCGCCCAGCATAGAGGTCTACGACGATCTCTCCGACCTGATCGTTGCCGACCCGATTCACGATACCGATGCCGAGGCAGGCTGGCCGAAAATGCCCGAAAACGTCGGATAGGCGTGGTGGCTGAAGTCGCGGTCAAATCCGACCTGGTCCTCGGACCGGATCGGCTGGTTGACGATATCGGCGCGCTCTTTCAGCGGTTCGAGGATCTCTTCGAACGGGGGAGTGCGGTACTGGACCTGCCGGTGGCGGGCTGCAGGTTTCAGGTCAGAACCGAGATCGCCAGCTATGTCCGGTTCGCCGAACGCGCCATCTTTGCGAGCGGACCGGCTGGCGCCGGGATCGTTCGCATCGCCATCGGCGTGGCCGGCCGGGGCGATTGGCCCGTTCTGAGATGGGCGGCCAGCCATTACAACGAACGCGAAATCGAGTCGGTTCTCGCGCCGTCCCGTTACCGGTTGCACTTCATGCCCGATATCGGGTTCTGGCAGCTTTTCGACCGCGCCACGGCACGCGGCTTTCAGATCATGGCAGCGCCGGACGGCTTTCCGAAATGGGATCCGGGTTCGCCTCTCAGGAACCTCATCCAATGGCATCTCGGCCAGACGGGGGGCGCTCTCCTGCACGCCGGCAGTCTTGGAATCGACGGCAAGGGCGTGCTTCTGGCCGGGGCGGGAGGATCCGGAAAGTCGGGCACGGTTCTGTCCGGTATCCTTCACGGGCTGGAAACGGTCGGCGACGATTACGTCTTTGTCCGGCGGGGCCCGCTGACAGCGCATCCCGTGTTCGAAACGCTCAAGCAGGACCCGGCCGGGATTCGGCGGCTGGGCCTGGGGCAGCACCCGGCTGTCCCGCAGGACATGAACTGGCAGGGAAAGTACCAGTTGTTCCTGCGCGAGCTGCGGCCGGCCGCCCGCACGGAGGCGCTGTCACTGAAGGCGCTTCTTCTGCCGGCCGTGTCCGGCAAGGATCGCACCTCGGTCCGTCCGGTATCCGCCAGGGATGCCTTTCTGGCGCTTGCGCCGTCGGGCGTCTCGCAGATACCCGGCGACCGGTCGCTGCTCTATGCCACAGCCGCCGACGTGGCCCGGGGATTGCCGTGCTACCGGCTGGATCTCGGGCCGGATCCGGCCGAGGTCGCGGCGACATTGCTCGAGTTCATCATGGGGCAGCAGCCATGAAGACAACCGTCATCGTGCCTGTCTACAACCGGCCCGATACCCTGCCTCTGGCGGTCCGTTCGCTGCTGGCACATGGCGCTGCCGTCGATCTGGATATCCTCATTGTCGATGACGGCTCGACGGATGAAACGCCTGACGTCATTGCCGGGCTGATCGCGGAACATGACGGGATCCGGTCGGTGCGTCGGGAGAACGGCGGCGTGGCCGCGGCGCGCAATACCGGCCTCGCGCATCTCTTGCCGGAGACCGAGATCGTCACGTTTCTGGATTCGGACGACGTGATGGCGGCGGAACGCTTCGACCATGACCTGGTGACGTTGCGCGACAGGCCCGAGATCGAAATCACCTATGGCGACATGGTGGTGACCGACAGGATCGACCCCGACACGCTCGTGCCGCCGACCGATGCCGTGACGCGCCGCGTGACGTCGGTGCATCTTTCCTGCGCGCTGATGCGCCGCGGCCTGGTCGAACGGATCGGACTGTTCGACGAGACGCTCGTTCAAGCGGAGGATACGGATTACATACTCAGGGTTTTCGAGAGCCGTACCCGTTTCGTCCAGACGACGACGTTGTCGCATTACTACCTGCGGCATCCCGGAAACATGACCAAGAATACCGATGCCATGACCCGGTACTTTGCCCGCGCCGTGCTCTTGAGTCTGCAAAGGAGGCGGGCGGATGCGAGCCTCGTCCTGGACAAGCCGAGCTTTGCGATCGAGCTGCCGCGGGAGTTGATCTGACGCATGTCCTATGGCGTGGTCATCCCGGCGCATAACGCGGCAGGCACGATCGGAGAAACGCTCCGCTCGGTGCTGGCCCAATCCGTGGCGCCGGCCGAAATACTGGTGGTGGACGACGGATCCGACGACGCAACGGCGGAAATTGCGGCCGACTCGTCCGGCATTGTCCGGGTGTTCCGACAGGAGAATACCGGCCCCGGATTGGCGACCAGCCGCGGAATCGCAGAGGCGCGCAGCCCAATCATTGCGACGGTCGATGCGGACGACATCTGGCTGCCCGAGAAGATGGAACGCCAACTTGCGGCACTTTCCAAGGCGCCGCCCCGGTCTCTCGTCTTTGCCCGGCACCGGCAGTTTTCCCACGGGTCGCAGGACTTCACCGCCGGCGAGGAGCGGCCGGGCATGACCCGTTCGGATCTCGTGTTCCGCAAGGAGGTCTTCGGCCAGATCGGAGACATCATCGATCCGGTCGGCAATCGGGGCGACATGGTCGACTGGCTGGCCCGGGCGCGCGAGGCCGGGTGCCCGTTCATCGTTCTTGACGAGGTTCTGGTGCTGCGCCGGATCCTTCCCGGAAGCCTTTCCTACGGTAAGGACCGCGAACGGGATCGGGGCTATCTCGCTGTCGCACATCGTGCGCTCGAGCGCAGGCGACAAAGGATGAAAGAGGAGCGCATCGAATGACGCTGGCCTTCAACGCTTCGGCCCGACGCTTTCCCCGCATCGCCTGGGCCTGGCCCGATGGCGGATTGCACGATCTGCTGACCGCCGCCATCTGCCCGGACGACGCTGTGGCGTTGAATGCATTCGGAAACTGGCTTTCCCACACCGATCTCGACGATGCGACATTCGCCGAACATCGGCTTCTGGCGGCAATCACCTCGCGCTTTGGAGAGCGCCTGGCGGACCGTCCGGAATATGCCCGACTCTGTGGTCTGCAGCGCCTCAACTGGACGAGGTCGCGACTGGCTGTGCGGGCGACGATGCCGGTGCTGCAACAGATGGTCGAGGCCGGCCTGCGTCCGGTCCTCCTGAAGGGAGCGGCGCGCGTCGCCCTGGAGCCGTCCGAGCAGAAAGCCAGAACATCCTACGATGTGGATCTGCTCCTTTCGGATTCCGACTTCAACGCGGCCTTCGAAATTCTCGCCGCGGATGGTTGGCAAAGCACGCGCGGCGAAAGCGCAATGGGGCTGCGCGCGCGTATTTCCAGCGTGCGCGCGCGAAACTTCAAGAAAGGTCAGTTCGGCGATGTCGACATTCATCGCCGCGGCTATCACGACGCCAATTCCAACAGCATCTGCGACCGGGAGGTCTTTGAAGATCTGAGCGGAGTCGATTTCTACGGCGTTCCGTTATTCGTTCCCGGGCCGGAGGAACGGTTGGCGATGGCGATCGGGCATGGATGTGTTGACGGACACGCCCACAGCGACTGGCTCGTGGATGCCTCCCGCATTCTGTTGCGCGAAACGGTAGATTGGGAAAAGTTCATGTTCATTGTCCGATCCCGAAAGCTGGGCGGGCAGGGTGCCGTGGCGTTTTCCTATCTGCACCACGCTCTCGGCGTGCCCATGCCGGAATCCGTCGTGGAACGCGTCTGCGGGCGCAGCGGATTCGCCAGCCCTTCGCAGGTTGCCTCCGTCCTGTTGGCAAAGGATTCAGCCACCCTTTCCAAGAGCCAGCGGGTGCTGCGGAAGATCATCGCGGAAGCCCGGAAGGCCCGCTATTCCGGACGGGATCGGAGTCGCGACGTCCCGGTGTTTCGGGCTGTCACACGGCGGGCGCGGGGCGTCGTGGAGTGCGCCGGCCGGGAGCAACTGGTCGAGACGACGGATGCGCTGGGGCCGGGAAGGTCGAAAATGGATATCTCGATCTCATTCGAGGCACCAAGGATGCGACGCCGTGTCGAATTCGAACTGACCGGATCCAACCGAACCGTATGCCACCTGCAATCATATTATCCGCGTGTGACAGATGGGCGAGTCACGGTGCGGTTTCGCGGTGTCGTTCAATTGCACGAGGATGACCTGCCGCTCAGGGTCTCTGCCGTTGCCGGGAAGATTCTGCAATCCGCGGCGATTGAAGAGGAACGCAAATACGGTCCGGTCAAATTCGTGATTGACAGGGCGACGTTTCGAGCATTCCGCTCACCGCGATAGGGCTTGTGGCGCGCGGGCGGAAAGCCGAAACTCAGATCGATTTCAGAAGCCGTTTCACCGCCGGCACTTTCTTGGGTTTGGTTGCGAGGCTTTCGAGGAGCGCGGCGAGGTCGGGTTCCTTCACCCGGCGGGCGGCGGCCTTGGGGGTGAACCAGCGGCGCTTGCGTTCGTGGCGCTCCTTCCAGCGCTTGCGCAGGCGTTCGACGATCATCGGGTAGACGATCACCTCGCAGGGGAGCGCGGTGCCGTCGTCGAGGATCTTGTCGTAATGGTAGGTGCCGATTTCCTCGGAGCCGACATAGCCCTCGGCGCCGGCCTCCTCGAGCGCCTCGATCTCGGCGGCGCGCCAAGGCTTCTTGCCGTCCATCAGCCAGCCCTTGGGCATGATCCAGCGTCGGGTGTCGCGGGAGGTCACCATCAGGACGCTCAGGTTGCCCTTCCGGTCCCAGTGCAGGGGAAGCGCAGCGATCTGGCTGCCTTTGGTCTGTTTCGGGTCGATATTCATGCCCATCGGGTCGGTCTGCTCGGAAACGCCTCGTAGAAATCTGCCCTGGAAGGTTGGATCCTCCCGATTTTCGCAAATCTGGTCTTGAAACAGGGCGATACCATGGCGCGGCGCCTGCGCCTAGCCGGTACCTGGAACCCGGGTGCCGGGTGTGGCCGTCAGAGAACCTTGACCAGATGGTTGTCGAAGGCGAGCGCGGCCTGGATGCCGGGGCCGGTCCCGGTCAGGGCGAGGCCGGTGCCGGTCCCGGTCAGGGCGAGGCCGGTGCCGGTGGTGAAGAGGAGCCCGTCGCCCGAGGCGCTGACGCCGCAGATGTCGGGGCTTTCGAGGATCCGGGTCAGCGCGCCGGTTTCGGGGTCGAAGATATGGGCGGCGCCGCCCCTGGGGCCGGTGATCGCGACGCGGGTGCCGTCGCCCGAGAAGGCGACCGAGCCGGCATAGCCGAGGAGGCGGGCGTGGTCGGCGGGGGGCGCGGCGAGGTGTCTGGCTTTGGTGTCGCCGAGCCGGTGGAGGCCGAGGAGCGCGGGGGCGGTGTCTTCGGTTCCCTCCCATTGCATGGCGAAGGCGGCGAGGCCGTCGGCGCGTACGGCGAGGTGGCGGATCGAATTGAGGTGCTCGGCGGCGGGGGGTTCGATCATGTCGAGGATCGCGCCGTCATAGGCGACATAGGCGAGGTTCGGGCGCATCACCGGCAGGTTGAGCTTGGCGCGGCCGCTGTCGGGGTGGGTCTCGATGCCGCCATTGGCGACCATGAGAACCTCGCGGCCCGGCAGGCGCAGGATGTCGTGCGGGCCGGTGCCGCCCGAGGGGATGTCGCCGATCCGCTTGTAGCCCCGGGTGGCGTCCCAGAGGCCGATGCGGCCGCGGGCGGCCTCGTAGTCGTTTTCCGGGGTGAAGAGGATCCGGCCGTCGGCGGTGAAGGCGCCGTGGCCGTAGAAGTGGCGGCCCTCGGGGGCTTCGAGCTCGGCGGTGACCTTGCCGTGGAGGCAGTCGAGGACGAGGGCGAATGTGCCGGGGCGGCGGGCCAGCGCGACGGCCTCGGGGCGGATCGGGTGGGCCGCGGCGGCGTGGCCGCGACCGGGCAGCGGCAGGGTGAAGATGACGTCGCCCACCCCGTCGAGGCCGCAGAGCGCGAAGGCGCCGTTCGGGCGCTGGGCGGCGGCGAGATGGGTGGGGGCGCCGGCATCGGCCCAGGTGGCCATCGGGGCGAGGCCCGTGGCGAAGAGACCGGCGAGGAAGCCGCGGCGATTGGCCATGTCAGTCTCCGTCGAGTGCGTTGAAGCCCGCGGCGATGCCGAGGGCGGGGGCGATCTCGCCGCCGACGAGTTCGCGGGTGTCGTCGATCCCTTGTTTCAGCGCCTCGATTCGGATCCTCGCGCCGGGGTCGGCGACGCCGGCGAGGGTCGGGTCGTCGAGGCCTTGTGCGCGGGCGATGTCGCGGGCGAAGGCGGCGTCGATCTTGCCCTGCTCGTCGGGGGCGAGGGCGGCCAGGCGGTGGGCGAGGTCGGCGAGCGCCTCGAGGGTGAGCACCACGTGGCGGAGCGAGCGGCCGGAGCGGTAGGCCTCGGCGCGGGTCGGGCGGGGCTTGTCGAACGTGCCGAGCGGGCGGCCGAGGCGGGTGTCGGCGGTGGTCTGCAGCCCGGTGGTGAGCGCGGTGTAGAACACGCGCAGCACCTCGTCGTCGTCGCGATAGGGGCCGTCGGGGGCGGGGTGGCGCATCAGGTCGGCATGGCTTTCGCGCCAGTCGGCCTCGATCGCGGCGGAGGTGGCGGCGATGTCGGCGGTGATGGCGCGCAGGAGGCGGCAGCGATAGGCCGGGGCGTCGGCGCCGATCTCGCCGTAGAGGAGCCGTTCGAGCGCGTAAAAGCCGCGGGCGGCGATGGAGATCGTGGCGAAGGTGGCCGGGGCGTCCACGGCGGGGTCCTCGGTGGCGACGAGGCCCGCCAGCGCCTTGGGCGTGGCCCCGCGGGTGTCGGGCCAGAAGGCCAGGGCGAAGGCGCGGTTCTCGGCCTCGGCGGGGCCGAAGCGCAGGTGGCTCACGCGGATCCAGGCGTCGAAGGCGCTGCCATAGGCGGTGCGGAGCGGGGCGGATTGCGGGTCGCAATCGGCCCGGGCGGCCGCGTCGAGCGCGGCGGTCTCGAGGGTGAGCGCGTGGTAGCCCGGCAGGATGTGGTGATCGACGACGTCGGCAATCACCTCTTCCTTCGTTGCGGCCTGGGCCGCGGTGGCGGTGAGGGCGAGAGCGAGGAGCGGGGCGGCGAGGCGCATCAGAGGCTTTCCAGGTAACGGATCAGGGCGGCGCGGTCTTCGGGCGGCATCGTCACCACGGTGTCGCGCTGGGCACGGGCTTCGCCGCCATGCCAGAGCACGGCCTCGAGCAGCGAGCGGGCGCGGCCGTCATGGAGGAAATAGGTATGGCCCGAGACCCGTTCGGTCAGGCCGATCCCCCAGAGCGGCGCGGTGCGCCATTCGGTGCCGGTGGCGCGCGCCTCGGGGCGGTTGTCGGCGAGGCCGGGTCCCATGTCGTGCAGGAGCATGTCGGTATAGGGCCAGATCAGCTGGAAGCTCTGCTCGTCGCGGCCGGTCAGCCGGTGAGTGACGAATTTCGGCGTGTGGCAGGCGATGCAGCCGGTCTCGTAGAACACCTGCTTGCCGTGCAGCACCTGCGCGTCGGCCACGTCGCGGCGCTCGGGCACGGCGAGGTTGCGGCTGTAGAAGGTGACGAGGTCGAGCCCTTCCGCGTCGATCTCATGGCCGCGCTCGTCGCCGGCGCCGTTGGGCGCGGTGAGGCAGGCCACCTGTGCCGCGGTGCATTCGCCCGAAGGCGCGTCGAAGAGCGGGGAGGAGATGCCGATATCGCCCGAGAACGCGCCGGCGGACTGGTGGCGGATCGTCGGTGCGCCGGCCTTGAGGCCGAAGCGGCCGAGCATCGGGCGGTCGAACTCGGCCGACCAGACGATGTTGGGCCGGCCCGAGATGCCGTCGCCATCGGCATCGTCGGGGTCGGCATGGGCGAGGATGTCGGCGGCGGGGATGGTTTCCAGGAGGCCGAGCCCGATCATCTGCGGCGCCACGCGGGGACTGAGCATCGCGCCCGGGGCGAGGGGGCCGTAGCCGAGGTCGGCGGCGGTGTAGGTGGGGTGGCGCAGGCTGGCGGTCTCGCCGCCGGAGAGGGCCACCGGCTCCTCGGTATAGTCGATCTGCAGACGGTACTCGGCCGGCTGTCCGGGGAGCGCGCGGTCCTGGAGCTGGGTGCCGTAGACCGGGTCGGGCAGGGTGGCGATGTAGTCCTCGATCTCGGCGATGCCGTCCCCGGGGGCGCCGGGGATCGAGACGCGCAGGAACATCGAGGTGGCGTCGTCGTCGGGGCCTTCGGGCGGGTGGCCGCGGCCGTCCTTGATGTGGCAGCGCTGGCAGGAACGGGCGTTGTAGAGCGGGCCGAGCCCGTCGGAGGCGAGCGTCGAGGAGGGGGCGGAGACCCAGAGCTTGCGGAACAGCCCGTTGCCCACCTTGAAGTTCAGCTCGCCTTCGAAGCTCATGTTGCCAGAGGGCTGCGAGAAGGCGTCGTGGTTGCGGCGCGCGCGCACGCTGGCGGCACCGCCCGGCTTGGCCTCGAACTTCTCGGCGGCGGTGAAATCGACGGTGGGCGCGGTGACCCTGGCGATCCGCGCCGCCTCCTCGGCGGTCCGTGCGACAATGTCGAGATGGGGATCGTCGAGTGTTCCGGCCCCGGCGGCACCTGCCGCCAGGGCGAATGCCGCCGCCAGCCTAGTCCGCTTCATCCATTTTCGAGGCGTTGAGCATGGCATAGTTTTCGGATCCGATCTTGTCGTGCAGGTCGAGCTGGGTTTCGAGGAAGTCGATATGCCCCTCCTCGTCGGCCAGCAACGCGTCGAACAGCGCTTTCGACACATGGTCGCCGATCTCGTGGCAATATTCGCGGGCTTCCTTGTAGAGCGCGCGCGCCTCCTGCTCGGCAGCGAGGTCGCATTCCAGCGTCTCCTTCGGGGTCTGGCCGATGCGAAGCGGGTCGAGCTTCTGCAGGTTCGGATGGCCTTCGAGGAAGATGATCCGGTCCATGAGCTTGTCCGCGTGGTTCATCTCCTCGATGCTTTCCTCGCGGCTCTTCTTGGCCATGTGGCCAAGGCCCCAGTCTTCCTGCAGCTTGTAGTGCAGCCAGTACTGGCTGATCGCGGTCAGCTCGCTCCGGAGCGCCCGATTGAGGTAGTCGATGACTTTCTGGTCGCCTTGCATGCCTTGGATTCCTGTGTCGCTCCGCCGCGCCAGCCGCGGAGATTCATGGGGACTTCAAGGTTGTCGTTGCGCCGCATGGTGTCAAGGAAGAGCGGCAGGCAGCCGCCGCAATCCGCCGCCTTGCCGAGCGCACGATAGACCTTTCCGGGGGTGATGAGCGTGTCGGGATCCGCCGCCCGCATCCAGTCGATGGCGGCATGGATGTCGTGGCTGCTGATGCTCTGGCAATGGCAGACGATCATGGCGGCGGATCCCGGGTTCGGGGTTACTGGAAGACGGCGTCGGGGTTGTCGAGGCTGTCGGAGCCCTCGAAGGCCACCTGGTCGAGGCCGAGCGCGGAGACGGCGCGTTCGATCGAGCGGGTCTGGTCGACCAGCGCGTCGACCGCGCCCATCACCAGCGCCTCGCCGGTCTCGTTGCCGCGGGCGAGCATCTGGTCGTAGGCGAGGCCGGCTTCGGCGGCGGTCTTGACCTGGCCGAGGGCGCGGACGGTGTGGGCGAGCTTGCCGCGCAGTTCGGCGTCGAGCGCGGGGTTCGCGGCGGCCACGAGATCGGAGATCGACGGGCCGGAGATGCGGGCGCCGTCGGCGCTTGCATAGTCGCCGAGATAGACGTTCTGGATGCCGAGCCCGTCATAGAAGTGGCTGTTATAGGTGTTGTCCGAGAAACAGTCCTGCTCCTCCTCGGGGTCGTTCAGCATCAGCCCGAGGCGCATCCGTTCACCCGCCAGTTCGCCGTAGGAAAGCGAGCCCATGCCGGTGAGGATGGCGATCAGGCCGGCATCCTCGTCGGCCAGGAGCGCCGCGCGCGCGGCGCCGTCATCGGCCCATTGCGCGGTGATCCAGTCGAGGTCGGAGACCAGGAGCGCGGTCGCCGCCTGCAGGTACTGGCCGCGGCGGTCGCAGTTCCCGTTGGTGCAGGCGTCGCCTTGCGCATAGTCGGTCCAGGGGCGGTTGCCGGCGCCCGGGCCGGTGCCGTTCAGGTCCTGGCCCCAGAGCAGGAACTCGATGGCGTGGTAGCCGGTGGCGACATTGGCCTCGACCCCGTCGGCCTCCTGCAACGTGGTTTCGAGGAGCGCCGGGGTGATTTCCGACGCGTCGACGGTTTCGCCCGAGAGCGTGAAGCTCGGGTTCGCGATCACATTCAGCGCGGCGTATTCGTTCTCGTCGGTGGCGCCGCCATAGGAGGCGTCGACATAGTCGATCAGGCCCTCGTCGAGCGGCCAGGCATTCACCTTGCCCTCCCAGTCGTCGACGATGGCATTGCCGAAGCGGAACACCTCGGTCTGCTGGTAGGGCACGCGGGCGGCGCGCCATGCGGCCCGCGCTGCCGCGAGCGTTTCCGGCGAGGGCGTGGCGATCAGCGCGTCGACGGCCGCCTGGAGCGCCTGCGCCGTCGCCAGGCTGTCGCCATAGCCGGCCCGGGCGATATCGGCATAGGTTTCGAGCACCGCGGTCTTGCTCACCGACCCTGCGGTCGCAGCTGCGGCGCCGAGGCCGATCGTCAGGGCCAGGGCGCTCGTGGCGTGTGTGAGAGATTGCATCAGGTCACTGTCCTTCTTGTCTTTTCAATGCAGTACGGTTTCCGGCCGCCGCTCGGTGGCGGGCGGGCGGGAGATCCGGCGGAGCGCGAGGCCGACCTCTCCGGCCAGCGTGACCAGCATCGCGGCCATGTCGGCGCGGACCAGGGTTGTGGCGATCAGCATCGCATCCTCGCGGTCGCCCTCGCTGGCGGTGGCGACGAAATTGGCGAAGATCGCCTCGTCGGCGCCGAGGCAGGCGCAGGCGACGTCGTGGCGCATCAGCGGGCGGCGGGCGTGGCGGATCCACTGGTCGCAGAGCGTCTCGAGCGCCTCGAGCGCGTACCGGCCGGCGCGGGCGTGGAGATTGCCGAGGAAATGGGTTTGGAGCGCGGTGCGGCCGGCCGGGCCGTCGCACCAGAGCCGGAAGCAGAGCACGGCGCCGGCCTCGACCGGGCCGACATCGGAGAGATGGCCCACCGGCAGGCCGCCGCGATGAGGGTTCGGCGCGGTCATTTCGTCAGGATCAGCTTGCCCGCGCGGGTGATGCGCAGGGTGTAGAGCTGGTCGCCGAGGCGGATCCGGGCGATGCCGCCGCCCTGGGTCAGGGTCTGGGCGTCGTAGACCGGGGTCTCGTCGCGCAGGCTCGCTGCGAGATCGGTGGGGGCGACATTCAGGCCCATGGGGCGCCCTCCCTCTCGGGGGTGTCGATCCTGTCGAGCAGCCATTCGCGGCCGGGATCGGGCGCGGGCGGCGCCATTTCGAGGATGCCGCAGAAGAGTTCCGCGCGCGCCGGGGCCACGGTCCGGCCGTCGCGTCCGCATTCGGGTCGTTGGGTCATGTCTTCGATCCGGATTCGTGCCGCGTGCTGGCTGACCCGGGGATTCGGCGGGCTGGCTCATGGGAAAAGCCTGAGTGAAACACTCGGAGATGTCAATCCGAGTATTTTAATCGGATTAAGGGACGGCATGTCAGGCGAAGGTCCGGGGAGCGCGCGTATTGTCGGGCTCCTGCAGTCGGGTTTCTCCGGTCGGGTGACGGCCTGTGGTCGCGGCCCGGCGCCGGATCGGCCCTGCTTTCCAGGTCCCCGGACCGCGGGGCGGACCTGGCGGCGATGGCCCCGTGGGCCAGGACGGATCCCGATCCGAAGGGTTGGCACGAGTTCCTGCAACGCCCCGGTGGTGCCCGCATGCACCCGGCGCCGCGGCGGGCGCGAATTTCCGGCGCCGCGCCCGGTGGCCACATCGCGCGCGTGACCGAGCGCCAAGGGCGGCGGAGCGGCCCCACCTGCGACGGCAACGGCGTGAACGCCGCGTGCTCACACGCGGACAGCCGGGGTTCAAACCGGGTTCGGAACCCGGCCCAGATCCGGTTCTCGAGGCGCGGCGCGATATCGGTCACGCGGCGCGGCCTGCGGTTCGCGACGCAGGTTGTCTCCCTGCGCGCCCGACCGGCGGGGGGTGCCGCGCGCGTCTGCCGACAATGCGGGGGAGCGCCGCGCCGGGCGGCGGCGCGCCGTCAGAATTCGTCCCAGCCCTGGTCTTCGGCAGCCACCGCCGCGGCCGCCGCGCCGCCGCCGGCAGCGGCGACGCGTTTCGCGGGGAGCGGCGCCGATGCGGCGGCGGGCTTGGGCGGCGCGGCTTTCGCGACCTCGCCGGAGCCCTCCACGCCGCGGAAATGGCTCACGAATTCGCGGAGCTGCGCGGCGCGCTGGGCCAGTTCGGTGGCGGCGGCGGCACTTTCCTCGGAGAGCGCGGCCGTGTGCTGGGTCGTGGTGTCGATGTCGGAAATCGCATGGGTGACCTCCGAAATGCCGGCCGCCTGCTCGGCCGCCGCCGTCGAGATGTCGCCGATGGTATCGACCACGGCGGCCACCGCCGCGACGATCTCCGAGAGCGCCTCGCCAGACTGGTTCACGAGGCTGGATCCGTCGGCCACTTCGCGGCTGCTGGTCTCGATCAGCGCGTTGATCTCCTTGGCGGCGTCGGAGGCGCGCTGCGCCAGCGCCCGCACCTCGGAAGCAACGACCGCGAATCCGCGGCCGGCATCGCCGGCCCGCGCAGCCTCGACCCCGGCATTGAGCGCGAGGAGGTTGGTCTGGAAGGCGATGGAATCGATCACCTGAATGATCTTCCGTATCTCGGCCGAGCTCTGCTCGATCCGGACCATCGCGGCAATCGCCTCGTTCACGACCTTGCCGCCCTTGGCGGCATGGTCGGAGGCGCCCTGGGCGGCCGTCGTGGCGCCCTTCGCGTTCGTGGCGGTGCTCTTGACGGTGGAGGAGATCTCCTCCATCGCCGCTGAGGTCTGCTCGACCGTGGCGGCCTGCCGCTCGCCGCGCGAGGAGAGATCGCCGGCATTGGCGGCAATCGACTCGCTTTCCTGGGCGATTGCCTCGGAGGTCTCGAGGATGCCGGCCACGAGATTGGAGAAGCGCATCATCGTGGCGTTGAACGACTCGCGCAGCTCGGTGAACTCGCCGCTGATACTGTCGGGGATCCGGGCCGAGAGATCGCCGTCGGCGAGGGCCGAGAGCCCGCCGACCAGCGCGTCCATCGCGCGTTTCCGGGAGGTTATGTCGGTGGCGTATTTCACGACCTTGTACGGTCTGCCCTCCGGATCGAAGATCGGATTGTAGGTGGCGCGGAGCCAGACCTCGCGGCCACCCTTTCCGATGCGCTTGTACTCGGCCGACTGGAACTGCCCTTCGCCGAGCGCCTTCCAGAACGCGGCATACTCGGCGCTGCGGGCGAGTTCAGGCTCGACGAACATGCTGTGCTTGCGCCCCTGGATCTCGTCGGCCCGGTATCCCATCGTTTCCAGGAAATTCTCGTTCGCGGCGGCGATGGTGCCGTCGAGGCCGAATTCGATCACCGCCTGAGACTTGGAGATCGCCTCGATCTGCCCGCGGAAATCGGCGTTCTCGCGCTGGGTGGCGGTGACGTCGGTCGCGAACTTGACCACCTTGACGATCCGGCCGTCGGGTCCGGCGATCGGATTGTAGGTGGCGCGCAGCCAGACGGTTTTGCCGTTCTTGTCCTTGCGCTTGTAGAGGCCCGAGTTGAACTTGCCTGCCGCAAGGTCGCTCCAGAAACTTTGGTATTCCGGCGCGGCGGCCTCTTTCGGATCGAGGAACATGCGGTGCTTCTTGCCCTGGATCTCGGCCAGGTCGTAGCCCATCGTCTTGAGGAAATTCGGGTTCGCGGTGCGGATCGTGCCGTCGGGATCGAACTCGATCACCGCCTGCGACTTGGACATCGCCTCGATCTGTCCGGCGGCGTCCGCCGCGAGAGTCTTGGCCGCGGTGACGTCGACGGCGAACTTGACCACCTTGGACGGCTTGCCGTCGGGGCCGGGGATCGGGTTGTAGGACGCCTCGATCCAGACTTCCTTTCCGTCTTTGGCGATTCGCGGCATGGTGCCCTTGACGGGCTCGCCCGCGCGAAGCGTCTGCCACAGGGTTCGGTATTCCGCGCTTTCGGCAAAGGCCGGTGCGACGAAGATCCGGTGGTTTCGGCCGCGGATCTCGTCGATCTCGTAGCCGAGCGTTTGCAGGAAATTCTCGTTCGCGTCCAGGACGTTGCCGTCCATGTCGAAGGAGATGATGGCTTGCACCCGGTCGAGCGCGGCGAGGAGTGCCCCGGTTTCGTCGGGTTTTGTCTGGGAAGTCCTGAAGATTCGCATTGGGGTCACGCTCGCAACAATCCGCACATTCGCGTCTGTTTGCCGCGTCCCGGTTAAAGTTCGCTTATTTTATCCGACTTTTACCGCCCGGGGACTCGGCGGAGGCTGACGCATGGGGGGCCGCCCCGTGTTAAGCCGCTGCAAACCCTGTCGAGCTAGGCCTGTCCCCGGGGTGCGGCCGGGACCGGAGGCGATGCGATGGGTGCGACGCTCGACAGATCCCTGCGCAAGGCGCGGAACCATGCGGCGCAAGGCGAGCCGGAAGAGGCCGCGCGGCTCTATGCCGATGTGCTGGCGGCCTGGCCCGGCAATCGCCGGGCGCGCGACGGGCTGGCCGAGCTTGGCGGCGGCGATCCGGCGAAGGTGCTGGCCGGCGACGGCGCGCGGCTGCACCGGGCGGGCGATCTTTCCGGGGCGGCCGAGCGCTATCGGCAGGCGCTGGCACTCGATCCCGGGCAGCCGCAGGCGCTGGGCAATCTCGGTGCGATCCTCCTGACGGGCGACGATCCGGAAGGCGCGGTGCCGCTCTGCGCCCGCGCGGTGGCGCGGGAGCCGGGCTTTGCCGAGGGCTGGAACAATCTCGGCATCGCGCGGCGGGGGGCGGGAGATGCGGCGGGCGCCCTGGAAGCGTTCGCGAAGGCGGCGGAACTGAAGCCGGCGAGCCCGGAGATCCTGAGCAATCTCGGCGCGTCCCTGTCGAATGCCGGGCGGCCGGAAATGGCGATCCGATGCCTGAAGGCGGCGCTGTCGCTGCGTGCGGATGCCGAGGCGATGAAGAACCTCGCGCCGCTGGTCTCGGGCGCCGAGGCGGCGGCGCTGTTGCCGCAGGCGCGCGCCCTGCGCGACGCCGCCGAGGACGGGCCGGCGCGGCTCCCGGCGGGCTACGCGGTGGCGGCGCTGGCGCGGAGTGTCGGCCAATTCGAGGAGGCGCTGGCGGCGCTGGCGGAAGCGGGACGGCTGGGCAAGCAGCTCTCGGGCTATGACGCGGCCGGCGATGCGGCGCTCTTCGCGGAGATCGAGGCGGCCTTCGCGGGCGAGGCACCGGCGGTGCAAGTGGGCGAGCCCCTGCCGGCGGTGCCGGTGTTCGTCCTCGGCATGCCGCGCTCGGGCACCTCGCTCGCCGAGCAGATCCTGGCGAGCCATCCGGCGGTCCATGCCGCCGGCGAGCGGATGGTGCTGGCGCGGCTGATCGGCCGGGCGGGGGGCGTGACGGCGGCGGCGCGGCCCGAGGGGATCGCGGCGCTGCGCGAGGGCTACCGGGCCGCGCTGGCCGAACATGCGGGGCCGGGGATCCTGGCGGTGACCGACAAGATGCCGCTCAATTTCCGCTGGATCGGCCATATCCGGCGCGCCTTGCCCGAGGCGAAGATCCTGCACATGCGGCGGTGTCCGGAGGCGGTCTGCTGGTCGTGCTACCGGCTGCATTTCCCGGCGCGCGGCATGGCGTTCAGTTTCGATCAGGGCGATCTGGGGCGGTATTACCGGCTCTATGACGGGCTCATGGCGTTCTGGCACCGGCGCCTCCCGGGCTTCGTCGCGGATGTGGGCTACGAGGCGTTGACCGAGGCGCCGGAACCGGCGATCCGGACGATGATGGCGCATCTCGGGCTGCCCTTCGTGCCGGAGCTTCTGGCGTTCCACAAGACGGCGCGGATCGTCGAGACGGCCTCGGCGGGGCAGGTGCGGAAGCCGCTCTATACCGGGAGTTCCGAGGAGTGGCGGCGCTACGCGGGCGGGCTCGGGCCGATGCTGGCGGCGCTGGCGGGGGAGGGCTGAGGCAGGCGGGCGACCGATCGTGGGGGGCGCCGGAACCGGCGCTCCGGATCGGCGCCGGCCCGGCGATCGCCGGTTTCCGGGCCTTCCGCGCCGATCCCGTCGCTGGCCGCGCTTGCGACACCCGGGGCGGAACGGCTGGCGCGCTTCCGGCCCGGCCCGGGCTGCGACATGATCCATCTTTGGGTCCGGAAATCCCGGGGTTTGGGGCAGAGCCCCAAGCGCGGGGCGGCAGCCCCGCCAGGCAAGGGAATGCGCCGCAGGCGCGCCGCTGGATCAGCCCCAGGGGCCGGATGACCGCGCCGGTCGCGGGGAGGGGGCGGACACGCACCGCCCGCCCGCCATCGCCTCGAGCCGGGCGATCCGGTTGCGCACGTCCGGATGGGTCGCGAAGAGCGCGTCGCGGGCATGGGCATGGAGCGGGTTCACGATGAACATATGCGCCGTCGCCGGATGCGCCTCGGCGCGCTCGTTGTCGATCCGCGCCGCGTGGTCGTGGATCTTCGCGAGCGCGGCGGCGAGCCAGAGCGGCTGGCCGCAGATCTCGGCGCCCTCGCGGTCGGCCTCGTATTCGCGGGTCCGGCTGATCGCCATCTGGACGAGACCGGCGGCCAGGGGCGCGAGGAACACCGCGAGGAGCACGCCGACGAAGCCCAGGGGGTTGTCGCGGCCGCCGCGGAAGAAGAAGGCGAAGTTGGTGAGCATGCCGATGGCGCCAGCGATGGTGGCGGTGACGGTCATCAGGAGCGTGTCGCGGTGCTTGATATGGGCAAGCTCATGCGCCATCACGCCGGCCAGCTCCTCGCGGCGGAGCCGCCGCAACAGGCCCGTCGTCGCCGCGACGGCGGCGTTTTCGGGGCTCCTGCCGGTGGCGAAGGCGTTGGGCTGGTCGGTCTCGATGATATAGACCGCGGGCACCGGCAGGCCGGCATTCTTCGCCAGCTCCTCCACGAGGCCGACGAGCTCCGGCGCCGAACGCCGGGTCACCAGCTTCGCGTTGTGCAGCCGGAGCACCATCTTGTCCGAGGACCACCACGACCAGAGGTTCATCCCCGCGGCAATCAGGAAGGCGATCAACATGCCCCCTTGCCCGCCGATCAGGAAGCCCACCGCGCCGAACAGCGCGGTCATGGCGGCGAGGAGAATTCCGGTCTTCACAAGCGGCATGGTCGTCGGGTCCTGGTGGTCATCCTTGCGGATATAGGAGCGCCTGTGCGCCGTCGCAAAGGGGGCTCGCGATCCGGTCCCGACCCGGCGCCGGCCGGCGGCCCGCGCGGCCGGATTTCGCCCGGGCGGGCGGAACTTCGGAACCGGGGCCGTTCCCGCGGGTTCCTTCCACGAGCCGGACACCGGTGCAACACGAGAGAGGAGATCGCCATGAACTGGGATCAAGTCGAAGGCAAATGGAAGGAAATCAAGGGCAAGGCCCAGCAGCATTGGGGCAAGCTGACCAACGACGACCTCGACGTCATCGACGGCAACCGCGAGGAGCTGGAGGGTCGGATCCAGTCGCGCTACGGCAAGACCAAGGAGCAGGTCAAGCGCGAGGTCGAGCACTGGCTCGAACGGGTGTGAGCGAACGCCGCCCCGCCCGGCAACGTCGCTTTCTTACGCGATTATGTCGCGCGACCCGCGACGGGCGGGGCGGCATCCATTACATCTCGTGGCCGGAACCGATATCGAGGGACGGTCATGAAGACACATGTCAAAGCTCTGGTCGTCGGCGGTGGCGCCGTCGGGACGTCGATCGCCTATCACCTCGCGAAGGCGGGCTGGTCGGACGTGATGCTCTTGGAGCGCGACGAACTCACCAGCGGGTCGACCTGGCACGCGGCCGGGCTTCTGCCGCTGTTCAACATGTCCTACGCGACGACGCATATTCACAAGTATTCCGTCGATTTCTACAAGACGCTGGAAGCAGAGACCGGCCTCAATGCCGGCTTCGCCGTGGTCGGCAACCTGCGCATGGCCCAGACGCAGGAGCGCATGGACGAGTACATGCTCTACGCCTCCACCGCGGAGACCTGCGGCGTGAGGTTCGAGTGGCTGACGCCCGAGCAGATCAAGGAACGCTGGCCGCTGATCAACACCGAGGATCTGAAGGGCGCGATCTATCACACCGAAGACGGCTACATTAACCCCGCCGACGTGACCCAAGCGATGGCCAAGGGCGCCCGTCAGCGCGGCGTCGATATCGTGCGCAAGATGCAGGCCGATGCCTTCCACTGGAACGGCACCCATTGGGAAGTCACCTGCACCAGGATGGTCGAGAAGGGCGGCAACCTCGTCGAGTCCGACGAGCAGGTCGTCATCACCGCCGAGCATGTCGTCACCGCCTCGGGCAACCACGCCCAGCGCACCGCGAAGATGCTGGGCATCAGGTTGCCCGCCATTCCGGTCGAGCACCAGTTCATCGTGATGGACCAGGATCCCGCGCTCGTCGAGTATCGCGCGGCGGGCAATCCCGAACATCCGGTGGTCCGCGACGCCGATGCGCAATCCTATGTGCGCGAGGAGCGCGGCGGCTGGATCCTCGGCGTTTACGAGAAGAACGCGCCGGCCTGCTTCGAATACGGCGTGCCCGACAGTTTCCGCGCCGACCTGTTCCCGCTGGATCTCGAGCGGATCGAAGAGCAGTACATGGCGATGATCCACCGGATCCCGTCCTGCGAGGAAAGCGGCCTCAAGGACGATTTCAACGGTCCGATCTGCTATACGCCCGACGGCAACCCGCTGGTCGGCCCGGCCCCGGGCCTGCGCAACATGTGGCTGGCCGAGGGTTTCTCCTTCGGGATCACCGCCGCGGGCGGCACCGGCTATTACCTGGCGCAGATGATGGTCGATGGCGAGGCCGAGATCGACATGGCCTCGCTCGACCCGAAGCGCTACTCGCAAAGCTGGATGACGACCGAGTTCGCGGCCCGCAAGAACGAGGAATGCTACGACCACGTCTATATCCTGCACCACCCGGACGAGGAACGCCCGGCGTGCCGCCCGCTGCGCACCTCGCCGGCCTATGACCGCCAGAAGGCGCGCGGAGCCCAGTTCGGCTGGGTCAACGGCTGGGAGCGCCCGAACTATTTCGGCCCGGTCGACGCGCCGGAAAACTTCGACCACGACGCGCGGTCGTTCCGCCGCGGCGGCTGGTGGCAATACGCGGTGGACGAGGCGAAGGCCGTTCGCGAGGGCGTGGGCCTGATCGACGCGACCGCCTTTACCAAGCACATCGTCAAGGGCCCCGGCGCGACCGCCTTCCTCGACTGGTTCACCAGCAACAAGCTGCCGAAGGTCGGCCGCATCAACCTGACCTACGCGCTGACCGTCGCCGGCACCACCCGCACCGAATACACCATCGTCCGGCTCAAGGATGACGAGTATTACCTGGTCTCCGCGGGCGCCTGGACCGAGTATGACGCCGACTTCCTGAAGAAGGCGATCGAGGACAAGGAAGCGGAATTCGGCCGTATCGAACTGCAGGACGTGACCACCCAGTGGGGCGTCTTCGCCATCGCCGGCCCGAAATCGCGCGACGTGCTGAAAGAGGTGATCCGCGACGCCGATCCGGACACGGCGCTGTCGAACAAGCGGTTTCCGTGGCTGTCGGCGCGCCGGATCGAACTGGGCATGTGCCCGGTGAACGCGATCCGCGTGGCCTATACCGGTGAACTGGGCTGGGAGCTGCATCACCCGATCGAGATGCAGAACTACCTGTTCGACCTCCTGGAGAAGGCCGGCGAGAAGCACGGCATGAAGCTGGTCGGCGCCCGGGCGCAGAACTGGCTGCGGCAGGAGAAATCCTATCGCGCCTTCGGCACCGAGCTGGGCCGCGACGCGACGCCCCTGGAGGCGGGGCTGGACCGTTTCGTGGATCTCGAGAAGGAGTTCCACGGCAAGGCGAAGATGGTCGAGACCGGGGTCCGCTGGAAATGCGTGACGCTGCTGATCGACGGGCCGGCGGATGCCGATCCCTGGGGCCGCGAGGCGCTCTATTCGGGCGACAAGCGGGTCGGGCGTCTGACCTCGGGCGGCTATTCGGTGGCGTTCGGCAAGTCGATCGGCATGGGCTATGTCAGCCCCGAGCTGGCCGAGCCGGGAACCGTGCTGCAGGTCCGGATGCAGAAGGAGCTCTGGACGGCGACGGTCACCGAGGACAGCCCGTTCGATCCGAAGAACGTGACCATCCGCAAGGATGGCTGATCCTGCCGGACGCTCTCTTGCGGGGCGTCCGGTCCTGGCCGCGCTTGCCGGCCTGGCCATGCTTCTCTCGCTTCTCGGCCAGAACCCGCTTTCCGGCGCAGCGTCGCGTCAGGCGGGGCAGGTCACACTGGGCGCGGTCACGATCTATGCCGCGCTCAGGAGCCTGAACCTGTTTCTCTCGGCGGCGCAGGAGGTCGAGGTCGGCGGTTCTTTCGTGCTGTCGGGCTCGGTCCAGCCCCTGAAGACGCTGGAACCGATCGACGACACGGTGGAAAGCGTCGCCGCGGCGGTGCTGGCGATCTCGGTGGCCTCGGGGCTGCTCTCGATCAGTTTCGGACCGCTGGCGGCGATCGGCTTCGCGCTGCTTTGCTGCGGGCTTCTGGTCGGCCCGCGCGCGCCACCCTTCGCCCGGCGCCTGACCAGCAGCGGCGCGGCGATGGCGCTGGTCGTGCCCTGCGTCTTCGCCGTCTCGGGGCTGCTGGCCGATCTGGCGACGCGGCCGGTCTGGGACCGGAACGAGGCGCTGCTTGCCGGCATCGCCGCCGAGATCGAGGCCAACGAGGCGGTGGCCGACGCGGTCGAGCCGGTGCCGGAGACCGCGCCGGACGATGGCGGGTTCTGGAGCTCGCTCTGGCGTTCGGGCGCCGAGAATGCCGAGCGGGTGGGCGACGCGACCTCGGCGGTGGTCGATGCGCTGGCGGGCTACCGCCGGGCCGGGCAGTACCTGTTCGACAATGCCGACGCGCTCCTGCGCAGCTATATCGACATTCTGGCGGTGCTGCTCTTCAAGCTCGTGCTCCTTCCCGGCGTGCTGATCGCGGTGTCGTTCCGGCTCCTGCGCTGAGCTTGCCGGAAGGCTGACATGGGCCTGCCACAATCGACCGAACGGCGGAAACAAAGCCGGGGCCGCGCCCGGCACTGTCAGGGCCCGGCTACCGATTCGCAGGGGCAATGCGAGTTTGGTAAACCCCGGCTGAGGGTAGGGCCCGCCGGAGGGGGGCGGGGAAAAATGCAGGCAATTTGGCGGGAATTTGCCGATACGGTGCTGAAATATATGGAAATAACGGGTTCTTCGGCGATGGAATCCGGGTGGATTCTGCTGCCCGCTTGTGACCATCTGGTTACCAAATTCATGCCATATTCACTTTCAACTCTGGGCCCAGGGGAGTTGGCGTTGGAGTCCATGCGACATGACCATGATGTCGAAGATCACGAAGGGGCGTAGCAGGCAGGGCCCGCTTCTCGGGCTGGCCGGAAGCGCCAATGTGCGCACGCCCTGTGGCGCGCGGCGGATCGAGAACCTGCGGCCGGGCGACCTGATCGTGACCCGGGACAACGGGCTGCAGCCGGTCCGGATGGTCTGGACGCGCAGCCTCACCGCCGCCGAGATCGCCGCCGATCCCTCGCTGGCGCCGGTGCGGCTGAAGCCCCGCGCCATCGGCCCGATGATGCCGCAGCGCGATCTCCTGGTCGCGGCCCGTCACCGGATCCTGGTGCCCGGCTACCGGCTCGCCGACATGCCCGATACGTGCTCCTGCCTGATTGCCGCGCGCGACATCGCCGAGGCCTCGGACGCGGCCTTCTTCGACCGGGGCATCACCGAGATGACCTTCTACAACGTGGTCTTCGCCGATCACCAGGTCTTCGCCGCGAACGGCCTGCCGGTCGAGAGCTACCTGCCCTCGCCGAAGGCGGTGGGCGAGCTCGACGAGGATCTCAGCCGCGACATCGCCGCCCTGTTCGAGGCCGGGCCGGAAGCGGCCCCGGGCTATCCCGCCCCGCGCTATTCCGAGCCGGAAGCGCAGGACTATCGGCCGGAATTCGTCTGACGCGGCGCGTCGGCTGAACCCTTCCCCCCGCCCGGCTTGTCCGTAACGGAGCGTCCGGCTCCACCGCGCGAGGCGCTTGCGGGGGACCCCGAGCGGCGTCCCCCGTGGCTTTCCGAGGTCAGTTCGGGATATCGCCCGTGACGCCCTCTACATAGAAGTCGAGCCCGGCCAGCGCGCCGTCATCGGCGACTTCCCCTTCGGCGAGCCAGGGCGACCCGTCCTGCTTGTTCAGGGGGCCGGTGAACGGGTGGTAGCTCTTGTCGATGATCGACTGCTTGAGCGCCTCGGCCTCGGCGCGGACATCCTCGGGGATCACGTCGGAAAATTCGCCGATCCCGACCATGCCCTCGGCGATCCCGTCCCAGGTCGCCTTCGCTTCCCAGGTGCCGTCCATCACCGACTGGACCTGGCTGATGTAATAGGGCGCCCATTCGTCGATGATCGAGGAAATGCGCGGCTCGGGCGCGTATTCGGCCATGTCGGCAGCCTGGCCGAACCCGTAGACGCCACCATGCTCCTTCATCTTCGCGAGCGGCGCGGTCGAGTCGGTATGGGCGAGGATCACGTCGACGCCCTGGTCGATCAGCGCCTGGGTGGCGTCGGCCTCTTTCGCCGGGTCGAACCAGGTGAAGAGCCAGACCACGCTGATGGTCACGTCGGGGTTGGCCTTCTTCGCGTGGATATAGGTCGAGTTGATGCCGCGGATCACTTCTGGGATCGGGAAGGAAGCGATGTAGCCGATCTTGTTCGACTTGGTCATCTTGCCGGCGATATGGCCCATCACCGCGCGGCCCTCGTAGAAGCGCGCGGAATAGTTGCCCATGTTGGCCGCGGTCTTGTAGCCGGTGGCATGCTCGAACTTCACCTTCGGGAACTTCGCGGCCACGTTCGCGGTCGCATCCATGTAACCGAAGGAGGTGGTGAAGATCAGGTCGGTGCCCGCGAGCGCCATCTGGGTCAGCACGCGCTCGGCATCGGCGCCCTCGGGGACGCTTTCCTGCACGACGAGCTCGACGGCGTCGCCGAAATGCTCCTTCATCTTCACGGCGCTCTCGTAATGGTGCTGCGACCAGCCGCCGTCGTTCTTCGGCCCGACCAGCACGAAGCCGACCTTGACCTTGTCCTGCGCGGAGACCTTGCCGGCGATCAGGGCCGCGGCGGCGGCGCTGGCCAGTAGCGTTCTGCGTTTCATCCCAAACTCCCTGTTTTACTGTTCGGCCCTTGCGGCCGGGTGATGGTTCACGCTGCTGCGTGGAACGGCCGGCCGAGCGAGGCGGGGGCGTTCATCGCCGCGCGCGTCCGGTCGGCCGACATGATGACGAGCACGAGGATCGTTATCAGATAGGGGGACATCGACAAGTATTCGACCGGAATCGAGGCGCCGGCGGCCTGCAGGTTTAGTTGCAGGACGGTGATGCCGCCGAAAAGATAGGCGCCGAGCAGAACCCGCCAGGGCCGCCAGGAGGCGAAGACCACGATGGCGAGCGCGATCCAGCCGGCGCCCGCGGTCATGCCCTCGGTCCATTGCGGCACCCGAACGAGGCTGAGATAGGCGCCGCCGAGCCCGGCGCAGGCGCCGCCGAAGGCGATGGCGGCGATGCGGATCCGCACCACCTTGTAGCCGAGCGCATGTGCGGCGTCGTGATTCTCGCCCACCGCGCGGAGGACGAGGCCGATCCTTGTGCGGGTGAGCACCGCCCAGACGAGGGCGACGAGGGCAAGGGAGACATAGACCATGAGGTCGTGCCGGAAGAGCACGGGCCCGAGGAAGGGGATGTCGCGCAAAAGCGGGATCCAGAGGTCGTGGGTCGCGGGCGGCTTCTGGCCGGAATAGCTCTGGCCGATCAGCGCCGAGAAGCCGAGGCCGAACAGCGTGAGCGCGAGACCGGTGGCGACCTGGTTCGACAGGAGCACCTGGGTGAGGAAGGCGAAGATCATCGAAAGCGCCGCGGCCCCGGCGGCGCCGCCGAGGAAGCCGAGATAGGGGTTCTGGGTCTCGACCGCGACGGCGAAGCCGCAGATCGCGCCCACGATCATCATGCCCTCGACGCCGAGATTGAGGACGCCGGCCTTTTCGACGACCAACTCGCCGATGGCGGCGAGGAGGATCGGGGTCGAGGCGACCATCAGGGCGGAGAGCAGGAGTTCGGGGTTCATTCTGGTACCTCGTCGCGGGCGAGACCCTGTGCAACACCATGTTTGACGTCCGGTGGAACGGAGGGCAGGGCCCGACCGCGGGTTGGCGCTCCCAACCGCCGTGTGGTGCGATTTATGGTGCAATCCCGTTGAACGCCTGTTCCGCGCGTCAACGGCGCAAAAGCGCCCGCCCGGGGGGCGGTCGGGCGCTGCCCGGCGGCGCCTCGCGCCTTGATTCCGGGCAAGGCTCGCAAGTCCATCACGCCACCTCCGGCCGGCCGAGCCGCAGGCGGAAGTTCGTCAGCACGTCGCCCGCGAGCAGGAAGAACAGCAGCATCCCCTGGAACGCCTGGATTGCGGCGGCGGGGAGGCCGAGATTGGCCTGGGCGGCCTCGCCGCCGACATAGGTGAGCGCCATCAGGAGCCCGGCGAGGAGGATGCCCACCGGGTGCAGGCGGCCGAGAAAGGCGACGATGATCGCGGTGAAGCCGTAGCCCACATTGAAGCTGGGCGTGATCTGGCCCGCCGGACCTGCAACCTCGAAGAGGCCCGCCATCCCGGCGAGCGCGCCCGAGATGCCGAGGCAGAACAGGATCAGCCGCGCGGGCTGGACGCCGGAGAATTTCGCGGCGCGCGGCGCCTGTCCGGCGAGGCGGATGTTGAAGCCCATGATGTGGCGGTTGAGGAGCACATGGGCGAAGATCACCGCGACGAAGGCGGCGACGATGCCCCAGTGCATCCCCGTCCCGGCGATCAGCTCGGAATTGGCCGCCGAGGGGTATTGCTGGAGGTTCCGGCTCCCGGGGAAACCCGAGCCCTCGGGGTTGCGCAGCAGGCCGAAGGACATCTTCGCCATCAGCTGCTCGGCGACGTAGACGAGCAGGAGCGATGTGAGGATCTCGTTGGTGTTGAACTTCGTCCGGAGGATCCCGGGGATCATCGCCCAGGCCCAGCCGCCGAGCGCGCCGGCGACGACCATGAGCGGAAACAGGAACGCGCTTTCCATCGGATAGGCGGCGAGCGCCACGCCGGCGCCGCAGAGCGCGCCGATGATGTACTGCCCCTCGGCGCCGATATTCCAGACGCCCGCCCGGAAGCCGAGCGAGAGGCCGGTGGCGATCAGGATCAGCGGGCCCGCCTTCACGAGGAGCTGGCCGCGGTAGTAGAAGGCGAATTCGCCGAAGACCGGATCCCAGAAGATGGTTCGGATCGCCTCGACAGGCGGTTTGCCGAGCGCCGCGAAGAGGAGGCCGCCGGCGATCATCGTGGCGAGGACGGCGAGCGGCGGCGTGGCGAGCGACCAGGCGCGGGACGGGTCGGGGCGGCGGTCGAGGCGGATCATGCGACGGCTCCGGCGGGCGTTTCGGGATGCGCCACCTCCATCCCGTGCGCGCCACCCATCATCAGGCCGATTTCTTCGATGGTCAGCCCCTCGACGGGGCGGGGCGCCGAGAGCCGGCCTTCGTTCAGCGCGGCGAAACGGTCGGAGATTTCCATGAGCTCGTCGAGATCCTGGCTGATGCAGACGATGGCCGCACCCTGAAGCGCGAGGTTGAGGAGCGCCTGGCGGATATAGGCGGCGGCCGAGGCGTCGACGCCCCAGGTCGGCTGGTTCACCACGAAGACCGCCGGGTCCTGCATGACCTCGCGGCCGATCACGAATTTCTGCAGGTTGCCGCCGGAAAGCGAGCGCGCCGCGCGGGTCGGGCCCGGGGTGCGCACGTCGAATTCGGCGATCACCTCCTCGGCGAAGCGGCGCGCGCCGGCCCAGTCGAGGAAGCCGTTCTTCGTCAGCCCCTTGCGGATCGAGGCGGTGAGGAGCGCGTTCTCGGTGAGGCTCATGTCGGGCGCCGCCGCGTGGCCGAGCCGTTCTTCGGGGGCCGAGAGGACGCCCAGGCGCCGCCGCTCGTTGGGGCCGAGCGCGCCCACCGGCCGGCCCAGCACGGTGATCGTGCCGGGCGCGGTCCGCGTTTCGCCCGAGAGCGCGAGGAGGAGGTCGTCCTGCCCGTTCCCGGCGACGCCGCCGATGCCCAGGACCTCGCCCTTGCGGACCTCGAAGGAGATGTCGCGCAGGCTGGTGCCGAACGGGTTGGCCGAGGCGACCGAAAGGTTCTTGACCGCGAGCGCCACCTCGCCCAGTGCCTTGCCGCCGCGATCGGGGGTGTGGAGCGTGGTGCCGACCATCATCTCGGCAAGCTCGCGGGCGGATTTCTCGCGCGGGTTGCAGGAGCCGACCACCTTGCCGAGGCGCAGGATCGTGGCGCCCTGGCAAAGGGTGCGGATCTCCTCGAGCTTGTGGGAGATGTAGAGGATCGCGGTGCCCTCGGTGGAGAGTTTCCTCAATGTTTCGAAGAGGATATCGACTTCCTGCGGGGTCAGGACGCTGGTCGGTTCATCCATGATCAGGAGCTTGGGGTCCTGCAGCAGGCAGCGGATGATCTCGACGCGCTGGCGTTCGCCGGCGGAGAGATCGCCGACAAGGCGGGCGGGGTCGAGCGGCAGGCCGTAGGTTTCCGACACCTCGCGGATCCGCCGCGCGAGCTCGCGCCGGGGCGGCGGGTTCTCCATGCCGAGGGCGACGTTCTCGGCCACGTCCAATGCCTCGAACAGCGAGAAATGCTGGAACACCATGGCGATGCCGTTCTGCCGCGCGATATGGGGCGTCGCGGGCTCGTAAGCGCCGCCGCGGAGGGTCATGGCGCCCTCGTCCGGGCGAACGAGGCCGTAGATCATCTTGACGAGGGTGGATTTTCCGGCGCCGTTCTCGCCCAGGAGCGCATGCACCTCGCCTTCGCCGATCTCGAAGGAGACATGGTCGTTGGCGACGACGCCGGGATAGGCCTTGGTGAGGTTCTCGATCTTCAGAAGCGGCGTCATGCGGTCTTCTCTCCCCGTCCGGCGGCGGCCGCGGGTTTCAGGAACTCGGCCGCGACGCCGATGGCGATGGCCTGCGGGTGCTTGCCGAGTGCCGGGTCGCCGATCGGGCAGCGCAGCCGGTCGATCAGCGCGGGCCCGTGGCCGAGCGCCGCGAGCCGGGCGCGGAAGCGGACGCGCTTTGTGGCCGAGCCGATCAGGCCGAGCGTGGCGAAGTCGCGCGAAAGTACCCGGTGGCAGACCTCCAGGTCGAGGGCGTGGGAATAGGTCAGGACAAGATGCGTGGCCCCGGCCGGGGCGGCGGCGACCGCGTCGGCGGGGTTGGCGGCGACGAGGCGGGTGACGCAATCGGGCATCGGGTCGGGAAAGCGCGAGGCGGCGTCGTCGATCAGCGTGACCGCGACCCCCGGGAGCGGTGCCAGCGAGGCCGCGATGGTGCGGCCCACATGGCCGGCGCCGTAGATCCAGACCGGGCGGGTGGGTCGGGTGACCGGCTCGAGGAACCAGCCGGCGACAAGCGCCGCTTCGGGCACCGCGCCGCCGTTTCTCGCGGCGGCGAGCACGCGGCGCACGGCCATCGGCGCCGCCGTTCCGGCTGTGCCGGGAAGGGGGCGGGCCACGATCTCGCCGGCGATGGTGTCGAGCCGTGCGCTGTCCCAGATCTCGGTCAGGAGCGTCACCACGCCGCCGCAGCACTGGCCGAGACCGGGGCCGAGCGGGATGCGGTCGGCGCGGTCGCGGTGATCGGCCAGTGCGCTGCGTGCCCGGGCGATGGCTTCCCATTCCAGAGCGCCGCCGCCGATGGTGCCGGTGGCCTCGCGCGCCGTCACCAGCATCGCGGCACCCGGTTCGCGCGGGGTCGAGCCCGCGACGGAGGTGACCACCACCCGGGCGATTGGGCCACGGGCGGCGGCCTTGCGCAGCGGGTCGAGATCGAAGCTCATCCCCGTGCCCTCCCGATGGCGGCCAGCACCGCCTCCGCCGTCGCCGGCGCCGGGAGGTCGGGCCAGTTCGGCCCGGTGGACTGCACCGCGTCGGAAAGCGCCAGCCAGGCGGAAATCCCCAGCATGAAGGGCGGTTCGCCCACCGCCTTGGAGCGGTAGATCGTGTCTTCCCGGTTGGCGCCGTCCCAGAGCGCGACCTTGAACACGCGCGGCCGGTCGGAGCAGGCGGGGATCTTGTAGGTCGAGGGCGCGTGGGTCTTGAGGCGGCCCTTGTCGTCCCAGACCAGTTCCTCGGTGGTGAGCCAGCCGGCACCCTGCACATAGCCGCCCTCGATCTGGCCCCTGTCGAGCGCGGGGTTCAGCGAGGCGCCGCAATCGTGCAGGATGTCGGCGCGCAGGATCCGGTTCTCGCCGGTGAGCGTGTCGAGCACGACTTCCGTCACCGCGCAGCCATAGGCGAAGTAGAAGAACGGGCGGCCCTCGCCCCTGATCCGGTCCCACCGGAGCTTGGGCGTGGCGTAGAACCCGGTGGCCGAGAGGCTGATGCGGCCCTCGTAGGCCGCCTTCACCACCTGCTCGAAGGGGAGCGCCTCGCCGCCCACATGGACCCGGCCGCCCTCGAACCGCACCATGGCCGGGTCGGTCTGGTGGCGCTCGGCGACGAATGCCGCGAGCCGGTCGCGGATCGTGTCGCAGGCGGCTTTGACTGCCATGCCGTTCAGGTCGGAGCCCGAGGAGGCCGCGGTGGCGGAGGTATTCGGCACCTTGCCGGTATCGGTCGCGGTGATCTTGACGCGGCCCGGATCCACCCCGAACCGCGCCGCCGCCACCTGCGCGACCTTCTGGAACAGGCCCTGTCCCATCTCGGTGCCGCCATGGTTCATGTGGATCGAGCCGTCCTGGTAGACATGGACGAGCGCGCCCGCCTGGTTCAGGTGGGTGAGCGTGAAGGAGATGCCGAACTTCACCGGGCTGAAGGCGATGCCGCGTTTCAGGAGCGGGCTTGCCGCGTTCCAGGAAGCGATTTCCGCCTTCCGCGCCGCGTAGTCCGAGCTTTCGAGGAGCCGGGCGGTCATCTCGTGCAGGATGAAATCCTCGACCGGCATGTGATAGGGCGTGGTCTCTGGGCCGATCTCCTCGGGCTTCGGCGAATGCGCGCCGCCATGGCGTCGGCCGGTGCCGGGGCCAGAGGCGGGCGCCGCGCGGTAGTAGTTCGCCTGCCGGAGCGCTACCGGGTCGATCCCCAGCGCTTGGGCGACATGGTCCATCACCCGTTCGATGCCGAGCATCCCCTGCGGCCCGCCGAAGCCGCGATAGGCGGTGGCCGACTGGGTGTGGGTCTTGAGCCGGTGGCTTTCGATCCGGACATTCGGCAGGTGATAGGCGTTGTCGGCATGGAGCATCGCGCGGTCGGCCACCGGCAGGGAGAGGTCCTGCGCCCAGCCGCAGCGGCAGTAATGCACGAACTCCAGGCCCAGGATCCGGCCCGTCGCATCGACGCCGGCGCGGTAGTCGATCCGGAAATCGTGCCGCTTGCCGGTGATCACCATGTCGTCGTCGCGGTCGTAGCGCATCTTGGCCGGCCGCCCCGTGGCCTGCGCCACCAGCGCGCAGGCGATGGCGAGCGCGTTGCCCTGGCTCTCCTTGCCGCCGAAGCCGCCGCCCATCCGGCGGGTCTCGACCCGGACCGCGTTCATCGGCAGGCCGAGCGCGTCGGCGACCTTGTGCTGGATCTCGGTCGGGTGCTGGGTCGAGGATTGCACGACCATGTCGCCGCCTTCCTGCGGCAGCGCCAGCGCGGCCTGGCCCTCGAGGTAGAAATGCTCCTGCCCGCCCATTGTCAGGCTGCCTTCGATCAGATGCGGCGCGGTGGCGATGGCCGTCGTGGCATCGCCCTTGACGTAGATCCGGGGGCCTTCTTCGAAACGGCTGTCGGCGGCGAGCGCGTCCTCGATCGTGAGGAGCGCCGGTTCCTCGGCGATCTCGATCCTGGCCAGTCGCGCGGCGCGGCGGGCGGCGCGGTGCGAGGTCGCGGCGACGAGAAAGACGGGCTGGCCGGCATAGAACACCTCGCCCTTGGCGAGGAGCGGCTCGTCATTGGCGGAGGGAGAGCAATCCGCCTCCCGCGCGAGGTCGGAGGCCGCCATCGCCAGTACCACGCCTGGGGCGGCGCGGACGGTGGCCAGATCGAGCGCGGTGATCCGGCCGCGCGCCACCTCGGACAGGCCGAAGGCGAGGTGCAGCGTGTTGGCGGGCCGCGGAATGTCGTCGACATAGCGCGCCACGCCGGTGACATGCAGCGGTGCCGCGTCATGGGGGAGGGGCGCCGCGACGCTCATGCGGAGACCTCCAGCACGTTCACCGGCTGGCCGCCGAGTTCGTGGAAATACCTCAGCAGCATGTTCTCCGCCGCCGCCAGCCGGTAGGCCGCGGAGGCGCGCATGTCGGTCATCGGCGTGAAGTCGCGGGCCATTTCGGCCATGGCGGCGCGGATGGTCGCTTCGGTCCAGGCTTGGCCCGTGAGGGCCGCCTCCACATGGGCGGCGCGTTTCGGAATGCCCGCCATGCCCCCGAACGCGATCCGTGCGCCCGCCACCACGCCGTCCCCGACGGTCACGTTGAACGCCCCGCAGACCGCCGAGATGTCCTGGTCGAAGCGCTTCGAGAGCTTGTAGACCCGGAGCGCCGGGGCGGAGGCCGGGATATCGATCCGGTCAACCAGCTCTCCCGGTCGCCGATCCTGGCGCCCGTAGTCGACGAAGAAATCCTCGATGGGCATCTCCCGGGCCGAGTGGGCGGTTCTGAGCCGAAGCGTTGCGCCGAGGGCGATCAGCGCCGGCGGATTGTCCCCGATCGGCGAGCCATTGGCGATATTGCCGCCGATGGTTGCGGCGTTCCGGACCTGCTCCGACCCGTAGCGCCGGACCATCTCGCCGTAGGACGGATGGTGCTTTCGGAGAACGGGCATCAGGTCGGTCATCGTGACGGCCGCGCCAATCACGATCTGGTCTTTGTAGACATGAACCTGCTGCAGGCACCGGCACCGGTGCAGAAACGCCACCGGACCGAGATCGCGGAGCCCTTTGGTAACCCAGAGCCCGACATCGGTGGCGCCTGCCACAAGCGTGGCGTCGGGATGCGCTTCGTACCATGTCGCGAGTTCGTCGGCGGTCTCGGGGATGAAACACGCGCCGTCCCGCACCGGCGCAGCCTTCGGCACATCGTCCCGGATCCAGTCCGGGACCGGATCAGCACGGGCGGTCTCGGCGGCGCGGATGATGGGCGCGTAGCCGGTGCAGCGGCAGAGATTGCCGGCGAGCGCGTCGTCATGGTCGGTGCGGCCCTGCGCATGGGCCACCGCCATCGAGACGACGAAGCCGGGCGTGCAGAAGCCGCATTGCGAGCCGTGTTCGGCCACCATCGCCTTCTGGACCGGGTGCAGCGTGCCGTCGGGCCCGGCGATCCCCTCGACGGTGCGCACAGCCTTGCCATGGAGCTGCGGCAGGAACAGGATGCAGGCGTTCAGCGCCTTCGGCCCGGCCGCGTCGGTGACCATCACCGTGCAGGCACCGCAATCGCCCTCGTTGCAGCCCTCCTTGGTGCCGGTCAGCCCGCGCTCCTCGCGGAGCCAGTCGAGCAGCGTGCGGGTCGGGGCCGCGTCCGCGACGCGGACCGGTGTTCCGTTCAGGGTGAAGGCGATCTCCGGCATGGGGCCCTTGCCGCTGTCTGTTCGGCGGGGTTATCCCCTCGCTTGCGCACCGGCCCGATGCGGCGTAAGGCCGGTGCCTCTCCCGGGCTTGAAGCAAAGCGCCGAAGCGGCCGCCGCGCAAGCCCCGACGTGCCGGGGTCGGTCGAAGGACTTTCAAAAAATCTCGTCGAATGCGCGACCGGCTTAAAGTTCGGGCGAAGAAAGAACCCGCTCCATCAGGGCGGGCAAGGCGCCGTCGAGCCATCTTCCGTTCCTGCGGTCGTAGAGCGGGAAGTTGGTCGCGAAGCCCCAGTGGCACCAGCCGATCCCGGCCTCCTCGGCGGCGCGGCGCACGGTTTCGGTCCAGGCCCAGCGGAGATCCGGTCGGACCCGGTGGTTGACGCCGAACTCGCCCAGGAAGACCGGGCCGGCCAGACGCCCGGCGCGGGCGATGTCGCGGGAGATGCGGGCGTGGTCGGCCGCGCTGCCCCAGCGGGTTTCGCCGGGCGGCGCGTCGAGCCATTCCGCGCCCTGGTGGGTGAACTCCCAGGGCTCGTAGTAGTGAAAGCTGCGCACCGTGCGGCTGTCATGGCGCTTGAGGCGCCGGAGCGCGCCGACGCTCGCCCAGTCGCCGCCGTCGAGCACTACCCAGCGCGTCGGGTGCAGGGGGCGGATCGCCGCGAGCGCGCTTGCGTGGAGCGCGTTGGCGCGCCGCGTGGTCAGCGCCCCGGCCGGTTCGTTGTAGAGCTCGAAGATCAGCCCCTCGGGCCAGCCCCGGTAGTGCCGCGCGAGGAAGGTCCAGATTGCCAGGAATTTCCCGCTTTCCGGTCCCGGATCGCGGCGCAGGGCGTCGAAGCCGTGGAACGTCAGGATCACCCGGAGCCGCCGGTCGAGCGCGTCGCGGATCACCCGGTCGGTGCGGGCGAGGAAGGCGGGGTCGATCCGCCTGCCGTCCCAGCGGGTCGAGAAATCCACCGGCAGGCGCACCGTGTCGAACCCGGCCCGCGCGATCCGGTCGAGATGCGCCCGCTCGATCCGGTAGCCCCATTCGCCTTCGTAGCCCGGCGCGTTCAGCGCGTTGTCGAGATTGACGCAGCGCTCCACCGGGAAGGCCCGGGCGGGCGCGGCGCAGAATGCGCACAGGATCAGGGCGAGGATCCATTTCATGGCTTTCCCTCGGGGGGTGGGTTTGACACCTTCGCAGCATGACCGGCGATCCGCGATTCATCCACCTCCGCGTGCATACCGAATATTCCCTGCTCGAGGGGGCTGTGCGGCTGAAGAAACTGCCCGGCCTCTGCCGCGACGCGGGGATGCCGGCGGTGGCGGTGACCGACACCAACAACATGTTCGCCGCGCTGGAATTTTCCGTCTCGGCTTTGGCGGCGGGGATCCAGCCGATTGTCGGCTGCCAGGTCTCGCTGGCCTTCCGGCCGGCGGAGCAGGGCCAGCGCCAGCCGGCGCCGGCGCCGGTGGTGCTGCTCGCGCAGAACGAGGCGGGGTATCTGAATCTCCTGAAGCTCAACACCTGCCTCTATCTCGGCGAGGGCCGCGACCTGCCGCAGGTGACGCAGGGCGAGCTCGAGGCTCATGCCGAGGGGCTGATCTGCCTGACCGGCGGCCCCCATGGGCCGGTGGGCGCGCTGCTCCGCGACGGCAACCGGGCGGCGGCCGAGGCGCTGGCCGGGCGGCTCGCGACGGCGTTCCCGGACCGGCTCTACGTGGAACTCCAGCGCCATCCGGGCGAGGGCGGCGTGGCAAGTGCGGAGCGTCTGATCGAGCGCGGGCATGTGGAGATCGCCTACGGGATGGGCCTGCCGCTCGTCGCCACGAACGACGTGTATTTCGCCGATCCGGCGATGTACGAGGCGCATGACGCGCTGCTCTGCATCTCGGACGGCGCCTATGTCGACCAGCAGGAAGGCCGTCGCCGCCTGACGCGGGAGCATTACTTCAAGACTCCGGCCGAGATGGCGACGCTGTTCGCCGATCTTCCCGAGGCGCTGGAGAACACCGTCGAGATCGCGCGGCGCTGCGCCTATGCGGCCCAGAAGCGCGACCCGATCCTGCCGCGTTTCGCCGAGGACGAGGTGGAGGAGCTGCGCCGTCAGGCCCGCGCGGGGCTGAAGGCGCGGCTCGCGGTCATTCCCCATGCGGCGCCGGTCGAGGAATACGAGAAGCGGCTCGATTTCGAGCTCGGGATCATCGAGCAGATGGGGTTCCCGGGCTATTTCCTGATCGTCGCGGACTTCATCAAATGGGGCAAGGCGCGGGGCATCCCGGTGGGGCCGGGGCGGGGCTCGGGCGCGGGATCGCTGGTGGCCTATGCGCTGACGATCACCGATCTCGATCCGCTGCGCTATTCGCTCCTCTTCGAACGCTTCCTGAACCCCGAGCGGGTCTCGATGCCCGATTTCGACATCGACTTCTGCATGGACCGCCGCGAGGAGGTGATCGGTTACGTGCAGGAGAAATACGGCCGCGACCGGGTGGGGCAGATCATCACCTTCGGCGCGCTGCTGTCGAAGGCCGCGGTGCGCGACGTGGGCCGGGTCTTGCAGATGCCCTACGGGCAGGTGGACCGGCTGTCGAAGATGATCCCGGTGGAGGGGGTGAAGCCGGTCTCGATCGCCCAGGCGCTGGCCAGCGAAGAGCGCCTGCGGGAGGAGATCCGCGAGACCGAACAGGACCGGCGCGAGGGCAAGGTGAACCCGGCGCGGCGGCTTTTCGACTATGCCGAGAAGCTGGAAGGTTTGCTCCGGAACGCCTCGACCCACGCGGCGGGCGTGGTGATCGGCGACCGGCCGCTCGACGAGCTGGTGCCGCTCTTCAAGGACCCGCGGTCGGACATGCCGGCGACCCAGTTCAACATGAAATGGGTGGAGCAGGCCGGTCTGGTGAAGTTCGACTTCCTGGGCCTGAAGACGCTCACCGTGATCCAGAACGCGGTCGGGCTGATCCGGGGGCAGGGGCGCGACCTGCACACCGCACCCGACGGGACCCGGCTCTACGATCCGCCCGAGGGGGCCGAGAACGATATCGGTGCGATCCCCTTGGACGACGAGAAGAGCTACCGGCTCTATGCCGCGGCCAAGACGGTGGCGGTGTTCCAGGTGGAAAGCTCGGGCATGATGGATGCGCTGCGGCGCATGAAGCCCACCTGCATCGAGGATATCGTCGCGCTGGTGGCGCTCTACCGGCCCGGGCCGATGGAGAACATCCCGAAATATTGCGAGGTGAAGAACGGCCTCCGGGAGCGCGAGTCGATCCATCCCTTGATCGACCACATCCTCGAGGAGACGCAGGGCATCATCGTCTACCAGGAACAGGTGATGGAGATCGCCCAGGTGATGGCGGGCTACACGCTCGGCGGCGCCGACCTGTTGCGCCGGGCGATGGGCAAGAAGATCAAGGAGGCGATGGACGCCGAGCGGCCGAAATTCGTCGACGGGTCGAAGAAGAACGGCGTGGACGAGGCGAAGGCGGTGGAGGTGTTCGACCTTCTCGAGAAATTCGCCAATTACGGCTTCAACAAGTCGCACGCCGCCGCCTATGCGGTGGTGAGCTACCAGACCGCCTGGCTGAAGGCGAACCACCCGGTGGAGTTCATGGCGGGCGTCATGAACTGCGATATCCACCTGACCGACAAGCTCGCGATCTATGCCGAGGAGATCCGCCGCGGGCTGGGCGTCGAGATCGTGCCGCCCTGCGTGAACCGCTCGGAGGCGACGTTCAGCGTGTCGGAGGGGCGGGTGGTCTATGCGCTGGGGGCGCTGAAGAACGTGGGCGTCGAGGCGATGCGGCTGGTGACGGAGGCGCGTGGGGACAAGCCGTTCGTCAACCTGTTCGACGTCGCCCGCCGGGTGGACCTCAAGCGCGTCGGCAAGCGGCCGCTCGAAATGCTGGCGCGGGCGGGGGCCTTCGATCAGCTCGACCGGAACCGGCGGCGGGTGTTCCAGTCGCTCGACGCGCTCACCTCCTATTCGGCGGCGATCCACGAACAGCGCGCCTCGGCCCAGGTTTCGCTGTTCGGCGAGGCCGGCGACGACCTGCCCGAGCCGCGGCTCTCGCCGGTCGAGGACTGGTTGCCCAACGAGCGGCTCTCGGAAGAGCATGTGGGCGTGGGCTTCTACCTTTCCGGCCATCCGCTCGACGACTACATGGCGCCCTTGAAGCGCAAGGGCGTGGTCACCATCGCCGAGCTCGACGAACGGCTCCGGGCGACGCCGGCGATGAACGCCAAGCTCTCGGGCGCGGTTTCGGGCCGGCAGGAGCGCAAATCGGCGCGCGGCAACCGCTTCGCCTTCGTGCAGCTTTCCGACCCGTCGGGGCTCTACGAGGTGACGGTATTCTCCGACACGCTCGAGGCGGCGCGCGACATGCTGGAGCCGGGCACCAATGTGGTGCTGACCGTCGAGGCGACGATGGAGTCGGACCAGGTGAAGCTCTTGGCGCGCTCGGTCACCGGGGTCGATGCGGTGGTGGCCGAGGCGGGGCAGACCGGCCTCCGGGTCTTCATCGACGCCGGCGAGGCGGCCCGTTCGGTGGCCTCGGTTCTCGACCGGGCGAAGAAGGAGACCGGCCGCCGCGCCCGCGGGCCGATCACGTTCTGCCTGATGGCGCCGGACCTGCCGGGCGAGGTGGAGATCGAGCTCGAGGGCATCTTCCCGGTCTCGCCCGAGATCAAGGGCGCGCTGAAATCGCTTCCGGGCGTGGTGACGGTGGAGGAGGTATAGCGACGCCGCCGCAAGCGCGGGCGGAAATTCCTTCCAGGGGAATTTCGTCCCGGCGGCGCCGGCGCGCCGGGCCGGTCGCTCAGAGCGCGAGCCCGAGCTGCCCCGCCAGCCGCTCCAGGATCCCTCTCGTCTCCCCGGTCCAGTCCGCGTTCCGCGCCTTGTAGAGCATCGCCTCGCTCTTCAGGATCACCCCGTCGGAGAGGATCCGCAGATGGTTCGCCCGGAGCGTCTCGCCCGTCGAGGTGATGTCCGCCACCGCCTCGGCGGTGAGGTTCCGGACCGTGCCCTCGGTCGCGCCCTGGCTGTCCACGAGCTGATAATCCGCGACCCCCTTGGTGCGCAGGAACTCCCGTACCAGCCGGTGATACTTGGTCGCGATCCGAAGCCGGTGCCCATGCACCGCCCGGAACGCCGCCGCCGCCGCGTCGAGATCGTGGAGGGTGTCCACATCGGCCCAGAAATCCGGCACCGCGATCACCAGCACTGCCTGACCGAAGCCGAGCGGCGCCAGTTCCCGCACCTGCATCTCCCAGCCGGGGATCTTCTCGCGCACCACATCCATGCCGGTGACGCCCAGGTGGATCCGCCCCGCCGCCAGTTCGCGCGGGATCTCGCCCGCCGACAGCAGCACCGGCTCCACCCCGTCGAAGCCGAGCGACGCGGTATAGGCCCGGCCCTCGTCGACCGTGAAATCGAGCCCCTTCGCGCCGAACCAGTCGGCGGTCTTCGACATCAGCCTTCCCTTCGACGGGATCCCGAGCTTCAGCGTCATGGCGCGACTCCCAGCTCGCCGAGGAGCCCCGGCCGGATCACGCCGCCCACCGCCGGCACCGCCGCGCCGCCGCCGATCACGCCGGTCAGCGCGTCGTAGCGGCCGCCCGTGGCGACCGGGGGCAGGTCGGGCCGTCCCTCGGCATAGAAGCCGAACACGAAGCCGTCGTAATATTCGAGCGTGGTGCGCCCGTAGCTCGCCTCGAAGGGCAGGGTGTCCACGTCGATCCCGGCGCGGGCGAGCGCGTCGAGCCGTGCCGAGAACATATCGGCCGCCGGTGCGACGGCCGGGAAATCCACCGCGATGTCGCGGATCTGCGAAAGCACCACCGGCGCGGTCTCCTTGAGGCGCAGGAGCGTGTCGAGCACCTCGGCCTCCATCCCCGACAGGGGCGGTTCCTTCGCGTCGGTCGCCAGCGCCGCGAGCCGCGCCTCCACCTCCGCCCGGCTCCGCAGCCCGATCTCGGGGCTGTCGGGCGAGCCGTGCAGCGCCGTCGCCGGCCGCCACGCGCGGTACCTCTCCACCAGCGCCCGGAACCGCCGCGGCCGCCAGAGATGGCGCAGGAGCGCGCCCTTGCGCGCCTCGGTGGTCGAGAGCCCGCGGATCGCCGCGGTCAGGAGCCCGATATCGCCGGTGGCCGGTTTCAGCCCCAGCGGCGCCAGGATGCCGTGAAACGCCGCGAAGACCTCGGCATCGGCCGCCGGCTCGTCCGCGCCGCCGAAATGCTCGTAGCCGACCTGGAGATATTCCGAGGGCCGCCCGGTCTCCTCCTCCTGCTTGCGGAAGATTTCCCCGGCATAGGTGTAGCGCGCCGCGCCGTTGCCGCGGGCGAGATGCATCTCGACCACCGGCACGGTGAAGTCGGGCCGGAGCATCACCTCGCCGCGCAAGGGATCCTGCGTCACATAGGCCCGCGCGCGGATATCCTCGCCATAGAGGTCGAGAAGCGGCCCGGCGGGCTGCAGGATCGCCGCCTCGACCCGCTCGGCCCCCAGCGCCTCGAAGCGCGTCAGGAGCCGCGCGGCGGCGGCGCGTGTTTCGGCGGTTTCGACCATCACTGCCCCTCGAGCATGCCCCGGACGGTGGCGACCAGATCGCCCCGCGCAACCTCGACCTGGGAGGGCCGCTCCTTCCACTCCTCGAGGCTCGCGCTCTCGGCGAGTTTCGCGCCGAGCACCAGGTCCTTCACCTGCACGACGCCCTTGTCGAACTCGTCGCCGCCGGCGATCACCGCCACCGGGCTCGCGCGCCGGTCGGCATATTTGAGCTGGTTGCCGAAATTCTTCGGATTGCCGAGATAGACCTCGGCCCGGATGCCCGCATTGCGCAGCTCCGCCGCCATCGCCTGGTACTCGGCCATTCTTTCGCGATCCATCACGGTCACGACCACCGGCCCCGCCGCCTCGCTGCCGATCCGACCCTTCGCACGCAGCGCCGCCAGGAGCCGGTCGACGCCGATGGAGATCCCCGTCGCCGGCACTTCCTGCCCGGTGAAGCGCTTCACGAGGTCGTCATAGCGCCCGCCGCCCGCCACCGAGCCGAATTGCCTAGGATTGCCCTTCTCGTCGGTGATCTTGAAGGTCAGCTCCGCCTCGAAGACCGGCCCGGTGTAGTAGCCGAGGCCGCGCACGACGGAGGGGTCGATGACGATGTAATTGAAGTCATAACCCTGAGAATAAACTAGCGTCGCAATGGTTTGAAGCTCTTCGATACCTTCGAGTCCAACTCTCGATGCACCAACAATATCGGTCAGAACCTCAATCGCCTTGACGCTTCTATACTGTCTTGCAGCAGCCGAAGGTGGACCAAAGAGATCCGCGATGCCGCTGCCCGCCTCAAGGAGTTCACCGACAATGACGTCACTTCCGCCACCAGCGCCAACCAAGTCAGCACTTTCACGCAGTTCTTTACGAATGCGATCAGGAGCTTCCACGAAGCGCATGATCGTTTCGATTTGCCAATCCTTTAGCCCCGCTCCCTCCGTAAAATCCCCACTCTTGTCTTCTCGGCCTTTACCAAGGAGTGCCCGCACGCCCTCCAGTTCCAGCCGGTCGAGCTTATCAATGGCCCTCAGCACGATCCCCCGCGTGCGGTCGTCGTCCTCGGCGATCCCCGCGACTTCCAGCACCCCGTTCAGCACCTTCCGGTTGTTCACGCGAATGATGTAATCGCCACCGAGCCCCAGTTTCTCCAGCGTATCCGCCAGCATCATGCAGATCTCCGCATCGGCGGCGACCGACGCCGTCCCCACCGTATCGGCATCGCATTGATAGAACTGCCGGAACCGTCCCGGACCCGGCTTTTCGTTACGCCAGACCGGCCCCATCGCATAGCGGCGGTAGGGGGTCGGCAAGTCGTTCCGGTGCTGGGCGTAGACGCGGGCGAGGGGGGCGGTCAGGTCGTAGCGCAAAGCCAGCCAGTCGCCGGGTTTCTCGGCTCCGGCATCCTCCTGCCAGGCGAAGACGCCCTCGTTCGGGCGGTCCACGTCGGGGAGGAACTTTCCCAGCGCCTCGACCGTCTCGACGGCGGAGGATTCCAGCGGATCGAACCCGTAGAGCCGGTAGACCTCGGCGATCTTCGACAGCATCTCCTGCCGCTCGGTCACCTCCGCGCCGAAATAGTCGCGGAAGCCCTTCGGCGTCTCCGCCTTCGGACGCGGTGTCTTCTTCGGTTTCGCCATCGGTTCCGGGCCCCGGGTTGCGTCGCCGGTCGTCTAGCCCGGACCGCCTAGAGGGGCAAGGCGGTGGCGTATTTCACCTCGCGCAGGCTGAAGGAGGAGACGACCGATCGCACATGGCGGTTGCGGAGCAGCACATGGGTCATGAACTGCTCGTAGGCCTCCACGTCCGACACCCGGATCTTGAGGATGTAATCCGCCGTCCCCGAGACCGCGTGGCATTCGAGGATCTCCGGGTGCACGCCGACAATCCGCGCGAAATCCGCCACCGCCTCCTCGGAATGGTCCTCGAGCGTGATCGAGGCGAAGACGCAGAGCCGCGCGCCCGCCAGACGCGGGTCGAGCAGCGCGACCCGGCCACGGATCAGCCCGGCACTCTCGAATTCCTGGAGCTTCCGCCAGACGGTCGATTGCGCCATCCCGACCCGCTCGCCGAGCTCGGCCAGCGACAGGGAGGTGTCCTGCTGGATTTGCCGAAGCAACGCGCGATCCTGATCAGAAAATTTCATGGCGCCCGGAATAGCAGAAAAATTTCCCGAAACCCAGCGAATCCGCGCCGCCGATGAAAGCCTTTTCCACGGCGCTCGGGGTAGGATCGGGCGAAAGGTTCAGGTGTATGCCATGTCCTATATGTCCAAGCTCCCCGATCCCGACGGCTTCTACGACTATTCCGAAGAGGAGGACGCCGTCTGGGGCGAGCTCTTCACCCGGCAGATGGATTTCCTGCGCGGCCGCGCGGCGCAGGAATATTTCAACGGCGTCGGCCGGCTCGACCTGACCGCCGACCGCGTGCCGCAGATCGCCGAGATCGACGCAAGGCTCCGGGCGCTGACCGGCGCCGGAGTGGAAGGCGTGCCAGCGATCATCCCGCCGGCGCAGTTCTTCGACCTGCTCTCGCGTCGCCGCTTCCCGGTCGCCACCTTCCTGCGCCGCCGCGAGGACATGGACTATATCGAGGAGCCGGACCTGTTCCACGAGGTGTTCGGCCACTGCCCGCTGCTCACCAACCGCGCTTATGTCGATTTCATCGAGAGTTTCGGCAGGAAGGCCGTCGCGCTTGGCAAGGGCTATTCCTGGCGCCTGTTCCGGCTGTTCTGGTTCACCGTGGAATTCGGCATGATCCGCACCGGCGACGGGCTCCGCGCCTATGGCGCCGGCATCGTCTCCTCGCCGTCCGAGGCGAAACACGCGACATCTGGCGCCGCCGAGATGCGCGAATTCGACCTGATGCAGGTGCTGCGGCTGCCCTACCGGATCGACATCGTGCAGCCGGTCTATTTCGTCATCGACAGCTTCGAACAGCCCTCCGAGGCGATCTCCGGCGATCTTGCCGCCGCCATCGACGAGGCCAAGCGGCTCGGCGATCTGCCCGCGCCCTACGAGACCGCCGCCCAGGCTCGCAGGCAATAACCCCGCCTTGATCCGACGGCCGTTCCGGGCGACTGTCGGATATTCCGCGCCGGCTTCTCCGGAGTCCGGCGCCACAGGTTATTTGCAGAGGCGGTCATGTTGAGAGGGATCTTTGCGGCCATCGTTGTCGCCGCGCTGGCGGGCTGCGCGATCAACGAGCCTGCACCGGTCGAAGCGGTGATGGTCGAACCGGTGGAGGCGGAAATCATCGCTCCATCCGACGCGCCGACGGGGAGCGTCGCCGGGCCGGACACGACGGCTGAGGCCGCCTCTGCCGGAGGTGGCGGCGGTTGGGGCGGGGTTGCGGAAGAGCAAGACTGCGGCTTCGGTTGCAGGGTGCGCGGGATGGGAGGGATCTTCACCGCTTCCAGATCCACGGCCGAAATCGGCCCCCGGCTCTGGGCCAGCCGCGCCTTCGCATCGCGAGGAACGATGGCTCCGGCGGAATTCGGCGGCTACGGCATCATCTACTTCCCCGGCAATACGGCTTCGGCGTCGGAGGCGGGCCGGGTCGCGATGTTCTGCGAGGCGTTCCGCACGCTGCCTTCGGTCAACGAGCTGGAAACGCCGCCCGAGAGCATCCCCCGGTCCCAGCAATTCGTCACCATCTGGCCGCTCAGAGGTGCTGACGACGTGCTCGAGCTTCGCGAGGCCGAAGCGCGGGAGCGGGAGGCGCTCCGGCGCGGCGACGCGGCGGGCGCCGAGATGGCCGAAGACGCGCTGTGCGCCGTTGCGGCCACCGGCTACGACCGGAACGACGCGACGCGCGCAGCGCAGGATGCCGGACCCGACGCGGCCTTTTCCGGGCGCGGCCCCTATCTTCTCGCCTGGGCTCCGGGCGCGGAGAAGGGCGCCGACAGCAAGGTGCTCGAGCTGGATCTGAGCCAGGTGAACACCAGCGAGGAGGCCAAGCGCGACCTCCGGCTCTGGGCGACGCTGATCGAGGGCGACAGGGCGGTCTGGGGCAGCGGGTTCTCCACGGCACGGCTCGCCTTCGTCTTTCGCCGCTGGATCGACGGGACTGCGTCCTCCGTTCTGAAACTTCTGGGGTGAGCTCCATGGCGAACATTCTCAAGCTCGGGCCGGGCGCGATCATCGGCCTCATCGTCGGTGTGTTTCTGGCCGAGTGGATCTCGTTCGGCGATCCTGCCTACCGCGCGTCGCCCGGATATCTCGCCGCCGTACTGGTCGCGGCGCTCCTGGTCACCGCGCTCTACGGATTCGTGCTCATACCTCTTGTGGCCCGTCTTCGGGGCGCGTCGGCGGAAGAAGGGGACCCGGGCGAGACCCCGGATTGAAACGGGGCTTTCCACTTCGCCGCTTCGGCGCTACCTCCTCGTCATGGCCGACGATCTTACGCCCCTGCAGGAACGCCTCGCGCATCTCGAACGCACGGTCGAGGAACTGTCCGACATCGTCGCGCGGCAGGATCGCGAGATCGGCCGCCTGACCCACCGCGTCGCCATGCTGATGGAGCGCGAGGCCGGGCGCGAGCTCGAGGCCGGCGGTAGCGTACCGCTCGCCGACCAGAAGCCGCCGCATTGGTGAGCCTCGGGGCCGCGACCTTCTGCCCTTCCATCCGCCGTCCGGGCGGCAGGCCGGACGCAAGGCGCGCGCCGGCGCCCTTTGCGCGCAGTTTCCAGGGACGGATCCTCACGCACTGACCCCTACTCAAACGGCCCCCGCTGTGCTACCCTCGGGGGTATAGTTCATTGTTTTTACTACCGAGAGGGATGGCCATGGCCGAAAATCCGCTTCTCGCCCGATTGAAGCAGTACAAGGAATTCATCGCCATCGTCGCCGCCGCCATCGGCGGATACGTCTGGTTCGACGGGCTGGTCGCCAAGCAGCAGGACGTGATGCAGATCAACGCCAAGCTGGGGCAGCTGGCGGCGCGCAGCGACATCGACGAGATCAACAGCCATATCGCCCTGCTGGCCCGGCAGCAGACGGTCGACCGGCTCAACTGCCTGCTGACGAACTACATGACGCTGTCGCAACGCCAGCTCCGGCTGTCGCAGCTCAACAGCGACCTCATGAATTTCGAGCGGCAGCTTGGCTTCCTCAACATCGAGACGAAGATCCAGACCGACGCGCAGATCCTGCAGACGGCGGCGAACCAGTCGTCGACCTTCCGCGACGAGATCGGCGGCCTGCGTCTGGAGATCGCCGGGGAAGACCGCGCGATCCGCGATATCAGGGATTTTCTGGAGCGGCATGGATGCGACACGCAGTAGTTCTCACCGGCCTTCTCTGTCTCGCGGCCGCGCCGGCCCCGGCCCAGACCGCGCGGGACGAGGAAAAGACCATTCTCGACCTGATCGAGCGGAACAATGGCGAGCTCACCCGCGCCCTTGTGCTGCCCTCCTCCCAGGTCACGCCGTCGAAGATCTGGATCCATATCCGCAGCCCCGAGCAGCGCGACGAAGCGTCGGAGATCTCGGACCTTCTCCAGGATGGCGTGCGGCTCGGCCGGGTGACGCGGAGCGTCGATCTGCGCCCGGTGCAGGAGGTCGGCTTCGGCCCCGATGCCGCGCAGGTGCGTTATTTCAAGGAGGAGGACCGCGCTACCGCGAACGAGATCGCCCGCCGGCTGACCGATGCGGGGATCGCCACCACCTCGGAAAACTTCGTCGAGGCGTTCAAGGGTGCGAGCTATATCGACGTGGGGCATATCGAGATCTGGCTGCCTGAAACGGCGAACTGAGCGCCCGCGCCGGGCTTGCCTCCGGCCGGGCGCCCTGTGCAGAATGGCGGAAAGCCAGCAGGGGTTCCCATGACGCTTCTCGATGCCGCCCGCAAAGTGCGGGACAATGCCTATGCGCCCTATTCCCGGTTCAAGGTGGGCGCGGCCCTGCGCACGGCCTCGGGCGCCGTCTTCTCGGGGTGCAATGTCGAGAACGCCGCCTATCCGGAGGGCACCTGCGCCGAAGCGGGCGCGATCGCGGCGATGGCGGCGGCCGGCGAGCGCGAGATCGCCGAGATCGCGGTGATCGCCGATTGCCCCGAGCCGGTGCCTCCCTGCGGTGGCTGCCGACAGAAGATCGCGGAATTTGCCCGGCCGGAGGTCAAGGTCACGCTCGCCACGCTGGATGGCGCCGAGCGGGTGATGAGTGTGGCCGAGCTTCTTCCCGGCGCGTTCCTTCCCGCCCATCTGGAGCGGGGCTGACGGCGTGGACGCCCGCAGCATCATCATCGGGCTGAGGGACGGCACACCGCCGTCTGCCGAGGCGCTGGCCTGGTTCGCGCGGGGGCTCGCCTCGGGCGCGGTCTCCGACGCGCAGGCGGGCGCCTTCGCGATGGCGGTCTGCCTGAACGGCCTGGGCGAGGCGGGCCGCGTGGCGCTGACCGAGGCGATGCGGGATTCGGGCGAGGTGCTGCGCTGGGACCTGCCGGGCCCGGCGGTGGACAAGCATTCTACCGGCGGGTTGGGCGATTGCGTGTCGCTCCTCCTCGCGCCGATCCTCGCCGAGTGCGGGGTGTACGTGCCGATGATCTCGGGCCGCGGCCTCGGCCATACCGGCGGCACGCTCGACAAGCTCGAGGCGATCCCCGGTTTCCGGGTCGACCAGGACGAAGCCGCCTTCCGCCGCATCGTGCGCGCCGAGGGGGCCGCCATCGTCGCCGCCTCGGCCGATCTCGCCCCGGCCGACCGGCGGCTCTACGCGGTGCGCGACGTCTCGGGCACGGTCGAATCGATCGACCTGATCACCGCCTCGATCCTGTCGAAGAAGCTCGCCGCCGGGCTCGGCGCGCTGGTGTTCGACGTCAAGGCGGGCTCGGGTGCCTTCATGGCCACCGAAGAAGACGCGCTGGCGCTGGCCGAGGCGCTCGTGGCCACCGCGAACGGCGCGGGCTGCAAGACCTCGGCGCTCCTGACCGACATGGACCAGCCGCTCTCGCGCAATGTGGGCAACGCGGTCGAGGTGGCCGACGTCATGGCCACGCTCTCGGATCCGCGCCCCTCGCGGCTGGTCGAGGTGACGCTGGCGCTTTGCGGCGAGGTGCTGGCGCTGTCAGGCAGTGCCGCCACGCCCGAGGACGGCGCCGTCGCGGCGCGGGATGCGCTGGTCTCGGGCCGGGCGCTCGTACGGTTCGGGCGCATGGTCTCGGCACTGGGCGGCCCGTCGGACTTTCCGGAGCGCTGGCGCTATCACCTGCCCGAGGCGCCGGTGATCGAGGAGGTGCTGCCCGAGGAAGAGGGCACCGTCGCCGCCATTGACGGGCGCGCACTGGGTATGCTGGTGATCGAAATGGGCGGCGGAAGGGTGAAGGGCGGCGAGAGGATCGACCCGCGCGTCGGGCTGACCGGCCTCCCGGCGCTCGGCGAGCCGGTGATGCACGGCGTGCCCATGGGCCGGGTCCATGCCGCCGACGAGGACATTGCCGCGCGGGCGGCGGCGGCGTTGCGCGCGGCGATCACGCTTTCGCCCGAGCCCGTCGCCGCGCCCGAGCTGATCCGGCGGAGGGTCGCGCCGTGAGCCGGGCCTTTCTCGTGGTGCTCGATTCCGCCGGCTGCGGCGGGGCGCCCGATGCCGACCGGTTCTTCAACGACGGTCGGCCCGATACCGGCGCCAACACGCTCGGCCATATCGCCGAGGCCTGCGCGCGCGGCATGGGCGACGAGGGCCGCTCGGGCCCGCTGCGCCTGCCCAATCTCGACGCCCTCGGCCTCGGCGCGGCGATCCGGCTCGCCTCGGGGCTCGAGGCGCCGGGGCTCGGCGCCCAACCGGCCGGGCTCTGGGGCGCGGCGACCGAGATCTCGCAGGGCAAGGACACGCCGTCGGGCCATTGGGAACTCGCCGGCGTCCCGGTGCCCTGGGACTGGCATTACTACCCCGACACCGAGCCGGCCTTCCCCGAAGCGCTCACCGCCGAGGTCTGCCGCCTTGCCGGGACCGAGGGCATTCTCGGCAACCGCCATGCGAGCGGAACCGTGGTGATCGAGGAGGAGGGCGCGCGGCATCTCGAGACCGGCTGGCCGATCTGCTACACCTCCGCCGACAGCGTGTTCCAGATCGCCGCCCACGAGGAGGCGTTCGGGCTCGACCGGCTCCTCGACCTCTGCCGGGCGCTGGCGCCCACGCTTCACGCGATGAAGGTCGGAAGGGTCATCGCCCGGCCCTTCCTGGGCGCGCCGGGCCGTTTCGAACGCACCGACCATCGCCGCGACTTTGCCATCGCGCCCCCCGCGCCGACGCTCTGCGACTGGGCGAAAGAGGCGGGCCGCGCGGTGCATGCGGTGGGCAAGATCGGCGACATCTTCTCGATGCGCGGGATCGACGATGTGCGGAAGGGCAAGGATGCCGAACTGATGCGCCACCTCCTCGACCATGTCCGCCATGCCGAGCCGGGCAGCCTGACCTTCGCGAATTTCGTGGAATTCGACACCAATTTCGGCCACAGGCGCGATGTTGCGGGCTATGCAAGGGCGCTGGAATGGTTCGATTCCTGCCTGCCCGAGCTCGCGGGTGCAATGCAGGAGGGCGACCTGATGATCTTCACCGCCGATCACGGCAACGACCCGAGCTGGACCGGCACCGACCATACCCGCGAACGGGTCCCGGTGCTGGGGGCGGGCGTGGGCGCGCGCGCGGTCGGTCTCGTGGGTTTCGCGGATGTGGGCGCCTCCATCGCGGCGCATCTGGGGATCGCGCCCCGGGGGACGGGGAGGGCGTTCCTGTGACGGCGGATTTCCCCAAGGTGGAGCTGCATCTCCATCTCGAAGGCGCGGCGCCGCCCGCCTTCGTGCGCGGCCTCGCGAAGCAGAAATCCATCGACATCTCGGGGATCTTCGACGCGCGGGGGACCTATTCTTACAACGATTTCTGGCATTTCCTGAAGGTCTACGAGGCGGCGACCTCGGTCCTGACCTCGCCCGAGGACTATGCCCGCCTGACCCGCGCGGTGCTTGAGGAAAGCGCGGCCTCGGGCGTGGTCTATTGCGAGAGCTTCCTCTCGCCCGATTTCTGCGGCGGCCGCGACGTGGCGGCCTGGCGCGACTACCTCGCGGCGATCCGCGAGGCGGCCGACGAAGCCGAGCGCGCACATGGCATCGTGCTGCGCGGCATCGTCACCGCGATCCGGCATTTCGGCCCCGAGAAGGCCCGCGAAACCGCGCTCTGTGCCGCCGAGACGGCGGGCGACTGGATCGTGGGCTTCGGCATCGCCGGCGACGAAAAGGCGGGAAAGCCTGCCGATTTTGCCTGGAGCTTCGACTGCGCGCGCGAGGCGGGGCTGCGGCTCACCGCGCATGCCGGCGAATGGGGCGGGCCGGAAAGCGTGCGGGACGCGCTCGACGCCTTCCGCCCCGCGCGGATCGGCCATGGCGTGCGCGCCATCGAGGATCCGCGGCTCGTGGAGCGGCTGGCGGAAGACGGGATCGTGCTGGAAGTCTGCCCCGGCTCGAACGTGGCGCTCGGGCTCTACAAGGACTGGCGCGCGCATCCGATCGAACGCCTGCGCGCGGGCGGCGTGAAGGTGACGGTCTCGACCGACGACCCGCCCTTCTTCCATACCACCATGGCCCGCGAATTCGACCGGCTGGCCGAGGATCTCGGCTGGGACGCGGACGATTTCGCGGAACTGAACCGCAACGCGGCCGAGGCGGCGTTCTGCGACGAAGCGACCCGCGCCGAGCTGATCAAGAAACTGGAGGCCGCATGACCGAGCACCTGACAATCGTCGATCACCCGCTGGTGCAGCACAAGCTGACGCTGATGCGCGACAAGGAGACGCCGACCGCGGTGTTCCGGCAGCTCCTGCGCGAGATCAGCCACCTGCTGGCCTATGAGGTGACGCGCAACCTGGCCGTCACGACGAAGTGGATCGACACGCCCTTGACCGAGATGAAGGCACCGGTGCTGGACGGGCGCAAGCTCGCGCTGGTCTCGATCCTGCGGGCGGGGAACGGACTTCTCGACGGGATGCTCGACCTGATCCCCTCGGCGCGGGTGGGGTTCGTGGGGCTCTACCGCGACGAGGAAACCCTGAAGCCGGTGCAGTACTATTGCAAGCTGCCGGGCGAGCTGGGCGAGCGGCTGGTGATCGCCGTCGATCCGATGCTGGCGACCGGCAATTCCTCGGCCGCCGCGGTGGATCTCCTGAAGGCGAACGGCGCGACCGATATCCGCTTTCTCTGCCTCCTCGCGGCGCCCGAGGGCGTGGCGCGGATGAAGGAGGCGCATCCCGACGTGCCGGTGGTGACGGCGGCGCTGGACGAGCGCCTGAACGAGAAGGGCTATATCGTGCCGGGGCTCGGCGACGCGGGCGACCGGATGTTCGGGACGAAGTAGGGGCTTTGCCCCCGCCGCCCGTACCCGGAGCATTTCCGGCCAGATGCCGGCTCAGCCGCCGCAGATCCCCTGCAGCGCCACCCATTGGGCGTCGGTCAGGAGGGGCACGGAGCGGTTCGGGCCGACCGGGTCGGCCTCGATCAGCGCGAGCGTGGATTCTCCCGTGATATCGACCGCATAGGCATAGGGCGTCGAGGAGATGCCCGCGGCGGCGAAGCGCGGCAGCAGCGCGGCCGGCGGCAGCGGTTTCGGCGGGCTGGCGAGAGTGGTCTCGGCATAGCCTTCGAGCGCGCCGGCGGGGAGCGCGCCGGTGGTCATCAGCGTCAGCGTGGCGCGGAGGCCGACATAGTCGAGCAGCTCGAGGAGCGGGTCGGCGCGGCGTGCGGCCTCGGCCTCGGCGAAGAGGTAGCCGGCGACCACGGCGGGGCGCTCGTGATCCTCCACAACCGACTGGTTCAGAAGGATGATTCCGCCCGGCAGATGCGCGGCGCCCGGGGCGCCGGAGCGGAGGACGTGGATGGAGGGAAGGGCGGGGGTGTCGGGGAAGAGGCGGCCGGCGAGGGTGCGCAGCGCGGCCTGGCCGGCGGGTTCCGAGCAGGACGGGCCGGAGAGGCGGGCGACCTGCTCCATCAGCGCCGCGCCGATGGCGGCGCGGGTCGGCGCGGGCACCACCGAGGCGGTGTAGCGGGTGAGCGCGCCGGGGAGCCAGAGCAGGGCGAGGGCGGCGAGGACGGCCAGCGCGGCGAAGACGAGCCGGGCGCGGAGCCGGCCCGGATGCGGCCGGGTGCGGGCCACCGATTTGCGCACCCTCTCGAGCGCGCGGATCATGGTTTCGTCAGAGGTTTCAATGCGTTCCGCGGCATCTTCCCCGGGCGAGAACAGCGCGGGGCGCTTGCCCGGATTGACCCGCTCGATGGCGGCGAGCGACCAGTGCGAGAGCGCGTCGGAGCGGTGGTCGAACACGGTGAGGGTGGCGTCGCCGAGGGTCAGGATCACGTCACGCCGCTGCGCGCCCGGTTCCGGGGTATAGAGGCCCGAGGCCTCCAGTCGTTCGAATTCCTGGAGCGCCGTCATGCGCCGCGCTTACGTCCCTAGCCGTCCCACGGGCGCGACATTAGCGGGCGCGCGGGCCGGTAACAATGCGGATCGGGGCCTGCACAACCCGTACACAACCTGTACACAGCCCGTACACCGGCGGTGCCGCGACGGGGCGTTAACCCGACCGCACGCCGCGAGAGGAAGGGAACCGGGAGCCGATGATCGTCTCGCGCGGGCGGCGCTACATCTTCGTGCATATCCCGAAGACCGGGGGGACCTCGCTCGCCACGGCGCTGGAGGCGCGGGCGATGAAGGACGACATCCTGATCGGCGATACCGAAAAGGCGTTGCGGCGGCGGAAGCGGGTGAAGGACCTGCCGGCGAAAGGCCGGCTCTGGAAGCATTCGCGGCTCGCCGATCTCGACGGGCTCGTCTCGGAGGCGGAGATGGCGGACATGTTCGTCTTTACCCTGGTCCGGAACCCCTGGGACCGGATGGTGAGTTACTATCACTGGCTCCGGGCGCAGGCGTTCGAACATCCCTCGGTGGCCTTGGCGAAGGAACGGGACTTTTCGGGCTTCCTGAATGCGCCGGGCCAGCGGGCCGGGTTGGCGGCGGAGCGTTATGGCGCCTACATGGCGACGGCGTCGGGGGCGGAGCGTTGCGACGCCTATGTGCGGCTGGAGCGGCTGGAGGAGGATCTCGCGCCCGTGGAGGCGCATCTGGGGTTTCGGCTTGCGCCCGTGCCGCATCTCAACCGGTCGGAGCGGCCGGCGGAATACCGGGCGGCCTATTCCGAGGCGGATGCGGCGCTGGTAGGGCGGCTCTACGCGGAGGAGATCGCGCGGTTCGGGTACGCCTTCTGACTTTTTCGCCGGAAGGCGCTATGCTTCCGCGTGTATTTCAGAAGGAGATTTCGAGATGGCAAAGGCGTGCCCCTATTGCCGGCAAGGCGATATCGCCGAGGATGCCGTGAAGTGCCAGCATTGCGGATCGTGGCTGAGCGAGGCCAAGAAACTCGACGAATACGAGGCGTTCCGGGTCGATATCCGGAAGCAGGTCGGCGACGATCTCGAGAAGCACCGGGCGCTGATCGAGAAGCTGCTCACGCGGATGCAGATCTTTGCCGGCGTGATCGCGGCGGTGGCGGGCGGCTTCGCGGTGTATTTCACCGGGGTCACCAAGGAGAACATCACCCAGACCAGCACGCGGATCGAGGAGGCGGCCTCGGCACAGGTCAGGAACGCGGCCGATCAGGCGACGCTGAAGGCGATCGAGACGGTGAACGAGAGCGTGCGCGACCGGGTGGCGGGCGCGGTGCGCGAGCGGCTGGACGACCCGGCGACGCGGAAGCTGATCGAGGACACGCTGGCGGCATCGGTCACGACTTCGGTCAAGGGCGAGGTGGGTGCGCGGATCGAGACGATCCGGGCCGAAGTGGCAGGCGAGACCGACGCGGCGCGCCAGACGCTGGCTGCGCTGACGAGCGAGATCGAGGGGGTGCGCGACGAGGCGCTGGTGGCGCTCGACAAGGCGCGGAACCTGACCGAGAACACCGAGGCGGCGGTGGTGGCGGTGTCGAGCGTGAAGAGCTTTGCCGCTGCCGAGTACAGCCAGTACGCGGCGCCCGATGCGGATGCGGGCGGGCTCGATTTCCAGATCATCCGGGCGAGCGGCAAGGAGGGGGTGGACCAGCTGCCCGAGCTGATGGACCGCCGGGTGAACGCGCTGACCTTCGAGCTGGGCTCGCAGGCCTATTGGGGGCCGGTGGTGTGGAAATACGTCGAGTGGCTCGGCCGGAACCCGCAGTTCCAGTACGTGGTGCTGGTCGACGGGAGCGAGGCGGCGGTGGGCTACTGGCCGGTGCCGGTGCTGGCGGCGGCGCTGAACCCGCCCGCCAATGGCGAGCTTGCGGGGCGCAATGCGGATCTGCACGACCTGCCGGGCGAGGGCGAGATCGGGCGATGGGAGGAATTCGCCGAGGCGGTGAACCGGGGCGATTTCGATGCGCTCAGGGCGCTGCCCGGGTTTCGCTCGATGGAGGGAGCGGTCCGCAGCGACTGGTCGAACTACCAGGCGCTCGACCACATGCTTCAGGTCGGTGCCGACAGCCTGCCGGTGGTCGATGGCGCCGGCCGGCTGGTGGGGATCGCCGACCGGTCGCAATTGACCACGCATATGCTGTTGCAGATCGCCGGGCGGCCCTGAAGCCGTTCGCGGGTTGTGGCGCGCGAACGGCAGAAGCGGGACGAGTTTCCATGCAATCGTGCTGAAATCGTGCGCGCCCGAGTTTTGACGTCGGCCGAGCCCTGCCCCGCCCGAATAACGCCGAAGGCGCCGGGCAAGCGCCTGCCCGTCTCGACGGGCTGGCGCTTTGGTGACGATTGCGCAGACCTTCGAGGTTGGAGGTATGTGGCACCATAAAGCGCGCCGCTCAACCGTGGTAGCGCCATCCCACGGGCAGGCGCCCGCCCGGCTTCGCGATTGACGGAGGCGTTGCAGCGGGCTCCGCCCGTTCGCCCCTCGAAGCGTCCACCGGACGCTTCGCCGGCTTTGCCGGACCGGGGCTCACTCCTACGGGCAGGCGCTCGCCCGGCTTCGCGCTCATATTCGAAGGAAGCGGCACAAGGCAGGGATCTGCCGCTTCCGTCAGGTTTCGTCCTGATCCCGAGAGCCGCGGCTTACGCCGCCTTGGCGTCGGCCCCCATGCCGAAGCGGCCGTAGAAGGTCTCGCCCGAGGCGGCCATCTCGCTGAGGAGCTTCGGCACGGCGAAGCGGGGGCCGTGGGCGGCGGCGAGCGCCTCGCAGATCTCCACCGCTCGGCCGGCGCCGAGGATGTCGAGCCAGGCGAAGGGGCCGCCCGACCAGGGCGCGAAGCCCCAGCCGAGGATGGCGCCCACGTCGCCCTCGCGGATATCGGTCAGCACGCCCTCTTCCAGCGCGCGGACGGCTTCGAGCACCTGCGCGAAGAGGAGGCGGTGCTGCACTTCGGCCAACTCGGGCTGCGCGTCGAGCGACGGGTAGCGGTCGGTCAGCCCGCGCCAGAGCCGCTCGCGTTTGCCGGCCTCGTCATAGACATAGAAGCCGGCATTGGACTTGCGGCCCATCCGGCCCTGATCGGCGAGCCAGAACAGCACCTCGTCCACCGCCGCGTCGGGATAGGCCTCGCCCATCGCGGCCTTCGTCGCCTTGGCGATCTTCACGCCGAGGTCGATGGAGGTCTCGTCGATCAGTTGCAGGGGCCCAAGCGGCATGCCGACGAGCAGCGCCGCATTTTCCACCAGCGCCGGGGCCACGCCTTCGCCCACCATGCGGATCCCCTCGTTCAGGTAGGGGATGATGCAGCGGTTGGCGTAGAAGAACCGCGCGTCGTTGACGACGATCGGGGTCTTGCGGATCTGGCGGACGAAATCGAGCGCCTTGGCCACCGCGCGGTCGCCGGTCTCGCGCCCCTTGATGATCTCGACCAGCATCATCTTGTCGACGGGTGAGAAGAAATGGATGCCGATGAACTGCTCGGGCCTGTCGGAGGCCTTCGCGAGATCGGTGATCGGCAGGGTCGAGGTGTTGGTGGCGAAGATGCAGTCGGGGCCCACGATGCCCAGCACCTTCTTCGTGACCTCGGCCTTGATGGCGGGGTCCTCGAACACCGCCTCGACGATCAGGTCGGCGCCCTTCAGCGCGTCGTAATCGGCGGTGGCGGTGATGCGGGAAAGCACCTCGGCCTTCTTCTCCTCGGTGACCTTGCGGCGCTTGATGCCCTTGTCGAGGATGCCCTCGGAATAGGCCTTGCCCTTGTCGGCGGCCTCCTGCGCCTGGTCGACCAGCACAACTTCGATGCCCGCGTTGGCGGCGACATGGGCGATGCCCGCGCCCATCATGCCTGCGCCGAGGACGCCGAGCTTGGCGACCTTCTGGTCGGGCAGGTCGGGCCGGTTCGCGCCCTTTTCGAGCGCTTCCTTGTTGATGAAGAGCGAGCGGATCATCGCGCCCGAGGAGGGGTTCATCAGGACGTTGGTGAACCAGCGCGCCTCGATCCGGAGCGCGGTGTCGAACGGCACCTGCGCGCCCTCGTAGGCGGCCGAGAGGAGCGCCTTGGCGGCCGGGTAGACGCCCTTGGTCTTGCCGTTCACCATCGCCGAGGCGCCGACGAAGGTCATGAAGCCCGCCGGGTGATAGGGGGCGCCGCCGGGCATCTTGTAGCCCTTCGCGTCCCAGGGTTTGACGATGTCGGTGTCTTTCGCGTTCAGCACCCAGTCCTTCGCGCGGGCGAGGAGTTCGCCGGCCGGGACCACCTCGTCGATCAACCCGGCGGACTTGGCGCGGGCCGGGTCGGAGAGCTTGCCTTCGAGGAGGAACGGCGAAGCGGCCATGGCGCCCATCTTGCGGGTGAGCCGCGTTGTGCCGCCGGCGCCGGGGAAGATGCCGACCATGATCTCGGGCAGGCCGATCTTGGCCTTCGGGTTGTCGGCGGCGAAGATCCGGTGGCAGGAGAGCGGCAGTTCGAAGCCGATGCCGAGCGCGGTGCCGGGGAGCGCCGCGGCGACGGGCTTGCCGCCCTTCAGCGTCTTCGGATCCATGCCGGCGCGTTCGATCTTCCGCATGATGCCGTGAACCCGCATGATGCCCTCGAAGAGGCCGCGCGCGGGGTCGCCGCCGGCCATCTCCTTCATCTTCGCGATCACGTTCAGGTCCATGCCGCCGGCGAAGCTGTCGGGCTTGCCGGAGGTCAGCACGATGCCCTTCACCGCCTCGTCGGCGAGCGCGGTGTCGATATGGGCCTCGAGCTCGTCCCAGCCCTGCATCGTCATGACGTTCATGGACTTGCCGGGCGTGTCCCAGGTGATGACGGCGACGCCGTCTTGGAGCGCATAGGTGAATTCGGCCATGTCAGGTCTCGCTTTCTGTCGGGTCGGGCAGGGGGCTGCCGTCTTTTCTTGTGAAGGTGGCGGTGCCGGATTCGAGGACCACCCTGAGGTCGACGTCGGAATAGGTGGCCTCCTCGCGCGGGGCCCTGGTGCCCACCACGAGGAAGCGCGCGTCGGTGTCGCTGTCGTTGCGGAACTGGTGCCCGTTCGGAACGCCGGCGGGGAAGGCCGCGCAGTCGCCGGGGTGCATCTCGGTCTCGCCCTCGTCCTGGACGAGGATCAGCGTGCCCTCGGTGACCATGACGAACTCGTCCTCGTTCAGGTGCCAGTGGCGGAGCGAGGAGAGCGCGCCGGGGGCGAGGGTGACGAGGTTGGCGCCGAACTGGGTGAGCCCGCCGGCATCGCCGAGACGGAGCGAGGAGCGCCCTTTCATCATCGAGGCATAGGGCTCGGGATAGATCGAGCCGGTGCGCGGGGGCAGGGATTCGATTGCAATCCTGGCCATGTTCAGCGCCCCCGCTCTGCCGCCAGGGCGCCGGAACGGATCGTCAATGCACGGTGGCGGATCTCCGCTTGATCGGCTCGATCCTCAGATTCTCGCCGATGAAGGAATGTTCGAGATATTCCACCATCACGACGCGAAGGCGACCCTGCGGATTCGGGCGGCAATAATAATTCACCGCGCTCGAGCCGATGACCTCTTCCGCCGCGTCGAAATACCGCCAATGCACCAGCGCCACCGGGCTCTCCCCCGATATGCGCAGCGACACGATATCGTGCTGCAGCCGCGTGGCGCCGCCGGAAACCGCCGAATGGCGCAACTGCGCGATCGTCCCCATCACCTGCTCGCGGTCCGGCTGCAGGTAGATGCCCGAGGCCATGTAGACCGGCAGCGGCAATTCGAAGAACTCGAGCAACTCGTCGAAACGCCCGGCGAAATACAGCCGGTTCAGCGCATCTATCAATTCTTCGATCTGGTCCCGCACGGACAGCCTTTTCGGTCGTGACAACGTATTCTGCATAATTCCCGTCGCTCCAATTTCCTGCGCCGGTAGCGCATGATACACCGACAGGACAAGCTTCGTCCTTACAATTTATAGGGATAAATTTCATCATTAGGATTAAATCCGCTCAATTACCGTGGCCGCGCCCATGCCCGAAGCGACACAAAGCGTCGCGAGGCCGGTGCCCTTGCCGCTGCGCTCCAGCTCGTCGAGCAGCGTGCCGAGGATGATCGCGCCGGTGGCGCCCAGGGGATGGCCCATGGCGATGGCGCCGCCATTGACGTTCACCCGGTCCGGCGAGACGTCGAAGGCCTGCATGAAGCGCAGCACCACGGCGGAGAACGCCTCGTTCACCTCGAAGAGGTCGATATCCGAGATCGCCATGCCGCTGTCGGCCAGGATCTTCTCGGTCACCGGGACGGGGCCGGTGAGCATGATCGTCGGGTCGGTGCCGATCTTGGCGGTGGCGCGGATCCGGGCGCGGGCTTTCAGCCCGTTCCTCTCGCCGAATTCGGCGTTGCCGATCAGCAGCGCCGCGGCACCGTCGACGATGCCGGACGAGTTCCCGGCATGGTGGATGTGGTTGATCCTCTCCAGATGCGGGTACTTCATCAGGGCCACGGTATCGAAGCCGGGCATCACCTCGCCCATCTGCTGGAAGGCGGGGTTGAGCGACCCGAGCGCCTGCATGTCGGTGCCGGGGCGCATGTATTCGTCGCGTTCGAGGATCGGCAGGCCGTTCTGGTCCTTCACGCGGATGATGGACTTGCCGAAGCGGCCCTCTTCCCAGGCTTTCGCGGCGCGGGCCTGGCTTTCCACCGCGAGCGCGTCGGCCTCGTCGCGGGTGAAGCCGTATTCGGTGGCGATGATGTCGGCCGAGATGCCCTGCGGCACGAAATAGGTCTTCATCGCGACGGAGGGATCGACGGCGATAGCGGCGCCGTCCGAGCCCATGGGCACACGGCTCATCATCTCGACCCCGCCCGCGACATAGCCCGCGCCGGCGCCGGCCTTCACCTGATTCGCGGCGAGGTTCACCGCTTCCAGACCGCTCGCGCAGAACCGGTTGATCGAGAGGCCCGGCACGCTCTCGGCGAAATCGGAGGCGAGCACGGCCGTCCGCGCGAGGCAGCCGCCCTGTTCGCCGATCTGGGTGACATTGCCCCAGATCACGTCCTCGATGCCCGTGGTGTCGAGATCGTTGCGCGCCTTCACCGCGTTCAGCACCTCGGCCGAGAGCCGCATGGCGGTGACCTCGTGCAGGCTGCCATCGGGGCGGCCCTTGCCGCGCGGGGTGCGGACGGCGTCGTAGATATAGGCATCGGTCATGGGGGTGATCCTTTCGTCAGGCCCGGTCCGCCGGGCCGTTTTTCATTGCGCCCGGTCGGCCGGGGAGCCGGGCATCAGATCGTAGGGGTGTTTCCAGCCGGGCAGGGCGGCGATGCGGGTGAGCCAGGCGTCGATATTGGGGCTGGCCCTGCGGTCGAAACCCCAGGGCTCGGGGTAGTAGAGATAGCCGCAGCAGGCGAAATCGGCGAGCGTCGGCGCGTCGCCCACCATCCAGTCGCGGCCGGCGAGATGCCCCTCCAGCGTCGCGAGCGCGGTCATCACGCGGGCGGAGAGCCAGGCGATGGCGTCGGCCGGGCGCTTTTCCTCGGGGACGAAGTTCATCAGGAAGCGCAGCGCGCCCTGCTGGCCGGAGCCCTTCTGGGCATCCCAGAACATCCAGCGAAGGATCTCGGTCCGGTCGCCCTCCATGAATTTCCCGGTCTTCTCGGCGATGTGGAGCTGGATCACGCAGGATTGGGAGAGCGTCAGCCCGTCCTCGACGAACACCGGGGCCTCGCCCATCTCGTTGATCTCGCGGAATTCCGGGCTGCGCGCGGCGCCGTTGAAGAAATCGACGAAAACCGGTTCCCAGCGATGGCCCGCGAGTTCCATCGTGAGCGCCGCCTTGTAGGCGTTGCCGCTTTCGCCGAAGCAGTAGAGTTTCGCGGTCATCCCCGGCCCCCGTCCGATGCGCCCCTTGCGGCGGCGCGATTGAGTATTTCTGCCAAGAAGAAGCCGCAGCCCGGTTTCGGTAACGCGGCGTTAACCTTGAATTGGTCCGATCCGGCTTGCGGTACAGGCTGGAGAGCCGATGACCGCCCAAGGAGAAGGTGCCTCCGCCACCGCTTGCACGGTGCGTGGCGGGGGCGCTGACCGCCCCCTTCTTCCTGGCCGAGATATTCCCGCCGGAGGCGGTCCGACCTTCCGGGCCCGCGTCCGGCCGCGGGTTTCGCGGCGTTCCCCGTGTGGCGTTCTGCCATCTCGTTCCCCCTCCCCGGGGTCAGCGTTTCCGCGCGTCGAGCTCGCTGTTGAAGATCCGGAGCCGCGCGGCGAGGTTTTCGTGGTCGGTGACGCTGTCGAAATTCTCGAACAGGAAGGACAGCGCCTCGCCCTCGTCGAGACCCGCCTCCTGGGCGAATTTCCTCAGGCGGCGGAAGCCGTCCTCGGTCATCGCGCAGGGGAAGCGGCGGGTCAGGCGGAAGCGTTTCGGCATGGAAATCCTCAGAAATTCGCGGCGTCGAGCCCCATGACGGATTCCGCGCCCGACCGGATCCGCGCGAGATGCAGCGCCGTCGCGGGCAGTTGCCGTTGCATGTAGTAGCGGCCGGTCGCCAGTTTCGCCTCGTAGAAGTCGCGGTCCGACGCGCCGGCGTCAAGGGCGGCGCGGGCGGTCCTGGCGATCTTCGCCCACATCAGCCCCATGCAGACATGGCCGAAGAGGATCATGAAGTCGTAGCTGCCCGAGAGCGCGTTGTTGGGGTTCTTCATGCCCTCGGCCATGAAGTACATGCCCGCCGCCTGCAGGTCCTTCGACGCCGCCTTGAGCGGGTCGAGGAAGTCGGCCTTGAGGGCCTCCTCGCCCTCGTTCTCCTTGAGGAAGGTCTTCACCATCTCGAAGAAGGCCATGATCGTCTTGCCGCCGTTGGACGGCAGCTTGCGACCCACGAGGTCGAGCGACTGCACGCCGTTGGTGCCTTCGTAGATCATCGCGATGCGGGCGTCGCGGACGAACTGCTCGAGGCCCCATTCGCGGGTGAAGCCGGAGCCGCCGAGGGTCTGCTGGGCGAGCACGGTGGTCTCGAAGCCCTTGTCGGTCATGAAGCCCTTCAGGACCGGGGTGAGGAGCGAGATCATCGCTTCGGCCTCGGCGTCGCCCATCCGGTGGGCGCGGTCGATCAGGGTGGCGCCCCAGAGGGTAAAGGCGCGCATGCCCTCGATCATGCTCTTCTGGTCCATCAGGTTCCGGCGCACGTCGGGGTGGACGATGATCGGGTCGGCCGGGCCGTCGGGGTTCTTGTCGCCGGTCACGTCGCGGCCCTGCAGCCGGTCGCGGGCGAAGCCGAGCGCGTTCTGGTAGGCCACCGAGCCCTGCGCGAGGCCCTGCATGCCGACGAGGAGGCGCGCCTCGTTCATCATCGTGAACATCGCGCGCATGCCCTTGTGTTCCTCGCCGACGAGGAAGCCGGTGGCGCCGTCGTAGTTCATCACGCAGGTGGCGTTGCCGTGGATGCCCATCTTCTCCTCGAGCCCGCCGCAGGAGAGCGCGTTGCGGTCGCCGAGCGAGCCGTCCTCGTTCACGAGGTACTTCGGCACGATGAAGAGCGAGATGCCCTTGATGCCCTCGGGGCCGCCGGGGATCTTGGCGAGGACGAGGTGGATGATGTTGTCGGAGAGGTCGTGCTCGCCGGCCGAGATCCAGATCTTCTGGCCGGAGATCTTGAAGGTGCCGTCCGCCTGCGGCTCGGCCTTGGTGCGGATCAGGCCGAGATCGGTGCCGCATTGCGGCTCGGTCAGGTTCATGGTGCCCGACCACTCGCCCGCCGCCATCTTCGGCAGGTAGGTTTCCTTCTGGGCGTCCGAGCCATGGGCGTAGAGCGCCGACATCGCGCCGTGGGTCAGGCCGAAATACATCTGGAAGGCCATGTTGGCCGAGGAGAAATACTCGCCGGTGGCGAGGTTCATGATCGCCGGCATGCCCTGGCCGCCATAGGCCGGATCGGCATCGACGGCGGGCCAGCCGCCCGCGCGCATCATGTCGTAGGCTTCCTTGAAGCCCTCGGGCGTGCGCACCACGCCGTTCTCGAGCTTGCAGCCCTGCCGGTCGCCGACCGGGTTCAGCGGCGCCAGCACGTTCTGGGCGATCTTGCCGGCCTCCTCGAGCACGGCGGAGGTGAACTCGGCATCGAGCTCGTCATAGCCGGGGATGTCCTGCTCGGCGACGCGGAGCACTTCCTGCAGGATGAACTGGCTGTCCTTCACGGGGGCGGTATAGGTCGGCATGGGGAATTCCTTGTCAGGCTTACTCGGCGGCCGCGCGGCCGGAACGTTTCAGGGAGGCGATCATGTCCTCGACCCAGCGGAGCTGGTCGCGCAGTTCGCCGATGGCCTCGTCGAGCTCGCTGCGCTGGCGCTCCATGTCGGCAAGGCGATCGAGCGCGATGTCATGGGTGCGGGTGAGCTGGGTGAGCTGCTGGTCGCCGTGATGGTAGAGGTCGAGGAGCTGGCGGATCTCCTCGAGCGAGAAGCCGAAGCGCTTGCCGCGCAGGATCAGCTTGAGCCGGCCCCGGTCGCGCTTGGTGAAGAGCCGTTTCTGGCCCTCGCGGATCGGGAACAGGAGTTCCTTGGCCTCATAGAAGCGCAGCGTGCGGGGCGTCACCTCGAACGCCTCGCACATCTGGCGGATCGTCATCAGGTCGTCTTCGGACATGGTCGAACGCATTCCATTGGGCGGGTCTGCCCATTGAGAAAGCGCATCGGCCGGCGCGGATCAAGTCAAGTTGACGTTTACGTAATGGGAACGTTGCGTCAATTTCAGGCGCGCAGGCCGTTCTTGCGGCGCATGTCGTCCAGAAGCGCCGCCGTCTCGTCGCGGAGCGCCCGGAGCTCGCCGATCGTGGCGTCGAGATCGCGCCGCTGGCGGTCGAGTTCATCGAGCTGGCGGTCGGCATATTCCACGAAGACGGCGAACTGCTTCTCGGTGCCCTCCTCCTCGCGCATCAGGAGCCACTGGCGGATTTCCTCGAGGCTGAAGCCGAATTTCCGGCCGCGCATGATCAGCGTCATCCGCGCGACCTCGCGCGGCCCGTAGAACCGGGCGCGCCCGTCGCGCTCGGGGCCGAGGAGTTCGATGTATTCGTAATAGCGCAGGGTGCGCGGGGTGACGTCGAACCGCGCGCACATCTCCTTGAAACTGAGCCGTGTTTCGCCCATTCCCGCCTCCTTGAGAGAAGACTAGACGCATCGGGAAGGTCAGGCAACGCGGCCGTGCATTGCCCCTTGCGGCCGGCGGCAGGACGGGCCGATAACGGTCCGGAGGCGAGAGGGAAACGGCCGATGGACGACCAGAAGGCACGAATCGCCCGGCAATTCATCGAGGCGATCCCGCATTCGCGGGCGCTGGGGATGCGGCTGGTCGAGATCGGCGAGGGCACGGCGGCGATCGAGATGGCCTACGACCCGCGATTCGTCGGCGATCCGCAGACCGGGGTGATCCATGGCGGCGCGGTTTCGGCGCTGATGGATACCTGCGGCGGCGCGGCGGTGATGAGCCATCCGCGCGCGCCGGGCGGCACCGCCACCATCGACCTCCGGATCGACTACATGCGCCCGGCGACGCCCGGCCAGAAGATCCGCGCCACGGCGACCTGCTATCACATGACCCGCACGGTCGCCTTCGTGCGCGCCGTCGCCACCGACGACGACACGGACCGGCCGGTTGCCGCCGCCACCGGCGCCTTCACCGTCGAACCGGCGCGGGAGACGGCGCCATGAGCCGCCCGGCGCCGGAGCCCGTGCAGGTCGTCAAGGAACGCCGCGACAAGGCGCTGGGCGCGTTGGTGGCGGCGATTCCCTATGCCGCCTTCCTCGGCATCCATTTCGACCGGCGCGGCGACGAGCTGACCGCGATGCTCGATTTCGACGAGAAGCTGATCGGCAACCCGCTGCTGCCGGCGCTGCATGGCGGGGCCACGGCGGCGTTTCTCGAGGTGACGGCCATCGTCGAGCTGGGCTGGGCCCGGCTCTGGGGCGCCATCGAGACGGGCGCGCTTGATGCGGGCGCGCTCACGCCCGAGACGCTGCCGCGGCTGCCGAAGACCATCGACTTCACCGTCGACTACCTGCGTTCGGGCCTGCCGCGCGATGCCTATGCCCGCGCGCGCGTCACCCGGTCGGGGCGGCGTTATTCCAGCGTCCACGTTGAGGCCTGGCAGGACAATCGCGACCGGCCCATCGCCCAGGCGACCGGGCATTTCCTGATGCCGGACGGCGATGGCTGAGGCGGCAGCCGGGCCGCTGACCCATGCCCGCGTCCTGAAGATCGCCCTGCCGATCGTCCTGTCGAACGCCACGGTGCCGATCCTCGGCGCGGTCGATACCGGTGTGGTCGGCCAGCTCGGGGCCGCCGCGCCCATCGGCGCGGTGGGGCTGGGCGCGGTGATCGTGGCGGCGTTCTACTGGATCTACGGCTTTCTGCGGATGGGCACGACGGGCCTCGTCGCACAGGCGCGCGGCGCGGGCGACGTCGCCGAAACCGGCGCGCTCCTGATGCGGGCTCTCCTGATCGGGCTGGGCGGCGGGCTCCTGTTCGTGGTGCTGCAGGTTCCGATCATGGCGCTTGCCTTCCGGGTCGCCCCGGCCTCGGCGGAGGTGGAGGGGCTGGCGGGCACCTATCTCGCGATCCGGTTCTGGGGCGCGCCTGCGGCGATCGCGATCTATGCCGTCACCGGCTGGCTGATCGCCTTGGAGCGCACGCGGGCGGTGCTGGTGCTGCAGCTCTGGATGAACGGGCTGAATATCGGGCTCGATCTGTGGTTCGTGCTCGGGCTCGGCCTCGGCGTGGGCGGTGTCGCGACGGCGACGATCATCGCCGAGTGGACCGGCCTCGCGCTCGGGCTCTGGCTCTGCCGCGCGGCCTTCGCGGGCGAGCAGTGGCGCGACTGGGCGCGGATCTTCGATGCCGGGAAGCTCCGGCGGATGATGGCGGTGAATGGCGACATCCTGATCCGCTCGGTGCTCCTGCAGGGGAGCTTCGTCGCCTTCCTGTTCCTCGCCGCCGATTTCGGCGATGTGACGCTGGCGGCGAACCAGGTGCTGCTGCAATTCCTCGAGATCACCGCCTATGCGCTCGACGGCTTCGCCTTCTCGGCCGAGGCGCTGGTGGGCGGCGCCCTGGGCGCGCGAGACCGGGCCGCGCTGCGGCGGGCGGCGGTGCTGACATCGCAATGGGGCGTGGGCCTGTCGCTGCCTCTGGGCGCGGCGTTCTGGCTGGGCGGGCCCTGGCTGATCGACGTGATGGCGAAGGCGCCCGAGGTGCAGGTCGCGGCGCGGGTCTTCCTGCCCTGGATCGCGCTCCTGCCGCTGGTGGGCTCGGTGGCCTGGATGCTGGACGGGATCTTCATCGGCGCCACGCGGACGCGCGAGATGCGCAACGCGATGCTGGTCTCGGTGGCGATCTATGTCGCGGGGCTGGTAGTGCTTTTGCCGGCCTTGGGCAATCACGGGCTCTGGCTGGGGCTGATCGTGCTGAACGTGGCGCGGGCCGCGACGCTGGGGCTGCGCTATCCGGCGCTGGAGGCTTCGGTCGCGGAACCTGGCGTCAGAGCAGCGTGAGGACCGCTTCAGGCGGCCGTCCGAGCGCCACGCGGTTTCCCGCGAAGACCACGGGCCGTTCGATCAGGATCGGGTGGGCGGCCATGGCGGCGACGATTTCGGCTTCGCCTGCGTCCCGGCCGAGGCCGAGCGCCTTCCAGGCCGCCTCGCCGCGCCGGACGAGGCCGATGGCGGGGGTCCCGAGCGCGGCGAGCGCGGCGCGGAGTTCCGCCTCGGTGGGCGCGTCCTCGAGATAGAGCCGGATCTCGGGGTCGACGCCGTTCGCGCGCAGGAGCGCCAGCGTCTCGCGCGATTTCGAGCAGCGCGGGTTGTGCCAGATCGTCACGCTCACAACCATCTCTCCCTGTCGGTGCCCACCGCCTCGGCGACAGTGGCGAAGCCGTCGCGGGCGAGGAGGGTTTCGAGCCCGTCGAGGATCTCGCCCACCAGCGCCATCCCGCCATAGACGAGCGCGGTATAGAGCTGCACTGCCGAGGCGCCGGCGCGGATCTTGGCATAGGCGTCTTCCGCCGAGGCCACGCCGCCGACGCCGATCAAGGGCAGGTCGGTGAGCCCCGCGAGCCGGGCGAGGACGCGGGTCGAGGGGGCGAAGAGCGGCCGGCCGGAGAGGCCGCCCTTTTCGCCCGCAAAGGCGCTTTTCAGCCCGTCCCGCGCCAGCGTCGTGTTGGTGGCGACGATGGCGTCGATCCCCGACGCCCCCGCCACTTCCGCGATCTCGGCGAGCTCGGCATCGGTGAGATCCGGCGCGATCTTCAGGAAGACGGGGATCCGCCGTTCCAGCCAGTCGCGGGTCTCGATCACGCCTTCGAGGAGTGCCGTCAGCGCGTCCTTGCCCTGCAACTCGCGCAGCTTCTCGGTGTTGGGCGAGGAGACGTTGACGGTGGCGAAATCCACATGGGCGCCGCAGCGGGCGAGCACGCGGGCGAAATCGCCGGCGCGGTCGTCGCTGTCCTTGTTGGCGCCGAGATTGAGGCCGATGATGGCTTTGGGGCGTGCCGCGAGGCGGGCGGCGATGGCCTCCATGCCCTCGTTGTTGAAGCCGAAGCGGTTGATCGCGGCGCGGTCCTCGGAGAGGCGGAAGAGGCGCGGCCTGGGGTTGCCCGGCTGCGGTTTCGGGGTCGCGGCGCCGACCTCGGCGAAGCCGAGCGGGGTCGCGGCCAGACCGCGCAATGCGACCGCGTTCTTGTCGAAGCCGGCGGCGAGGCCCAAGGGGTTCGGCAGCGAAAGCCCGGCGAGCGTGGTGGCGAGGCGCGGGGAGGTTTTCGGACCGCCCTTCGGCCCCAGCCCGGCGCGCAGCGCGGCGAGCGCCAGCCCGTGCGCCCGCTCCGGGTCGACCCGGTGCAAAAGGGCGAGGCCGGCGCGTTCGAGCGCGCTCATGCGACGCCTTCGGGGAGCGAGTGGGAGCCGTCCGGAGCGGTGCCCATCGGTCGGGCCCAGGTCACGTCGGCAAGGCGCAGCGCCCGGTAGAGATGCGGGAACAACTGGCCGCCGCGCGAGGACTCCCACCTGAGCGCCTCGCCCAGCCGGGTCTCGTCGACGGAAAGCACCATCAGCCCGGTCTCGCCCGCGAAATGCTTCTGCGCGGTCTCGAGCGCCTGCGCGGCGGTGGAGAAATGCACGTAGCCATCGGCCACATCCACCGGCGCGCCGGGCGTTTCGCCGTCATGAACCAGCGCCGCCCATTCCATGGGCCGGAAGATCTTGTAGATCGCCATGGGCGCGGCATGGCGTGACGCTGCGGAATGGTCAAGCCTTGGGGCTTTGACTCCCTCTCGCGCTCGCGCCACTCTCCGGGCAATAACAATCACCAGGGGGTTCCCATGCTTTCCAGATTCCTCACCGGCTCGGCCCTGCTCGCGCTTTCCGCCGGCGCCGCTTCGGCCGATTTCAGCCTGACGATCCTGCACACCAACGATTTCCACGCCCGGTTCGAGCCGATCTCGAAATACGATTCGGGCTGCTCGGCCGAGGACAATGCGGCCGGCGAGTGCTTCGGCGGCTCGGCGCGGCTGGTCTCCGCCATCGAGGATGCCAAGGGCCGGCATGACAACTGGCTGCTGGTCGACGGTGGCGACCAGTTCCAGGGCACGCTGTTCTACACCTATTACAAGGGCAAGCTCGCCGCCGAGATGATGAACAAGATGGGCTACGACGCGATGACCGTGGGCAACCACGAATTCGACGACGGCCCGGAAGTGCTGCGCGAATTCGTCGATGCGGTGGAGTTCCCGATCCTGATGTCGAATGCCGACATCTCGGGCGAGCCGCTCCTGAAGGACGCGATCCGGAAATCGGTGGTGATCGAGAAGGGCGGCGAGAAGATCGGCCTGATCGGCCTGACGCCGGTCGATACCGACGAGCTGGCGAGCCCGGGCCCCAACGTGATCTTCACCGAGCCGGCAGGGGCGGTGCAGGCCGAAGTGGACCGGCTGACGGCGGAAGGCATCAACAAGATCGTGGTGCTGTCGCATTCGGGGCTGAATGTCGACAAGGCGGTGGCCGAGGCGGTGACCGGCGTCGACGTGATCGTCGGCGGGCATGACAACTCGCTCCTGTCGAACACCATCGAGGGCGCGAAGGGCCCGTACCCGGTGATGGTCGGCAATACCGCCATCGTGCAGGCCTATGCCTATGGCAAGTTCCTGGGCGAGCTGAACGTGACCTTCGACGACGATGGCAACATCAAGGAAGCGGTGGGCGAGCCGATCCTCCTGGACGGCGGCGTGACCGAGGACGCGGGCACCGTGGCGCGGATCACCGAGGCGGCGGCCCCGCTCGAGGAGATCCGCAACAAGGTGGTGGCCGAGGCCGCCGACGTGATCACCGGCAACCGCGACATCTGCCGGCAGATGGAATGCTCGGGCGGCAACATGATCGCCGACGCGATGCTCGACCGGGTGAAGGACCAGGGCATCGAGATCGCGATCATGAACTCGGGCGGGATCCGCGCCGATATCGACGCGGGCGAGATCACCATGGGCGAGGTGCTGACGGTTCTGCCGTTCCAGAACACGCTCTCCACCTTCCAGGTCACCGGCGCGACGCTGGTCGCGGCGCTGGAGAACGGGGTCAGCCAGTATGCCGACGTGGCGGGCCGCTTCCCGCAGGTCTCGGGCATGTCCTATTCGGTGGATCTCTCGAAGGAGCCCGGCAGCCGGATCACCGAGGTGATGGTGGGCGGCGCGCCGATCGAGGCCGACAAGCTCTACGGCGTGGTGTCGAACAACTACGTCCGCAACGGCGGCGACGGGTTCAAGATGTTCGTGGACGCCGAGAACGCCTACGATTTCGGCCCCGACCTGGCGGACGTGACGGCGGAATACCTGGCCGCGAACGCGCCCTACACGCCCTATACCGACGGGCGGATCAAGATTTCCGAGTGAGGCGGGGCGGGCGGGGCCGTCTCGGGTCCCGCCCGTTTCTTAGCGGGTTGGGGTGTCGGTTCAGGAGGTTGAAGCGTTCGTCTTGAAGGTTCCGTTCCGCCTGAGGTCCTCGAAATCGCCGGTAGTGCCGCTCGCACAGTTCGCCCAAATGTGGGGGGAAAAGAACAAGGCGCCGGAGGGGGTTGAAGGAGCGGAACTCAGAGAAGTGGAGGCCGATTTCGGCATCGTGTTTCCGGCCGACTATTTTGAACAGGTTACCACTGTCGGGCTTCCCTGGGCGCCAGGGCTTCTGGGCGCGATCTTGGACAAGGGGCTGGATATGAACGATCTATCCGGCCTGTGTTCGCCAGCTCAGATATCGGAGGAGACGACGGGGTGGCGCGCTATCGGCCTTCCGGCGAGCCTCTTGGTGATCGGTTACGATTGTATGGGCAACAAGTTCTGCTTCGACATTTCCGATCTTTCGAGCGGCGCAAGGGCGATTTCGCCGGTTTATTTCTGGGATCACGATTTTGGGGAAACAAGCAGGATTGCAGATTCCTTTTCGGATTGGATTTCAGGCTATGTCGCACCATGGAAATAGGGATGACGCGCGCCGCCGGAGCGGAACTCCGGTAGGCCCGACCGGGCTTTCTGATCGCGCGAATGCGCCCTAAGTTCGCCCCATGTGCGGACGTTTCATCATCACCGAACCGGCGGACGAGATGGCGCGGTTGTTCGAGGCGGCGCCGGCGAACGATCTGCCGGAGGTGCCGAACTACAATGTCTGCCCGACGAACCTTGTGCATGCGGTGACCTTCGAGGCGGGCCAAAGGCGGCTTCGGGCGCTGCGCTGGGGTTTCGTGCCGCATTGGGCCAAGGCGCCGAACGAGGGGCCGCTCCTGATCAACGCGCGGGCCGAGACCATCGCCGAGAAGCCCGCGTTCCGGGCCGCCGCGCGGGAGCGGCGCTGCCTGATCCCGGCGAGCGGGTTCTACGAATGGACCAAGGACGAGAACGGCAGGCGGCTGCCCTGGTTCATCCGCGCGCCGGACGATGCGCCGCTCGCCTTCGCGGGGGTCTGGCAGGACTGGGCGCGGGGCGAGGCGGCGATGACCGCCTGCGCGATCGTCACCACGGCGGCCAACGCGCGCATGGCCGAGCTGCACCACCGGATGCCGGTGATCCTGGCGCGGGGCGACTGGCCGCTCTGGCTGGGCGAGGCGGGGAAGGGGGCGGCAACCCTGATGAAGGCGGCGCCCGAGGACGCGCTGACCTGGCACCGGGTCGACCCGCGGGTGAACTCGAACCGCGCCGCCGGGCCGGAGTTGATCGCGCCCCTCGCGGCGTGACCCGGAGGCCCGGAAACTTTCCAAAAAATGGAACCCTCCGCTTGATTATTTGCGCGCGCCAAGAAAATGTAAAGCGCGTAAGTAAAAAATCGAGGCGCACGAGAGCGGCATGAAGCAGACCAAGATCCGGAACATGGAGGAGTTCGCCGCGGTGAGCGGCATCTCGCGGCCCACCGTGTCGAAATACTTCCACGATCCCGACAGCGTGCGCGCCTCGACGCGGGAGCGGATCGAGCGGGCGCTGGAGCGCTACGACTACCGGCCGAACATCTTCGCGATGAACCAGAACCGCAAGCTGACCAAGAATGTCGGCATCGTCGTGCCCTATCTCGCCGACCCGTTCTTTGCCGAGATCGCCCGCAGTATCGAGCAGCGCTGCATCCTCGCCGGCTACCGGCCGTCGCTGTTCAGCGCCCATGGCCAGCCGTCGCTGGAGAACGACATCCTCGACGGGCTGCGCTCGCTGAAACCGGCGGGCGTGCTGTTCGCGCCGCTCGGAAGGGCCTCGGACCGGGCGGTGATCGAGAAGTTCTGTCGCGATGTGCCGACGGTGATCTTCGACAGCCTCCTGCCGGATGTGGGCCTGGCGCTCGTCGGCTCGGACAGCGCGCAATTCGCGCGGCTGATCGTCGATTATCTCAGCAGAACCGGCGAACCGCCCTGCTTCTTCGAGATGAAGACCCCGGTGAACCCGAATGCCTACCGGCGCCGGCAGGGCTATATCGACGCGATGGCGCGGCTGGGCGAGGAGCCGCGGATCGTGCAGGTCGCGGGCGAGGGCTGGGAGTTCGAGGAGATCGGCCGGCGCGAGGGGATCCGGGCGCTGGACGAGGGCCGCTTCGCCACCAACACGGTGCTGTGCAGCAACGACCGGCTGGCGATCGGCTTTCTCGCGGGCTGTTACGAGCGGAAGCTCCGGGTCGGCCACGGCCCCGAGTGCCAGATTCGCGTCGCCGGGCAGGACGACCACCCGTTCTCGCGCTTCACCTGCCCGCCGCTCACCACCATCGCGCAGGATTACGACGCGATCTCGAGCCGGGCGGTGGACATCCTGTTCCGCGCCATCGAAGGCGCTGAAAGGACACGCGAAACCCTCCTGTTCGAGGGGCGGCTGGTGATGCGCGACTCTGCGTGAGCAAAGTTCAAACTTGCCGCGCGTAAATAATTTATTGACGCCGCGGCGAGTATTCGGCTAGCGTGACCGCGAAACATCCAAGCTTAGGGAGGAGAGGATGTACGCGAGAAACGCACTCCGTGCGGCGACGGCCCTGTGTCTTGTCGCCGGCGGCGGCGCCTTTGCCGACACGATCACCGTCGCCACCGTGAACAACGGCGACATGATCCGCATGCAGGGCCTGACCGAGGATTTCACCGCCAGGACCGGCCATGAGGTCGAGTGGGTCACGCTCGAGGAAAACGTGCTGCGCCAGCGCGTCACCACCGACATCACCACCAAGGGCGGCCAGTTCGACGTGATGACGATCGGCATGTACGAGACGCCGATCTGGGGCAAGAACGGCTGGCTCATCCCGCTCGACGACCTGTCGGCGGATTACGACGTGGACGATCTCCTGCCGGCGATGCGCGACGGGCTGAGCCATGACGGCACGCTCTATGCGGCGCCGTTCTATGGCGAAAGCTCGATGATCATGTACCGCAAGGACCTGATGGAGAAGGCCGGGCTCACCATGCCCGACGCGCCGGACTGGGATTTCGTCGCCGAGGCTGCCCGCGCGATGACCGACAAGGCGGGCGAGACCTACGGCATCTGCCTGCGCGGCAAGGCCGGCTGGGGCGAGAACATGGCGTTCCTCACCACGCTCGCCAACTCGTTCGGCGCGCGCTGGTTCGACGAGGACTGGAAGCCGCAGTTCGACAGCCCGGAATGGAAGGCGGCGATCGACTTCTATCTCGACCTGATGGCGGATGCCGGGCCTCCGGGCGCCTCGGGCAACGGCTTCAACGAGAACCTCTCGCTGTTCCAGCAGGGCAAGTGCGGCATGTGGATCGACGCCACCGTCGCGGCGTCCTTCGTGACCAACCCCGACGACTCGGCCGTGGCCGACAAGGTGGGCTTCGCGCTGGCGCCGGATGACGGCAAGGGCAAGCGGGCGAACTGGCTCTGGGCCTGGGCGCTGGCGATCCCGGCGGGCACCGACAATGCCGAGGCCGCGACGGCCTTCATCGAGTGGGCCACCTCGAAGGACTATATCGAGCTCGTCGCCGCGAAGGAGGGCTGGGCCAACGTGCCGCCGGGCGCGCGGACCTCGCTCTACGAGAACCCGAACTACAAGGACATCCCCTTCGCGGAGATGACGCTCGACTCGATCAAGGCGGCCGACCCGCTCGATCCGACGGTCGATCCGGTGCCCTATGTCGGCATCCAGTTCGTCGCGATCCCGGAATTCGCGGGGATCGCAACCCAGACCGGCCAGGAATTCTCGGCCGCGCTCGCGGGGCAGCAGACGGCGGACGAGGCGCTCGAGAAGGCGCAGGCCATCACCGCCGAGGAAATGGAAGCCGCAGGGTACTGAGGCCTCTTCCCTGGACCGGAGGGCGGGGCATCCTGCCGCCCTCCGGGACATCCGACAGATCCATTCCCCGAGAGCCGCGACGGGCCGGACAGCGCCCCCAGCCGGAGGAGATCGCCATGGCGACCCAGCATTCCAGATCCGCAGCGCGTCTGATGATGGCCCCGGCGGTGATCCTGCTTCTCGGCTGGATGCTGGTGCCCCTGATGATGACGCTGTGGTTCTCGTTCCGCAAATACCTGCCGCTCCGGGGCGGCGACCAGGGCTTCGTCGGCTTCGACAATTTCGTCCGCTTCATCACCTCGAGCGCCTTCTGGCCCAGCGTCCAGACCACGCTGGTGATCGTCGGCGGCGTGCTCCTGATCACCATCGTTCTCGGCGTCCTCCTGGCGATCCTGCTCGACCAGCCGATGTGGGGGCAGGGGGTGGTGCGGATCCTGGTGATCGCGCCGTTCTTCGTGATGCCGACGGTCTCGGCGCTGGTCTGGAAGAACATGTTCATGGACCCGGTGAACGGGCTTTTCGCGCATCTGTGGAAGGCGTTCGGCGCCGAGCCCATCGTCTGGCTCAGCGATGCCTCGCTCTTCTCGATCATCCTGATCGTCTCCTGGCAATGGCTGCCCTTCGCCACGCTGATCCTCCTGACCGCGATCCAGTCGCTCGACAGCGAACAGCTCGAGGCCGCCGAGATGGACGGCGCGCCGGTCTTTTCTCGCTTCGTCTATATCGTGCTGCCGCATCTCAGCCGGGCGATCACCATCGTGATCCTGATCCAGACGATCTTCCTGTTGTCGGTCTTCGCCGAGATCTTCGTCACCACCGGCGGCGCCTTCGGCACCCGCACGCTGACCTACCTGATCTACCAGCGCGTGCTGGAGAGCCAGAATGTCGGGCTCGGCTCGGCGGGCGGCGTCTATGCCATCATCCTGGCCAATATCGTCGCCGCCTTCCTGATGCGGATCGTGGGGAAGAATCTCGATGCGTGAGACCGGAAACCGCCCCGCCCCGGGCCTGACCCGGGGCCTCACCGCCGACATCGCGCCAGAGGTCCCGGGTCAAGCCCGGGACAGCGAGGGGAGAAACTGACATGGCCCGCGCCGTCACCAACCGCCGCAAGAGCGTCAACACCATACTCGCCTGGATCGTCGGGCTGGTGATCTTCTTCCCGATCCTCTGGACGATCCTGACCAGCTTCAAGACCGAGGCGCAGGCGATCTCCTCGCCGCCGGTGTTCCTGTTCTTCGACTGGACGCTGGAGAATTACGGCGTGGTGCAGGAGCGCTCCGACTACATGCGGTTCCTGTGGAACTCGGTGATCATCGCCGGCGGCTCGACGCTGATCGGGGTGATCATCGCGGTGCCGGCGGCCTGGTCGATGGCCTTCGTACCCTCGAGGCGGACCAAGGACATCCTCCTGTGGATGCTCTCGACCAAGATGCTGCCGGCGGTGGGCGTGCTCTACCCGATCTACCTGATGTTCATCCGCCTCGGCCTGCTCGACACCCGCACCGGCCTCGTCATCGTGGTGATGCTGATCAACCTGCCGATCATCGTCTGGATGCTCTACACCTATTTCCGCGAGATCCCGGTCGACATCCTCGAGGCGGCGCGGATGGACGGGGCCTCGCTCAAGGAGGAGATTCTCCACGTGCTGACGCCGATGGCGGTGCCGGGGATCGCCTCGACCCTGCTCCTGAACTTCATCCTCGCCTGGAACGAGGCGTTCTGGACGCTCAACCTCACGGCGGCGAAGGCCGCGCCGCTCACTGCCTTCATCGCCAGCTATTCGAGCCCCGAAGGCCTGTTCTTCGCCAAGCTCAGCGCGGCCTCGACGATGGCCATCGCGCCGATCCTGATCCTCGGCTGGTTCAGCCAGAAGCAACTCGTGCGCGGCCTCACCTTCGGCGCAGTCAAATAGGGACGGAGACCATGGGACGTATCGTACTCGACAAGGTCAGCAAGCGGTTCGGCGACGTGGAGGTGATCCCGCCCCTGGACCTGACCATCGAAGACGGGGAATTCGCGGTCTTCGTGGGCCCCTCGGGCTGCGGAAAATCGACGCTTCTGCGGCTGATCGCGGGGCTCGAGGATGTGAGCGGTGGCAACATCGCCATCGACGGGAGCGACGCCACCATGGTGCCGCCGGCGAAGCGCGGGCTGGCGATGGTGTTCCAGTCCTACGCGCTCTATCCGCACATGTCGGTGCGGAAGAACATCGCCTTCCCGCTGAAGATGGCCAAGATGGACCAGGCCGAGATCGACCGGCGCGTCGCCAATGCCGCGAGCGTGCTGAACCTTGCCGATTACATCGACCGGCGCCCCGGTCAGCTTTCGGGCGGTCAGCGCCAGCGGGTCGCCATCGGGCGCGCCATCGTGCGCGAACCGGCGGCCTTCCTGTTCGACGAGCCGCTGTCGAACCTCGACGCGGCCCTGCGGGTGGGGATGCGGCTGGAGATTTCCGAGCTGCACGAACGGCTGAAGACGACGATGGTCTATGTCACCCACGACCAGGTCGAGGCGATGACCATGGCCGACAAGATCGTGGTGCTTCGCGCCGGGAACATCGAGCAGGTCGGCTCGCCGCTCGAGCTCTACCACACGCCACGGAACGTCTTCGTCGCGGGCTTCATCGGCTCGCCCAAGATGAACCTGATCGACGGTGCCGAAGCGGCGAAGCACGATGCGCACATCATCGGCGTCCGGCCCGAGCATATCGACGTGACGCCCTCGGGCGGCATCTGGTCGGGCAAGGTGGGCGTGGCCGAGCATCTGGGGTCGGACACGTTCTTCCATGTCCACGACACCGGGCTTGCCGAGACGATCACCGTCCGCGCGCCGGGCGAGGTCAGCTTCCGGCATGGCGACGCGATCCACCTGACGCCGCGCGCGGACGCGATCCACCGCTTCGACGCGCAGGGTCTGCGCATCGCATGAAGCGGCTCGATGGCAAGACGGCGCTGATCACCGGCGCGGGCCGGGGAATCGGACGGGCCTTCGCGGAGGCCTATGCGCGCGAGGGCGCACGGGTCGCGATTGCCGATATCGACGGCGCCCGGGCGCGGGAGACCGCCTCCGGGATCGGCGCGGCCGCCATCGCCGTCGAGATGGACATCACCCGGCAGGAGAGCATCGACGCGGGCGTCGCCGCGACGGTCAGTGCGCTGGGCGGCATCGACATCCTCGTCAACAACGCCGCGATCTTCACCGCCGCGCCCATCGTCGAGATCACGCGGGAGGATTTTGCGCGGGTCTTCGGGATCAACGTGGCCGGCACGCTCTTCACCCTGCAGGCAGTGGCCCGCCACATGATCGCGACCGGCAGGCGGGGGCGGATCATCAACATGGCGAGCCAGGCCGGGCGGCGCGGCGAGCCGCTCGTCGCCGTCTACTGCGCGTCGAAGGCGGCGGTGATCTCGCTCACGCAATCGGCCGGGCTGGATCTGATCCGGCACGGCATCAACGTCAACGCCATCGCCCCCGGTGTCGTCGATGGCGCGCACTGGGACGGGGTCGATGCGTTTTTCGCGAGATACGAAGGCAAGGCGCCCGGGCAGAAGAAGCGCGAAGTGGGCGCGGCGGTGCCCTTCGGCCGGATGGGCACGGCCGAGGACCTGACCGGCATGGCGGTGTTTCTGGCCAGCGCCGAGGCCGAATACATCGTCGCGCAGACCTACAATGTCGATGGCGGCAACTGGATGAGCTGATCGGGAGGCGGAGCCGATGAAACTGCGCAACGCGACGCTCGACGCCCTGCCCGCGGGGGTGGTTCGGCCCGGTTATGACCGGTCGCTCCTGACGCCCGGGATCGTCCATATCGGGCTCGGCAATTTCCACCGCGCGCACCAGGCCTGGTACCTGCACCGGCTGATGCAGGAGGGCGCGGCGCTCGACTGGGCGATCGTCGGCGCCGGCGTCCGGCCCTATGACGCGGCGATGCGCGAACGGCTGGTGGCGCAGGATTGCCTGACCACGCTGATCGAGCTCGACCCGGGCGGCGGGGCCGTCGAGGTGGTGGGCTCGATGATCGACTACCTGCCGATCGAGGAAGGCAACGGCGCGCTGATCGCGCAGATGGCCGATCCGGCGATCCGCATCGTCTCGCTGACCGTGACCGAGGGCGGCTATTACCGCGACCCGAAGACCGGCGCGTTCGACGCGGGCCACGAGGATATCCGCCACGACGCCGCACATCCTGACCGGCCGCGCACCGCCTTCGGCGCGATGGTCGCGGCCTTGGCGGCGCGGCGCGCGGCGGGGCAGGGGCCGTTCACCGCGCTGAGCTGCGACAACCTGCAAGGCAATGGCGCGATCCTGCGGGCCTGCCTTGTCGGCCTCGCGTGGCTCTCGGATCCGGAGCTGGCGGGCTGGATCGACCGCGAGGTGGGGTTCCCGAACTCGATGGTCGATTGCATCGTGCCCGCGACGACGCCCGACGTGATCGCGCGGGCCGAGGCGCTGGGCATTGCCGACGCCGCGCCGGTGACGCACGAGCGTTTCCGGCAATGGGTGATCGAGGACGATTTCGTCGCCGGCCGCCCGCCGCTGGAGCTGGCGGGCGCGACGCTGACCTCCAACGTGCATGCCTACGAGGCGATGAAGCTCCGGATCCTGAACGGCGGCCACCAGCTTCTGGCCAATGTGGGCGAGCTCCTGTCGGTCCCGACCATCGCCGACTGCATGGCCGATGCCGAAATCGCCGCCTTCTTCCGCAAGGTGCAGGCCGAGGAGATCTCGCCCCATGTCGCCCCGGTGCCGGAGCGGACGCCCGGGGAATATCTCGCGCTGATCGAGCGGCGCTTCGCCAACCCGGAGATCCGCGACACCACGCGGCGGGTGGCGTTCGACGGGTCGTCGCGGCACCCGGGGTTCCTCCTGCCCAGCCTGCGCGACGGGCTGGCGGCCGGGGCGCCCGTGGCGGGGCTGGCGCTGGCCGAGGCGCTCTGGGCGCGGATGTGCGCAGGCACCCGCGAGGACGGCAGCGCGATCGCGCCCAACGATCCGGCCTGGGACGCGCTTGCGGCGGCGGCGAAGGCGGCGCGGCGCGATCCTTTGGCCTGGCTCGGCCAGCGCTATTACGGCGCGCTCGCGGGGGAGGCGGCCTTCGCGGAGCCCTTCGCCGACTGGCTCGGGAGCCTCTGGCGCGACGGCTGCCGCGCGACGCTCGGGCGCTACTGCGGCTGAGGCTTGCCCGTCACGACCGGTTCCGCCGACCAGCCTTCGGGCAGGGGATCGGGCCGGGTCACCTCGAAATCGCCCAGTTCCAGCCCCGTCACCCCCTCGGCGAACAGGGCCGGCATGCCGCCGGGATAGGCGACCAGCCCCGCGACCACCCCGTCGGGCCCCAGCGCCCAGGCATTGGCGCGCCCGGCCGCGCCCGGCGCCACCGCGAGATCGGCGCGGGTCGGCCGCAGGTCGTAGCGCCGGGCCGTTCCCAGTGCGCCGGGCGCCTGTGCCAGCCGGATCCCGTCCAGCACCACCCCGTCGATGGCGCCCGGGCGTTCCGCGACGAGGGTGATCGCCCCTTCCATCCGTCCCGTCACGCCTTCAACGCGCACGCCACGCACCGGGCCCGCCGGCCGGCCCGCGCGCCGGTCGAGCGTGTTGATCGTCAGCGCCTCGCCCGAGCCCCAGAACCCGTCCGGCGTTTCGCGGCAGTCGAGCTCGATCCGCGCGAACCGCACCTCCTCCACCGCGCCGCCATCGCGCGAGAAGATCCCGAGCCCCCGGTTCGACGCCTCGACCCGGCAATCCTCGAACAGGATCCGCCGGAAACCCGCGTGGCTCTCTGTGCCGATCTTCAGGGCGCAGGAGCGGCTTTCGACCAAGCAGCCCGAGACGCGGATATCGGCGCAGATCCCCGCCACCCCGCCGCCGATCCGCGCGCTGGTCTTCAGGACGATCCCGTCATCGGCGGTGCGGATCTCGCAGCCGGTCACCGCCACGTCGCGGCAGCCGTCGATCACGATCCCGTCGGTGTTGGGCATCCGCCGGTCGTTGTCGATCCGCACGCCCGACACCCGCACCCTGTCGCAATCGACGAGGTGCAGCGTCCACATCGGCGAATCCTCGATCGCGATGCCGGAAATCTCCACGTCGCGGCAGCCGTCGAAGACCAGCACGCGCGGGCGCAGCGCCGCCGGCAGGCGGGTGCCCATCGCGCCGTCATCGCCCCGGCTGAACCGCGCGGCGCCGTCGCAGGTGATCCGCCCCGCGCCGGTCAGCGCCACGTTGCGCGCGCCTTCCGCCACGATCATCGCGCGGTCCGATCCCTCGGCCTCGATGCCGACTTGCGTGGCCCGATAGGCGTCGTAATCCGGGCGGAACGCCAGTTCCGCGCCCGGGTCGAGATGCAGCGCGGTGTCCGCGCCAAGCCGCAGCCCGCCGCTCTCGTGGCGCCCGGCGCCCAGCACCACCCGCACCGGTCCGCCCGCATCCAGCGCGGCCTGGATCCGCGCCGTCGCGTCGCCCGGCCGCGCCGGAACGGCGATCTCGCGGAGGGTTTCCATCATGGGAGCCTCATGGAAATTTTTTCAATGGCCGACCCGGCATGGCGGGCGTTCGCCCAAAGGGATAGAGCCGTGGAATTATGCTTGCAACGGCTTGTTTGTGGTCGATTGCCCGCATAGCATGGTTCGACGCTGGCGCAATTGAACCGAAAAGTTTTCACTGACCGGGCAGGGAGGCATCGGCGTGGATCTGGCGAAACTGGATCATCTTCTGACCGTTCTGCGGGCCCGGATCTTCGCCGAGACCGGCGTTTCGGTGCCGCTGGTCTGGGCCGAGGCGCCGCCCGAGCGCCGGGTCGAGATGCTGTCGGGCCCGCATCCCGGTTGGGCGGCGGTGACACCCGATACGATCTGGGGCAGGCCGCAAAGCTATTTCTGGTTCGCCGGCCGGGTGACGGTGCCCGAGGCGCTGGCGGGGCGGCGGCTCTGCCTCGGGATCGAGGCGCAGTTCGGCCGGGTGATGGGCCGGTCCGACCCGCAATGCCTGGTCCGGATCGACGGCCGGATCGTGCAGGGCGCCGATTTCAACCATCGCGAGGTGCTTTTGACGCCAAGCGCCGAGCCGGGCCGCGACCACGCGGTGATGATCGAGGCGGGCACCATCGAGGATCGCCGCCAGATCGGTTTCGGCTGCGCGCTGGTGGAGCACGATCTGGAGGCCGAGGCGCTCTGGTTCGATCTTGCCACGCCGCTCGACGTGGCCCGCCACCTGCCGGAGAACGACCATCGCCGCGACGTGATCCTGTCGATTGCCGCCGAGGCGCTGAACGCGCTCGACCTGCGCCAGGGCGACCCGGCGCGCTTCGCCGCCTCGGTGGCCCGGGCGCGCGGGATCGCGGCGCGGATCCATGCGGTGGCCGATACCGAGGCGCGGCCCGAGATCACCGTCACCGGGCATACCCATATCGACGTGGCCTGGCTCTGGCGGGTGCGCGAGACGCGGCAGAAGATGGCGCGGTCGATGGCGACGGCGCTGGCCTTGATGGAAGAGTATCCCGACTACCGCTTCATGTATAATCAGGGCTATCTGCTCGATGCGCTGGCGCAGGATTATCCCGACCTGTTCGACCGGCTGAAGGCGCGGCATGCGGCGGGGCAGGTCGAGATCGAGGGCGCGCTCTGGCTGGAGCCGGACGCCAACATGACCGGCGGCGAGAGCCTGGTCCGGCATATCACGCGCGGGATCCGCTACCATCGGGAAACCTTCGGGGTGCGGCCCCGGATCGTCTGGCTGCCCGACACGTTCGGCTATTCCCCGGCGCTGCCGCAGCTCTTGGCGCGGGCCGGGCTCGAGGTGTTCGTCACCCACAAGATGAGCTGGAACGACACCAACCGGATGCCGCACGAGATCTTCTGGTGGGAAGGCCACGACGGCACGCGGGTGCCGACCTGTTTCCTGACGACCCAGCCGATGGAAAGCAATTCGATCGGCACCACCTACTGCCCCGACCTGACCGCGAGCCATGTGATGGGCGCCTGGCGCCGCTACGGGCAGAAGGGCGGCCATGACGCGCTTTTCCTGGTCTATGGCCATGGCGATGGCGGCGGCGGGCCGACGCGGGGGATGCTGGAGCATATCCGCCGGATGGAGCGCGGCATCCCGGGCTGCCCGCGCGTGGTGCATGGCACGATGGGCGGCTATTTCGAGGCGCTGGTGGCGCGGATGCGGGCCGCGCCCGAGGCGTTCCCGTCCTGGGTGGGCGAGCTCTACCTGGAGTTCCATCGCGGCACCTTCACCTCGGTCGCCGAGGTCAAGCGCAACAACCGCCGCGCCGAGGCCACCATGCGCGAGCTGGAGGCCCTGGCGACGCTGGCCTGGGTTTCGGGTGCGGACTACCCGGCGGCGGAGCTCGAGGCGCTGTGGGACATCGTGCTTCTGAACCAGTTCCACGACATCCTCCCCGGCTCCTCCATCGCCGAGGTCTATGCCGACAGCCGCACCGAATTCGCCGCGTTCTTCGCCGCCGCCGACCGGCTGCGCGACAGCCTCCTCGCCGCGCCGGGCGCGGGCCCCACCGTCGCCAATCCGCTCGGACAGCCCCGCGCCGGGCTCCTCGCCGTCGCGTCCGACACCCCCGTCACCATCGACGGCACCCCGAGCCAGCGCATCCACCGCGCCGACGGCACTACGCGCGAAGCCGCGCCCATCGCCCCCGTCCCGCCCCTCGGCCTCCGCCCCGTAACCATTGCCCCGGGCCCCGCCGCCGAGGGCCGCCTCGACGCCAGCCCGACCCATCTCGAGAACGCCGCCCTCCGCGCCACATTCGACGCGCAGGGCCGTCTCGAGAGCCTCACCGACAAACCGAGCGGCCGCCAGCTCCTCGCCGGGCCCGGCAACCGGCTCCAGGCGTTCCGCGACCTGCCCGCGCAGTTCGACGCCTGGGACATCGACCGCGACGACCGCGAACAGCTCTGGGAGATCGACCGGCTCACCGCCGCCGCGCTGATCGAAACCGGCCCGCACCGCGCCGCGATCCGCTTCGAATGGGCCTATGAGCGCTCGCGCATCACCCAGGTGGTTTCGCTGGAAGCGGACGGAAACATCCTCGAATTCGACACGTTCATCGACTGGCGGGAGCAGAACACGCTCGTCAAATCGGCCTTCCCCACCGCGCTCCGCGCCACGCAGTCCCTCGCCGAGACCCAGTTCGGCCATGTCGCCCGGCCGACCCATGCGAACACAAGCTGGGACCGCGCCCGCTTCGAATGCCCGATGCACCGCTGGGTCGCGCTCGGCGAACCCGGCCTCGGCCTCGCCTTCCTGAACGATTGCAAATACGGCTACGATGCCGAGGGTAGTACCCTGCGCCTCACGCTCCTGCGCGCGCCGACCTGGCCCTGGGACGGGGCGGATATCGGCGAGCACCGGTTTCGCTACGGGCTGATGCCGTTCCGTGAAATCGCCGAGATCCCGCCCGCCGCCGAGGCCTTCAACGCGCCGCTCGAAGCCCGCGAAGGCGGCGGATCCGCCAGCCTCGCACGGCTCGACACGGCGAGCATCGCCGTGGAGGCCGCCAAGCGCGCCGAGGACGGCAAGGCGGTGATCCTCCGCCTCTGGGAGCGCGAGGGCCGCCGGCAGGAGGCGCGGCTCACCCCCGGGTTCGCCGTCGCGAAAGCCAGCGAGGCCGACCTTCTCGAAGCGCCGGATGCCCCGCTGGCAATCGAGGAGGGCGCCATCGCGCTTGCCTTCGCGCCCTTCGAGATCAAGACCATAAGGCTGGAGCTTGCATGATCGAGACCCACCGCATCACCGAGTTCCCGGGCGGCCCGAAGAGCTTCGTCGAGATCCCGTTCGAGGTCGGCCCGGAGATCGAGCGGATCGAAGTGTCTTATGCCTTCCCGGCCGGTTCGGGCGGCTCCACCATCGACCTCGGCTTGGCGCGCGAGGGGCGGCTGCGCGGCTGGACCGGCTCGGAATACGGCCATGTCTGGATCGCCGAGGACCGCGCCAGCGCGGGCTACCATGCCGGGCCGCTTCCGGGGCGGTGGCAGGTGGTGCTCGGCATCGTGAAGCTCGGGCCCGATCCCTGGGTCGAGCTCTCGATCCGGCTGATCGAGAAGCGCCCGCGCTGGCTTGCCGGCGAGCTTCACAGCCATACCGAACATTCCGACGGCGGGGTGGAGGCGACCCAGGCGCTGGCCCGCGCCCGCGCCTCGGGCTGCGACTTCCTCGCGCTCACCGATCACAACACCACGGCGCAGAACCGCGTCCAGCCGGAGGATACCGGGCTTCTGCTGATCCCGGGGCTGGAGCTCACGACCTATTGGGGCCACACGAATTTCCTTGGCCTGCCCGATCCGGTGGAAGACGCGCGCTGCCGCGACCTGCCGGAGGTGGCGCGGAAGATGGCGGAAGCGCGCGAGGCCGGGGCGACGGTGGTGATCAACCATCCCTGTTCCGATGCCGGGTTCAACCGCTGGCAATCGGGCTGGGACGTGGCGTTCGACGCGCTGGAGATCTGGAACGGCAACTGGGCGCCGCACAATGCCGAGGCGGTGGCGCTGTGGCAGAGCCTTCTCGCCGAGGGGCGGCGGATCCCGGCCACCGGGGGCAGCGATTTCCACCTGAAGAACCGGCGCCGGCACGGGCGGCCGGCGAACCGGCTTTGCGCGATGGGCCATTCGGTGGCCGGCGTGCTCGGGGCGGTGCGCGGGGGCGCCAATGTGGTGGCCTTCGCGCCCGACGAGGCGATGGCCTATCCGCTCCCCGGCACGCCCTGTTTCGGCGAAGACCACGAGGGGGCGGTGGGCGTCAGGTTTGAGGGGCTCTCGGCGGGCGACGAGATCCGCGCCGTCTCGGAGGCCGGCACCGTCGCGACGCTGGCCGCGACCGGCCCGGTGCAGGAGCTGGAGGCCCCGCTCGACGGGCGCTTCCTGCGCTTCGAGGTCTGGGCGGGGGACGTGCCCCGGCTGTTCACCAACCCGTTCTACCGGGCCTAGGGGGAGCCGAGGATGGCAAAGAAGGTCGGCATTCGCGAGATCTCGGAACGGGCGGGGGTCTCGCTCTCGACGGTTTCGCACGCGCTGAACGGCACCGCGCCGATCTCCGACGCGGTGCGGCAGAAGGTGCTCGGGATCGCCTCCGAGATGGGCTATCTCGCCAAGCGCCAGGCGCGGGCCGCGATCGCGACCCTGAGCGCGATCATGGTGGCGGTGCCCGAGAACGCGCTGCCCGACAGCGACGTGAACCTGGTGTCCTGGACGATCCTTTCGGCGCTGACCCGCGATTGCGAAGCCCGCGGGGTCAAGCTGGTGCCGTTCCCGATGTCGCGCGGGATCGCGCCGGGCGCGCTGGTCGCGGCGCTGCGCCGGGCGGGGGCGGACGGTCTGATCCTTCTGAACGACGACCGGCCGGCGCTTCTGGCCGCGGTGGCGGCGAGCGGCGTGCCGGCGGTGCTGATCAACGGCGAGGATCCGAGCATGCTGCTCGACAGCGTGACGCCAGGGAACCGGTTCGCGGCGCAGAAGGCGACGCGTTGGCTGATCGAGCAGGGGCATCGCGACATCCTGCACCTGACCTGGCCCGCGCGGCAAACGGTGCGGCGGCGGCGTGACGGCTATTGCGACGCGCTGACCGAGGCCGGGTTCGGGGCCGGGCGGGTGCATGTGGTGATGGCCGAGGGGTTCGATCCGAAATGCGGCGAGGCGGCGATCCGCGCCTGGCTGGCGGAGAACGGGGGCGGGCTGGGCCCGGTCACCGCGATCTTCTGCGCGGCCGACAACCTGGCCTTCGGGGCGATGCGCGCGCTCGGCGCCGCGGGGTTCCGGGTGCCCGGCGACATCTCGGTGATGGGCTTCGACGGGGTGGCGCTGGGCGGGCTGCATGCGCCGCCGCTCACCACCGTGTCGATCCCGCTCGAGGAGTTCGGCGCCGAGGCGTTGAGCCTGTTGCAGCAGCGGGTGCTGGCCGGGCGCCTGCCGCGGGCGTCGCGGCGGGTCGAGCTTGGCTGCGAGATCGTCGAGCGGGCGAGCGTCGCGCGGCTCGAAGGGGCCTGATGGCCGGGGATTCGGCCGTTTGGTGCGCGGCCGGTGTACGGGTTGTGTACAGGTTGTGTACGGGTTGTGCCGTGCGGATCGCGCTGGATTCGCGGGGCTTTCGGCCGGTACGGGATGCGGTGCCGGAACGGCGAAGAGTATGAAAACTTTTTATCTTTGCCTTCGAGCTTCTCGTTATAATATGGTGCATGCATCGCTCTCTGGGCTGAAAAAATTTGCAATCCGGGGTGCCGTACAGCGAGACCAACGGGAGAGGAGACCGTTATGAAAATATTTGCACGCCACCGCGCCGCGACCCTCGCCGCGCTCCTGGCTGCCACCGCCCTGTCCGTCCCCGCCTTCGCCTTCCAGGAAGCGCCCATGCTGGCCGAGCAGGTCGCCGCCGGCGCCCTTCCCCCGGTCGACGAGCGCCTGCCCGCCCAGCCCTCCGTCGTGCAGGCGCTGGAGGTCGGGCAGTATGGTGGGACCTGGCATCGCGCCTTCAAGGGGCCGGGCGACCGCTGGGGCCCGACCAAGCTGATGGAAGAGCGGGTGCTGAAATACACCGCTGCGCCCGACGGGAGCGTCGTGCTGACGCCGGCCTATATCGAGAGCTATTCGGTGAACGCGGACTCGACCGAATTCACCTTCACCCTGCTCGAGGGGCTGAAGTGGTCGGACGGCCATCCGGTGACCACCGAGGATGTCGCGTTCTGGTACAACGACATCTACAACAACACGGAAATCACCCCGAGCCACGAGACCTATCTCGCGCCGGGCGGCGAGCCGCTCGAGGTCGAGATCGCCGACGACCGCACCTTCACGGTGAAGTTCAAGAAGCCCTATGTCTACTTCCTGAACATCCTGGCGCAGGATTCCACCGCGACCTCGGCCAGCCTCGACCGCCCGTCCTTCATCCAGCCGGCGCATTACCTGAAGAAGTTCAACAACCACTATGCCTCGGACGAGGAACTGGCGGCGCTGGCGAAGGAGTACCAGGTCGAGAAATGGACCGATCTCTGGGGCTCGAAGGGCAAGGTCACGGCCTGGTGGTTCAACGAGGATCTGCCGGTCATCACCGCCTGGAAGGTCAAGGGCGGTGTCGATGGCGACAAGGTCACCATGGTGCGCAACCCCTATTACTGGGCGGTGGATCAGGAGGGCAACCAGCTGCCCTATATCGACGTGATCGAGCACCGGCTGTTCGAGGCGCAGGATGCGTTCAACCTGATGATCGTGCAGGGCCAGATCGACATGCAGCAGCGCTATGTCTCGGCCAATGACTTCACCTTCTACAAGGAGAACGAGGAGAAGGGCGGCTATACCGTCAAGAACTCGCTTTCCGCGAATGTGTTCTCGCTGGTGCCGAACCTGACGGTCGAGGACGAGGGGCTGCGCGCGCTCTACGAGAACGCCGATGTGCGCAAGGCGCTGTCGGTCGCGATCGATCGCGACACCATCAACGAACTGGCGTTCTCCGGGCTTGGCGAGCCGCGCAGCGTTTCGCCGATCTCGGGATCGCCCTATTTCGATGCCGAGCTGGAAACGCACTGGGCCGAGTACGATCCCGAGGCCGCGAACGCCCTGCTCGATGCCGCCGGCCTGACCGAACGCGACTCCGCCGGCTATCGCCTGCGGCCGGACGGCAAGCGGTTCACCATCGTGGTGGAGAACCGGGACGACAGCCTCAACAACGTGCTGGAGCTGGTGGCGGACAATTACCGGGATATCGGGGTCGAGCTTCTGGCGCGCCTGATCGACCGCACCCAGTGGGACGACAACCGGAAGAACAACAATTTCCAGATGCAGCTCGTGCCCTGGGACCGGCTTTCCATCGTGCCCGCCGACCCGCGGACCATGATGGGCAGCGACTTCTTCGCGAACGAGTACTTCACCTGGTACCGCACCGGCGGCGAGAGCGGGATCGAGCCGCCGGCCGACCACGCGATCCGCAAGGTCTGGGCCGACTGGGACCGGGCCGCCAGTGCCGGTTCGCTGGAGGAAGCGGACGCGGCGACCAACGACATGATCGCCGAGTTCGTCAGGAACGGCTGGGTGATCGGCCTGGTGGGCGAGGTCGCGACGCCGACCATCGTGAAGACCAATTTCCACAACCTCCAGGAAGGCCTGGTCGAGGACAACATCACCCGCGGGATCGGCATTGCCCGGACCCAGCAGATGTGGATCGGCGACCGGTAGGCCGCGGCAACACGTTCCGGGGCGCCCGCGCGGCGCTCCGGGACCGAGGCGCCCGACCGGGCGGCCCCGCCGGGCCGTTCGGGAGGGCGGACAAGGACCAGCCAGATGCTCCATTTCGTTGTCAGACGGGTGCTATGGGCGATCCCGGTCTTGGTGGTCGTCTCGTTCATCTCGTTCGTGATCATCCAGCTTCCGCCGGGCGACTACGTGACCGCGATGGTCGCGGAGATGCGCAACAACGGCGAGTTCGTCACCGCGGTCCAGGAAGAGGAGATCCGGACCGCGCTGGGTCTGAACGATCCGCTGCTGGTGCAATACGTGCGCTGGATCTCGGCGATCCTGTTGCATGGCGATTTCGGGCAGTCGTTCCACTGGAACGCGCCGGTGGCGGACCTGATCTGGGGCCGGCTGGGGATCACGCTGATCCTGTCGACGCTGTCACTGGTCTTCACCTGGCTGATCGCGATCCCGGTGGGCGTCTACTCGGCGCAGCGGCAGTATTCGTTTCTGGATTACCTGTTCACGGTGTTCGGCTTCCTGGGCAAGGGGATCCCGGATTTCCTCCTGGCGCTGGTGCTGATGTGGGTTGGCTTCGCCTGGCTCAACATGGATGTGGGCGGGCTGATGTCGCCGCAATACGAGGGGCAGCCCCTGAGCGTCGCCAAGGCGCTGAACGTGCTGGGGCATATCTGGATCCCGGTCGTGGTGCTGGCCACCGGCGGCGCGGCCGGGCTGATCCGGGTGATGCGGGCGAACATGCTGGACGAGCTGGGCAAGCCCTATGTGGAGACCGCCTATGCGCAGGGCCTGTCCGAGCGGCAGGTGGTCTGGGGCTATCCGGTGCGGGTGGCGCTGAACCCGTTCATCTCGACGGTGGGCTGGGCCTTGCCGGCGCTGTTCTCGGGCGACGTGATCACCGCGGTGGTCTTGAACCTGCCGACGACGGGGCCCTTGCTGCTGCAATCGCTGAAGATGCAGGACATGTACCTGGCCGGCGGGTTCATCCTGATCCTGAGCGTCTTCACGGTGATCGGCACGCTTCTGTCCGACATCCTTCTGGCGTGGTCCGATCCGCGCATCCGCTATGCGTGAGGCCGGGACATGACCGATTTTGCCGATAGTCCCGAGACCGACGGCGCCGAGCTCTACCGGGCCAGCGCGCGGCAACTGATCTGGTGGCGGTTCCGGAAGCACCGGCTGGCGGTGGTGTCGCTGGTGTTCCTGGTCTTCGCCTATCTGGTGGCGATCTTCGCCGAGTTCATCGCGCCCTATCAGCCGGGTTCGATCGAGAAGCTCCAGACCTTCGTGCAGCCGCAGGTGGTGCGGGTCTGGCATGATGGCGGGTTCCATGCGCCCTTCGTCTACGAGCTGAAACGCACCCGTGATCCGGAGACCGCGCGGGTGCGCTATGTCGAGGACCGGGAGAAGCCGCTGCCGGTCCGGTTCTTCGTGCGCGGCGAGCGCTACGAGTTCTGGGGGCTCTGGGAGAGCGATCTGCACCTGTTCGGGATCGAGCACCGCAAGCAGAAGCTCAACCTTCTGGGAACCGACAGCCTCGGGCGCGACCTGTTCTCGCGGCTGGTCTACGGGGCGCGGGTGACCTTGTCGGCAGGTCTGGTGGGGGTGATCTTCGCCTTCGTGCTGGGGCTCTTCTTCGGGTCGATCTCGGGCTATTACGGCGGCTGGCTCGATGCGTCGATCCAGCGGCTGATGGAGTTCATCCGGTCGATCCCGACGATCCCCCTGTGGATGGGGCTCGCGGCGGCGCTGCCGATCGAGTGGGATCCGCTGTTCGTCTACGTGCTGATCACGCTGATCCTCGCGCTGATCGGCTGGACCCATCTGGCGCGGGTCGTGCGCGGGCGGTTCCTGTCCTTGCGCGAGGAGGATTACGTGATGGCGGCGCGGCTGGCCGGGGCGAGCGAGTACCGGATCGTGACCAAGCACATGCTGCCGGCGATGACCTCCTACATCATCGCGGCGATGACGCTGGCGGTGCCCGAGATGATCCTGGGCGAGACCGCGCTGTCCTTCCTCGGGCTGGGCCTGCGGCCGCCGGTTGTATCGTGGGGCGTCCTGTTGCAGGACGCGCAGAACCTGCGGTCGATCTCGCTGGCGCCGTGGCTTCTGACGCCGGGTGTCGCGGTGGTCTGCGTGGTGCTGGCGTTCAACTTCCTCGGCGACGGTCTGCGCGATGCGGCCGATCCCTATGGCCAGTGAGGGGCGCGGCATGAGCAACCCAACGCTTCCCCCGATGCCCTCCGAGCGGCTTCTGGACCTGCGCGACGTGCAGGTGGGGTTCGCGACGCGCGACGGCCGCGTCGCGGCGGTGAACTCGGTGACCTATCACGTGGATCGCGGCGAGGTGCTGGGCATCGTCGGCGAGAGCGGATCGGGCAAGTCGGTCACCGTGCGTGCGATCATGCGGCTTCTGGCGAAGAACGCGGTGGAGGGCGCCGGCGGGTCGATCCGGTTCAACCCGGACGGCGACCGCGAGCTGCTCCTGTCGGCCGAGCACAAGAACAGCCGGTTGATGCGCGAGATCCGGGGCGGGCGGATCGGGATGATCTTTCAGGAGCCGATGACGGCGCTGTCGCCGGTGCACACGGTGGGCACGCAGATCATGCGCACGGTGATGCTGCACCGGAAATGCGGACGGACCGAGGCGCGGGCGCGGGCGGTGGAGCTTCTGGGCAAGGTGCAACTGCCGAACCCCGAGGAGATGGTCGACCGCTATCCGCACCAGATGTCGGGGGGCATGCGGCAGCGGGCGATGATCGCGCTCGCCCTGTGCTGCGACCCGGTCCTGCTGATCGCCGACGAGCCGACCACCGCGCTCGATGTGACGACCGAGGCGCAGATCCTCGATCTGTTGAAGTCGCTGCAGGACGAGCTGGGGATGGCGATCATCTTCATCACCCACAATTTTGGCGTCGTGGCCGATATCGCCGACCGGGTGGCGGTGATGTATCTGGGCCGGATCGTCGAGACCGGCAGCGTCGACGACATCTTCTATGCGCCCAAGCATCCCTATACGCAGGCGCTCCTGCAATCCATTCCGCGCCTCGGCCAGGCGCGGGTGCGGCGGCTGAAGACGATCCGGGGCTCGGTGCCGGACCCGTACAACGTACCGAAGGGCTGCCCGTTCCACACCCGCTGCGATTTTGCCGATGCCGCGCTTTGCGGCACCGAACTGCCGCCGCGCAAGGCCTTCGCGGGCGATCAGAGCGCGCTTTGCCATTTCGCGGGCGAGTTGCGGGAGGCGGGGCAATGAGCGTGCTTCCCGCAGAGGCGATGCCGGCCGAGGTGCTGGTGCGGGTCGAGGGGCTGAGCAAGCATTTCGGCGTCAAGACCGGGTCCGGGCAGGCGCTGCTCAGGGCGGTGGACGATGTGAGCTTCGACATCCGCAAGGGCGAGACCTTCGGCCTTGTCGGCGAGAGCGGCTCGGGCAAGTCGACCGTCGCGCGGCTGATGCTGCGCGCCTATCGGCTGACGGCGGGGCGGGTGCTGTTCCGGCTCTCCGACGGGACGGTCGCCGATATCTCGGCGCTCGACGACCGGGCGATGCGGCCGATCCGGCGCGAGATGCAGATGATCTTTCAGGATCCCTACAGCTCGCTCAACCCGCGCATGACCCTGCGCGACCTGATCGGCGAGCCGATGTCGGTGCATGGCGCCACGCGGGCGGAGATCGACGCGCGGGTGGCCGAGCTTCTGGCCTGCGTCGGGCTCAGGCCGGAATATGCCGGGCGCTATCCGCACGCCTTCTCGGGCGGGCAGCGGCAGCGGATCGGCATCGCGCGGGCGCTGGCGCTTTCGCCGGCGCTGATCGCGGCGGACGAGGCGGTCTCGGCGCTGGACGTGTCGGTGGCGGCGCAGAACATCAACCTGTTGCAGGACCTGCAGGAACAGTTCGACCTGACCTATCTGTTCATCACCCACGATCTGGGGATGGTCGAGCATATCTCGAACCGGATCGCGGTGATGTATCTGGGCCGGATCGTCGAGCTGGGCGAGACCGAGGAGATCTTCGCCCGGCCGATGCATCCCTATACCGAGGCGCTTCTGGGCGCGGTGCCGCAGCCCGATCCGCGCAAGCGGCGGAGCGGCAGGCGGCAGGTGCTGAAGGGCGAGGTGCCGAGCGCAGTGAACCCTCCCTCTGGTTGCGCCTTCCACCCGCGCTGCCCCTACGCGACCGAGCGCTGCGCCGCCGAGTTGCCCGCGCTGCGCGAGGTCGGCGGGCGGCAGGTGCGCTGCCATTTCGCCGAGGAACTGGCGTTGCAGGGGGTGGAGGCGTGAGCCTCTTTGCTGTGACCGAACCGGCGGTGCCGACGGCCGATCCGGGCGCGCCGGATTACGCGCTGGCGGAGCGGCACCGGCCGGTCCTCTGCCTCGACCTGGCCGAGCCCGCGCCGCCCCTGGCGCTTGGCTATTCGGTGATCCGGGCGGCGGGGGTTTCGCCCTCGTCGAAGTTCCTGCTGACCCCGCCGCCGGGCGGCGCGGTGATCGAATACGCGATCTGGCACGATTGGGACATCCAGCATCTCTACGACCTCGAGCATGTGTGGGTGCATCTCGATGCCGCCGGGGCGCCGGTGCGGGTCGAGGGCACGATGCACGGGATGCGCGTGGCGATGGACACGGGCAGCGGGCTGCCGGGGATGCGCGCGGGCCGCCCGGTCCTGTTTTCCGAGCCCGGCAAGCACGCGCTCTGGGCCTCGGACCGGGCGATGCCCTTCATCGCGGGCGAGATGATCCGCCGGGTCTCCGGGCCCGAGGCGGGGGCGCAGGGGGTGCATCTGGGCAACCGCTTCGCCGAGGCGGGCGGCTTCGCGGCGGGGCCTCGCGATCACCGGCTGGCGGGGCTGGCGCTGAAGCGGGCCGGGTTCGTGCCGCGCTTCGTCTTTCGGCCGGGGCCGGAGCCAGTGTTGCTGCCCTGGGCGGTGCTGGAGCGCTGGATCCCGGCGCGGGTCCGGGCGCTGATCGCGGCATTGCCCGAGCGGGTGCCGCATCTGGCGGCCTTGTTCCTCGATTGCGGCGACACGCTGATCGACGAGGCGACCGAGGTGAAGGTGCCCGGCACCGAGGTCGTCACCGAGGCCGAGGAGATCCCGCATGCGATGGACGCGGTGCGGCACCTGCACGGGCTGGGCTATCCGATGGCGCTGGTGGCGGACGGGCCGCGCGAGACGTTCGAGAACCTGCTGAAGCCGCGCGGGATCTGGGAGCTGATGGGCGCCCATGTGATTTCGGGCGATGTGGGCGAGTTGAAGCCCTCGCCGAAGATGTTCGCGGCGGCGATGGCGGCGATGGGGCTGGACGACCCGGGGCGCGTGGTGATGGTGGGCAACAACCTGGCCCGCGACATCCGGGGCGCCAACGAATTCGGGCTGATCTCGCTCCATGTGGGCTGGTCGCGGCGGCGGAGCCATCTGCCGGCGGATGCGGCAGAGGTGCCCGATCACCGGATCGACCGGCTGGATGCGCTGGTGGCGAAGATCGGGGCGATCGAGCTGGCGCTGGGCGATGGCTGAGGCGCGGTTTCCCATCGCGCCGGGCGGGACCGTCACGGCGTTCGAGCTCGGGCCGCTGGAGGAGCGGTATTTTCCGGGCGAGGTCGCGGCGGGCCGCGACGCGGTGGATTATCGCTTCGTGAACGGCTTCGTGGATGTGGGCGATCTGCCCTGCCGCGTGGCGACCTGGGCGGAGGTGAAGGCGCGCGGGACGCCGGCGCTGGCGGATTTCGAGGCGGTGGCGCTCGCGCTGCCGGGCTTCAACCGGCGGCTCGATTTCTCGGGCTTCTGGCACCGGCCGCATCGGCTGGCGCGCTGGTGCCGGACCAGGCTGGTGCCGGAGGCGGCGGGGGCGGCGCGGTTCCGGCTGGCCACCTGCGGCGGGGTGAACCTCTGGGTCGACGGGCGCCATGTGGCGGCGTTCGAGCCGTTCACGCGGAACGCGGTGCAGGAGACCGAGCTTGTCCTGCCGCTGGAGGCGGGCGGCTCGGAGCTGGTGCTCTTGGCCGAGGAGATGGCCGAGCGCGACACGAATTTCTTCGTCGAGCTGACCTGGGAGGGTCCCGGCGAGTTGGTGGCGGCGCTGCCGACCGGCGCCGATCCGGGCGCGCTGGAGGTGCTGCGGGGGCTGGCGCGCGACATGCGACCGGCGCGGCTGTGTTTCGGTCCGGGCGAGGCGCTGGAGCTGGCCTTCGATGCGCCGGCGCCGACGGACGTGGCGATCCGCGCCGAGATCCGGCCCTCGGTTCATCTCAGCCACAAGCCGGCGTTGTTCGCGGCGGAGGCCGTGCTCCGGACGGGCGCGACGCGGGTGGTGCTGGGGACGGCGGGGGATCTGGAAGACGGGTATCACCCGCTCGACCTGACGCTCGAGATTGGCGCGGCGCGGGTCGAGCGGCAGATCGCCTTCGCCCGGCTGGGGCAGCCGGCGGCGCGGGCCCTGGGCGGTGATCTCGACGCGCGGAAGGCCGCGGCGCTCGATCATGCCGCGCGTCATGGCGAGCCCCGGATCGGGCGACTCCTGGCGATGCTGGCGCTGGGGATGCCGTTCGACGGGGTGGCGCGGGAGATCCTCGATGACACGCTCGACGGGATCGAGGGGCGGCGGGATTGCTCGGATTTCGTCATCGTGCCGCTCCTGTGGTGCCTGGCCGAGCACGGCGCGGCCTTGCCGCCCGAGGCGGCGGCGCGGGCCCGCGAGGCGGTGCTGGGCTACCGCTACTGGGCCGACGAGCCGGGCAACGACGCGATGTGGTTCTGGAGCGAGAACCATGCGCTGTGTTTCCACGTGGCCGAGTACCTGGCCGGGCGGCTCTACCCGGACGCGGCGTTTCCGAATGCCGGGATGACCGGTGCCCGGCACGCGGCGCTGGCGCGCGGGCGGCTGGAGCGCTGGCTGGCATCGGTCGAGGCGCATGGGCTCGCGGAGTGGAATTCGGCGGCCTATTACCCGATCGACTTCATCGGGCTCTTCGCGCTCTACCGTTTCGGCGAGACGGATCTGCGCGCGCGGGCGCGGGAGATCCTCGACCGGCTCTTCACGATGATCGCGCTGCACAGCATCGGCGGGGTGGCGGCCGGCACGATGGGCCGGGCCTATGACAAGGAACTCCGCGCCGGGCCGCTGACCGAGCTGGCGCCCTTCGCGGCTGTGGCCTTCGGGCAGGGCTGGCTCAATGCCGGCGTGGCGGCGCTGCCGCAGTTCTGCGCCTGCGACTACGCGCCGCCCGAGGCGCTTGGCACGCTGGCGGCGGCGCCGGTAGGGCAGGCGGTGCAGGCGCGTTACGTGCAGGGCTACGGCACCCAGGCGCGGCTGGCGCTGTGGAAGACGGCGCATATGCAGCTTTCGGCCGCGGTCGACGCGGTGCCGGGGCAGGGCGGGCACCAGCAGCATCTGGTCGATGTGCAGGCGGCCGCGGCGCCGTTCGCGCGGGTCTGGATCAACCATCCCGGCGAGGACGATCCCTGGGGCTCGAACCGGCCGTCCTACTGGGCCGGGAACGGGGTGATGCCGCGGGTCGGGATGGACGGGAACTGCGCGCTGGTGCTGAGCGAACTGGGCGCGGCGCCGCGGCAGGCTTTCACCCATGCCTATGCGCCCGCCGCCGCCTTCGACGCGGTGCTTTCAGGGGATAACTGGCTGGTGCTGGCCTCGGGCGGCGGCGCGGTGACGCTGAAGGCGAGCGGGCCGATCGAACCCGTGACGCGGGGGCCGGGGGCCGGGATCGAGTGGCGCTGCGAGGGCGCGCGCACGGGATGGGCGGTGCTGGTGGACGACCTGCCCGAGGGCGGGTTGTCGGCCCTCGCGGCGCGCGCCGCCGGGATGGTGCTGACGCTCGGGCCGGGCCCGTCGCTCGGGCTTGCGGGGGCGGGCGCGGAGGAGCTGCGGCTGGACCATGCGCTGGGCCTGTTCCGCGGCGGCCGGGCTCTGCCGTTCTCCACGGAAAGCCAGGTGCCGGTGATCGAGCGGCTGCCGCGGGCGCAGGATCAGACAGGAAGGATAGGACCGCGATGCAAGAAACCATGACCGATACGCTCCTGTCGCAGCTGAGGAACGTCGCGACCGGCCTCGCCCGGCTGCGCGGGATCAACGAGACCGCGCCGCTGGCGGGCGACGGGTTCCGGCTGCAGTTCGACGAATGGGACTGGGAGATCGGCGTAGGCGTCTACGGGCTCTACCGCCATGCCGAGGCGACGGGCGACGCCGGTCTGATCGCGGCGCTGGCGGAGTGGTACGACTGGCAGATCGGTCGGGGTCTGCCGCCGCGGCAGGTCAATTCCTCGGCGCCGATGCTGGCGCTGGCCTGCCTGATCGACCATGTGGACCGGCCCGACTGGGAGGCGCTGGTGGCCGACTGGGCGGACTGGCTCGTCGATGGCCTGGCCCGCACCGAGGATGGCGGGTTCCAGCATGTGGTCAAGGAGCGCGCGAACGAGGGCGAGCTGTGGGATGACACGCTGTTCATGACCTGCCTGTTCCTGGCGCGGGCGGGAAAGCGGCTGAACCGGCCGGAATGGGTGGAGGAGGCGGTGTACCAGTTCCTGGTCCATGCGCGCTTCCTCGCGGATCCGAAGACCGGGCTCTGGTATCACGGCTGGACCTTCGAGGGCCGGCACAATTTCGCGGGCGCGTTCTGGGCGCGGGGCAATTCCTGGGTGACCATCGCGATCCCCGAGCTGATCGGGATGGTGCCGGACCTGCCGCCGGCGACGCGGCGCCATCTTTGCGCGGTGCTCCGGGCGCAGGTGGACCGGCTGGCGGCACTGCAGGGCGCGGGCGGGTTCTTCCACACGCTGCTCGACGATCCGGCCTCGCCGATCGAGGCCTCGGCCACGGCGGGGATCGCCTATGGGGTGAGTCGGGCGATCGAACTGGGGCTTTTGGGCGCGCGGTACCGCCAGATGGCCGACCGGGCCCAAGCGGCGGTGCTGACCTGCATCGAGCCCGACGGGATCGTGTCGCATGTCTCCGACGGCACGCCGATGGGGCACACGCTGGAGTTCTACCGGCAGATCCCCGACATCCCGGCGCCTTACGGCCAGGCCCTGACCATGCTGATGCTGGTCGACGCCATCGCCCGCGAGGGCTGGCCGGGCCGGAGCGGAAACGGGAGAAATCTCTTATAAAACATAGCCTTGTCGCGCGTATCGTGAGCGTGGCCATGGTCGAGGTTGGCGATATCCGCCGGTTCGAGCCGCCGCGGCAGCTGATGGCCTGTCTCGGCCTCGCCCCGGGGCACTGCCTTTCCGTTCCGCACAGCCGCTTGATGCCGCTGACATCCGCACATTGCTGGCCCTTTGATGAAGTCCTTTGACGGACTTCACCCATCCTGCGCGGGATAGGATCGGCGCGCAGGATGGGCGAGAGTGTCAGCCCCGAAGGAACCCCGCACTCACGGAGCGTAGCGCGCCGTTGGCGGGGCTGTCTGCCCGGGCCACACGCCCGTTCGCCTACCTGAACCTGGCAGGCCAGATGCCCTGCTTGCCGGGCGACAGGATGCCGTTCGGGTCGATGCTGTCCTTGATCTTCTCGGCAAAGCGACGCTGCGCGTTGTCGTTGAAATCGTAGAGCGCCGCGACTTCGTCCATGAAATCGAGATGGCTGCGGTATTCGCCGTACCCAAGCTTCGCCGCCGGTTCGAGTATCGATTTGGCTGCGGCATAGGCCTTGCGCGACTGCTCTTCGTTCTTGGTGTCGAATACCACCAGCGCGACATGGATCATGCTGCGCTTGCCCACGATGATCGCGGCGGAATAGTCGAGCCCGCGCTCGTCCAGCACGCCGCGGGTCAGATCGCGGATAGCGCCTCCGTCCTTTCCAGAGATCGGCATCGCACAGGAGAACCCGGTATGCCCGCCTTCCTCGCCGCCATACCAGCGGGTCATCTGGTCGAGCGCCATCGACGGGATGCCGGCCTGCACGCGGTGATGCGGGTTCTCGAAATCGGGCAGGTTGTGGCCGTCGAACTCGTCGAACATGACCGCGCCGCCCGGAATCGCGCCGAGCGCCTTTTCGACCTTGGCGCGGTTATGCGCGACCACGGGCGCGTCGCCGTAGAGCGCGAACCGCATGACCCAGCGACCGAAGCCGGGAGCGGCGGCAATCCTGTCGAGAACCTCATCGGGGATAGCGCCCTCGCCGTCGAACCATTGCTTGCGCTCGCCAAAGGCACTTGCCGCGCAGACGGCATTGATGATCATCGGCTGATTGGGGATCGTCCCGTCGATCATCAGCGGGCGCAGCACGTCGAGAAGCGTTTCGAAATGCTCTTCGTTGTCCAGCGTGAACCAGCCGGGGGCATAGACCTCGGGCGCCGGGAACAGGCTGACCCCCATCTTGGTGACGATGCCGAAATTCGACTGGCTGAAGATCCCGTCCCACGAGGGGCCGCAGCCGTGCGGATAGATCAGCCAGTTGCGCGGATTGGACATGCCGCCCATTCCCGTGCGCAGGATGTCGCCATCGGGCAGCACGACCTCCATGCCGCAATGGTTGCCGAAATGATCGCCAAGCGGTGTATAGCCCACGCCATGTTCCAGCGCATTGCCGACTACGCTGCCGGCACTTAGGTCGGGGACCGACATCCACAGCTTCGAGCCGGTCTTCCGCAGGTGGTCGTAGAGGTCAAAGAAACGGACACCGGGCTCGACCAGGGCCACGCAATTCTCTTCGTCGACTTCCAGCACCTTGTTCATGCGCCTCAGGCTGAGCGCGAAGGTGCCTGAAACGCGGGGGGCACCGCCGCCGTAGCCCCTGTTGCGCCCCTGGCTGCTGGTCCAGACCGGCGTTCCATGTTCGTTTGCGATGCGCAGGATGGCTTGCACGTCTTCCACGCTGCCCGGCAGGAGCACGGCACCGGGCCGGTACCACTCGCCCGGCGGCCCGAACGGATCGCCATAATCAGCCATATCCCGGGTGAGCACATTCTCCTCACCGATGGCCGCCCGCATGGCGTCCAGTGCCTCGGCAAAATTTCCGATATCTCGGGTCTCTGTGTCCGTCTGGTTCGCGGCGGACGTTTGATGGCTGCTCATGGTTTCCTCCCGGTTTGAGCTGATATCTTGGACGGCGCGGTGCCTGGCCCTCCCTCGCGTCGTGCCTAGCCCGGAAAGGCCGCGGCCACGGCCCGGTCGACGGCAAAGGCAAAGCCCAGATCGCCGGTCCCTTCGAGGAGCCTCGCGCGGAATTCGTCGGCATTGGTCGAGGCCGCGCGCGCGGCGTCCCAATGGTCGAGATAGGCGATGGTCGCATCGAACGCGCCGGCATCATTCGCACTGCCCGGCTTGCGGTGGCCGGGGATGACCGTACCCGCCCCGATCGCGCGCAACTGCGCCACGCTGGCGCGCCATGCCTCGACGCCACCGGGGGCGGCCGCTTCCTCCATCCACAGATGGGTGTCGATATAGGCAATGTCTGCAGCGATCAGGGTATCGAGGCCGGGCACATGCACCGGCGTGATCAGCGCGGTATCGCCTGCCATGGGCGGCAGGATCTCGAGCCGCTCGCCTTCAAGCATCAGATGGTCGGCCCCGAGAACGTCGGGCACCACGACGCGGTCGGCAAAGACACCGGCAGGCGCGCCGCCTGCGATCTGGGCATGCATCGGCCCGGCCACCTGCGCGATGAAGGCCTGGACATCGGCCTGCGCATAGGCGCGCGCTTCGGGAAACCGGTCCAGCAGGATCGGCAGGCCCAGCAGGTGATCAGGGTGGTAATGGGTGATCAGGATGCTTTCCAGCCGCCGGCCCGTCGCCGCGATCATGTCGGCAAGCAGGGCGGCATGGCCGGCCGTGAACTGCGCATCCACCAGAACCGCCGAACGCTCGCCCATGATGACGGTGCTGTCGACCAGCAATCCCGCTTCATCCGAGGTGAAGACCTCGGCATTGCCGACACGGGCCATGGCGGAGCCGGGCAGCAGGCTGGCAGCCGCGGTGCCGGCGGTGATTTGAAGGAAGTTTCGCCGGTCGAGCAGGAACATTTTTCATCCTTTTCAAGTAAGTGCATTTTTGATACCAAGGGCGTAGTAGAGACCTAGCTTCCGTGGAAGACGGCACTTTTTGGTAACCGCGACATGAGAGACATCCTGACCAGCACCCCGGTCGAGCGCTGCCCGGTCCGGCAGATCCTGACCGATGTGGGCGACAAATGGTCGATCCTGATCCTGATCGACTTGAGCGGGGGGGCACGCCGGTTTTCCGCCCTGCGGCGGGACATCCCGGATATCTCGCAGAAGATGCTGACCCAGACCTTGCGGAAGCTGGAGCGTGACGGGCTCGTGTCGCGCACGGTCACACCGTCGACGCCGCCGCGGGTCGATTACGATTTGACCGCGCTGGGTATGTCACTGATGCACCAGATCGCGCCTCTGGCCGGCTGGGCGGCGCGCCACCTCGACGAGATCGCCGCCGCACGCAGGTGTTTCGACGAGGGTGGCGCAGCCGGCTGAGCATGTCGCCCCCGCCGGGTGGCGGCCGTTCGATGTCTCGATCTGCGCGCTCTACATGACGCGATTGGGTTTTGCCCCCTCCCTGCGGTCGGCCCACAGAGTGTTTCCGGCCAGATGAAGCGGCGCGGCGGCAGGCCGGTCCTGGTGAAGATCAGGCCTGCGCCAGGAAGCGGCCCTTCTCGACAGCCCATTCGTTGATCGCTTCCGCCGCCCGGACCGGGCGGGACCGGCGATCTGGTTCGGCGCTCTCCCTGCCGGCCATGTATCTCCCTTGCCGGTGACGCCTGGCGCCATGGAAGCAATCTGGCATGCAGAATTCAGGCGGGTGCGCGAGAGAGGCGGCTATCCGCGGCGGCGGAAGGTCAGGTAATGGGGCATGCGGCCTTCGCGGAGCGCCTTCTGCTCGTAACGGGTCGAGAGCCAGTCCTCCCATGGCTGGCGCCAGTCGGCGGGGCCTTCGGCCAGCCAGTCGAACCCGGCGCGAGGCACCTCGATCAGCGTCTGGCGCACGTAATCGGGGATGTCGGTGGCGATGCGGAGCTCGGCGCCGGGGGCCATGACACGAGCGAGGGGGGCGAGGTGTTCGGGCGTCACGAAGCGGCGGCGGTGGTGGCGCTTCTTCGGCCAGGGGTCGGGGTAGAGCAGGAAGGCCTTCGCGACGGAGGCTTCGGGGAGCACGTCGAAGAGGTCGCGGGCGTCGCCGGGGTGGACGCGGAGATTGGTGATGCCGGCCCTGCGGATCTTGCCGAGGAGCATGGCGACGCCGTTGATGAAGGGTTCGCAGCCGATCAGGCCGATATCGGGGTTGCGCGCGGCCTGGTGGACGAGATGCTCGCCGCCGCCGAAGCCGATCTCGAGCCAGAGCGGGCGGGCGCCGAACAGGGCGGCGAGATCGAGGGGCGCGCGCTCGGGGTTCTCTTCCCAGTCGACCGCGCCGGGAGAGAGCCCGGCGAGATCCTCGTCGAGATAGTCGCGCTGCGCCGGTTTCAGCGTCTTGCCGTGCCGCCGGCCGTAGAAATTGCGCCAGGGCGCGCCCTTGGGGTGGTTGCTCTCCATGGGCGGGGGTCTTGGGGCAGATCGGCGGGCGAGGTCAAGCCGGGTGGCATTGTCGCGGCGCCGGGCATTGGCAATAGTGGCCGGGACGTTCCAAGGGAGTCCGCGCGCCATGCCCGTCATCACCGAGATCGAGGATCTGAAACGCCTCTACCGCCGGCGCGTGCCGAAGATGTTCTACGATTACTGCGAGTCGGGCAGTTGGACCGAACAGACCTTCCGCGAGAACAGCTCGGATTTCGACCTGATCCGGCTGCGGCAACGGGTGGCGGTGGACATGACGAACCGCACCACCGAGAGCACCATGGCGGGCCAGAAGGTGGCGATGCCGGTGGCGCTGGCGCCGGTGGGGCTTACGGGCATGCAGCATGCCGATGGCGAGATCCGCGCGGCCAGGGCGGCGGAGAAGTTCGGGGTGCCGTTCACGCTGTCGACCATGTCGATCAACTCGATCGAGGAGGTGGCGGCGGCGACTTCGACGCCGTTCTGGTTCCAGCTCTACACGATGAAGGACACCGATTTCACCGCGAACCTGATCGAGCGGGCCAAGGCGGCGGGCTGTTCGGCGCTGGTGATCACGTTGGATCTGCAGATCCTGGGGCAGCGGCACAGGGATCTGAAGAACGGGCTTTCGGCGCCGCCGAAGCCGACCGTGAAGACGATGCTGAACCTCGCGACGAAATGGCGCTGGGGGATCGGGATGCTGGGCGCGAGCCGGCGGAATTTCGGCAATATCGTCGGCCATGCGAAGGGTGTGGCGGACACGTCGTCGCTGGCGTCCTGGACGGCGGAGCAGTTCGACCCCGCGCTCGACTGGGACAAGGTCGCGCGGCTGATGGAGCTATGGGGTGGCAAGGTGATCCTTAAGGGGATCCTCGATCCGGAGGACGCGAAGCGGGCGGCGGAGCTGGGGGCCGACGCGATCGTGGTGTCGAACCATGGCGGGCGGCAGCTTGACGGGGCCCTGTCGTCGATCCGGATGCTGCCGGCGGTGCTGGACGCGGTGGGGGGGCGTTCGGAGGTCTGGCTCGATTCGGGGATCCGCTCGGGTCAGGACGTGTTGAAGGCGCTGGCGATGGGGGCGACCGGCACGATGATCGGCCGCGCCTTCGTCTACGGGCTAGGCGCGATGGGGCAGGAGGGCGTGACCGCCGCGCTGGAGGTGATCCAGAAGGAACTCGATACCACGATGGCGCTCTGCGGGCGGCGCGACGTGAAGGATCTGGGGCGCGATGTACTGCTGATCCCGGAGGATTTCGAGGGGCGTTGGGCCGGCGCATGAGCGTCGAGGTCGAGGCCGAGGACGCGCGCTGGGCGGCGGCGGGGCTGACCGGGCTGGCCGAGGCGGCGGTGGCGGCCGTGCTGGCGCATCAAGGGCTTGCGGGGGAATTCGAGGTCAGCCTCCTGGGCTGCGACGATGCGCGGATCGCGGAGCTGAACGGCACGTTCCGCGACAAGCCCCGGCCGACGAACGTGCTGTCCTGGCCGTCGGAGGAGCGCGGGGCGGAGGTGCCGGGCGGCGTGCCCGCGCCGCCCGATCCGGAGGAGCCGGAACTGGGCGATATCGCCATCGCCTACGAGACCTGCGCGGCCGAGGCGGCCGAGGCAGGGCTGACCTTCGAGGCACATGTGACGCATCTTCTCGTTCACGGGGTGTTGCATTTGCTGGGCTACGACCACATCGAGGAGGCCGATGCCGGCCTCATGGAATCGATAGAGGTCGAGATACTTGCCACATTGGGGGTCGAGGACCCATATTGACGGGCGGGTGGCCCGGCGTGGCGGCTGCAACTGGAAAGGACGAATGGGCGACGATCAGGACGGCTCCTCTACCGCAGCGCAGGGCGCGCGGGAGGGTGAGGCACAGGGCGACGACAGCGAAAGCGGGTCGCAGGGATTCTTCACACGTTTTTTCTCGGTCTTTTCCGGTTCGGAGGATGCTGACGCCGCCGCGAGCGGCGCCGGCGAGGCGCGGGCCAACGGCTCGGCGCCGCCGAGCCTCGGGAACCTGCGGCGGATGCGCGTCGAGGACGTGATGCTGCCGCGCGCCGAGATCGTCTCGGTGCCCTCGGACATCAAGAAGGACGATCTGGTCGAGGTGTTCCGCGAGAGCGGCATGTCGCGGCTGCCGGTCTATCGCGGCACGCTGGATACGCCTGTCGGCATGGTGCACCTGAAGGATTTCGCGCTGAGCCACGGCTTCAACGGCAAGGGCGGGCGGTACAATCTGCAAGGGATGCTGCGGCCGCTGCTCTACGCGCCGCCGTCGATGCCGATCGGGATGCTCCTGACGAAGATGCAGTCGGAGCGGATGCATATGGCGCTGGTGATCGACGAATATGGCGGCGTCGACGGGCTGGTGACCATCGAGGACCTGATCGAGCAGGTGATCGGCGAGATCGAGGACGAGCACGACATCGCCGAGGGGCGCTACTGGACCGAGGAGAAGCCGGGCTGCTACCTGGCGCAGGCGAAAACGCCCTTGGACGAGTTCGAGGCCGAGATCGGCCGGACGCTGGCCGATGACGAGGACCAGGAGGAGATCGACACGCTGGGCGGGCTGGTCTTCATGCTGGCGGGACGGGTGCCGGCGCGTGGCGAGGTGATCCCGCATCCCGACGGGCTCGAGTTCGAGGTGGTCGATGCCGATCCGCGCAAGATCAAGCGTCTTCGGGTGCGGACCAGCGGCAAGTCGGCGGCGCATGGCTGACCTGTCGGTGCCGGAGGAGGCGGCGGCGTCCCGGCATGGCCTGGACATTGTCCTGGCCGGGCTCTCCGGATTGGTCGCGGGGCTCGGGCATGTGCCCTTCGCGCTCTGGGTGGCGACGCTGGCGGGGCTTTTGGTGGCGTTCCTTCTGGTCGCACGGGCGGACACATGGCGGCGGGCGTTCTGGATCGGCTGGGCCTTCGGAGCTGGGTATTTCGCGCTGTCGCTGCACTGGATCGTCGAGCCCTTCCTGGTCGACGTGGCGCGGCATGGCTGGATGGCGCCATTCGCGGTGGTGCTGCTTGCCGGGGGGCTGGCCTTGTTCTGGGGCGCCGCTGCGGCCCTGGCGCGAGGGCTGGCGCGGGGGCCCTTCGCGCTGGCGCTGGCCTGGTCGGGGGCGATGGCGCTGGCCGAGTACGCGCGGGGGCATGTGCTGACCGGCTTTCCCTGGGCGCTTCCCGCCTATGCCTGGACCGAGACGCCGGCCCTGAAGCTTTTCGCCGAGATCGGCCCTTACGGGGTGACGCTCCTGACATTGGCCCTTTCGGCGCTGATCGGCGTGGCGCTGATCCGGCAGAGCTGGGTCTCGACCCTGCCGCCGGCGCTGCTGGCGCTCGGCTTCGCGGGGCTTCTGGTCGCGCCGACGGTCGCGCCGACCGCGCGGCAGGGGGCGCCGGTGCTGGTCCGGCTGGTGCAGCCCGACGCGCCGCAGCGCGACAAGTGGGACCCGGAGAAGGTCAACGCCTTCTTCCACCGGCAGCTCGAGTACAGCGCCGCCGCGCCCCGGCCCGCGCTGATCGTCTGGCCCGAGACGGCGGTGCCATGGGATCTGGCCGAGCATGCGCTGGCCCGCGAGATGGTGGCCGAGGCGGCGGATGGCGTGACCCTGGCGGTGGGGTTCCCGCGCTGGGACGGACGGCGGGTGTTCAACAGCCTGGGCGTGATGGACGCCACGGGCGAGATCATGCAGCTCTACGACAAGCACCACCTGGTGCCGTTCGGCGAATACGTGCCGTTCGGCGATCTGGCGGCGAAACTCGGGATCACCGGTTTCGCGACGCGGGACGGGCAGGGGTTTTCCGCAGGCGGCGGCCCGAAGCTCCTGGATTTCGGGAGGGCGGGGCGGGCGCTGCCGCTGATCTGCTACGAGGCGATCTTTCCGCAGGACGTGGCGGCGGCGCCGGAGCGGCCGGATTTCCTCCTTCAGGTGACGAATGACGCATGGTTCGGCAATTTCGCCGGACCGCAGCAGCATTTCGCCCAGGCGCGGGTGCGGGCAGTGGAACAGGGGCTGCCGCTGGTGCGGGTCGCCAATACCGGGATTTCGGGCGTGGTCGATGCCTTGGGGCGCGTCACCAGGGTGATTCCCCTGAATTCGGCGGGCTATGCCGATGTGGCGCTGCCGCCGCCGGCGCCGCCGACGCTCTATGGCAGGACGGGCGACGGACCGGCGGTGCTGCTGGCATTGTTTCTGATCGGTTTGGGCAGCGTTCTGCGCCTGCGAAAAACAGATTGACCGAAGGGCACGGCGGGCGTAACCGGGCTGTCGCGCTGTCACAACGGCTTCCTGGCGTGACGGCTAAGACATCAATGGAGCATTTTTCATGTCCCGGCAGAATTACATCTTCACCTCCGAATCCGTTTCGGAGGGCCATCCCGACAAGGTTTGCGACCGGATTTCCGATGCGGTGCTCGACGCCTTCCTGACCGAGGAGGCAAATGCCCGCGTCGCCTGCGAGACCTTCGCAACCTCGGGCATGGTGGTTGTCGGCGGCGAGGTCGGCCTTTCCGACACCGACCGTCTCAAGCATTTCATGGGCCGGATCGGCGAGATCGCCCGGGACTGCATCAAGGATATCGGCTACGAGCAGGACAAGTTCCACTGGAACACCTGCCATGTCCTGAACTTCCTGCACGAGCAATCGGCGCATATCGCCCAGGGCGTCGACAAGGACGGCGCGGGCGACCAGGGGATCATGTTCGGCTATGCGGTCGACGAGACGCCCGACCTGATGCCGGCGCCGATCGATTATGCCCACAAGATCCTGAAGCGGCTGGCGGAGGCGCGGAAATCCGGCGCCGAGCCGACGCTGCGCCCCGACGCCAAGTCGCAGCTTTCGCTACGCTACGAGGACGGGCTGCCGGTCGAGGTGACCTCGATCGTGCTCTCCACGCAGCATGCGAGCGAGGACCAGACCTCCGACGACATCCGCGCCATCGTGGAGCCCTATATCCGAGAGGTGGTGCCGAACGAATGGTTCACCGACAAGACCGAGTGGTGGGTCAACCCGACCGGCACCTTCGTGATCGGCGGGCCGGATGGCGATGCGGGGCTCACGGGCCGCAAGATCATCGTCGACACCTATGGCGGCGCGGCGCCGCACGGGGGCGGGGCGTTCTCGGGCAAGGACCCGACCAAGGTGGACCGCTCGGCGGCCTATGCGGCGCGGTACCTCGCGAAGAACGTGGTCGCAGCGGGGCTGGCCAAGCGCTGCACCCTGCAGGTCTCCTACGCGATCGGCGTGGCGAAGCCCCTATCGATCTATGCCGACCTGCACGGCACCGGCACGGTGGACGAGGCGGCGATCGAGGCGGCGATCCCGAGGGTGATGGATCTTTCGCCGCGCGGCATCCGCGAGCATCTGCAGCTCAACCGGCCGATCTATGCGCGGACCGCGGCCTATGGCCATTTCGGCCGGGCGCCAGAGAACGATGGCGGCTTTTCCTGGGAAAAGACCGATCTGGTCGAGGCGCTGAAGAAGGCGGTCTGAGACCGGGCCCCGGCGCGCGTGGCGGGGCCGGGGCGCATCCGCCGAATGATGTCGCATCCCGGCGGGGTTTCGCCTAAGCCGGGTTTCATGGAACTGAAGGTCTCCGGACTGGCCTGCGCCCGTGGCGGCGCGATCCTGCTCGAAGGGGTGAGCTTCGCGCTCGCGCCGGGGCAGGCGCTGGTGCTGCGGGGGCCGAACGGGTCGGGCAAGACGACGCTTCTCAGGACGCTTGCGGGCTTGCAGCCGCCGGTGGCGGGCGAGATCGCGGTCGCGCCCGAGAGCATGGCCTATGCGGCCCATGCCGACGGGCTGAAGCCGACGCTGACCGTGGCGGAGAACCTGGCCTTCTGGGCGGCGCTCCATGGCCGGCGGTCGATGGCGACAGCGCTAGAGGCGTTCGAACTGACCGAGCTGGCGGGGCGGATGGCGCAGAACCTGTCGGCCGGGCAGAAGCGGCGGCTGGGGCTGGCGCGGCTTCTGGTCACCGGGCGGCCGATCTGGATTCTCGACGAGCCCACGGTGTCGCTGGACGCGACGGCGGTGGCGCTGTTCGCCCGGACGGTGCGCGCGCATCTGGCCGAGGGCGGGATCGCGGTTCTGGCGACCCATATCGACCTGGGCCTGCCCGAGGCCGAGACGCTCGACCTGATGCCGTTCCGGGCGCGGCCCGCCGCCGGTGCCGAGCGCAGCGGTTTCGACGAGGCGGTCGAGTGAACGCGCTCCTCCTCCGCGATCTGAAGCTCGCGATCCGGGCGGGCGGGGGCTTTGGCCTGGCGCTGGCCTTCTTCCTGATCGTGGTGACCCTGGTGCCCTTCGGCGTCGGCCCGGACACCGCGCTGCTGTCGCGGATCGCGCCGGGGATCCTCTGGCTGGGCGCGCTCTTGGCCTGCCTTCTGTCGCTCGACCGGATCTTCGCGCTCGACCGCGAGGACGGCTCGCTCGACCTTCTCGCCACCGCGCCGATCCCGCTCGAGGGGGTCGTGGCGGTGAAGGCGCTGGCGCATTGGCTGACGACGGGGCTGCCGCTGACGCTGGCGGCGCCCGGCTTCGGCCTGCTCCTCAACCTCGCACCGGGGGCCTATCTCTGGCTCACCCTCGGCCTCGCGCTGGGGACGCCGGCCCTGTCGGTGATCGGCGCCTTCGGGGCGGCCCTGACGGTGGGGCTGAAGCGGGGCGGGCTGCTCCTGTCGCTCCTCGTCCTGCCGCTCTACATGCCGACGCTGATCTTCGGGGCCGAGGCCACGCGGCGCGGCGCCGAGGGGATCGCCGCCAGCACGCCGCTCGCGCTCCTCGCCGCGATCAGCCTTTTCGCGGTGGCGCTCCTGCCCTTCGCCGCCGCCGCCGCGCTGCGCGTCAATCTGCGCTAGGCCCCGCGCTTGTGGCGGTCGGGGCTGCGTAATACATAGCCTGCATGTCGCTCTGGGAATATGCCAACCCGCGCAAGTTCATGGCCACGACGGCGCCCCTGGTGCCGGTCGTTTCCATTCTGGCGGGGCTCTGCCTGGCGGCGGGGCTGGTCTGGGGCTTTTTCTTCACGCCCGACGATTTCCGGCAGGGCTCCACGGTGAAGATCATCTATCTGCACGTGCCCGCGGCGATGATGGCGATCAATGCCTGGGCGATGATGCTGGTGGCCTCGCTGATCTGGCTGGTCCGGCGGCACCATGTCTCGGCCCTGGCCGCCAAGGCGGCGGCGCCCGTAGGGATGACCTTCACAATGATCGCGCTGGCGACCGGCGCGCTCTGGGGCCAGCCGATGTGGGGCTCGTGGTGGGAATGGGATCCGCGGCTGACCGCATTCCTGGTGCTGTTCCTGTTCTATCTCGGCTACCAGGCGCTCTGGGCCGCGATCGAGGACCCGGACAGCGCGGCCGACCTCACCTCGGTGCTGTGCCTCGTGGGTTCGGTGTTCGCGGTGATCTCGCGCTATGCGCTCCTGTTCTGGAATCAGGGGCTGCATCAGGGGGCGTCCCTGTCGATGGATGCCGAGGAGAACGTCTCGGACGTTTTCTGGCTGCCGCTCGTCGTCTCCATCGCCGGCTTCGTGCTGCTGTTCGTCGCGCTGGTGCTCTACCGGACCCGGACCGAGATCCGCGCCCGGCGGTTGCAGGCGCTGGAAGCGCGGGAGCGTATGGCGTGATGCCGGAACTTGGCAAATACGCAGGCGCGGTGCTCGGCTCCTATGCGGTGGGGCTCGGGCTGATCGCGGCGCTGATCCTCGTGAGCGTGGTGCGGGCGCGGCGGGTCAGGCGGGCGCTCGAGGCGGCGGAGGCGCGTGTCAGCGATGGCTAGGATCTCACCTCTGATGCTGGCGCCGCCCGTCATCTTCGCGGCGATCGCGGGGCTGTTCCTCGCCGGGATGATGCGCGACGATCCCGATGCGCTGCCCTCGGTCTTCATCGGGCGTCCTGCGCCGTCGCTCGAAGGCGCGGCGCCGATGCGGGGGCAGCCGGGCTTCGATGCATCTGTCCTGCGGCAGCCCGGCGTGAAGCTGGTGAACTTCTGGGCGAGCTGGTGTCCGCCGTGCCGGCAGGAGCACCCCGAACTGGAGGCGCTGGCGGCCGAGGGAATCCCGATCTACGGCGTGGTCTACAAGGACCGACCGGAGCGGGCGCAGGCGTTTCTGGACGAACTCGGGAACCCGTTTTCGGGGCTGGTCGTCGACGAAAAGGGCCGGCTCGGCATCGAGTGGGGCGTGACGGCGCCGCCAGAGACCTTCGTTGTCGATTCGGAAGGCAAGATCGTCTATCGGCTGATCGGCCCGGCGGTCGATGTCATGCTCGAGAAGCGATTGCGCCCGGCCATTGACGGAGCCGAATAGCTCCCGGCCGGGCGCAGAGGAACAATCCCCCAGGTCTTTCGTTACCCGGATCGCGGCGGCAGATCGCCGCGACCCCCACTCTTTAAACCAGTCCCGCGAGGGCCAGAACGGCCATTCCGCCCAGTTCGAATACCGGCATGCTCGCGGTCGGCCTGAACCGGACGGACCGGACCCAGCCGAAAACTCGGAACTTCATTTTTCACCCCCACTTACGCCATCAAGATGCCACATTTCGGCAGGGTGCGCGAGTTTTCGCTCAGTTCCTGCCGTTTTTGCCAGCGCGTCGAGGAACAACGGCGGTTGTCGTGTTTGATTGTTTCCGTCGTGAGAACGGGCATCCGGCAGTGAGGCTTTTTCGGCGCGAATCCGCCGGCCAGAAACGAATACGCCCCGGCGATGGGCCGGGGCGCGCGCGGTGGTTTCGGGCGGGGCTCAGGAGGCCTTCGCGAGGTTCCTCAGCACATAGTGCAGGACGCCGCCGTTTTCGATGTACTCGATCTCGACGGCGGTATCGATCCGGCACTTGAGGGTGATCTCTTTCGAGCTGCCGTCGTTGAAGGTGATTGTGCAGGGCACCTCCTGCAGGGGTTTGACGCCCACGAGGCCGTGGATGGAGACGGTTTCCTCGCCGGTGAGGCCGAGGGATTTGCGGGTGTCGCCGCCGGTGAACTCGAAGGGGATGACGCCCATGCCGACGAGGTTGGAGCGGTGGATGCGCTCGAAGCTCTCGGCAATCACCGCCTTGACGCCGAGGAGCGCGGTGCCCTTCGCGGCCCAGTCGCGGGAGGAGCCGGCGCCGTATTGCTCGCCGGCGAAGATGACGAGGGGCGTGCCCTGCGCCTGCCAGTCCATGGCGGCGTCGTAGATCGCGGCCTGGCTGCCGTCGGGGGCCTTGGTGTAGCCGCCCTCTACCCCGTCCAGCATCTCGTTCCGGATGCGGATATTGGCGAAGGTGCCGCGCATCATCACCTCGTGGTTGCCACGCCGCGAGCCGTAGGAGTTGAACTCGCGCGGCGTCACCTGGCGGTCGGTGAGGTAGCGGCCGGCCGGCGTGGTTTCCTTGAACGAGCCGGCGGGCGAGATGTGGTCGGTCGTCACCATGTCGCCGAGGATCGCGAGCACGCGGGCGCCCTCGATATCGGTGATCGTGCCGGTCTCCATGGTGATGCCCTGGAAGTAGGGCGGGTTCTGCACATAGGTCGAGGAGGCCGGCCAGTCATAGGTCAGGCTGTCGGTGGTCTCGACCCCGCGCCACTTCTCGTCGCCCTTGAAGACGTCGGCATATTTCGACTGGAACGCCTCGCGGGTGACAGTGGCGTGCACCAGGTCGGCGATTTCCTGCGTGGTGGGCCAGATGTCCTTGAGGTAGACGTCGTTGCCGTCCCTGTCCTGGCCGAGCGGTTCGGTGGTCAGGTCGATATTCATGTCGCCGGCGAGCGCATAGGCCACCACGAGGGGCGGCGAGGCGAGGTAGTTCGCGCGCACGTCCGGGCTGATCCGGCCCTCGAAGTTGCGGTTGCCGGAGAGCACCGAGACGGCGACGAGGTCGTTGTCGGCGATGGCCCTGGAGATCTCGGGCTGCAGCGGGCCGGAGTTGCCGATGCAGGTGGTGCAGCCGTAGCCGACCAGATTGAAGCCGATCGCGTCGAGGTCTTCCTGCAGGTTCGCGGCCTCGAGATAGGCCGAGACCACCTGGGAGCCGGGGGCGAGCGAGGTCTTGACCCAGGGCTTGCGGGTCAGGCCGAGGGCGCGGGCCTTGCGGGCGACGAGGCCGGCGCCGATCATCACATAGGGGTTCGAGGTGTTGGTGCAGGAGGTGATCGAGGCGATCACCACCGAGCCGTCGCGGAGCCTGTAGCTCTCGCCCTCGACGGCGCCGGACTTGCGGGCGTCGGCGGGGGCGGCGATGGTGTCGCCCTCGGCGGCCATGTCGGTGCCGCCCTCCGAGCCGTTGATCCCGCGGTACTCGCAGACCACCTTGTAGAAGGCATCGGCCGACCGGGTCAGCGCGGTGTGGTCCTGCGGCCGTTTCGGGCCGGAGATCGCAGGAACCACGGTGCCCATGTCGAGGGTGAGCGTGTCGGTATAGACCGGGTCGTAATCCGGGCCGCGCCAGAAGCCGTTCTCCTTGGCATAGGCCTCGACCAGCGCGATCCGGGCCTCGTCGCGGCCGGTCTGGCGCAGGTAGCGGATGGTCTCGTCATCGACCGGGAAGAAGCCGCAGGTGGCGCCGTATTCGGGCGCCATGTTGGCGATGGTGGCGCGGTCGGCGAGCGGCAGGTGGTCGAGCCCGGGGCCGTAGAACTCGACGAACTTGCCGACGACGCCCTTCTTGCGCAGCATCTCGACGACCTTCAGCACCAGGTCGGTGCCGGTGGTGCCCTCCATCATCCGTCCGGTGAGCCTGAAGCCCACCACCTCGGGGATCAGCATCGAGATCGGCTGGCCGAGCATCGCAGCCTCGGCCTCGATCCCGCCGACGCCCCAGCCCAGGACGGCCATGCCGTTCACCATGGTGGTGTGGCTGTCGGTGCCGACGAGCGTATCCGGATAGGCGACCTCCTCACCGGACTGGTCCTTGTCGGTCCAGACCGTCTGGGCGAGGTATTCGAGGTTGACCTGGTGGCAGATTCCGGTGCCGGGGGGCACGACGCGGAAATTGTCGAAGGCGGACTGGCCCCATTTCAGGAAGGTGTAGCGCTCCATGTTGCGCTCGTATTCCCGGTCCACGTTCATCTGGAAGGCACGGGGATTGCCGAATTCGTCGATCATCACCGAGTGGTCGATGACGAGGTCGACGGGGTTCAGCGGGTTGATCTTCTCGGCATCGCCGCCGAGCGCCACGATCCCGTCGCGCATCGCCGCGAGGTCGACCACCGCCGGCACGCCGGTGAAATCCTGCATCAGCACCCGCGCCGGCCTATAGGCGATCTCGCGGGGGTTCTTGCCGCCCTGGTCGGCCCAGGTCGAGAAGGCCTTGATGTCGTCCACCGAGACGGTCTTGCCGTCCTCGAAGCGGAGCATGTTCTCCAGGACCACCTTCAGGGCCGCCGGCAGCCGACCGAAAGACCCGAGCCCCGCCGCCTCCGCCGCCCTGATCGAGTAATACCCGTACCGGCGCCCTCCGGCCTCCAATACACGACGAACTCCCGATACATCGCGGCCAACTGTCACGGTCATCTGGCATACCTCCTGGTGGGGCTGGATCTCCCCGGTCTTTGCGCCGAGCGGCGGCGACATTCAAGGGGGGTGCGGCAAAATGTATACCATGGTGTACAGTTTTTCGCAAGCCGTGTAACCAATCTCTCAAAACCTTGATTGGTGCGGATCGCGCGCAGCCGCTACCAAGCCGGGGCGGGGTACCGGACGGGATGTCGATGCGGGTTCTGAAAGTGGCACTGGCGGCGGCACTGGTCGCGATGGCGGGCGCGGCCGCGGCGGCGGAGCGGCTGGTGGTGGTCGAGCTCTTCACCTCGCAGGGCTGCTCGTCCTGCCCGCCGGCCGACGCGATCCTGGCCGAGCTGACGACACGGCGCGACGTGCTGCCGCTTGCGCTCCATGTGGATTACTGGGATTACATCGGCTGGAAGGACGATTTCGCCTCTCCCGCCTTCACCGCGCGGCAGCGGCGCTATTCGCATGCGGCCGGCGAGCGGACGATCTACACGCCGCAGATGGTGGTGGGCGGGCGCGACCATGTGATCGGCACGAAGCCGATGCGGCTCGCGCAGATGATCGAGCGGGCCCATGGCGAGCCCGAGACGGTGGATGTCTCGGTCGCGCGGAACGGCCCCACGATCTCGGTGGCGGCCGAGGCGCGGGCGCCGCAGCCGGGGCGCTACCAGGTGCTCCTCGTGACCTATAGGCCCTCGGAGACGGTCGAGATCCGGCGCGGCGAGAATGCCGGACGGCGGATCACCTATCGCAATATCGTTTCGAGCATCGTCGAGATCGGCGACTGGGACGGGCGCGGGCGCTTCGAGGCGCGCCATGCCCTGCCCGTGGGCGGCAGTGCGGCGGTGCTGATCCAGGAAGCGGGCACGGGGCCGATCCTGGCGGCGGCGCGGGTGCCCTAGGCTTCCGCAGCGGGGGGGCGTTTCTCCCAGCGGCGGTGAATCCAGAACCATTGTTCCATATGGGCGCGGACCTGCGCCTCGAGGCTGTCGTTGAGCGCCTGGGTCATCGCCTCGGGAGTCGCGGCGGGGACGGGCGGGTCGAGATGGATCCGGAAGCTCAGCCCGTCGGGCTGGCGGATGCCGTAGATCGGGACCAGCAGCGCGTCGTATTTCAGCGCCCATTCGGCGGCCGAGAGCGCGGAGGGCGCGGGCTTGCCGAAGAAGGTGAGCGGCGCGCCGCGGACCACGTGGACATCGACGAGAATGCCCATGATGCCGCCGCCCGCGAGGTGGCGGACGAGGCTGAGGACGCCCTTGCGGTCGGCCGGGTAGACCGGCTCGCCGATCGCCGCGATCGCGGCCACGTAATGGGCGTTGAAGCTGGCGTTGCGCATCGGGCGGTAGAGCGCGGCGAGCGGGTGGCCCTGGGCGAAGAGCGCGGCGCGGGGGGCGTCGTAATTGCCGAAATGCGCGGTGACGAGGATCACAGGGCGGCCGGCGGCGCGGGCCGCGAGAAAGGGCTGGACGCCCGGGCCGGTGAGCGGCGCGTCCCTGAGTCGGGCGGCGAATTCGCCGGCCGAGTAGATCTCGATCAGGCTGCGGCCGGCATTGTCGGGAACGGCGCGCTGCAGGCGACGGACCTCCCCGGGCGGGAGATCGGGGCGGACATGGGCGAGGTTGAGCGCGATCCGCCTGTCCCAGCCGGCGAGGGGGGCGACGATGCGCGACACGATCCAGCCCATGAGCCGCACGCGACGCTCGTAGGGGAGGCGCAGGGCGAGGGCGAGCAGCGCCCGGATCGCCAGGTTCTGCATGAAATCGCGCCAGTCGCTTTCGGGTCGCTGCATCGCGCCTCGGGGGTGATCGCTTCGGAGTGGCGCCAGAGATAGACGCGGTGGGGGGCGACCTCAAGGCGGCGTGGGGTTCAGCCCTCGTCGGCGATGAGATAGATCTCGCCCGAGGCCTCGAGCTCGCGGATCGCGGCGACGACGGCGCCCATCGCCTCTTCCCCGGCCTCCTCGCTCACCTCGCCGATATCCTCGATCTCGCCCTTGATCGAATCCGCCATCCGCTGCGACAGGCTGCCGAGGAGGAACTCGGCGGCGGATTTGAGGTCGGTCAGGAGCGCGGCGGCCAGCGCGCGGACCAGCACGTCCTGATCGACCTGGCGGACGATCTTCGGAATGTCGCGCGGGTCGATCCGTTCGGGGATGTTGCCGAAGGTGAAGATCGCCTTGCGGACCTCCTCGGCGAAATCCTTGTCGGTCTCGTCGAGCCCCTCGAGCACGTTGTTCCGGGTCGCCGCGCGCGAGAAGTTCAGGATCGCGCCCACGCGTTCGACCGGCCCCTCCTCGAAGGCGCGGTCCGGCTGGATCGCGAGAATGCCGGCCAGTGCCCGGCCGATCCGGTGGATCGCGTCGGGCGAGACGGCCGAGGTGACCGAGATCGCGTAGGTCAGGCGGCGGGCGCGTTCGCCGGGCATCAGCCCGAGGAGTTCCGCGGCCTTCGAGACCTTGAGCTTCGACAGGATCACCGCCGCGACCTCGACGCTTTCGCGGTCGAGCGCGGGAAGGAGATCCTCCGATTCCTGTTCGCCGATCCGTTCCCAGGGGTCGCCCACGAGCTTGGTGGTGCCCGATTGCGCGCGCAGCCGGGCCGCGACCGAGGGGCTGACGGAATCGCCCAGGAGTTCCAGCGTCTTCTTGACGCCTTCGGCGCCACCGAGGCCCGGGCGCTTCATCCGTTCGGCGAATTCCTTGCGCACGGCGGCGATGGTGCCCTGATCGACCTCGCCCAGATTGGCGATGGCGCGGATCAGCCGGGCCTGCGCCTCGTCGGGGAGATGTTCGAGCGAGAAGGGCTTGCCGTCCTGCGCCAGCGCCTGGACGAGGATCGCCGCCTTTTCGATGCCCGACAGATGCGCGATGGAAGTGGGCTCGTCCGACAACGCACCGTCACCGCCGCCCATGGGCAGCGGATCGAGGCCGGGAAGACCGGCCATGGGGAGGGGCATCATCGGTTCCATGGCATAGGCGACAATTGGCGAGCAGCCCCCTGTTGCCATGGGCAGCGTTAAGGTTTGGTTCCTGCCGGGCGGGCCGGCGCGGTGCGCTCAGCCGGTGGTCGGCACGCAGCGCTGCGATTCGGCGTCCCAGATGGTTCCCGTCGCGCAGGACATGGCCTGTTCGGTGTCATGGCCCATGCAGGACGCGGCGGCAATTGCCGGGGCGCCGGCCAGAATCAGCGAGATCAGGGCGATCGAAGTCTTCGACATCCGTGGATCCTTTCCCGATGAGGCTCCAGAGTAGCAAATCTTGCGCGCTTCGCAAAATAAGTGTTTCAAAAGCCAAAATGCACGTTATAGTTGTGTTCACGTTAAGACAAAATAAACCGTAAACGGGTTCGCTAGTGGCATCACCAATTGCATTCGCGGGAGAGCAGGAGTGCATACGGATATTGCCCAGGCGGCGGTGCTGGTCGGCACCCCGGGAACGGTTCAGACATTGGTCGTTGCAGGCACGATGACGCTGGCGGGACTTTACGCGTTGATCGGGCTCGTGGTGACCGAAGAGATCAATCTGGTGATCCAGGCGATCTACGAGAGCGATTCCCCGGTCCGGTAGTTCCTCGCCGGACCATCCCCCAGCGGCCCGGCGGCGTGCACCCCTGCCGTCCGGGCCGCACCCCCTTTCCGCGGCGCGAAGATCACCGGTTCAGCCGGCCGTGCCGAACACCCGCGCGAAGATCGTGTCCACATGCTTGGTGTGGTAGCCGAGGTCGAATTTCTCCTCGATCTCCGCTTCCGAGAGCGCGGCGGTGACGTCGGGGTCGGCCTTGAGCTCGGTCATGAAATCGGCGCCCGCTTCCCAGACCTTCATCGCGTTGCGCTGCACGAGGCGGTAGGCGTCCTCGCGGCTGACCCCGGCCTGGGTCAGCGCGAGGAGCACGCGCTGGCTCATCACCAGGCCGCGGAACTTGTTCATGTTGGCGAGCATGTTGTCCGGGTAGACGACGAGCTTGTCGACCACGCCGGTGAGCCGTGCCAGCGCGAAGTCGAGGGTGATCGTCGCGTCGGGGCCGATCATGCGTTCCACGGAGGAATGCGAGATGTCGCGCTCGTGCCAGAGCGCTACGTTCTCGAGCGCGGGCACCACGGCGGAGCGGACGAGGCGGGCGAGGCCGGTGAGATTCTCGGTCAGCACCGGGTTGCGCTTGTGCGGCATCGCCGAGGAGCCTTTCTGGCCCTTGGAGAAGAACTCCTCGGCCTCCAGGACCTCGGTGCGCTGCATGTGGCGGATCTCGATGGCGACATTCTCGACCGAACTCGCGATCACGCCCAGTGTGGCGAAGAAGGCGGCGTGGCGGTCGCGCGGGATGACCTGGGTGGAGATCGGCTCGGGCGTGAGGCCGAGCCTGGCGCAGACATGCTCTTCCACCGCCGGGTCGATATTGGCGAAGGTGCCGACGGCGCCGGAGATGGCGCCGGTGGCGATCTCCTCGCGGGCGGTCCTGAGGCGGCGCAGGTTGCGGTCCATCTCGGCGTAGAAGCGCGCGAAGGTGAGGCCCATGGTGGTGGGTTCGGCATGGATGCCGTGGCTGCGGCCGATCCGGACGGTGTCCTTGTGCTCGAAGGCGCGGCGCCTGAGCGCGGCGAGCAGACCCTCCAGATCGGCGATCAGGATGTCGGCGGCGCGGGTGAGCTGGATGTTGAAGCAGGTGTCGAGCACATCCGACGAGGTCATGCCCTGATGGACGAAGCGGGCCTCGTCATTGCCGATGATCTCGGCGAGATGGGTGAGGAAGGCGATCACGTCGTGCTTGGTCACCGCCTCGATCTCGTCGATGCGGGCGACGTCGAACTCCACGTCCTTCGCCTTCCAGACCGCCTCGGCATTGGCCTTCGGGATTACCCCCAGTTCGGCCATCGCGTCGCAGGCATGGGCCTCGATCTCGTACCAGATCCGGAACTTCGTCTCGGGCGACCAGAGGGCGACCATGTCGGGGCGGGAATAGCGGGGGATCATCGGCGGCGCGCCTCCGGGGCTTGTGGGTGTCTGCGCCGGGGTCATAGACTGCGCCTTCCCGGGCGGCAAGGAGAGCGGGGTGGCACTGCTTCTGGGCGATTTCGAGGGGAGCTGGCGGGTCGCGCGCCGGATCGAGGATGCGCGCGGGCCTGGCGGGCGGTTCGAGGGGCGCGCGGTGTTCGCGCCGGACGGGCAGGGCGGACTGGTCTACGATGAGGACGGAACCCTGACGCTGGACGGTCAGGGGCCGGTCACGGCGACGCGGCGGTACCTGTGGCGGCCGGACGGGGCGGGGCGGGTCGCGGTGCTGTTCGCGGACGGGCGGGCGTTTCACGGCTTCTCGCTCGCGGGCGCGGCGGCGGCCGAGCATTGGTGCGATCCGGATCATTACCTCGTGGTCTATGGCTTCGCCGACTGGCCGGAATGGACCGCGGACTGGCGGGTTTCGGGCCCGCGCAAGGCCTATCGCCTTCGGTCGCGCTATCGGCGCGCGGCCTGATCCGCGCTTGCGCAGGTGTCTTTGCTGGTGCAGAAAATGCAGGAATGCAGGGCTATTCGGAGAACAGGCCATGAGCGCGACGACCGATGACAGGGTTTTGACAGAGGCATTGGGCCCGACCGAAGGGGCGGGCCTGCGGATGAAGCAGGTGGCGCTGGTGGTGCTCGGCATCATGCTCCTGGCGATCTTCGCGAAGATCAGGGTGCCGATGTGGCCGGTGCCGATCACCATGGGCACCTTCGCGGTGCTGACGCTGGGCGCCGCCTACGGGCCGCGGCTCGGGCTGGCGACGGTGCTCGGCTATCTGGCGGTGGGCGCGCTCGGCTTCGACGTGTTCGCGAATTCCTCGGCCGAGAGCAACGGCCTCGCCTATATGATGGGCGGCACCGGCGGCTACCTGGTGGGCTATGTGCTGGCGACGCTCGCGCTGGGCTTCGCGGCGCGGAAGGGCTGGGACCGGAGCGTGCCGGGCATGGCCGGGGCGTTGTTCGTGGGCAGCGTGCTGATCTACGTACCGGGGCTTCTGTGGCTGGGCCAGCTCTATGGCTGGGACAAGCCCATCCTCGAATGGGGCCTGACGCCGTTCCTCGTCGGCGATGCGCTGAAGCTGGCGCTGGCGGCACTGATCCTGCCGGCGGCCTGGAAGCAGGTGGGCAAGGCCCGCGGCTAAGCCCGAACCCGGGTCTGATCAAATGGAGAGGCGCGTGCCGCGGCACGCGCCTCACGTCATTTAGGGGGCAGGCCTTGCGGCCTGCGGGCGCCCGGTGCCGGTGGGCACGCATTTCGGTGGGGTCGGCATGTGCCGGGGAGGCGTCTGATGAGCCGGTTGCTCATCAGATGGCCCTTTCGCGGGTCTGGCGATTCCCCGCCGCCTCAAGGCTTTCGTGCCTCAGGCCCTGACCCGGCGGAGAGTCACCGGGTTTCCGGCAGGGCCGGGTCGCGGGCGGGTTCGGCCAGCACGGTTTCGATGGTCGCGGTGCGCTCGAGCGTGCGGTGGACCGGGCATTTGTCGGCGATCTCGAGGAGGCGCAGGCGCTGGGCCGCGTCGAGGCTGCCGGTGAGCGTGATCGCACGGCGGAAGGTGTCGATCTTCTGCTCTTCGCGGGTGCCGGCGTCCTGGGCGTGGACCTTGTCATGGGTGACGTCGACCCGGACATGGTCGAGCGGCCATTTCTTGCGGCGGGCATACATGCGGATCGTCATCGAGGTGCAGGCGCCGAGCGCCGCCGAGAGCAGGCCGTAGGGCGAGAGGCCGCGATTGGTGCCGCCATAGGCCAGGGGCTCGTCGGCCAGCAGGTGGTGATGCGGTCCGGCGGCGATATCCTGGAGGAAGCCGCCGGCATCGGCTTCGGAAACCCGCACGACGCCTTCGGGCGCGCCGATCGGCGGGGCGGGATGCGCGAGGTCGATATAGCGGCCGGCCCAGGCGGCGATCACCTCGGCGGCGTATTCCGCGTTTTCGGGGCGGGACACAAGGTGGTCGGCGCCGTCGAGGGTGACGAAGCTTTTCGGATGCCTGGCGGCGGTGAAGATCGCGGTGGCGTTCTCGATCCCCACGGTGGCGTCGCGCGGGGCGTGGAGCACCAGGAGCGCGCGTTTCAGCCCTGCGATGGCGGGGCCGAGGCGCGCCGCCTCGACATCTTCGACGAAGGCGCGGTCGATCCGGAACGGCCGCCCGCCGAGCATGACATCGGCGCTGCCGCCCGCGCGGATCGCCTCGAGCGCGCCGCCGAAATTCTTTGTGACGTGGGCCGGGTCGAAGGGTGCGCCGATGGTGACCACGGCGCGGGCGCTCGGGATGCCTCGGGCCGCGCGCAACACCGCCGCGCCGCCCAGCGAATGGCCGATCAGGAGGCCCGGCGCCATGCCGCGCCCGGCGAGCCAGTCGGCCGCCGCCAAAAGATCGCCAATATTCGAGGTGAAGGTGGTGTTGCCGAATTCGCCGCCGGAATGCCCGAGACCCGTGAAATCGAACCTCAAGACCGCAATTCCCATCCCGGCCAGTCGGGCCGCGATCCTGCGCGCTGCCGGAATATCCTTCGAACAGGTGAAACAATGGGCGAAGAGGGCCGTGGCCAGATGCGGCCCGTCGGGCAAATCGAGGCGTGCGGACAGCACATGGCCGGAATGGCCCTTGAAGGTGACGGGTTCGATGGACATCTCGGCAGCGTCCTTTGGGCGTAACGAGAGAGTGGTTCCGGTTCATGACTGATACAAGGGCGCACCCCGGCGCTCACCCGAGTGTGACAGGGCGTGAGCCGAGGCGGGCGCTCCGGGCCCTGCGCGGGCTCGTGGGCCTGGCGGCTCTGACGGTCGCGGCGCTCCTGGCGCTGGGCGCGCTGGGGCGGGTGCATCCGGCGGGCGACAGTTTCGCGGTCCTGCGGGTGAGCCTCGTCGCGGCGGGACTGGCCGTGGCCCCCCTGCTGGCGGTTCTGGGTGCCGGGCGCGCCGCCCTGCTGGCGGCGCTGGCGCCGGGGCTCGGGCTTTTGAGCCTCGCCCCGCACTGGGTGCCGGAGCGGGCCGCGATCGCGCCCGGCTCGTCGGAACTCGTGCTCTATCAGAAGAACCTGCTCTACGCGCTGCGCGATCCCGGGCGGATCCGCGACGACATCCTCCGCACCCGGCCCGACGTGGTGACCCTGGAGGAGCTGCACCGGAACAACGAGCGCATCCTGGCCGCGCTCCGCGAGGTCTATCCCTGGCAGATCCGCTGCCGTGCCCGGCCGCGCGTCGGCGATGTGGCGGTGCTGAGCCGGTTCCCGTTCCGCGAAGGCAGCGCCGGCTGCTCGAAGACCTACGGCATGGCGCATGCTGTGGTCGAGGCGCCGGGCGGGCCGGTGACGGTGGGGGCGATCCATTTCGAATGGCCCTGGCCGCACGGGCAGGCGGCGCAGGCCGAGGGCATCGTCGCGGAGGTCGCGGCGCTCGAGGCGCCGGTGGTGCTGGGGGGCGATTTCAACATGGTGCGCTGGTCGGACGTGCTGGGGCGGATAGGGGCCGCGTCCGGGGCCGGACCGGTCGGGCCGGCGCGGGTGACCTTCCCGGTGGGGCCGGGCGGCTTCTCGATCGACCATGTGTTGGCGCCGGGCGGGCAGGGGCAGACCATGCTGCGGCCGCGTCTGGGTTCCGACCATCTGGGTGTGCTGGCCAGGATCGCGCTGCCTTCCGGGGAACCGCCGGTGCTGCAGGCGCAGGGCGCGGCGCGGCCCGCCGCGCAGGGGCTCTAGGCCGGCCGGCGATGGGCCCTGTCCTGCAGACACGATTGCCCTTCACGCCCTGGGCCGACCCGGCCTTGCGGCGACTGCCGGGGATCCAGCCGGCGGAACCTCCCTTGGCCTTCGCGCCCGACGAGGCCTATGCCGGGCAGATGGCGCTGCGCGATGCGCTGATCGCGGCGCGGACCGGGGCCGTTCTGGCGTGTTTGCCCGAGGCGGAGCCGGCGGCGGAGGAACTTCTGGCCGTCGGGATTGAGGAGGCGCGGCGGCTGCCGGGGTTCTCGGTGGGGGCCGAGTCGGTGGCACGGCCAGACGGGGTGCGCGTGCCGCGCGCCGGCGCGCCGCTGGCGGTGCTGGGACGCATCTTCCAACAGGATTTCTGCCTGATGCAGAAAGCGGCCGGATCGAACGCGCATGTTCTGACCGGGGCAGTGCTGTGTTTTCCCGCGGGCTGGACGCTTGCGGAGAAGATCGGCCGCCCTCTCCTGCGCGTCCACGGGCCGGTGCCGGCCTACGATGCCGGGCTGGGGCGGCGGGTCGAGCGGCTTTTCGAAGCGCTGCGGCCCGGGCGGGCGCTCTGGCGGGCGAATGCGCATTTCTGCGCCGCGCCCGAGCTCTGGACACCGCTGCGCGAGGCGGATCCGAAGCCGGCGAAGGACACGGGCCTGCCGTTCCTGCGCGCCGAACGGCAGGTGCTGTTCCGGCTGCCGGAAAGCGATGCGGTGGTGTTCTCGATCCACACGATCATGGTGGAGCGCACGGCGCTCGACGCGGAGCAACTGGAGACGCTGGGCGGCTAGCGGCGGAGCCAGCGGCGGAAGGGCTGGAGCCGGGCGAGGAGGCCGCGCGGCGGCGGGGTGGCGCCCGAGGCGAGACGGTCCACCGCGATCTCGGGCGGGCAGGCGAGGCCGGTCACCGGGTCGCGGTAGCGCGGATAGGCAATGAGTGCGGCGTGGGCGAGGGCTTCGAGCGCGGGCTGGGCTCTGCGGCGGGCGGGGATCTCGCCGAGGTCGCGGGTCAGCCCCCAGCCGGCGTAGAAGGGCGCGCCGGTCACGGTGACGGGCTTGCCGCGCAGGAGCGCCTCGAAGCCGAGCAGCGAGGTCATGGTCCAGACCTCGTCCACCGCGTCGATCAGCGCCGGGGCGGCGGTGCCGGGGGCGGCGATCACGCCGTCGGGCAGGCGGTCGAGCGCGCCCCGGCGCAGCCCGGCCTCCACGTCCGGATGGGGTTTGTAGACCAGCGCCGCACCCGGATTGTCGCGCGCCGCGCGCTCCAGTAGCGCCGCGTTGGTGGCGATCCTCCCGGCGCCTTTCAGGATCGAGGCGTCGTCCTCGACCTGGCCGACGACGAGGATCCTGTGGCCCGGCGGCAGGGCGGGCGGCGCGGCGCCAATGTTGTATTTCGACAGGCTGAGGGCCGTGATCCGGGCGATCAGGGCGCGGGCACGTTCGATTTCTGCAGGCGGCAGGGCGGGGCTTTCGGCGATCAGGCGCTCGAGGCGGCTTTCGCGGGTGGGGTCGTAGTAGATCCCGAGGTCGTCGAGGACGAGCGAGAGCGGCGGAGTGAGCCTCGCGCCGAGGCCGCGGGAGCGGAGGAAGCCGTCCTCGACGCGGGTGCGGGTCTCGCCGGAGCGGGCGGCGGAGGCCCAGACCATCTCGCGGCGCCGGCCGGACGGACCGGAGAAGGCGATACCGCCATGGGCGCCGAAGAAGGCGCGGAGATGCGGATGCTTCCAGCGCGACATGCCGTGGGCGCGCCAGCCGGCGCGGTCGTCGCGCCAGGCGCGGGCCCGGGCGTCGAGGGTGCGGATCACCTCCTCGATGCCGCAAAGCCGGTCGTGGAACGGGTCGTACCAGGCCGGATGGAGGATCAGCGCGGCGGCGGCGAGTTGGTCGCGTGTCAGGGTACGGGTGCGGCGGGGGAGCGGCGCGCCGCGGTCTTCGGTGAGGCCCCAGCCGGCATAGAAGGGGGTGCCGAAGACCCGGGGCCGGTGGCCCGCGAGGATCGCCTCGAACCCGGCGCCGGAGGAGAGCGTGTAGACGGCATGGGCGGCGTCGAAGAGGCGCCAGGGCGAGACCGGGGCGGTGAGGGTTTCGGCGCCGTCGGTGGCGTCGAAATGGCCGCCGCGATGGCCATGCGCAGTTTCGGGATGGGTCTTGACCACGATCCGGCGGCCGGGATGCTCGGCGCGGGCGGCCTCCAGCATCGCCCGGAAGGCGGCGCGGTCGCTGCCGCTGGCGGTCACGGCGGCGTCGCCGCGCGTCTGGTCGAGGACGAGGACGAAGCCGGGTTCGGGGAGGGGCAGCGCGGGATCGGTGGCGGCGAATTTCGAGAGATGCGCGTGGCGGAGCGCGTCGAGGACGGCGGCGGCGCGGGTGAGGAGCGCGGGGTCGTCGAGCGGATGGGTGGCGAGCAGGGTTTCGAGATCGGAGGGCGCGGCGGCGTCGAAATGGACGCCGGTTTCGTCGATCAGGAGGCCGAGGGTCGGTTCGCCTGCGCGGCCGGGAAAGAGCGAGCGCAGGAAGGCGTCCTCGACGCGGATGACGGGGGCGCCGGTGAGGCCGGCCACCGCCTCGCCGCGGGGCGCGGTGGGGCTCTGGCCCCAGACGCCCACCGCGTCGCCGGGGCCGGGCTTGCCGAGCCGCACCTCCCAGCCCCGGAGCGCGAGGATCCGGCGGATCCGTGGCTGGGTCAGGAAACCGGCATTGTAGACATAGAGACGCCGCCGGGGCGCGGTGGCACCGGCGGCGTCCTCTTGCACGGCGTCAGTTGCTGGCGAGCTGGTCGATGGTGCTCGCCGAGTTCAGGGGCGCGATGATCGCGGAGAGGATCTTCACGAATTGCGAGTAGGGCGCCTCGGTGACGTAGACGGTGTCGCCGTCGCGGATCTGGAATTCGCGCGCGATGAAAATACCGTTCGGCTTGGTCAGGTCGATCACGTAGGCGACGCGCTGCTCGCCGGTGATATCGCGGCCGGTGACCGCTTCGGCCCGGGTCTCGGTCTCGTTGCGCAGGACGAACACGCCGGTGGGGTCGGCGAGGCCGGAGCTCAGGCCGCCCACGGTGGCGACGGCCTCGATCACCGAGATCGACTTGGTGTTGAAGGGCACGCGGCTCTGCCCGCCGGTGGCGCCGAGCGCGGTGTAGGAGCGCGGGTCCTCCTCGACGAGGATCCGGTCGCCGGGGCGGAGCGCGATGTCGAGCTGCGGGTCCTCGTAGAGATCGTTCAGCCAGACGGTGCCGGTCTGGCCGCCGCGGATCACGGTGATCTGGGCGACCTCGGGCGCGACGGTGACGCCGCCGGCCCGGGCCAGCATGGCGGTCAGCGTGCGGGTCGGGCGCTCGATCGGGTAGACGCCCTGCGCGCCGACGCCGCCGATAAGCGAGACGGTGGAGCCGTCGCCGGCGACGCGGTGGACCAGAACCTGCGGGTCGGGCGTCTGGGCCGAGAGCTTTTCGGTGATGATCCGGCGGATCGCCTCGGGGGTATTGCCCGAAGCCTTGATGCGCCCTGCATAGGGCACGAAGATGAAGCCCGCGCCGTCGACCTGCACCTGTTCGAGACTGGTCGCGCTCATCCCGTTGCTGGTCAGGAGCCCGTCATCGACGTTCTCCCAGATCGACAGGCCGAGCGTGTCGCCCGGCGAGATCGTGTCGGATCCGGCGATCCCGGCATCGAGGAAGGCGGGCGAGAAGGAGTGCGACGGGGGCTCGCGGGTGGCCGCGACCACATGGTCGTCGACTTCGACCACCAGCGCATTGCCGTTCCGAAGCTCCGAGCCGGAGAAGATTTCATGCTTGTTCGGGCCCGAGCGCGGCAATCCGCAGCCGGCGACCAAACTGACAATTAGGGCAAGCCCCATGGGGCGCCCCGTGCGCATCAGAAACGATTTCACTGCCCGGGTCTCCTGGACCTGTTTTTCCTGCTCGTTCTTTTTTGTGAAAGGTTAACGGCCGGACCGCTCCCGCGACCAGCAGTTTCGCGGTGTCAGCCTCGGGTTGCGCCGACATGTTGCGCCTGTGCCGCGCTCGCGGCGCGGCGTGGCTGGTAGCGGTCATGGGCGCTGAGCATGATGTCGGGCAGGTGCCGGAGCGCCTGGCGGCGCCCGGCCGCGGCGTAGAAGCTGCCTGGAAGCTGCGAGGTTTCGAGGAGGAACTGGCGGAACACCCGGTAGGCGGTCCGGTCCGGGCCGCGCGGCGCGGCGAAGAACGCCTCGAGCGGCTGGTCGGAGACGAATTCGGGTTTCGAATAGACCGCCTTGCCGAACGCCTTGACCGGGATGCCGCGCAGGAGCGCCTGCTGCGCCGCCGTCGAGTTCACGGTCACCACCGAACGTGCGCGGTCGAGGAGCGGCGCGAGCTTGCCGCCGCCGAGGAAGCGCACCCGGTCGGCCACGCCGTGAGCCCGGGCCTGGCGCATCAGGAGCCGGCGGACCGGGACGCGCCCGTCCTCGAGCGGATGCGCCTTGACCACAAGCTCATGGTGTTTCGGCGCGCCTTCGGCGAAGGCGGCGACGGTGTGTTCGAGGAAATCCTCGGTGGTCCGGAAGGGGCCGTGGACGCGGAAGCTGGCGTCGTGGTCGAGCTGCAGGAGCACCAGGTGATACGGGGCGGTGCCGCGCCGGATGCGGGCGGTGGTGACGATCCGGTCGGCCGCGGTAAAGGGCAGGAGCGCCAGGCGACGCAGATGCAGCCTGAACTCGCGCGAGACGGGGATGCCGCGATGCGGGTCGAGGCGCTTGCGCCCGCTCATGACCAGCCCGTGATAGAGCGCGCCGTAGAACATGTGCCGCCGCAGCGCGCCCCAATGCCCGGGCGGCTCCACCGGCTCGGGGGCCGGGCGGTCGAGAAAGGCGACCATCCGTTCGAGCCCCAGTTCCATCGCCGGCGAATGCCCGTTCGATCCGCCGCGCTCGTAGGTGATCCACCAGGGCCTAAGATAGCCCTCCTCGAAGATATGCACGGTGATCCCGGCAAGCGTCGCGGCGCGGATCGCGTCGGCATGAATGGGCCGCGTGTCGCCGTAGAGCACGATGTCGGTGACTTCGAGCCTCCGGTAGAGCGCGGCAATCCGCTGCGGCCAGGCCGCGAGCGGGCCGGTGAAAGAGGTATAGCTTTCGTGTTCCGGCCAGAACGCCCGGTCGCCCCGGTTGAAGCCGACCCGGTAGCAGCGGGTGCCGGCGCTTCTGAGCCCCCGGGCGAGTTGCCAGAAGAACGGGCCGTGGGGCCCCTGGAGAAACAGAAAGATACGCGGACGGGTCTGCATTGAGTACTCAATCAACTATGCGCGCACTCTGACCGCAAAAGTTTAAGATGTCACGCATGCTTGCAGCCGCGTGCCGCCGCGTCTAACCCAAGGTTGACAGGTTTTCGGGGAGTGTTGCGATGTTCACGGGGATCGTGACCGATATTGGCCGGGTGATCGAGGCCCGGCAGGAGGGCGATCTTCATGCGAAGATCGCCACGGGCTACGATCCCGCCGGGATCGAGATCGGCGCCTCGATTGCCTGCGACGGGGTCTGCCTCACCGTCACCGCGCTCGGCACCGCGCCCGAAAACTGGTTCGCCGTCGATATTTCCACCGAGACGCTGTCGAAGACGAATATCGGCGCGGCCGGATGGGTGCCGGGCAAGCGGCTGAACCTCGAACGCGCGCTCCGCGTGGGCGACGAGCTGGGCGGCCATATCGTCTCGGGTCATGTGGACGGCGTGGCCGAGGTGCTGGCGCTGCGCGACGAGGGCGGTTCCACCCGGGTTACCTTCCGGGCGCCCGAGGCGCTCGCGCGTTTCGTAGCGCCCAAGGGATCGGTGGCGCTGAACGGCACCTCGCTGACGGTGAACGAGGTCGAGGGCGCGACCTTCGGCGTCAACCTGATCCCGCATACCAAGGAGGTGACCACCTGGGGCGAGGTTGCGGCGGGCGACGCGGTCAATCTCGAGATCGACACGCTGGCGCGCTACGTGGCGCGGATCCGGGAATTCGGATGAGCATGATCGGACATAATGGCGGGCCGACGATGGAGCCCGGCGCGGGATGGCGGCGCTATGCCTGGGGCCGGGCGCGGGCCGACCTGTTGCCGAAGCTGCCGCTCGAAGTGGTGCGGATCCGGGTCGCGCGCGCCCGCGAGCTGGGGCTCAACTACAAGACCTATGCCGGGGTGCGGGCAACCACGGGGCGCGATCTGGTGGCCTTCCTGTTCTCCTCGAACGCGCTGCGTGTCGGGCCGAACGCGCCGCGGCTCCCCGAACCGCGGGCGGAGAAGCTCGGCGCGCTGACGGCGTGCCGCCGGGTCGCGCTGATCCATGTGCCGCTCGATCCCGAAGCCGTGCTCTCCCGGAACGCGGCGATCGATGGCGCCGGCCCCGCACCGCTCTTCACCGACGGCTGGAGCGCGATCCGTGCCCGGGTCGGCGGGGTGCTCGGCACTCTGCCCCGCGACGGGGTTCTGGTGATCGGCGAAACCGGGCTCGAACGGGAATGGTCGATGGCCGGAAAGCTCGCGGGCTACCTGCCCTCGGACCGCTTCTTCGACTGCGGATCCTGACCGATTCTTCTTGGTGGAAATACTCTTGGGGGAGCGCGAGGGGGCCAACGGCCCCCTCGCCACAAGCGCCGCCGGAGGCGGCGCAAACCGAAGGAATGCGCGCCGGAGGCGCGCGCCGCTGGATCACACCCGGCTTGACGCGCCAGGGCAGATCGGAGACAGGACCGGCCATGGTGCCCTTCGAGAAACTCGACCAGATCGCCGCGCGCTTCGAATTCCTCGAGGCGAAGATGGCCGCGGGTGCGGCGCCGGGCGAAATCGCCGCGCTCGCGCGGGAATATTCCGAGCTGAAGCCGGTGGTCGCGACGATCGGCGAGTACCGCCGCACGCTCGCCGAGATCGACGAGGCCGAGGCGATGCTCGGCGATCCGGAGATGAAGGCCCTGGCCGAGGACGAGCTGCCGCGGCTCAGGTCGCGCCTGCCCGAGGTCGAGCAGGCGCTGAAGCTCGCGCTCCTGCCGAAGGACGCCGCCGATGCGCGGCCGGCGATCCTCGAGATCCGTCCCGGCACCGGCGGCGAGGAGGCCGCGCTCTTCGCGGGCGATCTCCTCCGCATGTACCAGCGCCATGCCGAGGCGAAGGGCTGGAAGCTGGAGCTGATCGAACTGGCCGAGACCGAGCTCGGCGGCATCAAGGAAGTCGTTGCCCGGATCGTCGGCGAGGGCGTCTTCGCGCGGCTCAAGTACGAAAGCGGCGTCCACCGGGTGCAGCGGGTGCCCGAGACCGAATCCGGCGGGCGGATCCATACCTCGGCCGCCACCGTCGCGGTGTTGCCCGAGGCCGAGGAAGTGGATATCGACATCCCCGCCACCGATATCCGCATCGACACGATGCGCGCGAGCGGGGCGGGTGGACAGCATGTGAACACCACCGATTCGGCGGTCCGGATCACCCATATCCCGACCGGCATCGTGGTGACCTCCTCGGAGAAGTCGCAGCACCAGAACCGCGCCATCGCCATGCAGGTGCTGCGCGCGCGGCTCTACGACATGGAGCGCGGCCGCGCCGATGCCGAGCGCGCCGCGACCCGCAAGAGCCAGGTCGGTTCGGGGGACCGCTCGGAGCGGATCCGCACCTACAATTTCCCGCAGGGGCGGATGACCGACCACCGGATCGGGCTCACGCTCTACAAGCTGGGCGAGGTGATGCAGGGCGATCTCGACGAGGTGATCGACGCGCTGACCGAGGCGGAACAGGCCGAGAAGCTGGCCGAAGCCGGGCTGTGACGCGGCGCACGGTACAGACCGAGCTGGCGTTCGGAGCCGACTCGCTCCGCAACATCGGGATCGAGACGCCCGAGCGCGATGCGCGCCGCCTGATGGCCGCGGCTCTGGGGATCCCGCCCGACAGGCTCGCCCTGCATCTTCGCGACGAAATCGACGATGACGCATTCTACCGGTATCTCGGTTTTCTGGAAGAGCGCTGGACGCGGGAACCCGTCGCGCGCATCGTCGGCGGCCGCCTGTTCTGGGGGCGGTGGTTTCACATCTCGGAGGCGGTGCTCGACCCGAGGCCCGAAACCGAGACGCTGATCGAGCTGGCGCTGTCCGAACCCTTCTCCGAGCTGCTCGACCTCGGCACCGGAAGCGGCTGCATCGCGATCTCGCTCCTGGCCGAGCGCGGGGAGGCCATCGGCATCGCGACGGATCTGTCGGAATCCGCCCTGGAAATCGCCCGGTGGAACGCCCGCGAGCACGGCGTGGAGCAGCGTGTCGCGTTCGAGACCTCCGATTGGTTCGCCGGAGTCGGCGGACGCTACGACCTCATTGTTTCCAACCCTCCATATATCGCGGCCGAGGAGATGGATTGTCTCGCGCCCGAGGTCCGCGACCACGACCCGCATCTGGCCCTTACCGATGGGGCCGACGGGCTCACCGCATATCGCGCCATCGCCGCCGGTGCGCCTGCGTATCTCACCCCCGGCGGGCGGCTTCTCGTGGAGATCGGATATCGGCAGGGTCCGGCCGTCGCCCAGCTTTTCAAGGCGGCGGGGCTTGAAGACGTCGCCGTCCATCCCGATCTTGACGGGAGAGACAGGGTCGTCTCGGCACGGCGCGGCCAGACCGGCGTTTCGTGACAAAATGGCCCGGATTGCACGCGAATTGCGGGGATAAGCCCCAGAAACCGCTTGTCTTGGCGATTTTGACGTGGTTAGTGGACTGTGTGAGGGCCGTCGCATCCATTCGATGCGGGCCCCCGCGGTTTGCCACAGAATTGCCCGCTCCCCGAGGTCGCGATGGCGCGACGACACTGAGACTACCGGGGCAGGCAAAGGGCTACAGCAAGGCTGGACTAAACAAAGCATGAGATCTTCCAAGGCACGCTCGCGGTCGAAGTCGAACCGCAACCGCTCGGTCGGCAACATCGTCAACCGGGTGTTCGACTCGTCCGGGCCCGAGGGCAAGGTGCGCGGCACCCCGCAGCAGATTATCGACAAGTACAACCAGCTTGCCCGCGACGCACAGCTCGGCAACGACCGGGTGGCGTTCGAGAATTTCCAGCAGCATGCCGAGCACTACACGCGGATGCTGAGCGAGGCGCAGCGCGAGCAGGACCAGCGGCGCGAGCAGCAGGAACGCGAGCACGACGCCCGGCGCAACGACCGCGACGACAATCGCGGGCAGAACAACAATGCCGGCGATCAGCCGTCGCAGGGCGGCGGGCAGGAAGCCCAGCCGGCGGCGCAACAGCGCTCCGATGACGTCATCGACATGGGCGGCGACGATCGCGGCGATTCCGGCCTGGTCGAGACGCCCGAGAGCAAGCCCGAACGCCCGCGGCGCCAGCGGCGTCCGAAGCCCGCGCAGAACCCGGCGCCGAGCGGCGGCGGCGACCAGTCGAACCCGGCCGAAGCCGCGGAATAGAGCATTTTCAGGAAAAGTTGATCGGCTTTTCCGGTTCGAGAATGCGTGAGATCCACAACCTGAAGCCTGTCGCCTGCTTCAACGATCACGCGACAGGCTTTTGCGCCGGGTTCAGCCCTTGGACAGCTCCCGGGCGAGGGCGCAGAACCTTTCCAGCGAGATTTCCTCGGCCCGTGCGGTCGGCGCGATGCCGGCCGCTTCGAGCCGTGTCTCGATATCGGGCGCCATGCCCTTCAGCGCCGCCCGGAGCATCTTGCGCCGTTGTCCGAAGGCGGCCGCCACCACCCTGGTGAGCATCCGGGGCTCGGCCGGGTAGAGCGGCGCCGCGCGGCGTTTCAGATGCACCACCGCCGAGTGGACCTTGGGGGCGGGGGTGAAGGCCTGGGGCGGCAGGTCCATCACGATGCGCGGCTCGGTGCGCCAGCGGGCGAGGATCGACAGGCGCCCGTAGGCCTTCGAGCCGGGTTCCGCGACGATCCGCTCCGCCACCTCGCGCTGGAACATCAGCGTGAGGCTCTCCCAGAAGGGCGGCCATTCGGGCGGGTCGAGCCAGCGGGTCAGGAGCTCGGTCCCGACATTGTAGGGCAGGTTGGCGACGATCTTGACCGGCGGGCGGAGCAGCGCGGCATGGTCGAGCCGGAGCGCGTCGCCCTCGACGATCTCGAGCCGGCCGGGATAGGCGGCGGCGATCTCGTCGAGCGCGGGGCGGCAACGGGTGTCCTTCTCGACCGCGACCACCCGGCGCGCGCCCTCGGCGAGGAGGCCCCGTGTGAGCCCGCCCGGCCCGGGCCCGATCTCGAGCACGTCGGCGCCGGAGAGGTCGCCCGCCGACCGCGCGATCTTGGCGGTCAGGTTCAGGTCGAGAAGGAAATTCTGCCCGAGCGCCTTCTTCGCCTGCAGCCCGTGGGTGGCGATCACCGCGCGCAGCGGGGGCAGATCATCGATGGCGCTCATGCCACAGGTGGTGGCAGATCGCGCGGGCGCTGTCCATTGCTGGTCGGGCCGGAGCCGCCGCCTCTGGCGTAGCCGGCCGGGCCGGTCGCGTTACAGGCTCGCCCAGTCCATGTGGCGGGGCGGCGCGGGCCAGGGTTCCGCGTGTTTGTCCTGGTTCGCCGGCGGCCAGTCTCTCCTGGGTTCCGGATCCGGGTCTTGGCGTGACATGACTGCTCTCCTCGTGACGCCTTGTGTGCGCGCCGGAGATGTTCGACCCCCCTTCGAGCTGCTGCCCGTGCCTCTTCGCGCATGCTGCCCCCGGGGAGTCGCAGGGCCGGCGCTGGGGGTAGCGTGACACGGATCGCCGAAAAATTGCTTAACAAAGGTTTCCGCCGGCCCGGCTGTTGTGGTCGTGCAACAAGGTGGGCCGATCAGATCAGCGCGAAATCGGTGAAATGCCAGGTTTCGGGCTGGCGCGGCCCGGGGCGCGGTGCCGGCCGGACGACACGGACAGGGTTCGGCGGGGCGGGGCGATAGGACATGGCGGACCTCTGCGGAACGAATGACATGCGCCCAAATCCTGCGGGCACCTGCGGGAAGCATGCTCGTGCCGTGTCAGCCGCGCGTGAACGCGGCGTGAGATCCGGGCCGCCGCGCGCCCCCGTGACGCAACGTTCCCGAAACGCAAAGGGCGCGCCCGAGCGCGCCCTTCGAAAGGTCAATTCGTGGTCCTCAGGCGAGGGCGAGATTCGTCGCGCTCTCGCGGCCGTCGCGGCCCTTCTCGAGATCGTAGGTGACTTTCTGGTCATCCTTGAGCCCGGTCAGGCCCGAACGCTCGACGGCGGAGATGTGGACGAACACGTCCTTGCCGCCGGTATCCGGGGCGATGAAGCCGAAGCCTTTGGTGCTGTTGAACCATTTCACGGTGCCGTTGGCCATTCCGTGGTCTCCTTTTCGTGTGCTGCCCGCGGAATGCGGCAGCCTGGCCGGTCGGTTCTCCAATCGAGAGACTGACAGCCGGTGAGGGAGACAGTGGTCGAGTAGGGAATAACGTAGCGGCGCCGGTCTGACAGGTCGGAGGCCGTGAGGCAAGAGAAATCCGCGTGGCCGGCCGCTCCGGCTGGCGGCCGGATGGTTGGTTAAGATTCGGTTAACAAGCCGGAGCGATCGGCAATACGTCGCTCACTCTTTGTTACCCAGGCTTCAAAGATTTGAACCAACTTTCTGATTTTGTTTACACATCCCTTCGGTTGTCGCGGTTACATGGGCGGTGCTCAGGACAACGAAGGATCGGAAAGCGTCTAATGTGCAAGAATGTAACGAGTGGCCTCGTCAACAAGTCCCACCTGCGAGTCGTCTCCTCTGAAACCGAACAGGCGAAGCATGCCGATCGGGACGACTACCACCGTTTCATGACGAAAGCCGGCGCGGCCGCCCTGGTGCTCGGTGGAACGGTTGCGATCGTCTCGGGGTGCGAGCGCACGGAAACCGTGGTGTCCTACACGATTGGCAGGTCCCGGCGCCTGCGCGCCTGAACTCTGCGCTTTCGTGCAATCGCGAAACGCTTCGGCGGGCTGCCGGAGAATGCGGCTCTCGACCTGATTTCCGCAGGGTCTCAGGTTTGAGTGCAAGACGGCCGCATTGCTCCACCAAGAATGCCAGGTCGCCGCGGGAGGGACCCTGTTGCGCAAATCGGCGGATAACCGATGTCCCCCTTCCCGCGGACAGACTTGTCCCACAGCCCCTGTGGCGGTCAAGGACCCGCGCCATGTGCCGCTGGCCCGACAGCTTCACACCGCGCATCTTCGTCTCGACGCGGCTTCGGCGGTGATATCGTACGGGGCCGCCCTCGGCCGGTGGCGGGCTGGCCCTCACCATCGTCGCCATCGCGCCCGGTCAAGGTGTTTCGCTGCGCGCAGGGTTTCGTTCCAGGCCACGCCCCCGGCGGTGACGGTCTGCTCATGCGGACCAGTTGCCACGCAGGATGCACGAGATCAATCCTTCATGGGATTTGTGCAACCTGTATCACCGCCCCTTGCACAAGAGGTAATTTCGGAGCCGATTTTGGCGCTGCACCGGGTGCTGACATGTATCCGGCCTCTGTTGCCGCCTTGGTCATGCCGCGGGCCCGCATGATGTTCGAAGGTCGGGTCCAGATCAAAGCCGCGTGCTCGACGGCACTCTGTTGTACACTGGTTCTCCCGATCCCGTCTCACGACTATTGCGCCAAACTGCTCCTTGCCCTCCTGTGCTCCGACGTCCTCGCGACCGCTGGTCGGCTTATGCCGCCGCGCCCGGAGACCTGTGGACGCCGCTCCGGGCCATCAGTGCCATCTTGTTCGCCAGCGCAACCCGAACCAGCATCGCGGGCCTGCGCGACAGCAGATCACCCAGCCATGTGCCGGGTTGCGCTTACCGATGGACGTCCCGTTTGATGATCACGCTGTTGGCCCCGATGATCAGCAAACGTCTGAGCGACCGCTCGCTCGTCGTGGCCCCCGGCCGCTGTTTGTCGCCTGTCGAATGCTGGCGGGGCGTGAGGCCAAGCCATGCCGCAAGATCCCGGGCCTTGCGGAACGTCTCGGGCGGCGGCGCAATGGTGGCAATGGCCGCAGCGATCAGCGGGCCAATACCCGGCACCGTCATCAGGCGGCGCGCCACGTCGTTTTACTTGGCTCGGCGGGCGATCTCGGCATCGAGTTTGACAATCTCTGCCTCCAACTGGGTCAAGATATGCTCCCAGAGGCCCGCCAGTGACCAACGCCGGAACTGGCGGTAGACCGAGGATCACTTGCCGAATTCTTCGGGAAGATCGCGCCACGGAGCTCCGGTGCGGGCGATCCAGAAAATCCCGTCAAGAACAAGGCGATGGTTCGTGGGTCTTCTCCCGTTCGGGGCGCGGATGGCCAAGATGAAACGCTCGAAGAACGCGCACTCCTCGTCCGATATCCAGTCTCGTGCCAAGCTGGACTCCATCGCAGATACCAGCTTGAATCACACCAGACGTCCCGTGTGAATCCCTTTTGCCAACACGGCCTAGGACCGGCATTCGGGGGCGTTCCTGTCTTGTTACGTACCATCGCCTCATCGCCGCCACATTCACTGTCTCTACCACGACGCGACCGCAACGAACTCATTTCGCGGAGGCTTTGGTGCAGCGGCTCATCACATCGCTCCTGGCAAGCATCCTGCTCGCGACCTCCCCGGTCGCCGCGCAGACGCCCGTCGATCTCGCACGCCAGGCCGTCGATACGGGCGACTTCGCGACGCTCGAAACCATGCTCGACGAGCAGACGAAACGCGCGCGAGAGGCCCGAGATTTCGTGGACCTGCGCGGCCTCTACGAGACCCTGTTCGCAACGGCAAATAGCCGTCGGCTCGCGCAGGAAGAAGCGTGGCTGGAGCAATTCCCCGGATCCCCCTACGCGGCGACGGCACTGGGTTGGTCGCACATGCGCCTTTCCCAACTGGCCCGAGGAGAGGCTACGGTTCACCACACGTCCAGGGAGGCAATGGAAGCACATCGCGAAGAGCGCGCGAAGGTGCTGGAGATGGCCGACCGCGCCCTTTCGGCCGACCCCAACTTCGTGCCGGCACTCGACCTCGCGCTCGTGCTGGCCAGGTATTCCAGCGGTCAGTTTGCCGTTCCGACGCTGGTCGAACGGACACTGAAGGCCTCGCCGGATATGCGTGCCCTAACACTCGGTTTAACGGCGCTCTCTCCGCGATGGGGTGGAAGCATCGAGGAACAATTCGCCCTATGCGACACGGCGAAAGCGCAATTGCCCCAGTTGGACGATGACATCTGTTTGATCTACCTGGCGTTCTACGAGGACCTCGGCAAGGACGCACGCAAACGCGCGCTTGAAGCGCTCGACCGCCACGACGAGCCCTTCCTCGATTTCGCACGCAGATATGCCTACAGGATCGAATGGCGGGGGCGGCCGGAGGCAGCCGAAACGTCGATGCGGCTTTTCATGAAGCGGGTCCAGCCTGGCGCCGCCTTCGATCGGCTCCACAGCGACATGCGCGTGATCGCGCGGATCTTTGCGGACCCGTTCTTCCAGATTGAAGCCGAAGAGGCGTTGGTCGCGGCGATGCGGGAAACGCTGATCGACAGCCCCGAAGACTATGGGATATTGCGAGAACTGCTCATCGGCATCTTCGACGACGCCACGCCCGGTGCCGCGCCGGATCGTGCCGAGGAGGCGCGGGCGCTATGGCGAGCGATGCTCATCCGGGGGAGCACCCATGCCGACGTGTGGGCCGCAGGCGGGCGCCTTCAGGGCTACCTCGGGAACTGGGCGAAGCCGGCGGTGACCGGACCCTACGCCATCAACAATGTCTACTACAGCAACTACGACTCCAATTCGCTCAGGGCCTATCTTGTGAACCTCTTCGAACTGCATGAAATGGCGGCGCGGCCCGAATCCCTCCCCCCCGGCACGACGCCGGACGATCTGCGGGACGAGGTCGTTCTCTGTCCGATGTTCCGTGTGCAGAGGCTCTTCGAAACGGTCTGCACGGCTTCACCGCGCGATGGTGGCTGCAAGACTACCGGATGGGGATCGAGCGCGTCGGGCGAGGTGCGCCGCCTGATGGCCCGAACCGAAGCCTGCGCCTGGGAGCGGACGGCTCCGATCGAAGACCTCCTGTTTCAGCCGGTTCCGCTGTCACAGTTTCACGGAGACGACGAGTGATCCGGATCGCCCTGACCCTGGCCTTTCTCGCTGTGGCGCAGCCGTCGCTCGCCGCGGATCCCGTGGAGAAAGTTCGTGCGCTCCTTGACGCCGGCGACATCGACGGGCTGGAACAGGCACTGCGCGCCCTGCACGAAAGACAGCGCGAGGGCGACAGCGCTGCCACACTGCGCGAGATCAACGCGCGCCTTTTCGAGACGACGCATCCGGAACGCGGCGCCGTGATCCTGCGTTGGCAGGCGAGCCACCCGGATTCGATCTATGCCGCGACGGCCGCGGCATGGCGCGCGATCAAGCTGCTCGAAGCCGCGGGGAGTCTCGAGGCCAGATACGATCCGCCGATCTCCCCAGCGGGCCTCGGGGTCTATGACGGCGCGAAGAGGGAGGCCCGGTCGGCAGCCGAACACGCTCTCGCCGTCGGCGGCGCCTACGCCCCGGCCCATGATGCCTGGCTCCGGCTTCGTGTGGTCTTGCCGAACCGCGATCGCCTGGCACGGGTGGCCGAGGAACTGATGTCCGCCGCGCCGGAGGCCGAAAGCGTCCGCATCATCATCGCGGCGGCACTCGAGTGGTCGCCGAATCCCGGCGGCGATGTCTTGAACATCTGTCTCACCTACACGCGCAGAACCGCCGACTACGATGTCGATAGTTGTGTCATCGAGGCCGCGATTCCCAACAATGGCGGCGGCGATCTCGTTGCAAGGGCCGCGGATGCGCTGCGCAAGACCGACGATCCGGCGTTCGACCGGGCCCGTCTGACACGCGCGATCTGGGCGGAAGGCCCCGCCAATTGGGACCTCGATCAAATCGAAACGTGGTACAGGCGCATACCGCTCTCCATGGCCGACCTGCACTGGTACGTGAACACCGGCCGCAGGATCGCGGGGGTCGGAAAGCGGCCCGATATCCTCGCTGAAGGGTTCAGCCGGGCCCTCGAAGAGATCGCGATCCGAAACCCGGACAACCCGCTCGATCCGTCGCTGCGATGGCTGGAAGCGTCTTTGCACCTGGAGCGGTATCTCGGAGACGGCGATCCTGAGGATCTCGCGCTTGCCCGCCGGGCCTGGGAGGCGGGCATGGTCCACGGCAGTACCACTGCCGATTACTGGCAAACGGCAAGCCTGCTGGCCACGGCCGACAAGGAGACTTGGGATGTCCGGGACGCCGTTCTGTTCCACGAAAACGCGATTGCCTATTCAGGGCACAGCCTGCCCAGCATCGTTTTCGCGTTCTTCTGGCTCGACGAAGCGCGCCTCGCCGCGGAGAAGGCGGAGGGTGCGCCCGAAGCGATCGACGTGCAAGAACAGCTTCAATGTCCAATGCTCCGCATGGCCCGTCTCGCCGACGCGCTTTGCCGGAACGACCCGTCGGTGGCCATGTTCTGCGACCCCACATCCCCTCCCTTTGCGCACGGCCCCGAAATTCTGGCGACGGGATCACAATCCTGTCCGGAGGTTGCCAATACTAGACTGTCGGCACTCAAGTACGAACCCGTCCCATACTCGGAAGTTTCGTTGCCCTGGGAATGACGGATCAAGGGCCGGTCAGGGCCGAGTTTCCTCACAACCTCCGGCGCAAGCGACACTGCGAGTCCCCCGCGATTCACGGGATGCCGCGCCGCCGCACGTCGGCTCGGAGCCCAAACAAACGGGAGTTCAGTAGCGCGGCGAAGGTCGGCGTTGAAGGAGGGCGGTTCCGCCATGCGCTGTCGGTCTTGACGATGACCCGCGGTCCGGAGTGCGACCAAACGCACAGCGCCGTCGGGACGGGAAGAGTCAGGCTGTCTTGTCGACCCGATAATGCTATGGGCGCGGCTAGAAGAAGGGGCAGGTATCATGACTTCACTGGAGACCGTTGGAGGCGAGCTGGTTCGCGCCATTTTGGAGTTCGCGGACTTGCCCGCCCTGTCCGATCCGGAGCGCACAATAACCTACGGCAGGCTCGGCCAGTTCGCCGCGGAACTGGGCGGTCGTCTCGAGAACTCGCAGGCTGTCGGCATTTTCGGCTCTCCGGGGATCACAATGGCGGCATGCGCCGCGGCCTGCGTGATCAATGGCCGGCCGTTCGTGCATCTCGACCCAGCCTTGCCGCAAATGGTGCTGCACAACATCGTTGCCGAATTGCAGGTCAGTCTCATTGTCACCTGTGAAGAAGCGACGCCGGGTCAGTTGCCGGGCGATTGCGCGACGGTGGATGCCGACGCCCTTCTGAATGACGCATCCGCATCCTTCGCGCCGCTTGTCGCGGCCCCCGTGGCCCCGGATGATCCGATCTATCTGGTGGCGACATCCGGCACGACAGGTCGGCCCAAATGCATTCCCGTGTCGCAGGACGCGGCTTTTCTGTCATATGGCTGGCGCGACGAGTTCACGCCCTACGGCCCCGACATGCGCGTCGGCATCTACATCTTCGCGATCTGGGAAATGTTTCGCCCGCTGCGCAAGGGGGCGAGCTTGTGGTTTCCCGATGCCAGCACGTTGTTCGCCCCGGGAAAACTGGCAGACTTCCTGATCGCCAACGACATCGACGAGATGCTGTTCACGCCGTCCTTCTATGACGCGTTCCTCAATGCGCTGGACGGCGACAGAGCGGCGGCGTTGCCACTTTCCCGTGTCGTCCTGAACGGTGAGACGGTGAGCGATGACCTCATCACGGCATCACTGGCCAAACTGCCAGCCGCCGCCCTGTGGAACCTGTACAGCATCTGCGAAACCCACGATATCTGCATGTCGCTTCTCACGAAGCCGGCGGGAGATGCGCCCGCGTCGGTCGGAGTTCCGATGAAGCATCTGCGCGCCGTCGTTCTGGACGAGAACGATGCGCCTTGCCCGGCCGGCGCCTCCGGCCGGCTGTATTTCGAAGGGCCGAGGATGCTGGGTCCGGGTTACGTCAATCGCCCCGAGGAGACCCGCCTGCGGTTTCGCGAACTGAATGTCGATGGGCGGGCTGTCCGGCTTTTCGACACCGGCGATCAAGCCTGGATGGATGACAGCGGCGCGTTGCATATCGAGGGGCGCATCGCCCATATGTTGAAACTGCGCGGCTTTTCGATCCAGACCAAGGAGTTGACGGATACCCTGCGCGACAGGCTGGCCTTTTCGAGCGCGGTGCCCTGGATCGCAGAGGTCGGGGGGCGCGGCCAAAGTCTGATCTTCTACTTCGCGGCCGACAGGGTGCAGGCAAGGCTCAACGCGGAAAACTGGGGGCTTGCGGCGGGCGCCAACAGAACACCCGCAGCGCTCGCCGCCGATCTGCGTGCCGTGCTGCCGGCCTATTGCGTGCCGTCCTTCCTCGTTCAGATGGATGCACTTCCACTGCATCAGGTGTCAGGAAAGGCAGATATGCGCGCCCTGCCGTCTGTCGAAGAAGGCAGCCATGGGTCGGACCATGCCGAGGACGCTGTCATTGCCGCTGCAGCCCTCGCCATGTCATGCGCGGCATCGCACATCGACCCTGCGTTGAGTTTTCACGAACAGGGTGGCGATTCCCTGATGTGCGTGACCCTGATGTTGGAGCTTGAGAAAGCCTACGGCCTCCCCGTCGACTACGATCTGGCGATGAATGTGCCGCTTCACCGGCTCGACCAGCTTCTGACCCAAGAGGCCGATGCGCCTCCGCCGGACGAAGATTTCGACCGCCCCGGCATTCTTCTGACCGGCGCCACGGGGTTCCTCGGCGGCCATGTCCTTGCAAGGGCGGCCCGCGATCTGCCGCCCGGACAGGTCGTGTATTGCCTGGTCAGGGACAAGAACCGCGGGGCCCGGGACCGGCTGGACGACGTAGCCACGGCGTATGGGGTCGCGCCGGACCGCTACGTCATCGTCCACGGCACCTTGGACGCGCCCCGCTTCGCGCTCGGGCAAACCGCGTATACGGCGCTGGCCATGTCTGTCACACGGGTCGTTCACTGCGCGGCGATGGTGAACCTCGCCATCGGGCGCGAGGAGATGCTGGATTGGTCGGCCCGCGGCTTGGAAACGGTGCTGACATTTTGCAGCGACGCATCGGCCGATCTTCGCTTCACCTCATCCAGCGCGGTGTTTCCCGACCGGGGCGGCCCGTGGCCCGAGGCCCCGGCCACCGAATGGGATGGCTGCACAGGCTACGGCGCCGCCAAGATCGCAGCGGAGACCGAAATCCTTGCCTCAGGCGTCTCCGCGGCGATCGTGCGCCTGCCGTCGCTCTATGATCTGGATGCCCCCAATCCGCGCGACATCTATGAGATCATTCTCGAGGCTTCCTTGCGCGCCGGTCACATGCCGTGTTCGCTTGAATTTCCGATGACCGACGTGACCGCTGCCGCCACGTTCCTGCTTGGCCCCATCACCGCACCCGAGGCCCCGATCTACAACCTGATGGCCGACATGCGTATCGCGCCCACGGGGCCGGCCCCGCTGCCGACGCCGGCGTGGTTGTCCAAGGTCACTCTGGACCCCGGCATCGCCAAAGTCGTCGCCGATTTCCCGGACACCCTGCGCGCCGATTCCACCTTCGAGAACGCCGCCGCCCGCGCCGCATGGGAACGGATCACCGGCCGCCCTCTCGAGGCGATCAGCGACGGAGACACGCTGTTGGAGCGGCGCGCTGCCGACTACCAAAGCGATCCGGCATTGACCTGGAAATCTTCCATGGTCAAAGCGCGGGCCGCATCGCTGGCCAGAAATGCAGCCAGTTCCGCGACTTCGGAGGGCTGAACGAGCTGGTTCTGAGGGTTTGACTTGGCATATTCGGCGCGCACTTGCTCCAGGGTCTGGCCTGTCGCCTTCATGTCGGCATCGATGAAGCGCCTGAGCATTTCGGTCTCGACCCAGGTCGGGCTGATCGAAACACAGGTGACACCATGGGCGGCACCCTCAAGACTCACGCAGCGGCCCAGGCCCAGAAGCCCCGCCTTGGAGGCGCAATAGGCCGCGTTGTTCGCCATTCCGTTATGCGCCGCGACGGACGCCATATTGATGATCCGTCCCCACCCCCTGCGTTTCATGTGCGGCATCACGGCCCGGATCATGCGGAATGTGCCGCTCAGGTTCGTATCGATGTGATCGTCCCAGATCTGTTCGGGATGATCGATCACGGCGGCCTCTTCATAGACACCGGCCGCATTGATCAGGATATCGACGCCACCATGCGTTTCTACAACTTCGGCGACAAAGCCATCCACGCTCTCGCGCGACCGGACGTCCAACCCTGCGGCGTGAAGCTTGCCCGAATTCGCACCAAGAATCCTGCGAACCTGGCTTTCATCGCTTGCGCGTCGCGCACCGATCACAACGGTCGTGCCGTCCTGCGCAAGCCTGCGTGCAATCGCAAGCCCCATCCCTGACAGTCCGCCCGTTACGATCGCCGTTCTGTGACCTGATGCCATGCTGCGCTGTCTCTGCAAAAAGATTCCGGAATGTCGTTGTGCTACGCCAATTCCTGCGTGGTTGCACTAGCAAGGGCAACTAAGGCTGGCCCGGTTCAGTTCGCTGTCACGCAAGCCACCGGGAAGCAACCATTCGATGAGCGAGCGCTGGGTCAGCTTTGTCCCGCTGAGTGTGAGTTCGCCGAACCCGTTTCGCCGCAAGCCACTTGAATGCCGGTTTGGTGAAGCCGCGCCGCGGCATTGGACCTCGCGTTGAACGGCAGAAACGGGCCGGAAACGGCTCGGCTACGAGTTCGGGCCGCGACTGACTTTCTGTTTCAGAATGCGCTGTCCTGTGTTCATATCTCCCGCATCGTTGGGAGGATTTGCTTTGACCCGTTTTGTCGTTCTGTTCGCTGCCCTCTTCCTGCCTATCGCGGTTGCGGCCCAAGATCGGCCGAACACGATCCTGGTTCTCGACGGGTCCGGCTCGATGTGGGGACAGATCGACGGCGTCAACAAGATCGTCATCGCCCGCGAGGCGGTGGCGGGCATCCTCCGGGACTTTCCCGACGATCAGGGCCTCGGGCTCACCGTCTACGGTCACCGGACCGAGGGCGACTGCACCGATATCGAAACGGTGGTCGCGCCGGATGCGGGCACCTCCGGCGCCATCATCGACGCGGTGAATGGCATCAATCCGCGCGGCAAGACGCCGATGACCGATGCGGTCACGGCAGCCGCCGAGGCGCTGGACTATCTGGACGCGCCGGCCACGGTGGTGCTCGTCTCGGACGGGATCGAGACCTGCGCGCCGGATCCCTGTGCCGCCGCCCGTGCGCTCGAAGCGGCCGGGGCGGAACTGACCGTGCATGTGGTCGGCTTCGATGTCAGCGATGCCGAGGCGATCGGCCAGCTTCAGTGCCTGGCGGAGGAGACCGGTGGTGTGTTCCTGTCGGCCTCGAACGCGAGCGAGCTGACCGAGGCGCTGACTCAGGTCGCCGTCGCCGTTCCGGAGCCCGCGCCCGAACCCGAGCCCGAGCCCGTGCTGACGCCGATGACCCTTGAGGCGGTGATCGGCGAGAACGGGCCGCGGATCACCGATCCGGTGTTCTGGCAAATCACACCCGCGCCGGAGGGATTCGAGGCTGGAGCCGCCGCCAACCCGCTCTCGCTCGAACTCGCCGCGGGCGCCTATGAGGTGACCGGAACCTGGTCGGTGGCCGAGCAGACGGTGACCGCCAACATCTCGGTGCTCGGCGCGACTGCGCGCGTCGTCTCCCTGATCTTCGAGAAACCGCAGCCGGTGGCAACGCTGATTGCGCCGGAAACTGCGGTGGCCGGGTCGACCGTCGAGATCGCCTGGGAAGGGCCCGGGGCTTCGAACGATTTCATCGTCGCCGGCGATCCGGGCAAGGGCACTTACGCGACCAACACGCCGGTCCGCGACGGCAACCCGGCGAAGCTTCGCGCGCCGTCGACACCGGGGAGCTATGAGCTGCGCTACGTTCTCGGTCAGGGCAGCCAGATCCTCGCCACGCGGGTGCTAGAGGTGACGCCGGCCGAGGCGACGCTCGACGCGCCCGAGACGGCCATCGCCGGCGCAACCGTCGAGATCGCCTGGGAGGGTCCGGGGTACCAACCCGATTACATCGCGGTCGCCGAACCGGGCTCGAAGACGCAGATCAACCACACGCTGACCCGCGAGGGTAGTCCGCTGAAGCTGGCCATGCCGGTCGAGCCCGGCACCTACGAGCTACGCTATGTCATGCAGACCGACCGCTACGTTCTCGCGACGCGGCCGATCGAGGTGACCGATGTGGGGGCCACGCTGGCCGCCCCGGATACGGCAGTAGCGGGCGCGACAGTCGAAGTCGCCTGGGACGGGCCCGACTACCAGAACGACTTCATCGCGGTCGGCGAACCGGACGAAGACCAGAGCATCAACTACACCTATACCCGCGACGGCACCCCTGCCGCGCTGATGATGCCTGTCGAGCCGGGTGACTACGAGATCCGCTATGTGGCGAGTCAGGACCGGAAGGTTCTGGCGACGCGCCCGGTCATTGTGACGCCGGTCGAGGCCCGTCTGGTCGCGCCCGGGACCGCCGCGGCCGGGTCGGATCTGGAGGTGGCTTGGGAAGGCCCGGATTACCGGAACGACTACATCGCGGTCGCGAAGCCGGGCGAGGACGGCTACGAGGGCTATACCTACACCCGCGAGGGCTCGCCGCTCGCATTGCGATTGCCGACCGACACCGGCGAATACGAACTGCGCTATGTACTGGCCCAGGACCGCACCGTCATCGCGACGCAAAAGATCGTGCTCGAGGCAGTGGGCGCGACACTGGTCGCCCCCGACACCGCCACCGCCGGAAGCGAGGTCGAGGTGTCCTGGGAAGGTCCGGACTATGCGAACGACTATATCGCCGTGGCCGCGCCGGACGACGACGGCTACGTGAACTACACCTATACCCGCGAGGGCTCACCGCTCGATCTCACCCTGCCGACCGAGCCGGGCGACTACGAACTGCGCTACGTCCTCGCGCAGGACAAGACGGTTCTTGCGGCGCGCGCCATTGCGGTGACCGGGGTTTCGGCGGAGATCGCGGCGCCCGGAAGTGCCGTCGTCGGCGAGACGATCGAGGTCGCCTGGAGCGGCCCGGACTACCGCAACGACTATGTCGCGGTCGGCGAGCCGGGCGACTCGCGCTACGTGAACTACAGCTACACGCGCGAGGGGACTCCCCTGAAGCTCCGGATGCCACCGGAGCCGGGAATCTACGAGATCCGCTATGTCATGAACCAGGACGGAAAGGTGCTCGACACAACGGCTATCGAGGTCGCCGACCTGTCGGTGACCCTCGCGGCGCCGGACAGCGCACCGGCCGGAACCACGCTGGAAGTGGCGCATGACGGTCCGGAATACCAGAACGACCTGATCACCATCGCGGCCGTCGGCGCGGATCGCTACACCAGCTATGTGTATGCAAATCGCGGCAATCCGGCGAAGATCGCGGTCCCCGATGTGCCCGGCGACTACGAGATCCGTTACGTCATGAACCAGGGCAACAGGGTCCTGCAGAGCAGACCGTTGCGCGTGGTCAAAGCCGAGTGATCGCCGCGATCTGGCTAACTCGGCCCCCGTCTCCCTGGGCCGGGCCTTGCCAAAGACCGCTTTGGCGCTGCTGCCCGGAGCGCCAACGAGCCGAACGAAAGGCCGGTCTGGGCCGTCCTCGTCGACCGTCGCGCCTAAGCTCATCGCAAGCGGCGTCTGCGCACCGTCAGGGTTTAGCTTGACGGCTTGAAGTTCCACGGCAGGAGATCATCGATCTGGCTTTGGGGATGGCCGGCGCCGATCGCCTCGATTACGGCCTTGAGATGGCCACTGCGCCCCCCACGCAGAGGTCTCTGGAGCAATGGGGGGGCTTGTTTCAGGAGCCTCAACGCCGCGCCAGGTTCATCCTCGATCTTGAGCGAATGTCCTGTGCTGAAGCGTGCGGCCTCGCCTATCGGGTCAGGCCGGAGGGTCCAAGAAAGCAAGGGTTCAGGGCAGGAGGCGAGCGAAGAAGGGCTCGGGCCAGGTGTTGCTGGCGAGCACGCGAAACACTGCGAAGGCCGCCGCCGTGACGGAAGCCGCACCGAGGAGGTTGGGCCGCAGAGGAACCTTGTAGCGAATGCCGGCGGCGATGAGGAAGAGCGGCACGGCGACCAGCCCGAGGGCGAGGAGGAGAACCGAAAAAAGGATGCCCAATCCCAGCACGCGGAAATCGCCGCGGACCCCGGCCAGGGTGCCCTGTGCGGGCGCGGCAGTGCGGTTGCTGAACGCCTGCCCGAGGAGGCCAGCGCCGAGGATCGTGCCGGCGATGGCGGCGATGCGCGGGAAGAGGCCGGTCGCGAAGGGCATGGCGAAGGTCGAGAAAAGCGCCGCCGCGACCGCGAAGACCAGTGCCAGCACCAGCGCGAGATTGCTCCGGGGCGCGGGGTCGGGCGCGCTGGCCTTGCGGCCCCGGCGCCAGCCCGCGAGTTGGCGGAGAAGAGTCGCCGCGATCACCGCCGCCATGGCGAGGACGAGAGGCTGCGCCAGCCAGGACCAGCCGGAAATCTGGTAGGATAGGAAGAAGAACCGCTCGAGATTGGGCCCGAGCACGAAGCCGAGTGCCAGCGCGGGCCGCGACCAGCCGAAGCGTTTGAAGAGGATGCCAAGCGCGCCAAAGGCGAAGAGCGCCAGAAGGTCGCGCAGGTCGAGATTGGACTGATAGGCGCCAAGCACCACGAACACGAGCGCAGGCGGCACCAGTCGGGTGGCCGGCACCTGGGCGATGCGGGCGAGCGCCGGAGTGAGGCCCAGGCAGATGCCGGTCCCGATCACATTGGCGAGCGCGATGGTGAGGATCATCGTCACCATGAGGGGGGCGTTGTCGGCGAGCATCCGGGGCCCCGGCACAAGCCCGTGGATCGCGAGCGCGCCGAGCAGTACCGCCATGGTCGCCGAGCCCGGTACGCCGAAGGCGAGCGTCGGCAGGAGCGCGCCGCCTTCCTTGGCGTTGTTGGCGCTTTCGGGCGCGATCACCGCGCGGATATTGCCCTTCCCGAAATCCGGACCGTCACCCTTTCGCCGCGCGGCGTCGCCATAGGCGATCCATTCGATCACCGTCACGCCGACGCCCGGTACCGCGCCGAGAAGCGCCCCCATGGCGCTGTAGCGGAACACGCTGGGCCAGTTCGCCAGAGCCTCGCGCATACCCCGCAGCATGCCGCCCGGTGCGGGGGCTGCGGCGCTGTGCTGGATCCGACCGCGCGCGATCAGACCGGTGAGCTCCGAGAGGCCGAAGATGCCGAGGAAGAAGACCGGTGTGGGGATGCCGTCCCAGAGATAGATCTCGCCGAAGGTCCAGCGCTCGGCGCTCTCATAGGGGTCGAGCCCGACGAAGGAGATCAGGATGCCGAGGAGCGCCGCAAAGAGGCCGCGAAACTGGTTGCCTCCCGAAAGGAGCGAGACCAGCGTGAGGCCGAAAAGCGTGATCGCGAAGAGATCGCCGTAGTTCAGGAGGAGGACCAGAGGCTTGATGACCGGCAGGGAGAGGGCGAGGAGCAGCGCACCGAGAAGCCCGCCGATCATCGAGGCGAGATATGCGGCACCGATGGCGCGGTCGGCCTGGCCCTGCTTGGCGAGTTCGTGCCCGTCAATCGCGGTGGCGGCGGAGCCCACGGTTCCCGGCACGCCGAGGAGCACAGCCGGGATCGTGTCGGACGTGGTGGTGACGGACGACATGCCGAGCAACAGCGCGAAGGCCGCCACCGGGTCGAGCGTGTAGGTGAGCGGTACGAGAAGCGTCAGCCCGAAGACCCCGCCGATGCCCGGAATGACACCGATCACCAGCCCGGTGACCACCCCGAGGACCAGCATCCCGAGCCGCATGGGCTCGAACAGCGCCTGAATCGCCTCGAGGAAGATGTCCACGGGGCGGGCCGTCTATTCGACGAAGGCGCGGGCCTGGGCCTGAACCGCCTCGGGCGCCGCGAGGAACCCGTCGATCAGCGCCTCGACCTCCGCCCCCGGGGTGATGTGGGTGAAGGTCCTGCGGGTCTCGTCGTCGGCAAGGAAGGCCGGGTCCTCCGCCAGGGCGGTGAAGGCGGCGCGAAGCTCCTCGACACGCTCGGCCGGTACGTCGGGGCCGACCAGGAAAGGGTGATGCACCGCACCCGAGGAGAAGACCAGCTTCAGCGCCTCGCGGTTCTCGGACGGCGCGAAGTCGAGCGCAAAATCGACGCCTTCGAACTCGTGCCGCGGCTCCGGCGAAAGCTCGGCGATTACCACGAACCCCTCGCCCGGCGTACCCGGCTGGAGCGAGGCCTGGCCGATGCCGCAGCGCACCTGGATCTCACCGCGCTCCATTGCGAGCCCGATCTCGGCGCCGCCCTTGAAGCCAGTGACCACCTGGAACTTGCCGCCCAGCGCCGCCTTGATCGCGGCCGGATAGGTGTAGGTCGTGCTGCCCTTGCCGGAAGCGCCGGCCTTGGCATCGGGATCGTCGAGGAACTCCTGGAGCGACGTGATCCCCGAATCCGGATGCGCCACGCAATAGGAAGCGCCGTTCGAGAGGCTGGCGAGATACTGGGCCTTGCGCGGGTCGAAATCGGTCTCGTCGGGCTCGAAGATCGGCCGCAGGGCCAAGGCCGAGCTCACCGTGGCGATCCGCGCGCCGCTTCCGTCCTGAATCACCATCTTGGCGAGCTTCAGGCTGCCCGCGCCAGGCACATTCTCGACCACCACCGTCGGGTGGCCGTCGAGATGGTCGCCCAGATGGTCGGCCACCAGCCGCGCGATGGCGTCGTAGGAGCCGCCCGGCGAATAGCCCACCTCGATGGTCACGGTCTCGGCGGCTTGGGTGGCAAGCGGCATCACAAGCGCGCAGGCGGTCAGCGCCTTCAGAAATTTCATCTCTCTGTCTCCTCGATTTGCCGGTTGGCCCGGCTTGCTGGTGGTTCGGGTTGGGTGGCCGCGGCGACGAAATCCTCGGTGAGCCGCTTTCGGTCGATCTTGCCCGCGCTGGTAAGCGGTAGGGCGCGGTGCGTCGCGATGTGGAAGCGGTAGGGGTTCGCCACCCGCGCGGCCATCCAGCGCCCGAGGTCCTCGGCGTCGAACCCGGCGCCGGGCAGGATCGCGAGGCCCACATCGTCGGCGCCGTCAGGATTGGGCGCGCGAAAGGCCGCGGCAGCGCGCACCGTGGGATGCGCCTCGGCGATGGCCTCGAAACGGGAGGGCGCGATCTTGTCGCCGCCGAGATTGAGAAGCTCCGAGCGCCGGCCGGTCAGCCGGAGGAGCCCGTCTGCGCCGACCCGGCCCATATCGCCCGTGGAGACCCAACCGTCGGAATCCGCGACCGGCGCAAGCGACGGGTACTCGCAGACCCTGAGCGACTCAGGCACGCGGATCCGGATATGCCCGCCTTCCGCTGCAGGCATCTCGCGGCCCAGATCGTCCTCGAAGCGGATCGCGAAGCCCGGGTAGAGCCGGCCGACCACGCCGGTTTCCCCTTGCGTGTCGGTGACCCGATGCAGGGCGAGCGAGCCGGTCTCGTTCGAGCCGAAGGAGTTCAGGACCGGGCAGCCGAACAACGCCTCTCCCCTTGCAGCCACCGCTGGAGAGAGGCCGCCGCCGCCGACCTGGAGCGCCGCCAAGCGTTCGGGCCGGGGCGCGCCGGACTCGCGCGCTTCACAGAGCCCGAAATACGCACCAGGCGGCAGGTAAGCAACTACGGCGCCGAACCGTGCCATCTGCGCCAGCGAGTGCGTCGGCGTGGCCTGTTGGTAGAGCTGGAGTTGACCTGAAACGAGCACCCGGCAGAACATGTTGAAGCCCGGGTTCGAGCCTGCGGCATAGCCGATATAGGCCGGGCCCTCGGGCGCACCGCGCTCCCGCAGCCCGTGCTCGACCCGGGCCAGGAGCCCTGCCTCGTCCACCACCCGGAGTTTCGGCGTGCCGGTCGTGCCCGAGGTGGTCCTCACGATGCGGCCCTTGCCCGAGACCGGCAGCGCCCGGTGCGGCGGGGCGAACCAGGCAGCGTCGACGCCGATCTCGCCCGGCCCCAGATCTTCCGTACCCGGACGGAGGCCCCAGTCGACCGCAACGCCGTGCCGGGCCAACAGAACCGCGCGGGTCCCGGGCAGCACCGTCGCCCCGAGACGGAGCAGCGCGAGACGGAGGAGCATGGACAGGACCATGTCATCCACCGCCAGCGCCACCCGCTGCCCTTCGCCGATTCCGCGCGCCGAAAGCCGTTCGGAAAAGGCGAGCAGGGTCAGGAAAAGCTGGCCGAATGTGAGCACGGTCCCGGCCCCGTCCACCGAGAACGGCCGGTCGGCGAAGGCGGCGCAGCTCTCTTCAATGCGCTGAGAAAGTGTGTCATTCACCGCAATGCTCCGCCGAAGTCGCGGCACGCTATCTTGGATCATCGGCGCCATCAAGCAGCCGGGGCCCGGGAGACACCGAAGCACGAATGCGGGGACGCAATGCCATGAGCCTGATCGCCGAATTCGCCCGGACTGCCCGGACGCGCCCCAAGCAGATCGCGCTTCTGACCGAGAAGAGCCAGATGAGCTATGGCGACCTTCTCGACCTGGTGACACTCCTCGACATCGAGCTTCACGGGCGCGGCGTGCGGCCGGGCCAGACCCTGGTGCTCGACAGAGCACGGGCCGAGTTCTGCCTCGCCATGGCGCTCGTCCTGAGCCTCCGCGGCCTCTCCGTCGCCTTCACCACGGCGAAGCAGGCGACCGAAGCGGAGCTGGCCTTCGACCGGGTGATCACCAGCACGCCGCGCGACGATGTGGACCCCGAGCGGCAGATCGTGATCGAGCAGGGCTGGTTCTCGGCGCTGGGGAGCTACCCGCCGCCCGATTTCGAACGGCTGGGTGGCGGCGGGCGCTTCATCACCCAGTCTTCGGGCACCACCGGGCGCCCGAAACTGGTGGTTGGCACCGAGGAGGAGCGGATCGGGACATTGCAATACGGTGCTGGCTATCGCGGCGTGTCGCTCGCGGGACGCCGGTTTTGCTCGACGCTGTCGCCCTGGACCGGCTGGGCGCTCAGCACCAATCTCGCGACGCTCCTCCAGGGCGGCAGCGTGTTGTCGCTCACCGCCGAGGCCGACAAGCTCCCGGCCTATATCGACCTCTACCGCGTCGACGCGCTGGCCACGACACCGGCGGTGATCGGCCGGCTGCTCGAGATCCCCGATGCCGGGCAGTTCCTCAGTTCGGTGCGCGATATCCGGATCGGCGGTTCTCTGATGTCGCCCGAGATGACCCGCGAATTCGCCGAAATCTGCGAGGCGCGGATTCATATCGGCTACGGCACGACCGAAATTGGCCCGATCCTGACCTCGCAGATCGACCCGAAGGCACCGCCGCCGGCCGGGTTCGTCGGCAGCCCGCTGCGCGACGATCTCGACCTAAGGTTCTTCGACGAAAAGGGCGCGCTCCTCCCCGACGAGGCGAGCGAGGGCGTCCTCGGCATCCGCTTCACCGATCCGGCGCGCAAGCGGCACTATCTTGCGGACGAGGAGGAGCGGGATTTCATCCTGACCGGTGACATCCTGCGCCGCTCCGACCTGGGCTATTTCTATGTTGGCCGGATCAAGAACATCATCAATTTCGGCGGCAACAAATACGCGCTCGAAACCGTCTCGGCGGCGCTGGAAACGGCATTTCCCGGCCGCCGCTTCGTGCCCCTGGTGGTGCCAGACGCCAAGGGGCTGGAACGGCTCGCGCTGTTCTATACCGGCGAGTCCGAGCTCGACGGCGGCGAACTCCGCCGGGTGCTGGAAAAGGATTTCGTGGGCATCACCGCGATCCACCTGGAGCGCCTCGCAACGCTTCCGGTCACGGCGACCGGCAAGATCGACACCGAGGCGCTCCACCGCCGCATCGCGAAGGTCTGATACGAAAAGGCCGGACCCGTGGTCCGGCCTCCTTGCTCGGCGCGACAGCGACGGTCAGAAGCGCAGACCGAAGCGGATCGAGGCAGTGTCCATCTTCAGACTGTTGTCGTACACGTAGACATGGTCATCGACATCGAGATCCTGGCGCACGATCTCACCGCCGATGAACATGTTGCTCCCGAGGGGATGTTCGAAGCCGACTCCGTAGGACAGACCCTGCGCGTCGGAATTCACCCCTTCGGTGCCCTCGGTATAGGCATCGGCCTTCGTGTAGCCTAGGAGCCCGTAGGCGAAGGTCGAGCCGAACACCTTGCCGACCCGGCCGCGCAGCTCGGTCACATGCGCGAGCCCCATGTTCAGGTAGAAAGAGCCGCCGTTGTCATCGACCTTGTATTCATCGACGTAGCTCAATTCGCCGCCAACGACGAAACCCTGCAGCGACACGTTGTAGCCGACGAAGGCCCCGGCGGCCGCCCCGGTGAAATTGTACTCGCTGCTGTTGCCGATGTAGTTGTCGGCATCGGCCAATCCGAGGGACAGGCCGCCATAAAACCCGTCGACGCCTTGCGCACCGGCATCCGACGCCCCGACTGCGCCCATCGCGAGCGCCGCGCCGCCGAACAGCGCATAGTCCGAGATCCGATTCGTCGTCATGGAGTCGTCTCCTTCATTCGTTTTCTTCATCGCCCATTTTCGGCGGTCAGGGAATCCTTTCCGTGCCGCGGCCCCGCGATTTATGCCGAAGTAGCCCCGACGCCACAGACAAGCGCCCATTATTTCGGAGAATTTCCCGCCTTACCCATCTCCTTGGCGTCGAGAACGGCGCTGATGCAGGCCGCGCGGTCGGGCTTCCCATGGGCATTGCGCGGCACTTCGTCGGCGAAGAGGAACTTCTCCGGCACGGCGTCGCGCCCGCCGACCCGGATCAGTGCGACCCTAGCCTCGGCCAGCACCTGGTCGATTTCCACGCCCTGGGCGAGCCGGACCATGGCGCGGAGCGACTGGCTGCCGTCTGGCCGGGGCAGGAGGAAGCTCACCGCGTCCTCGATGCCAGGAAGGTTCTGGAGCGTGAAGTCGAGGAGCGCCGCGTTCAGCTTCACACCGCCGAGGTTGAACTGGTCGTTCACCCGCCCGGTCACCACGAAATCGCCCGCCTCGGTCCAGAGCCCGAGATCGCCCGGATAGAAGCAGCCCTCGCGGAACGCGGCGGCGCTGGCCGCCGGGTTGTCGAGATAGCCGTCGGCCAGCCGGTCACTGCGGATCCGCACGATGCCTTCGCGGCCCCTCGGCAGCACAAGGTCGGCCTCGTCGACGATCTCGACCGCCACGCCGGGGCGCGGCTCGGTGCGGGCGCCGAGCGTGCCGTCTGTGCTCAGGAAGCGGTACGTCGAGAGGCTGTTATGCGCCTCGGTGGAGCCATAGCCGTTCGCCACGCGCTCGAAGGATTTCAGGAGATGCCGGACGAGTTGTTCCGGCGCAGTGGCGCCCAAGAGGTGGATGAGCGGCAGCTTCGCAGGCAGGACGAGGCCGCCGAACACCTGCTGCACCTGCGCGGGCGAACCGAACACGTGATCGACGCCCAGCCGGTGCAGCGCCACTGGCTCGACTGCGGCCACTACCTCGCCGCCGTGGACCAGAGCCGCGAGATGGCGCGAAATCGCGGCCGGAGCGCCCATCGGAAAGAGTCCCGCCACCTTGCGGCCCGGCGCGTCGAACCAGGCGGCGTTGGCCGCGTTCCTGCGGGTCACGACCCGGTGTGACAACCCGACGAGCTTCGGCGTGCCGGTGGTGCCCGAAGTGGGCGATACGATCCAGACCGCATCGGGATCGGTCGCCCCGGGCAGCCGCCCCACCGCGTCGGGGGCGGTGCCCTCGGGCAGCCGCGACCAGCGCCCATCGACCACGTGGACGTTCCGCCAGTCTTCTCGGCCGTCTTCTGTACTGGTGAAGAAATGCGTCACTTTCGGCCGGAGTAGATCGCCAAGGCCGGGCGCCACGGAGACCCAGCGCGCGCCGAGAAAGGCCGAGCCGAGGAGCGTCGAGAGGAGCACCGCCGGATCCTCGGTGCGGACGCCCACAAGATCGCCCGGGCGCACGCCGGCCCGGTCCATGTGGAGCGCCGAAAGGAGCGTGATATCGGCGAACTCGGCATAACTCACCACTCGCGCCTCGTCGCTGAGCGCGGTGCCGGAGGGCTGCCGCCTCGCCACGGTCAGGAAGTGGAAACCCGAATTGAAACCCTGGGCCAAATGTGTACTCCGCCTGTCCCGGCCGGACACGACCACAAATTTTCCGATTGGAGAAGCCCCGACGCCCGGCCGCGACCGCCCAGATTCTGGCGGACTGTTTCCCTGGGATTCTGTTGCACAAATCGGCTGATGGCGCGCTTTCCGTTTCCCCGGGGCAAACCTACCCACTGCCTCTGTATACCGAGCGCGTACAACCATTAGGGCCGGTAGCGCGGACCTCGGGATGGGACTGCTCGGTGTTTGACGGGTCGCGCCGACGGTGTTCACCGAGGTACGCGACCTACTGAACCCCGAGGAGTCCGATCCCGAGGATCGAAAGGCCCGCGAGAATGGTGGCGCGCAGGCTCATCTCAAACCGCCGCGACGGCCTCCGCCAGGAGATCGCGGACCTGGCCCGCAACGGTGTGCAGCTCGGCGTTCTCGATCGCCTGCATGGAGGCGACCGGGTCGATTGCGCCGACCTCCGCGCCGCCCTCGACCTCGCGCAGGATGACGTTGCAGGGCATCCCCTCAACAGACGCGGGCATAGCTCAGGGGTAGAGCACTCCAGCAAGGCGAAGCCTTTGCTAGGAGCGAGGGCCTAGCCCGAAGCACCTTGCCACCCACCTACGGGAATCACCGAAAGCCCTTGGCGTCAGGCGTTCACACTTCGAGGGGTGAAACCGCCTTGTTTTGGTGAATGTTGCGAGAGACAACAACAGCGCAAGTCGTTGATTTTATTGGAGCGGGCGATGAGATTCGAACTCACGACCCTTACCTTGGCAAGGTAATGCTCTACCCCTGAGCTACGCCCGCGTCCATTGGGTGAGGGCGGAGATATAAACTCTCGGGGGGCGCTGCAAGAGGAAAATTGCGTTCAGGCGGAGGCTTTGTCGTGGCCCCTGTCCGGCCGGGGCAGGGTGGCGTCCTCGCTGTGGATGGCGATGCCGCCGGCGGTCAGGAGGAGAAGCCCATAGGCGCCCGGTTCGTCGATCGAGAGCGTCGAATCCGGCGTCACGAGGTCGAGCGGCGCCTGGTGGCAGGGGCTCTTCAGCACCGTCCATGGCACGCCACCGGCGCTGCCCGAGATCGTGCGATGGATATGGCCCGCGACGAGATGGGTCCGGCCATGGGCGCGCAGGCGCGAGAGCAGCGCCTCCGGGTCGGCGAGTGCAATCCGGTCCATGCCGGGGAGGCCCACCGCGAAAGGCGGGTGATGCAGGAACAGCACGACCTGGCGGCCCGCGGCCCCGGCCAGTTCGCGGTCGAGCCAGGCGAGGCGGGTGGCGCAGAGCCGGCCGGCGGCGCCGGCATAGGGCGGGCCGTCGAGCGTATCGAGGGCGAGGAGCCGGGCGGGGCCGGTATCGCGGGCGGTCTGGACGAAGCCGTCCGCCAGGGGCATGCCGGGGATGCTGGCGCGGAAGGCCTCGCGCCGGTCGTGGTTGCCGAGCATCGGGATCACCGGGATCGGTACCCTGGCAAGACGCGCGGCGAGGCGGCGATAGACCGCCGCTTCGCCCCGATGCGCGAGATCGCCCATCAGGACGAGACAATCCGCATCCGGGTGGTCCGCGAGCGCCCGAACCAGCACCGCCTCGAACCTGTCCCATGGGTCGAGCCCGATGATCCGCGCACCGTCCGCCGTCAGATGCAGGTCGGTGAGCGCCAGCACCTTCGCCATGGCTTGCATCGGCCTATTCGAATTCGACCAGCAGGTCCTTCGCGTCGATCTGGCTCCCGGGCGTCACATGGACCGCCTTCACCACCGCGTCGCGCTCGGCATGGAGACCGGTCTCCATCTTCATCGCCTCGATCGAGAGGAGCATGTCGCCCTCCTTCACCGCGGCGCCGGCGGTAACTGCGACGGAAGCCACCACGCCGGGCATCGGCGCGCCCACATGCTTGGGGTTGCCAGTTTCGGCCTTGGGATGGGCGGCCTTGGCGGCGCCGATCTTGCGGTTGTCGACCCGGATGACGCGGGGCTGGCCGTTCAGTTCGAAGAACACCCGGACCGAGCCGTCCTCATGGGTCTCGCCCACGGTTTGCAGCCGGATCTCCAGCGTCACGCCCGGGTCGATCTCGGTCGAGATCTCCTCGCCCGGCTCCATGCCGTAGAAGAAGGTCCGGGTCGGCAGGGTGCGCACCGGCCCATAGATCGCGTGGCGCTCCATGTAGTCTGTGAAGACCTTGGGATACATCATGTAGCCGTTCAGGTCCTCGCTATCGATCTCTTCCTCAAAACGTGCCGCCAGCGCCTTGCGCTCGGCCTCCATGTCGGCGGGTTCCAGAAGCGAACCCGGGCGCACGGTGATCGGCTCCTCGCCTTTCAGCACCTTCTTGACCACGGCGGGCGGGAAGCCGCCATGGGCCTGGCCCACATTACCCTTCATCAGCGTGATCACGCTGTCGGGGAAGGCGAAATCGGCCTTCGAGCCCATCAGGTCATCGGTGGTCATGCCCTGGCTCACCAGCATCAGGGCGAGGTCGCCCACGGTCTTTGCGATCGGCGTCACCTTGATCACGTCGCCGAAGAGCTGGTTCACGTCGGCATAGGTCCTCGCCACCTCGTGCCAGCGGTCCTCGAGCCCCATCGAGCGGGCCTGCGCCTTGAGATTGGTGAACTGCCCGCCCGGCATCTCGTGCAGATAGACCTCGGAAGAGGGCGACTGCATTCCGCTCTCGAAGGCCGCGTAGTGCTCGCGCACATGCTCCCAGTAGTTGGAGATCCGCCGGATCGCGCCCATGTCGAGCCCGGTCTCGCGCTCGGTGCCCTTCATGGCCTCGACCAGCGTGCCCAGCGTCGCCTGGCTGGTGTTGCCCGAGAGTGCGTCCATCGCGCAATCCACCGCGTCCACACCGGCATCGGCCGCGGCCAGGATCGAGGCGCAGGCGATCCCCGCCGTGTCGTGGGTGTGGAAGTGGATCGGCAGGCCGACCTCTTCCTTCAGCGCCTTCACCAGCGCCGTGGCCGCGCGTGGCTTCACCAGCCCGCCCATGTCCTTCAACCCGAGGATATGGGTGCCGGCCGCCTTAAGCTCCTTGCCCATCGCGACATAGTACTTCAGATCGTACTTCGCCCGGTCCGGGTCGTGGATGTCGCCGGTGTAGCAGATCGCGCCTTCCAGCACCTTGCCGCTTTCCAGAACCGCATCCATCGAGACCCGCATGTTCTCGACCCAGTTCAAGGGGTCGAAGACGCGGAACAGGTCGATCCCGGTCTCGGCCGCCTGCCTCACGAAGGCCTGCACCACATTGTCGGGATAGTTCGTGTAGCCGACCCCGTTCGAGCCGCGCAGCAGCATCTGCGTCATCAGGTTCGGCATCGCCGCCCGCAGGTCGCGCAGCCGCTGCCAGGGGCATTCCTGCAGGAACCGGTAGGCCACGTCGAAGGTGGCGCCACCCCAGCATTCGACCGAGAACAGCCCAGGCAGGTCATGGGCGTAGTTCGGCGCGATCTTGATCATGTCGAGCGAGCGCATCCGGGTGGCCAGCAGCGATTGCGGCGCGTCGCGCATGGTCGTGTCGGTGATCAGCAGTCGGTCCTGCGCGGCCATCCAGTCGGCCACCGCCTGCGGCCCCTGCTCGTTGAGGATCTGCTTGGTGCCGCGGGCCGGAGCATCGGCCGCCGGTTTCGGTGGCACGGGCAGCTTCAGCTTCGCCGGCGGCCGCGGCCGGCCGGCCACGTCCGGATGCCCGTTCACGGTGATGTCGGCGATATAGGTCAGGATCTTCGTTGCCCGGTCGCGGCGCGGCGCGAATTCGAACAGCGCGGGCGTCTGGTCGATGAACTTGGTGTGGTATTCGTTCGAGAGGAAGGTCGGGTGCTTCAGAAGGTTCTCGACGAAGGCGATGTTCGTCGACACGCCGCGAATCCGGAACTCGCGCAGGGCCCGGTCCATCCGCGCTATGGCGGCCTCCGGCGTCGGCGCCCAGGCGGTCACCTTCTCAAGGAGCGAATCGTAGTAGCGGGTGATCACCGCGCCCGAATAGGCGGTGCCGCCGTCGAGCCGGATGCCCATGCCGGTGGCGCCGCGATAGGCGGTGATCCGGCCGTAATCGGGGATGAAGTTGTTCTGCGGGTCCTCGGTGGTGATCCGGCACTGGATCGCGTGGCCCGTGAGCCGCACATCGTCCTGCGTTGCCGTCCCGGTGGCTTCGACCAGCGACTTGCCCTCGGCGATCAGGATCTGTGCGCGGACGATGTCGATGCCGGTGACCTCTTCGGTGACGGTATGCTCGACCTGCACCCGCGGGTTCACCTCGATGAAGTAGAACTTGCCCGTGGCCATATCCATCAGGAACTCGATGGTGCCGGCGCACTCGTAGTTCACCGCCTCGGCGATCTTCTTTCCGAGGCCGCAGATCTCCTCGCGCTGGGCCGGGGAGAGATACGGGGCAGGGGCTCGCTCCACCACCTTCTGGTTCCGCCGCTGGACCGAGCAGTCCCGCTCCCAGAGGTGATAGATGTTGCCCTGCCTGTCGCCGAGGATCTGCACCTCAACGTGGCGGGCCTTGAGGATCATCTTTTCCAGATAGCCCTCGCCGTTGCCGAACGCGGCCTCGGCTTCGCGGCGGCCCTCCTTGACCTTCTCGACCAGCTCTTCGGGCTTCTGAATCGGCCGCATCCCGCGCCCGCCGCCTCCCCAGGAGGCTTTCAGCATCAAGGGATAGCCGATCTCCTCGGCCTCCTTGGCGATCGCCTCCATGTCATCGCCCAGCACCTCGGTCGCCGGGATCACCGGCACGCCGGCCGCGATCGCCACCTTCCGCGCCGAGGCCTTGTCGCCGAGCGCCCGCATCGTCTCGGCCTTCGGGCCGATGAAGGTGATGCCGTTCTTCGCGCAGGCATCCACGAAGGCGGGGTTTTCCGACAAGAGCCCGTAGCCCGGATGGATCGCGTCGGCGCCCGACATCTTGGCGACCCGGATGATCTCGTCGATGGACAGGTATGCAGCCACCGGCCCCATCCCCTCGCCGATCTTGTAGGCCTCGTCAGCCTTGAACCGGTGCAGGCAGAGCTTGTCCTCTTCGGCATAGACCGCGACGGTGCGCTTGCCGAGCTCGTTTGCCGCCCGCATCACGCGGATTGCGATCTCGCCCCGGTTGGCGATCAGGATCTTCTTGAACTCGGCCATTCCCCGTCCCCTGGTATGTGGCGTCTTCTTTGCAGGCGCAGAAAAAAACTAGTGCGTTCCCCAGATGGGGTAAACGGGGTCTTTTGGCTTGGTCGCTGCGCCAACGACGAGATCGGGAAGGGTTGCGACATTGTGCGGAACAATTTGCGAACATGCTCTTTCGTATGTCTCGAGTTCACGTTACCTTTGGCGCGATGAGTAGTTTCGACGAAAGCGAAGCCTTCGAGGCGGCGGTGCCGCTGTCGCAGCGCGCCATGACGGCGCGCGCGGCGCCCTATCTCGACGGGCTGAACCCGGCGCAGCGCGAGGCGGTCGAGGCGCTGGACGGCCCGGTGCTGATGCTGGCCGGAGCGGGCACCGGAAAGACCCGTGCGCTGACCGCGCGGATCGCCCATCTCCTTTTCAGCCGCACCGCGCAACCCAATGAAATCCTTGCGGTAACCTTCACCAACAAGGCCGCGCGCGAGATGAAGATGCGGGTCGCGAAACTGCTCGGTCAGGAGATCGAGGGGATGCCTTGGCTCGGCACCTTCCACGCGATCTGCGTCAAGCTCCTGCGCCGCCATGCCGAGCTTGTCGGGCTCAAGTCGAACTTCACCATCCTCGACACCGACGACCAGCTCCGGCTCCTGAAACAGGAGCTTGCCGCCGCCAATGTCGACGAAAAGCGCTGGCCTGCCCGGCAGCTCGCCGGGCTGATCGACCACTGGAAGAACCGGGCCTGGACTCCCGAGAAGGTTCCGGCCGCAGAGGCCAGCGAGTTCAATCACATGGGGAGTGAGCTTTACGCGAATTACCAGGCGCGGCTCTTGGCGCTGAACGCAGTCGATTTCGGCGACCTGCTCTTGCACATGGTCACCATTTTCCAGGCCCATGAGGACGTGCTCAGGCAATACCAGCGCTGGTTCCGCTACATCCTCGTCGACGAGTACCAGGATACCAACGTTGCCCAGTATCTCTGGCTGCGGCTCCTCGCGGGCGGGCACAAGAACATCTGTTGCGTCGGTGACGACGACCAGTCGATCTATGGCTGGCGCGGTGCGGAAGTGGGCAATATCCTGCGGTTCGAAAAGGATTTTCCGGGCGCCAAGGTGATCCGGCTCGAGCAGAACTACCGCTCGACCGAGCACATCCTTGCCGCCGCTTCGGGCGTCATCGCGGCGAACAAGGGCCGGCTCGGCAAGACGCTCTGGACCGACGCCCGGGGCGGCGAGAAACTGCGCCTGATCGGCCATTGGGACGGCGAGGAAGAGGCCCGCTGGATCGGCGAGGAGCTGGAGGCGATGCAGTCCGGCACCCGCGGCCTCCGCCCGATGGACCTGCACGAATCCGCCATCCTCGTCCGTGCCTCGCACCAGATGCGCGCCTTCGAGGACCGCTTCCTGACCATCGGCTTGCCCTACCGCGTGATCGGCGGCCCGCGCTTCTACGAGCGCATGGAGATCCGCGACGCGATGGCCTATTTCCGCGTCGCGGTCAGCCCCGAGGACGACCTCGCCTTCGAGCGGATCGTCAACACGCCGAAGCGGGGCCTGGGCGACAAGGCGCAGCAGCTGATCCAGACCACCGCCCGCAAGCACGGCGTCAGCCTGGTGGACGGGGCGCGAATTCTCCTTTCGGAAAAAGGGCTTGGCGGCAAGGGCGCGGTCGAATTGCGGCGCCTGGTCGACGGGGTCGCCCGCTGGCACGACCTCGTGGCCGGTCCCCGGATCGCGCCACGTTCGGATGACGACCTGATCGACGACGAGCGCCAGCCGCTTCCCCGTAGCGGCGCGCCCAGAATCGGCCATATCGAGCTCGCCGAGCAGATCCTCGAGGAGTCCGGCTACACGGAGATGTGGCAGAAGGACAAGACGCCCGAGGCGCCCGGGCGGCTCGAGAACCTCAAGGAACTGGTGAAGGCGCTGGAGGGCTTCGAGAACCTGCAGGGCTTCCTCGAGCATGTCGCGCTGATCATGGACAACGAGACCGACGATGGCGGATCGCGCGTGTCGATCATGACGCTCCACGCCGCCAAGGGGTTGGAATTCCCGAGCGTTTTCCTGCCCGGCTGGGAGGACGGCTTGTTCCCCTCGCAGCGCTCGATGGACGAGAGCGGCCTCAAGGGGCTCGAGGAGGAGCGCCGCCTCGCCTATGTGGGCATCACGCGGGCCGAGCAGGTCTGTACCATCTCCTTCGCCGCGAACCGGCGGGTCTATGGGCAGTGGCAATCGGCGCTGCCGTCGCGTTTCGTCGACGAACTCCCGCCGGAACATGTCGAGGTCCTGACCGCCCCCGGCCTTTATGGCGGCCAGGCGGCGCGCGTGGAGAAGTCCGGCCTCGAGGCGGCCGCGAGCCGCGCCGATGTCTACAACTCGCCCGGCTGGCGCCGGCTGCAGGAACGTTCCGGCCAGTACGGCATGAGCCAGCCGCGCGAGGGCAGGACGAGCGTGATCGACCTCGATGCGGTTTCGGCCTTCACCGAGGGTGACCGGGTGTTCCACCAGAAGTTCGGCTATGGCCGGATCTCCGGGGTGGAAGGCGACAAGCTCGAGATCGATTTCGACAAGGCCGGCACCAAAAAAGTCGTGGCCAAGTTCATTGTTCCCGCGGAACAGGCGGAAGACTTGCCGTTCTGACCGGGGCGCAAGGTGAGTCGGCGACAATTCACGTCTAACCGGGCTCATTTTCGCCGCCGGGTGGATTGCACGGCGATCTGAAACAACCGGTTTCGCGATGCAGCCCTGCGATGAAGCGTGGGGATAAAATCACTCACAGGTTGTATTGCCGCTGGCTCTGCCACGATTTTGACTTAATCTTGCGGTAATCTGTTAACGATTGATTTGGTCTGGCCGCGATTGGCGGCAAAGCGGGTCCAATCCCGCGGCAGAGAATTTCGATGTGGCATCCCGGCGTGGGTGGGATTTGTAAAAGGGAGATTCGAGTATGGTGTCGGGCTTTCGTTTTTCGGGCAGGTTTCATACCAGAGATGTAATGATGAAGAGCGCTGTGCACTGGCCAGCTGCGGCCATTGGGCTCTTCGGTAGCAAGTGTTTGTTGTATGTAGGATTGGGTCGATGAGAGGTTATGCTGTCGCGGAACAGAGCTTCCGCAGGGAAGCGAAGTCGGAGATCTGCTGGAACCTTCCCGGGTTCGGGCCGATGACGCGGATCTCGACGTCTTTCGGGGAGGTGCACGCGCAGGCCCTGCGCCAGCGCGACCAGATCCGGACCGAGCAGGGAACGCTCAAGCAGGTCGTATGGGTGGACCGCATGCGGCTCGACGGCGCCTTTCTGGCTGAGGTGCCCGACGCGCAGGCGATCCTGATCCGCGCCGGCGCGCTGGGAAATGGTCTGCCCAAGGCCGACGTCATCGTCTCGCCCGAGCAGAAGGTCGGTCTCGGCCGCTCGTTGAGCGACCGGTTCGTCAAGGCAAAGGAACTGCTTGGCCGGCCGGGCGTGCTCCGGAAGCCGGAAGACATGCTGACCTATACGCTGTTTCATTGCGGCGAGCCGGTCTGCGTCCGCATGGAAGGAATGTGGGCCAGGGTCGATCCCTGACCTCGATGGGGTTTCTCGCGAAGGGGCGTCGCATTCGTGCGGCGCCTCTTTTGATTCTGGCGTGCGCGATCGCTCGGATTCTCGGGGGGGGGGCGGAAAAAGTGAAGCGGTGGCACCAGGGAGGAGGAGGGTGCCACCGCTAATTTCAGAAGACCCAGGGAGGAGGAGGGGCCCTCTGACTTGGAGGTGACCGACGCTGCCGATCACCGTTGAAACCAACATATCGATTTGCTGCGCATGCACAATGCTCCAATGTGCAATGCTGCTATGCAGAAACTGCAATTTGCTCGATCAATGTGGCGTCAAGATATTGATATGGGTCCAATTTTTCGTGCGATGATTTTTTTTGTGCATAAAATTAAAGCAGATTCCTCGCTGTTGCGCGGCATGGTTGCTCGGATCGGCATTGTGTTAGCGCATAGGTAGATTGGTGGCGTGTTGCGGATGCCGAAGCCCTGAAGTGATGGCTTGTCGCGCGGGCGAGATGTCCTGTGAGATCGGCGAATCTCGCGTCCGAATCCTTTTCGCGCACGCGACTCGCTTCGGGTCTGGTGAAGGCACCCGCTACTCTCAGAGCCTCCAATCTGCTGTCTGGCTTCGGCCCCGGCGTCCGCAGCAAGGCCGCCCGCCGCGTCGTCCTCGCGCGCCGCCTCGAAGTGGTCGTCCAGGTCCGTGCCCTCGAGCCCGGCCAGGAGCCGCGCCTCGCCCAGTCGGGGGCAAAGATGGCAGAGACGCCGCAAAACTGTCGAGAGATCGCCACGCTTCTCTGTTCCATCTCCTTGTCGTGGTAAATGTGCCCGGGCTACGATTTCCGCATGACGATCAATCTGGAGACGGTGACGGCGATTGCGCCGGATCAGGCATCGCTCAACGCCGCGAACAAGCTCCTCAATCCGGGCAAGTGGCCGCTCCGCGCGCTGGATGACGGCGCCGGGCTGGTCTGGGGCGAATGCCAGGGCTCGGGCGCCAATCCCTACCGGGTGGTCTTCGACCGGGGCGACCATGGCTACAAATGCTCTTGCCCGTCGCGGAAATTCCCCTGCAAGCACGTGCTTGCGCTGATGTGGATGTATGCTGACGCGCCGGCCGAATTCGCGCCCGGCGGCACGCCCGACTGGGTCGGCGACTGGCTCGGGCGGCGGAAGAAGACGAACAGCGCCGCCATCGCGTCTGCGCCGGGTGCGGGCGGCAAGAGCCTCGCGGCGGCGGCTGCGCCGGAGGCGGAAAAACCAAAGGATCCCAAGGCCGAAGCCCGCGCTGCGGCCGCCGCCGGGAAGCGCGCGGCGGAGACCGAGGCGGCGCTCCTCGCGGCGATGGACGACCTCGAGACATGGATCGACGACCAGCTCCGCACCGGCCTGGCCGGGCTCCTCGCCGATCTCGCGCCGCGCTGCCGCGCCATCGCCGCGCGGCTCGTGGACGGCAAGGCAACCGCGCTCGCCGGCCGGATCGACGAACTGCCGCCCGCGCTCATGGCGCTTTCCGGAGAGGAGCGGCTCGACGCGCTGGTCGCCCATCTCGGCAAGCTCGTGCTCCTTGCCCGCGCCTTCCGCGCCGACCCTGCCGCCCCCGCGATCCGCCGCGCCATCGCCACCTCGGAAAGCCGCGAGGACGTGCTCGGCAATCCCGATGCGCTCCGGGCGAAGGGGTTCTGGGAGGTTGCCGGCGAACGCATCGCGACCCGCCGCGACGGGCTGGTCAGCCAGGCGACCTGGCTCCTCAATCTCGGCGTCGAGGGCCCGCGTTTCGCGCTCCTTCTCGATTTCTTCCCCGCAAGCGTCGGCAAGCGGTCGAGCGCCTTCGCGCCCGGCGACCGCTTCGAGGCCGAGCTCGTCTTTTATCCCGGCCCCGCGCCACTTCGAGCGGTGCTCGTCGAGCGGAGCCCGGCCGAGGCCGACGACACCTGGCCCGCGGCCGAAGCCGATCCACTCGCCGGGATCGCCGCGCGCGAGACCCTAGCCCCATGGGAGATCGTGTCGCCGCTTCTCCTGCCGGCCGGGCGCGTCACCCTGTCCGGCGCTGGCAAGCCCTGGTGGCGCGCCGCCGATGGCAGCCTCGCGTTGCCGCTCGACCAGTCGCCGGGCGAGGTGTTCCTCGGCCTGCAGCTCAACCGCTCTGCCGCGCTCTGGGACGGTGCGCGGCTCTCGATCCTCTCCGCCCGGACCGACTGGGGCAGGGTGGCGCCCGATGCGTGATCTCCCGGCCCAGCTCGAGGACGTGAAGGCGCGCTGGATGACCGGCGGCTCGGCCGAATCCGTCTGCCCGGAACCCTGGCGCCTTGCACTGGGCGACCGCCCCGATCTCGACCTCCTCGCGGTTGCCGGTCAGTTCACCCGTCTCGCGACCCGGCCCGCGCCCGCCGGCCCTCTCGCCGAACGGCCACTCCTGCCGCGCCTCGCCCTGCCGACCCTGCCGCCCGAGGCGCGCGCCCTTTTCCGCCGCTGCCTGGCGGCGAGGGAGGTGGAGGCGGTGCAGCTCGTCATCCTCACCGCTGCGCGCGGCTATGCCCCGGTGCCGACCGACTGGATGCCGAAGCCGGGCGAGACCGACCTGCCGGACGTCTACGCGCCCTGGCTGGACTGGCTCGCCGACACTCCCGGCGCGGCCGCCGGGGCAGACATCCCCACCGTCGAGAGCTGGGACGAATGGGCGCCCCATGCCCGCCTCTCGGCGCTGGAGCGCCTGCGCGAGACCGATCCCGCCGCGGCGCGGGAACTGATCGCCGCGCTCGCGCCCACGCTCGCGGCCGAGGCGCGGCACCGCCTCGTCTCGATCCTCGCCATCGGCCTCGCCGGGGCGGATGCCGGCTTTCTCGCCAGTCTCGAGGGCGACCGATCGGGCAAGGTGCAGGCGTTGGCCGCGAGCCTCCTCGCCCGGCTGGGCAAGGCGCGGGTCGATGCCGAGGCGGGCGCCGAGCTCACCGCCTTCTTCGAGACTGCGCGCGCGGGCCTCATCAATCGCCGCACTGTGGTCACCGCGCGCAAGCTCAAGAACACCGCGCAGCGACGCCGCCGCGCCGCGCTCGCCGAGATCCTGCCAATCGCCGCCCTGGCCGAGGGGCTCGGCCTCCCCGTGACCGGCATCGTCGAGGCCTGGGATTTCGGCGATGGCACCGAGGAGATCGGCGCGATGCTCGCCGGGTCCGGCACCGATGCCGAGGTGGAGGCCTTCCTCTCCCGCCAGATCGAGGCGCTGGGCACCGCGCGCGACCTCCGCCCGCTCTTCGCGCGGCTCGCGCCCGCGCGCCGCGGCGCGATCGCCACGAGCCTGATCGCGAAGGACGCGACCACCTTCGCCGCCACCGCTGACCTACTCGCCCCCGCGCCCGGAACGCTCGGTTTCGACGCGATCCGCAACGCCCCGCCTTTCGCGTATTTCGAGAGCGCCGTGCTCAAGGCAGAGGACGCGGCCGCGCGCGCCGTCTCGGCCGGATTCCTCAATCTCGGGCTGATCGCCGATGGCGACGCGGCCTGCCGCCTGATCGACCGTTTCACCGGACAAGGCCTGATGGCCGCCGATCCCCGACTATCCCTCCTGCGCCTCAATGCAGCCCTCAAGGAGCCCCCCAGATGACTGCGCAAATCCGCCTTCCCGCCGAGGATACCTACCGCAACGAACTCGACGCGCTGATCGCGAATGACAGCGGTACCAAGCCCGCCGGCTGGGCGATGTCGCCCAGGGCCGCCGTCACCTACCTGATGGGCGGGACAGCAGGCGGCACCGAGATCACGCCGAAATATGTCGGCAACCGCCGGCTCATCGAAACCGCTGTGGCGACGCTGGCGACCGACCGCGCACTCCTCCTTCTCGGGGTCCCCGGCACGGCGAAATCCTGGGTCAGCGAACATCTCGCCGCCGCCGTCTCGGGCAATTCGACCATGGTGATCCAGTGCACCGCCGGCACCGACGAGAACCAGGTGCGCTATTCCTGGAACTATGCCCAGCTTCTCGCCAAGGGCCCGTCGCGCGAGGCACTGGTGCCGACGCCGCTCTTCCGCGCGATGGAGGAGGGCAAGCTCTGCCGGCTCGAGGAGCTTACCCGCATGGGCTCCGACGTGCAGGACACGCTGATCACCGTCCTGTCGGAAAAGATGCTGCCGATCCCGGAGCTGAACGATGCGGTCTATGCCCGCCGCGGCTTCAACGTGATCGCCACCGCGAACGATCGCGACAAGGGCGTGAACGATCTCTCGGCCGCGCTCAAGCGCCGCTTCAACGTGGTGGTGCTGCCTCTGCCGGACGACATGGACGAGGAGATCCGCATCGTCTCGAAGCGTGTCGCCGAGATGGCCGTATCGCTGGATCTTCCGGCGCCCAAGAATGTCACAGTGGAGGTCGCCCGCGTGCTGTCGATCTTCCGCGAGCTCCGCGGCGGCGAGACGCTCGACGGCAAGACCACGCTGAAATCGCCCTCGGGCACGCTCTCCACCGCCGAGGCCATCGCGGTGATGGTGGGCGGGCTCTCCCATGCCGCCTTCTTCAACGGTGGCGAGCTTTGCGCCGACGGGCTCGCGCCCACGGTGATGGGCGCCATCGTCAAGGACCCGGTGCAGGACAAGGCGGTGCTGGAGGAATATCTCGAAACTGTGCTCAAGACCCGCCGCCAGTATTCCGACTACTACAGCGCGATGACCGACCTGCTCTGATGCCCGCTCCGGTCGAATATTTCGGGATCCGGCATCACGGTCCGGGCTCGGCGCGGCGCCTGGTCGAGGCGCTGGAGGCGCTGCGCCCGGCCGAGCTTCTGATTGAGGGGCCGTCGGACCTTTCCGACCAGCTCCCGCTTCTTGCGGCGGAGGAAATGGTGCCGCCCGTGGCGCTCCTCGCCTATCCGAAGGAAATGCCCGAACAGGCGTTCTTCTGGCCCTTCGCGGTGTTCTCGCCCGAATACCAGGCGGTGCGCTGGGCAGTCCGGGCGGGCGTGCCGGTCCGCTTCATCGACCTCCCCGTCGCCTGGCGCCTGCCGCCCCCGCCGGCCGAGGCGGAGACCGACCCGGACTCCGCCGAAACCGGGGACGCGACCGCCCAGGCCGAACCCGCCCCGCCCTCGCTCTCCCAAAGGATCGCCCGCGACCCGATCGGCGTTCTCGCGCAGGCCGCCGGCTACGAGGACGGCGAGAGCTGGTGGCGCGACGTGATCGAGGAAAACCCCGATCCGGGCCCGATCTTCGCCGCCGTCGCCGACGCCATGGCCGCGCTCCGCGAGGGTGAGACCGACCTGCCGTCCCTCGAGGCCGCGCGCGAGGCGCATATGCGGCTCGAGATTGCGAGATCCGCGAAGTCCGCCGAAGGCCCCGTCGCCGTCGTCTGCGGCGCATGGCACGTCCCCGCACTTCGGGCCAAACACGCCGCCAGGGACGACCGCGCGCTCCTTGTCGGGGCGCCCAAGGCGAAGGTCACCGCCACATGGGCGCCCTGGACCTCGCCGCGCCTCGCCTTCGCCTCGGGCTACGGGGCAGGGGTCGCGGCGCCGGGCTGGTGCCGGCATCTCTGGGAAACGCCTCCCGCCGAGCAGGTCTCGCGCTGGGTCGCGAAGATCGCCCGCGCGCTTCGCGAGGAAGGGCAGCTCGTCTCCACCGCCTCGCTGATCGAGGCTGAACGGCTCGCCACCGCGCTCGCCGCCGTCCGGGGCCGTCCCGCGCCTGGCTTCGAGGAGTTGCGCGAGGCCGTGGTCTCCTGCCTCTGTTTCGGCGACCCGATCCTCTGGCGCATCGTCGAGGACCGGCTGCTTCTGGGCAACGACGTGGGCGAGATCCCCGAGACCGTGCCCGCCGCGCCGCTCCTCGAAGACCTGCAGCGCCAGCAGAAGAAGGCGCGGCTGAAGCCCGAGGCGTTGGAAAGGGAGCTGGCCCTCGATCTCCGTTCCGACAGCGGCCTGTTCCGCTCGACACTGCTCCACCGCCTTAGGGCGCTGGGCGTCCATTGGGGCCGGCTGACCGATGCCGGCAAGAGCCGGGGCACCTTCCGCGAGCGCTGGGTCCTCGCCTGGCAGCCCGAATTCGCCGTGGAGCTGGTCGAGAACCTCGTTCACGGCACCACCATCGAGACCGCCGCCGCCGGCCGGCTCGCCAAGGAGATGGACGACGCGGAAACCCTCGGCCAGCTCGCCGATCTCGTCTTCGCCGCGATGACCGCGCAACTCGACGGGGCGGCCGAGGCGGGGATCGTCCGGCTCGGCGACCGGGCGGCGGAAACCTCCGACTGCCTCGAGCTTCTCGGCGCGCTCCCCGGCCTTGCCGAGGTGATCCGCTACGGCAAGGCGCGCCAGACCGATGCGGGCCAGCTCACCGGCCTCTTCGTCCGGATCGGCACCCAGGGCGCGCTTGCGCTGCACTATGCCGCGCGCAAACTCGATGCCGAGGCGGCGCGCGGCTTCACCTCCGCGCTCAAGGCCACCGATGGCGCGATCCGCCTCGCCGAGATCGGCGAGGAGCTTTCGGAAAGCTGGACCACGGCGCTGCGCCGCGTCGCTGACGACAAGCAGGCGGCGCGTCTCGTCATGGGGGCCGCCGCGCGGCTCCTTTACGAAGCCGACGCCATGGGCCCCGAAGAGGCCGTGGTGCTCCTCGGCCGCATGCTCTCGCCCGGCACCGCGCCCGCCGATGCCGCCGCCTTCTTCGAGGGCTTCTTCGAAGGCTCCGGCCAGCGCCTCCTTTACGACGCCGGGCTCCGCGGCACCGTCGATGCCTGGATGGTCTCGCTCGACGCGGAGACCTTCACCGAATACCTGCCGGTGTTCCGCCGCGTCCTGTCCGAGCTCGACAGGACCGAGAGGAAGCGCCTCCTCGATGCGCTGTTCGGGCGGCAGGCAAGCGGTACCGGACGGGTGCTCGCCGAACATGCCGAAACCACCTGGCCCGCGCATTTCGCGGCGCTGACGAAGATCCTCCGGACAGGAGCGACCCATGGCGGATGAGGAACGCGCGCGCCGCTGGCGGCTGGCCATCGGTGGCGAGGACGAGGCCCTGCCTTCTGGCGATCAACGGTTGTCGGCTGTGCTCTCTGCGCTCTACGACGGCCCGGAGGACGGCAACGGCAAGGGCAAGAACCGGCGGGGCGGTCTTGGCCGTTCCGCACCTTCGGTCGCGCGCTGGATGGGCGATATCCGCGAGTTCTTCCCCGCGCCGGTCGTGCAGATCGTCCAGAAGGATGCCTTCGAGCGGCTCGGGCTGCGGCAGATGCTTATGGAGCCCGAGTTCCTCGCGGTGGTCGAGGCAGACGTGGACCTCGTCGCCGATCTCGTCAGCCTCCGGAACGCGATGCCGGAAAAGACCAAGGCCACCGCCCGCGCGGTGATCGCCAAGGTCGTGGCGGAGCTGATGGAGCGGCTCGAACGCCGCACCGCCGAGGCGCTTCGCGGCGCGGTGGACAAATCGAAACGCACCCACCGCCCGCGCTTCGCCGATATCGACTGGCCCCGTACGATCCGGAAGAACCTGCACACCTGGCAGGCCGAGCACCAGACGGTGATCCCCGAACGGCTGGTCGGCTTCCAGCGCAAGCAGCGCCGTATCGTCGATCTCGACGAGGTGATCCTCTGCGTCGACCAGTCGGGCTCGATGGCGCAATCGGTGGTCTACGCCTCGATCTTCTCGGCGGTGATGGCCTCGCTGCCGGTGGTGCAGACCAAGCTCGTCTGCTTCGACACCGCCATCGTCGACCTGACCGACCAACTCGCCGACCCGGTCGAGGTGCTGTTCGGGGTCCAGCTCGGCGGCGGCACCGACATCAACCAGGCCGTCGCCTATTGCGAGGACCGCATCGAGCGGCCGACCAAGGCGCATCTCGTCCTGATCACCGATCTCTACGAGGGCGGCAACGCGCAGGAACTTGTGGCCCGCGTCGCGCGGCTCATCGGCATCGGCGTCAACGTGGTCGTGCTCCTGGCGCTGTCGGATTCCGGCCGCCCCTTCTACGACCCGAACCTCGCCGAGAAGATGGCGGCTCTTGGCGCCCCCGTCTTCGCCTGCACCCCCGACCAGTTCCCCGACCTGATGGCCACCGCGCTGCGCCGTGAGGACATCCACGCCTGGGCCGCCCGGGAGGACGTCAAGCTCGTCGCGGGCGCGGCGGATACCCCTGACCGACGAATTCCTTGATCGCCTCGCGGCGGGTCTCGGGGGGCTCGCCGTCCCTTCGCTGAAGCTCCGGCGCCGTCGCGTACAAGCGCGTCAGCGTCCCGCAAGCGTCGGAACGCGTCCGGTTTTCCTCATTCGGCAGCATTGGCCGTGGCCGTGGCCGCGGCCTGCTGTTCGGCGAGGAACCGTTCGGCCTCCAGCGCGGCCATGCAGCCCATGCCGGCAGAGGTGACCGCCTGGCGGTAGACATGGTCGGTCAGGTCGCCCGCGGCGAAGACGCCGAGGATCGAGGTGGCCGTGGTGCCGGGTTTCGTCACGACATAGCCGCCATGGTGCAACTCGAGCTGGTCCTTCACCAGTTCGGAGGCGGGGGCGTGGCCGATGGCGACGAAGAAGCCCTTGCAGGGGATCTCGGTGATCGCGCCGGTTGCGACATGTCTGGCGCGCACCGCTTCGACGCCGAGCGGGCTTTCGGTGCCGGTCACTTCCTCGACGGTATGGTTCCAGAGCAGCTCGACCTTGGGATTGTTGAACAGCCGGTGCTGCAGGATCTTCTCCGCGCGGAGTTCGTCGCGGCGGTGGATCAGGGTGACCTTGGATGCGAAATTCGTGAGGAAGAGAGCCTCTTCCACGGCGGTGTTGCCGCCGCCGATGACCACGACTTCCTGGCCGCGATAGAAGAACCCGTCGCAGGTGGCGCAGGCGGAGACGCCGAAGCCCTTGAACTTCTCCTCGGACGGCAGGCCGAGCCAGCGGGCCTGGGCGCCGGTGGCGAGGATCACCGCGTCGGCGGTGTAGGTGGTGCCGCCGTCGCCCTTTGCGGTGAAGGGGCGGCGCGAGAGGTCGAGCGAGGCGATGTGGTCGGAGACGATCTCGGTGCCGACGGCCCTGGCGTGGGCTTCCATGCGGATCATCAGGTCGGGGCCTTGAACCTCGGTATCGCCGGGCCAGTTCTCGACCTCGGTGGTGATGGTGAGCTGCCCGCCGGGCTGGATGCCCTGCACCAGGACGGGCTCGAGCATCGCGCGGCTGGCATAGACGGCGGCGGTATAGCCCGCGGGGCCCGACCCGATGATCAGGACCTTGCTGTGTTTCGTGTCGGACATGGGCGCGCTCTCCGGCGGTCTGGTTCGGCTTGTCGGGCCCTGCGATACGTCGCGCGGGCGGAAATGTGAAGCTGGGGTCGCGGCAAACCTTCGTCAATCCTGCAGCGCGCGGCTGCAGACCGGGTATGCGTGCGCTGCGGGGAGCGCAATTTTCTGTCCGCGGTGAAATAAGATTGCCGGAACTTGAAACTTTCTTGCAGATCTGCCGCGTCCTGACTATTTTTCGCAAAATCATTCAGCGAGAGGCGCCATGCCAGGGCACAAGCTCGATCCGATCGACCGCAAGATCCTTGCCGAGTTGCAAGAGGACGGGCGCATGACGAATGTGGAGCTTGCCCGCCGCGTGGGGATCTCGGCGCCGCCCTGCCTGCGCCGGGTACGGACGCTCGAGGAAGATGGCTACGTGAGCGGCTACCACGCCCGGGTGAATGCCCGGGCGCTCGGTTTCGAGGTGCAGGTCTTCGCCATGGTGGGGCTGGCAAGTCAGGCGGAGGCGGATCTGGTGGCCTTCGAGGACTTGTGCCGGTCCTGGCCGCTGGTCCGGGAATGCCACATGCTGAACGGCGAGGTGGATTTCATCCTGAAATGCGTGGCGCCGGATCTGTCGACCTTCCAGAGCTTCCTCACCGGCAAGCTGACCTCGGCGCCGAATGTCGCGAGCGTGAAGACCTCGCTGGTGATCCGGGGCGCGAAGGACGAGCCGGGCGTACCGTTCGACGTGCTCGAGGAGCGGCTTGCCAGGACGGCGTGAGGCCGGATTCCGGGCGGCACAACCTGTACACAACCCGTACACAACCCGTACACCGCCTGCGCCGAGCGGCGCGCCGTCAGAAGACGGCGAACTCGCCCTCGTCATGGGCTTCGAAGCGCGGCCAGAGGACGCGGCCGAAGCCCTGGAGCGTCTCCATATGCGGGAAGAGCGAAAGGAACACCGCCCGGAGCTCCTGGCTCATGGAGTAATGCGCGTCGGGGCCGGGATGGTAGCTTTCCACGTCGATGCCGCCGGCCTGGATGATGTGATGACCGTCGAAGGCGAGGTGGTAGACCCGCACCGCCGAGGCCGGGGTGAGCGCCACGACGCTGACGCCATCCTCGAAGGTGGAGACCGGCGCGAGCGCGGCCTCGGAGCCGAGCGCCTGGCGGATCGCCGGATCGCGGTTCAGGATCCGCGCGGCCGGCCCGAAGGTCACGTCCATCGGCGGACGGCCGAAGCCGAGCGCGTCGGCGGTGACGCGGTAGAGCCGCTGCGGCTGGTCGTCGGGCACCGGCGCGCCGGGGATCAGCGTCATGGTGCCGATCCAGCGCAGACGTTCGTAAGTGCCCGAGGAGGTCTCGATCATCATGCCGGGGATCAGGTCCTCGACCGCGACCTGGCCCTCTTCGGTGGCGATCATCGCGCCGTGCGCGAAGGCGGAAAAGGCCTGTTCGAAGATCGGGATCGCCGGGGCGACGCGGGTGAAATCATCGATGTTGCCGTGATCGTCGATCCAGGTGACCTCGTAACGGCGGGTCAATCCAAGGGTTCTCGGCGCCGCCACGTCACGTACGTGGTTGCTGCTGCTGCTGCGGATCGTCCAGGGCTTGTGTCTACGAACTACGGTCGGCGTCGTCGCAATACGACTGGGAACACTCATGCGATCAGTCCTTTCGGTCTGGTCACATCTGCATCGGCCCCCACCGATTATTTCGAGCAGATGAACTGGTTACTATAACTGCACGTCATCACTCTGACGCAATCCGCTCGGCTTTGTCAAAAATCCAAAGTTAATGGATGGTGAGGTTTCTGAAATGTGGAGAACGCGGGGTGCTTTGTTTCGGCGAGCGCCACGATACCCCGTTCCGGACGTCTGAGGAACGCGAATCGGAAGGAAAAAAGGCGGCTTCCGGAGAAGCCGCCCAAGTCTGAACACGAGTGGAAATCCGGCTAGGACCGGACAAGCGTCGGACGCTTGGGGGAGTCGTCGAGGTCTCGGAAGTCCAGGGGCCGGGAGCGATGGCCGCGTTGCCAGGGAAGATGCGGCCGCGACCTTCCGGCCTGGCGCAGGACAGAAGTGATCCATTGCCGCTTCAGTCGGATGGTCAAGGTCATTGCATTTCTCCCGTATTGCCCCTGGGAACCTGATGAAACTGCCTCAGCGGGATGCTTCCGATCCCATGTGAGAAACAATGCCGGGGCATTTGGGCAGGGGTGGGGCAGGCGGAAAGATTTTTTCACCGGCCGGCCCGGACGCCGGGCAGCGCGGTGGGCGCCGTGCGGGGCCGTTCGATTAACGCTCTGAAAACAAAATGATTATGGGAAAAATCGCCACAATTGCGCAGTGCCGGGTTGGATTGTTTCGAGGTGTCCGGGGCGGAGACGGTTAACACAGTAAGGCCATATTTGGGCAGGATCGGCCGATCAGAGACGAATCGCCGAGATCAGCCGGCCATAATCGGCCTCGCGCCGGTGAACGCTGCGCCGGTAGGAATAGAAGCGCGCGGGATCGGCATAGGTGCAGTGGCGGGTCCATTGCGCCTCGGCGACGCCGGCGGCGCGCAGGCGGTGGAGCGCGTAGGCGGGCAGGTCGAACTGCATCCGGTCGCCCTGGCCGCCCGCGAAGAAGCGGGAATTCCCGGGATCGTCGGCGAGGAACTCCTCGAAGAAGTCGGGGCCGACCTCGTAATTCGCCTGGCTGATCGCGGGGCCGAGGACGACCCGCGTGGTCCCGGGCCGGGCGCCGAGCGCCTGCATCGCGGCGAGCGTAGCCTCGAGCACCCCGGCGCGGGCGCCCTTCCAGCCGGCATGGGCGGCGCCGATCACCTGCGCCTCGGGGTCGGCGAAAAGCGCGGGGAGGCAGTCGGCGGTGAGGATCGCGAGCGCGATGCCGGGGGTCGCGGTGACGAGGCCGTCGGCCTCGGGGCGCGAGGTGCCGAGGGGGCCGTCGATGGCTATGACCCTGTCGGAATGGACCTGCGAGACGGTGGCGAGCGCGTCCGGGGCCACGCCCATCGCCGCGGCCACCCGGGCGCGGTTGATCGCGACCACATCGGACTGATCGGAGGAGCCGGGGCCGCAATTCAGCCCGTCGAACACGCCGGAGGACGCGCCGCCGCGGCGGGTGAAGAAGCCGTGTCGCGTTCCAGCGAGGAGATCGGACGTAAGAATTTCCAGTGTCACGGGTCCAATCCTGGCGGCGGCGCGGCATTGCGGGGGTAGAGTGCCATTGCCTTGAACAGGTTTCCCATTTCGTCGGGGTGCGTCAAGCGGCGGTGTGCGGCGATGTGGACGTCAAGGGCCGGGCCGGCAAGGTGCCGCGCGAGGGTCTGGGCGCGGAGCGTGATTCCGAGGCGTTCGAGAAAGACGCCCTGCGGAGTGAGCTGGCTGGCGCATGCGCTAGCCTCGGTAGCGGCGCGGGCGAGCGGTTCGAAATCCACATGTGCGGTGAGGTCTGCCTGGCCGGGCGCGTCGAGCGGGTCGGCGAAGGCATGGCCGCGGAGTGCCTGCAGCGTGTCGCCGCGGGAGCGCCAGCCGCCGTAATCGACGATCAGCGCGGCGCCGCCCCTTGTGGCGATGGCGCGGGCGAGGCTTGCGGCGATGGGCTGAGCGGCGGGACAGAGTTCCACGAGGTCGCCGTCTTCGGTGTCGTCGAGGCGATGGGCGAGGGCGGCGAGCGGGGCCGCGGGCGAGAGGCCGAAGGCGAGGCGGCCGTTTTCTTCGGTGACCATGCGCTCGGACCAGCCGGGGCCCCGGCGGACGAACTGGCGGATCGGGAGGGCGTCGAAGAACTCGTTGGCGACGGCGAAGAGCGGGCCGGGCGTGTTGGCGAGGTCTGGTGTCGTGTCGAACCAATGCGGCCGGTAGGCGGAAAGGCGCTCGGCCTGGGCGGCGCGCAAGGGCGGGGAGATCTCGACGAGGGCGAGGGTCATCGCGTCGTGGAAGCCGGGCACTGCGGCGGTCGCGCGGAGCGCGTCGGCCATGAGCGTGCCGCGACCGGGGCCGAGCTCGGCGAGGGTAAAGCGGGCGGGGCGGCCCTCGGCGGCCCATGTCTCGGCGAGGCAGAGGCCGATCAGCTCGCCGAACATCTGCGAGATTTCCGGCGCGGTGGTGAAATCGCCCACCGCGCCGAGCGGGTCACGGGAGGTATAGTAGCCGTGCTCCGGATGGGCGAGGCATTCGGCCATGTAGTCGGCGACGGTGAGCGGGCCGGTCTGGCCGATCCTGCGGAGGAGCGTCGCGGCGAGCGGGGTCATGCCCCTGCGTGGCGCCGGACACGGCTGCGCGCAACGAGGATGACGGCCACGCCCAGGAGCAGCATCGGCAGCGACAGGATCTGGCCCATGGAGAGGCCGGTGTCGCCGAGGCGGATCACCAGGCCGAGCGGGTTGTCGGGGGTGATGAACTGGGCGTCGGCCTGGCGGAAATACTCGACGATCAGCCGTGCGAGGCCGTAGCCCGCGAGGAACAGCCCGCCCATCTGGCCCGGCACCTTGAGCCCGCCGCGGCGGAAGGCGAGCCAGAGGAGGAGGAGGCCGAGCACGATGCCCTCGAGCGCGGCCTCGTAGAGCTGGGACGGGTGGCGGGCGCAGACGGTCAGCACGCCGGGGCAGTCCTGCGCGGCTGCGCCGGGGAAGATCACGCCCCAGGGCAGGTCGGTCGGACGGCCCCAGAGTTCGGCATTGATGAAATTCGCGATCCGGCCGAAGAGCAGCCCCGGCGGCGTCGCGATGGCGAGGCAGTCGGCCAGCGGAACGAAGCCGATGCCACGGCGATGGCCGAAGATCGCCAGCGCGATGACCACCCCGAGAAGCCCGCCGTGGAACGACATGCCGCCGTTCCAGACCGCCAGGATCTCGAGCGGGTGGGCGAGATAATAGCCGGGGTTGTAGAACAGGACGGAGCCGAGTCGGCCGCCGAGAATGATCCCGAGCACCATCCAGGTCAGGAGGTCGTCGGCCTGGTCGGCATCCATCGGCGCGGGGCCGGACCAGAGCGCCGGGCGCCGGATCGCGGCCTTGACGATCTGCCAGCCGAGCAGGATGCCGGCGATATAGGCCAGCGCGTACCAGCGGAGCGACAGGGTGAAGCTGCCGATCTCGATCGAGAACAGCGCCGGGTCGATATCGGGGAACGGGATCGCCAGGACCATGGGCGGAGCGATGCTTTGGCCTGCGGCCGTTGTCAACCTTGCACCCGGTGGCGGCGGGGCCATATCTAGGGGGAGAGGGTTCAGGAGGGTTCGATGCAGAGCCGCAGCAGGATACTGGAAGACGTTTCGCAGCTCGTGACCAACGCGATGGGCGTGGCACAGGGCGCGAAGGAAGAGGCCGAGACGGCGATGAAGGGCTGGGTCGACCGCTGGCTAGCCGACCGCGATTTCGTGACCCGCGAGGAGTTCGACGCGGTGCGCGCGATGGCGCAGAAGGCGCGCGAGGAGAACGCGGCGCTGAAGGCGCGGATCGAGGCGCTGGAAGCGGCGGCGAAGGCGGGCTGAGGCCCGCGATTCGGGGATTGCCCGCTTCTTGTGCCGCAGCTCGCGGTACTCGCTAAATCTGGGGATATCCTCAATATTTACCAAATTGTGGCTTTACAGGCTGCCGGAATGCGCCCACCATATGTGGTAAGGGCGATGCGCAGGCACGCCGCCCTTAGAGCAGGCACCAATGCCTAGTGGGCCCGACCAGGGCTCCGGGCAGCAACCAATGAGGCCGCGCATGTCGCTTTCCGAGCAGTATCTGACCGACGATATCCATCCGATCGATATCGTCGAGCATATCGCCGAGCACCACGACTGGGATTTCGACCGGGTGGCGGATGACCAGATCGCGATGGCGGTGGAAGGCCAGTGGCGGACCTATTCGATCACGCTGGCCTGGTCGCCGCGCGACGAGACGCTGCGGCTGATCTGCACCTTCGAGATGGAGCCGCCCAAGGAGCGGATGCCGGCGATCTACGAGGTTCTGAACCGCACCAACGACATGTGCTGGGCCGGGTCCTTCACCTATTGGGAGGCGCAGCAACTGATGGTCTTCCGCTACGGGCTGGTGCTTGCCGGCGGGCAACTGGCGTCGCCCGAGCAGATCGACACGATGATCGCCACGGCGGTGATGTCGGCCGAGCGCTACTACCCGGCGTTTCAGCTTGTCGCCTGGGGCGACAGGGCGCCGGCGGACGCGATGCAGGTCGCGATGGCCGAGGCTTACGGGCGCGCCTGAGGGGCCACTCACGGACGGGGTCGAGGCCGGCCCGTCGGCTTGCGCCGGCGGGCCGGCGCTTTTATGGCTTCCCGGGAACGGGGGGCAGGCATGACGATTTCCTTTGACGACTTCCTGAAGGTCGACGTGCGGGTCGGGCGCATCGTCCGGGCCGAGCCCTTCCCCGAGGCGCGCAAGCCCGCCTACAGGCTCTGGGTCGATTTCGGGCCGGAGATCGGCGAGCGGAAATCCTCCGCGCAGATCACGAGGAACTATGCGCTGGACGAGCTGCCGGGGCGGCTTGTGCTGGGCGTGATCAATTTTCCACCGCGCCAGATCGGGCCGGTGATGTCGGAAGTTCTGGTGCTTGGGGTGCCGGATGAGGAGGGCGAGGTGATGCTGATCGCGCCCGACCGCGATGTGCCGCTTGGAGGGAGGCTCTACTGATGAAGAAGGTCTATGTGACACGGCCCTTGCCGGCGGCGGTGCTCGAGGCGCTCCGGGCGCGATTCGATCTCACCGTGCGCGAGGAGACCTCGCCGATGGGCGCCGAGGCGCTGCGGGCGGCGATGGACGGGCATGATGCGGTGCTGCCGACCCTGCGCGACGATCTGGGGGCGGCGACTTTCGGGGCCTCGCACCGGGCCGAGCTCCTGGCGAATTTCGGGGTGGGCTACAACCATATCGACGTGGCGGCGGCCGAGGCGGCGGGCCTGAAGGTGACGAACACCCCGGGCGCGGTGACGGACGCGACGGCGGATATCGCGGTTTCACTGATCCTGATGACCTGCCGGCGGCTGGGCGAGGGCGAGCGGCTGTTGCGCGCGGGCAAGTGGGACGGCTGGCATCCGACGCAGCTTCTGGGCTTTCACGTGACCGGCAAGACCTTGGGCGTGGTCGGCATGGGCCGGATCGGCAAGGCGATCGCGGCGCGCTGCCATCACGGCTTCGGCATGGATGTGGTGTTCTACAACCGCTCGCCGGTGGCGGATGCGGGCGTACCGGCGCGGCAGCTTGCGAGCGTCGCCGAGGTGGCGGCGGCGGCGGATGTCGTGGTTCTGTCGGTGCCGGGCGGGGCCGGGACGCATCATCTGATCGGGGCCGAGGTGTTCGGGGCGATGAAGAGGACCGGGTTCCTCGTGAACATCTCGCGGGGCGACGTGGTCGACGAGGCCGCATTGGTGGCCGCGCTGGAGGCCGGCGAGATCGCCGGGGCCGGGCTCGACGTCTACGAGCGCGAGCCGGTGGTGTCGCCGGGGCTCCTGGCGATGGAGAACGTCACGCTCCTGCCGCATCTGGGCACCGCGACGCTGGAAGTGCGGACCGCGATGGGCATGGTCGCGGCGGAGAACCTGTTCGCCTGGGACGAGGGGCGCCCGCTTCCGAACCTCGTCACGTCCTGAGCGGTTGCACCCGCCGCGCGACCGGCTAGGGTCGCGCGAGGGTAGCGCTATCGAGGGGAGCGTTCGACCATGGACATGAGCGGCGAGTACCGGATCGCGGCACCGCGCGAGGCGGTCTGGCAGGCGCTGAACGATCCGGAGGTGCTGCGTGTCTGCATTCCGGGCTGCGAGGAGCTGACGCAGGCGTCGGAGACCGAGATGACCGCGGTCGTGGTGCAGAAGATCGGCCCGGTGAAGGCGCGGTTCGAGGGCGCGGTGCAGCTTTCGAACGTCATCGCGCCGGCGAGCTACACGATCAGCGGCGAGGGCAAGGGCGGCGCGGCCGGTTTCGCCAAGGGCGGCGCGGATGTCGCGCTGGACGAGGTCGAGGACGGCACGCTCCTGCGCTACGAGGTGCATGCGGCGGTGGGCGGCAAGCTGGCCCGGCTTGGCAGCCGGCTCATCGATTCGACGGCGAAGAAGCTGGCGAACCAGTTCTTCGAGAATTTCCACAACCATGTCAGCGCCCCGGCGCAGGACGGCTAGGAGACGCCCATGGCCGAAGTGACGATCAAGGTGAACGGCGCGCCGGTGTCGCGGGACGTGCCCGACGCGATGCTTCTGGTCGAGTTCCTGCGCGAGGAGCTGCGGCTGACCGGCACCCATGTGGGCTGCGACACCAGCCAGTGCGGCGCCTGCGTGGTGCATCTCGACGGGCGCGCGGTGAAGTCCTGCACGACGCTGGCGGCGCAGGCGTATGGCGCCGAGGTGACCACCATCGAGGGGTTGGCAGCGGGTGAGGAACTGCACCCGATGCAGCGGGCGTTCCACGAGAACCACGGGCTGCAATGCGGCTTCTGCACGCCGGGCATGATCATGACCGGGATCGACATGGTGCGGCGCTACCGCGCGGCGGGACAGGAGCTCGACGAGGCGGCGATCCGGCACGAGCTCGAGGGCAATCTCTGCCGCTGCACCGGCTACCACAATATCGTGAAGTCGATCCGCCAGGCCGCTGGCGAGATGTGAGGGGAGATCCGGCGATGTTCCAATCCACATATCACAGGGCCGGGTCGGTCGCGGAGGCGCGCGCACTTCTCGACGGGGCCGAGGAGGCAAAGATCCTCGCGGGCGGCCAGACGCTCCTGCCGACGATGAAGCAGGGGCTCGCGGCACCGTCGGATCTGGTGGATCTGCGCGGCATCGCGGCGCTTCGGGGCGTGACCGTCGATGGCGGCAGCGTGACCATCGGCGCAATGACCACACATGCCGAGGTGGCCGCCCATGATGGGTTGGCGCGGCTCTGCCCGGCTCTGGCGGCGCTCGCCGGCGGGATCGGCGATCCGGCGGTGCGGCACATGGGAACGATCGGCGGCTCGGTCGCGAACAACGATCCGGCGGCGGATTACCCGGCGGCGCTCCTGGCGCTGGATGCCGTGGTGGTGACCGATGCGCGCGAGATTCCGGCGGAGGAATATTTCGCGGGGCTCTTCACCACCGCGCTCGACGAGGGCGAGATCGTCACTTCGGTGCGGTTCACCGCGCCCGGGCGGGCGGCCTATGCGAAATTCCCGAACCCGGCCTCGCGCTATGCGATGGTCGGGGTCTTCGTTGCGAAGACCGGGGACGATGTGCGCGTCGCCGTCACCGGTGCGGGCGAGGACGGGGTATTCCGGCACGAGGGACTCGAGGCGGCGCTGGCGGCCGATTTCTCTCCGGCGGCGGTCGACGGGGTCGAGATCTCCGGCGAAGGGCTGATGAGCGATATTCATGGCGGCGTCGATTACCGGGCGCAGCTGATCGCGGTGATGGCGAAGCGGGCGGTGGCCGCGGCCTGAGCGGTCAGGCCGCGCGGAAGGTCAGGCTGACGCCGTTCAGGCAGTGGCGTTTGCCGGTGGGCTTCGGCCCGTCGTCGAAGACATGGCCCAGATGCGAGCCGCAGCGGATGCAATGCACCTCGGTCCGGACCGTGAACAGCCGCCGGTCGGGCTTGGTCGCGACCGCGCCGGGCAGCGCGTCCCAGAACGAGGGCCAGCCGGTGCCGCTGTCGTATTTCGTCTCGGACGGGTAGACCGGCAGCGCGCAGCCGCGGCAGAGATAGGTGCCGGTCTCGTAGAACTTGTCCAAGGGGCTCGAGCCCGCGGGTTCGGTGCCCTCGCGGCGCATCACCTTGTACTCGAGCGGCGTCAGCATGGCGCGCCATTCGGCATCGCTGCGGGTGATCTCGAAGCTTTCGGCCGCCCGGGCGTGGGCAACTGCGAGGAGCGCGCCGCCGGCGAGGAGCGCGGCGCGTCGGGTGAGTTTCGCCTGTCTCATCCTGCCATTTTACCCGGTTCGGGCCGGGTGCGCGATCACGTCCGCGTGGGGATGCGCAGGCAGGCGATCGCTGCCTCCGGCGTGTCGGCGATCCGGACGAGGGCCTTCAGCGAGGGATCGGCGAAGCCCTGGGCGACGATATGGTCGAGAAGTCCGGCGAGCGGGGTCCAGTAGCCTGCAGTGTTCAGGAGCACGATGGGTTTTGCGTGAAGGCCGAGCTGCGCCCAGGTGAGCGCTTCGAAGAACTCGTCGAGCGAACCCGCGCCGCCCGGCAGCACCACCACCGCGTCGGCATTGGTGAGCATGACCTTCTTGCGTTCGTGCATCGTCTCGGTGACGACGAAATGGGTAAGGTCGCGCTTGCCCACCTCGCGGGCGAGGAGATGCTCGGGGATCACGCCGAAGGCGGTGCCGCCGGCCGCCATGGTGGCGCGGGCGACGATGCCCATGAGCCCGACATCGCCGGCGCCGTAGACCAGCCGCCAGCCCTCGGCCGCAAGGGCGGTGCCGAAGGCCTGCGCCGCGGCGGCATAGGCCGGGTCGGCGCCGTCGCGGGAGCCGCAATAGACGCAGACCGAGCGGGGCGGGGCTGAGGTCATGCGGGAGTCGGCCTTTCAAAACGGGGTTTTGACCCGTGTTACCCATGTTGATACTGTCGCTCAACTGCCGCTTTGGGACGCGGTCTGAAGGGACGTCGAAATGTCGATGGAATCGGAGCCGGGCGGGGCGGCTAAACGGGTCATCTGGGTGATCCTCTTCCTGGTGGCGGTCCTGGTTGGGGGGCTGGTCTGGGTCGGGCTGACCGAGCCGGAACCGGTGGCGGAGGTCGTGGATCCCGGCGCGGCGGAACCGGCGCCTGCGCCCGAGCCGGATGCGGAGGTGGCCGCCGCGCCTGCGGTGCAGAAGACGCCGGCGTCGGAGGCTGCCGCCGAAGAGGCGGAGGCGACAGCGGCGCCGGAAGCGTCCGCACCCGATCTGCCCTCGGAGTCGGTGCGACCGAGCTTCGACGTGGTGCGGGTGGCGCCGGACGGGAACACCGTGGTCGCCGGCCGGGCCGCGCCCGGGGCGGAGATTGCCGTGCAGCTCGACGGGTCCACGGTCGGCACCGCGCAGGCCGATGCGCAGGGCGGGTTCGTGGCGATCCTGAACCTGGGGCATTCCGAAGCGCCGCGGGCGCTGTCGCTGAATGCCGAGGGTGCGGATGGCGCGACGGAGTCGGAGCAGGTGGTGGTGGTGGCGCCCTCGGCGGCGCCCGCGCCGGTTCTCGACATGCCCGCAGAGGCGGAGGGCACGGCGGCGGAAACGCTGGCCGAGGCCACGCCGGAGCCCGATGCGGCGGCGTCGGAACCGGTAGCGGAAGCGGCGCCCGAGCCGGAGCCGGAGCCAGAGGCGGTGGCCCCTTCGGTCATCCTCGCCGACAGCACCGGGGTGCGGGTGCTCCAGGGCGGCGACGGCTCTCCGGAAGTGGCCGACAACGTGGTGATCGACGCGATCACCTATGACGCGGAGGGCGAGGTGGCGCTTTCGGGCCGCGCGCCGGGCGACGGCTATGTGCGGGTTTATATCGACAACGCGCCGATCGAGGCGGGCCAGGTCGGGCCGGGCGGCCAGTGGCGGGTCGATCTGCCGAAGGTGGATACTGGCACCTACACGCTCCGGGTCGACCAGGTGGGCGCGGGCGGGCAGGTGCTGTCGCGGGCCGAGACGCCGTTCCGCCGCGAGGCGCGCGAGGCGATCCAGGCGCTGGCCGGGGAGCAGCAGGCGGCGGAGGGCAAGCCGCTCGTCGAACTGATCACCGTGCAGCCGGGCAACACGCTCTGGGGCATTTCGCAGCGTTTGATGGGCGAGGGCACGATGTATGTGCATCTCTTCGAGGCGAACCGCGACAAGATCCGCGATCCGGACCTGATCTACCCCGGCCAGGTCTTCTCGATTCCCGAGTAGCACTGGCAAAAGCCGGGGCGGCGCCTTAGGTAGGACGCCTTGGCAAAACTGCGACTGGAACTCTTGTGGCTACCGGCGAGGATTTCGAACGGGCGGCGCGGCGCTCGGGCTGGCGGACGATCCGCCGGGTGGGGCCCTATCTCTGGCCCGAGGGCGAGGCCTGGGTGAAGCGGCGGGTGGTGCTGGCGCTGGTGGCGCTGGTGCTGTCGCGGCTGATCTCGGTGGCGACGCCGTTCTTCTACAAGGGCGCGGTGGATGCGCTGACCGGCGATGCGCCGGATCCGGCCTGGGCGCTGGGTGCCGGCGCGGTGGGGCTGACCGTGGCCTACGGGCTCGCGCGGATCATGACGAGCGGCCTCCAGCAGGTGCGGGACGTGGTGTTTTCGCCGGTGGGGCAGCGGGCGCTGCGGCGGCTGGCGCTCGAGACCTTCAACCATATCCACGCGCTTTCCTTGCGCTATCACATCACCCGCAAGACCGGCGGGCTTTCGCGGATCATCGAGCGGGGCGTGAAGGGTGTCGATTTCCTCCTGCGCTTCCTGATCTTCTCGATCGGTCCCCTGGTCCTCGAGCTTCTGCTGATCGGCGTGGTGCTCGCGGTGGTGTTCGACCTCTGGTACCTGGTCGTGGTGGTGGTCACCATCGCGCTCTATGTCTGGTTCACCTTCAAGGTCACCGAGTGGCGGGTGAAGATTCGCAAGGAGATGAACGACCAGGACACCGACGCGAACCAGAAGGCGATCGACAGCCTCCTGAACTTCGAGACGGTGAAGTATTTCGGCGCCGAGGCGCGCGAGGCGGCGCGCTACGACGCGGCGATGGCGGGCTACGAGAAGGCGGCGCTGAAGACGAACTATACGCTGGGGTTTCTCAATTTCGGCCAGGCCTTCCTGATCACCTGCGGGCTGGTCGCGGTGATGGTCATGGCGGCGAAGGGCGTGCAGGACGGCTCGCTCACGGTGGGCGATTTCGTGATGGTCAACGCCTACATGATCCAGATCACCATGCCGCTCAATTTCCTCGGCACGGTCTATCGCGAGATCCGGCAGGCGCTGATCGACATGGGCGAGATGTTCGACCTGCTCGAGCAGCCGGAGGAGGTCAGCGACAGGCCGGGCGCGAAGCCGCTCGAGGTGCGGGGCGGCGAGGTCGAGTTCGACAAGGTGGCCTTCGGCTACGAGGCGGCGCGGCCGATCCTGAAGGGGATCTCGCTCAAGGTGGGCGCGGGCGAGCGGGTGGCGATCGTCGGGCCGTCCGGCTCGGGGAAGTCGACCATCGGGCGGCTGTTGTTCCGGTTCTACGACGTGGGTGGCGGGGCGCTCAGGATCGACGGGCAGGACGTGCGCGACGTGACATTGAACAGTTTGCACGACGCGGTGGGCGTGGTGCCGCAGGACACGGTGCTGTTCAACGATACGATCCGCTACAACATCGCCTATGGTCGCGACGGGGCCACCGAGGAGGAGGTGGTGGCGGCGGCGAAGGCGGCCTCGATCCACGACTTCATCCAGTCGCTGCCCGAGGGCTACGACACCATGGTGGGCGAGCGGGGGCTGAAGCTCTCGGGCGGCGAGAAGCAGCGGGTGGGGATCGCGCGGACATTGTTGAAGAACCCGCCGATCCTGCTTCTGGACGAGGCGACAAGCGCGCTCGACACCGGGACCGAGCGGGATATCCAGGCGGCGCTGCGGGCGGCGGGCGAGGGGCGGACGGTCTTGACCATCGCGCACCGGCTTTCGACGATCGTCGATGCCGACCAGATCGTGGTGCTGGAAGCGGGCGAGATCGTCGAACAGGGCACCCATGACGCGCTGCTCGAGGCGGGCGGGCGCTATGCGGCGCTGTGGCGGCGGCAGGCTTCGGGCGATGACGAGGACCAGCGCGGGCATGCGCGGGCGGAGGCCGAACTGGCCGCGGCTTCGGGGAATGTGCCCGCGGACCGGCGCTGGCGCTGGACGCCGGAAGGCTGAGCCGGGGTTTCCGAAGCGCGATCAATCTCCTGGATTTTAGGCCTTTACGGCGCTTCCATTGTCCAGATGGACTGTCAATGGCGCTGTCCGGCCGGGGTCGCCACAATCCTGCCGCATTCGCCGCCGATTGGGCGGCTTCTTTTTTCGGCGAAGGGGAACGACATGCGCCCGTCCTATCGAAGCTTCTTTGTGTTCTCGTTGTTCGTGCTTCTGGCCTCCCATGTTGCGACGGGCGTCCTGGGCCGATTTTTCGCGACCACCGCGCCGGGGGTTGTGAACTTCCTCGACCGGGTGCTGCGGACCCTGCTGGTGGATCCCCTCGGGCCCGAGATCTCGGCCTTCGTGCTGCTGGCGCTGGGGGCGTTCTTCGCGCTCTGGGCCCATATGGCCGGGCGCGCCGCCGGGAAGTCCGGCCGGCAGGAGCGATACTCGACCTGGTAGCAGGGCGGCGGCGTCCATGTTCGGGCTTCGCGGAAGCGGAGCCCTGGCCAGGAACGGCCGTTTCCGCCGGAACGCCGCCTTACGCGTCGACCTGGTAGATGTTGTGGGTGTCTTCCCAGCCGTTGCCCGGGTCGGGGTCGTTCTTGTAGCTCTTCAGCCGGGTGGTCACGCCGGCCATGAATTCGTCGGCATCCTTGAAGGTGGTCATCCCCTCGTTTGCGTCGAAGAAGGAATACGAGCCGCCCTTGCTCGAGGCCGCGACCCAGTGGTCGCCGATATCGATGATGAAGTTCGCCTTGGCGAGCGCGATGTGGTTCGGAACGACGGCAAAGTTGCGCTTGAGCTGCGCACCGCAGGTATGGCCACGGCCGCGCACCACCTTCTGCACACTCTCGCGCCAGTCGGCGTCGATCTGTTCCACACGCTGCTGAAGCGGGAATGCCTCGTGCTGGTCGGGGCGGGTGAGGAGCGCGTTCTGGCCGCGATACCTGTCCATCTTGGTGCACCAGACGACCGAATAGCCGAAGCAGAGCCCCTCGGCCGTGTTGCCCTGGCTGACCATCGTGGTGCCGTTGTTCTCGAATTCGTAGATGAGCGTCATTTTCCACCTGCCTGCGTGTCGCTGTCGCCAGCCGGTCCCGCCGGACCCGGCTGACGGTCATACCGTTCCGGTAGCATGGCGACATTTACAGATCGTCAAGGTGCTCCGAGCGGCAGGAAATTGGCATTTCCAAGGCCTGAGACCCTTCGCGTGATCGTCGACTCCGCGAAGGGCCCAAGGTGCCCGGTCGCGCAGCATTTCTACTCGGCGGCGCGGAGCGCCGGGCCGGCGCCGGAGGACGGCGCGTCCACATCCCAGAGGATCTCGGGCGCCTTGAGCTGGCGGGCGGCGCGTTGCAGCGCCCAGTCCTGCGCGGCGCGGCTGGCGCGGCCCATTGACAGCCGGGCAAAGGCGCCGGCGGCCCATTTCAGGTAGGTCGTCAGCCAGATCCGCACGGCGAGCATCGAGGGTGTGAAGATCAGCGTAAGCCCGGTGGCGATGCCGAGGCCGAAGACCACGGCGGTGGCGAGCTGTTTCCACCAGAGCGCGGTGGGGCTGTCGATCGAGTAGCCGCCATTGATGAAGTCGAGCGAGAGCCCGAACATCATCGGCGCGAGGCCGGCCATCGTGGTGATGGTGGTCAGAAGCACCGGCCGGATGCGCTGTTCGGCGGTGCGGATGACCGCCTCGATCTGCGGCATGTAGCGCGAGAAGTCCTGGTAGGTGTCGATCAGCACGATGTTGTTGTTCACCACGATGCCGGCGAGGGCGACGATGCCGGTGCCGGTCATGATGATCGAGAAGGGTTGCTCCCAGACCAGCATGCCGATCAGCACGCCGGTGGTGGAGAGGATTACCGCGAGGAGCACCAGGACGGCGTTGTAGAACGAGTTGAACTGCGCCAGGAGGATGATGAACATCAGCCCCAGCGCGCCGGCGAAGGCGGTCATCAGGAACTGGCCGGATTCCTCCTGTTCTTCCTGGTCGCCGGTCCAGTCCCACTGGACCGAGGGCGGGAAGGGCGATGTTCCGAGCCAGTCGGTGAGGGCGGCGATCCGCTCGGAGGCGTTGATCGGCTGGCCGGCGTCGTTGGTGAGGCCGGGGGCGACATCGGCCTTGACGTCGAAATAGCGGCGCTGGTCGACGCGGCTGATCACCGCGAGCTTGGCGACGGGTTTGCGGGTGATGAAGTTCGACAAGGGCACCAGCCCGTCCCGGGTGCGGACCTTCAGCGTGTCGAGGGTCGAGAGCACGCGGTCTTCGTCAGGAAGGCGCACGCGGATGTCGATCTCCTCGTCGGAGGAGGGCACGCGCATGGTGTCGAGCAGGATGCCGCGGGTGACGAGCTGCACCATCGCGCCCACGGTGGCCACGTCGGCGCCGTAGCGGCCGGCCTTTTCGACGTCCACGTCGATCTGCCAGTCGATGCCGGGCAGGGGCAGCGTATCCTCGATCTCGGTGAGGCCGGGCATGGTTTCGAACTTCGCCCGGGCGATCCGGGTCGCTTCCTCCAGCGCGGCCGGGTCGTTACCGGAGAGCCTGAGATGCACCGGCTTGCCCTGACCCGGGCCCTGCGCAAGGTTCAGGATCTCGGTGTAGATGCCTGGGATCGCGTCGAATTTCTCCTGCAGCCGGTCGAGAACGAGATCGCCGTCAAGCGTCTCGGGGGCGAGGCCGTGGGTCGCGGCATAACCGGCGCGGTCCTCCCAGGGGATCAGCTCGATCTGGATCTGGCCGATTGTGTCGCGCGGGCCCTGGGTGCCGCCGGTATTGAGGTTGAAGCCCTCGCCGGAACCCGCGAAGGCGAAGGCGCTCTGCACCGCGGGTTCGTCGAGGATGACCTGCTCGACCTCGCCCACCAGCGCGTCCTCCTCCGCGAGCGAGAGGTTGCCGCGGGCGCGGACATAGACAATGGCCTGTTCGGGCTCGCTCTCGACGAAGAACTCGACGCCCTGATTGTGCTGCCCGTAATAGCCGAACGTGCCGACCACGAAGGCGGCCACGGCGGCGATGGTGACGATGGGCATCACAGGGTTGCCGGCGATGAAGGCGATCACATGCCCGAAGGCGGTACGGCGGTAGCCGGCCTCGATCTTCGTGGCGCCGCGCTCGATGGCGGCAGCGCCGAGGGTGATCGAGGCGGCGATGGCGGCGAGGACGAACAGCATCGCGCCGAAGACCGAGCCGCCGAAGCCGGGATTGCCGGGCAGAAGATAGCCCGGGTTGAGCACCTGCATCGCGGCGAGGAACATCGCGTAGAGCGCGAAGGGCACCATTGCGGCGCGGGCCCACCAGGGCAGGCGGTGCCTGAGCGCGTCGGAGGCGTTGCCGAAGGCGCGGCTCATCCGCCCGGCGACGCCGCCCATCACCGGCAGGTAGACCAGCGCCACGACCAGCGAGGCGGAGAGGACGAAGATCAGCGTGATCGGCAGCATGCCCATGAACTGGCCGGGCACGCCGGGCCAGAACAGCATCGGCAGGAAGGCGCAGAGCGTCGTGGCGGTGGAGGAGACGATGGGCCAGAACATGCGTTTGGCCGCCTCGACATAGGCGTGCATCGGGCCGGATCCCTCGCGGATCCGCCGGTCGGCATATTCGACCACGACGATGGCACCATCGACCAGCATCCCCACCGCGAGGATGAGGCCGAACATGACGATGTTCGACACGCTGACGCCCATCAGCGCGAGGAGCGCGAAGCACAGGAGGAAGGAGGTCGGGATCGCGAAGCCCACCAGCAGCGCCGAGCGCGAACCGAGGGTGGCGAGCACCACGATCATGACCAGCGCCACGGCGGTCAGCACCGAGCCCTCGAGCTGGCCGACCATGGAGGCGACGATCCGGCTCTGATCGTTCGAGGTGCCCACGTCCACCGCGTCACGCAGCTCGGGCGGCCAGGTCTGGCGCTCGGCCTCGACCTCGTCGCGGATCAGTTGAGCCGTGTCGATCAGGTTGAAGCCTTTCCGCTTCGAGACCTGCAGCGCCACGGTGGTGACGCCGTTGAACCGCGCGGTCTGGGCGGCGTCCTCGAAGGTCAGGCGGATATCGGCGAGATCGCCGAGGGTCACCACGCGGTCGCCCGAAACCTTGACGGGCAGGGACATCACGTCGCGCCGGTCGTCGAAGGAGGCGGGGATCTTGACGGAGAAGGTGCCGGTCGCCGATTTCACCTCGCCCGCGGCGATGAGCTGGTTGTTGTTGACGACGGTGTCGATCAGCTCGCCCGCGGTGACGTTGTAGGATTCGAGACGCAAGGGGTCGATCACCACCTCGAGCATCTCGTCGCGATGGCCGACGAGGCCGGCGTCGAGCACGGGTTCGAGCCCCTCGAGCCGGTCCTGCAGGCCCTTGGCCAGCCGCAGAAGCGTCCGTTCGGGCACCGCGCCGGTGAGGTTCACGATGATGATCGGGAATTCCGAGAAGTTGATCTCGTTGATCGAATAGCGCTCGAACCCGTCGGGGAACTTCGCCTCGGCCGAGGACATCCGGTCGCGCACATCGGCGATGATCTTGGTCTTGTCCCAGCCGAACTCGAATTCGAGCACCACGTTGGCGTAGCCCTCGGCGGCGGTCGAGGTCATGTCCTTGAGCCCGTCGAGATCGGAAAGCTCGGTCTCCATCGGCTTGACCACGAGTGTCTCGGCATCCTCGGCCGAGATGCCGGGGAAGGGCACCGAGATCACGAGAGCCGGGATCTCGATATCCGGCTCGCCCTCCTTCGGCAGGGTCGCGTAGGCAAGCCCGCCCGCCAGGAGCGAGAGGGCGATGAAGGCGATGATCATCCGGGCGCGGCTGGCGGCCCAGTCGACGATGCCCGTCATTCCGCACCCTCCCGGTAGGTCGGCTGCACCGGCACGCCGTCGGTCACGTATTCCTGGCCAACGACGATCACGTCGATTTCCCGGTCGAGGCCGGCGACCCAGATGCCTTCCGTCGTGTCGCGGATCACGGTGACCGGCGCGAATTCGGCGGTGTTCGCGGCCGAGACGAGGCGCACGCCGAGACGGCCGTCATTCGACAGCGTCAGCGCGGAGGAGGGGAGCAGATGCGCGGTGGCGCCATCGGAGGCGATCAGGATCTCGGCGGTCTGGCCGTCGCGGATCGACCGATCGGCATTGGGGACCGTGACCTCGACGCGGAAGGTCCGGGTTTCGGCGTCGGCCGAGCGACTGATGAAGGTGACCGTGCCGGTCACGTCGCGGCCCGAGGCGAGCCTTGCGCCAGCCTGCGCGCCGGGGGCGATGCGGCCGACCTCGGTCTCGGGGACGAAGCCGACGAGGCGCATCGGGTCGAGCTGGATCACCGTGGCGCAGAGCGCGCCGGGCTGCAGCAGCGAGCCGATCTCGGCGGTGTCGGATTCCAGGAGGCCCGAGAAGGGCGCGCGGATCTCGAGCCGCTCGATCTCCTTTTCGGCGGCGGCGATGGCGGCCTCGGCGGATTGCACCGCGGCGCGGGCCGATTGGGTGGCGGCGCGGGCGGCGGTCAGGCGGGTTTCGGCGGCGAAGCCCTCTTCCTTGAGCCGGTTGGCGGCGCGTTCGTTCACTTCGGCATCGGTGAGCCCGGCGCGGGCACCTTCGAGCCGCGCCTCGGCCTCGGCCAGCGCCACGTCGCTGGTGCCCGGATCGAGCCGGCAGAGCAGCGCCCCCGCCTCGACGCTCGCGCCCTTGCGGAGCGGCTCGGAAATCACCAGGCCGCTGGTCTCGGCGCGGACATCCACCTGGCGCGCGGCTTCGGTGCGGCCGCGGAGGATCACCGCGCTGTCGACCATCCGGGCGATGGAACGCGCGGCGACGACGGAGACTGCATGCGCCGTCTCCTCCGGCGCTTCAGCGGCGCGCGCGCCGGCCGTTTCGGCCGGTACCGCGTCCTGGGCCACGCTCATCAGCGTGTCGCGCTGGAACACCAGAAAGTACAGGGCTGCCATGACAATGGTGGCGGTCAGGATTGAAATCGGTCGCATCGTGCCTCGGTCTTTCCACCCCCCGTGACAAACCTGTCGCCGCGGAGCGTCGGCTCGTCGCGGCGGCGTCGGGTGGGCGGGTTGGTCTAAACTGTTCAGTTCAGATTTATCGCCGTTTCCGGGCCGTTTCAAGGGGGCGATGCGCGCCTTTCCCCGCAGGCCTTGTGAAGATGGCGGATGTAGGGGTATCAGGGCCCCCGAGACAGGTGGGAGGCCCCTTTGGCGCAGCAGGATTCCTTCATCGACGAGGTGACCGAAGAGGTTCGTCGGGACCGGCTCTTCGCGCTGTTCCGGCGCTATGGCTGGATCGCGTTGCTGGTCGTGGCCGTGATCGTCGGCGGCACTGGCTGGCGGGAATGGCAGCGCAGCCAGGCGGCGGCGGAGGCGCAGGCGCGGGGCGACGCGATCCTGAAGGCGCTCGATGCCGACGCGCCGGCGGCGCGGGCCGAGGCGGTCTCGGCGCTGGCGGCGGGAGAGGGCGGCGATCTGGGCGCGGTGATCGAGATGCTGGCGGCGGGTCAGGCGACCCCGGAAGAGGGGCTGCCTGATGCGCGCGAACGGCTCGAGGCGCTGGCGGCCGAACCGGATCTCGATCCGCTCTACCGCGACCTCGCTGTCCTGAAATCGGTGATTCTGGCGGGAAAGGACGAACCGGCCGACGAGCGCATCGCGCGGCTCGAGCCCCTGACCGCGCCGGGAGCGCCCTACCGGGTGCTGGCACTGGAGCTGACGGCCTATGCCCGGATCGACGCGGGCGACGGGGACGCGGCACTGGAGCTGTTCCGCGGCCTCGTGGAGGATGCGGAATCGCCGCAGGACTTGCGCCAGAGGGCATCCCAGATGATTGTGGCGCTGGGCGGATCGCTTGAGACGTCCGAAGGTTAGGGGCAGCGCCGCGTTCGGGCGCCTTTTGTCAGGGTCGCGTATGGTGAAATCGGCGGGTCTTGTGGCGGCCGTTCTGGCAACCGCGCTGATCACGGGTTGCGGGCAACGCGAGGAGCGTCTGCCGGGGCAGCGGGTGGATCTGCGCACCGGCCTGGAAACGGAGGCCACGCCCGAGGCGCCCGCCGCCGCGGCGGGTTTCATCGCGCCGCCGGTTGTCGCCAATGCCGACTGGACCCACCGTGCCGGGAGCGCGCGGCACCTGCCGATCCATCCGGCGCTGGCACCCTCTCCCAGCCTGGCCTGGTCCATCAAGATCGGCGCGGGTGACGACAAGCGGCACCGGATCACCGCCGATCCGGTGGTGGCCGCGGGCCGGATCTTCACCCTCGACAGCCACGCCACGGTGGCGGCAAACTCCACCGGCGGCGACCTCCTCTGGCAGCGCGACCTGACGCCCCCGAGCGAACGCGACGGCGATGCCTCGGGCGGCGGGCTCGCCACCGACGGGGCGCGGGTCTATGCCACTTCGGGTTTCGGGCTGATCGCGGCGCTCGATGCCGCCACCGGCGCCGTGCTCTGGGAGCAGGAACTGGGCGCGGCGGCGACGGCGGCGCCCACCGTGGCGGACGGGATCGTCTATGTGGTGGGCAATGACAGCCGGGCCTGGGCGCTCGATGCGGCGTCGGGGCGGATCGTCTGGGACGTGGCCGGGACGCCGAGCCCGGCGGCGGTGATGGGCCGCGCGGGGCCGGTGGTGACCGACCGGCTGGTGCTCCTGCCGACGCCCTCGGCCGAGCTCGTCGGCGTCCTCAAGCTCTCCGGGCTCCGGGTCTGGGTCGCGCCGGTCTCGGGCCAGCGCAAGGGCCGGGTCTATGCGCGGATCACCGATATCAGCGGCGATCCGGTGGTGGCCGGCACGACGGTCTTCGTCGGCAACGCCTCGGGGCGCACCGCGGCCCTGGACCTCAATTCGGGCGAGCGGATCTGGACCGCGGACGAGGGCGCGATCGGCCCGGTCGCGGTGGCCGGCGGCTCGATCTTCCTCGTCTCGGACCGGAACGAGCTGGTGCGGCTCGACGCCAGGACGGGCGCGAAAATCTGGGGCGTGCAGATGCCCTATTTCACGAAGACGAAAGCGAAGCGGCAGCGCGACATCACCGCGCATTTCGGCCCGGTCCTGGCGGGCGGGCGGCTCTACGTGGCCTCGAGCGACGGCGAGATCCGGGTGTTCGACCCGGCGAGCGGCGGGCTCACCGGCACGATCCCCTTGCCCGGCGGCGCCGCGTCCCAGCCCGCGGTGGCCGGCGGCACGCTCTACGTGGTGACCGAGAAGGGAACGCTGCTGGCGTTTCGTTGATCGCGGGCGCTGCGCGGCGGGCGCGGGGCTTGCCTTTCGGGCGGGCTCCCGTGTAGAGCGGCGGCTTGTCCGGGATCTCGGAGAGGATCATGAGCTTCACGCTCGCCATCGTGGGCCGGCCCAATGTGGGCAAGTCGACCCTGTTCAACCGCCTCGTCGGCAAGCGCCTGGCGCTGGTCGACGACCAGCCGGGCGTCACCCGCGACCTGCGCGAGGGGGCGGCGCGGCTCGGCGATCTCAGGTTCACGGTGATCGACACGGCGGGGCTCGAGGATGCGACCGACGACAGCCTGCCGGCGCGGATGCGGCGGCTGACCGAACGAGCGGTCGAGATGGCCGATATCTGCCTCTTCATGATCGACGCGCGGGCGGGCGTGCTGCCCGATGACGAGGTCTTCGCGGGCATCCTGCGGCGCAAGGCGGCGCATGTGATCCTCGCGGCGAACAAGGCCGAGGGACGCGCGGCGGATTCCGGGGTGATCGAGGCCTTCTCGCTGGGGCTGGGCGAACCGATCCGGCTTTCGGCCGAGCATGGCGAGGGGCTGAACGAGCTTTACGCGATGCTGGCGCCGCTCGCGGACGAATTCGCCGAGCGGGCCGCCGAGGAGGCGCCCGAGACCGATGTCGCGATCGGCGAGGACGATGGCGAGGAGGAGCGGGTGCCGACCCGCGAGCGGCCCCTGCAGATCGCCGTGGTGGGCCGGCCCAATGCGGGGAAATCCACGCTGATCAACCGGCTTCTGGGCGAGGAGCGCCTGCTGACCGGGCCCGAGGCCGGGATCACGCGGGATTCGATCTCGGTGCCGCTCGACTGGGACGGGCTGCCGGTGAAGCTGTTCGACACAGCCGGGATGCGCAAGCGGGCGAAGGTGCAGGAGAAGCTCGAGAAGCTCTCGGTTTCGGACGGGCTTAGGGCGGTGAAATTCGCCGAGGTGGTGATCGTGCTCCTCGATGCCGAGATCCCGTTCGAGAGCCAGGACCTCAGGATCGCCGATCTGGCCGAGCGCGAGGGGCGCGCGGTGGTGGTGGCGGTGAACAAGTGGGATCTGGAGACCGACAAGCAGGACAAGCTCAAGGCGCTGCGCGAGGCGTTCGAGCGGCTCCTGCCGCAGCTCCGGGGCGCGCCCCTGGTGACGGTTTCGGCGAAGACGGGGCGCGGGCTCGACCGGCTCCGGCAGGCGGTGGAGGAGGTCAACACGGTCTGGAACCGGCGGATCTCTACCGCGAAGCTGAACCGCTGGCTCGAGGCGCAGGTGTCGGCGCATCCGCCGCCGGCGCCGGGCGGGCGGCGGATCCGGCTCAGATACATCACCCAGGCACGGACGCGGCCGCCCGGTTTCGTGGTGATGTGCTCGAACCCCGAGAAGCTGCCCGAGAGCTACAACCGCTTCCTGGTCAACGCGCTCCGCGAGGATTTCGGCCTGCCTGGCACGCCGATCCGGCTCTGGATGCGGAGCCAGGCGGAGGCGAACCCCTACAAGAACCGCAAGAAATCGACGCCGTCGCGGCTGAGGAAGCATCTGGGCAAGGGCCCCGCCGACGGCTGACGTGCCCGGCCCGGCCGTTCCGAGGCGCAGCCGCACCCGGCTTGCGCGCCGGCTGGGGGCGGCTATGGTGTGGCCGGGCGGCGCCGGCCGCCACGGGATAAGAGGCACATGACCGGCATGGTATCGGCTCTGACGCGGGCGATCTGGAGCTTCATTCTCCTGTCGGGCGGCGCGGTGATCTGTGTCGCGGTGACGGACGATCCGCGGGCATGGCGGCTTTTGTCGGAGCAGGGTTTCGCGGGGATCGCGGCGGCGAGCCTGGTGATCGGCTGGCTGATCCGCGCACGCCGGAAGGACGCGGCGCCGGAGCGGGCGGAGACACCGAAGACGGTCCGGCGCGCGAAAAGCCGCGAGAATGGCCGGGCCGAGCCGGTGATGAAGGCGGCGCCGAAGCCGCCGGAGCCCGAGCCCGCGCGGCCGGTCCTGCGCGCGGTGCGGGAGACGCCCAAACCGGTGCGCCCGCCCCGGCGCGCGGCACCCGTGATGACGGCGCCGGAGCCGGTGGAGGCGCCCGGGGAGGAGGAGCCGACGCCGGACGGCAGCGCCCCGGATGCCCCTGTCGGGGCCGCGCCCGAGCATGTCGAGACGCGGGACCGGCAGGCGCCGGAGCCACAGCCGCCCGTGCCGGAGATCCGGGTGCCGCCCGCGACCGGCGACGCGGCGGTGGACCGCTGTTTCGACGTGGCGGGGCTGGGCGCGCGGCTGGACACGCGGCGCTGGCAGAACCAGAAACCCCTGGTCGAGGCACGCCGCCTGCGGCTCCTCGAAGACCCCGACGCGGCGCTGGCGCGGCTTGCGGAGATCCGCGCGCTCTATCCCGATTTCGAACCGCTATATGTCTGGACCGCGGAGGCGTTCGACCGGGCGGGACGGGCGGAGGAGCGCGACGCGATCCTGGCGGAGGGGCTCGGCCGGGCGCGGTCCAAGGCGGCGATTCTGGCGGCGCTCGGAGCCTATGCGGCCGGAGACGGGCGGTTGGGCGACGCGGTGGTGAATTTCGTCAGGTCGGCGGCCCTGCAACTGGGCGGCGGTGGCGAAACGGCCTCCTGGGCGTTTCTCGATCTCGCCGCGCTGTCGGAGCCCCATGCGCGGCTCGCGAAGGCCGGGGCCTGGCTCTATGCGCAGGCCGACCGGGTCGACCAGCGCGGGATCCGGCACGACGAGGATTTCCTCGAGGAGCGCCGCGCCCTGTCGCGCGCGGGCGCGGAGGCGTGGATGCTCGCGGCGATCGAGACGCTCTGGCGGTTCTACAGTGCGGAGGCGGAGGCTACAGAGCCTCCAGAACCGCGTCCGACACCTCGAAATTCGCCGTTACGCGCTGAACGTCGTCGTCGTCCTCCAGGATCTCGATGAGCTTCATCAGCTTCTGCGCGCCTTCGAGGTCGAGCTCGGTCGTGGTGGTGGGCTTCCAGATCAGCTTGGTCGATTCCGCCTCGCCCAGCGTCGCCTCGAGCGCGTTCGACACCTCGGCCAGATCGGTATCGGCGGTGTAGATCGTGTGCTCGTCCGCGGTGCTTTCCACGTCCTCGGCGCCGGCCTCGATGGCGGCTTCCATCACCGCGTCCTCGTCACCGGCGGAGACCGGGTAGACGATCTCGCCCTTGCGCTCGAACATGAAGCTGACCGAGCCGGTCTCGCCCAGGTTCCCGCCATGCTTGCCGAAGGTCGAGCGCACGTTCGACGCTGTACGGTTCAGGTTGTCGGTCATCGCCTCGACGATGATCGCGACACCGCCCGGGCCGTAGCCCTCGTAACGGATTTCCTTGTAATCCTCGCCGCCGGCGGCCTGCGACTTGTCGATGGCGCGCTGGATCACGTCCTTGGGCACCGATTGCGATTTCGCTTCCTTCACGGCGAGGCGGAGACGCGGGTTCTTGTCCGGGTCCGGATCGCCCATCTTCGCCGCCACGGTGATTTCCTTGGCGAGCTTGGAGAAGAGCTTGGAGCGCGCCGCGTCCTGGCGCCCCTTGCGATGCTGGATGTTCGCCCATTTGGAATGGCCGGCCATGTCCCGTCCTCGTCTTCATGTGAAAGCCGCTGCGTCCTTTAGCGGGAGGATCGGGATTGCTCAAGGCTGAGTTGGGGTGTCGGCGTCGGGGGTGAGCCAGCCCCGGTAGTGGACGAGGAGGCCGGCGAACGGGAGGGACAGGCGGACATCGAAGGTGAAGCGCCCGTCTTCCACGCGTTCCTCGGTCTCGGAGCGGGGCAGGAGCGCGCGGGGGATCGGCAGGCCGAGGCAGGTGCCGCCGGCGACGTCCATGCCGAACCCGGCGGGTTTTTCGGTGAGCGTGATGCGGAAGCGGAACGGGCCGAAGCGTTCGTGGACCGCGCCCGGGCCGGCGGCCGTGAGATGCGAGGTGAAGCGGTTGCCGGCGAAGTCGCGGGTCCAGATTTCCTTGTCGCCGCGGCGCTCCATGGTGACAGTCACCGGGATGTCCGCGCCGGGTTTCGGGAAGCGGAACAGCGCGGCAGTGAGGCGGGCGAGCGGGTGCGTGCCCCGGGCAACGCTGGCGCGGCCGGTGGCGGCGTGCAGGTCCCAGAGGTCGTGCATGGCGCGGATCTCGGGCGGGAGCTTCGCCCAGCGTGGGCCGAGCGCGGCCTCGAACAGACGCGGTGCCGGGATTTCGCTGCGTTCGCAGCCGGTTGCGAGGCGGGCAAGCGCGGTCTCGGCCTCGTCGAGAGTGAACTCGGAAAGCGCCGGGCGGGCGCCGGGGGCGAGGGCGTTCCGGGCGAGTTTCTCCACCAGGATCGTGGCGGGGATGGCGGGGATGGACGGGCCGTCGCCGGCCTCGACGGTGAGGGTCCAGCGGCGCTCGACCGGGCTGCCGTCGGGCAGGCGGCCGGCGACGCGGGCGACCATGGCGCCGCGGTCGCTGCCGGCGCGTTCGAAAAGGGCGGCGAGGTGGCGGATCGGGCCGGCGAAGCGGGCGAGGTCGGGCAGGAGGCCGGTGCGGCGGAGACGGGCGAGGACGGCGAGGCCGCGGTGCAGGAGCGGCAGTTCGAGACCGGCGCGGAACAGCACGGAGCGCGCGCGGTAAGCCGCTGGAAACAGGGCCAGATCGGGCGCACCGATGAAGGCGGCGGGCCGCGTGATCGTGCCCGCCGTGACCGGGCGGCTGCCGGACCAGCCGGGCACCTCGCGCCATCGATTGCCGCGCCAGAGCCGGAGCGGCGCGCCGGCCTGGGTGAGGATCGCCGCCATCACCGAGCGGCCGCGCGGGGCACGGTTGCCGGGCAGGATCGCGCTTTCGATCAGGGCGATCTCGGCAAGGCCCTCCGCGAGCGCGGTGGCGGCAGCCGAGGAGAGCGCCGGGACGGAGGAGACGCCGGAGAGCACGGTGCGCCCCGCCGCCCGGGCCTCGGCGTCGAGCTCGGTTATCTCGGCGGTGAAGCGGGCGTCGTCGGAGAGGTCGAGATAGTGCGCGCCGGCCGCGAGAGCGGCGCGGGCGGTGGCGTGGCCGGCATAGGCCTGGAACGGGCCGGCGGCGTCGATCAGGCAGTCGGGGCGTTGGGTGGCCAGCGCGGCCGCGAGGGAATTTTCGTCGGTGGCGTCGAGGTTTAGCGGCGTTCCGCCATGTTTTTCGGCGAAGTCACGGGCGGCGCTTTCGGAGCGGCCGGCGACGATCACCTCATGGCCGTCCGCGATCAGGAGCCGTGCGAGGCGGCCGCCGAACGTGCCGTAGCCGCCGAGGACGAGGATCTTCATTGCAGGAGCCGCGCCTGGATTTCCGGGTCGGGCAGGGCGCAGAGATCGGCCGGGCGGGAGAGCCGGTAGCGGTTGCGGGCGACGGCGTGGTAGGCGGCGTCGCGGAACGGGAGGAGGCGCAGGAGGGCGAGGGCGCGCCAGGGGCCGCCGAGCAGCGCGCCGGTACGGAGGATCGCGTCGGTGGCGGTGAAGGCGCGGCCCTCGTGGATCAGGAGCCAGGAGGAGGGGTCGTCGGGGTCGAGCCCGTAATGGGTGAAAAGCGCGCGCCCCAGCGGTGATTGCATCGGGACGATGCGGAAGGCGCGGGCCCTGTCGTTATGGGCGATCCAGCGCGCGCCGCGGGCGCAGAGGCCGCAGCGCGCATCCATCACGGTGCGGGGGCCCGCGTCGTCGAAAGCGGGTACCGACGGATCGTCTCGGTAGGAATGGGGCGGGCGCATCGGTAAGACCTTATTCATGCGCGCCGCGCGGGGCAGTCAGACTTTTGGTCGCGGGGCCGGAACCGGGGGGCACAACCTGTACACAGGCCGTACACAGCCCGTACACCGGCGAAAGGCGCGTCCGGCGTTAACCTCTCCAGACGCGCGGGCGCCAAATCAGACCAGCCGGACCTGGGCGCCGATGGGGACGAGGGGGTAGAGCTCGGCGATGGCCTCGTTGTAGAGGCCGATGCAGCCGGCCGATGAGCGGCGACCGATCTTGGCTTTGTCGTGGGTGCCGTGGATCAGGTAGGACGGCCAGGAGAGGTAGAGCGCGTGGCTGCCGAGCGGGTTGTCGGGGCCGGGCGGAATGTGCTCGGGGAGCGTGGGGTTCTCGGCGCGCATGGTCGCGGTGGGGGTCCAGACCGGGCCGACCCGCTTCCTGACGATGGTGGCGTAGCCGCGGCGGGTGAGCTCGTCGGTGCGCGGCACCGAGGTCGGGAAGACGCGGTAATCCTTGCCGCCACTGCCCCAGAAATGCAGCGCGCGGGAAACGGTGTCGCAGACGATGGAGACCCGGCCGACCGACTTGAAATGGTCGCGCCAGTCCTGCGCGTGGAAGGTCGAGAGGTTGCGGCGGGTGGTGACCTGGGCGCGGACGAGGCCGGGTGCGGCGAGGGTCGCGGCACCGGCCGAGGCGGAGGCGATCAGGCGGCGGCGTGTGAGCATCGATTCGGGTTTCCCGTTTGGTTTTCTGCCTCTGGGCCGAGGGCTAGCAGGAACGGCCGCGGATTTCGACGGGCACGGGCCGCAGCGGGGAGGGCTCGCGCGGAAGTGCGACGCGGGCGCCACGGATGGGCGTTGCGACCGGGTCCGGCGCATCCTCCTGGCGCGTGGCGACCGGCCCCGGCGCCACGCTCGCCGATCGTCGCGCCACTGGTCCGGGCGACGATCGGCGACACCCGCCCCAGGGTCGCGGCCTTTTGCGCATCGCGGAACCGAACCGGACCGAGACCGATTTCTCCCGGACGGAACCTCCGCTAGGGTGCGCCGCATGACCCAGGACCAGGCCATTCTGTTCGCGCTGTTCGGCGCCGTCTTCGCGCTCCTCGTCTGGGGACGGTTGCGCTATGATCTCGTGGCCTTCGCGGCGCTGATGGCCGGGGTCGTGACCGGGGTGGTGCCCTACGAGGAGGCGTTTTCCGGCTTCGGGCACGAGGCGACGCTGATCGTGGCGCTGGTGCTGATCGTCTCGGCGGGGCTGGTGCGCTCCGGCGCGGTGTTCCTGATCACCCGGACGCTGATCGACGCGGCGCGGCCCCTGGGCGTGCATATCGCGCTGATGGGCGGCATCGGCGGGCTGCTTTCGGCCTTCATGAACAATGTCGCGGCGCTGGCGCTGCTGATGCCGGTCGATATCCAGACCGCGCACAAGGCGGGCCGCGCGGTGCGGCTGTCGCTGATGCCCTTGTCGTTCTGCACGATCCTCGGCGGCATGGTGACGCTGATTGGGACGCCGCCCAACATCATCATCGCGACGATCCGGCAGGACCGGCTGGGCGAGAGCTTCTCGATGTTCGATTTCGCGCCGGTGGGCGGGATCACCGCGCTGGTGGGGCTCGGTTTCGTGGCCTTCATCGGCTGGCGGCTGATCCCGGTGGGCGATGCGGCCGCGGGCGGCGAGGGGCTGGGCGAGATCGCGAACTACATCGCCGAGCTGACGGTGCCCGAGGGCTCGGCGGTGGCGGGCAAGCGGCTGTCGGAGCTGTACGAGACGGCGGAGAAGAATGACGTGGCGGTGCTGGGGCTGGTGCGGGGCGGCAAGCGGCTCTACGGGCTGCAGTCGAACGCGGTTCTGGCGGGGGGCGATGCGCTGGTGCTGGAGGCGCGGCCCGAGGCGCTGGACGAGTTTCGCGCCGCGCTGTCGCTCGATTTCGCCGACCGGGAGGCGGAGGAGCGGCTGAAGGCCGAGGGGGCCGGGCTGCATCTGGTCGAAGTGGTGGTGCCCGAGGGCGCGCGGATCGCGGGCAAGACGGCGCAGGCGGTGGGGCTCTCGTGGCGGCGGCGGTCGGTGCTGCTGGGGATCTCGCGGCGCGGGCGGCGGATCTCGCAGCAGGTGCGCAAGACGGTGGTGCGGCCGGGGGATATCCTGCTGATCCTGGTGCCCGAGGGCGAGGGGGCGCAGGTGACGGAATGGCTCGGCGGCCTGCCCTTGGCCGACCGGGGGCTGGCGGTGACCGAGCATACCAAGGTCTGGCTGGCGATCGGGCTGTTCGCGGCGGCGGTGGCGGCGGCGTCCTTCGGGCTGGTGCATCTGCCGGTGGCGCTGGGCATCGTGGTCTGTGCCTATGTGGTGACGCGGATCGTGCCGCTCTCGGAGGTCTATTCCTTCGTGGAATGGCCGGTGGTGGTGCTTCTGGGCTCGATGATCCCCCTGGGGGCGGCGCTGGAAAGCTCGGGCGGGACGGAGCTGATCGCCGGGTCGCTGGTGCGGCTGACGGAGGGCTGGCCGGCCTGGGCGGTGCTGACGGTGTTGATGGTGGTGACGATGACGCTGTCGGATGTGTTGAACAACACCGCCACGGCCATCGTGTCGGCGCCGGTGGGGATCGGCATGGCGGAGGCGCTGGATGTGAGCCCCGATCCGTTCCTGATGGCGGTGGCGGTGGCGGCCTCCTGCGCCTTCCTGACGCCGATCGGGCACAAGAACAACACGCTGATCCTGGGCCCCGGGGGCTATGCGTTCGGGGATTACTGGCGGATGGGGCTGCCCCTGGAGATCCTTGTCGTGGCGGTGTCGATCCCCGCCATTCTCGTGGTCTGGCCGCTGTGATTTTGGGGGCGTTCGGGGCGGGGTTCGGGCTCGGCTTCGGGCTGATCCTCGCCATCGGGGCGCAGAACGCCTTCGTGCTGCGGCAGGGGCTGCGGCGCGAGCATGTGCTGGCGGTCTGCCTTGCCTGCGCCTTGTCCGACGCGGTGCTGATCGCGGCGGGGGTGGCCGGGATGGGCTGGATCGCCGAGGCGCTGCCCTGGCTGAGGCCGGTGATGACCTGGGGCGGGGCGGCGTTCCTGGCGGTCTACGGGGGCTTGAGCTTTCGCCGCGCGCTGGGGCCGCCCGAGGCGCTGGAGGCGGCGCGGAGCGGCAGCGCGGGACTGGGCCGGACGCTCCTGACCTGCCTCGCGCTGACCTGGCTGAACCCGCATGTCTATCTCGACACGCTGATCCTCCTGGGCTCGGTCGCGACCGAGTTCGGCGCGGCGCGTCCGGTCTTCGGGCTGGGCGCGATGACGGCGAGCTTCGTCTTCTTCTTCGCGCTGGGCTACGGCGCGCGGCTTCTGGCGCCGGTTTTCGCGCGGCCCGCCGCCTGGCGGGGGCTCGACGGGCTCGTCGGGGTGGTGATGTGGGCGATCGCCGCGCGGCTGGCGCTGGGCTGAGGCGCGGCCTTGAAGCGCCCCGCGCAATCCGTCTAAAGCCGTTTGCGTGATCGCTGATTCACGCGGACGGCTTCAAGGTGTTGATTTGGCGCATTTCCGAACCGGAAAAGTCTATCAACTTTTCCTGAAAATGCTTTAGTTGGCGCCATGCAGGACATTGCCAACCGCCCCCTCGCCGGGATCTTCTGGATGATTGTCACCGGCCTCAATTTCGTGGCCGTGACCGCCATCGTGAAGCATGTGGGCGCGGCGCTTCCGGCCGCGGAAAGCGCGTTCCTGCGCTATGTGCTCGGCCTCGTCTTCCTGGTGCCGATGATCCGGCCGATCCTCGCCGCCCGGCTGACCGGGCGGCAGTTGAGGCTGTTCGTGCTGCGCGGCGCGGCGCATGCCGTGGGAGTCATGCTCTGGTTCTTCGCGATGACAAGGATCACCATCGCCGAGGTGACGGCGATGAACTACATGGCGCCGATCTATGTCTCGATCGGGGCGGCGCTGTTCCTGGGCGAACGGATCGCGAGCCGGCGGATCCTCGCGATCGGGGTGGCTTTCCTGGGCGCCATGCTGATCCTGCGGCCGGGGCTGCGCGAGCTGTCGCCGGGGCATCTGGCGATGCTGGTCGTGGCGGTGGTGTTCGGGGTCTCGTACCTGCTGGCCAAGCTGCTATCGGCCGAGGTCGGCGCGCCGGTGATCGTCGGCATGCTGTCGCTGACCGTCGCGGTGGGGATCGCGCCCTTTGCTGCCTGGGTCTGGGTGACGCCGACGCCGGCGCAGCTCGGCTGGATGTTCCTGGTCGCCTGCTTCGCCACCGCCGGGCACTACACGATGACGCTGGCCTTTGCCGCGGCGCCGGTGACGGTGACCCAGCCGGTCACCTTCCTGCAACTGGTCTGGGCGGTGCTGCTCGGCTGGGCGGCGTTCGGCGAGGCGCCGGATGTCTGGGTGCTGGCGGGCGGCGGGTTGATCCTTTCCGCGATCAGCTTCATCACTTGGCGCGAACATGTGCTGAGGCGGCGGTCGGTGACGCCGCCCGTGCCCGCGGTAAAGGTGTGACGATGGACGAACTGGACGGGCGCGACGGGCTGCCCGAGGCATTGCGGGTCCTGGTCGAGACGCTGCCGCGCTCGGGCTGGGAGGCGCATCCGAATTTCGACGGGCTGACACGGTTCTGGCTGGACCGGCACCTGATGTTCCGCGACGTGCTGGGCCGGCTCAGGTCGGGCGCCGAGGCGCGGCTGGATGGCAAGATCGACCCCATGCGCCACGCCCGCGAGACGCAGCGCTATGCGGGGTTCCTGCTGAACGAGCTGCATGGGCATCATTCGATCGAGGACCATCACTATTTCCCGGTCCTGCAGGGGCTCGATGCCCGTGTCGCGCGCGGTTTCGACCTGCTCGATGCCGATCACGTGGCGCTGGATGGGCATATGCACCGGCTGGCCGAGGTCACCAACGCCTACCTGGCGGAGTTCGAGGCGGCGGCGGGCGCGGGGCGCCTGCGGGAGGCGCTGGCCGGGTTCGAGCGGTTCCTCGACCGGCATCTGACAGACGAGGAGGATCTGGTCGTGCCGGTGATCCTGACCTACGCGCCGGATCTGCGCTGAGGGCGGGCCTTCCGACCGCCCTCGCATTGCGCCCATCGCATGCCGGATCCGGCGCGCGTTCGCGGGGAAAACCGCACCGGAAACCGGGCGGATGCGCGCGCGCCCGGCCTTGCGGGGCGCCCCGCCCCCGGACTAGCTTGCCGTGATGCGCGATCTGACGCCCACGCCCGAACTCCTGTTGCACGCCTATGCGAGCGGCATCTTCCCGATGGCCGAATCGCGGGAGGATCCGGAGGTGTTCTGGGTCGACCCGATGCATCGCGGGATCATGCCGCTCGACGGGTTCCACATCTCGCGCAGCCTGGCGCGGCGGATCCGGCGGGGCGGCTACGAGGTGACGGTCGACGAGGATTTCGCGGGCGTGCTCGATGCCTGCGCCGAGCGCGAGGAGACCTGGATCAACGAGACGATCCGGGGGCTGTACCTGGAACTGCACGCCGCCGGCCATGCCCATGCGCTGGAGATCCGCGACGCGGGCGCGCTGGTGGGCGGGGTCTATGGCGTGGCGCTGGGCGGGGCGTTCTTCGGCGAGAGCATGTTCTCGCGCCGCACCGATGCGTCGAAACAGGCGCTCGCCTATCTGGTGGACCGGCTGCGGCTGGCGGGGTTCGCGCTGTTCGACGTGCAGTTCCTGACGCCGCATCTGCAATCGCTGGGCGCGATCGAGATCCCGCGGGAGCAGTATCGCGGGCTCCTGGCGGAGGCGCTGGAGCGGGAGGCGGATTTCGCGGGGGCGGGGCCGGTCTCCTCGCCTCAGCTCATCCTGCAGCGGATGACCCAGACGTCGTAGCGCGGGTGGTCGAGCGCCGAAAGCGCCGGAGAGGAGGCGATCATCCAGCCGTCGAAGGCGGGCTTCTCCATGCCCTCGGCGCGGACGGTCAGATGCGCATAGGCGTCGCCGGTGGGGTTCTCGACCGGCACGCGGCAATCGTCGAGCGCCACGGTGAGCTTGCCGAAGCTGGCGGTTTCGCCGACCGAGAGCTCGAGATCGGTGACCCGGCCGGAGACCTTGTCGAGGCCGCGCAGCACCGCGCCGGGGGCCTCGCGCACGGCGACGCGCGGCGCGGCGCGGGGCTCGGCGGCGCCGGGGCCGATATCGAGGGTTTCCACGACGATGCCGCCGCCGATGATCTCCTCGGAGGGCGGCGCCTCGGTGGAGAGATCGGGCAGCGGTTCGGTCTCCACGCCGGGCAGGCCGAACTCCTGCGCGGCCGCGGGGGCGGCGGCGAGGAGCGCGAGGACGAGGAGCGCCCTCATTGGGCGCTGTCGTCGCCGCTGCCGGTGACGAATTTCAGGAGGAGCTGGATCAGCGAGACCGAGGATTCGGTGTCCATGATCTCGGCGCCCGGTTCGTAGTTGAAGGCCGAGCCGCCGGGCAGGAGTTCGAGGTAATTGCCGCCGAGGAGGCCCTCGGAGGAGACCACGAGCGCGGTGTCGTCGGGCAGTTCGATCGCGCCGTCGACCGAGATCGTGGTCTCGGCGCGGAAGGTGCTGGGGTTCAGCGCCATTGCGGTGACCGAGCCGACCTTGACCCCGGCGAGGCGGACATCGGTGCCGACGGTGATCCCCTCGGCCGAGCGGAACGACGCGGTGAGCGGGTAGCCGCCCGAGGGCGCGGCGAGGCCGCCGAACTGGTTCGCGTAGACGAGGAAGCCGGCCGCCGCGGCGACGACGAGCCCGCCGGTGATCACTTCGGTGGTGTGGCTCGCCATCGGGTTATTCCGGGGTCCAGGCGTCGTAATCCCGGCGCTCGGCAGGCGCGGCGCGGCGGATCGAGCCCGGCGGCGCATAGGCGAGCGCGGTGCCGGTCAGGTTTTCCTGGTGCGGCTTCTCCCAGGCCTTGTGCCTGAGCGCCTGCTTGGTGGGCGGCTCGTCCCAGGTGTGGTGCAGCCAGCCGTGCCAGTCGGGGGAGACCCGGCTCGCCTCAGCCTCGCCGTTGAACACCACCCAGCGCTTCTTGCCGTCGCGGCTCTCGTAGAAGGTGTTGCCCTCGCCGTCCTCGCCCACCTTCACGCCATTGCGCCAGGTGTAGAGTTGGGTGTTGAGCGTCTGCCCGTTCCACCAGGTCACGGCGCGCAGGAGTGTGGTCATCAGGCCCATGGACGTCTCCGGATGTCTCGCCCCCGGGTATGGCGCAACCGTTCGCGAAGGTCCAGCGCCGGGGTGCGGCGGCGGGTCGGGCGGGCCTCGGCTTTTCACGGATCTTTTAGGGGGGAGGTCGTGCGCGCGGTCAGGTGCGGTGGATCTTCGCCCGGCGCTTGCCCTCGTTGAGGCAGATCGCGTCGGCATCGGAGACCGACATCGCGTCGGGCCGGTCGATGGCGCGGTCCCAGACCACGAGGTCCTGGGTGTAGAGCTGGCAGGTGACCACGCCGCGGGTCGTCGGCACCTCGACCGGGTCGGTTTCGAAGTCCTTCGGGTTCACGCAGCCCGAGAGCCCCAGCGCGAGAAGCGCGGCGGCGGCGGTTTTCGGCAGGTTGTGCGGCTTCATGGCGGACCCCGACCCTTGCAAACGCGGAGCCGGGCAGGGGGCCCGACGCGGCGTCTCTAGCCGGGCGGGGCGGTGAAACCTTGGCGAAACCGGGGAAATTCGGGGGCCGTCGGGCGATTGTCGCCATATGCGAAACACTGCGTTCGCGAATGCGGGCGGGAGATTTTTCTTGCCGGATCCGTCTGATCGCCTGAAGATTGTATGAATTTTCTGACATACCCGCAGGGGGAGAGACATGGCGACGATCCGGATGGCGACCTTCCGCGCCGCGGGGCTTCTGGTCGTGGCGCTCTTTATGGCCGGCTGTGCCGAGCCGGTCACCCGGGCGGACCACGCGCGGATCCTGACCATGGGCGACTCGCTCCTGTCTTGGAACCGGGCCACCGGCCATTCGGTCTCGGACGCGGTGGAGGCGCTTCTGCAGGAGCCGGTGGTGGACCGCTCGGTGCCGGGCGCGCATGTGATCTACAAGCTGCCGATCTCGGGCAGCCTGGGGATGAAGATCGCCAACCAGTACCGGCCCGGGCCCTGGGACTGGATCATCCTGAACGGCGGCGGAAATGACCTGTGGCTCGGCTGCGGCTGTTCGCGCTGCGGCAACCGGATGATGCGGATGATCTCGGATTCCGGGCGGTTCGGGTCGATCCCCGACCAGGTGCGCAAGCTGCGGGCGACGGGCGCGCGGGTGATCTATGTGGGCTATCTGAGGAGCCCCGGCGTGGGTTCGCTGATCGAGCATTGCCGCGACGAGGGCGAGGAGTTCGAGGCGCGGCTCGCCCGGCTGGCGGCGCTGGACCCGGGCGTGTTCTTCGTTCCGGTGGGCGACATGGTGCCTCATGGCGACCGGTCCTATCACGGGGTGGACATGATCCATCCCTCGACCAAGGGCTCGGCGGCGATCGCGCGGCGGATCGTCGAGGTGATCCGGACGAATAGCGGGTGAGCGCCGGTCCGGCGCTCGCCCGGCGGCCCTTCGGGCCTTGATTCCGGGCGGGGCAATGCGCGACTGAGCGCTACTCCACCGTGACCGATTTCGCGAGGTTGCGGGGCTGGTCCACATCCGTTCCCTTGGCGACGGCCGTGTGGTAGGCGAGGAGCTGGGCCGGGATCGCGTAGAGGATCGGCGCGAGGAGGTCCGGCGCCGAGGGCATCCGGAGCGTGCGCCAGGTGCCGTCACGTGCGGTTTCGCAGCCCTTCGCGTCGCTGATCAGCACCACGCGGCCGCCGCGCGCGATCACCTCCTGCATGTTCGAGACGGTCTTTTCGAACAGCGCGTCATGGGGCGCCATGACGATCACGGGCACGGTCTGGTCGATGAGCGCGATGGGGCCGTGCTTCAACTCGCCAGAAGCATAACCTTCGGCATGTATATAACTGATTTCCTTGAGTTTCAGCGCTCCCTCGAGCGCCAGGGGGAACATCGGGCCGCGGCCGAGGAACAGGATGTCGCTTGCCTCGGCGATCTCGGCCGCGACGGCCTGGATCGCCTCGCCGGTGTCCATCGCCTGGGCGACGAGGCCCGGCAGCGTGCGCAGGTCGGCGAGCGCGGCGGCGGTTTCCTCGCCGCTCATCAGGCCGCGGTCCTGCGCCGCCTTGAGCGCGAGGAGGGCGAGCACGGTGAGCTGGCAGGTGAAGGCCTTGGTCGAGGCGACGCCGATCTCGGTGCCGGCATGGATCGGCAGCGCCAGGTCGGCCTCGCGCGCGATCGAGCTTTCGGCGACGTTGACCACGCCCAGCGTCATCGCCTTCTGCTCGCAATAGCGCAGGGCGGCGAGCGTGTCGGCGGTTTCGCCCGACTGGCTGACGAAGATCGCCAGCGTATTGGGGCCGAGCGGCGGCTCGCGGTAGCGGAACTCGGAAGCGACGTCGAGATCCACCGGCAGGCGGGCGTATTTCTCGAACCAGTAGCGCGCGGTGAGGCAGGCGTAGTGCGCGGTGCCGCAGGCGACCATGGCGATGCGGTCGAAGCGGGAGAAGTCGAGATCGCGGGGCAGGCGGATCTTGCCGGAGGGCGTCACGTAATGCGTCAGTGCGTCGGCGAGCACGATGGGCTGCTCGGCGATTTCCTTCATCATGAAATGCCGGTGGCCGCCCTTCTCGATCCGGGCGGTGTCGATCCGGATCTTGCGGAGCTCGCGATTGGCGAGCTTGCCGTCGCGGTCGTAGATCTCGCAGGTATCGCGGGTGAGGATGACGCGGTCGCCTTCCTCGAGATAGGTGATCCGGTCGGTGAGGCCCGAGAGCGCGATGGCGTCGGAGCCGAGGAACATCTCGCCCTCGCCATGGCCCACGGCGAGGGGCGAGCCGCGGCGGGCGCCGATCATCAGGTCGTCCTCGCCGTCGAACAGGAAGGCGAGCGCGAAGGCGCCTTCGAGCCGGGCGATGGTCTGTTCGGCGGCGTCGCGGGGGGCGAGGCCCTGATCGAGGAAGGATTGCGCGAGGAGCGCGATGGTTTCGGTGTCGGTGTCTGTCTCGGCGGTGTAGCCGATGCCCTGAAGATCCTCGCGCAAAGCCTTGAAGTTCTCGATGATTCCGTTGTGGACCACCGCCACCGGCCCGGCGCGGTGCGGATGCGCGTTCTTCACCGAGGGCGCGCCGTGGGTGGCCCAGCGGGTATGGCCGATGCCGGACTTGCCGGCCAGCGGCTCGTGCACGAGCAGGTCGGCGAGGTTGACGAGCTTGCCCATCGCCCGGCGCCGGTCGAGATGGCCGGCGTTCACGGTGGCGATCCCGGCGCTGTCATAACCGCGATATTCGAGCCGCTTCAGCGCCTCGACGAGGATCGGCGCCGCTTCATGGGCGCCGAGAATGCCGACGATGCCGCACATGGCTCAGCCCTCCTTCGCGCGCCGTGCCTTCTCGGCGCGCAGCTTGTCGAACAGCCTGACGGCAAAGCCCGGCTTTGTCTCCTGTTTCGCGCGCCCGATGGCGAGCGCGCCCGGTTCGATGTCGCGGGTCACCACGGTGCCGGTGGCGGTCATGGCGCGGTCGCCCACCTTGACCGGCGCGACCAGCATGGTGTCGGAGCCGATGAACACGTCGGCGCCGATCTCGGTGCGGTGCTTGAAGACGCCGTCGTAATTGCAGGTGATGGTGCCGGCGCCGATATTCGTCCGGTCGCCCACCGAGGCATCGCCGATATAGCTCAGGTGGTTCACCTTGGCGCCTTCGCCGATTTCGGCATTCTTGATCTCGACGAAATTGCCGATATGGGCGTCGTTCGAAATTTCCGCGCCGGGGCGGAGCCGGGCGAAGGGGCCGACGATGGCGCCCTGGCCCACATGGCAGCCTTCGAGATGGGAGAAGGCGCGGATCCGGGCGCCGGTTTCCACGGTGACACCGGGGCCGAAGACCACGTTGGGTTCGACCACGGCGTCGCGGCCGATGATCGTGTCATGCGAGAAGAACACGGTGCCGGGCGCGGTGAGGGTGATGCCGGTTTCGAGCGCTTCGGCGCGTTTCCTCTCCTGGAACACGGTTTCGGCGCGGGCCAGCGCGGCGCGGGTGTCGACGCCCATGGTCTCGATCGGGTCGCAGGTGATCGCGGTGGCGCCGTATCCCTTGGCGCGGGCCAGAGCGACGATGTCGGTGAGGTAGTATTCGCCCGAGGCGTTATCGTCGGAGAGGCCGCCGAGGAGCTCGAGGAGGAGCTCGGTTTGCGCCATGATAACGCCGCCATTGCAAAGGGTTATGGCGCGTTCCTCGGGCGTGGCGTCCTTGAACTCGACGATCCGGTCGAGGCTTGCGCCCTGCATCACCAGGCGGCCGTAGCGCAGCGGGTCTTCGGGTTCGAAGCCAAGGACGACCACAGCGTGGCCGGATTTGCGGGCTTCCGCCATGCGGGTCAGCGTTTCGGGGCGGATGAAGGGGGTGTCGCCGAAGAGGACGATGGTGTCGCCGCCCGCGCCCTTGAGCGCCTCGGCGGCGGCCATGACCGCGTGGCCGGTGCCGCGGCGTTCGGTCTGGGTGACGATCTCGGCCTCGGGGGCGATCTCGGCGGCGGCTGCGCGCACCGCCTCGGCGCCGCTGCCGACCACGAGGATCACGCGTTCCGGCTCGAGCTCGCGCCCCGCCGCCACGGCATGGCCGAAGAGCGGCAGCCCGCCGACCTCGTGCAGCACTTTCGGCCGGTCGGAATTCATCCGCGTGCCTTCGCCGGCGGCGAGGATCACCAGTTGCGTGCCCATGGACTGCTCTTTCCTTTTCGTTCGTGTCGTTTTACGCCACGGGCGCCGTCCCGCAAGTGGGCGGGTCATCACGGAAGGTGTCGCGAGGTTTCAGCGACACGATGGGCTCCGGGGGCGTTGGGGCGGCGATGCGGACGGTGATTTTCGATCTCGACGGGACGCTGGCGGATACGAGCGCCGACCTGATCGCGGCGGCGAATGGCTGTTTCCGGGCGCTCGGGCATGGCGACATGCTGGACCCGGTGGCCGATGCGACGGTGGCGTTTCGCGGCGGGCGGGCGATGCTGCGGCTGGGGTTTTCGCGGCTGGGGCGCGAGGGTGAGGCCTTGGTGGATGCAGAATATCCGCGGCTGCTGGCGCTGTACGAGGCGGGGATCGACGTGCACACGCGGCTCTATCCGGGGGCTTTCGAGGCCGTGGAGGCTTTGGGCCGGGCGGGGTATCTGCTGGGGGTCTGCACCAACAAGCCGGAGGGGATGGCCGAGACGCTCTTGACCCGGCTGGGGGTGCGGGGGCTGTTCGGCTCGTTGGTGGGCGCCGACACCTTGCCGGTGCGGAAGCCCGATCCGGCGCCCTACCGGGCGGCGGTGGAGCGGGCCGGGGGCAATGTGGCGCGCTCGGTCCTCGTTGGCGATACAGAGACCGACAGCGCCACGGCGCGGGCGGCGGGCGTGCCGGTGATCCTGGTGGGGTTCGGGCCCGAGGGGGCGGGGGTCGCGGCGCTGGAGCCCGACGCGCTTCTGCCGGACTTTGCGGCGCTCCCGGCGGTGGTGGCCGGGCTTATTGGCGGGGCCTGAGATGGCGGAGATCTTCACCGGCAATTTCACCCAGCAATTGCCCTTGCCCGAGGCCTCCATCGCGGCGGCGGAGGCGGTGATGCGGCACGGGCGGCTGCACCGCTACAACACCGCACCCGGCGAGGTGGGCGAGGTGGCGCGTCTCGAGGAGGAGTTCGCCGCCTGGCAGGGCGCGCGTTATTGCCTGGCGGTGGCCTCTGGCGGGGCGGCGATCACGCTTGCCTTGCGGGCGGCGGGCGTGGGGCCGGGGGTGCCGGTCCTGACCAACGCCTTCACGCTGGCGCCGGTGCCGGGGGCGGTTGCGGCGGTGGGCGGCGAGCCGGTCTTCGTGGGCGTGACCGAGGGGCTGGTGATCGACCTCGAAGACCTCGCGGCGAAGATTGCCGAGACGGGTGCGAGGCACCTGCTCCTGAGCCACATGCGCGGGCATGTCTGCGACATGGAGGCCTTGATGGCACTCTGCGGCGGGGCGGGCATCGCGGTGATCGAGGATTGCGCGCATACCATGGGTGCGCGCTGGAACGGGGTGCGGTCGGGGCGGCACGGGCGCGTGGCCTGTTTCTCGACCCAGACCTACAAGCACATGAATTCGGGCGAGGGCGGGCTCCTCACCACCGACGACGCCGATCTGGCGGCCCGCGCGGTGCTGATGTCGGGCTCCTACATGCTTTACGACCGGCACCGCGCGGCGCCGGGACCGGAGGCGTTCGAGGGGCTGCGGCTGGAGATGCCGAACATCTCGTCGCGGATGGACAACCTGCGCGCGGCGGTGCTGCGGCCGCAGCTTGCCGGGCTCGACGCGGCCTGCGCCGCCTGGACCGAGCGCTACCGGGTGGCGGAGGCGGGGCTGCGCGGCGTGCCGGGGCTGACTCTGGTGGAGCGGCCGCAGCACGAGGCTTTCGTGGGCTCGTCGATCCAGGTGCTGCTGCTCGACCGGCCGGATGCGGAGATCGCCCGCGTGGTGGCGGGCTGCAGGGCGCGGGGCGTCGAGTTGAAATGGTTCGGCGCGGCGGAACCGGAGGGCTTCACCTCGGTCTACCGCCACTGGCGCTACGCGCAGGCGGCGCCGATGCCGGCGAGCGACCGGGTGCTGCGGGCGATCCTCGACATGCGGCTGCCCTTGACGTTCAGCCTGGAGGATTGCGCGCTGATCGCGCGGATCATCGCGGAGGAAGCGCGCGGCTAGAGCAGGATGGTTTCGGCGAGGGCACGGTGGATGTCGCCATCCGCCGCGCCGAAGCGCGGAGCCGGGTGAGTGCCTGCCCGTGGGGTGGCGCTGTGACGGTTTTTGACTCGCTTCATGGTGCCACCTGCCTCCGACCTCGATGGACCGCGCAAACGTTGACAGAGCGCCAGCCCGTCACGCCGAAGGCGTGCCCGCTTTGGTGGCGCACCTCCGGTGCGACGACGGGCAGGCGCTCGCCCGGCGGCCCTTCGGGCCTTGTTCCGGGCGGGGCATTGCACCACCGTCGCGGGGGAATGGCGCCAGCCCGGTCGTGCCGCAGGCACGCCTCTGGCGTGACACGGCGCCGCCAATGGTCGCTCGGACCGGTGGCGCGACCATTGGCAACCGCTCGCCCGGCGCCTTCCGCGCGCCGTCACCAAGGTGCCTGGCCGTGGGTTGACCGTGGCGTGTGTTCCAACCTTGCAATACATATATGATCAGGAACCGGCCGATGGATTGCGGCCTTGTCGACAAGCCCATGGGTCCCGGCCGGAAGGTTGTGACCGACGCCTCTGTCGACCAGGGTGGAAGCGCCAACATGGCGGGAAGGTCGCCCCGGAAGGCCGGCTCCTGGGCGGCCGGGGCGGTGACCGCCGACCGCTTTGGATGTCGGGGTGGAGATCGAGGTGATCCGATGAAGTGGCTGGGTGTTCTCTTCGCGCTGGCGGCGGCGCCGGCGGCGGCGCAGGATGCCGAGGCGCTGGGGGCCTGTCTCGGCCGGGTGGACGCGGCGCAGGCGGTGACGGGGGAGCGGCTGTTCGACCCAAGGGCGTGCATCGGCTCGGTGGAGTTTTCTGCGAGGAGATGGGCGAGGGCGACTGCGTGGAGGTGGAGCGGGTGGCCTGGGCCGGGTTGGCCGGCGCCGCGCTTGAGGAGCTTGAGGGCGCGGCGGTGGATGACGCGACGGCGAAGGCGCTGCGGGACGGGCAGGCGGACTGGGAGGGCTGGGTCGCGGGCGATTGCGCTCTTGTGGCGCCCTTCACCGACGATCCGGGCGTGGCAGAGATGGCCGGTGGCTATTGCCTGCGCGATGCCTGGGCGGAGCGGGCGATCGTGCTGCGGGCGCGCGCAGCGGGGATCTTCTGATGTGCGGCGCGGCGGTTGTGGCGGGGAACGCGGCCGTGCAGTGGAGCGGCCGGGTGTCTGGGCCTCGCCGGGCGGCGCCGGGGATCGTCGCCTGCGCGCGGCGGGCGGCGGCGGAGATTGCAGGTCCGGCGGAGGCGTCGCGGGCCCGGATCGCGGATCGCGATTCCGAATGCGCCCTGGACGGTGCGCGCCGGGGCTCGGGCTCCGGACATGACTGCCACGCGGGCGATGGAGCTGGGGGACATGCGGGAGGACTACGGATGCTGCGCGGGGTTTTCCTGGGGCTTTTCCTCGGCCTGCCGGCCACCGCGCAGGAGATGGCGTTTACGCCGGATGCGACCGAGGCCTGTCTCGCGGGCGGCGGCGGGGAGGCCTGCATCGGCGCCTCGGCGCAGCTCTGCATCTCGGCGCCGGATGGGTATTCGACGGTGGGCATGGGCTATTGCCTCGATGCCGAACGCGAATACTGGGACGCGCGGTTGAACGACACCTACCAGCGGCTGGTGGCCGAGGAGGCGGCGCGCGATGCCGGGGCGGCGCCGCCGCTCGTCGCCTCGCTCCGGGCGATGCAGCGGGCCTGGATCGGGTTCCGCGACGCGACCTGCGACTATGAGCGCGCGCAATGGGGCGGCGGCACCGGGCAGGGGCCGGCGACGGCGGCCTGCCTGATGCGCGAGACTGCTCGGCAGGCGATGCGGCTCGAGGCCTGGCTGACGTCGATCGGGGGGCAGTGATGACTGAAGAGAGCTATCTTTCGGCGGTGCTGGCGGAGCAGGATTCCTACCGTGCCGCCGCGCCTTCGGTGGTGCCCCGCGCGCTCCGGGCGCTGGCGCGGCCGGTCTCCTTCGTGACCAACCGGCTGATCCCGCCCGAGGCGGTGGAGGCGGCGCTGGCGGCGGCGGACTGGGCGGCCTCGGCCTCGATCCGCCGGGCGGCGCTCGACCACGATTTCGCGGATCTTGTGGCCTGCGACGGGGCGGCGGCGGATATCCGGCGCTGGGCCCTGGGCTATGCCGCGACGGGGGGCGCGGCGGCGGGCGCCTTCGGCGCGGCGGGGCTGGCGGTGGACGTGCCGGCGACGATCACCCTGGCGCTCCGGACCGCGCGGCTGACCGGGCTCTGCTACGGGTTCGGCGCCGATGTGCCGGCGGAGCGGGTGTTCATCCTCGACGTGCTGCAGCTTGCCGGGGCCAATTCGGCCGGGGAGAAGGCGGCGGCGCTGGCGCGGCTTTCGGCGGACCGGACCGACCTGCCGGCGGAAAGCTGGGGGCGGATCGTGCAGATGACTGGCCAGAGCGCGGGCGCGCAGGCGGCGTCGCGACGGGTGGCGCAGGTGCTGGGCACCAATCTTTCGGCGCGGAAGGTGGGGCAGCTCGCGCCCTTCGTCGGCGCGGCGATCGGCGCCGGGGTGAACGCGGCGTTCCAGAACGACGTGGCGCTGTCGGCGCGCCACGCCTATCGCGAGCGCTGGCTGGCGGTGCAGGAGGGGATCCTGCGCGGCGAGGTGACCGATGTGCGGGACGAGGCGGGGTGAGCCGCCTCGCCGCAGGTTCAGAGGCGCCGGACCTGCCGGTCGCGCTCCGGGATCGCGACGATCTGGTGGGCGTCCTCCCAGATCCGGGTACCGGGGCGGTCGCTCCGCAGTTCGCGGATCGGGAGCCCCATGTCCTCGATCAGCCAGCAGGCATAGCGCGCCCGGCTCACGTGTTCGGCGGCACGGTCGCGGAACCAGCAGACGCCCGGGCGCAGGCCGTGGCGGCCGACTTTCCGCGCGAGCCTGTCCGGGACCGCGAGGCGTTCGTTGAACCAGTCGTACTGGCGACCGAGCTCGCCCACCCGCCAATCGTCAGGGGAGTGGCGTCGGTACACATCGCGGACCGCGCGGAAGAATCCCACGTGCGAACGACAATCGTCGCTCCAGTAAGGCGTGACGAAACGGATGTACATGATGGGTCCCCGCGATCGCGGGGGGTCTCTCTGAAACGGGATGGGATGAGGGGCGTCGCCCCGTTCGGATCAGGTCCGGACGGGGGGGCGTTTGCTTCCGTGCTGCGATACCAGGAACATCGGTTCCCTCGCGGTTCCGGTTTCAGTCGGGGCGCTGGTAGCCGGAATGCGGGCGTTCGGGCAAGAGCTTTCGGCGAAACCACGCGGTGTGTGGCATGGGCATGACCCTGGAAGAGGCGCTGGCGCGGTATCCCGGGGCGGATACGTTCACCTTCGGGGATAGCCGGGAGCTGTGCGACCGGCTCCTGGCGCTGGTGCGGGCGGGGCGGAAGGTGGCGACCTGCGGAGATCTGCGCGACTACGAGGCCGAGGGGGCGGCGCTGCCCGTGGTGGGGCGGAGGGACATCTCGCTGAACTGGGACGGGACGCCGGCCCTGGTGATCGAGACGCTGGAGGTCTCGGTGCGGCGGTTCCGCGACGTGAATGCGGATTTCGCGCTGGCCGAGGGGGAGGACGCGACCCTGGCGGGCTGGCAGGCGGGGCACCGGGGATATTTCGAGCGGAACGGCGGCTGGGATCCGGAGATGTTGCTGGTTTGCGAGCGGTTCCGGCTGGTGGAGGATTTCGGGTGAGGGGCGTGATCCGGCGGAGCGCCTGCGGCGCATTTCCTTCCTCTCGCGCCCTGCGCTGGCGCGCCGGGCGCTCGGGTGGGCGCCTTGTGCCCGGCGTCGGCTTTGGCGGGGGCGGTGGCATTTGGCCGAGAGGCCCTGACGGGCAGGGCTGCCCGGCAGGGCCAGTTCGAGCGTTGGGTTCCCGCCGCCCGCGTCAAGGCGCTTCGCCCGCCTTCGGCGGCGCCTGCGGCGGCCTTGACCCGTGCGGCGAGAACCGGGTTTCGGGGAGGCGGCGATGATCGGGATCGTCGAGGGGGATATCACGCGGCTTCAGGTCGATGCGATCGTCAATGCGGCGAACCGGTCGCTTCTGGGCGGCGGCGGGGTGGACGGGGCGATCCATCGGGCCGCCGGGCCGGGGCTCCTGGCGGAGTGCCGGGGGCTCGGCGGCTGCGAGACCGGGGAAGCGAAGGCGACTTCGGGCCACGACCTGCCGGCGCGCTGGGTGATCCACACTGTGGGGCCGGTCTGGCGCGGCGGGGAGACGGGGGAGGACGCGTTGCTGGCCGCGTGCTACCGGCGCTCGCTGGCCCTGGCCGAGGAGCTGGGGGCGGCGAGCCTGGCCTTTCCGGCGATCTCGACGGGTGTTTTCGGATTTCCGCCGGACCGGGCAGCGCGGATCGCGGTGGAGACGCTTCTGCGCGAGACGGCTGTTGCGGAGGGACGGATCTCGGTGACGCTCGTGGCCTTCGATGAGCGGACCGCGCGGCATCTGGGGAATGCGATGAAGGCGGCGGGGCGGTGAGCGGATCAGGCGGGCTTTCGGCCCGAGAGGAGGCCGGCGCAGCCGAAGAACAGCCGGGTTTCGGTGACCGTGAGGCCCTCGGCCCGCAACGCCTCGGCCATCTGGCCGCAATCGCGGAAGCCGCGTGTGTAGATGCCGAGCATCGCGAAATCCTGTGCGCCCCGGAGGAAGAGGCGTTCGACGAGCGGCAGGACGCGGTCCAGATAGAAGCGGTAGAGCGGGCGCAGGGCCCAGCCCGTCGGGTCGGTGGCCTCGACCAGCGCGAAGCCGCCGCCGGGGCGGAGGAGCCGGGCGATCTGGGCGGCGAGGCGGCGCTGCTGCGCGGGATCGAAGGTTTTCAGGCCGAAGGTGGCGACGACGAAATCGGCGCTGGCCCCGGGCAGGTCCCGGGTGAGGACATTGGCCTCGAGATGCTCGATCCGGTTTTCGCGGCCGCGATGCAGGCGGGCGACGGCCTGAAGATGCATCTGGTGCGAGATGTCGATGGCGGTGATCCGGGCGATGCCGGGATGGCGCCGGAGGAGATGCGGCCAGACCTCGCCGGTGCCGGCCATGAGGTCGACGCCCTGCGTGCCGTGGCTGTCCGGGAGCGGGAGGGACGCGACGCATTGCCGGCGCCAGCGGCGGATGAAGCCGAAGGAGGCGACCGCGCTCCAGTAGCGGTAGTTGCGGCCGCAGCGGTCGAAAACTTCCTTGACGAAGTCCGGGTCGTGGATGTTGCGGGTCTCTTCGCGCATGAGGGCAGGGTGGTCGGCAACGTCCAATTGGGAAAGGAAAATCCGTGTTTCACAGGATCCCGATCGTGAACCGTGGCCGGAACGCGCCGGTCCGGCCGCCGGGTGCGGAGGGCGCGGCGTGATGCGGCTGCATCATTGCCCGCAATCGCGGTCGATGCGGGTGTTGTGGCTGTTGCACGAGATCGGGGTGCCGTTCGAGCTGGTGCTGCATCCGTTCGACAAGTCGCTCCGGGCGCCGGAGTATCTGGCCTTGCATCCGGTGGGGCGGGTGCCGGCGCTGGAGATCGACGGGCGGGTGGTCTGGGAATCGGGGGCGATTCTGGAAGTGTTGTGCGAGCGGTTTCCGGAGGCGGGGCTCGGGCGGGCGCCGGGCGATCCGGAGCGGGCGGACTGGCTGATCTGGCTGCATTTCGCGGAGACGGTGAGCCAGCATGTGGCGGCGCTGACGCAGCAGCATGTGATGCTCTACGAGGACCACATGCGCTCGCCGGTGGTGATGAAGCTCGAGGCGGCGCGGATCGGGAAATGCCATGCGGCGCTGGAGGGGCGGCTTCGGGGGCGGGAATTCCTGCTGGATGGCGGGTTCTCGGCGGCGGATGTGGCGGTGGGGCAGGCGGTCTACATGGCGCGGCACTTCGCGCGGATCGAGGGCTTTCCGGCGCTTGAAGCCTGGTACGGGCGGATCGCGGCGCGGGCGGCGTTCCGCGCGAGCCTGCCGGGGCCGGGCGAGGCGCTCTATGCGCGGGAGTTCTACGAGGCCCGGGATGGCTGAGGCGCGGTTCGGCGGGTGGCATGATCTTTCGTAGGCGCTACCCGGTGTCGGAGGATCTCAGGGGCTGGATCGTCGAGAATTTCGACTGGGCCGCGGATCATGGGCTGTTGACGAGGGAGACGCCGCTCGTGCTGCCGACGCGGGAGTTCATCACCGCGCCGAAAGGAGAGGATCCGGCGACGGCACGGCGGATCGCGGAGGATCTGAAACGGCTGCTCGGGCTCGATGGCGAGACGATCTCGGTGGCCCCGTCCGAGGGCCCGGCGCCGGAATACCGGCTCGACTACAACGCCCTGTCGGGCCGGGCCGGAAGCTGGGAGCGCGCGGGGGAGGCGGGCGGGATCATCCGTTACGACCCGGCTCTCATGCGGCAACCGGTGGCTTTCCTGGCGCTGATGACCCACGAGCTGATGCACCATGTGCTGCACCGGATCGACGAATATCCGCCGGGCGGGCCGGAAGCGGAGGAGCTGGCGACCGACCTGCACATGATTTCCTGCGGCTTCGGGGTGATCGCGATGGCCGGGGCGGAGCAGGCGGGCTGGCTCGGCTACATGACGCAGCCGTCGCGGGCCCATGCGCTGGCGCTGTTTCTCGCGGCGCGGGGGATCGGCGCGGCGGCGGCGCGGGCATATCTGCCGGCGCTCTCGGCGGGGTATCTCGGCAAGGCGCTGCGCGAGGTCGCGCGGAGCGGCGAGGCGGAGGCGCTGCGGGCACGGCTCGCCGGGTGAGGCGGGACTTCCGGAAATGAGCGCCTGCGGCGCATGTCCTTCTCTCGCCCGCCGCGCGGCGGGCGCGGCGGGCTCGGGCGGGCGCCCCCGGGGAGATGTTTTCTTTCGTGGAGGCGGCCGAAAAGCAAGAATTGGAAAGGAATTACCGTTGCTTTGACGCTTCGCTAACTCTCGGCTCACGCCTCCCGGGGCAATGTGCGAATCGTACCGTTCAGGATGCTCCAGGGTTTTGGGAGTGCGGGGCGGTTCGTGTGCATTGTGAGTTGAGACCCCGTGAAAGCGTTGATTTCAGAGCTGTTGTCTTTTCGTGAGGGGGTAATTGGTGACCTTCTTCGTTCCGTTGGAGGGCCCATGCATGGCGGTCGGGCTGGCCGCGCGATGCCGGGGTCCGGGCCGGGGGCATTTCGACCCGGCCTGCGGGCGTGATCCGCACCTGCGGCGGCGAAGGGGGAGGGTGACAAGGGGCCGGGCCGGGGTACGGTCCGGCCCCGCCTTACCGCGCCCGGCGCATCCTCCCGGTGCCGGGCGCGGGCGGTCCGCGCCTCGCATTGACCAGGCGCGCGCCGCGGCGTAAGCAGGGCCGAGACCGTACGGGAGCCCCCTGCAATGGACGATATCCTCCGGGAATACCTGCCGATCCTGATCTTCCTTGCGCTCGCCGTCGGGCTCGGGCTGGTGCTGATCCTGGCGGCCGTGGTCATCGCGGTGCGGAACCCGGATCCGGAGAAGGTCTCGGCCTACGAATGCGGCTTCAACGCCTTCGACGACGCGCGGATGAAGTTCGACGTGCGGTTCTACCTGGTGTCAATCCTGTTCATCATCTTCGATCTGGAGATCGCCTTCCTGTTTCCCTGGGCAGTGGCCTTCGGCAGCCTCACGGATGCGGCGTTCTGGTCGATGATGGTATTCCTCGGCGTCCTGACCGCGGGCTTCGCCTATGAGTGGAAGAAGGGGGCGATGGACTGGGAGTGACAGTCTTCTGAGGAGCGGGCGGCGGCGGTGAAGCATCTGCTTTTCGGGATCATTGGTGCATGTATCGCCTACGCCGCAGCGATGATCGTCCTGCACCCGCGCTTCATCTATCCGTTTCTGGCGGACGAAAGTGTTCTTGACGGGTTCGAACGCATTGAGATCGCGAACGACAATGGCGTTCCCGTTTACGTGCAGGAACGTGAAGGTGCAGGCCCCGTTGTTCTCTATTTCATGGGGAACGCGGGGAGCCTGTCGCTCTTTGAGAATGCGTTCGAAGGACATATCTCTGCCGACCGGCACATCGTGGCCCTCGAATATCGCGGTGGTGCGGGACGTTCTGGAAAGCCCTCTGAAACTGCCTTGAAGGAAGACGCTCTGGCCGCGGCCGACTACGCGTCGCGGCCCGGCAAGCCTCTGATCGTTCAGGGATACTCCCTTGGGACCGGCCTCGCGACTCACGTTGCGGCGCTCCGGGAGGTGGATCGCGTCATCCTGACGGCACCCTACGATCGGCTGTGCCGCCTGATGTCGGAGCGCAGCTACCTGCCGGCCTGTCAAATGCCATTCGTGCAGACATGGCGTTCGCTCGAAGACGCCGCGAAGATCGATGCACCAATCCTGATCCTCCACGGGTCGAACGACGAGGTCGTACCGCCTCGCTATAGCGAGGTGTTCGCGGCGCTGCCCAATGTTCAAAGGCGGATCATCAACGATGCCTCGCACAATGATATCGGGTCGTTCAAGGAATACCGCGAAGCCATAGAGCGCTTTCTCGCGCCACGGGAAATGGACGCGGAGCTGCGTTGACCATCCACGGCGCAAGGCATAGACCGGATTCCGAACCCGTCGGGGAGAGATGACCATGGGCGTGAGTACCGCCGTCAACGATGCAGGCGCCGACCGCGAGGTCGCGACGCAGGCCCTGAACCGCGAATTGCAGGACAAGGGGTTCCTCGTCACCTCGACCGAGGACATCGTGAACTGGGCGCGGACCGGCAGCCTGCACTGGATGACCTTCGGCCTTGCCTGCTGCGCGGTGGAGATGATGCATTCCTCGATGCCGCGTTACGATCTCGAGCGCTTCGGCACCGCGCCGCGCGCGTCGCCCCGGCAGTCGGACCTGATGATCGTCGCGGGCACGCTGACCAACAAGATGGCGCCCGCGCTGCGCAAGGTCTACGACCAGATGCCCGAACCGCGCTACGTGATCTCGATGGGGTCCTGCGCCAATGGCGGGGGCTACTACCATTACAGCTACTCGGTGGTGCGCGGCTGCGACCGCATCGTGCCGGTGGACATCTACGTCCCGGGCTGCCCGCCGACCGCCGAGGCGCTGCTTTACGGGATCCTGCAGTTGCAGCGGAAGATCCGCCGCACCGGCACCATCGCGCGCTAGGAGACGCCCATGTCGGAAGCATTGACCGAGCTTGGCCAGCATATCGAGGCGAAGCGCACCGATTGCGTGCTGAACTGGGCGGTGGCCCATGGCGAGCTGACGCTGGAGGTGACGGCCACCTCGCTGGTGAGCTTCGTCGAGTTCCTCAAGGCCGACCGGAACTGCCGCTTCTCGACGCTCGTGGACATCACCGCGGTGGACCATCCCGGCCGCGAGGCGCGGTTCGACGTGGTCTATCACTTCCTGTCGATGTACCAGAACCACCGGATCCGGCTGAAGCTCGCGGTGCGCGAGGACGAGATGGTGCCGTCGATCGTGGAGGTCCATCCGAGCGCGAACTGGTTCGAGCGCGAGGTGTTCGACATGTTCGGCATCCTGTTCTCGGGCCATCCGGACCTGCGGCGGATCCTCACCGATTACGGGTTCCGGGGCTATCCGCTCAGGAAGGACTTTCCGACCACGGGCTATACCGAGGTGCGCTATGACGAGGCGCAGAAGCGGGTGGTCTACGAGCCGGTGAGCCTGGTGCAGGAATACCGGCAGTTCGATTTCATGTCGCCCTGGGAGGGCGCGGAATATGTGCTCCCGGGCGACGACAAGGCCGGGGAGAAGGCGGGCTGATGGGCATCGTCTTCGGGCTCCTGGTGGCGGCTGCACTGGTCGCCTTTCCGTTTTCGAGAATCCTGCCGCGCGTCGGGATCGACCCGTGGGTTTCGCTGGTGGCGGTGATACCGCTCGGAGCGGTGATCCTGCTCTGGGTCGTGGCGTTCCGCAACTGGGACGGCGCCTGAGGCGGCAGTAGAGGAAGGTGTAGGCATGGACGGCAGGTTCGACGACGCCCAGACCGGCGAGCAGAAGATCCGGAATTTCAACATCAATTTCGGGCCGCAGCACCCGGCGGCGCATGGTGTCTTGCGGCTGGTGCTGGAGCTCGACGGTGAGATCGTCGAGCGCTGCGACCCGCATATCGGGCTGTTGCACCGGGGCACCGAGAAGCTGATGGAGAGCCGCACCTATCTCCAGAACCTGCCCTATCTCGACCGGCTCGACTACGTGGCGCCGATGAACCAGGAGCATGCCTGGTGCCTCGCCATCGAGAGGCTCACGGGCGTCGAGGTGCCGCGGCGGGCCTCGCTGATCCGGGTGCTTTACTCGGAGATCGGGCGGGTGCTGAACCACCTTCTCAACGTCACCACGCAGGCGATGGACGTGGGCGCTCTGACGCCGCCGCTCTGGGGCTTCGAGGAGCGCGAGAAGCTGATGGTGTTCTACGAGCGCGCCTGCGGGGCGCGGCTCCATGCCGCCTATTTCCGGCCGGGCGGGGTGCATCAGGACCTGCCGCCCGCGCTGATCGACGATATCGAGACCTGGGCCGAGGAATTCCCCGGCCATCTCGACGATATCGACGACCTCCTGACCGAGAACCGGATCTTCAAGCAGCGCAACGCCGATATCGGCGTGGTGAGCGAGCAGGATATCCTCGACTGGGGCTTCTCGGGCGTGATGGTGCGTGGCTCGGGACTGGCCTGGGACCTGCGGCGCGCGCAGCCCTACGAGTGCTACGACGAGTTCGACTTCAGGATCCCGGTGGGCAAGAACGGCGACTGTTATGACCGCTACCTCTGCCGGATGGCGGAGATGCGGGAATCGACCTCGATCATCAAGCAGGCCATCTCCAAGCTTCGGGAGCCGGAAGGGCAGGGCGACGTGCTGGCGCGGGGCAAGATCACTCCGCCGAAGCGGGCGGAGATGAAGACCTCGATGGAGGCCTTGATCCACCATTTCAAGCTCTACACCGAGGGGTTCCACGTGCCGGCGGGCGAGGTCTATGCCGCGGTCGAGGCGCCGAAGGGCGAGTTCGGGGTCTATCTGGTGGCGGACGGCACCAACAAGCCCTACCGCGCCAAGCTGCGGGCGCCGGGGTTCCTGCATCTGCAGGCGATGGACCATGTGGCGGTGGGCCACCAGCTCGCCGACGTGGCGGCGATCATCGGGACGATGGACGTGGTGTTCGGCGAGATCGATCGGTGAGTTGAAAGGAGATGAATTATGAGCTGGAAGGAATTATCTGACACGACAAAAGCCATCGCTTACCTAGGGGGACTGGTGCTAGCAGCATTCATTGGTGGACTAATCGCGAGTCAGAGAGTTTCTGAAATCACAGCACTGCCCAAGGAGGTAGGCTTGCTTCGCTCTGAAATTAGCCGCCTCAGCCAAGATATTGAAAGTTTGAAGAAGAACTCCGTGGAATTTGGCGCCGGTCGCATTGACGAGATTGCATCAACCATAGTTGAGCTCTCGCAAAACGCCGTTAGTGATTGTGATACAGTACTTCTAAGGAACTTAGAGTATGATGGTGTGTATGCTCACCTTTTCGCGGATGATCGTATTCCAACATTCGTCGGAGCACAGGATTCCATCTTCAATTATGCCTCTCGGTGGACGTTGGAAAAAGTGGGATCTGAGTGCTGGCAAGATGGTAGTCCCAAAAGCCCATGACCAAGCTAGCTGGTGAGCATTTGCAATTCAGTACTCTGCCAAATTCGCATTGACAAATGGAACAAACGGGCCGCGGCATCGGGATCGTCCTCGCGATCTCCACACTCTGCGCCGCGCTTTTCGTCGCCGTGCAGGCCTGGTACGCACGGGTCGCCTATGTCGAGACCGAGCGGACGCGGCTTCTGGAGAAGAAGCTCGACATCTGCTTTCAGAATTTCGACGCGGCGGTGGCGCTGGATCATACCTTGCGGGATCTTTCGCCGGGCTTCGGGAAGACCGAGGTCTGGCCGCCGAAGGTCGACGTGATGAATGCCGGCGAGCTGGTGCTGATCCAGGAGGCGGTCGTGCCGATGCTGAACGGGTTCGAGGCGAGCCTCGCCAAGGCGTCGATCCTCGGGCCGCTCGACCGGTTTCGCACCTACCTGTCGGGCCAGGCCGAGGGGCTGAGCGCGGATCTGCAGAACCTGTCGCCCGCGCAGCTTTACGGCGAGGCGGGCAAGGCCGAGGTCGATGCGGTGCTGAAGCGCCTGTCGGAGTTCTTCGGGGCGCAATATTCGGTGTTCGAGGGCTGTCGTCTTGTCGCGGCGGGCGAGGGATGAGACCGACCCGTCTTTTACACCCGCGCGCAATGCGTTAGGCCAGAACAAGCAGATTCACTCCGGGAGACCGACGAATGCTCCGCCGCCTCTACCACGACCAGCCCGAGAGCTTCGCTTTCACACCCGCCAACCAGGCCTGGGCCGAGGCGCAGATCACCAAGTATCCGGAAGGGCGGCAGGCAAGCGCGATCATCCCGCTCCTGTGGCGGGCGCAGGAGCAGGAGGGCTGGCTCTCGCGGCCGGCCATCGAGCATGTGGCGGCGATGCTGGGGCTGGCCTATATCCGCGCGCTGGAGGTGGCGACCTTCTATTTCATGTTCCAGCTTCAGCCGGTCGGGTCGGTGGCGCATATCCAGGTTTGCGGCACGACCTCCTGCATGATCATGGGCGCCGAGGACCTCGTCGGCGTCTGCAAGGCGAAGATCGCGAAAGCGGCGCATGCGCTCTCGGCGGACGGGAAGTTCTCCTGGGAGGAGGTCGAGTGCCTCGGCGCCTGCGCGAACGCGCCGATGGCGCAGATCGGCAAGGATTACTACGAGGACCTGACGCCGGAGCGGCTGGAGGAGATCCTCGACGAGCTGGCACGCGGCAAGGTCCCGGTGCCGGGGCCGCAGAACGGGCGCTATGCGGCCGAGCCGGCCTCGGGGCTGACCTCGCTGAAGGACCATGCGTCGGGCAAGGCGCGGCACAACGCCTCGGTGGCGCTGGCGGTGGAGATCGGCGACACGGTGAAGCGGATCGACGGCACCGAGGTGCCGCTGCGCACGCCCTGGCAGGGGGCGGCGGAAGCGCCGAGCCGGGCCGCGGAGGCGGCGGCCAAGGTGGCGGCGCGGGCGGCGGCGAAACCTGCGGCGGTCGAGACCGCCGATGCCGCGAAGGTCGCGCGGCCGAAATCCGTGCCCGCGGCGCCGCAAGCGGCGGTTCTGGTCGGGGTGCGCCCGGCCGCGCTGGAGGCGGCGCGGGACGGGGCGGCGGATGATCTGAAGAAGATCAAGGGTGTGGGCCCGAAGCTCGAGGCGCTGCTCAACAGCCTGGGCTTCTACCATTTCGACCAGGTGGCCGGCTGGACCGCCGAAGAGGTGGCCTGGGTCGACGAGAATCTCGAAGGGTTCAAGGGACGGGTGACCCGCGACGACTGGGTGGCGCAGGCGAAGATCCTGGCCGCGGGCGGCGAGACGGAGTTTTCCAAGCGCTCCTAGATCGGGGGCGCAACAGACCGGGAGGTGACCAATGTCGGCACGGTCGGACAGGACGATGTCGCTGTACGGGGTTCTCGCGCTGGGTATAGCGCTCTGCCTGTTCCTGCTTCTGATCCTGGCGGCGGGGCTGAGCTTTCTCGGCGCGCTGATCTGGTCGCTTCTGGCGGGGCTGATCGTCCTCGTGGTGCTGGTCCTGTTCTTCCCGGCGCGGCCCGAGACGGCCCCGGCCGCACGGGTGGCGTCACCGGCACCTGCGCCCGCTCCGGAGCCGGCCCCGGCGCCGGAACCGGCGGCCAGAGCGGAGCCCGAGCCCGAACCGGAGCCCGAACCGGAAGTGGCCGCCGGACCGGCGGGCAAGCCTGCCGCGCTTTCGGCGCCGCGGGGCGGCAAGGCGGACGATCTGAAGAAGATCAAGGGCGTGGGCCCGAAGCTGGAAGCCCTGCTGCATTCGCTGGGCTTCTACCATTTCGACCAGATCGCCGCCTGGAGCGCCAAGGAAGTGGCCTGGATGGACGACAATCTGGAGGGCTTCCGGGGCCGGGTCACCCGCGACGATTGGGTGGCGCAGGCGAAGCTCCTGGCCGGGGGCGGGGAGACCGACTTCTCGAAGAAGGTCGACAAGGGCGACGTCTATTGACGGGCGCTCCCCGGGCTTGAAAGGATGCGGGCCATGACGGGCGATAACGACGAGGACCGGCGGATGGCGCGACAGGGCCGGATCGTGGCGGTGGTGGTCGCCGCTTCGATGGTGCTCTGGATGGCGGCGCAATGGCTGGGCGGACAGTTCGGCCTCGCGCCGCGATACGCGTTTCTTTTCGATTTCGCTGCCATGGCGGCTTTCGCCTGGGGCATGATCGTGACATGGCAAATCTGGCGCAAGCGCCGCGACTGAGACATCTGGGACGAGTGGCATGCTGAAAGACGAAGACCGTATCTTCACCAATATCTACGGGATGCACGACCGGACGCTCGCCGGCGCGCGGGCGCGCGGGCACTGGGACGGCACCGCGGCGATCATCGCCAAGGGGCGCGACTGGATCGTCGACGAGATGAAGAAGTCGGGGCTCCGGGGCCGCGGCGGCGCGGGCTTCCCGACGGGTCTCAAGTGGTCGTTCATGCCGAAGGAATCCGACGGCCGGCCGGCCTACCTTGTGGTCAATGCCGACGAATCCGAGCCCGGCACCTGCAAGGACCGGGAGATCATGCGCCACGATCCGCACACGCTGATCGAGGGCTGCCTGATCGCGTCTTTCGCGATGGGCGCGCATGCCTCTTACATCTACATCCGCGGCGAATACATCCGCGAGAAGGAGGCGCTGCAGGCCGCCATCGACGAGGCCTATGACGCGGGGCTCCTCGGCCGGAACGCGGCCGGATCGGGCTGGGATTTCGATCTCTACCTGCACCATGGCGCGGGCGCCTATATCTGCGGCGAGGAGACCGCGCTGCTGGAGAGCCTCGAGGGCCGCAAGGGGATGCCGCGGATGAAGCCGCCGTTCCCGGCCGGCGCGGGGCTCTATGGCTGCCCGACCACGGTGAACAACGTGGAATCGATCGCGGTGGCGCCGACGATCCTGCGCCGCGGCGGCGACTGGTTCGCCGCCTTCGGGCGGCAGAACAACGCGGGCACCAAGCTGTTCGCGGTCTCGGGCCATGTGAACAATCCCTGCGTCGTCGAGGAGGCGATGTCGATCACCTTCGAGGAGCTGATCGAGACCCATTGCGGCGGCATCCGCGGCGGCTGGGACAACCTTCTGGCGGTGATCCCGGGCGGCTCGTCGGTGCCATGCGTGCGCGGCGAGAAGATGCGCGAGGCGGTGATGGATTTCGATTACCTGCGCGGCGAGCTGGGCTCGGGCCTTGGCACCGCGGCGGTGATCGTGATGGACAAGTCCACCGATATCGTGAAGGCGATCTGGCGGCTGTCGAAATTCTACAAGCACGAGAGCTGCGGCCAGTGCACCCCCTGCCGCGAGGGCACCGGCTGGATGATGCGGGTCATGGAGCGGCTGGTGAAGGGCGAGGCGGAGATCGAGGAGATCGACATGCTGTTCGACGTCACCAAGCAGGTCGAGGGCCACACGATCTGCGCCTTGGGCGACGCGGCGGCCTGGCCGATCCAGGGGCTGATCCGGAATTTCCGGGGCGAGATCGAGGACCGGATCAAGGCCCAGAAGGCGGGCCGGGTGAGCGCGGTCGCCGCGGAGTAGTTTCGTTTGGTTGGCGTGACCATCCTTACGCTGCTGGCTTCGCTTGGAATTTGCAGTCTCGCGATTTTCATTCTCGCAAGACGCTTGGGATACGGATTGCTGGCGGGTTTGTCTGGTCTGATAGCGGCGGGACTTGGTCTGCTGCTATTCTTCTATGCACCGAGCTATTTGCCGCTCAGGGCATTGAGAATGCGGGAGCCGCTGGCGTTTGGCGTTGCCTATGGCGGTCAGGCACTACTTGTCCTTTGGTTGGCGTTGGCGCGTTGGCCTGGCGCCCAACGGAAGTCCGATCCTGGCATGATTGGGAGGAGAAATGGCTGACTTCGCGGCATATGGCCATGCCATCGTCTCGGTGGCCTTGGTCGCGCTGATCGCCCTGATACTGGCTCCGATCTCGGCAGCGGAGAAGGCCAAGCTGGGCCTGACAGCCGGCGCAGTGCCCGAGCCCGACTATGCCAGCAAGGCCTACCGCTGTTCGCGCGCGCATCTGAACGTGACCGAGGTGATGGGGACTTTCGCCGCAGTCACTGTCGCGGCGATCCTCGCCGGGGCGGCGCCGTTCTGGGTGTACCTTTTCGCCTCGCTGTTCTTCCTGGCCCGGCTGGTGCATGCGGTGGTCCATGTGAAGGGGATCGGTGCGGAGGCGGCGGGGATCCGGACCATCTCTTTCGTGTTCGGCTCGGCGATGTGTCTTTTGCTGGCAATCATGGCGATCCTTGCCGTTTTCTTCTGAGATATCCCGGTTCTGGCTGGTCGCGGCCCTGCTCCTCGCGGGCTGCGCCGTGCCGCCGCCGGAACCCGAGCGCCGGGTGGAGGCGCTGGAGGTGGCGCATGTCCATGCCGGGCGGGCGTACCGTCTGGCGTTCCTGCCCGATCTCGACGGGCTGACCTTCGTCACCGGGGACGGCGCGCGGCTGTTTCTGCCCGGGCCGCCGGTGGCGCGGCTGGCGCTTTCGGGCGGCGGGATCGGCCGGGCGGATCGCGATCTGGCGCTGGCGGTGGTGGCCGGGTTCTGCGCAGGGCGGGCGGAGTTCGCCTGCGTGGCGTTTCGCGAGGACAATGGCGGGCCGATTTTCGTCGAGGGGCGCTGGCTTCTGCAGTTCGAACGGTGAACCCGGGGCAGGCGGCGGGATGCGCTCCGTCGGAAAGGCGCGCGCGCCGCTGAAGCCACCTTCCGAAGCGCGAAACCGGGCGGGCGCCTGCCCGTGGGAGTGAGCCCCGGCCCGACGCAGCCGGCGAAACGTCCGGGGGAGCTTTCGAGGGACGAACGGGCGGAGCCCTACTGGCCTGCCACTTTGCGCGAGCCGGGCAGGCGCTCGCCCGGGCAGCCTCCGGCGCAATTCGGGCGGGGGAACCGAACCGGCGTCGCGCCGCCGGCCCGGTCGTGCCGGAGGCACGCCTTTGGAACGCTTCCCTTCGGTCCGGTGGGTGGGCCGGGCGCGGACCGGGCCAAGGGGGTGACACGGCACGGGTCTTGCCTTCGGCCGCCGGGGCAGGCTATCAGCGCGGCCGCGAGGGTGATTAGCTCAGCTGGTAGAGCGCTTCGTTTACACCGAAGATGTCGGGGGTTCGAGTCCCTCATCACCCACCATCCTGCCTCGAAAACCGCCCAAGGGCCCCGCGATTGTCTCCCCCGCGGCGCCGATCGGGCGGCGTCCCGTGCATCGGCGCGGCAAGTGTGGGATCATCGCGCCTTTCGGGGCGCGGCCCCGGGCGGCGCATGGGGGGGTGCGGGTATGGTCGAGCTTCTGTCCGAGGCACTGGCGCGGGGCGGGCCGGCGATGGCGGTGCTCGCCGCGCTTTCGGTCGCGACGCTGGCGCTGATCTTCTGGAAGCTCTGGCGGTTCCTCTGGCTCGGGGTCTGGGGCGGCAGCGACATGGGGCCGGCGCTGGCGGCCTGGACGGCGCGCGACTGGGACGGGGCGGAGGCGCTGCTGCGCGGCAGCCGCGGGATCCGGGCGCGGGTGGCGCGGGTGGCGATGGCGATCCGGCGCGAGCGCGGGCTGACCGATGCGGAGGCGCGCGAGGAGGTGACACGGCTGGCGCTCGCCGAGCTGCGCGAGGCGCGGGCGGGGCTGAGGGCGCTGGAGCTGGTGGCCGCCATCGCGCCGCTGATCGGGCTTTTCGGCACGGTTCTGGGGATGATCGAGGCGTTCCGGGTGCTGGAGGCGGCGGGGCCGGGGGCCGATCCGGCGCTCTTGGCGGGCGGGATCTGGCAGGCGCTCCTGACCACGGCGGCAGGGATCGGCGTGGCGGTGCCGGCGCTGGCGGCCTCGGTGGGGTTCGAGGCGGTGACCGACCGGGTGCAGGCCGAGATGGAGGATACCGCGACGCGGATCTTCACGCGCGGACCCGCGCAGGGGCAGGGCTGATGTTCGCCTTCGGGGCGGCGCGGTCGCGGCGGCGGATGTCTCTGGTGCCGATGGTCGACCTCGTGTTGCTGCTCCTGGTATTCTTCATGCTGGTGGCGCGGTTCGGGCCCGAGCGGGCGGTGCCGGTGCGCGCGGGCGGCGGCTACGCGGGCCCGCCGCGGCTGGTCGAGGTGCTGCCCGATGGGCTCCGGCTCAACGGTGTGGCGCTGGCGCCGCGGGATCTGCTGGCCGAGCTGGTGCGGCTCACGGCGAGCGGCGGCGACGCGGTGGTGCTGCGGCCCGAGCCGGGGGTGGATCTTGAGCGGCTGACGCGGGTGATGGCGCTGATGGAAGCGGCGGGGTTCCGCAATCTCGCGCTGGTGGAGGCGGTGCCGTGAGGTTCGCGGACGCGCGGCCCCGGCGGCGGGCGGTGCCGGATGCTCTGTCGGTGCCGCTTGTCGGCGTGGTCTTCCTGTTGCTCCTGTTCTTCCTCCTGAGCGCCGGTCTGCCGCCGCACCCGCCCGGGCCGCTGGATCTGCCGGCGGGGCCGGGGCCGGTGGATGCGGGCGGCGGCGCGGTGCTGTTCCTCGACGCGGAGGGCGGCCTTGCCTTCGGTGCGCTGCGGGGACCAGCGGTGTTTCGAGCGCTTCCGGCGGGGCGTGCGGTCGAGATCCGGGCGGACCGGGGGGTGTCGGCCTCGGCGCTGGCCCATGTGCTGGCGCGTCTGGCCGAGGCGGGGATTGCCGAGGCGCGGCTGGTGACGGTGACGCCGTGAGGCGGCTGGGGGAGATTGCGGTCTGCCTGTTGTTGGCGCTCTTGGTGCATGGCGTCGGGTTGGCGCTTCTGCGGGGGAAGGGGCCGGCGCTGCCGCCCGCGCCGGCGGTGCTGGTCCTGCGGACGGTGCCGGCCGAGGCGCGGGCGCTGGTGGCGGCGTGGGACAGGGCGCCCAGGGTGGCGCGGCCGGGCATTGGGGCGCGCTGCGGCGGCACATGTTCTACGGCGCGCTCTATCACGGG
>QWDA01000005.1 GCA_003605175.1 Paracoccaceae bacterium | reverse complement strand
TAGGCCTTGAAATCCCCGAAATACTTCGTGATCGCCGCCGTCAGCGTCGTCTTCCCGTGGTCAACGTGACCAATCGTCCCGATGTTCACGTGCGGTTTCGTCCGCTCAAACTTTGCCTTCGCCATGGGTGTGGCCTCCTCTGATCTCTTGGGACCCCGGGTCAAGCCCGGGGCACTGTCGCGGTTAGGCGTATTTCGCCTGAATCTCTTCGCTGATGTTCTGCGGCACCGGCTCGTAATGGTCGAACTGCATGGTGAAGTTCGCCCGGCCCGAGGACATCGACCGCAGGGTGTTGATGTAGCCGAACATGTTGGCGAGCGGCACGAAGGCGTTGATCACGTTGGCGTTGCCGCGCGTGTCCTGTCCCTGCACCTGGCCCCGCCGCGAGGTCAGGTCGCCGATGATGCCGCCGGTATATTCCTCCGGGGTCACCACCTCGACGCGCATGATCGGCTCGAGGAGCTTCGCGCCGGCCTTCTTCATGCCTTCGCGCATGCCCATGCGGGCCGCGATCTCGAAGGCGAGGACCGACGAGTCCACGTCGTGGAACTTGCCGTCAACCAGCGCGACCTTGAAGTCGATCACCGGGAAGCCCGCGAGCGGACCGGAGTCCATAACCGACTTGATGCCCTTCTCGACGCCCGGCACGTATTCCTTCGGCACCGCACCGCCGACGATCCGGCTCTCGAACGAATAGCCTTCGCCCGGTTCGGTCGGAGAGATGACAAGCTTGACCTCGGCGAACTGGCCCGAGCCGCCCGATTGCTTCTTGTGGGTATAGGTGTGCTCGACCTCTTTCGAGATCGTCTCGCGATAGGCCACCTGCGGCGCGCCAATGTTCGCCTCAACCTTGAACTCCCGCTTCAGGCGGTCGACCAGAATGTCGAGATGAAGTTCGCCCATGCCCTTCATGATGGTCTGGCCCGACTCGATGTCGGTCTCGACGCGGAAAGACGGGTCCTCGGCGGCAAGGCGCTGGAGGCCAGCCGACATCTTCTCCTGGTCGGCCTTGGTCTTGGGCTCGACCGCGATCTCGATGACCGGCTCGGGGAAGGTCATGGTTTCAAGCACGACAGGATGGTTCGGGTCGCACAGCGTGTCGCCCGTGGTCGTATCCTTGAGACCGGCAAGCGCGATGATGTCACCGGCGAAGGCCTCGGCGATCTCTTCCTGCTTGTTCGAGTGCATCATCACCATCCGGCCGATGCGCTCCTTCTTGCCCTTGGTCGAGTTCAGGAGCTGGTCGCCCTTGCCCATCTTGCCCGAATAGATCCGGGTGAAGGTGAGCGAGCCCATGAACGGGTCGTTCATGATCTTGAACGCGAGTCCCGCGAAGGGCTGGGCGTCGTCGGCCTGGCGCGCGATGTTGCGCGTCTCGGTCTCGTCGCCCGGCTTGAAGCCCATATAGGCGGGCACGTCGAGCGGGCCCGGCAGAAAGTCGATGACCGAGTTCAGCAGCGGCTGGACGCCCTTGTTCTTGAAGGCCGAACCGGCGGTGACCGGAACGAAGGCCAGCGACAGCGTGCCCTTGCGGATCAGCGCCCGCAGGGTCGGAACATCGGGCTCCTCGCCTTCCAGATAGGCCATCATCGCGTCGTCGTCCTGTTCCACGGCAAGCTCGATCAGCTTGCCGCGCCATTCGTCGGCGACGTCCTTGAGCTCGGCACGGATCGGCTGGCGCACCCAGGAGGCGCCCAGGTCTTCACCCTGCCAGACCCATTCTTCCATGGTGATCAGGTCGATGATGCCCTCGAGCTTGTCCTCGGCGCCGATCGGCAGCGCGATCGGAGCCGGGGTCGCGCCGGTGCGGTCCTGGATCATCTTCACGCAGTTGAAGAAGTCCGCACCGATCTTGTCCATCTTGTTGACGAACACGATGCGCGGAACCTTGTAGCGGTCGGCCTGACGCCAGACGGTTTCGGTCTGGGGTTCGACACCCGCGTTGGCGTCGAGCAGGCAGACGGCGCCGTCGAGCACGGCGAGCGAGCGCTCGACCTCGATGGTGAAGTCCACGTGGCCCGGGGTGTCGATGATGTTGAAGCGGAACTTGGTGTCCGAGGTCCCTTCCGGAGTCGGATCTTCCTGCCACTGCCAGAAGGTCGTGGTGGCGGCCGATGTGATGGTGATCCCGCGTTCCTGCTCCTGCTCCATCCAGTCCATGGTGGCAGCGCCGTCATGGACTTCGCCGATCTTGTGCGACCGGCCGGTGTAGTAGAGGATCCGCTCCGTCGTGGTGGTCTTGCCAGCGTCGATATGCGCCATGATACCGAAGTTTCGGTAGCGGGTCAGGGGATATTGGCGGGCCATTGGTCAGTCCTCAGGCAGAAATTCGTAATTACCAGCGGTAGTGGCTGAACGCCTTGTTGGCATCGGCCATCTTGTGGGTGTCTTCGCGCTTCTTGACCGCGGTGCCGCGGCCGTTCACGGCGTCGACCAGCTCACCGGCAAGCCGCTCTTCCATCGTGTTCTCGTTGCGCTTCTTCGCCGCGTCGATCAGCCAGCGGATCGCCAGCGCCTCACGGCGCTCGGGGCGGACCTCGACGGGCACCTGGTAGGTCGCGCCGCCGACCCGGCGGGAGCGGACCTCGACTGAGGGCTTGATGTTGTCGAGGCTCTCGTGGAACACGTCCAGAGGCGACTTCTTCAGCTTGTTCTCGACCCGGTCGAAAGCGTTGTAGACGATCCGCTCGGCGACGGATTTCTTGCCGTCGACCATGAGGTTGTTCATGAACTTCGTCAGAACGCGGTCGCCGAACTTGGCGTCGGGGAGAACTTCGCGCTTCTCGGCAGCGTGGCGGCGGGACATCGGCTTTTCCTCTTACTTCGGACGCTTGGCGCCGTATTTCGAGCGGCGCTGCTTGCGGTCCTTGACGCCCTGGGTGTCGAGGACACCGCGCAGGATGTGATAGCGGACGCCAGGAAGGTCCTTCACCCGGCCGCCGCGGATCAGGACCACCGAGTGTTCCTGAAGGTTATGGCTCTCGCCGGGAATGTAGCTGATGACTTCGAAGCCGTTCGTCAGCCGCACCTTGGCAACTTTCCGCATCGCCGAGTTCGGCTTTTTCGGCGTCGTGGTATAGACGCGGGTGCATACGCCGCGCTTCTGCGGGCAGGACTCGAGGTGCTGGGACTTCGAGCGTTTCGCTTTCTGCTGCCGCGGTTTGCGGATCAGCTGCTGGATCGTCGGCATCGGGTTCGCTACCCCTCGTTTCACTCTCGTCTGGGGCGCGGGCGCCCCGGTTGGTCTTGCTCCCGCCCTGCCTTTCGGCAAAACGAGAAGCACCGCAGGCGCTCCCGGATCTGGGGGCGGTGCGGCGGGTCTCCAGAGGATCGGGCCGTTACCGACCGGATCGTGACCACATCATTCCTGTAGACGGCCGTGGGATCTGCGGACCCGTAGCCGAAGTGGGCGCCGTATAGACAGAGTCGGATAGGCTGTCAACAGACCCCGGCGCCGATTTTGCGATACGCGTCAGCGCCCTTGCCGTTTGGCCCTTGCCGCGGGCTTCCGGGGCCTTAGGCTGTCCGGGCCCGACCCCGGGGGGCCCCATGGACCACGCCATCGTCTTCGACTGCGAATTCCTCACCGCCGAGGGGGCGCCGCAGCGCTTCTGGTGCGGTCCCTACGACCCCGACCCGGTGATCGTCCAGATCGGATTGGTGCGGCTCGGCCTTTCGGAGGGGTTTCCCATCGCCGAGACACTCCGTCTCCATGTGCTGCCGACGGACCGGCACGGCGGGCGCGTGCCGCTCGACCCGCTCCTCACCCGGCTGACCGGCATCACCGAGGACATCCTCGACGAGGACGGGCTCCCCCTCGCCGAGGCGCTGGCGCGGACCGACCGCTTCGCCCGGGGCGCGCGACTCTGGTCCTGGGGCAAGGACGAGTTCAACATGGTGGCGATCAGCTGCTATGTCGACGGGATCCCGCCGCCGATCCCGGTGACGCGGTTCGGCAATGCCTGCCACCTGCTTCTCAGGGCCGGCATGCCTTATGAGGACCTCGGGCAGACGCCGAGCAACCGCCTGTCCGCCTATTACCGGCTCGACCATCCGCCGCTGCGGGGCCACGACGCGCTCGATGACGCTTTGTCGGCGGCCTACACGCTCCGGCACCTCTTGGGAGAGGGCGCGCTGGCCCCGGCGGATCTCGCCTGAAGCCGTCCCGCGCGGAGCGTCGGATGGCCCCTGTCACTCGCGAATGACAAGCCGAAAGCAATGCGCGCGCGCTACCCCCGCACCCGCACCGTCGCCGCGGGACCGCGCTGCCCGTGCGCCCGGGCCGCGGCGCGCTCGCGCAGGAGCGTGAAGAGACCGGTCGCCACCACCACCGCGCTGCCCAGAAGCGTCAGCGGCGAAGGCCATTCGCCGAACGCCACGAACCCCAGGATCAGCGCCGCGAGCAGGCTCGCATAGCGGAACGGCGCCACGAAGCCGACCTCGCCCACCCGCATGGTCGCAACGCTGGCGATATAGGCGACGAAGACGAACAGCGACGCCCCGGCCAGCTGCAGCCCGGTCCGCGGGCCGAGCGGCACCCAGGGCTCGAACAGGGACGAGATTCCCGCGAAGCCGGTCACCCCCACCGCGGTGACGAAGGCGACGCTGATCGAGGGCAGGTCGCGGCTCATCCGCCGCGTCGCAAGATCGCGGATCGTGACCATGGCGACGGACAGGAGCGCAAAGATCGAATGGATCGTGAACCCCTCGGTCCCCGGACGCACGATCAGCAGCACCCCGCCGAAGCCGATCGCGATGGCGACGAGCCGGCGCCAGCCCACCGGCTCGGCGAGGAACAGCGCGGCGGCAAGCGTCACCGACAGCGGCGTCACCTGCAGGATCGCCGAGACATTGGCGATCGGCATGTTGAAAAGCGCGGTCAGGAAGAAGAACGCCGCGCCGATTTCGGCCAGGGTGCGCAGCGCCAGCCGCCCGGCATCGGGCCGGAGCCGCCCGAGCCGCAACCCGCCGCCGCGCCAGGCCGCCAGGGACGCCAGGAGGGCCGAAACCGCCATCCCGCGCAGGAACAGCGCCTGCATCAGCGGCACTTCGCCCCCAAGCCCCTTCAGGCAGGCATCGTTCAGCGTGAAGAACAGCATCGACGCGACCATCAGGAGCGCGCCGCGCGCATTGTCGGAAAGCTGTGCCATGGCGCCCGCCTATCCCGGGCCCAGGATGGGCGCCATGGCGAATCGGTCGGGCGGGATGGGAACTCGTGACGAACTCCGATCCGGAGCACGTGCATTTTCCGGCCGCGACCGTGTGACTGCCGCGCCGCCCTGAGACATTTTTACCCGCCCCTCCGACCGATTGCCGTGTTGCCGCCGCCCGGCACTCCCACTAGAACACAAGCAAAATACCGCACCGGTGCGAGTCTTCCGCCGTGCGGCCACGCCATCAGGAGAGACGCATGCCCGCAGACGCCCAGGTCCACGGACACGAAGACCACCACGACCCGCGCGGCTTCTTCACCCGCTGGTTCATGTCGACGAACCACAAGGATATCGGCATCCTCTACCTCTTCACCTCGGCGCTGGTCGGCTTCATCGCCGTGGCCTTCACGGTCTACATGCGCATGGAGCTGATGCATCCGGGCGTGCAGTACATGTGCATGGAAGGCGCACGCTACACGGCCGCCGCGGCCGAAGCGGATTGCACGCCGAACGGCCATCTCTGGAACGTGCTGATCACCGCCCACGGCATCCTGATGATGTTCTTCGTGGTGATCCCGGCGCTGTTCGGCGGCTTCGGCAACTTCTTCATGCCGCTCCAGATCGGCGCGCCCGACATGGCGTTCCCGCGTCTGAACAACCTCTCCTACTGGCTCTACGTCGCTGGCACTTCGCTCGCCGTGGCCTCGGTGCTGTCGCCCGGCGGCAACGACCAGATGGGCTCGGGCGTGGGCTGGGTGCTCTACCCGCCGCTCTCCACCTCCGAGGGCGGCTTCTCGATGGATCTCGCGATCTTCGCGGTACACCTCTCGGGCGCCTCGTCGATCCTCGGCGCGATCAACATGATCACGACCTTCCTGAACATGCGCGCTCCGGGCATGACGCTGTTCAAGGTGCCGCTCTTCGCCTGGTCGATCTTCGTCACCGCCTGGCTGATCCTCCTGTCGCTGCCGGTCCTCGCCGGCGCGATCACCATGCTCCTGATGGACCGCAACTTCGGCTTCGCCTTCTTCCAGCCCGCGGGCGGTGGCGACCCGATCCTCTACCAGCACATCCTCTGGTTCTTCGGCCATCCCGAGGTCTACATCATCATCCTGCCCGGCTTCGGCATCATCTCCCACGTGATCGCCACCTTCTCGAAGAAGCCGATCTTCGGCTACCTGCCGATGGTCTGGGCGCTGATCGCCATCGGCGGGCTCGGCTTCGTGGTCTGGGCGCACCACATGTACACCGTCGGCATGAGCCTGCGGCAGCAGACCTATTTCATGCTGGCGACAATGGTCATCGCGGTGCCGACCGGGGTGAAGATCTTCTCCTGGATCGCGACGATGTGGGGCGGCTCGGTCGAGTTCAAGACACCGATGCTATGGGCCTTCGGCTTCCTGTTCCTGTTCACCGTGGGCGGCGTCACCGGCATCGTGCTGTCGCAGGCCGGCATCGACCGCGCCTATCACGACACCTATTATGTGGTCGCCCACTTCCACTACGTGATGTCGCTGGGCGCCGTGTTCTGCATCTTCGCCGGGATCTACTACTGGATCGGCAAGATGTCGGGCCGCCAATACCCCGAATGGGCCGGCAAGCTGCATTTCTGGATGATGTTCATCGGCGCGAACCTCACCTTCTTCCCGCAGCACTTCCTCGGCCGGCAAGGCATGCCGCGGCGCTACATCGACTATCCCGAGGCCTTCGCCTACTGGAACACCGTGTCGTCCTGGGGCGCCTTCCTCAGCTTCGCCTCGTTCCTGTTCTTCATCGGCATCGTGGTCTACACCCTGACCCGCGGTGCGCGGGTGACCGAGAAGAACTACTGGAACGAGCATGCCGACACTCTCGAATGGACCCTGCCCTCGCCGCCGCCGGAGCACACCTTCGAGACGCTGCCGAAGCAGTCGGACTGGGATCACGGCCACACGCACTGAGCGGGCCGACCTGAAAATTCAAGGCGCCCCCGACCGAAAGGCGGGGGCGCTTCGCTTTGGATTTGTCGAAAGGGCCGCAGGGGCTAAAATCGCACCATGCCATACCGCTGGACCGACGACTCGCACACGCTCACGCTCTGGCCGCACCGGTCGATGTCGAATCGCGGCTTCGTACTGTTCATCGGTGCCACCGCCGCGCTGCTCGCCATCCCCCTCCTCGCGGTACTGGGCAGCCCGGTCCTCTGGGCGCTCCTGCCGTTCATGGCCATCGCGGTGGCCGGGGTTTGGCTCGCGCTCAATCGCAGCGACCGCGACGCGCGGCTGACCGAGGTATTGCGGCTCGACGCCGAGCGGATCGAGCTCACCCGCCACGAGCCGAGAGGCGGCACAAGGCGCTGGGACGCGAACCCCTATTGGGTCACGGTCCATCTTCACAAGGGCGACAAGCCGGTGGAGAAATACCTTACGCTGAAGGGCGGCGGCCGCGAGGTGGAACTCGGCGCCTTTCTCAGCCCCGACGAGCGGCAGGCGCTCTACGGGGAACTCAGCGCGTTGATCCGCGGGGGGTGAAGCGGAGGGAGCGCAAGCCGGGCGGGGGGAAATGATGAACCGTCCTGCAAAAGCCCGCTGCTACCAAGCACCGCCCTACCCCCAAACCCGCCAGACCAGCTCCGCCACCGCCAGCACCAGAAAAACCGGCACCGACAGGACCAGGGCCAGCCAGAACGCCCCTGCCGCGGTGGGCCGGGGCGCGGGAACGATCTGTCCGAGAACCGGGGGCGCCTTCTTCCGCATGCAGCCATTAAGCGGAGATTAAGTTTCGCGGCGGTTAATGCGGGCCATGGATACGCGGTGGGAGAACTCGGATCGTCCGGTCTGGTCGGCGGCGCTGGCGGCGCCGATCCGCCAGCATCACCCGCTCCATGCCGCCGCGTCCGAGGCCACGGGCCAGCGCCTCCGCCATCTGGCGCTCCGCCGGGGCGGTCCGCTCCTCGGCGCGGCGCAGATCGGGATCCGCCGCTGGCCGGGCTGGGGCGATTTCGCCGTCCTGGGCCGGGGCCCGCTCTGGTCCCCCGCGCTCGCCGAGTCCGACCGCCGCGACGCGCTCCACGCCCTCCTCCGCAGGCTTCGCGCGGACCATCGCGGGGTCATGGCCGCGCCGGAGCGGATCGGCGGCGCGGACCCCCTGGAAGACGGCCCCTGGCTGCCTGTGGTCACGCCGATCTCGCTCGCCGAACTCGCGCTGGACGCGACGGCCGAAACGCTCCTTTCCCGGCAATCCGGCAAATGGCGCAACCGGCTCCGGCGCGCCGATGGCGCCGGACTCTCGGTGAAGCACGCACCCTGGGATCCCGAACCGACCCATTGGCTGCTCGCCAAGGAAGCCCGGCAGAGACAGCGCCGGGGCTACCGGGGGTTCGACATGGCCTACCCGCTCGCCTGGGCGCGCATGGGCGGCAAGGAGGCGACACGGCTCTTCACAGCCACCGCGCCGGACGGCGAGGTCGTGGCGGCGATGCTGTTCCTTCTGCACAAACCTGGCGCGACCTACCATATCGGCTGGACCGGCCCACGCGGGCGCGAGATGTACGCCCATAACCTGCTCCTGTGGCGCGCCGCGCTGTGGCTCTCGGCGCGAGGCTTCACCGCGCTCGACCTCGACGTGGTCGAGACCGAAACCGCCCCCGGCCTCGCCCGGTTCAAGCTCGGCGCCGGAGCCCGTGTCGTGACCCTCGGCGCCACCCGGCTCTGGGCGCCGGGCACCGGCCTCGTCCGCTGCCTCACCGGCCGCGGCGCGCCAAGGGCCGCCTGAGCGCCTGCCGCGTGCTCTTCTCCCTCCCGCCGGAATGGGAGGGGGAGGCGTCTCGGATGGGTCGCCACCCCGCTTGACAGCCCGCTCCGCGCACGCCAACCCTCCCCCGGATGATCGATCTCCGCCCCCTCGGCTACGTGACCGGCCTCCTACTCGCCGCCTTCGGGGCGACGATGCTGATCCCCATGGGTTACGACCTCGCTGCGCAGAACGGCCACTGGCCCGCCTTCCTCGAGGCCGCGATCCTCACCTCGATGACCGGCACCGTCATGGCGCTCGCCTGCGCGAATGGCGTCACCCAGGGTCTCTCGATCCAGCAGACGTTCCTCCTGACCACTGGCGTCTGGCTCGCCCTGCCCCTGTTCGGCGCCCTGCCCTTTGTCTTCGGCCATACCGACGCCCGCGCCGTCGATGCCTTCTTCGAGGCGATGTCCGGTCTCACCACCACCGGCTCCACCGCCTTCACCGGGCTCGACTCCTTCCCCGAGGGTCTGCTCCTGTGGCGCTCTATGATGCAATGGTTCGGCGGCATCGGCATCATCGTCGTCGCCATGGTGTTCCTGCCCGAGCTCCGGATCGGCGGGATGCAGATCTTCAAATCCGAAGCCTTCGACACGATGGGCAAGATCCTGCCCCGCGCAGCCGAGATCGCCGGCCGTATCTCGGCGATCTACTGCGGGCTGACGCTGGCTTGCGCGCTGGCCTATCTCGCCACCGGCATGGGGGCCTTCGACGCGGTCAACCACGCACTCACCACGATCTCCACCGGCGGCTTCTCGACCTACGACGCCTCGATGGGCACCTATCAGGGCGCGCCGGAATACGTCGCGACGGCGTTCATGGTGCTCGCGAGCCTGCCCTTCGTCCGCTACGTCCAACTCGTCGCCGGCAATGGCCACGCGCTCTGGCGCGACAGCCAGGTGCGTGCCTTCCTGTTGATGATCCTCTTGAACGCCATCGCAATCACCCTCTACCGGGTGTTCGTGAACGGCGACCGCTGGGAGCACGGCTTCCGCGAGGCGCTGTTCAACATCACCTCCATCGCCACCGGCACCGGCTATGCCAGCGTCGACTACCAGCTCTGGGGCGCGCCGCCGCTGGTGCTGTTCTTCTTCATCGGCCTCGTCGGTGGCTGCGCCGGCTCGACCTGCTGCTCGGCCAAGATCTTCCGCTACCAGATCCTGTTTTCCTCGGTCTGGGCGCAGATCCGCCGGATCCACTCGCCGCACGGCCTCTTCACCCCGCGCTTCGAGGGCCGCCCGGTGCCCGAGGACGTGCTGAACTCGGTGATGGCCTTCTTCGTCCTCTTCATCGTGACGCTGGGGGTGGTGTCAGTACTCCTGATGGGCACCGGGCTCGACCTCGTGACCGCCGTCTCGGGTGCCGCGACCGCAATCGCCAATATCGGCCCGGGCCTCGGCGACGTGATCGGCCCCGCCGGCAATTTCGCCACGCTGAACGATCCGGCGAAATGGGTGCTCTCGGCGGCGATGCTGATCGGGCGGCTCGAGCTGATGGTCGTCTACGCGATCCTCACGGTGCATTTCTGGCGGACGAGTTAGGGACCCAATCCCCAGAAACCTGGCCCGGAATCAAGCCGAAGGCGCCGGGCCCGAAGGCTGGGATTGCCTCACCCCGGCACCCGCTCCCCGAAGATCGCCGAGCCCACCCGCACATGGGTCGCGCCGAAGGCCACCGCCTTCTCGAAATCGTCGCTCATGCCCATCGACAGCCCCGAAAGCCCGTTCCGCGCCGCGAGCTTCGCCAGAAGGGCGAAATGCAGCGACGCCTCCTCCTCCACCGGCGGGATGCACATCAGCCCGACCACCGGCAGCGACAGCGCCCGGCACTCGGCCACGAGCGCATCGGTCTCGCTGGGCAGAACCCCGGCCTTCTGCGCTTCCTCGCCCGTGTTCACCTGCACGAAAAGCTCCGGACAGGCACCGGTCCCGTCGGCGATCCGGGCGATGGCGCGGGCGAGCTTCGGCCGGTCGACCGAGTGGATCGCGTCGAACAGCGCCATGGCGGCGCGGGTCTTGTTGCTCTGCAAGGGCCCGATCAGATGCACCGACGCGCCCTCGAACCGCTCCTTGAACCCGGGCCACTTGCCCTCGGCCTCCTGCACCCGGTTCTCGCCGAAGAGGCGATGCCCCTCCTCCAGAACCGCCTCGACCCGTTCGAGCGGCTGCACCTTCGACACCGCGATCAGCGCGACCGAGCCCTCGGGCCGCCCGGCCTCGGCCTCCGCCTTGCGCAGCCGCGCAAGAACCTCACTCAGCGGCATCGGAATACTCTGGCCCGAGCGCATCCAGAAGCGGCCTAATATCCTCGCCATATCGCTCCCAGGCGCGCGTCGAGGATTTGTACATCGGCTGCCGCACCTGGTAGACGCTGAGCGTCTTCACCCGCCGCTCGTTCTTGTGGAATTCGAGGCAGGCATCCTCCCAGTCGAGCCCGCATGCCGCGATCAGCTTCGGCACTTCCTCGGCCGGGTTCGCCACCAGATCCTCGTATTGCACCTCGTAGAACCAGTCCGGCACCACCTCGCGCCAATAGTCCACGGTCCGCACGAACTGCCGGTAGTACTCGGCGAGGTCCTCGACATTGTAGGCATAGCCATGCGTGCCCTCGGGGAACACGTTCTTGTAGATCGACAGGAGGTTGTCGCGCGGATCGCGCCGCACCACCACGAACCGCGCCTGCGGCATCGCGAGCTTCAGGGCGCCAATATAGCCGTAAGTCTGGATCGACTTGTCGGTGATCTGGTCGACCCCGGGATGGAGCGTGCGGATATACGCCTCGTACTCGTCGCCGATCTCTTGCAGCGCCTCCGGCTCGATATCCGTGAGATTGCGGTAGGTCTCGCTCTCGCGGCCGATCTTGTAGAGCGCCGATTGCGAAGCAACGCCCAGCTCGCCGGCCCCGGTGACCTTGGAATGGCTCGAGATGATCTGCTCCACCAGCGTCGTCCCCGAGCGCGGCATGCCGGTGACGAAGATCGGCGCGAACCGGTTCGTGGATGTGAACTTCACATCGTTCCAGTCGTAGCTCCGGCACGACGCGAGCAGCTTCTCCACATGCGCCACGCGCGCATCGATATCGTAGGGAAAGGCCTCGCGCATCAGACCGTTGGCGCGGTCGAGATAGGGAAACACCTCGCCATGGCGCTTCTGGTCCTCCATGACCTTGGCCAGCGCGAATCCGAAATGCGCCCGGCTCTTGCCGGGGATCGTCGTATCGTCGAAATGGACCTGCATGGTCTCGACCATCGGGTTTCCCGGCTCCAGCTTCTTGGCGGTCAGGTAGACCCGGTAGAACTCGCCCTGCCTCGGGTCCGACCGGATCGCCTCCTGGAACCCGGCCTCCGCCACGTCGAACCTGCCCAGCGTCTGGTTCAGCTCGGCGATTCGGAGCGCCGCGATATGCGCCTCGGGATAAAGCTTCTTCGCGGCTTCCAGCACCTCGAGCGCCTCTTCGTGCTGGCCGAGGTCGCCCAGCGCCTGCGCCAGCGTGCTGTGGAGCCCGAAGCCCTTCAGCCCGCTCTTCAGGGCCTTGCGCGTCACCTTGACCACATCGGGGAACTTCTTGTTCTCGTAGAGAAGGCTCGCCAGCACGTAGTGGTGGTCCGGGTTGCGCGGCTCCAGCGTGATCAGCATCTCGAGATCGGCCCGCGCCTCCTCCGGCCAGCGCAGCTCGCGGTAGAACTCGCCCCGCATCCGGAGCGCGGCGGCCATGCCCGGCGCCAGCCGCAATGCATGGTTGCAGGCCTTGAATCCCTCCTTGAACCGCTTCTGCGCGCGCAGGATCCGTGCCAGCGTGCAATGGGCCTCCGCATAGTTCCCGTCGATCCGGAGCGCCTCGCGCACCGCTTCCTCGGCCTCGGCGATCCGCTCCTGCGTCAGGAGAGCGGCGGCGAGGATGGTCCGCGTCGCGGCCGATTTCGGGGTCCGCCGGAGCTCGGCCCGCGCCAGGGTCTCCGCCTCGGCGGCCCGGTCCTCGGCAAGGACCGCCACCATCCGTTCGAAGACCGGTGCCGGCGTCCCGCCGAGCGGCGCCACCGACTTGCCGGTGAAATCCACCGAGGTCGACAGCGTCGATTTCGTGCTCTTGTCGAGCGGTGCGCCCTTCAGCGCCGCCCGGAACCGGGCCTGCTCGTCGGTGTGCGAGATCGTCCGGACGATTTCGGAATAGACCTTCCAGATATCCGGCACGTCGGGCTTCAGCTTCGCGGCCGCGCGGATATGGGTCAGCGATTTCGCAAGCTGGTCGTTGCGCAGGAAGATCCGCGCGATCTGGAAATGGACCTCCGGGATATTGGCGTTCCGGTCGACGATCTGCGCGAAACTCGCCAGCGCCTCCTCGTCCCTGCCCTTGCCCATCAGCGCCATCGCCCTGGAATAGAGCGTCTTGACGTTCACGGCTTCGGTCGTCGCCATCTTCGGATCCCGGTCTGGAGAAGTCCCGGAAACTTAGGAATCCGCGCCCGGCTTGTCCAGCGACGCCGGGGAAAACTCTGCCCCTATTCCGCCGCGCCGGAATATTCCGGCCCGAGCGCATCCAGAAGCGGCCGTATGTCCTCGCCATACCGCTCCCAGGCCCGGGTCGAGCTTTTGTACATCGGCTGCCGCACCTGGTAGACGCTGAGCGTCTTCACCCGCCGCTCGTTCTTGTGGAACTCGAGGCAGGCATCCTCCCAGTCGAGCCCGCAGGCCGCGATCAGCTTCGGCACTTCCTCGGCCGGGTTCGCCACGAGATCCTCGTATTGCACCTCGTAGAACCAGTCCGGCACCACCTCGCGCCAGAAATCGACCATGCGGACGAACTGGCGATAGTACTCGGCGAGGTCCTCGACATTGTAGGCATAGCCATGCGTGCCCTCGGGGAACACGTTCTTGTAGATCGACAGGAGGTTGTCGCGCGGATCGCGCCGCACCACGACGAAGCGCGCCTCGGGCATCGCGAGCTTCATTAGCCCCAGATACGAGAAGGTCTGGATCGACTTGTCGGTAAGAAGATCGGCATTCGGGCGGAGCGATCGCATATAGCTCTCGAAATCCTCGCCAAAGGCCTGAAATGCCTCGGGAGCAATCAAGTTCGTATCGCGATATTCACTGCCCTCCCGACCCAGAAGTTTCATGGCACGACCCGGGGCGATTCCGACCTCGCCTGCCCCGGTAACACGGGAATGGCTAGCAATGATCTGTTCCACGAGGGTTGTCCCGGAACGCGGCATCCCGGTTACAAAGATCGGCGCAAAGACGCATCGGGAAACCGGAGCATTCGTCCAACGCATTGTTCGGTAGGACGCAATCAGACGGTCGGTATGTTTGATGCGGGATTTGATGTTGTAGGGAATGCACTTTCGCATCAGCGAATTGGCGGTGTCGAGATAACCAAAGACCTGATCGTAACGCCTCTGATCCTCCATCGCCTTGGCCAATGCAAAGCCGAAATTCGCACGAGATTTATCTTCTAGCCCCAAGTCATTGAAATGCGTCTTCATGGTTTCGATCAGCGGATCGCCCGAAGCGAGTTTTTTCGAAGTCAGGTAGATCCGGTATGTTTCGCCAAAATTGGGGTTGCATTCGATCGCCCGCATGAACATGGCTTCCGCTTCGTCGAACTGCCCAAGCGACTGCAGCAGTTCCGCGATCTTCGTTTCTGCGGCCGCCGATCCGGCGGTCAGATGTCGGCCGGCCTCCAGCTGTTGCAGAGCCTCGGCCTCCCGACCGAGGTCGCTCAGCGCCTGGGCAAGAACATTGTGAAGGCCGAACGTGTTCATCCCGCTCCCAAGCGCTTTCCGCGCAACCCGCTCCGCATCCAGGTGCAGCCGCTCCTCGAAAAGCAGTCGTGCGAGAAGATACGGGTATTCCGCATTTTCGGGCGCAAGCGATATGAGCGCCTCGTAATCGCGGCACGCTTCGTCAGGGAAGCGCAGCTCCTTGTAGCATTCAGCTCGCAAGCGCAGCGCCGCCTGCATGCCCGGGGCGAGCCGCAGCGCACGATTGCAGGCGTGCAAACTATCGGCAATACGACGCCGGGCCATCAGGATACGTGCATGTGTACTGTGCGCCTCGGCGTAGGCCCGGTCGATCGCCAACGCCTCTGCAATCGTCTTTTCAGCGGCTTCGATCTGACCCTGTGCCAGCAAAGATGCCGCCAGAACCGTCTTCACGCCTGCTGAGTTCGGATTTCTTCTGGTTTCCACCGTGGCAAGCTGTTCCGCCTCCTTCGCCCGCCCGCCCGTCAATGCGCCAACCATCCGTTCGAAGACATCTGGCCGGGTTCCACCCAACGACACCGTCGACTTCCCCACGAAATCGACCGAGTTCGAAATGCGCTTCTTGCTGCGTTTGTCGATCGGGGCCTTCTTCAACGCCGCACGGAACGAAGCCTGCGCGTCCTTGTGCGACAGCGTGCGCACAACGTCCGAATAGACCGTCCAGATCTCCTCCGCCTGCGGCTTGAGTTCCGACGCCCTGCGAATACTAGCCAGAGCCTTGTCAAGATGGTTGTTTCGCAGGAGTATGCGCGAGATCTGGAAGTGGACCTCCGCAAGCTCCTGATTTTGCTCCAAGATCTTGTTGAAGAGCGCAAGCGCCTCCGCACCCCTGCCCTTGCTCATCAGCGCAATTGCCCTGGAGTAGAGCTCTTTGACGTTCAAGACTTCCATTGTCGCCATCGTCCGGTCCCGGAACCTGAAAAGTTCGGGAACCCTAGGAATCCGGGCCCGGCTTGTCCAGCAACCGGAAACGAAAAGAGCGGGCCGAAGCCCGCTCTTTCCGTAGTCCAGTAAGCGTCGCTTAGAACGACAGGCCCAGACCGGCCGAGAAACGGTCGGTGGTGTCGTCGGTGCCGTAGCCAACCATGGCGACTGCGCCGCCACCGAGGTCGTAGTTCACAGCAGCGCCCCAGCCGTCCGTCGTCGTGCCGTTGCGGTCGAATTCGCCGTAGTTGGCTTCGACGAGCAGCGGGCCCGAGGTGTAGGAGAGGCCGATCGCCATGTGATCATCGTCACCCGCGGTACCGTCGAAATCGCCGGTCGAGTAATTCACGCGGGCGCCAAGGCCACCGGCAAACGCGGCATCCACCGAGATACCGGCGATGTCCGAGGTACCATTGTCCTGGTAACCGACGCCGAAGCCGAGCGAGGTCCCGCCCAGATCCATGCTGTACTTGATACCGGCGCCGAGCGCGGTGTCGCCGGTGCCCGTGTCGTCAAGCTCGGCCGACAGTGCGAAGGCGAAATCGCCGAACGAGTAGTCGTAGCGGGCGACCTGGCCGTCATAGGAGCCGTCCAGCTCGTTGTTGCCGCTGGCGCCGGCATGGGCCGTGTGATCGTCGGCAATCGCGCTGCCCCACCACACTTCGGTCATCGCCCAGTCGAACGCACCGTCGGTGTCGCCCATGGTGATCGTGCCGAAGTCGCCTTTCACGAAGACGCTGTGCTCTTCGGTCGCACCACCCGGGTTTCCGTCAGAAGCGATCGGGTCGGCGCCACCGGTCACAAGGCCGCCGGTCGTGGTCGTCGCATCGTCGCCGACTTCGTCAAGGTCAATGGTCGCGCCGAACTGCAGACCGCCATCGGTTTCGCCCGACAGCGTGAAGGTGACGTCGATATCGCTGTGGAAGCCCAGATCGTCCTGAGTGCCGTCGCCGTTGTCGACTTGCGCGACACCGATTTCGGCGTAGCCCGACAGCGACACTTCCGCGGCCGCCATGCCGGCGGTCAGCGCGAGAGCGGTCGAGGCAAGAAGTACCTTTTTCATTTCGTTTTTCCCTCGTGTTCAAAGGTGCGTCTCAACTGGGTTTCCCAGCCAGAGCATGCGTTTCTCTCGCTCCAACCCTCCTCGAATGCAAGAACGGCCCGGTCCGGCCCGCGAAAACCCGATCCGATGGTGCATGCGCGCCACACTCGCCCGAACCCCCTGTAAAACCACGGCCGGGGAAAGATCTTGTGGGGCCCGGAGACCTCGGATACCAAGGCTGCGGACAAGGCGGAACGGGGGACGAATGCGGGTACGAGGTTGGAGCGGCTACGTCGCGGTTGCGCTTCTCTCTGCGCTCGTTTCGGGCTGCAGCGGGCGATTCTCGGACATGTTGAAGGGCGGCGGCGACGCGGCCGACCGGCCCGAGGCCACCGCCTCGGCCCAGGGCCGCGGCGAGGGCGAGTACCGCAAGCGCGGCACCGTCTGGGATCTCTTCGGCAATCGCGACGATCCGAACACCACCGTCGCCGTCAACCGCTACATCTGGAACGCCGCGCTAGACGTGCTCGATTTCATGCCCATCGAATCGGTCGATCCGTTCTCGGGCATCATCGTCTACGGCTACGGCACGCCCCCCGGCTCGCGTCAGGCCTACCGCGCCACGGTCTTCGTCCAGGACCCCGCGCTCGACGCCCGCTCGCTCCGCGTGGCGCTCGCCACCCGCTCCGGCCCGGCCCCGGCCGAGACCGTCCGCGCCATCGAGGACGCCATCCTCACCCGGGCCCGCCAGCTCCGGATCGCCGCCGAACGGCTCTGATCCCGCCGATTTTCCGGCCCGGGACTGGACCGCCGCAGCGCCGCGACTTAAGAAGTCGCGATCCTGACCACGACAGCGGCGCCCGATGACCAGCTACAGCCCGAAAGACCTCGAACCGAAATGGCAGGCCGCCTGGGACGAGGCCGAGACTTTCCGCGCCGAACGCGGCGAGCGCCCGAAATACTACGTGCTCGAGATGTTCCCCTACCCGTCGGGCCGGATCCACATGGGGCATGTGCGGAACTACACGATGGGCGACGTGATCGCCCGCTACAAGATCGCGCGCGGCTTCAACGTGCTGCACCCGATGGGCTGGGACGCGTTCGGGATGCCGGCCGAGAACGCTGCGATGGAACGCGGCGGCCACCCGAAGGACTGGACCTACGGCAACATCGCCGACATGCGTGCCCAGATGAAGCCGCTCGGGCTTTCGATCGACTGGTCCCGCGAATTCGCCACCTGCGACCCGGAATATTACGGCCAGCAGCAGGCGCTGTTCCTCGACTTCCTCGAGAAGGGCCTTGTCTACCGCAAGAACGCCACCGTGAACTGGGACCCGGTCGACATGACCGTCCTGGCCAACGAGCAGGTGATCGACGGCAAGGGCTGGCGCTCGGGCGCCCCCGTCGAGCGGCGTGAACTGACCCAATGGTTCTTCAAGATCTCGGACTATTCCGAGGAGCTCCTCGACGCCATCGACGGGCTCGATAACTGGCCCGACAAGGTCAAGGTGATGCAGCGCAACTGGATCGGCAAGTCGCGCGGTCTGCAGTTCGACTGGGCGCTTTCGGAGCCGGCTGCGGGGTTCGAAAGCATCGACGTCTACACCACCCGCCCCGACACGCTGATGGGCGCCTCCTTCATCGGCATTTCGCCCGACCACCCGCTGGCGAAGGCACTGGAGGCCGGCAACCCGGCGCTTGCCGCGTTCAACGCCGAATGCCGCCGCACCGGCACCGCCGCCGAGGAGCTGGAAAAGGCCGAGAAGAAGGGCTTCGACACCGGGCTCAAATGCCGCCACCCGCTCGATCCGGGCTGGGAACTGCCGGTCTGGGTCGCGAACTTCATCCTGATGGATTACGGCACCGGCGCGATCTTCGGCTGCCCGGCCCATGACCAGCGCGACCTCGATTTCTGCCGCAAGTACAACCTGCCGGTGATTGACACCTTCGTGGCGCTCGAAAACCCGCAATCGGTCGAGGACACGGCTTTCGTCCCGCCCAAGACCGAGCGGGTTCGCTGGATCAACCATTTCGCCGGGCTCGACGAGGCCACCGGCGAAGAGGCCATCGACGCCACCATCGCCCATGCCGAACGCGAGGGCTGGGGCCAGGGCGTCACCAAGTACCGCCTGCGCGACTGGGGCCTCTCGCGCCAGCGCTACTGGGGCTGCCCGATCCCCGTGGTCCATTGCGAAAGCTGCGGCGTGGTGCCCGAGCGGAAGGAAAACCTCCCCGTTCGCCTGCCCGACGACGTGTCCTTCGACACCCCCGGCAACCCGCTCGACAGGCACCCGACCTGGCGCGACGTGCCCTGTCCCGCCTGTGGTGCGCCCGCGAAGCGCGAGACCGACACGATGGACACCTTCGTCGATTCGTCCTGGTACTTCGCCCGCTTCACCGCGCCCCACGCGGCGACGCCGACCGACATGGAGGACGCCGCCTACTGGATGAATGTCGACCAGTATATCGGCGGCATCGAGCACGCGATCCTGCACCTCTTGTATTCCCGCTTCTTCGCCCGGGCGATGCATATCTGCGGCCACCTCCCCGAAAGCGCCATCGAACCCTTCGACGCGCTCTTCACGCAGGGCATGGTGACGCACGAGATTTATGAGACTGTTGAAAAAGTTGAGAACACTGATTCCAAGTCTGGGATAGTCAAGGGATACGAGCTTCGGAAATTTCACTTCCCCGAAGAGGTCGAGCGAAGAGACGACCAGTACTTCTTGAAAGCGAACGGCAGACCGGTGGAAGTTATCCCCTCCGCCAAGATGTCGAAGTCGAAGAAGAACGTGGTCGACCCCGCCGACATCATCGCGACCTACGGCGCCGACACCGCCCGCTGGTTCGTCCTCTCCGACAGCCCGCCCGAGCGCGACGTGGAATGGACCTCCTCGGGCGCCGAAGCCGCCTCGAAGCACCTCGCCCGGGTCTGGCGCCTCGCCGCCGAAGCCGCGGAAGCCCCGGAAAAAGGCGAAGGCGACGAAGAGCTCACCCGCGCCATGCACCGCACGATCCACGATGTGACCATGGGCGTGGAGAGCTTCGGCTTCAACGCCGCCATCGCCAAGCTCTACGCCTTCACCGCGACCCTGCAGAAATCGAAGGCCGGCCGCGCCGCCAAGACCGAGGCCGCCCGGACGCTGGCCAAGCTCATGTCGCCCATGACCCCGCATCTCGCCGAAGGCATCTGGGAGATGCTGGGCGGCGAGGGCCTCTGCACCAACGCGCCCTGGCCCCAGGCCGACGCGGCCTACCTCACCGAAGACACCGTCACTCTGCCCATTCAGATCAACGGCAAGCGCCGCGACGAGATCACCGTGCCGAAGGACCTCGACAAGGCCGGCGTCGAGGCGCTGGTGATGGAAAATGCCGCCGTCCAGAAGGCGCTCGCCGGCGGTGCGCCGAAAAAGCTCATCGTCGTGCCCGGCCGGATCGTCAACGTGGTAGTATGACCCGCGAGAAACCCCTCCCCGGCCGCCGCGCCGTCCTCGCCGCTCTGCTCCTCGCGGGCTGCGGCTTCACCCCGGTCTACGGGCCGGGCGGCGGCGCCGAGGGGCTCTACGGCGAAATCGAGATCGACGCCCCGCGCGATGCGGCGGGCTTCACCTATGTCCGCCAGATCGAAAGCCGTCTCGGCCTCGCCGACGCGCCGCGCTACCGGCTCGGCTCGGAACTCGACTATGCCGAGCAAGAACTCGGCATCACCTCCGACCAGGTCATCACCCGCTACCAGCTCGTCGGCAATGCCAGGTTCACCCTGACCGAGATCGCCACCCAGGAGATCGTCGCCTCGGGCAGGGTCAACAGCTTCATCAGCTATTCCGGCGCCGGCACGCCCGTCGCCAGCCGCGCCGCCCGGCGCGATGCAGAGGAACGGCTGATGGTCGCGCTCGCTGACCAAGTGGTCTCCCGGCTCCTCGCGACCGCCGGGGACTGGCGGTGAAGCTTTCGGCCCGCGACGCCGCCGCCTATTTCCGTAAGCCCGACCCGGCAGGTGCCGGGCTCCTGATCTACGGCGCCGACGCGATGCGCGTGGCGCTCCGCCGCCAGGAGGTGATCGCCGCTCTGATCGGCCCGCAAGGCGAGGACGAGATGCGCCTCGAACGGCTCCAGGGCAGTGACCTCCGCCGCGACCCCGCGCTCCTCGCCGACGCAATGAAGGCGCAGGGCTTCTTTCTCGGCCCGCGTGTCGTGCTGGTCGACGAGGCGAACGACACCGCCGCCCCTGCCATTACAGGCGCCCTCGACGACTGGCGCCCGGGCGATGCGCAGATCGTGGTCACCGCCGGCTCCCTTCGCGCCGCCTCGCCAATCCGCAAGGCCTTCGAGACCCACAGGCACGCCTACGCCGTGGGCATCTACGACGACCCGCCCTCGCGCGAGGAGATCGAGGCCACGCTCGGCCGTGCCGGCCTCGCCGCCGGCGCCGACGCCATGGCCGACCTCACCGCCCTCGCCCGCGCCCTCGATCCCGGCGATTTCGCCCAGACCGTGGAGCGCATCGCGCTCTTCAAGCTGAACGACCCCGACCCGCTGACGCCCGCCGAGATCGCCCGCCTTGCCCCGGCCTCGACCGAGGCCGCGGTGGACGACGTGGTGAACGCCGTCGCCGAGGCGCGGCAGGCCGAGATCGGCCCGGTGATGTCGCGGCTCCGCGCGCAGGGCGTCGGCGCGGTCTCGCTCTGCATCGGCGCGACAAGGCATTTCCGCGCGCTCCACGCCGCTGCCAGCGACCCGGGCGGGCCTGCCGCCGGGCTCTCACGGCTGAAACCGCCCGTCTTCGGCCCCCGCCGCGACCGGATGCAGCGCCAGGCGCAGAGCTGGGGCCCGGCCCGGCTCGAACAGGCGCTGGCCCTCCTCATCGACACCGATCTCCTCTTGCGTTCCTCCACGCCCGCGCCCGACTTGGCGGTGATGGAACGGACGCTGATCCGCCTCGCGATGCTGGGAGGACGCTAGGAATGCTGACGCTGATCGGCGCGAAGGGCACCCGCACGCGCCGGGTGATCTGGATGCTCGAGGAACTGGGCCTCGCCTACGAGCACGACGAGGCGCGGCCGCATTCCGCCACCGCACGCCATCCTTGGCGTGGCGTGCGGTGTCCCCTGCATCACGCCGGGGCCGGGTCAATCAATTGACAAGCACCGAAGGCGCCGGGCGAGCGCCTGCCGGTCCCGGCGGGCTGGCGCTGTGTCAACGCTTGCGCGGACCCTCGAGGTCGGAAGCGTGTGGCGCGATAAAGCGCGCCTATCAGCCGTTCCGGCGCCATCCCACGGGCAGGCGCCCGCCCAGCTTGCGCACCGTGGCATGGCGGAAGGCGATGTCAGTGGAGAGCGTTTCCACCGGAACGCGACCCGCGCTAAGGCGCGGCCAGCGCACCCAGCATCCGGCCGAGCCAGGGTTCGTAAGCGCGCCAGGCCTCTGAACTGCCCTTGTAGATGCCTTCGCGGACCTGCAGCGCCGAAGCGGTACCGATCGCCCGGGCGGAGGTTTCGGGCGCGAGCACGGCCGGGTCCCAGGGGAGGCCCACCGCGTCGAGCAGGCGGCGGGTCTCGGGTTCGGGCGCCTCGGTCAACGCCTCATAGCCGATCTCCACGATGCGGCCCGGGAAACGCTCCTCCCAGAACGCCATCTGCGTCTCGTAGAGCCGGACGTATCGGGCCACGTCTTCCTGGTCGAAACTGTAGGCGAGGCCGCGGGCGGGGAAGTAGAGCCGGAAATTCGACCAGGCTACCGCCTCGGGCGCGCGGCGGATATGAACGATCTTCGCCTCGGGGAGCGCCGTGGCGATATGGCCGATCCAGCGGAAATTGAGCGGCATCTTGTCGGTGACATGGGTCGCGCCCGCCGGGACGTGGGCGGCGAGGCGGGTAAGGTAACCTTCGCGCAGGCGGGCGAGGCGGGCGGGGTCGAGCGCGGTGTCGGCACCAGCCTCGGTCACCGCCTGCCGGAGATATTCGAGCTCGCCCGCCGCCGCGACGCCGGGAAGGCGCGCGAGCATGGTTTCGAGGAGCGAGGTGCCGGAGCGGGGCATTGCGGTGATGAAGATCGGCGTGACATCGTGGGGTGCGATCTCGAGCGGCGTGGGCGGCGTGTCGAACAGTGCGCGGATCGCGGCGAAGCCGCGGCGGTCCTCCTCGGGGTCGTATCCGGCGCGCGCCTTGCCCAGCGCGCCGGCCCGGTCGAGCGCGGCGACGGCGGCCTCCGGATCGCCCTGCCCCATGGCGACATAGGCCTCGGCATAGCGGGCATGGACCTCGCGCGCGCTGCCGCGCGGGGCCGCCGCGAGCACCCGCGCGACCATGGGCGCAAGCTCGGCCGCCGCGTCGCCTCTGGCCATCGCCGCGAGCTCGCGCGCGGCCTCGGCATGGGCGGGGTCGAGCTTCAGCACCTGCGCCCAGCAGGCGCGCGCGGCCTCGGCATGGCCGGCAGCCTTCAGCGCGTCGGCGATGTTGAAATAGACCGGGACATGGCTTGGCGCGAGTTTCATCGCCGCCTCGAAATCGGCGATGGCGCCCGAGAGATCGCCGAGGAGCTTGCGGGTGAGGCCACGGTTGTTCCAGGCTTCGACCATGCCCGGCGCGACCGCGACCGCGCGGCCGAAGGCGGCGAGCGCCGCGGGATGGTCGCCCGCCTTGTTCAGGATCGCGCCGATGTTGTTCCAGGCGTCGGCGCGGGCGGGATCGTTGTCGAGCGCGGATCTGAAGGCGGCGACGGCCTCGGCCCGCCGGTCGGCAGCCTGGTGCGCGACACCGAGGTTGTACCAGGCCTCGGCATAGTCGGGCCGGAGCTGGAGCGCCTTCTGGAACGCCGTGAGCGCAGCGGCGCCGACGCCCGATTGCGAGCGCGCCACGCCGACGATGTTCCACAACAGCGCCGAATTGGGATGCGCCTTGGCCAGGGTCTCGGCCAGGTCGCGGATCTCGGCGAGACGGCCAGCGCCGGAAGCCTCGACCAGTTCGGCCATGCGCCCCGCCTCGGCCCCGTTCTTCGGGCGCGGCATCGCGGGCGGCGCGGTGCCGAGCGCGGCAAGCGTCGTGGCGGCCTTGCGGTTGCCAGGATAGGCCGCGATCACGGCGCGGCAAAGGCGCGCCGCTTCCCCCTCCTCGCCCAGCGCGGCATGGCGTTCGGCCCGGCGCAGGATCTCCGCCACCGGCCGGTCGAGCCGCTTCGAATCGCTCGGTTTCACCGCCTCCTGTCGCATCCGGCCTCCCTTTCCGGAGCCTCTGCTACCTCAGCAGGGTTTCTCGCCGCTTAATCCGCGCTCAATGCCGCAACCGGCGCTGGCTGAGCCGGGTTTCGCACGGGGTCTCGACCGGCATCGCGACCGAGGCGGCGACCACGAGGAGCGTCAGAACCAGCGTGTTGACGAGGACGACCATGAACGGACGCGGTGCGATGGCCGGCGCGGCCAGGCATGGAAACGATCATGGCCGGAAGGGCAACCGGGGCTTGGTGGACAAGGCAGCGCATCCCAAGTAACCAGCGCCATGGCCAAGAAGAAGGACAATCCGAACTACAAGATCGTCGCCGAGAACCGGCGCGCGCGGTACGATTACGCGATCCAGTCGGATCTCGAATGCGGGGTCCAGCTGATGGGCTCGGAAGTGAAGTCCCTGCGCGAGAACTCGGCCAACATCGCCGAGAGCTATGCCGCCGTGGAAGAGGGCGAGCTGTGGCTCGTGAATTCCTACATCGCCCCCTACGACCCGGGCCGGACCTTCGGCCATGACGACCGGCGGCGGCGCAAGCTCCTGGTTTCGCGGAAGGAATTGTCGGATCTCTGGAACGCGACCCAGCGCAAGGGAATGACGCTGGTACCGCTCGTGATGTATTTCAACGACCGCGGGATCGCCAAGATCAAGATCGGCGTGGCCCAGGGCAAGAAGCTCCATGACAAACGCGAGACCAGCGCCCAGCGCGACTGGAACCGGCAGAAGCAGCGGCTCCTGAAGGAGCACGGCTGAACGCTTCCGGGTCCGTGCTCACATTTCCTTAGCAGGTTTCGGCCAATAGGGGCCGGGGGTGCGAGGAATGCCGGACAGTGAACGAATGACCGTGCATGATGTGGCGCTGGAAGCCAGACGGCTGGCCCTGATCGACAAGATCAAGGCGGGCGACGAGTCCGATCTCGCACAGATCCGCGCGGTGTGCGGCCTGGCGGCCGAGATCGCCGGAACGCCGGTGGCCTATGTCTCGATCGTGGGCGACACCACGCAGACGTTGATCGCCGGTATCGGGATCGGCACCGATGGCAAGGTCGCACGGTCGGAGACGATCTGCACCCATCTCGTCGCCACCGGCGGACAGCTGGTAATCCCCGATACGGAGGCCGACGCACGCTCGCGCAATTGCCCGCTGGTCACCGGCAAGCCGCAGATGCGCTCCTATGCCGGCACGGTGCTGGAGCCCGAACCGGGGTTGCGCGTGGGGGCTCTCTGCGTGGCCGACCGGGTGCAGCGGGTGTTTCCACCCGAGACGCTGACGCGGCTCGGCGTTCTGGGCGAGACCTGCAGCGCGCTTCTGAAAGCGCAGGCGGACCGGCGCGAACTGACGCTTCTGGCCGCCCGCGAGCAGGAGCGCTCCGCGGCGCTGAAGACCGCCGCCGAGCATGACGACCTCACCGGCCTCCTCAATCAGGGCGCGTTCTGGCGCGGGGTGGCGACGGCTATGGCGCGGGGCGTTTTCGGTGGGCTCGCGGTGCTCGACGTGGACAATTTCAAGCAGGTGAACGACCGTCACGGCCACCCGTTCGGCGACTCTTATCTCAAGGTCATTGCCCGCGCGCTCGAAACCGCAATCCCCAAGGACGCTTTGCTCGGGCGGCTGGGCGGCGACGAGTTCGCGATCTATGTTCCGCTTTCACCTGAGGGCGCCGGCGAACGGCTGACCACCTTGCTCTACCGGCTGCGCGAAAGGCTTGCCGACGCGGTGCTTCCCCTGGGCAAGTCCGGGCTGGGCCGGGTCAGCGTCGGTGCGGCGCTCTACCCGGCGCATGGCTGCAACTACGAGGACCTCTACAAGCGCGCCGATATCGCGATGTACGCCGCCAAGTCCGGCGGCCGCGATTGCCACCGCATCTACGACCGCGCCCTCGATTCGGCCGAGCATTTCCGGCGGCTCCGGGCGGAGTTCGCCGATGCGCTGGAACAGGGCCATATCGAGCCGTTCTTCCAGCCCGTCGTGCATCTGGAAAGATCCAAGGTCTATGGCATGGAGGCGCTGGTGCGCTGGCGCCATCCCGAACGCGGGCTGCTCGCGCCTGCCGATTTTCCCCGCGTCTTCGAGGAGCGCGACACGGCGATGCCGCTGACCCGCTTCGTCATCACCTCGGCGGTCGAGCAGTTCAGCCGGATCCGGCGGCTCGAGAACGGCCCCCGGCGGCTCGGCCTGAACGTGACCGAGTTCGACCTGCTCGACGCCGATTTCGTCCCCTGGATCGACTGGCTCCTGGCCGAAATGGGCGCGTCCTGGGACAATCTGGTCTTCGAGATCACCGAGAATGTGGTTCTGGAAGACGACATCCAGGCCTGCCGCAGCGTCGAGGACCTGCGCAACAGTGGCGCGATGATCGCGCTCGATGATTTCGGCACCGGCCACGGTACGCTGAAGCACCTGAAGGACTGGCCGGTGGACATGGTGAAGATCGACAAGAGCTTCATCGAGAACGTCGACCGGGACCCGAAGGCCGCCTCGATCGTGTCGGCCGTGGTGGCGCTGTCGCGCCAGCTTGGCATCGGCGTGACCTGCGAGGGAATCGAGACCGAGGCGCAGCGGCATCTCGTGCAGGAGATGGGATGCGTCCTGGGACAGGGCTACCTGTTCTCGAAACCGCTGGAGATCGAGGCTGCCGTGAGCTTTGTCCAATCCTCCGGTCCTGAAATGCTGAAGGCGCAGAACCACCCCTGAGCACAACCCTGCCTGCGCCCAGCGCCTTGCCTCGCGGGCTGGGAGCGCGTAGCACGAACGGGATTCATCGCGCTTGGGGGACCCATGTCCGACGATCCGAAAACCCTTGTCTCGACCGACTGGCTGGGCCGGCATCTGGGCGACCCCGACCTCAGGGTCATCGACGGAAGCTGGTACCTGCCCGACATGGGCCGCGACGCCCGCGCCGAATACGACGTGGCGCATATCCCGGGCGCGCGCTTCGTCGATATCGACGACCTGTCGGATGCCCGGTCGGAGCTGCCGCACATGGCGCCGCCGCCGGAGAAATTCATCTCCCGGATGCGCGCGATGGGCATCGGCGACGGGCACCAGGTGGTGGTCTATGACGGCGCCGGCCTGTTCTCGGCGGCACGGATCTGGTGGCTGTTCCGGCTGATGGGCAAGACCGATGTGGCGGTGCTGGACGGCGGCATGCCGAAATGGATCGCCGAGGGCCGCGAAGTCGAGGACATGCCGCCCGTGCTGCGCGACCGGCACATCACGGTAAGCGTACAGAACCAGATGGTGGTCGACGTGACCCAGGTCGCCCATGCCGCGAAGCTCGCCGATCACGAGATCCTCGACGCGCGGTCGGCGGCGCGGTTCCGCGGCGAGGAGCCCGAGCCCCGCGCAGGCTTGCGGTCGGGCCATATTCCGGGATCGAAGAACGTGCCCTACCGGAGCCTCCTGAACGACGACGGCACGATGAAATCGCCCGAGGCGCTGCGTGCCGTGTTCGAGGCGGCCGGCGCCGATCTGTCGAAGCCCGCGATCACCACCTGCGGGTCGGGCGTGACGGCTGCGATCCTGGCGCTGGCGCTCGAGCGGATCGGGGTGGCGCGAGTGGCGGTCTATGACGGCTCCTGGGCGGAGTGGGGCATGTATGACGGGCTGAAGGTCGCGACGGGATGACGGTCCAGCCGGAAGGCACGGTGCTCGACTATACCGTCACCTGGCTCGAGATGACGGAGTGTCCGAGCTATCCTTGGCCCGCGCTGCCGGCCACCCATCCGGCAACACTCCTGCATGCCGAGGCGCCGCCCGTCTGGTATTTCCTGTCGCTCTACGATGCGGTCGGCCGGGACTACGCCTGGGAGGACATGCACAAGGAAGATCCGGCCACGCTCCAGGCCTGGCTGAGCGACCCGGCGGTGGATCTCTACACGCTGATCATGAAGGGCTGGCCGCAGGGATTCTTCGTTCTCGACGCGAGCCGGCCGCCAGTGACGGAGATGGCCTATTTCGGACTGGTGCCGGAGGCGGTCGGCCAGGGGCTGGGGACCTATCTGTTGCGCACCGCGATTCTGACCGCCTGGGGCCGGAAAGGCATCGAGCGGCTCTCGGTCAACACCTGCACCCTTGACCATCCCCGCGCGTTGCAGAACTACCAGGCGAACGGGTTCACGCCGGTGCGCCGCGAGACCCTTGCCAGAACGCTGACCCGCGCCCGCGACCTGTCGCGGATTCCCGAATGAAGAGGCCCAAGCCATGCTCGAACACCTGAAGGACCACCCGGCCGACAAGATCCTCGAACTGATGCAGCTCTACCGCGAGGATCCGCGGGCGGAGAAGGTCGATCTGGGCGTCGGCGTCTACAAGGATGCCGAGGGGCGGACCCCGGTGATGCGCGCGGTCAAGTCGGCCGAAAAGCGGCTCTGGGAGGTCCAGGACACGAAAAGCTATGTCGGGCTGATCGGCGACCCGGCCTTCAACAGCGCGATGCGCGGGCTGATCCTGGGCGCGGCCGGCGGCTCGGACCGGCTTGCCTCGGCGGCGACGCCCGGGGGCACCGGCGCGGTGCGGCAGGCTTTCGAGCTGGTGCGGCTGGCGAACCCCTCGGTACGGGTCTTCGTCTCCGACCCGACATGGCCGAACCATCTGACGATCCTGAAATATCTGGGCATCGAGACCGTGCCCTACCGTTATTTCGACGCCGCCTCGCGCGGGGTCGATTTTGACGGGATGATGGCGGATCTGAAGGCGGCGCGCCCGGGCGACGTGGTGCTCCTGCATGGCTGCTGCCACAACCCGACGGGTGCGAACCTGAGCGCCGGCCAGTGGCAGGATGTGGCGGATCTCCTCCTGGAGACCGGAGCGCTGGCGATGGTGGACATCGCCTATCAGGGGTTCGGCGACGGGCTCGACGCCGACGCCTACGGGGTGCGGCTCCTGGCCGACCGGCTGCCCGAGATGCTGATCGCCGCGTCGTGCTCGAAGAATTTCGGTGTCTATCGCGAGCGGACCGGGATCCTGATCGGGCTCTCGGCGGATGCGAAGGCGGCGAAGACCACCCAGGGCAACCTCGCCTTCCTCAATCGGCAGAACTATTCCTTCCCGCCCGATCATGGGGCGCGGCTGGTGACCATGATCCTCGAGGATCCCGCGCTCCGGGCCGAGTGGGAAGCGGAGCTGGAAGACGTGCGGACCGGAATGCTCGGGTTGCGCCAGAACCTCGCGTCCGAGCTCCGGAAGCGGACGAACTCGGACCGGTTCGATTTCGTGGCCGCGCATCGGGGGATGTTCTCGCGGCTCGGCGCCTCGCCCGAGCAAGTGCTCGCGATGCGCACGAGCCACGGGATCTACATGGTGGGCGACAGCCGGATCAACATCGCCGGGCTGAACGCGAAGACGGTGCCGATCCTGGCCGAGGCGATGGTCGCCGCAGGGGTGTGACCCCGCGCCAGGAGCGCGGAGCCGGACGAGCGCCTGCCCATGGGATGGCGCTGCAACGGCTGAGCGAGGCGGTTCATCCCGCCAGCCCGCTGCACAATCGTCCGACTCCGCACGTCACCGAGGCGCCAGCCCGGTCGTGCCGGAGGCACGCCGCCGGCGTGACTCGGGCAGGCGATCGCATGGGCAGCCTTCGACGCTGATCGGGCGGGGCAAGGCACAGGGGGTGCCCGACGCCTGCCTGACTTCTGTGTCACGCGCCGTTCTCACCGCGCAGACGCTCGCCCGGCTTGCGCGATGTTCCGCTCAGTTCCCGCCGAAGATCTCGTTCAGCACCCCGATCAGCGCCCGTTCGAATCCATTCGAGCCGCTCACCTGCGGCGCCGGACGGCGCTGTTCCTGCTCCTGCGCGACGCGTTCCGAAGGCTGCGGCTCCAAGAGCGGCAGCGGCTTCGGCGGGATCCCCTCGTGGACCCGCCGCATCGTCTCCTGGAACACCTCCGCCGGCAGACCGCCGCCCGTCACGCCGGTGAGCGGCGTGTTGTCGTCGTAGCCCATCCAGACGCCCGCCACGTAATCGGCCGAGAAGCCGAGGAACCAGGCGTCCTTGTAGCTCGAGGTTGTGCCGGTCTTGCCGGCGATCTCGCGGTCGGGCAGCCCGGCCCGCGTGCCGGTGCCGGAGCGGACCACCTCGCGCATCATGTAGATCAGCTGACGCGCGGCCTGTTCCGAAATCACCCGCTCGCCCATGCCGCCTTCCTGACCGATGATCGGCGTGTCGTCGCCCTTGATCTTCAGCTCCAGAAGCCCGTAGGGCGCCACCGAGGAGCCGCCGTTCAGGATGCCCGCATAGGCCCCGGTCATCTCCAGAAGCGTCGATTCCGACGCCCCCAGCGCCAGCGCGGGCCCGTCGGCCAGGTTCGATTCGATGCCGAATTGCGACGCGATGTTGCGCACGTTCTCGCGGCCGACGAATTCCGAGATCTTCACCGCCGGGATGTTGTAGGAGTGCTTCAGGGCCTCGGTCAGCGTGACCCGCCCGTGATACCTGTGGTCGTAGTTCTCCGGGCTCCAGGGCCCCGAGCCGGGGATGTCGATCGTGTAGGGCTCGTCCACCACCGTGTCGTTCGGCCCGTAGCCCAGATCGAGGGCCGCGGCATAGACGAAGGGCTTGAACGACGAGCCGGTCTGCCGCTTTGCCTGGATTGCCCGGTTGAACTGGCCCGCGACGCCGGTAAACTTGCGCCCGCCCACCATGGCGCGCACCGCGCCGTCGGCCGACATCACCACGATCGCCGCCTGCGCCTTCGAGCCGGGCTTCACCTTGGTCTCGAAGATGTGGTCCAGCGCCTGTTCGGCGGCGGTCTGGATGCGCTGGTCGAAGGTGGTGCGGACGATCACGTCCTCGGTGGTCTCGCGCGTCAGGAAGGACGGGCCCTGGTCCATCACCCAGTCGGCGAAATAGCCGCCCGCCCGGCGCTCGGCCGCCTCGGAGAGCTGCGCCGGATGGGCGCGCGCGTCCTTCGCCTCGGCAGCGCTGATATAGCCCTGGTCTTGCATCAGCCCGATGATCAGGTTTGCCCGTTCCTGCGAGCGTTCGAGGTTCGCCGTCGGCGCATAGCGCGTCGGCGCCTTCAGGAGACCGGCCAGCATCGCGCCTTCGGCCGCGTTCACCGCGTTCGCGGACTTGCCGAAATAGCGCTGGGCGGCGGCCTCGAAACCGCGCGCGCCGGCGCCCAAATAGGCACGGTTCAGGTAGATCGTCAGGATCTCGTCCTTGGAATACCGGGTCTCGAGCGCCAGCGCGTAGACCGCCTCCTTGGCCTTGCGCCCGATGGTCGAGCGGCGGCACTCCGCCTCGTAATCGGCCTCGGTCTGGCCCGAGGCGCCGTCATAGGGCACGCCGAGGCAGAGGAGCTTCGCGACCTGCTGGGTGATCGTCGAGCCGCCGTTGCCGGAAAGCGGCCCGCGCCCTTCGCGCAGGTTGATCCGGATCGCGCTCAGGATGCCGCGCGGGCTCAGGCCGAAATGGCGGTAGAAGCGCTTGTCCTCGGTGGCGACGACGGCGTTCTTCAGCGCGGGCGAGACCGTGTCGGCGGTGATCTGGCCACCGAACTGCTCGCCCCGCCAGGCGAAGACCTGGCCGTCGCGGTCGAGCATGGTGACCGAGCCGCGCGCGCGGGCATCGAGAAGCTGTGCCGCCGGCGGCATCGTCATGGCGTAGTAGCCGACGACCAGCGCCAGCGCGATGGCCGCCATCACGCCGAGCCGCAACCCGACGAAGAACAAGACACGAAACAGCCAGAAGAAGGGTCTGAGCAGCAGGGGCACGCGCCGCGACGACGCCCGCCGGCTCTTGCGCGCCGCCTTCTTCCGCTTCGGTTTCGCGGGTGTCGGGGCCGCCCGGACCCGCCGTTCCGCGACAAGTCGCGGCTTCTTTCCGCCATTGCCCGCCATCGTCTCTTTGTCCTGCTCTTTTCCGGCAAGGGTACACCGCGTTCACTTGGATGTGGACCCGCGATTCCGCCAGAGTGAATTCTCGGTTTGCCTATTTTTTAGACACCGGTGATTATCTGTGCAAACTTTTCCCGGAAAACGCCGCGAAGTTGGGCATTCTTTGTGCGGCATGTCTTGAGTTCTGCCCCCGCGCACAGCCTCTTGCCCCGAGAAGTGCGGGGGCAGGCTCCGCGTTGCGGAAGGGGATGCAAGTGAAACTTATCATTGCAGCAATCAAGCCGTTCAAGCTCGAGGAGGTGCGCGAGGCGCTGACTGCCATCGGCGTGCGCGGCATGATGGTGACCGAGATCAAGGGCTTCGGCTCGCAATCCGGACACACCGAGATCTATCGCGGGGCGGAATACGCCGTGAACTTCGTGCCGAAGGTCAAGCTCGAGATCGTCGTCGCTGACGGCATGGCCGAGCAAGTGGTCAGCACAATCGCCTCGACCGCGAAGACCGACAAGATCGGCGACGGCAAGATCTTCGTGCTGGATGTCGAGAGCGCCATGCGCGTGCGCACCGGCGAAACCGACGCGGACGCTCTCTGATTTTCGGGACATGACTAGGGAACACGGGAAAATGACGAATCTGAAAAAGACCATGGGCCTGGCGACGCTCGCCGCCTTGACGGCCCTTCCGGCCCTCGCACAGGAAGCCGAGGGGCCGATCGTCGACAAGGGCGACGTGGCGTGGATGATGACTTCCTCGCTTCTGGTGCTGTTCATGATCGTGCCGGGGCTGGCGCTGTTCTATGGCGGCCTCGTGCGCCAGAAGAACATGCTGTCGGTGCTGATGCAGTGCACGCTGATCGCCTCGGTGGTGATGATCGTCTGGGTGCTCTGGGGCTATTCCTTCGCCTTCGGCGGCGGCACCTCGCCGTTCTGGGGCGGCACGGCGAAGATGTTCCTCGCTGGTGTCACACCAGACTCCACGGCGGCCACCTTCTCCGAGGGGATCGAGCTTCCCGAGTACGTGTTCATCGCCTTCCAGATGACCTTCGCGGCGATCACGCCGGCGCTGATCGTGGGCGCGTTTGCGGAACGGGCGAAGTTCTCGGGTGTGATCCTGTTCATGATCCTCTGGGTCACCTTCGTCTATTTCCCGGTCGCCCACATGGTCTGGGACGGCGCGGGCCTGATCTTCAACTGGGGCGCTATCGACTTCGCCGGCGGCACGGTTGTTCACATCAACGCCGGTATCGCCGGTCTGGTGTGGTGCATCGTGCTCGGCCCCCGCGTCGGCTTCGGCAAGGACAACATGGCACCGCACTCTATGACGCTCTGCCTCGTCGGTGCGGCGATGCTCTGGGTCGGCTGGTTCGGCTTCAACGCCGGGTCCAACCTCGAGGCCACGGCGGGTGCCACGCTCGCGATGCTGAACACCTTCGTCGCCACCGCCGCCGCGGTCGTCTCCTGGTCGATCGTCGAAGGCATGGTCCGCGGCAAGCCCTCGATGCTGGGCGCCGCCTCGGGCATGATCGCCGGCCTCGTCGCGATCACCCCGGCCTGCGGCACCACCGGCCCTGTCGGCGCGATCTTCCTCGGGCTCATCGTGTCGCCGATCTGCTTCATCTTCGTCACCTCGGTGAAGTCGGCCTTCAAGTATGACGACAGCCTCGATGTGTTCGGCGTGCACGGTATCGGCGGGATCGTCGGCGCGATCATGACCGGCATCCTCTGCGCCCCGTCGCTCGGCGGCACCGGCTTCGTGGTCGAGGCGGGCACCATGGGTGCGCAGGTCTTCGCGCAAATCAAGGGCGTGGTCACCACCATCGTCTGGTCGGGCGTGGGTTCGCTGATCCTGATCTACATCACCAAGGCGATCACCGGAATCCGCGTCGACGAGGATGCCGAACGGCAGGGGCTCGACCTCACCTCGCATGGCGAATCGGCCTACCACACCTGACCACCCTTCCTGTCAGGTGCAGCACTGCCCGGGCGCTCGCGCCCGGGCTTTTTCGTTTCCCCGTCAGCGTTTTCGAAACGACATGCCGCTGCCCGCCCGGTTCCGGCCCTAGGATCGGAGCCGCAAGGTAGATGCGGGAGAGACAGATGCCGGGAACACCGAAGGCCCTCGTGGCGGCCGCCAAGCAGAAATTCGCGGGACGCACGGGCCCGATGTGCCATGATGCCGTGCTCGAATGGATGCAGGATGCCGGCTACGTGCCGAGCGACGTCCATACCGGGCTGTTCAAATCCGGCCGGGACCGGTCGGCAATCTACGCGCAGGTCCTTGTCGCCGAAAGCGATCCGCGTGTCATGACGATGAAGACGCTGAACGAACTTCCCGAGGGCACGATCATCGGCTTCTGGAAGGACAAGAAGCTGATGCATTCGATCATCACGCTGGGCAACCGGATGCTCGCCGGCGCCAACAATGCCGGGATCTTCTCGGCCGACAAATCCGTCGCCATCCCGAAAATCTACGAGAATCTCCGGGCGATGTTCCTGACCTCGCAGATCGGCTGGAACGAATCGGATTCGACGGTCGGCCTCGACCGCTACACGATGCACTTCCAGGCCGCGCCCGAGATCGCAAAGCGGATCTCGGCGGCGGCGTAGGGCACGTCAGAAGGTCGGGTCCATGGCGATGCCGGAGATGCCGGGGATCGACACCAGGATGGCGCGCCGCGCGGTCAGGGCCGAATCGGCGGCGATCCGGGCCGCGATCTCGCGGTCGATGGTGGCCAGTTCGGCGTCGATCCGGTTCCGCCTGGCGGCGTTCCGGCGCCGCAGGAGTGCCAGGCTCAGTCCCTGCGCCCGATTCGCCTCAATCTCGACGCCGCCGGTCTTCGCCGCGCCCTCAGGAAGAAGGGCTTGGATGTCTGGCAGATGATACTTTTCAAGCAAGGCCGTCGGGAAATTGCGATGGATCTGAAGGCTCGACGACATCCTGTCCATCGCTACTGGAATTGTTCTCTCGTTCGCCTGCCTCAGACAGCGGCGAAGACCCGCGCGCGATAGAGATCGAGCGCCCGGACTTTCAGGTCAGCCGCGTCGATCGCCTGTTTCAGCCGGTCGCTCAGGAAGAAGCGGTAGTTGACCTCCGGATCGTGCCAGAGATCGGCGCCCGCGACCGCTTCGGCGCGGACGGCGAGTGTTTCGACCGAGTTCTTCGGCGCCCACCTGGTACCCGGCTCGGGTTCCGTCCTGGACGGCAGGATCGGTTTTTCCAGCTTGTCAGACAGTTCGACGATCACCGTGTCGCTCTTCGGCTCAACCACATGGAGGACGTAATGGTTTGGCAGGCCCGACGGCGTGCCCCGGTCGTCGGCATGGATCGGCACCTCGAAGAGTTGCGTCCGGCCGATGTCGAACCGCACCAGAATGTCGCGCAATTCGCGTGAGATGATCCAAAGTGGCCCCCGGACCCCGAAGGCGTCCTTCACCGACGCCTTCACCGTCCGGCTTCTCGCAAAAAAAAGTGCCTTCGGCGCGTCCACCTGCATGGCGCCCCCGCGCCGGTAATTGACGGCATCGAGGAAGCGGATCATGTCGCCATCGCAGGTCCAGTTGAAATCAACGTGGTCAAGCGAACTCATGAACCGCGAGACCCAGATCCGCGGTTCCTCGACCTCACGCCATTCCGTCATGCCGACCCCTTACCCCGTGCATGGCAACCATCGACCACCCGCGCGGCTGGCGACAAGAAAAAATTCTTTCGGCGCGCGCTGTTGCATCGCGCTCACGGTGGCATCAATCTAGAACGCATGCCGGCCGCTGCCGGATCCGGAGCGGAATATCCACCTATTTCACCTGTTCAGATGTCCCGAGCCACCTACTGGATTCGCCCCCTCGCAACTCCAGCGTCGGCCGCCTGTCGATCTTTAGGCTCTTCTCGATTGACTGCTCCTTCTCCTGCTTCTGCCCCTCCTCCGGCTCCAGGGCCTTGCGCGGCTTGTTGAGCACGTCGTCCAGCCTCTCGCGGATCGACCGCTCCTCCCTGGCCGGCTCCGCGCGCTCGGGACCGGCCAGCTCCCTGCCGAGAACCTTCCGCAACCGCTCCCGCCCCTGGCCGGGCTCCAGGGTCGGCACGTCCTCGCGGAGCGCCTCGCCCCGATCCCGCGCCACAGCGGCCCTGAGCGCCGCGAGACCGGCGGAGACGCGCCCCTGCCCCGCTTCCCGCTCGATGCCCCAGGTCTCCCGCGCCAGCTCCAGGCGCTGACGCATCTCGGCGAAGAAGACTCGGGCCTCGCGGGACGCATGAACCACCGCGCCGCGCTCGGTGACGGGCACATAGTCCCGGTCCTCACGCTCGGCCGCGGCCATCTCGCGCCGCTCCATGGAGTTCGCCGCCGGTCCCAGCTTCAGCTCGGGCGCACGGTTCAGTTCCTCGGCGGCGAGGCTGTCGCCGCGCTCCAGCGCTGCCTCGCGCTGCGCCTCCAGTGAGCGGTGATCGACCCGCTCCACCTCCCCTGCCCTTTCCACCGACAGGTTCTGAATCTCGACCCAGAGCCCGCGCATCAGCGCCGCAACCCGGTCCTTGATCAGGGCGTGCCGGGCCACCACCAGTTCGCCCAGCTCCGACAGGCGCCGCGGCCGGACGGAGGCAGGCTTGAGCGCCGGCGCGGCTTCCATGCGCGCAAGCATCCGCGCGTCGAGCCGATTTCTCCTAGCGCGCAGTGGCCCCGGCCTCGCACTGAAGCCCGCAAGATCAATAGACAAGCGTGCCCCTCAGCCACAGCAGCGCCATCCCACCGGCCAGGCGCACGCCCGGCTTGCGGTGGTGTTTGAAGGGCTGCCTCAGACCGGAATGGCCATCGCTGCCCGCATCAGCTCGCGGGTATAGGCCTCACGCGGGGCATCGAAGATCTCGGCGGCGGGGCCGGCCTCGACCACGTCGCCATGGCGCATCACCATGATCTTGTGCGAGAGCGCCCGCACCACCTTGAGGTCATGGCTGATGAAGATATAGGCCAGCCGGTGCCGCTCCTGAAGCCGGCGCAGGAGCGCGACGATCTGCACCTGCACGGTCATGTCGAGCGCCGAGGTGGGTTCGTCCAGCACCACGAGCCGCGGCTGCAGAATCATCGCGCGGGCGATGGCGATGCGCTGACGCTGGCCGCCGGAAAACTCGTGCGGGTAGCGGTGCATGGTGCCGGGGTCGAGCCCGACCTCTTCCATGATCTCGGCCACCATCTGGCGCCGGTCGCGCCCGGGTTCGGTGCCGTGGACGCTGAGCCCCTCGGCAATGATCTCCTCGATGCTCATCCGGGGGCTGAGCGAGCCGTAGGGATCCTGGAACACGATCTGCATGTCGCGGCGCAAGGGCCGGAGCGCCTTCGAGCGCAGCCCCTGGATGTCGCGCCCGAGGAACAGGATCGGCCCGTCCGAGGAAATGAGCCGCATCACCGCGAGCGCGAGCGTGGTCTTGCCCGAGCCGCTCTCGCCCACCACGCCCACCGTCTCGCCCTCGCGCACGGTGAAGCTCGCGGCGTTCACCGCCTTCACATGGCCCACCGTGCGCTTCAGGAGACCGCGCTGGATGGGAAACCAGATGCGCAGCCGGTCGGTCTCGGCCACCACCTTGGCATCTGCGGGCACCGGGGCGGGCTCACCGGCGGTCTCGGCGGAGAGCAGCATCTGCGTATAGGGGTGCTGCGGGTTCGCGAAGATCCCGGCGGTGGGGCCGTGCTCGACGATCTCGCCATCCTTCATCACGCAGACCCGGTCGGCGATCCGGCGGACGATGCCGAGATCGTGGGTGATGAACAGCATCGACATCCCCATGTCGCGCTTGAGATCGGCGAGGAGTTCGAGGATCTGCGCCTGGATCGTCACGTCGAGCGCGGTGGTGGGCTCGTCGGCGATCAGGAGGTCGGGCCCGTTCGCCAGCGCCATGGCGATCATCACCCGCTGCCGCTGGCCGCCCGAGAGCTGGTGCGGATAGGCGCCGAGCCGGCTCTCCGGATCCTGGATGCCGACCTTGTCGAGCAGTTCGAGGATCCGCGCCCGGGCCTTCGCGCCGGTGAGTCCCTGGTGCAGGAGGAGCGATTCGGCGAGCTGTTTCTCCAGCGTGTGGAGCGGGTTCAGCGAGGTCATCGGCTCCTGGAAGATGAAGCTGATATCGTTGCCCCGCACCGCGCGCAGGCGCCTTTCGGTGGCGCCGACCATCTCCTCGCCATTGTAGCGGATCGAGCCCGAGAGCGCGGCCGAGTCGCCGAGGAGCGAGACGGTCGAAAGCGCGGTCACCGATTTGCCCGAACCGGATTCGCCGACCAGCGCCACGGTTTCGCCGCGGCCGACCTCGTAGGAGATGCCGCGAACCGCCACGGTCTCGGCGCCATCCTGACGGAAGGCGACGCGGAGGTTTCGAACCTCGAGGATAGGGGCGGCGCTCACTGGAAGGTCTTTCTGGGGTCGAAGGCGTCCCGCACGCCCTCGAAGATGAAGACGAGGAGCGAGAGCATGATCGCGAAGGTGAAGAAGGCGGTGAAGCCGAGCCAGGGCGCCTGAAGGTTCTGCTTGGCCTGGAGCGTAAGCTCGCCGAGCGACGGCGCGCTTGACGGCAGGCCGAAGCCGAGGAAATCCAGCCCGGCGAGGGTGGAGATCGCGCCGGTCACGATGAAGGGCATCAGCGTCAGCGTCGCCACCATGGCGTTGGGCAGGATGTGGCGGAACATGATCGTCGCGTTGGAGACGCCCAGCGCGCGGGCGGCGCGGACATATTCGAAGTTCCGCGCGCGCAGGAACTCGGCCCGGACCACGCCCACTAGCGCGGGCCAGCCGAACAGGATGGTAATGCCGACGAGGAGCCAGAAACTTCGCCCGAGGATCGCGAAGAGAATGATGATGACGTAGATCGAGGGGGTCGAGCCGTAGATTTCCAGGATCCTCTGGAACACGAGATCGATCCAGCCGCCGAAATAGCCCTGCACCGCGCCCGCGAGGATGCCGATCAGCGAGGCGCAGACCGTCACGATCAGCGCGAAGAGCACCGAAAGGCGAAAGCCGTAGATCACCCGCGCCATCACGTCGCGCTTGGTGTCGTCGGTGCCCAGCCAGTTGTGCCAGGTGGGCGGCGAGGGCGCCGCGCCGGGGATCGGGACGGGTCGGGAGAAATGGTAGGGGATCGGCGGCCAGAGCGCCCAGCCTTTCTCGATCGTCTCGCCGTTCACCACGCCGGTCTGCGCCTCAGCCATGACCGTCTCGGGATCGTCGAAGCAATCCTCGAGCCCGCCCGAGGCGATCAGGCACTGAACCTCCGGGTCTCGGTAGATCGCCTCGGTCCTGAAGTCGCCGCCAAAGGCCGTCTCGGGATAGAATTTCAGAACTGGCATGTAATAGCCGCCACGGTACTGCACGAGGATTGGCTTGTCGTTGGCGATGAACTCCGCGAAGAGCGAGAGGCCGAACAGGACCGCGAAGATCCACAGCGACCAGAGTGCACGGCGGTTCGCCTTGAAGTTCCGCCAGCGGCGCTTGTTGATCGGCGAGAGCTCGAAGCGCCCGCGCTTCGGTGGCAGGGCCGGCCGATCTTCGGGCGAGGCGGGCTCGGTGGGCGGCATGTTTTCGGCGACCGACATGCGCTCAGGTCTCCCGCGTCTCGAAATCGATCCTGGGATCGACGAAGACATACATCAGGTCCGAGAGGATCCCCACGACGAGGCCGATGAGGCCGAAGAAGAACAGCGTGCCGAAGATCACCGGATAGTCCCGCGCCACGGCGGCCTCGAAGCCGAGACGCCCGAGCCCGTCCAGCGAGAACAGCGTCTCGATGATCAGCGAGCCGCCAAAGAACACCCCGAAGAACACCGAGGGGAATCCCGCGATCACGATCAGCATCGCGTTGCGGAAGACATGACCGTAGAGCACCCGGCGCTCGGCCAGACCCTTGGCCTTGGCGGTGATCACGTATTGCTTCTTGATCTCGTCGAGGAAGCTGTTCTTCGTCAGCAGCGTCAGCGTCGCGAAGCCCGAGATCGACGAGGCGAAGACCGGCAACGCGATGTGCCAGAGATAGTCGAGCGCCTTGCCGACGAGGCTGAGCTGGTCCCAATCGTCCGAGGTCAGGCCGCGCAGCGGGAAGATCTGCCAGTAGGAGCCGCCGGCGAACAGCACGACGAGCAGGATCGCGAACAGGAAGCCCGGGATCGCGTAGCCGACGATGATCGCGCCGGAAGTCCAGGTGTCGAAGGTGGATCCGTCCTTCACCGCCTTGCGGATGCCGAGCGGGATCGAGACCATGTAGGCGATCAGCGTCGACCAGAGGCCGAGCGTGATCGAGACCGGCATCTTCTCCCAAACGAGGTCGAGCACGCCCTTGGAGCGGAAATAGCTCTCGCCGAAATCGAAGCGGATGTACTTCCCCATCATGATGAGGAAGCGTTCGAGCGGCGGCTTGTCGAAGCCGAACTCCTTTTCCAGCTCCTTTATGAACTCCGGTGGCAGGCCCCGCCCGCCCACATAGCCGTTATCCTCGGTGCTCTGGTCGAAAGTGTCGCCGCCGCCGCCCGCGATCCCCTCGAACACGTCACCGCCACCCTCGAGCTTGGCGATGATCTGCTCGATTGGCCCGCCGGGAACGAACTGCACCAGCGTGAAGTTGATGATCATTATGCCCAGAAGCGTCGGGATCACCAGAAGCAGCCGTCGGAGGATATAGGCGCCCAAGCGACCGGCCCCGCCTACAGAGCGCCCGCCGCGTCAAGCCGCGCGGCAGCCTCCGCATCGTACCACCAGAAATCGATCACGCCGAGTGCCAGTGGCGGCAACGTGTCGGGATGGCGATACATGTCCCAATAGGCGACCCAGTATTCCTGTTTCTCCCATTGTGGAATCCAGAACCCCTGTGCTCGAAGCACCCGGTCGAGCGCGCGGACACTCGGTTTGAGATCGTCGAGCGTTTCGGCCGCGATCACAACGTCGATCAGCCTGTCCACCGCCGGATCTCGCAGCGCCATCAAGTTGCGCGAGCTGTCGTCGGCCGTTTCGCTCCCAAACCATTGCTTCAGCCCAGTGTCGGGCTCGAAACCTTGACCCGGCGATTGGTTGACGAGGTCCCAGTCGCCCGAGCGTCGGCGCTCCACGTATTGCGCGGTGTCGACCCGTTCGAGGCGGGCATCGATGCCGACCCGGCGCAAATTCTCGACATAGGGATTCACGATCCGGTCGAAGAGCGGGCTGTTCTCGACGAAGACCAGTTCCAGCGTCTCGCCCTTTGCATTTCGACGCAAGCCATCGTCCCCAGTTACCCAGCCAGCCTCCTCCAAAAGCTGCGAGGCGGCACGCAGTACCCGCCGCGACGGTGCATTCTGAGCAGCGTCGTTCACCGGCGCCGTCACGGCCGGTTCGGTCAAGATGCCTTGGTCCAGAAGTCCGGCCTCGACCAGCGGCCTCAGAAGCGCGAGCTCACCCTCAGTCGGAACACCCTCGGCGGCGAGGTCCGAGCCCCCCCAGAACGAATAGGGGCGCGTGTAAAGCCCATAGAACAGGGTCTCGTTCGACCATTCAAAGTTGAACAGCATTCGGACCGCATCCCGCACACGCGGATCCTGCCACTTCTCCCGGCGAAGGTTGAAGATAAAGCCCTGTGCATTGGAGATGTTCCCGTTGAACAGCGTTTCCGTCCTGACCCACCCCTTCGCCACGGCCGGAAAGTCATAGGCGGTCGCCCAGGACTTGGAGCTGTTCTCGCTGCGGAAGGTGTACTCCCCGGCCTTGAACCCTTCATGGGCGGCAACGGCATCGGAGAAATACTCTACGCGAATCGTATCGAAGTTATACCGCCCGGAATTGAGCGGATGGTCCGCGCCCCACCAGTCCGGGTTCTTCTTGTAGGTCAGGCGCCGACCGATATCGAAGCTGTCAAGTATGTAAGCCCCTGTTCCCAGGAACGGCTCTGTCGTGGATTCGTCGAGTCGTGCACCGGTCCTTTCGAACCAGGCACGAGAAAACGGGTTCCAGAATCCGACAAGACCAACCCGCTCGCGTTTCGGTGCAGCCTCAGAGAACTCGAAGCGGAGCTTACCCTCGTCCAGCACCTCGACGCTCTTGAAGTACGCCGCGAACACGCTGCGGAACTCGGTGATCCCCTGCTCGAGGAACAGATCGATGGTGAACTTCAAATCGTCCGCGGTCATCGGGGTACCGTCCGAAAAGGTCACGTCGTCGCGCAGATTTACGACCACCCAGTCGAGGCTTTCGGGATATTCGATGGTTTCGCAAAGATAGCAGTAGAGGCTGTAGGGATCGTCCGCCGCCTGGATCATCAGGTTCTCGTAGAGGAGCCCGGTATTGCCTGCCGGCACTCCCTTGCGGGTATAGACGTTGAAACTGTCGAAGTTGCCCTGTGCGTCCAGGCTGATTTCACCGCCCTTCGGTGCATCCGGATTGACGTAGGAAAATGCTTCTCCAGGCCCGTATTTCAGTTCTCCGAAATTGCTGTAGCCGTGGCTGACGATGATCCTCTCGCCCTCCTGGGCCCAGCCGGAGCCGGCGGCGAGAGCGCCGATGGCGAGCGTGGCGGCCCAGACTGCACGGGCGGGCGCCCGGCCACGCGAGCCGTGGGCGGCAGCAGACTGCGTCCGGTGGGCGGTCATGGGAGTCTCCGTGTCCTGCGCGATCATGTCGTTCTTGTCATTAATTAATAGCTAATTCGCGCGAGCCGGCCACTGCAAGCGGTATGGCGTTGAAGTTTCGGTGATGATTCCCGGAAGCCACGGAACTTTTCCGACCGGCAAGCCCGCGAATCCCCGGGCAGCGGCGGTCGGGCGTCCGTAAATCTCGCGTTAGCCCTGGCCGGCTAGACTGCGCCGTTCGATGTCGATCCGCGCAAGGGCCATGGCCAAGAGGAGAGGACATATCCCGGGCGGGACGCGCCTGGCCACCGCCCTCATCGCGGCCCTGGTCGCGGGAAGCTGCGCGCGCGACGGCGAGGCCGCGCTGCGCGCGCATCTGGAACAGTGGTTCTTCCTCGGAAAGACCTATTATTTCGAGTCGCACATGCGCTGCACGGCCGCGCTGATCCATGTCCGGATCGACCGCCCCCGCCCCGGGCTCGCGGTGCAGGACCATCCGGAAAAGGCCAAGGCCGCGCTCCGGGCCGAGGGCGTGGCGGCGATCCGGATCCCCGGGCTCTCGCCCACAGACCTGACCGACGCGATGCTGCTCTCGGGCACCGGCACCTTCGGCAAGGAGGCGCTGGCCGCCGGGTCGCTGTCGGGGCCCTGCCTCGGGAACAAGCGGGTCCAGGGCTTCCTGCACGAGGCGCTGACCCGCCCCGGCGCCACCATGGTCTATGACGGCGCCACCGAGGGGCTGATGATCCTCGATCCGGCGCGGAACCGGCTGTTCTACATCGCGGGCGACGTCTGGTAGATTTTTTCGCTGCCCTCCCAAGGATTGACGCGCGGCCCGCGTCCTATCCATCGTGATGCGCATGTCGACTTCCGACGAAGCCCTGGCCCTCGCCGCCGCCGCCGGCGACCGCGACGCCTTCGCGGCGCTGCTCGCGCGGCATTACGACAGGCTGTTCGGCCTGTGCTTCCGGCTGACCGGGAGCCGCGACGCCGCCGAGGACCTGACCCAGGACATCTGCGCGGCCCTGCCGGTGAAGCTCGCCGGCTACGAGGGCCGCGCGCGGGTCACGACCTGGCTCTACCGGGTGGCGGTGAATGCCGCGCATGACCGGCGCCGCCGCGCCGCGACCCATGCCCGCGCCGCCGAGGGCTGGGGCGACTGGGAGTTGAACCGCCGCGCCGCGATGGACGAGGACGCGGCGCGGCAGGACTGGCTGGCCAATGCGATGCGCGCCCTGCCCGAGGCGTTGCGCGACACGCTGGCGCTGGTGCTCGACGAGGGGATGACCCAGGCCGAGGCCGGGGAAATTCTCGGCGTGTCGGAAGGCACCGTGGCCTGGCGAATGGCCGAGGTGAAGAAACGCCTTCGGGCCATGGACCGTGAGGAGAGCGAGGTATGAGCGACGAGTTCGACACTCTCCGCGCCGCGATGAAGGGCGCGACCCCGCCGCCGGATCCGGCGCGGAAGGAGGCCAATCTGCGGCTCGCCGAGAAAAATTTCGACCGGCTCCAAGGATCGCGCCAGGCGGCGCGTCCCAGTCAGGAGCGCCCGGGTTGGGCGCGCCTGACGGAAGGAGTGACAAACATGTTCAGGGTGTTGACGACGAAGGGCGGCCTTGCCGCGACGACGGCGCTGGTCGCGGTGGCGGCGGTGCTGGTGGTGCGCGAGGGCGATCTCGGGACTCGGAAGGCGGAGAAACCCGGCCTCGTGAGCGAGGTCGCCGAGGAGGCGCGGCGCGAGCGGGCGGCAGGCCCGGTGGTGGATGACTCGGTCGACGCGCCGCTGAACGAGGAAGTGGTGGCGGTGGAGCCCGCGCCGATCGTGGCGGAGCCTTCGGCGGCACCGGCGCCGAAGCCGGAGAGCGCCGGACGGCTCGCCGACGCCTCGTCCGCGGAAGCGGAGGCAGATTCCGCCATTGTCGGCGGGCAGACCGGCACGCTTTCGGTACAGAACTACAGCGGTATCGCCCCTCAGCGCGCCCCCGCGGCCGAAACCCGGAAGATGCTCGCGCCGCCCCTGCCCGGCGACCAGATCGTCCTGCCCGAGGCCGATACCGAGGCCTATGCGAACGCCAAGACCAACCCGCTGAAGGTCACCGCGAGCGATCCGGTCTCGACCTTCTCCATCGACGTGGACACCGCGTCCTGGAGCGTCCTGCGCTCCTCGCTGATGGCCGGGGCGCTGCCGCCGAAGGACGCGGTGCGGGTCGAGGAGATGGTGAACTACTTCCCCTATGCCTATCCCGCCCCGGACGGGCCCGACCCGTTCCGGCCGACGATCACCGTGGTGGAGACGCCCTGGAACCCCGATACCGAGCTCGTCCATATCGGCATCCAGGGACGGCTGCCGGCGCTGGAGGATCGCCCGCCCCTGAACCTCGTCTTCCTGATCGATACCTCGGGGTCGATGCAGGACGCCAACAAGCTGCCGCTCCTGAAGCAGTCGTTCCGGCTGATGCTGGCGGAGCTCAGGCCCGAGGACGAGGTCTCCATCGTCACCTATGCGGGCAGCGCGGGCCGGGTGCTCGACCCGACCCCGGCGGCGGAGCGGAGCACGATCCTCGCCGCGCTCGACCGGCTCGAGGCGGGCGGCTCCACCGCGGGCCAGGCCGGGCTGCAGCAGGCCTATGCGACGGCCGAGGGGATGGCGGCCGACGGCGAGGTGACCCGCGTGATCCTCGCCACCGACGGGGATTTCAATGTCGGGCTCTCGGATCCGGACGCGCTCAAGGAGTTCATCGCCGAGAAGCGCAAGAGCGGCACCTATCTGAGCGTGCTGGGCTTCGGCCGGGGCAATCTCGACGACGCGACGATGCAGGCGCTCGCGCAGAACGGCAACGGCCAGGCCGCCTATATCGACACGCTTTCCGAGGCGCGGAAGGTGCTGGTGGACCAGCTCTCTGGCGCGCTGTTCCCGATCGCCAACGACGTGAAGATCCAGGTGGAGTTCAACCCGGCCGAGGTGGCCGAGTACCGGCTGATCGGCTACGAGACCCGCGCGCTCGCCCGCGAGGATTTCAACAACGACAAGGTGGATGCGGGCGATATCGGCGCCGGGCACAGCGTGACGGCGATCTACGAGATCACGCCGGTGGGCTCGCCCGCGGTGCTGAACGGGCCCCTGCGCTATGCGCCCGCCGCCGAAGCGACGGCGACGGACGGGGAGCTCGGCTTCCTGAAGCTGCGCTACAAGCGGCCCGGCGAGGACCGGAGCGTGCTGATCGAGACGCCGATCCTGCCGGGCGCCGTGCCGGCCAGCGGGGATGTGGCGTTTTCCGCCGCCATCGCCGGGTTCGGACAGCTCCTGAGGGGCGGCGACTATCTGGGCGCGTGGGGCTATGACGACGCCATCGCGCTCGCGAACGGCGCCCGGGGCGAGGACCCGTTCGGCTACCGGACCGAGGCGGTGACGCTGATGCGGTTGGCCGAGAGCCTGGCCCGCTGAGGGGTTTCGCCGCCTGCGGCGTCGATCCGCGCCCGGCCGCGTTCCGCGGCCGGGCGCGAACGGGCGGAGACCGGGAGAATCACCTTCCGTTGCACCGAAGCGAGAAGCCGGGCGAGCGCCAGCCCGTGGGATGGCGCCGCGACGGTTGAGCGGCGCGCTTTATGGTGCCACCCCGCCGTAGAATGGTTCGGTGCGGAACGTCACCAGAGCGCCAGCCCGCCGGGACGGGCAGGCGCTCGCCCGGCGCCTTCGGCGCTGTTCGGGCGGGGGCAAGGCATTGCAGACGTCAAGGCCCGGGGACGCAGGACTGAGACGCAACTCCGTTTCCAGGGAAACGCATCCGTTCTGGTTTGTCACGTAGAGTGGGCCGACAGTCGCGCTGCCTCGCCGACAAACGGATGAATTTGCGACTGCGACATGAGGTAGAGGTCTGCACTACGGACCGGTACAGTTCCCGAAAGAGGGACCATCAAAAGGAAAGGGCGCCCGCTGGGGCGCCCTTTCGGTTTCGCGTTGGACCTCCGCCTCAGCTGTCGTCGAGCGACAGCGCCACGAAGCGCGGGTCGCCGGCGCGGCGAACGAGGAGGAGGAGCGATTTCCGTCCGGCCTCGCGCGCGTCGGCGATGCGGGCTTCCAGGTCGCCGACGGTGTTCACCGCCTCCTGGCCCGCCTCGGCGATGATGTCGCCGGCGCGGAGACCCTTCTCATAGGCCTCGCTCGCCTCGTCCACATCCTCGACCACGAGGCCGCGGTCGGCATCGGAGAGGCCGAGCTGCTCGCGCAACTCGTCGGTCATGGTCGAGACGGTGAGCCCGAGGACCTCGCTTTCGACCGGCTCGTCGCTCTGGACCGCCGCGGGGATCGCGCCCTCGGCCTCCTCGCGCCGGCCGAGCGTCACGGGCAGCGTCATGGTCTTGCCGTCGCGCTCCACCCGGAGCCGGACCACGGCGCCCACCTCGGCATTGCCGACGCGCTGCACGAGGTCGCGGGTGTCGGCGATGTCGACCCCGTCGAAGGACAGGATCAGGTCGCCCTGCTGGATCCCCGCCTCGGCGGCCGGGCCTTCGGGCACGTCGGTCACCAGCGCGCCGACGGTGGTGCTGAGGCCCATCGCCTCGGCGATCTCGTCGGAGACGTCCTGGATCCGCACGCCGAGCCAGCCGCGGCGGGTCTCGCCGTATTCGCGCAGCTGCTTGATGACGTTGGTGGCCACCCGCGAGGACATCGCGAAGCCGATCCCGATGGACCCGCCATTGGGCGACAGGATCGCGGTGTTGATGCCGATCACCTCGCCCTTGAGGTTGAACAAGGGACCACCCGAGTTGCCGCGGTTGATCGCCGCGTCGGTCTGGATGTAGTCGTCATAGGTGCCCGAGAGCGCCCGCCCGCGGGCCGAGACGATCCCCGCCGAGACCGAGAAGCCCTGGCCGAGCGGGTTGCCCATGGCCATCACCCAGTCGCCGACGCGCATGTCGTCGGAATTGCCCCAGGGGACGAACTTCAAGGGCTTGTCGCTTTCGACCTTCAGGAGCGCGAGGTCGGTCTTCGGGTCGGTGCCGACCACCTCCGCATCGAGCGTGCCGCCTTCGAAGAACTCGATGGTGATCTCGTCGGCGCCCTGGATCACGTGGTTGTTGGTGACGATGTAGCCGTCTTCCGAGATCACGAAGCCTGAGCCGAGCGCCTGGCTGCGGCGCGGCCTTTGCTCATTCTCGTTGCGGTCCATGAAGTCACGGAAGAAATCCTCGAAGGGCGAGCCCTCGGGCACCACCGGCGCGGGGCCGGCGCTGGCCGCGACCATGGTCGAGGTGGTGATGTTGACGACCGCGGGGCTGACCTTGTCCGCGAGATCCGCGAAAGTGTCGGGCCGCGACTGGGCCAGGGCGGCCCCATGCTGGGCGATCAGCATCGCGAACCCCATGACGAGCGCCCAGAACGCCGTCGCCGGGTTCGGCCTTGCGCGAGTGATCGCGTGCGCTGTTTCTCTCACTGCTTGCTCCTTTGCCTGATTGGTCGCAATGCTCGCGCTCGTGGGGCGCCTCCCGCGACCTCTACGCCATCAAGATTTCATCGCTGCCGCGAAGGACCGCAACGCCAGCATAGCTCGCGAACAGTCACTCTCGCGTGAACATATAAGGCGAAAAGGCGCCCAGCCAAAGGGGCGCCGCGAAAACACCGTCACGAGCCGAGGATCCGGGCAAGCCAGACGAGCGCGACGCCGATCGCGATCGCGGCAAGCCCGAACATTCGCCGGGTTTCGGGCGGGATCTCCCGGAGCGCCTCCAGAAGATCCTCAAGCCGCATCGGCAGCAGCGCCAGCACCAACCCCTCGATCACGAAGACCAGGCCGATGCCGAGAAGCAGCGTGCCCATCACTGGGCCGCCGCCGCCCCCCGTCCGCCGGAACCGTCGAGATACTCGAAGAACTCGCTGTCGGGCGTGATCACCAGGGTCGAGTTGCTGCCCTTGAGCGCGTTCTCGTAGGCCGACATCGAGCGGTAGAACTCGAAGAAATCGGGATCGGCGCTGAACGCGTCGGCGAAGATCTTGTTGCGCTGGGCATCGGCCTCGCCGCGGACGATCTCGCTTTCCTTGCGGGCCTCAGAGACCAGTTCGACCACGGTGCGGTCGGCCTGGGCGCGGACCCTTTGCGCCGCTTCCTCGCCGCGCGCCACCTCGTCGGCGGCCTCGCGTTCGCGCTCGGCCCGCATCCGGGCGAAGGTGGCGTCGAGGTTCTGCTCGGGCAGGTTAGTCTGCTTGAGCCGCACGTCCACCACGTCGAGCCCCAGCGCCTCGGCGCGGGCCTGGGCCTTGTTGCGGATCTCCACCATCAGCGCGGCGCGATCGGAAGAAAGGATCGTGTTTGAGGTCACCCCTTCCGAGCCGAGCACCGCACGGATCTGGGTCTGCAGGATCGAGGCGAGCCGCGCCTCGGCCGCCCGCTCGCCGAGCGCACCGACCGCCTGACGGAACCTCACCACATCGGCGATGCGGTAGCGCGCGAAGGCGTCGACCACGAGGCGCCGGTCGTCCGAGGGCGTCACCTCGATCTCGGTGGTGTCGAGCGACAGGATGCGGTCGTCATAGCGCACCACTTCCTGGATCAGCGGGATCTTGAAGCCGAGGCCGGGCGTGTCCTTGATCTGCTTGATCTGGCCGAATTGCAGGACCAGGACCTTCTCGGTCTCGGTCACGATGAAGATCGACGAAAGCGCGCCGGCGACGGCAAGAACCGCGACAGGGATCAGAATTCCGAGCTTCTTCATGTCAGTTCCCTCCCGCCGGCGCTTGCTGGCGGCGCAGTTCGTTCAAGGGCAGATAGGGCACCACGCCCTGCCCGCCGGTGGTCTTGTCGTCGAGGATGATCTTGTCGACCGAGCCCAGCACCCGCTCGAGCGTCTCGAGATAGAGTCGCTTGCGGGTCACCTCGGGCGCGTCCTGGTATTCGGCGAGCACCGCCGAGAAGCGCGAGGCCTCGCCCTGGGCCTCGTTCACCACCTTCGCGCGGTAACCTTCGGCCTCCTCGAGGATCTGCGCCGCCTCGCCGCGTGCGCCGGCGAGCTTGCGGTTCGCATAGGCGTCCGCTTCGCGCTGCAGCCGGTCGCGCGCCTGCTCGGCCGCCTGCACCTCGCGGAAGGCGTCGATCACCTCCTGCGGCGGGTCGGCCTTGTCGAGGTTCACGCGGATGATGTTGATGCCCGAATCGTATGCGTCGAGCGTCGACTGGATAAGGTCGAAGGCATTCTGCTCGATCAGCCCGCGGTCGCGGTTCAGGATCGGCGCGAGGTCGGATTGCGCGATGATCTCGCGCATCGCCGATTCCGACACCGCCCGCACCGTCTGCGGCCCGTCGCGCAGGTTGAACAGGTATTTCGCCGGGTCGGTGATGTTCCAGACCACTTGGAAATCGATATCGACGATGTTCTCGTCGGTGGTCAGCATCAGCCCGTCCGCCGGCGCGCCCGGCCGCGACACACCGATATCCTCCGGCCGTTCGCGGGTCACCTCGATCACCTCGTAGGACACCAGCGGCCAGGGGGCGAAATTAAGGCCCGGGTTCCCGACGGAGCTGAACTTGCCGAGGAACAGCTCGACCGACTGCTCTTCCGGCTTCACCGTGTAGAACGAGGCGACCCCCCAGGCGGCGGCCGCGAACACCAGCGCGCCGATGGCAATCAATCCCCCGGGCACCTGCGGGGCGCCGCCGCCGTCGGATCCATTCGGCCGGCGCCCGCCGCGTCCGCCCATCAGCACCTTGAGCTGCTCCTGGCCCTTTTTCACGATTTCGTCGATCTCGGGGATCTGCGGCGAATCCCCGGGACGCCGCCCGCCACGATTGCCGCCGCGGTCGTCATCACCGCCGCCGCCCGATCCGCCACGATTGCCACCCCCCCAGGGTCCGCCGTTATTGCTGGCCATGCTTCGGTCTGTCCTTCTGTGCCGTCTCGCCGGGTTCGTACCTAACTGTGGTCTCGCCGCGTGATGTCAAGCGGTGCGGACCGGCGTCCGCATCGTGACCAGTTCTTCGGAAATTGTCGGGTGGACCGCAACCGTGCGGTCGAAATCTTCCTTGGTGGCGCCCATCTTCACCGCGATTCCGGCCATCTGGATCAGCTCGCCCGCATTGGGCGCCACGATATGGCAGCCCAGCACCTTGCGGCTCTTGGCATCGACGATGAGTTTGAAGAGCACCCGCTCGGAACGGCCGATGAAGGCGCCCTGCATCGGACGAAACGAAGTCGCGTAGACTTCGATCCGATGGAGTTCGCGGGCCTCTTCCTCGGTCATCCCCACCGCGCCGTATTCGGGCTGGGTAAAGATCGCCGAAGCGACGAGTTCGTGGTCCACCGCGCGTTTCTTGCCGCCGAAGACCGTGTCGGCGAAGGCATGGCCCTCGCGGATCGCGACCGGGGTCAGGTTGATCCGGTTGGTCACGTCGCCCACGGCGAAGATCGAGGGGATGTTGGTCTGGCTGTAGGCGTCGACCAGGATCTCGCCGCGCCGGCCGAGCCTGACGCCGGCCTCCTCGAGCCCCAGCTCCGCGGTGTTGGGCGAACGCCCGGTCGCGAAAAGCACCTGGTCGACGAGATGCTCGTGCCCGTTCGAACAGCGCACCCGGATGCCGTCGGCACCACGCTCCATGCCGATGATCGTGGTGCCGCAATGGATATCGACGCCCCGGTCGCGCATCTCTTCGGCGAGGAGCCCCCGCGCCTCGTCGTCGAAGCCGCGCAGGATCTGCGCGCCGCGATAAAGCTGGGTCACCTTCGCGCCAAGCCCGGTGAAGATGCAGGCGAATTCGCAGGCGATATAGCCGCCGCCAACGATCAGGAGCCGCTCCGGCAGTGCGTCGAGATGGAACACCTCGTTCGAGGAGATGCCGATCTCGCGCGCGGCGGCGTCGGGAAAGTCCACATGGCCGCCGGTGGCGACGAGGATATGCTTGGCGGTCACCTTGCGGCCATCGGCCAGCGCGACGGTATGCGGATCTGCGATGGTCGCGCGGCAGTCGAAGATCTCGACGCCGGCGCGGGTAAGACCCGCGCGGTAGACCCCCTCGAGCCGGTCGAGCTCACCATGGAGCCGGGTCCGGAACGCGACCCAGTCGAACCCGTCCACCCGCGCGTCCCAGCCGTATTCGCGCGCGTCGGCGATGGCCTGCGGATAGCCCGAGGCGAAGACCATCAGCTTCTTCGGCACGCATCCCCGGATCACGCAGGTGCCGCCCATGCGGCTTTCTTCCGCGAGCGCCACCCTGGCCCCGCCCTCCGATGCCGCGATCCGGGCCGCGCGCACGCCCCCCGAGCCGCCGCCGATCACGAAGAGATCGTAGTCAAATGCCATTACTCGGCGAGATCCGAGAACACGTTGTCGGGATGCGAGATCTCGATCACGTCATGCCGGGTGGTGCCCAGCGTGATGTCCTTCACCTCGACCCGGCCGTCGCCATGGCCGATCACCACGATGTCGCAGATGTCGAGGAACAGCCCGTTCTCGACCACGCCGGGGATCTGGTTGATGACGATGCCGAACTGCCGCGGGTCGCTGATCCGCTTCAGGTGCAGGTCGATGATGTAATTGCCCTCGTCGGTGATGAAGGCGCTTTCGCCGTTCATCCTGAGCGTCGCCTCGTCGCCCAGCACGTCGAGCGAGGAAAGCGTCTCCTCCACCAGCGCCTTGGTGGTCTGCCAGCCGAACGGCACCACCTCGACCGGGAGCGGGAAGGCGCCCAGCGTCTCCACCTGCTTGGTCTTGTCGGCGATCACCACCATCCGGTCCGATGCGGTGGCGACGATCTTTTCCTGCAAGAGCGCGCCGCCGCCGCCCTTGATGAGGTTCAGATCGCCGTCGAACTCGTCGGCGCCGTCGATGGTGATGTCGAGCCATTTCGCCTCGTCGAGGCTGGTCACCCGGATACCCATCTGCCGCGCCAGTTCGGCGGTGCGGGTCGAGGTCGGCACGCCGGTGATATCCAGCCCGTCGTTGCGCACCATCTCGCCCAGGCACCTCACCAGCCACGCGGCCGTCGATCCGGTCCCAAGCCCAACCTTCATCCCGGACTCCACGAAATCGCAAGCCCGCTTCGCGGCGACGAACTTGGCGGTCTCGATGGGCGACAGCGGCTTGGACATGTGCGGCAACTCCCAAAAGGTGTTGCGGCGTTATAGGAAATGTACGGGCCCGAGGCCATGGCTCAATTTGCGTATGGGCTGGACCCGGGAAACGCAGGCTCCCTGCAGGCGGCGACACTCACCGGAAGCCCGGCATGGACCGCCGCGCACCTGCGGTGGGGCCGGCCGCCGCTTTCACGCGGTCGCCGGCCTTCACCTCGGCGCGGATCCTCGCGGACGATGCGCCGCGTTCCATTCCCTGGCGTTGCGCTTCCTGATTTCGAGGCTTCTCGGCATCTCCATCACGCAGCTTTCCCGCGCAGACAGACGGACGGCATTGAGGAATTGCGCCGCCTTCGGCGTCGCCCGGGGCGAGGGGGCTGCGCGCCCTCGCGCTCCCCCGTTCCTAGCCGCCGATCAGCCCGCGCTGTCCGCCGGTCTGGGCACGGTCGAGCAACAGATGATCCATGATCACCGCCGCCGCCATCGCCTCGGCCACCGGCACCGCGCGGATGCCGACGCAGGGATCGTGGCGACCCTTGGTGACTATCTCGGTCGCTTCGCCCGACCTGGTGATGGTCTTTCTGGGGGTCAGGATCGAGGAAGTCGGCTTCACCGCGAAACGGACGACGATCTCCTGCCCGGTCGAGATCCCGCCCAGGATGCCGCCCGCGTGGTTCGAGGAAAAAACCGGTCCGTCGGGACCCATCGAGATCTCGTCCGCATTCGCCTCGCCAGTCAGCCGCGCCGCCGCCATGCCCTCGCCGATCTCGACACCCTTCACCGCGTTGATCGACATGCAAGCGGCGGCGAGATCGGTGTCGAGCTTGCCATAGACCGGCGCGCCGAGACCCGCCGGACAGCCCCGGATCGACAGCTCGATCAGCGCGCCGACTGAGGATCCCGACTTCCGCAGCCCGTCGAGATAGCCGGCCCACGCCTCTGCTGCCTCGGCATCGGGCGTCCAGAACGGGTTCCGGCCGATCTCGTCCCAGTCGAAGCGCGAGCGGTCAATGTCCTTCTCGCCCATCGCCACCATGTAGCCGGTGATGGATAGCCCGGGCACCAACTGCGCCAAAGCCGCCCGCGCCACGCCGCCAGCCGCGACACGCGCGGCGGTTTCCCTCGCCGAGGACCGCCCTCCGCCGCGATAGTCGCGGATGCCGTATTTCTGCCAATAGGTGATGTCGGCATGGCCCGGCCGGAACTTTTCGGCGATGTCCCCGTAATCCTTCGAACGCTGGTCGGTGTTGCGGATCATCAACTGGATCGGCGTGCCGGTGGTCACCCCCTCGAAAATGCCCGACAGGATCTCCACCGCGTCCGCCTCGCGCCGCTGGGTGGTGAACCTGTTCTGCCCGGGCTTGCGCCGGTCGAGCCAGACCTGAAGGTCGGCCTCCGAAAGCGCCACGCCCGGCGGGCAGCCGTCGACGGTCGCGCCGAGCGCGGGCCCGTGGCTCTCACCCCAGGTGGTGACGCGGAAGACATGTCCGTAGGTATTGAAGCTCATGGGCGCCCCCTTCGGCGCCCGTCCTTACAGCCTCGGCCGGACAAGAGAAAGGCTTCGCGGGCACGTATCTCAGGGGGCTCTGCCCCCTCGTGCCCTCCGGACACTCACCCCCGGGATTTCCGGACCCAAAGAAGGAAAAGCGGCCCGCCGTGATCCGGACGGGCCGCCCTTCTTCGGGTCATGCGGCTGGCATCCCTGCTGCCGCACGAAAGGAAAGCTGGCGAAACATGGTAAAGAAAGCCTTTCCGCGTCCCTTCTTTGGGTCGGGAAAATCCCGGGGGAGCGCGGCGCGACAGCGACGCGCGGGGGCAGAGCCCCCACCAGGGCATGGCGTGCGCCGAAGGCGCGCCTCGAGATCGCGGTTTCGCCTTGCGGGCGGCGGCGTCCGGCCCTACCTTCCGCCTCACCTCGGGGTGCCCGGCCGGGCTGAGATGCGCGAAAGCGCGAACCCGTTGAACCTGAACCGGTTAAGACCGGCGGAGGGAAGGTGTCATCCGCACGCTTCGTTTCTCCGCCCGTCGTGAGACATGGAGACGTCATGATGCGCACCACGCTGCTCGCCACGGGACTGATCGCCACCGCCTTCGCGGCGCAGGCCGACACGCCCGTCCTTACCGTCTACGCGGGAGACTATTTCACCTCCGAATGGGGCCCCGGCCCCGGCATCGAGGCCGCCTTCGAGGAGACCTGCGGCTGCGACCTGCAATATGTCACGGGCGACCTTCTGCCCCGGCTCCTGCTCGAGGGCGAGCGGACCAAGGCCGACATCGTGATCGGCCTGACTTCCGACGTCACGAAGAAGGCGCGCGAGACCGGTCTCTTCGCGCCGCACGGCCAGGACAATTCCCGGCTGACCCTGCCGATCGCTTGGACCGACGACACCTTCCTGCCGTTCAACTACGGCCACACCGCCTTCGTCTATGACGAGACGCGCCTGCCGAACCCGCCGGAGAGCTTCGACGCGCTGCTCGCCACGCCCGACGACACGCGGATCGTGATCCAGGACCCGCGCACCTCGATCTCGGGGCTCGCGCTGGTGCTCTGGGTCAAGGCGGTCTATGGCGACGGCGCGGAGGCGGCCTGGGAGAAGCTCGCGCCGAAGATCCTCACCGTCACCAAGGGCTGGTCGGAGAGCTACGGGCTCTTCACCGATGGCGAGGCCGACATGGTGCTGAGCTACACCACCTCGCCCGCCTACCACATGATCGCCGAGGGCGACTTCACGAAGCACGCCGCGATCTTCCCGGAGGGGCACTATTTCATGGTGGAAACCGTGGGCAGGATCGCCGGGACCGAGGAACCGGAACTCGCCGACGCCTTCATGGATTTCGTCCTCTCCGAGCGGTTCCAGGAAATGATCCCGACCACCAACTGGTCGCTGCCCGCCGCACTCCCGAAGGCGAAATGGCCCGAGGGCTTCGCCGAGCTGCCCCTGCCCGAGAAGGTGCTGTTCTATTCCGAGGACGAGGCCGCCGCGCTCCGCGACGAGGCGATCGAGGAATGGCGGCGGGCGCTGTCGCGCTGACATGGCGGGGGGCGGCATGGCCCGGGCGGGCGCCGGCATCGCGGCGCTGGTCGCCGCCCAGATCCTCGTGCCGCTCGGCGCCGTCCTAGTCCGGGCCGGCGGCGGCTCCGGGCTCGGTCCCGCCGACTGGGCGGCAATCCGGTTCACGGTGCTTCAGGCCGGGCTCTCCGCCGCCCTCTCGGTGGCGCTGGCCGTCCCGGTCGCCCGCGCGCTGGCGCGGCGGCGCTTCTTCGGCCGCGGGCTCCTCATTACGCTTCTCGGCGCTCCGTTCATCCTGCCCTCCATCGTCGCGATCATCGGCCTCCTCGCGGTGTTCGGCCGCTCGGGCCTCCTCAATCGCGGGCTCGAGGCGCTCGGCCTGCCCGGGCTCACCATCTACGGGCTGCACGGCGTGGTGCTGGCCCATGTGTTCTTCAACATGCCGCTGGCGATCCGGCTGATCCTGCAGGGCTGGCTCGCGATCCCGGCCGAGCGGTTCCGCCTCGCCGCCGCGCTCGGCATGGGCCCGCGCGAGATCGGGCGCTGGCTCGAGCGGCCGATGCTGCGCGAGGTGCTGCCCGGCGCGGCGATGGTGATCTTCCTCATTTGCCTCACCAGCTTCGCGGTGGCGCTGACCCTGGGCGGCGGGCCGCGCGCGACCACCGTGGAACTGGCGATCTACCAGGCCTTCCGCTTCGATTTCGACCTCGGGCGGGCGGCGGTGCTGGCCATCGTGCAGCTGGCGCTCACCGGGCTCGCAGCGGCCGCAGCGCTGGGTGTCGCGCGGATGCCGGGCTTCGGCGGCGGGCTCGACCGGGTGGTCGAGCGCTGGGACGTGGGCGGGCGCGCGGCACGGGTCGCGGACGCACTGTCGATCGGCGCGGCGGCGCTGTTCCTGCTCCTGCCGCTCGCGCTGGTCGCGGGCGGCGGGCTGGCCGGGATGACGGCGCTCGGCGCTAGCGTGGCCCGCGCAGCGGCGGTGTCGCTCTCTCTCGCCCTCGCCTCGGTCGCGCTCGTTGTGGCGCTCGCCCTGCCGCTGGCGCTTGCGGTTCAGACCTGGCCCGGAAAGGCCGGCCGCGCGATGGAGGCGATCGGCCATGCCGGCATCGCCGCCTCGCCCCTGGTGATCGGCACCGGCCTCTTCCTCCTCGTCTTCCCCGTCGCCGATCCCCAGCGCCTCGCCATGCCCGTCACCGCGCTGGTCAACGCGCTGATGGGCCTGCCCTTCGCGCTCCGCGTCCTGGTGCCGGCGGTGGCAGGCGTCGAATCGGCGCATGGGCGGCTTGCCACGGCGCTCGGCATGACGGGCTGGGCGCGGCTGCGCTGGCTGCTCTTGCCGCGGCTCCGGCGCCCGCTGGGCTTCGCGGCGGGGCTGACCGCGGCGCTGTCGATGGGCGATCTGGGCGTGATCGCGCTCTTCGCCGACGGCGACACCGCCACCCTGCCCCTGCAGGTCTACCGGCTGATGGCCGGCTACCGTATGGCGGAGGCGGCCTCGGCGGCGCTGCTCCTTCTCCTTCTCAGCCTGGCGCTGTTCTGGGCCTTCGACCGCGGGGGACGTACCGATGCTGCAACTTGACGCCTTGGAGATCGCGCAGGGCGGGTTCCGGCTGGCCGCCGACCTGACGGTCGCGCCGGGGATCACCGCGATCATCGGGCCCTCGGGCGCGGGGAAATCGACGCTGCTTGCCGCGATCGGCGGCTTCGTGGCGCCGCGCTCCGGCAGGATCCTATGGGATGGCCGGGACATCGGCGAACTGCCGCCCGGCAAGCGACCGGTCTCGACCCTGTTCCAGGACCAGAACCTGTTCCCCCATCTCGACGCGTTCCGCAACGTCGGGCTCGGCCTGTCGCCCTCCCTCAAGCTGACAGCGAAAGATCTGGAGCGAATCCGGGCGGTGCTCGCTCGGGTCGGACTCGAAGGGATGGGCGGCCGAAAGCCCGCCGAACTCTCGGGCGGGCAGCAAAGCCGCGTCGCGCTCGCCCGCGCGCTGGTGCGCGACCGGCCGGTGGTTCTGCTCGACGAACCCTTTGCGGCGCTCGGCCCGGCACTCCGGGCGGAGATGCTCGACCTCGTGGCCCGGACGCTCGGCGGGCGCACGGTGCTGATGGTCACCCACGACCCGGCGGACGCGGCGCGGATCGCGGGGCAGGCCATCGTGCTGGAGGAGGGACGCGCGGCGCCGCCCGCGGAAACGCGCGCGCTTCTGGCCGACCCGCCGCCGGGTCTCAGGGCCTATCTGGGCAGCTGAAACGGCAAAGGCGCGACCGGACAGGCCGCGCCTTGCTGTGCGTCAGGTCGCGCGCGTCGGATCAGTCGTCCGATTTTTTCGCGGCCTTCTTCACCGGCGCCCAGAGGCGCTTGTTGGTGAGGTAGAGCAGCACCGTCATGATCGTCAGCATCAGGACGCCGACGAACCCGGCCTGCTTGCGCGCCATCATCTTCGGCTCGGCGGCCCACATCAGGAAGGCGGCCACGTCCTCGGCCTCGTGATGCAGCTCGTTCGAATGGCCGTCGGCGTATTCCACGTCCTCGCCATAGAGCGGCTGCCCCATCGAGATCCAGCTGCCCGGATAGAGGTGTTCGCCATGCTCGTCCTTGCATTCCTCGGGATAGCCGCCCGGGGCGAAGGCCTTGTTGTAGTTGCCCGGGAAGTCGCCCGGCGCGCAGTCCGGCGCGTCCTCGTAGCCGGTCAGGATCGAGACGATGTATTCCGGCCCGCCGATCCCCTTGAAGAGCTGGCTGATCCCCAGCCCCGCAGGCCCGTGGAACCCGGCGCGGGCCTTCGCCATCAGCGAAAGGTCCGGCGCGCCGGCCGAGGTGATGTGCGGGAAATGGTCCTTCGGCGTCGCCGGGCGGAAATCGCCCTGCCCGTCGTTCAGCGTCGGGTCGAACACCTCGATATTCGCCGCGTAGGCGCGCACCTGGTCTTCCGGCAGGCCCGGGCCGCCCTCGTCCTCGAGCGTCCGGATCGGCACGTAGCGCAGCCCGTGGCAGGCCGAGCAGACCTCGGTATAGATCTGCAGGCCCCGCTGGAGCTGGTTCTGGTCATAGGCGCCGAACGGCCCCTCGAAGGAGAAGGCGACATCTTCTATGTGCGCGGCGCCTTCGGCCAGCGCCATCCCGGAGCCGAGGCCGAGCGCGAGCGAGGCAGCGAACGTGATCTGTCTCATCATGGGTCCCTCGATCCTCTCGTTATTCGGCCGGCGTGGCCGAAGCCGCGCCATGGGCCTCGCCGCCGTAATGGGCGTTGAAGTCGTCCTCGATGGTCGCCGGCTGGGCCAGCGGCTTCTCGATCACGCCGAGCAGCGGCAGGATGATCAGGAAGTAGACGAACCAGTAGGCCGCGGCGATCAGCGAGATGATCGAATAGGGCGGTTCCGCCGGCATCGCACCGCACCACATCAGTACGACGAAATCGACCGCGAGCAGCCAGAACCACCACTTGAACATCGGCCGGTAGCGGCCCGAGCGCACCGAGGATGTGTCGAGCCAGGGCACCAGCGCCAGCGCGATGATCGCGCCGAACATGGCGATCACGCCGAAGAACTTCGCGTCGACGATGCCGCCGGTCAGGAAGCTCGCCAGCTGCACGATCCAGACATCGGCGGTGAAGGCGCGCAGGATCGCGTAGAACGGCAGGAAGTACCATTCGGGCACGATATGCGCCGGCGTCGCCAGCGAGTTCGCCTCGATATAGTTGTCCGGGTGGCCGAGATAGTTCGGCATGAAGCCCACCACCGCGAAGAAAACCGCGAGCACGAGCGCCAGCGCGAAGAAGTCCTTGATCACGAAATAGGGCCAGAACGGCAAGGTATCCTTCTCGGCCTCGGCCTTCGACGCGCGCCGCACTTCCACGCCGGTCGGGTTGTTGTTCCCGGTCGTGTGGAACGCCCAGATGTGAACGGCGACCAAGGCCGCGATCACGAAGGGCAGGAGATAGTGCAGCGAGAAGAAGCGGTTCAGCGTGGCGTTGCCCACCGCCGGCCCGCCGAGGAGCCAGGTCTGGATCGGCTCGCCGATCAGCGGGATCGCCCCGAACAGGCCGGTGATCACCGTGGCGCCCCAGAACGACATCTGCCCCCAGGGCAGCACGTAGCCCATGAAGGCGGTGCCCATCATCAGGAGATAGATCAGCATGCCGATGATCCAGGTGATCTCGCGCGGCGCCTTGTAGGAGCCATAGTAGAGCCCCCGGAAGATGTGCAGATAGACCGCGAAGAAGAACAGCGAGGCGCCGTTCATGTGCAGGTAGCGCAGGAAATGGCCGCCGCGCACGTCGCGCATGATGTGCTCGACCGAGGCGAAGGCCAGATCCACATGCGGGGTGTAGTGCATCACCAGGACCACGCCGGTGGCGATCTGCAACACCAGGCAGAAGGCCAGCACGATCCCCCAGATCCACATCCAGTTCAGGTTCTTGGGCGTGGGGATCATGATCGTGTCATAGACGAGCGACAGGATCGGCAGGCGCTCGTGCACCCACCGCTCGATGCCGGTCTTCGGTTCGTAATGGTCGTGGGGAATACCCGCCATCTCGTTCGGCCTCCCTTAGCCCAGAAGGATCGTCGTTTCGTCGACGAACTTGTTGACCGGAATATGCATGTTCTGCGGGGCCGGGCCTTTGCGGATGCGGCCGGCGGTGTCGTAATGCGAGCCGTGGCAGGGGCAGAACCAGCCGCCGAATTCGCCGGCGCCATCGCCAAGCGGCACGCAGCCCAGATGGGTGCACACCCCGGTCATCACCAGCCATTCCTCTTGGCCCGGCACCGCGCGGTTCTCGTCGGTGGCGGGCGCGTCGGGGGCGAGGTTGGCGTTTTCCGCGGTCGGGTCGATCAGGTCGGAGAGCGGCACCGCCTTGCCGGCGTCGATCTCTTCCTGGGTCCGGCGGCGGATGAAGACCGGTTTGCCGAGGAACAGGATGGTAAGCTGGGTGCCGGTCTCGACGCCCGAGACATCGACCCGGAGCGTCGACGCGGCCTGGACGTCGGCCGAGGGGTTCATCTGGTTGACCAGGGGCCAGACGGCCGCTCCGGTCAGGACGGCCCCGGCGCCGCCCGCCGCATAGTAGAGGAAGTCACGGCGGGTGCTCTCGTGGTCTTCAGCCTGGGACACGTTCAACTCCATTTGCCGCGGCCGGTCTTGGCCATAGGTAGGGGCGGACGCGCCGCGGGCGCGAACCGATCGTGCCGATGCTTAGCTTGGCCCGTCGGAGAGGTCCAGCCGGGACGGGCGCGCAAATTGACGCGCTGGCTCAAGTTTCCGGCGGCTGGGTGGCCAGCATCGAGGGGCGTTGCGAAAACTCCACATACCAGTCGGCGAGGCCCGGATGCCCGGTCCGCCAGCCGCGCGCGTCGTGACGCAGGTCGAGATAGCCCAGCGCGCAACCGACGGCGACCTGGCCCATGTCGAGCTTTCCGCCGAGATGGCTCATCCAGCGCGCTTCCAGCGCGGTGCAGGCACGAGCGATCTTTTCCCACTGGCCATCGGCCCAGGCGTCCCAGCGCTGGCCCTCGGGGCGGAGTCGCGATTCGTAGGTCAGGAGCAGCGCCGCATCCAGAATCCCCTCGCCCGTCGCCTCGAGTGTGAGCATCTCCCAGAGCCGCGGCGGCTCGGGATAGAGCCCGGCCCCGAACCGCGCGTCGAGATAGCGGGTGATCACCCGGCTGTCGTAGAGCGCCGGCCCGTCCTCGAGTTCCAGCGCCGGCACCTTGCCGAGCGGGTTCTGCGCCACCGGCGCGTTGCTCGAATCGATGGGCGTGCCATGGGCCGGGACGATCTCGACCTCGCCGGTGCGGCCGGTCTCGTGGAGCAGCACCATGATCTTGCGGACATAGGGCGAGGTCGGGGAGTGAAAAAGACGCATGTCAGTCCTCCTGGACGGGCTTGCCCAAGCCGTAGGACGCCGGGCCGGGGCTGTCCACCCGGCTCAGCCCTCCGGACGCGCCATCAGCCCCGCGAGCGCGGCGAGCTCCTGCCCGAGCCCGCCCCCGGCGATCCGATCCGCCGCCCCGAGCCGCGCCGCATCAGCCTTGTTCTGGCCGAGCTTCCAGGTGCCGTCGACGCTCTCGATCCGGAGCCGGAACGGCAGGATCGCCCTGAGAAGCCGCGCCAGCGCGTCCGAGCTCATCTTGTCGAGCGTCCAGGCCGGCTTCGGCGCGAGCCGCGCCTCGTAAGCCGCAGACTGCCGCGCCAGAAGGCCGGTCAGCGCATCCTCTGGCAGCCGCTCGAGCCGGCCCCTCAGATGCACCGCGACATAGTTCCAGGTCGGCACCTGATCCGGCATCCCGTACCAGTCTGGCGACACATAACCGTCTGGCCCAGCCACCGCGATGACGGCCGGGCCGTCAGGCAACCGCGCGATCGGGTTCGACCGGACCAGGTGGAGATCGGCGGTCTTACCCGCCTCGTCGAGCAGGAACGGCACATGCGACAGGAGCGGACCCGCCTCGGCATTGACCGCGAGCGCCCCGAAAGCGCGACCCCGCGCGAAGGCGAGATGCCGCGCACGGGTCTCGTGCCGGAAAGCAGGGTTCGGATGCATCGACGGCTCATCACTTCGCTGAACCGGGCGGACGCTATGCGCCGGACCGCAGAGCGTCAACGGGCGCCCCGGGCGCCGTGCCGCACGCGGATTCTCAAAAAAGACCAAACGGAGCTCCCCGAAAGCCGGGCCTAGGCTTCGCGGCGCCGGAGAGCTAAGGGAGTTCCAGAACAGTCACGCAAGGTTGCCGATGTCCCGATACCGCGCCCCCGCCGGGGGCCTGCCGCCGCAATCGGCGCTCCTCACCGACCGCGCCGTCTTCACCGAGGCCTATGCGGTGATCCCGCACGGGGTGATGCGCGATATCGTCACGAGCTACCTGCCCTTCTGGGACGCGACCCGTGCCTGGGTGCTGGCCCGGCCCATGACAGGCTTCGCCGAGACCTTCTCGCAGGCGGTGATGGAAGTCGAGCCGGGCGGCGGATCGGACCGGCCCGAGGACGACCCCGAGGCGCAGGGCGCGCTCTTCGTGATGGAGGGCGAGATCACCGTCTCGCTCGGATCCGCCGATCACGTGCTCGCGCCGGGCGGCTTCGCCTACCTGCCGCCGGGCTGCGGCTGGCAGCTCCGGAACCGGGGCGGCACCCTGGCGAAGTTCCACTGGATCCGCAAGCTCTACCAGAAGGTCGAGGGGCTGGCGCCGCCCGCGCCGTTCTTCGTCGCCGACGAGGCCGGGATCGCACCCGAGCCGATGCCGGATTCCGAGGGGATGTGGGCCACGACCCGGTTCATGGACCCCGCCGACATGGCTTTCGACATGCATGTCACCATCGTGACGATCCGCCCCGGCGCGGCGATCCCGTTCATGGAAACCCATGTGATGGAGCACGGGCTCTACGTGCTCGAGGGCAAGGGGGTGTACCGGCTGAACCGCGACTGGGTCGAGGTCGAGGCGGGCGATTTCATGTGGCTCCGCGCGTTCTGCCCGCAGGCCTGCTATGCCGGCGGGCCGGGCCCGTTCCGCTACCTGCTCTACAAGGACGTGAACCGGCAGATGCCGCTGCGGCTGCGCTAGGCGCCCGGGCGCGCTACCAGAGGCTTGCGGCGGCCCGCCCGGGCCAGGCGGCATCATACGCCGCCCCGCCGACCGCCCCTTCGGTCATCTCGGCGAGGATGTCGCCCGCCGTGGGCAGTCCGGCACTGTCATCCGCGCCCGACCACAGGCCCGCGCGCATCACCGCCCGGGCGCATTGGAAGTAGATCTCCCCGATCTCCACGAGGATCACCGACCGCGGCAGCTTGCCGCCCCGCTCGAAGCGCGCCAGCAGCTCCGGATCGGCGCTCAGCGTGGCCTGCCCGTTCACCCGCACCGCGTTTGTCGAGCCGCGCACCAGGAACATCAGCGAGACCCTTCCGTCGCGGACAACGTTCCTGAGGCTGTCGATCCGGTCGTTGCCGCGCCAGTCGGGAAGCGCCAGCCGACCCGGGTCCAGCTCCAGCACCACGGGGCCGTCATCGCCACGCGGACTCCCATCGGTGCCTTCCGGCCCGACCGTGGTGAGGACACAGAACCGCGACCGGGCGATCCAGGCGCGATAGGCCGGCGTCATCCGGCGCGCGACCTTGCGCAGCGTGGGCGCGCCCGGCGTGCCGTAGAGCGCCTCGAGCTTCTCCAGCGTGTCGATGGTCATGTCTCGTCCTCTACCCTGAACCCCGCCTCCGCCATCAGCCGGTTCGAGGCCGCCTCGATCTCCCCCTCGATCCGCGCGAGAAAGGCATCGCGCGCGAGCCCCGGCTGGATCGGGTCGAGAAATTCCACGATGGCGGTGCCTTGCTTGCGAAAGAAGCCGCGACGGGGCCAGAACAGACCGATATTGGTGGCGACCGGCACGCAGGGCAGGTTCATCGCCTCGTAGAGAATGGCGGTGCCCACCTTGTAGGGCCGGCTGGCGCCGGGCGCGACGCGGGTGCCCTGCGGATAGATCGTGAGCTGGCCCGGCCGGCGCATGCCGCGGGTCGCCTCCTGCACCATGCCGGCGATGGCGGCGCCGCGCTTGCCGCGATCGACCGGCACGCAGCCGATCCGCCAGGCATATTGCCCGAAGATCGGGGTATAGAGCAGGATCTTCTTCATGATGAAGCGCGCCATCGGCAGGGCGTGGAAGATCACGATGATGTCGTAGAAGCTCTGGTGCTTGGCCGCGACCAGCGCCGGGCCGGTGGGGGGCTTGCCGCGCACCTCGGTCCTGAGCCCGATCATCCAGGACGCGGTCCACTGCACCCAGCGGCACCAGGTGTGGCAGGCCAGCAGCGCACCGTCTCGGCTCCAGAGCGCTACCGGGAAGAACAGGAGCGCCATGACGATCATCATCACGTAGATCTGCACATTGAAGATCAGCGAGCGGATCCATTGCAGCGCATAGGCCATCAGCGTGTCTCCCTGAGGCGACGGAGTGCGGCGATGCGCGTCGTCCAGAAGGCGGTGAACCCGGCGAGCAGCGGGATCGCGAGCGGGGCGAGCCATTCGGCGCCGCGGAAGGCGAGGTCGGTGAGAAAGGCGGTGCTCCCGGCCGAGCGCGGCACCAGCGCCACGGCGATCATCCCCACTAGGGTGCCCGCGGCGGCGCCGGCCATCGCGCGCAGCGTGAAGCGGCGGGTGAAGGCGCGGGCGACGAAACTGTCGCGGGCGCCGATCAGCCGCAACACGTCGATCACCTTCGCATTGGCCGCGAGCGAGGCGGAGGCGGCCAGCGTCACCATGGCGGCGAGCGACCCGGCGATCAGCGCCAGGGCGAGCCAGCCCAGCGTCCGCAGCCGCCCCGCCGCGGCAATCAGCGGGCGGCGCCAACGGGTGTGGTCGTCGAGGATCGCGCCCGGCGCCTCGGCGCGGAGCCTGAGCCGCAGGCTTTCGGCGTCGAAGCCCTCGGGATCTTCGACGATCTCGATCAGCCGCGGCACCGGCAGCGTGTCGATCGGCAGGTCGGGGCCGAACCAGGGCTCGAGCAGCTTGCGTTGCTCCGCGTCGTCGAGCGCCCGCGAGGCGGCGATGCCGGGCGTCTGGTCGAGCACCCGCAGCGTCGCCGCGACCTGCGCGGCCATCTGCTCGGACGGGGCCGAGATCCGGATCGTCGCGGTGCGCGCCAGCTCGTCCGACCAGCGCTCGGCGAGCCGCGAGGTGGCGAACAAGAGCGCCAGCGCGAAGACCGCGAGAAAGGCCATCGCCGCGGAGACGAAGACGGTGAGCCAGGCGGCGATCCCGGTGGGCGGGACCACGCGGTTCGCCTCGCGCGGGTCGGGCATCCGCAGGAGGGCGGGATCGGGGCGCGTCACAGGTCGGACCCGGCGCTTTGCAGGCGGCCCTCGCGCAGCCGCAGCACCCGCGCCTGGAGATGGCCTTTGGCCTGGCGGATCAGCGCGAGGTCATGGGTCGCGATCAGGATCGTCTTGCCCATCTTGTGGAGCTGCACCAGCAGCATCAGCAGCCGCTCGCTCATTTCCCAGTCCACGTTGCCGGTGGGCTCGTCGGCCAGGATCACGTCGGGCGACATGATCACCGCCCTTGCCAGCGCCGCGCGCTGCCGCTCGCCGCCCGAGAGCTGCGGCGGGCGCGCGTCGGCATGGCCGGACAGCCCGACCCAGGCCAGCAGCTCGGCCAGGTTCTCGCGCTCGCGCTCCGGGTCACGGCCGGCCACCGACAGGGGCATCGCCACGTTCTCCGAAACAGTCAGATGGTCGATGAACTGGCAATCCTGGTGCACGATGCCGATCCGCTGACGGGCGCGGGCCACCCCGTCGCGGTCGAGCGTGGCAGCGTCGGTGCCGAAGACCGAGACGGCGCCATGGGTCGGCAGGAGCTCCATGTAGCAGAGCTTCAGGAGCGTCGTCTTGCCCGACCCGGACGGCCCGGTGAGGAAATGGAACGACCCCTGCGCGAGGGAGAGGTCGAGCCCGGCAATCAGCGGCCGGTCGCCGTAGCTGTAGCTGACGTCTGAAAGCGCGATCACGACATGTCCCGGTCCTGCCCGCGACATGTTTGCCTCAGGCAGCGGGGTGATTCAATTCCGCTTGCGGCTCGCGCTTTGCGTTTTCGGTTCGCGCTGGTAATAGATTGACGCCTAAGACAGACTTTCGGCGGCATGGGCCGCACTGGTGGAATTCGATGCGGCTCGTTTGCCCTAGCTGCGATGCACAATACGAGGTCGATGCCGCGCTGATCCCGGCGTCGGGACGCGACGTGCAATGCTCGAACTGCGGCAAGTCCTGGTTCCAGGAACCGCGCGAAACGATCCGCCTGGCCCCGGAAGCGCGGGTCGACCCCGATCATCCGGAGAGCGGGCTGACCGACGAGGCGGCCGCGTTCTTCGCCAAGGGCGGATCCGGCCCGGACCAGTCCTATGACGACGATCCGGCCGCCCCGGCACCGGAACTGCCTGACGAGGAGGCCGGGATTCCCGCCAGGGCCGCCGAGCCGGTCCCGACAGCGGAACCGGAACCGGAGCCCCAACAGGAACCCGAACCCGCCGTGGCCGCGGCGGAAGCCCCCGCGCCGAAACCCGAACGGAGCGCGGCGCGCCCCGAGATCGACGCGGCGGTCCTCGGTATCCTCAAGGCCGAGGCCGAGCGCGAGATCGCCGCGCGCCGCGCCGAAGTGGCCGCGGGCACCGAGCGCCAGCCCGATCCCGAGATGAGCCGCGAGGCCGTTGCCCGGCTGCGCGGTGCGGACGAGGAAGAGGGCGAAAGCGAAGACGACGCGGAGGCCGCCGCCGCGCGGCGCAAGGCACTCCTGCCGGATATCGAGGAAATCAACTCCACCCTCACCGCCACCTCCGACCGCGCGATCCCCGCCGAGGACGAGATCGCGGCGGCCGAGGAAACCCACAAACGGCGCAGCGGCTTCCGCATGGGCTTTTCGCTCGTGCTGCTCGCGGTGGTCCTGATGATCCTCGCCTATCTCTTCGCGCCGCAGATCGGCGCCGCCCTGCCGGGGCTGAAGCCGGCCCTGGCAGACTACGTGGACTGGGCGAACGGCATCCGGCAGAGCGTCGACGGCTATCTCGAACGCTCGGTCAAATGGCTCACCGATCTCTTCGTCGAAATGGCGAACTGACCGCCAGTCAGGAAATCCGCGCCACCACGTAATCGGCCAGATCGCCCAGCAACCCGCGGATCGGATGATCGGGCAGCGCCGAAAGCGCGTCTTTCGCCCGCCCAGCCCAGCCCAGCGCCTCTTCCCGCGTCGCCTCGAGGCATCCATGCCGCGCCAGAAGCCGCAGCGCCGTCTCGAGATCGCCGTCGCGCTGGTCGCCCTTCTCGATCACCCGCACCCAGAAGCCCCGCTCCTCGGCATTGGCCGCCGCCACCGCCTTGATCACCGGCAGCGTCAGCTTCCGCTCGCGGAAATCGTCGCCGACATTCTTGCCGGTGGCCGTCATGTCGCCCGCGTAGTCGAGCAGGTCGTCGACGATCTGGAACGCCACGCCCAGCGCATCGCCATAGGTATGAAGCGCGCGGATCTGCGCCTCGGGCGCCGCCGCGATCACGCCGCCCACTTCGGTCGCCGCCGCGAACAGCGCCGCCGTCTTGCCGCGCACCACCTGGAGATAGACCGCCTCGTCGGTCTTCAGGTTCTGCGCCGCCGTCAGCTGCAGCACCTCCCCCTCCGCGATCGTCGCCGAGGCGTTCGAGAGGATGCCCAGCACCCGCACCGAGCCGGTCTCGACCATGAGCTGGAACGCGCGGGCGAACAGGTAGTCGCCCACCAGCACCGAGGATTTGTTGTCCCACAGGAGATTCGCGGTCGGCCGCCCGCGCCGCTGCCGACTCTCGTCGACCACGTCGTCATGAAGCAGCGTCGCGGTGTGGATGAACTCCACCGTCGCCGCGAGCCGCACATGGTCCTCGCCCGCATAGCCCAGCATCCGCGCCGCCGCGAGCGTCAGCATCGGCCGGAGCCGCTTGCCGCCGGCCTCCACCAGATGCCGCGTCACCTCGGGAATCCGCGGCGCATGTTCCGACGCCATCCGCGCCGCGATCAGCGCGTTGACCCGCCCCATATCCTCGGCCACGGCCTCGGCCAGCCGCTCGTGGGGTTTCCGCACCGCCTCGTCCAGGCCCATACCGCCCTCGTCAGATCGCTCGACAAAGAGCTGCAAAAGCCCTTACGTCTCTAAACATGAAGGAACTTCTCCGCACGACCGATCCCACGGTAATCGCATTCGCCACGGCGCTCCTAGAGGGCGAGGATATAGACGTGTTCGAGATCGACGTCCACATGAGCGTGCTCGAGGGTTCGATCGGCGTCCTGCCGCGGCGGCTGATGGTCCACGAGGACGACCATTTCATCGCCAGCCGCGTGCTCGCCGATAACGGGATCGAGGTCAGCCGGCCGTGACCGGCGCGCTCACGGTTGACGGGTTTCTCGGCGGCCGCCTGCGGATTGCCCAACCCGCGCAGGGCTACCGGGCCGGGGTCGATCCGGTGTTCCTCGCCGCCGCGGTGCCAGCCCGGGCGGGAGAGCGGGCGCTCGATCTCGGCTGCGGCGTGGGCACCGCGGCGCTCTGTCTCGCCGCGCGGGTGCCGGGGTTGGTGCTGTACGGGCTGGAGCTCCAGGAAGCCTATGCCGCCCTCGCCGAAAGGAACGCTGCCGAGAACGGCATCGCCATGACCGTGACCCGCGGCGACGTGGCGCGGATGCCGGCGGCGCTCAAGGCCGAAAGCTTCGACCATGTGCTGATGAACCCGCCCTATTTCGACGGCGCGCGGCGCAGCGCGGCCCGGGATGCCGGCCGCGAGACCGCACTCGCCGGGGCGACGGACATGCAAGCCTGGTGCGATGCGGCGCTCCGGCGGCTCCGCCCGGGCGGAGTGCTTTCGGTGATCCAGCTGCCCGAACGGCTGCCCGACCTGCTCCGCGCGCTCACCGGCCGCGCGGCGATCCGCCTCTACCCGCTCGCCCCCCGCGAGGGCCGCGACGCGAGCCGCATCCTCCTCCTCGCCCGCAAGGGCGGCGGCGCGCCGCTCTCCCTCGCCGCGCCCACGCTCCTGCATCGCGGCACAACCCACGAGAGAGATGGAGAAAATTACACCGAAATTGCCCGAAACGTGCTTCGCGACGGGGAACCCTGGCCCTGGGCCGCCGTTAACTCTTCCTAAGGAGAAGGCGCGGAATCCTGCGCCTATCCACCACTCTCCGCACGGTGCGTGACACGACTCGATTTCTGTGATGCACTTCCGGATATAGCCAATGATTGAGGAGTACGCCGATGGCCTTGAGTTCGCACCTGGAAGAACTCCGCAGGAAGCACCACACTCTTTCAGTAAAGGTCGAAGAGGCCCAGAAGAGCCCCGGGACCAGCGATTACGAGATCACCGATCTGAAGAAGCAGAAACTCAGGCTCAAGGAAGAAATCGACCGCCTCCAAAGCGCGTGACCCCCCAGATCCCTGAACGATAGGGGCTCAGTCAGCCCCGGCCGAAGGGCGTTACCCTGCCTTCGATCAACCCGGCGATTTCCCGGGCGATGGCATCGCGCCGCGCCGCATCGGCTTCGAGATATTCCGACGACAGCGCCGCGATGCGCCGCGCGCGCGGATCCTCGGCCGCCGGGTCATCGGACAGGTTGGGTGTGCGTGTCGCGCCGTGCATGTCGGGCCCTTTCGCTGCGGGCCCGACGCTCGGCGAAATCGGTTAACATCCGAAGAAATGGCCGTTTCGACTAAAAACGGCCATTTTTTTCCGGCTCAGCGATAGGCCAGCAAGTGCCCCACGGTCGAGATCTCGATCGTGCCGTCGTCCGAATAGGTCTCCGGCCGCCAGTTCCGGTCGGAGCCCAGCCAGGACCGGGAATCCAGCTCGATCAGCCCGATGATCGTCTCGGCGACGATCGTTGCGCCCACCGGGCCCAGACCCTCGCCGGGGCTGCGGCTGCCATCGGGCTCCTCGCGGCCGATGATCTCGGCCTCCTTCAGGATGTAGTACCAGAGCGGCGTGCCCGCGGTGAGGCCGGGCTCGTCGCTTCGCGCCGCCGCGCTGATCTGGCCGATCTCCGCCGCGTCACGGCCAAGCTCGCGCGCCACCGACTCGCCCGAGGGCAGAAGGAAGCTCTGGCCGCGGATCATGTTGCGGGTGGCGAGCGATTGCCGCCCGGAATCGATCCGCGCCGACAGTTTCAGAAGGTCCTTCGCCAGCTTGGTGTCGCAGCGCGATGCGCGCTGGACCTGCCTCCCTTCATGGGTCTCGAACAGCTCGTGGATATCGGCCACCGCCCGGGCATCCTTGATCGATTCGAAGCCCCGGCCATAGACCTCGCCGAACAGCTCGAACCTCGGATTGCCCTTCTGGAACTGAATCTCCATCGGCACCATGGCATGGCCGAACCGATAGGCGGCGATGGAAAACTCCACTGGGATGAACGGCGCGCAGGGCTTGTAGACCTGCCGCCCCTCGGCCAGCACCCGGTCGATCACCGGCTTGCCGCAGATCTTCGCCAGGTAATCGTGCACCACGCACCACTGGTAGTGCCAGCTGCACCGCTCGCGAGCCTTCTCGTAGAGCGCCTTGCCCTGATACGTCCCGTGGAGATCCTCGCAGAACCGGTTATGCGCCCGGATCATCGACAGCTGCACCTGGCTCACCGCCCGGTTCTCGTCGTTGCGGAAATCGCCGATCAGCGCCACCTCGCCGACCCGCGCAAGGTCGTCGGCCGCGTGCGGGCCGGTGCCATGCTCGGCGCCGGTGATCAGCTTGACGCCTTTGTACGCACCTTCCGCGTGATAGAGATAGGGCTGCGCATCGGGCCCGAGCCCGTAGATGCAGTCGAGGTCCAGGCTCGGCGTCCGCACGTTCCCGGTCGTCGCCGGATCGTTCACCGTGTCAAGGCTCGAGGAAATGTCGAGCGTGATGTCGTGGTCGAGGAACTGGCCGAAAAAGATCAGCCCGACCGCGACGCTGGTGGTTTCCGCCTTGTCGTCGGCCATCGGGCCGTCCGGCCGGCCGAGATTCTCGAGCACCCGCGGATCGGTGAACAGGGGCGGCAGATCGGCGAAGAGCCGTCCGAACCTGTCGCCGTCGTGATGGGAATGGCCGCGTTTGCAGTAAGCGTCGAGGCCGGCAAGGCCGCCCAGGCCATGGGGCGAAGTCATTGGGGGATCCTCCCTGAAAAAATGCGGCCCGAAGGCCGAAATCAACAATCGAAACGCGAGTTCGGCACCCGCCAGGCAATTAATACGAGCCGCCCGCGACTTCTCAAGAAAAAAGGCCGCCCCAAACGGCGGCCTTTCGATGGGATCTTATCGGTCCGGGCGCGCGCTCAGACGAAGAACTGCGCCCCGTTCGCGCTGATCGTCGAGCCGTTGATGAAGCCCGCATCGTCCGAGGCCAGGAACACCACGCAGCGCGCGATCTCACCCGGCTCGCCGAGGCGGCCTGCCGGAATCTGGCCGATGATCTTCTCGCGCACCGCTTCCGGCACGGCCATGACCATCTCGGTGGCGATGTAGCCCGGGCAGATCGCGTTCGCCGTGATGCCCGCCCGCGCGCCTTCCTGCGCCAGCGACTTCACGATGCCCAGATCGCCGGCCTTGGTCGCGGCATAGTTCACCTGTCCGAACTGGCCCTTCTGACCGTTGATCGACGAGATCACGATGATCCGGCCGAATTTCCGCTCGCGCATCCCCGGCCAGACCGGGTGAACCGTGTTGAACACGCCGGTAAGGTTGGTGTCGATGACCTCCTTCCACTGTTCCGGCGTCATCTTGTGGAACGGCGCGTCCCGCGTGATGCCGGCATTGGCGACCACCACGTCGATCGGGCCGAGATCGGCCTCGACCTGGGCGATGCCGGCCTTGGAAGCCTCGTAATCCGCGGCGTTCCACTTGTAGGTCTTGATCCCGGTCTCCTCCGAGAAGGCCCTGGCCTTCTCGTCATTGCCGGCATAGGTCGCGGCCACCGCGTAGCCCTCGGCCTTCAGCGCCTTCGAAATCGCCTCGCCGATACCGCGCGATCCCCCGGTGACCAGTGCAACACGGGCCATGACTTCCTCCTCCGATATTTCCTCGAAATCTTCTTACGAATGACGAACCAACGACGCAACTATATTGCGTCGCTGGTCGGCTATTTACGGCCGCTCGACACAGAGCGCGACACCCATGCCGCCGCCGATGCAGAGCGTGGCGAGGCCCTTCTTGGCGTCGCGGCGCTTCATCTCGAACAAGAGCGTGTTCAGCACCCGGCAGCCGGACGCGCCGATCGGGTGGCCGATGGCGATGGCGCCGCCGTTCACGTTCACGATCGCCGGATCCCAGCCCATGTCCTTGTTGACCGCGCAGGCCTGTGCGGCGAAGGCCTCGTTGGCCTCCACGAGGTCGAGATCCCCGACCGACCAGCCCGCCTTTTCGAGCGCCTTGCGCGACGCGTGGATCGGGCCCACGCCCATGATCGACGGGTCGAGACCGGCGGTCGCATAGGAAGCGATCCGGGCCAGGGGCTCGATCCCGCGCTTCTCAGCCTCATCCGCCGACATCAGCAGCACCGCCGCCGCGCCGTCGTTGATGCCGCTCGCGTTCGCGGCGGTCACCGACCCGTCCTTGGTGAAGGCGGGGCGCAGCTTCTGCATCGCCTCGATGGTCGCGCCGTGGCGGATGTATTCGTCCTTGTCGACCACGATGTCGCCCTTCCGGGTCTTCACCGTGAAGGCCACGATCTCGTCATCGAACTTCCCGGCCTTCTGCGCCGCCTCGGCCTTGTTCTGCGAGGCGACGGCGAACTCGTCCTGCATGTCGCGGCTGATCTGCCATTTCTCGGCGACGTTCTCGGCGGTCTGGCCCATGTGGTAGCCGTTGAACGCGTCCCAGAGCCCGTCCTTGATCATCGAGTCGATGAACTTCATGTCGCCCATCTTGTGGCCCGCGCGCAGATGCGCGACGTGCGGCGAAAGCGACATGCTCTCCTGCCCGCCCGCCGCGACGATGGCGGCGTCGCCGAGCTGGATGTGCTGGGCGCCGAGCGCCACCGCGCGGAGCCCCGAGCCGCAGACCTGGTTGATGCTCCAGGCCGCGCTCTCGATCGGCAGGCCGGCATTGACATGCGCCTGGCGCGCCGGGTTCTGGCCCTGCCCGGCGGTCAGCACCTGGCCGAGGATCGTCTCCGAGACCTCGCCCTTTTCGATCCCGGCGCGGCGCACGATTTCTTCCAGAACGGCCGCGCCCAGTTCATGGGCCGGCGTGTTCGCGAAGGCACCGCTGAAGCTGCCGACAGCCGTGCGCGCGGCGGATGCGATGACGACATTGGTCATGGAAATCTCCTCTCCCCTCGAGGGTCTGTGCGGGACACGCGACGCGACGCTCCGCCCCCCGTGCCGACTCATGTCGACTCCTATGCATTGGCGGGCGGAAGAGCAACACGACCAAGGTGCGGCGCGTCACCGCAAAGCCGCGCCCGGCTGCGGCAAAAGGCCAATTCCCCGCGGAAACTGCCGTCGTTTCAGAGCGTTGCCCCATACAACCGGCGCGGGAGCCGATCCGGCGTCGGCGCATTTCTGCGACCATTGTCCAAGGTTGCCCCCGCGCCACGCAACCGCCCGGCGGCGCGAAACCCCGAGGCCGCTACGGTCGCAGCGGCTCGGCCGGTGCCGGAGCCTGCCCGTCATAGCCGCCCCAGACCGACTGGTCGAAATGGATCACCGCGCCGGTCATCATTCCGCTGTCCTCCGACGCCATCCAGAGCACCGCCTTCGCCACCTCCTCCGGCTTCGGGAACCGCCCGAAATGCAAGGTCGCGGCGATCCTCGGCATGAGATCGCTCCACGCCTGCATCGGCTCCCGGAATGCACATTGACAACCCAACAGCCCCGCAATGATTGTTGCGGAAAAGCGCAGCCCTGCACGAGCCACGCAGGGAGGCGCGCGCGTCAGCCATTCCGGCATGGGCCGCGCGGGCAACGCCGAGGGGATCGGCGGCCATCCCGACACCCAGCGCGCGCGGCCGCATCTGAAAGGGCAGGGCATGCAGAAGAACCGGATCAGGCAACTCTGGGCCGAAGGAAGGCCGGTCCTGAACGGCTGGTGCTCCATCGGCAGCCCCTTCACCGCCGAGATCATGGCGGCGCAGGGCTACGATGCGCTCACCATCGACATCCAGCACGGCGCGCTCGACTATTCCGCCGCGCTGCCGATGATCCAGGCCCTGCGCGGCACGCCGGTCACAGCCCTCGCGCGGGTGCCTTGGCTCGACCCGGCGGCGATCATGAAGGCGCTCGACGCGGGCGCCATGGGCATCATCTGCCCGATGATCAATTCCCGCGCCGATGCCGAGGAATTCGTCTCCTATCTCCGCTATCCGCCGCTCGGCCAGCGCAGCTACGGCCCGACCCGCGCCGCCTTCGGGCTCCCGGGCTACAACGTCGCCGACGCGAACCGCGAGATCCTGGCGCTGGCGATGATCGAAACCAGGGACGGCGTCGCCAATCTCGAGGAGATCGCCGCCACGCCGGGGCTCGACGGGCTCTATGTCGGCCCCGCCGACCTCACCCTCGGCACCCAGAACGGCCGCCTGCCGCCGGGCTTCGACCGCGAGGAACCCGAACTCGTCGAGATCCTCCACGGGATCGCCGAGGCGAGCCGCCGGAACGGCATCCGCGCCTGCCTCCATTGCGGCACGCCCGACTACGCCGCGAAGGCGCTCGACTGGGGCTATTCGCTCGTTACCATCTCGGGCGACGCCCGCCTCCTTGCCGCAGCCGCAGGTTCCAGCGCCGGCCGATTCCGCGAGCTGACTGGTGCCCCGCCCCCCGGGACGCGCGAAGGCGGCGCCTGATGCCACAGACCGATGGTCGTCGCCGAACCGATCAACCCCTCTGAACGCGCCCGTCACCAACGGAAAGACAGCCCATGGCCAAACCTGACCTCACCATCGGCCTCATCGGCACCGGCTTCATGGGCCGCGCCCATGCCTTCGGCTTCGCCGCCGCGCCCCGGGTCTTCGAACTGCCGATGGAGATCCGCCTCAAGAGCGTCGCCGACGTGACCGAGGAGGCCGCCGCCCGCGCCGCAAGCGCCTTCGGCTTCGAACGCTCCACCGCCGACTGGCGCAGCCTGATCGACGACCCCGAGATCGACGTGATCGACATCACCGCGCCCAACGCGCTGCACAAGGAGATGGCGCTCGCCGCCATCGCCGCCAGCAAGCATGTCTATTGCGAGAAACCGCTCGCGCCGCTCGCCGCCGACGCGCTCGAAATGGCCGAGGCCGCCGAGGCCGCCGGCGTCAAGACACAGGTCGGCTTCAACTATCTCTGCAACCCGATGTTCACCCTCGCGCGCGAGATGATCGCCGCCGGCGATCTGGGCGAGATCCGCGGCTATCGCGGCCTCCATTGCGAGGATTACATGGCCGATCCCGACGCGCCCTGGACCTTCCGCCACGACCCCGCGGGCGGCGGCGCGCTCGCCGATATCGGCAGCCACGCGCTCGCCACCGCCGAGTTCCTGCTCGGTCCCATCGCCCGCGTCATGGGCGATTGCCGGACCCTGATCGGCGAGCGCCCCGACGGCAGGGGCGGCCGCCGCAAGGTCGAGGTCGACGACATCGCCCGCGCCTTCCTCACCTTCGAAAGCGGCGTCACCGGCTCCATCGAGGCGAACTGGCTCGCCACCGGCCGCACCATGCAGCACGATTTCGAGGTCTACAGCTCGAAAGGCGCCATCGCCTTCTCCGGCGAGCGGCTGAACGAGCTCCACGTCTTCAGCAGCGCCGACGGGCCGGGCCGCACCGGCTTCCGCCGGATCGAGGCCGGCCCGGCGCATCCGCCCTACGGGCTGTTCTGCGTCGCCCCCGGCCACCAGCTCGGCTTCAACGATCTGAAGGCGATAGAGGTGGCGGGCTATGTCACCGCCATCGCCGGGCTCTCCGACGAACCCTTCGGCTTCCGAAAGGGCGCTCGGATCCAGACTCTGGTCGAGACGATCCTCGCCTCCTCCGCCGCCGGCGCCTGGCGCGACGTGCCCGGCTAGATCCGACAACCACGCCACCGAAGGAAGACGAAGAGCTCAACCGCCAGATCCACGACCGTTTTGACAGGTTGAACCGCGCCAACATCTCCGCCGCGCGGGGCCAGAGCAGGGTACCCGGCACCGCATCCCCACGGTCACGCCCCACCGAAAGCCGCCGCCGGGCCCCCGCCCGGCGGCGACCGTTCCGTCAATGCACCACCGCGTCCTGCGGCGGTTGCCGGTTCGAGGCGGCCACCCGGTCGCCCACGATCAGCCCGTCGGCCCCCGCCGTCACCGGCACATGGCTCCCGTCCGCAATGTCGCCCGCGAGGATCGCCTCGGCGAGCTGGTCCTGCAGCGCGCGCTGGATCACCCGCTTCAAGGGCCGCGCCCCGTAGACCGGGTCATAGCCCTCGTCGGCCAACCAGGCCCGGGCGCCGGCGTCGAGTTGCAGCACGATCCCCCGCTGCGCCAGCCGCTTCTCGAGCCGCCGCATCTGGATCGCCACGATCCCGTCCATGTCGGCCCGCGTCAGCCGGTCGAACACGATCATGTCGTCGAGCCGGTTCAGGAATTCCGGCCGGAAATGCGCCCGGACCGCGTCCATCACGTCGCGCTTCGCCTGGGAGGCATCCGACCCGTCCGGAAGCTGCGACAGCGCTTGCGACCCGAGGTTCGAGGTGAGCACGATGATCGTCTGCTTGAAGTCCACCGTGCGCCCCTGCCCGTCGGTCAGCACCCCGTCGTCGAGCACCTGCAACAGCACGTTGAATACCTCCGGGTGCGCCTTCTCGACCTCGTCGAACAGCACCACCTGATAGGGCCGCCGCCGCACCGCCTCGGTCAGAACGCCGCCCTCGTCATAGCCGACATAGCCCGGGGGCGCGCCGATCAGCCGGGCCACGGAGTGCTTCTCCATGAATTCCGACATGTCGATCCGCACCATCGCGCTGTCGTCGTCGAACAGGTACTCGGCCAGCGCCTTGGTGAGCTCGGTCTTGCCGACCCCCGTGGGCCCGAGGAACAGGAACGATCCGAGAGGCCGGTTCTCGTCCTGCAAGCCAGCGCGCGCCCGGCGCACCGCGTTCGACACGGCGGTGACCGCCGCCTTCTGCCCGATCACACGCCGCCCGAGCTCCTCCTCCATCCGGAGCAGTTTCTCGCGCTCGCCCTCGAGCATCTTCGACGTCGGAATTCCGGTCCAGCGCTCGACCACCTCGGCGATCTGCTCCGGCCCGACCTTCTCGTCCACAAGCTGCACCGTCTCGCGGTTCTCCGCCTCGGCCAGCTTCTTCTCGAGCTGCGGAATCACGCCATAGGAAAGCTCCCCGGCCTTCGCCAGGTCGCCCGCCCGCTTGGCATGCTCCAGGTCGATCCGCGCCCGGTCGAGATGTTCCTTCAGCTCCCGCGCCGAATCGAGCTTGTCGCGCTCCGCCTGCCATTGCGCGGTCATCTCCGCCGACCGCTCCTGCATCTCCGCGAGCTCACCGAGGAGCTTCGCCAGCCGGTCCTTCGACGCCGCATCGGTCTCCTTCTTCAAGGCCTCCGCCTCGATCTGCATCTGCAGGATCTGCCGGTCGAGCGCATCGAGTTCCTCGGGCTTGGAATCCACTTCCATGCGCAGCCGCGACGCCGCCTCGTCGACGAGGTCGATGGCCTTGTCGGGCAGGAACCGGTCGGTGATGTAGCGGTGCGACAGCGTCGCCGCCGCCACCAGAGCAGCGTCGGAAATGTCCACCCCGTGGTGCAACTCATACTTCTCCTTGATGCCGCGCAGGATCGACACGGTGTCCTCCACCGTCGGCTCCTCGACCAAGAGGGGCTGGAACCGCCGCGCCAGAGCCGCGTCCTTCTCGACATGCTTGCGATACTCGTCGAGCGTCGTCGCCCCCACGCAATGCAACTCGCCCCGCGCCAACGCCGGCTTGAGGAGGTTCGAGGCATCCATCGCCCCGTCCGCCTTGCCCGCGCCCACCAGCGTGTGCATCTCGTCGATGAACAGGATGATCTCGCCCGCCGCCGCCGTCACCTCGGCCAGCACCGCCTTCAGGCGCTCCTCGAACTCGCCGCGATATTTCGCACCGGCGATCAGCGCGCCCATGTCGAGCGACAACAGCTTCTTGTTGCGCAGGCTCTCGGGCACGTCGCCATCGACGATCCGCATCGCCAGACCCTCGGCGATCGCCGTCTTGCCGACGCCGGGCTCGCCGATCAGCACCGGGTTGTTCTTGGTCCGCCGCGACAAGATCTGCATCGCCCGCCGGATCTCCTCGTCGCGGCCGATGATCGGGTCGATCTTCCCCTCCCGCGCCCGCTCCGTCAGGTCGAGCGCGTATTTCTTCAACGCGTCATAGCCCTGCTCGGCCGAGGCGGTATCCGCCGTCCGCCCCTTCCTGATGTCGTTGATCGCCGAATTCAGCGCCTGCGCCGTCACCGCGCCCGCGTCGAGCGCCTCCTTCGCCTTCGACCGCACCACCGCGAGCGCCATCAGCACCCGCTCCACCGGCACGAAGGAATCCCCGGCCTTCTTCGCGATCTTCTCGGCCTCGTCCAGCACCTTGCCGGTGGCCGTATCCATGTAGACCTGCCCCGCATCGCCGGTCACCTTCGGCGTCTTCGCGAGCGCCAGCTCCACCGCCTCGCGCACCCGTTCGGCAGAGCCGCCCGCCCGCGCGATCAGGTTCGAGGCCAGCCCCTGCTCGTCGTCCAACAGTGCCTTCAGCAGATGTTCGGGCGCCAGCCGCTGGTGGCTCTCCCGCATGGCGATCGTCTGGGCGGCCTGCAGGAAACCGCGCGACCGCTCGGTGAACTTCTCCAAGTTCATCGGTCTCTCCTTCCATAAGCGCCCATTCGGTCGGCGCCCGCCCCTGCGGCACGCCCCTCGGGCCTTCCTCAGGATATGGGAAACCCGCCGCCACTCCGCAAGGTTCCGGCGCCTTAGGGAACGGCTTCAATTTCCGCCCGTTCCGTGCTAGAGGTGGCTCACCGAGAACGGAGATTTCATGGCCCGGTAGGGAGGGGTCGCCCCAGGGCGGCCCGGATCAGCGCAACAGCCGAAGGCGCCGCGAACGCGGCCTGTTTCGGCATGGCCCCTTCCCAATTTCCGATCGGACTTTCCAATGGACTACTCCAGGTTCGGCCTCTCCGCCGCCCCCGCCATGCAAACCCGCGCCGCCTATGGCTGGCGCGCCGATTTCGAGCGCCAGCTCTCCGACGACGACCGCGCGCTCACCCCGGCGCGGATCACCGCAATCCACCGCAGCCGCCTCCAGGCGGCGACGCCCGAAGGCGAGCTGACCCTCCCGGTCCAGCACGGCCCCGACGACCCGGTCACCGTCGGCGACTGGGTCCTCGTCGCGCCCGAAACGCCCCGGCTCGTCCGCCGCCTCGACCGGCTCAGCCTCCTGAAACGCCGCGCCGCCGGCTCGGAGGCCCGCGCCCAGCTCATCGCCGCCAATGTCGACACGCTCTTTGTCGTCACCTCCTGCAACGCCGATTTCTCCGAAGCCCGGCTGGAGCGCTACCTCGCCACCGCCCGCGCCGGCGGCGTCACCCCCGTCGTGCTCCTGACCAAGGCCGACCTCGCCGACCCCGCCCCCTTCGCCCAACGCGCCCGCGCGCTGATGCCCGGCCTCCTCGCCGAGCCGCTCGACGCCCGCGCGCCCGCCACGGCCGACCACCTCGCCCCCTGGCTCGCGCGCGGCCAGACCGTGGCCTTCGCCGGCTCCTCCGGCGTGGGCAAATCGACCCTCGTCAACACACTTGCCGGCACCGACCTCCTCGCTACCCAGGGCATCCGCGAGGACGATGCGAAGGGCCGCCACACCACCACCGGGCGCGCGATGTTCCGCCTCCCCTCCGGCGCCTGGGTGATCGACACGCCGGGGATGCGCGAGCTTGGCCTCGCCGAGGCGGGCGAGGGCATCGAGGCGGTGTTCCCCGAGATCGAAGCCCTCGCCCGCGCCTGCCGCTTCTCCGACTGCGCCCATGAGACCGAACCCGGCTGCGCGATCCGGGCCGCGCTGGAGGCCGGCACGCTCGACCCGCGGCGCCTCGCCCGCTGGCGCAAGCTGACCGCCGAGGACGCCCGCACCGCCGAGACCGCCGCCCAGCGCCGCGCCCGCGACCGCGCCTTCGGCAGGATGGTCCGCGAGGCCACCTCCCTGAAGAAACGCTGACCGCCCGGCCGTCGGATCATAGTCCCTCATCCAGTTCTGGTGGAGGCCGCTCTCGGCCTGGAACCACTGGCCGGGAAAGCGCAGGTCGATGCCGCCGGTGGCCACGTGGACCCCGCCGAAGGGCAGATAGCTCGCCTGCCAGACTGTGGTGCCGGTGGCGTCGGTGGCAAAGACCGGGCGGCCGATGTGGCAGGTCGCGGACGCAGTAGATCTGCCCGCCCTCGACCACCGCCAGAGGCCGCGTCCCGAGCCAGATATATTCGCGGAGGAGCGACGAGGTGCCCGCCACCGGATCGTGGAGATATTCGGCGATCCGGTTACCGTCGCCGAATTGGACGGAGCTTGCCGTCCTTAGGGTCCAGACTCATTGATGGTCAAAGCCAGAAGATGACGGCGGCTGCCAAAGCGATGGCGGACAGGAAGACCTTGGGGCATCTGTCGTAGCGGGTAGCGATCCGGCGCCAGTCCTTCAGTCGGCCGAACATGATCTCGATACGGTTGCGTCGCTTGTATCAGCGCTTGTCATGCCGGACGGGCTTGCCGCGGGACTTCCGGCCAGCGATGCAGGGCCTTATCCCCATTTCTTGAAGGGCTTCACGGAACCAGTCGGCGTCGTATCCCCGGTCGGCAATCAGCCATTTGACCGTCGGCAAGGAGCTGCACAGCGCTCGCGCGCCGACGTAATCGCTCACTTGGCCAGCCGTGATGAAGAGGCGGATCGGTCGCCCGACGCTGTCCGTGACGGCGTGCAGCTTGGTATTCATGCCGCCCTTGGTCCGGCCGATCAGGCGCCCGCGCCCCCCTTTTTCACCGCCAGGCTGGTCGCCGTGCGGTGGGGCTTCAGGTAGGTCGCGTCGATCATCGCCGTCTTCTCCTCGGGTTCCTCGGCAGCCAACCCCGCCAGGATCCGGGCGAAGACGCCCTTGTCGCTCCAGCGCTTCCAGCGGTTGTAGAGCGTCTTGTGCGGACCGTAGTCCTTGGGCGCGTCGCACCAGCGCAACCCATTGCGGTTGATGAAGATTATGCCAGACAGAACGCGCCGGTCATCGACGCGGGGCTTGCCGTGGGACTTTGGGAAAAAGGGTTTAAGACGCGCCATCTGTGCGTCCGTCAGCCAGAAGAGATTGCTCATGTCACCGCTCGATTTTCGAGCGGTGAATCAGATCTATAGGGCCTGATCAATAGGTCCTGACCCTAGGTAATGTTCCTGTGCCTCTTCCAAATATTCTTCCCAACAGCCCGTCAAGAATTTGATGTTCTCCTCGGTAGTAAATGAGCGCGGGTCTCGCCCACAGAGTGGCGGCAAGAATCGCACAAATGATCTCATTTGATCCGGGTAGTCGAAGTCTGCATAAATCTGCTCTACCGTTCCCAATGGATCAGAATACTCGGATCTGGATTCGTATAGCCGCGCCAATGTTAGATAGAGCCACTTTCCCTTTGCAGCCTCTTGATCACACTGATTCCGCTGAGCCAGTACATCCAGCAGCTCAGATACCATCCAGACGGTGTCCTTTTCGACGTGCGCGAGCTGATTGACGTCCTCATCAAAGTGCAATTCCGACGATGGTTGCGATGCCAGCCAAACGACGTCCCGCCAGGAAACGAGATTGTTTTTGTAACCCCATCGGATATCACACCAGCTAAGACGCAACTTTTCTAAGCAGAACCTAATTGGGATATGCGTATTCATGGGACTATAGGTACTCCATTTATTCTGCCGCCCTTAACAAAGAGTTGGTGTACCAAGTTTCCGGCCGAATCCACAATGTACTCAAACCGCCCGGCGTTTCCATTGAGACTTCCGGGAACCTGCGTCAAAGTCCTGGTCGCGCCATCACCGCCAACAATCGGGAAGTGTGTACCATTTCTTGCTGCATATTCACGTGTCCAGGTTGCTCCACGGTGAAATATGTCGTCTTTTAGAGCACTTCCGACTGGATTGGCCTTCGTCAGCGCAGAGGCCGCTCCTGCTCCCGTTGCGGCCGCTCTCGCTCCGGCTGCCCCCTTGTAGGCCGAATACGCTCTCCCCAGAGCGGAGCCTGCGCCACCAAAGGCCGCTCCCCAGGCGGCATCCCAAGCCGCTTCTTCCAGCGTATAGTCGAAGCACCCGTCTTCCAGATAGTCAAGCAATGCCCCCAGGGCGACGCCAAGCACGGCCCCTCCGACCGCGCCACAGGCGATTGCAGCCGGTCCGACGCATTCGCCTGTGGGATCGGTCCAGTAGAGCGGGTTGCCCTTGGCGTACCCGTACACACTGGCCCCGTCCACCAGCCCCAGCGGGTCTGCCTGAATGTATCGCCCGGTCGTCGGATCATAGTCCCGCATCCAGTTCTGATGGAGGCCGGATTCGGCCTGGAACCACTGGCCGGGGAAGCGGAGGTCGGGGTTCGGGCCGGTGGAGGTCAGGACGCCGCCGAAGGGGAGGTACGTGACACTCCAGAACTGCGCACCGGCGGCGTCGGTCGCGAAGACCGGGCGGCCGATGTGGCAGGTCGCGGACGTAGTAGATCTGCCCGCCCTCGACCACCCGCGCTTTCGACCGCGCCGGATGGCCCCCGGCGATGGCGCTCCTCCACATCGTCCTGACCGATCCGGAATTCGCCGGGCCCCTTACCGACCATTGCCCCACTGGCCCCGGCCCGCGCCCCGTGGCAGCCTGCCCGAAGGAGCAAGGGGGAGGAAACCATGCCCGTCTACCTGATCGCCGACATCACCCTCACCGACGATTCCTGGGTGCCCGACTACGCCGCGAACGTGCACAACATCGTCGCCAGCCATGGCGGGAAATACCTGTCCCGCTCCGGCAATATCGAGACGCTCGAGGGCGAGGACCCGGGCTCGACCGTGATCGCGCTCGTCGAATTCCCCGACAGCGCCGCCGCCCGCGCCTTCGTCAACGATCCCGCCTATGCGCCCTATGCGAAGGCCCGCCAGGCGGGCAGCACGGGCGTCCTCCGGGTGATCGACGATACCGACCTCGCCGGCGGCGTGCCCTATCTCCCGAAGGGCTAGCGTCTCCTTCATCTGGCCCGAACTACTCCTGGGGGTCCGGGGAATCCGCCCCCCGGCGGATCGACGCGCGACAGCGCGGCGAAATCGGGAACCTGGCCGGGCGGACCCGCGTTTTCCTGCGAGATTGCCAGACGGGAGTGCACGCCATGACGGCCTACCGGACCGAACTCGGACAGGTGACCTACAACCCGCAGACGCGCGCCTACCAGGCGCTGGTCAGCTTCCACGAAGCCGGCGAGACAACGCGGGTGCCCTGCGCCCTGCCCCTGCCCCTCGACACCGAGCCCGGTGTCGTCGCCTCGGCGCTGATCCGCCAGGCCCGCGAGATCCGCCGCGACGCCCGCGTTCCCCTGATCTCCCGCATCCGCGCTGCCGCCGCGCCGGACCGGATCGATGCGCTGGCCCACCGGGTCGCGGCGCGCCGTCCAGGCCCCGCCCCGCTGGGGGCTTGACCCGCCCCCCGCCCGCGCCTAGCACGGGGCCGCACCAGACCCGGAGCGGCCCCTTGACCGAGCTTCCCGCCGATGACCGCCTGATTGCCGCCCTCGACCTCCCCGACGCCGTGCAGGGCCTCGCCCTCGCCGAGCGCCTCGGCGACGCGGTGTCGTTCTACAAGATCGGCCTCGGGATGCTCACCGGCGGCGGCCTCGCGCTCGCGAACGAACTCAAGGCCGAGCACGGCAAGCGCATCTTCCTGGACCTCAAGCTCTTCGACATCGGCGCCACGGTGGAGGCTGCGGTCAGGGGCCTCGCGCAGTTCGAGCTCGATTTCCTCACCGTCCATGGCGACCCGCATGTGGTCCGCGCCGCCCGCGAGGGCGCCGGCGCCTCGGGCACGAAGATCCTCGCCGTCACCATCCTCACCTCGCTCGACCGCGTCGATCTCGATGCCGGCCAGATCCGCCCGGGCGAGGTGGCCGAGATCGTCGCCGCCCGCGCCGATGCCGCGTTCCGCGCCGGCGCCGACGGGGTGATCGCCTCGCCGCACGAGGCCGCACTGGTCCGCGCGCTGCCCTCGGCCGCGGGCCGGCTGATCGTCACCCCCGGCGTCCGCCCCGCCGGTGCCGACAGGGGCGACCAGAAGCGCGTCATGACCCCGGCCGAGGCCATCGCCGAGGGCGCCGACCACGTGGTCGTCGGCCGCCCGATCCACCGCGCGCCCGACCCGCGCGCCGCCGCCCATGCGATCCTGGCCGAGCTCAACTCGCCCCAGGCGAAACGCCCGAACCGCGCCTGACCGACCCGGCCCGGGGCCAAAACGCCACATTCCCGCCGGCATTTTGCGGGTACGGCTGCAACAATCGATGTTCGGGTCCCATAATTTGGCCGTATTGAACGGGTAATCCCCCGCGAATAACGGCCGCGCCGCGGCAGAACTTTGGGAAGTTATCATGACGGACATGTCCATCAACTCCGGCAGCACGCCCGCGCCGCTCGGCGTCGGCTCGATCATCGGAGAATCCTTCAAGATCCTGTTCGGGAATCTGATCGCGGTCATGCTCCTATGCGTCGCCCCGATCCTGCTCTCGCTGTTGATTTCCGGCGTCTCGATCGGCTGGAGCTTGACGCTCGGCGGCGCGGCCGTGGGCGGCGTTTCCGCCCCGCCGGGCCCCGGCGCCTTCGCCGTCTCGACGATCCTCAACCTAGTGATCACCGGGATCCTGACCGCGCTGGTCGTGCAACTGGCCTATGACGCCAAGCTCGGCCGTCCGACCCGGCTCGGCAGCTATTTCGGCCCCGCGCTCCGCGCCGCGATCCCGATCGCGGTTCTCTCGCTGGTCGCCAGCCTGCTCGTCGGTGTCGCCTTGATCGCGCTGATCATTCCCGGCCTCTGGGTCTACGCCGTGTTCTCGGTGATGGCGCCGGCCGTCACGCTCGAGGAAGGCGTCGGCTTCAAGGGGCTCGGCCGCAGCGCCGCGCTCACCAAGGGCTATCGCTGGCCCATCATCGGCGCGATTATCCTCGCGGGGATCGCGATGGCTCTCTTCCTGTTCGCCGTCGGGCTCGTCGTCGACCTCGCCGCCGCCGCCACCGGGGGCGGGCTCATCCTGCCGCTCGTACTCTACGCGCTCCTGACCACGATCAGCAGCGGCTTCAGTGGCATCCTCGTCTCGCTGATCTATGCCCGCCTGCGCGAGATCAAGGAAGGCGTCGGCCTCGACCAGATCGTCTCGGTCTTCGAATAACCGAAACCGCAAGGCCCGGCTCCCCCGCGAGCCGGGCCTTCCCAGGGCGGGCCCGGTGGAACGCGGCGACCGCCGGATGGGACAGCGAATGTGCACTATTCGATTGCGACCCAGGAATTCTCGGGCCTGACTGCGTTCACATGACAGCCGAATCCGACCCCTCCCTCGTCCCAGCCGAAACCCGGTTCCCGTTCAATGCCGGCGCGATCTTCGCCGAGGCTTCGCGCATCGTGTTCCGCATCCTGCCGCGCGCGATCCTGCCGGTTGCCGCCGCCGTGGGCCTGGGCTTCTTCGCGACCTATATCGTGATGGAGGCCTTCCCGCTCTCCCATCGCTGGGAATTCCTCGGCGCCGCCGCGCACCCCGCCGTGGCGGTGGGCGCCAGTGCGGCGTTGACCGCGCTTCCAACGCGCGACGCGCAGCGCGGAAAACGGAGCCCGTTCCGTGCCCGCCTTGCGGCTGCGCTCCGGGGCGTACTGACCGGCCTCCCCCTCGGCACCGCCGCCGGCATCGCGCTCCTCGTCGGCGCTGCCGCCTTCTTCGAGGAAATCGACGTGCTCCCGGCGCTTCCGGTCATCGGCCTCGCGCTCTGGATCGCCGCCGCCCTCGCCGTCGCCGCCCCCGACGCCGCGCTCGAAGGCTCCGGGTTCCGCGCCTTCGCCCGCAGCGCCCGGCTTACCCGTGGCTACCGCTGGCAGATCCTCGCGATCCTCGCCGTCGCGACGGTGCTGGTCCTGGTCGGCACCTCGGCCGCCGCCGTCGTCGCCGTGCTCATCGATTTGTATGTCAGCGTGCGCGTCGACGACATCTCGGTCTTTGCCATGATCGCCCTCCTATCCGCGCCGTTCTACGCGTTCGGAGGCGTACTCGTGGCGCTGGTCCACCGGCGCCTTCTCGAAATCAAGGAAGGCCGCGTCGCGGAAACCGACCCCTCGGTGTTCGACTAGATCGGGATGCGTTCCGGTGGAAATGCGCGCTCCGCTGAATCCACCGTCCGACGCACCGATGCGCGAAGCCGGGCGCGCCTGCCCGTGGGATGGCGCAGTTACGGTTGGTCGGGGCGATTTATGGTGCAACCCGCCTCCGACCTCGAAGGTCCGCGCAAACGTCACCAGAGCGCCAGCCCGCCGGGACGGGCAGGCGCTTGCCCGGCGGCCCTTCGGGCCTTGCCCCGGGCGGGGGTGCTGCACAGCCGTTGCGAGGGCGCCAGCCCGGTCGTGCCGGAGGCACGCCTCTGGCGTGACACGAGCAGGCGCTCGCCCGGGCAGCCATCGGCGCAATTCGGGCGGGGCAAGGCAACGGCAGCAACTCCGAGGAAACTCGTCCCGCGCTAGTCGTCCGTCTCGTCCGGATCCGCCTGGCCCACGCCCCGGAACACCGCCCGGAACGGCAGCGCCCAGAGGAAGCCCAGCCCCACATAGACCAGGAGCTCGACCCAGAAAGGCGGCCGGTCGAGGAAGTTCATCACCGTGACCGCCGCGACGATATAGAGCGGCATCCCGACCAGGAGGATCACCACGGACCAGCGCCGCCGCGCCTTGTAGGAAAGCGCCATCAGTCCGCGAACGGATCGGTGACGAGGATCGTGTCCTCGCGCTCGGGGCTCGTGGAGACCAGCGCCACGGGGCAGCGGATCAGCTCCTCGATCCGGCGCACATACTTGATCGCCTGCGCCGGCAGGTCGGCCCAGCTCCGCGCACCCACGGTGCTCTCCGCCCAACCCTCGATCTCCTCGTAGACCGGTTTGCAACGCGCCTGTTGGTCCGCCGCGATCGGCAGATAGGGCAGGAGCTCGCCGTCGAGATCGTAGCCGGTGCAGATCCTGAGCGTCTCGAACCCGTCCAGCACGTCGAGCTTGGTCAGCGCGATGCCGTTCATCCCGCTGGTCGCCGCGGTCTGCCGCACCAGGCAGGCATCGAACCAGCCGCAGCGCCGCTTCCGGCCCGTGGTCGTGCCGAATTCATGGCCCCGCTCGCCCAGCCGCTCGCCATCGGCATCGTGCAGCTCGGTCGGAAACGGCCCCTCGCCCACCCGCGTCGTGTAGGCCTTGACGATGCCCAGCACGAAATCGATGGCGCCGGGGCCGACCCCGGTGCCGGTCGCCGCCTGCCCGGCGATCACGTTCGACGAGGTGACGAACGGATAAGTCCCGAAATCGATGTCCAGAAGCGCGCCCTGCGCCCCTTCGAACAGGATCCGCTTGCCGCTCTTGCGCGCCTCGCTCAGCTCGTACCAGACATTGCGGACATAGGGCGCCAGCTTCGGCGCGATCTCGCGCAGCTCCGCGATCAGCGCGTCCCGGTCGATCGCCGGAAGCCCGAGGCCCGACCGCAAGGCGTTGTGATGCACCAGCGCCCGGTCTACCCGCAGCTCCAGCGTCGCGTCGTCGGCCAGATCCGCCACCCGGATCGCCCGGCGCCCCACCTTGTCCTCATAGGCCGGCCCGATCCCGCGCCCGGTCGTGCCGATCTTGGCGACCGCGTTCTGGCTCTCCCGCGCCCGGTCGAGCTCGCCATGAAACGGCAGAATCAAGGGCGTGTTCCCGGCGATCATCAGCGTTTCGGGGCTGATCTCGACCCCCTGGCCGCGGATCGCCTCGATCTCCTTCAGGAGATGCCAGGGGTCGAGCACCACGCCATTGCCGATCACCGACATCTTGCCACCCCGCACCACGCCCGAGGGCAGCGCATGGAGCTTGTAGACCTCGCCATCGATCACCAGAGTATGGCCCGCGTTGTGGCCACCCTGGAACCGCGCGATCACGTCGGCCCGCTCGCTCAGCCAGTCGACGATCTTGCCCTTGCCCTCATCACCCCACTGGGCGCCGACAACCACGACGTTGGCCATGCTGAACTCCCTCGCGCAAACCCGCGCCGGTATAGCGGCAGGCGCGGACATGGGAAACCGGAATTCCATGCGCTTTACAGCCGCAGAGCGCCGGGGCATTCAAAGGGAGACCTGCAGGAGATCCGCCATGGGCTTCGCCATCCGATGGGCTATCGCCTTCGTGCTGCTCGCGCTCACCTTCAACCCTACGCGGTTCAACTATCTCGCCTGGGCGCGCGGCTCCTGGTCCGAGCAGATGCCGCTCATCGTCCTGGGCGGGCTCCTCTTGCTGACCGGCTACGTGATCTATCTCCGCGCCACGCTCCGCTCCATCGGCGGGTTCGGCATGGCGCTCGTCGCGGCGATCTTCGGCGCGCTGATCTGGGTGCTGATCGACATCGGCGTCCTCGCCCTCGGCAACCGCAGCCTCAATGTCTGGCTCGGCCTCCTCGCGCTCTCGCTGATCCTCGGGATCGGCCTGTCCTGGAGCATCGCCCGCCGCGCGATCACCGGCCAGGCCGACATGGACGATGTCGACGAATAGCGCGCCCTGCGGGGTTGCGGCACCGGGGCGAACCGACTAGATAGCGCGCTGACCCAGACCGAGGCCCCGATGGAAAACGTCGTCCTGATCGTCCACCTGATCGTCGCGCTCTGCCTGATCGGCGTGGTGCTGCTGCAGCGCTCCGAGGGCGGCGGGCTCGGCATGGGCGGAGGCGGCGCAATCTCGGCTCGCGGCGCGGCGACGGCGCTCGGCAAGCTCACCTGGGGTTTCGCCATCGCCTTCATCGCCACCTCGATCACGCTGACGATCCTCGCGGCGCAGAAATCGGCCGATTCCTCGGTGATCGACCGGCTCGGCCTCGACGCGCCGGCCGAGAGCAGCGATACGGGCCGGCCCTCGCTGCCCACCAACGACCTGCTTCCGCCACCGGCGAACGAAACGCCGCTGGTTCCTCCTCCGGCGGAATAACCCGCGACCCCTTGGGGAGCCAGGGGCAAGAAACCACATCATCTTGCGGGTTCAAGGCTTGCCGGGACGGTCCGAATCCGCTATCTCTTGAGTCCCGTGGGAGGCGTATCCGCAAGGGTAAAGAACGCCCCCTGATCTGGCATCGGGCACGGGACTTTCGCATATGGCACGCTTCGTATTCATCACTGGTGGCGTGGTCTCGTCGCTTGGCAAGGGCCTCGCCTCGGCGGCGCTCGGGGCCCTGTTGCAGGCCCGCGGCTACACCGTGCGGCTCAGGAAGCTCGACCCCTACCTGAATGTCGATCCCGGCACGATGAGCCCCTTCGAACATGGCGAGGTCTTTGTCACCGATGACGGCGCCGAGACCGATCTCGACCTCGGCCATTACGAACGCTTCACCGGGGTCGCGGCGCGCAAGACCGACTCGATCTCGTCCGGACGGATCTATTCCAACGTGCTGGAGAAGGAGCGCCGCGGCGACTATCTCGGCAAGACCATCCAGGTCATTCCGCACGTCACCAACGAGATCAAGGACTTCCTCCGCATCGGCGCGGACGAGGTCGATTTCATGCTCTGCGAGATCGGCGGCACCGTCGGCGACATCGAGGGCCTGCCCTTCTTCGAGGCGATCCGCCAGTTTTCCCACGAACGGCCGCACGGCGAATGCATCCTGATGCATCTCACGCTCCTGCCCTACCTGGCCGCCTCGGGCGAGTTGAAGACCAAGCCCACCCAGCACTCGGTCAAGGAGCTGCAATCCATCGGGCTCGCCCCCGACATCCTCGTCTGCCGCTCCGAACAGCCGATCCCGGAGCGCGAGCGGGAGAAGATCGCGCTCTTTTGCAACGTCCGCAAGGAGCACGTGGTCGCCGCCTACGACCTCAAGTCGATCTACGAGGCGCCGCTCGCCTATCACCGCGAGGGGCTCGACCAGGCGGTGCTCGACGCTTTCGGCATCGCCCCGGCGCCCAAGCCCAACCTCGACCGCTGGCTCGACGTCATGGACCGGCTCGAGAACGCCGAGGGCGAGGTCCGGGTCGCCATTGTCGGCAAGTACACCCAGCTCGAGGACGCCTACAAATCCATCGCCGAGGCGCTCACCCATGGCGGCATGGCAAACCGCGTGAAGGTCAGGGCCGAATGGATCGACGCCGAGATCTTCGAGCGCGAGGATCCGGCCCCCTGGCTCGAGGGCTTCCATGCGATCCTCGTCCCCGGCGGCTTCGGCGAGCGCGGCACCGAGGGCAAGATCCACGCCGCCGAGTTCGCCCGCACCCGCAAGATCCCCTATCTCGGGATCTGCCTCGGGATGCAGATGGCGGTGATCGAGGCGGCGCGGAACCTCGCCGGCCTCCCCACCGCCGGCTCCGAGGAATTCGACCACGAGGCCGGCAAGAAGCGCTTCGAGCCGGTCGTCTATCACCTCAAGGAATGGGTGAAGGGCAACCAGACCGAGGAGCGCAAACTCGGCGACGACAAGGGCGGCACCATGCGGCTCGGCGCCTATACCGCCCAGCTCGCCAAGGGCTCGAAGGTCGCCGACGTCTACGGCGCCACCACCATCGAGGAACGCCACCGCCACCGCTACGAGGTCGACATCAAGTACCGGGTGAAGCTCGAGGAACAGGGGCTGCGCTTTTCGGGAATGTCGCCGGATGGACGCCTCCCAGAGATCGTCGAGGTCTCCGACCACCCCTGGTTCATCGGCGTACAGTTCCACCCCGAGTTGAAATCGAAACCGTTTGAACCGCACCCGCTCTTTGCCGATTTCGTCCGTGCAGCAAAGGATGTGAGCCGTCTCGTCTAGTCGCGAAACGGCCGTCCCGAGTGCCCGTGAGCGGTGTGATCCGGCGCGGGCGCACTACCGCAGGGGTTGAAATTTGTCTTTCAACAGTCCGTTTCCATATGTCGATCAATCGAATTGTGGCGGAAACCCGTGCCTCCCACGGTAACCGTATCCAGGTTAATTGTTGCCCACAGCACGACAACAGCGCGACCGGCCCCGGAACCGGCGCCGGGACGGCTCCGATTGTAGGCATTTCGGAAATCGCCTTTTCACCCGATCCCCACACCCGAACGGCAGCCTTCACAAATCCGACATGAACGAGAGAAATCTCGTCCCACTCTCGCCCATCGCCGCGTGTTCATGGGGGCCGTGGCGGATGCCGGTTTTGGCATCTGTGTAAATGGTTGGTCGGTTGGCGCGCCGGATCGGCTCCGAAAGGAGACCTCCGGCGCGTTCCGTTTCCGTGATCGCGCCTTTCCACGCCCCGGCCCGCGCTCTATATCCGTGCCATGTTTGCCGATTTCCTGCACCGCCTCACGCGCCCCGATCCCGACCCGCTCCCCGAGGGCGACGCCCGCCTCGCGCTCGGGGCGCTCCTCGTCCGCCTCGCCCGTTCCGACGGCGACTACGCCCAGGCGGAACAGGAGCGGATCGACAGGATCCTCGCCGCCCGCTACGGCCTCTCGCCTTTCGAGGCGCCGGCGCTCCGGACCCAGGCCGAGGCGCTCGAAGGCGAGGCACCCGACACGGTCCGCTTCACCCGCGCGATCAAGGACGCGGTGCCTTACGAGGACCGCGAAAGCGTGGTCGAGGCGCTCTGGGACGTTGCCCTCACTGACGGCCTGCGCGATGCCGAGGAAGATTCGCTCCTCCGCCTTGTCGCCAATCTGCTCGGGGTCAACGACCGCGACAGCGCGCTCGCGCGGCAGAGGGTCGAGGCCCGCAACCGGTGACCGCCGCCCTGCCGATGTATCTCACGCCCGAGACGCAGTCGGCCCATGACGCGCTCTGGGCGCTGATCCGCGACGGCCTCCGCGACCGCGGCATCGCCGCCCCCGATGCGCTCGACCACAGCCTTTCGCCGCCCGAAGCCTGGGCCGCGCCCGACCTCGTCCTCAGCCATATCTGCAACCTGCCCTACCGGAAGTATTTCCGCGACCGCGTTACCCTGATCGGCGCCTCCGACTACGGGCTCGAGGGCTGCGCCCCCGGCGAGTACCGCAGCCTCTTCGTCGTCCGTCCCGGCCACCCGGCCACCCGCCCCGAAGAGCTCGACGGCGCTCGCTTCGCCTATAGCGAGGAGGACAGCCAGTCGGGCTGGGGCGCCGCCGCACTCTGGAGCCGCGCTGCCGGCATCCGCCTGAACCCGGTCCTCGCGACGGGCGCGCACCGGCATTCCATCGAGGCCGTCGCGCGCGGCGAGGCCGACGCCGCCACCATCGACGCCCAGAGCTTCCGCATCCTCAGCCGGACCATGGACGAGGCCGCCCGTATCCGCGTGATCGGCGCCACGCCACCCTCGCCCGGGATCAGCTTCATCACCTGCAGGGGCCAGAACCCCGAACCCTACGCCGCGGCCATCGGCACCGCCATCGAAGCGCTTGCGCCCCGACACCGCAACGCCCTCGGCCTGCGTGGGATCGCCTGCCTTTCGCCCGACGCCTACGATTTGCCCATCCCGCCGCCCCCCGCAGAGGTGCCCGCCTCGACGTGACGTCGGGCGTTGCAATCGTCTGAAATCTGCGCCCTACTTCACAGCCAATTGGGGAAGGGCCTACGTGACGGACAGCGCGACACCGGTCATCGAGATTCGCGACCTGCACAAGAGCTATGGCGAGCTCGAGGTGCTGAAGGGCGTGAGCATGACCGCCCCCCGGGGCCACGTCCTTTCGCTGATCGGCTCGTCGGGCTCCGGCAAGTCCACGCTCCTGCGCTGCGCCAACCTGCTCGAGGACAGCCAGTCCGGCGAGATCCTGTTCGAGGGCGAACCCATCGCCTGGAAAGGCACCGGCCTGCACCGCCACCCGGGCGACCGCGCCCAGGTTACGCGGATCCGCACCAACCTCTCGATGGTGTTCCAGCAGTTCAACCTCTGGGCCCACATGACGATCCTGCAGAACGTCATGGAGGCCCCCGTGACCGTGCTCCGCCGCGACCGCGCCGAGGTTGAGGAAAAGGCCCGCTTCTACCTCGACAAGGTCGGCATCGGCGACAAGTGCGACGTCTACCCGGCCCAGCTCTCCGGCGGCCAGCAGCAGCGCGCCGCCATCGCCCGCGCACTCTGCATGGAGCCGCGCGCGCTCCTGTTCGACGAACCCACCTCCGCGCTCGACCCCGAGCTGGAACAGGAGGTGGTCCGCGTCATCAAGGACCTCGCCCGCGAGGGCCGCACGATGATCATCGTCACCCACGACATGCGGCTCGCGGCCGACGTCTCGCACCATGTCGTGTTCCTGCACCTGGGGAAGGTCGAGGAGGAGGGCGCACCCTCGTCGCTCTTCGGCGCCCCGAAAAGCGAAAGGCTGCGGCAGTTCCTGAGCGCGACCGCCCCTGCCTGATCAACGATAAGCGTTCTAACGGGAGTAACCGATGAAACAACTGATCCTCACCGCCGCCGTGCTGGCCGTTTCGGCCGGCATGGCCTCCGCCCAGGACGTGGTCCGGCTCGGCACCGAGGGTGCCTACCCTCCGTGGAACTTCATCAACGACGCCGGCGAGGTCGCCGGGTTCGAGCGCGAGCTCGGCGACGAGCTCTGCAAGCGCGCCGAACTCACCTGCGAATGGGTGACGAACGATTGGGATTCGATCATCCCGAACCTCGTCTCCGGCAACTACGACGTCATCATCGCCGGCATGTCGATCACCGACGAGCGTGACGAGGTGATCGACTTCTCCGAGAACTACACCCCGCCCGACCCCTCGGCCTATCTCTGCACCGATGCCGGCGCCGACATCGCCGGCGGCGTGATCGCCGCGCAGACCGGCACCATCCAGGCCGGCTATGTGGCCGAATCCGGCGCGACGCTCCTCGAATTCGCGACCCCCGACGAGACCATCGCCGCGGTCAAGAACGGCGAGGCCGACGCGGTGCTCGCCGACAAGTCCTACCTCGCGCCCATCGTCGAATCCGAAGCCGATCTCGGCTTCTGCGGCGAGGACGTGGCGCTCGGCGGCGGCGTCGGCCTCGGCGTCCGCGAATCCGACACCGAACTGAAGGACAAGCTCACCGCCGCGATCCAGTCGATGAAGGCCGATGGCAGCCTGAACGCGCTGATCGCGAAATGGGAAGTGTCCTCCACGTTCTAGCGAAAGCGGGCGGGGCCATGCCCCGCCCCACCATCATGTGGCACCTGAACGACAGCTATGACACGACAGCCGGCCGCGTGGCGGCGGGCAGAGCGGGCGACGGCCCGCCGCTCGTTCTCGCGCATGGCTGGCCGTGGTCCTCCTATGCCTGGCACCGGGTGATTCCGGCCCTTGCCCGGCATTACCGGGTCCATTGGTACGACATGCCCGGCTTCGGCAGGTCCGAGTTGCACGGCCCCCGCCGGAACGCCATCGACACGCAGGGCGAAGTCTTCGCCGAGATGCTCGATCACTGGCGTATCGAGGCCCCCCGCGTGATCGCCCACGATTTCGGGGGTGCCGTGAGCCTCCGCGCGCACCTTCTCCATGGCCGGGCGTTCGCCGGTCTGGCGCTGATGAACGTCGTCGCGGTCCGGCCGTGGGGATCGGCGTTCTTCGAACATGTGAAGGCGCATGTCGCGGCGTTCCTCGGACTTCCGGCGCATATTCATGCCGCCGTGGTCCGCGCCTATATCGACAGCGCGCTCGCGCGACAGATCCCGGCGCAGGATATCGAGGCGCTCGTCGCGCCGTGGCTTTCCGAGGAAGGCCAGGCCGCGTTCTGGGCGCAATTCGCCCTGGCCGACGAGCGGTATACCGAAGAGATCGAACCGCACTTCTCCTCCTGCCGCTGCCCCGTCCGCGTCCTGTGGGGCGAGGACGATCCGTGGATTCCGATCGCGCGCGGGCAGGCCCTGGCGCGGGCGATCGGCACCGATGTCGAACGCCTGGCCGGCCTCGGCCACCTGCCGCAGCTCGAAGATCCGCACCGGGTGGCCGAGGCCCTCCTCGGCGCGCTGGAGGTCGCCTGATGTTCTCCTTCTGCGCAGATCCCTCCGCCCTCAGCGACGCCCGGTGGTTCGCCTGCTACCTGACCACCGGCAAGATCGCCAATTTCTACCTCTCCTTCGGCACCGTCCTCTTGCTCCTGGCGATCACCGCGCCGGCCGCGCTCGCCTTCGGCTTCGCCGGCGCCACCGCCGCACGGTCGCGCATCGCGCCGCTCCGCTGGCTCGGCCAGAGTTACACCGCCATCGTCCGCGGCGTGCCCGACATCGCCTTCTTCCTGTTCTTCGTGATCGCCCTCGACCAGGGCTTCGAATGGATCCGCCACAAGATCAGGTGCCCCGACTGGTCCGAGCCGATCCGCCAGGGCAATGATTTCGTGGTCTGCACCGCCGCCAAGCTGCCGCTCTCCACCTCGCCGCAATGGGTGCACGAGGTCTACGGCTTCTTCCTCGCGGTCCTGACCTTCGCCATCGTCTTCGGGGCCTTCGCCGCCAACGTGCTCTACGGCGCGATGCGGGCGGTGCCCCATGCCCAGCTCGAAACCGCCGAGGCCTATGGCATGACCCACCGCCAGTGCTTCTGGCGCATCCTGATCCCGCAGATGTGGGTCTACGCGCTGCCCGGCCTCTCGAACCTCTGGATGGTGCTGATCAAGGCCACCCCGCTCCTCTTCCTCCTCGGCGTCGAGGATATCGTCTACTGGGCCCGCGAACTGGGCGGCACCGCCAACCCGCGCTTCACCGATTATCCCCATGGCGACTGGCGGATGTGGTTCTTCCTCGGCCTGCTGATCTTCTATCTCGGCTTCACCAGGGTCAGCGAACTGGTGCTGCAAAGGCTGATGAACCGCCTCACCCGCGGCCAGGCCACCTCCGGCGGCGAACGCCAGCGGAAGGCACGCGCATGAGCTGCTGGGAAACCCTCACCGATTACGGGCTCCGCTCCCTCGGCATCGGCGAACGTCTCCTGCCGCGGGGCGATTACACGCTCTGCAAGCAGGTGGTGCTGATCGGCTCGGGCATGATCTGGAACATCTATTTCGGCGTCCTCGCGCTCATGGCCGGCTTCTTCCTCGCCACCACCGTCGCGCTCGGCAAGGCCTCCGAGAACCGCCTGTTCCGCAAGCCCGCCGAGTGGTTCATCTTCCTGTTCCGCGGCTCGCCGCTCTTCATCCAGTTCTTCTTCGCCTATTTCCTATTCCTGAGCCTCAAGGGCGTGGCGCCTTTCTTCAGCCCGCTGACCTCGGCCTGGCTCGGCGCCTTGGTCGTGCTGTTCCTGAACACCTCCGCCTATTCGGGTGAGATCTTCTACGGCGCGCTCCTATCGATCCCCAAGGGCGATCTCGAGGCCGCCGACGCCTATGGCCTCTCCGGCTGGTCCAAGTTCCGCCGGGTGGTCTGGCCCACCATGCTGCGCCTCGCCTGGCCCGCCTACACGAACGAGGCGATCTTCATGTTCCACGCCACCACGCTGGTGTTCTTCTCGGGCTTCCCCGCCTCGCAGCAAAATGGCGACGCGCTCTATTACGCCAACTTCTTCGCCGACAAGACCTTCAACCCCTTTGTCCCCTACCCGATCCTCGCCTGCTACTTCGTGCTGCTCACGCTCTCGGTCATCACCCTTTTCGGCGCCGTCAACCGCCGCCTCAACCGCCACCTTCCCGCCGAGACGCGCCAGCGCCTGCGGATCCGGCCGCAGATCCTGAGGTAGCATGTACTACTCGAGCCAAGGCACCGCTCACTTGCCCGACAGCAGGGCGCTTCCCTGCGAGGCCGCCGCATGAGCGCCTGGCTCCGCGACCACCCGCAGATCCGCACGATCCGCACCATCGTCGCCGACCTGAACGGCCAGGCCCGCGGCAAGCGCCTTCCCGCCCGCTTCGCCTCGGGCGTGATCGAGAGCGGCTCGCGCATGCCGCTCTCGGGGCTCAACCTCGACATCTGGGGCGAGGATATCGAGGACAGCCCGCTGGTGTTCGAAACCGGCGACCAGGACGGCGTGCTCTGGCCCACCGAGCGCGGCTTCGTCCACATGCCCTGGCTCTCCTCCCCCTCGGCGCTCCTGCCGATGTGGATGTTCACCGAGGCCGGCGAGCCGTTCCCGGGCGATCCTCGCCACGCCCTCGATGCGGTCCTGAAGCGCTATGCCGAACGGGGCTGGACGCCGATCTGCGCCACCGAGATGGAATTCTACCTGATCGACGACGCCACCGAGGAGCTGCAGCCCCCCGCATCGCCCCGCTCGGGCAAGCGCCGGCTCGGCGGCGAGATCCTCTCGATCCGCGCGCTCGACGCCTTCGACGCCTTCTTCACCGAGCTCTACGACGCCTGCGAACTCATGGACATCCCGGCCGAGGCGGCGATCTCCGAGGCCGGAATGGGCCAGTACGAGATCAACCTGAGCCACGGCCCGGCCCTGAAGACCGCCGACGACGCCTTCTTCTTCAAGCTCCTCGTCCGCGGCCTCGCCCGCAAGCACGGCTTCGCGGCGAGCTTCATGGCGAAACCCTATCCCGAGCATTCCGGCAACGGGCTCCACATACATTTCTCGGTGCTGGACGCCAACGGCCGAAACGTCTTCGACGACGGCACCGCCCGGGGCTCCGACCTGCTCCTCTCCGCCATCGCCGGCTGCCTCCAGGCACTGCCCGACAGCACCCTGATCTTCGCGCCCCACGGCAACAGCTACGACCGGCTGGTGCCCGGCGCCCATGCCCCCACCGGCATCTCCTGGGCCTACGAGAACCGCACCACCGCGCTCCGCGTCCCCGCCGGCCCCGCCAGGGCCCGCCGCATCGAACACCGCGTCGCGGGCGGCGACATCAACCCCTATCTCTTCGTCGCCGCCGTCCTCGGCGCCGCGCTCATCGGCATCGAGGACGGGCTCGCCCCGCCAGAGCCGATCACCGGCAACGCCTATGCCCAGAAGCTCCCGCATATCCCCGAAGACTGGGGCACCGCCATCGACCGCTTCGAGGGCTCGGAACTCCTCAAGCGGATCTTCAGCGAGGATCTCCTGCGCAACTACGCCATGACCAAGCGCCAGGAAAAGCTGTACTACGACCAGCTGTCCGAGGCCGAGCGGATCGACCTCTATCTCGACACCGTCTGAGCCCGGAGGTAGGGTCGGCCACACTCCAGAAAACGGTGTCGAATGCGGATCGGACTTCTCATGGCCGGCCACCTGCCCGACGAGATGCAGGCGGAAACCGGCGACTACGACAGGCTCTACGGACGGCTCCTGCAGGACCAGGGGATCGATCTCGTCCCCTGGGCGGTGGTGGATGGCGACTTCCCCCCCGGCCTGGACGCGGCCGAGGGCTGGCTGATCTCGGGCTCGAAACATGGCGCCTATGAAGATCTGCCCTGGATCCGCCGGCTCGAGGAGTTCATCCGCGCCGCCTATGCCGAGCGGCAACCGATCGTCGGCATCTGTTTCGGCCACCAGGTCGTGGCGAAGGCGCTCGGCGGCAAGGTGGAGAAGTTCCCCGGCGGCTGGGCCGCGGGCCGCCACGAATACGACTGGAACGGCGACAGGGTGTTCCTCAACGCCTGGCACCAGGACCAGATCACCGAGAAACCCGAAGGCGCCGAGGTCGTCGCCCGCTCGCCGTTCTGCCCCTATGCCGCGCTGGTCTATCCGGGCGGCGCCTTCACGGTGCAGGCGCATCCCGAATTCGACGCACGCGCGGTCGAACTCCTGCTCGAAACCCGCGCGCCCGGCGTGGTTCCGCCCGAAACCATCGCCGAGGCGAAACGGACCCTCGGCTTCCCCGGCGACGAGGCGCGCCTCGCCCGGCAGATCGGCGATTTCTTCAGGGAGGCCGCATGACCGAGTGGCTCGAGAACTGTCCCGAAGCGGTGCAGGACTATATCGGCGGCGAACGGCTCGACGAGGTCGAGTGCATCATCTCCGACCTCCCCGGCATCGCCCGGGGCAAGGCCATGCCGGCGGCCAAGTTCGCGCGGCAATCGCATTTCTTCCTGCCGAACTCGATCTTCTTCCAGACCATCACCGGCGACTGGGGCGAGGCGGCCGGCGAGGAGGGCTTCACCGAGCCCGACATGATCCTGCGCCCCGATTTCTCCACCGCCACCGCCGCGCCCTGGGCGGCCGACAAGACCGTGCAGGTGATCCACGACGCCTTCGACCAGAAGAACCGGCCGATCCCGATGGCGCCGAGGAACGTGCTGAAACGGGTCTGCGAACTCTACCGCAAGAAGGGCTGGGAACCGATCGTCGCGCCCGAGATGGAATTCTACCTCGTCGCCCGGAACGTGGATCCGGGCAAGCCGATCGAGGCGATGATCGGCCGGACCGGCCGCCCCTCCGCCGGGCGGCAGGCCTATTCGATGACCGCTGTCGACGAATACGGGCCGGTGGTGGACGACATCTACGAATTCGCCGAGGTCCAGGGCTTCGAGATCGACGGCATCACCCAGGAAGGCGGCGCGGGCCAGCTCGAGATCAACCTCCGCCATGGCGACCCGGTGAAGCTCGCCGACGAGATCTTCTACTTCAAGCGTCTGATCCGCGAAGCCGCGCTGCGCCACGACTGCTTCGCCACCTTCATGGCGAAACCCATCGAGGGCGAGCCGGGCTCGGCGATGCATATCCACCACTCGATCACCGACCGGAAGACCGGCAAGAACATCTTCACCGGCCCCCAGGGCGGCGAGACCGACGCCTTCTTCAACTATATCGGCGGCTTGCAGAAGCACCTGCCCGAGATCGTCGCGATCATGGCGCCCTATGTGAACAGCTACCGCCGCTACGTGAAGGACCACGCCGCGCCGATCAACCTCGCCTGGGGCCGCGACAACCGCACCACCGGCATCCGCATCCCCGTCTCCGACCCCGAAAGCCGGCGCATCGAGAACCGGCTCGCCGGCATGGACTGCAACCCCTATCTCGGCATCGCCGCCTCGCTCGCCTGCGGCTATCTCGGCCTCGTCAACGAGGAATGGGCCGGCCCCTCCTTCAAGGGCGACGCCTACGAGGACGAGGACGATGACCGCACCCTGCCCAAGACTATGTTCGAGGCACTGGAGAATTTCGGCGAGGCCACCGGCGTCCGCGACGTCCTCGGCGGCCGCTTCTGCGAAGTCTACGAGATCGTCAAACGCGCCGAATACGACGAGTTCCTCCAGGTCATCAGCCCCTGGGAGCGCGAGCATCTGCTCCTGAACGTCTGATGCCCCGGCTCCTGCTTCACGGCATGGCGGCCGCCCTGCTCACGGTGCTGACCCAGCTCGGCGGCCTCGCCTGGCTGGCGGCGCTCCCGTTCCGCGGGTTCCGGTTCCTGGCCGTTTTCCTCCTCGCCTATGCCGCCCTCTGGGGCGCCGCACGGCTCGCCGCCCCCGCATTCGGCCGCGTCGCGATCCCCTGCACCGACCAGGGCCCCGAGCGGGTGGCCGAACTCTCGCCGCTCTATTGCGCCCTGAACCGCAACTACGCCGCCCCGCCGCTCCTCGACCACGCGAACGCGCTCGCCCGCCACATGCATGCGGCCTTCCCGGGCACGCGCACCCGCACCCTCGACGCGGGCTTCCCCTTCCTCGAGGGCTTTCCGCTCCTGCCGCATCTCTCCCATGACGACGGCGAGAAACTCGACTTCGCCTTCTTCTACAGCGACGCGGCGGGGAACTACCTGCTCGGCCGCGCCCGTTCGCCGCTCGGCTACTTTGCCTTCGAAGCGCCACCGCCCGGCGCAGCGCAGCCCTGCGACGGCACCACCGGCCCCACCCTCCGCTGGAACATGGCCGCGCTGCAGCCCCTCCTGCCCGACAGGCCGCTCGACCGCCCACGCACCGCCGAAATGCTGCGCTGGCTTGCCGCCCACCCGACCGGCCGCGACTACAAGCTCTTCGTCGAACCCCCTCTCGCCGCATCGCTCGGGGTCCGGGGCGACGCGCTGCGCTTCCAGGGTTGCCGGGCCGCCCGCCACGACGACCACCTGCACCTGCAATTCCACCCCTGACCGGAGCCCCGCGATGGACACGCTCTACCGCAACGACCGCCCCGGCGCCTACCCGGAGAGCTGGTACGCCGCCTCCACCGAAATTCCCCCACCGCGCCCGCCGCTCGACGGCGACACCCGCGCCGATGTCTGCATCGTCGGCGCCGGCTATACCGGGCTCTCGGCGGCGCTGGCGCTGGCCGAAAGGGGCCTCTCGGTCGTGGTGCTCGACGCGCACCGCGCCGGGTTCGGCGGCTCGGGGCGGAACGGCGGTCAGGTCGGCTCGGGCTTCAACAAGTCCCAGCGCTGGCTCGAGGCGCGGCTCGGCCAGGACACGGCCCGCGCGCTCTGGGACATCGCCGAGGCCGCCAAGGACCAGGTCCGCACCCTCTCCGCCCGCCACGCCCCCGAGGCCAATTTCCGCCCCGGCGTGGCCCATGGCGCCTATTCCGCCGCCGAGGCGCGGGAGATGGCCGAGGATGCCGAGCACCTCGCGCGGCGCTACGGCTACGACCGGATCGAGCCGCTCGACGAAAGCGCCATGCGCGACCTGGTGAAGACCCCGCTCTACAAGGGCGGCGAGATCGACCGCGGCGCCGGCCATATCCACCCGCTGCGCTACGCGCTGGGGCTCGCCCGCGCGGCGGAGGCGGCGGGCGCGCGGATCTGCGAACTGACCGAGGCCACCGGCCTCGCCGACGGCGCCCCGGTCCGGGTGACGACACCGCACGGCACCGTCACCGCCGACCACGCGATCCTCGCCGGCAACGGCTACATGCCCGACCTGAGCCCGAGGGTCGCGGCCCGGGTCATGCCGATCAACAGCTTCATCGCCGCCACCGAACCCCTCGCCGACCCGCGCGCCGTGCTCGCCGAGGACATCGCGGTGGCCGATTCCAAGTTCGTGGTGAATTACTACCGGATGGAAGAGGGCGGCCGCTTCCTGTTCGGCGGCCGCGAAAGCTACACGCTGGGCTTTCCCACCGACATCCGCTCCGCGCTCCTCCGCCGCATGGCCACGCTCTTTCCGCAGCTCGAAGGCACGCCCGTCACCCATGTCTGGGGCGGCACGCTGGGGATCACCATGACCCGCCTGCCGATGGTGGCCCGGGTGGGCCGGAACACGCTCAACGCCAGCGGCTTTTCCGGCCACGGCGTCGCGCTCTCGGGCTTCGCCGGCACCGTCATGGCCGAGGCGATCGCCGGCCAGGCCGGGCGCTTCGACGTGATGAGCCGGCTGCCGATCCCCGCTTTCCCCGGCGGCGCAGGCTTCCGCGCGCCGCTCCTCACCCTTGCGATGTCCTGGTACGCGCTGCGCGACCGGCTCGGGATCTGACGCGGCCCCGCACCGCCGCGCGCGCGGAGAACCCCGGATTTCCCGCAGAACATTCTTGCTTCAAGAATTCTCCTGCCCCACCGCCCAGCCCGAAACCGACCGAAAACCGCGAGACCGTCATGGAACGGTCGCAAATCTCCTGCTACAGAATTTCCGAAACGCACTTTCGGGAAGACAAAAACATGACGAGCGCACCGAACAGCCACGACGCCGAACCGATCCCCGCCGAGGCAAGGGCAGAGGTGGAACGCCTCCTCGCCACGGGCGACCTGTTCCGCTACACTGCCGCTTCGGACTCCCCCGTCACCCTGCTCGAACGCGACTTCGCCCAGATGATGGGCACGAAATACGCCCTCGCCGTCGCCTCCTGCTCCGCCGCGCTGTTCCTCTCGCTCAAGGCGCTCGGGCTCAAACCCGGCGCGCGCGTCCTGATCCCCGCCTTCACCTTCGCCGCTGTCCCCTCCGCCGTGGTCCATGCCGATTGCGTGCCGGTCCTCGTCGAGGTGGGCGCGAACTACCGCATCGACCTCGCCGATTTCGAGGCCAAGCTGCCGGACGCCGACGCCGTGCTCATCAGCCACATGCGCGGCCACACCTCCGACATGGACGCGATCATGGCGCTCGCCGATGCGGCGGGCCTGCCGGTGATCGAGGACGCCGCCCATTCCCTCGGCACGCTCTGGGGCGGCCGCAGGATCGGCACGATCGGTCGCGTCGGCTGCTTCTCCTTCCAGTCCTACAAGCTGGTGAATGCCGGCGAGGGCGGGATCCTCGTCACCGACGATGCCGATCTCATCGCCCGCGCGGTGATCATGTCGGGCGCCTACGAGCACAACTGGAAGAAACACCCCGTCCTGCACGCGGCCTTCGCCCGCTGGCAGAACAAGCTCCCGCTCTACAACAACCGGCTCAACAACCTCTCCGCCGCCATCATCCGCCCGCAACTCGGCGAAATCCCCCGTCGGGTCCGCGACGGCCGCCGCAACCACGACCGTGTCGCCGCGCGGCTCGACGCCGCGCCCTGGTTCTCCGTCCCCGCGCCGCTCGGCCCCGAGGAACGCGCCCCCGACTCGATCCAGTTCAACCTCGTGGGCCTCACCGGGGCCGACACGCGCGCCTTCGCTCACGCCGCCGCCGGGATGGGCGTACCGGTCCAGGTCTTCGGCCTCTCCGCCGACAATGCCCGCGCCTACTGGAACTGGGAATTCCTCGGCCCGCAGCCCGACCTGCCGCAAACCCGCGCCATGCTGATGCGCGCCTGCGACGTGCGGCTCCCCGCCCGCCTCACGCTCGCGGAATGCGACTACGTGGCGGAAAGCCTCGTCGCGGCGGCCGAGGCGGTGATGGGCTCAAAGCAGGCGAAGGCCGTCGCCTAGCCAGGGCATCCGCGCGAGCGACGGCGCAACCACGCGCGCCTCGATCAGGGGCCTCAGGAGCCCGGCGATCTCGCCCGGCATCTCGTAGAGCCCGTCGCGCCGCGCGAAAAGCGAGATCCGCCGCGTGAACGGCGCCCCCCCGAGCGGCGCCACCTCGACCGCGTCGAGGGCCGCGCCCGCATTCATCGCGCCCAAGGGCGTCAGGATCGTCCAGCCCATGCCCTGCGCCACCATCGCCATGATCGAGGCATAGGAATCGATCTCGAACCGGCTCTCATAGCGCAGCCCCTCGCGCTCCAGATAGGCCGCGATCTGCCGCCCCATCAGGTGCCGCTTGGTGTAATGGATCAGCGGCAGGTCCGCCGTCTCGCCCGCCCCTTTCGGCCGCACCGCCACGAAGGGCTCTTCCAGAAGCGGATGCACTTCCATCCACTCCGCCGGCGCCGGCCCTTCGGTCGCCACCACGATGTCGAGCACCCGCGCCTCCAGGAGGTCGTGCAACCTGTGGCTCGCCCCGGTCTCCAGAAGAAACCGCGCGCCGCGCAACATGTCGCCCATCTGCGCCAGGAGCCGCGGCGTCACCTCGGCGTCGAAATCCTCGACCACCCCCAGGTTCAGCCGCGCCAGCCGCGACAGGTCGTGCGAGCCGAGCTCCGCCTTCGCCTCCGCCGCCTCGTTCAGGATCGCCTGCGCGCGCTGCCGGAACAGCTCGCCCGCCGGCGTCAGCACCAGGGGCCGCGCGCTCCGGTCGACCAGCACCGCGCCCAGCGCCGCCTGGAGGTTGGTCAATTGCTGGCTCACCGACGACGCGCTCGCATCGAGCCGCCGCGCCGCCGCCGAGACCGAGCGCTCCTCCGCCACGGCGGTGAACACCTCGATCCCCCATAGCGTCAATCTGCCGGGCGTCTCGACCATGCCCCCTCTCCCGCGATCCGTCCGCCGCGACGCTAGAGCCCATTCCGCAAAGTGGGAACCGGTTTTCCGGCGCGAATGCGCGAACCGGCAAAGGTTCGGGGCGCGGCGGGTCATTGAACAAGCCGCGGCTCGGGTCTAGCGTCGCGACCGAACGCCACGGAGATCCTCCATGCCCGACGACAAGGCCAACAGCTGGGAAGCCCGCGCCGACGCGCATTCCTTCTACGGCTTCACCGACCTGCCCACGATCCGCGAGCGCGGCACCGTGGTCCTGACCCATGGCGAGGGCCCCTATGTCGTCGACGTCCACGGGCGCCGCTATCTCGACGCCAATTCCGGGCTATGGAACATGGTGGCGGGCTTCGACCATCCGGGCCTCGCCGAGGCGGCCAAGGCGCAATACGACCGCTTCCCGGGCTATCACGCCTTTTTCGGGCGGATGGCCGACACCACGGTGATGCTGTCCGAGAAGATGATCGAGGTCGCACCCTTCGCGCGCGGCAAGGTGTTCTACACGAACTCGGGCTCCGAGGCGAACGACACCATGGTCAAGATGCTCTGGCTCCTGGCCCGGGCCGAGGGCAAGCCCGACCGCCGCAAGATCCTGACCCGCAAGAACGGCTATCACGGCGTCACCGCCGTTTCCGCCTCGATGACCGGCAAGCCCTACAATGCCGAATTCGGCCTGCCGCTGCCGGGCTTCCTCCACCTCACCTGCCCGCATTACTGGCGCGAGGGCCGGCCGGGCGAGTCCGAGGCGGAGTTCACCCAGCGGCTCGCCACGGAACTCGAAGACACTATCGCCCGCGAAGGTGCCGACACCATCGCCGGCTTCTTCGCCGAGCCGGTCATGGGCGCCGGCGGCGTGATCCCCCCCTCCGAGGGCTATTTCCAGGCGATCCGGAAAGTCCTGAAGAAACACGGTATTCCGCTGATCGCCGACGAGGTGATCTGCGGCTTCGGCCGCACCGGAGAGCTCTGGGGCAGCCAGGCCTACAGCTTCACCCCCGACGCGATCATCGCCTCGAAGGCCATGACCGCGGGCTATTTCCCGATGGGCGCGGTGATCCTCGGCCCCGACCTCGCCGACCGGCTCGACGCCGCCGTCGACAGGATCGACGAATTCCCGCACGGCTTCACCGCCTCGGGCCACCCGGTCGGCTGCGCGGTTGCACTGAAGGCCATCGACCTGATCGTGAACGAGGGGCTCCTCGACAATGTCCGCGCGCTTACCCCGAAATTCGAGGCCGGGTTGGCGGAACTCGCGCAGCACAAGAACATCGGCGAAACCCGCGGCAAGGGCCTGATGGGCGCCCTCGAAGCGGTACAGGACAAGGCCACGAAAACCCCGTTCCCCGGCGATCTCAGCGTGTCCGAACGGATCGCGAACGCCTGCACCGACCGCGGGCTGATCTGCCGCCCGCTCGGCCAGGCCGTGGTGCTCTGCCCGCCCTTCATCCTCACCGACGCGCAGATGGAGGAGATGTTCTCGAAACTCTCCGACGCGCTCGACGCGGTGTTCCGGGAGGTCGGCTGACGGCGCGACACCGGTCGTTACTCCGCCCGAATAGCAGCACCCCCGCCCGGGACAAGGCCCGGCACGGGCCGCCGGGCGAGCGCCTGCCCGTTTCACGCCAGAGAGGCGTGCCTCCGGCACGACCGGACTGGCGCTATGGTGACGTTTGCGGAGACCGTGAAGGTCGGAGGCAGGTGGCGCCATGAAGCGCGCCGATCAGACGTAGCTGCGCCATTCCACGGGCAGGCGCTCGCCCGGCTCCGCGCAACGTTGAAGTACGGCCTAAGCCCCTACTTCCCCAGCTTCGCCAGCTGTGCCTGCAGGTCGGCGAGCTGCTTGCGGATCTCGGTCAGGTCGTTCGGCTCGGACTCGTCCTCCGCCTCGGGCGCCGACAGCCCGCCCACGCCGCCGGTCATCGCCTTGATGAACATCTCCTGCTGCGCGCGCATCGCCTCGTAGCCCGGCATTGCCTTCAGGGGATTGGCGATCCGGTCGAGCATCTTCGACTGCCCCTCGCGCAGCATGTCGAAACTCATCGCAAGAAACTGCGGCACCACCGATTGCGCCTGCGTCGTATAGGAGCGCACCAGGTCGGTCAGCACGTCGAGCGGCAGCACGTTCTCGCCCCGGCTCTCGTGCTCGGCGATGATCTGCAACAGGTATTGCCGGGTCAGGTCGTCGCCCGATTTCAAATCGACGATCTGAACCTCGCGGCCCGCCCGGATGAGCCCGGCGATATCCTCGAGCGTCACGTAATCCGAGGTCTCGGTATTGTAGAGCCGCCGGCTTGCATAGCGCTTGATCAGAAGCGGGGCGTTCTTGTCCGACACGCGCCAGCCCTCCTAGTTTGTCGCAGTGCAGCAAAGCCTATGCCCGGTGCAGCGAAAAGGGAAGCGCGATGATCTCCCGACAGAAAAAAGGGGCGGATCGCGAACGATCCGTCCCAGGAAGATTGCCGGCAGGGAGGTAGCCAGCAGTCACGTCACATATTACGAAACGCTAGGCGCACTCGTGAAAACTCACTTGGCGGCAGCGGCGGCCTTCTTGGCGGCAGCGGTCACGTCGGCGGTGGCTTTCTTCACCGCGGCGCTCGCGTCTTCCGAGAAATCCTTGCCGGCGGCCAGCATCAGCTCGACGGTTTCCATCTGCACCTTCTTCGCAACCTCGGCGAAGGCGGCCATGTTCTCGGCAGCCATTTCGGCCTGGGCCGATGCGAAATCGGTCATCGCCTTGCCATAATCGGCCGGCTCTTCCTTGACGGTCGCGACGGTGCCGATCTTGGAAATCGTGTCCTTCGTCCACTTGGACGAGATCTCGGCCGATTTCTCGGCGGCCTCGAGGGCGACTTTCGACATCTTCTCGGCCAGCGCGGCCTGCGTCTTGTAGGCGTCCTGCAGCGCGGTCATGTCGACAGGCAGGTTGCCCAGCATGTCCTTGAACAGTTTGGTGTAGTCTTGCGTCTTCGCGGCCATTGGTTTTCTCCTAGGCGGCTCATCAGCGGGACCATCCCGCCCTTTCTGCGTCTGCAAAGAATATGCACGCTGCAGCGCAGAATTTCAAGCTATTTATGCTGCAGTGCAGCAAAAAATAATGTCCAATGAAATCATGGTTTTGGCCGCATCGTCACGTAGGAACCCGGGGCCGGACCCAGAACCGGATGCTGTGAGTCGCCCGGTTGCCGTGCCGCGACCATCGCCCCGGAGCGCTTCGAAAGCCAGCCCTCCCAATACGGCCACCACGACCCTTGGTGGTATTCCGCCGACGCCTTCCACTCAAGGCTGTCGCCGTGCAGGTCGGGATTGATGTAGTGGCCGTACTTCTTCTTCGCGGGCGGGTTCACGATCCCGGCAATATGGCCAGATTCCGACAGGATGAACGTCTTCGACCGGCTGCCCATCTTGCACACGCCGTCATAGCTCGCCGGCCAGGCCGCGATGTGGTCGGTCTCGCAGGCCACCGCGCAGACCGGCACCTTCACATCCTTCAGGGACAGCGTCTCGCCCAGAATCTCGATCTCGCCCCTGGAAAAACGGTCCTCCTGGCAAAGCTGGCGCAAGTACTGGACCGACATCTTCGCCGGCAGGTTCGTTGAGTCCCCGTTCCAGTACAAGAGGTCGAAGGCCGGCGGGCTCTCGCCCATCATGTAGCTGCGGATCGCCGGCACGTAGATCAGATCGTTCGACCTCAGGAAGCTGAAGGTCCGCGACATGAAGAACGCGTGCAGGATCCCCTTCTCGGTCACTTCCTTCTCGATCCCGTCGACGAAATCGTCGTTCAGGAACACCCCGATCTCGCCCTGGTCCGAGAAATCGGTGAGCGTCGTGAAGAAGGTCGCCGACTTCACCGAATTGTCGCCCCGCTTCGCCATCAGGGCCAGCGTCAGGGCCAGCGTCGTGCCCGCGATGCAATAGCCGATCGCGTTCACCTGATCCTCGCCGGTGATCTTCTTCACCTCGTTGATGGCGGCGAGATAACCCTCCTCGATGTAATCCTCCATGCCCACGTCGCGATAGGACGGGTCCGGGTTCACCCAGCTCACCACGAACAGCGTGTAGCCCTGCTCGGTGATCCACCGGATCATGCTGTTCTGCGGCTTCAGGTCGAGGATGTAGAACTTGTTGATCCAGGGCGGGAAGATGATCAGCGGCGTCTTGTGCACCGTCTCGGTCATGGGCGCGTACTGGATCACCTCCATCATCCGGTTGCGGAACACCACCGCGCCCTCGGAGGTGGCCAGGTTCTCGCCCACCCGGAACGCCTTCTTGTCGGCCAGCGTCACCAACAGATCGCCATCATTCGTCTCGATGTCGCGCACCAGGTTCTCGAGCCCTTTGACCAGGCTCTCGCCATCGGTTTCCGCCGCGCGGGCCAGCGCCTCGGGATTGGTGCCCAGGAAGTTCGACGGGCTGAACATGTCGACGATCTGCCGGGTGAAATACTCCACCCGCTTCCGCTCCTTGTCGTCGAGCCCCTCCAGATCCCGCACCGCCGCTTCCATGGCCTCGGCGTTCAATAGGTACTGCTGCTTGAGGAAGTTGAAGAACGGGTGATGCATCCAGAGCTCGCTGGCGAATCGGCGGTCGGCCGGGGTCGGGTCCTCGGGCGCCTCCAGCTTGCCCTGCGCGATCACTTGCTGAGCCTCGACATAATGCTTGAGCGATTTCCCCCAGTAGCTGATCTGGTGCTCGAGGATCTTCGACGGGTTCGCCATCATCTCGGCCAGGTAGGCCGCCGCCGCCTTGACGAACAGATCGTGGCTTGGCCCCTGCAGCGCCGGGGGAATGGTCTTTTTCCGCGACAATGCTGCGACGAGGCGAGAGGACAGCTCCTCGACCTTGGCGAGATTGGCGTTGAGCCGGTCCAATTCCGGCGCAACCTGCCCGGTTTGCTCCACAGTTTCGCTTTCTTTTGTTGTCATGATCGACTTCCGTCGCTAATTTGCATGCGCAGCATTTAGGTGCTGAATACTGTTCTTGTCGCGTGGGTCGGGAGGCGAAGGCGACGTATTGGTGAGCCGGGCTCTGCCCCGGAAGGGAATCCCATGCGATACATGTTCACCTACGACCTCTACGAAACCATCCGCAACACGAACCAGTGGCTGGGAGCTTCCGCACAGGCCATCGCCTCCTACCCCGCGGTCGGTCTGATCCCGAACCCCGCCTTCCAGATGATGGCGGCCTGGGGTGAGGTGACCGAGCGAACCTTCGCCCGCATGGTCGCAAAGCCGGACTGGAACATCAACACGGTCGTCGGCGAGGACGGCCGCGATCACGTGGTCTCGATCCGGACCGAGGTGAAGCGCCCCTTCGGCGACCTGATCCGCTTCCGCGCCTCCGGCCGGCCCGAGCGCAAGCGCCGCATCATGCTCGTCGCGCCGATGTCGGGCCACTACGCAACGCTCCTGCGCTCAACCGTGGCGAGCCTCCTGCCCGATGCCGAGGTCTGGATCACCGACTGGCACAACGCCCGCGACATCCCGGTGAGCGAGGGCAAGTTCGATATCGAGGACTACACCCAGTACCTGATCGACTTCATGCGCCACCTCGGCCCCGACACCCATGTGATCGCGGTCTGCCAGCCCGCGCCGCTCGCCCTTGCCGCCACCGCGCGGCTTGCCGAGCTCGACCCGGGCGCCCAGCCCACCACGCTGACGCTCATCGGCGGCCCGATCGACCCCGACGCCGCCGCCACCGATGTTACCGATTTCGGCCGCCGCGTGACCATGGGCCAGCTCGAACACCTCGCGCTGCAGCGCGTCGGCTTCAAGTATCCAGGCGTCGGCCGGCGGGTCTATCCGGGCCTCGCCCAGCTCACCTCCTTCGTCTCGATGAACTCCGAGCTGCACTCCAAGGCGTTCTCCGACCAGATCCTCCGGGTCGCCAAGGGCGAGGCCTCCGACCACGACCGCCACAACCGCTTCTACGACGAGTATCTCGCGGTGATGGACATGACCGCCGAGTTCTACCTCTCCACCGTCGAGCGCATCTTCAAGCAGCGCGAGATCGCCCGGAACGTCTTCCGGATCGACGGTGAGCCGGTGGATATCGGCAAGATCACCGACGTGGCCGTGAAGATTGTCGAGGGCGAAAAGGACGATATCAGCGCCCCCGGCCAGTGCCTTGCCGCGCTCGACCTCCTGACCGGCCTGCCCGACTCCAAGAAGGCCGCGCATCTCGAACCCGGCGCCGGCCATTACGGGATCTTCGCGGGCAAGAGCTGGCGCGACAATATCCGCCCGCTGGTGCTCGAATTCATCGACGCCAACGCCCGGACCAACGGCTCGCATATCCGCGCCGTCCCCTGACCGGCCGCAGGCCTATTTCAACAGAAGCGTCCCCGTCAGCCAGCGGCCCAGCGCCGCGTTGGTTGCCTCGGGATCCTCCAGCATCGGCAGGTGCCCGGCCCCGTCGATCGTCTCGAAAGCCGCGCCCGCCAGCAGCTTCGCCATGAACTCATGGCCCCGCATCGGATGGATCGGGTCCTCGCGCCCGCACAGCACCAGCGCCGGCACCTTCGCCGCCTTCAGCACCGCCTGCTGGTCGCGCCGCCGCTGCAAGGCCCGCGACTGCCGCACGAAGATGTCGGGCCCGAGCGCCCGCGCCATCTCCATCACGGTGTTCAGCACCTCGACCCGGCGCGGCCCCGGCCCGAGACAGCGCGGCGCGATCTCGTCGCGCATCACGTCCTCCAGCCGCCCGGCCCGCACCGCCGCGATCTGCGGCTCCCGCGCGGCGGCGGCCTCGGGCGTCTCGGAGAGCGCCCCGGTGCCGATCAACGCGATCCGCAAGACCCGGTCGGGCCGCTGCCGCAGCACCTCCATCGCTACCATGCCGCCCAGCCCGTGCCCCGCCAGCGCGAACCGGTCCGGCGCGTCGTCCAGCACGGCCTCGGCCATCTCCTCGAGCCGCTCGTTGCGGGTCGCCGGCGCCACCTGCACCGCGCGAGTGGCCGACAATGCGGCAATCTGCGGCGCGAAGGCGCGCGCATCGCACATCAGCCCGGGAATCAGGACGACCGGATCCGGCATTCAGTCGATTTCCTCGCGGCAGCGCGGGTGGGGATGGAGCATGGGGAACCGCCTCGGCCTTTCCCCTTGGTATGACCGCGTTTTTTCGCGCCGTCGAGCCCGTTCAACGCCCGGTTGCAAGGCTACGCCGCGGTCCAGCCCCCATCGACGCAAAGCGCCGTCCCGGTGACCAGCGAAGAAGCATCCGACGCCAGGAACAGCACCGCGCCCATGACATCCTCGACCCGGCCCGCCCGCGGCAGACGGATATTCGCCTCGATCCAGGCCCGCTTTTCGGGATCGTCGAAGGTAGCGGCGTTGAGCTTCGTCTTGATGAAGGTCGGGCAGATCGTGTTGACCCGGATATTCATCGGCCCCCACTCAATCGCCATCGCCTTGGTCATCCCCTCGACCGCGTGCTTCGACGCGGTATAGACCGCCCGGTCAGGCCCGCCTACCAGCCCCATCTGGCTGGAAATCTGGATGATCGACCCGCCGCCCCGCGCCGCCATGCCGCGCGCTGCCTCCTGCGCGAGGAAATAGGCGGCCCGGGCATTGAGCCCCATCACCGCGTCGTAATCCTCGGGCCGTGTCTCGAGCGCCGGCGCATGCCGCGCGGTCCCGGCGGCGTTGAGAAGAATGTCGAACGGCCCCTCCGCCGCGAGTACCGCGCGCATGGCGTCGAGATCGGCGACGTCGAGCGGAACCGCCCGCGCCCGATGCCCCGCCGCGCAGAGCTCCGCCACCGCCGCCTCCAGCGCCTCGGCCCCGCGCGCGGCAACCACCAGCTCGGCCCCCGCCTCGGCCAGCGCCACCGCGCCGGCAAGCCCGAGCCCGCGCGAGCCCCCGGCCACGAAGGCCCGGCGCCCGTCGAGCCGGAAGGATGGTGTCCTGGGCAACGTCATGGCCCCTCCCTATTCGCCACACCCCGCGCTGTCGAGATCACCGCCGCGCCGCCTGTCACGGCATCGCGATCCCGCGAAACGGCGGGAAATCGGCATAGCGCGCGCGCCGCGCCGCCTCCGCCTCCGCGACCAGCCGCCCCTTCGGCGCGATGTAGCTCAGGATCCGCCGCTCAGGCGCCTCCCGCCAGGTCAGGTTGAACGCGGCGAGCTTCGGAAAGAACCAGACCTCGTGGAACTCCAGACGGTCATGCAGCCACCAGGCCAGGTCGCGCCAGTCGCGGCCCGCCGCGTAGCGGTCGGCGAACCACGGGATCGCTACCGACACGCAGGCCCCCATCCGCCCCTTCCCGTCGCGCCGGTCCCAGATATGCCCCGCGTAGTTCTTCGGATTGGCCGAGCATTTCTGCGGCCGCACCTCGGTCGCGCCGAAATGGTTGAGCCGGGGCGAACGGTAACCCGAGCGGATCGCCACCGCGCCGAAGGTCTCGTGCAGCGGGTCGAGCAGCTCCTCCGCCAGCCGCCGCCCCGCCGCGATGGCAAGGTCGGGATCCTCCGGCAGGTTCGGCACGCCGTGGAAATTGCCGATCTCGGAATAGAGGAAGTTCCGCATGTAGAAATATCTCGAAAGCCGCACCCGCCCGAACTCCTCGAGCGCGGTATAGCTCCCCGGCGCCCTCACGCCGCCAGCACCTCGGCAATCGCCGCCTCGATCAGCGCCAGCTCCGCCGGCCCGGAAAACCGGTGATCCGCTCCCTTCACCAGCGTCAGCCGCATTTCTTCGCCCTCGGCATGGTCGAGAAGCCGCAGCGCCACCTCCGGCCGCACGTCGGTATCCGCCGTCCCCTGCAGGAACCGCACCGGAAACGGCAGCGGCAGCGGATCGCGCAGCACCAGGTTCCGCCGCCCGTCCTCGATCAGCCGCCGCGTCACCACGTAGCCCGCCTCGGAATAATCCGACGGCAGCACGACCCGCCCCGCCCCGGCCAGTTCCGCCTTCTGCGCCTCGGTGAACGAGGCCCACATGCTGTCCTCGGTGAAATCCGGCGCCGCCGCGATGCCCACGAGCCCCGCCACCCGCTCCGGCATCGCCCGCGCGGTCAGAAGCGCGATCCAGCCGCCCATCGACGAGCCCACCAGCACCTGCCTGCCCTCGGTCAGCGCCCCGATCGCCGCCGCCGCATCCGCCGCCCAGTCGCCGATCGAGCCGTCCTCGAACGCCCCCGAGGAGGACCCGTGCCCGGAATAGTCGAACCTGAGGAACGCCCGCCCCGCCGCCCGCGCCCAGGCCTCGAGATGCACCGCCTTGGTGCCCTCCATGTCCGAGGCGAAGCCGCCCAGGAACACCACACCCGGCCCCGCCCCCGGCGTCCGGCGATAGGCGATCCGCCGCCCCTCGGCGGTCTCGAGAAAGTCCGGCCCGGCCATGCGCTCCTCCGTTTCGGACCTTGCTCGCAGGCTTTCGCCGTGCGTGCAACCGCCCGGCGCGCTCAGACCGCGCGGACCGCCGGCGCCGCCGCCTCGCGCGCGCCCCGGTCGAACAGGTCCTCGAGAAAATAGGCCGAAAGCTCGGCCCGGTTCGCGAGCCCCGATTTCCGGTAGATCCCCTGCGCCTGCTGCCGGATCGTCGCCTCCGAGGTGCGCCGCGCCGCGGCGATCTGCTTCAGGGACGCGCCCTTCAGGATCAGCCCCGCGATATCCGCCTCCGCCTCGGTCAGCCCCCAGTCGTGGAACTGCGCCAGGATCGCCGCCGAGAGCCCGTCGAAGAGCCGCGCGCTCCGCTGCCGCCACTCCCGCCCCGCCTCCGCCGCGCGCCGCACCTCCGAGCGGAGCGCCAGTGTCTCGCGCTCGACCGAGCGGAGCCGCCCGATCACCAGCACGCTCGCCGCCATCGCCGCCACCATCATGAGGGTCTCGACGAAATCCGACGCGAGGTCGGATGCCGCGAACGGCTCGCCGGTCACCAGAAGGTCGAACCCGTTCAGGAGGAGCGAAAGCAGGGCGGTCACTCCCAGGACATAGCCCGCCACAATCGCCGGAAACCGCATCGCCGCTCCTCCCCAGATCGCCGCCCCGGGTCAACATGGAAGTCTGGGGGCGGCACGGTCCTGCCGCCATCCTACACATGTCGGATCCGCCGCGCATCCCGCATCCGCCGGATGGTGCCGGGCGCCGCGCCATGCGCTTCTTCTCCGCGAAACCGACAAGGAGAAAGACATGCGCCCCGCCTGGCTCCCGATCCTGACCTGCCTCCTCGCCACGCCCGTCCCGGCCGCGACCCTGCTCCCCGCCTTCGCGCCCGAGCTCTTCGAGCCCGGCGCCGCCATCGACAACCCCTACCTCCCGTTCCTCCCCGGCTTCTCCGCCGTGCTCTCCGGCGCGGGGATCGACGAGGACGGCGCGCCGTTCACCGAACGCAGCGAACTCAGCTATGCCGGCCCCGGCCGCGCGATCCTCGGTCTGCCGACCACCGCGATCCTCGACCGCGCCTTCGAGGGCGACCGCCTCGTCGAGGAAACGCGCGACTACTACGCGCAGGACCGGGCCGGGAATGTCTGGTACCTGGGCGAGGACGTGACGAATTTCCGCTACGACGCGGACGACATGCTGATCGGCACCGACTCCGCGTCGGCCTGGATCGCCGGCGAAAACGGCGCGCTCCCGGGCTATGCCATGCCGGCAGCGTCGCCCCCCGGCTTCGCCTATTACCAGGAATTCGCCGAGGCAGATGGCGCGCTCGACGAGGCGCTGGTCTGGGCGACCGGTGCTGTGGTGGAGGCGGGCGGCACGACCTACACGGGCGTGCTCGTCAACCTCGAGACTTCCGCGCTCGATCCCGACCTGCGCGAGTTCAAGTATTACGCGCCCGGCATCGGCCTGATCCGCGCCGACGAGGGCCTCGATGCCAGCTTCGCCAACCCCGCGCTCGCCGTGACCCGCGGCGCCCCCGCCCCGGTCCCGCTGCCGCCGGCGCTACCCCTTCTCGCGGCCGGCCTCGCCGCGCTGGCGGCCCTCGGCCGACGCGCGCGGAAGGTTCCCTGAGGGGATTTCCTGGGCCCACGGCAGGCCGCCGGTCCCAAGGGCCCCTAGCCGATGCTCTGCGCCAGGACCCGGCTGATCTCGGTGAGCGTCCGCCCCGATTCCGCCTTCCAGGCGTTGAACGCCGCCTGCACCGCCGCCATCGCCCTGGCCGAGCCGGGCGCCTTGTCGATCACCCCTTCCGCCACCAGCCGCGCCACCACGTCGCGGCTCAGGATGTAGCTCTCCTTGCCCATGAAGCGCAGCACGTACTGCCCCGTCGTACCGCCCAGCCGTGACCCCTCCTTGCCCATCCAGCGCACCAGCCCCGCGAAATCCTCCGCCGGCCACTCGCCCACCTTCCGCCCGAAGCCGCCCGCCTCCCGGATGAACACCGCGTTTTCCTGGATCGCGCGGATCTTCGGCGGGCTCCGGATCACCCGCGTGTCGGCGATGAGCTGGTCGAACCAGTCCTCCGACATCATCGCCACGCGCCCCACGTCGAAGCCGTGAAACGCCTCTTCGATCCCCGGCCACTTGGCCTCGACCACCTTCCAGCTGATCCCCGCCTGGAAGATCCCCCGCGCCATCTGCGCGAGCCAGCTCTCGTCCGGAATCGCCGCCAGCTCCCCGGCGCTCTTCACCGGCATCGCGCCCGCCAGCACCTTGTCGCGCCCGCCCTTCCGCTGGGCGGCGATCTCCAGGATCTCCTCGAATGTCCGCATCGGCCCCTCCCCATCCGGCGTGCAGGCTACACCGCCCCCGGATCTGCAACTACCCGACTCCCGCGACATCTGCCCTGGCCGGCGCGGCGCTTCACCGTCCTTGACCCCGAAGGATCTGCCGAAGGCGTCGGGGAAGGCTTTCGCCCATGCTCCTCGAGAAAGGACGTTCTACATCAGAACGCCCGGTTCAGCGACAACGTCACCTTGCGGCCTTCGCCCCTGGCGCATCCGTATCCATCGTAGCAGACGCCGAAATAGTCGCGGTCGAAGAGGTTGGTCACGCCGAGATCGACCGCGTAGGTATCCGCCTCGTAGTGCAGCGACAGGTCGGCCAGCGCGTAACCCCTGGTGGTGCGCAGATTGTCCTGGGTCGCGTAGGCATCCGAGATCAGGCGAAGCCCGGCGCCGGCCGTGAGGCCCAGCGCGAGGGAAGAGGCATCGTAGTCGAGCCAGAACGCCGCCTGGTGGCGCGGCGCCATCGCGTTCTCGTTGCCGAGCTTGGAAGGGTCGCTCGAGCGGGTGATCTCGGTATCGAGATAGGTATAGCTCGCCACGCCCTCGAGGGTCGCCGAGAACCGGCCGCGCGCCTCGAGCTCGAGCCCGCGCGAGCGAACCTCGCCGACCTGCGTGAAACTCGAGAAGGTCGGATCGTCGAGGTCGTAATCCTTCACGTTGGTCTTGCGCAAATCGAACAGCGCGGCGCTGAGCAGGAGGCCGCCCGAGGGGGGCGCGTAGCGCAACCCAAGCTCCCACTGGTGGCTCTTCGACGGGTCGAGCGGATCGCCCGCGATGGTCTGGCCGTAGTTCTGGAGGAAGCCTTCGGAGTAGCCCAGATAGGGGGTCAGCCCGTTCGCGAATTCATGGGTCACGCCCAGCATGCCGATCGTCGCCTGGTCGTCCTGGCTTTCCGTGCTGCTGCCCAGGAGATCCTCGATATCCGTCTCGAACCAGCTGTGCCGCAGGCCGGCCGTGACCGAGGTGCCCATGTCGAACTTCACATGGTCCTGCAGGTAGAGCCCGGTCTCGCGATACGTGGTGAGGCTCCGCGACGACAGGGCCGGATCGGCCACGGCGAAGTCGAAGGAAGCCGTGGCATAGGGAATCGTGTAGATCGTCCCGTCGTAATACTGGGTCACGTCGTGGCGGCCGAGCTGGTAGTCTGCGCCGACGATCAGGCTGTTCTCGCCGCCTGCGAGGGGGCTCTTCCATTCCAGGCTGTTGTCGAGGCCGAGCGTCTCGGCCTCCTCGTCGTTGCGGAACGCGTAATAGTTCACGCCCGAGGCGTCGGCATAGGAATAGTCGAGCTGGGCGTAGTCGGTGTCCTGATGCGCGTAACGCAGGCGCTGGGTGAAGGTCAGCGCGTCGGAGAATTCGTGCGTGGCTTCCCAGCCGAAGGAATACTGCCGCGTCCGGAAGTGGTTGTAATCCGACATCCGGTAGGGCCAGTCGCCGGGCAGCGTGCCCCAGCTGGTGTCGTAATCCTCGTCCGCGACCGGCGCGAAGTTGATCGGCGTGAGCGCATCGCGTTGGACATGGCCGAGGAAGGTGATCGAGGTCCTGTCGCTCGGTGCCCAGGTCAGGCCGCCGGCAAGGAGCGCCCGGTTGTTCGCGGAATTGTCGATCTCGGTGGCACCGTCGCGCAGCAGCCCGGTGAGCCTTCCGGCGACGGTGCCCGACTCGTTCAGGACGTTGGAGAAGTCGAAGGCCAGGGTCCCGGTTCCGTGGCTGCCATAGCTCACCCGGCCCTCGGCCAGGCGCCCGAAGACCGGGCGCTTGGTGACGAGGTTGACCATGCCGCCCGCGTCGTTCGAGCCGTAGAGCACGCCGGCCGGGCCGCGCAGCACGTCGACCCGGTCGAGCATGTATGGGTCGGAAGTGAAGGCCGAGAAGCTCAGCACCTTCTGCGGGAGCCCGTCGCGGTAGAGCGCGGACGCCCCCAGGTCGAAGCCGCGCACCGCGTATTGGTCGAAACGGTCATCGGTGCCCCAGGTCGAGGCGTTGATGCCGGCGCTGTACTTGATCGCATCCTCGATCTGTGCCGGTTGCCGCGCCTCGAGTTCGGTCGAGGTCACGACAGTGATCGACTGCGGCACCTCGCTCAGCGGCACCCCGGCCTTGACGCCGGTTTCGGAGGCTGGCGCAAGATATCCGTCAACGGCCCCCGAATAGTCGAGCTTCGAGCGCACGATGATCGGGGCGAGTTCGTATTCGGGTTCCTGCGCGGCGGCGGGCGCGGCCGCTGCGATGACGAAAGCGCATGTGCGACCGGCAAGGCGGCGCAACCGCGACGGAAGGCGGAAGGTTTTTCTTGGCATCACTCATTCCAGGCTTGCGGCGCGTCGGGCGCCGCAGGTTTCGCCGACCCGGCGGGCCGGTCTCCTTGCCTGGGAAATGGGGAATGCCTAGGTGGCCGCGTTCTATCGCAATGATGTTTCCTGTCAATCGCCGGCCGGGGCCGCGGCTCCGGTGGCCGCCCGTTCCAGCCTTTCGCCGAGCCGTTCCGCCGCCCAGGGAATCGAAAGCGGGCTCTGGAAGCTCATCGCGCCCATTTCCTCGGCATCGGCCCAGACCGAGCGCCGCTCCCGGCCGAGCCGGGTTTCCCGGTAGGCGGGCAGCGCCTCGACAAGCTCGCGGCCGCCCGGCTCGGTGAGCCAGAGCGCGACGTCGTGGTCGAATAGGTCGATCCGTTCGAGGCTGACCGAGAAATTGCCCTGCTCGGTGGCGAGATCGCCATAGTCCGGCGGGATCGAGAGGCCGAGCGCGGCGAGGAACCTGTTCGTGCCGTCCTCGGGCCCGTAACCCACCAGCGTCGTGCCCGCGACAAAAACCGCCGCCGCGCTCCTGCCCTGGAGGCCCGGATGCCGCGCGCGCATGCCGCGCAGCACGGCTTCCACATCGCCGATGACGTCTTCGGCCCTGTCGCCGCGCCCGGTCGCCCGTCCGATCAGGCGCAGTTCCTCCTGCCAGGGTGCCCCCCATTCGGGATAGCCCGCGGGCGGCCCGACCACCGGCGCGATCCGCGAAAGCCGTGCGTAGGTTTCCGCGTCCATCGGCGCGAATGTGGCGACGATCAGGTCGGGCTTCAGCGCCCAGACCCATTCGAAATCGATCTCGAAGCCGCGCTGCACCTCGGGTTCCGCGCCGGCCGCCTCGCGGGCCGCCTCGGCCCAGCTCCATGTCGCGAAGGGACGGTCGCCGAACCATTCATGCACGCCCACGGGCGCGATGCCGAGCGCGTAGAGGAAGTCCTGCTCATGATAGCCGACCGAGACCACTCGCTCGGGCACCGCGTCGATGACCGTCATGCCGAAGCGGTGCTCGATGCGCAGGGGTTCGGCGCGGAGCGGCAGGGCGAGAAGAAACAGGAACAAGAGGGCAAGGCGCATGGGGCTCTCCAACGATCGGGATCCGCCTGGCGTCTGCTGGGTGGGGCACCCTTCCTTCGCCCTGCCGCGCCTGTCAACCGCCTGCCGCTTGCCAAGACGCACCGATTGCGGCAGGCAGGGGCAGCGAGCGAGCCGCCAGCATCTCCCGGAAATCGAGATCCCACGGCATGACGCGCTCGTCCCTTCTCCCGCACATCCTCCTGTGGCTCGCCTGCCTCGCGGCGCTCGCCCTGTCGCTGCGCCTGGGCAGCGCCGGGATCGGCTTCGACGCGCTGCTCTCCGGGCAGGACGGCCTTCTGGCGGGCCGCGCCGTCCGCAGCCTGTGCGCGATGGCGGTGGGGGCGGCGCTGGCGGCGGCCGGGGTGATGCTCCAGGGTCTGACCGGGAACCCGCTCGCCGATCCGGGGATCACCGGCGTGAACGCCGGTGCGGCACTGGCGGCGGTGGCCTGGGCCTATTTCGTTCCCGGCACGGGCGGCTCGGGGATCCTGCTGGCCGCCGTGGCGGGGGCGGGCGGCGCGGGGCTCGCGCTCTGGGGGCTGGCGGGCGGCACCGCGGCGCTCGGGCGCGACACGATCGCGCTCCGCCTGCCGCTCGCGGGCCTCGCCATCGAGGCGTTCTGCCTTTCGGCCGCCGCGATGCTGATCCTGACCGATGCCGGGATGCAGGCCCGCTACCTGCGCTGGATCTCGGGCGCCATTCCTCCGGTGCTGCGCAACGAAACCGGGCCGCTCGCCGCCATCGGACTCGCGCTCGCGGGCGGGTTCCTCGCCTGCGGCCGGCTCGCGCTCCTCGGCCTCGGCGCCGAACAGAGCCACAGCCTCGGCCGCGATCCCCGGCTCACCGTGGCGCTGGTCCTGGGGCTCGTGGTGGTGCTGAGCGGCGCCGCCGTCGCCATCGCCGGACCGATCGCGTTTCTCGGACTGATCGCGCCCTTCGCCGCCCGTGGCCTCGCCGGCCCCTCGCTTTCGCGCGCCTATCTTTGCGCGCTGCCCCTGGGTGCGGCCGGGCTGACGCTTGCCGACACGGCGGGCCGGGTGATCGCGCGGCCGGGCGAGATCGACGCGGGAATCGTCGTGGCGCTCCTCGGCGGGCCGGGGCTGATCCTGGTGCTGCGGTCGCTCCTCAGGCGGGCCGGCACGGCATGAGGAACTGTCTGCCCATCGCGCTGGCACTCGTGGCGCTCGCGCTCGTGGCGCTGGCCGGCGGACGGAACTGGATCGGGCCCGGCGCGATCTGGTCCGGCCTCCGCGACCCGGACGATTTCGTGATCCGCACGCTGCGCCTGCCCCGCGTCCTGATCGCGGTGGGCGTCGGCGCGGCGCTCGGCCTTGCGGGCGCGCTGATGCAGGGGCTCACGCGGAATCCGCTCGCCACGCCCGACGTGATCGGACTCGTCCAGGGCGCCGGCCTCGGCTACGCGCTGGCGCTCGCGACCGGAGCGGCGCTCCTGCCCGGCGCGGCAGGCGGCGCGGCGGCCGCCATGCTCGCGGTGGCGCTGCTCTCGCGGGGACAGGGGGCGCTGGCCGTGGTGCTCTACGGAATCGGCGTGGGAGCCACGGCGATGGCGGCCACCACCGTGCTCCTGGTCCGCGCGCCCGACGCGGCGGCCGCACAGGCGATGATCTGGCTTTCGGGCTCGCTGGCGCGCGCCGATCTGGCCACCGCGACGGCGCTCTGGTCGGTCCTGGGAGCGGCGCTGGCGGCGGTGGCGCTGGCGGCGCACCGTCTTTCGACGCTCTGGCTGGGCGATGAGGTGATGGCGGCGCTCGGCATCGACCCGCGGCGGATGCGCTGGCTGGTCCTGGCGCTCGTCACGGCGCTGACCGCCGCCGGCACGCTCGCCGCCGGGCCGATCGGGTTCCTCGCCTTCACCGCCGCGCCGCTCGCTCGCGCCGTCACCGGGGCCGAGCCGCCGTCGCTGCTCCCCGCCGCGCTGATGGGCGCCTGCCTCCTGACCGCGGCGGATCTCGCCGCGCGGCTGATCGCGCCCGTCGCGGTATTCCCGACCGGCCTTGTCGTCAGCCTGATCGGGGCACCCTACCTCGTCTTCTTTCTCTGGCGCGACCGGCGCGCCGTGTCGCCATGACCGCGCCGCTGTTCGAGCTCAGGGGCCTCTCCCTGACGCCGGGCGCGCGCGCGGTCTATCGCGATTTCTCGCTCACGCTGCCCGAAGGCGGCATCACCGGGATCATCGGGCCGAACGGCTGCGGAAAGTCGACGCTCCTGCGCTGCCTCGCCGGCCTGGCCCCGCCGCAGGCCGGGCAGGTCCTGTTCCGCGGCCGCCCGCTCGCGGCACTCGCGGGCGGCGAACGGGCGCGGCGCATCGCCTTCCTGCCGCAGGATCCGCCGCCCCAGCCCGAGATGACGGTTGCCGGGCTGGTGGCCAAGGGGCGCACGCCCTGGCGCCGGCCGTTCCTGCCGCCCTCGCGCGAGGATCGCCGGGCCGTCGAGGCGGCGCTGGCGGCGACCGGCCTGGCGGATCTGCGCGACCGGCGCATGGCAACGCTCTCGGGCGGCCAGCGGCAGCGGGCATGGCTGGCGCTGGCGCTGGCCCAGGAAACCGGGGTGATCCTGCTCGACGAGCCGACCTCGGCGCTCGACCTGCCCTACCAGCTCGCGCTCCTGCGGCTCCTGCAGGATCTCGCGGGCGCGAAGGGCCGCAGCATCGTCATGGTGCTGCACGACCTGACCCTCGCCGGGCGGTTCTGCGACCATGTGGTCGGCCTCGCGGATGGCCAAGTCGTCACCGCAGGTCCGCCGGCGAACGCGATCACCCCGGAGGCGCTGGACCGGCTCTACGGGCTTCGTGCGCGGGTCGCGCCGGATCCGGTCTTCGCCCGCCCGGTGGTCTATCCGCTGGAGTGAAGCGGCCGCCGCGCAGCGCCCGAAATGCCCCGGACTCCGCCCCGCACAACCCGTACACAACCTGTACACAGCCCGTACACCGGCGGACCGGTGCTGCGGATCCCTGCCAGACCCCTCTCACGCCCGCCACGCCCCGTCGAGTCGCGCCTTGAAGCGCTCGTGGAAACCGCGCTCGCCGATGATCGTCAGATGGTTGGTCCCCGCCACGATCTCGGCCGCAGCGGCGCGGTCCGACCAGTCACGCCAGTCGATCAGGTTCAAACCCCGGCTCAGGCTGTCGCCAGCGCTGAACGAGGCGACCGGCACATCGAGCCGTGCAAGCGCGTGCCGCCGGAACACCAGCGCGTTGTCGATCAGCACCCAGAACGTGTGCTCGCGGCTGGAGATTTCCGGCCCGTCGATCGGCAGCGGCTCGGCCTCGTTGCCGATGAAACGCAGGAACTGGGCGTAGCATTCCCCATCCATCGCCGCGATCAGCCGGTCCCATTCGGCGCGCATCTTCGTCCGCGCCAGCCAGTCCTGCATCTCCGTCTCCAGCCGCTCCCGCTCGCCGGGCGCGAAGCGGGGCGCCACGCCGGGCGTGAAATCGGTGCCGAGAGCGCAGACGTCGACCATGCCGATCAGCCTCAGATCCACCTCGTCCCGGAGCTGCCGCGCCGCCTCCCAGGCGAGGAGACCGCCCCAGGACCAGCCGAGAAAGGCGCAGGGCGCGCCGGCGCTCTCGGCACGGATATGGTCCACATATTCCGCCACCACATCGGAGACCGAGACGTTGAGCCGCTTCTCCTCGTTCAGCGAATGGCAGAGGAAGCCGGTCACCGGCTGGTCCGGCCCCAGGTGGTCGGTCAGGCGGAGATATTCGCGGGTCGAGACCAGAAGACCCGGGAAGCAGTAGAGCCTCGGTTTCGAGCCGCCCGCACGCAGCGCGACGGCCGAACGCCCGGTCTCTCCCCCGGCACCGATCCGCGCCGCGATCTCCTGCACCGTCGGCGCATCGAACAGATCGGCGATGGTCAGTGCAGTCTCGGGCCAGAGCTTCCGCATCCGCGCCAGCGCCTTCAGCGCGATCAGCGACTTGCCGCCCATGGCGAAGAAATCGTCGGTCACGCCCATCTCCGGCGCGCCGATCAGCTCGCGCCAGATCTCGAGGATCCGCGCCTCCGCCGCGTCCTCGGGCGCCACACCCGCGCCGCGCCGCACCTGCGCCTCGGGCAGGGGCAGCGCCGCACGGTCGAGCTTGGCGTTGGGGTTGGTCGGCATCCTCTCCAGCACCACCACCGCCTCGGGCAGCATGTGTTTCGGCAGTTTCGCCTCCAGCGCCGCGCGCAGCGCCGCGCCCGCGCCCGGCCCGGGCCCGACCACATAGCCGATCAGCCGTTTCGCCTCGCCCGCGCCGCGCAACAGCACCAGCGCCTCGGTCACGCCCGGTTCGGCCAGAAGCGCCGCCTCGATCTCGCCCGGCTCGATCCGGTGGCCGTTGATCTTCACCTGCAGATCGACCCGTCCGACGAACTCGATCGTCCCGCCCTCGCGCCAGCGCCCGAGATCGCCGGTGCGGTAGAGCCGCGCACCGCTGGTGCCATCGAGCTCGGGCCCGAACGGATCGGGAATGAACCGGTCGGCGGTGACATCCGGCTTGCCCACATAGCCGCGCGCCATGCCGGTGCCGCCCAGATGGATCTCGCCCACCACGCCCTGTGGGCAGGGCATCAGCTCCTCGTCGAGCACATAGGCCCGCCGGTCGCCCACCGCGCGGCCCAGGGGCGCATAGACCCCGTCGAACCGCGCCCCGGCGCGCACCTTCCAGACCATCGGCGTCATGATCGTCTCGGTCGGCCCATAGCCGTTGATCAGCGTCTCGGCGTTCAGTGCCCGACCGAGGAGGTCGAAGGTCGATTGCGCCAGCCCCTCGCCGCCGAAGGAATAGAGCCGCATCGGCGGCGCGGAGCCGGTCTCCTCCGCCCATTCGGCAAGCTGTTGCAGATAGGTGGTGGGGATCGAGGCATTGTTGCAGCCGTGCTCGCGCATCGCGCCCAGCGTCTGCTCCGGCGTCCAGAGCGGCCCGTCGGGGATCACCACCGATCCCCCCATCATCAGCGGCACCATCCAGCGCTCGTGGCCGCCATCTGAGGAAAACGGCAGGAACGGCAATTCGCGGCTCTCCGCACTCATCTCGTAAACCCGCGCCGTGGTCTGGTTGTGATGGCTGAGCGGGCCGTGCTCGACGGCGACGCCCTTGGGCCTGCCGGTCGAGCCCGAGGTGTACATCACATAGGCGAGCTGGCCGGGATGGATCGTCACCTCGGGCGCATCGGCGCGCGGCGGATCGGTGAAATCTTCCAGGCAGAGGATTTCCACGTCGAGCCCCTCCGGCAGCCGGTCGAGGAAGCGCCGCCGCGTCAGCACCACCCGCACCCCGGCATCGGTCAGGATGTGGTGATTGCGCGCCGCCGGATGGTCCGGCTCGACCGGGATATAGGCGCCGCCCGCCTTCAGCGCCGCCAGGATCGCCATCACCGCCTCGGCGCCGCGCTCGATCAGGATCGCCACCGGCACCTCGGCGCGCACGCCCAGTGCCACCAGCCGGTGCGCCAGCGCATTGGCCCGCCCGTCGAGGTCGCCATGGCTCCAGCGCGCCTTGCCGCAGAGGATCGCGGTCTTCCCGGGGGCCGAGCGGGCATGGGAAGCGATGATCTCATGGGTGGCGCGCGGATCGACCGGCGTGTCGTCGGGATAGGGGGCCGAGAGGACCGCCAGTTCGCCCTGGTCCAGAAGCGGGATCCGCGCCGTGGGCAGGTCGGGATCGGCGAGCCCCTGCGCGACGAGCCGGGCGAAATGGATCAGGAACCGCTCGATCAGCGCCGGCTCGAACAGCCCCTTCTCGGCATCGGCGGTCAGACGCAGGCCGTTCGGGCCGGGTTCCGCCACCAGCACCAGTTCTTCGGCACAGGGCGGCATCGGGCGGCAGGACCGGGAGACACCCTCGGGCAGCGGCCGTTCGGGCAGCACATGCAGCGACACGGCGCCGAGGGGATGGCTCTCGGTGGCCCTGGCCAGCCGGTCCTGCATCAGCAGTTCCGCCGGCAGCGCATCGGCGCGCGCCTCGTCGATCCGGCGCCTGACCGCATCCAGGGTGTCGGCAAATCCGCGGCCCGGATCGGGTGCGAGGCAAAGCGGCACCACGCTGCCGGTGCGGGTCTCGGCGCCGGCGCGCGCGGTGCCGAGCAGAAAGCGCAGATCGTCCTGCCCGCCATAGCGCCGCAGCAGCAGGCCGAGCCCGGTGGCGAGCACCGCCTCGGTGCCCGCCGATGCGATCCGCGCACTCAACGCGGTCGCGACGTCCAGATGACAACGCAGGCGTCCGGCACCCCCGGCCCCATCATGGCGATGCGGCAACCGGGCCACCGCATGGCTGTCGAGCAGTGCCCGCCAGGACGACATCCGCCGGGCGCGCTCCGCGCGGGTCAGCGCCGCCGCGCCCTCCCGCGCCACCGGCGCCTCGGCAGGGCCCAGCGCCGCGCAGATCGCCGCTTCCACCGCGCCGAACACGGCGTCGTCGCCAAGGATCGGATGCAGCACCAGTGCCAGGACATGGCCATCTGCCGGATCGCGCCAGAGATCGGCAAATGCCGGCATCTCGCGCAGATCGGGACGATGCGCCCGCGCCTGCGCCACCGCCGCCTTGGCATCGCCCGCGCCGGCACGGACCAGCGCCGTGCGACTATCCTGATATCGCAGCACCTCGCCGCCCGGGCGGGTCTCGAACCGCGCGGTGAAGGCCGGATGGCGGCCGAGCACCGCTTCCGCCGCCGCCGCAAGCTCCGCTTCCGGAAAACGCCCGTCGAAGCCGAGCAGCAGGATCTCCGGCGCGAAGGGCGCCAGTTCGCCGACCCGGTCATGGGCGAAGATCCGGGCCTCGAGCCCGCTCAGCGCGCGGCCCGGCGCCTCCACGAAATCCTTGCTCATGCCATCGCCTCCTTCAGCCCCGCGGGGCGCATGTCGGTCCAGGTCTCCGCGATCCGCAGAAGGCAATCCTCGCGCGGGGCGGCCGGGCCGAGCGGCTCCCAGCCGACCGGCAGGGGATGGCTCGCCGGCGCCACCGAATAGCGGCCTTCCTGGTTGCGCAGCACCAGCCAGAGAGCGTGGGTCAGGGTGGAGCGGGTCATGCGGATCTCCTTGGTGGTCTCCCTCCCAGACGCGCGAGGCAGGCGGAAATTCACCCCGCCGGAAAAATCCGGACCCCCGGGTGAATTTTCCGGCCCGAGCACCGTCCTCATGGGGAACGAGGACAACGCGAATGCCCGAAACCGACCTGAGCGATCCCGACCTGCCGCGCCTGATGCGCCGGCTCGGCCTGCCCGCGATGGCGGGGCTGTCGCTGAACGCCGCGCATCAGCTCACCGATGCCGCCTTCGTGGGGCGTCTGGGCGGCGAGGCGCTGGCCGCGCTGTCGCTGCTGGCGCCGCTCGCCGGGCTGGTCGCCGCGGCGGGGATCGGGCTCGGGATCGGCGCCGCGAGCTGCCTTGCCCGCGAGCTCGGCGCCGGCCGGCCCGAGGCGGCGCGGCGGGTGGCCGGCACAGCCCTCGGTGCCGCCGCCGGTCTCGGCCTGCTGGCCGCCGTCCTGCTGGCGGTGTTTCGCGCGCGCATCCTGTACACGCTCGGAACACCGGCGGCGCTCTTCGACCAGGCAAGCGCGCTGCTCGCGGTGCAAAGCCTCACCACCTGCCTCGCCATCCTCCAGATCGCCTGCGACTTCCTCGCCATCGGGCGGGGCGATGCGCGGTTCAGCCTGAAGACGCTCGCCCTGTGTTTCGGACTCAACATCGCGCTCGACCCGGTGATGATCTTCGGGCTCGGCCTGGGTCTGCCGGGCGCCGCCTGGGCGACGCTGGCCGCGCAGCTGGTGACGCTGGCGGCCTGGGCCGGCCACTTCGCCGCCCCGGCGCGGCGGCCGCTCCGGGGCAGCCTGCGCCATCTGCGCCGGATCGTGGCGATCGGTCTTCCCGAAGCGGCCTCGGTCACGGCAACGACGCTGGGGCTCCTGGCGCTCTTCGCCATCGCGGCACATCTGGGCGGCGAACAGGCGCTCGCCGGGCTCGGCATCGCCACCCGCCTGGTCTTCGCCGTGGCGTTGCCGCTCGAAGGCTTCGCCATCGGCGTCCTGCCGGTGCTGGCCCATGCCCATGGCGCGGCAGATCCGGCCCGCGCGGCCCGGACGCTGCGGCTTCTGGCCGGACCCGCGCTCCGCGTCACGGTGACGCTGGCGCTGATGCTCGCGCTGGCCGCCGGCCCGGCCGCCCGTCTCCTTACGGCCGATCCGGCCATCGCCGGCACCGCCGCGGCGGCGCTGCGCTGGCTCGCCCCCGCGCTTCCGGCCACGGCATTGCGGCTGGCGGCGCAGGTCTGGCTGCAGGCCGCGATCCGCCCGCGCATGGCCGCGCTCCTGGGGCTCGCGCCGATGGGCTGGCTGCTGTGGCCGGCGCTGGCCGTGACCGTCCCTGTCCACGGCGCGGCGGGCCTGCCGATGGCGATGGCCATCGCCGCCTTCGGCGCGGCCGTTCTCGCCGCGGCGGTTCTCTGCCGCGCCGCCTTCCCCAACCGTTCCGCCGGAGTTCCCGCATGACCGACCTGATCACGCCCGCGACGCCCGCGCCGCACCATGCCAGCGCACCGCCGATCTTCCAGAGCTCGTCCTTCCTGTTCGACAGCTATGCCGAGATCGAAGCGGTCTTCGCCGGCCGCTCCGACCGTTTCATCTATTCGCGCGGCGACAATCCGACCGTCAGCGAGCTCGAGGCCCTGATCGCCCGGGCCGAGGGCACCGAGGCGGCGCGCGGCTTTTCCTCCGGCATGGCGGCGATCTGCGGCGCGGTGCTGCCCTTCGTGCGACCGGATCGTCGCGGTCGAGCATGTCTATTCCGACAGCTACCGGCTGTTCGAGACGGTGCTCCGCCGCTTCGGCATCGAGACGGTCTATATCGACGGATGCGACACGGACGCATTGATCGCGGCGCTGCCCGGCGCGAAGCTGGTCTATCTGGAAAGCCCGACGAGCTGGACCTTCCGGCTCCAGGACCTGCGCGCCATCGGCACGGCGGCACGGCGCGAGGGCGTGCTCTCGGTCGTCGACAACAGCTGGGCCACGCCGGTGTTCCAGCGCCCCGCCGAACTCGGCATCGACCTGATCGTCCATGCCGCCTCGAAATACCTCTCCGGCCACAGCGACACCCTGGGCGGCCTCATCGCCGGCACGCGCGCGCTCGTCACCCGGATCGACCACGACGCGACGCATCTCTTCGGCGGGCGGATGGCACCGATGGACGCCTTCCTTGTCTTGCGCGGCCTGCGCACGCTGGAGCTGCGGATGGCCCGCCACATGGAGACCGGGCTCGCGCTGGCGCGGATGCTGGCACGGCATCCGGCGGTGACGGCAGTGCATCACCCGGGGCTGCTGGTGACCCGCCCCGAGGGACTCACGGGCTTTGGCGGGCTTTTCGCCTTCGACCTTGCCGAGAGCATCGACATTCCCCGCTTCTGCAATGCGCTCCGGGCGATCCGCATCGGGGTGAGCTGGGGCGGGCCGGAAAGCCTGATCGTGCCGGGACAGGCCGCCTGCGGACTGGCGGGAGCCGCCAATTCCTTCCGCCGCTTCGGGGTCAGCCCGCGCTCCATCCGCCTCGCCGCCGGGCTCGAGCCGGCGGAGGTGCTGGAAGCGGACCTGCGGGCGGCGCTGGACGCGGCCGGACAGGCGGCCGCATGAGCGCGCTCGTCACCGCCGAGGGCCCCGCCGATTGCGGCGGCACGCGCTGGTTCGACCTGAGGGACAGCGCGACCGGCGATGTCCGGCGGGTTTTCCTCTGGGTTCCGGAAGGCGCGGCGCCCTGGGGCGGCTGGCCCGCGCTCTGGCTTCTCGACGGCAACGCGGTGATCGGCACGGCGGTCGATGCGATGCGGGCGCAGGCGTTCTGGCCCACCGGCACCAATATCGGCTGGGGCGCGCTGATCGCGGTGGGCTATCCGACCGACGGGCCATACGATTCCTTCCGCCGTTCGTGGGATCTCGGCCCGCCGCCCGGCCGCACCTATCCGCCGTTCCGCGAGGGCGGCCCTGCGGTGAAGACCGGCGGCGGCGCGGAAATGGCACGGTTCCTGCTGGAGGATGCGCGCCGGTTCCTCGCGGAAAGGGTTGCCCTCGACCCGGGCAACCAGGCGCTGTTCGGTCATTCCTTCGGCGGGCTCTTCGCGCTCTGGCTGCTGTTCACCCGGCCCGGCGCCTTCCGCAGCTGGATCGCGGCGAGCCCGGCGATCACCTGGGAGGAGAGCTTCCTGCTCGACCACCTCGCCCGGTTCGACCCGGCCGGGCGGGCGTTGCGCGTGCATCTCTCGGCCGGGGAATGGGAGGGGGCGCGGCTCGCCCCGTTCCAGGAAACCGGCCCCGAGGCCGCCGCGCGGCTGGCCGAAAAGGCGCAGACCCGCACGGTGGCGGCGGCGCGGGACATGGCCGACGCGCTGGCCGCGCTGGGGCTGGAAACGGCCTGTGAGACCTATGCCGACGAGACCCATATGTCGGTGCTGCCGGTGGCGGTGAACCGGGCGATCCGATGGGCCTTCGCGCTGGACCGCAGCGCGTTGCCCGGATGGCCTGCCCCCCAAGCGACGGAAAGGAAGCCCCCATGCCCCTCGATCTGACCGGGCCCCGGCCGATCCGCGGCCTGCGCGACGGTACCCGCGTCCTGCTCGACGGCGCGGAGCCACTCGCGGTCTCCGACCAGGGCGGCGGATGGCTCGACCTGGCCGCGCCGGACGCCCCGGATCCCGACGGTGCATTGCCCCTCGCGCTCGCCGCCTTCGAGGCGCTCAGCGACCGGGGCGGCGAGGTGGCGATCCGGCTGACGGACCCGAACTGGCAGCCGCTCCTGCCGCGGCTTCGGCAGACCGGAGCGGCGCTCGAAATCGACGGCGTGCCGACCGTGCTGCCGGCCGCGTTCTGGCAGGTGCCCGACCGCTGGCTGATGCACGACGCCCCGGCCTGGCCCATGCTCTGGCGCCCAGGCCCCCATGGCCGCCACCCGCTGCGGCCACCGAAACCGCGCGGGCTGCTCTACCGGCGGCACATCCCCTGGCTCGCCCGCTGGTTCACGCTCCGCGCCGCCACGCTTGGCGACCTGCCCACCTTCCACCGCTGGCAGAACGACCCGCGCGTCGCCGAGTTCTTCGATGAGGAAGGGACGCCCGATGCCCACCGCGCCTATCTGGAGCGGCTGATCGCCGACCCGCACATGTTGCCGGTGATCGGCAGCCTCGACGGGCGCGACTTCGCCTGTTTCGAGCTCTACTGGGCGCGCGAGAACCGGCTCGGCGCGCAGTACGATGCCGGCGCCTGGGACCGGGCTGGCATGTGCTGGTGGGCGAGGAAGACCTGCGCGGCGCCGATTACGTCACGGCCTGGATGCCCTCGCTGATGCATTGCATGTTTCTCGCCGAGCCGCGGACCGAGGCGATCATGGGCGAACCCAAGGCCAGCCATCTCCGGCAGATCGCGAACCTCGCCCGATCGGGCTTCGAGCATCTGCGCGATTTCGACTTCCCCCACAAACGCGCCAGCCGCGTCCGCCTCGAGCGCCAGCACTTCTTCGAAGCGCGCCTCTGGGCGCGGCCGAAGACCGGGCGCGGCACGCCGCTCGATCTCGCGCCGGCGCGCCTCTTGACCCAAGGAGACAGGCAATGACCGATACGGGCCCGCAAGCCTTCGACCTGATCGGAATGGGCTTCGGCCCGTCCAACCTCGCCCTCGCCATCGCCCTGAGAGAGCGCGGCGACCCGATCCGCGCCCGCCTTCTCGAAGCGTGGCCGCCTTCCGCCTGGCACCCGGACATGCTGATCGCCGGCAGCGACATGCAGGTCTCGTTCCTCAAGGACCTGGTGTCGCTCCGCAACCCGCGCAGCGAGTTTTCGTTCCTCAACTACCTGCACCGCAAGGGCCGGCTCAGCCGCTTCATCAACCGCAAGACCTTCTTCCCGAGCCGTGCCGAGTACAACGACTACCTCGCCTGGGTCGCCGGCCAGCTGCCGGTTTGCAGCTACGACAGCCGGGTGACCGCGATCGCACCCCTCGCCCGGGGCGACGTCATCACCGAACTCGAGGTGACCACGACCGCCGCATCCGGGGAGCGGCGGCGCTACCGGGCGCGCAACCTCGTGCTCGCGCCGGGCGGCACCGCGCATTGGCCGGCGCCGTTCGAGCGGCTGCGGGAAAGCGGCACGGTCCTGCACTCCTCCGGATACCTGTCGGGCACGATGCGGCTGCGTCCGGGAATGCGGATCGCCATCATCGGCGGCGGACAGAGCGCGGCGGAGATCTTCTCCGACCTCGCCGCATGCCCCGAGGCCCCCCATGTCGACCTGATCCTGCGCGGCGGGGCGCTGATGCCCTCGGACGACACGCCCTTCGTCAACGAGATCTTCGACCCCGCGCAGACCGACCGGTTCCACGCCCTGCCCGCCGAGACCCGCCAGCGGGCCCTGCGGTCCTTCGCCGCGACCAATTACGCGGTCACCGACGCGGATCTGATCGGTCAGATTTACGGGATGTTCTACGAGCAGGACGTGCGCCGCGAATCCCGGCTGGGCCTCAGGACGGAAACCTGCATCCGCGACGCCGCGGAGATCGGCGGGCGGGTCTGGCTCCATCTCGACGGGCCGGACGGGCGCGCCGAGGCGGGCTACGACCTTGTCATCCTCGCCACCGGCTACCGAAGGCGCCTCGAGGACGCCCTGCCCGAAGGCCTGGCCGAATGGTGGACAGGCGCGGCGCCCGGGCGCGACTACCGCCTGCCGATGCGCTCGGGTTTCGCGCCCGGCGTGTTCGTGCAGGGCTTCAGCGAACCGACGCACGGGCTGAGCGACACGCTCCTGTCGGTGCTCGCCCACCGGGCCGACGAGATCGCCGAGACCATCGGCAGGCTCTGCCGGGACCGCGAGATGGCGCTGGTCGCGGAATGACGACCGCAGCCGGGCGGTTTCGGCGATTGTCCCGGCGGCGCCGCCCATGGTAATCAGAACGCGTCGACTCAGCCGCGCGCCAAGCAGACGATTCCTTCCGTCTCTTGCGCGAGCCAGGTCGATGCCCCCTTCCCTTTCGAACCGCGAAACCGCCGCCACCCGTCTGGAACTCCTGACCTTTCTGGTCGAGGAGCGCGAGATGCTCCTGTGCGATGCGATCCGCATCCTCGGCTCGCGCGACCGGGCCGAGGACGTGGTGCAGGACGCCGCGATCCGCTGCCTCGACAGCGGCGCGATCGGGCCCGCGCTCGACAACCCGCGCGGCATGGTGCGGCGGATCGTGCGCAATCTCGCGCTCGATCACCTGCGCCGCACCGCGCGCGAGATGCCGATGCCCGAGCAGGCGGAGGCCCTGTTCGTCTGTCCCGAACCGGGGCCGGAGCGGCGCTGCGAGGACCGGCAGGTCCTGGGCTGCGTCCTGCGAAGCCTGGAGAGCCTGCCGCCGGCCCATCGGAAGATCCTGCTCGACCATCGTCTGGGCGGCCGGCGCCAGAACGAGATCGCCGGCGCGGCGGGGCTCTCGCCGGCCCGGATCAACGCGATCATCGCCCGGAGCCATGGCCGGCTGGCGGCGGGCCTCGCCGGCGACGCTTAGACCGGCAATGCCAGCCAGGTGACGACGGCGCGGCCGAAGACCGCGTAGCCGAGATCCAGCCGCCCGCCGGCGGGGAGACCCGGCCCGAGACCTCGCGGGATCCCGAGCGCGATCCGCCCGCCGGCCGGCGGGGCGCCGATCATCACCGCGTCGAAGCCGATCCGTCTGCGAAGGCGCGGGAAGGCCGCCTTGTAGAACGCTTCCTTGGCCGAGAAAGCCAGCGCCTCGGCCATGCCCTCCGGCAGGCCCGCCGCGCCGAGCAGCGCCACCTCGGTCGCGTCGAGCGCCTCGCTGCGGATCGCCGCCCGGGCCTCCGGATCGGCGAAGCCTTCCAGATCCGCGCCGAAATCGAAGGCCTCTCCGCGCGCGAGCAGGCAGAGGCTGAACGCGCGCCAATGGCTGAGCGAACCCCGCTGGCCGGCGGGCCAGACCGGCGCGCCGAAACCGTCGCGGCCGGCCGCGAGCGGGGGCAGGCCCAGCGCCGCCTGCGCCCGGGCGAGAAGCCGGCGACCGTTGCGGCGCCGCGCTTTCACCCCGCCCCCCGCGCCGCGGCCGATCGCGATCAGCGCCCGCGCCCCGGCGGGCGTTTCCACCGGGCGGAACCAGGGCGGATCGGCGTCGGTCGCGCCGGAAGACCACGCCGTCACCGGAAGGTGACCGGCAGGGTGAAGGCATGGGCGCCGCGCGGCAGCCCGGACGGCGCCTTCGGGAAGCGGGCGGAGGTGACAGCCCGGAGCGCGGACTCGTCCAGCGCGGGTTGGCCCGAGGACCGGATGACGCTGACACCGGCAAGCTCGCCGTTGCTGCTGACCGCGAGACGCAGCATCACCGTGCCGCTCCCGCCGCCACGGGGAGCGCGTTTCCGGCGCTCGATCCGGGCCCGGATCGCGCTTCCCCAGCTCGCCATGAGATCATCGCGCCGTGCCTTCGAAAGCGTCGCCGTGCCTTGCCGCGCCGCGCCCGCCGAGGCCCCGCCGCCCGAGCCCGCCGCACGTTGCGCGGCGCTGTCGGGGGCCGCCGGGCGCGGTTTATCGACTCTGCGCGCGGCCGGCTCCGGAGCCGGCGGTGGCGGAGGTCGCGCGGCAGCCGGATCGGGCGGTTGCGAAGGCTGCGGCGGTTCCGGCAGCGATTGCGCGGCGGCCGGAGCCGGACCGTCCACCCCATGCGGCACCGGCGCCACAGGCGGCTCCGCGAAGGCCGGTTCCGACAGGTCTCCCGCAACCGCCTGCTGACTCTCGGGCGGGCGTTCCCACTCCGCGACCATCGCCGCGATACTGGCGCTCGAGGCTTCGAGCGAGGAAAGCTGCGCGCCGCCGTCTCCGGACGACGCCGAACCGGGATCGGACGGATGCAGGACGAATCCGCCCCAAAGGATCGCCGCGGCGACGAGGGTGAAGGTCAGGAACTCGACCTGGTTCCTCATTGCCCGGCCACGACCAGATCGACCTGCGCGAATCCCAACCCGCCGAGGCGCGGCAACAGCCGGGCGAGCGCGGCGGCCGGCGCGGCGGCATCGGCCCGCACCGAAAGCGTCGGTCGCGCGCCGTCGGCGCAGGCCGGGGTGCAATGGGCGCCGAGATCGGCCGCGAGCGCCGCCACGGGCGCGTCGATGCCGGTCCGGTCCCGGTAGCCAATCCCTCCGTCCGCCCCGAGATAGAGCGTGAATGCGCTCTCTGCCGGCGCCTCCGCGGCCGCGACCGGGGGGGCGACCGGAAACGGTTCCGGCGGGGTGAGACGGGCCGAGATCAGAAAGAAGATCAGCAGGAGGAACACGACGTTGATCATCGGCAGGATCGTCTCGCCGGGGCGCCGGGCCGCGGATTGATCAAGTTCCATCGGCCTGCTCCAGCAGCACGACGCGCCGGAACCCTGCCGCCGCGAGCCCGTCGAGCAGCGTCACGACGCGCTGCAGTTTCGTGGTCGGACCGGGCCGGAGGACGACGATGTCGTCCGGGCTTTCGGCCAGCCGCCACAGCGCGGCGGCCAGATCCGCTTCGGCGATGGCAACGCCGTTCAGCGCCACGGCTCCGGGAAGCACGGTGACGAGACGCGGCGGTCCGGAATAGCCCCCGTCCCCGCCCGCGACGGCCAGCGGCAGGGACTGGTCGAGGCCGAACCGCGACGCCAGCATGAAGAACACGAGGAGCAGGAAAACGACGTCGATCATCGGCGTCAGATTGGGCCGCCGGAATTTTCGCTCCGATTCGAAGCTCAGCCCCCGCCCGGAAGCGGCCTGCACATCGGGCACGGCCATCACGCGGCCGCGAAAGGCTTGGCGGTCCGCGCCCCGGCCGGCCGCGCGTCGCGCGGCGCCGCCCCCGCAACGGGAACCGGACGAAGGAAGATCCTTGTCGCGGCATCCTCCATTTCATGGCGCAGCCGGTCGATCACGCTTTCGAACCAGGTCAGGCCGACCGAGGCCGGGATCGCCACAGCCATGCCGGCGGCGGTGGTCAGAAGCGCCTCCCAGATGCCGCCCGCCAGCAGCGCCGGATCGGCGCGGGCCCCGGCCTCCTGCAGCGCCCGGAACGCCGCGATCATGCCGAGCACCGTCCCGAGCAAGCCCAGAAGCGGCGCGATGGTGCAGATCAGCTCCAGGGCGCGGAGGCCCGAGCGGAGGCGGGCGAGCTCGTCGCGGGCGACGCGCCGGGTCTCGGCTTCGGCGCCCTGGCGGTCGAGCGTCGGGTCGCGCCGGGCCGCCATCGCCGCACGCGCCAGCCGGGCACGCGGATTGCGGCGGCGCGCGAGATCCGCGAGCGCCAGATCCGGATCGCCCGACATCCATTGCTCCACGGCGGCGGCCGTATGCCGGCCTCCCGTCCAGGCGCCGGCCAGCAGCAGCCGCCACGTCTTCCACAGGATCAGCGCAAGCGCCAGAACGGCCAGAAGCGCGATGGCCCAGATCGCGGGCCCGCCGAGGCGGATCAGGTCGAAGCCCCCGCCCGATATCGGGCCGAAGAGCGGCAGAAGGGGGTTCAGAATTCCGTCCATGTCCAGCTCCAGCGCGCCGAATATCAGGGAAGGGGGCCGAGCGCTGCCGTGCCTCCCTGCCCGGCGGGACCGGCTTTTCCGGGCTGGATCGTGCGCGGCATAGGCGGGTCGTTCCCACGATGCGCGTGTGGCTGGTCATCTGGCTCCACGCATGACGGCTCAGGCATACTGGCTGGCGCCACCGAGGTCCAGTCTATTTCCGACAATAACTGTCAGATAATCGCGAGCGATGGGTTTCCCGGGCCCATCGAACTCACCGGAAGCAAGCCGCGCAATGCGCCCGTCCTGTCCGACCAAGCGGACCACGGCGCACCGGGCCCGGTTCAGAAGAAGTCTATCGCGCTTTCGATCTCGGTCGTATCGGTAACGCCGTTCAGGGTGATGCCGTCCCCGCCGCCAAAATCCAGATGGAAGCTGCCGTTCTGACGCCCACCGTAGGTGTTGAGCACCTCCAGAACGGAAAGGCCGCCGCCCCAGAGGTCTTCGTCGAGCGCCAGCCGGTCCTCTCCGGGCGTGAACTTGTACACGACATCCCGGCCGCCGTTGACACCGAACTGGACCACGTCCGTCCCCGGTCCGACGAACAACGTGTCGTTGCCGCCGCCGCCGTTGACGAGATTGGATCCGGCACCGCCGAAGAGCTGGTCCTCGCCGTCGCCGCCATACAGGCTGTCGTCGCCGTCCTCGCCTTTCAGCGTGTCCATGCCCTCGTTGCCCATCAGGATGTCGTCGCCGTCGCCGCCTCCGAGGCTGTCGTTGTCCTCTCCGCCCGAAAGCGTGTCGTTGCCCGACCCGCCCCAAAGGCTGTCATTGCCCTGATTGCCGGAGATCATGTCGCCACCGGCATCGCCCATCAGGGTGTCTTCCCCAAGGCCGCCCCAGATCGTATCGTTGCCCTCGTCGCCGTGAATGTTGTCCCGGCCCGCCCCGCCGCCGATCCTGTCGGCGCCATCGCCGCCGCCGATCATGTCGTTATCGTTGCCGCCCCAGAGCGTGTCGTCTCCGATGCCGCCCCACAGGGTGTCGGCACCGTCGCCGCCACCCATTTCGTCATTTCCTTCGCGGCCAAAGAGCTTGTCGTTGCCGTCGCCGCCCCAGATCCTGTCGTTGCCGTCGCCGCCATCCAGGTAATCGGCGCCCGCGCCCCCGAACAGCGTGTCGCCGCCAGCCTCGCCGAAAACCCGGTCGGCGCCGTTGCCGCCGCCCAGGACATCCCGGCCGGTTCCGCCATAGAGCAGGTCGTCGTGCTCGCCGCCCCAGAGCTTGTCGTTGCCGGCATCCCCTTCGAGCTTGTCGTTTCCGGTGCCACCGTACAGCAGGTCATCGTCGTCGCCCCCATACAGCTCATCGGCGCCGCCGGTGCCATGCAGCGTGTCGTCGCCTTGACGACCGAAAAGGACGTCGGCGCCGTCGCCGCCGTAAAGCAGGTCGTAGCCCTTGCCGCCATCAACGACATCCTCGCCGGCATTGCCGAACAAGCGATCGGCGCCGGCGCCGCCCACGAGCATGTCGTCGTTCCCGCCACCGATGAGCGTGTCGTTGCCCTCACCGCCAAGCAGATGGTCCTGCCCGAAAGTGCCCTCGATCCAATCGTTGCCGTTTCCGCCGAAGACGAAATGGTCGTTGCCATATGTCAGGTTGTTCAGAAGCGCTTCTTCCGGGATCACGTCATCGCCATAAGTGCCGATGATCCGATTTCCGGAGAAGACACTTGTTCCGTAGTTGTTTCCCCGAATTGCCGCGGTGTCGTTCTCGACCGTCAGGGCATCCCCGAGATTTTCCCAGATCTCTCCCGAACCGGTGGCATAGATGTTGTTGCCATGCACGTAAAACTCGCTGGCGAAATCGGCGATGCCGTCGAGGCGCATACCGAATTTCCCGACGTTGTGGATCTGGTTCGAATAGATCTCCACATCCCTGAACGTGCCCAACCCTTCGTCGGACGCGTGGCGGTGGACCAGAATTCCACTTTGCGTGATGTCATGAATGTCGTTTCCGAAAATCCGGATGTCTTCGATACGCGTGCTTGCCGGATCTTCACCCGATTCCCGCGCCAGGACGATGCCGAGCTTCGTATCGTATATTGTATTGCCGGAAATCGAGACATTGGCGATCGTCCGGTTTCCGCTGTCGAGATATATTCCGTATTTCTCGATGCCGTGAATCGTGTTGCCGGTAATGTCGCCATTGATCGCACCGGCCTTGACGTCGATGCCGTATTGCAGGGAATCGAAGACGAGGTTGCCCCGTATGCTGAAGCCATCGACGCCGGCGCCGAGCGAGATCGCCTCATCGACACCGTTGCTGACATTCGTCTGCGTCACGCTGTTGTTTTCGATGGTCACGTCATGCAGGCGATACTCATCGACATCGGTGATGAGATGAAACGGCCGCCCCGAAACCATGATCCCGGAACTGCCGGTCGTATCGACCGAGTTGTTCGAGATCGTGATATTGCTGGAACCTTCTTCGGAGCCCAGAACGTATATGCCAAGCTCGGGCGCGTTCTGTATCTGGAACCCGGAGATCTCGATATTGCTTTGACCAATGACCTTGATCAGCGCTCTTTCGTCGGTTCCCGTGCCGTCGATCACGGCCCGGGATCCCTCGGATGTGTCTGCGATTATCTTGATCGGCGCATCGACCGTTCCCGAGACGTTGACCTCGAAAGGATCGTATTGGCCGGGCCGGACGAAGACCGTGTCTCCAGGTTGCGCCGCGTCGACCGCCGCCTGAATGCTCGCGAACTGCGTGCTTGACAGATCCTGTTGTGAGAAACTCGACGAAACGATTAGGGTGGGCACTTTCTGTCTCCCTGCTCGATGATCTCCGGGGTCGAACGGTCGATGCCGGAAGGTCTAGTAGCCGCAAAGCGGGCATTGTTGTGTCCAAATGCTGTCGGGACTGTGCCGACAGCGGAGTCGCGCTCATTAGGGTCCACGGACCTGCATCAATCCGCCGAACTGGGGTCGATATCGCGCTGAAAGGTTAACAATAGGTCACCCAGGACACGCCATATTTGACAGGAGGCTCCGCGGAAGCCTCGCGGAGGCGCGGCCCCGAAGCGGCCTGCCGGGCCGGTCCGGGGAGCGCTCCGCGTGCGCCGGACGAAGGGTCGATGGCCCCAGCCTGCGGCCGGAAACTGCCGACAGGGGATCCCCGTTGCGCGGGCAATCGTCTTGCCTTTACTCGCTTGCCGCGAGATGACTAGTTAACCGTTGTGGGAAGTGGGGGTTGGCCGATTGTCGGACGCAAGCCGCGTGTCCGAAATGTGCCGGGCTCTTGCCCGCCAGTTTCATGATTTTCAGCTTCCGGCAGGCCCGGTGCGTCCCGATGGCGCGGCGAGCCGGATTTCTTGCCGGGGCGCGCCTGATTGGGAGTATGACGCATGACGAAGACGGTTCTGGTGACGGGGGGCGCGGGCTATATCGGCGCACAGACCTGCAAGGCGCTCGCCGAGGCCGGGTTCACGCCTGTCGTCTACGACAACATGTCGACCGGCAATATCTGGTCGGTGAAATGGGGCCCCTTCGAACACGGGGACATCTGCGACGGGGCGCGGGTCCGCGCCGTCTTCGACAAGTGGCGGCCGGTGGGCGTGATCCATTTCGCCGCCCTCGCTCTCGTCGGCGAATCGATGACAGAGCCGTCGGGCTACTACCGCACCAATGTGGGCGGGCTGATCGAGGTGCTCGACGCATTCCGGTCGATCGGCGGCAAGGCCTTCGTCTTCTCGTCGAGCTGCGCGGTCTATGGCGCGCCCGAGCGGATGCCGATCGACGAGGCGACTCCGATGAACCCGATCAACCCCTACGGCGCCTCCAAGGCTATGGGCGAGCGGGTGCTGGCCGACTACGAGCGCGCCTTCGATCTCCGCTACGCCGCACTGCGCTACTTCAACGCCGCCGGCGCGGACCCTGAAGCGGGGATCGGCGAGGCGCGGGTGATCGAGACGCATCTGATGCCGCTCGCGGTCGATGCGATGCTGGGGCGGGGCGGGACGCTCAAGCGGATGGGCGACGATTTCCCGACCCGCGACGGAACCGCCGTGCGCGACTACGTGCATGTCATGGATCTGGCCGACGCCCATGTGAAGGCGCTCCGCTCGCTGCTCGCGGGCGGCGGTTCGCTGATCATGAATCTCGGGACGGGGCACGGCGCCTCGGTGAGCGAGGTCATCGAGGCGGTTTCCCGCATCGGCGGGACCGAAACCCCGGTCGAGCAGGCCCCGCGGCGGCCCGGCGACCCGCCCGAGCTCGTCGCGGATTCCGCCGCGGCGCGGGCATTCCTCGGCCCCGACGCGCTGAAGCGCTCGGCCCTTGACGAGATCGTCGCCAGTACCATCGCCTGGCGCACCAGCGACGGCTACACGCGCTGGCTGGCCTCGCAGGCGGGCGAATAGCTCCGGAGGCAAACGGGCCCGTCCGGGGCCGGGATCCCGCCACCGGCCCGGCCCGATCACCCTGCACGCCGCGCGGGCCGCATTCGGCGGGCGGAATGCCCCCCGAAACCGCGCCTTGTGACGAGAGCGCAACTCCCAAGAGATCGCGCCTGCCACCCTGCCGCACCTGTGCATGCCCATTTCTTGATGGTATAGCTTGCCCGGAAGGCGGGAATGAGCGTCCGGCAGTCGCGAATGCGGGGAATGGTGACTGACATTTGAAAGATCCGGTAGAAAAAAAGCTCGTCTTCGAGCTGGGCGGATGCTTTTCTGTCGTCGCGCCCGATGGACAATCCCTGCGCCCGAAAGGGAGGAAGACGTCGGCGGTCCTCGCTTTCCTCGCGTATAATCACGGCCGCGAAATCCCGCGCGACCGGTTGATCGACCTGTTCTGGTCGGACCGGGGCCAGAGACAGGCACAGGGCAGCTTGCGGCAGGCCATCCATACCATTCGCACCTCGCTCGGCGACTACGCCCATGACTCGATCCCTCAGCGGCGCGACAGGGTCGTGCTGGCCAGCGAACATGTGGCGGTCGATCTGTGGAACGACGACGGCACCATAAACGAGAATCTCGAGGGAACGTTCCTGGAAGATCTCGATTTCGTGTCGCCGGAGTTCGACGACTGGCTCCGGGACACGCGCGGCGCGATCACCCAGCGCCAGCTTTCGCGGCTCGAGCGCAGGCTCGCCGGCACCGACCACGAGCAGGAGCCGGAACTCGCCCTGCAACTGGCCACACGCATCCTGGAACTGGACCGCTGGAACGAATCCGTGGCGCGGATCGCGATGTCGATCCATGCCCGGCAGGACCGGTTGAGCCAGGCCTACGCGGTGTTCGAGGAACTGCGCGACCGGCTCCGGGCCGACGATCTGGACGTCTCGGCCAACACCCAGCGGTTCTTCGAGGAGCTGCGGGCCGGCGCGCAATCCGCGCCGGCGCAGAGCAGCACCCCGGCCGCACCGGTACAACTGCAGGCCGACCAGCTCGGCATCCCGACGATCCTGGTGACACCGGTCCCCCGCGCCGGAACCTCGGCGGAGGAAAGAGCGATACTCGAGGAGTTCGTCGACCGGCTCGTGTCGCGAATGATCCAGATGCCCGAGCTTCACGTGCTCATTCGGGAGGACGGGGCAGAGGGCGAACCCAAGGCGAACTTCCAGCTCGATGCCTCGACATGGGTCCAGCGCCAGGGTCTCGGGATCAGATTGCGGCTTGTCTCCGCGGTCGGGCGCTCGGTCTGGTCCGAACGCGCGCCGATCCGCGCGGAGTTCGAGGACGAGGATATCCAGATCGCCGTGGACGGCCTCCTGACCAGGATGCTGCCGGCCATGGACGAGGACATGTTCCATCTGATCGGCGACGCCCCGAAGACCGCCTGCGCGCATTACATCGTCGCCAAGCGCCTGTTCGCCACCGCCAACACGCCGAGCAATATCGAGGCTATGGTGGGGCACCTGAAAAAGGCGATCGAACTCGATCCCGAGTTCCTGCCCGCCTATACGAACCTCATCATGTGCTACAACACCGGCATGTTCATGAGCCGTCCGGGGTCGGATCATTCCGAGCTTCGCGCCAAGGCCCGCGACATGTCGCAGCGGCTCCTGATGCTGAATTCGAACTATGCCAACAATCACATCAGCATGGGCTGGTGCCACCTGTGGGAGGAGAAATTCGCCTCGGCCGAACGCTCGTTCCGCCGCGCGATCGCGCTCAAGCCCTACGAGCCGCATCGCCTGAACGTCCTGGCGACCGCGCTCGTCTATCTCGGCTACCACGACGAGGCAGAGCGGTTCTACAAGATGGCGCAGGACCGGCTGAGCCATGACATGGATTTCCAGCGCACCGATTACGGCGAGCTCTTCTATCTCAAGCGCGACTTCGCGACCGCGCTCTCCTGGCTCGAGGCGCCCGAGGTTCAAAGCCCCTACCGCACCCTGTTCTGGCGCGCTCCGACCTATGCGCAGCTCGGCGAGCTCGCGCTGGCGAAGCGGGATATCGAGGCGATGGTCGAGGACATCCGCCACCGCTGGGCCGGCCCGAAACCGTACCGCCCCCAGGACGGCATCCAGTGGTACGCGGAGATGAAGCATTTTCGCCGGCCCGAGGATCGAGACCTCATGTTCGAGGGATTCGCCATGGCCGGAATTGAACTGAAGGTCCGCAAGCCAGCGTGAACGCCGCGTTAAAAATGCACGTCGCGCGCCGCGATTCCGGTCGTTGGACGCTCGCGGCCCTTGCGTGAGAGCGGCCCGCTCCGGAACATGGGGCACAGGGGGCGATGAAATTTTAGTTGGGGGGCGTTCATGCGGCAGAGGGGCGCTGGATTTCACTGCATTTCGGATCGGGAGGTCGACCGGATCAGGGATCTCGGCGCCGAGGGCCTGACCCGGGCACCCGGAGATTCCGCCGCCGGCGCATTCATGAAGGGGCTCGATGGCCGCCACCGGTTCTGGATGCACCCCACCGAGGCCGTCCTCCCGACGCTGCAACCGGCCGAGGACCACGCGGCGCGCCGCTACGCGACCCTGCGGGTCGATCATGTCAACGGGCTGATCTCGGGGGATGTGTTCGGCGATATCGGGCGCCGCGACTGGCAGTTCTCGTGGCGCAGCGAGGCGGTGTTCGGAAAGACCGACAACACGCCCTCCGACGGCGACTGGGATCTGCTGGCGATCTGCGATTTCTTCCGGTCGGGCAGCTATACGCCGCAGCTCACCGGCTTCCGCACGCTCCCGGAGAAGATCGCGGTTCTCCTGAAGACCGGCGCCGACATGTCCCTGGTCGGCGTGCGCCTGATCGCCGTCGACGACGCCGGCAACGTCACCGACGACCTGACGATGACCGACGCCGCCCCGCTCCAGCGCTTCGACACCTTCCGGCGTGTCCGGATCATCAACGTGACAGACATCGCCGAAGGCAGCGAGAGCCTCGCCGCCCGCATCCTCGACCGGGCAATCGGTTTCGACGGCGCGGTTCTCCGCAAGGTCCTGTCCGAGACCGGGGCACGGCTATACTGGGAACACACGGAGGAATTCCGCCATGTCGGCACCGATGCGGCGACGCCGTTCGAGGCGCTGGCACCGTACCAGTGGAACGACGATCCCTATTCCTACGCGATCCTGGTGAGCGAACGCCTTACGGGCGGCGCGGGCATCCTGGGCACGACCTTCGGGCTCGACGGAAACGATCCCAAGGTCCGGGCCCGTTCCAGCGCCGTGATCTTCATCAAGAAGATCGTCGAAAGCTACCGGCTGGCGCACGGGCTCTCGCCGGATGACGATCTCGAAGACCATATCGACGCGCTCGCCACCCGGGTCCGGGTCGCCTACATCCACGAGTTCGGCCATCTCCTCAATCTCCCGCATTGCTGGCAATGGGACCTGTTCCGGACACCGGCGCTCGAAGCCGAACCCGCCGCCCGAACCTGGATGAACTACGGCAGCCGCTATCCGCTGGGCGATTTCTCGCGGATGCTGCGCCGCAAGGCGGTGGAGCGGGAGGCCGCCGGCCAGAACCTCGACATCGCCGCGCAGCGCGAGCGGGAGACGGCCCTGGCCCGCGAGGATTCCGAGCGCAATCTCAGCGCCGGCCTCGCCCAACCCGGCTTCAGCCACGCCGAACACCGCTGGATCTGGCACGCGCCCTTCGATCACATCGCATCCGGCGGCGAGTATTTCACCCGGCGCTTCGAGGTCGATTACCGCCTTTCCGACCAGTCCGTCAGCGACCAGCTCAAGCTGTCGATCTGGGATGCGACCCCCGGCGAGGACGACATCCAGATCCTCCGCAAGGCGCCCGCCGACGGGCTGAGCAAGCAGCCGCTCTGCGGGGAGGTGACCTTTACCGCCACCAGGAAATTCGCGGCGGGGCACCCGATTCACATGTCGTTCCAGTCGCCGATGCTGTCGATCCTGGTCCGGAACGCGAGCGAACGCGGGCGCCAGGCCGACCGGCCGCGCGAGACACGCCGGTTTCCGGTCGTGTGGATGCCGGTCGACTGGACCCGCAAGGATCCGGACACTGGCGAAACCAAGCCGGTGGATCTGGCGGCGGCCTTGAACAGGGCCGCGCTGAACCCGGTTGCGGATGACGGCGAGACGCTGACCTTCCGCACGACGCTCCCTCTGATCACCGGCGATTTCTTCGACGGGTTCGACGGCGACTGGAAGGACGACTTCACGCTTCAGGCGGTGCTGCGGCCCTACGGGTCGATCCCGATCTTCTCGAACCAGGTCCGTGTGCGGTTCAGCCGCGCGGGGCAGGCCTATTCCGAGGCAGAGAAGCAGGTCATCGCCAACGAGAACCTGCCGCTCCTCGTCGCGACGCTCAGCGCCCTGGTCGATGCCCCGATCCAGGAGCTGAGCCTGCCGAGCCGGCATACCGGCAGGCCCGACCCGCCGGTCTTCGAGGATCTCGTCGCAAGGATCGAGGCTCTCGACCGGGGCGGCTTGTCCGGAACGCTGCTGAACCACTGCGCGGCACGGGCCCGCCCGCCGGACATCGGCGGGGCATAGCCGGGCCCGCGCCCGAAGCTCCCTCGAACTTTCAAACGCACTCGATTTCAACAACTCACAGGAAAGGAAGACAAAATGGCGATCGAAAAAGTCCACGGCCTCGTCGCGCTGCTCGCCGACAGGTTCTATATGACCTTCGCGGAAGCGGATCCCGGGCTTAGCGGCATCAAGAAACTGGATGACGCCTTCGCGAGCGCCGACCAGCGGGACAGTTTCCTGACCGCGATCAAGACCACGACGGGGCTCGCCTTCGACGACGTGCGCGGCAACATCCTGGTGGCCAACGGAAACGAGTCCGATGCGATCAAGGAATTCAGCACCTGCGCCTTCCGCGTCGAACCCGGCGGCCCGGTCTTCGCCGCGCGGTTCTTCAAGGACCACGGCGCGGCGTTCAGCCAGAGTTACTCGCTCTTCGCCATCGTCGATGAAAACGATCCCGCGATCGTGACGCACAAGGCCGGCGATCCGATCGACTACAACAAGCTCCTCGGCTCGAAGCTGATCCCGGTCTTCGCCTCCGTTTCGATCACCGTCGACCGGATCGCCGGCACCGATGGCGGCGCGGCGTCGGAAAACTACGGAAATGGCGGCATATAAGGTCCGCGAACCGGGGCCGGCCGGTCTCAAGGCGGAGCGAAAATCCTGGGAGCACCGCACGGTGCCCCCGGAAACGACCTTCCGTCGGCTGGAGCCGTTCCTGGAAGTCGCGGCGATCACCCGCATCGCCGATCTGACGGGCCTCGACCGGATCGGCATTCCGGTGTTCCAGGCGGTGCGCCCGCTCGGCCTCTCCCTGTCGGCGAGCCAGGGCAAGGGGGCGACGGCGGCGGCGGCCCGGGTGTCGGCGGTCATGGAGGCGTTGGAGATCTGGCATGCCGAGACCGAAACGCTCGATGGCGTGCACGCGGCTCCGGGCGCGCTGAAAGGCCGGGCGCTCGACCGCGACGCGCTGGCGGCCTTTGCCATAGCGCCCCCGGATTTCGATCTCGCCTTCGCATGGACCGAAGCCACCGACTGCACCGATGGGGGAAGCGTCTTCGTTCCGCGCGATCTCGCGAATCTCGACTTCACCCGCGACGGCGACCCGCCCTGGCTGCTGCGCTCGACCGATGGCCTCGCGGGCGGCAACACGCTCGGCGAGGCGCTCGCCTCCGCCACGGCCGAGCTCATCGAACGCGCCTGCACCGCCGCGTTTCGCAGGATCTCGCCGGAGCTTCGGGCCGCCCGCCGGATCAACCCGCGAATCCTCGCCGCCGAGGACGACCGCATCGCGCGCCTCGTCGAGCCGATCCAGGCGGCGCGGCTCGAGCTTGAGCTGTTCGACATGACGAACGATCTCGGGGTGACCGCCATCGAGGCGGTGATCTACGATCTGGACGCACCCGGACCGAGCCACCTTCCCTGCCTCGGCCACGGGGCGCATCTGGATCCGGTCACCGCGGTCACGCGGGCGATCACCGAGGCGGCGCAGACCCGGCTGACCCATGTCTCCGGCAACCGCGACGACATCCTGCCCGACCATTATTCCGATCACCATCTTTCCAACACCCTGCGCCGGTTCGAACGGGGCTTCGACATGGCCGGGACCTGCCGGGGCCTGGATCTGACCGATCGGAGCGGGGCTTCGCCCGCGGAGGATTTTTCCGAAATGGTGGCGCGCATAACCGCGAAGCGGGAGGGACCGGTCCTGTTTGTCGATCTCACGAAACCGCATATCGGCGTGCCGGTCGCAAAGGTCCTGGCGCCGGGCCTGCGCCGCAAGCCGCCCGGGCAGCACGCGAACGGCGGCGGAGGGCAATCATGACGCCGCCGGTCATATTCGCCGGCCCGAGCCTGACCCCCGACGACCGTAGGGGCGCAAAGGGCCTGATCTTCCTGCCGCCGGCCGAACAGGGCGACATCCTGCGCGCGCTCGCGCGGAAGCCCGCCGCCATCGGCCTGATCGACGGTTATTTCGGCGACCGGCCGGCGGTCCACCAGAAGGAAATCCTCGAGGCGCTGGCGGCGGGCGTCCCGGTCGCCGGCGCCGCGTCCATGGGCGCGCTTCGCGCGGCCGAGCTGCGCAGATGGGGCATGGTCGGCGTGGGGCGCATCTTCGCGGATTTCGCGGCGGGGCGGCTGACCTCCGATGCCGAGGTCGCGGTGTCGCACGGCCCCGAGCTCACGGGCTTCGCGCAGACCTCGATCGCGCTTGTCGACGTGCGCGCGACGCTGGGGGCGTTGGCGAGAACGCGGCAGTTTACCGCCGAGCTCCGGAAAGCGGTCCTTGCCGCCGCCGAGGCGCTGCATTTCACCGACCGGACCTGGCGAACCATCGCCATGGCCGCCTCGGCCTCGGTCCCCGGTGGCATGGATCTCGAGACCGAGCTGCGGCGGTCGCAAGTCCTGCAGAAGCGTCGGGACGCGGTCGAACTCGTGAACCTGATCCTCGAGGGCGGCCTGCCGGCCCCGCCGCGCATTCCGCCGCCGCCGATGACCCGCGCGTATCAGGTGATCCGCAGCCGGGCGCTCGAAAAGTAGCGCCCTGCGTTTCGACCCGGCGCCCCGGTCGAGGCGGCCGGGACATGTGCCGTTACAGGCTGACGCCTGATCCGGCGCAGCCCGCGGCAGAGCCCTTGAATTCGTCCGGGAACCCGTGAAGATCCTGTCACGCGCGCGCAGACAGAAGAAGAAACCCTGAATCCCGAGCCGATAGGCGCCGAGCGGGCCCCCCAATCATGAAGCTCCTCTTCATTCACACCAACTTTCCCGCGCAGTTCGGCGGGCTCGGGCGCTGGCTCGCCGAACAAGGCTGTGATGTCACTTTCGCAACCCGGAGCCGGGCCGGGTCGGATGATCTGAAGATCGTCCGGTTTCAGGATCACCGGCAGGCCTCTCCCGCGACGCATCACTACCTGCGGGGCACGGAGCGCGCGGTCATCACCGGCCAGAGCTTCGCGCGGGCAGCTCTCCGCCTGAAACGGCAGGGCTATACGCCGGATGTCGTGGTTGCCCATTCGGGCTGGGGCGCGGGGCTCTTCGCGAAGGATATCTGGCCGGACGCCAAATACGTCCAGTACATCGAATGGTACTATACCCATCCCGCCATCGACCGGACACCGCACAATGCGCCCGGCCCGGACGAGGAGGAACGGGCGAGAGCGCGGGTCCGCAACGCGCCCTTCTGGCTCGATTTCAGTGCGGCGGACGCGTCGGTCTGCCCGACGCGGTTTCAGGCCGAACGCTTCCCGGACAAGACCCGCCCGCACCTGACGATCCTGCGCGACGGGGTCGACACGTCGCTCCACGCGCCCGGAGACCGGGATCCCGCGCTTCTCGCCGCCCACGGAATCCCGCCAGCCTCCAAGATCGTCACCTATATCGCCAGGGGCATGGAGCCGATGCGCGGTTTCCCGGAGTTCATGCGAACCGTGGCGGAGCTTCAGCACCGGCGTCCCGACGTCCATGCCGTGGTGATCGGCGAGGATCGCGTTGCCTATGGTCCGGCCCGGAAGGGCCCATCCTGGAAAGACCGGATGCTGGAGGAACTGAGCCTCGACCCGGATCGGCTTCACTTCACCGGCCACGTTCCCCGGACGATGATGGTCAGGTTTCTCCAGGCGTCCGACGCCCATGTCTATCTCTCGGCGCCATTCGTGCTCTCCTGGTCGTTTCTCGAAGCCATGTCCTGCGCCACGCCCATCGTCGCGGCGGACAACGACCCGGTGCGGGAATTCATGCGGAACGGGGAAAGCGGCCTCCTGGTGGATCCCTATGACATTCCCGATGTCGTTGCCGCCATCGAGCGCCTGCTCGACGACCCGGAGATGTCACGGCGGATCGGCATGGCGGCACGGGCGACGATCCTCGGCGAATGCGACGCCTTCGATATAGCCTACCCGAAATACAAGGCCTTCCTGTCATCCCTTGCGGGGCGCTGACTGCGCGGCAGCCGCCGGAAGCCGGTCGGGCAGCTACCGCGAGCGACCGACCAGCTTCCGGCTCATTTCCTTGTCCACGAGACAATGCGTGCCGTCGCCGGGGTCTTCCGTCCGGCGCGGGCGCCTGGCGTTGCATTCCGCGCGATCGGTCGGATCCTCGACGCCGTAGAAGGCATTGATGACCGCCTGCTCCTGCTCGTGGTCGAAGGCATGGGTCTGGCCGAACATCACGTATTGGAAGATCTCGGGCTGGGTCGCGGGCACGAACCCGAAATCCCCGGCATCGGCGAGCTGGCCGCCCGCGCAGCCCTCATAGGCCTCGGGGCGCGAGAGCTTTCGCCCGCCGGTGGACTTGCCCGAGAGCGCGTTGGTGAAGCAGCGCCGGGGCAGCGACATCTGGCAGTAATAATGAACCGTGATGTCCGACCAATGGTCGGGGTAGAAGGTGGTCTTGAGACAGCCGAGCATCGCCTTCAACCCCTCCGGCGTGTGCTTGGGATGGTCCGGCGGGCGGCTGCCATAGGCGTCGGCGCTCGCGTTCATCGCCGCGAGGATCGCCTGGCCGGGCAGGTCCAGGCTCGCCGCAGGCGCCTTGGGGCGGTAATCGGCATAGGGGTTGCCGGGCGCGTTGATCGGTTCCTTCATGGCGTCGATCTCGGCCTGGGTCGGCACCGGACGCCAATCCTCGACGGATTTCGAAAGCCCGGTCGAGACCCCGATCGCGAGGCTGTCCAGCGTCGCGGCGTCCAGCTTTCCGGTTTCCGGGAGGCCCTTCGAGGCCTGGTAGGCCGCGATCGCACGGGAGGTGTTGGGGCCCATGAACCCGTCGAGCGCACCGGGGTCCTGCCCCTCCTCGGCGAGTTTCGACTGCGCCGCCTGAACGATGGCCGAGTATCCCGCGAACGCGGGCCCCGCCAGGGTGGTCAGGAGTGCGAAAGCGCCTGCGGCAAACCAGTTGCCAACCGGTCTCTTCATGGCAATCACCTTTTCTGAAATATGCTCAAATCAACCGGGAAACCCTAGCAGAACGCCTCGCGACATTCCAGCCGGCGGGTTCTAGAGCAAGTACCGTTCGGTCGTACCGCCCGGGTCGAAGCGCAGCGTGAAGGTCCTTGCGTAGAGGTTGTTGTCGTCGAGCTGAAACCGCCCGAAGCGGCGGTCGAGCGGAAAGGCGCTGTCATCGGGCCGCGGCTCGGGCCGATGCAGGTTCTCGAGCGCCAGCGCGGCGATCAGCGATTCCACCAGGATGACCGGCGAGACATGCTGGCCGAGGCATTTGTGGCGCTGGTAGCCGTAATGCAGGTAGTGCCGTTCGTCCCGCCCGAAGATGAAGGCGCCCGGGTTCTCGCAATCCTGCATCGCCGACCCATGCGCCGCGAAGATCAGCGTGCCCGCGCGGATCGGCCGGCTCCCCGCGATCGTCGCGCCATCGGCGCGGCACTCCCTGAGAAGGGTCTCGGCCTGCGGCTGCAGCCGCAGCGCCTCGAAAACGTAGAGTCGAAGCTTCGCGCGGCTCTCTGCGACGTCCCGGCCCTCGAGCACGTTCAGGGCAAGCGCGCGCGCCTCCTCGAAGGAGCCGGTGCTGCCCGAAGCGTACTCGCCCTCCTTCAGCCGGATCATCGCATCGAGCATCCGGCAGGTCGCTTCCTCCTGCCCGGCGACGGCGCCCACCACGGTGCCCATGACATTCTCGGCGATCCGAAGGTCGCCGACCCTCGCCGGATCGACCGCGGGGTCGGGCGAACAGGCGCCCGCGGCACGGCCCATCTGCACTTTCAGGAGCCGGGTGAGCATGGTGTCGGGCACTTCCCTGCCGGCCTCTAGGTCGGCGCGCCGCAGCGCCACCTCGCGCAGGAGGTAGACCAGAAGCTCGCGGCACGCGCGGACACCCAGCGCCTGCACCTCCACGTCCTTCTGCACGTTGTTGAAGAAGTTCTGGAACGCGGCCTTGATCCACTCATAGACCGTCGCCTCGTCCGGGATCACGCCATCCGCCCGCGCAAGCGCGGAATCGGGAAGCGCGACGGTGCTGCCGTCGGGGCGCGTATGGCGGGTCGGCAACGGCGTCACGCCGTCCGGTCCCGCGACCTTCCCGCCATAGAGGCGCAGCATCTCGTCGCTCAGGTCGAACCGGCCCCGCTCCGCGGCGGCGGGCACCCCGAGATAATGATGCGACAGCGTGACGGGCACGAAACGCGCCAGCGCCGGCACCAGGTCGATCTCCGGCACGCCGTTGCGCAGGGCGTCGCCGACCGCGCGCTTCAGGCGGGCCATGCAGTCGCCATGGACAAGGCCGGTGATCGTCGCGGGATCGTTCCGGCTGACGACCGTGGTCAGAAGCCGCTTGTCCTCGACATATTTTCCCGCGTCGTCAGTGCCCAGAATGAAGCTGTCGAAACCGCCATTCGCTGCCGGCGTCATCGACTTGGCCATCTCGCGCCCATAGGGATCGACGGAGAACGCGTCATGGCGCGACAGCACGTCGCGAACGGTGTCGCCGTCGGCGACGAGAACCGGGCCGAACGGCGGCTGAAAGAATTTCCCGGTCGCGCAGATCTCGGCCAGCATCGGGTAGGGGCGGTACTTCAGGAAGAACCCATAGACCGCGCCCACCGCACGGCCCTGCCGGGTCGCGGCGCCGGTCAGCGCCCGCAGCTCGGCGGCCTCGTCGGCCACCAGGCTTCCCGCCGCGGCCTTCCCCGACAGTTCCGCAAGGCGCGCGGCATCGACGGGGTTGGCCTCGACGATCTTCGCGACGGTCGCGTGGAAGGAGCCCAGCGCCTCGGCGAAATGCGTCTTGAGATAGCCGATATCGGGGGCGGTGGTCTCGACCGGGGCCGTCTCCGCCCGGGCAGGGCCGGTTTCAAGCCATTCCTTGAAATCAATTCTCAACATCGTCCGACCTGACCCAATGATTCCAGGTAAGTTTGCCTCCCCCGGGGCGCCGGATGGTCCGGCTTGGGGATTGCGCATGCGATAGCTTAGCCGTGCCGTCCGATGCCGGCTACCCCTTCCCGCCACCGGGAGACGCGACGCGAAGACGGCGGGGAACGAAAGGCAGGCGAAACCGCCGCCCGCGCGCGGCTACCCGCCGGCGTCGAGCCCGGCCTCCTTCCGCAGCACTGCCAGATCCGCGATCTCGACCCGGCTCCTGTCGATCCGCACCCCGAACTCCCCGAGCGAGGCCAGGGTCCGCGAGAGATTCTCCGGGCTGGTGCCGATCTTCGCCGCGAGGAGAGCCTTCTCGAACGGCAGCTCGATCCGCGCCGGCCCGCTCTCCTGGGGCGCGAGGCCCACCAGGAACGCCGCCGTCCTTTGCCGGATGGTCCGGGATTTCAGGTTCTCCACCTCGGACACGAGATAATGCAGGTGCCGGTAGATCGCCGCCAGCCCGCTGCCCAGCACCGCCCGGTCGGACATCATCACGTCGAGAAACAGCCCGCCCCGGATCGAGAGCACCCGCGCGTCGGTGATGGCCTCCGCCGCCGCCGGATAGCGCGCCTCGATGAAGGCGACGGCTTCGGCCAGGCTCTCGCCCCGGGAAAAGATCGCGATGACATGGGCCCTTCCGCCCGCGTCGATATTGGTCAGCTTGATCCTGCCATCGAGGACGACAAAGAGGTTCTTCGCGGTCTCCTCGACATCGAACAGGGTCTCGCCGCGGGCGAGGCGGAAGACCTCGCCGCCCTTCAGGACCGCCTCGAAAGCATGCTCGGGAAGCGCCCGCATCAGCGGGCAACTTCTTGCGATGGTCCCATCCTCGAGCGTCAGGTTTTCCGTTTCCATTTGCCCCACCGAAACACGCCCCTCCGCGCGAAGATTTTTTTCCCGCCTCCGCGCCGCCACTTGAGATAGCTCAAGGACAACGAGCTTTCCCGCATGAAAAGCTCCCGTCAAGGGAACCGGGCCTGACTGCGGAGGCAATTTTCGTTGCTCGATCAACCGACGAGACGGGACTTTCTGCGCGGCGGCCGGAGCGGCCCGCCCGCCATACGTCCACCCGGTGCCGGGCCTGAACCCGGGTTCAGCGCCCTCTGCACGAAATGCGGCGACTGCGAGGCCGCCTGCCCGGAAGCGATCATCCACCGGGACGCGACGGGGTTTCCGGTCGTCGACCCCGCCCGCGGCGCCTGCACCTTCTGCCTTGCCTGCACCGGGGCCTGCCCGTCCGGCGCGCTCACCGAAACCGCGCCCTGGCCCTGGCGCGCGGAGGCCAGCGAAGGGTGCCTGGCCCGCCATGGCGTGGAATGCCGGGCCTGCGAGGACCATTGCGACGCAAGCGCGATCCGCTTCCTGCCGATGCTCGGCGGCCGTTCGGAGCCGGTGTTCCTGAGAGATGCCTGCACCGGCTGCGGCGGCTGCGTGGCACCCTGCCCCGCCGGCGCGATCCGCCTCGCACCGACCGGGCGGCCAACCGAAGCGGGGACCACGCCATGCTGAACATCTGCGGCTGCCTGGTCCATGCGGCCCCGGCGCGGGAGGGCGAGATCTCCGCCGTCCTGGCGCGGCTCGACGGCGTCGAGGTCCATGCAGCCGAGCGCGGCCGCATCGTCGTCACCGTGGAGGACACCGAGGCCCTCGCCGCGTCGGAGCGGATCATGGCGATGCACCAGATCCCCGGCGTGCTGACCGTGACGCTCACCTATCACCATTTCGAGGAGCCGGGCGACGCGCCCGCCGCCTCGGACCTTCCAACCGCCTGATCCCGGAGGCCATCCGATGACATTGTCCAAATCGCGCCGCGACTTCATCAAGGCGACCGCCGCCGCGGCGACCGCCGCCTCCGCCGGGATCACCCTGCCGAACGGGGCCGCCGCCCAGGTCCGCGCGCCCGACATCCGCTGGGACAAGGCGCCCTGCCGGTTCTGCGGCACCGGCTGCTCGGTGCTGGTCGGCACCAAGGAAGGCCGGGTGATCGCCACCCAGGGCGACACGGACGCGCCGGTGAACCGGGGCCTGAACTGCATCAAGGGCTACTTCCTGTCGAAGATCATGTATGGCGCGGACCGCCTCACCACGCCGCTCCTGCGCAAGACCAACGGCGTCTACGACAAGAACGGCGAATTCGAACCGGTGAGCTGGGACGAGGCCTTCGACGTGATGGCCGAGAAGTGGAAGGCGACGCTCGCAGAAAAGGGGCCGACCGCGGTGGGCATGTTCGGCTCGGGCCAGTGGACCGTCTGGGAAGGCTACGCCGCCGCCAAGCTGATGAAGGCCGGGTTCCGGTCGAACAATATCGACCCCAACGCGCGGCATTGCATGGCCTCGGCGGTGGCGGGCTTCATCCGCACCTTCGGCATCGACGAGCCGATGGGCTGCTATGACGATCTCGAGGCCGCCGACACCTTCGTGCTCTGGGGCTCGAACATGGCCGAGATGCACCCGATCCTCTGGTCGCGGCTTACCGACACGCGGCTCACCAAGCCCGGCTGCCAGGTGCATGTGCTCTCGACCTTCGAGCACCGCTCCTTCGAACTGGCCGACAATGCCATGGCCTTCACCCCGCAGACCGACCTCGCGATCCTGAACTACATCGCGAATTACATCATCCAGAACGACGCGGTGAACTGGGCGTTCATGGAGAAGCACGTCAACCTGACGAAGACCGATACCGATATCGGTTACGGGTTGCGCGACGACAATCCGCTGCAGCAGGCGGCGGCGAACCCGGACTCGGGCAAGATGGCGCCGATCGGATTCGACGAATACGCCGCCTCGGTCGCGCCCTACACCGCCGAGATGGTGTCGGAGCTGTCGGGCGTGCCGGTGGCCAGGCTCGAGGAGCTCGCGCAGCAATACGCCGACCCGGACCGCAAGGTGATGTCGCTCTGGACGATGGGGTTCAACCAGCACAGCCGCGGTTCCTGGGCGAATTCGCTCTGCTACAACGTGCATCTCCTGACCGGAAAGATCTCCGAGCCGGGCAACTCGCCCTTCTCGCTTACCGGCCAGCCCTCGGCCTGCGGCACCGCGCGCGAGGTCGGCACCTTCGCGCACCGCCTCCCCGCCGACATGGTGGTGATGAACGAAAAGCACCGCCAGATCTGCGAAACCGCCTGGAACATCCCCGAGGGCACGATCCCCGAGAAGCCCGGCTACCATGCCGTGCTGCAGAACCGGATGCTGAAGGACGGCAAGCTCAACGCCTATTGGGTGCAGTGCAACAACAACATGCAGGCCGGGCCGAACATCAACGAGGAGGGCTGGCCGGGCTACCGCAACCCGGAGAACTTCATCGCCGTTTCCGACCCCTACCCGACCGTGACAGCGATGTCGGCCGACCTGATCCTGCCAACCGCGATGTGGGTGGAGAAGGAGGGCGCCTATGGCAATGCCGAGCGCCGCACCCAGTTCTGGCGCCAGCAGGTCGATGCGCCGGGCGAGGCGAAATCCGATCTCTGGCAGCTGATGGAATTCTCGAAGCGCTTCACGGTGGAGGAAGCATGGGGCGCCGATCTGGTGGCGAAGAAGCCCGAGCTTGCGGGAAAGACGCTCTACGAGGTGCTTTTCACCAACGGCACCGTCGACAGGTTCCCCCTGTCCGAGACGGCCGAGGGCTTCGCCAACCAGGAATCCGAACATTTCGGGTTCTACGTGCAGAAGGGGCTGTTCGAGGAATACGCCGCCTTCGGGCGCGGCCATGGCCACGACCTCGCCGATTTCGACATGTACCATCAGGCGCGCGGGCTGCGCTGGCCCGTGGTCGACGGCAAGGAGACGCTCTACCGCTTCCGCGAGGGCTACGACCCCTATGTGACGGCGGGCGCGGAGCTCGAGTTCTACGGCAAGCCCGACGGCAAGGCGAACATCATCTTCGCGCCCTACGAGCCGCCCGCCGAGAGCCCCGACGCGGAATACGACCTCTGGCTCAGCACCGGGCGGGTGCTGGAGCACTGGCACTCGGGCTCGATGACCCGCCGGGTGCCGGAGCTGCACCGGGCCTTCCCGGCGGCGGTGGTCTTCATGCATCCCGAGGATGCCGAGGCGCGCGGGCTGCGGCGCGGGCAGGAGATCCTGATCTCCACCCGCCGCGGCGAGATGCTGAGCCGGGTGGAGACACGCGGCCGCAACAAGCCGCCGCGCGGGCTGGTCTTCGTGCCCTGGTTCGACGAGGGGCAGCTGATCAACAAGCTGACGCTCGACGCCACCTGCCCGCTCTCGAAGGAGACCGACTTCAAGAAATGCGCCTGCAAGGTGGAGCGCGCCTGAGCGGGGCGGGGAAACCAGGATGCTCGCCACACCCCCCCCGCGCGCGCCGGACCGCCGCCGCTTCCTGAAGGAGACGGCGCGGATGGCGGGCGGCTGCGCGGTCGCGGGAAGCGCGCTCGCCTGGCTCGCCCGTGACGCCAGGGCGCTGCCGGCGCAGGCGCTGCGCCCGCCGGGGGCATTGCCGGAAAGCGCGTTCCTCTCCGCCTGCATCCGCTGCGGGCTCTGCGTGCGGGACTGCCCCTACGACACGCTGAAACTGGCGGAGCTGGGCGCCGACGGGCCGGCCACCGGCACGCCCTATTTCACCGCCCGCGAGGTGGCCTGCGAAATGTGCGACGACATCCCCTGCGTCGCGGCCTGCCCGACCGGCGCGCTCGACCCCGCGCTCGACGATATCGACGACGCGCGGATGGGCACGGCGGTCCTGGTCGACCAGGAGAACTGCCTGAACTTCCTCGGCCTGCGCTGCGATGTCTGCTACCGGGTCTGCCCGGTGATCGACGAGGCGATCACGCTGGAGATGTCGCACAACACCCGCTCCGGGCATCACGCGATCTTCGCGCCCACGGTTCACGCCGCACGCTGCACCGGCTGCGGGCTCTGCGAGAAAAGCTGCGTCCTTCCGGAAGCCGCGATCAAGGTGCTGCCCGCGCGGCTGGCCCGCGGCGCATCGGCGGACCATTACCGCAAGGGTTGGGAAGAGCGGGAGCGGAACGGCGGCCCGGTGGTCGAAGGCATCATCGACCTGCCCGACCGCGTGCCGGACAGCGCCTTCGAGCCGGCCTTCAAGCTCCCGGAGGCCGGACAATGAGCGAGAGGGCGCATCTCCCGACCGGGCAGGAGGCGATCCGGGTCAAGGGCTGGCGCGGCGCGCATCGCTATCTCCTGCTCCGCCGCCTGAGCCAGGCCTTCTTTCTCGCGCTGTTCCTGCTCGGCCCATGGTTCGGCCTCTGGTGGGTCGCGGGAACGCTCGCCGGCTCTCGGACCTTCGGCCTCCTGCCGCTGACCGACCCGCTGGTGCTCCTGCAAGGCGTCGCGGCCGGGCACTGGCCCGAAATGACCGCGCTCACCGGCGCGCTCATCGTGCTTGCCGCCTACGCGCTGATCGGCGGGCGGGTCTACTGCTCCTGGGTCTGCCCGATCAACCCGGTCACCGACGCCGCGCACTGGCTGCATGACAGGCTCGGCCTGCCGAAGGGCTGGCAGCCGAAACGCTCCGCGCGGCTCTGGCTGCTCGCCGCCGCGCTCGGGGCCTCCGCGCTCACCGGCACCATCGCCTGGGAGGCGGTCAACCCGGTCACGATGCTGCATCGCGGGCTTGTCTTCGGCATGGGCTTCGCCTGGGCGATGGTGGCGGCGGTCTTCGTGTTCGACCTTCTCGTGTCCCGCCACGGCTGGTGCGGGCATCTCTGCCCGGTCGGCGCCTTCTACGGCCTCGTCGGCACCCGAAGCCTGTTGCGCGTCAGCGCCCGCAACCGCGCGGCCTGCGACGATTGCATGGATTGCTACGCCGTCTGCCCGGAAAGCCAGGTGATCTCTCCGGCGCTCAGGGGCGGGCCCGGCGACACCCCCCTGATCCTGTCACCCGACTGCACCAATTGCGGTCGCTGCATCGACGTCTGCTCGGTGGACGTCTTCACCTTCACCCACCGGTTCGACGCGCGCGTGAGCGCCCCGCCCGAAACGGTGAACAACGCGCGCAGCCAGCGGGCCGCCTGAACGGAAGAACGGAGGAACCAGATGAAACGACCGGTCCATGCAGCGGTGGCCGCCCTGGCGACCATCACGATCCTCGCCGGGATTGCCGTCGCGCAATCCTCCGGCACGCTCCGGAGCCTGCGCGGCGGCGAGGTCGACGAAACCGTCCCGGTCGACGACGTCCACCGGCAGATGGAAGGCAGGGTCGTGCGGAACTACCGGCAGCAGCCGCCGCTCGTTCCCCATTCGATCGACCAGTACCAGATGGATTTGCGCACCAACCAGTGCCTGAGCTGCCATGACTGGACCAATGCCGGCGACCGCGGCGCCCCCACGCTGTCGATGACCCATTATCTCGACCGCGCCGGGAACCAGCTCGACACCGTGGCCGGGACCCGCTGGTTCTGCAACCAGTGCCACGTTCCCCAGGCCAACGCGCCCGCGCTGGTGGACAACATCTTCCAACCCTCGAACTCGAACTGACCGGCGCAAGGGAGAGGGACCGATGGCAGACCCGAACGACACCCCGAAACGCGGCCTCTTGCGGAGGCTCTGGACCGGCTTCTGGAGCCCGGTCTCCGTCCTGAGCATCGGCTTCACGCTGATCGCCGGCTTCCTTGCCGGGATCCTGGTCTGGGGCGGCTTCAACTGGTCGCTGGAACTGACCAATACCGAGGAGTTCTGCACCTCCTGCCACACGATGGAAACCAATCTCGGCGAGTACCGCCAGACCGTGCACTACAACAACCATTCCGGCGTGCGGGCCACCTGCCCGGATTGCCACGTGCCGCACGAGTGGCAACACAAGGTCAAGGCCAAGATCATGGCCGTGAAGGACGTTTATCACGAGGTGCTCGGCACCATCGACACCCCGGAAAAATACGAGGAGCGGCGGCTCCACATGGCCTCGCTGGTCTGGCAGAAGATGAAGGCCTCCGACAGCCGCGAGTGCCGCAACTGCCATGCCTTCCGGTTCATGGATTTCACGATCCAGGAAACCCGCGCGGCCGACGCGCATCAGAAGGCCATCGACGAGGGCATGACCTGCATCGACTGCCACCAGGGCATCGCGCATGAACTGGCACCGGGCTATCTCGAGGAATACCGGGACGTCGTCGAGAGACTGGCGGCGGAAACCCCGGCGCCGCGGGGAACCCCGGAGCTGGCGGAAATCCGGTCCTACCTCGGAACGGCCACCGAATGAGCCCGCTGACCTCCCCCGTAGATCGAAGGGTGATAAGATGCTGAACTTCCTCGACTTTCTCGGAACCGTCGGCGGCAACGTCCTGAGCCTGCCGGGGATCGTCGGGCTGGCCCTCGGGATGATGACCCGGCGCTGGCCAGTCGCGGCGCTTCTGGGCGTGGGGATCGGCGTGCTGGAAACGCTGATCTTCAACGCGTTTTCGCTCTCTGCGATCAATCCCTACGATCTCGCGATCGCCCTCGCGGTGGGCATCCTCGCCGCGCTTCTGGGATGCGCGATCCGGCACAAGGGCGCGACCGTCTGACCGCCCCGCACATGGGCGCGGACAGACGGCCCGGGCGGCCGCCTTGCCCTCGGTACGGTGGAAAACACCGGAACGAAACGGCAACATCTTGCTCCCCGCTTGACGCCGCCCGAAACCGCGGCCAAGGCTCCCCGCACCATACCCGCAACCGGGCGCTCCGTGGGCGCCAAACCGACGAGGAACAGGCCGATGAGCCAGATTTCCCTGACCTTCCCCGATGGCAACGCGCGCGATTACCCGGCCGGCACGACGCCCGCCCAGGTCGCCGAGAGCATCTCGAAATCGCTGGCCAAGGCGGCAATCAGCGCCACCGTGAACGGCGCCCACTGGGACCTGCAATGGCCCATCGACGCCGATGCCGAGATCGCCATCAACACCATGAAGGACGACGGCCCGGCCTGTGAGCTGATCCGCCACGACCTCGCCCATATCATGGCCCGCGCCGTGCAGGAGCTCTGGCCCGAGGTGCAGGTCACCATCGGCCCGGTGATCGAGAACGGCTGGTACTACGATTTCGACCGCGCCGAGCCCTTCACCCCCGACGATCTCGGCGCCATCGAGAAGAAGATGAAGGAGATCATCAACGCCCGCGACGCCGTCCGCACCGAGGTCTGGACCCGCGAGGAGGCGATCCTCCACTACAGACGGGCGCACGAACCCTACAAGGTCGAGCTGGTGGAGGCGATCCCCGAGGGCCAGCCGATCCGCATGTACTGGCACGGCGACTGGCAGGATCTCTGCCGCGGCCCGCATCTCCAGCATACCGGCCAGGTCCCCGCCGACGCGTTCAAGCTGATGAAGGTCGCCGGCGCCTACTGGCGCGGCGATTCCAGCCGCCCGCAGCTCCAGCGCATCTACGGCGTCGCCTTCAGGACCCGCGACGAACTCAAGGCCCACCTCACCTTCCTCGAAGAGGCCGAGAAGCGCGACCACCGCCGCTTGGGCCGCGAGATGAAGCTCTTCCACTTCCAGGAAGAGGCCCCCGGCATGGTGTTCTGGCACCCCGACGGCTGGACCGTCTACCGCCAGATGGAAGACTACATGCGCCGGCGTCTGTCGAAAGCCGGCTACAAGGAGATCAAGACCCCCCAGGTCGTCGACCGCAAGCTCTGGGAAGCCTCGGGCCACTGGGACAAGTATCACGAGAACATGTTCATCACCGAGATCGACGAGGAACATGCCAACGAAAAGCGCATGAACGCGCTCAAGCCGATGAACTGCCCCTGCCATGTGCAGATCTTCAACCAGGGCCTCAAGTCGTACCGCGACCTGCCCCTGCGCCTCGCCGAGTTCGGCTCCTGCCACCGCTACGAGCCGCATGGCGCGCTGCACGGGCTGATGCGGGTGCGCGGCTTTACCCAGGACGACGCGCATATCTTCTGCACCGAAGACCAGATCGAAAGCGAATGCGCCGCCTTCATCGAACTGTTGTCGGACATCTACCGCGACACCGGCTTCGCCTCCTTCGACATCAAGCTCTCGACCCGGCCCGAGGTGCGCGTCGGCTCCGACGAGATCTGGGACAAGGCCGAAGCCGCGCTCGAAAACGCGATCCTCAAGGTGCGGAACGACTATGAGGTCGACCCCGGCGAAGGCGCCTTTTACGGGCCGAAGCTCGACTTCAAGCTCACCGACGCGATCGGCCGCGAATGGCAATGCGGCACCTTCCAGGCCGATTTCAACATGCCCGAACGGCTCGACGCCAACTACATCGGCCCCGATGGCGAGAAGCACCGCCCGGTGATGCTGCACCGCGCGATCCTCGGCTCCTTCGAGCGCTTCATCGGCATCCTGATCGAGAACTATTCGGGCCGCCTGCCGTTCTGGCTCGCGCCGCGCCAGGTCGTGGTCGCCTCCATCGTTTCCGAGGTGGACCCCTATGTCGAGGAAGTCGTCTCGCTCCTGAAGGCCGCCGGGCTCCGCGCCGAGGCCGACACCCGCAACGAGAAGATCAACTACAAGGTCCGCGAACACTCGGTCGGCAAGGTCCCCGCGATCCTCGCCATCGGCCAGCGCGAGGCCGAGGACCGTACCGTCACCCTCCGCCGCCTCGGCGAGAAGGAAACCCGGGTGCTCTCCCTCGACGACATCGTCGCCACCCTCGCGCAGGAAGCCGTCCCCCCCGACCTCGCCGGCTGACCCTCCCGCCGACCCGGCGCGTGCCCCTGGCCGCGCCGGGCCTTCGCACCGCAGACCTGCACCCCGAAACGCCCGGTGTCCGGCGAAACCTCCCTGGGATCCCGTCCTCAACTCAGCCCCCCGCCACCTCTCCACGCCGGAACAGCCGGCCGGCCGCCGCTCGTCCGGTGCGGCGACGAAGTACCCTCGCCCGAAAAGGGGCGGCGCCCCCAACCCATCCCCGAATCATCCGTCCCGCGAACCGGCGCCCGCCCGGTTCGGACTCCGTTCACCCCGGCCCCGCGCGGCCCCGGCACCCGGCACGCCCGGCCCACGCCGCGCCGCCTTCCGGAATGGCCGAAACCGGGAAGAATCCCGCGAAACCGGATCCGCCGGTGTACAGGCTGTGTACGGGTTGTGTACGGGTTGTGCGCCCCGGATTTCGCCGTCGCCCTCGGCTCACGTCCGGCATCGCCCGGATCTCGGATCACGCCTCCGGGCCACTCCTTCATCTGGCCGGAAGCACTCCGGGCGCACCGCCTCAGGGCTCCGCCGGGACCGCGCCCCGCGCCGCCGCGGCCCAGGCCTCCGGCAGCGCGAGCCCCAGTTCCGCAAGCTCCTCCGCGATCCGCCGCGCATCGCCCGCGAAACGCTCCCGGAACCAGCCCGGCACCGGGGTCGGCGCCGTGGCGTTCACCCGCCGCGACAGGAGCGCCGGCGGATAGGCATGGGGCGGCAGGTCGAGGAACCGCTCGATCCGCGCCAGCCCCGCCGCCGGGTCCCCGTGCATCTCCTCGTGGAACGACACCATCAGCGCGCCCTCCGGCAGCCCCGCCCGCATCCGCCGCACCGCCGCGCCGTATTCGGCGTTCTCCCAGATGAAATCCTGCCGCGCGAAGCGCTCCAGCCGGTCGTGGTCCCAGTCGCTCACCGCCTCGGCCTGCCCGGTGATCGCGAGGTGGAACTTCAGATGGCTCCAGAGCCGCGCCACCGGCTCACGCATCGTGTACAAGACCCGGAGCCGGCCGGTGCGCGCCGCGATCCGCCCCCAGGCCTCGGCCGGCAACAGCGCGTAAAGGTTGGAGAAATCCGCCGCCCAGGCGCCTGCGGGCCGGCCCATGAACAGCGCCCGGTACCAGTACTCGTCCAGCGGCCCGTCGAGATAGCTCGCCGCCCAGCGCAGCCGCTCGCGCACCGCAGCCGCCCGGCTCTGGGCCGGGTCGATGCCGATCAGCTTGCGCCGCACATTGTCGATCCGCCGCTCCTCGCTCAGCACGTCCGGGCGGACATGGGCCGCGTAGAAATAGTGGATCTCCTTTTCCGGCGTGAACCAAATCCCGGGATGGGTGGCGAGCACCGAGTAGGTCCAGGTGGTGCCGGCCTTCATCGCGCCCGCGCCGAGGAAGAGGCGGTCCATCAGCTCAGACATGGCGCGCCTCGCGGATCACCGGGCCGAGCAGCAGGAGCCCCAGCGCCAGGCAGGCCATGCCGGCCGCCGCCAGGTAGGCCGGGTTCGCGAGCGGCGCATCGTAGCTCCCATAGGCCGCCGCGCGCATCAGCGCGGTCAGGTGCAGGAGCGGGTTCAGGAGCGCGAAGCCGCGCACCTCGACGGGGATATCCTCGGCGAGGAAGAAGATCCCCGAGATCAGGAACAGGGGCCGCGTCGCGATCTGCCAGAGCCGCTCCCAGAGCGGCAGCCGGTGGAACAGCGCGCAGTTCAGGCACCCCACCCCGGCGCCGAACAGCCCTGCGAGTGCCAGCGCCAGCGCCAGCCGCGGCCCGGAATAGTGCGCGCCGGTGTCGAAGATCACCTCGATCCCGCCGAGAACCAGGGCGACGATCGCCAGATAGGTGAGGAAGTTCAAAAGGAACCGCGCCACCAGCGCATCGAGCGGTGCCACCGCCGGGTAGGACAGCAGGGGCCGCGAAAAGCGCAGGGCGTTCGCGACCTTGAGCGAGATATCGGTGAACATCATGAAGGGCAGGAACCCGGTCGCGTAGAACAGGACGAAGCTCCGGCCGAGCGGCGGCTGGTGGAAGGCGAGCCCGAACACGAAGGCGAGGAGCGCGATCGCACCCACCGGTTCGGCCACCGCCCAGATCCAGCCGCCGGGCGAGCGCCCATAGGTCGCCGCCATCTCGCGCAGCATCAAGGCGGCAATGCTGCGGAACGCCGAGGGCGGCGGCAGGGCGCAGGATTTCGACATGGCTCCCCGAAACGAAATCTTCATCGCATCTGGGTTAGGACGGTAACGCCCGCAGGGTTAATTTTTGGCTTACCGGAAAGGGCCGGGGTGAACGCTCCCGTGACGATAGCAATGGCCGAGGCGCCGGCCGCCGCACCCGCCCCCGTGCCCGCCGCACCGAGGCGCCGGGGCGCGCTGACCGGCTTCGTCCTCGTCGTGCTTCTGCCGCTCCTCCTCGCCGGCGTCTACCTCGCCCTCTGCGCCGCCCCGCAATACGAAACCACCACCGGATTCTCCGTTCGCCGCGAGGAGGCGCCCGCGCCGATCGACTTCCTCGGCAGCGTCGCCTCGCTCAAGGGCTCGGGCACGCGCGATGCCGACATCCTCTACGAATTCCTCGAAAGCCAGGAGCTCGTCGCCCGGGTCGACACCCGGCTCGACCTCCGCGCGCGCTGGTCCGGCCCGGTCGCGGGCGACCCGGTCTTCGCCTTCCATCCCGATGGCAGCATCGAGGACCTGTTGCGCTACTGGCACCGCATGGTGCGGATCGCCTATGACAGCGGCACCGGCATCCTGACGCTGCGGGTCCGCGCCTTCTCACCCGAGGACGCCCAGGAGATCGCCACCGCGGCCTTCGCGGAATCGAGCGAGCTGGTGAACACCCTTTCCGCCATCGCCCGCGAGGACGTCCTGAACGAGGCGCGGCTGGTTCTCGAGGAGGCGGAAGCGCGGGTGCGCACCGCGCGGAGCGCGCTGACGGCGTTCCGCGCCGAAACCCAGATCGTCGATCCCGGCGCCGATGTGAGCGGGCAGATGGGCCTCCTGACCCGGCTCCAGGAGGAGCTGGCCGAGGAGCTGATCCGGCTCGATCTCCTGCGCAGCCAGACCCGCGCCGACGACCCGCGGATCGCCCCGGCCGAACAGCGCATCACGGTGATCGAGGACCGGATCGCCGGGGAGCGGCGCAAGCTCGGCTCGGGCGGCGGCCAGGAAGACGGCGGCGACTACGCCACGCTCCTCGCGGAATACGAACGGCTGAAGATCGACGTGGAATTCGCCGAGCAGAGCCTTCTCGCCGCGCGTACCGCCCATGACCAGGCGCTGATCGAGGCGCGGCGCCAGACCCGCTATCTCGCCGCCCATATCCGCCCGACCCGCGCCGAACGCGCCACCCATCCCGACCCGGTGACCGTGCTGGGCCTCGGCGCGCTGTTCCTGACGCTCGTCTGGGCGATCGGCACCCTCGCCTGGGCCAACCTGAAGGACCGGGCGTGATCCGGTTCGAGAACGTCTCGAAAAGCTTTCCCGGCGGCACCGCGGTGACCCGCGACGTATCGCTCGACATCCCGGCGGGACGTGCCGTGGCGCTGCTCGGCAGGAACGGCGCGGGGAAATCCACGCTCCTGAAGATGATCGCCGGGGTGATCCACCCCGACAGCGGCCGTATCACCTGCCGCGGCCGGGTGTCCTGGCCGGTGGGCTTCGCCGGCGGCTTCCACCCCGATCTCACCGGGGCCGAGAACGTGCGCTTCGTCGCCCGGATCTACGGCGCCGATTCCCGCGCCCTGGCCGGGTTCGTCGCGGGCTTCGCCGGGATCGGACGGCATTTCCACGCTCCGGTCCGCACCTGGTCGAACGGCATGCGCGCCCGCGTCGCCTTCGGCCTGTCGATGGGCCTGCCCTTCGACATCTACCTCGTCGACGAGATCACCGCGGTCGGCGACGCCGCCTTCCGCGAAGCCTCCGACGCGCTCTTCACCGCACGGATCGCCTCGGCGGGCGCGATCGTGGTGTCGCATTCGCTGCGCCAGCTCGCGCGGATCTGCAGCGCCGGCATGGTGCTCGAAAAGGGCAGGCTCACCTGGCATGACGACGTGATGGACGCGATCGCGCATCACCGCGAGATCATGGGCGTGGCTGCCTGACCCGGGCATCACGCCTCCTGATGCCGAAGCCCACGCGATCTGATTTGACCGCCGCCGCGGCGCATGCTCTGAAATCTTCATGAACCAGAGCGCCGACAGCACCCGCCTCGTCACGCCCGTGCTCGTCGCGGGCTGCCTGATCCTGCTCGTCGGCTTCGCGATCCGCGCCGCCTTCGGGGTGTTCCAGATCCCGGTCGCCGAAGCCTTCGGCTGGCCCCGCGCCGAGTTCTCCACCGCCATCGCGATCCAGAACCTCGCCTGGGGCTTCGGCCAGCCGCTGTTCGGCGCCATCGCCGAGAAGGTCGGCGACCGCAAGGCGATCATCATCGGCGCGCTGCTCTACGCGCTCGGCCTCGGGTTCACCGGCATCGCCACCAGCCCGGCCCAGTACCAGATCCTCGAAGTGGCCGTGGGCTTCGGCATCGCCGGCACCGGTTTCGGCGTGATCCTCGCGCTCGTCGGCCGCGCGGCGCCCGACGAACACCGCTCCATGGCGCTCGCCATCGCCACGGCGGCGGGCTCGGCCGGCCAGGTCGTCGGCCCGCCCGCGGTCGAGACGCTGCTCGCTTTCATGCCGTTCCAGACCGTGTTCCTGGTCCTCGCCGCGACGGCGCTCACCGTGCTCCTGTTCCTGCCGATGCTGAAGGCGCCTACGAAACCCTTCGCCGCCGGCGAAAGCCCGTCGCTGGGCGACGCGCTCTCCCGCGCCTTCCGCGACCCGTCCTACACGCTGATCTTCGTGGGCTTCTTCTCCTGCGGTTACCAGCTCGGCTTCATGACCGCGCATTTCCCCGCGCTGGTGACCGAGATGTGCGGCCCCATCGCGCCGGGCGGCCTCCTCGCCGCCTTCGGGATCACCTCGACCTCGGCGCTCGGCGCGGCGGCCTTCGGGCTGATCGGCTTCGCCAATATCGCCGGCACGCTGCTCGCGGGCTGGGCCGGGAAACACTGGCCGAAACGCTACCTGCTCGCGGGCATCTATACCGGCCGCACGCTTTTCGCCGCCGCCTTCATCCTGTTCCCGATCACTCCCGCCACGGTGCTCCTGTTCTCGGCCGGCATGGGCGCGCTCTGGCTCGCCACGGTGCCGCTGACCTCGGGGCTCGTCGGCCATATCTACGGGATGCGGTTCCTCGGCACGCTCTACGGCTTCGTGTTCCTGTCGCACCAGATCGGCAGCTTCATGGGCATCTGGCTCGGCGGGCGGCTCTACGACGCCTATGGCGACTACACCACGGTCTGGTGGATCGGCGTCGGCGTCGGCGCGTTCAGCGCGGTGGTCCACCTTCCGGTGCGCGAGCGCCCGCTCTCCCCGCGCGCGGTGGTCGCCTGACGTTCAGGCCGCCTCGTCCCCGGTCAGCAGCCCCTCCGAAACCAGCCGCGCGGCCAGCCCCTCCGGCCCTTCGAACAGATGCGCATGCCAGCCCCGCGCCCGCGCCGTGGCGATGTTCTCCGCGCGGTCGTCGGTGAGAAACAGCCGCTCCGGCGCGACACCGGTCTCCTCCTCGAGGATCCGGTAGAAATCCGGGTCGGGTTTCATCACCCCGAGCCGCCCCGAGACGAAGGCGCGGTCGAACTCGCGGAAGAACGGGTAGTATCCGCAGGCCAGCTCGAAGCTCTCCGCCCCGAAATTGGTCAGCGCGAAGACCGGCAGGCCCTTCGCCCGGAGCGCCCGCATCAGCCGCACCGAATGCGGGATCTCGGGCGCCGCCATCTCGATCCAGCAGTCGTGCCAGAGCCGGACCTCCGCCGCCCAGTCCGGATGCGCCTCGGCGAGGGAGTAGATCGTCTCGCGGAACGGCGCGCCGAGGTCGATCGAAAGGTTCATCCCCTCGAGATCCACCGCCGCGAACAACGCCCTGCGGCGCTCGGGCCCGATCGCCGCATCGTACATCCGCGCCGGATCCCACTCGATCAGAACCCGCCCGATATCGAAAACCACGGCGTCGATCCGGCCCATGCACACTCTCCCGACAAGCTGGTCTCCGCTTCCTAGCCGCAGCACGCGGCAGAGAAAAGAACGGGCGCGGCAGGCCCTCGCCCACCGCGCCCGCCCGCGCCGGTCCGGCCGGGTCAGCCCGCCCCGACCGAGACCACCGCATTCGCCCGGATCATCCCGCTGCGCCCGAGAAGCGCCCGGTGATCCTGCCCGCGCAACACCACGGTCACGTCATGTTCGCCGGGCGGCAACGCCCCCAGATCGACCACCGGGTGAAAGGCCGAAGCCACCTTCACCCCGTTGACGATCACATGGGCATGGCCCACCGGCACCGCCGCCGCCTCGGTCACGCAGAGCGAGGTGAAGGTGAAATCCTCGGTGTCGATCCGGAGCCGCCAGGTGCCGTCGGCGCGCGCCTCCAGGTCCATCGCCACCCTTGGCTCGGGTGCATCGCCGGGGAGCCGCAGGAACACCGACCGGGGCGGGGTGTTCCCGGCGTTGATATGCGGCGCGGCGGCGGCGAGCGTCGCCAGCATGGCCGAGACCGCGAGAATGGCTCCGTGCCTGGCAAAGACGCGCGTCCTCATGCCTCGACCCTCCCGAAGATCGCCACGCCCCGCGGCGCCTCGGCCGGGATCCGCGGCCCGGCCATCGCGAAGATCGCCATCATGCCGTAGAGATTGGCGTGGAACAGCGGCGTCTCGCCCAGGGTGACCGCCAGGAAGCTGATCGCCCCGATCAGCACAAGTGCCACCACCCGCGTCAGCCGCCCGAGCGCCAGCAGCAGCCCGCAGACGATCTCCACCCCGGTCATCAGCAGCGCGATCCAGTCGAGCCCCAACCCGAAGCTTGGGAAGTTCCCATGCTCGAGGATCGCGATCAGGAGCGTCGGCTGGGTCAGCTTGTACGCCACCGAAAGGTAGACGAAGCCGAGCCCCACCGCCGCCAGCGCAGCGCGCCACAGGATCCCCGCCACGACAGGCGCCGGCGGCGGCATGTCGCGGTCCTCGAGCAGCCGGTCGACAGAAATCGCGCCACCGCCGATCAGCGCCAGCATCAGCCCCGGCGCCGCGAAATGCGGCGCGTAGGAGAGAAACGGCATCCCGAAGAGGCCGAGGCCGAGCCCCGAAAGCCCGATCATCGCCAACCCGCAAAGACGCGTGCCGAAACCGATCGCCAGCGCCAGCCCGATCAGCGCCTGCCCGGCGATCAGCCAGTCCCATCCGGGCACCATCTGGAGCTGCATGTCGGGCACGAACAGCGTCGGCTCGGTCCAGGCGACGACGCCATGCCGCGGCAGCCCGCCGGTCGCGGCGAGTAGCAGCATGGCGGCAAGGCCGAGCCGCAGGATCAACGCGCCCAGCGTGGCCGCATAGGGCGCGATTGGGGAGGCGAGCCGGTCTTCGATATGGCGAAAGCGGTCTTCGGCGGCGAGCGCCAGGGCCGCCGCGAAACTGGCGATCAGCGCCCCGCCGCCGAGCACGAGCCGGCTCTGGAAGATCGCCGGGTTCGGTTCGAGCGCCAGGGCCTCGATCTCGGACGGAGTGAGAAGCCAGGCTTCGTGGGAAAGCGCCGGGGTCGCGCAAAGCGCAGCGGCCGCGGCAAACAGGCAAATGGGCCGGGAACGGAAGAGCGTGCTGGGAAACGCCATCTGAAATCTCCATCGAAAAGCATGAACCGGACCCGAAAAATGCGAAGGGTGCCGGCGGACGATTGAATGGAACGACCTTGCCGCCAGACCCGTGAGCGGGGCGTCAGCCCCGTGTCAGAAGAAAGTGAGGCGGTGCGTTAATGACCCTACGTCACGGGGCGCATCGGCCGAAAAACCCGGAAATCGCCCAAGACGGCTACTGGAACCGGCTCACCCAGGCGATCACCGCGGTCACCGTCAGCACCGACAGCGCCGTCGAGATCAGGATCGACGCCGACACCCGCTGCGGCGCCACCCCGTAATGCTGCGCGAGGATGAACACGTTGCCCGCCACCGGCATTGCCGCCGAAGCGATGATGACGCCCGCCGCGAAGGGCTCGACCGGGAACAGCACCAGCACTGCGAAGGCCACCGCCGCCGGGTGCAGCACCAGCTTGGCGAAGGAAAGCCAGGCCGCCACCTGCAGCCGCTCGGCCGATTTCGACGCGAGCGAGGCGCCGATGGCGAACAGCGCCCCGGGCGTGGCCGCCGCGCCCAGGATCTCGAGAAAGGCGTTCACCGGCCCGGGGATCGGCAACGCCAGCGACGACACAATAAGGCCCAAAGCGATGGAGACGATCATCGGGTTCTTCACCAGCCCGGTCAGCACCGTGCCGAGGATCTTCACCGACATCCGCCGGTCGCGCGCGCCGGTGATCAGGATCACGATCAGGCTGCCGAACACGATCAGGTCCACCGACAGGCCCAGCACGATGGGCGCGATCGCCGCCGGCCCCATCAGCATCGACAGCATCGGGATGCCAAGAAACCCGACATTGCCGATCGCGCCGCATTGCGCCTCGACCGCCGCCTCCTCGATGCTTCGCTTCCGGACGAGCGCCACCGCGGTCACCACAAGGTAGACCGCCATCGTCGCCAGCGTGTAGGCGGCCACGAAACTCCAGTCGAGGATCTCGGCCAGCGACAGGTTCGCGGTGAACCGGAACAGCATCGCCGAGAGTGCGAAGTAGAAAACGAAGCGGGTGAGATAGGCCGTCGCCTCCTCGGAGAAGAACCCGGTCCGCCCCGACCCGTAGCCGAGCGCGATCAGAGCGAAGAACGGCAATGTCTGGAACAGGATCTCGAGCATCTCGCTCGCCGGGCTAGCCGCGCGCGCCGCCCCGTGCAAGAGCCCGCCTCGCCCGCCGCACCTTGAAAAAACTGAACCGCTCAGTTTATATAACACCCAGTGCATGGGACATGACGCATGAACATCGAACCCGAGATCACGCGAACCGGCCGCAAGATGGCGCAGGTGCTGGAGGGCGCAAGAACGGTGTTCCTGCGCGACGGCTACGAAGGCGCCAGCGTCGATGACATCGCCAAGGAAGCCGGCGTCTCGAAAGCCACGCTCTACAACTACTTCCCCGACAAGCGGATCCTGTTCCTCGAAGTGGCCAAGGCCGAGTGCTGGCGCCAGGAAAGCGCCTGCGACGAGATGATCGCGCACAGCCATCCGCCCGCAACCGCGCTCCGCGCCGCGGCCGAACGCATGATGCGGATCTTCCTCTCGCCCTTCGGCCGCAACGTGTTCAAGGTCTGCGTGGCCGAGGCCGACCGCTTCCCGGAGCTCGGCCGCGAATTCTGGGAATCCGGCCCCGCCCGGATGCGCGCCAAGATGATCGCCTATTTCCGCCAGTCCATCGAGCGCGGCGAACTGGCCATCGACGATCTCGACCTCGCCGCAGAACAGTTCGGCGAACTCTGCAAGGCCGACCTGTTCCCCAAGCTGATGTTCGGCATCCAGGACCACTTCTCCGACGCCGAGATCGCCCGCGTCGCCGATGGCGCCGTCGAAACCTTCATGGCCCGCTACGGCGCCCGCTGACCCGGTCCGCCAGTCTTTCCCGGGCGGCCGACCGCGCGGAGAAAGATCGGCTTGCCTACGCCGTCCAGTACGGCGGCGGTCAGAACGCCGGTGGACATCGCGCGCGTGTCCACGCCGATCCGATTGTGAACGAGCACCGATTGATCGCCCGGGCTATGTCCATGAACGACGACATGTCCGTGGTCGGCATCGCTTTCCAGGATTCTCGATCTGGTCCAGAGCACGACCGCGGCGCGGCCGGGATGCATCAGGCGATGGTCGTCGCGGATGTACTCGCGCAACTGGCCGAGAACATCGTTTCGGCGCCCTTGCCCATGGCGCCACGTCCCGCGCTGTCGGAATCCGACCCTGGCGGCGCGTTTCGGGGCGGCGACGGGCGCGGACGGCAGGCAGAGCCGGGCCATCCGTCGGCGCATCGCCGGTGTACGGGTTGTGTACAGGTTGCGTACAGGTTGTGCGCCCCGGATTCAGCCCCTGAGCGCCGCCAGAACCTCCGCCGCGGCCGCCGCCGGCGCCCGCTTTCCCTCCGCCACGTCCTGCCCCAGACGCGCCATTGCGTCCCCGATTTTCGGGTCCTCCGAGAGCCGTTTCAGGAGCCCCTGCCGCACCTCCTCCTCGAACCAGTGCCGCGCCTGGGCCGACCTGCGGGCCTGCCAATGCCCCTCGGCCCGGCGCCAGTCTGCGAGGGCCCGCATCTCGGAAAACGCCTCGGCGATGCCCCTCTCCTCCATCGCGGAGACGCACATAACCTTCGGAAATCCCTCGGGATCTTCCCGCCGCGCCCGGAGCAGCCTGAGCGCGCCGGCATAGTCCGCCGCCGTCCGCCGCGCCGGCCCGGCGAGCTCGCCATCGGCCTTGTTCACGAGGATCAGGTCGGCGATCTCCATGATCCCCCGCTTCACCCCCTGCAGCTCGTCGCCGCCGCCCGGCGCCATCAGGAGGACGAAGAGATCGGTCATCTCCGCCACCATGGTCTCCGACTGCCCGACCCCCACCGTCTCGATCAAGACCACGTCAAAACCGGCAGCCTCGCAAACCGCCACCCCCTCCCGCGTCCGCCGCGCCACCCCGCCCAGCGCCGCCTGCGACGGCGAAGGGCGTATATATGCCAATGGGTTACGCGACAGCCGCTCCATCCGCGTCTTGTCGCCGAGGATCGAACCGCCGGACCGCGCCGAGGATGGATCGACCGCCAGAACCGCCACCCGCAGCCCCTGCCCGGTGAGGTGCATCCCGAACGCCTCGACGAAGGTCGACTTGCCGACGCCCGGCGTTCCCGAGAGCCCGATCCTGAGCGCCTCGCGTCCCTCGGCTCGCAACCGGTCGACCAGCGCGATGGCCTCGGCCCGGTGATCCGTCCGCCCGCTCTCGATCAGCGTGATCGCCCGCGCCAGCGCCCGCCGGTCGCCCGCGATCACCCGTTCCGCCAGACCTGTCTCGCCCATGCGCCCTCCTTGCGTTCCGCCTGACTTGCCCGCCCGGACCGGCACTGGCAAGCCCCGAAGCCTTGCGCGATAAGGCGCCATGCCGACCCGCCTGCCCATCGAAGACGCCCTGCCCGAACTGGTCGAGACGCTCCGCGCCGACGGGATGGCCGTGCTCGAGGCGCCGCCGGGCGCGGGCAAGACCACCCGCGTTCCGCTCGCGGTGCTCGAGGCCGGGCTCGCCGGGGGCCGCATCCTCCTCCTCGAGCCCCGCCGCGTCGCCGCCCGGACCGCCGCCGAGCGCATGGCGGCCACCCTGGGCGAGCCCGTGGGAAGGACCGTCGGCTACCGCATCAGGGGCGAGACGAAGACCTCCCGCGACACGCGGATCGAGGTCGTGACCGAGGGGATCCTCACGCGGATGCTGCAATCCGACCCGGCGCTCGAGGGCATTGGCGCGGTGATCTTCGACGAGTTCCACGAACGCTCGATCCACACCGATCTCGGCCTCGCGCTTTGCCTCGAGGTTCGTGCGGCGCTGCGCGGCGACCTGGGGCTCCTCGTCATGTCCGCCACGCTCGACGGCACCGCCGTGGCGGGGCTGATGGGCGCGAAGACGATCCGTTCGGAGGGCCGCGCCTACCCGGTTGAAACCCGCTGGGCCGAACGGCCGCTCCCGCGCGAGATGCGCCCCGAAACGGCGATGGCCGAAACCGTGCTCCGCGCGCTTTCCGAAACCGAGGGCGGGATCCTCGCCTTCCTGCCGGGCGAGGGAGAGATCCGCCGCACCATGGCGGCCCTCGCGAACCGGCTGCCGAAGGGCTGCTCGCTTCGGCCGCTCTATGGCGCCTTGCCCTTTGCCGAGCAGCGTGCGGCCATCGCCCCTGACCCGACCACGCGAAAGATCGTCCTCGCCACCGCCATCGCCGAGACCTCGCTCACCATCGAGGACGTGCGGGTGGTGGTCGATGCCGGCCTCGCCCGGCGGGCGCGGTTCGACCCGGGCTCTGGCATGTCGCGTCTGGTGACGGAACGCGCGAGCCGGGCCGAGATCGCCCAGCGCCTCGGCCGCGCCGGCCGCGTCGCGCCCGGGATCGGCTACCGGCTCTGGACCCGGGCCGAGGAAGGTGGCCTTCCGGCCTATCCGCCGTCGGAGATCGAGACCGGCGATCTCGCCTCCCTCGCCCTCGACCTCGCGCAATGGGGCAGCCGCGACGCGACGGACCTGCCGTTTCTCACCCCGCCCGGCCCGGGCCCCTTCGCGGCGGCGCGGCGGCTCCTTTCCGATCTCGGCGCGCTCGACGCCGGCGGAGCGATCACCGCGCACGGGCGGGCCATGGCCGGCCTGCCGCTCCACCCCCGGCTTGCACATATGCTGATCCGCGCCGGCAAAGGCGCGGCGCCCTTCGCCGCGCTTTTCGGCGAGCGCGACCCGATGCGCGGCGCGGGCGCGGACATTGCGCTCCGGCTGAAGGCGCTGGACCGTCCCGATCCGCGCGCCGACCGCGCCGCGCTCGACCGGATCCGCGCCGAGGCAAAGCGGCTGGCCCGCCTCGCACCGGATGATGCCGGCCTCTCGCCGGCGCAATGGGCTGCGCTCGCCTATCCCGACCGGATCGGGCTGCACCGGCCAGGCGAGGACCCGCGCTGGGTGCTCTCAGGCGGCAAGGGCGCGCGGATGGACACGGCCGACGCGCTCGCCGGAACCCGGATCCTTATCGTCACCGATACCGATGGCGACCCGCGCGAGGCACGGGCGCGGCAGGCGATCGCGATCACCGAGGCGGAGCTGCGCGAGATCGCGGGCGACAGGATCTGCTGGGAGGATATCTGCGCCTGGTCGCGCCGCGAGGGCCGCGTCGTCGCGCGCCGGCAGGAGCGGCTCGGGGCCGCCGTGCTCGGCGACCGGGTCTGGCAGGATCCGCCGACGGACGCGATCGCCCGCGCCATGCTCGACGGTGTGCGCGAGATCGGGCTCGTCTGGAGCCCGGCGGCGGCACGGTTCCGGGCGCGGGTGGAGCTCGTGCGCGCGGGCGGCGAGGACCTCCCCGACTGCTCCGACGCGGGGCTCACCGAGACGCTCGACGACTGGCTATTGCCGCATCTCGCGGGCATCCGGAGCACGGAGGACTGGCGCCGCTTCGACCTTCTGCCCGCGCTCGAGGCAAGGCTCGGCTGGCCCGGGCGCCAACGGCTCGACCGCGCCGCCCCGCCCGCCTTCACCACACCCCTCGGCCGTAACATCCCCATCGATTACGGCACCGAGACGCCCTCGGTCGAGATCCGTCTGCAGGAGCTCTTCGGGCTGACCGAACACCCCAGCGTCGCGGGCCGCCCGCTCCGCCTCACGCTGCTCTCGCCCGCGGGCCGTCCGGTGCAGGTCACGACGGACCTGCCGGGCTTCTGGGCCAGCTCCTATGCCGAGGTCCGGAAGGACATGCGCGGGCGCTACCCGAAACATCCCTGGCCCGAGGACCCGACCGCCGCGCCGCCCACGCTCCGGGCGAAGCCGCGCGGGACCTGAGCGAAGGCTGGTCAAGCCCCGGGCTTTGCCCCTATATCGCCAGGGGCATATTCAGGAATGGAGCCGAGCATGGGCGTGATGGACGAGGCCGTTGACGAACTGGCGATCCGGGCGCTGGCGCTCGAGGAAAAAAGCGGCGACGAAACCGTGATCCGCAAGGTCGCCGATGCGCTGGCCGCTTCCTCGCCGACCATGGAGGAAACCTTCCTCACCGCCGTCCGGATCCGCCGCGCCGAACGCCGCGCCCGGCGCCTGATCGAGGCGCTGGAACGCGGCGAGACGCCGGAAAAGGAAGCCGGCGCCCCGCTGCCGCCGCAGCAGGACGAGCATTGAGGGCGGAGGCGAATTCTCAACGAGAATTCGTCACGGAAAATGTTTCATTTTCCGAGGTCGCACGGGGTCAGAGGCCGAGACACCAGCGCATCACCGCCTTCTGCGCGTGCAGCCGGTTCTCCGCCTCGTCGAAGATCACCGAATGCGGCCCGTCCATCACCTCCGAGGTCGCCTCGTCGTCGCGATGGGCGGGCAGGCAATGCATGAAGAGCGCGTCGGGCTTCGCCTTCGCCATGAGCGCCGCGTTCACCTGGTAGCCGCGCAACTGATTGTGCCGCCGCTCCCGGGCGGATTGCGGATCGTGCATCGAGACCCAGGTATCCGTCACCACGAGATCCGCCCCCGCGACGGCCTCCTCGGGGTTCCGCACCGTGGTGTAGAGCCCGTGCAGCGACGGGTCCGGGTCAAGCGGTTCGGGCCCGGTGAAGGTCAGGTCGAAACCGAACTGCCCGGCGGCATGGGCGAAGGACGCGAAGACGTTGTTGCCGTCGCCCGACCAGACCACTTTCTTCCCGGCGATAGGCCCGCGATGTTCCTCGTAGGTCATCACGTCGGCCATGATCTGGCAGGGATGCGAGGCGTTCGTCAGCCCGTTGATCACCGGCACGCTGGCGTGTTCTGCCATCTCGAGGAGCGTCGCCTCCTCGAAGGTGCGGATCATGATCAGGTCGACATAGCGCGACAGGACCCGCGCCGTGTCGGCGATGGTCTCGCCATGGCCGAGCTGCATGTCGGCGCCCGACAGCACCATGGTCTCGCCGCCCATCTGCCGCACGCCCACATCGAAGGACACGCGGGTCCGGGTCGACGGCTTTTCGAAGATCAGCGCCACCATGTGCCCGGCGAGCGGCAGGTCGTCGTCCGGCGCGCCCTTCGGCCGACCGTTCCGCGCGGTCTTCATCGCGATGGCATTGTCGATCATGCCCCGGAGCGCGGATTTCTCCGTCTTGTCGATATCGAGGAAATGCGCCATCTCAGCTCTCCGCCTCGGCCGGGGCCGAGACCCGCGCCGCCGCCCGGTCGAGCCGCGCCACCGCCTCGGCGAGCTCTTCCTCCGAAATCGTCAGGGCCGGGAGGAGCCGCACCACGTTGTCCGCCGCGGGCACCGTCAGGAGATGCTCGGCGAACCCCGCCTGCACGACCTCCCCGCAGGGCAGCTTGCACTTGAGCCCGAGCATCAGCCCGGCGCCCCGGACCTCCTCGAACACATCGGGATGCGCCGCCACGAGCCCTTCGAGCTTCTGCCGGAACGCCCCCGCCTTGCGGCTGACGCCGGACAGGAATTCCGGATCCGCCACGATCCCCATCACCGCAGCCCCAACCGCACAGGCGAGCGGGTTCCCCCCGTAGGTCGACCCGTGGGTGCCCGCGACCATGCTCGCGGCGGCATCTTCAGTGGCGAGCACCGCGCCCAGCGGGAAGCCCCCGCCGATGCCCTTCGCCAGCATCATGATGTCGGGCGCGATCCCGGCGAATTCATGGGCGAAGAGACGGCCCGTCCGGCCCATGCCGCATTGCACCTCATCGAGGATCAACAGCGTGCCGGTCTCGTCGCAAAGCGCGCGGATCGCGCGGAGATCGGCGTCGGCCAGCGGCCGGATCCCGCCCTCGCCCTGGATCGGCTCGATCAGGATCGCGCCGGTGGTCGGGGTCAGAGCATCCTTCAGCGCCGCCATGTCGCCCCAGGGCAGATGCACGAAGCCGGGCAGGAGCGGCCCGAACCCTTTCACCATCTTCTCGGCGCCCGACGCCGCGATCGCCGCCGAGGAACGGCCGTGGAAGCTGCCGTCGAAGGTGAGGATGTCGGTCCGCTCCGGGCTGCCCTTCGCGTGCCAGTATTTCCGCGCCATCTTCACCGCGAGTTCGCAGGCCTCGGTCCCGGAATTGGTGAAGAACGCCGTGTCGGCGAAGGTCGCCGCGACCAGGAGATCGGCGAGCCGCTGCTGCTCGGGGATCTCGTAGAGGTTCGAGAGGTGCCAGACCTTCTGCGCCTGCGCCGTCAGGGCGCCCACCAGGGCAGGATGCCCATGCCCCAGCACGTTCACAGCGATCCCGGCCCCGAGATCGAGATATCGCGTCCCGTCCCCGGTGACGAGCCAGGAGCCCTCGCCCCTCTCGAAGGACAGGGGGGTGCGGTTATAAGTGGGCAGGATCGACGGTATCATTGGCGAAGGTCCTCGAAGGAAGCCACAGAGGTGCCAGCGGCACGATGGCAAGTCAACGACAGGGATGGCAGGGGGCGCGCGGATCGGATCGCCCGCGCAGGCGGAACGGACGCTCGGTCAGCGTCGGCGTCGGACGGTAAGGACAGTCACGGTCGGTTCCATGACCGGCGTCGTAGTGACGGGGCGCGCCCTTGTCCAGCCCCTTCCCCTTGGTGATACCGCGGCGCAACAGGGCCCCGACACCCGTCCTCAAAACTATCCGTTTTTCGTCAAATTTTCCGGACCGCCGCCTGCTATCTCCCGGCCGAGCGAAGCCCGAAGGAATCAACACAGTGAAATCGAAGAGTTTCTCCGCCGCGGCCGCGGCCATCCTCGTCCTGCCCGTCGCGGCACACGCGTTCGAGGTTGAAGGCGCCGATCTCGGCCTCGCCTATCATGACGAGATAAGATTCGGCAGCGATCTCACAGCGATCGACGGCCGGATGGACCTGCGTTTCGGCAAGATCGGCACGCAGCTGGAGGCGGCGCAGTACACGTACGAGACCCGCGGCGTTCATGCGGCAGGCGTGCATGTCTACTACGAGATCAGCCCACGGCTCGTCGCCGGCGGGGTCTACACCTACGAGGATTGGGAAGGCTCCACCTATCAGACCTACGGGCTCGAGGCAGGCTACGACGCCGGCAAATGGGGCGGCGAGGCGTTCTACCTCGCCAGCACCGATCTCGATGCCCCGGACTATGACACCGACATCCTCGGCGTCACCGGCTTCTACGGCCTGACCGGCGCGATCACGCTCGGCGGCCACGTCGCCACGCTGAGCGGCGGCGAAGAGGGCAGGAGCCTCGGTGTAGCGGGGAGCTATGCTTTCCGCAACGGCCTCGTCGCAACGCTCGGCGTCAATGACGAGGAGTACAACGGCACCTCCGTCACCCAGACGACGCTGGGCCTCCGCTTCGTGTTCGGTGCGACCCCGACCTTCGGACATCGCGACTTCGTGGCAGTATTCCCGGGCTACTGACCTGGCGGGCCTGCGCGGGTCCGTTATCCGCCCTGTCCGCCCGAACATGCGGCAATCCCCGCCCATGCGCGCCCGTTCTCCTTTTCATGGCGGCGCGGGGCATTTAGGACAACCGGGCGTTCCGGATCCGGGGCGATTCGAGCGTGTCGGAAAGGGCCGCCGGGCAGGGCGCCCGGGCCGCATGGGGGCTGACATGAACGCAACGACAGGAAACCGGGCCAGGGCCGGGTGGGCCGCCGCATCGCTGGCGCTGGCCTGTCTTGGCGGCTGCGGCGGCCCGGCGGCCGAGGACACTCTGGCCATCGCCGGCCCCACCACCGCGAGCTCCACCATCGTCGATCTGCCGGCCGGCCCGGTCAGTGCCTCGGCCGCCCTGGTGGAATCGCGGCTCCGCGCCGCCGGCGTCCGGATCACGGCGATCGACCGCGACGAGGGGCTGATCACCGCGCGCTCGAACGGGACCCGCTTCGTCGATTGCGGCACGATATTCGAGACGGCGGGTGGCCGCACGGTGGAGCATCCGGGCAATGCGGGCCGCCTGGTCCTCACCGATCCCCGGAACCCCGCCGCCCGGCTGGTCCGGACGCTGACCGCCGAAACCTCGGCCGGAATCGGCATCACGCGGGGCGTCACCAATACCGTGGTCGTGCGCCAGCAGCACAGGGTGTCGATCGTGGTACGTGCCCGGAATGGCCAGGTGATAAGCTCCGAGACCCGCGAATTCACCGATCGCGGCTTCGCCCGGTTCGAGGACGGCACGATCTGCCGCACGTCGAACGCGATGAACGAGGCGCTGCTCTGACCGCTTCCGCGCTCCGGAGCGGCCGGGCGCCAGCCGCCCGCAGGGCCGCGGCAGCGGTCCCGGAGGGCCAGAAGGAATGCGCCGCAGGCGCGCCTCTTGATTGCCCGCTCTTGCGGATTGAGAATGCCGGGGATTGGCCCTAGCTTCGCCCCATGGACAGCGCGCTCGCCCTGAGCCTCCTCGAATGGCAGCTCGAACTCGGCGCGACCGAGGCGATCGGCGACGTGCCGGTGAACCGCTACGAGGTTCCGGCCGCAAGGCCGGCTCCCGCGCCCGCCCCGTTTCCGCCGCCCCTCCCCGTCGCCGAGGATCCGCTCGAAGCGGCCCGCGCCCTCGCCGAGAGCGCCGGGAGCCTTGCGGACCTCGAGGAGGCGCTCGGCCGCTACGAGCATTGCGAACTGAAGAAGGGCGCGCGGAACCTCGTCTTCGCCGACGGAAACCCGGCCGCGCGGGTAATGATCATTGGCGAGGCGCCCGGCCGCGACGAGGACATCCAGGGCAAGCCCTTCGTCGGCCGCGCCGGCCAGCTCCTCGACCTGATGTTCGCCGCAATCGGCATGGGCCGCGAGAACCCGGACGCCGAAAACACGCTCTACATCACCAACGTCCTGCCCTGGCGCCCGCCGCAGAACCGCGACCCGGCGCCCGAGGAAATCGCGATGATGCTGCCCTTCCTGCACCGCCATGTGGCTCTGGCCGATCCGGATATCCTGGTTCTGATGGGCAACCATTCCTGCCAGGCGCTACTCGGCCGGCGCGGCATCACCCGGCTACGGGGCACCTGGACCGAGGCGCTCGGCAAGCCCGCCCTGCCGATGTTCCACCCGGCCTATCTGCTCCGCAACCCGCTCGCCAAGCGGGAAGCCTGGGCCGATCTCCTCACCCTCCAGGCAAGGCTGCGCGCGCCATGAAGATACTGGCCTTTTCCGATCTCCACGATTCGGCGCCCCGCGCCGCGCGCCTCGTCGAGGCCGCTGCCGAGGCGGACCTGGTGATCGCCGCGGGCGATTTCTGCAACCGTCGCAAGGGGCTCGGCGAAGCGGTCGGGCTCCTCTCGGGCATCGCCGCGCCGATCCTCGCGGTGCCGGGCAATACCGAGAGCGCCGAGGAGCTCCGGGCCGCCGCCCTGCCCGGCATGACCGTGCTCCACGGCGAGGCCACCGAGGCGCAGGGGCTTTCGGTCTTCGGCCTCGGCTATGGCGTGCCGCTCACGCCCTTCGGCGCCTGGTCCTGCGACCTGACGGACGACGACGCCGCCGGGATGCTCGCAACCTGCCCTTCCTGCGACATCCTCGTCACCCATTCCCCGCCCAAGGGCGTCGCCGACCGCGCCTCGGACGGGACCTCGCTCGGCTCCATCGCGATCCGCGACGCCATCGAGCGCCTGCAACCGAAGCTGGCGGTCTGCGGCCATATCCACGAAAGCTGGGGCGTCGAGGGGCAGATCGGCCGTACCCGCATCGTCAATCTCGGCCCCAGGCCGAACTGGTTCGAGATCGCCCCATGATTGACCCCGTCACGCTCCTCGCCTTCATCCCCGCCGCGATCGCGCTCAATCTTACGCCCGGCGCCGACATGATGTTCTGCCTCGCCCAGGGCGCCCGCGGCGGGCCCCGCCCCGCCCTCGCCGCCTCTGCCGGCATTTCCGCCGGGTCCATGGTCCACGTCACCGCCGCCGGGCTCGGCCTCGGCGCGCTGACCGCCACATATCCGGGCCTTTTCGACGCGATCCGATGGATCGGCGTCGCCTATCTCCTCTGGCTCGCCTGGAGGACGCTGCGGACCCCGCATGCGGCCGGCGACCACCCGGTGGTCCACCCGTCCCGGGCCTTTCGCGACGGGCTCCTCGTGAACCTCACCAACCCCAAGGTGATCCTTTTCATCCTCGCCTTCGTGCCGCAATTCGTCGATCCCGCGCGCCCGGTCCTGCCGCAATTCCTGATCTTCGGCGGGGTGATTGCGTTCGGCGGCTTCTTCGTGAACGGTACGGTGGGCTGGTTCTCCGGCAGCCTCGGCGCCGCGCTCGCGGGGAACGCCCGTCTCGAACGTGCGCTGCGCCGGACCAGCGCCACGATCCTCGGCGCCCTGGCGCTGCGCCTTGCCCTGGAGGGACGCAAATGAGCCGGATCGACGAAGGCCTCCTTTTCCACAAAGTACGCATCGCTGTGCTCACTGTCTCCGATACGAGAGCAATCGACACCGACAAATCCGGCGATACGCTGGTGGCGCGGATCGAGGCGGCGGGCCATGTGGTCGCAGACCGGAGGATCCTTCCGGACGAACGCACGGCCATCGCCGAGCGCCTGCGGCTCTGGTGCGCCGACCCGGAGATCGACGCGGTGCTGACCACCGGCGGCACCGGCCTCACCGGCCGCGACGTGACGGTCGAGGCCCATCGCGACGTCTACGAGAAGGAGATCGAGGCCTTCGGGACGGTCTTCACCATCGTCTCGATGCAGAAGATCGGCACCTCGGCCGTCCAGTCCCGCGCCTGCGGCGGCGTGGCGAACGGCACCTATCTTTTCGCGCTCCCCGGCAGCCCCGGCGCCTGCAAGGACGCCTGGGACGAGATTCTACTGCCGCAATTCGACGCCCGCCACCGCCCCTGCAACTTCGTCGAGATCATGCCGCGCCTCGACGAACACCTGCGACGGAAATAGCGCTTCCGGCCGTTGTTATTGGAGAACACACCGATTCAACCTACATTCGAGCGGGGTGTGGCAAGGTGCGGACGCAATGCGTTTTCTAAGGCGTAGCCTGACGGGACTTCTGCTCACCGCGCTGACGGTGGGCCTTCTTGCCATGGCCATCCAGACCATTGTCTCGGCGGTGCGGGTCAGCATGGCGGATGGCGGCAACACCCGGCCACCGCGCGAAAGGGTCTTCGCCGTCCGCGTGGCCGAGATCCGGCCCGAGACCGTCACCCCCGTCACCGAGACCTTCGGCGCGATCCGCAGCCGACGCACGCTCGAGCTCCGCGCCGCCGCGGCGGGCGAGGTGGTCTGGCTCTCGGACGCGTTCGAGGAGGGCGCCGCGGTGACGGAAGGCGCAGTTCTAGCGCGGATCGACGACCGCGACGCGCAGGGCCGGCGCGACACCGCCGGGGCCGATGTGGCCGAAGCCGAGGCAGAGCTGCGCGACGCCGAGCGCGCGCTCGATCTCGCCAAGGGCGAACTTCAGGCCGCCGAGGGCCAGGCCGATCTCCGCGCCCGCGCGCTCGCCCGCCAGCGCGACTTGCAGACACGCGGTGTCGGCACCGACGCGCTGGTGGAAGAGGCCGAGCTTACTGCCTCCTCGGCGAACCAGGCCGTCCTCTCGCGCCGCCAGGCCGTCGCCGAGGCCGAGGCGCGGATCGACTTCGGCCGCATCGCGCTCGACCGCGCCAGGATCGCGCTTGCCGAGGCCGAGCGCCGCGTCGCCGATACCGAGATCCATGCCGGCTTCTCGGGTCGCCTCGCCGAGGTCGACGTGGCCCTGGGCGGCCTGGTCAGCGCGGGCGAAACGCTCGGCCAGCTCATCGACCCGAATGCGGTCGAGGCTGAGTTCCGGGTCTCGGCCGGGCAATATGCCCGCCTCGTCGATGCAGACGGGCGGCTGACCGACGCGTCGGTCACCATGTCGCTCGACGTGGGCGACATAGGAATCGTCGCCCAGGGACGGCTCATCCGCGAAAGCGCCGCCGTCGGCGAGGGCCAGACCGGCCGCCTGCTCTTTGCCCGCCTCGACGCACCCGCGGGCTTCCGCCCCGGCGATTTCGTCACGATCCGGATCGAGGAACCGCCCGTCCCCGGCGCCGCCATATTGCCCGCCGCCGCGCTCGACGCGGGCGGCAGCCTTCTCGCCATCGGCGAAGACAGCCGGCTCGTCCCTGTCCCGGCCCGGCTCCTCCGGCGGCAGGGCGACCGGGTCGTGATCGACGCGACCGGCCTCGAGGGCCGCGAGGTGGTGGCCGAGCGCAGCCCGTTCCTCGGCGCCGGCATCAAGGTGCGGCCGGTCCGGCCCGGCACCGAAGCCCGCGCGCAGGCCGGCGACGAGCTCATCGAGCTCGACGAGGAGCGCCGCGCGCGGCTCGTCGCCTTCATCGAGGCGAATGACAGGATGCCCGCCGACGCCAAGGAGCGCGTGCTCGCCCAGCTCCGCCAGCCGATGGTGCCGGCGCAGACGATCAACCGCATCGAAGCGCGCATGGGAGGCTAGGCCATGATGCGCCCGGCCCCCGGCGGCCTTGCCTCGATCCTCGCCTATTTCGCGCGGCACCGGACCGCCGCCAACCTCCTCCTCGCCGTTCTGATCATTCTCGGGATCACCTCGCTTCCGAACCTTCGCGCGCAATTCTTCCCCGATGTGGTGATCAACACCATCGACGTGGACGTGGATTGGGACGGCGCCGGCGCGGAGGATGTCGACGCGGCCATCGTCCAGGTGATCGACGCCGCGCTGATCGGCATCGAGGGGGTAACGTCGAGCAACGCCGTCTCGCGCGAGGGGCATGGAAGGGTCGAGCTCGAGTTCGAGCCCGACTGGAACATGGCGCAGGCGCTCAACGACGTGGAAGGCGCGGTCGCCGCCATCACCGCGCTGCCCGAGGCCGCCGACCCGCCCGAGGTCACCCGCGACTACTGGCGCGACCGGGTGACCGACGTGGTGATCACCGGTCCGGTGGGCGTCGACCAGCTCGGCCGCTTCGCCGACGAGCTTCGGGCCCGCCTGTTCGGGATCGGCGTCACCAATGTCTCGATTCGCGGCGTAGGTGCGCCCGAGACCGTGGTCGAGGTGCCCTCGATCTCGCTGATCCGCCACGAGATCACGCTCTCCGAGATCGCCGCCGCCATCGCCGGAGACGTCGACGCGAACCCCGCCGGCAACGTCTCGGGCTCGGCCCGGATCCGCGCCGGAACGACGCGGCGCAGCGCCGACGAGATCGCCGGGATCGTGCTCCGGAGCGGCGAGGGCGGCACCCAGCTCACCGTGGGAGACGTGGGCGCGGTCCAGAGCCGCGGCATCGACCGGGACGAGGCCTATTTCGTGGGCGAGAACCCGGCGATCTCGCTCCGGATCGACCGCTCCGACCGGGGCGATGCCATCGACATCCAGCACCAGGTCGAAAAGGTCGCCGCCGAGATGCAGGCGACCCTGCCCGAAGGGGTGCGGATCGACCTGATCCGGACCCGCGCCGAGATGATCACCGGCCGGCTCGACATCCTGATGAGCAACGGGCTGATGGGCCTCGGCCTCGTCCTTCTCCTCTTGTTCCTGTTCCTCAACGCCCGCATCGCCTTCTGGGTGGCGGCCGGAATCCCCGTCGCGGTGCTCGCCACCTTGGCGATGATGTATATGGCCGGAATCACGCTCAACATGATCTCGCTCTTCGCGCTGATCATCACCACGGGCATCATCGTGGACGACGCCATCGTGGTGGGCGAACATGCCGATTTCCGCGCCCGAAGGCTGGGTGAGAGCCCCGCCGACGCCGCCGAGAACGCCGCGATCCGGATGTTCACACCGGTCTTCACCGCGACGCTGACGACGGTAATCGCCTTTTACGGGCTCGAGGCGATCAGCGGCCGCTTCGGACGCCTGATCTCCGACATCCCCTTCACGGTGATCGTCGTCCTCCTCGCCTCGCTCATCGAGTGCTTCCTGATCCTGCCCAACCACATGGTCCACGCCATCGCGCATTCCTCGAAGGAGCATTGGTACGACTGGCCGTCGCGCCAGGTGAACCGCGGCTTCCGCCGGCTGCGCGAAGCCCTGTTCCGTCCGCTGATCGCCTGGGTGGTCCGGCTGCGCTACCCTGTCCTTGCCGGTACGCTCCTGATCCTTGCCAGCCAGGCCGCGCTGTTCATCCGTGGCGACGTCCCGTGGCGGTTCTTCAATTCGCCGGAACAGGGCTCGGTCAGCGGCAACTTCGCGATGCTTCCCGGCGCCACCCGCGCCGACACGCTCGACATGATGCACCGGCTCCAGGCCGCGGTCGAGCGGGTGGGCGAGAGCTACGAGGCGGAATTCGGTACCAACCCCGTCGACTATGCGCTGGCACAGATCGGCGGCAATACCGGCCGCTCCCTCGCCGGCGCCGACACCAAGGAGCCCGACCAGCTCGGCGCCATCGCCATCGAGCTGATCGACGCCGATCTCCGTCCCTATTCCTCCTTCGACTTCGTGGCCCGGCTGCAGGACGAGGTCGCGAGCCACCCGATGCTCGAGACCCTGAGTTTCCGCGGCTGGCGCTCGGGCCCGGGCGGCGATGCGCTCGACGTCACGCTTTCGGGCGCCGATGCCGGCACGCTCAAGGACGCTGCCGAGGCGCTGAAGACCGAGCTGGCCCGTTTCCCGGAGGTCTCCGCGCTGGAGGACGACCTCGCCTATGACAAGGAGGAGCTGATCGTCGAGCTGACCCCGCGTGGCCAGGCGCTCGGCTTCGACATCGACAGCGTCGGCCGCGAACTCCGCAACCGGCTGAACGGGATCGAGGCCGCGACCTACCCGGACGGCACCCGCTCGGCGGCGATCCGGGTGGAGCTCCCCGAAGACGAGCAGCGCGCCGATTTCCTCGACCGGACGATGCTGCCCTCGCCCAGAGGCGCCTACCTGCCGCTCTCGGATATCGTCTCGGTCACCGCCCGCGCCGGCTTCTCCACCGTGCGGCGCGAGAACGGGCTCCGCACCGTCTCGGTCACCGGCGACATCTCCGAGGACGACCCGGCCCGCGCCGCCGCGATCCAGGCCGAACTCGCCGAGACCATCCTGCCCGATATCGAGGAGCGCTTCGGCACTGCCACCGCCATGGCGGGGCTCGCGGAGCAGGAGAACGCCTTCCTTTCCGACGCGCTCACGGGCCTCGTCCTCAGCCTCACCGGCATCTACCTCGCGCTCGCCTGGATCTTCGCCAGCTGGACGCGGCCCGTCGTCGTCCTCGCGATCATCCCCTTCGGCCTCGTCGGCGCGATCTGGGGGCATTACATCTGGGGGGTGCCGCTCTCGATGTTCTCGGTGGTCGGGCTGATCGGCATGGCGGGGATCATCATCAACGATTCCATCGTGCTGGTCTCGACCATCGACGAGAAGGCGAAGGAAAGAGGCCTCGTCCCGGCGATCCTCGACGGTACCGCCGACCGGCTCCGGCCGGTGCTCCTGACGACACTCACCACGGTGTTCGGCCTTGCGCCGCTGCTCTACGAGAAATCGCAACAGGCGCAGTTCCTGAAACCCACGGTGATCACCCTGGTCTACGGGCTCGGCTTCGGCATGGTGCTGGTGCTCCTCGTCGTGCCGGCGCTCCTTGCCGCGCAGCAGGATCTCGGCCAGGCGACCCGCTCGCTCCGCCGAGCGTTCCGGCGGCGGATCCCGGGCCTCGCGCCGGGGCTGGCGCTCCTCGGCGTCGCGCTCGCCGCGCTCTTTGCGGTGACGCTCGCCCCGGTGCTCCTCGGGAACGGACTGCCCGGGCCCGTCGCGGCGCTCCTGCCCACGGCGGCCGCCGGCTCGAAAGGCGCCGCCTTCGCGCTTTTCACCACAGGCGCCGTGGTCCTCACGCTCGTCGGCGGGCTTGTGATGAGCCGGGTGATGCGCCCGGGGCGGTGACCTGCGCATCCCTCACGAAGGTCTTGTTTCCGGGCGGCTCAGCCGGCGCCGGTACATCCCTTGATGTCCACCGCCCGCCCGGCCCCCAGCACGGTGAAGCGCAGATCCTGACGCGCCAGGGCGAAGGGCGCCGCGTCTGCAGGCAGCAATTCGGCCACCGCCGTCAGCCGCCCGCCCGTGCGCGTGGCGTTCGCCTCGGAGACCCAGACCGTGGGATCGTCGAACTCCACCACCGCATCCTCCGCGGGCGCGATCCGCGGCAGGTCCATCTCGACCGTGAGCCGCATCCCGTCGCGGATCGGTTCAGTCCGGCACACGACCCGGCCGACCCCGGCCTCTTCGGGCGACATTGGCCGGTCGGCCAGCGCCGCGCGGATCGCACCGTCTGCACCGCCCGCGGCAGGCAGCGACTGGCCCAGGACCAGCGTGACCGGCACGCAGATGTCCTCGCAGACGCCGATCTCGATCCGGCCTTCGAGCGCGATCGGCTCGCCGTCCCGCGCGGGCGTGATCTCCACCGGCAGGACGACATCGCCGGCATAGCCCAGCGTCCGCAGTCCGCCTTGGTCGAAGACATGCGGCACCGGCCAGTGCACCGCGACCGCCGCCACGTTGCCCGAGCCCGACCAGTCGAAGCTCGGCGGCTTTCCCGCATCGCCGGGCGCGCGCCAATAGGTCTTCCAGCCCGGGGCGAGCTTCAGCTGCAGCGCCGCCATGTGCCGGCCGCTCTCCATCCGCCAGCCGGGCAGGAGCCGCGCGGAGACCACGTCGGCCACGTTCTGCGCCGGGGCCGCTGCAGGGAGCGCCATGAGCACGGCGAGGGTGAGGAAAGTCTTCAGGGATGTCATCATTCGCCCGTTCTTGCCGATCAAAGCCGTTCAAGGAAATCAAAATCCTGCGACATCGTCGCGAGGGTGGGGCGCGGGGTTGCATCCGGGGGGGGCTTGCGAGCAGAGTGGAGGGGTCTAGCTGGACTCGGGTATGCAGTATCTTACCGGCAAGCTTCTCGTCGCCATGCCTGGCATGATGGACCCGCGCTTCGATCGGAGCGTGGTGTTCCTGTGCGAGCATTCCGAGGACGGCGCGATGGGGCTGATCGTCAACAAGCCGACCCCGGAGGTCGATACCCATGAGCTCCTGTCGCAGCTCGGGATCGAGGCGGAGGGCGCCGCCGATGCGCTCAAGGTGCATTTCGGCGGGCCGGTCGACCACGGCCGCGGCTTCGTGCTGCACTCGCCGGATTATTCGAGCAATTCCGCGACCTTGCAGGTCACCGAAGGGGTCGGCATGACGGCAACGCTGGACATTCTCGAGGACATCGCGACGGGCAGGGGGCCGAGCCGGGCGATCCTCGCCCTGGGCTATTCCGGCTGGGGCCCGGGCCAGCTCGAGAGCGAGTTCCAGGCCAATGGATGGCTGGTGGGCGAGGCCGAACCGGAGATCGTTTTCCACGCGGATGCCGGCGCGAAATGGACCGCGGCACTGAAGGCGATGGGGGTCGACGCGATCGCGCTTTCCTCGGATGCGGGGCACGCCTGAGGGCGCGAGAAGCCCCGGAATCCTCCCGGCACAACCCGTACACAACCTGTACACAACCCGTACACCGGAAGTGCGCGGGGTTTTGAGCAAGCCGCCAACGGCGGTCGGGTCTTTTCCGTTTTTTTCCCGCCCGAACAGCGCCGTGGGCTCCGGGCGAGCGCCTGCCCGTCCCGGCGGGCTGGCGCTCTGGTGCCGTCCCGCGCCATACGATTGTACGGCGGGCTTACGAGATAAATCGCCCCGCTCAATCGCCGCAGCGCCATCCCACGGGCAGGCGCCCGCCCGGCTCCGCGCTTCCTGGACGCATTGGCCGGTAGGCCGTTCGCCTAGCCCCGAGGCGCGGCGGCGCGGCGGAGGCGGTCGTTGATCGCGCGGCCGAGGCCCTTTTCGGGGACGGGGGCGACGGCGATGGCCCCGGCGCCCAGCGCGTCGAGACGGCGGAGGGCGGCGTAGAGATTGGCGGCCGCTTCCACGAGATCGCCCGAGGGCGAGAGCGAGAGATCGCCCGCGACCGGGCCGAAGCCGAGGAGCTTCTCGCCCGGTTCGGCGGAAAGCGCGTCGAGCCGCACCGGCACCGAGGGCGCGTAATGCGAGGCGAGCTGTCCGGGCGCGCGGATGCCCTCGGCCTCGGGGCGCGCTTCGGGGATGGGGGCGCCGAGACAGGCCTCGAGCGCCTCGACGGGCAAGCCGCCGGGGCGGAGCAGCCGGGGCGCGCCGTCGAAGACGCCAAGGATCGTCGATTCGACCCCGACCGGGCAGGCGCCGCCATCGAGCACCGCGTCGATCCGGTCGGAAAGACCCTCGGCCACATGCTCGGCCGTGGTCGGGCTGACCCGGCCCGACGGGTTCGCCGAGGGCGCGGCCACCGGCACGCCGGCATCGCGCAGGAGCCGCTGGGCCAGGGGATGCTCGGGCACCCGGAGCGCGACGCTCGGCAGGCCCGCCGTCACCAGATCGGAGAGCCCAGCGCCTTCGGCCACCGGCACGACGAGGGTGAGCGCGCCGGGCCAGAACGCCTCGGCCAGAACCTCGGCGGAACCGTCGATGACGCCGATCCGCCGCGCGGCGGCGAGATCGGGGACATGGACGATCAGCGGATTGAAGCGCGGGCGCCCTTTCGCCTCGAAGATCCGCGCCACTGCCCGGCCGTTCCGCGCATCGGCACCGAGGCCATAGACCGTCTCGGTCGGGAAGGCGACAAGGCCTCCCTCGCGCAGGAGCGCGGCGGCCCGGCCGATCCCGGCCTCGTCGGCGGCAAGGCGCAGCGTCTCGATCGCGGACATGTTACGCAGCGTCCCGGGTTGCGGCGCGCCCCCGCGCTTCGCATCGTCGGGGACAGGGAGCCGATCCCTTACGTCAACGAGCCCCGCTTGCCAAGCGGTCGGCCGGGGAGGACATGCCATGCCGTACAGGGCGCAGACGCGGGATATCCTGTTCCTGCTCGAGAATGTCGTCGGCTTCGACGCCGTGCTTGCCGCGCGCGGGGACGGGCTCGACCGCGAGACCGTCGCGCAGGTGATCGGCGAGGCGGGCAATCTTTGCGAAGGCGTGATCGCGCCCTTGCAACGCGCGGGCGACCTGCACCCCGCGCGGCTCGAGAACGGCCAAGTCGTGACCTCGCCCGGGTTCCGTGACGGCTACCGGGCGCTGGCCGAGGGCGGCTGGGTCGGGATCAGCGCGCCGGAGGAGTTCGGCGGGATGGAGCTGCCGCGCAGCGTGGGCATGGCCCTGCACGACATGCTCGCGGCCTCCTGCCTGTCGCTGCAGCTCAATCCTCTGATGACCCAGGGCCAGATCCACGCGCTCGAGGCCCATGCCGATGCGGAGATCAAGGCGCTCTACCTGCCGAAGCTGATCGCCGGCGACTGGGCCGGCACGATGGGCCTGACCGAGCCGCAGGCGGGCTCGGATGTGGGCGCGCTCCGCACCAGGGCGGAGCCGAATGGCGACGGGACCTACAGCATCACCGGGCAGAAGATCTTCATCTCCTGGGGCGACAGCGACCTGACCGAGAACATCGCGCAACTGGTGCTGGCGCGGCTGCCCGACGCGCCGGCGGGAACGCGGGGGATCAGCCTGTTCCTGGTGCCGAAATTCCTGCCCATTCCCGATGGCAGCCTCGGTGACCGCAACGCTATCCGTCCGGTGAGCCTCGAGCACAAGATGGGCTTGCATGGATCGCCCACGGCTGTGATGGAGTTCACCGGGGCGACGGGCTGGCGGATCGGGCCCGAGAATGGTGGCATGGCGGCGATGTTCACGATGATGAACGATGCGCGACTGGGGGTCGGGATCCAGGGGATCGGCGTGGCCGAGGCCGCCTGCCAGAAGGCGCAGGAATACGCGGCCGAGCGGCGGCAGGGCCGGACGGCGGGGCCGGACGGAACGATCGACGAGCACCCGGACGTGCGGCGGATGCTGGCGGTGATGCGGGCCCGGGTCTTTGCGGCGCGGGCGATCGCGCTGGCCTGTGCGACGGCCCTGGATCTCGAGGCGCTGACCGGCGATCCGGCGGCGCGGGCGCGGGCGGCGTTCCTGACGCCGATTGCCAAGGCATATGGCACCGAGACCGGGATCGCGGTGTCCGACATGGGGATCCAGGTGCATGGCGGCATGGGCTTCATCGAGGAGACCGGCGCGGCGCAGTATCTGCGCGACGTGCGGGTGACGGCGATCTACGAGGGCACCAACGGGATCCAGGCGATGGATCTGGTGGGCCGCAAGCTGGCCGATGGCGGCGAGGCGGCGATGGCGCTCCTGGACGAGATCGAGCGGGCGGCGGAGGCGGCACGGGCAGCATTTCCGGTGATCGCCGGGGCGGTCTGGGACGCGGCGGAAGACCTGCGCGAGGCGACCGAGTGGATGCTGGGCCAGCCGGCGGAGGCGCGGTTCGCGGGTGCGGTGGCCTATCTGGAGGCCTTCGCGCTGGTGCTGGGCGGGCATTTCCACCTGGCGGCGGCGCGGGCCGAGGGCACGAGCGGCGCACGCGCGGCCTTGGCGCGCACCTATGTCAAGCGGCTCCTGCCGCGCCACGCGGCGCTTCTGGCGGAGGCGATGCAGGGCGCCGACGATCTGGCCGGGATCACCGATGAGGCGCTTTGCCCGTGACCGCCGACGGCCGCCCGACGCTCAGCTATCCGTTTTCCGAGCCGCCGGCGGAGGGCACGGCGATTGAAGTCGCGCCGGGGATCCTCTGGGTCCGGCTGCCGCTGCCGATGGCGCTGGACCATGTCAACATCTACGCGCTGGACGAGGGCGACGGCTGGACCGTAGTGGACACCGGCATCGCCAGCAACACCACGCGGGAGATCTGGCGGGCGCTGATCGCGGGGCCGTTCTGCGGGCGGCCGGTGAAGCGGGTCATTCTGACCCATCACCATCCGGACCATGTGGGGCTGGCGGGATGGTTCCAGACCGAGCATGGCGCCGAGCTCGTGGCCACGCGCACCGCCTGGCTTATGGCGCGGATGCTCACGCTCGACGTGCAGAAGCTGCCGACCGAGGAGACGGTGGCGTTCTGGGTCTCGGCGGGGATGGATGCCGAGACGCTGGAGACGCGGCGAACGCAGCGGCCGTTCAACTTCGCCGATGTGGTGGCGCCCCTGCCCTTGGGCTTCACGCGGATCCGCGAGGGCGACCGGTTTTCGGCGGGCGGGCGCGACTGGGTTGTGCGGATCGGCAATGGGCACGCGCCGGAACACGCGACGCTGTGGAGCACCGATGGCGAGATCGTGCTGGGCGGCGACCAGCTCCTGCCGTCGATCTCGCCCAATCTCGGGGTCTACGCGACCGAACCGGGGGCCGACCCGGTGGGCGAGTGGCTGAGTTCCTGCGAGCGGCTGTCGCACCACGCGACGCCGGAACAACTGGTGCTGCCCGGCCACAAGCTGCCGTTCCGGGGCCTGCCCTTGCGGCTCGAGCAGCTGGTCGACAACCACCACGGCGCGCTCGCCCGGCTGGAGAAGCGGCTCGCGGCGCCCGCCACGGCGGCGGAGTGCTTCGACACGCTGTTCCTGCGCCGGATCGGGTCGGGCGAATACGGGCTCGCGCTGGTAGAGGCGGTGGCGCATTGCCAGCACCTCTGGCACCAGGGCCTCGCCACCCGGACCCGCCGCGACGACGGCGCCTGGCTCTACCAGGCGAAGGCCCGCCCGTGACCGACGACCCGCACGACCCGATCCACGGCCATGCCGTGCATTGCGACCCGGCGGCGCCGAAGACCGCCGAGCAGGTGCCCCTGCCGCCCGCGGTAAAGCGGAAGCCGCCCGAGGCGAAGAGCCCGGCTGAATGGGCCTATCAGCGCCTGGTGCTCTACATGCGCGATTTCGAGGCGCAGCTCGACCACGAGCACGAAATGGCGATGGGCATGACCGATTCGGGCGCCGGCCTGCTCCGGATCGAGGGAATCGGCTATTTCGACCCCGATATCGTGACCTTCTACGGTACCGACCAGTCCGGCGCGCGTATGCAGCTCATCCAGCATGTCACGCAGCTCTCGGTGGCGCTTCGGGCGCTGCCGAAGCCCGTCGAGCTGCCCGAGCCGCGCCGGATCGGCTTTCGCCTGGCCGAAGACCTCGAGCGCGGCTGAGCTGCGGCAAAGAGCCCGCGCCTGCCCCGTGACAGGCGGGCGCAAATCGGCTAGTTCCGGACGAAACGGGATTTCGGGAACTGAAACATGGCCGAACACAAGCACGGAACGATGGATATCGAGGCCCAGGAACGGACCTTCGAGACCTTCATGAAATTCGTGGTCCGGGGCGCCATCGTGTGCCTCTGCATCCTGATCTTCCTGGCGATCTTCAACTCCTAGGCCGGGATGCGGCCCGGCGGACTCCGGTGAAGCCGCCACTCCGCCGAGGTGAAGCGCAAGCCGGGCGAGCGCCAGCCCGTGGCGTGGCGCGGCAACACTTGTTCGGCGCAGTTCATGGTGCCTTCCACCTTCGACCTCGGAGGTCTGCGCAAACGTCGACACCGCGCCAGCCCGTGGGGACGGGCAGGCGCTCGCCTGGCGGCCCTGCGGGCCTTGTCCCGGGCGGGGCAATGCATGAACGTTCTACGCCGATTGTCGCAAGCCTCAGGCGCATAGCCACGCTGGTCCTGTGCCTCGCCCTTGCCGGCTGCGGCGCGGAGCATGTCCGGGCGCCCGACGCGGAGATCGCCCGCGTGCGCTGGCGCGCCGAGGGGCCGCCGACGATCACCCTCGTCACCGTGGTCAGCACCCGCTCGGGCTCGGGCGAACATGCCGCGCTTCTGGTGAACGGCAGCCAGCGCGCGCTGTTCGACCCGGCCGGGAGTTTCCGGGTGCCCTTCGTGCCCGAGCGCGACGACGTGCTCTACGGCATCACCGAGCGGGCGTGGACGGTCTATGTCGACTACCACGCCCGCCCGACCTATGACGTCCGCCTGCAGGAGATCGCCGTCACCCCGGCGCAGGCCGAGGCCGCGCTCGCCGCGATGGCAGCCCACGGCCCGGCGGCCAAGGCGACCTGCAACCGCGCGGTGACCGAGGTGCTGGCGGCGGTGCCCGGCTTCGAGGACGTGCCGCGCGGCTGGTTCCCGAGCACCACGGCCGGCTGGTTCGCGGCACTTCCCGGCGTGACCGAGCGGGTCGTCACCGACGCGGATGCCGACGACAGCCACGGCGTGGTCTTCACGGCGCCCGCAAGGTAGCGGATGTCTCTCGGGAAAGTGAGGCGCGCCGGCGGCCCGGCACGCTAGGATCGGGCCATGGTCACTCCCCTGCCCCACCGGAGCGCGATGCCGCGCGGTTGCCCGGATCCAATCGAGCGCCTGCGGCGCATTTCTTCTGGCCCTCCGGGATCGCTGCCGCGACCCTGCGGGCGGCGGGCGCCCCGTTGAGGCGGCGCGCCCTGATCGGCGGCGGGATCGCGGTTTCGGCCCTTGCGGCCTGGGGCTTCGGGCCACCGCTCTATTATGCGGCGATCACCGAGACGCGGGCGGGAGCGGTGCTGAGCGCGCCCGAGGCGCTCGCGAAGGTGCAGGCGGGGGAGATCCTGCTCGTGGATGTGCGGCGGCCCGAGGAATGGGCGGCGACGGGGCGACCCGAGGGCTCTGTCGCGCTCGACATGCGGCGAGCGGATTTCACGGAAGAACTGCGGCGGATCGCCGGCGGGAGCGGCAAGCCGGTGGCGCTGATCTGCGCGCGGGGCGTGCGTTCGGCGCGGGTGGCGAACCGGCTGGTCGAGGCCGGGTTCACCGAGGTCAGCGACGTGGCCGAGGGGATGCTGGGCTCGCTCGCGGGGCCGGGCTGGCTGGCCCGGGGACTGCCGGTGGAACGGCCGGAGGCGGCGCAGTGATCGGACGCATGGTTCTGGCCTTGGGCCTTGTGCTGTGCGCGGGCCTGGCTCGGGCAGGTTGCGTGGGCGCGGAGGCGCCCTGCGAAACGGCGATGGGGACCTATCACATCGCGCTGCCCGAAGGGGACGGGCCGTTTCCGGTGCTGGTGTTCCTGCACGGCTATGGCGGCAGCGGCGAGGGCACGATGCGACAATTCGCGGGGCTCACCGCGCGGGGCTACGCGGTGATCGGGCCTGACGGTCTGCCCCGGCCGGGCGGGACGCGGCGGGGCTGGTCGTTCCATCCCTTGCGGGAGGCGCAGCGCGACGAGACGGCGTTCCTGCGCGGCGCGATCGCGGATGCTGCGGACCGGTTCGGGGTGGATCCGTCGCGGGTGCTGCTGGCGGGGTTCTCCATCGGCGGGTCGATGGCGAGCTACCTGGCCTGTTCCGATCCGGACATCGCGGCGGCCTATGCGCCGGTGGCGGGGAGCTTCTGGCGGCCGCATCCGGCGCTCGACGCCTGCAAGGGGCCGGTGCGGCTGTTGCACACCCATGGCTGGCGCGACGGGACGGTGCCGCTCGAGGGGCGGCCGCTGCGGGGCGGCGCGATCGAGCAGGGCGACGTGTTCCACGCGATGCAGGTCTGGCGCGAGACCAATGGCTGCGACGGGAGGAAGGCGACGGAGTTTTCCACCGACGAGGCGTTCTGGCGGCGGCGCTGGACCGAGTGCAGGGTGGGGACACTGGAGCTGGTGCTGCATCCGGGCGGGCACGGGACGCCGGTGGGCTGGGCGGATATGGCGCTCGCCTGGTTCGAGGGGTTGCCGGTGGAGTAGCGGGGGGGGTCGCGACGCAAGCCGGGCGGGCGCCTGCCCGTGGGATGGCGCAGCGACGAGTGTGCGGGACAATTTATGGCGCAAGCCCGCCGTACAGACGTTCGGCGCGGGACGTCACCAGAGCGCCAGCCCGGCCGTGCCGGAGGCACGCCTCTGGCGTGACACGGGCAGGCGCTCGCCCAGCGGCCCGTGCCGGGCCTTGTCCCGGGCGGGGGCACCCAGGAGTGCCGGCGCGTCCTAGGGTTATTCTGCGGCCATGCCGAGGCCGGTGGCCATGGCGGCGCCGATCCGGTCGCGGGCGGCGCGGGCGCGGAGGAGCACGGACGGCGGCGCGATGTCTTCGGGGGTGGCCATCAGGTTCGCGAACCGGGGATACGCGGTGAGGCGGAGGCCGGACAGCGCAGAAAGCGGCATGGCAGCGGCGAGGCTGAGCGCGATGGGCGAGAGCCAGAGCGTGACGAAGCCCAGGACGATGCCGGTGACGAGGCCCGCGCCGACCAGGGTTTCGACCCAGTGGAAGCGCAGGAGCTGCCAGAGCGAGGGGCCACGGCCCGCGGACCCGCGATAGCTGCTCCAGCCCATCTCCACGCCGAGGATGCCGGTGACCACGGCGCGGGTCTGCTGGATCATCAGGATCGGCGAATAGGCGACCGAGAGCAGAACCTCGGCGAGGAAGGACAGCGCGAACTGGACCGGGCCGCCGAAGCTCCGGAGCGCGGGCGCCTCGAGGGCGGCGCGGAGCACGCCGACGAGCTTGGGCGCGAGCAGCATGCCATACATCAGAATGAGGACGGTGACCTGTTTCGCGCCGGTCAACTCGGGCCAGTGCGGGCGGGGGTCGTTGCCGGAGAAATAGACGATCAGGCTTTTCTCCTCGCCGACACCGATCGCGGCCCAGACCAGGAGGAGCGCGAGCCAGACCGGCGAGACGAGATAGCTCATCGCGCCCTGGAACAGGTGGAAGCGGCTGACCGGGTGCAGCCCGCGCGTGGCGATCAGGCGCAGGTGCTGGAGGTTGCCGCGGCACCAGCGGGCGTCGCGCTTGACGTAGTCGATCAGCGTCTCGGGCGCCTCCTCGTAGGAACCCGGGCCCGCGGGGAGCATGCTGACGCCCCAGCCGGCGCGACAGAGCAGCGCGGCCTCGACGAAATCGTGGCTCATGATCAGCCGGCCGTCGCGGCCGATCCGGGGCAGCCCGGCGCAGGCGGCGAAGGCGCGGGTACGGATGATCGCGTTATGGCCCCAGTAATTGCCCTCGCGGCCCGTCCAGGCGGCGAGGCCGAGCGACAGGAGCGGGCCGTAGACGGTGGTCGCGAATTGCTGGACCCGGGCGAGCACGGTTTCCGAGGAGACGAGGCGCGGGGTCGACTGGATCAGCCCGGCGCCAGGATCGGCGGCCATGGCATCGGCGAGATCGGTGATTGCCTCGGCCGTCATCAGGCTGTCGGCGTCGAGCACCAGCATCGCCTCGTAGCCGCCGCCCCAGCGCCGGACCCATTGCGCGATATTGCCGATCTTGCGGTCGGTGTTCTCGGCGAAGCGGCGGTAATGCACGGGCGTCTCGGCCGGCGCGGCGGCTTTGAGCGCGGCGAAGGCGTGGTTCTCGGCCTCGGCCACCGCGTCGTTCCTGGTGTCGGACAGAATGAAGAGCGTGAAGCGATGGTTGGGGCGGCGGGCGGCCACGTCCTCGAGCATCGCCTGGGCGTTGCCGAACACATCCTCGGGCACCTCGTCATGGACCGGGATCAGGATCGCCACGTCGAGCGGTTTCACCGGCATCTCGGGGCGGCGCGCGGGCAGCACGGCACGGATCACGCCGGCCGCGGTCATCGCGACCGAGAGCGCGATCCAGAAGAACGAGAAGGCGATCAGGGAGATCAGCAGAACCTCGAACGGGCTGAGCCCGTCCATCACGAAGAAATCGGTGAACAGCGCGACGATCATCAGCGTGGCGCCGATCGCGGGCAGGAAGGTGGCGATTCGCCAGAGCCAGCGGCTGCGCTCCCTGGCGCGACCGGGGGCACCCGGGTCGCGGAACGGGGCGCGCAGGTTCTGCTCGGGCAGCGCCAGCGGCGCCTCCTGCGGCATGTCGTCGGGAAAGCGCCGGATCGGAACGATATTCGTCATGCGGTCCACCGATAGAGCCAGGTCTCAGACACGACACGGTCGTCGCGGATCAGCTGGGCACGCATCTCGGCCAGTTCCTCGTCGCCGGGTTCGAAGCGAAACGACAGACGCACGCCGCCGGTTCCGGGATTTTTTTCGAGGATCCCCGGGCTGAGCGAACCTCTGCTGGTCGAGATCGAGAAATTCAGTTCGTCGAACGCGCCGAGCGCCGGATCGGGGCCGAAATCGACCGCGACGATGGTGCCGGGCTTGTCCTTGTCGACGCCCTTGCCGATGCGGGTCTTGAGAACGGGGGCGAGGCCGGCGAGCTGCGGCGGCTCCTCGCCCCAGGCGAGATCGTAGCTGAAGCGGTGCTCGGCGCCCGGCGCCAGCGGTGCGGCGGGGCGCCAATAGGCGACGATATTGTCGTAGATCTCGCGGTCGGCGGGGATCTCGATCAGATTGACCGAGCCCGCGCCCCAGCCCGCGCCCGGGGTGACCCAGAGCGTCGGGCGGTCCTGGTAATGGGCCTCGAGATCGGCGTAATCCTCGAGCCGGCGGTTGCGCTGGACGAGGCCGAAGCCCCTCGGGTCGGTGTCGAGGAAGGCGGAGACCTGGAGCGTCTTCGGGTTGGCGAGCTGGCGCCACAGGAGCTCGCCCGATCCGTTCAGCATCAGGAGCCCCTCGCTGTCGTGGACCGCCGAGCGGAAATCGTCGAAGCGGATGTGGTTGGTCTCGTCGAAGAGGAACATCGAGGTCAGCGGCGCGATACCGACGTTGCCCACCTCCTCGCGCATGAAGAGCGAGGCGGTGACTGACATCCGCGCGGGCATTCCGGGGGTGATGTCGAAACGGTAGGCGCCGGCGACGGCGGGGCCGTCGAGCAGCGCGTGGACGCGGATCGTCTTGTCCTCGGGATGCGGCGCGAGGATCCAGAAGCGGGTGAATTCGGGGAATTCCTCGCCCGCCTTGTCGGCGGTCCTGATGGCGAGGCCGCGCGCCGAGAGCCCGTAGGTCTGGCCGGTGCCGATGGCGCGGAAGTAGCTGGCGCCCTGGAAGACGCAGAACTCCTGGTAGATGCCGGGTTTCGTCAGCTCGGCGCGGAGCCTGAGGCCGGAATAGCCGAGCGTGTCGTCGACGGGCAGGTCGGGGAACTGGTCGGACTTGTCGAAGCGGGAAAGATCGAAGGGCACCGGGCGGGCGAGGCCGTTCTCGACCACGTTGATCTCGACCGGGCGGTCGAAATAGAGGCCGGGGGCGAAGAAATCGACGCGGAACGGGCGGTCGGTCTTGGCCCATTCGGCCTTCTGGCCGTTGAACCAGATCGCGCGGTACTGGTCGTAGCTGAGCTGGCTCCAGGCCTCGGGGATCTTCCTGCGGGGCGCGTAGTCCTGGCCGACGAGGCGCTGGGCCTCGGCGCGGAGCCAACTCTCGGAAAACTCTGTGCCCGCCGGATCGCCATCGGCGGCCGGCGCACGACCGGCCGTGGCGGCGGCGGCGAGGAGCCCGAGAAGCGTGCGGCGCGTCAGCACGGGGCACCCCCGTCGCGGCGGCGGGGTGACACGGCTGCGAAGCGCAGCGCGGGTGCCAGATGGCATATGCACAGGCGCGGAATTTTCGTCGTAACGAAAAGGCCGGCGAAGGTGAGGCCGGGCACGGCAGGCAGAATCCCCAAAATTCAGCGGCGCGATGTAGCGCCCGTCGTAGAGCCCTGTCGAGTCACGAAAAACTGCAAATGCTGCGACTGCGAAAAATCGGCGAAGAAGCGCGCAAAACCCGGATTCGCACCGGCGGCGTGTGGCTGCCGGAGGCTCCTCCCCTGTGGGTTCCACCCCGCTCCCCCGTTCGTCATTCCGCCGGGATTCGCCGCCCGCGCGCGATGATCGAGCGGCGGGCCATGGCGTAGCCGTCCTCGTAGCCGCCGCGCTTCATCCGGCGTTCGTCGAGCACCGTTTCGGCGGCATCGAGGAAGCCGGCGCGGAGGCCCGCGTCGATGCAGAGCCGGTCGAACACGTCGCGCTGGGCGTGGCTGCCGCCGGCGGATTGGAGGTCCTTGCGGCCGATCAGGAGATGGCGGAAGGCGGTGGCGTAGTCGCCCTCGCCGAAGGCGGTGAGCCCGGCGGCGGTGGCGAGGCCGGGGCGCGCCATGCGCTGTTCGATCTCGGTGCGCGAGGCGCGGGCGTCGCGGTAGAGCCGCGAGGTGAGCCGGGTGACGGCGTCGTCGCGGTCGCCGCCGACGAGGGCGAGGAGGTAGTGCAGGTCGGCGAAGATCAGGCAGCCGTCCTCGGTGCGGTTCATCGAGACCTCGGCCAGTTCCTCCCAGCGGTCGCCCACGTCGACGCCGTCGAGTTCGAGCCGCATCAGGAGCGAGGTGCCGTTCGAGATGTCGCGGTAGTCGTCGGTCTTCTCGGCGCGGATCTCGTGGTCGTAGAGCGCGAGCGCGGCGCCGGTATCGCCGCAGTCGAGATGCATCAGCGCCTTGTGCCACCAGACGTGGAAGCGGAAGTTGTTGCAATGCGCCCAGGCGGCCTCGCGGCCTTCGAGCCAGCCGAGGCCGGCCCTGGCGTTGCCGGTCATGTCGTAGACATGGGCCACCGCGTGGAGGCCCCAGGCGTCGTCGGGGCAGGTGTCGAGCCCGGCCCGGCCGGCGGCCTCGGCGGCGGCGTAGTCGCCGGTTTCTTCGAGCGCAAAGGCATGGCAGCCGAGGAGGTAGCCATGGGCGGCGTGGTCGGGCCCGCAGGCGGGGAGGATCCGTTCGAGCGAGCGGCGCATGCCCTGGCTGTCGCCGAGGACGAAGCGGATCGCGTGGCTGAGCTTGGCGGCTAGCGCGTCCCGGGGGCAGGTCGCGAGCACGGTTTCGAGATGCGCCACGGCGCGGGAGAGCGCGCCGTCGAGATAGGCCGAGAGCGCCTCGACATAGGCCATTTCGCGGGGCGTGGGCTGGGTCTTCAGCGCGGCGGCGCCGGCGGCGGAGAGCGCCTCGCGCGCGGTGGCGATCAGTTCGCGGCGGCCGAGGAGCAGGAAGAACAACCCCTTCGCGGCATGGCCGAGCGCGAAATCGGGATCGGCCTGAAGCGTCGCGGCGAGATGGGTGGGCGTCGCCGCACCATGGGCGAGAAAGGCGCGCATGGTGGCGTTCCACGCGCTGAGCGCAGCCTCCGACGCAAGGGTGGTGTCCTGCCCGAAGATGTCGTGGCGCATGGGGTTTCCTTTCGGCCCGTGGGATCGGTTTCCCATCCGGTTTCCACGAAAGCGGGCGTCCGATCTACGGGCGGGGGCCTTCCATAACGCATACGTGACGGATCGTGCCGGGGCGTGAGCCGGATGTTTCAATGCGGGACGAAACCGGCGGCCGGATCGGCGGAAGATCGCGCGTCGCCGCCTGTCGCGGCACCTGTCGCAATGGGGCGATCAATCGGCGGGCGGTGTCGGACTCGCGTAGCGGGCGAGGATTTCGGCCGTGTCCTGGCCGAATCCGGGCGGCGGGCGGCGGTAGGTGACCGGGGTTTTTGAGAATTTCAGCGGGTTGCCGATGAGTTCGACCCCGCCCCGGTCGATATCGTCGCGCGGCATGTCGATCCGCATGGCGCGGGCCTGGACCTGGTCGGTGGCGAAGACCTCTTCGAGCGCCAGGACCGGGCCGACCGGGACCTTGCGCGCCTCGAGCCCGGCGATCACATGGTCGCGCGTCCGGGTCTTCAGGATCGCGGCGATGCGGGCCACCAGCTCCTCGCGATGGGCGAGGCGCGCGGGGTTGGTGGCGTAGCGCGGGTCGGTGCCGAGCTCCGGTTCGCCGAGGTATTCGCAGAAGCGGCGGTACTGGCCGTCATTGCCGACCGCGACGAGGACATGGCCGTCCGACGCCTCGAAAGCCTGGTAGGGGACGATGGTGGCATGGGCATTGCCGCGCCGCTGGCGGGGCTTGCCGGTGGTGAGATGCGCGACGCCTTCGTTGATGAGCCAGGAGACCTGCGTATCAACGAGGGCGAGGTCGATATGCTGCCCCTCGCCGGTCCGGTCGCGGTGGCGCAGCGCGGCGAGGATGCCGACCGCCGCGTACATGCCGCACATCACGTCGGCGATGCCCACGGCGACCTTCATCGGTTCGCCCTCGGGCACACCGGTGAGCGACATGATCCCGCCGTAGCCCTGCGCCATCAGGTCGTAGCCCGGTTTCTCGCGGTTCGGGCCGGTCTGGCCGAAGCCGGAAATCGAGCAGTAGACGAGATGCGGGTTGGCGGCGGTCATGGCCTCGTGGTCGAGGCCGTATTTCTTCAGGCCGCCCGGCTTGAAGTTCTCGATCACCACGTCGGCCTGGGCCGCCATGGCGCGGAGGGTCTCTTGCGCCCCGGGGTCGGCGATGTCGAGCGCGACGGAGTATTTGTTGCGGTTGGCGCACATGAAATAGGAGGAGAGGTCGGTGGGCTTTCCGTCCTTGCCCATGGCGAAGGGCGGGCCCCAGGCGCGGGTGTCGTCGCCATCCGTCGCCGGGTTCTCGATCTTGATCACCGTCGCGCCGAGATCGCCGAGAAGCTGGGTGCAGGTGGGGCCCGCGAGGATGCGGGAAAGGTCGAGGATGGTCAGTCCGTCGAGCGGGCCGGGCATGTCAGATCCTTCCGTCATAGGCCATGCGGTCGATTTCGGCGGCGATGACCGTGGGGCGGTCGGCCGCGAGCGCGTCTTCGAGCGCGGCGCGGAGTTCTGCGCGTGTGGTGGCCGTGGCGCCGATAGCGCCGAAGCCTCGGGCGATGGCGGCGAAGTCGTGGCGGGCGAAATCGACGCCGGCATTGGCGAGCTGGCGCTGGCGCTGTTTCATCTCGATCAGGCCGAGCGAGGCGTCGACGAAGACGATCGTGATGACCGGGAGCGCCATTTCCACGGCGGTGGAGAGCTCGCCCATCACCATGAGGAGCCCGGCATCGCCGGTGAAGGCCACGACGGGGCGGTCGGGGGCGGCGAGCCTGGCGCCGATGGCGAGGGGGAGCGCGCAGCCCATGGTGCAGAGGCCGGAGGATTGCAGGAGCGTGCGCGGCGCCGGGCAGCGCCACATCTGGCTGAGGAGAATGCGGTGGGCGCCGGAATCGACGGTGGCGACGGTTTCGGGCGGGAGCGCCGCGCGGGCCTCGGCGATCACGGCGGCGGGGCCCCAGGCGTCGGTCTCGGGGAAGGATCGCGCGAGGGTCTGGCGGACGGCTTCGGGCTGGCCGCCGGGCCAGGTGGGCTTCGGGGTGACGGTTTCCCCGAGGGCGGCGAGGGTGGCGCCGGCATGGGCGACGAGGCTGAGCGTCGCCTGGTGCATGTAGTGGTGGTTCGGCGCGGCGTGGATGTCGAGGACGCGCTGGGTGTCCGGGTTCCAGGGGTCGCGCCAGCCGGGGCGCATCTCGATGGGGTCGTAGCCGGCGGCGATCACCAGATCGGCGACTTTCACGAGCGGCAGGAGCGCCTTGTCGGCCAGGGGCGAGAGGCCGGCGCCGCCGAGGGCGAGCGGGTCGGATTCCGGCAGGACGCCCTTGGCCTTGTAGCTGGTGATGACGGGGATGTTGAAGCGGCGGGCGAAGGTGGTGAGGGCCTCGGCGCTGCCTTCGGCGAGGAGGTCGAGCCCGGCGAGGATCAGCGGGCGTTCGGCCCTTGCGAGCCATTTGCGGGCGGTCGCGAAGGGTTCGGGGGCGGGGATCACCGGGGCGGCGGCGGCGCGGCGGGGCGCGGCGGGACCCGCCGGACGGTCGGCCACGGCGACGGGGATGTCGATCAGGACCGGGCCGGGGCGGCCCTCGGTGGCGATGGCGACGGCCTTGTCGGCGATGGTGGCGGCGCCGCCTTCGGTGAGGGTGAAGGTGGCCTTCGTGACGGGGCCGAGCACGGCGCGGTGGTCGAGCACCTGGTGGGTGTAGGTGAGCGCCTCGTCCGGGTCGATGGCGCCGGCGAGCACGATCAGCGGCACGCGGTCCTGCTCGGCATTGGCGATCACGTTGACGGCGTTCATCAGGCCGGGGCCGACGGTGGCGACGAGCACCGCGGGGGCGCCGTCGATATGGTGGACGCCCTCGGCCATGAAGCCGCCGGCGTTCTCGTGCTTGACGAGGTGGAAGGCGATACCGGCGGCGCGGAGCGCGTCGAGGATCGTCAGGACCTCGCCGCCGGGCATGCCGAAGGCGTGGCGGCAGCCCGCATCGTGAAGGCGGCGGGCCAGGGCGTCGGCGGCGCGGTGGGTCAAGCTGGGCTCCGTTCGGTCGTTTTCCTGAGGCCTACTGCCCGGTGGCGTCTCGGGCAATGGCGGCGAAGAGGCCGTCGAGCTCGGCGGCGGCCTGGATCAGCGCCGGGCCGGCCTCGTCGACATAGGGCGCGAAGACGGCGCTGGGGAGCTTGTAGGAGAGCGTCGCGGTGCCGTCGGCGTTCTCGGTGACGTAGAGGCGGACCGGGGCCTCGATCATCGCGGGCGTCGAGAGTTCGAGGATACGGACCGCGTAGAGGTTGTTGAAGGCGCCGATCACGGTGTTGCCGGGGATCGCCACGCCGCGCGCCCTGGCGGCGCCGGTGGGGCCGGCCTGGGTGACGACGGCGAGGCCGTTTTCGGTGACCGCGGCGCGGGTTCGGTCGACCAGCGTGGCGTGGTCGTGGCCGGTGGGAAAGACCGCCCATCCGGGGCGGGAGGCCATGTCGGCGACGCCCTGGGCAAGGCAAACGCCGGGAAGCGCGATCGCGAGGAGCGCGGCTTGGAGCGTTCTGAGCGGGCGCATCGTGGTCCTCCTGATCCGGGGTCCGGACGGGATGCCATGGCGGCCTGCTGGTGACCAGACACGTTTGCGACAGTGCGTTGCCGCCGCCGCGCGCGAATTGGTCGTTCCCGGGTGGCGTCTCGCGGCGAAAGGCGGCTAGATCGGGGGAGTTTCCCCGGAGAGCCCTGCGCATGTTCCTTTCGGTCTTCGATATGTTCAAGGTGGGCGTCGGCCCGTCCTCATCGCACACGATGGGCCCCATGGTGGCGGCGGCGCGGTTTCTCGACACGCTGCGCGGCTCGCCGTTTACCGCGCATGGGCTCAAGGCGAGCCTGCATGGCTCTCTCGCCTTCACCGGGGTCGGGCACGCGACCGACCGGGCGGTGATCTTGGGGCTCGCGGGGTTCCTGCCGGAGACCTACGACGCCGAGGCGGCCGAGGCGGCGCTGGCAAGGATCGGCGAGACCGGGGAGGTGACGCCTGCCGGGCTCGGCGCGCTGCGCTTCGATCCGAAGGGCGATATCGCCTTCGATTACGGCCCGCCGCTGCAGGGCCATGCGAACGGGCTGATCCTGATGGCGACCGATGCGCAGGGCGATGTGATCCTGCAGGAGACCTATTACTCGGTGGGGGGCGGCTTCGTCCTGACCGAGGCGGAGCTGGCGGCGGGCAAGGATACCGACGCGGGCGCGCCGGTGCCCTACCCGTTCAAGAGCGCGGCCGAGATGCTGGAGACCTGCCGGCGCGAGGGCAAGACCATCGCCGAACTGAAGCGCGCGAACGAGCTTTCGCGGCGGTCGGCGGCGGAGCTCGACCGGGGCATCGCGCGGATCTGGGAGGTAATGTCGGACTGCATCGACCGGGGCCTCGAGGGCGACGGCGTGCTGCCGGGCGGGCTGGGCGTGAAGCGCCGGGCCGGGCGGATCCACCAGGCGCTGCTGGCCGAGCGGGGGCAGAACCTGACGCCGCCGCACACGATCAACGACTGGATCGGCGTCTATGCGATGGCGGTGAACGAGGAGAACGCGGCCGGCGGCCAGGTGGTGACGGCGCCGACGAACGGCGCGGCGGGCGTGGTGCCCGCGACGATCCGCTACTGGCTCGACCATGTGCCCGGAGCGACGCGGACGCGGATTCCGGAATTCCTGCTGACCGCGGCGGCGATTGCCGGGCTGGTGAAGCACAACGCCTCGATCTCGGGCGCGGAATGCGGCTGCCAGGCCGAGGTCGGCTCGGCCTCGGCGATGGCGGCGGCGGGCTTGTGCGCGGTGCTGGGCGGGACGCCCGAGCAGGTGGAGAACGCGGCGGAGATCGCGCTGGAGCACCATCTGGGCATGACCTGCGACCCGGTGAAAGGGCTCGTCCAGGTGCCCTGCATCGAGCGCAACGGGCTCGGCGCGATCAAGGCGGTCTCGGCGGCCTCGCTGGCGCTTCGGGGCGACGGGACGCATCTGGTGCCGCTCGATTCCTGCATCGAGACGATGCGGCAGACCGGCGTGGACATGAGCGAGAAGTACAAGGAAACCTCGCTCGGCGGGCTGGCCGTGAATATCCCCAACTGCTGAACGCAGCATCCAAGCGACTGATTCCAAGACAGTTATTCGGCGTGCCTTGGGGTTCTCGTCCAAGTGACGAATGATCGCGGGACAGGCCGCGCACGATCTGCTATCCTCCCGAAACGAAAATATTTTTATGTTACGTTTCAATTTGTTGCCTGTAAATTGTTGGGAAACAGCAGCGTGCTATGGCTGAGGAAACTTTTGGGACTGCCTTTTGGCGGCTGGAATCGTGCCGGCCGTGGCCATGTCGATTCGCGTGACCCAGGGGCCCATGGCCGCGCAAGACCGGCGACGCTTTCGGAGGAGGTCGAAGCGCAGCTGCGCGCCCGGCAGGTGGACGCGGTCCTGCAACTGACCTCTCCCCTGATGATCGTCGTCCTATTCAATGTCGGCACCTTCGCGCTGGTGCTCCGGGCGACCGGCCAGCTGACCGTGCCGATCCTGATCTGGGCGGCGCTGACGGTGCTGCACGCGAGCTATGCGCTCTACGGCACGCTGCGGAACCGGCGGAAGCCGCCGCCACGCACCGCGAGCCCGCGCACACGGCGCCGGATGGTGATGAACTCGCTGGTCTTCGGCCTGTTCTGGGCGGTGCCCGGAGTGAGTTTCATCCCGGGGCTGACCGGATTTGCCGAGGTTTTCGCCTATACGCTTCTGACCGGCATGCTGACGGGTGGCGCCTTCGGGCTCTACCCGATCCCAGCGGCCGCGGCGGCCTTCATGATGCCTGTCGCGATCGGCGGGATCGCGGGTCTTGCATGGTCGCACGGGCTGCTGGCGCTGGGACCGGCGGCGATCGTGCTCATGTTCCTCTTCATCTTCCGGGAGGTAATCCTGCGCCATGCCGACCTGTTCATGGCCGAGTTCATCGGCCGGCTGGAGCTCGAACGGCGCAACCGGCTGATCGAGGACCTCCTGGAGGATGCGCGGCACGAGGTGCTGGGCACGCGGCGGATGATGGAGGAGCGGATCGCCCGATCGGAAAAGGTGGACGCGATCGGCCAGCTCACGGGCGGGATCGCGCATAATTTCAACAACCTGCTGATGGCGATCCAGGGCCATGCGGAACTCCTGGCGCTGGAGGGCAAGGCCGATCCGACGCTGATCACACCGATCCTGAACGGCTGCCGCTCCGGGGCGAACCAGGTGCAGCGGCTGCTGTCGATCGCCGGCAAGCAGATCCTGCGGCCCGAAGCGGTGCCTTTGGAATCGATGCTGGACGCGCTCGTGAAGATGGTGGAGCCATCGCTGGGCCCCGCCTATCGGATCCGGACGAACCTGGCCGAGGGGGTGCCCGCGCCCTATGCCGACCGGGCGCAGCTCGAAGGTGCGCTGTTGAGCCTGATCTTCAACGCCCGCGACGCGATGCCGGGCGGCGGCGAGATCACGGTCACCTGCCGGGAAGCGCCGGAACGGACTGACCGGGGCGGCACCGTCGATATCAGCGTGACCGATACCGGCGTCGGGATGGACGCGGCCACGCGCGACCGGGCGACCGAGCCGTTCTTCACCACGAAGCCGATCGGCGAGGCCACCGGGCTCGGCCTCTCGAGTGTCGCGGGCTTCGTGCGCCAATCGCGGGGCACGTTCGACATCCAGACCGAACCGGGCAAGGGCACCACCGTTTCGATGTGCCTGCCGGCCGCGCCGCCGGCGGAGGGGCCCCGGCCCTCCGCCGCGATGCCGGCCGCGGCGGAGGCGGACAGCGCGACGGTGCTTGTGGTCGAGGATATGTCCGATGTGCGGCGCGTCACGGTGAACATGCTGCGCACGCTGGGGTACCGGGTGGTCGAGGCGGCCGGGCCGAAGGAGGCGATGCAGGCGCTCGACGCGGAGGGCACCGGGATCGATCTCGTCCTGACGGACATCCTCTTGTCGGACGACATCACCGGGCTCCAGCTCGCCAGGGAGATCCGCCGCAAGCGGCCCGACCTGCCGACCGTCTTCGTCTCGGGCTGGAGCCGGCAGGACGACCGGATCGAGGACAGTTCGGGCAGCCGGGTGCTGCCGAAGCCGTTCACGCGGCAGCAGCTTGCCCTGCATGTGGAGGAGGCGCTTTCAGAGCGGCGGCGCACCGGGGCGAACTGACCCCCTACCCCGCCGCGTCGAGCAGCTTCAGGACCGAGGGGCCGATGGCCTCGACGATGCGGGCGACGCCTTCGGCGTTGGGGTGCAGGCCGTCGGGCTGGAACCAGTCGCGGAGCGCCTGCTGGCGGTCGCCCCCGGAGGTGAGGGCGGCGAGGAAATCGGGGTAGAGAAGCGCGCCATGGGCGGCGGCGAGCTCGGGATAGATCGCGCGGAACGCCGATTGGTACTCGGGCCCGTAATTGCCCGGCACGGCGATGCCGACGAGCAGCACCGGCACGCCTTCGGCCCTGGCGCGGGTCAGGATGCCGTCGAGATTGGCGCGGGCGGTGGCCGGGTCGATCCCGCGGAGGATGTCGTTGCCGCCGAGCGCCACGATCAGCGCGTCGGGGTAGTCGGCCAGCGTCCAGTCGATCCGCGAGAGCCCGCCCTGGGTGGTGTCGCCGGAGACCCCGGCATTGACGAGGCGGACATCGGCCCCCTGCCCCGCGAGCCAGCGTTCGAGCTGCGGCACGAAACCGTCGCCGGGCGGCAGGCCGTAGCCCTGGGTGAGGCTGTCGCCGAGCGCGGTGACGGTCAGCGGCTCGGCCCTTCCGGCTCCAGGAAATGCGAGCGCGGCGAGCGCGACGGCAAGACCGAGGTTGCGGATCGCGGCGCGCGCCCCATATGCCCCCGAGAGCCGTCCGAGGAGCCCGCGCATGACGACCGACCCGATCCTGAGCCTCGCCGATGCGCGGCTGACCTTGTCGGGCAATGCCGGGCCGGTCGAGATCCTGAAGGGGATCACGCTCGAGATCGCCGCGGGCGAGACGGTGGGGCTCGTGGGGCCGTCGGGGTCGGGCAAATCCTCGCTCCTCATGCTCATGGGCGGGCTCGAACGTGCCAGCGCCGGGCGGGTGACCGCGATGGGCCACGATCTGACGGCGCTGAACGAGGACGCGCTGGCCCGGGTCCGGAGAGATCATATGGGCGTGGTGTTCCAGTCTTTCCACCTGATTCCGACGATGACCGCCCTGGAGAACGTGGCCACGCCGCTGGAGCTGGCGGGCGCGGAGGACGCCTTTGCCCGGGCAGAGGCGGAATTGCGCGAGGTGGGCCTCGGCGCGCGGCTGCGACATTACCCGGCGCAGCTCTCGGGCGGCGAGCAGCAGCGGGTGGCGCTGGCGCGGGCAGCGGTGGGGCGGCCGGATCTGCTTCTGGCCGACGAGCCCACCGGCAATCTCGACGGCACCACCGGGGCGGCGATCATGGATCTGTTGTTCGGGCTCCGGCAGCGGCACGGGGCGACGCTGGTGCTGGTGACCCATGCGCCGGAGCTGGCCGAGCGCTGCGACAGGGTGATCGGGCTCAATGACGGGCTGATCGACGGCGCGATGCGGGAAGCGAGGGCGGCCGAGTGAGCTGGCCCGTCGCCGCGAGGATCGCCCGGCGCGAGTTGCGCGGGGGGCTGTCGGGCTTCAGCGTGTTCCTCGCCTGCCTCGCTTTCGGGGTCGCCGCCATCGCGGCGGTGGGCATCGTCCGCGCGAGCATCGAGGCCGGGCTCGCCCGCGAGGGCGCGGCGCTTCTGGGCGGCGACGCGGAGATCGAGCTGACCTACCGCTTCGCCACGCCCGACGAGCGCGCCTGGATGGAGGGCGTCTCCGAGGCGGTGTCGGAGGTGGTGGATTTCCGGTCGATGGCGGCGGTGGGCGAGGCACGTGCCCTGACCCAGGTGAAGGGCGTGGACACGGCCTATCCGCTGCTGGGCGCGGTGAAGCTGGCGCCGGAGATGCCGCTTTCGCAGGCGCTCGACGGCGCGGATGGCGTGCCGGGCGCGGTGATGGACCGGGTTCTGGCCGACCGGCTGGGGCTGGCGCCGGGGGACCGGTTCCGTCTCGGGACCGGCGCCTTCGTGCTGTCGGCGCTCCTGGAGCGGGAGCCCGACCGGTCGGCAGGGATCACGCTCGGCCCCCGGACCATCGTGCGGCGGACGGCGCTCGAGGGGAGCGGGCTTCTGGGCGACGGCACGCTCTACGAGAGCCAGTACCGGCTGCGCCTGCCGGAGGGCACCGATCTTGCCGCGCTGGAAGCCGAGGCCGGGCGGGCGCTCGACGGCTCCGGCCTGCGCTGGCGCGACAGCCGCAACGGCGCGCCGGGGATCAGGCGCTTCGTCGAGCGGCTCGGGGCCTTCCTGGTGCTGGTCGGGCTTTCCGGGCTGGCGGTGGGCGGCGTCGGCATCGCGGCGTCTGTCAGGGCCTATATCGACCGCAAGATCGCGGTGATCGCGGTCTTGAAGACGCTGGGCGCGAGCCGGGCGACGGTGTTCCAGACCTATGTACTGCAGGTGGGCGCGCTGACGGTCCTGGGGATCCTCCTGGGCCTCGCGATGGGGGCGGCGCTGCCGTTGCTGGCCGCGCCCCTGATCGAGGCGCAACTGCCGGTGCCGGCGGTGTTCGCGCCCTGGCCCGGGCCGCTGCTGGAGGCGGCACTTTACGGTGTGTTGTCGGCGGCGCTGTTCACGATCTGGCCGCTGGCGCGGACCGAGAGCGTGCGGGCGGCGGCGCTGTTTCGCGATGCCGGGCTGCGGCCGGGGGGCTGGCCGCGCCCGGTCTGGATCGCGATGACGGGGCTGGTTCTGGCGGTGCTGATCGCGGCGGCGGCGGGGCTGTCGGGCGTGGCGCGGCTGACGCTCTGGACGGCGGGCGGGCTGACCGGCGCCTTCGTGGCGCTCCTTTTGGCGGCGGCGGGGCTGCGGCGGGCGGCGCGCGCGCTGGCGCGGCGGATGCGCGGGCGGGCGATGCTGCGGCTCGCCCTGGGTGCCATCGGCGGGCCGGGCTCGGAGACCGGCGCGGTGGTGCTGTCCCTGGGCCTCGGACTGACGGTGCTGGCGGCGATCGGGCAGATCGACGCGACGCTCAAGGGCGCCATCGCCCGCGACCTGCCCGAGGTGGCGCCCTCCTATTTCGTCGTCGACATCCAGGGGGACCAGCTCGACGGGTTCCGCGCGATGCTGGACGCGCGGCCCTCGGTCAGCCGGGTCGAGACCGCGCCGATGCTGCGGGGCGTCATCACCGAGATCAACGGCCGCCCGGCCGAGGAGGCGGCCGGCCCGCACTGGGTCTTGCGCGGCGACCGGGGCGTGACCTATTCCGCCGCGCCGCCTACCGGGACTTCGGTGACGGCGGGCGAATGGTGGCCCGCGGAGTATGCCGGCCCGCCGCTCGCCAGTTTCGCCGCCGAGGAGGCGGAAGAAATGGGCCTGAAGCTGGGCGACCGGCTGACGATCAACGTGCTGGGCCGCGACATCGAGGCGGAGATCGCGAATTTCCGCGAGGTGGATTTCTCGAGCGCCGGGATCGGCTTTGTCCTGTCGTTGAACCCGGGCGCCCTGGCGGGCGCACCGCATACCCATATCGCGACGATCTATGCCGATCCGGCCGACGAGGCGGCGATCCTGCGCGATCTCGCCGCCGCCTATCCGAACATCACCGCGATCCGGGTGAAGGACGCGATCGAGCGGGTGAGCGAGATCCTGGCCGGGATCGCGGCGGCGATCACCTGGGGCGCGCTGGCGACGCTGGTCACGGGCGTGATCGTGCTCGTCGGCACCGCGGCGGCGGTGGAGCGGGCGCGAACCTACGAGGCGGCGCTTCTGAAGACGCTGGGCGCGGCGCGGGGCACGATCCTGGCGAATTTCGCCCTGCGCTCTGCGCTCCTCGGTGTCGCGGCGGGGCTGGTGGCGCTGGTCGCGGGCTGCGCGGGCGCCTGGGCCATCGCGCATTTCGTGCTGGAGACCGATTACGTCTTCGCCCCGGGCTCTGCCGCGCTGGTGATCGCGCTGGGGATCGGCGCCACGCTGCTCTCCGGCCTCGCCTTCGCCTGGCGCCCGCTTTCCGCCCGCCCGGCCCGCGTCCTGCGCGCCCGGGAATGAGCCAGATCGGCCTTGACGCGCCGCCCGCTTGCCTCTACCTAGCCGGTCGCTCGTGGCGGAGTAGCTCAGTTGGTTAGAGCAGCGGAATCATAATCCGCGTGTCGGGGGTTCAAGTCCCTCCTCCGCTACCATCGCCCCCCAGTACGACCCGGAGACATGGGTAACGGATTGCACCCAAGACATGGATGACAATCTCGTGCCGAACGGATTGTCGATGGTTTGAAATGTTTTCTGCTCCAGATCGATATCGCCCAGATCAAGGTGCATGAAGCTCAGGAGCCCAATGCCGCCATCCATCTCCCATGTTCCGAGCCTCTGGCCGGCAAGGACGGTCGAGAGGTCGATCTGCTTTCGCGCCATGCAGACAAGCCAGCCGTTCGAAGGACAGGTTGCGTTCGCAGCCTTCTGAGCGTTCTCGCTCGATCAGCCGCTCAGATCTGCGGTACGCCGTACGAAAGCCTGCGTGCCCCGCTCGTCCGGGTGCCCCACCAGCCGTGCTGTCATTCCGCCGGCCCGTCCACGATCAGCATGGGGCAGCCGCGGGAGCAGCGTTCCACGCGGCTGTCTATGCCGTAAAGACGGCGGACGACATCCGGCGTCAGCACTTCAAGCGTCGGCCCGCAGGCATGGATACCCCCGCCGGCCAAGGCGATCGTGGTGCTGCAGCAGCGCATGACCTGGTTGAGGTCATGGAGCGCGAGGATCATCACCGCTCCGGTTTCCGCAGCATAGGCGCGCAGGGCCGCCAGCACCTCGTACTGGCGGTGCAGGTCGAGCGCGGAGGTGGGTTCGTCCATCAGCACCACCTTGGGGCGGGCCACCAGGGTCTGGGCGATGGAAACCGACTGGCGCTGGCCACCGGAAAGCTCCGGCAGTTGACGGTTTGCCAGATGCCCGATGCCGAAATGGTTCAACACGCCGTCCACCGCCGCCAGCTCCGACGCGGAGAGCCGCCAGCCCCCCGCCCCTTGCTTCAGGGCAAGGATGACGGACTCGTAGACCGTCAGAGCCGCGGAAGTCGCGGTGTCCTGAGGCATGTAGCGCAGATCTTCCGTCTCTGCGCCTTGCAGCCGGACGGTTCCAGCGCCCTTCAGTTGCCCTGCGATGCGCCGGAACAGCGTGGATTTCCCCGTGGCGTTCGCTCCAACGAGCGCCGTCAGCACGCCGCCGCGAATGGCCGATGTCGTGGCGTCCGACAGGATCTCGCGACGGCCGTAGCGGGCGCCGACCCGATCGAGTTCCAGCGTCACCATGACTTGCGCCCCTTGGTCAGGATCAGTGCGGCGAAGAACGGCACGCCCACCAGCGCCGTGATGATCCCGATCGGCAAGACCGAGCCGGGGAGGATCGCTTTCGACAGAACCGAGGTGGCCGAGAGGATCACCGCCCCGCAGAGCATCGCGCCAGGCAGGAAGAACCGCTGGTCCTCGCCGAGGAGCAGGCGCGCGACATGCGGTCCGACGATGCCGATGAAGCCGATGGTGCCCACGAAGCTGACCGGCACGGCGGCGAGCAGCGAGACGAGGAGCAGCGCCTCAAGCCGAAGTCGCCTGACCGGCACGCCCATGGCGGCGGCGCGTGTTTCGCCGAGACGGATCGCGGTCAGCGCCCAGGCGCGTCGGGCAAACAGCGGTGTGCAGAGGGCGAGGATTGCGGCGGTCACCGCGACCTTGCCCCAGGTGGCCTTGGTCAGGCTGCCCATCGTCCAGAACACCACGGCCGAAAGGGCCTGTTCCGAGGCGAAATACTGAAGCAGCGCCAGCGCCGCGTTGAAGGTGAAGACCAGCGCGATGCCGAGGAGGACAATGGTTTCCACCGTCACCCCGCGCAACGTGGAGAGGCCGAAGATCAGGAGCGACGCGGCCATCGCCATCGCGAAGGCGTTGATCGGGACCATGAGCGTGATTGCGGCGGGAAGAAACGCCACGCCAAGCACCATCGCCAGCGCCGCGCCGAAGCTGGCTGCGGCCGAGAGGCCGAGGGTGAAGGGGCTGGCCAGCGGGTTGGCGAGGATCGTCTGCATCTGCGCGCCCGCAAGCGACAGACTCGCGCCCACGGTCACGGCCATGAGCGCCATCGGCATCCGGATTTCCCAGATCACGACGCGCATCTGGAGTTCCGCCGCGCCGGGAGCGAAGAGCGTCGCCAGCACCTCGCCCACGCCGTAGCGTGCCGGTCCGAGCGATATGTCGACCGCCACGGAGAGGAGCAGGAGCGCCGCCAGCCCGGCCAGGATTGCGATGCGCCACGCCACCAGCCCGCGATAGGCGAGGTTGTGGGTCGGGGCATCCGTGGTCACCGTGGCCATGCGCGCTCCAGAGATCGGGGCGGCCCGGAAGCCGCCCGCGTTGACGGTCCGATCAGTTCGTCGGTCCCGCATCCAGCGAAACCCAATAGCCGGGGCGATACTCGACCGGCAGGAATCGCTCGTGGAGTTCGACCAGGGTCAGCTCCGGGTCGAGATCGGGGAAGAGTTCGGGGTGCAGCCATGTCGCAAGCCTTTGCACCGCGACGAAGCTGTAGGGCGAGTTGTAGAACTGGTGCCAGATTGCGTGCACGTTGCCCTCTTCCACCGCCTTGACGCCGGTGAAAGCCGGGCGCGCCATGAGCGCCTTCAGCTTGCGCGCGGCCTCGGTCATGTCCGAGTCCGGTCCCATGCCGACCCAGCTTCCGCCGGGCACGTAGGCGTCCCAGTTGCCGCCGGTCACCACGATCTGGTCGGGATCGGAGGCGATGACCTGTTCCGCGTTCACCGTACCGAATGTTCCGGGGATGAACTCGGTGCCCATGTTGGTGCCTCCGGCGAGCTCTACGAAGCGGCCGAAGTTGCCGTTCCCGAACGACATGCAGCAATCCTCGGAATAGCCGCCTGCGCGTTCCACGAAGACCAGTGGCCGTTCGAGCGCCTCCTGCGCCTCGATCACATCGGTGACGCGGGCGATCTGCGCCTCGTAGAAAGCGTTGAATTCGGCGGCCCTTTCCTCTTCGCCGAAGAGCTTGCCGATGATGTTCATCGATTCCGTCGTGTGCTCGAACGGCTTCTCGCGGAAATCGACATAGATGATCGGAATGCCGACCTTGGCGAGCTTCTCTTCGTAACCCGCCTCATCGGTCGCGGCTTTCGCCTCGAGGTTCATGATCATCGCGTCGGGCTGGAGCGACACCGCCTGTTCGATGTCGAACGTGCCGTCCTTGAAGCCGCCGAAGGTGGGGATGTCGGCAATCTGCGGGAACTTCTCCGCGTAGATCGCGTAGCTTTCTGGCGAGGCCTGCCGGAAATCGTCGCGCCAGCCCACGACGCGCGCGAAGGGGTTCTCGCCGTCGAGCACGGCGGCAAAGAAGATCTGCCGGCCTTCTCCCAGGATCACGCGGTCAACTGGCGCGTCGACCGTGACCTCGCGACCGGCGATGTCGGTCAGGGTGATCGGTTCGGCTTGCGCGAGGCTGGCTGCGATGAGGCTCAGCGCGGTGGCGCCGAGAGTGGGACGAAGGGTCATGGAGTGCGATCCTCTCAATGTCGGACAGCGACTCGCTATTATTCCAGAGTATTTCAGTCAACATTAAAGTTGACAAAATTAGTCAGCTTGAGCGAGGTGGGCGCGGGCCAGACCGGAGCGACCATGAGCGACGCAATCAGCAACCGAGACCTGCGCGACGAGATCCGCGACTACTGGTCGGACCGCGCCGCGACCTTCGACACCGATCCCGGCCACAAGATAACCGAGGGCGCGGAGATGGCGGCGTGGCAAGCGCTGGTTCGGCGGCATCTCGGGAATGCGGCGGGCCGCGAGCTGCTCGACCTTGCCTCGGGCACCGGCGAGATCGCGCGGCTCTGTGCGGGGCTGGGATTCCGCGTCACCGGGCTGGATTGGTCGGAGCCCATGTTGGCACGAGCGCGGTCCAAGTTGCCGGAGGTGACCTTCCTCCAGGCCGATGCGGAGCGCACCATGCTGCGTGCAGGCAGCATGGACGTGATCGTGACACGGCATCTCGTCTGGACGCTGGTTGATCCCGCCGCCTCCTTTGCGGAGTGGCTCAGGGTGCTCAGGCCCGGCGGCCGGTTGCTTCTCGTCGACGGGGATTTCGTGGCGCGCGGCTGGCTGGGGCGCCTGCTCGGGCGGTTCAGCGCTCCGGCGTCGCATGGCGATCCGTCCCGCCACCGGCAGATCCTCTCCCGCGTTCATTTCTCACAAGGCGCGCGGGCCGAAACCGTCGCCGCGATGCTGCGCGACGCAGGCTTCGTGGATATTCGGGTCGACCGGCGGCTCGGCGCGATCCACCGGGCGCAGGCGGCTCAACTCGGCTGGCGTAAATCACTGATCCGCCGGTCGGAACACCGTTACGCGATCAGCGCGCGCAAGCCTTCGGCTTCTCCACTGATCACAAAGGCGGCGCCGTGAGGGCAAGACGCGTTGCTCGATGAGTTCTCCGCCAACGGCTCGAAGCGACCTGCGGCCCTGCGGCATCCGGCGCCGGCTCATGTGGCCACCGAATTGGTACGGCCGAGGCGGCGTGGAAACTTGCGGGTGATCCGGTGACTTGTTGGGCGGAGCGCGCCGTTGCGGCGGTTGCGGGTTGAGGCGAGATCGGGCAGGTGCCCGGCGGTCGAGCGGCGAAGCCGCATCCATCCGTCGCCATGCCCTTCGCGACCGGCCTCTTCCCGCGCATCGCCGCCACCGCCGGCGTGACCCCCGCCGCGCTTCGTATGGGGCTTATGCTAGCCCCTCCAGAAATCGCGAGATCGCCCGATTGACCTCCTCAGGCGCTTCCCATTGCGCTGTGTGCCCGCATGGATCGAGGATCAGGAGTTCGCCATTCGGAATCAGCGCCTGAATGGTTTCGGCCTGGGCCACCGGGAGGACCTTGTCCTGGCGGCCGTGGATGTTCAGCACCGGGCAGCTCAAGGCCGCCACCATCTCCTGCAAGGGTTTCCAGAAGGCGGGTTTGATGCCGCGTATCGTCATCATCTCGCACAGCGTGGCGCGGAACGCCTGCGCCCCGCCCTCCTTGAACTGGTTGCGCCGCATCACCGCGCGAATGTCGTCCGTGACCGTCTCGGTAATGTGGAACATCGAATCGAGCGCCAGGGCGACGCCCTTTTCGCTTGGTTTCGTCATGAGCGGACCGAGAAGCGGCAGGGTCATCAGGCGAAACGGCAGGAAGACTTCGGGCACGACCAAGGCCGGCGCGACCAGCACGAGCCCCGCAACCCGGGCGGGGGCCGCGGCGGCCATTCGGATCGCGATCGCGCCGCCCAGCGAGTTGCCGGCCAGTACCGCCCGCTCGACCCCGAGCGCATCGAGGAACCTCAGCGCGAACTCGGCCAGGCCACCCGGCTCGAAGGTATGCCGCCAGGGGTCGGACAACCCGTGGCCGGGATAGTCCCATGAGATTAGCCGGTGCTGCCCGCCCAGGGCGTCGAGCTGCTTTTGCCAAAGCTCGAGCGAGCCGCCGATCCCCGATGAAAGCAGCACCGGCAGCCCATCGCCGCCTGTGTCGCGGTAGCGGATGGTCAGACCATCCACCTGTGTCGTCTTGTCCGTAGTCATGTTCGTCCTCCCGATGCCAGTCCCATTTGCCGTCAGCCTGCTGGCGGCGCGCCCTCGTTATCCCCGGTACCCCTGGCTCACGCCTCTCCCTGTCGCGTCAGGCGGGCCTGCATCGACAGCGGCTCGCGCCCGGTCCGGTCGGCGATCAGCCCCATGATCCCGCGCGGGGCATAGAGCGCGAATAGGATCGCCACGACGCCAACGCCGGCCAGGTACCAGGCGCCGAAATCGCCGAAGATCTCCTGCAATGCGAATAGCAAGAGCGCCCCCAGAAGCGGGCCGAGATAGCTGCCGAGCCCGCCGACCAGCACCATGAACAGCATGAAGACCGACCAATTGATACCAAAAGCGGTGCGCGGCTGATAGGTGATCGCGCTGCCCAGCCAGATCGTGCCGGCAATCGCGCAGCCCAGGGCCGAGATCAGGAAGATGATCCGCTTGACCCGCATGGTGCTGACCCCGAGCGAGGCGGCGGCCTCGGCATCGTCGCGGATCGCCCGGGCCTCGGCGCCGAGCCGCCCGCGCAGCAGGGCGTAACTCAGCGCCATCGCCGCCCCGGCGGTGGCCAGCCCCATGAGGTAGAGCGTGTTGCGGCGCAGATCCGGGTCGATGGCGTTCAGCGCCACCAGCGAGCGCCCGGTTTCGCCCTGGATCAGCGGATCGAACATCACCATGGAGCGGATCGCCTCGGCCAGGACCCACATCGCCACCGCGAACTCGGCCGCCCTCAGCCGTAGCACCAGCCAGGAGAGCGGCCAGGCCGCCAGCAGCACCAGCGCCCCGCCGACGAGGAGCGCGGGAAAGGGCGACACGCCGCTCTCCACCAGCCGCAGGGCGAAATAGCCGCCAAGCCCGATGAAGGCCTGGTGCCCGACCGAAACAAGCCCGGCGAACCCCGCCAGCAGGTTCCACATGACCGCCAGGGTCACATAGACCGTCAGAAGCGTCAGCTTGTCTACGATCAGCGCCGAGCCGAAGAACGGCAGAGCGGCAAGCCCGAGGAAGAGCGCCAGAAGGGCGGCGATCAGCTGCCGGTCCACCCGTGGGATGCCGGCGATGGCATGGCGCGTCATTGCTCCGCTCCGCTCTCGCGCCGCCCGACCCGCCGGGCCAGTTGCGCGACAAGGCCGGCGTGCCAGCCGCCGTGATCTGCGGACCAGTCGCGGCCCAGCCGCCAGATCAGTACCGCCACGAAAACCAGGTGCCCGGTCAAGAGCGAGGCCTGTGCCGAGATCAGCCCGCCCAGCGATTGCGAGACGCCGAGCACGATGCCGCCAATGAGCGTCCCGCCCAGCGAGCCGAGCCCGCCGATCACCACCGCCTCGAAGGCGAAGATCAGCTGCGCCGGCCCGGAATAGGGCGTCACCTGCGCCCGCATCGCCAGGAACACCCCCGCAAGCGCGGCCAGCGCCACCGCGATGGCGGCCGCGGCGCGATGCGCCCGGGCGGCATCCACGCCGCACATCTCGGCCGCCTCGCGGTCGGAAGCGGTGGCGCGGATCGCCCGCCCCAGTTTCGTCCGGCGCAGCATCAGGTGCAGCCCGCCGATGACCAGAACCGCGACGCAGAAGACGATCACCGGCAGCTTGCCCAGGATGATGCCGCCGGGCAGGAACCAGCCCTCCCAGGCGAGCGATCCGATATCGGCCCCGAGCGAGCGCGTGTCCGACCCCCAGATGCCGAACATGGCGTTCTGCAGGGCCGCACCCAACCCGATCGTCACCAGGATCGGCAGGAGGAGGCCGCCCTTCATGGCGCGTTCGAACAGCACCGCATGCATGACCCAGCCCAGAAGGCCCATCAGCGGCAGCATCAGCAGGATCGACAGCAGCACCGGCATCCCCAGTACCTGCGTCAGCGTGATGGTCACGAGCGCGCCCAGCACCGCCATATCGCCATGTGCCAGATTGATGAAGCGTACCACGCCGACCATCAGCGACAGCCCCGCCGCGATGATTGCGTAATAGCCGCCCAGGAGGACGCCCTGGATCAGGGCCTGCGCGGTACCGTCAAGCATCGGCGCTCTCTTTCTCGTGGATGCCGAAATAGGCATTGGAAATCTCGGCGCGGGTGAAGTCGTCCGGCCGCCCCTCCAGCGCCACCGCGCCCTCGGTCACACAGAGGATCCGGTCGGCGAAGTTCAACGCGCAGGTCAGGTCCTGCTCGACCACGATCATGGTCATCGCGCGGGTCTCCTTGATCTCGCCCAGCGCCCGGTAGACCCCCTCGACCGCCGCCGGCGACAGGCCCAGGGAGACCTCGTCGAGCAAGAGCACATCCGGGTTCGCCAGGAGCGCCCGTCCGATGGCCGCTGCCTGCCGCTGCCCGCCCGAGAGCTTCTCGGCCGGCCGGTCGAGCAGGGGTTCGAGCTGATCGAAGGCCGCAAGCACCCGGTCCAGCGTCCAGTCGCCCGCCCGGCCGTTCTCGGCGGCAATCATAAGGTTCTCGCGCACCGTCATGTCCGGAAACAGCCTGCGCCCCTCGGGCGACATGGCGATGCCGCGGCGCAGACGGGCATGGGTGCCAAGCCCGGTGACATCCTCGCCGTCCAGCACGATACGCCCCGCGGCCAACGGATGCGCTCCGGCCAGTGCCCGCATGAGCGTGGTCTTGCCCGCGCCATTGGCGCCGATCACGCACAGGACTTCGCCGGCCTCCAGCGCAAAGGAGACCCCGCGCACCGCCGTCAGGAGCCCATGGCGGCAGACCGCCCCCTCGACCGAAAGCCGTGTCATTCCGGGTCGCTCCCCAGATAGGCGCGGCGCACCTTCGCATTCTCCATCACCTCGCGCGGGTCGCCTTCGGCCAGCACCTGCCCCTCGGCCATGCAGACAAGCCGGTCGATCACCTTCAGGAGCGCGTGCAGGATGTGTTCGATCCAGACGATGGTCATGCCCTCGGCCTTGAGCCCGTCGATCAGCGCGATGAGTTCGTGCAACTCGCCCTCGGTCAGCCCGCCGCCGATCTCGTCGAGCAGGATCACCTGCGGCTTCGTGCCCAGCGCCCGCGCCACTTCCAGCCGCTTTCGGTCCAGAAGGCCGATGGCGGCGGTGGGCGTGTTGGCCAGCCCGGCAAGCCCGGTGCGCCCCAGCACCGAAGCTGCGAGATCGGCCGCCCCGTCCCTGCCGTTCCGCCCGCCCGCCTGCGCGGCAACCAGCACGTTTTCGAACACCGTCAATCCCAGGAAGGGGCGCGGCACCTGATAGGTGCGGGCGATGCCGAGGCGCGAGCGGGCCTCGGCGCTCTCATGGGTGATTGTCCTGTCGCCGAAGCGGACATCGCCCGTGCTGACCGGAAAACTCCCGGCCAGAGCACCGAAGAGCGTAGTCTTGCCCGCCCCGTTCGGCCCGATGATGCCAACCGCCTCGCCCCGGCGGACGCGAAACGACACGCCGTCGAGCGCACGGAGACTGCCGTAGCGCTTGACCAGCCCCGTCGCCTCCAGGACGGCCGGGGCGCAGTCCGCGCGCGTCTGTGAAGACGGCGTCATCCCTTTGTCATGCATCACGATCTTGCATCTCCGCCTGCCGTTCCCATTTGCCTCGCTGCGGCACCGAACACGCGCCGGTGCCGCAGGATCCCATCGGGATTTTCGCCCTATCCGCCAATCCTGTAGGGCTTCAGTTCGGCGGTCAGCGGCACGTCGGGCGCCAGCGCGTTCGAGGTGATTTCCATCTCGAACTCATAGGGCCCTTCCGCTGCCTTTACCCATTGCGTGCCCACCAGAGGCGTCACCGCAACGCCGGGCACCGGACCATGGGCGAAATCGACCTTTCCGACCGCGGTCTCGGCCACCAGCCCGGTGAACGCCCCGGCCACGGCCGCCTTGTCCTTGGGATTGCCCGATGTCGTCAACGCCGCCAGCACCACGTCGAAGAGCGCCGCGTTCGCGCCGGGCTGCTGGGTCCATTGCTTGCCCACCGCGGCCTCGAACCCGTCCGCCAGTTCCAGGCTGCTCAGGCCGAGCGAGGGCGAGGCGGTCGGAAACTTCTTGTGCCAATAGGCCCCCGAGGCGAGGCCGTAGCCAAGCTGGCCCATCGCCTCCAGTTCGGCGGCGAAAAGGCCGGCCTTCGCCATCTGCATGATCCTGACGTTCTGCGCGAGCCCGAGCTGCGCCGCCTGCCGCCAGAACACCGGGAAGTCCGGCGGGAACGGGAAGGCATTGATGATCTCGCAGCCCGCTTCCTTGAAGAAGTTGATCTGGTTCGAGAAGTCCGAGGTCATGTTCTCGTAGGGCCCGGGGTCGAAGCACTCGAAGCCCAGGTCCTGAAGCGCCGGCATCAGGTTGGCGCGCACCGCGTTGCCGTCGGCATCGTTTGGCATCAGCATCCCGACCTTCCTGTTGGTCCCGAACGCTGTCCATTGCGCCTGGTAGAAGGGTGCGAAATCGCCCGCGCCGAAGCTGAAATGCCGGGTCCACCTGAACCCTTCCGCCGGGTTGCCGCCGCGCCCGAAGAACCACGATTCCCACGGCGCGACCGAGGTCACGCAGGGCACCCCCGCCGCCTCGCAGGCATCGGCCACCGGGTTGGTGGTTTCCGGCGTGGACGAGGCGATCACGATGTCGGGGGCCTGCCCGTTGATGAGATCGCGCGTCTCCTGGCTGGCTCGCACCGGGTCCGACTGGGTATCGGCCAGGAGCACCTCGACGCCGTAGGTCTTTCCGCCGATCTCGATCCCGTCCGCGTGTTTCGCGGCGAACACCTCGCTCAGCCACTGATCCGCCTCGCCGAAGATGCCGAGCGGCCCGGATCGCGGGCCGACCCATCCGATACGGATCGTCTCGCCCGCCTGGGCGGCGACGCGGGTGCCGAGCGCCGGGGCAAGGGCCGCGGCCCCCGCCATCGCGCCGAACCGGCGGCGGCTGATCTTCATTCTGTCCTTCATGGTCTCTCCTCCCGTCGACCGAATTGAGGCGCGGGCCCGGCTTTGGGGCCGGGCTCGCGGTGTCACTTCTTCTTTCCGCCCAGCGGGAACGTGACGTTGACGCGGAAGATGTCGGCACCCACGGTGTTCGTGGCCGAGGTGTTGACCGTGTAGTCGGCGTAGATCTCGGTGCCCCCGATGCGCTTCGCCACCGCGATCCCGACCGCCGATTCCCGAAGCCGGCCCGCCGCCGCCCCGCCGTAGAACGAACCGTCGTTCCGGTCGTCGGTGACCTGCTCGCGGAAATATCCGACCGCTCCCGCGCTCCAGCCCTTGGTCCCGATCGACTTCATGGCGGTCCAGTTCAGCAGGACCTCGTTGCCCGAGCGGTAATCGGTTTCGGAATTCTCGCCGTGGATGAAATAGTTGAGATGCGCCGTCAGGTTCCAGCCATCGCGGAGATAGGAGACCCCCGCATCGAGCCCCAGCGCCGGCGCCCCGAGCCCACCATTCGGGGTGCCTGTGGTGCTGAACTCGCCGGTCGGCAGGCTCACGCTGACGCCGGCGGCGGCAAAGACGCCGGGGCTGACCATCCAGTGGACGTTCAGGGGGCTCAAGGTGAAATCGGAAATCGACTTGTTCGCCCCGATGCCGGTGCCATCGAAGCTCAGATCGATATCCTGGTAGGCGACGATTCCCATCGCGCGATAGCTGCCGCCAAGCAGCTCGATGCCCGGCGTCCAGTGAAGTTGCATCGCCGTTGCGTTGATGTCGAGCCCGACCGGCGTTCTGTCGCCATTGGCGTCGTAGACGTCGCCGCGAACCAGCCCGGTGCGGCTGGAGGCGTAGAGCCCCGGCTGCGGAAAGTTGGCGCCTACCGGCACACCCATCGTCGCACCCGATGGCATCACTGCCGGCGTTCCGGGTTCGCGCGCATCCGCGCCCGCTGCCGCGAGGCACAGGGCTGCCGCAGCCAGTATTCTTGTCGTCTTCATGGTACTTCCCCTCTTCCGTTGGACAGCCGGATCCGCACGGCGCATCGGCCGTTCGGACAGTTGTCCGGCCTTTTCTGGTTGTTGTTCTTGCGGGGGCGCCGCACCCCAATCGGTGCCCCGACCGGTATGCGCGGGCCTAGCCGATCTTCAGGATCGGCTTGATCGCGCGGCCTTCATGGCTGTCGTGGATCGCCTTGTTGATCTCGTCGAACTCGTAGAAGGTCACCAGCTTGTCGAACGGGAACTGTCCGGCCTTCCACAAGGAAACGAGCCTGGGGATGAAGGTGTCCCCGTCGGACTCGCCCTCGACCACGCCCATCAGCGTCTTGCCGGTGGACATGAAATCGGTGTTGTCGACCGAGATTTCCGACCCGGGCATCGGTGCGCCCAGAACCGCCGCCCGGCCGCGAGGGGCCAGCGCATCCACCGCCTGCCGGATCACCGGCGGCAGCCCGGTCGTGTCGAGCGCATAGTTCGCGCCGCCGCCCGTAATGGCCTTGATCTGGTCGACCACGTCCGGGGCCCCGGCATTCACGGTATGGGTCGCGCCCAGTTCGCGGGCCATGTCCAGCCGGCTGTCGTGCAGGTCCACCGCGATGATTGTCGATGCCCCCTGCACCTTCGCCGCCATCACCGCCGAGAGCCCGACCGAGCCGGCGCCGAAGACGACGAAGCTCTTGCCCTCCTGAACCTTGAGCGCGTTCATCACCGCGCCCGCGCCGGTCTGGATACCGCAGGCCAGGGGACCCATCAGCGGCAGGTCGCTTTCGTCGACATCGAGCTTCACGATATTGCGTTCATGCGCCAGGGCGTGGGTGGCGAAAGACGACTGGCCGAAGAAATTCGAGTGCACTTCGCCGGCACCGTTCCTGAACGCCACGCTTCCATCCGCGCGGGTGGCGAAGAAGTTGCGCGGGAAGAACTCGTAGCAATAGGCCATTTCGCCGGAATTGCATGACGGACAGGATCCGCAGGTGTTGAAGGTCATCACGACGCGGTCACCGGGCTTCACCTTCGTGACCGCTTCCCCCACGGTCTCGACGACGCCGGCACCCTCATGCCCGAGCACGACGGGCATGGGGGTTGGGAGGTGACCCGCCATCACGACAAGGTCGGTATGGCAGACGCCGGTCGCGACGACCCGCACAAGGATTTCGTCCTCGCGCGGACCGTCCAGGATGATCTCTTCGATGCTGAGCTCGGCGCCCGGCTCGCGGGCGACGGCGGCTTTGATTTGAATGCTCATGTTTCTTGCCTCGGATCAGAACGGATAGGGCGTGGCCGCGGGCTTGGTCGTGACCCAGAGGTACTGCGTGAACTCCTCCCAGATCGCAGGTCCGGAGATACGCGAACCGTTGCCCGAGCGTCCGCGCCCTCCGAACGGGGCGATGGGCGAGGCCGTCACGGTCTGATCGTTGATGTGGAGATGCCCCACCGGCAGCCGCATGCCCACCGCACGGGCGCGGGCGACATCGCCGCCGATGACCGAGGCGACGAGGCCGAAATCGGTCATCCGCGCCAGTTCGACCGCATGGTCGTCGTCCTTGTAGGCGACCACCACTGCGACCGGCCCGAAGATTTCCTCCTCGAAAGCGCGCATGCCGGGCCTGACGCCGGACAGCACCGTGGCCGGAAAGAGCGTGCCATTGGCCTTGCCGCCCACATGGCAGGTGGCCCCCTTGGCAACCGCGTCGGCGACGATCTCCTCGATCCGCCGGGCCTCCTTCGCGTCAATCAGCGGCCCGAGCGCGCATTCCTCCCTGGCCGGATCGCCCACCGGCAGGTGATGCGCCTTTGTCGCCAGTTGCTGCGTCAGGTTCTCGGCCATCGCGGCGGGCACGAGGATCAGCCCCGTCGCCATGCAGATCTGGCCCTGGTGCAACCAGGCGCCCCAGGCGCAGTTCGAAGCGGCGATTTCCGGGTCGGCATCGTCGAGCACGATCAGGGCGTTCTTGCCGCCCAGTTCCAGTTGCACCTTCTTGAGATTGCGCCCGCAGGCCTCGCCCACCTTGGCGCCGATCTCGGGCGAGCCGGTGAAGGAGATCATCGCGATGCTCGGATCCTCGCACATCGCCACGCCCACATCGGCCCCGCCGGGGACGATGTGCAACAGGTTGTCCGGCAGGCCCGCCGCCTCGAACACCCGCGCGATCATCAGGCCGCCGGTGATCGGGGTGCGCGGATCGGGCTTGTGCACCACCGCATTGCCGGTGGCCAGCGCCGCCGCGATGGCGCGGATCGACAGGATCAGGGGAAAGTTGAAGGGCGAGATCACGCCGACGACGCCATGCGCCACGCGGATCAGCTCTTCGCTGGCGCCGCGCCCGTCGACCGATGCCAGCTCCTGGACCTGCCCTTCGGTCGCGGCATCGGCGGCGGCGCGCAGGAACCCCGCGCTATGCTCGATCTCGATCCCGGCCTTGGGCGGGATCGAACCCGTCTCGCGGATGATCCAGGGGATCAGCTCCCCGGCATTGGCCTGAAGGATATCGGCGGCCCTGTTCAGGATCTCTGCCCGCTTCGTCGGGTCGGTCGCCTCCCAGGCTGGCTGCGCATCGCGCGCAGCGCGTGCGGCGGACGCCAGATCGGATGGCGTCGCACATCCCACCGAGGCGACCGCTGCTCCGTCGGCAGGTGCGGTGACCTCGTCGGCCCCGCCCGATCCGGCGGCCCAACCGCCCAAGTAGATTTTGCCACCCCAGATGGCCATGTCGAAAAATGGCTGCTGCGCGCCGTCCATGATGTCCTCCCGAACTCTCCCCTGACGCGCAGGCCGACATCCCCCGGATCGTCGGTCGCGCATCGTGCTCCTTGCCGATGACTAGGTTTTCCGATCCACGGTTTTCGCAAGAACTTTTTGCTGAGGCCCATGAGAATCACTTCATATACCTGATAATAAAATATAATTTTTGCCTTGATCTGGACCGCCGATGATTCATAAATTTATGAAATCACCGCAACAACTCGAGAAATTCGTGAAATGCCTGTTCGCATCTCCCTTGCCGAGGCCTCGCGCCGGGCCCCGAAGATTCTCGAACGCGGCGACAGCCTGCAGCTCGACGAGGGCGCCCCGCCCACGCTGAGCGACCTCGCCGGCGCGCTGCAATTCGCATTGGGCGACGGGCGCATCTGGCTCAACGACGAACGCATGGTGATGATCCAGACCGAAGTCCTGGGCGCCCTGCGCGCCCGGATGATCGCCAATGCCGGCATGGACCGCACTCGCGAAGACCTCCTGAGGGTGGGCTGGGTGCAGGGCGTCCAGCTGGCCGAACTCATCAAGAAGCGCTTTCGCCAGGACAACGTCACCGCCGCGCTGGCCGCCGGCCCTCGGCTCCACACCATGGAGGGCTTCGCCAAAGTCGTCACCAAGCGCTTCGAGTTCGACGCCGGCAAGCAGCAGTATCTGGGCGAATTCCACTGGCACGACAGCGTCGAGGGCACCGAGCATCTGCGCGAGTTCGGGGTCTGCGACTGCCCCACCTGCTGGCTCCAGGTCGGCGTACCCTCGGGCTATACCACCACGCTGCTGGGCTATCCGGTGATCTTTCGCGAGATCGAATGCGTTGGCCAGGGCGCGCAGCGCTGCGTGGTGATCGGCCGCGATGCGGAAAGCTGGGGCGATGTGCCGGAGCTCGAGATCTTCGGCCTCAAGGGCCAGAAATCCAGGCGTTCCGACCCCTGGAAACCGCCGAGCGATGTCAAGGCACCGGCACCGCTTCCCCCGAAGGACCAGGGCCTGATCGTCGGCTCCTCGGCCGCGATCCAGCGCGCCAGGCGCCTCCTCGAGAGGGTCGCCGGATTCGCCGAACCCGTGCTCCTGATCGGCGAGCCCGGGACCGGCAAGGAACACTTCGCCCGCCACCTGCACAAGCTCGGCACCAGCCCCGACTCGCCCTTCGTTCCGGTGAACTGCTCGGCCTTCCTCGGTGCGGGCGAGGCAGAGGTCGAGACGCTCTTTGGCGAAAGCGGTCTGCTGAAACAGGCCGAGGGCGGCACGCTCTTTCTCAACGACGTCACCAGACTTCCCGCGCATATGCAGGCGCGTCTGGCGCTCACCCTGCACGACCGGAACATCCGGCCCTACCGCATCGTGGCGGCGACCGGTGAACATCCGCTCGATGCCGTCACCGAAGGCAGGCTGCGCGCCGATCTGCAATATCGTCTTTCGGTGCTGCCGGTCTTCATCCCGCCCCTGCGCGAGCGCCGCGACGACCTGCCCGAACTGATCGAGCACTTCATGAACCTGCACCGCAGCCGCCACGTAAAGCCGCTCCAGGGTCTGACCGGGCAGGTCTTCGACATGCTCCTGCGCTATGACTACCCCGGCAACCTGCGGGAATTGTCGAACCTGATCGAACGCGGCGTGATCTACGCCGAACCGGGCGGCAAGGTGGATATCACGCATGTCTTCTCGATGATCGAGAAGGCGCCACGCGTGGCGGCGCGGGTAAAGATGGACGGCGACGCCTCCAGGCCGAAATCCATCGCCGAGATCCACGACGGCCGCACGCTCACGGAGATCGAGGTCGAGGCGGTCCGCACCGCCCTGATCGAGGCGGACTGGAACATCTCCGCCGCTGCCCGAAAGCTGGGCCTGACCCGCGCCAAGCTGGACTACAGGGTGAAGAAATTCGGGCTCTCGCCCGACCGATAGGCAGTGTCGAGTGGGTCGTGGCCGATCGGATCGCCACCAAGGCGGCCCAAGCCCCCGGCGGGGACGCGGCCCGCCTCAGCGCAACTTGCGCGCCCTGATCAGGGTGGTGTGGCTGACAATCTCGTAGCCGAGCCCCTCGACCAGATCCTTGCGGATCCGGTTGATCTCTTCGCTCGCGATCTCGACGACCTCTCCGCTGTCGATATCCACGAGGTGGTCGTGCTCGGCCAGCGGCATGCTCTCGAAGCGCGCCGGTTCGTTCTCGAGGGTCAGCTTCCGGATCAGGCCGGCCTCCTCGAGGATCGCGAGCGTGCGATAGACCGTCGCCAGCGAGACCGAATCGTCCTCCGCCCGCGCCCGCGCGAGCAATTCGTCCGCGTTCGGATGATCCGAGGCGTCCATCAGCAGCGACAGGAGAGAGAGACGCTGATGCGTCACTCTGAGGCCCGCATCGCGCAGCGCCTGAGCAAGATCCGTCGTTTCCGCAGGCATCCGCCAGTCTCCGCCATGAGAGCCGCGTCTTAGCCGGTTTTCGCGTTTGGGGCAATAGATGAGAATACCTCTCATCCTCCTTGACAAATGCGAGTGATTTGCATTTACAAGTTCGTGGAGTTGCCAACGACGAGAGGATTAGCAATGCCACCGAAGATGACGCGCCTGCTGGGCGTGCTGATGGTCGCTGCGGTCGGCGCCGGAGCGGCGAGAGCGGATGAAGGCCGGATGAAGGTGGTGACGACCTTCACCGTCCTGGCCGACATGTCGCAACATGTGGCCGGCGATGCCGCGGACGTGGTGTCGATCACCAAGCCCGGCGCGGAAATCCATGGCTACGAGCCCACGCCGCGGGACCTTGTCGGGGCGCAGGATGCGGACCTCATTCTCAGGAACGGCATGAACCTCGAGCTCTGGTTCGAACAGTTCATCGCGAATCTCGGCGACATTCCGTCAGTAACGCTGACCGACGGGATAGATCCGATCCCGATCGCCGCCGGCGCCTATGAGGGCAAGCCGAACCCGCACGCCTGGATGGGGCTCGATAACGCGCTGGTCTATATCGACAACATTCTCGAAGCCTTCGTCGAGCATGACCCGGAGAACGCGGCCACCTATGTCGCCAACGCGATGGCCTACAAGGACGAGCTGCGCGCCACGCTGGAACCGCTTCGCCAGGAGATCGCGGCCATCCCCGAGGCGCAACGCTGGCTGGTGACCTGCGAGGGCGCGTTCAGCTATCTGGCGCGCGATTTCGGCATGAAGGAGCTCTATCTCTGGCCGATGAACGCCGACCAGATGGGCACGCCGCAGCAGGTGCGGAAGGTGATCGACGGGGTCAGGGAGCACCACGTGCCGGTGGTGTTCTGCGAAAGCACCGTCAACACCGCGCCAGCCGAACAGGTCGCGCGCGAGACCGGCGCGGCCTATGGCGGGGTGCTCTATGTCGACAGCCTGTCCGAGCCCGACGGCCCGGTGCCCTCCTATCTAGATCTGCTCCGGGTGACCTCGCAAACGGTGGCGGACGGTCTGACGGGCGGCACGAACTGATCCCTTCCCGGGGGCGGGCCTGCCGGCGGCATTCAGCGCGGCGGGTCTTCCCGTTTCGGGCGATCCGTTTTTACGGTAGAAGGACTCGCGATGTTGCACGACGATGGCCAGATGCCGGAACCCGAACACGTCGAGCGAACGGATCCCGGCGGCGGGATCGTGGCGCGCGACGTGACGGTGACCTATCGCAACGGGCACACCGCCCTGCGCAATGCGACCTTCGAGATCCCGCGCGGCACGGTCACGGCCCTGGTCGGGGTGAACGGGGCGGGAAAATCGACGCTCTTCAAGGCGATCATGGGCTTCCTGCCCGCCGCTAAGGGCGAGATACGTCTGCTCGGGCTCGATGTGCCACAGGCGCTGAAGAAGAACCTCGTCGCCTATGTGCCGCAATCCGAAGAGGTCGACTGGGCCTTTCCGGTGCTGGTCGAGGACGTGGTCATGATGGGGCGCTACGGGCATATGGGGTTCCTGCGGCGCGCCTCGCGAGCGGATCATGACGCGGTGACGGCGGCGCTCGCGCGGGTCGACATGGCGGATTTCCGGCATCGTCAGATCGGCGAGCTTTCCGGCGGCCAGAAGAAACGCGTCTTCCTGGCGCGGGCACTCGCCCAGGACGGCCGGGTGATCCTGCTGGACGAGCCGTTCACCGGGGTCGACGTCAAGACCGAAGAACAGATCATCGCGCTCCTGCGCGAGCTTCGCGACGAGGGGCGGGTGATGCTGGTCTCGACGCACAACCTCGGCATGGTGCCGGAGTTCTGCGACCGCACCGTGCTGGTCAAGGGGACGGTGCTGGCCTACGGTCCTACGGAGACCACCTTCACCCGCGACAATCTCGAAAGCGCCTTCGGCGGCGTGCTGCGGCACTTCACGCTGGGCGGGGCCGATCTGCACGACGACGACGACCCGCGCCAGGTCACGATCCTCACCGATGACGAGCGCCCGCTGGTCCGCTATGGCGGCAAGACCCATCGGCGGGACGAACAGCCATGAGCACGCTGCTCGAGCCCTTCAGCTATGGCTACATGACCAACGCAATGTGGGTCTCGGCGCTGGTCGGCGGCGTCTGCGCCTTCCTGTCCTCCTATCTCATGCTCAAGGGCTGGTCGCTGATCGGCGACGCGCTTTCGCATTCAGTGGTCCCGGGCGTGGCCGGTGCCTACATCCTCGGCATCCCCTTCGCGCTCGGCGCGTTCCTCTCGGGCGGGCTCGCCGCGGCAGCGATGCTGTTTCTCTCCGACCGCTCGGGGCTCAAGGTCGATGTGATCATCGGCATCATCTTCACCTCCTTCTTCGGGCTCGGCCTGTTCATGGCCTCGGTGAACCCGATGGCGGTGTCGATCCAGACCATCACCATGGGCAATATCCTCGCCATCACGCCCGAGGACACCTGGCAACTGGCGATCATCGGCTTCGTCTCGCTGGCCATCCTGACCGCCAAGTGGAAGGACCTGATGGTGGTCTTCTTCGACGAGAGCCATGCCCGCTCCATCGGGCTGCGCCCGGGCCTTCTCAAGGCCCTGTTCTTCGTCCTGCTCTCGGCCTGCGTCGTCGCGGCGATGCAGACGGTGGGCGCCTTTCTGGTCATCGCCATGGTGGTGACGCCGGGCGCCACCGCCTACCTGATCTGCGACCGCTTCCCGCGGCTGATCCTGACCTCGGTCGCCATCGGCACGGTCACGAGCTTCACCGGCGCCTATGCCAGCTATTTCCTCGACGGCGCCACCGGCGGGATCATCGTCTGCCTGCAGACCCTGATCTTCCTCGCGACCTTCGTCTGGGCACCCAAGCACGGTCTCCTCGCCGCGCGGCGCAAGTCGGCCGAGGCGCTTCGTGCGGAGCCGACGTGATGCTCGACACCCTGCTCATGCCGTTCCAGTTCCCGTTCATGCAGAACGCGTTCTGGATCGCCCTGATCGTCTCGGTGCCGACGGCGCTCCTGTCTTGCTTTCTGGTGCTCAAGGGCTGGGCGCTGATGGGCGATGCGGTCAGCCACGCCGTCCTGCCGGGCATCGTGCTGGCCTACATTCTCGGCTTCCCGCTGATCCTCGGCGCCTTCGCCGCCGGCATGCTCACCGCGATCGCCACCGGCTATCTCTCGGAGAACAGCCGGGTGAAGCAGGATACGGTGATGGGGGTGGTCTTCTCCGGCATGTTCGGCCTCGGGATCGTGCTCTACGTTTCGATCCACACAAACGTTCACCTCGACCACATCCTCTTCGGCAACATGCTCGGGGTCGGCGCCGAAGACCTCTGGACCGCCGGGCTGATTTCCCTCGCCGTGGCCGCCGCGCTGCTCCTAAAATGGAAGGACCTCATGCTGCACGCCTTCGACCCGGCGCAGGCCAGGGCCTGTGGTCTCCCTGTCGGGATCCTGCATTACGGCCTTCTGACGATCCTCTCGCTGACCATCGTCGCGACGCTTTCGGCGACCGGTCTGATCCTCGCCGTCGGGCTGCTGGTGGCGCCGGGCGCCATCGCCTTCCTTCTGGTCCACAGCTTCGGAAGAATGCTGGCAGTGGCGGTGGCGGTCTGCATGATCTCGATGCTGGGCGGGGTCTATCTGAGCTTCTTCCTCGACAGCGCGCCGGCGCCCACCGTGATACTGATCCTGACGGCGATCTTCCTGATCGCCTTCCTTCGCCGGACCCTGCAGGCCAGGAGGGCGACGAATTCGGGATGGTAGGGGCAGCGCCGGCGCCTCGACCGCCGGACTGCCCCGCCGGTTGGCGCGGTCACGCGACGCTCCACCTGCCCGACCCTGCGGTCAGACCGCAGGGTCGCGCGGAAGGGCCAGCGGGACCAGGACGACGAGAATCAGGATCCGGGTGAAATGGTGCGCGGCGACATAGGCCGGGTCGTACCCGAGCAGGAGGCCGATGGCCGCCATCGCCTCGACGCCGCCGGGGGCATAGGCGATCACGACCTGGCCGAGCGGCAGACCGGTCAAGGCCCAGGTGGCGGCGGCGAACAGCGTCGCGAGAACGAGGGTCGCGGCGACGACGGTCAGGCCGGCGGCGATGAAACGGGCGAGTTGCGACATGCTCACCGAGGAGACTCGCGTGCCGAGAACCGCGCCGGTCACGGTGAAGCCGAGGAAGATCGCGATCGGCGGGACGCTCCCTTCCACCAGCCCGGAACCATGCGCGAGGGCGCTGAGGATCATCCCCCCGAGCAGCGTTGCCGCAGGGATCCTTTGTCGGGCGCCGGCGATCCCGACGAGGACGGTCAGGGCCAGAAGCAGAAGGAGCGGCAGGAGCGGCATCTGCGCCACGGACACCCCGGCTTCCGCATCCGGCGCGCCGAGCGCGACCGCGAGCGGCGGCACCGCGACGACCAGGACCAGAAGGCGCAGCACCTGCAGGACCATCACGGCGGTCGGGTCGCCGCGCCCCTCGACGGCGATCGCGAGCGCGTTGGACATCGTTCCCGGCGTGCTCGCCAGGACCGCCGTCGCCTGATCGAACCCGAAGTACCGGGTCAGCAGCCAGCGCCCGGCGAAGACCGTCGCGACGAGCGACAGTATCAGCCCGAGAAGGCTGACCGACCACAGCGGCAGGCGGGCGACGATCTCGGCATTCACGCCCGAGCCGAGCGAGAGGCCGATCAGCGCGAAGGCCACGTCCCGGAGCCGGTTCGAGACTGCCACCGCCCCGCCCAGCGCGCTGGTCAGCGCGACGGCGACGGTGGCCCCGATCAGCGGCGCGGCGGGAAGGCCGAGAAAGGCGGCAAGGGCCGCCCCTCCGAGACCGGCCGCTGCAGCCAGCCCGTGGGGCGCCCATGCCTTCAATCCGCGCAACGGTCAGCCCGCGGACCTGTCGTCACGCCACCACCACCTTCTGCCGGCGCGCCAGGATGACGGGCACGACGGCGACCAGGATGGCCAGCAAGTACATCGCGATACTCTTCCAGCTTTCCACGAGGATGAACCAGTCGCCGCCCGAGATCGACAGCGCGCGGCGCAGGTTGTCCTCGAAGAGCCCGCCCAGAACGAAGCCCAGGATCACCGGCGCGAGCGAGAACTCCATCTTGCGCAGGAGCCAGCCGAACACGCCCAGCCCTGTGATCATCAGCAGGTCGAACGGGTTCCCGACGATCGTGTAGATGCCGATGAAGGCGAGGATCGCGATGAGCGGGGTCAGGTAGTGCTGCGGGATGGTCAGCATCCGCGCGAAGAGCCCGACCATCGGCAGGTTGATGACCAGGAGCGCCACATTGCCGATATACATCGAGGCGATGAGGCCCCAGGCGACCTCGGGCCGCTGCGTGAACATCATCGGGCCCGGCTGGATGTTGAACATCAGGAGCGCGCCGAGAAGGATCGCCGTCGTGCCCGAGCCGGGGATGCCGAGCGTCAGCATCGGCACCATCGCCCCGCCCGCCGCGGCGTTGTTGGCGGCCTCCGGGGCGGCCAGCCCGCGCGGGTCGCCATGACCGAAGGTGCCCTCGCGGTCGGAGATGCGCTTTTCGGTGCCGTAGGCGACGGCGGAGGCCACCGAGGCGCCGGTGCCGGGCAGGATACCGATGAAGAACCCGATCACCGAGGAGCGCGCGATGGTCCATTTCGTCCTGGAGATGTCGGCCCAGCGGACGAAGCTCTTGTCCACCGGCAGGGACTTCAGCGTGCCGGCCGCCTGGTGCTCGACCAGGGTCAGAAGCTCCGCCATGCCGAAGAGGCCGACGACGACGATCAGGAAGTCGATCCCCGCCAGGATGTCCGGAATGCCGAACGTGTAGCGCGCGACGCCGGTATTCGCGTCGATGCCGATGGTCGCCAGCATCAGGCCGATCAGCGCGCCGAGCAGCGTCTTGACCGTGCTCTTGCCCACCAGCGAGGCCAGCGAGGCGAAGGCGAAGACCATGAGCGCGACGTAGTCGGACGGCGAGAAGGTGACGGCGAAGGCCGCCAGTGCGGGGCCGAAGATGGACAGAAGGACGACCGCGAAGGTGCCACCGACGAAGGACGCCACCGCCGAGAGCGAGAGCGCCCGTCCGGCCTCGCCCGCGCGCGCCATCGGGTTGCCGTCGATCGTGGTCATGACCGCGCCGGCATCGCCCGGCACGTTCAAGAGGATCGCCGAGACGCGGCCGCCATACTCGGCGCCATAATAGATGCCCGCGAGCAGGATCAGCGCGGATTCCGGCGGAAAGCCGAGCCCGTACGCGATGGGCAGAAGGATCGCCACGCCGTTGATCGGGCCGAGCCCCGGCAGGGCGCCGATCAGCGTGCCGGCGAAGCAGCCGAAGACGACGAGCATCAGGTTGAACGGCTGGAAGGCCACGCCGAAGCCGGTCGCGAGCCCGGAGATTACGGATTCCATCAGGAAGATCCCCCCGTCGTGTCAGGTGTGAAGGCCCCGGTGACCCAGGCGACCAGCTCCCCTTCGGGCAGGTTCAGCCCCATCAACTGGGCGCAGAGCAGGTAACCGGCCACGCCGGCCACCACGCCGAAGATGCCGGCACGCAGGATCCCGGCCCCCAGCATCGCGGCCATGACGGTCCCGAACAGGATCGTGGCGACGACAAAGCCGAACGGTTCGTAGAGCTCGGCATAGGCAACGAGCAGGACGACCGTCGCGAAGAGCCGGAACCACGCCCTGTTGGAAACGTCCAGCGCCTCCGTATCGGGTTTCCAGAGAATCGCGAGAATGCAGAGGATCGCGACGATGGACAGCAGTCTCGGCCAGCTTTCCGGTCCGAGCGGATCGTATTGAAAGGGTGCGCTGATCGCCGTGAACGCGATGACCGAATAGGCCAGCGTCACAAGCAGCAGCACACCCGCGAAGACACGGTCGGCCATGATTGCCCCCTCCCTGGATGATCGCGCGGCCGGCCCCGTCGCTCTCGGGGCCGGCCTGCTGGTTTGACGCCGGCGCTACTGGATCAGGCCGGCTTCCTTGGCGACCTCGCGCAGCCCCTGCACGTTCTTCTTGACCATGGCCGTGAGCTCGTCACCGGCCACGTTCAGCGGCAGAAGGCCCTTTTCGGCCTGCAGCGCGGCGAATTCCTCGGTCTGGTAGGCCGCCTTGAAGGCATCGACCCAGGCGTTGTAGGCCGCGTCGGACACTTCGCCGCCCATGTAGAAGCCGCGCATGATCGTCCATTCGACGTTGTAGCCCTGCTCGATCGCCGTCGGGATGTCGGCGAAGGCGCCGCCAAGCCGCTCGGAGGACAGCACGGCCAGGATGCGCATGTCGCCGCTGTCGAGATGCGGCACCATTTCGCCGACATCGCCGGTATAGACCTCGATCGACCCGCCGAGCAGCGCGGCGATCGCTTCGCCGCCGCCATCGAAGGCGACGTAGCGCATGTCGCGCGGCGAGGCGCCGGCATCGCGCAGGAGCAGCGCGCCCTTCATCCAGTCCTGCGAGCCGACGGAACCGCCGGCGCCGAGGACGACGCTGGCCGGATCGGCGGCAAAGTCATCCATGAGCTGGGACAGCGTCTGGTACTTGCTGTCCGAGCGCACGATGACCGCGCCGAAATCGGCCCCGGCCGTGGCCACCCAGCGCACGTCGTTCTCGTCGAACTCGCCGTACTTGCCGGTGGCGATGTTGAGCAGCGACCCCGACGAGAAGGCGACGATCGCCGAACCGTCATCGGTGCGCGTGGTGTTGAACAGGTTGTACGCCACGGCGCCGATCCCGCCGGGCATGAAGGTCACCTGCATCGCTTCACCCAGCTGCGGCTCGAGGCCGGTCTGGGCAATGCGGCAGGTCAGGTCGAAGCCGCCGCCCGGATTGGCCGGGGCGACGCATTCCGGGCTGTCGATGCCCTGTGCGAATGTGGGTGCGGCAAGACCGACGGACAGCGCGACGATGGCGCCAAGACGCAGAATGTTCACTGGATCCCCTCCCTGAGGCAATTGTTCGTACCGGCAATGGTTTCATGCCGGCCCCGGAAGAACTCTATTGCGCAGGGCTGTAACCCTGCTGACCCGAAGCTGACACCAGGCTGACCGGCACGGAAAAAGCGCATTTCGGCTTCTCAGAATTGGCGTGCGGCGATTAGATTCCAGCATGCGTATGCTTCTGGTGGAAGACAACGAAGAACTGGCCGAGACGATTCTCCACCGCATGCGGTCGGAGGGGCATTCCGTCGATCACGAGCCGGACGGGAACAGCGCGAACGAGTTGCTGCGCCACGCCAGGTTCGACATCGTCCTTCTGGACATCAACCTGCCGGGCAAGTCGGGTTTCGAACTCCTCAGATCGCTGCGCGCGCGCGGCGACCTCACGCCGGTGATGATCCTGACCGCGCGAAGCCAGATCGACGACCGCGTCACCGGCCTCGATGCGGGGGCCGACGACTACATGGTCAAGCCGGTCGACTTCCGCGAGCTGACCGCACGGTGCCGCGTGCTGGCGCGCCGGTCCGCGGGATCGGCCAGCAACCTCTTCGAAGCGGGGAACCTGGTTTTCGACCGGGCGGCCAAGCGCGCCCTGATCGATGGCCGGGATGCGGAGATGCGGGCGCGGGAAATCCAGCTTCTGGAGATTCTCGTCGACAATCTGGGCCGGATGCTGACCAAGGAAGAGGTCGCCGACAAGCTCTACACGTTCGAGGAAGCGCCCAGCATGAACGCCGTGGAGCAACTGGTGGCGCGCCTGCGCCGCAAGCTGGAGCCGACCCAGCTTGTCGTGCGGACGGCGCGTGGCCTTGGCTACATGGCCTATGTCTCCGAGGACGACTGACATGCTCGGCGGGTCGCTTCAGCGCCGCCTGCTCGCGACTATGGCCGCCGCCTTCGTGGTGCTGCTCGTGGTGATTTCGGTCCTCTTGTGGAACTACGCCCGCGCGGCGGCGGAGCGAACCTACGACCTGCTCCTGGCGGGCGCCGCCCTGTCCATCCTGGAGCGCGTCTCGATCGGGCCGGACGGGCCGACGGCCGACCTGCCGACATCCGCGATGGACATTCTCGGCCTCGCTCCGGACGAGCGGGTCGTCTATGCGGTCTTCGCGCAGGGCGGCGAGCATGTCACCGGGCGGCGGGACCTGCCCCTGCCCGACAAGCTCTCCGCGCTCGCGACCTCCGGGGCGGAACAGCGTTTCTTCACCGGACAGGTCGACGGCACCGATTTCCGGTTCGTGCTGCAGGGCCGCGCGCTTCTGTCCTCCACAGGGCGCGAGTGGATCTTCGTCCAGGTCGGGCAGACGCTCGGGGCGCGGCAGGCACAGGAGCGCGCGCTGTTCCTCACCGGGCTTCTCGGCCTCGCCGCCGTATCCCTCCTGGGGCTCGGGTTCGTCTGGCTGGCGATCCGGTCCTCGCTCGCGCCGCTGCACCAGATCGAAGCGGACCTGCGCCGCCGCGCGCCCGGCGATCTCTCCGAGATCGACGGCACGCCGCCGCAAGAGATCCGCGGGCTATGGACCGCCATCAACCTGTTCATCGGCCGCCTGCGGCAGTCCAGGACCCTGACCGAGACGTTCATCGCCGACGTGGCGCACCAGACCCGCACCTCGCTTTCGGCCCTGGTCGGCCACGTCACGCTTGCCGCCGACGCCGAGGATTTCGAGACGATGCGGAACCGGGTCGAACGGGCCGAACGCCAGGCGCAACGCACGGTGCGGCTGACCAACCAGCTCCTGGCCAACGCGATGGTGATCCATCGCACGGACCACGCGAGCCTCGACATCATCCGCCTGCTGCCCATCGTCCGCGAAACGCTGGCGGACATTCTGCGCGACGTCTCCATGCGCTCGGTGACGCTGACCTTCAACGGCGACGATCTTCCCGAAGGGGCCGACCGGATCCGCGGCGATGCGGTGTCGATCCGCGAGGCGCTGCGAAACCTGATCGACAATGCCGTTCGCCACGGGCCGGAGGCGAACAATATCCTGGTCGAGCTTTCGCAGCGGGAAGAGACCATCGTGCTGTCGGTCGAGGATGCGGGGCCCGGCATTCCGTGGCGCGACCGGCTCAAGGCGACCGAACGGTTCACCTCCCTCTCGCGCAAGAACGGGGGGTCCGGCCTGGGGCTCTCCATCGTCCGGGCGGTGGCGGAGGGGCACCAGGCACGGCTCAGTCTCGGCCAGTCGAGCCTCGGCGGGCTCTCCGTCTCCGTGGCATTTCCCCGGCTCCTGGCGGTGCTCCTCGCCGCGCTGATCCCGGGGTTCTGGGCGGCGCCGGCCGCACGCGCCGATACGCTCGAGATCTGGAGCGCGACGGATACGCCCGCCTTCGCGCCGATCCTCGCCGACTACGAGGCGAAACACCCGACGGTGGATGTGGTCTATACCGAGTACCACACCGTCGAGCTTCACCAGGCCATTCTGGCCGCGGCGCCCGGCACAGGCCCGGACCTGGTCATTTCCTCGGCAATGGACCTCCAGGTCGATCTGGTGAACAGGGGCCTCGCCCTCCGGATCGACATGCCCGAAGCGTTGCGGCCACCGGGCTGGGCGGAATGGCGCTCGGAGCTCTTCGGCTTCACGTTCGAACCGGCGGCCATCGTCTACAGCCGCGCCATCCTCTCGACCAAGGAATTGCCGACCAGCCATCGCGATCTCGCCACCTTCGTCCGCGACAACGAGGACCGGCTGCTCGGGCGGATCGGCGGCTACGACATTCGCGGCTCGGGCATCGGCTATCTCTACGCCACCCAGGATGCCGAGCAGGGTCTGCAGGCCCAGCGCCTGACCGAGGTTCTGGGACGCGCGGGCCTCAAGACCTTCTGCTGTACCTCCGACATGGTCGAAGGCGCCGCCGATGGCGAGCTCGCGCTGGCCTTCAACGTGATCGGCTCCTATGCGCTCGCCTCCGCGAGGGCCGATCCGAGGATCGGCATCCACTTCCTCGACGACTTCAACCTGGTCATGACCCGCACGGCCTTTGTGCCGAAAGATGCGAAGGACCCCGACCTGGCGGAGGCGTTTCTGAAATTCCTGCTCTCGCCCGAGACGCAGGAACTCATCGGCGCCGAAACGCCGCTGATCCCCATCGATTCCGCGTATTTCCCCGAGGCGCTTGCCGGTCCGTCCCGCAACTATCTCCCGATCCGGCTCGGGCCCGGACTCCTGACCTACCTGGATCCGCTCAAGCGGCGGGACTTCCTGAAAGGCTGGGAAGCCTCGCTCGATCGGTAGGCGCGGCGGCCATTCGCCGGGGCCCTCGACACCGGCGCGGGCCGACCGATGGCCGCTTTCGCGGTGCATTTTCGCAGACTCGTCCCAGGAAGTATTCGGACTTGACCCGCGAGCGGGGCGGCCGCAACCTCGGCAGGTTGAGACGGGGCGCATCGAGCATTTCGCCTTCCATGCCAGTCTGAACGGCAATTCGGCAGATTCCGGTATGTGCCGGGCTTCCAATCGCGCCAGCTTGGAATCGGGCCCCGCAGATCAAATATGTAATTGTGGGTCGCGCCCTAGAACGGATCGTCATGAGCATCAAATTTCACACGGTCACCGCATGCGTCGTGCTGCTTGCCTCGGGCGTTTGGGTGGCGACCGGAAAATTCTCGTCTGTCGGCAGCGCGGTGAGCGAACCCGAGACCGCCGGGGCATCCGCGGCACCGGACCCCGGACCGGCACCCGATCCGGCCATGCAGACCGTGGCCTTCGTGATCGCGAAACCGGCCCCCTACGAACGTTCGATCCGCATCTCGGGCCAGACCGAGGCCGACAAGCAGGTCACCCTGGTCGCGCGCACCGAGGGCGCGATTGCCAAGCTGCCTGCCACCGAGGGCATGAGCCTGCCGGAGGGCGAACTCGTGATGGCGCTCGACGGGCCGGAAAAGCTGGCGGCCGTCGCATCGGCCGAGGCCGAGTTCGAGAGCGCCGCCCATCTGGCCGAGACGAACCAGCGGCTGCGCGCCAGCGGAAACCTGCCGGAACTGCAGCTCGAGGCGTCCATCGCCAAGCGCGAATCGGCACGGTCGGCGCTTGCATCCGCCCGGGCCGAGCTCGACCGGCTCGAAGTCCACGCGCCCTTTGCCGGGATCGTCGACCAGGTCTTTGTCGAAACCGGCTCGTGGGTACAGCCCGGCACCGAGGTGGCCACGCTCCTGGCCCTCGATCCGATCGTCGTGGCCGGCGAGATCAACGAGCGTGACCTCCCGCTGGTCTCGAAGGGGACGCGGGCCACGGTCACCTTCGGCGACGGCAGCAGGGCCGAGGGCGAGGTGCGCTATGTCCGGCGTGCGGCGTCGGGCCTGACCCGCACCTTCCCCATCGAAGTGGCGATCGCCAATCTCGATGCGACCATCCCCGCCGGCATGTCGGCCGAGATACAGCTCGCCGCGAAGACGGCGCCCGCCGTTGTCCTGCCGCGCTCGGTCGTCGCGCTCGACGCCGACGGCACGCTCGGCGTGCGCAGCGTGAGCGAGGCGGACAAGGTGGCCTTCCTGCCCGTCCGGATCGTCGACGACACGCCGGACGGGCTGGTCCTGGCCGGCATTCCGGAGGGCGCCCGGATCATCGTCTCGGGCCAGAACATGGTGAGTGACGGCCAGCTTGTCGCCGCCGTCGCCGAGAACGCCGCCCCCGCGGCCTCAGGGAACGCCAACTGATGGACATCGTCGCGCGCGCCATCCGCAACGCGAGGCTGACCATCGCGGTGCTCGTGTTCCTGATCGTCGCGGGCGCAATGTCCTATATCTCGATCCCGAAAGAGGCCGAGCCCGACATCCAGATCCCGATCATCTACGTGTCGATGACCTACCAGGGCATCTCGCCGGAGGATTCCGAGCGGCTGCTGCTCCGGCCGATGGAAGCGAAACTCAAGTCGATCGCCGGCATCAAGAAGATGACCTCGACCGCCTATCAGGGCGGCGGCAACGTGCTGATCGAGTTCCAGGCGGGTGCGAACCTGGCGAAGGCGCTCGACGACGTGCGCACCGGGGTCGACGACGCCAAGCCCGACCTGCCAGACGGCGTGGACGAGCCGGGGGTGCACGAGATCAACATCTCGGAATTCCCGGTCCTGGTGCTGACGCTCTCGGGCGACCTGCCGGAGCGCGTGCTCGGCCAGACCGCGCGGGCCTTGCGCGACGCGATCAAGGAGAACGTGCCCGGCGTGCTCGACGCCAACCTCCAGGGGGTGCGCGACGATCTGGTCGAGGCAGTGATCGACCCCGGCAAGCTGGCCGCCTACGGAATCCAGCTCGACCAACTGATCCAGGCCATCAACGCCGGCAACAGCCTGGTCGCCGCCGGCTCGATGGAGGGCGAGCAGGGCAATTACGCGGTCAAGGTCCCGGCCCTGATCGAGACCATCGAAGATGCCGCCAACCTGCCCATCGTGGTCGGCCCGAACGCCACGGTCCGCGCGCGGGAACTCGCCGATATCCGCTCGACCTTCAAGGACCCGACCTCGATCACCCGGCTCGACGGCAAGCCCGCGGTGGCGATCGAGATCTCCAAGCGCACCGGCGCCAACCTGATCGAGACCATCGACGCGGTGAAGGCGGTGGTGCATGCCGCGCGGGACCGGCTGCCGGCGGGGACGGTGGTCACCTACAGCCAGGACAAGTCGATCACCATCCGCCAGCTCCTCAGCGATTTGCAGAACAGCGTACTGACGGCGGTGGTGCTGGTCTTCATCGTCATCCTCTTCGCGCTCTCGGGCCGCGCCTCGTTCTTCATCGGGATGGCGATCCCGACCTCGTTCCTGATGGGCATCCTGTTCCTGTCGCTCGCCGGCATGACGGTGAACCTCGTCGTGCTGTTCAGCCTGATCCTCGCGGTGGGAATGCTGGTCGACGACGCGATCATCGTGACCGAGTTCGCCGAGCGGCGGATGCACGAGGGGATGGACAGGGTTGCGGCGTTCCGGATGGCCGCACAGCGGATGGCGGGCCCGGTCATCGCCGCCACGATGACCCGGGTCGCCGCCTTCTCGCCACTCCTGTTCTGGCCGGGCATCGTCGGCGAGTTCATGAAATACCTGCCGATCACGCTGATTGCCACGCTCTCCTCGTCGCTCCTTTACGCGCTGGTCTTCACGCCGACGCTCGGCGCGATCTTCGGCCGCGCCACCAAGGCCGAGGAGCCGGCGCCCGACGGGCTCTACATGTGGTTCGTCAAGCGCGCGGTGAAGCACCCGTTCTTCGTCATGGCATTTGCCATCGCGGCGCTGGTCGCGGTGCCGATGGCCTACCGCACCTACGGCAAGGGCGTCGAGTTCTTCCCCGATGTCGAGCCGGATTACGGCCTCCTGTACGTCCACGCCCGCGGCAACCTGTCGATCGACGAGAAGGACGCGCTGGTCCGCCAGGCCGAGGACCGGCTGCTCGGCTGGCCGGGGATCAAGAGCATCTACACGCGGGTCGGCGCCTCGGGCGGCGGCTTCGGCCAGAATGTCGACCCGGACGTGGTCGGCACCATCCAGTACGAATTCGTCGACTGGCGCGAGCGCAAGGGCGCCAACGAGATCCTGGCCGACCTGCGCGGCGTCATGCGAGGAATTCCCGGCGCCCAGATCGAGGTCTCGGTGCCCGAGGCCGGGCCGCCGACCGGCAAGGCGATCCAGATCCTCCTGTCGGCCGACAAGCCGGACGCGCTGAACGAAACCGCCCGCGAGGTCGCGGCTATGCTGGCCACGGTCCCGGACGTGATCGACATTTCCGACGGCCTGCCGCCGCCCGGTGTCGACTGGGAGTTGAAGGTCGACCGCGGCACGGCGGCGCGCTACGGGATCGGCCCCTATTCGGTCGGCACCATGGTGCAGCTCGTCACCAGCGGGGTGAAGCTCACCGACTACCGGCCCGCGGGCAGCGACGATGCCGTCGACATCCGGCTCCGGCTGCCCGAGGAGATGCGCACGCTCTCGATGCTCGACCAGCTCACCATCGAGACGCCGCAGGGCTCGGTGCCGATCTCGAACCTGGTGAGCCGCGAGCCGGTGCGCTCGACCGGCACCCTGACCCGGATCGACGGCACCCGCACGGTCACCGTCGCGGCTGGCATCACAGCGGGCGTGCAGACCGACGCGGTGCGGCAGGTCGTCGTCGGCAAGCTCGACGCGCTGAAGCTGGACGACCGCGGCATTCATTGGAAGATGGCCGGCGAGGACGAGGAGCAGGCCGCGGCGAGCGCCTTCCTCGGCAAGGCCTTCATGGCCGCGCTGTTCCTGATCTTCATCGTGCTCCTGGCGCAGTTCAACCGCTTCCTGTCGGTGGGCCTGGTGCTGGTCGCCGTGGTGATGTCGACGATCGGCGTGTTCCTTGGCCTGATGATCATGGGCCAGCCCTTCGGCGTGGTAATGTCGGGGATCGGGGTGATCGCGCTCGCCGGGATCGTGGTGAACAACAACATCGTGCTGATCGACACCTACGACCACCTCAGGCGCGAGGGCATGGACAAGCTCGACGCGATTCTCCAGACCTGCCGCGAGCGCGCCCGCCCGGTGGTTCTGACGGCGCTGACCGCGATCCTCGGCGTCCTGCCCATCGCCTTCGGCTACAACCTCGAGATCCTCTCGCACGAAACCACTTTCGGCGCCCCCTCGACGCAGTGGTGGATCTCGCTTTCGAGCGCCATCGTCTTCGGTCTCGCCTTCTCGACGGTGCTGACCCTGATCGTCACGCCCTCGATGCTGATGATCGTCACGCGGTCCCACGACAGCAGCGTGGACCGCTTCCTGGGGCGTCTCCGCCGGCTGTTCTTCCGTCGCGGCCCCGACGAGGATCCTGCCGAACGGAAGCGCGCCATCCCGGAAAGGCCCGGCGAGGTTGTCTCACTTCCCAAGCGTCCCTGAAGGGGGTGCGGGCGTTTCAGCCGGAAGACCATTTCCCGGCTGAGGTGTCAGGTGGCGCGGTAGGGTTCGGCCGGGATTTCCGGCGTCCTCCCGCCGACGATATCGGCGAGAAGCTGCGCCGAGCCCGCGCACATCGACCAGCCGACATGGCCGTGACCGACATTGAGGTAGAGGTTGGGAACGGCGCTTTCGCCGATGATCGGAACCGATGCGGGCGTCATCGGCCGGAGCCCGGCCCAGTAGATCGCCGCATCGTAGTCCACCGCATCGCCGAAGAGCGAACGCACGGTCTCGAGGATCGTCCGGAAATCCTCCGTCCGGTGCGTCGTGCCGTAGCCGTCGAACACCGCCGAAGAGGCCGCGCGCAGCCGGTCGCCGAAGCGCGACATCGCGACCAGCCGGTCCTCGTCGACGAGGCCCATGCGCAGGCCGCGCCCGGGGTCGCGGAACGGCGCGGTGATCGAGAAGCCCTTCACCGGGTAGATCGGCAGGCGCAACCCGACCTTTCGGGCGAGGAACACTGATTCCGCCCCCAGGGCCAGCACGAAAGCGTCGGCGGTGATCGGGCCTCGGTCGGTCAGCGCCGCGGCGATCCTGCCGCTTTCGACGGTGAGCCGCTCCACCTTCGTCCCGTAGCGAAGCTCCACCCCCCGGTGTTCCGCGTTCCAGGCCGCCAGGCGGTTGCAGAACAGGTGGCCGTCGCCGGTCTGGCAATCCGGCGAGTAGATCCCGCCCGCAAAGTCGTTCCGGCCCGCCAGCACCGGCTCGATCTCGGCCAGCCGGTCGCGGTCGACGATCTCCAGGCGGATGCCGTTGTCGGAGAGGATCGACATGTGCCGCCCGGCCGCCGCCAGCCCCTCGGCCGAGCGGAAACAGTAGAGGATGCCCGCCTTCCGCCCGTCATAGGCGATCCCGGTTTCCTCGGCGATGGCGTTCACGCGCTCCTTCGAATAGGTGAGAAGCGCAAGCTTCTTCAGGGTGTTGCGGTGCGCCGCGGCATGGGTGCACTGGGTCAGGAACTTCAGCGACCAGAGCCAGAGTGCGGGGTCGAGCCGCAGCTTGTACCGGATCCCGAGATCGGAACGGTAGAGCGACTTCACCGCCATCTTCAACGCGTCGGGCGAGGCCCAGGCATAGGCGTCCGACGGCGAGATCAGCCCGGCATTGCCGAAGCTCGTCTCCATCGCGGCCCTCTCGCGCCGGTCGACGATCACCACCTCGTGCCCGTCCGCCGCCAGGCAATGCGCGGTGGTAACGCCGATGGCGCCGGCGCCGAGAACAGCGATCCTCATGCCGCAACATTGGCGTGCCAGGCGCCGGGAAGGGCCGCGAACCCTCGGGGGCCTTGCCCGCTCACGCCCAACCGCCCACGGCGGCATCGTCGATCTCGATTACGGTCGGGCGGTCGGCGGCGATGGCGGTTTTCAGCGCCTCGGCAAGCTCGCTCCAACCGGCAGGTTTCGCGGTGGCACAGCCGAAGCCCCTGGCGATGGTCTGGAAATCGGGCGTGTAGATGTCGACGCCGATGGTCGGGATCGACCGCGCTTCCATGTAGGTCTTGATCTCGCCGTAGCCCTGGTTGTTCCACAAAAGGATCGGCACCGGCAGGCCGAGCTCCACCGCGGTCGCCAGCTCGCCGATGGTGAACTGGATGCCGCCGTCGCCGATCAGCGACACGACCGGAAGGTCGGGCATGGCGAGCTTCGCGCCGAACGCCGAGGGGAGCCCGTAGCCGAGCGTCCCGTAGCCCGTCGAAGAGTTGAACCAGCGGCAGGGGCCGGACGGATCGTAGGCGAGGTTGCCGCCATAGACCGGCTGGGTCGAGTCGCCCGCAACGATCACGCCGGGCAGCGCCTCGGCCACGGCATCCAGGAAGCGGCCGTGCAGCGCGTAGTCGGGCCGCAACCCCGCCAGGGCGGCCTTGCGCAGCGCGGCCGTGCCCGCCTCGCCCTCCGCGCGCCGGGCCGGATCGTCGGCGAGCGCCGCATGGAGCGCCGCCATCGCGAGGCCGGCATCCGAGGCGATCGCCACCTCCGGGATCGCGTTCCGGACAAGCTGGCCCGGATCGATGTCGATGCGGATCACCTTCCCGGTCAGGCCGAGCCGGTCGTAGAAGGTGAGCGTGTCGGTCTCGCCAAGTTCGGTGCCCACCGCGAGCACCACGTCGGCGGCCCGGAGTGCCTCCAGCACCGGCGGCTCCGGCAGCGTCGAGCCGAGGCTGAGCGGGTGGCCCTTCGGCAGCACCCCCTTGGCGTTGATCGTGAGCGCGGTGGGCGCGCCCAGCCGCTCGACCAGTGCGGTGGCCTCGGATGCCGCGCGGGACGTGCCGCCGCCAAGGACGACGAAGGGCGAAGCGGCCCCCGCCAGGAGCTCCGCCGCCCGCGCGATGGCGCGGGGATCGGGCCCCGGCCGCGCCGCCCGGCCCGGCACGGCGCGCGAGAGATGGTCGGCGGGGGCGGTGATCACGTCCAGCGGCAGTTCGATATGCACGGGCCCCGGCCGCGCCCCGTCGAACACCGCGAAGGCGCGCGCCAGCACCGAGGGCAATTCCTCGGCGCGCAACAGGCAGTGGCTGAACACCGACACGCCCGAGACCAGCGCCCGCTGGTCGGGCAGCTCATGGAGCCGCCCCTCGCCCAGACCCAGCTCGTGCGAGCTGTTCACCGAGGAGATCACCAGCATCGGGATCGAATCCGCGAGCGCCTGGCCCATTGCGGTGGCGATGTTGGTCATCCCCGGCCCGGTGATGATGAAACAGGCCGCCGGCCGGCCGCTCGCACGGGCATAGCCGTCGGCCATGAAGCCCGCGCCCTGTTCGTGGCGCGGGGTGATGTGGCGGATCCTCGTGTTCGGAAGCCCGCGGTAAAGCTCGACCGTGTGCACGCCCGGAATGCCGAACACCGTGTCGATCCCGTAGCCTTCCAGGAGCTCGACCAGAACTTCGCCGCAGGTCCTCATGTCGTTCCCCCCGATCAGAGCGCGGCGACGGCCACGATCTCGACGTTGAATTCCGTACCTGCGAGCCGGGCCTCGACGCAAGCGCGGGCCGGCGGGTTCGCCTTGTCGACCCAGGCATCGTAGACCGCGTTCATCGCGTCGAAATCGCCGATCGACGAGAGGTAGACCGTCGCCGATACGAGCTTCGACTTCGAGCTGCCGGCCTTCTTCAGGAGCTTGTCGATCTCGCCGAGAACCTCCTTCGTCTGCTTCCCGACATCCTTGCCGGCATTCTTCTCGGCGACCTGCCCGGCGAGGAAAACGAGGCCCCCCGCGACGACGGCCTGGCTCATCCGCGGGCCGATCCCGTGGCGTTCGATGGTCATGTCCTGTCCCTTTCCCGATGGATTATCTGTACTGCACGCCCGGCATCACGCAGAGCATCTCGAAAAGCAGGAACGCCGCAGTGATCGCGGTGTTGCCGCTCGGATCATAGGGCGGCGAGACCTCCACGCAATCGGCGCCCACGAGGTTCAGACCGCGGCAGCCGCGGACGATCTCCAGCCCCTGGATCGTGGTCAGCCCGCCGATCTCGGGCGTGCCGGTGCCTGGCGCGAAGCCCGGGTCGAGCGCGTCGATGTCGAAGGTGAGGTAGACCGGCCCGTCGCCCATCTGCGCCCGGACCTCCTCCATCAGGGGCGTCAGCGAGCGGTGCCAGCATTCCTCGGCCTGAACCACGCGACCGCCGAGATCGCGGACCCAGTCGAAATCCTCCGCCGTGTAGCCGGAGCCTCGGAGACCGATCTGCACCATCCGCTTCGGGTCGATCAGCCCCTCCTCGATGGCGCGGCGGAATGGCGTGCCATGGGCGATCTTCTCGCCGAACATATGCTCGTTCACATCGGCATGGGCGTCCACATGGATGAGCCCGAGCGTGCCGTGCCTGCGGTGCATCGCGCGCAGGATCGGCAGCGGAATGGTATGGTCGCCGCCAATGGTCAGCGTCCGCACCCCATGCGCGAGGATCCCGTCATAGGCCTCCTCGATGATCCGGATCGAATCGAAGATGTTGAAGGTGTTGATCGCCACATCGCCGATATCGGCCACCTGCAGCGAGTCGAAGGGCGCCGCGCGGGTCGCCATGTTGTAGGGCCGCACCATGCAGCTCTCGGCGCGGATCTGGCGCGGGCCGAACCGGGCGCCCGAGCGGTTCGAGGTGCCGATGTCGAAGGGGATGCCGACGATGGCGACGTCGAGCCCCTCGGCCGTGGGCTGGCTCGGCAACCGCATCATCGTCGCGGGCCCGCCGAAGCGGGGCATCTGGTTGCCGCCCAGGGGCTGGTTGTAACCGGTCATTCTGCCTCCGTTTTCATCCGAGGATGCGCTTGCCGAGCGCGCTCATGAGATAGCCATGTGCCGCCTTGAGGGCCGCGCCCTGCGCATCCGGATCGAACCCCGTCATCGCGATCCCCCTGAGTCCCCCACTCTGCGCCACGAGTTCCATCGCCGTCGAGCATTCGCGATACGAAAGCCCGGCCTCCATCTCGTCGGGCTCCATGCCCCGGCCGACCGAGGCGTCGAGCACCAGCACGAAGCCCTCGGTCATCGCCGTCACCCGGCCAAGCGCGCGGCGCATCGCCTCGCGGATGCCGATGAGGTCGATATCCTCCATGGTGAGGGCGAGGATGCCGTGCCGGCGGATGATCTCGGACTGTTCGGGCGTGGCGGCGCGGAGGCCCACCAGCGCCAGCGTGTCGGGCTCCGCCGCGACCGCCGGCCCGGGCTCGGAATCGAGCCAGAGGAGCCCGAGTTCCACGCGGTCGGGCAGGTCGGTGGTGATCTGCTCCCAGGTCGGCCCCCGGTCGGGCGGCATCCAGAGCGGCAGGTCGCCCGGGCCGATCTCGCCGCCGGTCTCGATGCCGAGGCCGAATTCGCGGATCGCCTGGAGGAAGTCCTGGGTTTCCTCCCGGGCAAGCAACGCCGGATCGGCAAAGACCCGCACCCGCCCGGGCCCTGCCTCGGCCGCGTCGCGGCCCGCCAGGCGCTTCTCGACATAGGGCGACAGGAAGGCCTGCACCAGCGCGCCGTAGTCGAGGCCGAAGGCCACGGTATCGCCCACCGCGAAACGGCGGGCGCCAGTCAGGTCGACGATCAGGTGGTCGGAAGAGGCGGTGGTGATCTCCACATCCGGATCGCGGGCGGTGAGGCCCTCCAGCCGGATGTCGACCCGGCCGAGATTGACGATCCCCCGAACACGGTCGCCGCGATCCTCGAAACTCGGGCGGTTGCCGAACGCGTCGATGCCGGTCTCGCCCTCGGGCATCGAGGGCTTGGTCTTCATCTCGACCAGCTCCCCCTCGAGCGTGAAGGCGTCGCCCCGGAGCCAGTCGAGCGGCGCGCCGGTGATCGCGTTCTCGCCGCGCAGGATGCTGAAGCCGACGCGAAGTTCGTTGATCCGGGGCGGCAGCGCGCCGGCCTCCAGCAAGGGCAGGTTCGCGGAGTTTCCGCCCGACACGGTATCGAGCCGCACCCCGAACCGCGCCTCGACGCGCTCGGCCTCCTCGACCAGCACCGCGAGCTTCGCCTCGGTCGGCAGCACGCCCGACGCGCACATGAAATTGGCGCCAAGCCCGGTGAGGCGCAGACCCGGCGAGGAGACGGCGATCTCGCAGAGCGGCATCAGCTCCGCCGGCGCGACCCCCTCGCGGCGGTCGCCCATCTCCACCATGACGATGACGTCATGCACCCGGCCCTGCTCCTCGGCGGCGCGCCCCAGCGCCTCCAGCACGAGCGCCTCGGAATTCAGGCTCACGTCGCAAAGGCTCACCACATCCGCCGCCTCGGTCACCGACGGGATCCGGAGCATCGTGACCGGCGCCCCGATCCCCGCCCTCCGCAGCCGCCGAACATTGTCGAGCCGCGACTCGCCCAGCCCCGCGACCCCGCCGCGCAGCATCGCGCGCGCCACCTGCGGCGACCCGCCGGTGGCCTTGGTGACACCGATCACCCGCACGCCCGCCGCCGCGCAGCGCCCGACCACCGCCGCCGCGTTGGCGGCGATCGCGTCGAGATCAATGGAAAGTGATGGGGTGGGCATGCAGGCACTCGGGCGGAAGGTGAAGCCAGATTAGCGCAGGTCGGCGATGATGCGGTGAAATTCGTCGCCTTGGGGGGAACGTCTTCGCTGGCACCCCCTCGGCCGGAGCGTTCGGCGCGAAGCTCACCTTGCCGCATGGAAACGACGGCGGCGTGTCGAGATCTCGCTCACCGAGGCGGGCGCGGCGCCGGAGACGCGCGAGGCGCGACTTCGATCCGGCGAAGCCCCGCGCGGCCATGGATCTTGAAGGGCTCGACGGCCGACCGTCAGGCCAGGTCGGCGGGCAGGACGCCGTCGGGCATGTTCTGGTAGCAGACAGGCCGCAGGAAGCGGCGGATGGAAAGGGTTCCGACGGAGGTGGCGCCGAAATTGGTCGAGGCCGGGTAAGGCCCGCCATGGACCATGCTGTCGGCCACCTCGACGCCGGTCGGGAAGCCGTTCGCGAGGATCCGGCCCGCCTTCCGCTCCAGCACCGGCAAGAGGCGCCGGGCCAGGTCGGCGTCGCCGGCATCCATGTGCAGGGTCGTGGTGAGCTGGCCCGCGAGGCTCCGCGCGACCCGCTCCATTTCCGCGACATCCTTCGCCACGACCACCAGGCCGAGCGGTCCGAACACCTCCTCCGACAGGGCATGGTTGCCCAGCCAGTCGGCGGCGGCGACCTTGAACAGGAACGGTTTCGCCTCGCGCCGGTCGCACATCGAGGTGATCAGATCCTGCACACCCGCCTGCGAAGCCATGACGTCTGCGCCGCGCCGGTAGGCCTCGGCGATCCCGTCGGTCAGCATCACCTGCGCACCGGTCTCCGACAGGGCCGCGCGGGCCGCCTCGACGAAGGCGTCGGCCTCGGCGCCTTCAAGCACCACGGCGATGCCGGGATTGGTGCAGAACTGCCCCGCCCCCATGGTCAGCGACCCGGCCCAGCCCTTGCCGATGGCGTCGCCCCGCGCCCGCACCGCTTCCGGCAACAGGAACATCGGGTTCACCGAGCCGAGCTCGCCGAAGAACGGGATCGGCTCGGGCCGCGCGGCGCAGAGGTCATAGAGCGCCCGGCCGCCTGAGAGCGAGCCGGTGAAGCCGACAGCCTTGATCAGCGGATGCTGGACGACCGCGGTGCCGACCTCGCGATTGCCGCCCTGGATCAGCGAGAAGACCCCGGGATGCATGCCGGTTTTCGCGATCGCGGCATGGACCGCCTCTGCGACGATCTCGCCGGTGCCGGGATGCGCGGAATGGCCCTTGACCACCACCGGGCAGCCCGCCGCCAGCGCCGCCGCGGTGTCGCCGCCGGCGGTCGAGAAGGCGAGCGGGAAGTTCGAGGCGCCGAACACCGCGACCGGGCCGATCGGGCGCTGCACCATCTTCAGGTCGGGACGCGGAAGCGGCTGGCGCTCCGGCAGCGCCTTGTCGTGGCGCCGGTCGAGATAATCGCCCTTGAGGATATGTTCGGCAAAGAGCCGGAGCTGGCCCGTGGTCCGCCCGCGTTCGCCCTGGAGCCGCGCCTCGGGGAGGCCGGTCTCCTGCGTGCCGATCTCGGTGATCGCCTCCGCCCGCGCCTCGATCTCGTCCGCGATGGCGTTCAGGAAAGCCGCCCGCGCCTCGCGGCTCGAATAGCCATAGGACCAGAACGCCTCCTCTGCGGCCTGGCAGGCGGCATCGACCAGCGCCAACGTGCCTACCGAAAACCCATGCGCCGCCCCGTGCGCCGGCGAGGAAAGAAACCTCTCCTCCGTGCCGATCCAGTCGCCGCCGATCAGGTGCTTGCCGTGAGGGGTGAATGTCATGTGGTTTCCTCTGTCTGGCCCCGGGCCGAAACGCCCCGGCAATTCAGGCGATGTCTTAACGCACCCCGATCCGGGCTGCCAGCGGAGCCTCACCTCGTCTCGAAGGCGTCGAGCTGCGCGATCTCCGCGTCGGTCAGGGCGATCCCGTCGCGCAGCGCGACCTCGCGCGCCGCAAAGCGCCGCTCCGAGGGCAGCCGCGCGCCCTGGGCGCCTATGGCGGTGAGGAGCCTCTCGCCCTCGGCGAGCGGATCGCGCCCGCTCCGCGCCGCGAAACGCCTCGGGTCGAACGCCAGCACGAGCGCGCCGTGCCGCGGCAGGAACCCGGCGCCGCCGATCACCTCGAGCGCCTCCCGGCTCATGAACTCGCCCAGCATCGCGCCCGCCAGGAGCTCGATCATCGTCGAGATTGCCGAACCCTTGTGTCCGCCGAAGGGCAGCATCGCCCCCGCCAGCGCCGCCTCGGGATCGGTTGTCGGATTGCCGTAGCGGTCCACCGCCCAGCCCTCGGGGATCGGCGCTCCCGCCCGCCGGCGCAGCTCGATCTCGCCCCGCGCCGCGACGCTGGTGGCGAAATCGAACACATAGGGATGCCCGCCCCGGCGCGGCCAGCCGAAGGCGAGCGGGTTTGTGCCCAGAAGCGGCTCCCGACCGCCCGCCGGGGCGACGACGGCATAGCTCGGGCACATCGAGAGCGCGGCGAGCCCTTCGGCGGCGAGCGCCTCCACATCGTGCCAGAGCGCCGAGAAATGCAGGCAGTTCCGTATCACCAGGGCGGCGAGCCCCGTCTCGCGGGCACGGGAAGCGAGCACCCCCTCGGCCGCGTCGAAGGCCGGGTTCGAGAAACCGCCGCCCGCGTCAACCTCGATCACCGGACCGCCCGCGTCATGGATCTCGGGCACCGCGACCGGATCGACCTTGCCCGCCGCCAGCACCTGGAGGCAGCCCTCGATCCTGTAGATCCCGTGCGACTGGCAATTGTCCCGCTCGCCCGCGGCGATGACCCGGCCCAGCACGCGCGCGCTCTCCGGCCGCACGCCGTGGCGCAGAAAGATCCGCCCGACCCGCGCCACGAGGGCCTCGTAGGTGATCACGTTCGCATCGGCCATGTGCCGCCCTCTCCTACCTGTCGACATCGCTATAGGTGCAGGCCCAGAACACCCGCGCCCCGGCCTCGTCCACCGCGCGCAGCCCGTGCTTCAGCGTGCTGTCGAAATAGGCGCAGTCGCCGGGGCCGAGCACCACCGGCTGATAGTGCTCCACCACCAGCTCGACCTGCCCGCTCAACACAAAAAGCGTCTCCTCGCCGTCATGCGCCTCGAGATCCCCGGGCGCCAGCGGCGCGCGGCGCTCGACCCGCGTCACCAAGGGAACGATCTTCTTCTCGGCAAGCGCGTTGCACAGCACCTCGTACTCGAAATGCTTCGAGCGCACCTTGCGCCCCTCGCCCGCCCGCGTGACCGTCATCCGCGTGGTCTGCTGCGCCTCGTGGTCGGAAGAAAACAGCCGCTCCATGCCGACCCCGTAGGCCCGGGCGATCCGCACGAGGTTCTCGTAGCTCGGCGAGACCCGGCCGTTCTCGATCTTGTGGATCGTCGAGAGCGCGAGCCCCGCGCGCTGCGCCGCGACCTCGAGCGTATAGCCGCAACCCTGCCGCACCGCCTTCATCCGCGCGCCGAGCTCGGAGCGAAGCTGCAACCGCTCGGCCTCCCAGTCCTCGGCCCCGGCGGGATTTTCCATTGGCATCATGATTTTTCTTTTCTTACCATTCTTGATCGTTTAAGCACATTCGCGGCGCGCTTTCAATGCCAAGACGCCGCCCACCCGGATTTCCCGCCGCCCCGAAGGAGCCCGCCCATGAACACGCAGATCTTCCACGGCACGATCCCCGCCCTGCTGACCCCCTGCACCCCGGACCGCACACCCGATTTCGACGCGCTGGTCCGCAAGGGCCGGGAGATGATCGGGGCCGGGATGAGCGCAGTGGTCTATTGCGGCTCCTGCGGCGACTGGCCGCTTCTCACCGACGAAGAGCGCATGGAGGGCGTCGAGCGCCTGACCCGCGCCGGCGTCCCGGTCGTCGTCGGAACCGGCGCGATCAACACGAAATCCGCCGTGGCCCATGCCGCCCACGCCCAGAAGATCGGCGCCGCCGGGCTCATGGTGATCCCCCGCGTGCTCTCGCGCAGCCTCTCCGCCGCCGCCCAGCGCAACCATTTCAAGGCGATCCTCGATGCCGCGCCGGACGTGCCCGCGATCATCTACAACAGCCCCTATTACGGCTATTCCACCAAGGCCGACCTGTTCTTCGCGCTCCGGGCCGAGCAACCAAACCTGATCGGCTTCAAGGAATTCGGCGGCAAGGCCGATCTCAGCTATGCGGCCGAGCACATCACCTCGCAGGACGACGAGGTGATCCTGATGGTCGGCGTCGATACCGAGGTCTATCACGGCTTCGCCAAATGCGGCGCGGTGGGCGCGATCACCGGGATCGGCACCATCTTCCCGAAGGAAGCGCTCCTGCAGGTCGCCCTCTCGAAACGGGCCGCCCAGGGCGACCCCGAGGCCGACCTCCGTGCCCGCGAGCTTGCCGACGCGCTCTCGGTGATCGCGAAGTTCGACGAGGGCGTCGATCTCGTGCTTTATTTCAAACACATGATGGCGCTGAAGGGCGAGGAGGAATACCGGCTGAACATCAACGAGACCGACGCGCTCTCGCCCTCGCAGGCCGGGTTCTGCACCGCCCAGTTCCACCAGTTCAACGCCTGGTTCGCCAACTGGTCTCGCCAAGGAGGCGTGATCGCCGAATGCATGTGATCGACAGCCATACCGGCGGCGAACCCACCCGCGTGATCCTCGACGGCGGGCCCGATCTCGGCGCCGGGCCGCTCGCCGAACGCGCCAGACGGCTGGCAACCGACCACCGCACCTTCTGTCGCGCCGTGGTTGGCGAACCGCGCGGGCAGGTGGCCATGGTCTGCGCGCTGCTGATCGAACCCGTCGATCCGGACTGCGTCACCGGCGTAATCTATTTCGACGCCGGGGCGGTGCTCGGCATGTGTGGCCATGGCACCATCGGCCTCGCCGCGACGCTCGTCCACATGGGCCGCATCGGCCCCGGCCGCCACCGGATCGAGACACCCGTGGGCGTGGTCGGCATCGACATCCACGACGCCAACACCGTGACCGTGACCAATGTCGAAAGCCGCCGCCTCCGCGCGGGCGTTTCGGTCGAGGTCCCGGGGCTCGGCACAATCACCGGCGATATCGCCTTTGGCGGCAACGGCTTCTTCCTGGTCGATCCGAGCCCGATCCCGGTCAATGCCGCCAATATCCGCGCCCTCGCCGACGCCACCATCGCGGTGCGCGCGGCGCTCGCGGCCGAGGGCATCGGCTGCGGCGACTGCCCGGTCGATCACGTGATCTTTTACGGCCCCCCGGAAACCCCCGAGGGCCACAGCCGCAACTTCGTGCTCTGCCCCGACGACGCCTATGACCGCTCGCCCTGCGGCACCGGCTCCTCGGCCCGGCTCGCCTGCCTCGCATCGGACGGCAAGCTCGCCGAGGGCGAAGAGATCCTGCAGGAAAGCGTGATCGGCAGCACCTACCGCCTCTCCTGGCGCAAGGGCCCGACCGGCGGGGTGATCCCCTCGATCACCGGCCAAGCCTTCGTCATGGCGGAAAGCCGGCTCCTGTTCCCGCCCGAAGACCCGTTCCGCGCGGGCATTGCGCCCTGAGCCGCGACGCCGCTCCAACCATTTGATTTCGCACGTCCGGGGAGCGCAGACCGGTTCCCGCCTTTGCGCGACAAGCACTAGCGGCGCATGACACTTCTCGGCATCAGCGACAGGATCGACGTGTCGACCTGAAGGCGGGCACGGCACCAGAGCACGGCCATGATCGTGAAGAGGACCCGCGACGTGAGCAGGCCGAGCGCGGCACCGACGATGCCGAAATGCGGAACCAACACCGGAACCAGCGCCAGGCCGATGCCGTCCGAGATGAATGTCAGCCGGACATAGTCCCGCTCGCCACCCGCCATGAGCATGAGCTGCTGCGTCGGCCCGCCCAGCCCGAAGAAAAGGAAGCTCATCGTCAGGATGAGCAGCGCCGGCGCGGCCACGGCATAGGCGGAATCGAACAGGCCGAGCAGTTCGGGCGCCAGGGATTGGACCATGGCCGCCCCAAGAATGAGCGGCACCGCCAGAATGAGCGCGAGCTTGCGGCCGACATCCTGCAGTTCCGGGGCCTTGCCCTGATTGTGGAGCCGCGCGAAGGTCGGCGCCGCTACGACATTGATCGCCATGACCGGCAGCAGCAACAGCTGCGAGATCTTGTGCGCCGCGAAATATGCGCCGATCTGGTCGTTGCTGAGAAAGGGCGAGGCGACGACAATGTTGAGGTTGGCCCCCATCATGGCCATCGAGGCGATCCACATCCATACCGACAATTGCCGGGGAGTCTCGGCCCGCTCGGTGCCCTGCCCCGAAAGCAGGGGCAGGTTCGCGCGAACGAAATATCCCGCCTGCACACCGATGATCACGAGCAGCAGACCCGAGATGACCACCATCGCGGTCAGCGCGCTCGGCATCAGCCAGGGATACACGAGCGCGGCGAGGCACAGCAGGGTGACGCCGCCGCGCCAGAGGATGTCCCGCGGCAACAGCGCCGGGGACAGCATGCCGAAAGCGCGCATATGCGCCGCCACGAGATCGCTCAATGCAAAGGGCAGGATGAACACCGCGGCCCCCATCAGCACGCTCAACCGGAGCTCGATCCCGGCCCATTCCGCGACCTTCCGCGCGAGCAGGAGCCCGGCGATGCAGGCAACCGTTGCAATGGCGATGATCGCATAGGAGCGGATGATGAAGCGCCGGCGCGTGGCCTCGCGGTCGGGCTCCCCCTCCATCGATGACAGGACCTTCAGGCTCAAGGTGTGCTGGCCACAGAGCGCCGCCATCGCTCCGAGCGTCCCGAGCGAGAACATCGTGCCGAACACCCCGTACTCCTCGGGTCCGAGCGCGCGCGCCAGGTATACGAACATCAGGAACGTCAATCCGGCGCTGACCACCTTGATGACGGCCGAGTGAACGCTGTCCAGCAGCAATCCTCTCATGGGAAGGAACTCCGCCATCTGCCCCTGCGACGCGAAGCGCCTGTGCGCCGGCGGGGCGGCCACAGATGCCCGTCCGGGAGTGCCTTGTCGCTCACATATGCTCCATATGCCAAACCGCAAACGACATAAAGGTGGCGCCAGTGGATGGCGCCGACCACCATCATCAGAACAAGCAGCCCGGCCAACACGGCCATAAGCAATGCGTATTTGGTCCATCCCGGCCTCTGGTTCAGGACCTTTCCGACACAGCGGGAAAAGGCCGACCCGTAGATCAGGATCAGCCCCACGCAGGCCAGAATGCCGTTATGCATCGCGAAGACCACGAAGGTGTTATGCGGCAGGTAGCCATAGAGATACCGCGCCTGGATCGGCCCGACCCCGAGCGGGTGCTCCAGAATGCGCGTGGTCGCATCGAGAACGTAGTCGAACCGGCTTGTATCGTAGCTTTGCAGCGATAGTCGTTCGGCAAAGAACGTTTGCGAAAGCTGCGCGACGATCTGATCGAGAAACAGCAGCACGATCAGGGATGCGAGGATCATCAGCCAAAGGATGACCGAGAACACCATGCGCGAGGTGGCGCGGAGCGCAAGCAGGGCGCCGCCCATGATCATCAGCGAAATCAACGTGTGGATCCAGGCGCCGCGAGAGAAGGTCGAGACCAGCGACACGAACAGCAATCCGAGGGCTCCCAGGGCCAAGAGCCGGAATCGGCGCGATTCGACGGCGACCCAACTCATGAAGAGGATGCTGGGCACCAGATACGGCCCGAAGACGTTTGGATCCTTGAAGGTGGACTTCACCCGATAGCGCACACCCTCTCCGCGGTAGAAGATGTCGCTGTGGGGAACAAGATCGAGCAGGGCGACGATGGTCACGACACTTGCCATCGCACCTCCGATCACGAATGCCAGCAAGATCGCGCGAAACGCCTCGTCTCCGCGTGTCCTGGCATAATAGGCGGTCATGACAAAGAGACCGACCATATAGAACTCGATCAGCACCGCGCGAAAGGCGCCCATGGCGTCGTACTGAACGAAAAAAAGGCTCACCACGGAAAAGATCAGATAGAGCAGCACGCCGGTGATCGCGGTGCCGCTCAGAAACCGCACCGGTACCGGACGCGAGAAACCCAGCACGATCAGGCTGACGAAGAAGATAAGGTCGCACAGGGCCGGTTCGATCACCACGAAGAAACTCATGGCCATCGAGAACAGGTATATCCGCCAGGCCAGTTCGCCCAGGGCTTCCGACCGGGCGCGCCTGCGGCTGAGGAGGGAAAGGTCGCTCACGGAGCCTTGCGCCATGCCGAAAGATCCCGCGAGAGCATGTCCTCGAGGCGCGCGATTTCACCGGCATGCCGGTCGGACAGGAACTTCCACTCCTCGGGCGCCTCGCGCAGCTTCGGCACGCGGCCGGCGCTGAACAATATCCTGTCCACCACCCGGCTGCTCTTGAGCTTGCCCAGCGCACGGCTCATTCCCGCCGCGCGCAGTGCGATCGCACCTTTCTTCAGTGCGCCGTTGAGCCTTGGATTCCGGGCCGCCCGTGCCACGTTCCTGGCACCGCTGCTCTCCGGCGAGACCTCGCGGCGCGCAACGCCGAGGAAATCGTGCAGGGTGTCCGCGGCGCCCTGTGGGTCCGATCGGATACCATCGAACAAGAGGATCAGCGTGTTCTCCCGCCCAAACAGCCGCCACGACCGTTCGATCGCGTCGGAATAGGCGCTGCACCTGGTCAGCAGGTGATGGGCGCTGTCGATCTCGTCGCTCAGCTTGCCGCGCGCCTGGCCGGTCCGCAGCAGGTGCTGGTAGGCGGACCAGTCGCGCTCCACCGGGTTGCGCAACGAAAAGAAGATCCGGGCGTCGGGAATGTGCCGCGCCAGCCGCTCGGCGGCCTCGGGCAGGAACAGGTAATCCGTCGTCAGATCGACGCGCGCGACATGCCGGGCCCCGGCCTTCGCATAGACCTGCCGGTACCAGTCGATGCCGCGGTCGTAGTAGTCGGTGAAGAACTGGACGTACTTGCCCTCCGGCACGAAAACGTCCGGATGCTCGTCGAGCAGATCGTAGATCCAGGACGACCCAGCCTTTGGCGGCCCCCCATAGATGTAGTTCGGCAACATCATTGGTCCTCCAAGCTCCGAAATACGCCGTCCGGGCCCTAAAAGCGCAGCTCAATCAATGGCATTTCCGCCCAGCCACCGTCAGTCGTCATCCAGCAGGACTTCGATCACATCTCCAGGCTGCACGAGGGCGCCCATGGACACTTCCTCGCCGTCTTCCTGGCCGCGATAGAGAACGACGGCATGGCCCGGAACGTCCTCATCCGCCGTTTCGGTCGCGGCGCCGAATACGATCTCGCCGCGAACCGCGCGAGCCTGGGCCCGGATCTCCGCCAGCGATTTCTCGATACGCGCCTTTTCATCCAGTCGCGCCTGCCGGAACTTGTCGTCGATCTCGAGCTTCTCGCGGCGCAGCGTCTGAAGCTGCCGCTCGGCCTCGGCGAGATCGGCCTGCGTCGTCAACAGGCGGGCCGACACGTTCAGGGCGTCCGAGCGCGCATTGTCGAGCGCGTTTGCCGTCGAGAGCCCGCGTTCCGAAAGGGATTGGACATCCAGCAGCCGCGCCTCTTCGTTGCTCGATGCCGTCTCGTACTGCGCGACGGCGATCTTCAGGAACTCGATCTGCGACTCGGCCAGGTCGATCCGGGCCTGGAGATCCTCGTGCTCACGGCGCTGCTCGCCCAACTCTCCGGCAATCCGCTGGCGCATCATGTCGAGATCGCCTTCGGTCAGTTCGGCCTCGAGCAGGGCGGCGTCGCCGGACGGCGGTCCCTCGCCGTCGGTTCCCGACAGCAGTGCGTCGATCCGCCAAAGATCGGCAGCCAACCAGGCTTCAGTCTTGCGCAGTTCATCGTTGCGGATGCGCAGATTGGACAATTGCGGGCCATTCCGGGTCAGACCGGGAAGCGCGAACCCGCCCGCGATACCGATGGCGGCCCGGACCGTCAGGCCGGGCTCGAATTCCACATGTCCCGAGGAGGCAACCGCGCCGGTCACCGTCACCGGGCGGTAGCGTTCGATGTCCATGAAGATATCGCTCTTGTCCAGAACGACGACACGGCCGACTCCCGAGTCGCCGAGCCCGATCTGGCGGCCCACGGTATCGATCGAGATGTCGTCGATCAGCTCGTCAAGCGTCTTGCCGGCGGCTCGGTAGGTGCCAAGAAAGGGCAGGCGTATTTTGCCGGCCATATCGACCTGAGCGCTGTGCGCGCTTTCCTTCACCCCGACGATCTGCGCGCGGATCACATCTCCCGGGGCGAGCCGGTAGGCGTCTGCCAGCGCGGGGACGATTCCGGCCAGCAGCAGCAGCAGGGCCAACAGACCGGAACGGCCCCTGGAGGTCGAAAGCTTGTTCGTCATTTCTCCGTCTTTCTTCTCCGAACCCATTGTTCAGCCGTCCCGTTCAAGCCCGGCGCCTGGCTCGGCCCTGCGCCGCGCCATCCCGCCCGGGGCCCCGGAACGCCGGCGTCAACCGAACCGGTAGCGCATGGCGTTTCGCCGGCCGACACCGTATTGCTGACCCTGGGCCCCGGGCGTGTTGAGAAGCGCCGTGATAAGACGCTTCGCACCGAAATTGTGCAACGCGGTCGTCGCATCCCGGACCGACACCTGCGGACTGCGGTCATATTCGGCCACAAGCACGTGCTGATCGGCCAACCGCGCCACCTCGCCACCATCGGACACCATCAGAAGGGGCGGCGTATCCAGAATGACGACGTCATAGTTCGAACGCGCCGTTGCGATCAGTTCCGAGAACCTTGCCGACGCCAGGAGGTCGGCGGGGCTGATGGAGCTCTGCCCGCCGATGATCAGGTCGAACTGCGGGGCGACCTGCCGCACGACCAGATCGGGAAGCTTGGCGGCGGGCGCCTCGAGGCCCTTCCCAAGGTCGGGAACCTTCTGCTCTGTCTCGAGAAGGCTGCGCATCGCGCTATTGCGCAGATCGGCGTCGATCAGCAACACGGATTGCTCGACCATGGCAAAGGAGCGGGCGAGCGCGATCGCCAGCGTCGTCTTGCCTTCGCCGGGCAGGCCCGAAAAGATTCCGACCACGCGCCCCTCCCGTCCGGGCACGGCGCTGTTGATCAGCGATTGCCGGATTGTGCGCACGGCTTCGTAGAATTCCGATTGGTCAGGCGGGATGCCGGACATGCCTTGCAAGTTCAGCGCGCCATTCTTCAGTCTCGGCACCTGGACCGTGACCTTTGCGCCGGTGGCGTCAGCCAGTTCCGACAAGCTCCGGACCCGGTCGTTGCTGGTCTCCCGGATCAGCACATACGCCGCCCCCAGCAGCAAACCGAGAATGAAGGCCACGACGACCAGGCGGCGACGCCCCTGTGAATCGTAGCGCAGCGGCACCTCGGCGCGGGCCAGGATCTGCGCGCCGGCATCCCTCACGTCGCCCTGAACGATCAGCTCCTTGAGACGCGCCAGCGACGACTCGTAGACCTGGGACGTGGTCTCGAGCTCGACTTGCAACTGGCGATATCCGGATGCGAAGTTGCTGTTCTCGAGAATCCGTTCGTCGAGGCGCCGCAGGCCGTCGTTCAGCGCGGTTTCGAGTTGCCGGAGGCGCTTGCGCTCGGTCACCGCTGCAGCCCTTATGTCCGGCAGGCGGGCGCGCAGATCCTCGGCGACGCCGCGGCCGCCGAGCGCCGCAGCCTCCAACCGCAACAGTTCCGGGCTGGCGTCGAAGACGGCCCGCGCGTCCGCATCCGGATCGCCGCTCAGCTCATCGAGCTGCACCAATGCGGCGTCGAGCGCCGACCCGTTGTCCCGGATGTCCTCCAGACGGGAGCGCACGTTGCTGGCCTCGGACGAGAGCGCCTGCACTGTGGCGTCGGACACGCTTTGCGCATCGGCACCGTAGTCCCGCAGGGCCTCCTGGTCCTCCTTCAGCTCCAGCCGCAATTTGCCGATCTGCTCGGCCAGAGCGTTGGTCGCTCTCTCGACTTCCCGCTGGCTGAAACTCAGTTTGTAATCCAGATAACTTTCGGCAAAGGCGTTCGCGACCTCGGCTGACCGAAGGGGATCGGTGGTGGTCGCACGGATGATGATTATGTTTGTGCCGGGCTCCTGAACGAACGAAATCGCCTCGCTCAGCCACTCGAGGGCGTATTCGCGCGCCAGTATCTCGGTTTCGGCGATCACCTCGGCACCTGGCTCTTCCCCCGCAAGCCCCAGCCAGGCCGGCACTCTTTCTCGCAGGCTGGCTTGCTCCTCGAAGGACTCGGCCAGAAGCGGGTTTACCTCCGGGTCGCTGACGAGATCGAGCCGCTCGATCACCTCCAGCGCAATGGCGCGCGAGTTCAAGATGGTCATCGCGTTGGCGATCGCACCGGAGGTCAGCTCGGTGCGCCCGCCCCCGTCGAATTCGATGATGTCGAGATTGCCGCGCGTCAGGATGACCTGGGTTTCGGCCGTGTAGGTATCGCTGTTCCGAACGACCACGATCATGGCGACGACCGACAGGACGAATGCGGGCACCAGAATCTGCCGCTTGTTGCGCCACAGCAGGCGCCACAGCTTTACGAACCCGATCGCGTCGTCATCGGCATCCGTCCGAAGAGTCATCTGCGCGTCCCGCGGCTTGTACTCGTTCATGTCGCTCAATTCGTTCATACGCCCGCCGCATCCTTGATGCTGTCGCCTGAAATGCCAAGTCGGAAAGGTCGGCCCTGCCACGGCAATCTGTGTGGAAGGACGGCCAAGAGAACATCCTGCTTGCTGAAATATCGCCGAAAATTGGTACTTTCACCCCAGCGCGCTTATAGAGACCACGCTCTGATCAGAAAAGAGGCAAGTTGGCATAGGAACCGTCTGGCTCATTCTCGGGCGGGGCGGTGGCGGGCATTCGCTGAAACAAGCCCGACGCGCGCCGTTCAATTCTCCCGCAGGAGCCGTGCCGATCAACAGGCAAGCGGATCGCGTGGATGCGAATGAACGCAGGCACGCCCGGGACGCCCTGGCGTCAGCCCTTCACGGCTCGGGCGGGCAGGACCTCGCCGGTGCAGGAACCGAACCCGACCCGGTACCCGTCGCCCATCGCCGCGCCGCGCAGGGCGAGCATGTCGTGATCCTCGACAAAGCCGCGGATCTCTCCGCCTTCCAGCGTCAACGGTTCCTTCCCGCCCCAGCTGAGTTCAAGCAGCGACCCCCGGCTGTCCTTCGTCGGGCCCGAGATCGTGCCGGAGCCCAGCAAGTCGCCGACGCGCATCGGGCAGCCGGACGAGCTGTGGTGGGCAAGCTGCTGGGCGGCGGAATAGTACATCTCGCGGTAGTTGGTCCGGGAAACGACCGTCTCGACGCCGCCCTCCGGCGTCAGCCCGACCTCCAGCGCGATGTCGTAGAGCATCGGCCCCGGTTCGGCGAGATAGGGCAGAAGCGGTTTCTCGCGCTCGGGCGTGGAGGTGCGGAACGGCTCCAGCGCGGCGGCGGTGACGATCCACGGGCTGATCGTCGTGGCGGTGGCCTTGGACTGGAACGGCCCCAGCGGCTGGTATTCCCAGGCCTGGATATCCCGCGCGGACCAGTCGTTCAGAAGCACGTAGCCGAAGATGTTGTCGAAGGCCTCGGCCACCGCGATCGGGCCATCCGAGGGCTGTCCGACGATCGCGCCGATCTCCAGTTCGATATCGAACCGCTGTGACGGGCCGAAGCGCGGCATCGCATCATCCGGCCCCTTGAGCTGCCCGTTGGGGCGAATGACGGGTGTGCCCGAAACGACGACAGACGAGGCCCGCCCGTTATAGCCGATCGGGATGTGCAGCCAGTTCGGCGGCAGCGCATTATCCGGCCCGCGGAACATGGTGCCGACATTGAAGGCATGGTGGCGACCGGCGTAGAAATCGGTGTATTCGGTGACGCTGAACGGCATGTGCAGCGTCGCCTCCGCCTGATAGACAAGGTAGCCCCGCAAGGCGTCCTGCCGGTCGCTCCCCTCTGTCAGCATCTTGGTCAGCGCGTCGCGCAGCTTGGCCCATGCCGGTTTCCCCCGCGCCATGAAGGCATTCCAGCCGCCGGTTTGCAGCGCGCCGCCGCACTCAAGGAGCCCGTCGGCCTCCATGCGTGCGGCATCGAGTATCCGATCGCCAATGGCCACGCCGCAACGCGGATCGCTGCCGCCGGCGGAAAAGACGCCGTAGGGCAGGTTGTTCAGCGGAAAGTCGGTGTCGGGCGCATTGGCGCTCTCGACCCAGGAACGGATGAGCTTGGTCAATTGGGGTCTCCTCGGGTCATGTCGCGTCGGGTTGGTTCTCGGGGCGCGACGCATCGAAGGCGGGCAAGGACAGGCAGCGCGCCTCGATCCCGGTCAGGCGCGCGAACGGGGCCAGGTCGCAGCCCCAGCGATGGGCGTTGTAAAGCTGCGGCACGAGGCAGAGATCGGCCAGCCCGGGCCGGTCGCCAAAGCAGAAGGGAGTTGCGGGCGCGATCAGCGCCTCGAACGCGGCAAAGCCCCGCATCATCCAGTCGTTCATCCAGGCCACCGCCTCGTCCTGGCTGTGGCCCATGGCTTTCAGCTTCCCGACGACGCGCAGGTTGTTCACCGGGTGAATGTCGCAGGCGATCGTCAGGGCCGCGGCGCGGACGCGGGCCCGTAACACCGGATCGCCGGGCAGCAGTGCGGGGGCGGGATGGGTCTCGTCCAGCCACTCGAGGATCGCCAACGATTGCGTCAGCACCGCTCCGTCGTCGGGCACCAGCGTCGGCACCGCCCGGCCGGGGTTCAGCGCGACATAGCCCGGCGCGTTCTGGTCACCCCCGACGAGGTCCACGGGGACCGTCTGAAAGACGACCCCCTTGAGGTTCAATGCGATCCGCACCCTGTAGGATGCCGTGGAACGCCAATAGGAATAGAGCCTCATTTCCTGCCCGGCGTACCGTCGAATTTCTTCTCAAGACTGTCCCAGCAATCGATGTAGTCGTCCTGCAGCGGCGCTTCCCTGCCCGCGAACTCGGTCAGGTGCTGCGGAAAGCGGGTCTCGAACATGAACGACATGGTGTTGTCCAGCTTCTCGGGCTTGAGGTCGGCATTCGACGCGCCCTCGAAGGCGTTCTTGTCCGGCCCGTGCGGCAGCATCATGTTGTGCAGGCTCATGCCGCCCGGGACGAAGCCCTGCGGCTTGGCGTCGTACTGGCCATAGATGTTGCCCATGAGTTCCGACATGATGTTCTTGTGGTACCAGGGCGGCCGGAACGTATCCTCCATCACCATCCACCGCTCACGGAACAGCACGAAGTCGATATTGGCGGTGCCAGGCACGCCGGAGGGCGCGGTCAGCACGGTGAAGATCGACGGGTCCGGGTGATCGAACAGGATCGCACCCACCGGGCAGTAGTTGCGCAGGTCGTATTTCACCGGCGCGTAGTTGCCGTGCCAGGCCACAACATCCAGCGGCGAATGCCCGATCTCGCAGCGGTGGAACTGCCCGCACCACTTGATGGTGACGGTGGACGCTGCCTCACGGTCCTCGAAGGCCGCCACGGGCGCCTTGAAGTCGCGCGGGTTGGCCATGCAGTTGGCACCGATCGGCCCTCGGCCCGGCAACTCGAACTTCTGGCCGTAATTCTCGCAGACGAAGCCGCGCGCGGGGCCCTCCAGAACCTCGACCCGGTAGACGAGGCCGCGCGGGATGACCGCGATCTCCTTCGGCTCCAGGTCGATGATGCCCAGCTCCGTGGCAAAGCGCAGGCGCCCTTCCTGCGGCACGACCAGCAATTCGCTGTCGGCCGAGAAGAAGTAGTCGTCCTTCATGCTCTCTGTGACCAGGTAGATATGGCTTGCCATGCCGACCTGCGTGTTCACGTCGCCCGCCGTGGTCATGGTGCGCATGCCGGTGATCCAGGTCAGCGCCTCCTTGCCATGGGGCACCGGATCCCAGCGATACTGGCCGAGCGAAGTCACTCCGTCGACCACGTTCGGCGCGGATTTCCAGTAGGGCACATCAATGCGCTCGTAGCGGCTGGAATGCTTGACCGAAGGCCGGATGCGGTAGCACCAGGTGCGTTCGTTCTGGTGGCTCGGCGCGGTAAAGGCGGTGCCGGAAAGCTGCTCGCCATAGAGGCCGTAATTGCATTTCTGCGGGCTGTTCATGCCTTGCGGCAAGGCGCCCGGCAGCGCCTCGGTCTCGTAGTCATTGCCGAAGCCTGGCATGTAGCCGGGCGCCGTCGTGCCGCCGTCGGCCTGGGTCAGGCCCTTGGGTTCCATATCGTTCATGACACAGTGTCCTTCTGCAGCGGGGCCGCGCGCGGGGGTTTGTTTCCCACCCCGCACCGGCAGGTTTCGTCAGGCCCTGTTCGCTTTCCCGGCGGCCATGCGGCGATCGGCGACAGGGTGAATCTTGCCGACATTCATCCACCTCCTCCTTGCGTGGGTCACCCGTCGGCGGCGAGGGCCAGAGCCTCGTCCAGCACCGCGGCATCGCCGATATGGTTGCTGAGGATCAGCACGAGCCGGGCGTTGATCGCGTCGCTTTCCTCCTTGGACCGGCCTTCGTGGACGGCCAGCAGCCTCGCGTAGAAATCGTCCGGCTTGGCGATGTTCGGTGCGACGTTCAGCTTGGACATTGCCGGGTCCTCCTCAGGCGCGTCCGGTTGCGATGTTGACGGCGCTGCGCAGGGCGGCTTCGTCGTAGCTCTCCCAGCGCGCGGCGACGTGCTGGTCGGGGCGCATCAGGTAGACGGCGGACCTGGCATCGCCGAGATAGCGCTGCGCCAGTTCCGGGTTGCCCGCCGCCGAAACCGCGACACGGGTGACGCCGATCCCGTCGACATCGAGGGTTTCGGGGGCCTCCGCGTCGATGGTCAGAAGCTGGAACGACCCGCCGAGCATCTCGAGCAGCCATTTCCCGCCGACCGGGGCATCGACCATGGGTGCCCCCACGCGGGTGCGCTCGGGTCCGCCGGGCAATCCATCCGGCCCGTTCAGCGACAGCCCGTCATAGACGCAGGGCACCGACAGCCGGCCGGAATTTACCAGCGGACGGGCGAATTCCGCCCTGCCGGCCAGGTGAAGCACCGCGTTGCGGAATATCTTGCTGATCTCGGATTTCGGGGTGATGAAATCGGTCGACCGGGTGGAGTTCAGGATGTTCTCGTCGGCGCCGTAAATCCGCTCTTCGGAGTAGGTGTCCAGCAGGGTTTCGGGAGCCTTCCCACGGATCACGAGGCCCAGCTTCCAGCCGAGATTGTCGGCGTCCTGCATGCCCGAGTTCGCCCCGCGCGCGCCAAAGGGCGAAACCTGATGCGCCGCGTCCCCCGCAAAGAAGATATGGCCACGGCGGAAGCTTTCCATCCGCTTGCACTGGAACGTGTAGATCGAGGTCCACACCATGTCGTACTCCACCTCCGGCCCGAGAAAGGCGTCGAGGCGGCGGCGGACATTCTCTTCCTTCAGTTCCTCCTTGCGGTCCACATCCCAGCCGATCTGGAAATCGACGCGCCAGGTATCGTCGGGCTGCTTGTGCAGCAGCGTCGACGCCCCTTCCCCGTGGCTGGGTTCGAACCAGAACCAGCGCTCGGTCGGGAACTGAAGGTCTCCCTTCATCCGGATATCGGCGATCAGGAAGCTGTCCTGGAACACCTTGCCGGTGAATTCCTCGCCCAGCATCCCGCGCAGCGGCGAGCTGGCGCCGTCGCAGGCGACGAGCCAATCGGCCTCGACCTTGTAGGGGCCGTCCGGCGTCATCACGTCGAGCACGACATGGTCGCCCTTGTCCTCGACGGCATCCACCCGGTTCTTGCCGCGCAACTGGATCGGCGCGCCCTCGGCCTGAAGGGTCCGAAGCCGCTCGATCAGGTACTGCTCGACATATGGCTGCTGCAGGTTGATGAAGGCCGGATACTTGTGGCCCTCCTCGGGAAGAAGGTTGAACTCGAAGATCTTGTCGTCGCGGTGAAAGACCTTGCCGAGGTTCCAGACCACACCCTTTTCCAGCATCCGCTCGCCGCATCCGTAGCGGTCGGCGATCTCGAGACAGCGCTTGGCGAAACAGATCGCCCGACTGCCCGTGCCGATCCCCTCATGGTCGTCGAGAACGAGAACCGGAATGCCCTGCTGCCCGAGATCCAGCGCCGTGGCGACACCGATCGGGCCGCCTCCGACGATGACCACCGGGTGGCGCACCGCCTCCGCCCTGTCCTGGTCGGGCGACTTCTCGTAGGGGTAGACCTTGTGGGCCAATGCGTATCTGTCGGCGAACATCTCTCTCACCTCCTCATGAGAGCCCCCTTCAGCCCTGAAGGGCTTCCCACATCTCCAGATCGCGTTGCGCGGTCCAGATCCGCGGCGTGTCGATGCCGCGGGCCTCGTCATAGGCGCGGGCCACGTTGAACGGCAGACAGTGTTCGTAGATCGCATAATCCTTGAACTTCGGATCGCATGCGTCGCGCACCGCGTCCCAGGCATCCTTGAGGCTGCCGCCCCTTGCCGCGACCTGCTTGACCGGACGATAGGTCGAGTCGACGAAATCGCGGGTCGCGGCAAGCGCCGCATCCACCCTGTCGCGCCCCACCAGCGCGTCACCGCGCCCCGGCGCGATGCTTTGCGGGTCGTAGGATTTCACGGCGTCGAGCGTACCGCCCCAATCCTCGAAATGACCATCACCGCAATAGCAGGCCGAGTGGTATTCGACGATATCGCCGGTAAACATCGTCTGCGAGTCCGGCACCCAGATGACGCTGTCGCCGGCGGTATGCGCCCGCCCGATCTGCTTGATCTCGACCTTCCGCTTGCCGAGATAGACGGTCATCGCATCGCTGAAGGTCGTCGTCGGCCAGGTCAGCCCCGGAATGCTTTCATGGCCTTCGAACAGACGCGGGAAACGCTGGAACTCGCTGTCCCAGTCCTCCTGCCCGCGCTCGACCACCATTGAACGGGCCTTGTCGGACATGATGACCTGATCGGCGCCGAAGGCCGATGCGCCCAGAACCCGTACCGCATGGTAGTGGGTCAGCACGACATGCGTAATCGGCTTGTCGGTGACTTCGCGCACCTTTTCGATCACCATGTTGGCCAGGCGCGGCGTCGCCTGCGCCTCGACGATCATCACGCTGTCGTCGCCGATGATCACGCCCGAGTTCGGGTCGCCTTCGGCGGTGAAGGCATAAAGCCCCTTGCCGATTTCCGTGAAGGAAACCCGCTTTTCCCCGGTATCGCCCTGCGATGCGAATGCCTTTGCCATGTTCCGTCCTTTCTCGTTCAAGCCAGCGCCGCCTCGAGTGCGGTGAAATCGTATCCAAGCGCATCCGCGACCGGCTTGTTGGTGATCTGGCCGTTCCAGACGTTGAGCCCCTGCGCGAGGTGGGCGTCGGCCTTCAGGGCGCCTCTCCAACCCCGGTCCGCAATCTGCATCGCAAAGGGAAGTGTCACGTTGTTCAGCGCGTAGGTCGAGGTGCGCGCGACCGCGCCGGGCATGTTCGCAACGCAGTAATGCACGATCCCGTCGACCTCATAGGTCGGGTCGGCATGGGTCGTCGGCCGGGAGGTTTCGAAACAGCCGCCCTGGTCGATCGCGACATCGACGAGCACCGCGCCGGGCTGCATGATCGAAAGGTCTTCGCGCTTCACGAGTTTCGGCGCGGCGGCCCCGGGGATCAGCACCGCGCCGATGACGAGATCAGCCGTCGTCAGCAGCTGCAGAAGTCGCGTGCGGGTCGAATAGGCGGTGTTCGCGCGGGATTCGAAGTGTTTGGCATGGCTTTCGAGCACGTCGGCGCTGCGATCCAGGATCGTGACATTCGCGCCGAGGCCCACGGCCATCTGCGCGGCGTTGAACCCGACGACGCCGCCGCCGACGATGACCACCCGCGCCGGGCGAACACCGGGCACGCCGCCCAGCAGAACGCCGCGTCCGCCATGGGCCTTTTCCAGCGCGGTTGCACCCGCCTGGATCGACATCCGCCCCGCCACTTGGCTCATGGGCTTCAGGAGCGGCAGGCTGCCGTTCGCCGCGGTCACCGTCTCATAGGCGATGCAGATGGCCCCGGAGGCGACGAGCGCCCTGGTCTGCTCCGGATCGGGGGCGAGGTGCAGATAGGTGAAGAGAACCTGGCCCTCGCGCAGCATGGCCGTTTCGACCGGCTGCGGCTCCTTGACCTTCACGATCATCTCGGCGCGGGCGAAAACCTCCGCCGCGGTGTCCTGCAACTCCGCACCTGCGGCTTCGTAGGTTTCGTCATCCGCCCCGATGCCGGCCCCGGCCGACCTTTGCACCAGGACAGTATGGCCACGGCCAACGAGCTCGGCCACGCTCTCGGGCGTAAGGCCGACACGGTATTCGTGGTTCTTGATTTCCTTGACGGTGCCGATGATCACCTGATGTCTCCCATGATCCTGTTGGCTTCCATATGCTTCGCACGCTGGTCGGGCGGCCGCGCGGAGAATTCGTTGTCGGTGCAACGAGTCGGTTTATCATTGCGCGCGCAACGAAAGTCAATGTCATTTCATTCGCAACGAAATTGGCTCGCGCCTGTCTTTCCGTCGTCGGAGGATCCGGAACGGAGGTCTGGCTCGATTGAGATTCAGTCTAGGCCGCGGTCTGGCGATGCAGCAAGCGGAGGGTCGCGCCAGGGCCGGATCGGCGACCTGCTCGCGACCTGTTCAGGGGCCCGGTTCGACCCGCGCCGGGCGATGCGCGCCGGCGGACCTTCGCGATTGATGAGGAAAATTCCGCCCCCTCCCGCGTTCATCGCCCCGTGGCTTGCCATGGGACTTCGGGGAACGGGGCTCAGGATGCGCCCGCCCCTCCCCCGCGAAAGCAGAAGATCGCGCGCGCGCATGCGGATCGCGCCCGGGCCTTCACCCGAGCGCGCGCCTGCCTTCAATGACGGATCGGGGCGCTCCGCATCATGTCCCGAACGCGCCGGCCGCTACGGGGCTGATCCGTGGGACGCCGGCCGCGTCGATGTCGAACGGCGCTCCGGCGTAACCCGCCGCGACCATCCTTGCGGGCGAGCCTGCCTGCAGGGTGAAGTCCTGACCTGCCGCGTCCTTGAACAGCGGGTCGGTATCCACGAGGTTGTCATCGACCGTAAAGCCCGGCTGGCCGACGAACTCGTTCAGGTATCCCGCGGGCCCCGTGCTCTTGAAGATCAGGTTGCCGACGAAGTCGAAATTGTTCACGATACCAGCGGTCTGATACGCCGCACCGGCCCAATCAGCCAATCGCACCGAATTGCCGGTCTCCTGGGCGCAGTCGTAGACCGTATTGAACCGAATGCTGATATTGCTGATTTCGCCATAGGGACCGTCGCCAGGGTGTTCGGCGCAATAGATGCCCGAGCGGTTCATTCTGGTAACGACATTGTTGAAGACCCGGATATTTCGAAGCGTCTGCTCGACGGGAACCTCCGGATCCGCGCCGCTGCTCGAAGCCGCTTCGCGCGCCAGCGTTATGCCGATGTTACAGTCCGAGCAGACATTGTCGTAGATGTCGACATCCGTGACCTGGTTGCGCCCGCTGTCGATATAGATGGCATAGCGGGCAATGCGCTCGATCGTGTTCCCGTAGATCGCTCCACCGACGACATCACCCTTGTAGTCGACACCGTATTGGCGGCTGTCATGGATGTAGTTGTTCCGGGTGACGATGTTACCGGCGCTCTTGCAGACCGTGATGCATTCGTCGACGCCGCCCGGATCGTTGTCGTCGCCATTGGTCAGCCAGTAATTGTAATCCGTGACAACGTTGGTGTAGCTCACATCGTTGCCTTCGATGATGACATCGCTGATGCGCTTGATCGCTTCGTTCACGCGGCGGCCCTGGAACGGTGGAAATCCCGCAACCATGATGCCGGGGCCACCGGTGCGCCGCGTCAGGTTGCCCGACAGAACGTGGTGGCCGAATTGCTCGCCTTCATTGCCCCCCAGGACATAGATTCCCTCGTAGGCGCAGTCCTGAATGGTCAGGTTGCGAATGTGGATGTGCGTCTGCTGCGCGATCCGCACGCCCGACCGCCAGGCGATGTTGCCGCCCGCGGACGGTCCGCCGGGGCCGCCATATTGCTGGTGCTGTTGCAGGTCCCCCTGCACGATGGCCTGACGCTCCTCTCCCGGGAGCGTGGTGATTGTGATGGGAAGGTCGGGCAGGCCGGATTTGTTGACGATGATCGGGTCGTAGGTGCCGGGACGCAGGTAGATCGTGTCTCCGGGGCCCGCCGCCGCGATTGCAGCCGCAGGCGACCGATATGGCGAAGAAAATGAGCCATCGCCGGTCGCGTCGTTGCCGTTCGGCGAGACGAACAGCCCTTGCGGCTCTTCCGGATCGCCCACCGTCACCACCGCGACACCGCTGTCGGTCAGGCTCCCCGCGGCGACAGTCCAGGCCACGGTCTGCTCATCGGCTGGAACCGACGCGGAGGTCAGGCTGAACGATCCGAAGGTCAGATCGCCGTTGACGTTGCAGATGGATCCGACATCCGCGTCGACACATGTGAGAGCAACTTCGTGCGTGCCGATGGTGCGAGGCAATTGCGCGTACGCAAACGGGCCGTTGTTGTTGAGAAAGAATCCGACGGTGCCGCCATCGGCAATGATCTCGTAGCGGAGGACGTATTGCGCGCCGGGCAGCAGGGGCTCGGTGGGGATCGTGACCGGGCTTGGCGATCCGGTGATCCGACCGGGATCGGTACTGGCGGCAAGTTCTCGTGCCGTCTTTTTCGAAAGGGTCATGTCCCATTGCGCCTTCCGGCACGACACGAAACCGAAGCCGGTCGCCCCGTCGATGCACAGGAGTGACGTCGTATCCGCCTGGTCGGCGGTCACGAGAACATTGTGCACGCCCTTGGTCCGGGGAAGGGACTGGGGCGCAAACGGACCGCTGTCCGGCGAAAAGAACACATCGTTCAGAGCGCTGGCGTTCAGGATCTCATACGACACGAGATAGAGCATGCCTGTCTCGGGCGCCTGGGTGAGCGCCGAGACAACCGCCCCGGACCCCGACACCTGACCGGGGTTTGGCGTCGCGGCCAGTTCCGGGCTGGTTGCCGCGGGTCCGAGCAGCACGTCGCGCATGTCCTGATCATCGACCGTCAGGTCCGAAACCTCGAGGCTTTCCGGCAGACCCTTCGTGCTGATATCGGTCAGGAAAACCGTCAATCGGTTCAGATCGCTGTCGAAGGACGCGGCAACTGCCAACCTCTCCGGAGATTTGGGAGAGCCCTTGCCGGCAGATTTGGGCATGCCGAGGCCGAGGCGCAGATTATTCATGGCCGAGGGACGCGTGAATGCCGTTCGCGCCATTGCCCCGGACGCGGCCGCCAGAGCCGCCAGGCCGAAGATCACGGTTCTCCTCGAAGAAAATGTCATTTGGCCTAAGCCTGATGCTGCCGTCCATCGTGGTCGGCGCGCTGGATGTGCCGCGCTTTGTGCACAGGATGTAACCGCTCAGGTTCCGGACTCGCAAGCTGGTCACGTCGCTTTCCGTCAGTTCGGTCCGGGCATGGGCCCGGCCGTGGATATCGCGTTCACTCATCGAGGGGTCCTCGTTTCTGTGGAATTCTGGGCGGTGACATTCGCGTAACGGTCACGCATTCGCTGCCATTGCAGGGGCAGCCACACTGCTCACACGGCCTCAAGGCAACGGTTCATTCGAACTCGGATCGCCTCGAGGTTTCGACCGGGGTGAATGTCAGGCAAATGCGTTGATCGACCGTTGCGGAACCGGGCGGATTGGTATCCGATCGTTGTCGGTTGGGTCTGCGGCTGACGGGCTTTCCATTCTGGCGGACGCCCGGCTGCAGGAGTAGAAGTTGCGAGACGAGACGTGCCATCTGGGCAATATTCGTCGCCAAAGGTAAAACGGGATTTTCAAGATCGCTGCCCCCATTGTCCGCAACAGCCCAGAAAACCGGGATACTTCCAACTTGCACGATCTGCGTTTCGCCAGCCCGAATACACGTCTGCAGCTTACATTGGCCAAGGTCGGCCTCAGCGAGGAGGAACGGGCGCGCGCCGAAGAACTCGCCCGGCAGGTCACCGACTGGCAGGGGCTGTTCGACACCGCCGAGCGGAATTTCAGCCTGCCGGCCATGCGCCTTCATCTGCGCCAGATGCCGGATTGCGTCCCGGAGGAGGTGCTCAGCCAGTTGAATTTGGCGGCCGATGCCTCGGCGATCAACAACATGAGGCTCATCGTCGCGCAGAAGATGTTCTTGCAGAATTGCCTGGCGCCGCTGGGCGTCGAAGGCATCTTCTTCAAGGGCATCAGCATCGCCAGCCAGTACTACCCAGATTTCGGCCTGCGCCCCTGCCGCGACATCGACGTATTGCTGCCCAGGGGGACCCGGCGCGCCGTCACCATGAAGGCCATCGAAGCAGGCTATCGGTTGGTGATTCCGCGCAAGAACTCCAAGCCACTGGAAGAAAAGGAAGACCTCGAGGCCGCCCTGCACTACCGCGATGACGCCAACCTTGTCTCCGAAGACGGCGTCGTCATGGATCTGCAGGAAAGGCTCGACAAGTTTTCCGGCATCTTCAACGCGGTCGATGTCTTTGATCAGGCCGTGCCGATGAAACTGGGGGGCACATCATTCCTGACCATGCCGACGCCCCTGCTGTTCAACTACATATGCCACCACCATGCCCGACACACGTGGTCGTACCTGCACTGGCTGAGCGATCTGGACGCGATGGTCACCTCACCCGGCTTCGACCGCGCCGAAGTATTGTCGCTTGCCGACCGGCTGGGTCAGCGCGGCACCGTGGAGGGAAGCCTGGAGATGCAGCGGCTGATGTCGCCGCTGGCCTCTTGGGAGGAGACACCGGAGACACGGCGCGGCCTGCAGTTCCTCAATCTCTGCCTGCGCAACCTGCCGGGCAAGCTGGAACTTGAGAAACACATCGCAATGAAACTGATCGGCGGCGAGTTCATGTTTGACTGGCAGGCCCGTCCGGAGCTCATCCGCCGCGCCCGCTGGCAGCACACCGCGCATATTCTGCGACCCACCGTGCAGCAATACATCAAGTATCCGCTGCCCAAGGCATTGCGCTGGCTTTACGTGTTTCCCCGCCTGGTCGATCTGATTCGTCAGGCGCGCATGAGAACCGGTAGACGGCCCTGAGGGCCCTGGGCGCTGCCCGCCGGCGCCTTGCTCCGGCACCCGAACCGGAGATCGACCGCCAGTCAGGGCATCGCCGCCGGCGGGCCCGATGGCGCCAGATCATTCACCCAGTCGGGGCGAAAGGCCTGCATGGCCAGGCTCCGCGAAGGGTCGAGATTCATGAACTTGCGCTTCTCCGCGCCCGCGCCCAGCAATCCCGAAACGCGCCAGAGGGCATAGACCATTCTTCCGAGGGCCAGCCACGATACCCGCCTCATGCCGCGCAACGCTCCCTTGAAGGGATCGAGCCTCACGTTCAGCAGAAAGGAATACACGGCGCGGCCGCGCTCGCCCGCCAGCCAGAGCTTGAGAAAGGCCGAGCGATGCACGGCGCTCAACGCCTCGCGGCGCAGGGAACGGTCTACCCTGGGATCAGACAGGAACGACTCGATGACCGCAATCTGACCGAGCGCCATGGCCGCCGTGTTTGACGACATGCCCTGCCGATGGATGCGGTAGCCGACGAGATACTCCGGCACGCATTCGACCTTGTATTTCTGCAGGATCTTCAGCTGCATGTCCCGATCCTCGCAGCCGCCGATGCGACGCTCGGCGAAAGTCGGATCGAAGCCGCCCACTTCCAGCGCCACGCTCCGCCGCACCATGAGGCTGCTGCCGTTCCCAACATGGTTGACAAGAAGATGCTCGGCAAAGAAATCGCCCGACGTCCCAGGCATGATGCCGTCCTTGATCGGCGTGTCGTCGATCCAGATCTTCCGGAATCCGGCATAGCAGGCCACCCAGGACGGATCCCCGTCATGCCGGGACAGCGCCGCGACCTGCCGTTCGATCTTGGTCGGATGCCACAGATCATCGGCGTCCAGATAGGCCACATAGCCGTCGTCGGCCAGTTCGGTGCCGAGATTGCGCGCGCGGGCAACCCCGCCGTTGGCAACGGATCTTATCGTCAGATTGGGAATCTCTTGGCAGAGCGCCTCGACGATTTCGCGGCTCCTGTCCGTAGAGCCGTCGTTGATCACAAGAATCTGCAGATTCGCATAGGTCTGATTCGCGGCACTCAATATCGTGCGTTCAATATAATCCTCAGCATTATATAGCGGAATAACAACTGTCACTTTTGGCAGAATCGGCTGCATGCAACCTCCATAACTCTTACTGCCCCAAAACTCCTGCCTAACGAACATTGGATGCCAGCGAAGGTTACAGCGCCCACGCCCCGAATGCACCAGTAATTTCTGTCGCGCAGGACACCCGAACACTACTCTAGGTTGATAGGCTCCCCTCCCCCTTATGACTTCCACGACGGAAATGCCAAGGGCGGCCGCCGTCCGGATCGGCGGAACTCTTCCACCTACTTCGCTGACAAGCGCCATCCCCCAATGCGCCGCGGCCCGTCCCGTCATCGGAGAGTTCCAATCCACCCGAATCTCGCCTGGCGGTCCGGCCCGGTGCCGGGTCAATCGACAATCTCGCGGGCAGAATTCCCGTCACCGGCGCATCGCCCATGATTCCCGTCTTCGCGGGTGTTCTCGACCGGCCTCCGGCACACGCAACCGCCCTGTTGTGCGGCGTCTTCTTGCCAATCCCGAAGCACATTTCCGCGCAGACGCGCGGCCATGCTGGCGCATTCATGCAACCTCGCCGCACGCTGAATTGGCGCCATGATCGGGATTCCCGGGACCCGACGGATGGGGCAGGCGATCTGCGAGCGAATCCAGCAACTTGGCACATCGCGCAATGCAGGTTGAGGCACCGGAATCGCGGCATCCGAGGCAACCGCAGCCGCGAGATTGTCAGATGGCAACCGAAGTGGGCGGCCCGCTCTGCGCGGCATGAAATTTGGGCATCTTGATGCCGACGTCGGGGAGCAAAGATCGTTTCACGATTTTCGGCTTCTCAACCTAAAGGCTAGATGTTACCAGAGATATGAGGGAAATCTTTAGGGTGTGATACACCGCTTTTGTTATTGTTTAGCCTTTGGGGAAACCCGTGGGGCATTTGCGCTTGTAATTCGTGTGGCGGTATTACAGAATATTGGTGGGGAATAAGTACAGTGAAACGGATGTCCGCGTTTGACGGGGCGAGTGCCGCCTCCGTCGAGACTTTTGATGCACGTCAGAAGAAATACTTCCACTCCAGTGACAAGTATCGCCAGGGCGGCAAGCGCATCGTGGATATCGTGCTTGTGGGCCCCGCCATTCCGGTGGCTCTATTGGTCGTTGCGTTCGCCGCTGCCGTCATGCGCCTTTCGGGGGATCGCGGACCGGTGCTTTTCGGGCATCCGCGTATCGGCCGGAACGGAAAGGCTTTTCGGTGCTGGAAGATCCGGACCATGGTACCGGATGCCGACAGCCGCCTCCGTGCGCACCTCGCCCGGAATCCCGCCGCTGCCGCAGAATGGAAGCGCGACCATAAACTTGCCAACGACCCACGGGTCACCCGGTTCGGCCGGTTTCTTCGCAGGTCCAGCCTCGACGAGCTGCCTCAACTCTGGAATGTGCTGAAGGGCGACATGAGCCTGGTCGGCCCGCGCCCCATCGTTCGCACCGAAGTGCGCAAGTACGGGCCGCATCGCGTCCCCTATTTCTCGGTGCGGCCCGGAGTGACCGGGTTGTGGCAGATCTCGGGGCGCAATGACATCACCTACCGCGAGCGGGTCAAACTGGATGTCGCCTATATCAACAGCATGTCGCTCGGAACGGATCTTCGGGTGATTCTCGGCACCTTCGGCGCAGTGCTTGCAAGAACCGGAAAATAGGCAGCGGCGCCCGGTACAAGCCGCGTTGATGCCGAATGCTGCCGGCGCCTATCGGTTGCGGTCGATGGCATTCTCCACGACCTGCGCCAGTTCGGGCAGGCGCGACATATCCTCGGGAATCTCCAGATCGTAGACGGGAACCCGCGCGACGATCCCGCCGCAGCGCCGCATGTGCAGGGCCAGATGGCTGGGCCCGAGCCGAGTCTCGCCATAACGCGCCATGAAGGTGAAACGCAGTACGGCCTGCAGGGCAATGTGCGGCGCAAGACGCCGCGCCACCGGCGCCGCGGCCTCGCGCGTGCGACGCAGCTGGAACAGCGCTCCAAGCGGCACCGGAACCTGCGCCATGGACGTCGCCATGCGCTTCTGCCGCTTGGATATCGTCGGATGCACCAGCCGGTCGTCGTCCTGATCGGGCAGTCCCAGCGCGGCGATGGAATCCGGCCAGAGCTTCATGCTGGGGAATCCCGGCTGGACGAGCGGCGGCGCGTCGGCCTCGGCGGCGCCCGCCACCGCAACGAGATCGTCTGTCACGAGAGCGTGGCCCCGCGCCACGAGCGCACCGGTCGTGGTGGACTTGCCGGCCCCCTTGTCGCCCAGAAAGACCAGCGCCTTCCCGCCGACCTCCACGGCGCCCGCGTGAAGGCTCAAGATGCCGTGACGTTCCAGCACCAGCGAGAACACGAGACCCAGAAACGCCTGGGAGACCAGGTGATCCGAGACCCCTTCATGCGGGTCCACCAGAACGGTCGCCGGATCCCGGATCAGGAACGCACCGACCGTCCGCCAGTGCAGGTATTGCCGGTCGGGCGAGATCTCGAAGAAAGGATCCCCGGCATGGCTGGCGCGGACAATCCCCCGGCTCCGCAGGACACTCAGATCGGCGCCGTTCGCCGGCGGCGCGATCTCGGCCAGCGCGTCGAACCTGAAATCCGAGGCGAGCGTCAACCCGAAGGCCGTGTAGTAGCATTGCGCCTTCACACCGGCATGGTGCCCTTGCATGGTCATCGTGCCCCCCGAGGCTGTTCTGCGCGCGCGAATCCGAAAGGATCGTCACACATCTCGAAATGCGCGCCCGGGCGTTGCCTCCGCCGTTTCGCGGTTCGCCAGACTTCGTTTGCAATCGCTCCAGTCGGTCACGACGCGGCGAACGACTTTGCCGGCGTGGGCAAGTCGAGAATCCTCTTGAAAGCCTCAAGCGCCTCTTCATCACCCTGAAGAACCACATGGCCGTTCCAGGTCAGCCAGGCATGCGCATCCAGGCTATCGCCGGAGGCAACCTTCCTCAGCCCCAGGGAAATGGTCGTCGGAATCCCTTTCCACGACAGCAGGGCCTGGGCCGATATCGATTGGGTCAGGCAGCTCGCATCCGGCACCTTGCGGGCCATGCGCTCGACCGCATGAACGATACGCTGAACGGTCACTTCGCGCTCAGGCTGAGGGCTCGACGGGCAGGATCGTACCAGGAATGCGCGAACCCGCTGATAGGTCGTGATCCACAGCCCAAGCCGCACCAGAACGATGACCAGGAAACTGAGGCCATAGATGCCCGCCCAGCGCAATCGGCGCATCAAGAGCTCGCGATCGGCGTCGCGTTGCCCACGATGCCTGCGGCAACCATCTCACTCACCAGATGCTCCACATCCGGACGGCACTCCTCGACGGAGACCTCGAAACGCTCGGTGATCAAGTCGACCAGATCACCAATGGATTTCGGCTGCGACAATGCAATCCAGATCTCGGATGCAGTGGCGTTCAACGTGAAATACGTGTTGTCCTGCATGTTGAGAAGCGCGCGATCACCACCGATGTCGCAATCCACGACATCACTGCTCGCCACATAGAGCGTATCGGTTGACATGATATCTGCCTCTGACCGGAGGTAATTCGCTAGCATTCCAGTCAGTCAGGGAACTGCTCCGGAACGCGTAACTGCGCACTCCCGCGAATCCGCGAACGCAAGAAAGCCCGGACTTGACCGGGCTCCCTCTATGGCGCAGGCAGTCGGCTCATGGCCGACTTGCCAAGGACTTACGAGTAGCTCGGGTCACACCACGGAGCAATTTTCGTCCAGCTCCAATAGAACTTCGTCACCGATTCCACCTTGCCATGTGCACGCAGCGCCGGCGCTTCATAAATCTTTTTCACTGTCAATTCTCCCCATCATGTCTACTTGCCCCTGATTCATATTTGCGATCGGCCCTCAACTCAAGCGTTAACTATTGTCCCTGCGCAAGTGTCGGCCGACTGCCGCTTTTTCAGGCGCTCCACCCCAGATCCTGCTTCCGCGGCCTTGGCGTGCAAGTATCGCGGCTTCGCTGAACCGATATGTTCACCGCCCCGCCCTTCACCCCTGAGGCGAGTCGCGCCGTTTCCCGACCTGCGGACTTTCCGCTGGCAGCGGTCACGCGTAAGGAAGGCGCATGAGCGAGACCCTTACGGAGATCTACACCCGCCTCGCCGGCGAAGAGCGGCTGACCGCCGATCCGGTGCAACTCGCCGTGCTTCCGGAACTGGAACGGATCCGCACCGCGCTCGAAGCGCAACCCGCGCGCCAGGGCGGCCTCCGCGGGCTCTTCGCCAAACCGCCCGAACCGGTCCGGGGCCTCTACATCTGGGGCGGCGTGGGGCGCGGCAAGTCGATGCTGATGGACCTGTTCCACGCCCATGTGGGCATCGAAGGCAAGCGGCGCGTGCATTTCCACCGCTTCATGCAGGAAGTGCAGGCCGGGCTGCACGAGGCCCGCAAGACCGGCGTCGACGACGCCATCCTTCCCGTGGCAAAGGACATCTCCGACCGGCTGCGGCTCCTTTCGTTCGACGAGATGCAGATCGCCGACATCGCCGACGCGATGATCGTGGGGCGGCTTTTCGAGAAGCTGTTCGCGGCGGGCGTAACGGTGGTGACCACCTCGAACCGGGTGCCGCAGGATCTCTACAAGGACGGGCTGAACCGTCAGCTCTTCCTGCCGTTCATCGGGCTTCTGGAGAAGCACCTGCAGGTTCACGAACTGTCATCACCCACCGACTACCGGCAGACCAAGCTGGGCGGAACGCAGGTCTATTTCCAGCCCGCGGATGCCGGGGCGCGGCAGGCGATCTCGGAGATCTGGAACACCCTCACCGGCGGCCGGCGGCACCGGACCCTGGCTCTGAACGTGAAGGGCCGGACGGTCGAGGTGACGCAATACCGCAACGGCGTCGGCCGCGCCTCGTTCTGGGAGCTCTGCGCGCGACCGCTGGGGCCGGCGGACTACCTCGCCATCGCCGAGGCGGTCCGGGTGCTGATCCTCGAGGACGTGCCGCTCCTGTCGAGCGAGAACTACAACGAGGCCAAGCGCTTCGTGACGCTGATCGACGCGCTCTACGAGGCGAAGGTGCGGCTGATCATGTCGGCGGCCGACATCCCCGAACGGCTCTATCTCGAGGGCGAGGGCAGCTTCGAATTCGAGCGCACCGCCAGCCGGCTCCGCGAAATGCAGGGCGAGGGCTGGGGCAGGGAAGGCTGATCCAAAGGCACGCCTTCGGCGCATTCCTTCTGGCCCTCCGGGCCGCTGCCGCGGCCCTGCAGGCGGTGGGCGCCCGGCCCCGGCGATGGGACTTCCCCCGTGGGATGAGCGCGCGAGGCCCGATCAGCCGTTCTCGCGCAGGACATGGCCGGCGAGGTAGAGCGAGCCGCAGATCATGATACGCGCGCCGGGCGCTTCCCCGGCGATGGCGCGGATCGCCTCGGCGACGCCGCCGGAGACACTGGCCCCGAGCCCGGCCGCGCGCGCGGCCGCAGCCGTCTCCTCCGCTGTCAGCGTCGCGTCCTCACCCGGAATCGCCACCGCGCGCAGCGTCTCGGCGATCCCGGCCAGCGGCGTCATGAACCCGCCCACGTCCTTGGTCTTCAGCATGCCGCAGATGAGGTGCAGCGGCTTCGCCGGCAGATCGGCCATGGCCGAGGCCAGCGCACGGCCCGCCGCCGGGTTGTGCCCGCCGTCGAGCCAGAGCTCGGCACCGCCGGCAAGGGCGGCCAGGCGCCCTTCGGACAGGCGCTGCATCCGGGCCGGCCATTCGGCCCGGGTCACGGCAGCCTCGCAGGCATCGGCTCCGAAGCCCAGCTTCCTGAGCACCGCCAGCGCCAGCCCGGCATTGCCGATCTGGTGCTCGCCGCGCAGGGCCGGAAGCGGCAGGTCCAGGAGCCCGGTCTGGTCCTGGAACACCATTCGGCCGCGCTCTTCCCAGACCAGCCAGTCGCGGCCATGGACATGGAGCGGCGCCCGCACCCGCTCGGCATGGTCCTCGAGCGCCTCGAGTGCCTCGGGCAATTGTGGGCCCACCACGCAAAGCACGCCCGGCTTCATGATCCCGGCCTTCTCCTGCGCGATCTCGGCCAGGGTCTCGCCCAGATACTGCTGGTGGTCGAGGTCGATCGGCGTGATCGCCGTCATCGCCGGCACCTCGACCACATTGGTCGCGTCGAGCCGGCCGCCAAGACCGGTCTCCAGAAGCGTCCAGTCGGCCGGCACCCGCGAGAACCCGAGGAGCGCGGCAACCGTCGTGATCTCGAAATAGGTGATCGGGTCGGTGCCGTTCGCCGCGAGACATTCGTCGAGCACCTCGGCGAGCGCCGCCTCCGAGATCAGCGTCCCGGCCAGCCGCACCCGCTCGTGGAACCGCACCAGATGCGGCGAGGTATAGACATGCGCCGCCTGCCCGGCCCCCTCGACCCCCGCCCGCAGCATCGCCAGCGTCGAGCCCTTGCCGTTGGTTCCGGCGACATGAATCACCGGCGGGAGCCGCCTCTCGGGATGATCGAGCACCGCCAGCAGCCGCCAGACCCGGTCGAGGGTCAGATCGATGATCTTCGGATGCAACGTCATCATCCGCTGGAGCAGGCGATCCGAGTTCTTGTCTGGGGAAACGGTCATTGTCGGCACCGGCGTCGCTTCTCGGGACGAGTCGGACAGGACCGACTCGCGCGCCCACTCATACGCGATCCGTGCCCGGGGTGAAGCGCCCCCTGTCGGAAACGCGGGATCCGGCCGATGTCTTCCGCTTTTCGCCCGGCCGGCCTTCTGCTACGCTGGGAGAGTGCGGCGGGTCGGCCGCCGGCTTCCGCCGCGTGCGCCTGCGCGCGTTGGCAAGGAGGCCAGTCATGAAAGTCCGTGATATCCTAAAACTCAAGGGCGACAAGGTGATGACCGTGCGCCCGACCGAGACCGTGGGCACGCTTGTCCACCGGCTTCGCGCGGCACGGGTCGGTGCCTTCGTGGTCAGCGTGGACGGGCAAAAGTTGAACGGTATCGTCTCCGAGCGCGACGTGGTTGGCTGCCTGGCCGAGCACGGCGCGGATGCGCCCGGGGTGGCGGTCGAGGCGATCATGTCGCCCGGCGTCATCACCTGCGCGCCCGGCGACAGCCTCACACTCATTGCGCGCCGCATGACGGAAAACCGGATACGCCATCTTCCAGTGGTCGAAGGCGGCGTCCTGGCGGGTATGATCTCCATCGGCGACGTGGTGAAGCACCGGATCGCCGAGATGGAACTCGAAGCGCATGTGCTGCGCGATCTCGCCGTCGCCGCTCACTGACGCCCGTCCCCGGCGCGTCCCGGTGGACGCCCGGTTGCAGACAAGCCATCATGCGGCCCGAAGGTGAGGGAGGAAGCCCGGATGGCGAAAGACGTGGTGATTCTCGACGGCGCGCGCACCGCCATCGGCGGCTTCGGCGGATCTCTGGCCGGAATGCCGCCCACCGCACTCGCCGCCGCGGTGGCCAGGGAGGCGATGGCCCGGTCGGGCGTCGCTCCGGATCAGGTCGGGCATGTGGTCTACGGCCACGTCATCAACACCGAACCGCGCGACATGTACATGGCGCGGGTCGCGGCGGTCGAGGCGGAAGTTCCCGAGGAAACGCCGGCTCTTACGGTGAACCGGCTTTGCGGCTCCGGGGCGCAGGCGATCGTTTCGGCCGCGCAACACCTGATGCTGGGCGATGCCGAGTTCGCACTCGCGGGCGGCGCCGAAAGCATGTCGCGCGCGCCCCATTCCACCCAAGCCATCCGCGCCGGCGCCAGGATGGGCGACCTCGCGATGACCGACATGATGCTCGGCGCGCTGAACGACCCGTTCGGCGTCGGCCATATGGGGATCACCGCGGAGAATGTCGCCGCCGAGCACGGGATCACCCGCGAGACCCAGGACGCATTCGCCGTCGAGAGCCAGCGCCGCGCGGTCGCGGCAATCGCGGCGGGGCATTTCAGGAGCCAGATCCTGCCGGTGGAAGTCAAAGTCCGCCGCGAGACCAGGGCCTTCGACACCGACGAGCACCCCAAGGCCGGCACCACCATGGAGTCGCTTGCCGGGCTCCGGCCCGCCTTCCGGAAGGACGGGACGGTGACTGCCGGAAACGCCAGCGGGATCAATGACGGCGCGGCGGCGCTGGTCCTGGCCACCGCCGATGCCGCCGAGGCCGCCGGGCTGAAGCCCCGCGCGCGGCTGATGGGCTATGCCCATGCCGGGGTGCGCCACGACGTGATGGGCATCGGCCCGGTCCCGGCAGTGACGAAGCTCCTCGATCGGCTCGGAATGGGCGCCGACGCGTTCGACGTGATCGAATCGAACGAGGCCTTCGCCGCGCAGGCCTGCGCGGTGAGCGCCGGGCTCGGGCTCGACCCGGCGAAGGTGAACCCCAATGGCGGCGCCATCGCGCTCGGCCATCCGGTGGGCGCGACCGGGGCGATCCTGGCGATCAAGTGCCTCTACGAACTGGAACGCACGGGCGGCCGGCACGGTCTCGTGACCATGTGCATCGGCGGCGGCCAGGGCATCGCGCTCGCCTTCGAGCGGTTGTAGCGCAAGGCCGGCTCTCTGCCCAAAGGAGGGCTTGGCCGATTGCCGGGATCGTGGGATCGTCGCGCGCAGAGGGGTATTTCGCATGAACCAGACAACCGAAGTCGCCACGCCCGAAGACATCCTTGAAACCGGGGGGCGGCTCCTCGGCCTGACGCAGCGCGCGCTCGCCGCATCGGCGCAGCTGCAGAACCTCGCGGTCCGGAAGGCGACCGGGTCGGAATTCTCGCTGATGGATGCCGCCACCCTGTCACGCGCCTACGGCACCTTCTGGGCCGAGGTGATGGCCGATCCGGCAAGCCTGTTCGAGGCGCAGATTAAGGCCGGCAAGGGCCTTCTCGATGCCTGGGCCGCAATGCTGACCCCGCCCGCCGAGGACGCAGCGCCGAAGAAGCCCGGAGACCGGCGATTTTCCGACCCGAACTGGGAGAAGGACCCGGTGGCGCGGACCTATCGCGACGTCTTCCTGGCCTTCGAGGAGGCCACGAACGACCTCCTGGACGGGCTCGACTCGGGTTCGAAGGACCACATGCGCGTGGCCTTCTATACCCGCCAGATGATGAGCGCGCTCGCGCCTTCGAACTACCTCGCCACCAACGCCGCCGCGCGGAAGAAGCTGATGGACACGTCGGGCGAAAGCCTGCTCGACGGGCTCGAGAACCTGCTCGACGATCTCGAGCGCGGCGAGGGGCGGCTGGCGATCGCGACCAATGACCGCCAGGCCTTCGAAGTGGGCCGCGACCTCGCCACCACCGAGGGCGAGGTGGTGTTCCAGAACGAACTGATTCAACTGATCCAGTACCACCCCCGCAGCGGGGAACAGCACGCGCTCCCGCTCCTCCTGGTGCCCGCCTGGATCAACAAGTTCTACATCCTCGACATGCGGCCCAAGAACAGCCTGGTGCGCTACATGCTGGAACGCGGCCATTCCGTCTTCGTGATCTCCTGGGTCAATCCCGCCCAGGAACACGCCGAGATGGACTTCACCTCCTACATGAAGCTCGGACCGCTCGCGGCGCTCGACGCGATCCGCGAGATCACCGGCGAAAAGAAGGCGAATGTCCTCGGCTTCTGCATCGGCGGCATCCTCGTGACCGCCATGCTGGCCTGGCTGGCCGCGAAGGGCGACGACAGGATCGCCTCGGCGACGACGCTGGCGACGATGGTCGACTTCGAGGATGTGGGCGAAATCGGCGTTTTCGTCGACGATCACCGGCTCCAGGTCCTGCGAGACCACATGAAGGACAAGGGCTACCTGGAATCGCACCACCTCCAGGACATGTTCTCGATGCTCCGGGAGCGCGACCTCATCTGGTCGTTCTACGAGGCGAACTACCTGAAGGGCGCGAAGCCGCGTGCCTTCGACCTGCTGTTCTGGAACTCGGATTCCACCCGGCTGCCGGCCGCTATGCTCCTGTGGTATCTCGAAGAGATCTACCTCCAGAACCGGCTCCGCACGCCGGGCGGGCTGGAGATGGACGGGCTCAAGCTCGATATCGGCAAGATCGAGACCCCCTGTTTCGTGCTGGCCACCATCGACGATCACATCGCGCCCTGGAAATCCGTCTACCCGGCGACGCAGATCTTCGGCGGCGAGGTGGAATTCGTCCTCGGCGGATCGGGCCATATCGCGGGGGTGATCAACCCGCCGGCGGAGCGGCCGAAATACGGCTACCGCACCGCCGCACGCTACCCGTCGACGCCGGAAGGATTCCTGGAGGTGGCCGCGCAGCACGAGGGTTCGTGGTGGCCGCATTGGGCGTCGTGGCTCGAGGCGCAGGACGACCGCATGGTCCCGGCGCGGAAACCGGCGACGCGCGGCAGGTACAAATCCATCGAACCGGCGCCAGGAAGCTACGTCAAGAGCACCTGAAAAGGGGCGTCACGCCTCGATCGGCCCGGTCTCGGCGGCCACCCGGTCAGTAGGGATCCTTCGCCCCCCTGTCCTCCGACAGGGACCCCTGACGCCGCGCCACCAGAAGCTCGATCGCATCGGCAAGATGCTCTTCCTGGATATTGTAGTCGCCGCGCGCCACGCGCAGCCGGTGCGCCTCGATCATCACATCGGCATGGCGGCAGCCCTCCGGCGGCTCGAACCGGTAACACGCGAGCTCGATAAGCAGCCCCAGCGGATCCTTGAAGTAGATCGAATCCATGAACCCCCGGTCCTTGGGCCCGGAATGAACAATCCCCCTTGCGTCGAGCCGCGCCACCGTCTGGCTGAACGTCGCGTGACTGACATTGAAGGCGATGTGGTGCACGCAGCCCTGGTCGGTCGGCGTGCGCGCCGGGTCGGCCGTGCGATCCTCGTTGGTGAAGATCGTGATGAGCCGCCCGTCGCCGGGATCGAAATAGAGATGACCCTGGTTCGGATCGTCGAGATTGGGCTGGTCGAAGACGAAGGGCATCCCGAGAACGCCCTCCCAGAAATCGATGGAGGTCTGCCGGTCGGCCCCAACCAGAGTGATGTGATGTACCCCCTGGGTCTGGAGCTTGCGGATTTCCCTTTCGGCCATGGCCCTGCCTCCCCCTTCTTTTTGTTGCACGGCCACGATACAGACTTCGGATCCGGATGCCATGCTTTTGCCCGACCGGCGCCCCTGCGCTATCCTCGGGCGTCAGTATGTGAGGGACCCGGACAATGACCCGTTCGATCTGGCTCGACTGGAGCCGCCGCTTCGACTTCGTCGACAACCTCACCCTTGGCGGAACGACGTTCCAGGTGAACGCGTCGCTCCTGAACAGATACAGGAAACTCTTCGGAATCTATATGCTTCTCGAGGACACCAATGTCGAACCCGCACGGCGCGCGGCGATCGAAAGCTGGCGCGGGACAGAAGGATTGACGCTGGGTGGCGCGCACAAGGTCGTCTATATCGGCATCGTCAAGTCGGACCAGCGCGACTTCGTCCAGCGGATGCGGGAACATCACAAGGCCTGGATCTACAAGTACAGCCAGTCGAAGCACCTCTACGTCAAGTTTTCGGAGTGCCAGTACACCTGTAGCGACGCCGCGCTGCCGCAGCTGATCGAAGACGCCGAAAGCGTGCTGGTCTGGGCGCTCAGACCCTATGAGAACACCGCGAAGACAAGAAGTTTCCGGGTCTCGGACGAGATCGTCGTGCGGAACTCCGGACATCACGCGCCGCTGCCAAGCGCCATGCACTCCGCCAACTACGGCTAGGATGCGGTCTGCGCCTTCGAAGTGGGAGGCCGCCATGCGCCGCTGAATTTCGCGCCGTGGCCCGCCCCATGCGTTTGGTCGCCGTTGCGATGTTGACCGTCGCCAAGACTGTCGTTGCCGTTCCCATCGGGCTCCGCCTCGGTCTCCCCGGCCGGGTCGAGCACACAGACCCCGGGGCTGTGCGCCCAGTCGATCTCGATGGTCGAATGACCCACCCCGTATTGCGTGGCCAGCACCTGCTTGACGGCGGCCACGGCGGAAGCGGCATCGGTTTTTTCCGCCAGTTGCACCTCCATGGTCGCCACCGGCTGCCCCGAGGTTATGGACCAGACATGAACATGGTGCACGCCGACGATCCCCGGCACCGACTCGATCAGGGTCTCGCGCATCTCGGAGACAGCGATGTTGCTCGGCGTCCCTTCCATCAGGATATGGAGCGATGCCTTCAGGAGGAACCAGGCGCTGCGCAGGATGATGGCGGACAGCAGCACCGAAAGGATCGGATCGATCGGTGTCCAGCCGGTGAATTGGATCGCGATGGCGGCGGCGATGGCGGCGACCGAGCCCAGGAGATCGCCCATCACGTGCACCATCGCGCCACGGATGTTCACATGCTCGCGGTCGCCCTGCATCAGCATGAAAAACACGCCGCCGTTCACCACGAGGCCAAGAGCCGCGATGATCAGCATCGGCCCGGCGAGAACCGGCGCCGGATCGATCAAGCGCTCGACCGCCTCATACGCGATCCAGCCGACCAGCGCGATCAGCGTCACCGCGTTGACGAAGCCGGCGAGGATCTCGAACCGCATGTAGCCGAAAGTGCGCCGCTCGTCCCGCGCACGGCGGCCGAAGCGGAACCCCGCCCAGGCCAGCGCCAGGGCCGCCGCGTCGGTCGACATGTGGCCGGCATCGGCAATCAGGGCGAGCGAGCCGGACAGAATACCCCCGATCAGCTCGGCCAGCATGAACCCGAAGGTCAGAAGAAAGCCGATCAGCACGACAGTCTCGTTGCCCTTTCCAACCTCCGGCGCATGATGGTGGCGGCCGCCCGCACCGTGGCAATGCCCCGGGTCATGGGAATGGTCGTGTGGATGCCCGGGATCCTGTGGCACGTTCGAGCCTCTCGGTTCTCGTTCCCGGCGGATCGGTTCACGCGACGCTCAGGCCGGCACCGGAAACATGGTGGTCAAAGCAGTAGACCGTTACCCCGTCTTTGACGAGATGGCCGGCCGCGCGGGCGCTGAAGGTCGATCGGCGCCAACCGGCTGTTCCGGGCGCGGCGGGGCATCAACCGAGCGCCGCAATCCTTGCGCGGAACCGCTCGGTGCCCTCCTCGATCCGGTCGAGGATCGCCTCCAACGCCCAGAACTTCTCGCCGATATCGTAGGTCACGGCGCGCGAATGGATGCCCGTGAAGGTGCCGAGCCGCCGGTGATGGAGCTTCGCGAGCTTCGGATAGCCCATCGGTTCGGTGCAGGCGGCCAGCACAAGGAACACCGCCAGCTCCTGGGCCAGTTCCGGATGGTCGGCGCCGTGATGCTCGATCCAGCGGTAGAGATCCGGATGAATGTTGTTGAAGACGCCGCAGAACCCCGCCGCGCCCGCCTGCATTGCCGGCCAGGCGATGGCGGCATTGGCGTTGTTGATGGTGAGCGCCGACCCCCGGGTCAGTTCGATCCGGCGCCGTACCGTCGCCAGGTCGCAGGAAACATCCTTCAGAAACGCAAACCGCCCCGTTTCGGCGCAATGCGAAATCTCGTCATCCGTCAACAGCCGCCGATAGGGCGCCGGGCATTCATAGAGCCCGAGCGTCAGATCGCCCGGCAGGGCCGCAATCAGCGCGTCGAGTTGCGCGCGGAGCGCCTCCGTTCCCTGGTCCGGCGCGGCGAGCCGGTTCGTCACCAGCACCAGCCCGTCGACCCCCGTCGCCGCGACCGCCGCGAGCTCCTCCTTCTGGGCGTCGAACCCGTCCGAGATATGGCCCGAGGCGACAACCGGCACACGACCCGCAACCTTCTCCATGGTGAACCGCGCGAGATCCACCCGCTCGGCAAGCGAAAGAAATTGCATCTCCGAGGACTGGCAGACCGCAAAAAGCGCCTCGGCGCCCTGCGCGAGATACCACTCGATCAGGGCCTCGTACCCCGCCCAGTCAATCCTGTCGTCGTCGGTGAAGGGGGTGAGCATGACCGGGATGATCCCGGTGATCGAAGCCGTCATTCTGCCGGTTCCCATCGCAAGAGAGAAAGCGTTCCTGGTGTTCGAGCCCGTCACCGCGCCCGCCGATCATGCAAGGATATTCGTCACGCGGCGCCACGTCACCAGCCGAATGGCCATCACGAGAACGACATGCGGGGCGGTTGACCGGGACAACGAAACCGGGGGCCGGGCCGGCCAGAGCCGCCCCTGATTGCCCCGGCAACAGGTCGGGCACGCAGGCGGCGTGACGCTCCCCCGGATCCCGTCTAGGCTGCCCGAACCCCGGCCACGCACCAGGAGACCCCGATCTTGCGCCGCCTCCCCCTTCTGGCACTTGCAGCGCTCGCCGTCGCGGGCGGTCTCTACTGGGCGTGGTCCGGCTCCGACACCGCCGCCCCGGCGCGCCTCGACCGCTACGCCGCGCTCCTCGCGGAACTCGAAGAGCTGCCCGGGGACGGCTTCCCCGGACCGCCGCCCGGCTGGACGCCGGAGTTCCCGCGGGACCATGGCGACCACGCCGGGTCCCGCATGGAAAGCTGGGCCCTCGCGGCGCATCTCACCACCGCGGACGGCGAGACGCTGGGGCTGCAACTCTCCTTCCTCCGCCTCGGGATCGTCGCCCCCGGCGCCCCGGCGCCGCGCTCGATCTGGGAGGTCCGGGAACTCGACCGGGCCCATGTGGCGCTTGTCGCTGCCGCCGGCGCGCAGGCCATCGGCGAGGAGCGTTTCGGGCGTGGCATCCCCGGCCTCGGAGGCTACGATGCGACCGAAGGCGCGGTCCGGCTCGACGGCTGGTTCCTGCGTTTCGACAGCGACGAGGCCAGAGGGCACATGACGCTCCACGCGACCGTTTCGGACAAGGCCGGGATCGACCTCACGCTCCGGGCCGAGAAACCCGTCCTCGCCCTCGCACCGGAGGGCGCGCCCTTCGCCGGCTACGCATTCCCCCGGCTCTCCGCGCAAGGCACCATCGACCGGGGGAACGGCACGGAAAGCGTCACCGGAACCGCCTGGCTCGACCATCTCTGGGGCGAGCTTCCCCTCCCCGGTAGCCGCCCCGTCGCTACCGACCGTCTCCAGCTCCAGCTCGACGACGGCACCGACCTCTCGCTGATCCGCACCCGGCGCGCCGACGGCACCGGCCCGGCCGCCCTCGACGGCTTCGCCGTCGCCCCCGACGGCACCGCCTCCGCGCTCGACGGCGACAGCCTGAGGATGACCGCCAGGCGCATATGGCGCGACCCGGTGACCGGCACCGACTACCCGGTCTCCTGGCAGATCGAGGGCCCCGGCCTCGACCTCGTCGTGGAGCCGCTTGTGGACGCCCAGGCCTTCGACACCGCCGTCCCGGTCTGGAGCGGCACCGTCCGGGCCCGGGGCCGCCACGCGGGTGCGGAAACCTCCGGCGGCGGAACGCTGCAACTGACCGGGTACGGCGCCCGATGACGCGCCGGCCGCTCCTCGCCGCCCTCGGCCTCCTCGGCATCGCCGCGATCGCCGGCGCCGTTTGGCTGTCCCAGCCCCCGGCACCGCCCGACCCGGCGCAGTTCCGCTCCCCGGCCGGCCCGGTCCCCGCTTCCGCCCAGCGCCCCGGCGACCCCGAGGCCGGCCGCCGCGCGCTTCTAAACGCCCCCTATGTGAGCTGCGGCATCCCCTACGGCGCCTACAGCCGCCTCAGCCCCGAGACCGACCCCGACATGCTGATCGCCGGGCGCGAGGGCCGTAACGCCGAGCTTCCCTACATGCTCACCTCGCATGTGAATGCCGACGGCGTGGAGATCGTCGCCAACAACTGCCTGACCTGCCATGCCGAGCGGATCGGCGGCGAGCTGATCGTCGGGCTCGGCAGTGCCTTCGGCGATTTCACCTCCGACCCGAACCGCCTTGCGCTGCAGGCGGGCACCTATGTGCGCGGCGCCGCCGAGACCCGCGCCTGGCAGCACTGGGCCGAACGCATCGCGGGGATCGCGCCCTACACCCAGACGAAGACCGTGGGCGCGAACCCCGCGCCTAACCTGACCTGGGCGCTGATGTCGCATCTCGACCCGGAAACGCTGGAATGGTCGGAAACGCCGCTGATCGACCCGCCGCCCGAGGACCCGCTGCCGATCAGCGTCCCGCCCTGGTGGGGGATGCGCAAGAAGAACGCGATGTTCTACACCACCATCGGCCGCGGCGACCACGCGCGCTTCATGCTGCTCGCCTCGATGCTCTGCGTCGGCAGCCCCGGGGAAGTGGCCGAGATCGACGCATACGCGCCCGACATCCGCGCCTATATCGCCGCGCTGGAACCGCCCGAATACCCCTACCCCATCGACCCGGAACTCGCCGCCCGGGGCGAGGCCGTCTACCGCGACGCCTGCGCCGCCTGCCACGGCAGCCATGGCGCCAACGTATCCTTCCCCAACCTGACCTTCGCCGCCGACAGGATCGGCACCGACCCCGCCTATGCCAACGCCGCCACTGACGGCTCGCGCGACCGGTTCTATGACTGGCTCGCCCGCTCGCCCTATGGCGACGCCCGCAGCGCCGCCCCCGCGCCGGGCTATATCGCGCCGCCGCTCGACGGGGTCTGGGCCACCGCCCCCTACCTCCACAACGGCTCCGTCCCGAGTCTCGCCGCGCTCCTCCAGAGCGAGATCAGGCCGAAATACTGGCGCTTCCGGACAGATCCCCGCCGCTACGATCCCGAGGCAATGGGCTGGGACTACGACACTCTCGACCACGGGCAGGACGCTGAAACCGCGCCGGAGGCGCGCCACCGGATCTACGACACGACCCTGCCGGGCTACGGCAATGCGGGCCATACCTACAGCGACCGCCTCGACGACGCCGCGCGGGCTGCGCTCCTCGAATACCTGAAGACGCTCTAGGCCCGGCGCGGAACGCTCACTGGATCAGGATCGCGGCAAGGACCTTCTTCTCCTCGGCCTCGAACGCCTCCGACAGCTCGCGGTCGATCACCGCCCAGTCCAGCCCCTCCGCATCGAGGCTCCCGGAAGCCGCACCGGCCGCCCCCACCACCTCGAGCCGGAACCGCGTCGGCGGATGCGTGCTGTCCACCGTGTGGAGCGACTTGACCGCCTCGTCGTGGAGCTCGCGCGCATCCGCCTCGGACGGCGCGACGACGCCCCGCGCCATCGCCTCGAAGGCCGCGACCTTCGTTTTCCCGTCGTAGTGCAGATGCGCCAGGGCCTTGTCGCCGAGCGGCGCGAGGATGATCTTCTTCAGCGAAGACTGCATCGCCGCCGCCCCGGCGACCCGCGTCGCCAGGAGATCGGCGAAATACTCCGCCCGCTGGCTCTCGGCATAGATCAGCCGCTTGTATCCCAGCGCGATCCCGCCCATCACCCAGCCGAAGATCCCCGAGACCATGCGCCCTTCGAACCCCCGGTCGTCCATGATCACGTGCACGTTCTCGTGGTTTATGAACGCCGGCGGCGTGAACAGGTCGAACCACCGCGAGATGGTGTCCGTCGCCGCCCCGGTGATCTTCCCCCGCGCCGGATCGTCATTTGCCAGGTGCGCGACCTCATGGGCGAGGATCGCAAGCCGCTCGGGCGGCGTCATGGCCAGCCAGAGCGGCGCGCCGATCCCCACGACCCGGTCCTCCGCCCCGAATTCCGCCATATAGGCGTTGAAGCCGCCGAAGACGTGAACCCCGTCGATCCGCGGCGCCTCGAGTCGCTCGGAAATCGCGTCCAGCAGCCCGAACAGCACCGGCGCCGCGTCGCGCCGCAGCGTCGGATGGGTGTTCCGGTGGGCCCGCGGCCGGAGATAGGCCGCGGAGGCCAGCACCAGCGCCCCGACAAGAAGCGCGAAAATGTTCGGAAACCCCGCCACCACGAGCGCGATCCCGGCGGCGCCCACGAGATAGGGCGTCAGCACCACCAGCGCGGCGATCGCCCGTGTCGCGGTGCTGATCCTGTTCGGCCCGGCAAACCGCCCTTCGGCGGCGTCGAGCACCACCCGGTCGCGCACGGCCTCGCCAAGGCGCTGATTCAGCTTGGAAATGAAGCGCACGTAACCGAAAGACCCACTAAGACCGCCGAAACCCCGCCCACGCTAGCCCCTGCGGAGCCTACGTCAAGCCGGCGCCGTTCTCCGGACGCGCGCGGGACCCTATTTCCCCCAGCGCAGCGCCACGAGATCGAGCTCGCGCGCCAGCGACAGGAGCCGCTCGCGGGTCCGCGCCGACATCGGCTTCAACGGATGCCGCACGTGGTCCGACCCGATCACGCCGCCTTCCATCATCACCGTCTTGGCCGCCCTGAGCCCGCATTGCCTGTTCTCGTGGTTGATGAGCGGCAGGCAGGTCCGCCACCCGTCCAGCGCGGCATCGACCCGCCCGGCGCGGTAGTCCACGACGATGGGCCGGATCCGCTCGGGCTGCAGCGCCGAGGTCATCGTGCCGGTGCAGCCCGCGTCGAGATCGGCCAGCAGCGTCGCCGCCTCCTCGCCGTCGAACGGCCCCACGATATGCTCGCCGCCTTCCGCGATCAGCGCCGCCAGCTTGTCGGCGGCAAAGGGCGTCTCGATCTTGAAGTAGGATACATGCTCGATCTCGCGCGCCATCCGCACCAGGAACGGCACGCTCAGCGCGGCGCCAGACAAGGGCGCGTCCTGCACCATGATCGGGATCCCCACCGCGTCCGACACCGCCTGGAAATGCTCAAAGATCCCCGCCTCGGAGGGCACCAGCCCGACGCCGTGATAGGGCGGCATCATCATCAGCATCGAAGCGCCCAGCGCTTCGGCCTCCCGGGCGCGCGCCACGACGACCGCGGTCGAGAAATGGCTGATCGTCACGATCACCGGCACCCGTCCCGCCACGTGCTCGAGGCTCACCCGGGTCAGCACCGCGCGCTCCTCGTCCGACAGGAGGAACTGCTCGGAATAGTTCGCCAGGATGCAGATCGCATCGACCCCCTGGTCGATCATGCAGTCGAGCACCCGGCGCATGCCCTCGGTGTCGATCTCGCCGCTGTCATGGAACGGCGTCGGCGCGACGGGCAGGATTCCGGTCAGGGGCATGGCTATCTCTCTCGTTACCAGTGAAACGGCGCGACGGTGCGGCGCCGGCCGATAAGGAAGGCGTCGGCCACATGGCGTAGCGGCGCCAAGTCGACCTCGCTCTGGCCTGAGGCGACAAGCTCGGCCATCCGCGCGTAGAGCCGCGGGTATTCCCCCGACAGGCCCGGCAGCGCTTCGGCCTCGGCGCCATCGATCCACAGCGCCCCGCCGCCATTCTCCAGCCGCATCGTGCCGCTCTCGGTCTCCGCCTCGATGGTCCAGACCGGGGTGCCCGGCTCCAGCCAGTCGAAATCGAAGCCCATCTCGGCCCCGTCCGGGTGCCGGAACCGACCCCGCGCGGCGATCGGTGTCTCGCGGTTCTCCGGGAAATCCAGCTCGGCCTCGGCAAGATGCACCGGCACCGGCAGGATCTCGGTCAGGATCGACAGCGCGTTGATACCCGGGTCGAACACGCCCAGCCCGCCGGCCTCGAACACCCAGTCCTGCCCCGGATGCCAGTAGCGCACGTCCTCGCGCCAGCGGATCTCGAGCTTCCGCAGACTCCGCTCCGCGAGCCACGCCCGCGCCGTCGCCACCTTGTCCGCCTGCCGCGAATGCCAGGTCGCGTAGAGCGAAACGCCCGCCTCGCGCGCCATCGCCTCCAGCGCGTGGCACTCGGAAAGCGTCGCGCCCGGCGGTTTCTCCAGCATCACGTGCCGGCCGGCGGCAATCGCCCGCGCCGCGTAGGAAAATCGCGGCACCGGCGGCACGCAAAGCGAGACCACGCGGATGTCCGGCCGCTCGGCCAGCATCTCGTCGAAATCGTCATAGGCCGTCACGCCCGCGACCGTGCCGTGCCGCGACACCGTGGCCGCCAGCTCCCAGTCGCGGCTGGCCGAGATCGCCGGCACATGCTGGTCAACCGCGATCTTCCCGATCCCGACGAGGGCGACTTCGATCAATGGGAATCCTTTCCGACCGGCGAACCGCGGCAGCCCTTGAGGAAATCGAGGTCGGCGCCGGTATCCGCCCCCTCCACATGGGCCGCGTGCAGCCAGGCGAAACCGCTCGCCGGCGCCTCGACCGACGGCGCCCAGGCCGCCAGCCGCGCCGCCAGCTCTGCGTCGGACACATCCAGATGCAGCCGCCGTGCCGCCACGTCGAGCTCGATCATGTCGCCGTCGCGCACCACCGCCAAGGGCCCGCCCGCCGCCGCCTCGGGCGCGGTGTGGAGCACCACAGTGCCATAGGCCGTCCCCGACATCCGCGCGTCCGAGATCCGCACCATGTCGGTGATCCCCTTCCGCAGCACCTTCGGCGGCAGGCCCATGTTGCCGACCTCGGCCATGCCGGGATAACCTTTCGGCCCGCAATTCTTCAGAACCAACACGCAGGTCTCGTCCACGTCGAGCGCCTCGTCGCCGATCCGCGCCTTGTAATCGTCGATATCCTCGAACACGACCGCCCGGCCCCGGTGCTTCAACAGCCCGGGCGAGGCCGCCGAGGGCTTCAGAACCGCCCCCTTCGGCGCGAGGTTGCCCTTCAGCACCGCGATCCCGCCCTGCGCCGTCAGCGCCCGGTCGAGCGGCAGGATCACCTCTTCGTTCCAGTTGGCGACGTCCTTCACCTCGTCCCAGATCGTCTGGCCCGAGACCGTCAGCGCGTCCTTGTGGAGCTGCCCGCCCTCGCCCAGCCGCTTCAGCACCACCGGCAAGCCGCCCGCGTAGAAGAACTCCTCCATCAGGAACTCGCCCGAGGGCATCAGGTTCACGATGGTCGCCACGTCGCGGCCGCAGCGGTCCCAGTCGTCCAGCGTCAGATCCACGCCGACGCGGCCCGCGACGGCCAGCAAATGGATGACCGCATTGGTCGAGCCGCCGATGGCGCCATTGGTGCGGATCGCGTTCTCGAAGGCCTGTTTCGTCAGGATGTCCGACGGCTTCAGGTCGTCCTTCACCATCTGCACGATGCGCCGGCCCGACATCTGCGCCATCACCCGCCGCCGGCTGTCCACCGCCGGGATCGCCGCGTTGCCCGAGAGCGCCATGCCCAGCGCCTCGGCCATCGAGGCCATGGTGCTCGCTGTGCCCATCGTGTTGCATGTCCCCGAGGACCGGCTCATCGACTGCTCGGCCTCGAGAAACTCCTCCTGCGTGAACTGCCCCGCCTTCACGGCCTCGGAGTATTTCCACAGATGCGTGCCCGAGCCGACCCGCTCGCCCCGGAACCAGCCGTTCAGCATTGGCCCGCCGGTCACCACGATCGACGGCAGGTCGGTCGAGGCCGCCGCCATCAGCAAGGACGGCGTGGTCTTGTCGCAGCCCACCAGGAGCACCGCCCCGTCGATGGGCTGCCCGCGCATCTGCTCCTCGATCGAGAGCGCCGCGAGGTTGCGGAACATCATCGCCGTCGGCCGGAACGTGTTCTCCGACGCGCTGAAGACCGGCACTTCCACCGGAAAGCCGCCCGCCTCCCAGACCCCCGCCTTCACCTTCTCGGCCAGTTCGCGCAGATGCCCGTTGCAGGGCGTCAGGTCGGACCAGGTGTTCAGGATCCCGATGATCGGGCGCCCGTCGAACAGGTCATGCGGATAGCCCTGGTTCTTCAGCCAGCCACGATGATAGATCGTGTCGCGCGAGGTGCCGCCATACCATTCCTGGCTGCGCAGCCTCCGGGGCCAGGGGGCCGGTTCGAAAGCCATCGTTCAGCCCTGCTTTCCCTTGTTGTAGACGTCGAAGATCACCGCGGCGAGCAGCACCAGACCCTTGATCATCTGCTGGTAGTCGATGCCGATGCCCATGATCGACATGCCGTTGTTCAACACGCCCATCAGGAACGCGCCCACCACCGCGCCGACGATCTTGCCGACACCGCCCGACATCGACGCGCCGCCGATGAACACCGCCGCGATCACGTCGAGCTCGAGCGCGAAGCCCGCCTTCGGCTGCGCCGTGTTCAGCCGCGCGGCAAAGACCATCCCGGCCGCCGCCGCCAGAACCCCCATGTTCACGAAGGAGAGGAAGGTCAGCCGCTCGGTCCGGATCCCGGAAAGCTTCGCCGCCTTGGCGTTGCCGCCCAGCGCGTAGACCCGCCGCCCGATGGTCGTCTTCTCTGTGATGAAGGCGTAGATCACCGTCAAGACGCCCATGGTGATCAGCACGTTCGGCAGCCCCCGGAAGGTCGAGAGCTTGTACATGATGAAGATCAGCGCCGCGCCGACGATCACGTTCCGCGCGACGAAGAAGCTCCGCGGCTCGCCGACGATCCCGTAGGCCCGGTCGCGCGCCCGCTTCCGCAGCCCCGACCAGACCACGAAGCCAGCGGCGACGAACCCGGTCACCAGCGCCAGCACGTTGACCTTACGCGCATCGAAGATCGGCGCCAGCGCCTCGCCGATCCAGGCGGGGAAGATATCCGGCACATAGCCGTTGGCGATCAGCTGGAATTCCTTCGGGAACGGCCCCACCGACTGCCCCTCAAGAAGCCAGAGCGACAGCCCCCGGAACACCAGCATCCCGGCGAGCGTCACGATGAAGGAGGGGATCTTCCAATAGGCTACCCAGTATCCCTGCGCCGCCCCGATCACCCCGCCCACGGCCAGGCAGACCAGCATCGTGAGATAGGTCGAAACCCCCATCTCGACGATCATCACCGCCGCCAGCGCGCCGATGAACCCCATCACCGAGCCGACCGAAAGGTCGATATTGCCCGACACGATGACGATCAGCATGCCGAGCGCCATGATGATGATATAGCTGTTCTGCAAAAGCAGGTTGGTGATGTTCACCGGCCGGAGCAGCGTTCCGTCCGTGACCACCTGGAAGAACACCATGATCACGATCAGCGCGAAGAGGAGCCCGTACTCGCGCAGGTGGCTCATCAGGTATTCGCCGATGTTCCTGGTCTCGACCTCGGCACCCGTCGTTTCGGCTACAGCCATCCTGCCCTCCTATTCCGTCACGATGAGCGACATGATGCGCTCCTGGCTGGCCTCTTCGGCGGTGAGCTCACCGACGAACGCCCCTTCGTTCATGATGTAGATCCGGTCGCACATGCCCAGAAGCTCGGGCATCTCCGACGAGATCATGACCACGCCCTTCCCCTCCGCCGAGAGCTCGTTGATGATCCCGTAGATCTCGAACTTCGCCCCCACGTCGATGCCGCGCGTGGGCTCGTCGAGGATCAGGATCTCCGGGCCGGTGAACAGCCATTTCGACAGGACCACCTTCTGCTGGTTCCCGCCCGAAAGGTTCATCACCCTCTGGAACACGCTCGGCGTGCGGATGTTCATTGCGCGCCGGTAACGCTCGGAAACCTTGGTCTCCTCGTTCTCGTTCAACACCCCGCCGGCCGAGACTTCGGCCAGGTTCGCCAGCGTGATGTTGCGCTGGATCGTCTCCTCGAGAACCAGGCCCAGGCTCTTTCTGTCCTCGGTCACGTAGGCGAGCCCCGCCGCGATGGCCCTGTCCACGCTGGACAGATCCGCCGGCACGCCCCGGATTGCGACCTGGCCCGAGATGTTCCGCCCGTAGGAGCGCCCGAACAGGCTCATCGCCAGCTCGGTCCGCCCCGAGCCCATCAGACCGGCGATCCCCACCACCTCGCCCGCGCGAACGTGGAAGTTCACATCCCTGATCACCTGCCGCTCGGCATGGGTCGGGTGCCAGACGTTCCAGCCCCCCACCTCGAACAGCACGTCGCCCGCGCGCCGTTCCCGCTCGGGATAGCGATGCGCGATGTCGCGGCCCACCATGTCGCGCACGATCCGGTCCTCGGTGATCTTCTCGACCCGCGCATCCAGCGTCGAGATCGTTGTGCCGTCGCGAATGACCGTCACCGTATCCGCCACGCGGCGCACCTCATTCAGCTTGTGGCTGATGATGATGCTGGTCACGCCCTGCGCCTTCAGTTCAAGGATCAGGTTCAGGAGCGCCTGGCTGTCGCTCTCAGACAGGGCCGCGGTCGGCTCGTCGAGGATCAGAAGCCGCACTTCCTTCGAGAGCGCCTTGGCGATCTCCACGAGCTGCTGCTTGCCGACGCCCAGGTTGTCCACCAGCGTCGCTGGCGCCTCCTTCAGGCCGACCTTGCGCAACAGTTCCTCGGTGCGCCGGAACGTGGCCTGCCAGTCGATGACGCCCCGCGTCGCTTGTTCGTTGCCCAGAAACAGGTTCTCGGCGATCGACAGGAGCGGCACCAGCGCCAGCTCCTGGTGAATGATGATGATCCCGCGCCGCTCGCTGTCCGAGATGTCCCGGAACTCGGCCAGCGCGCCGTCGTAATGGATCTCGCCCTCGTAGCTTCCGGCCGGGTAGACCCCCGAAAGCACCTTCATAAGGGTCGATTTCCCTGCACCGTTCTCACCCACCAGCGCATGGATCTCGCCTTCGCGGACGGTCAGGTTGACCTCGTCGAGCGCCTTGACGCCCGGAAAGGTCTTTGTAATGGAACGCATTTCCAGAAGCGCGGTCATGGCACACCCCGTCATCCAAGATCCGCCCGGGCCGGAGCCCGGACGGATCCGGAGGAGACCTCAGATCACTTGATCTGGTCCATCTTGTAGTAGCCGGTGTCGATCAGCCGCTCTTCCCAGTTCTTCACGGTCACCGGAAGCGGCTCGAGCAGGTACGACGGCACGATCTTCACGCCGTTGTCGTAGGTCGAGGTGTCGTTGATCTCCGGCTCGCCGCCCTTCAGGAGTGCGTCCACCATGCTCACGGTCACGCCGGCAAGCGACCGGGTGTCCTTGAAGATCGTCGAATACTGCTCGCCGGCGAGCATCGACTTGACCGAGGGCACCTCGGCGTCCTGGCCGGTCACGATCGGCATCTTCAGATCGCCCGAACCGTAGCCCACGCCCTTGAGCGACGACAGGATCCCGATCGACAGCCCGTCATAGGGCGACAACACGCCGTGCACCTGCTTGTCGGTGTAGTTCGCCGAAAGGAGGTTATCCATCCGCGCCTGCGCGACCGAACCGTCCCAGCGCAGCGTGCCCACGGTGTCCATGCCCGTCTGGCCCGACACGATGGCGATGTCGCCCGAGTCGATCATCGGCTGCAGGACGCTCATCGCGCCATCGTAGAAGAAATAGGCGTTGTTGTCGTCGGGCGAGCCGCCGAACAGCTCCACGTTCCAGGGCTTCACGTCCGGGAACCGCTCCTCCAGACCCTCGACCAGCGTGCTCGCCTGCTGCACGCCGACCTTGAAGTTGTCGAAGGTGGCGTAATAGTCGACATTCTCGCTGTCACGGATCAGCCGGTCATAAGCGATCACCTTGATGCCCGAGGCGGCGGCGTTCTCCAGTGCGTTCGACAGCGTGGTGCCGTCGATCGCCGCGATCACCAGCACATCCACGCCCTTGGTGATCATGTTCTCGATCTGGGCGAGCTGGTTCGGGATATCGTCCTCGGCATATTGCAGGTCGGTGTCATAGCCCGCCGCCTTGAACTGCTCGACCATCGAGTTGCCGTCCGAGATCCAGCGCGCCGACGATTTCGTCGGCATGGCGATGCCGATGGTGTCGGCATAGGCGCCCGTCGCAAGCAGCAGCGCGGCACCGGCCGAAGCCAGGATCGTCTTGAATTCCATGATATTCCTCCACTTGGATGCGCGAGCTTCGATGCCGCGCTTTCTCCCTGCAGGCCCTCGTGAACCCGCCCGGGCAAGTATCCGGCGATCCGCATAACGAGCAATTCGGTTTTTTGGCGACGTTCATGTCAAATATGGTATGCATCGCCCCATGAGCTTCGCAAAACGCCTGAAACCGAACCATCTGCAACTGATTCTCCGCATCGCGGAAACCGGCCAGCTCCAGCGCGCCGCCGCGATGACCGGCATGTCGCAGCCCGCCGCCTCGCGGGTCCTGGCCGAGATCGAGGCGCAGGCCGGCGGCCCGCTTTTTGCGCGCCATGCCAAGGGGATGGTCCAGACCGAGCTCGGCGCGATCTGCACCCAGCACGCCAAGGTGATCCTCGAGGAGTTCGACGCGCTCGAAACCGAAGCGGTGCGGCTCGCCACCGGCGAAGCCGGGCGGGTCCGCGTCGGCGCGGTCACCGGCCCGGCGGTCGGGCTCCTGATGCCGGCGGTGCGGCAGGTCAAGGCCGAAACCCCCGACATCGAGGTCACCGTCGAGGTCGGCCCCTCCACCGAACTGGTGCGCGGCCTCGTCGAGGGGCGGTTCGATTTCGTCGTCTCCCGCCTGCCGCCGGGTTACGACAGCCGCGATTTCCGCATGCACCCGGCCCGCAGCGAACAGGTCTCGCTCGTGGTGCGCCCCGGTCACCCGCTCGCCAGCCGGCCCGCCATGGGGCTCGCCGACCTGCTCGGCTTCGAATGGGTGATCCAGGAAATCGGCTCGCCGATCCGCGTCGCCCTCGAAGCCGCGTTCCTCGAGCAGGGCCTGCCCACCCCGCGCAACGTCACCAACTCCTCATCGCTCCTCGTGGTGCTCACGCTACTGGAAAGCACCGACACGATCGCGCCGCTCTCGCGCGAGGTCGCCCAGCTCCTCGCCCATGGCAATATCGGCGCCAAACTGGGCATCCTCGACCTGGCAGAGCCCATCTCGGTCTCGCCCTGCTTCGTGATCCAGAACCGCTTCGGCAAGCCGATCCGCGCCTCCGAGCGGGTTTTGAACGCAGTTTTCAAGAACTTGTAGGCCCCGCGCCGCGCCCCTCGGAACCTTGCAGTCCAGCCGATCCAGCTTGCTCTGCCATGGGCGAGCCGCTAGCTTCGCGCCCGTAGCTTAATGGATAACAATGTACCAGTGATGCAGAGCCAGATTGAGCTGATAGATATTCTGCACCAGACCGCCCAGACCGGCGCGGGCGAAAATGTCGACCATTCGCAATTCAGGGACGAAATTCTGACGGCCTACCGAATTCGCAAGGTCGAAACGAAATTCCTCGAATTGTTTTCCCGCTCCAAGATCAGCGGCACGGTGCATACCTGCGTCGGTCAGGAACTGACCGGCGTCGCGCTCGCGAAACATCTCCAGCCCGGCGACTGGATCACCTCGAACCATCGCTGCCACGGCCATTTCATCGCCAGGACCGGCAACTGGCAGGGCCTGATCGACGAACTTCTCGGCATGAAGACCGGAATCTCCAAGGGCATCGGCTCGAGCCAGCACCTCTTCGCCCCCGGCTTCATCTCGAACGGCACCCAGGGCTCGCTCCTGCCGGTCGCCTCGGGCATGGGTCTCGCGATGAACAAGCGTGGACAGCCCAATATCGCCGTGTCTTTCATCGGCGAAGGCACGCTTGGCGAGGGCATCACCTACGAGACGATGAACCTCTCCTCTATCTTCGGTTCGCCGCATCTGATCGTGCTCGAGAATAACTACTACAGCCAGACCACGCCCCAGGCCCACGCCGTTTCCGGTTCGATCCGCGGCCGCGCCGAGGCCTTCGGGCTGGAATGTTTCGAGACCGACACCTGGAACCTCACCGACCTTCTGGAAACCTGCGGCAAGGCCGTCGCCCATGTCCGCGACACCCGCCGCCCGGCCTTCCTCAGGATCGACACCTACCGCCTCCTCGCCCATTCCAAGGGCGACGACGACCGCGAAAGATCCGAGGTCGAGAAATACGAATCCCTCGATCTCCTGAACCGGCTCGCAAACGATTCCGAATTCACCGGCGCATTCGCGGCAATTGCAAATGAGATCGACGACTATTCCGAGGAAAGGCTCCTCAACAAGGAGCTTTACGATTACGCCGAATACCGCACCGACCAGCTCCCGCGCGCGACCAGCGCCAGGACCGTGCCGGTAGAGAATCCGGGCGGCATTTTCGTCAAGGTGCTCAATGAGGCCTACAAGTCGATATTGTTGGAAAAAACCGGCATCTTCATCGGCGAGGACATCGCCGACCCCTATGGCGGCGCGTTCAAGGTCACCAGGGGCTTCCAGGACCTCCGCCCCGACCAGGTCTTCTCCACCTCGATCAGCGAAGCCGGCCTCGTCGGGCTCGCCATCGGCTTCGCGGTCTCGGGCTTCAGCGCCTATGCCGAAATCATGTTCGGCGACTTCATCGTCAACGCGATGGACCAGATCCTGAACAACGCCTCGAAATTCCACCACATGTACGGCAAGCAGACCGATTGCCCCGTCACGATCCGCACGCCGATGGGCGCCCGCCGCGGCTACGGCCCGACGCACTCGCAAAGCATCGAGAAGCTGCTCCTCGGCCTCGACAACCTGCTGGTCGCCGCGCCCACCTCGCTCTGCGACCCGACGCCGCTGATCGCCGGGCTCGAGGCGCAGACCTGTCCGAGGGTGGTGATCGAGAACAAGACCGATTACGGCAACCCGCTCTACCAGCCGCCCGAGAACCTGCTCCTCGAAAAGATCGGTGGCGATCTCGGCACCCTCGCGCTCTCGCCCGTTGGCGGCAGGCCCACGCTCGCCATCGTCACCTACGGCTTCCTCGCCCGCCTCGTCGCCGACGATTTCGAGCGGATCTTCCGCGAGACGGACCGGGTGCCGATCCTGATCGCGCCGCAGCTCCTCTCACCGGTACCGGTCGCCCATATCGAGCGGCTCATCCGGCGCGTCGACCACGTGATCGTCGCCGAGGAGGGCTCCGAGGGCTTCGGCTGGTCCGACGGCGTCGTCTGCCAGCTCCTGCAGCGCAACCGCGCCTGCCGCTACGCCACGCTCGGCGCCGATCCGGTGCCGATCCCCTCTGACCGGCAGCTCGAAAGCCTCAGCCTCGTCAGCACCGACAAGATCATCGCCACGGCGCTGCGCCTGGACCAAGACCATGATTGAGCTCCTGATCCCTCGCGAAAACGCGAATGACGACTTCGTGCTGATTACCGAGGTCAACAAGGCCTCGGGCGACACGGTGGCAGAGGGCGACACGTTATTCGCCTTCGAAACCTCCAAGGCCGCCGTGGAATTCACCGCGCCCGCCGCGGGCACGCTCGCCGAATTCACCCTCGCGCCGAAACAGCGCATCGCGGTGGAAAGCGTGATCGGCCGGATCCTTGGCGAGGGCGAGACCGCCGCCACCACCGCCCCCGAAGCCCCGGTCACCCCCGCCCCGGTCCTCGACGCCACCGTCAAGCTCAGCGACGCCGCCGCCGCGCTCGTCGCGCAAGGCCGCCAGCCCAACGGCAACGGCAAATGGCTCACCTCGCGCGATTTCGGCCCGCAAGCCGCCCCTGCACGCCCGGCTGCCCCGCCACAAGATGCACCGAAACCGAAGCCCGACCTCGCCTTCCAGACCCAGCCGCTCACTCAGCGCAAGGTCCAGGAGCACAAGGCGCTCGCCTGGTCGAGCCCCTATCTCAACTCCACCATCGGCATCGCCATCCACGGCGGCAAACGCGCCTTCGCCGCCCACCCGTTCTTCGCGGGCAGCATCCTAGATCTCCTGCTCTACGAGATCGCCAACCTCCTGCGCGGCGAGTTCCGCGACCTGAACGGCTTCTATGCGGGCGACGAGACCGTGGGCCTCTACGACGAGGTGATCCCCGGCCTCGCCCTCGACTCGCTGAATAACCTCGTCGTCGTCCGCGTCACCGGCTGGAAGACGCTAGCCGAGATCTCCAGGAAGGTCATCGACCTCGTCGAGAAGTTCGAAACCGGCAAGCTCGCGGTGGAGGATTACCGGCAGACCACCTTCACGATCTCCGACCTCTCGAATACCGGCGCGAATTTCACCCTACCGCTGGTCAACGGCCCCCAGGCGTTCATCCTCGCGGTCAACCGCACCCCTGACGGGTTCCAGCTCTACGGCACCTTCGACCACCGCGTCACCGAGGGCCTGCGCTTCTCCCGCTTCCTCGAGGAGTTGAAACGCCGGGTCGAACTCGCGCTGCAGAGCGAGGGCGCCGGCGAGAAGGCCGCCTGCCATTTCTGCGACCGCTCCATCGACGAGGAGAAGGCCCTGAAGAGCAAGGGCCTCCTGCGGATCTTCGACGGCACCGCCGATCGGCTGGTCTGCCGCAACTGCTACGAGGGCTGGTGATGTCCGATCCCAAAGCGGCACAGGAATTCCTGACCCGGCTCACCGGGCGCGAGGGCGCCCGCCCTGCCGATCTCAGCTCGGCCCAGAGAGCGCGTTTCCTCGCCTGGTGCGCCGCAAACCGGGTCAACCCGGACACGCTCGACACCGCCTCCGCCTCCGCACCGGCAGCTCCCGCCCCGCGCCCGGCCGCAACGGGCGCCCGGGCCGCTTTCGGCGCGATCGGCACCGATATCCAGGACATCGACGAACTCTTCCCCGAGGAAATCGCCGATCTCAAATCCGCCCCCGACCTCGCCGGCATCTTCACCCAGAAGGAACTCGCCTACGCGGAGTCGCGGCCCGACCCCTACGCCACCCTCGCCGGCCTCTTCGCCGCGAAGGAGGCGATCGTGAAATGCGACGGCGCCGAGCGCCCGCTCGCCTCGATCGAGATCACCCACGAGGAAACCGGCAAACCGGTCACCGAGGGCTACCTGATCTCGATCTCCCACACCAAGCGCACCGCCTTCGCCGTCGCCCTTGCCGCCGCAGACCCGGCGCCCGTCCCCGAGCCCCCCGCCCCCGCCACGGCGCCCGAACCCGCCGCCGCGCCGCAACCGGCCCCCGCGAAGCTCTCCGGCACCGGCCTTCTGCTCGTCGGCATCGCCATCGCCGCCGCCGCGCTCTATATCTTCGTGGGCGTCTCCTGACTCCCACCGGAAGAACTCACGGGTCGGTCTCGCCCAGAATCGGCGCATTGACCGGCAGCGGCATTTCCCCGTCCGGCAGGTCGAAATACGGGCGGTTCTCCGCGACGATCCGGGGCAGATCCCGCAGCACCTCGCGCAGGTGACGGCGGATCGCCGAATTCGCGCCGGGAACGTCGCCGGCCGCGATCCTGTCGACCACCGCCCGGTGCTGCTCGATGAGCTTGCCCACCCGGATCGCTCCGATAGACAGGTGTCGGACGCGGTCCATCTGCGATTTCAGGCCCTCGATCTGCTTCCAGGTCCCGGCCTTGCCCGCGGCCTCGGCGAGCGTGCGGTGAAACCGTTCGTCCATCTGGATGAAGGCATCCGGATCGGCCCGACCCACGGCGCGCTGGCGCTCGATCTGGCCGCGCAGATCGGCGATCAGCGCGGGATCCGGGCCGAGGGCGACGATCTTGACGATATCCGCCTCTATCGCCTCGCGCAGGAACCGGGCGTCTAGAACCGCGAGATAGCCGATCCGCGTGACGATGGTGCCGCGCTGCGGCCGGACCTCCAGGAGCCCCTGATCGGCGAGCTTGATGAAGGCTTCGCGGACCGGCTGCCGGCTGACGTCATGGAGGCGGGCCAGTTCCGCCTCCGAGATCCGGTCGCCGGGCTTCAGATCGTTTTGGATGATGCGCTCGCGGAGAATGCGCGTCACCTGCGGCGTGATCGGTGCCGCGGGATCCAGCGCCCATGCGGGGTTTCGCTCGACGCTCATGATCCGTCTTCCGTGCCGTGAGTTACCATACTGCCATACTAGTCAGCAATTGAGCGGACTGCTATCCCTTCCGTTGCAGCGAGTCGGGGAGAAGAAAATGGAACAGACGTGGCGCTGGTTCGGACCGCAGGATCGCGTGAGCATTTCCGATGTCGCCCAGGCCGGCGCCACCGGGGTCGTTTCGGCGCTGCACGACCTGCCGACAGGCGTCGTCTGGCCATCCGGAGACATCGCCCGGCGCCAGGCCGAAATCGCGACGATGCCCGACGGCACGCCATCGCGCCTCACCTGGTCGGTTGTCGAAAGCCTGCCGGTGAGCGAAGACATCAAGAAGCAACAGGGGAACTGGCGCGCGCATGTCGCGAACTACAAGCAGAGCCTGGCCAATCTCGCCGCCGCCGGGATCGAGGTGATCTGCTACAACTTCATGCCCGTGCTCGACTGGACCCGCACCGACCTCGCCTGGCGGCTGCCGAACGGCGCAACCTGCATGCGTTTCGACCTGACCGATTTCGCCGCCTTCGACCTGCATATCCTGAAGCGCCCCGGCGCCGAGGCGGATTATGATGACGCGCTCCTGGATGCCGCGGCCCGGCGCCATGCCGCGATGACCCCGCAGAAGGCCGAGCAGATCGCCGCGAACATCGTCTTCGGCCTGCCGGGCGCGGCCGAGAAGATGCGCATGGAGGATGTCCGCGCGCATCTCGCCGAATACGCCGCGATGCGCGAAGAGACCCTGCGCCAGCATCTGATCGACTTCCTGTCCGAGGTGGCGCCGGTGGCGCAGGACCTCGGCCTCCGGCTCTGCTGCCATCCCGACGACCCGCCGTTCCCGCTCCTCGGCCTGCCGCGCATCATGTCGACCGAGGCGCAGTACAGGCAGGTGATGGACGCGGTGGACCTCCCCGCCAGCGGCATCACGCTCTGTTCCGGATCGCTCGGGGCGCGGCCCGACAACGACCTCCCGGGGATGATGGAGCGCCTCGGCGACCGGGTCCACTTCCTGCACCTGCGCAACGTGAAGCGGGAAACCCCGGAGATCCGCGGCTCGTTCCACGAGGCCGAGCATCTGGGCGGCGATACCGACATGGTCGCGCTGGTCAGGGCGGCGCTGCGCGAGGAGGCGCGCCGCAGGGCCGCCGGCCGCACCGACGGGTCGATCCCGTTCCGCCCCGACCACGGACAGGATATCCTCGACGACCTGGGTCGCCGGGCGCAGCCGGGCTATCCCGCCATCGGCCGGCTCAAGGGTCTGGCCGAACTGCGCGGCATCATCGCCGCGCTTTCGCCCGGGATCGCGGCGGAACATCCCTCCGCCTGAGCGCGACGGGCGCCCTTGATCCGACCGGGGCGATCTGGTCCTCTAGCCTTCCAGGGAGCATGCGGCAATGACCTCAGCCAGACAACGCGGCCCCGTCGCAGCGGACGGACCTTCCGCCATGCCGGGCCGCACGTGAAGGTCCTGCTCGTCGCCCGCAGTTTCACCCGCGGCGGCGCCGCGACCGGCGCGGCCGGGCTTTCGGCCGCCCTCGAGGCCGCCGGGCTCGACCTCGTCCGCGCCTCCGCCGACGACACCCCCTGGCGCCCGCTCCGCCTCGCCGAGCGCAGCCTCGAACACCTGCTCCTCGACGCCGACGAAGCGCATTTCCTCCGCCTCGGCCCGCCCTCGGTCGACCTCGCCCGCGAAGTGGCACGGCACCGCCCCGACATCGTCCAGCTTGGCGACATCTCGGCCAACACCATCGCGCCCGCCGCCCTCGCCGCCCTGCCTTGCCCGTCGGTCCACCGGATGAGCGATTTCTGGCCCTATCACGGGCTCCGCCACTATGCCGACCGCCCCGACGAGACCCCGGGCCTCGCCCGGGCACTGTTCCGCGTCGCCGGCTTCGCCGCCCTCGCGCCCACCGCCCGGGTCGCCCCCTCCGACTGGCTGGCAGACAGCCTTGCCGCATCCGGCGCGCCACGCCCGGAGGTGATCCGGAACGCCGTCCTGCCCGTCGCGGGCGCCGCGCCGCGCCACCTCGGGGGCGGCCCGCTCCGGCTCGGCTTCATCTCCCACAAGCTCGCCAGCACGCGAAAGGGGCTCGACCGCCTCGCCGAGCCGATCCGGCATCTCGGCGACCGCGTGCACCTCACGACCTTTGGCCGCCCGCCGGCCCCGCCCGGCCTCGACCTGCCGCAGGTCCGCCACCACGGCCCCTTCGGTAAAGCCGAGACCGGCCGCGTGATGGGCGGGATCGACATCCTCCTCTGCCCCTACCGCGCCGACAACTCGCCCAACACCGTCACCGAGGCCTTCGCCCACGGCATCCCGGTGATCGGCCAGCGCGGCACCGGCATGGACAGCTACATCGCCGACGACCGCGGCGCGCTGATCGATTTCGACGCCCCGGGCACGCTCGCCCGGGCGCTCGACCGGATCGAGGCCGCCTACGACGCGCACTCCACCGCCGCCCTCGCCTTCGCCCGGGGTCCCCTCGCCCCCGCCACCATCGGCGTCGCCTACCGTCGGCTCTACAAAACGCTCCTCCAGATCCGCTAGCCTGGGACAATCGCACAACACTCGCCGCGCCCCCGCGCCGGCCCGGCCATGGCGGAGTTGTCAGACCGGCGAAACTCCCGGACAACCAGCCCCGCATCCCTCACGGAGGCCACCGAGATCGCCCAGAGAAGCCTTGTCCTGGTAAAGCGCGCGGGTAAGCCGTTCCGCAGCGCCGGCTCGGCGGCGATGCGTGGCGACCAGCTCGCCGCCATGGTCGCGCCCCGTCTCGCCGACCGGCTGCGCGTACGCGTCCTGCCGTTCCACGCCGGGCTGATGCCGCCCCTCGCGCTCCGCGCCGTCGCCCGGACGCTCGCCCCCGGCTCGGTGGCGATCTTCGTGAAATCGGCCGCGCTCGGCCTCACCCCCGACCATCTGGCGCCGCTCCGCCGCCGCGGCGTCGCGGTGGGCTTTGACAGCATCGACACCCCGCTCGACGAAATCGACCTTCCGCTGTTCGACTTCCACATCGCCGCCTCGCTCGCCGGCAAGGCGGCGCTGGAGGCGCGGATCGCCTCCCTCGGCCGCGCGATCCCGGTCGAGCTCCTGCACCACCATGCCGACCCGCGCCTCGCGACGCTCCGGCTCGACGCCGAACGGCCGTTCCGCTGCGGCTATGTCGGCGAGCGGAAGAACGCGCTCCTGCCCGCCGAAATCGCCGACAAGGTCGACTGCATCGAGGTCCGCTACGCCCGCGACTTCCCCGCCGCGCTGGCGCCGATGGCCCGGCTCACCCTCCATTACGGCGTCCGCCCCGGCACGCCCGCCGACGCCAGCCAGTTCAAACCCTTCACCAAGGGTTTCACCGCCGCCGCCTGCGGCGCCAACATCCTGGTCAACCGCGAGGCCGACGACGCCGTCGCGCTCCTGGGCGAGGATTACCCGTTCCTGGTCTCCGCCTCCGACCCGGCAAGCATCGCCGCCGGGTTCGAACGCGCGCGGGCCAGCTTCGGCGCGCCCCTGTGGCAGGAAGGCCTCGCGCGGATGCGGAGGCTCCCAGGCCTCGTGACACCCGAGGCCCTGGCGAAGAGACTGCGCGAAATCGTCGACAGGGTCGCGACCTAGGGCAGGGCCGCGACGGGGAGCAAGAGCCGCCGCATGGATTGGGAGGAACAGGGAGAACCCGGACGCCGCTTCTGGCTCGTGGCGGAAAGCCCGGCCGGGCAGAAGCTGCGGCGCATGTTCGGACAGCTCCTGTCCTGGGATCCGCTCTATGGCGACATGCGACACTACCGCTTCGCCCACGGCAGGGCCCGGGCCAGCCGGATCGCGCTGGTGAACCACTTCATCCAGCTCAACGGCTACAAGAGCTATCTCGAGATCGGCGTGCGCCGCAAAAGCGCGATGTTCGAGGAGGTCCGTTGCGAGGGCCGGATCAGCGTCGATCCCGACCCATCGGCCGAGGCCGACTACCCGATCCCCTCCGACGACTACTTCGCCCGCCACGACCACCGCTTCGACATCGTGTTCATCGACGGCAACCATACCGGCGATCAGGTCGAACGCGATCTGGTCAACGCGCTCGACCGGCTGAACCCCGGCGGCGTCATCCTGCTCCATGACATGAACCCGCCCACGCTCTTCCACGCCCGCGCCGGGTACGAGGTGGCGGGCCGGCTGCCGTCCTGGAACGGCACCTCCTGGAAGGGCTACGCGGCGCTGCGCCGGACGCGACCCGACCTGACCATGCACGTCGTCGGCACCGATTGGGGCGTGGGCATCGTCCATCCGGGCCGCCAGGAGGTCTATTCCGGCCCCTGCGAGAGCTACCAGGATCTCGCCCGCGACCGGAAGGCGCTCCTGAACCTGATCACGGTTCCCGAGTTCCTCCGCCTCTACGCCGCCCCCTTCGCCGGGGCCTGACGGCGGCTACCCCGCCGCCCCGGCGATCCGCCGGAACGCCGCGTTGTCGGCGGAAAGCGCGTCATAGCTGCCGATCCCGGCCACCCGGCCACGGTCGAGCACCAGGATCCGGTCGCATTTCCGGACCGTGGTCAGCCGATGCGCGATCATGATCACCGTCTTCTTGCCGGCAAGACCGTCGATCGCCGCCATCACCTCGGCCTCGGTCGCGTTGTCGAGCGCGCTCGTCGCCTCGTCGAACACGATGATGTCGGGCTCGTGGTAGAGCGCCCGCGCGATGCCGATCCGCTGCCGCTGCCCGCCCGAGAGCCGCACCCCGCGCTCGCCGATCTGCGTGTCGTAGCCCTCCGGCAGCTCCGAGACGAACCCGTCGAGCCGCGCCATCTCAGCCGCCCGCCGGATCCGCGCCGGGTCGATCTCCGCCTCGGGCAGCCCCATGGCGATATTCTCCGAGATCGACGCGTCGAGGAGAAAGATCTCCTGCGGCACATAGCCGATCCCCGCCCGCCATGCGGCGAGGTTCCCGCGCCCCAGCGGCACGCCGTCCACCAGGAGCCGGCCCGCCTGCGGTTCGAGCAACCCCAGGATCACATCGACAAGCGTGGTCTTCCCTGCCCCGGTGCCGCCCACCACGCCCAGGCTGGTGAGCGCCGGCAGGGTCAGGCTCACCTCCGCCACCCCGGCCGCGCCCGCGCCGGGATAGCGATAGCTCACATGATCGAGCACCAGCGCCTCGCGCAGCCCCATCGGCGCGGCCGGCGCACCCGCCAGCATCGCGCTCTCGCTCCGGTTCTCCAGGAGATCGCGATGCAGCACCTCCACCGCCGCCGCGCCGAAACCGATCTGGGTCACGCCGCGATAGATGGCCTGGATCGCCGGCATCATCCGGTAGGCGGCCAGCGCGAAGAGCCCGAGGAGCGGCAGCGCGGCGTCGAACCCGTCGCCGCGCATCAGGAGCGCGACGCAGATCAGGATGATCCCGCCGAACGCCACCGCCTCGATGGCATAGCGCGGCACGTCCGAAAGCGTGGAGCTCCGCGAAATCTCTTGCGCGAGCACCAGCGACGAGCGGTCGAACCGCCGCAGATAGGCCCGCTCCCGGCCCAGGAGCTTGATGTCCTTGATCCCGCCCAGCGCCTCGCTCGTGGCCTTGAACCGCTCGGCATTCGCCGCCGCCCGCCGCACGCCCGAGCGTATCAGGATCCCGCGCACCCGCCCGTAGACGGCGAAATAGGTCAGGCACAGCACCGCCGCCGAACCGAGCGCGATCGCCGGATCGACCACGACCAGCAGCCCGGCAATCGCCACGAGCGTCACCCCGTGCCCCAGCATCAGCGCCGCCGGCTGCAACACCGACTGCACCACCACGTCGACCTCGCTCAGGATCGCCTTCGACAGCTCGCCCGAATGCCGGCCCAGATAGAACTCGTAGGGCCGACCAAGATAGCCCTCGAGAAGCCGCGACCCGATCGCGTGCCGCCGCATCTGCGCGAAGCGGATCAGCGCATATTGCCCGACCATCCGGACCACCGCGGCGGCGACCAGGATCAGGAAGGCCGCGACGCCCAGGAAGATCATGAACCGGTCCGCCGAGGCAAAGCCCAGCCGCGCATAGACGACTGACAGGATCGGATGGGTCTCCACCAGCTCGGGCCGCGAGACCACGGCGAGGAACGGCATCACCGCGACCACGCCCGCAAGCTCGAACAGCGCCATGACCACCACGATGACGAGGAGCAGGCAAAGCCAGCGCTTTTCCCGCGGCGACAGGAACGCAACGGTCTTCCGGAGCGTCTCGACCATGCCGGACGACTCGGACCTGTCGGAAACGCCTGCGCTTTTCATCGCCTCTCCGCACTCCCTCGCGCCATCCGATAGGGAAGCGGGGATGTTTTGTCCACAATACCCTCGGAACCTGCGCGATTGTTGGCCTCAACATGGCGCAACTGGGGCATTCGAGGCTCTCCGGGCCGGCAAGATATTTTCGTCTTGCATATTTTCGATTTACATATATCTATGGCACACCAAAGGAAAACCCCATGCCCAGCCCGGACCGCCACCCGCACCCTTCCGTCGCCGTCGACATCGCGGCGCTCGCGGTGAAGGACGGCGCGCTCGCCTGCCTGCTGATGCGCCGCGACGACGCCAAAACGGTCGGCGGCGACTGGGCGCTCCCCGGCGCCTTCGTCCGCGAAGGCCGGCCCTTCGAAGAGGCGCTCTCCCGCGTCCTTTCCGGCAAGCTCGGTCTCCCCCGCCTCCACACCGAACAGCTCGCCACCTATGGCGACCCGGCCCGCGACCCGCGCGGCCATGTGGTCTCGGTGACCTATCTCGCGCCCGCCCCCGCCACCGAGCTCGCCGCCATCGCCCGGCGCGACGGGTTCTGCCTCGCCCGGATCTCCGTCGCCTGGGAGGGCGAGGCCGGCGGCCCCGCAACCGCGCACGCCCCCGACGGCACGCCGCTCAAACTCGCCTTCGACCACGCGGCGATCCTCGGCGACGTGGTGAAACGCCTCCGCGGCAAGCTCGACTACACCCCCATCGGCTTCGCCTTCCTGCCCGCCCGCTTCACCCTCCGCGACGCGCAGGAAGTCCACGAAGCCGTGCTCGGCCGCCCCCTCAACAAACCCGCCTTCCGCCGCAAGCTCCTGGACCGGCACAGGCTCCGGCCCACCGGCACGCGCGAAAGCGGCGGCGCCTTCCGGCCCGCCGAACTGTACGAAGTACAAGCTGTCATGGAGGAATGATCATGGCACAGATCACCCGTTTCCCGTTCCTCAAGCGCTACCGGTCCGAAGCCTCGGCCCAGACCCGCCTGTTCCGCGGGGGCCACCTCGTCCGCGACGGCCGCGGCCTCGCCTTCTGGTTCGACCCGTCGCGCGTCTCCATCGCCGAGATCCCGCTCAGCGACCGCGAACTGACCTTCCTCGTCAAATCGCAATCCGCCGACTACCAGGACATTGCCGTCCAGGGCACCGTGCTCTGGTCCGTCGCCGATGTCGCGCGCCTTTCCGAACGGGTCGATTTCTCCATCGACCTCAGGACCGGCCGCCATATCGGCAAGCCCGAAGACCACGTGGCCCGCATCCTGAACGGCCTCGTCGGCGAATTCGCCGACAGCTACGTGAAGGAACTCGGCGTCCGCCCGCTTCTCGAAGCCGGCCTCGCACCCTTGCAGGCGCGGATCACCGAAGGCTTCGCCGAGGACCCGACGCTAGACCAGATGGGCCTCACGGTCACCGCGATCCGCGTCGCCGCGCTCACGCCCGATTCGGAACTCGCCCGCGCGCTGAAGGCGCCGACCTTCGAGAGCCTGCAGCAGAAGGCCGACGAGGCGAGTTTCGCCCGCCGCGCGCTCGCCGTCGACAAGGAACGCGCCATCGCCGAGAACGAACTGGCGAACCAGATCGAGCTTGCGAGCCGCCGCAGCGACCTGATCGCCCGCGACGACGCCAATGCCCGCGCCGAAGCCGAGGCCCTCGCCGAAGCCCAAAAGATCGCGGCCGAGGGCGCGGCGCGCGCCAAGGTCATCGCCGCCGAGGCCGAGGCCACCCGCATCCGCGCGGTGGAGCAGGCCGAGGCCGACATGGAGCGCGCCCGGCTCGCCGCCATCGGCACGCTCGATGCCGCGCAGCTCTACGCGCTCGCCGCGCGCGACTTCGCGCAGAAGCTCGAGAAGATCGACGCGCTCACGGTCACGCCCGACATGCTCTCGGGCCTTGTCCGGCAGATCGGTCAGGCCGCCGGCGCGCGGGGATGAGCCCATGTCCACGCTCAAACCCCGCGTCGTCATCGTCGAACGGGAAACCGAGCTCGAAGCCCTGCTCGCGCGTCACGCCACGCGCGGGCAGGTGGCCTTCTTCCTCGAACGCCACCACCAGAGCCTCGCCGAGATCGACGCCCGCCACCGGCTCCAGAAGGACGTGGTCGACGCCGTCAGATCCGCCGTGCCCGACGCCTGGTCCATCGCCCGCGTCGCACGCGCCGATCTCGACCGCTTCCTGTTCTTCCCGAACGACATCGTCGTGCCCGTGGGCCAGGACGGTCTCGTCGCCAATGTCGCGAAATATCTCGACGGCCAGCCGGTGATCGGCATCGCCCCCGACCCGGCTTCTGGCGAAGGCATCCTCACCCGCCACGCCCCCGCCGCCGCCGCAAGCCTGTTCCGCCGCACCGGGGCCGGGGATATCGACATCGAACCCCGCGCCATGGTCGAGGCCGAAACCGACACCGGCGAAACCCTCACCGCGCTCAACGAGATCTTCCTCGGCCACCGCTCGCACCAGAGCGCGCGCTACGAGATCGAGGCCGGGGGGCAGGCAGAGTTCCAATCCTCCTCGGGCGTGATCGTCGCCACCGGCACCGGCCTCACCGGCTGGGCCCGCTCGATCATGGAAGCGACCGGCCAGGATTTCGCCTTCGCCCCCACCGATCCCACCGCCGCCTTCTTCGCCCGCGAACCCTGGCCCAGCCGCCTCTCCGGCACCAGCCTCCGCGCCGGTCGGATCGGCCCCGACACGCCGCTCCGCCTCGTCTCGCGGATGAACGAGGGCGGCGTGATCTTCGCCGACGGCATCGAACAGGACTTCCTGCACTTCGACTGGGGCACAGGAACCCGCATCCGCCTCGCCGACCGCGCGCTCGCGCTGGTGGCCTAGCGAGGATCCGCGAACCCGAGCCGACGCATCCCGCCCCCCGGAGCCTCCCGCTTGACCGGAGCGACAGGCTCCGAATAGCCTGAAACGCCAGCAGATTGGGAACCGGTACGGCCGGACGATCCGGAACATGAGCACTGACAACGCGCGCCCGCCGCCCGAGCCCGAAACGCCGATGACCGAGGCCGCGCTCCGCCAGGGCATCGTCGAGGCCTGCCGCGAGATGAATGCCACCGGGCTCAACCAGGGCACCTCGGGCAATGTCTCGGCCCGGCTGGGCGCGGCGATGCTGATCACCCCCTCGGCCACGCCCTACGCTGCGATGACCCCCGGAATGATCGCCACGATGCCGCTCGACGGCGACGGCGACTGGACCGGACCGCGCCCGCCCTCCTCGGAATGGCGCTTCCACCGCGACATCCTGCGGAGCCGCCCCGAGATCGGCGCCGTGGTCCATGCCCACCCGCCTTTCTGCACCACGCTTGCCATCGCCAGGCGCGGGATCCCGCCATGCCACTACATGATCGCGGCCTTCGGCGGCCCGACGATCCGCTGCGGCGGCTACGCACCCTTCGGCACCGCCGAACTCTCGCGCGAGGCGCTCGCCGCGCTCGAGGATCGCACCGCCTGCCTCCTCGCCAATCACGGCATGATCGCGCTGGGCGAAACCCTCGCCCAGGCGATGTGGCGCGCGGTCGAACTGGAAACCCTCGCCCGGCAATACCACCAGGCGTTGCTGATCGGCGGCCCCGTCCTCCTCAGCGAGGCCGAGATCGAGGATACGAAGGCCCGCTTCGCCAATTACGGCCTCCGCGACGGCTGAGCCCCTGCAATGACCTGGACCGCCCGGAGGCGATGCGGCTCCCGGGGTATCACCCGCGCCCGGATCCGCGCATCCCGGGCCGCGCGCCGTCCACCCCGATCTTCAGGCCAGCACATCCGCGGTGCACGGGTTGTGCGGGCGGCATTTCCGGCACGCAGGCCCAAAAAATGGGGCGGCGGGTGAACCGCCGCCCCCAGGGCAGGTATTCTCAGGCAGGGGAAAACGTCAGTAGGGCGGTCGCCCCTGCGCGGCGCGCGCGATCATCGCGACCACGAAAAGCACGAGGAACACGAAGAAGAGGATCTGCGCGATCCCAATCGAGGCTCCGGCGATTCCGCCAAAGCCGAATGCGGCAGCGATCAGCGCGATAACGAGAAAGGTCAGGGCCCATCCGAGCATGATAGCCTCCAAAGCGGGTCGTATTTCGGTTGCGGTCGTCTGCTTTCCAAACGCACGCCGCGCCACATGGTTCCGGAGATCCCGCGAAACCGGCCGCGGAACGGAAGCTCAGCCCGCTTCTTTGGGTCCGGAAATCCTGGGGGTGAGCGCCCGGAACGGGCGCGAGGGGGCAAAGCCCCCTCCCCACCGCGCCTGCCGGAGGCAGGCGCAACGCATCGCGTGCGCGCGGCACGCGCGCTCCGCTCCGAAACCGGCCCGTCAGGCCGCGCCGGCCTCCGAAGCCGCCCCGTCCAGAATCCGCTCCGCCAGCGCCAGGAACTCCGCCGCCTGGTCCGACCAGCCCCGCACCGGGCGCGGCTCGGCGCCCCGCTCCGGCCGTTCGAGCTCGCCCAGGACCGCCGCCCGCAGCGCCTCGGGCCCGGCGCCCAGCGGCATCGCCACCACCGCGTCGCGCCGCCCGTGCTCGAGCGTGCCCCCGGCCTCGGTCTGGATCACCCGGAGCCCGCGGCACAGCGCCTCGCGCAGCGTGAGCCCGTAGGTCTCCTGCCATTGCGACGGGAACAGGAGCACGTCGATCTCCGCGAAGGCCGCGTCGATCCCCTCCTGCCCGTAGCCCGGCCGCACCTCCCAGTCGCCGTCTAGCCGCGTGACGTCCCGGTCGCGATACCAGGACCCGTCGCGGCTTCCCTCCGCCACCAGCACCCGGAAGTCCTGCCGCCCGAGCCGGGTGAAGGCGCGGGCGATCAGTGCCCAGCCCTTCATCTCCGACGGCCCGCCGAGAAACCCGAAGGTCACCCGCGGATCCGCCGCCCGGCGCCGCGCCTGGGCGGAGAAGAATCCCGGCCCCGGCAGGGTCACACCGTTCTCCCAGGCCACGATCCGCCCTGGCGCGATCCCCGAGCGCGCGTGGAGATCGCGCGAATAGACGCTCGGCGCCGTCACCAGATCCGCCATCCCCGCCAGCGCCGCCAGCCGCGCGCGCCGCGTCTCGGCCCGCGCCGCATCGTCGACGCAGCCGCGGCAGCCGCCCGCGCGCACCGGGTCCTGCCCGCAGGCCACGCCGCCCGGGCGCAGCATGAACTGCCGCTCGCAGAGCCACCAGTAATCGTGCGTCGACAAGACCACCGGCAGACCGCCATCCTTCAGCACCGCGATGCAATCGCCGCCGATCTCCTGCACGCAATGCAGATGCACCAGATCGGGCGCGTTCTCCCGGGCGATCCGCCCGATCGCCTCGGCCACCTGCGGATTGGCGTAATGCTCGGCATAGGCGCGCCCCGGCGGCAGGTTGATCCGGTAGTTCGGGATCCCGTCCACCTCGCACAGGAGCACCGCATAGGGCGGCAGGTCGGGCCGCGCCATCGCCGAGACCGCCGTCACCCGCGCGCCGTAATCGCGGATCAGCGCGCGGGAGACCTCCTCGGCCACCACCGTCGCGCCGCCATAGGTCTCGGGCGCGAAATGGATATTGACGACCAGCACATGCACCCGCGTCACTCCCGGACCCAGTCAATGAGCCCCGGGTCGACCACCGGCGCCTCGGCCCGCGCCGTCCAGTGCGCCTCGAGCGCCGTCCGCGCCGCCCGCCCCATCGCCGCCGCCTCGCCCGGGCAGCCCGCCAGCGCCTCGAGCGCCTCGCCCCAGCCGTCGTCGCGGATCAGGATCCCGGTGCGTCCGTCCTCGACGAAACCCGCCTGATCACCCACCGGCGAGGCCAGAACCGGCACAGAGACCGCGGCGGCGTCGATCGCCCGGACCGCGCTCTTGCAGCGGTTGAACGGATCGTCGGTGAGCGGCAGGAGCAGGCAATCCGCCTCCGCCAGCGCGGCGAGATAGCGCGGATAGTCGGCAAACCCCTGGCTGCGGATATAGGGCCGCACCGCCTCGGGAAACCGCGCCTTGTCCAGATCGCCGAGGATCAGGAGCCACCGGTCCGCGCCGCCCGCGAGAAACCGGCAGAGCCCGTCCCGCGCCACCTCGATATCGGCGTCATGTCCTTTCGACCCGCTCGCCAGCGCGACGGTGAAGCCGCGGCGGCGCGCGGCGCCGCGCCGGGCGGCCGCGCCCGCTTCCAGGGTCCGCGCATCGGCGAAATTGCGGCGCAGGAAGGCCGGCCGCGCCGAATAGCGCGCCGCATGCTCCAGCAGCCCCGGCGTCGAGAAGCTGAGCGCATCGGCCCCGTTCATCGCGTCGAGATAGAGCGGCGCCTCGTCGAGGAAATGCCGCGCCATGGGCCGCTCCAGCTCGGACAGGTTCGAATAGCGCGCATAGGCCGAGACCGAGAACAGCGGATCGTCGATATCGTAGAGGATCGGCAGCCCCAGCCGCCGCGCCTCGTAGGCATACATGCTCACCAGGTCCGACCGCCGCACCCGGTAAAACACCAGATGCGTCGCGTGCTGCAGGATCTCCCGGCAGCGCGGGATGTCCTCCACATGCGAATATTCGTAGCCGATGCCCAGCCCCGCCCAGATCTCGTCCATCTGCTCGACCCGGTACTTGCGGCATTGCGGCAGGTTCAGATCGCCGATCACTGCCACGCTGCGGCGCCCTGCGGCGCGCGCCGGCGGCGCGGTCAGGTGAAACGCCCGGTCGCGCGCCATGTCCCACCAGGCGCTGCCGAAGGCGAAGCGCGAGCCCCCCGTCGCGGACGTCCGGGCCAGGTCCGTCCGGCCCTGCCCGGCGGCGAGCATCTTCAGATGGGCGGCGGCCCGGGCGAAGGCGACGCGCGGCCCCTCCTCGCGGAACACCGCCCCGAAGCGGCGGATCCGGTGCGGCCGTAGCGCCTGTGCGATCGCGCTCATCCGAAATTAACCCTGCCCGTGGAAAGTGCCTGAAGACTCGTCTCGAAGCCCGGATATCGCATTGAAACATTACCCACTTCTTTACCATGAGCGGGAACCCCTGGCGCCGTTCCCCTCCGCGCGCGCGCCGCGCCCCGACATGCCCCGGGTCGAGATCCTGATGGCGCTGTTCGACGGCGAGCGTTTCCTCGGCCAGCAGCTCGAAAGCCTTGCCCGCCAGTCGCACCGCGCCTGGTCGCTCTCGATCCGCGACGACGGCTCGCGCGACAACGGTCCGGCCATCGCGCGCGCCTTCGCGACAACGATGCCGGGCCGCGCCATCCAGGTCCGCACCGGCGCGCATCTGGGCGCCGCGCGCAACTTCCTCGCGCTGATCAAGGCGTCGGATCCCGGCGCCGACTTCCTCGCCTTCTGCGACCAGGACGATGTCTGGCACCCGGGCAAGCTCGCCCGCGCGATCGACAGCCTTTCGGCGCTGCCCGAAGGTCTCCCCGCGCTCTATTGCGGCCCCACGATTGTGACCGACGCGGGGCTGTTCCCCATCGGCCGATCGCCCGAGTTCCGCCGCCCGCCCGCCTTCGAGAATGCGCTGGTCCAGAGCATCGCCGGCGGAAACACAATGGTGATCAACCGCGCCGCCGCCGACATCCTGCAGATCGCCGCCGGCTATCGCGGCCCGATCCCGGCCCATGACTGGTGGACCTATCAGGTGATCACCGGCGTGGGCGGCGTGGTCCTGCGCGACGATCACCCGATGGTGCTGTACCGCCAGCACGGGCGCAACCTCATCGGCTCCAACGCCGGTACCCTGGCCCGGCTCGCCCGTCTCCGCGCGCTCGCGCGCGGCCAGCTCGCCCGCTGGTCCGACCAGAACATCGCCGCGCTCACGGCGATCTCGCCGCTTCTGACCCCGCGCAACCGCGCCCTTGTCGAGGAATTCGCCGCGCTTCGCGCCCAGCCCGTCCGCGACAGGCTCCGCCGCCTCGCCGCCTCCGGCATCCACCGCCAGACCCGCGGCGGCCAGGCGGCCCTCCTCGCCGCCGCCGCGCTCAGCCGCATCTGAGATCCGGGCGCCCGTCCGGCCCCGCGCCCCGCGGGAAACCGGACCTGTCCGCCGCCGTTCCGCTCGCCTGGCCGGCCCGCGGAAAGGTGGGCTTCAGCGATGCGCCCGCGCCAGCCCCTGCTCGACCTCTCACCGAATGTGTCGAACGAGATCCGCAGGGCCGCGTCCGTACCGAAAAGGCCGCCGCCCCGGCGGAAATGCAGCCCGCCGTCCCGCCGCTCGGCATCCCGGGGCCACCTCCCCCGCAACTTCCATGTTCCGAAATCCGTTCCGCAGGAAAGATCAGGATCCGCCCGAAAGCGACTACGCGGGCGAGGGGATCTGGTTCGCCTGCCCCGACTGCAACCGCCTGCACGAGACCGAGAACGGCGCCGGGTTCCGCCCGCTCCTCGAACGTCTCTGCGACGAGATCGGCGAGAGCTCACTGGCGATCTATGCCGAGCTGGGCCTCGGCGACAGGTCCGGCCGCTGGGACGTCATGCCCGAACAGGCGCTCTTCAAGTTCACCGAATCAGACGGCCGGACGGCAATGGCGCCCTACGGCGTGGTCGCGTCCTGGAACGAAGACTCGCACAGCTGGATGTGGGCCTGGGGCTTTCCCGAGGGCTGGATGCCCGAAGCGGCCGTCGCGGCAGCGCAGCGCGCGCGGGCGCGCGGAGAAGAGGAAGGCTGGCAGGCCCTGACCGAGCGCATGCTGGCCGTCAACGAAGAAGAGGCCTGGCATCTGACCAACCTCGTCGCGCATCTGAACGGCTGGCCGCTCGTCTACCGCGCCAAGGTCAACGAGAAGAACTGGCATTTCTTCGCCATCGATCGCCCGGTCGCCACGACCTGACCCTTCCGGGCACCCGCCCGCGAAGGAGGCACCGATGCCCCGCCCCGAAACCGTCGTCTCGATCGCGACCAGACTCGCGCGCCCGGAGGCGGGATGGATAGCCGTGCGCGCCGACCGGGGCGCCCGCGGCATGCGCCGGTCGAAAGCTTCCCGAAGTCCTGTCTTCATTGGGTCTGCGCCGCGGGCCGCGCGCGCAGGATCGTCTCTTCCGTCGCCTCCGGGCTAGCGAGCCGGGCTGCGGTCTCGCGGATCAGATCGATGAGAAGGGCCTGAGCCCGGGTCGGGACCCAGCCCTTGCGGCAGGTGAGCCCGATCGGCCGGCCCGGCCAGTCGAGACCGGTTTCGAGCCGCGTCAGGAGCCCGTTGGCGATCTCGGCCTCCGCCTGTTGCGCGGAAATGCAGCCAAGAAGATCGCTGCGCGCCAGAAGTTCGCGCATCAGGAGGATGGAGCCGCAGTCGAGAACCGAGTCGGGCGGCGGCAGGTCCCTATCGGCGAAAAGCGCGTCGAACTGGGCGCGGGAGGGCGTGCCGGGGCGCGGCACGACCCAGCCTTGCCGGGCAAGGGTTTCGACGGCCACGGCGCCGGCGGCGAGCGGATGGCCCGGGCGGGCGACGATGGCGATGCGGTCGAGGAACAGGGTCTCCTGCGCGATGTCGTCGACCGGCGCCGGGTCGCGCAGGGCGCCGATCATCAGGTCGATATCGCCGCGGCGGACGCCGTTCAGCATCTCGTCATAGGGGCCGTCGAGCACGGTCACCCGCTGGCGCAGGCGTCGGGCGCGAAACCGGGCCAGCGCCCCGGGCAGGAGAACCGAGCGCGCGAGAGGCAGCGCGCCGAGGGTGATGCCGCCCGCCTCGCGGCCGTCGAACTCGGCAAGGTCGGCCTCGGCCTGGGCGAATTCCGAGAAGGCGAGCCGGGCGGCCTGGGCAAGGTCGCGGCAGGCGCGGGTGGCGAGGAGGCCCGAGGCGCTGCGCTCGAAGAGCGGGCGGGCGGCCTCCTGTTCGATCTGGGCCACGGCGCGGTGGACTGTCGGCTGGGCGAGGCCGAGATTGCGGGCGGCCAGCGTGAAGTTCAGCGTCTCTGCGGTGGCGATGAGCGCCCGGAGCTGGGAGGCGGTGGCAGTGACCGCGAGGCGCGGCGAGACCTCGGCGAGCGCCGCGTCGAGCCGGGTCATGGCGCGGCGGATCCGGGCCTCGAAGATCCGGCCGCGCTCGGTCAGGAAGAAGCCCTGCCGGCTGCGCGCGAAAAGCGGGCCGCCGGCCGCGGCCTCGAGCTTGCCGATGGCCTGGGTCACCGCGGGCTGCGAGACCCGCGCGCGCTCGGCCGCCGCGGTGGGCGAGCCGAGCGTGGCAACGGCGAGGAAGACCCGGAAATGGCGGAGGTTGCGGGAAATCATCTGGGCGGTCCGATGCTGCGCGTAGCAACAGACTATAGCAGAAACTTATCGGCGTGAACGGGTTTCGAAGTTGTTCGGTGCGGCAGCTTCGTGAGAGTGAGAGGCAGCGTTTCGGGATCGAAGAGACTTTCCATGACCAGAGAAACCGTCCTTGTCGTTTCCGCCCATGCCGCCGATTTCGTCTGGCGCTGTGGCGGTGCGATCGCGCTTCATGCCGGGAAGGGCTATGACGTGACGGTGCTGTGCCTGTCCTTCGGCGAGCGCGGCGAGAGCGCGAAGCTCTGGAAAGAGCCGGGGATGACGCTGGAGAAGGTCAAGGCCGCGCGGCGGGAGGAGGCCGAGGCGGCGGCGGAGGTGTTGGGGGTGCATGACCTCCGGTGCCTCGACCTGGGCGACTACCCGCTCGACTTCTCGAAAGAGAACAGGATGAAGATCGTCGACGTGATCCGCGACGTTCAGCCCGCCTTCATGCTGAGCCACTCGCAATACGACCCCTACAACACCGACCACATGAACACGACGAACGTGCTTCTGGAGTGCCGGATGGTGGCGCAGGCCTGGGGGCACAACCCGGGCCAGAAGGTGCTCGGCGCGCCGCAGCTCTACCTGTTCGAGCCGCACCAGACCGAGCAGATGGGCTGGAAGCCGGACACCTTCCTCGACATCACGCCGGTCTGGGACAAGAAGCGCGCGGCGATGGAATGCATGAACGGGCAGGTCCATCTCTGGGACTACTACACCCGCGTCGCGCAGCAGCGGGCGAACCATTTCAAGCGCAATTCCGGCGGCCAGTCGGGCGGGCGCGACTGCAAATACGCGGAAGGGTTCCAGTCGATCTTCCCGCGCACCGTGGACGAACTCTGACCGGAGGTGCCGATGGGCGAACCCAGAAATCCGAGCTTCGACATCGCGCATCTGGCGCATGTCGAGATGCTGACCGACCGCTACGAGGAGAGCCTGGACTTCTTCACCCGGGTCTACGGGCTGAAACTGTCCGGCGAGGATGCGACCAGCGCCTATCTCCGGGCCTGGGACGATTACGAGTTCCATTCGCTGAAGCTGACCCGCGCCGGGACTACGGGGGTCGGGCATATCGGCTATCGGGCGTCGTCGCCCGAGGCGCTGGCGCGGCGGGTCGCGGCGATCGAGGCATCGGATTACACCGTGCATGGCTGGGTCGAGGGCGACATGGGCCATGGGCGCGCGTTCCGCTTCGAGGACCCGTTCGGGCATATGTTCGAGATCTATTACGACACGGTCTGGTACGCACCCGAGGGCGCCGACGCGCCGGCCCTGAAGAACACCGCCTCGGCCTTCAGCGGCGCGGCGCCGCGGCGGATCGACCATGTGAACCTTCTGGGCGAGGACGTGACCGCGTTCCGCCGGTTCGTCGAGACCTGCCTGGGCGCGCGCGTCACGGAGTACATCCAGCTCGACAACGGCCGGATCGGCGGGGTCTGGTTCAGTTGCAACAACAAGACCTACGATCTGGTCTGCACCGAGGAGCACGGGCGCGGCCACGGACGGCTGCATCACGTGACCTACGCGACCGACCAGCGCGAGGACATCCTGCGGGCAGCGGACTGGTTCCTGCAGAACGGGGTGCATATCGAGACCGGGCCGCACAAGCACGCGATCCAGGGCTCGTTCTTTCTCTATGTCTGGGAGCCGGCGGGGAACCGGGTGGAGCTCGCCAATGCCGGCGCGCGGCTGATCCTCGCGCCCGACTGGGAGCCGGTCCGCTGGACCGAGGCGGAGCGCCGCAAGGGGCAGGCCTGGGGGCTGAAGACGATCGAGACGTTCCATACCCACGGGACGCCGCCGGTGAAGGAGTGAGACGATGGGTGTCGTGGTTCAGAACATCGCGCGGGCCGATCCGGCGCTGATCGCCCGGCTCGGCGCGGCGGGCGTGGCCACGGTGCACGAGGCGATGGGGCGGAAGGGGCTGATGGCGGTCAACATGCGGCCGATCCAGCAGGACCTCGGGATTGCCGGGAGTGCGGTGACGATTTCCGCGCCGCCGGGGGACAACTGGATGTTCCACGTGGCGATCGAGCAGCTGAAGGAGGGCGACGTGCTGGTGCTGGCGCCGACCTCGCCCTGCGACATGGGGTATTTCGGCGACCTGCTGGCGACCTCGGCGATGGCGCGGGGCTGCCGGGCGGCGGTTCTGGACAGCGGGGTACGCGACACCAAGGACCTGCGCGCGATGGGGTTCGCCGTCTGGTCGACCTCGGTGGGCGCGGCGGGGACGGTGAAGGAAACCATCGGGTCGGTGAACGTGCCGGTGGTCTGCGCGGGCGCGCTGGTCAATCCGGGCGACGTGATCGTGGCCGACGACGACGGGGTCTGCGTGGTGCCCCTGGCAGAGGCCGAGGCGGTGATGGCGGCGGCGCAGGCGCGGATCGATGCCGAGGAGGGCAAGCGGGCGCGGCTGGCCTCGGGCGAGCTGGGGCTCGACATCTACGACATGCGCGGTCGGCTGGCGGCGAAGGGGCTCAAATATGTCTGAGGCCCGCCGTGGCTGAGGCAGGGATTCCCTGCCTCTGGATGCGCGGCGGGACGTCGAAGGGCGCCTATTTCCTCGCGTCCGACCTGCCGTCCGACCGGGCCGGGATCGACGCGCTTCTATTGCGTGTGATGGGCTCGCCCGATGCGCGGCAGATCGACGGGATCGGCGGGGCGGACCCCCTGACCTCGAAAGTGGCGGTTCTGTCGCCGCCCACGCGGGCCGATGCGGACGTGGATTACCTGTTCCTGCAGGTCTTCGTTGACCGGGCCCTGGTGTCGGATGCACAGGGCTGCGGCAATATCCTCGCGGGCGTCGGCCCGGCCGCCATCGAGCGGGGGCTGGTGGCCGCGAAGGACGGCGAGACGCCGGTGCGGATCCACATGGTGAACACCGGCGAGGTGGCGACGGCGCGGGTCGCCACGCCGGGCGGGCGGGTGTCCTATGCGGGCGACGCGCGGATCGACGGGGTGCCGGGGCATCACGCGCCGGTGCCCCTGATGTTCGAGAACATCGCCGGGTCGATGTGCGGGGCGCTCCTGCCGAGCGGGAATGTGGTGGACGTGATAGATGGGGTCGACTGCACGCTGATCGACAACGGGATGCCCTGCGCGATCCTGCGCGCGTCGGATGTCGGCGTCGCCGGGACCGAGCCGCGCGAGGCGCTGGACGGGGACACGGCGCTGAAGGCGCGGCTGGAGGCGATCCGGTTGCAGGCGGGGCCGATGATGAACCTCGGCGACGTGGCCGAGAAAACCGTGCCGAAGATGGTGCTGGTCTCGCCACCGGTGGCGGGGGGCACGGTCTCGACCCGGTCGTTCATCCCGCATCGCTGTCATGCCACCATCGGCGTCTTCGCAGCGGTGAGCGTGGCCACCGCCTGCACGCTGTCGAACTCCCCCGCCGCCGAGGTCGCGGTGCTGCCCGAGGGCGAGAGTTTCGCGGTTGAGCATCCGACGGGCGCGGCGGAAGTTCTGCTCGCGCGCGATGCGGCGGGCACGGTGCTGCGCGCGGGCACGCTCCGGACGGCACGGAAGCTGTTCGACGGGCTGGTGTTTCCGGGGCCGGAATAGGGCGAGCGCCGGAACGCAGCATAAGATCGCAGCAGACCAGAAGCCTTGAAGCAAGAACCTTGGTCCGCCTCCGGTCAGAGCGCGCGCCAGCCGATATCGCGCCGGCAGAAGCCGCCGGGCCAGTCGATGGCGTCGACCATGGCATAGGCCGCCTCGCGGGCCTCGGCGAGGGTTTCGCCGCGCGCGGTGACGTTGAGGACGCGGCCGCCGGCGGCGACAACCTGCCCGTCGCGTTCGGCGGTACCGGCGTGGAACACCATGCGGCGGCTGTCCTCGGGGAGCGCGTCGAGCCCGCCGATGGTGCTGCCCTTCTCATAGGCGCCGGGATAGCCCGCGGCGGCCATGACCACGGTCATCGCGTGGTCGTCGGCCCAGTTCACCTGCGCCTTGTCCAGCCGCCCTTCGGCCGCCGCTTGCATCAGGTCGAGCGCCTGCGCGCCGAGCCGCATCATCAGGACCTGGCATTCCGGATCACCGAAGCGGACATTGTATTCCACCAGCCGGGGCGCGCCGTTCTCGATCATAAGCCCGACATAGAGCACGCCCTGGTAGGGCATGCCGCGCCGCGCCATCTCGGCGACGGTGGGGCGCACGATCTCGTCGAGCGCGCGTTCGGCCACGGCGTCGGAGAGCACGGGCGCCGGGGAATAGGCGCCCATGCCGCCGGTATTGGGGCCGGTGTCGCCGTCGCCCACCCGCTTGTGGTCCTGCGCGGTGCCGATCGGCAGCACCGTCTCGCCGTCGCAGAGGACGAAATAGGAGGCTTCCTCGCCGGTCATGAACTCCTCGATCACCACTTCGGCGCCGGCCGAGCCGAAGGCGCCGCCGAGGATGTCGTCCACCGCCGCGAGCGCCTCCTCCTCGGTCATCGCGACGATCACGCCCTTGCCGGCTGCGAGCCCGTCGGCCTTGACGACGATGGGGGCGCCGTGGGCGCGGATATGGGCGCGGGCGGCCTCGGCGTCGTCGAACCTTGCCCAGGCGGCGGTAGGGGCGCCGGCGGCGTCGCAGATCTCCTTGGTGAAGGACTTCGACGCCTCGAGCCGCGCGGCCGCGCCGGAGGGGCCGAAGACCAGAAGCCCCGCATCGCGCAGCCGGTCGGCGACGCCCGCCGCGAGCGGCGCCTCGGGGCCGACGATCACGAAATCTATCCCCGCCTCGCCGGCGAATTCGGCCACCGCCGCGCCGTCGAGAATGTCCAGATCGGCGCATTCCGCGATGGCGGCGATCCCGGCATTGCCCGGCGCGACGATCAGCCGGTCGCATTTCGGGTTCTGCTTCACCGCCCAGGCAATGCCGTGTTCGCGCCCGCCGCCGCCGAGGATCAGGATGTTCACGCGTGGGTCCCCATTTTCGTCGTATTGCCCTAGTAATCGGTCCCGCGGATAGCGAATGACGGCAGGAGCGGCAAGCGATGCGCGACGAGGCGCTGTGGAGGCGGATCCGGGCGTATGGGTTTCCGCCGGAGCCGCGGAAGAGGTTCTTCGGGCGTTTCGCCCCGGAGAAGACGGCGCTCGCGGCGCGGCTCGAACGCGAGGAGGGCTGGGAGGCCAGCTATGCGGAAGAGGCCGTCTGGGAATATCTGCGCTTCGTCTACCTCGCCCGGGTCGCCGACCGGCAGGCCACGCCGTCGGAGGTGATCGACAAGGTCTGGCACGCCCATATGACCGACAGCCACGACTATATCGAGAGGTTCTCCCTGCCCCTCTTCGGCGCGCCGTTCCATCACGAGCCCTGCACCGGTCCGGGCGAGATGCCGCGCTACGAGGAACAATACGCCGCCACACTGGCGCTCTACCGCGAAGAGTTTCGCCGCGAACCGCCGGAGAATATCTGGGTCCACCGGACCGAAGCGCAGAGCCGGAGCGACCGGATCACGTCCCTTGTCGCGGCGGCTGGCGGGATCGGCGCGGGCCTCTTCGCGATGCTTGTCGCCCATGTGGTGTTCGGCCAGTGGTTCGTGGCGATCTTCGTGGGCCTGATCGTTGCGGGGATCTTCTTTTCGCTGCTGTCGCCGACGGTGCCCGGTCCGCGCCATTCCTCGTCGAGCGGTTGCGGGGGGTGCGGCGGATGAGAGACGCGGCGCTCTGGGCGCGGATCGAGGCCTGTCCGCTCGACGCGCCGGGGGTGGAGCTGCCGTTTTCGGGCAAGCTCCGCGAGGAGGCAGGCTGGAGCGACGCGGACACCCGGCGCGTGCTCGCCGAGTATCGCCGGTTTCTCTACCTCGCGCTGATGATCAAGGTGCCGCCCGCCCCGCCTGCGCCGATCGACGCGGCTTGGCGGATGCATCTCACCTATACCCGCGCCTATTGGGAGGCGTTCGTGCCCGAGGTGCTGCGCCGCCCGTTCCATCGCGAGGCCGCCGTGGTCGAGGACCGTGCCGCGCGCCGCCGCTTCTACAGGGCCGCGACCGAGGCCTATCGTCGCGAATTCGGGGAAGCGCCGCCGCGGGATATCTGGGTACACCCGATGCGGCCGAACTGGAGCGCGGTGTTCGCCACCGCCGGCATTCTCGGCTGTCTCCTCACCTCCGGCGCGTTGGCGCTCGCGGGCTGGATCCTCGGGGTGCCGGTGGACGGGCTGGTCAGCACGCTGCCCGAGACCATCGGCGCCGTTTCGTTCCTCCTGTGCTTTGCGCTGCTGATCTTCTCGCCGCTCTGGGGCTGGATCGCGACCCGGTTCCAGACGCGGCTCCGGACATCGAGGACGCGGCGCTGGATGCGGTTTGTGATCGGCGTCACGGCCGGACGATAGGCCCGCACTGGCGGTCTCTGCGCGGCACGGCTAGGGTCGGCCCCGATGAGCGACCTTTTCGACGATCCGCGCCCCGGCGCCAACGAACCCGAATTCACCGTGACCGAGCTGTCGGGCGCGGTGCGCCGGGTGATCGAGGGCGGGTTCGGCCATGTCCGCGTGCGCGGCGAGGTGGGCCGGGTGGTCCGCGCCCGGTCGGGGCATCTCTATTTCGACCTGAAGGACGACAAGTCGGTGCTGTCCTGCATGACCTGGCGCGGCCAGGTGCCGGGTCTCGGCATTCTCCCCGAGGAGGGGATGGAGGTGGTCGCCGAGGGCAAGATGACCGCCTCGGGCATGTCGTCGAAATACGGGTTGAACGCGGTCCGGCTCGCCGTCGCCGGCGAGGGCGCGCTGATGGCGATGCTGGAGCGGCGGAAGAAGGCGTTGGCCGCCGAAGGGCTGTTCGACGCCGCGCGGAAGAAGCCACTGCCGTTCCTGCCCGAGGTGATCGGCGTGGTGACCTCGCCCCAGGGCGCGGTGATCCGCGACATCCTGCACCGGTTGCGCGACCGGTTCCCGCGCAAGGTGCTGGTCTGGCCGGTGGCGGTGCAGGGCAAGGACTGCGCGCCCCAGGTCGCCGCGGCGATCGCCGGGTTCAACGCCTTGACACCGGGCGGCGCGCTGCCGCGGCCGGATCTGTTGATCGTCGCGCGAGGCGGCGGGTCGGTGGAGGATCTCTGGGGGTTCAACGAGGAGGTGGTCGCCCGGGCGGCGGCGGCTTCGGCGATCCCGCTGATCTCGGCGGTCGGGCACGAGACCGACACCACGCTGATCGATTTCGTCTCCGACCGGCGTGCGCCGACGCCGAGCGCCGCTGCCGAGATGGCGGTGCCGGTGCGGCTCGATCTCTTGGCGCATATTGAGGCGCAGGGGGCGCGGCTGGCGCAGCGCGCGACGCAGGGCGTGAGCGACCGGCGCCGGCGGCTGGCGGATCTGTCGCGCGGGCTGCCGCGGGCGGAGGCCCTGTTCGACAATGCGCGTCAGCGGCTCGACATGGCCGACCGGGCGCTTCCGGCCGCACTCCGGGGCGTGGCGCAGGGCGCGCGGGCGCGGTTCGAGCGGCTTGGGGCGGCGGTGCGGCCTTCCGCGCTCGGGAGCGGGATCGCGGCGCGGCGCGAGCGGCTCGCCGCGCTTTCGGGCCGGCTCGGCCCGGCGCTGGAGCGGCTCCGGCGCGACGAGGTCCGAAAGATCGCCGAGGGGCGGGCGCGGCTGGATGGGACATGGGCGCGGATGGCGCCGGCCTTCGCACGGCTTGCCGGGGCGCGGGCCGACCGGCTCGAGGCGCTCGACCGGATGCGGCGGAGCCTCGGCTACGAGGAGACGCTGGGGCGCGGCTACGCCGTGGTCTGGGGCGACGGGGCGCTGGTCACCTCGGCCGAAGCGGCGCGCGCCGCCGGGGATCTTGAGATCCAGTTCCGCGACGGGCGGATGCGCCCGGGTGGCGGCGAGGCGCGGGCAGCGGCGAAGCCGGCGCCCAAGCCGAAGGGCGGGCCGGAGCAGGGGTCGCTGTTCTAGAGGCTCAACGCTTGCCCCCGCCCGCCCGATCAGCGCCGAAGGCGCCGGGCGATGGACAGTGGAAAGAGCGATGCCGCAAATTCCAATCTTCCCTACCGGCACTCCAACGCCCGGTCGAAATCCGCCGCCTCGCGCAGCGGCCCCAACTCCCGTGCCGCGAGCGCGCCGCCCCGGAACGTCACCGCCAGCACCCGCGTCCAGCCGCCATCGGCGAGGACCATTTCCGGCCCCGACCCGCAGTTGCGGATCCCGCCGGAGATCGCGGCATCGCCGATCCGGTGGTTGGTGAGCCCCGTGCCGGCGGCGATCTCGCTCAACCCTCCATCCTTCCAGCGCCAGATCCGCAGGGTCTTCGCCAGGTGCGGCCGGTCAACATAGGCGATCTCCACCGCGCCGTCGCCGTCGAGATCGGCCACGCCGACGGGCGCGAGCCAGCGGTTGCGTTGCCCGATCGGCGGGGTCGCGGCGAGGAGCCGGGCGCGGCGGTCGTAGATGGCCAGCCGGGCGCCGGCGCGGGTGCTCGACTGCACCACGATCACTTCCGGGAGCCCGTCGCCGTCGAGATCGGCGAGGCGGGGCGCGATGTCCTCGAAGACCTCGCCTTCGGGGAGGGTCGCGCCCGAGGGGCAGGTGATCCTGTCGTCGCCAGGGAGGCGGATATGGATCGTCAGGGTCTTGGCGTCGCGAACCGGGCCGAGGATGTTGTGGCCGTACTCCCCGGTCAGGTCGTCGAAACCGGCATGGAAGATCAGCTCCGCGCCCGCGGGGGCCCAGCCTTCGTGGCGGCCCGATGCCGCCCGGTTCCGGAACGTCGCCTCGGTGCTCCGGCCCTCGAGGCCCCAGCCGTCGGTGACGGCCTCGCAGGCCGGCGCGGCCCCGGCCAGAAGCGCCCAGAGGGCGGCAGCGGCCAGCGCGCCGACGCGCATTGTCAGATCTGCTTTTCGGGCATCTGCACCACGAGCCCGTCGAGCGCGTCGGTGACCTTGAGCTGGCAGGTCAGGCGCGAACGGGCCGGATCGGGCTCATAGGCGAAGTCGAGCATGTCCTCTTCCATTCCGTCGCGGGCAGGAAGCTTCTCCACCCAGTCGGGATGGACATAGACATGGCAGGTCGAACAGGCGCAGGCGCCGCCGCAATCGGCGTCGATCCCGGGAATGCCGTTGTCGCGGGCGCCTTCCATCACGGTCAGCCCGTTGGCCACGTCCACCACATGCTCGGTGCCGTTATGTTCTATGTAGGTGATCTTCGCCATGTCTCGCCCTTTTTCGTCGCGGGGCCGTTCTAGCCCTGCGCCGCCCGGCGTTCCAGCCCTTTTCCGGCTTGCACGGCGCCGCATTTGTTCTATCTTTGTTCTCATGGAGCCCCTGAACAACCGTCCGCCGCCCTGGCCGCGCCCGCCCGCCTGCCTGCCGCATGCGCGGCTCGAGGAGGTGCCGCAGGGCGCGCGCGTCCGCGTGGCGGGGCTCGTGCTGGTGCGGCAGCGGCCGGGCACCGCGAAAGGGGTGATCTTCGTGACGCTCGAGGACGAGACCGGGATCGTCAACGTGATCGTCTGGCGGAAGATTTACGAACGGTTCCGCCGGGCGGTGATCGCCGGGCGCTGCCTGAGGGTCACTGGGCGATTGCAGCGCGAGGGCGGCGTGACCCATGTGGTTGCCGAGGAGATCGAGGACATCTCGCCGATGCTCGACGCGCTGGTGGCGGAGAACCACGAGAGCTGCCGGGCGGGCGATCAGCCCTGAATGCCCGGCAGGCAAGAAGATCCCTGATCTTCCTGCTTCAGGAAATCTGCCCCGGCGCTCAGCTCTTGGAGGCGAGATAGGCGATGAGGTTCGCCCGGTCCTCGATCTTCTTCATGCCCTTGTAGGTCATCTTGGTACCCGCCGCGTATTTCGCGGGGCCCGCGAGGAATTCTTCGAGCCGGTCGGGCGTCCAGTCGCCGCCGAGACCGTTCAGCGCGTCGGAATAGCCGTAGCCCGCCACCGAGGCGACCGGGCGGCCGACCACGCCGTCGAGATGCGGCCCGGTGCCGTTGCTGCCGTCGAGCTTGTGGCAGGACTGGCACTGCCGGAACAGGCCCTCGCCCTTCGCGGCGTCGGCCGAGGCGTAGACTTCGTCGAAAGAGACCTGCGGCCCGTCATCTTCGGCAGGGCCGCTCTCTTCCACGGGAATGACATAGGCCTGCTCGCCATGGCCGCCCACATGGTAGATGCCCTCGGCGGCCCATTTGCCCAGAAGCAGGACCAGCCAGGTGAGAATCAGGCCCGCGGCCGCCTTGGTCAAGGTCATCGTGTCGAACATGTCGCGTCCCGTTTCGTCCCTGGTTCGTCGGCTATCTACCCGCTTCCATTGACCGGGTTCAAGGGATATGAGCCGCGACGAAACGTCTGGGCAAGCAGGAATGCGAGGGAAGCGGATGGCAGGCAAGATCGCGTTCCAGGGCGAACCGGGTGCCTATTCGCACCAGGCCTGCCGCGAAACCCATCCCGACATGGAGGCCGTGCCCTGCAAGACCTTCGAGGACGTGATCGAGACGGTGCGCGGGGCGCGGGCCGATCTGGCGATGCTGCCGGTGGAGAATTCCACCTATGGCCGGGTCGCCGATATCCATTCGCTCCTGCCCGGCAGCGGGCTCAACATCGTCGCCGAGGCTTTCGTCCGCGTCCATATCAACCTTCTCGCGATTCCCGGCACGCCGCTTTCGCAGATCAAGACGGCGATGAGCCACACGGTGCTGCTCGGCCAGTGCCGCGACTTCCTGCGCGAGCACGGGATCCAGCCGCTGGTGGGCGCCGACACTGCCGGCTCGGCCAAGATCGTCGCCGAGATGAAGGAGCCGACCCTCGGGGCGCTCGCCTCGGAGCTCGCGGGCGAGATCCACGGGCTCCACGTGTTGGCGCGCCATATCGAGGATCACGACAAGAACACCACGCGGTTCCTGATCATGTCGCGGGAGCCCGATTTCAAGCGCCGCGGCGCCTCTGGCCGGATGATGACCTCCTTCGTGTTCCGGGTCCGGAACATCCCCGCCGCGCTCTACAAGGCGATGGGCGGTTTCGCGACGAACGGCATCAACATGACCAAGCTCGAGAGCTACATGGTGGACGGGTCCTTCACAGCAACCCAGTTCTATGCCGATATCGAGGGCCATCCCGACGACCGCAACGTGCAGCTGGCGCTCGAAGAGCTCGACTATTTCACCACCGACATGAAGCTTCTCGGCGTCTACCCGGCCGATCCGAAGCGGCGGTAGGGCGAAGCCGGGGGCGCCTGGTGATCGCGGCGCTCTGGCTACTCCCGCCCGGATAGTGCCGAAGGTGCCGGGCGAGCGCCTGCCCGCCCCGACGGGCTGGCGCTATGGTGACGTTCCGCGCCGAACGATCGTATGGCGGGCGTGGTGAGATAAAGTGCCTGGCTCAGCCTTTGCGGCGCCATCCCACGGGCAGGCGCTCGCCCGGCTTTCGCCTCCTGACCGCGCCTGGCTACCGCGCCGCCAAACGCTCGTTCCCCGGCGGCAGCGCGCCGATGCGCGGCGCCTCGGTCTCGCGCAGGAGCTTGCGGGTCATCGCGCGGGCGTAGTCGGAAAATCCCCGCGCCGTCTCCAGGAAGGCGCCCGGCCCGTAGAGGATGCGGGCACGGAAATAGGCGGCGAGGCCCTCCGGGTCTGCGCCGCTGCGGTCGGGCAGGATGACGAGGCCGTTCACCACCGTTCCGATCAGCGCGCCGCTGTCGCGGATCCGCTCCGGCGGCGGCCAGTCGTTGTTCTTTCCGTCGCCCGAAAGGTCGATCACCCGCCGGTCGCAAACCGGCCCGGACTCGAGCGCCGACTGCCCGGCGAGCAGCGCGCCGCCGATCCCGGTCATCTGCGGCGCCGGGTGGCGGGTGAAGGCGCGGAGCCGTCCGGCGGCGAGGCCGATCGCCCGGCGGTCATCGAGCAGGCTCCACGGCAGCAGCCTGCGCTGGAACCGGCCCGAGGACCATTCGAACACCGAGAGCGCCACCGGCCGGGCCGGATCGGCGAGGAGCGCACCCATCACCGCGTCGTTTTCCAGCGCCCCGGCGATGCCATGAAGCTGCTGGCGGTACTCCACCGGGTCGACCGAACCCGAGACGTCGAGCGCCAGCACCAGCGCCAGGCGGCAGCCGGCCGGGGCGGAAGCGGGCCAGAGCGCCAGCAAGGCGATCAGGAGCACGCGCCTCACCGGGAGAGCTGGCCAACGGCGCGGGGCTCGAGCTCGCGCAGGAGCTTGCGCCGGATCGCGCGGGCGAAATCGCGGTAGCTTTCGGCGCGCTCGACGAAGGAGCCCGGGCCGCGCGCCACTTCCTTCCAGAAATAGCTCTCGAGCGCCGGGTCGCGGCCGATGGCGAGCGCGTTCACGATCACCCCCTCGAACGGAAAATGCCGGTAGGCCATCTCGGGCGGGAAGCCGTCGTTGTTCTCGCCGTCGCCCGAGACGTCGAGCGTCTGGGAGGTGCAGGCCGGCGCCTGCCTGAACTGGCCCGCGGCATGGCCGAGCGCATAGCCGAGCGCGGTGGGGAACTCGGTCTCGCTCCGGACCGAGACGGCGATCTCCGCCGCCGCCCGGTCGAGATCGGCAGCGGAGCCGATCAGCCGCCAGGACAGGATCTGGCGCTGGCGGTAGCGCCCGCTCCATTCGAACGCCGCGAGCGCCACCGGCCCGCCGCTGAGGAAGGCCGCCTGCACGGTGTCGTCGGTGAGCGCGGCGGCGAGCCCGTTGCGCTGCAGCCTGTCCTCGGCCGGGTCGACCGAACTCGACACGTCGAGCGCGAGGAGGAGCGCCAGGCGGCAGGCGCAGGCCGGCGACGCCAGAAGCGCCAGAACCGCCCCGAGACCTGCCGCGATGCGCATCACCAGTGCCCCGTGTTCCCCATGCTGGCCCAGGGCTCGGCCGGCGCCTTGGGCTCGCCCTTCTGCAAGAGCTCCACCGAGACGTTGTCGGGCGAGCGGACGAAGGCCATGTGCCCGTCTCGCGGCGGCCGGTTGATCGTCACCCCGGCGGCCAGAAGCTTCGCGCAGGTCGCGTAGATGTCGTCCACCCGGTAGGCGAGATGGCCGAAATGCCGCGAATCGGACGGCAGCCCCTCGTCGCCGTCCCAGTTATACGTGAGCTCCACGTCGGCGCGGCCGTCCGCCTGGTCGGGCGGGCACATGAAGACCAGGGTGAAGCGCCCGCCCTCGTTGTCGACCCGGCGCCGCTCGGTGAGGCCCAGGAGCTCGTAAAACGCCTTCGATGCGTCGAGATCCTTCACCCGGACCATGGTGTGCAGGTATTCGATGCCCATCTGACTCTCCTCTCATTGTCGCCGACCACGAACTTAGCGGCGGACTGTGTTACTCACAGCCTTCATCCACAGAAAGATTCCAAACCGTGTTTGGGAAGCCCATATAGGGCGCCAGTATATCTTCTGCGATCTATATGTTGTGCTGGCGCACCAGCAGACCACTGAATGACCCACAAGAAATTTCTCGGAGTAGCCACTTCTCCTCAACTTATACAAAGTTCCCCACAAAACTGCCCACCTCTCTGTTATAGGGAATCGCGTGTGTACGCGTACTGCCTGCCGACTTGGACCATGGAGGCAGGCATGAACATCCAGTACGCACCTCACAGCAGCCCAGAAGAAGAAATCGCGGAAATGCGCGCTCGCACATTTGAGACCCGCCGCGCCACGGTCCCGGCGATGGAGGAGCATCTCTACCTGCCGAAAAAGGTGCTCGACCACGGCTTCGTCCGCGTCATCGACTACATGGGCGACGACGGCGCCATCGTGCAGTCCGCCCGCGTCTCCTACGGCAAGGGCACCAAGGCGGTGCAGAACGACGAGGGGCTGATCCGCTACCTGATGCGGCACTGGCACTCGACGCCGTTCGAGATGTGCGAGATCAAGCTGCACGTGAAACTCCCCGTTTTCGTCGCGCGGCAGTGGATCCGGCACCGGACCGCAAACGTGAACGAATACTCGGCGCGCTACTCGATCCTCGACCGGGAATTCTACATCCCCGCGCCCGAACAACTGGCCGCGCAGTCGACGGTGAACAACCAGGGACGGGGCGAACTCCTGGAGGGCGAGGAGGCCCAGCGCGTGCTGGACCTGTTGCGCGCGGATGCGGGGCGGGCCTACGACCATTACGAGGCCATGCTGTCGCAGGACGGGCAGAAGGGGCTGGCGCGGGAACTCGCGCGGATGAACCTGCCGGCCAACATCTACACCCAGTGGTACTGGAAGGTGGACCTGCACAACCTGTTCCACTTCCTGCGCCTGAGGGCCGACGCCCATGCGCAATACGAGATCCGCGCCTATGCCGAGGCGATCTGTGATATCGTGAAGGACTGGGTGCCCTTCGCCTTCGCCGCCTTCGAGGATTACCGCCTGGGCGGCGCGCAGCTCTCGGCCAAGGGGCTGGACTGCCTGCGGCGGATGCTCGCGGGGGAAGAGGTGACGCAGGAGACTTCGGGGATGTCGAAGGGGGAGTGGCGGGAGTTTGTGGGGGTGATTGATACCTGAGATGACCCTGCGGGAATTTCCGACTAGATTTTTTCGCTATCGCTCGTGCTCGTCGAATTATTTTGAAGACGAATTGAGACATGTGATTCAAGGAGAACATTATTTCTCTTCTGTCTCTAAAATGAACGATCCGTTCGACTGCAATCCATTCTTTGTTGAGTCCAGCGCGGGAGATCTTGTGAAGGCTTACCGGGACTTGGGGATAACGACGCTGATCAGCCCAGAAAGCGAAGATCCAAGGTTGCCACGGGGGAGGCTGAGAAAGAAGGGACTTAAGACGAAATACGCAGTAAACTATGCAAACGTAAAGAGAGTAATGCCGGCCATGAGGTCAGTACCGGCGAGATTGCGTGGCGAAGCAAGAATAATTTGCCTATCCGAAACGTGGGATAATCCGCTGATGTGGGCGCATTATGCGGACAGCCATAGGGGTATTGTCCTAGGGTATGATTTCTTGGAGGAATATGTTCACATTGCTGAGGATGACCCACCACTAGCAATCGAGTATGATGAGGCTCGACCAAAAATCTCAATGGCAGATTTGTTGTGCTGGTTCCACTCGGAAAACCTGAACGAAGAACAAAAACTCCAGGCAGACGCCGCATTTTCTGCATATGTTCTTCGGAAGCCCAAAGACTGGGCCTACGAAATGGAATGGCGAATCCAAAAAAGGTGGCAAGGAGTTGACAGATACTCTTCCGTGCCTTGCTTGAAATTGGCTGAAGTTTTGGTGGGAGCGCGAGTTTCGGATTGCCACCTCGATAAAATCAAGGAAATTTTGAACGGACGCGTGAGAATATTGAGATGCGACCTTGAGGATAGAAGCTACCAGCTAACAAGAACAGAAATAGCGTAGAGTGCCGCCGAAGCAATACGCCCGGCCGCAGGCCGGGCAGCGCCCGACCCGCCCCCCAGGGGCGGGCGCTTTCGGCACCCACCCCTCGGGTCGGGCGCTGCCCTTCGTGCGTGGAACGACCGTATGAAGGAGACTTGGCACCCCCGGGGCGATCCTTGCGGATCGCCCGTTCGGCCCTTCGGATCGTCCACCGGACGATCCGACCCCGCTGCGCGGGACCGGGCCTCACCCCCTCGGGTCGGGAGCTGCCCTCTAACAGGCTGCTGAAGAAGTCAGGGCGTGGGAACGGTTTTCTGTTTTCGCAGTGACGGCTGTCAGGTGATCTGCCGACGACGTGGACGGACTGGCCGCTGTTGGTGTCACCGTCATGCCCCGAGCAGCCG
>QWDA01000004.1 GCA_003605175.1 Paracoccaceae bacterium | reverse complement strand
CCCTCGCCGACGACCCCACGCGCGGCACCAGCGCCCCGGCGCAGCGCGCGCAGCCGGCCCCGGCCGCCACGCTCGCCTCGGCCGCCATGGCGTCCGCGCCCCAGACCCAGCGCGAGGGCCGCTCGGACAGCGCCGCCGCGGACCCGACCGGGATCGGCGCCGATCCGTTCACCAGCGAGTTCCGCGCCGAGACAGCCCCGCGCACCCACGCCGCGCAGCAGATCCACGCGATGCCGGAGCTCCCGCGCCCCGCACTCCGGCAGATCGCCGAGGCGATCCGTGGCGGCGACGGCTCCATCGACCTGACGCTCAACCCCGAAGAGCTCGGCCGGGTCCGGCTCAGCCTCAGCAGCCATGACGGCGTGCTCCATGTCGTCGTCCATGCCGACCGCCCGGAAACCGCCGACCTGATCCGCCGCAGCCTCGACGTGCTTCTTGCGGAAGCCCGCTCGGAAGGGTTCGAGGACGTGTCGTTCGGCTTCGGCCAGTCCGGACAGGAGAGCGCCTCGGGCCAGGGCAACGCCCGGCACGACGCGCCCCCACCACCGCGCGCCCCCCGCCCGTCGCTCCTCTCCGAAGCCGTCGCCCATGCCCGTACCGCCGCCGGCTCATCCGGCCTCGACCTGCGTCTCTAGAAGGGAACCCCGCCCATGGCCCCCACCGCCACAAGTGCCGCCGCCAGCGCCGCCAATGCCGCCGCCGCGGCCAGCGCCGCCACCACGAAGAACGAGGACAACAAGCAATCCCCCGCCGCGATCAGCTCGGATTTCCAGACCTTCCTCAGGATGCTCACCGTCCAGCTCAACAACCAGGACCCGCTGAACCCGGTGGAATCCACCGATTTCGCAGTCCAGCTCGCCACCTTCTCCGGCGTCGAACAGCAGGTGCGCTCGAACGACCTCCTCGAATCGCTCCTGACCCAGCAGTCGATCTCGGCGCTCTCGCAACTGGCGAACTGGGTCGGCATGGAGGCCCGCGCTGCGGTGCCCGCGGCCTTCGACGGCGCGCACCCCGTCACCTTCTATTCCGACGCGCCCTCCGCCGCCGACCAGGCGACGCTGATCGTCCGCGACGACAAGGGGCGCGAGGTCAGCCGGATCGCCGTCTCGGCGAAATCGGGGGCCGCCACATGGAACGGCGCCGACCAGAACGGCGCCGCGCTGCCGGCCGGGAACTACCGGCTCCTGGTGGAGTATCGCGGCGACGGCGAAGTGCTGACGACGAAACCGGCGGAGGTCTTCGCGCAGGTCTCGGAGGCCAGGATCGCCAACGGCAAGCCCGTGATCGTCTTCGCCACCGGCGACGAACTTCCCGCCGACGAGGTTTCGGCCGTCCGCGCGCCGCAGGGCTGAGGCGTCAGAGCGCCAGCGCGGCCCAGAGCGCCGCTGCCCCGGCCAGAGCACCCACGGCGAACGCCGCCCAGACGCGGCCGCCGCCCGGGCCCCGCGGCGGCTCCGGCGCTTCGGATTGCCGGATCAGCATCGCCTCGGCGATCTGCGGCAGTTTCGGGCCGAACCGGCCCAGCACCCGCGCCGTTTTCGCCAGGTCGCGCAGGAGCGCCTTCGGCCCCACATTGTCGCGGATGTAGTCCTCGACGATGGGCCGTGCGACCTGCCAGATGTTGATATGCGGGTGCAGCGTCCGCGACACGCCCTCGACCACCACCATGGTGCGCTGCAACAGGATCAGCTCGGTCCGCGTCTCCATGCCAAACCGTTCGGTCACCTCGAAGAGATAGTGCAGAAGCCGCGCCATAGAGATCCGGCTCGCATCCATGCCGAAGATCGGCTCTCCCACCGACCGCAGGGCCCGGGCAAACTCGTCGATATCGCGGTCGGCCGGCACGTAGCCAGCCTCGAAATGCACCTCGGCGACCCGGCGGTAATCCTTGCGGATGAAACCGATCAGGATCTCGGCATAGACCCGGCGGGTATATTCGTCGAGCCGCCCCATGATCCCGAAATCATAGGCCACCACGTCGCCGTTCGGCGCCACCTTCAGGTTCCCCTGATGCATGTCGGCATGGAAGAACCCGTCGCGCAGCGCATGCAGGAGGAACAGCCGCAGCACCCGCTCGGCAATCGCCACCCGGTCATGACCCGCCGCCTCGATCGCCTCCACGTCGCCGGCCGGAATGCCCTCGACCCAGCCCAGCGTCATCACCCGCCGCGACGACTGGAACCAATGCACCGCCGGCACCGCGAAACCCGCGTCCTTCGCGGTGTTGGCCGCGAACTCGGCCGCGCCCGAGGTCTCGAGCCGCAGGTCCAGCTCGCCCATGACCACGCCCTCGAAATGCGCGATCACGTCCATCGGCCGCAGCCGCCGCGAGGCCGGCGCCAGCATCTCGATCATCCCCGCGGCGAAGTAGAAGGCGTCGATATCGCGCCGGAACGCCGCCTCGATCCGCGGCCGCAGCACCTTCACCGCCACCGCCTCGCTGGTCCCCGCCAGCCGCGCCTTGTGGACCTGCGCGATCGAGGCTGCCGCCACTGGCTCGGAAAACTCCGAGAACATCTCGTCGACAGGCACGCCCAGCTCGTAGGCCACCGTCTTCTTCGCGACCTCGGTCGGAAACGGCGGCAGCTTGTCCTGCAGCACCCGGAGCTGCGTGGCGACCTCCTCGCCCACCACATCGGGCCGGGTCGAGAGGATCTGGCCGAACTTGATATAGGCCGGCCCCATCGCGCTCAGCGCCCGCGGCACCGGCGGCAGCGAGGCATCGCCCCGGTGGCCCAGCCAGGCGAAGGGCCAGCCCAGCACCCGCGCCGCAACGCGCAGGGCCGGCGGCGCCTGGAACGCATCGAGCAGGAGCGGCATCGCGCCGGTGCGCTCGAGCGTCGCCCCGGTGCGGACCAGGCGGATGATGTTGTGCGGGCCGCGCACCTAGAGCTTCCAGCCCGAATGCAGGGCCGCGATCCCCATCGAGAGGTTGCGGTAGCGCACCTGCCCGAACCCGGCCTCGCGGATCATCCCGGCGAAGCGCTCCTGGTCGGGGAACTTTCGGATCGATTCCACGAGATACTGGTAGCTGTCCCGGTCGCCCGCGATCGCCTGGCCCATCCGCGGGATCACGTTGAAGGAGTAGAGATCGTAGAGCTTCTGCAGCCCCGCGTTCGGCAGTTGCGAGAATTCCAGCACCATCAGCCGCCCGCCCGGCTTCAAGACCCGGAACGCCTCCGCCAGCGCATCGCCGATCCGGGTCACGTTCCGGATCCCGAAGGAGATCGTGTAGACATCGAACTCCGCATCGCCGAAGGGCAGCGCCATCGCGTCGCCCACCACCCAGTCGAGCCGCCCGGCCAATGCCTCCGCCTCGGCCCGGCGCTGGCCCTCGGCCAGCATCCCCTCGGTCATGTCGCAGACCACCGCCGAAGCCTCGGGCGCGCGCTTCAGGAACCGGAACGCCACGTCGCCGGTGCCGCCCGCCACATCGAGCAGGCGCTGACCGGCGCGCGGCGCCAGCCAGTCCATCATCGCGTCCTTCCAGAGCCGGTGCACGCCCACCGACATCACGTCGTTCATCACATCGTATTTCGACGCCACATTGCTGAAGACGCCATGGACCAGCCCGGCCTTCTCGCCCTCTGCCACCTCGCGATAGCCGAAATGCGTGGTCTTGGTGCTCTCGTCGGTCATCGGCCCTTGCGTCCCCTCGAAACTCCCCCTCCTTATAGGTCGCCCCCGGGGCGCCGCAATGCGGCGCGCCGACCATGAGGACCGACCCGTGCCCGAATTGCCCGAAGTCGAAACCGTCCGCCGCGGCCTCCTGCCGGTGCTCGAGGGCTGCCGCATCGCGCGGGCGCAGGTCAACCGGCCCGACCTGCGCTGGCCCTTCCCCGAACGCATGGCCGACAGGCTCACCGGCCAGCAGGTCACCGCGCTCCGCCGCCGCTCCAAATACCTCCTCGCCGATCTCTCCTCTGGCGAGACGCTGATCGTCCATCTGGGCATGTCGGGCCGGATGCTGATCTCCGGCGCACAGATCGGCGCGTTCCACCACGCCCATCCCGCGCCCGCCAAGCACGACCATGTGGTGCTCGACACCGAGGACGGCGCACGGATCACCTTCAACGACGCCCGCCGCTTCGGCGCCATGGATCTCTGGCCCACCGAGGCGCTCGACAGCCACCGGCTCCTCGAGCGGATCGGCCCCGAACCGCTCGGCAACCTGTTCCACGAAGACTACCTCGCCGCCGCCTTCCGGGGCCGCAACACGCCGGTGAAGGCCGCGCTGCTCGACCAGCGAATCGTGGCGGGGCTCGGCAACATCTATGTCTGCGAGGCGCTGCACCTGGCCGGGATCGCCCCCACGCGCAAGGCTGGACGGATCTCCGAACAGCGGGTCCGCGCTCTCGTCCCGGTGATCCGCGACGTGCTGACCGAGGCAATCGCGGCGGGCGGCTCCTCGCTCCGCGACTACCGGCAAGCCGATGGCGAGCTTGGCTATTTCCAGCACAGCTTCCGCGCCTATGGCCGCGAGGGCGCGCCCTGCCCGACTCCGGGCTGCACCGGGACCATCGCGCGCATGGTTCAGTCCGGCCGCTCGACCTTCCACTGCCCGGCCTGCCAAAGATAGCTTGATCCGGCTGACCGGGCTGGTAACCCTGACCTCTGTCCACGAGCTGCCCGCGGTGCCCCATGGCCTACAAGAACCTCATCGTCGAAACCGAAGATCACGTCTTGCTGATCCGCCTGAACCGGCCCGACGCGCTCAACGCGCTGAATTCCGAGCTTCTGGGTGAACTCTGCGACGCGGTCCGCGAGGCGGAAGCGAACGAGAAGATCCGCTGCATCGTCATCACCGGTTCGGAAAAGGCTTTCGCCGCCGGCGCCGATATCGTGGAGATGTCCGAGCTCGGCTTCGTCGACATGTTCGGTCGCGACAGGTTCGGCCAGGAGATCGAGGCGCTGACCGCCTGCCGCAAGCCGATCATCGCCGCCGTCGCGGGCTATGCGCTGGGCGGCGGCTGCGAGCTCGCGATGATGTGCGACTTCATCCTCGCCGCCGACACAGCCAGGTTCGGCCAGCCCGAGATCAATCTCGGCGTCATGGCCGGCCTCGGTGGCAGCCAGCGGCTCACCCGCTTCGTCGGCAAGTCGAAGGCGATGGAAATGCACCTCACCGGCCGCTTCATGGATGCCGAGGAGGCCGAGCGCGCCGGCCTCGTCTCCCGCGTGGTGCCCGCGAAGAAGCTGATCGAGGAGGCGCTCGCCACCGCCGACAAGATCGCCGAGAAGTCGATGCTCACCACCATGGCCGTCAAGGAAGCGGTGAACCGCAGCTACGAGACGACACTGCGCGAAGGGCTCCTGTTCGAACGCCGCCTGTTCCACGCGCTCTTCGCCACCGAGGACCAGAAGGAAGGCATGTCGGCCTTCATCGACAAGCGCGAACCGCAGTTCCGCGACCGGTAGGAGCTTTCCTTGGACATCACGATTCTCGACGGCGGCATGGGCCAGGAGCTCGTCCGCCGCTCCGGCCGCGAGGCCACGCCCTACTGGGCCACCCAGGTCATGGTCGACGCGCCCGAACTGGTCAGCGCGATCCATGACGACTATTTCGCCGCCGGCGCCGAGATCGCCACCGCGAATTCCTACGCGCTGCATCACGACCGCTTCACCGGCAGCCCCCACGCCGCCCGCTTCGAGGAACTGCACGAGATCGCCTGCCGCCTCGCGGTCGAGGCGCGCGACCGGCACGGCTCGGGCCGCGTGGCCGGATCGCTCGGCCCGCTTGGCGCGACCTATGTGGGCGATGACGGACCGCCGCTCTCGGAGGCCGCCGCCCTCTTTGCCGAGATCGTCCGGCTCCAGACCCCCTGGGTCGACCTTTTCCTCTGCGAAACCGTCCCTTCGCTGGCCCGCGCGCGCGGCGCCCTCGAGGGCACGCTCGGCGCCGGCAAGCCGGTCTGGCTCTCGGTCACCGTCGACGATGCCGACGGCACCCGCCTCCGCTCCGGCGAACCGGTGGCCGAGATCCTCGAGCTCCACGCGCACTGGCCCTATGACGCGCTCCTGGTGAACTGCTCCTTCCCCGAGGCGGTCACCGCCGCGCTCGGCGCCCTCACCGGCGCACCGGTGCCCACCGGCGGCTATGCCAACGGATTTACCGGAATCTCCGAGGAGTTCCTGAAACCCGCGCCCACCGTCGCGGTGCTCGAGGCCCGCACCGATCTCGGTCCCGACGCCTATTGCCGCCACGCCGCCGACTGGGTGGACCGGGGCGCGACGATCCTTGGCGGTTGCTGCGAAGTGGGCCCCGACCATATCCGCGCCCTGGCGGCGCGGTTCGGCCACTGACCAGATAGGGGCTTTTCAAAACGGCCCGAATGGCGTATCCGGCGCGCTCACATGCGCGTGGAGCCCGCTTGGCCTGAGTCGTCCGGACACGATCCGGAACGGGTGTCATTGCGCAAGAAGAGACATGAGACCCGGACAAAGGGAACCGAACAGATGGCCAATTCGCCGCAATCCAAGAAGCGCGCCCGCCAGAACGAGCGTCGTTTCGCCGTGAACAAGGCGCGCCGGTCGCGCATCCGCACTTACCTCCGCAAGGTCGAGGAAGCCATCGCTTCAGGCGACAAGGACGCTGCCCAGGCCGCGCTCCGCGCCGCCCAGCCCGAGCTGATGCGGGGCGTCACCAAGGGCGTCTTCCACAAGAACACCGCCTCGCGGAAGATCTCCCGACTCGCCTCCCGCGTGAAGGCGATCGGCTGAACAATACCTTTACGATGTGTTAACAAAGCGCGCCCCGGCGCGCTTTTTTTATTGGGGTTTTCGCCCTCCCGGCTGGTCGCCGCTCACCCCCGCCGGATTCGTTTTCGGGTAAGCTTGAGTCAAGGTCGAAGTTCTGTTGCGAAGGCTTCGCGCGACGGGCTAGCGTCTTGAGGCGATTCATTTCGACTTGGGGGGACATGGATGGCAAGTCGCGGAGGCCCCGCGTCTGTCGGATCTCTGAATCCGTTGGAAGCGTGGGACCGGCTCGGGCAAAGTCGGACCGCCGTACTTGTCGATGTCAGAACGTGGGCAGAGTGGACCTTTGTCGGCGTGCCTGACTTGACGGGATTGGGCAAGGCTCCTGTGTGTGTGGAGTGGGCCGCCTTTCCCGACATGTCCAAGAACCCGCGCTTCGTCGCGGCGCTGATGGAGAAACTCGGCGGTTCTGCACCGTCTGAGCTGCTCTTCATTTGCCGTTCCGGAGTGCGATCCTTGAAGGCCGCTGAGGCGGTGGCCGAACACCTGTCCGCATGCGGGCAGGAGGCCGCCTGCTTCAACGTCGCCGAGGGGTTCGAAGGAGATCTGGATGCACTGGGACACCGGGGCGGCCAGAACGGATGGAAGGCCCGGGGGCTGGCATGGCGCCAGTCTTGAGCAAACATATGGCGAGCGGGTCGAACAAACATGACGAGCGAGACTTGGGGGGAGATTCGGGAGAATCTTATCGGGCGCGTCGGACGCAACAACTACGTGAACTGGATCGAACCGCTCCAGTTCTCTGAAGTGGAAGACGGTGTGGCGACCTTCTTCGTGCCGACGCAATTCTGGGGCAACTGGGTGTCCCGCAACTTTGGCGACCAGATCATGAAGGAACTGAACGGCCGCGGCCACGATGTCGCGCGCATCGAGTTCGCCGTGGCGCAATCCAAAGCCGCCGCCGCCTGCCAGGCCCCCGCCCCGGGCGGCAAGCCCGCCGCTCCCAACGCCAAACCCCCTGCGAAACGCACCGGCGCCCCGTCCAGGGCGCCCGCCTTCGACGGCGGCGCGGGGGAGCTTCCCGGCGCCCCGCTCGACGCGCGCTTCACCTTCGACAGCTTCGTCGTCGGCAAGCCCAACGAACTCGCCCATGCCGCCGCGCGCCGCGTCGCCGAGGGCGGCACCGTCACCTTCAACCCGCTCTTCCTCTATGGCGGCGTCGGCCTCGGCAAGACCCACCTGATGCACGCTATCGCCTGGGAGCTGAAGAAGAAGCACCCCGAGCTGCGCGTCGTCTACCTCTCGGCCGAACAGTTCATGTACCGCTTCGTCCAGGCGCTCCGCGACAAGGAGATGATCGGCTTCAAGCAGCTGTTCCGCTCGGTCGACGTGCTGATGGTGGACGATGTCCAGTTCATCGCCGGCAAGGACGCGACGCAGGAGGAGTTCTTCCACACCTTCAACGCGCTCGTGGACCAGAACAAGCAGATCATCATCTCCGCCGATCGCGCGCCCACCGAGATCGCCGGCATCGAGGACCGCATCGTCAGCCGGATGCAGTCAGGCCTCGTCGTGGACCTGCACCCGACGAACTACGAGCTCCGCCTCGGCATCCTGCAGCAGAAGGTCGAGCAGTACAGCGGCGAGTTCAAGAACCTCGAGATCGCCGACGGCGTGCTGGAGTTCCTCGCCCACCGGATCTCGTCCAACGTCCGCGTCCTCGAGGGCGCCCTGATGCGGCTCTTCGCCTTCGGCGCGCTGGTCGGCCGCGAGATCACGCTGGAACTCGCGCAGGACTGCCTCGCCGACATCCTCCGCGCCACCGACCGCAAGATCACCGTCGAGGAGATCCAGCGGAAAGTGTCCGACCACTACAATATCCGCCTCTCCGACCTGATCGGCCCGAAGCGGCTCCGCACCTTCGCCCGGCCGCGCCAGATCGCGATGTATCTCTGCAAGCAGCTCACCTCGCGCTCGCTTCCCGAGATCGGCCGGCGCTTCGGCGGCCGCGACCACACCACGGTGATCCACGGCGTCCGCCGCATCGAGGAGCTGAAGGCGAAGGACAGCCAGATCGCCGAGGACCTGGAACTCCTCCGCCGCGCGCTGGAGGCCTGAGCCCCCGCGAGCCCGCAGTGGCACCGCCCCGGTCGCGGGCGGTGCCCTTTGCGCTTCTTTGGGTCGGGAAATCCCGGGGGAGAGGCCGAAGGCCTCGGGGGCAGAGCCCCCGAAAGCCTGCGGGAGCCGCCAAACAGCCCCTTGACCCCGATTCGCGAAACCCGGACAGTCCGGGTCAATTGGCTTGCACAGGCTGAAAATCCGGTTAGGTTTTCCGCCCCGGCAGAGAGGGTGAGGGACGGGCAATGAAGGTTTCCATCGAACGCGCGGCACTCCTCAAGGCGGTGGCCCAGGCGCAATCCGTGGTCGAGCGCCGGAACACCATCCCGATCCTCGCCAACGTGCTGATCGAGGCCGAGGGCGACAGCCTCACCTTCCGCGCCACCGATCTCGACATCGAGGTGATCGACCGCGCTCCGGCGATGGTCGAGCGCAAGGGCGCCTCCACCGTGCCCGCAGTGACGCTGCACGAGATCGTCCGCAAGCTGCCCGACGGCGCGCTCGTCTCGCTCACCGAGGAGCCCGGCTCGGGCCGTGTCACCGTCCAGGCCGGACGCTCGAAATTCGCCCTCGCCACGCTCCCGCGCGAGGATTTCCCGGTCATGACCACGACCGAGTACACCGCGAATTTCGCCGCCCCCGCGCCGCTCCTCCGCCGGCTCTTCGACAAGTCGAAATTCGCGATCTCGACGGAAGAGACCCGCTACTACCTGAACGGCGTCTACATGCATGTGGCGACAGGCGAGGGCGGCCAGGTCCTGCGCTGCGTTGCCACCGACGGCCACCGGCTGGCGCGGATCGACGCGGAACTGCCCGACGGCGCCGAAACCATGCCCGGCGTAATCGTGCCCCGGAAGACCGTGGGCGAGCTCAGGAAACTGCTCGACGACGACGACATCCAGATCGCGGTCTCGGTCTCCGAAACGAAGGTCCGCTTCGCCACCCCCGACATCACGCTGACCTCGAAGGTGATCGACGGAACCTTCCCCGACTATTCGCGGGTGATTCCGCAGGCCAACACCCGCCGCCTCGAGGTTGACGCCTCGGAATTCGCCAAGGCCGTCGACCGGGTCGCCACCGTCTCCTCGGAACGCTCCCGCGCGGTGAAGCTGAGCCTCGACGAGGACCGGCTCGTGCTCTCGGTCAATGCGCCGGATTCCGGCGCGGCGGAAGAGGAGCTCGCCGTGGCCTATGGCGACGAACATCTCGAGATCGGCTTCAACGCGAAGTACCTCCTCGAGATCGCCAGCCAGGTCGACCGCGAGAACGCCGTCTTCCTGTTCAATTCGGCGGGCGACCCGACGCTGATGCGCGAAGGCAATGACAGCTCCGCCGTCTATGTCGTCATGCCGATGCGTGTCTGACGCCCTCCGACCCGGCAAATTCCTTTCGAAGGAATTTGCAAAACTCTTCGGAAGAGTTTTGCGCCCGTGACCGCCCTCGCGCTCCTCGACCTCACGCTGTCGCATTTCCGCTCGCACCGGCGCACGCGGATCGAGACCGATGGCCGCCCGCTCGCCATCGCGGGCCCGAACGGTGCCGGCAAGACAAACATCCTCGAGGCCGTCTCGCTGCTCTCCCCCGGCCGCGGCCTCCGACGCGCCGGTGCCGAGGATTTCGCCCGCCGTCCCGAGGCGCTCGGCTGGAAGATCGCCGCCACGCTCCGCTCCGGCGCCCAGCTCCACGAGATCGAGACCTGGGCCGAACCCGGCGAGCCCCGCCAGCTCCGCATCGACGGCAAGGCCGCGCCGCAGACCGCGCTCGGACGCATCGCCCGCGTGCTCTGGCTCGTCCCGTCGATGGACCGGCTCTGGATCGAGGGCGCCGAGGGCCGCCGCCGCTTCCTCGACCGCATGACGCTCAGCTTCGAGCCTTCCCACGCCGAGGCCACGCTCGCCTATGACAAGGCGATGCGCGAACGCAACCGGCTCCTGAAGGACATGGTCCGCGACGCGGCCTGGTACCTCGCGCTCGAAGCCCGCATGGCCGAGGACGGCGCGAAGATCCGCGCGAACCGAGCCTCCGCGCTCGCCCGCCTAGCCGCCGCGCAGGCGGGCGCCGAAACCGCCTTCCCCGCCGCCACACTCGCGCTCACCGAACCCGACCCGGCCGAAGACCTTGCCCGCGCCTTCGCCGAAAACCGCCAGGCCGATCTCCGCGCCGGCCGCACGCTCCTCGGCCCCCACCGCGCCGATCTCGACGCCACCTACACCGCCAAGGGGATACCGGCTGCGCAATGCTCCACCGGCGAGCAGAAGGCGCTCCTCATTTCGCTGATCCTCGCCAATGCCCGCACGCTGGCGGATGAAACCGGCATGGCCCCCATCCTCCTCCTCGACGAGATCGCCGCCCATCTCGACCCGAACCGCCGCGCCGCCCTCTATGACGAGATCACCGCGCTCGGCGCCCAGGCCTGGCTCACCGGCACCGAACCCGGCCTCTTCGACGCGCTCGGGGCCCGCGCCCAGCCCCTTGCCGTCGCCGAAGAGAACGGCGAAAGCATCCTCATCCCCGGAGACACGCCATGACCCCGCAACGCGTCACCCTGATCACCCTCGGCACCGACGACCTCGCGAGATCCCGCGCCTTCTACGCCGCGCTCGGCTGGGAACCAGCCATAGAGGAGGAGGCCGTCACCTTCTACCGCATGGGCGGCATGGCGCTCGGCCTGTTCGGCCGCGCAGCCCTCGCCGAGGACCAGGGCCGCCCCGGCGCCACGCTCGGCACCGGCGCCATGACTCTCGCCCAGAACTTCCCCGACCGCGCCTCGGTCGACGCCGCCTTCGACCGCGCCCTCGCGGCCGGCGCCACACTCCTCAAGCGCCCCGAACCGGTGTTCTGGGGCGGCTATTCCGGCTATTACGCCGACCCCGACGGCCATGTCTGGGAACTCGCCCACAACCCGTTCTGGCCGCTCGACGAAAACGGCGCGCTCACCGAAGCGCCATGACCGTCTCGGCCGGCGACCTGGCGCTCTATGCCGGCGCGCTCCTGATCCTGTTCCTCACCCCCGGCCCGGTCTGGGTCGCGCTTACCGCCCGCGCGCTCTCGGGCGGCTTTCACGCCGCCTGGCCGCTCGCGCTCGGCGTGGTGATCGGCGACATGCTCTGGCCCTTCCTGGCGATCCTCGGCGTCACCTGGGTGGTCTCGGTCTTCGCGGGCTTCATGACCGTGCTGAAATGGATCGCCGCGTTGGTCTTCCTCGTCATGGGCGCGCTGATCCTGAAGAACGCGGGCAGGACCATCGCCACCGACAGCCGCCTCACCCGCCCCGGCATGTGGGCGGGCTTCCTTGCCGGGGTCGCGGTGATCCTCGGCAACCCCAAGGCGATCCTGTTCTACATGGGCGTGCTGCCGGGCTTCTTCGACCTCACCCGCCTCACCTGGCCCGACATCGCCGCGATCGTCGCCGCGTCGATGGTCGTGCCCCTCGTGGGCAACATCTTCTTCGCCTTCTTCATCGACCGGGCACGGCGGCTCCTGACCTCGCCCCGCGCGCTGCGCCGCACCAATCTCACCGCGGGCAGCCTTCTGGTGCTGGTCGGGCTGGTGATCCCGTTCACCTGACAAAAACGCCCGGCTCCTGGGAGCCGGGCGGGTACTCGTGACTAGGGGGGACCTTCGCGCGGAGTCAGTTCGACTCGCGGTTTTCCTTGTTCGACGTGACCGGCGTGCTGTCGAGCGCGTTCAGCCGGTCGATGGTCGAAATCGCGAAACCGTCCAGCATCGCCTGGTAGAAGACCGGCTTGCCGGGCACGACCACCGCGATCGCATCGTCCGGCACCGGCGCGGTCACCGCCTTGATGATGATGTCCTGCTGGTCCTGGGCCACCTGCTCGCCGCTCGGGATGAAGTAGACCCAGCCCGAGAGCGTATTGAACTCGCCCTCGCCGGTGAGCAGCTCCGAGCCCGACAGGCTCACCTCCTTAAGGCTCACGACCACGTCATAACCTTCTTCCGAAACCTTCGAGCCGGCCTCGGCCTCGATCACCTTCGCGAGGTCGCTCTCGATCGTCGGCCAGTATTCCAGCGCGTTCGCGCCCTTCATGTCGTCAAGCTCGGCCTTGACCTCGACCTTCTTCAGCATGTTGCCGTCTTCGGCAAAGGCGACGGTCGAGGCGGCGATGGCACCGGCCAGGGCGAAGCCGGTTGCAAAAAGAATGGTGCGTGTCATGTCGAATGACCTCCATTATGTGAGCCGGAGCGGGTTTGCGTCCGGGATTCGCACCCCAACGCCGCCCTGCCGCGAAGGTTCCGGAATTATTTCGCGGTCCCGGCAACCGTGCCTTTCGGGCCGCACCTTCCTTCTCGCGGGGCGCGACGGCCATGCACTGTCGGAATTCTTCCTTTGTTCACAGCCGGTTGCACTAGGCCCCGGCCGGCCATTCCGGGCCGCGCCACAAGGCCACCTCGAGCGCCCCCCGCGACGGGGCCGAAATTTGCCCCGCAGGCGCGCCACGGCCGCCGTATCTCGTTGAAATCCACGCGGAAACACACCAAATATAGCGTCGGGTCGCGTGACATCCGTCACGGAACCGACTATAAATCCGCAACTGAAATCCAGGGACTGCACGCATGGCAGACGCAGCCGCGGCGCCGAACGAATATGGCGCGGATTCGATCAAGGTTCTCAAGGGGTTGGAGGCCGTCCGGAAGCGTCCGGGCATGTATATCGGCGATACCGACGACGGCTCGGGCCTGCATCACATGGTCTACGAGGTCGTCGATAACGGTATCGACGAGGCGCTCGCGGGCCATGCCGATGCCGTGACTGTCATCATTCACGACGATTCCAGCGTTTCGGTGCGCGACAACGGCCGTGGCATCCCCGTCGACCTGCACGCCGAAGAGGGCGTCTCGGCGGCCGAGGTCATCATGACCCAGCTCCATGCCGGCGGGAAATTCGACCAGAACTCCTACAAGGTCTCGGGCGGCCTGCACGGCGTCGGCGTCTCGGTCGTCAACGCGTTGTCGGACTGGCTGGAACTGCGGATCTGGCGCGACGGCAAGGAACACTACGCCCGGTTCGAGGGCGGCGAAACGGTGGAACATCTCCGCGTTGTCGGCCCCGCCGAGGGCCGGAAAGGCACCGAAGTCCGCTTTCTCGCCTCGACCAAGACCTTCTCGAACCTCGAGTACAGCTTCAAGACGCTCGAGAACCGGCTCCGCGAGCTCGCCTTCCTCAATTCCGGCGTCCGGATCATCCTGACCGACGAGCGCGACTCCGAAGCACACCATGCCGACATGGCCTACGAGGGCGGCGTGCGCGAATTCGTCCGCTATCTCGACCGCCACAAGCACCCGCTGATCGAGGAACCGATCTTCATCTCCGGCGAGCGCGACGGCATCACCGTCGAGGTCGCGATGTGGTGGAACGACAGCTACAACGAGATGGTGCTGCCGTTCACCAACAACATCCCCCAACGCGATGGCGGCACCCATCTCGCGGGCTTCCGCGGCGCGCTCACGCGCACGCTCAACCTCTATGCCGGCCAGTCCGGCATCGCGCGCAAGGAAAAGATCAGCTTTTCCGGCGACGATGCGCGCGAGGGGCTCACCTGCGTCCTTTCGGTCAAGGTGCCCGACCCGAAATTCTCGTCCCAGACCAAGGACAAGCTCGTGTCCTCCGAGGTCCGCCCCGCCGTCGAGGGGCTGATGAACGAGAAGCTCGCCGAGTGGTTCGAGGAGAACCCCGGCCCCGCCCGCCAGATCGTCACCAAGATCGTCGAGGCCGCGCTGGCCCGCGAGGCCGCCCGCAAGGCGCGCGAGATGACCCGCAAGAAATCCACGCTCGACGTGGCCTCGCTGCCCGGCAAGCTCGCCGACTGCCAGGAGAAGAACCCGGAGAAGCGCGAGCTGTTCCTCGTCGAGGGCGACAGCGCCGGCGGCTCCGCCAAGCAGGGCCGCGCACGCCTGAACCAGGCCGTCCTGCCCCTGCGCGGCAAGATCCTCAACGTGGAGCGCGCCCGCTTCGACAAGATGCTCTCCTCCCAGGAGATCGGCACGCTGATCACCGCGCTCGGCACCGGCATCGGCCGCGACGAGTTCGACATCGCGAAGCTGCGCTACCACAAGATCATCATCATGACCGACGCCGACGTGGACGGCGCCCATATCCGCACGCTCCTGCTGACCTTCTTCTTCCGGCAGATGCCCGCGGTCATCGAGGGCGGCTTCCTCTACATCGCGCAGCCGCCGCTCTACAAAGTCTCGCGCGGCAAGTCCGAGGTCTATCTCAAAGACCAGCCCGCGCTCGAGGACTACCTGATCCAGATGGGCGTCGACGGCGCCGTGCTCCGGCTCGGCTCCGGCGAGGAGATCGGCGGCCATGACCTCGCCCGCGTGGTGGAGGAGGCCCGCACCGTGCGGCGCACGCTCGAGAACTTCCCGACCCATTACGCCCGGAACATCCTCGAACAGGCCGCCATCGCCGGCGGATTCCGCCCCGGCGCGGTCGATGCCGACCTTCAGGGCGCCGCCGACCGCATCTCCGCGCGGCTCGACCTCGTCGCGCTGGAATATGAGCGCGGCTGGCAGGGACGGCCGACCCAGGACAAGGGCATCCGCCTCACCCGCACGCTGCGCGGTGTCGAGGAGGTCCGCACCCTCGACGGCCCCGTGCTGCGCGGCCCCGAGGCGCGCCGGCTTGGCGGCTTCTCGGACGGGCTCGCCGAAACCTATGGCCGGATCGCGCATCTGGTCCGCAAGGACCGGGTTCAGCCGATCCACGGCCCGGTGGGCCTGCTCGAGGCGATCCTGAACGAGGGCGAAAAGGGCCTCACGCTCCAGCGCTACAAGGGGCTGGGCGAGATGAACCCCGGCCAGCTCTGGGAAACCACCCTCGACGCCGAGGCGCGCACGCTCCTGCAGGTCCGCGTCGAGGACGTGGCCGAGGCCGACGACCTCTTCACCAAGCTCATGGGTGACGTCGTCGAACCGCGCCGCGAGTTCATCCAGCAGAACGCCCTCAGCGTCGCCAATCTCGACACCTGACCGCGAAACGGCAACGTTTCGCGCCGCGCCGGTCAAAACCCCGCCCGATTTCGGTGACATCCACCTTCGTGACTTGAGCGCGCGGAGGGAAATGGATGAAGGTCTCGGGAATCCTGGCAGGTGCCCTGGCGGGCGCCGTCCTGCTCGCGGGCTGTGGCACGACCTATGTCCTGCCGGAGATCGACGGGGCCAGCGCCAGCCGCGCGCAATCCATGTTCGCCGAGGCGCAGCAGGTGGCCCGGCCGGCCCCCAAATCCCGCAACGCCGCCCTGCAACGCTACCGGCGCGTCGTGGCGCGGGTCGGTCCGGTCGGCGAGGCGCTCTGCCTGCGCGAGACCGCCGGGCTTTCCGGCTTCGACTGCCATGTGGATATCGGCATCGACACCGAGATGAACGAGCGCAACGCCTATTTCACCTATGGCGACCACGCGCGGAAGCGGAATCCGATGATCCGGGTCACCCTGCCGATGATCCACGACGTCCAGAACGACCACGAGCTCGCATTCATTCTCGGCCATGAATACGGGCATCTCATTGCCCGCCACGCGCAGAAGAAGGAACAACAGGCGGTGGCGGGCGCGTTGATCCTCGGCATCCTCTCCGCCGCGGCGGCAGCGGACAATCCCTACGCCGATCCGAACATGGTGTCCGACAATGTCGAGCTCGGCTACGCCTTGGGTCACCAGGCCTTCTCGCAGGATTACGAGCTGGAAAGCGATACGCTGGGAACCCTCATCGCGCGGTCCGCCGGGTACGACCCGGTGATCGGCGCATGCTATTTCGCGCGGGGCGAGGCCGCGCATGTCCAGGATCAGCGGCTTTCCTTCTGGGGCACGCATCCGCCCGACGAGCAGCGCCTCGCGACGGTGATCGCCGTCGACCGGCAGATCGAGACGGCGGGCGGAATCGGGCGCAAGGCAAGCCACTGAGATCGCGGCGCCCGGCCGGGCGGAGCGCCGATCCGCGTGCGGCGGACGGCGGGCGCGCGCCGCCGCAATCGGCCCTGCCCGACGCTCCGCGGCTTGCGCCTCCCGGAGACGCCGCGCCTCGCGACAGCCGTCGCGAAACCCGCGCCCTCAGGCCGCCGCCCGGCGCCCGTCCAGCCAGGTCGCGAACTCGCCCGCCGGCATCGGCGCGGCGAACTCCGTGCCCTGACCCAGCTCGGCGCCCAGCTCCGAGAGCCGCCGCGCCGCCCGCGACGTTTCCAGCCCGCGGGCGACCACCTTCAGCGACAGCGCCTGCGCCAGCCCCATGATCGCCTCCACCACCTGCCGGACCTGCGGCCGGTCGATCTCGGCGATCAGCGCCGGGTCGATCTTCAGCCCGTTCACGTCGAGATCCGACAGCATCTGCAGCGAGGAATAGGCGCTGCCGAAATCGTCGACAAAGACGGAATAGCCCAGTCGGCGCAGCTTCTCGACGCTGAGGCCGATCTGGTCGCGCGACCCGGTGACGAAGGTGGATTCGAGAACCTCGACCACGATATCCCCGGGCTCGAACCCCCGCGCCTGCACCGCATCGGTCAGCCGCTCGGCGAAATCCTCGTAGCGCATGCTTCGCGCCGAGGCGTTCAGCGTCAGCCGCGGCACCTCCCCGCCGCCCTGGCGCAGCGCCGCCATCGCGTCGAGCCCGTCGAGCAGGACCCGCGCCTCGATCGCGTCCACGAGGCCGATTTCCTCCGCCACGTCCATGAAGTCCGACGGGTGGATCAGCCCCCGCTCGGGATGCGCCCAGCGCGCCAGCATCTCGACCCCTTCGACTGCCCCGGTCTCGAGCGACAGGATCGGCTGGAAATAGGGCAGGAAAGCGCCCTCCTCCAGCGCACGCTCGATATCGCGGATCATCGCATTCCGGCGGCTCACCTTCTCCCGCATGCCGCCGGTGAAGGCCCGCACCACGCCCTTGCCCGCCCGCTTGGCCTCGTAGAGCGCCATGTCGGCATTTGCGATCAGCGTGTCGGCGCTCCGTGTCATCTCGTCGGCGAAAGCATAGCCCACGCTCGCCCCGAGCCGCAGATCGGCGCCGCTCACCAGCATCGGCTCGCGGATCTTCGCGATCAGCTCCTCGCCGATCCGCTGCACCGTCTCCTGGTTCATCGGCCCGGTTCCGTTCAGCGCGATCACGAACTCGTCGCCGCCGACCCGCGCCACCAGATCGCCGCGCCGCACCCGCGCGTTCATGATCTCGGCCACCCGCTTCAGCGCCGCGTCGCCGGTGGCATGGCCATGGCTGTCGTTCAGCTCCTTGAAATGGTCGAGATCCACATGCAGGACGCAGACCTGCCCCGGACCGCCATCCTCCGACAGGATCCGCGACAGGAAATCGTGCATCGATTGCCGGTTGGCGAGCCCGGTCAGCGGATCGAGCGCCGCGCTGAGCGAGAGGTTCCGCGTGCGGATCTCCAATTCGTCGTTGCGCCTGCGGATCGCGTCGTTGTTCGTCCGGAGCGCGGCATGGTCGGCAACTAGGTTCCGCAGGCCCGGCCGCAGCGCCCCGAGCGCAGCAATGACGAGCACCGAAAAGGCCAGCGCGGACGGCATCCAGCTCTGCAGGGCTTCCCGCCTGCCAAGGGTCCGGATCTCCTCCCGAAGCACCGCCTCGGTGGCGTCGAGCGCAGCGGGCATCTCGGTCGTGCCCATGCCCACCAGCGCCGCCAGAGCCGCATTCCCCTCGGCCGTGCCCGGCTTCGAGGTCGCCACCTCGCCGGCCAGCGCGCCGAACCGCTGCACCCCTTGCGCATCCACCGGCGTTCCGATCGCGAGCCGCGCCCGTTCGAACCCCCGCGCCGCCGCGACCAGCCGGTCGCGGCTTTCCGGCCCGCCCTCCTCGACATGTGCAACCGCCAGCGCAAGGATCCGCAGCACCCCCTCGCGCTGCCGTTCCACCAGCGCGATCCGCCCGGCCACCGCCACCGTCGCCTCATGGGTCTGCCACTGGAGCACGGCACCGCCCGCCCATAGGGCCGCCGCCACTGCCAGCGCCAGCGACAGCCGGATCCACAGGCGCCGCACCTGGCCCCTCGCCGACCGCACCGAAACTGCGTCGCGCTCCATGAATTTCCGTCCCTACTCGCACAGTCGCGGGGAAAAACTTGCGCAGAAGCCTTGATATCGGGCTAATTCCCATCGGCGGAGGCGGTGGATCTTTCCGCCAAGTCTGTGGCATTTAAGGAAAGTCACCAGAGCCGGGGAGCGCAATGGTCCGCCAGATCCTGCCGATTTCCGCCCTCCTGCTCGGGTCGTTCTTCCTCTTGTTCGCCGGCGGCATCAACGGGCTGGTCCTGCCCGTCCGCGGCACGCAAGAGGGCATCTCGGCCTTCTCGCTGGGCCTGCTCGGCACCGGCTGGGCGATTGGCTATGTTTCCGGCTGCATCTTCACAGCGCGGCTCGTGGCCCGGGTCGGCCATATCCGCGCCTTTTCGGTGATGGCCTCATTCGCCGGGGTCGCGATCCTTTCCCAGCTTTTGCTGATCTCGGCCGAGACCTGGATCGTGCTCCGCGCCGGGCAGGGCTTCTGCTTCGCCGGCGCTGCGATGATCGTCGAGAGCTGGCTCTCCGAACGCGCCTCGCCCGAGAACCGCGGCAAGATCTTCGGCATCTACACGATGGTCAACCTCACCGCCTCCACGGCCGGGCAGCTCACGCTTACCGTCGTGCCCGCCACCGGGTTCCAGCTCTTCGTGCTGGGCGCGATGTTCTACATGCTCGCAGTTCTGCCCACCGCACTCTCCTCCTCGGCCACGCCGAAACCGCTCGTGACGGTCTCGCTCGACCTCAGGGCGCTCTGGAAGAACTCGCCGGTCGCGGTCTTCGCCGTCTTCATGGTGGGAATGTCGAACGCCTCCTTCGGCACCCTCGCCGCCGTCTATGGCAACAAGATCGGCCTCGGCGTCGCCACCGTCGCGCTCTTCGCCTCGATCCCGATTCTCGCCGGCGCCGCCGCGCAGATCCCGGTCGGGATCTTTTCCGATAGGGTCGACCGCCGGAAGGTGCTGATCGGCGTGGCCGCTCTCGGGCTTTCGGCCGATCTCGCCTTCATCGCGCTGCGGCCGGAATCCGTCGCGATCAACCTCACCCTGGCGGCGATCTTCGGCGCCGCGATCTACTCGATGTACCCGGTGATCGTGGCCCATGCGAACGACCATGCGAGCGGAAACTACATCCAGATTTCCGGCGGGCTCCTGATGGTGTTCGGTTTCGGCTCGATCCTCGGGCCCACCATCGCCGGCGTGGCGATGTCGAGCCTGGGCTCGGCCGGGCTGTTCGGTGTCACCGCCGCCTCGCACCTGCTGCTGATCGCGCAGGCCCTCTACCGGATGTCGCGCCGCGCCGCCGCACCGCAGGACGAGAAAACCGGGTTCAAACCCGCACCCACCGCGCGCAACGCCACGCCGCAGACCATCGCGCTCGGCGCCAGCGAACAGGATCTGGAGGATTTCGAGGATCAGGCTGCGCCCTGACGCCCCATCTGCCGCTGGCGCTCGCGGAACCGGGCGCGGTCGGCCTCGGAATGCTCGTCGATGCAGCGCCCGCAGCTCACGCCCTCTTCATAGGCCGAATGGTCCAGATCCTCGGGCGCGAGCGGCCGCCGGCAGCCATGGCACAGGTGCGCCGCGCCTTCCGCCAGCCCGTGCCCGACCGAGACCCGCCCGTCGAACACGAAGCATTCGCCCTGCCATAGGCTCTCGGCCTCGGGCACCTCCTCGAGATATTTCAGGATGCCGCCCCGGAGGTGAAAGACCTCCTCGACCCCTTGCGCCCTCAGCCAGCTCGTCGCCTTCTCGCAGCGGATGCCACCGGTGCAGAACATCGCCAGCCGCTTGCCCGCGAGCCGTTCCTTCTGGCCTTCCCACCATTCGGGAAAGTCCGAGAACCGCTGCGTGCCCGGGTCGATGGCGCCCCGGAACGTGCCGATCGCCACCTCGTAATCGTTCCGCGTGTCGATCACCGCCACGTCCGGTGCCGAGATCAGCGCGTTCCACGCGGCCGGATCCACATAGGTGCCCACCGCGCCGCGCGGATCCACGCCGGTCTGCCGCATGGTCACGATCTCACGCTTCAGCCGCACCTTCATGCGGCCGAAGGGCGGCTCGTCCGCGGAGGAGAGCTTGCAGTCGAGATCGGCGCAGCCCGGCATCGCCCGGATATGCACCAGAACGGCCTCGACCCCCGCACGGCTCCCGGCGATGGTCCCGTTGATCCCCTCGGGCGCCAGCAGCAGCGTCCCGGTGACACCGGCGCCCAGACAGCGCTCCAGAAGGCCCGGCTTCAACGCGGCCGGATCCTCGAAGGGCGTGAACTTGTACAGGGCTGCGACGGTATACATGGGCATGCTTTAAGCAAGCGGCCTCCTTCTCCGCAAGAGCCGTTGACGGTCTGCCACACGCACCCTACCCAAGTCTTAACCCACCCGGAGACATCCCATGCGCCCAGCGAACGAAGCCCTGATCGTCATCGACGTCCAGAACGACTTTTGTCCCGGTGGCGCCCTCGCGGTGGCGGGCGGCGACACCATCATCGCCCCGATCAACGCGCTGATCCCCGACTACCAGGTCCGCGTCCTCACCCAGGACTGGCACCCGGCCGGGCATTCCTCCTTCGCCTCCTCGCATCCGGGAAAGGCGCCGTTTTCCCTGACCGACATGCCCTACGGCCCCCAGGTGCTCTGGCCCGACCACTGCCTCCAGGGCAGCGACGGCGCGGCGTTCCACCCCGGATTGCGCAGCGACCGGGCCGACCTCGTGATCCGCAAGGGCTTCCGCCCCGGGATCGACAGCTACTCCGCCTTCTTCGAGAACGACCACAAGACCCCGACCGGGCTCGAAGGCTACCTCCGCACCCGCGGCGTAGACACGGTGGTCCTGGTGGGCCTCGCCACCGATTTCTGCGTGAACTTCTCCGCCGTCGATGCCGCGACGCTCGGCTTCAGGACCCGCGTGATCGAAAGCCTCTGCGCCGCCATCGACCTCGACGGCTCGCTCGACGCCGCCCGCGAAGGGATGCGCAAGGCCGGGGTCACGCTCGACGCCTGACTATTTCAGGGCGACGAACAACAGAAAGACAAGTAGCGCCCCGCCGCCGATCCCGATCGGCAGGAACGACATGCCCAGGCCGGATTTCTTCTCCGGCAGCGCGGTCGGGTGATAGCGCAGATCGTCCGCCGGCGCGGTGCCGGCGCTCGCCATGCCCGCCGGCACGGCCATGGTCGCCCGCTCCGGAATCGCCATCAGATCGTCGATGGTGGGCTCGCGCCCGTCTTCCGCCGGCTTCACCGCCGCCCCCGCCTTGGGATTGGCGAAAGCCGCGTCGATCGCCAGCACGGCGGCGATGTTCGCCTCGACCCCGCTCGGCGGGGCGGGCGCCGGCCGCTGCTTCGACCGGGGCATCTGCACGACCGCCGCCGCCTGGACCCCGGGCTGCGCAGGCTCCACCGCCGCCGCGGCCCCCGCCGGCGCCATCGCCGGGACCCGCCGCGGCCGCGTCATCGTCCGCCTGAGCGGCGCCCGCGCGGCGCCAACGGGCTTCGCATCAAGCACCGCCTTCAGGAAAGACGGCAGGTGAAACCCGTTGAAATTCGCCCCTTTCAGCCCGGCATCCTTCATGCTGTCCGAGAGCCGCTCGATCACGTCGAGCCGCGCCATCTCGTCCTTCGCCGGATAGCGCCCCTTGCCGGCGCCGCTGTCATAGGTGTTGAACCCGAACCCCGAATGCTCCAGCCACGACCGCACCTTCGGATCAGCGCCCTTCAACACCGCCACCGTCCGGGGATCGCGGAAATGCGCCACATAATGCACCCCCGGGCTCACCTGGAACCCGGCTTCGGACATCAGCTGCGCGAGACTGTCCTCCGGCAGGAGCCAATGAATATCGAAATCGTAGCAAAGCGACATCCACGGGCCTCGCGCAGCATGCTTCGGGCGGAGAGAATGCGCAAAACCTCGGCGCGATCTGGGCATTTCTGCGGCCTTTTGCAGAAGCCGCGGTGCAGCGCGCCAGATCCCGCCCGCCCTTGCCATCGCCCCCCGACGCCTGTTCTAACTCTCCTCGGTTGTTGAGGAGCCCGCCCCGCATGGTCGACATCGCCACCCGCGTCTGGAACCACAAGTGGAAGATCGACCCGATCGTCCGCTCGCTGATCGACACCGATTTCTACAAGCTCCTGATGTGCCAGTCGGTGTTCCGCAACCGCCCCGACACAAGCGTCACCTTCTCGCTCATCAACCGCACCGACAGCGTGCCGCTCGCCGAACTTGTCGAGGAGGGCGAGATCCGTCAGCAGCTAGACCATATCCGCTCGCTCCGCCTCACCCGCGGCGAAAGCACCTGGCTGCGCGGCAACACCTTCTACGGCAAGCGGAGCATGTTCCGCCCCGACTTCATGGAATGGTTCGAGAATCTCGAACTGCCGCCCTACGAGCTCACCCGCAAGGGCGCGCAATACGAACTCACCTTCGAAGGCACCTGGCCCGAAGTGATGATGTGGGAGATCCCCGCCCTCGCCGTGCTGATGGAACTCCGCGGCCGCGCCGTCCTGCGCGACATGGGCCGGTTCGAGCTCCAGGTCCTCTACGCCCAGGCGATGAACAAGCTCTGGGAGAAGGTGCAGCGCCTGCGCGCCGTGCCCGGCCTGCGGATCGCCGATTTCGGCACAAGGCGCCGGCATTCCTTCCTCTGGCAGGACTGGGCGGTGCAGGCGATGACCGAGGGGCTCGGCCCCGCCTTCGTCGGCACCTCGAACTGCCTGATCGCCAAGGAACGCGACCTCGAGGCCATCGGCACCAACGCCCACGAACTCCCCATGGTCTACTCCGCGCTGGCCGACACCGACGAAGACCTCGCCCACGCGCCCTATGACGTGCTCGCCGACTGGCACGAGGAGCACGAGGGCAACCTCCGCATCATCCTCCCCGACACCTACGGCACGAAGGGCTTCCTCGACCGCGCGCCCGACTGGCTCGCCGGCTGGACCGGCATCCGCATCGATTCAGGCGACCCGGCCGAGGGCGCAGAAACCGCCATCCGCTGGTGGAAATCCCGCGGCGAGGACCCGGCGACGAAACTGGTGATCTTCTCCGACGGGCTCGACGTCGACAAGATCATCGACCTCCACACCCGCTTCTCCGGCCGCGTCCGCGTCTCGTTCGGCTGGGGCACGCTGCTCACCAACGACTTCCGCGGCCTCGCGGAAAACGACGCCCTCGCCCCCTTCTCGCTGGTCTGCAAGGCCATCGCCGCCGACGGCCGCCCCACCGTCAAGCTTTCCGACAACCCCAACAAGGCGATGGGCCCGGCGTCCGAAATCGCCCGCTACAAGCGGGTGTTCGGCGTCGGCGCGCAGGAGGCGATGGAGGTGGTGGTTTGATCGCTCCAATACAGTAAACAATAGCGATCATTCCTTCGCAAGGAGAGCTTTTGCGTTTAGGATAAGGAAAAAGATTCCGAAAGAAATTGTGTAACAATAGAATATTTCAAGAGCTACGAAAATTACACTACGCGACGCGAGCGGATACAGGAATATTGAAAACCTACCGCCGTCTTCTGGGTGTGGGATTCCAACAAAAATCAGGTATCCGACCACGACAAAAGAGAGCGAGGCGAACACCGCTTTCTTGAGCGTCGAAGTTTCCGGCCTCGCGCCAGGATATCTATTTTTCCAGGGAACCCTGAACCCGGAGACAATCGAGATCGAAGCAGATAGATAAAATAAAAAAACAATTTCCAGGAAATACACATGAGCCCGTTGAGGTGAGCTTGCGAGGGCGATCTGAAGATCAACCGCTTCATTGTACCAAAAGAAATCCAACCCCCACCCCTTGCACGCCGCAGCCACATTCGCGACGGTATCAGAGTCGATCTTTGAATAGATTTCGACACATATGATTGGAACCATCAGAATGGTTACAAAATTCAGGATTGATCGCTTTTTTGTGAAGTCCATGTTCTACTCTATTTACAGACGTCAAATCGAGCTCTGCGCCGTCTCCCCCTAAGGAAGCGTGGTGTAGGCAATCCGCCCTCCTCCTCTACGGGTCCGACCAACCGCTCAAACTCCCTACCCCTCACACCCCTCCCCCGCAAACCGCCAAGCCGCCCCCACAACCTCACCCATGCACACCGCCTTCTCCCGGTGGAACCGCCCGCCGAACGGCGCCGGCGCGCCGCCGGGACGACCCCCGGATAAGCCCGAACTCAGGCCATCACCCGGGCCTGTCACCCCGTTTCGGCGAGAACCGCCTGAAGCTGCTCCCAGAGCACCTGCGCCGCCAGTTCGGCGCCCTCTTCGCTCGCGTGGTAATCGTCGCTGTCATAGAGCGCGCGGCCCTCGGCCACGGCCGCCATCCAGGCCTGGGGCACCGGGGCCACGTCGAACCCGTGCGCCGCGGCCACCCGGCCATAGAATTCCATCGTCGCCCCGGCGAACTCCGCCGGATCCTGCGGCCGCACGTCGAACCCCTCGGCGGGCCGCGCATAGAACCCGTGCCGCGCCGCCCGCGGCCAGGGCGGGTAGAGCACCACCCGCTTCGGCCGCGCAACCTCGGCCAGCCGCACCATGGTTTCTTCCGATGCCGCCCGGTCCGCGCCCCGGAACGGCGTCGTCGTGTAATCCTGCAGCACCAGCACATCCCAGTGCCCCTCGCGCAGGACCGGCTCCAGCAGGCCGATCCGCGCGGTGTCGCGCAGCCGCGCGCCCGAGGCCGCCGCCATCGCCGTCTCGATCCGGATTCCCGCCGCCTGCGCCAGCGCCCGCACCCGGGCCGGCACGTCGTGATTGAGGGTGATCGAGTTGCCCACGAACAGCACCCGTCGGGGCCGTTCCGGCGGCAGATCGGGGCCGTAACGGTCGGCGAGCCGCTCCAGCCATGCATCGGTCAGGTACGGTTCGCGCCGGGGCACCTCGCCCGCCCGCGCCCCGCCGGCGAGCATCAGCCCGCCCAGCATCCCCGCCAGAACCTTGCGCCGCGTCATACCCATCCGAGATTTCCGCCTGCTGCCCGTGTTGCGCCCTGTCTTGCGCCAAGGACGTTTCGAAATGATGGTCGCATCGGGGCGGAAATCGGAACAGGGCCTCGCGGAGATGTGTCTGTGACCGGGCGGCAACAGCGACCCGGGCAGCGTTCCGACGCGAAAAACGGCGGGAAACTGCTTCTCCCGGCCCCGACCGAACGAAGCGCGGAGCCGGCGGGGCCAAGCTGGTGGCGCGATTTCCCTTCTGCTGAAATGCGTACCGCCCTAAACCTCCCCCTCCTCCGTCCCGCCACGCAGCGCCTTCACCGCGCCCCGGCGCTTCTTCGCGTCGAGCCGCTTGCGCTTCTGGTTCAGCGAAACCCGCGTCGGAACCCGCTTCTTCGGCGCCTCCAGCGCCCGGGCCACCAGCTCCCGCAACCGCTCCCGCGCGATCTCGCGGTTCCGCGCCTGGCTGCGCTCCTCGGTGACCCGGATCACCAGCGCACCCTCACTGGTCCAGCGCCGCCCGGCCAGCCGCTTCAGCCGCCGTTTCACCGGTTCGGAGAGGCTGGGCGAGCGCTCCGCCTCGAAGCGGAGCTCCACCGCTGTCGCCACCTTGTTCACGTTCTGCCCGCCGGGGCCGCCCGAGCGGGTGAACTGCTCGGTGATCTCCCAATCCTGGAGCGCGATGCGGTCGTTGATCCTCAACATGCTGCCGGTTCTAGGGCCTGTTCCGGATCTTTCCAACGAAAAGGGCCGCCCCTGGGGGCGGCCCTCCGAGATCTTCAGAGATGGGCCAGTTAGGACATTGTCCGCGTAACTTGCGGGCCCAATCGCAGGCGTTCTCCGCCCGGGGCTGCCCGGGTCAGACGGTCCCTCCGACTGTTCCGACACCTCTCTCCAATATCACTCTCGACACTGGACCACCTCCTTTCTCTGATTGACCGATGATCGGAGGTTGGCACAGATCTTGCGCTTGTCAAAAGAAATTACGCTACCTTTGCGGTCAAACGCTGCACGATGAGGCGAAACGGAACCAGCGCGATCAATGCGAGGGCAAGCTTCACACCCCAATCGGCGACCGCGAGCGAGACCCAGAGCGGCACCATCGGGCCCGCCCCGAGCAGCGGCAGCGCCTCGCCGGCCCAGGACACGTCGTTGGCCGGTTCGAGGAAGCTCAGCATGCCCGAGAAGGCGATGGTGAAGAAGATCGCGGTATCGACCGAGGCGCCGACCAGCGTCGATGCGAGCGGCGCGCGCCACCATGCGCCCGCGCGCAGCCGGTCGAACACGGCGATGTCGAGGAGCTGGGCACAGAGGAAGGCGAGGCCCGAGCCCATCGCGACCCGCAGGGTCACCAGCGGGCCGAACTCTCCCATGATCTGCGTGCCGATCAGCGAGCAGAGGACGCCCGTCGCGAAGCCGGCATAGACCACCTGGCGCGCCAGCCGGGGGCCATAGATCCGGTTCATCACATCGGTGACGAGGAAGGTGAACGGGTAGGTGAAGGCGCCCCAGGTCAGCCAGTTGCCGACAAGAAACTGCACCAGGATGTTGGCGGCCACGACGAGCGCGGCCATGGCAAGGATGCCGGGAAGGATTCGGGACATGTTCGGTTCCGTTTTGACAAGGTGGTCGGAGACTTGGCCCGGTTCCGGGCAGGGCGCGCTCTACCGCGTCTCCGGCACCGGTTCAAGGCAGCGCATAGTCCACCAACTCGGTCTTCTGGAAGCGCGAACGGTTGTCGTCGGAAACCATGGTCAGCCGGATCGCGCCGGCCTCATCGAGCCAGACCGCAATGCCCTCAAGGTTGTCGTGCTCCCTGAACGCCGTCTCCAGAAGCACCTCCGGCGCCTCGAGCTCCGCCCGCCCGATCACGAACCGCCGCACCCGCGAGGCAAAGCCCACCAGCGGCAGATAGCGCCGCTCGAGCAGGTAAAAGCGCCCGTCGGGCCCGATATCCGCCCCTACCGGCCAGAACTCGCCCGGCACCTCGATGTTGCCGAACACGCTCCAGCCGCCGTTCCGGTAGCGATAGACCTTGCGCCGCTCCGGCCCCGACGCCGCCCGCTCGGGGAGCGTGTAGAGCGTCCCGTCCGGCGCCACCGCCAGCGCCTCGAGCCCGCCATTGGGCGGAAACGCCGCGAAATCCGGATGCGACGGCATCGGGATCGCCGGGCCCAGCCAGTCGTCATAGGCCCAGACCCGCGCCACCTGCTCGAAAGAGACGTAGATCCGCCCTTCCGCGGTCAGCGCCAGCCCCTCGGCATCGAACTCGGCAAGCCCCTTCACCCGCGCACCCTCGGGCGTGTGCAGGCTCTTCACCTGGTCGAACTCGAGCCCGGCGATCCGACCGTCCTCGCGCCGGATCGTGCCGAAGATCAGCTGCCCGGCATCGCCGATCACCACGAAATTCCGGCCGTCCGGCGTCAGGTCGATCCCCGACAAGCCGCCGAAATAGCGCTTCGGATAGGTCCAGACATAGCTGCCGACGAACCGCGCCTCCTCCGCCGACGCGGCCCCCGCGAGCACGGCAAGAAGGGCGAGAACCCGGATCAGCGCAGGCCCAGCACGGCGGAACAGGCCTGCGGCAGATCCGCCAGCACGTATTCCCGCCGCTTCACCGGCGGCGGCGCGTTCGGATCGGGCGGCCGCGGATGCAGGATGTCGTACACCCATTTCTCCGCCTCGGCGCAGCCGTCGCCCGGCGGTGGCGGCGCCTGGTCGACACAGCCCTTCGCGCCCTTCGGACAGGCCAGCCGCACGTGGAAATGATAGTGATGCCCCCACCACGGCCGGATCTTCCTCAGCCACGCCCGGCTACCCTTCTCGTCCCTGCACATCTGCACCTTGGCCCCGGGAAACAGGAAGATTCGCGCCACCGCCGGATCGGAAGCCGCCGCCTTCAGCAACGCATGATGCGCCGGCGTCCAGTTGCCGTTCACATAGGCACCCCCGTCGCGCCGCATCGAGACCGATGACATGTTCTCGCGCTGGCGCCGCGACAGACGCAGATCGTCGGCCCGCCGGAGCCAGATATCGGCGTCCAGCCCGATCTGGTGCGAGGCATGCCCGGTCAGCATCGGCCCGCCCCTGGGCTGCGACATGTCGCCCACGTAGATCCCGTTCCAGCCGGGAAGCTGCGCCGCCTTCTGCGACAGCCGCTCGAGGAAGGCGATCATCTGGGGCTGGCCCCAGTTCCGGTTCCGCGAAAGCCGCATCGCCTGCCAGGTCGGCCCGGTTTCGGGCAGTTGCACCGCCCCCGCCATGCAGCCCTTGGCATAGCTCCCGAAGGGTGCCGGCTTGTGCCGCGACGGCGTCTTGGCCGCGCCGAAAAGCTCCTTGGCCAAGGGATCCTCCGCCGCCACCGGCCCCGCGGAAGCCAGCGCAACGGCCAATCCTGCCGCCAGGGCGGCGCATCTCATTGCTGTTCGGAGGATCATTCTGCCCGATCTCCCTCTGGTTGCACCCAGCGTAGCAGAACCAGACCCGATCCGAAAAGCAGAATGATCGGCGTGATGCCCCATTGCTGGCTGCCCGTCGCCGCGGTGACGATGCCGATGGCGAGCGGCGCAATGAACGAGGTCGCCTTGCCCGAGAGCGCATAAAGCCCGAACGCCTCGGTCATCCGCGCGGGATCCGCCTGATGCACCATCAGCGTCCGGCTCGCCGATTGCAGCGCGCCACCCGCCGCGCCGATCACCGCGCCCGCGGCGTAGAATGCGATGTCGGGCAACCGCGATCCCGGCGCCACGGCAAGGCCCAGCACCGACTCACGGGAGACGAAGACGATGAAGACCGCGACCAGGGTCAGCACGCAAACACAGGACACGACCACCGGCTTCGGCCCCAGTGCCGAATCCGCCCGCCCTCCGGCCCAGGCGAAGACCGCCCCGGCGATGATGGCGAGGATCCCGAATACCCCGGTATCGGTCACGCTCCAGCCAAGCACGCCCGCCGCATAGATCCCGCCGAAGGCGTAGATCCCGTTCAGCGCGTCGCGGTACAGCATCGAGGCGCCCAGATAAGCCGCCAGGCTCGGCCGCTCCGGCAGGGCGCCGATGGTCCGGCCCAGTTGCCGAAGACCCGCACGCACCGCGGCGGCGCCGGGTCTCGGGCGCTTCGCCTCGCGTACGAAGAGGAAGAAAGGCAGCATGAAGACAGCGTACCAGAGCGCGGTCAGCGGCCCGACGAAGCGGGTCCCCTCGCGCGCCGCCGAGTCGAGCCCGAAAGGCGGCGCGAGCCCGGCGATGGTGCGGCCGGTCTCGGCATTCTCGGCGAAAAGGCCCAGCATCAGGACGAGGGCGAGGAGGCCGCCCAGATAGCCGAAGGCCCAGCCCGAGCCCGAGATCCGCCCGATCTCCTCGCGCGTGCCCAGTTCCGGCAGCATCGCATTGGTGAAGATCGTGGCGAATTCCATGCCGATCAGCCCCAGCGCGAAACTCGCCAGCACCGGAAAGAGGCGGAGTTCTCCGGGCGCGGCGAACCAGAGCCCGGCGGCACCGGCGACATAGAGCGCCGAGAAGCCCCAGATCCAGGGCAGGCGCCGCCCATGGGCATCGGCGACGGCGCCGAGAAGCGGCGCGGTGATGGCGATCGCGACCCCGGCCGCGGCGACGCCGAAGCCCCAGACCGCCTGCGCACGGGTGCCGTCGCCCATCAGACCGGCGATATAGGGCGCGAAGACGAAGGTGAGAAGCAGGGTGTTGTAGGGCTGGCTGGCCCAGTCGAAGAAGAACCAGCCCCAGAGGCGCTGTCGCGGTGTCGGCACGGCCCGTCTCCCGGTTGATCGCCTGCCGCGACCAAACCCGGATCCGCGCCCGGGCGCAATGGTGAGTGGCGGGTCGGGAAGATCCTGGGGGTGAGTGCCGCCGGCGCGAGGCGGCAAAGCACCCTAATCCGCCATCGGCGGCCAGGGCCGCCCGGCATCGGCCTCGGCCCAGGCGGCGATCCAGCCCGGCAGCGCGGGGCTCTCGGGCGCATACCCCAGCTCCGTGGCAACCTCGGCCGGCGGCACGATCCCGCCCGTTCCCGTCACCGCCAGCCTGAGGAGCGCATGCGAGCAGCAGGTCTCGCCGCGCCAGAGCGACTGCTCGGAATAGAAGAACCGCGCATCCCAGCCGATCAGGCGCGTTCGCATCTCGATCCGCTCGAAGGCCCGGATCCGCTGCCGCCAGCGCACCGAGGCGCCCGCAACGGTGCCGGCCCACCCGTTCCGCCGCACCGCCCTGATGAAACCCGAGCGCTGGAACATCGCCATCCGGCCCAGGTCGAACAGGGTCAGCGTGCGCCCGTTGTTGAGCTCGAGCCACATGTCGATGTCCCAGGGCCAGCACAGATGCGTCGAGCGATGGATCTCGCCCACCGCGAGCGGCGGCGCGGCGCGGTTCTTCAGAGCTTCCTTGGCAAGGCGCAGATAGGGATACATCGCAGATGTCCCTGCCGCCCCCTTCCGCGCCGGTCAAGCATGACCCGACGCAACTTCTTGCACCGGGGCCGATGGGCGCTTAGGTGGAACGGAAACTGGAAGGGACAATACAGCCATGCATCTGATTGCCGACATCCTCCGGATAATCCTGCAAGCGGCGGTCTACGTTGTCTTCATACACGTCATCTTCAGCATCCTGATCTCCTTCCAGATCCTGAACCTGCGGCAACCCTTCGTCGCGCAAGTGTGGAGCGGCCTCAGCCAGCTCTTGGAGCCGATCTACCGCCCGATCCGCCGCTGGCTCCCGCCCACCGGTGGGTTGGACTTCGCCCCAATGGTGCTCATCATCCTGATCGTGATCCTCCAGAGGATACTCCTGGAATTCTAGCCGCACCCGCGGCGATCCTCCGCTTGTTCACCCGGCCTTCATCTGGCAGGGTCCGCGCCAACAAGAGCACCCAACCGACAGGCCCATGCCGGAGCCCCGCGCGCTTCTTTCCTCCGTTTTCGGATTCGACGCCTTCCGCCCCGGCCAGGAAGAAATCGTCGATGCGGTCACGGCGGGCCGCAACACGCTCGCGATCATGCCCACCGGCGGCGGCAAGTCGCTCTGCTTCCAGCTTCCCGCGCTCTGCCGCGACGGCCTGACCCTCGTCATCTCGCCGCTGATCGCGCTGATGCGCGATCAGGTCCGCGCGCTCAAATCTGCCGGCGTCGCCGCGGGCGCGCTCACCTCGGGCAATACCGAGGAGGAGACCGAGGAGGTGCAGGCCGCGCTGCGCGACGGCACGCTCAAGCTCCTCTACATGGCGCCCGAACGGCTCGCCTCGACCGGCACCGCCGGGTTCCTCAAACGCATCGGCACCACGCTCATCGCCGTCGACGAGGCGCATTGCGTCAGCCAGTGGGGCCATGACTTCCGCCCCGACTACCTGCGCATCGGCGACCTGCGCCGCGCGCTCGGCGTGCCGCTCGCCGCCTTCACCGCCACCGCCGACGCCGAAACCCGCGAGGAGATCGTCACCCGCCTGTTCGACGGCGCCGCGCCCGAGACCTTCCTGCGCGGCTTCGACCGGCCGAACCTCTCGCTCGCCTTCCAGCCAAAGAAAACCCCGCGCCAGCAGATCCTGGCCTACGCCGCCGCACGGCGCGGCCTCTCGGGCATCGTCTATTGCGGCACCCGCGCGAAAACCGAGAGCCTCGCCCAGGCGTTGGTGGCAGAGGGCCACGCGGCGGCCGCCTATCACGGCGGCATGGAACCCGCCCAGCGCCGCGCGGTCGAGGAACGCTTCGCCACCGAGGACGGGCTGATCGTGGTCGGCACCGTCGCCTTCGGCATGGGGGTCGACAAACCCGATATCCGCTGGGTCGCCCATGCCGACCTGCCGAAATCCATCGAGGGCTACTACCAAGAGATCGGCCGCGCGGGCCGCGACGGGGCGCCCGCCGAAACCCTCACCCTATACGGCGCCGACGACATCCGCTTCCGCCGCAGCCAGATCGACGAAAGCCCCGCGCCCGACGCAAGGAAGATGGCCGATCACGGCCGGCTCAACGCACTTCTTGGCCTCGCCGAGGCGCGCGGCTGCCGCCGCACCGTGCTGCTGGGCTACTTCGGCGAAACGAAGGAAAACTGCGGCGCCTGCGATCTCTGCGAGAAGCCGCCCGAGCTGTTCGACGGCACTGTCCCGGTGCAAAAGGCGCTCTCGGCGATCCTGCGCACCGGCGAACGGTTCGGCGCGGGCCATGTGATCGACGTGGTGCTCGGCCAGATGACCGACAAGGTGCGCCAGAACGGCCATGACCGCCTGCCCACCTTCGGCGCCGGCGCCGATCTCGCCCGCTCCGCCTGGCAGGGCGTGTTGCGGCAGATGATGGCCTACGATCTCGTCCGCCCCGACCCGGCCCGCCACGGCGCGCTCCGCATGACTGAGGCCGCGCGCCCGATCCTGCGCGGCGAAGAGACGATCACGCTGCGCCGCGACGCGGTCCAGCGCGACACCCGCCCCGCGCCTCGTGCGCTCGTCGCCGAGGAAGACGCCCCGCTCCTCTCCGCCCTGAAGGCGAAGCGCCGGACCCTCGCCGAGGCGCAGAAGGTCCCGGCTTACGTGATCTTCCCCGACCGCACCCTGATCGAGATGGCCGAGCGCCGCCCCGACACGCTCGACGCCATGGCGGGCATCACCGGCGTGGGCGCGAAGAAGCTCGAACGCTACGGCGCCGATTTCCTCGCCGTCATCACCGGCGAGGACGCGGGCCCGGTCCATCCCGCCCGCCGCAAGCTCGCCGGGCAGACCGGCGCCACGCTCTACGACCGGCTGGCGCAAGTGCAGGCCGGCCTCGTGCGCGGCTCCGACGGCGCCGCCAAGCCGCTCGACTGCCCCGCCGCGCTCCTCGCCCGCATCGCCGCGCTCCGTCCCACAGACCCCGCCACGCTCACCCGCCTCCTCGGCGAACGCCGGGCCGACCGGTTCGGCGACGCCTTCCTCGCCGTGCTGCGCGAGGCCTGACGGGGGTACAAATGCTGATCGTGATCTCGCCCGCCAAACGGCTCGACTGGGACGGCACCCGCCCCGCGTCCACCGAGCCCGGCTTCGCCGCCGACGCCAACCGCCTCGCCGCGCTCGCCCGCACCCTGCCGCCGGGCGAACTCAAGCGCCTGATGGGCCTCTCCGACGCGCTCGCGGCGCTGAACCACGAACGCTTCCAGATCTTCGAAGAGAGTCCTGCGCCCGAATCCACCCGCGCCGCCGGTTTCGCCTTCGCGGGCGACACCTATCTCGGGCTCGACGCCGCCACGCTCGACCCCGACGCGCTCCGCTTCGCGCAGGAACGGCTGCGGATCCTCTCGGGCCTCTACGGGCTCCTCCGCCCGCTCGACGCGATCCAGCCCTACCGGCTCGAGATGGGCACCCGCTTCGCCAACCCGAAGGGCAAGACGCTCTATGCCTATTGGGGCGACCGTCTGGCCCGGCGGCTGGCCGAGGAAGCCGAGGCGCTCGGCACCTCATGGCTCCTGAACTGCGCGAGCCAGGAATATTTCGCCGCGGTCTCAAGCGACGCGCACGGTCTCCGCGTGGTCACCCCGGTCTTTCTCGACGAGAAGGACGGCACCGCCCGCACGATCGGCATCTTCGCCAAGAAGGCCCGCGGCGCGATGGCGCGCTTCGCGATCGAGCGCCGCCTGACCGACCCGTCGGGCCTCGCCGATTTCGATCTCGGCGGCTACCGGCTCGACCCGTCCCGCTCCGAAGAGAACCGCCCGGTCTTCCTCCGCCCGCAGCCAGCGACCCACGCCGAAGCCGCCTGAGCGCGTCGGCCGGTGTACAGGTTGTGTACGGGCTGTGTACAGGTTGTGCGCCCCGGATTCGGCGCCCTGCCTAGTAGCTGTAGGCCCCGAAAACCCGGGTGACATCGCCGCCCCAGTCGCTCTCGAAATGCGAGATCAGCTCGTCCGCCGGCACCTGCCCGGTCTCGACGCTTTCCTGCAGGGCATTGAGAAAATGGGTTTCGTCGGGCACCAGCCCGCCCGCGCCAGGCCGCGCCCGCGCCTTGAGCCCGGCCTCGGCGATGGCCACGGCCTCCCGCGCAAGGTCATGAATCTTCACGCCTTTCTCCTCGCCCTGCAGCCCAGACACCGAAGCCGCCATCCGCAATCCTTCCCGCGTTTCCGCATCCAGCCCCTTCGCCAGATCCCAGGCCGCGTCGAGCGCCCCCGCGTCATAGGTGAGCCCGACCCAGAACGCCGGCAGCGCACAGAGCCGCCGCCACGGCCCGCCGTCGGCACCGCGCATCTCTATGAATTTCTTCAATCTTGCCTCGGGAAAGATCGTCGTCAGATGATCCGCCCAATCCGACAGCGTCGGCACCTCGCCCGGCAGCGCCGGCAGCTTCCCGGCCAGGAAATCGCGGAACGACTGGCCCAGCGCGTCGATATACTTCCCGTCGCGATAGACGAAATACATCGGCACATCGAGCGCGTAATCCACATAGCGCTCGAAGCCGAACCCCTCCTCGAACACGAAGGGCAGCATCCCCGTCCGCGCCCCGTCGAGATCCCGCCAGATCCGCGAGCGCCAGGACTTGTGACCGTTGAGCTTGCCCTCGAAGAACGGCGAATTCGCGAACAGCGCCGTCGCCACCGGCTGCAGAGCCAGCGCCACGCGCAGCTTCTGCACCATGTCGGCTTCGGTGGCGAAGTCGAGATTCACCTGAACCGTGCAGGTCCGATACATCATCTGGGTGCCATGAGTGCCCACGCGCCCCATGTAATCGGTCATCAGCCGATAGCGCCCCTTGGGCATCACCGGCATGTCCTCGTGCCGCCAATGCGGCGCCGCGCCGAGCCCGATGAACCGCGCGCCGATCTCGTCGGCGACCGATTGCACCTCGCGCAGATGCTCGTTCACCTCGTCGCAGGTCTCGTGGATCGTCTCCAGGGGCGCACCCGAGAGTTCGAGCTGCCCGCCCGGCTCCAGCGAGACATTGGCGCCGTCCTTCACGAGCCCGATGATGCTTCCGGCCTCCTCGACCGGCGCCCAGCCATAGCGGTCCCGCAGCCCCTCGAGCATCGCCCGGATCGAACGCGGCCCGTCATAGGGCAGCGGCTTCAGCGTGTCCTTGCAATAGCCGAACTTCTCGTGCTCGGTGCCGATCCGCCAGTCTTCCCTGGGCTTGCAGCCCTCGGCGAGATATTCGGCCAACTGCTCGGGCCGCTCGATCGGCCCGCCGCCGGACTGGGGTATCGACATGTGGGCTCTCCCGCGGCCGCCTCGCCTGAAGGGTCAGAGGTGTCTGCAAAACGCGGGCAAGTCAATGCAGCCTTCTGTGCTCCTTCTCCCAGACCAGATGCCGCTCGCGCACGGCGGAGCCCATGGCCGTCAGCACCGCCTGGTAGTTCGCCCCCGGCAGCACCGCCAGCGCATCGAAAAGCTGCTCGGCGCCGGCGGCCGCCGCCGGGATCATCAGCGTGGCCCCGCCTTCCTCCTCGAAGATCCAATGCACGTCATCCTGCACGGGGCCGTCGTCGGTGGTCAGGATCGTCACCCGCACCAGCGCGTCCAACGACACCGATCCGCCGGCCTCCGGGCCGAAATAGGTGACCTGCCGCTCGTCCACCTCGACAACTCCCGCGCCTCCGCTCCCCGGCCGGAACCGCGCCCGGCGCAGCCCTTCCCAGGCGATAACCCCGCCCAAGACGATCATCCCGATCCCGAGCCAGAGGTGGAACCCGAACGCCCCCTTCGCCCACCAGATCCCCAAGAGGATCACGGCAAGCCCCACAAGCGCCTCGCGCCAGCGGAAGAGCTGCTCGCGGAGTTCCGGGCGGATGAACCCGATGCTCATGCGCGGCCTTCGTCGTCAAGCGGATGCCAATTCTCGGATTCGTCATTGCGCCAATCATAGGGTGCGCAGACAGGCTCGAAAGCCATGTCGGTGAAATCTCGGATCAACGTCATCTCGCCACCCTCTCGCCGATAGAGGCATCCACCCTGCGTGTCGTAGCGATCGAGAGGATTGTCCCGGGGAGCGAGGGCCATCGCCAAGGCGCTGTCGGAAGGTGGAACGTCAAGAGAGAGGATCCGCTCCCGAACGTTGCGGTCGAGCGGTGTCGGGGCACCGCTCGGCAGCCGCAGGCCCGATTTGCAATCCTTCGTCACCGCGCCCCGGTGGACTCTCACGAGACCTTCGTCGCGCCCGATGATGTCCGGCCCACCATCGGCCAGGTAGTGCGTATCGTCGATGAACACACCGCCGCCGCCCCAGGTATCGCCTTGCGGGAACAGCGCCAGCGCCGTCCAGTAAGGCGGGCGCGACAGCGCCGTGTAGGAGCCCATTGCCTCGGCGCCCCAGTGGCCATCGAGCATGAAGTAGAGGAAGTGCCGCGCGTCCGGTGAGACTGCACAGCGCTCGGGATAGACCCTGTTCTTGGTCCACTGCCCATCCTCGAAGCTATCGTCGCGCAAATCCCAGAGGATCATCCGGAACTGGCGGGTCGGCCCTTGCCGGAGGATCACCGCCTTCGGCACGTCGCGGGCGAAGTAGAGGTGGAGGCGGACGAGGGGTTTCTGGCTCATCCCCAATCCCCCAGCGCCGCCTGCCAGAGGGTCAGCGCCGCGACGGCGGCGGTGTCGGCGCGGAGGATGCGGGGGCCGAGCGCGATGCGGCGGGCCTGCGGCAGCGCGCGGAGGCGGGCGCGTTCCTCAGGGGAAAAGCCGCCTTCGGGGCCGATCAGGATCGCCCAGGGGCAGCGGGGGAGGGCGCGCAGGTCGGTCTGGGCCTCGTCGGCCGCGGCCTCGTCGCAGAACAGGAGATGACGGTCTTCGGGCCAGTCGGAAAGCAAGGCGTCGAGCCTGGCGAGCTCGGCAACTTCGGGAACGAAGGTGCCGCCGCATTGCTCGGCGGCCTCCACCGCATGGGCCTGGAGCCGGTCGCGGCGAATGCGTTCGGCGTTGGTGTACGCGCTGTGCACGGGAAGAATACGCCTAGCGCCGAGCTCGGTGGCCTTTTCGACGATGAAATCGGTGCGCGCCTTCTTGATTGGCGCGAAGAGGAGCCAGAGGTCGGGCGGGACCCGCAGCGGCGCGGTCTGTTCGATGCAGGCGAGCGCTCCGCCGCGCTTGCCGGCCTCGGCAATCTCGCAGCGCCACTCTCCATCGGTGCCGTTGAACACGGAAACCTCGGCCCCGGGGCCCAGCCGCATGACAACGGTGAGGTAATGCGCCTGCTCCCGCGTCAAGGGGACCGATTGCCCCCGGCCGAGCGGGTGGTCTACATGGAGCCGGATACGCGACATGGGGGCACCCTATGCCCGAGATCGAGACAGCGCCAGACGGTCAGGTGGCCGACGCCGTGAAGGGGAACTGGGTCGACCGGCTGGCACCGGCCTGGACCCGGCCCTATCTGAGATTGTCCCGCGCCGACCGGCCGATCGGGACCTGGCTCCTGCTCCTGCCCTGCTGGTGGGGGCTGCTCCTGGCCATGGCCGCGACGGGCCGCGCAACGCTCACGGATCTCTGGATCGGGATCGGCTGTGCGCTCGGGGCCTGGCTGATGCGGGGCGCGGGCTGCACCTGGAACGATATCACCGACCGGGATTTCGACGGACAGGTCGCGCGCACGAGGTCGCGGCCGATCCCGTCGGGCGCGGTGAGCGTGAAGCAGGCGGTGGCCTGGATGGTGCTCCAGTCGCTCGTCGCCTTCTGCATCCTCGTCACCTTCAACCTGCCGGCCATCCTGCTCGGGATCGCCTCGCTGGCGGTGGTCTGCATCTATCCCTTCGCGAAGCGCTTTACCTGGTGGCCGCAGGTATTCCTCGGCCTCGCGTTCAACTGGGGCGCGCTCCTGGCCTGGACGGCCCATACCGGAAGCCTCGGCTGGCCCGCCCTCCTGCTCTACCTCTCCGGGATCGCCTGGACACTGTTCTACGACACGATCTACGCGCATCAGGACAAGGAGGACGACGCGCTGATCGGCGTGAAATCCACCGCGCGGCTGTTCGGCGAGAACACACATCGCTGGCTACGGCGCTTCCTGGTGCTGGCGGTGTTCCTGATGGGTGCGGCGGTGCTGGCGGCGATGCCCGGGCGGGCCAATGTCCTGGCCCTGGTGCTGGCCCTGTGCGGGGTCTGGGCCTTCGGCTGGCACCTGATGTGGCAGCTCACCCGGCTCGACACCGAAGACCCCGACCGCTGCCTGATGCTGTTCCGGTCGAACCGCGATGCCGGGCTGATCCCCGCCGCCTTCCTGCTCGCCGCCGGCTTCGTCTGATTGCATGGGACGGCCGCGCCCGATAAGGAAGAGCCGAGCAGAGAGCAACCCCAGGCGACGATGCGTCTAGCCTCCTATCTTCCCGTGAGTTTCGCCATCGCCATGGCGGCCGGGCTCAGCGTGCTGGCAGCGACCGTGGCGGTCGACAAGCTCGAGCTTCGGGCGCGGGCCGATCTGAGCAAGGCGCTCCGGGTCGAGGGCTATCCCTGGGCCGAGGTCCGGGTGGACGGGCTCCAGGTGATCCTGTCGGGCACCGCGCCGGACGAAGCCGCGCGGTTCGGGGCGATGGCCACGGCGGGCGGGGTTGTCGATGCGACACGGATCCTGAACCGGATGGAAGTGACGCCGGGCCTCGAGATCGAGGCGCCGGAATTCTCGGTCGAAATCCTGCGGAACGCCGACGAGATCTCGCTGATCGGCCTGATCCCGGCAACGTCGGACCGCGAGAAGGTGATCCGCCGTCTCGAGGCGCTGACGCAGACGCCGGTTTCGGACCTGCTCGAAGAGGGCGCCTACCCTGAGCCGCGCACCTGGCAGGCCGCGATGGACTTCGCGCTGGACGCCCTGGGCAAACTCACCCGCAGCAAGGTTTCGGTCACGGCCGACCGTGTTTCGATCTCGGGCAATGTCGAGAGCGATCAGCGCAAGCGCCGGGTCGAGACGGAACTTGCCCGGGCGGTGCCGCCGGGGGTGTCGCTCGAGCTCGATCTCTCGGCCCCGCGCCCGGTGATCGCGCCCTTCACCGCGCGGTTCCTGGTGGATGCCGGCGGACCGCGCTTCGACGCCTGCGCAGCCGACACGACCGAGGCGCGCGACCTGATCGTCGCAGCCGCGCATGAGGCCGGGGTCAAGGGTGCGATTCCCTGCCAGATAGGGCTCGGTGCGCCGTCGCTGGCCTGGGGCGAGGCCGTGGCCGCCGGGATCCGCGTCCTGTCCGGCATCGGCGCGGGAACGCTGACCTATTCGGACGCCGATATCAGCCTGGTCGTCTCGCACACGATCCCGGTCGCCGCCTTCGATCGCGCGGTAGGCGAACTGGAACGCGCGCTGCCCGAGGGTTTCTCGCTGACGGCGGTGCGCAGCACGCCGCCCGCCGATGCCGGCGGCGACGAGGATCCGGGCGAGGAAACCCCGGAATTCGTCGCGACGCTCAGCCCCGATGGCAAGGCGCAGCTGCGCGGCCGGCTGCCATCGGAGCGTGTCCGGACGGTGATCGACAGCTATGCCAAGGCGCATTTCGGCCTGGAGAATACCGACCAGGCCGCGCGTCTCGACGCCAATCTGCCCGATGGCTGGTCGCTGCGGGTGATGGCGGCGCTCGACGCGCTGTCCTATCTCAACAACGGCACGGTCCGGGTCGATCCCGATCACCTCGAGATCAGCGGCAAGACCGGGCGCGAGGACGCCGCTGCGGCGATTGCCGGGCTCCTGTCGGAGCGGCTGGCCGAGGGCGCGGAATACAACATCGACGTGGTCTACGAGGAAGCGCTCGACCCCTTGTCGGGCCTGCCCTCGCCCGAGGAATGCGTCAAGAAGCTGAACACCGTGCTGGCGGTGCAGAAGATCACCTTCGAGCCGGGCTCGGCCGAGATCGACGCCGGCGGGCTCGAGATCATCGACAAGCTCGCCGGGATCCTGAAGGACTGCCAGACCGTGCAGATGGAGATCGGCGGCCATACCGACAGCCAGGGCCGCGAAGTGATGAACGAGCGGCTGAGCCAGGAACGGGCCGACGCGGTGCTGAACGCGATCATGGCGCGGCGGGTGCTGACCTCGAATCTCACGGCCAAGGGCTATGGCGAGGCCAATCCGATCGCCGACAACGGCACCGAGGACGGCCGCGAGGCAAACCGGCGGATCGAGTTCACGCTGCGGCTGCCGCCGGACGATGCGGAAAAGGCCGAGGCGGCGGAGGACGCGGAAGCGACAGAGGAAGACGACAGTGAACAGAACTGAATTCATCGTCGCGACGGCGATCATCCTCTTCGTGGCGTTCATGCTGGGATGGTTTTCCTATTGGCTCCTGCACAAGCTCACCCGGATCAACTCGGGCGACATGAACGAGGTCGACCGGATGGCGCGCGAGTTGCACGACGCCGAGGAGAGCCGGGAAGAGGCGATCACCTACATGCAGCAGCGCGAGGCGGAGCTGACGAACCAGCTGCAGCAGACCGAGGCGGAACTGCGCGCCGCCATGGAAGGGCTGCGCGAGGCGCGGCGCGAGACCGAAGAGCTGCGCGGTCAGCTCGAACGGGTGCAGCAGGCCGGGTGACGCGCGTCAGGCCGCCTTGCGTCTGCGGCGCCCCTCGACCAGCCAGGCGGCGACGGCGAGAAGCGCGGCTGCGACCAGGAACAGCCAGGCCGGAACGAAGGGCCGCACGGTGATGTCGGCGGTCAGATAGGCCTCGCGCGGGGTGACGCCAATCCAGCCGCGCCCGGCGGCGGGACGGCCGGGACGCACCCGGCGAAGATCCGGCGCGCCATCTTCCACCGCCAGGATGCCACCGCGGCGCGCATCAACGAGCCCCTGGAGGATGTCTCCGGTCGCGATGGTCTGTTCGAACTCGCGCGGGGCGGAGGGACCGAGGGCGATCACCGCCTCCTTGTCGCCCTCCGAAAGGTGGTAGAGCCCGATCTCCGGCGCCGTCCAGTCGGCGATGAAGCGCCCCGGTCCGTCGGGGTCGAGCGTCAGCGTGGTCACGGTGCCGTCGGGCGCGGTGATCTCCACATCGCTGGCCGTTTCGCCCAGGGTACGGCGGGTGACGGTCATGGTCTGCCCGTCCGCCGTGACGGTCAGCGCCTCCTCCTCGAGCTCGGGCTCCTTCATCATCCAGTGCGCCAGGCGCCGCAGCAATTCGAGCTGCGGGCCGCCGCCCTCGTAGCCGCGCGACCAGAGCCAGGCCTGGTCCGACGCGAGGAGCGCGACACGGCCTTCGCCGACCCTGTCGAGGATCAGAAGCGAGCGATCCTCCGCCCCGGTCATCAGCACTTCGCCCGAGGTCGGCGTCACGTCGATGAGCCGCAGCCACCGGCCCCAGGGCGGGCCCTCCTCGTTCCCCGGCAGGCGCTGCAGGGGCGAATGCGCCTCGAGGCCCTCGGTCACCGGATGCCGGTGGCCGAGCTCGGTCACCTCGGGGGTGAAACCCTCCTCGATCACGCGACTGGTCGGCGCGCCGGGCAGCACGTCGCCCAGGGGCGAGCGGTAGATCGAGGCGGCGGTGGCATAGTCCGGCCCCGCGGCGATCAGCACGGCGCCGCCGTTCTCGACATATTGCCGGACATTGTCGAGATAGATCGCCGGCAGGATTCCGCGGCGCTGGTAGCGGTCGAAGATGATCAGGTCGAACTCGTCGATCTTCTCGAGGAACAGCTCCCGCGTCGGGAAGGCGATCAGCGAAAGCTCGTTCACCGGCACGCCGTCCTGTTTCTCGGGCGGGCGGAGGATGGTGAAATGGACGAGATCGACCGAGCTGTCGGACTTGAGCAGGTTCCGCCAGGTGCGCTCCCCGGGATGGGGGGCGCCGGACACCAGCAGCACGCGCAACCGGTCGCGCACGCCGTTGATCTGCACGACGGCCGAATTGTTGCGGTCGGTCAGTTCGCCCTCGGCGGCGGGCACGGTGAACTGCAGCACATTCATGCCGCCATGGGGCAGCGTGATCGGGAAATCCATCACTCGGCCGACCGGCACGTCGAAGCTCTGGGGCGCGCCGCCGTCTATGGCGATTTCCAGCGCGACCGTGCCGCCCTCGCCGGCTGGAACATCGCCCTGATCCTCGACCGAGAGCGACAGGGTCACCGGTTCGCCGAGAATCCCGAAGGCGGGGGCGTTGTGCAGGACAAGGCGGCGGTCCCAATCGTTCGAATGCCCGGTCAGGAGCGTGTGCACCGGTGCCGGAAGCTCGGGCGACCGCTCGATATCGTGGACCTGGCCATCGGAGATCAGCACGATCCCGGCGATGCGGGCGCGCGGCACCTCGGCCATGGTCTCGGCAAGCGCGGCCATCAGGAGCGTGCCTTCGTCGCCCTCGCTGTCACCGACACGGGCCACGCGCAGCTCGGTATTGCCGAGCCGGTCAACCTCGCCGCGCAGATCCTCGAGCGCGGCCTCGGTCTGCGCGGCGCGGTCGGAGATCCGCTGCGAAGCGCTCTCGTCGACCACGGCGATGACGATATCCGTCAAAAGGTCGCGGTCCTCGGTCTGGAGCGAGGGATTGGCCACGCCCAGAAGCAGCGTGGCCATGGCGAGTGCCCGCAGCCACCAGCCGGTCAACCCGCGCCAGGTCGCGTAGCCCAGGGTGACGAGCACCAGCGCGGCAATGGCCCAGAGCAGGACCTCCGGCACCAGAGGATCGAAGATCACCGAGCCCGACATCGCTATTGCCCCAGCCGGTCGAGAAGTGCCGGCACATGCACCTGGTCGGACTTATAGTTGCCGGTCAGCACATGCATGATCAGGTTCACGCCGAAGCGGTAGGCGATCTCCCGCTGCCGCTCCCCGGCGAAGCCCCGGCCCACCGGGTACATCGGGCGCCCCGCATCGTCGATGGCCCAGGCCGAAGCCCAGTCGTTGCCGCCGACGACTACCGGGGTCACATTGTCGTTGAGGTTGCGGAACGGCATCCCCTCGACCCGTTCTGCGTCGGCCGGCGCGGCCTCGACCCAGACGTCGGGGCTGATGAAACGGCCGGGGAAATCCTTGAGGAGGTAGAATGTCCGCGTGAGCACATGGTCCTCTGGGACCGGTTCGAGCGGCGGAATGTCAAGCGACGCGGCGAGCTGCTGCAATCGTCGGCCGGCGGGCGTCGAGGTGCCGTAGCGCGCGACATCGGCATCGCGCGTGTCGAACACGATCATCCCACCGGAGCGGAGATAGGTGTTGAGCTTGGCATAGGCCTGGTCCGAGGGGATCGGCTGCTCGGGCGAAACGGGCCAGTACAGGATCGGGAAGAAGGCCAGTTCGTCGGTTTCGAGATCCACCGCGATCGGGTCGGAGGGTTCCACCGAGGTCCGTTCGAAGAGGATTTCCGACAGTCCGAGGAGCCCGGCCTGCGCCAGCGCATCGAGCCGGTCGTCACCGGTGACGACATGGGCGAGCACAACTTCATGGGTCGCGGCCAGGGCAAAGGCGTCGTCGCTGTCCTGTGCGGCGGCGGGTGGCGCTGGCATCGCGAAGGCCAGCGTCAGGAGAATCGCGGCGGCCCCGCTGCGCGGCCCGAAGAGGCGCCCCGCGATCCAGAGCGAGGCGATCACGTCGATCATCAGCGCGATCAGCGCGGCGGTAAGGCAGGCGCCCTTGAGCGGCGTCTCGCGCTGGACGGCGAGCCCTTCCACCGGGATCCGCGCGGGCCAGGACGCGGCGGTGATGGCCGTGTCGGCGCCGATCACGTTCAGCGCGATGCGCCGATCCTCTCCGGCATAGAGGCCCGGCAGGAGATCCGGGCCGGGCGTCGCGTCCACCAGATCCTCGCCGGGAACGCCGGGGAACACGCCCGCATCCTCGATATCGCCGAAAGCGGTCAGGATCTGGTTGGGCGTCCAGGTCGTTCCCGCCATTTCCTCGAGCGTCGGCAATGTCGGCCGGGTCGAGATCGCCAGCCGCTCGAGCATCTGGACGAAGAGGCCCGACAAGGGCAGCGACGACCATTCCGCGTTGGCGGTGGTGTGGAACAGCACCACCTGCCCGTCCTCGATCCGCTTTCGGGTCACGAGCGGCGTGCCGTCGGCGAGGGAGGCGATGGTGCGTTCGGAAAGCTGCGGGTCGGGTTGCGCCATGAGCTGGGCCGAGATCGTCACCTCGCCCGGCACGTCGAGGCCGAAGAACGGCGAGTCGGGGCCGAACGGGCGCAGCGCCTTCGGTTCGCCCCAGCTCATCGCGCCGCCGACGCTGCGGCCGCCGGCGCGCAGCCGCACCGGCATGAGCGGGTCCTCCACGTCGCGCGACACGTCGGACGCGGCGAGCCTCGGGCCGGCAAAGCGCACGAGAAGCCCGCCCTTCTCGACCCAGTCGAGCAGCGCGGCCTGCTCGGCGGGCGACAGCGTCGCCACATCGGCGAGGATCAGCGCGTCGGGATTGGCGAGGAGGATATCGTCGAACGAGCCTTCGATCAGGTCGGCGGTCGGCTCAAGCGCCTGTTCGAGATAGTGCGTCGGCGAGAGCAGTTCGAGCCCCTCGCGGTCGTCGCGGCTGGCGACCAGCGCGACCTCGCGACGGCGGAGCGTGTCGTCGGCAAGGGACACCGCGCCGGCGGAGCGGGTGCCCTCGATCGCGAAACGGGTGATCCGGTTGCGGAGTTCCGGCGGCAGGGATACCTCGGTTTCCGCCTCGGTCGCCCCCTGGTCGAAGCGCAGCGGGATCCGGGCCAGGACGCGTGGCGTGCCCGCCGGGTCGAGGCCATGGGCTGCGACCGTGAACTCCGTCGCCTCGCCGGGCGCGGCGCGGGCGCCGCTCAGGATCAGCGTGCCGGCGTCGAAGCGTGCGGGACGCAGGACCGCGATCGGCCTCGGGCTCTCGAAGACGCGCACCTCGCCACGCGATTCGAGCCCGGCCAGGAGGGTGGCGCGCCAGGGTTGGGCGAGGCCGTCCGACATCCAGAACGTCTCGAACCCGTCATTGCCGAGCCCGTCCAGCCAGGCCGAGACCGCCGCGTCGTCCGGGCTCCACGGCTTCGGCTCGAGGTTCGGCAAGCGTGCGGACCAGGACTCGGCCGGCTGGAACTGCGGCGCGCCAGGCGCCGGGTCGGTCAGGGTCGCGACGGCCACCGGGCGCCCGGCGCGGGCGGCCTCGTCGAGCAGCGCCTCGACCCGGTCGAGCCGGCGCGGCCAGTCGCGCGCATCGGCCCAGGTGCCGTCGAGCAGGACGAGGAGCGGGCCGGAGCCGAAATCTTCCCTGCTGTCCGGGTTCAGGATCGGTCCGGCGAATCCCAGGATCACGGCGGCAATGGCGAGCGTCCGCAGGAGCAGGAGCCACCACGGCGTCTTGTCGGTTTCGCTTTCCTCGTCCTCGAGCCCGAGCAGCAGCGTTACCGCCGGAAACAACCGCCGGATCGGCGCCGGCGGGACGGCCCGAAGCAGGATCCACAGGACCGGCAGCAGGACGAGGCCCAGGAGGAGCCAGGGAGCCGTGAAACCGATGGGGCCGAGAACGAGCATCAGTGGATGCGCTCCAATGCCTGGTACAGCCACAGGAGCGCGGCGGTTCCGGGCCGGTCGGTATGGTGGCAATGGTACTGCCAGCCGGTTGTGCGGGCCAGGCTCTGCAACACGTCCTTTCGCGCCGCGAGACGGTCGAGGTAGCGGTCACGCAGATCGCGCGCCTTGCGGGTCTCGTGGCTGAGCGTGCCGCCGACCGATTCGAAGATCGTGCGACCGTCGAACGGGAACGCCTCTTCCTGCGGGTCGAGGATCTGCAGGATCGCGCCCTTCACGCCCTTGTCGGCGGCGCGGGTCAGCGCATGCTCGACCGGCGCGATGTCGCCCAGGAAATCCGACAGGAAGACCGCGCGCGAATGGGCCGGCATCCCGCGCGTCTCGGGCGCGCCATAGTCCAGCGCCTCGTCCTCCCGCGACAGCGCCTCGGCCAGTCGCAGGAGCTGGAGCGGACCCGAGCGCGGCGGCAGTTCCAGGTCGGTCAGGCCCACGCGCTCGCCGCCACGGATCAGCAGCACAGCCGTCGCCAGCGCGATGATCCGCGCCGAAAGCGCCTTGGTCGGCAAATCCTTCGACGAGGCAAAGCGCATCGCCTGGGCGTTGTCCGGCCAGATCACCACGCTCTGCGCCGCCTGCCATTCCTTCTCGCGCACGTAATGGGCGTCGGACCGCGCCGAGCGGCGCCAGTCGACCATGCGGTGTTCGTCGCCGGGCCGCGCCGGGCGGTATTGCCAGAACTCGTCGCCAAGGCCGGGCCGCCGCCGCCCGTGTTCGCCCAGAAGCACCGTCGTGGCGAGATGTTCCGCCGCGGCCAGGAGCGGTGGAAGCGGGCCGGTCAGCGCCTCGGCGCGGGCGCGGAGATCGGCGGGATGGATCACGCGGCGGCCTCGACCCTCGTGACGCGTTCGGCGACCTCGCCGATGACACCGGAAAGCGCGACGCCACGGGCACGGGCGGCGAAGCTGAGCGCCATCCGGTGCGAGAGGACCGGCGCGGCGAGCGCGGCCACGTCTTCGGCCGAGGGCGCGAGCCTGCCATCGAGCAGCGCGCGGGCGCGCACGGTGAGCATCAGCGATTGCGCAGCGCGCGGGCCGGGGCCCCAGGCCACGGAGTCGCGCACCGCCTCGGGCGCGGTCTCGTCATCCGGACGGCAGGCGCGCACCAGGTCGAGGATCTGCTCCATGACGCCCTCGCCCACCGGCATCCGCCGCACGAGGGTCTGCGCCGCGATCAGCTCGGCCGGCGCGAAGACCCGGTGCGACTGCTCCTCGGCCACACCGGTCGTGGCGATCAGGATCTCGCGCTCGGTGTCGCGGGTCGGATAGGGCACGTCGATCTGCACCAGGAACCGGTCGAGCTGCGCCTCGGGCAGCGGGTAGGTGCCCTCCTGCTCGATCGGGTTCTGGGTGGCGAGCACGTGGAACGGGGCCGGCAGGGGGTGCGGCTGGCCGGCGATGGTGACGGATTTCTCCTGCATCGCCTGAAGCAGCGCCGACTGCGTGCGGGGGCTGGCGCGGTTGATCTCGTCGGCCATGAGAAGCTGGCAGAAGATCGGGCCCTCCAGGAACTTGAACGCCCGGCTGCCATCGGCCCCGGTTTCCAGCACTTCCGAGCCGAGGATGTCCGCCGGCATCAGGTCGGGCGTGAACTGGACCCGGGCGCCGTCGAGGCCGAGGACGGTCGACAGCGTGTCGACCAGCCGCGTCTTGCCGAGACCGGGAAGGCCGATAAGCAGCCCGTGGCCGCCGCAGAGAATCGCCGAGAGGACAAGGTCCACCACGCGTTCCTGGCCAATGAACCGTTTGGTGATCGAGGCCCGGGCATCCGCCAGCTTGCCGACCAGCGCCTCGATTTCCGTCACCAGGTCCCGGATATCGTCCATGGAAACGCTCCTGCTCTTTCTCTATTTGGCGTTAGTATCGGGAACTCTCTCGCAAAGAACAAATGGCAAAAGCGTGACGATGGCGAAAACCCGACTACCGAGTGCCGAACACATCGCCGGGGCGGTCCGTGCCGCCGCGAAGGAGCGCGGTTTGCCGCCGGTACATCGGTGGAACCCGCCTTTTTGCGGCGATCTCGACATGCGCATCGCTCGCGACGGCACGTGGTTCTATCAGGGTTCGCCGATCGAGCGGCCGGAGCTCGTGCGGTTGTTCTCCACGATCCTGAGGAAGGACGGAGATGGTTACTATTTGGTTACTCCCGCCGAAAAGGTCGGGATTTCGGTCGAGGACGCGCCGTTCGTCGCGGTGGATTTCGAGGTCGAGGGCGAGGGCGACGGACAGCTCCTTACGTTCTTCACAAATGTCGGCGACCGCGTTCCGGCCGGTCCCGGAAACGCCATCCGCATGTCCCGGGACGGTACACCCTACATAACGGTCCGCGACGGGCTCGAAGCGCGCATCGATCGCAAGTCCTTCTACCGGCTCGCGGAGATCGGCGCCCATCGCGACGGCGCGTTCGGCCTCTGGTCCGGCACCTCGTTCTTTCCGCTGATCTCCTCGGAGGAAATGCCGGAGGATTGACGGCTCCCCCGACACCCCTCCTGACACAAGGCTGTCAGGAGGGGTATGTCATGGTCGGTCCATCGAAACCACCGGCCTGAAAGGACCCGCCATGACCCAACCGATCGTCGTCTGGAGCGAAATTCCCGTCTCCGACATGGACCGCGCCGTCGATTTCTACAACACCGTCTTCGAATGGCAGATGGCTGTCGACAACTCCGGACCGAACCCCATGGCGGTCCTCGGGAATACCATGAACGGACCGTCCGGCCACCTCTATCCGGGCAAGCCCGCCACGGACAACGGACCAACCCTGCACATCGCCATTGCCGGAAAGGTCGAGGACGCCGCCGACCGCGTGTGGAAGGCGGGCGGCTCGGTCTTGAGCGAGCCGGTGGAAATCCCGCCGGGCCGCTTCGTCTATGCGAAGGATCCGGACGGCAACTCGATCGGGCTCTTCGAGCCGAAGGCCGCCTGATGCGGAGAGCCGACCGCCTGTTCCAGATCGTCCAGTATCTGAGGGGCGGCCGGCTCGTCACCGCCCGGCAGCTTGCCGAGCGGCTCGAGGTGTCCGAGCGCACGATCTACCGCGACATCGCCGATCTGGTCGGCTCCGGCGTCCCTGTCGAGGGGGAAGCCGGGGTCGGCTACGTCATGCGCGAGGGCTACGACCTGCCGCCGCTGATGTTCTCGCGCGACGAGATCGTGGCGCTGGTTGCCGGCGCGCGGATGATCCGGGCCTGGGGCGGGCTGGAGATGGCGCGGGCGGCCGAGGAGGCGCTCGTCAAGATCGAGGCGGTGCTGCCCGACGCGGCGCGCGCCCGGGCCGGCGCGGTGCAGATCCATGCCATCCAGATGGGGGAGCTCGACACCGCGACGCGGTGCCGAATCGACCGGCTCGAGACCGCGGTGAACGACCGCGCGCGCCTGATCCTCGCCTATCGCGATGCGGAAGGGAACGAAACGGCCCGGCCGGTCCGGCCGCTCGGGCTGTGGTTCTGGGGCAAGGTCTGGACCCTCGTGGCCTGGTGCGAGCTCCGCGACGACTTCAGGATGTTCCGCCTCGACCGGATCTCGGACATCGCCGAAGACGGCCGCTTCCGGCCGGAGCGCGGCCGTGAACTCAAGGATTTCTTCGCCTGCGGACCACCGCGGCGGGCTGTCTGACTCAGGGATAGATCGAGATCGGCGTTCCGTCGCGGACCATGGCGTAGATCTCCTCGATCTCCTCGTTGGACACCGCGATGCAACCCCAGGTCCAGTCACCCTGACCGATGAACGGCCGCGGGGTTCCATGGATGAAGATATCGCCGCCGGGCGGGCGCCCGAGCCGCCGCGCCACCTCGACATCATTGGCATTCGGGTAGGAAATGCCGATCGACAGGTGAAAGTCGCTGTTCGGGTTGCGGCGGTCGATGAGGTACTCGCCCTCGGGCGTGCGCCCGTCCCCCTCGACCTGCTTGTGACCCTCCGGCGCGAAGCCGAGCCGGAACCGGTAGACCTTGAGCGGCGTCTGCTCATGCATCAGGTAGAGCCGCCGCGAGTGCTTGAAGACGACGACACGGGTCACCTCGGGCCCGTGATACGTCTTGAATTTCGAGCCGCAGCCCGAAAGCGCGATGGTCGCGACAAGAAGCGCGAAAGCGAAGAACCTGCCCATGCCCGTCGTCCTGCCTGAGGGACAATCTTTGCGCCGAGTCTAGCGCAACTAGGTTAACGCCCAAAGACCGAAATCGCAGTCGCGTCAGTCGCGCAGGAAGTGTACGACCAGTTCGACATGGGGCGACCAGCGGAACTGATCGACCAGGAGAACCGGGCCCGGGCGGAACCCGGCTCCGGTCAGGATCGCCGCGTCGCGGGCGAAGGTGACCGGGTTGCAGGAGACCGAGACGACACGGGAAATCCGCGCGCGGGCGATCTCGCGCATCTGCGCCTCGGCGCCGGCACGAGGCGGGTCGATCACGACGGCATCGAACCGGGCAAGGTCGTCGGCGTCGAGCGGCCGGCGGAACAGGTCGCGCGTCTCGGTGGTCACGGTCTTCAGGCCGGTTCCATGGCGCCACCCGGTGTCGAGCGCGGCCAGCATGGCCGCCTCGGCCTCCACCGCATGCACCTCGGCGCAGGCCGCAAGCGGCAGCGAGAACGTGCCGCAGCCGGCGAAAAGGTCGGCCAACCGGCGCGCGCTGCCGATCCCGGCCAGCACGGCTTCGCGCAGGGCGGCTTCGCCCTCCGCCGTGGCCTGCAGGAAGGCACCGGGCGGCGGCACGACCCGGGTGCCGCCGAAAGACAGGGCCGGCGGGCGCCGGGAGACCACGATTTCGCCGCCGACGCTCAGCCGCGCCAGGTCGTGCCGCTCGGCGATGGCGGCCAGCGCCACGCTGTCCGGGCCGGTCAGCGGCCGGCTGTCGGACACCGCGAGGTCGGCGCCGGCCTCGGTGGCGACAAGCGTAAGCCGCACCTCGCCCTTGCGCGAACCCAGGAGCGCCGTGATCTCCTCGCAGGCCGGGATCGCGGCCATCAGTGCTGGCGCGAGCAGGCGGCAGTCGGGAATCGGCGTGACCGTCTCGGAGGCCGGCGCGTGGAAGCCCACGACCGGCCCGGATTTCAGCCTTCGCCCGGTCAACACGGCCCGGCGCCGCGATTGCGCGGGTGATGTCTCCGGCCCGGCAAGCTCGGCCACGACACCGCGCGCCGCAAGGGCGGCGGCGACCACCTCCCGCTTCCAGCCCGCGAGAAAATCGTCCCCGGCATGCATCAGCCCACAGCCGCCGCAACCGCGATAGTGCCGGCAGGGCGGCTTCACCCGGTGCGGCGACGGCGTGACGATCTTCGGCGCCACCAGCCTCTCTCCCGCGATTTCGCCTGTCACCACCTCGCCCGGCAGCGTGCGCGGGGCAAAGACCGGACCGTCCGCAATGCCCTCGCCGAGATGGCCGAGCCGATTGATGGTGATCTCCGCCATGTCAGCCCGGCAGCCCCGCCACTTCGACGCGCGCAAGCCAGGCCCGCACGGCGCGGGGCGAGGTCAGATGGCGCAAGGGTTTACCGGCTTCAGCGGCCAGGCGGGCCAGTCGGGCTTGAGTGCGGCGGTTCGAGGTCACGATGTAGCGGTAGAACTCGGCGCTGAACCGTTCGGGGCAGTTTTCGGTGAGATCGGGGCGTGTCTGGTCGTAGTTCGTGGCGATGCGCCGGGTCACGCGCCACAGCCGAAGCGGCAGCGGCAAGTCGAGCCAGACGATGAGATCGGCGCGCACGGCGCGGTTGTCGTAGGTAGAGGAAAGGCCGCCCTCGAAGATCCACTCCGCGCGTGCCTCGACCGCATGAGCCATTGCGATCTTCTCGTCGCGCACGCGTTCGATCCAGCCGGGCAGCCAGTGGATGTGGTCCATGTGAAAGACCGGCAGCGCGGTGATCCGCCCGAGCCGGATCGCCAGCGTCGACTTTCCCGAGCCGGGCGCGCCCACCACCATCACCCGCTTCACTCCGCCGCCTCGCGCATCCCGAGGAATCCGCCCGACTGGCGCCGCCAGTACCGGGCATAGAGCCCGCCCCTCGCCAGCAGGCTGTCGTGATTGCCCTCCTCGACGATGCGGCCCTCGTCGAGCACGACGATCCGGTCCATCCGGGCGATGGTCGACAGCCGATGCGCGATGGCGATCACCGTCTTGCCCTCCATCACCGTGTAAAGCGTGTCCTGGATCGCCGCCTCGACCTCGCTGTCGAGCGCGCTGGTCGCCTCGTCGAGCACGAGAACCGGCGCGTCCTTCAGGATCGCGCGGGCCAGCGCGATCCGCTGCCTTTGTCCGCCCGAAAGTTTCACACCGCGTTCACCCAGATGGGCGGCATAGCCGACGCGACCGCGAAAATCGCGCAGGCCCTGGATGAAGCCATGCGCCTCGGCCGCCTCCGCCGCCGCGACCACCTCGGCCTCGCTCGCCTCCGGGCGGCCGTAGCGGATATTGTCGAGCGCCGGGCGGTTGAACATCGACACGTCCTGCCGCACCACCGAGATCAGCCGGCGCAGGCCCGATTGGGTCAGGTCGCGGATATCCTGCCCGTCGAGAACTATCCGCCCGCCTTCCACGTCGTGGAGCCGGAGAAGTAGCGACACCAGCGTCGATTTTCCCGCCCCGGACGCCCCGACCAGCGCCACCTTCTCGCCCGGCGCGATGGTCAGGTCGATCCCGTCGAGGGCGGAGGTCTCGCCGCCATAACCGAACCGCACATTCTCGAAACGGATCTCGCCAACAGCCTCGGGCACGGCGGCATCGGCGCGGTCGGTCACGCCATGGGGCGGGGTCAGGGTCTGGATGCCGTCCTGCACCTCGCCGATATTCGAATAGATCGTGACGGCGACGCGGCCGAGCCGGTTGGTGACCATGCCGAGCCGGGTCGCGATCATCGAGACCGCCGCAATCTCGCCGCTCGTGGCCGCACCGCGCGACCAGAGCCAGAGCGCGCCGACGATCGAGGCGAAGGGCAGGATCCCCGACAGGAAGGTGAGCGTGAGGCGGAACCAGACCGAGAGCACGCCGAACTCGACCGAGCGGAGCCGGAACGCCTCCAGCGAAACACGGGCGGTGCAATGCTCGGTAGGATCGCCGGCAAAGAGCTTCACGGTCGCGATATTGGTGATCGTGTCGACGATCTGCCCGGTCACTGCCGCCCGCGCATTGGCCCGCGCCTTCGCACGGATCCGCACCGCCGGAATGAACCGCGCGAGCGCCCAGACATAGACGATTCCCCAAAGCGCGAAGATCAGCAGCAATCGCGGATCGAGCCCGCCCATCAGCACCAGCGCACCGGCGAACATCGCCGTCGCATAGATGCCCACGTCGAGCGCTTCGGCCACCACCTGGGTCAGCGCGGTCGCCGTCTGCATTTCCTTCTGCGCGATGCGGCCGGCGAAATCGTCTTCGAAGAACCGCATCGAATGGCCGAGCGTGTAGCGGTTCACCCGCGAAAGGATCAGCGGAAAGAGGTGCGGGCCGATCAGGATCGAGGTGCCCACCGCGTCGCCGGCGAAAACGATCGGGCGCAGCACCAGAAAGAACAGGGCACCCACGACGACCACCGCGCCAAAGGGCTGCCAGAAGCTCCCGGCGCCGGCCGCCTGCGCGCGGTCGATGGCCCAGCCGGTGAACCAGGCCGAGGCGACCTCGATCATCGCGGCCGCCGCGACGATCACCGCCGACCAGAAGATCGCGCGCCCGGCGCCGGCCAGCGCCCAGCGCGCGAAGGGCCAGAAGGCATCGGGCGGCGGGCCGTCGGCCTCGGCATAGGGATCGATCAGCCGGGTCAGCAGGGCGGTCAGGGTCATGCGGCGACGTCCTCGGTCCCGATGAATCCGCCCGATTGCCGCTGCCAGTAGCGGGCGTAGAGCCCCTCGCGGGCGAGCAGTTCCGTATGGCTGCCGCTTTCGACGATATGCCCCTGGTCGAGCACCACGATCCGGTCCATCCGCGCGATTGTCGACAGCCGGTGCGCGATGGCGATCACAGTCTTGCCCTCCATCACCCGGTCGAGCGCGGCCTGGATCGAGGCCTCGACTTCGCTGTCGAGCGCGCTGGTGGCTTCGTCGAGCACCAGGATCGGCGCGTCCTTCAGGATTGCCCGCGCCAGCGCGATCCGCTGCCGCTGCCCGCCCGAAAGCTTCACCCCGCGCTCGCCAAGATGCGCGTCATAGCCGGTGCGGCCCTTGTGGTCGCGCAGCTCGCGGATGAATTCATGCGCCTCGGCCCGGCGCGCGGCCTCCTCGACTTCCGCCTCGCTCGCACCGGGGCGGCCATAAAGGATGTTGTCGCGGGCCGACCGGTTGAACATCGCGGTTTCCTGCGTGACCATGCCGATCCCGGCCCGGAGGCTCTCCTGCGTGACGCCCCGCAGATCCTGGCCCGAAACGAGGATCCGCCCCTCCTCCGGGTCGTAGAGCCTGAGAAGCAGCGCCACGAGCGTCGACTTGCCCGCCCCCGACGCGCCGACGATGCCCAGTTTCTCGCCGGGCGCCAACACCAGGTCGATCTTCTCGACCCCGCCGGTCTCGCGGCCATAGGCAAAGCGCACATCCTCGAACCGGATCGACGCCTCGGCCATCTCCAGTGTCACGGCGCCCGGTGCATCGACCAGGACCGGCGGCGGGGTCAACGTGTGCATCCCGTCCTCGACCTCGCCGATGGAGCCCGAGATCGCCATCAGCGTGTGGCTGACCCAGCCGGTCATCTGCGCAATGCGGATGGCGATGGTCCCAGTCGCGGCAATGTCGCCGGCGCTCGCCTGCCCGAGGCTCCAGAGCCAGAGCGTACCGCCGACCATCAGCACCGGCAGCACCCCCGCCAGCCCCATCAGCGCAAAGCGGAACGAAGCCGCCACCACACCCCAGTCGAGCGCCCGGTCGCGAAAACTGGCCACCGCGTCGATGGCGGCATGCTCCTCGTGATCGGCATGAGCGAAAAGCTTGACCGTCTTGATGTTGGTCACCGTATCGACGACCTGCCCCGTGACCATCGCGCGCGCATTCGCCCGGGCTTTCGAGCGGGAGCGGATCTTCGGGATATACCAGCGGATCAGCCAGAAATAGGCGACGAGCCAGAGGGCGAGCCCAGCGGCGATCCAGCCGTCGATGGTGATGACCAGGAGCGCCGACCCGATCAGCGAGGCCAGCGCGAAACAGACCACGTTGATCGTCTCCGTCGCGACATCGGTCAGGGCGCGCGCGGTCTGCATCTGCTTCTGCGCGATCCGGCCTGCGAAATCGTTGTCGAAGAAGGTGACCGACTGGCCGAGCGTCCAGCGGTGCAGCCGTGTGAGAACCATCGGCATCACGTTCGGCGCGACCACCACCGAGTTCGCGGCCGAGGAGGCGCCGAAGGCCAGCGGGCGCAGGATCAGGAAGAACCCGAGCGCGCCGGCGAGGAACAGCACGTGATCGTTGAAGAACGCGTCCGGCCCGGCGGCGAGCGCGGTGTCGATCACCCGGCCGAGGATCAGCGCCGTCATCACCTCCAGCGTGCCCGCGGCGGCCGAGATCACCGCGGCGAGCCCGAGCACGCCAAGCGAACCGGAAAGCGCCCAGCCAAAGAACGCCAGGAGCCGTCGCGGCGGCGGTCCGTCCGCATGGCGGAACGGGTCGATCAGGTCGCCAAGCTTCCTCATGCCGCTTCCTCGGTACCGAGGAACCCGCCCGATTGCCGCTCCCAGAACCGCGCATAGAGCCCGCCGCGCGCCAGAAGCTCCCTATGCGTGCCCTCCTCGACGACATGGCCCTCGTCGAGCACCAGGATCCGGTCCATCCGCGCGATTGTGGACAAGCGGTGCGCGATGGCGATCACCGTCTTGCCCTCCATCAGGCCGTAGAGCGTGTCCTGGATCGCCGCCTCGACCTCGCTGTCGAGCGCGCTGGTCGCCTCGTCCAGCACCAGGATCGGCGCATTCTTCAGGATGACCCGCGCCAGCGCGATCCGCTGCCGCTGCCCGCCCGAAAGCTTTACCCCGCGCTCGCCGACCTGGGCGTCGTAGCCGGTCCGGCCCTCGGAATCCGCGAGCCCCAGAATGAACTCATGCGCCTGTGCCCGCTTCGCCGCGGCGATCATCTCCGTCTCGGTTGCCTCCGGCCGGCCGTAGAGAATGTTGTTGCGCACCGAGCGGTGCAGAAGCGAGCTGTCCTGCTGCACCATGCCGATCACCCGCCGAAGGCTGTCTTGGGTCACGGCCGAGACGTCCTGCCCGTCGATCTCGATCCGTCCCTGGTCGGCGTCGTAAAACCGGAGAAGCAGCTTCACGAGGGTCGATTTCCCCGCCCCCGAGCGGCCCACGAGCCCCACCTTCTCGCCCGGCGCGATCTCCTTGTCGATCCGCTCGATCCCGCCGGCGCCGCGCCCGTAATGGTGGCCGAGGCCCCGGAACGAGATACGCCCTTCGGTGAAGGCAAGCGGCTTCGCATCCGGCCGGTCGGTCAGCTGGATCGGCTGGGCGATGGTTTCCATCCCCTCGGCCACGATGCCGAGATTCTGGAAGAAGTTGGTCAGCGCCCACATGATCCAGCCGGTCATGGCGTTCAGCCGGAGCGCGATCGCCGTGGCCGCCGCGACCACCCCGATCGACGCGCTGCCCGCCTGCCAGAGCCAGATCGCCCAGCCGACGCAGCCGATGATCAAAAGCCCGTTCAGGAAGGTCAGGCAGGCATCCATGATCGTGTAGATCCGCATCTCGGCCCGGAACGTGTCGCGCGCGTGCTCGATGGCCTCTTTCGCGAAAGTGAGCTCAAGGTCGTGATGCGCGAACATCTTGACCGACTGGATGTTGCTGTAGCTATCCACCACCCGTCCGGTCACCGCGCTGCGGGCATCCGAAGCGGCTTGCGATGCCGGCCCGACCCGCGTCGTTGTCCACCGCACCAGCCACCCATAGAGCGCGACCCAGATCACCAGCGGCACCGCGAGGCGCGGATCGGCACCGGCAAGCACCACCGCGGCGCCGACGAAATAGGCGACTGCGAAGGTCAGCGCGTCGAAGATCTGGAACACCGCCTCGCCTGCCGCCGGCGGGGTCTGCATGATCCGCCCCGCGATCCGGCCGGCGAAATCGTCCTCGAACCAGCTCACCGACTGGCGCAGCACATGGCGATGGGCGCGCCAGCGGAACAGCGTGCCGAGGTTTGGCAGGACCGTGTTGTTGAGGAGCAGCACGCCCACCGTTTGCAGCACCGGCCGGGCGAAAAGGATGAACAGCGCCACCAGGATCAGCTCGGTACCGAACGTCTCCCAGAACGCGCCCGGCCCGCTCCTGTCGAGAATGTCCACCAGCCGGCCCATATAGGCGATCAGCCAGATTTCGACGATCGCGATCACCACCGACATGATCCCGGTCATGACGAAGACCCGCGTGAAAGGGCGGGAATAGTCTCTCATGAACGGCCAGAGACGGGTCGGCGGCCGGTCGGTCTCTTCGTATGCGACGTAGGGATCGACCAGGTTTTCGAAGAACCGGAACAAGGGGATAACCTTGGCTTGTCTCGGGGATATAGACCGAAACCGGCGTCAGGAAAACTCTCGCCGGCGAGAGAGACGCCTGTGCGTCTATGCCGGTCCGTCGAGCAGCGCGTCGCGCCCGAGCGCGAAGCGCGCGGCAATCCAGCGGCGTTCAAGCACCTTGAGTTTCCGACCGAGCTCCTCACCCTGAAGCGCCGGCATCAGATCGGCGGCGCTGACCGGGAAACGCGCGCCCGCGCCCAGCGCCGCATCTGCCAGCGCAGCCGGGTCGAGCGGCGTTCCCGTCATCGCCGCACGGAGCAGCGCGACGTCCCGCGCAATGTCCGCGCCATGGCGGTAGCCGATCTCATGGATCGGCGCCATTTCGGCCAGGAGCTTGCGGCGAAGCTCCAGCCCCTGCGCTTCGCTCCGCGAAAGACGCAGGCGCGCAGGCGCGTCCTCCCCGCCCAGCGCGGTCAGCCGCCGCAACCAGTCAGGCTCCGTTCCCGAAGCCTCCTCGAGCGCGATCAGCGGTCCGAGCGCCTCCGACGCCGCACCGGGCAGCACCCGGGCCAGGACGCCGGTCTGCACCATGGCCGCCACGGCGGGCGCCGGATCGGGCTGGGCGAGGAGCCGGCGCATCTCGTGGCCGATCCGTTCGCCCGGCAAGGTGTCGATCCCGTCGAGATTGGCCGCGATCGCCGCCAGCGCCTCCGCATCCAGACCCGCCCGAGCGTCGCCATAGCCCGCATGAAACCGGAAGAACCGCAGGATCCGCAGGAAATCCTCGCGGATGCGCAGATCCGCATCGCCGATGAACCGCACCCGGCCAGCCCGCAGATCGGCGAGCCCCGCGCCGACCGGGTCCAGCACCTCACCATCCGCCTCGGCATAGAGCGCGTTCATCGTGAAATCGCGCCGCATCGCGTCGTCCTCGATCCGGGTCGCAAAGGCGACGACGGCGCGGCGCCCGTCGGTCTCGACATCCCGGCGCAGCGTGGTCACTTCGTGCGGGATTCCGCCCGAAACGACCGTGACCGTCCCGTGCTCGATCCCGGTCGGGATCGCCCGCAGCCCCGCATCCCCGGCGAGTGCCATGACCGCTTCGGGCGGCGCGTCCGTGGCGATGTCGATGTCCTTCACCGGCCGGCCCGCGACGGTGTCGCGCACGCAACCGCCGACGAACCAGGCCCGGTGCCCGGCATCCGCCAGCTTCTCCATGACGGCACGTGTCGGTGGATTGGCGATCCAGTCGGCGGCGATCCGGGTCACGGGCGCACCCGGTCGGCGAGCCCGCGCAGGATCCGCGCGGTGGCGCCCCAGATGTAATAGGGTCCCCAGGGCACCGCGTAGTAGTAGCGCCGGCTGCCGCGCCAGTGCCTCGATTCGACGACGAAATTCCCGGGCTCCAGAACGAAGCGCAAGGGCGCGAAGAAGACCTCGTCCACCTCGCCCGCCTCCGGGCGCGGCGTGAACCCGCCGGCGATCCAGCCCAGGACCGGGGTCACGCAGAAGCCGGTGACGGTTTCGTGCGGCGGCAGGCTGCCCAGAAGCTCGACGGCATCGGGGGCCAGGCCCACCTCCTCCTCGGCCTCGCGCAGGGCCGCAGCCTCGGCACTGGCGTCACCCTCGTCGAGTTTGCCCCCCGGAAACGCGATCTGACCAGGGTGATGCTTCAGCCGCGACGAGCGCTTGGTCAGCACCAGTTCCGCCTGCCCCGCCCGCTCGCGCACCGCCACCAGCACACTGGCCGGCCGAAGCACGCGGTTCGCCGGCAGCGGCAGATCGCGGTTCAGGTCGTAATCCGACGAGGGCGCCCCGTCGCGCGCGGCAGCCGCCGCGAGGGCCGCCCGCGCGTCAGCCCCCGTCATCGGGCGGCTCCGTCGCCTCGAAACCCAGGGTGGCCGGATCGAACTCGTAATGCGCGCCGCAGAACTGGCAATCGGCGGTGACGATGCCGTCGTCGGTCGTCATGTGCGCGATGTCGCGCGCCGAGTAGATCGACAGGCTCTGCCGGACACGCTCGGGCGAACATGTGCAGCCGAAGGCGACCGACTGGGCGTCGAAGACCCGCGGGCCCTCTTCGTGGAACAACCGCACCAGAAGCTCGGTCGGCTGCACGCCCGGGCCGATCAGCTCCGGCGCCTCGACCGTGTCGAGCAACAGGTTCGCGCGCCGCCAATCTTCCAGCTCGTCGCCGCTCAGAACGTCGCGCGGGCGCAAGAGGCCGCTCTCGCCCGATCCGCCGCCCTGGGCATGCGGCGAGGCCTTCGGCATGTGCTGCAGCATCACGCCCCCGGCGCGCCAGCGCTCGCCGGGTTCGCCGGAACGCGCGAAGCCCAACGCGAAGCGCGTGGGCAACTGCTCGGACTGGGCGAAATAGGTCTCCGCGCAGGCCGCGAGCGACCCGCCGGCCAGCGGCGTGATCCCCTGGTAGGGCGCCGTGCCCTTCCCCTGGTCGATCAGCACCGCGAAATACCCCGAGCCCACCTGTGCGAACGGGTCGCCCGCCGGATTGATCCGGTTGGCGTCGAAGCTGGCATAGGCCCGGATCCGCGCCGGGTCACCCGCCTTGGCGGGGGCGTAGTAATCCGTCGCCACCAGCCGCGCGGGGCCGTCGCCGCGAACCTGCAGGCTCAGCTTCCATCGCAGCTTGATGGTTTGTCCGATCAGTGCGGTCAGAAGCGCGGCTTCCGCCACCAAAGCCTCGATCGGCGCGGGATAGCGGTGCTGCGACAGAATCCCGTCGAGCGCGCCGTCGAGACGGGCCACACGGCCGCGAATGTCCGAGAGGTCGAGCTGGAACGGCAGGACGGTGTCGTCCCAGGCGATTTTCGAGCTGAGGGTCATGGGTTTCCTTGGGCCGCAGGTGCTGGCATAGGATCGAGTATATAAGGGGGTGTCCGGAGGGGTTAAAGGTGGCGATCAGGCGGGTCGGCGATCCGGTGCGGCCGGGCATCCGCTATCGGCACAGGGCCGGCGCCTACGCGGTGCTGGTCCGCGACGGCGCTGTGCTTCTGACGTTTCAGGAGGCGCCGGTGCCCGAGTACCAGCTCCCGGGCGGCGGTATCGACCCGGAGGAATCGCCGCTCCGGGCCCTGCATCGCGAAGTCCTCGAGGAGACCGGCTGGCGGATCGGCTCCGCGCGCCGGCTGGGTGCGTTCCGGCGGTTCACTTTCATGCCGGATTACGATTTCTGGGCCGAGAAGATCTGCCATGTCTACCTCGCGCGTCCGGCCCTCAGCCTCGGCGCGCCGAGCGAACCGGGCCATACCGCGGTTTGGACGCCCGCCGCGCTCGCACCCGGTCTCATCGCGAACGAGGGCGACCGGGCATTCCTCGAACAGGTGCTCGGCTAGGTCCTCCCGGCAGGGCCCGCGTATTCCAGGATCACCGCCGAGAGGTCATCGTCGAAATCGCCGTCGCCGGCATGGTCGGCAAGGTGCCAGATCAGCCCCTCGATGAAATCGCCGCCGCGCGTGTCCGCTTGCAGGCCGGCAATCCGCGCGAGGCCCTGCTCCTCCAGCATCTCGCCCTCGGGATCGACCTGTTCGGTGAAGCCGTCGGAATAGAGCATCAGCCGGTCGCCGGGTTCGAGCTTCAGGCGAATCGTGCCGAACATCGGCTCCTCGATCAGCCCGATGGGCATGCCGCCCTCGCCCGGAAAGGCGATCTCGCCCGAGCACCGCTGGATCAAGGGGTTCGGATGCCCTGCCTGGGCGATCTCGATTTCGCCGGTGGTGAGGTCGCACTTCGCGAAGAGCATGGTGAAGTAGAGTTCCGTCTCCATGTCGCCGATGATCAGCGCGTTGAGACCGAGACAGATATCCTCGGGCTTGCGGATCTCGTGCCCGCCCGCCGCGCTCGGGACCAATGCGATGTTGTGCTCCGGCGTGCGACCGGAAAAGTAGCCGGCGAGGCGCGCCGTCAGCAGCGCCGAGGCGATGCCGTGCCCAGAGACGTCGATCGCGAAAAGACCCAACTGCCGATGCCCGGCCTGCACCGCGCCGACGAGATCGCCGCCCACATGGCCCGAGGGCTGCAGCAGGAGCGAGACATCGCCCTCATCGTAGCGCCGGAACCGCTCCGGAACGAGCGATTGCTGGAGCCGCCGCGCCTCGACCAGATCGCGGGCAATCCCGTCATAAAGGCCCTGGAGTTCGTCCAGCGTGTGTTCGAGCAGCTGGTTCTTCTCGACCACCGCGCGCTGCATGGCGATCAGCCGTTCGCCCGCCGCGATCCGCGCCTGCAGCTCGTTGCGGTCGATCGGTTTCGACAGGAAGTCGTCCGCACCGGCCGCGAGGCCACGTGCCACGTCGTCCCCTTCGCTCTTCGAGGTCAGGAGGATGAAGTAGAGATACGACTCCCCGCTCAACGCCCGACAACGCTCGCACAGCTCTATCCCGCTCATGCCGGGCATCACCCAATCGCTCAGCACGAGGTCGAATTTCTTCGCTTCGAGATGCCAGAGCGCCTCCTCGCCAGAGCTCGCCTGAGTCACCTCGAACCCCCACCGGGTCAGAATCGAGGCGAGCAGCTTCAGATGCGCGCGGCTGTCATCGACGATCAGGACATCGCGGATCGCGGCCGCCTGCGCCACGGGCGCATGAGATCGGTCCTCGGGCACCTTCTGCATTGCTGCGCTTTTCATATCGGCCGCTTACCCTGTGCGATGTCGCAATGGGGGGTTCTGTGGCACCTCTCTTAAGATGCCATGAAACATAAAGTTTTCCGGTTTGCGGTCGGGCTTGGGTAACGCTTGGGTACCTGTTTTCGGCTAGCCTGCCCCGGTCAGCGAGTGGAGCAGGTCATGATCGACTGGGGCCGGATCGACGAATTGCGCACGGAGGTCGGCGATGACGACTTCGCCGAAATCGCCCTGCTGTTCCTGAGCGAGATCGAGGAGGCGATCGAGGGTCTCCCGGCCCTCGGCGATCTCGCCGCGCGCTCCGACGCACTGCACGGCATGAAGGGCAGCGCGATGAATCTCGGCTTCGCGGATTTCGCAAGGCTATGCGCGCAGGGAGAGAAAAGCCCCGAATCGGTCGACATGCCGCACCTCGCGCAGGCGCTTTCGGCCTCGGTGGCCGCGGTGCGGCAACGCTTTCCGGAACTGGCCTAGCCTGCGGACGCCTGGGGCAGTCGCTAGGCGCGATCAGCTTGGGAAAGTCGGGCTTGTCGATCTTCACGCCACGGCTGTTGAACCATTGGATCCGCTGCTGTGCGGCCCCTCCACGGCATCAATGGACCTTCTTGCGCACCGTGATCCCGTCCCGCGCGGCCAACGCTTCGAACCGGTCGGCGGCGCGTTCGAACTCCTCGGCCATCGGCGCGTAATCCTCCAGTCGAAGCTTGTAGGCTCCCCAGTTCAGAAGAATCACCGCAAGTCCCATCACCGTCTCGACGGATTCCTTCTTTGACAGAGCCAGGACTGCTGAAATCAGCGCATCCGCCTGGTCGGAGATCTTCTGAGGAATAGTCATTGCTCCAACCGGGACCCTTCGCATCGACGCTGACCGCGCGCCAGAGGGCAATGTAGCACGCTCCGTCGCAAAGTCACGCGGTGATCACGGGCGCAAATGAGGCGAATCCTTCCGTGTTAGAGACAATTCCGACCTTCTCTCCCGAACAGGCGATGTGATCTGGTGTACCACTTGGAGCGGAGCGCAACATCGTGCGAGTCCGCCTGCGACGTCACCGAAAACCGGCCCTTTCCCCCGGCATGCATCTGGACGATGATCCCGGTCGGGAGGGGGAAAGATGGCCCGGTTTCAACAGTTCCGCGATAGGGTGAGGGGCATCTGCGCCGCCTTGCCCGGCGCCGAGGTTTCCGACCCGTGGGGCGGCGGCCACGACGCCTGGAAGGTCGGCGGCAAGATGTTCGCCTGCATCGGTGCCGTGGCTCCCGGTGTCTCGGTCAAGACCGCCGATATCGAGACGGCGCAGATGTTGATCGAGGCCGGCGTGGGCCGCAAGGCGCCTTATTTCCACCGAAGCTGGATCAACCTGCCCGAAGACTGCGCGCCCGACGAACTCCGCCACCGGATCCTCACCTCCTACGACATCGTCCGCGCCGGCCTGACGAAGAAGGCACAATCCGCGCTGGCACCGCGCCCGGAGGCGCCGTGACGCCCGCGGTCTTCCCGGATCTCCACGGCGCGTCGGTCTTCATTACCGGCGGCGGTTCGGGCATCGGCGCCGCCCTGACCGAGGGATTCCTCGAACAGGGCGCGCGGGTCGCCTTCGCCGATATTGCCGAAAGCACCGCCTTCACCGAGGCGATGGCCGAAAAGCACGGCAGCCGCCCGCTTTTCCTCCGCTGCGACATCACCGACACCCCCGCCCTCCGCGCCGCGCTCGACCGGGCCGCCGGGGCCCACGGTCCGATCGGCATCCTCGTCAACAACGCCGCCAACGACGCGCGCCACCGGACGGAGGAGGTCGACGAGGCCTATTGGGAGCGGTTGATCGCGATCAACCTCAAGGCCTGCTTCTTCGCCTGCCAGGCGGTGATCCCCGCGATGAAGGCGCAAGGCGGCGGAGTGATCGTGAATCTCTCCTCGATCAGCTACATGATGGGCATGGGCGATTATCCGGTCTACACCACCGCGAAATCGGGCATCAACGGGCTCACCCGCTCGCTCGCCCGCGCCCATGGGATGGACGGAATCCGCGTCAACGCGCTGGCGCCGGGCTGGGTCCTGACCGAGCGGCAGATGGAGCTCTGGGCCACCGAGGAGGGATTGGCGAAATTCATGGACAGGATGTGCCTAAAGGAACATCTCACCCCCCGCGACATCGTGGGCCCGGCACTCTTTCTCGCCTCGCGGGCCAGCGCGGCGATGACCGGCCAGGCGCTGGTGGTCGATGGCGGCGTGGTGGTGACCGGATGACGCCCGACTGGATTGCGGTCGACTGGGGCACCTCCGCCTGCCGCGCCTGGGCGATGGGCGCCGATGGCGCGGTGCTCGCCGAAGCCCGCTCCGACAAGGGCATGGGCTCGCTCGCCCCCGAGGCGTTCGAGCCGGCGCTGCGGGAGATGATCGCCGGCTGGACCCCCGCACCGGTCCTCGCCTGCGGCATGGTCGGCGCGAGGCAGGGCTGGATCGAGGCACCCTATGCCCCGGTCCCGTGCGCGCCCGACGCCTTCGAAACGGTGAAAGCGCCCGTATCAGACACTGATTTCACCGTTTCCATCGTCGGCGGCGTCAGCCAGGCTGCGCCCGCCGACGTGATGCGTGGCGAAGAGACCCAGATCGCCGGCGTCTTCGCCGCACGCCCCGATTTCGACGGCGTGATCTGTCTGCCGGGCACCCATACCAAATGGGTGCAGGTTTCGGCCGGCGAGATCGTCAGTTTTCGCACCGCCATGACCGGCGAGCTTTTCGCGCTCCTGTCGAAGTCCAGCACCCTGCGCCATTCCATCGGTTCCGGCTGGGACGACTCCGCCTTCGCCGAGGCCGTTTCCGACGCTCTCGCGCGCCCCGAAGCGCTCGCGGCAAGGCTGTTCTCCGTCCGCGCCGAAGGCCTCATCCACGGCCTCGATCCCGGCGCCGCCCGCGCCCGCGTCTCGGGCCTGCTGATCGGTGCCGAACTGGCGGCGACGCGCGCCTACTGGATCGGCCAGCCGGTGGCGCTGATCGGCGAAACCGGCCTGAACAGTGTCTATTCCAGGGCCTTGGCCGCTCAGGGCCTCATCGCGGAAAGCCTTCAGGCCGACGAGATGACCCGCGCGGGCCTCGCCCTGATCCGATCCCGGAAGGAAATCCACGCATGAGCCGACCTCTGATCGCCATCCTTCGCGGCATCACCCCGCCCGAAGCCGTCCCGGTCGCCGAGGCGCTGATCGCGGCCGGCATCGACCGGATCGAGGTGCCCTTGAATTCGCCCGATCCCTTCGCCTCGATCGCGGCCATGGCCGCGGCCCATGGCGACCGCGCTCTGATCGGCGCCGGCACCGTGCTCACGCAAGCCGATGTCGAACGTGTCGCCGAGGCCGGCGGCCGGCTCGTGGTCTCGCCAAATTGCGACCCGGCGGTGATCGCCGCCACCACCGCGCGCGGCATGGAAAGCTGGCCCGGCACCTTCACCGCCACCGAATGCTTCGCGGCGCTTGCCGCCGGCGCCACCGGGCTCAAGATCTTCCCGGCGCTGCAGATGGGCCCCGAAGGCCTCGCCGCCCTCCGCGCGGTGCTGCCGAAGGCGTGTCAGGTCTACATGGTCGGCGGCGTCGGGCCGGAGAACTTCGCCGCCTATCTCGCCGCCGGCGCCGACGGTTTCGGCATCGGCTCGGCGCTCTACAAACCGGGCCTCTCGGTGGCGGAGGTCGCCGCCCGCGCGGCCGCCCTCGTCGCCGCCTGGGAGGAGACCACCGCATGACCCGCTCCACGATCCACGACGCCACCCCCTGCGCCCTCGGCGAAGGCCCGCTCTGGCACCCCGAACGCGCCGAACTCCTCTGGTTCGACATAACAGCCTTCCGGCTCCACCGCCGCGACGGCGACGAAACCCGCACTGTCCAGTTCGACGAACATGTCTCCGCCGCGGGCTGGGTCGACCGCGACCGCCTCCTGATCGCCAGCGAATCCAGGCTGTTCCTTTTCGACCTCGCCACCGAAACCTCCGAACCCATCGCCCCGCTCGAAGCCGATAGCCCCGCCACCCGCTCGAACGACGGTCGCGCCGATCCCCACGGCGGCTTCTGGATCGGCACGATGGGAAAATCGGCCGAACCGGGCGCCGGCGCGATCTACCGCTATTTGCGCGGCGAGGTCCGGCGCCTCTACCCGAACATCTCGATTCCCAACGCGATCGCCTTCGCGCCCGACGGCCGCACTGCCTATTTCGGCGACACGGACAAGAAGACGGTCTGGCGCCAGCGCCTCGCCGAAGCCGATGGCTGGCCGGTGGGAGATCCGGAAATCTTCCTCGACCTGAACGCCGAGGGCCTCGACCCGGACGGCGCCGTGGTCGACCGTGACGGCAATTTCTGGAACGCGCAATGGGGCGCCGCGCGGGTCGCGGCCTACGCGCCCGACGGGCGCTTCCTGCACGCGGTCGCGTTCGACGCGGCCAATACGTCCTGCCCGGCCTTCGGCGACGGCGATCTCTATTGCACCTCGGCGCGGCAGGACCTCTCGGAGGAGACCCTCGCCGACGGACGCGCCCACGGCGCGACCTTCGTCGCCCGGGGCGTGGCCCAGGGCCAGGACGAACATCGGGTGATCCTGTGAGCCCGTTCGGCACCCTTCCCGGCGGCCGCGACGTCGCCGCGATCCGTCTCGCCGGCCCCCGCCTCGAAGCGACGATCCTCACCCATGGCGCCCGGCTCCACGCCCTGACGTTCGACGGCTCGCCGAACCTCGCCGTCCAAAGCCCCGATCTCGCGGGTTATCTGGGCGACTTCCGCTATTTCGGCGCGATTGTCGGCCCGGTCGCGAACCGGATCGCCGGCGCGACAGCCACCGTCGAAGGCCGCGCCTGCCGGTTCGAGGCCAATCAGGACGGCCGCCATTGCCTGCATTCGGGCGAGGGCCTGCATGCCGATCTCTGGACCGTCGAGACGGTGACCGACACCAGTGTTGCCCTCTCGCTCGACCTGCCGGATGGCCAGGGCGGCTTTCCCGGCAACCGCCGGGTCACCGCGATCTACCGCATCGACGGCACCGATCTCTGCCTCGACCTCACCGCCACCACCGACGCGCCGACGCTGATGAACCTCGCGCATCACGGCTACTGGTCGCTCGACGGCTCGGGGAGCTGGGCCGGCCACCGGCTCGAGGTGATGACCGACCGCTGTCTGCCCGTCGATGCCGACATGATCCCCACCGGCGAAATCGCCCCGGTCACCGGCTCGCCATACGACCACCGGGCACCGTGCCCGCCCGACCCGACGCTCGACCACAATTTCTGTTTCGACCCGTCCCGCGCCCCGCGCCCCCTCGCCCGGCTGACCGGCGCGACGGGCCGCCATGTCGAGATCATTTCCGACGCGCCGGGCCTCCAGGTCTATGCCGGCGTCGACGAAGGCATCGCGCTCGAACCGCAGCACTGGCCCGACGCGCCGCATCACCCGCATTTCCCGTCGATCCTCCTGCGCCCCGGTGAAACCTATCGGCAGGCGACGATCTTTCGGCTCGGCGCGGCATAGCGCAACTGCACGCGCTCGCGTATATCCGGAGCGATACAGAGGGAGAGCCCGATGACCGAACAAGCCCGCTTCAAGCCCGGCAAGGGCCCGGATCTCGCCGGTTTCGCCTGGGAGGACCCGCTGTTGATCTCCGCCGCGCTGTCCGAGGACGAGCGCATGCTCGCCGACGCCGCGGCCGCCTTCGCGCAGGAGCGTCTGCAGCCCAAGGTGATCCGCGCCTATCGCGAGGAGCTCTCCGACCCCGAGGTGTTCCGCGAGATGGGCGAAGCCGGGCTTCTCGGCATCACCGTGCCCGAGGAGTACGGCGGGCTCGGCGCGGGCTATGTCACCTACGGCCTCGTCGCGCGCGAGATCGAGCGGGTCGATTCCGGCTACCGCTCGATGATGTCGGTGCAATCCTCGCTGGTGATGTACCCGATCCATGCCTACGGCTCCGAGGCGCAACGGCAGAAATACCTGCCGAAACTCGCGTCGGGCGAGTGGATCGGCTGTTTCGGCCTGACCGAACCCGATGCGGGCTCCGATCCCGGCAGCATGAAGACACGCGCGGTCAAGACCGCCGACGGCTACCGCATCACCGGCTCGAAGATGTGGATCTCGAACGCGCCCTTTGCCGATGTCTTCGTGGTCTGGGCGAAATCCGAGGCCCATGGCGGCAAGATCCGCGGCTTCGTCCTGGAAAAGGGCATGAAGGGGCTCACGGCGCCGAAGATCGAGGGCAAGCTCTCGCTCCGCGCCTCGACCACCGGCGAAATCGTCATGGAGGGCGTCGAGGTCGGCGAAGACGCGCTCCTGCCCGGCGTCGAGGGGCTCAAGGGCCCGTTCGGCTGCCTCAATCGCGCGCGCTACGGCATCGCCTGGGGCGTGATCGGCGCGGCCGAGTTCTGCTGGCAGGCGGCGCGGCAATACGGGCTCGATCGCAAGCAGTTCGGCCGGCCCCTCGCTCAGACCCAGCTCTTCCAGAAGAAACTCGCCGACATGCAGACCGAGATTACCCTCGGCCTCCACGCCGCGCTCCGGGTGGGCCGGCTGATGGACGAAGGCCTCGCCGCCCCCGAGATGATCTCGCTCATCAAGCGCAACAATTGCGGCAAGGCGCTCGACATCGCCCGGGCGGCCCGCGACATGCATGGCGGCAACGGGATTTCCGAGGAATTCCAGGTGATCCGCCACATGATGAACCTCGAAACGGTGAACACCTACGAGGGCACCCATGACGTGCACGCACTGATCCTCGGGCGGGCACAAACCGGGCTCCAGGCCTTCTTCTGACCGGAATTCGGCGACAGTCGCGCCCCGAAGCATCCCATTTCCTGCCCGATCCTTGCCGTTATTGTCCGCGATCAGGAAACCTGAATCGCGTTCTGATGACGAAAGGATTGACGGGATGAAGATCGCATTCGGTGCCGCCATGGCGCTCGCGCTTTCAGCCGCCGCGGCAGGGGCCAGGAGCTTCGAGGAAACCTTCCCCGGTCACCCAGGATACGACATCGAAGAGGTCGACCAGATCCTCCGCGGGCTCGACTACAAGACCGGGCATATCGACCTGCCCGGCGGCCAGGCCCAGCTCGAAGTGCCCGAGGGCTACTACTATCTCGACCCCGGGGATACCACCGCGGTCCTGTCCGACCTCTGGGGCAACCCGCCCGACACCTCGCTCGGCATGATCTTCCCCTCGGCCTATACCCCCTGGGATGACGACACCTGGGGCGCCGAGCTCGATTTCGACCCGATGGGCTATGTCTCGGACGACGACGCCGAGAGCTACGATTACGACGACCTCCTGAAGGAGATGCAGGCCGAAACCCGGGCAGATTCCGGCGAGCGCGTCCGGGCCGGCTACGACTCGGTCGAGCTGATCGGCTGGGCCGCCCCGCCGAGCTACGACCGCACCCAGCGCAAGCTCCACTGGGCGCTGGAACTGAAATTCGGCGAGGGCGAGGAACACACGCTCAACTACAAGCTCCGCGCGCTCGGCCGCGAAGGCGTGCTCAACGCGAACTTCATCGGCTCGATGGCGCAGCTCGGCACGATCCAAAGAAGCCTGCCCGAGGTCGCGCAGATGATCTCGTTCACCGAGGGCAAGACCTATGCCGATTTCGACCCCTCGCTCGACAAGGTCGCGGCGGTGGGCGTCGCCGGCCTGATCGCCGGCAAGGTGCTCACCTCCAAGGCCGGATTTCTGGCTGTGGCACTGTTGCTTCTGAAGAAGGGCTGGTTCGTCCTGCTCCTCCCGTTCATCTGGCTCAAGCGGCTGTTCAACCGGAACTGAGCGCAGCATCGGCCGGGCGGTCCTCCGCCGCCCGGCCGCACCCGCCAGCAGGAAGGCGCATTCCGCCTTGCCCTTTCCGGCGGGATCGGCTTTCCCTGCGCCCGGTCGACCGCTTCAAGCCGTATCCAGATGACCGACTCCGCACGATCCAATCTTCGCGGCGCGTTCTTCGCGCTGCTCGCCTTTGCCTTCTTCTCGACCCATGACGTGGTCGTGAAGGTGCTGGGCGGGCACTACTCGACCTTCCAGATCATCTTCTACAGCGTGCTCCTGTCCTTCCCGCTGGTGATCCTGATGCTGATGCGCGACGCCGAGAAGGCCACGCTGATCCCGGTGCATCCCTGGTGGTCGCTCCTGCGCACCGGCGCGGCGATGATCACCGGCGTCACCGCGTTCTACGCCTTCTCGACGATCCCGATGGCCCAGGTCTATGCCATCCTCTTCGCCACGCCGCTCCTGATCACCGTGCTGTCGATCCCGGTTCTGGGCGAGCAGGTCGGCCCGCATCGCTGGGCCGCGGTGGTCACCGGCCTGATCGGCGTTCTCGTGGTGATTCGCCCCGGCGGCGCCGACCTGGAACTTGGCCACGCCGCCGCTGTCACCGCCGCCTGCGGCTCCTCGGTCGCCTCGATCATCGTCCGCAAGATCGGCAAGGACGAGCGCAGCGCGGTCCTGCTGCTCTACCCGATGATGGGGAACTTCCTGGTCATGGGCGCGATCCTGCCCTTCGCCTATGTCCCCCTGCCGGTCGAGCATCTCGGCGCGCTGGCACTGATGTCCGCCCTCGCCTTCGCCGCCGGCCTCCTGATCATCGCCGCCTATACCAGCGCCGACGCCGCGATTGTCGCGCCGATGCAGTATTCCCAGATCGTCTGGGCCGCGATCTTCGGCGCTGTGTTCTTCGACGAGACCCCCGACCGCATCACCTGGATCGGCGCCGGCATCATCATAGCGAGCGGTCTCTACATCGTCCTGCGCGAAACCTTCGCCGGCACCTCGATCACCTATCCGGTTCTGCGCTCCAAGATGCGCCCGAACACCGGCACGTCGCCTCGCGGCAGCGAGATGTAGCCTTTCCGCCCCGCCGCCACTGCCCCCTTGCAAACCCCCGCGGTTGGCGCTACCCCCGCCGGCACGGTCGGAGTGTAGCTCAGCCTGGTAGAGCACTGTCTTCGGGAGGCAGGGGTCGGAGGTTCGAATCCTCTCACTCCGACCAATTTTTCCAGACACTTAGCGGGATTAGGGCTCCACCGTGAGACCCTGATATTTGGGATTCGGCCCAAATTCGCCCAAGAAAGCGGGGCCGTGACACCCTGCCCATGAGCCGCTAGGCTCACCATTGCTCCTGACAAAGCGACTGAAACGAAGAACCCCCCGCCGGGACCTGAATGGCGAGGGGCTCTATGGTTACAACAGGAGTGGTATATGGATACCTCCCAAAAGACGAACATGCAAGTGGCGCTGGCGCTCGCCAAACAGCGCATCCCGGTCTTCCCGTTCAGGCTGGTGCCACGCCCGGGCAAGAGCCCGACGAAGAAGCCCTGCATCACGGACTTCAAGAACAAGGCCACGACCGACCCCGACCAGATCGGGCGATGGTTCACCAAGTGGCCCGACGCCATGCCGGGCATCCCGACCGGCAGCCGGACGGGCTTCGTCGTGCTGGATATCGACTGAAAGGACGACAAGGACGGCTTCGAGACGCTGCGCCTGATGGGCTACGAGCCGGATGAGCTGACCACAATCCAAGTGGAGTCGCCGACCGGCGGCCGTCACCTTTACTTCTTTTGTCCCGATGGGGTCGGGGGTGGCTCTACCGACCAGTTTGGACTCGGGCTCGATTTCCGGGCAGAGGGCAACTACGTGGCCGCGCCCGGGGCGATCAACGGGACCGGGACATACAAGCTGCTGAGCGGCCTGCTGACGGACGACCCGCCCCCATGGCCACGCTTCCTGAGCCTTGAGAAGCGGGACAGAGACCCCGGCGAGGCGCGGCCTACGGGCCTCGACTTCAGCGTGATCCTCGACGCGCTGGCGCATCTGCCGAACGACGGCGACGAGTTCGCCAGCCGCGACGACTGGCTGCGGATCGGGGCGGCGCTCCACGCCGAGACAGGTGGCGATGACGAGGGCTTCGCAGCTTTCGACGGCTGGTCCGCTCAGTGGTATGGTTACGATCCGACCGCGACCGAGGCCGCATGGAAGAGCCTCAAGTCTGATCGGCCCGGCGGCGTGACCGGCTGGACCATCATCTATGAAGCCCGGAAGCGTGAATGGGAGGACCCGGAGCAACTGGCCGCGCTCGACGCCGAGCTGGAAGAGTCCGACGAGTCCGTCTTCGAGCGGCTGGTCGGTTCGCCTGAGCTGAGGCCAGCGCCCAAGCCCCCGGCAGCGCCCTCCGACCGGCCAGTGATGCGCCGACCGAACGGCGAGCCTGAGGCCACCGCGCACAACGCGATTCTCTACCTCAGCGCAGCGAACGAGAAGCGGGGACTCGGCATCTGTCACAACGCCTTCACCGGCCGCGACGAGTGGCGTGCCGGGCCGATCCGGGACGCGCACCTGACGCTGATCCGCGTGCAGATCGAGCTGGCCGGTATGCGGAACGTCGGGAATGATCTGACCGCCCGGGCCGTCCGTGCGGTGGCAGAGCGGAACGCCTACCACCCGATCCGCGACTGGCTCCACGGGCTCACATGGGACCGCAAGGCGCGGCTTTCCGAATGGCTCACGACCTACATGGGCGCGGAAGACTCGGCGTATGTCCGGGCCGTGGCGCGCGCTGCGCTGATCGGGCTGGTGGCGCGCGTGGAGCGTCCCGGCTGCAAGCACGACCACGTGCTGGTCCTGAGCGGCGCTCAGGGCATCGGCAAATCCACCGCCTGCAAGGTGCTGGGCGGCGATTGGTATGGCGACAACCTGCCCGCGCTCCGGAACGACGACCGGGAAGCTGGCATGTGGCTGCCGGGCCATTGGCTGGTGGAGCTGTCGGAGATGGCTCCGACCCGGAAGGCGGAAGGCGAGGCGCTGAAGTCCTTCCTGTCCCGGGCCACCGACGAGATACGGCTGCCCTATGCCCGCCTCGCCGACTCGGTCCCCCGGCAATGCGCCTTCGTGGCGACGACGAATGAGTCCGAGTATCTGCGGGACCAGACCGGCGGGCGGCGCTTCTGGCCGATCACCTGCGGCGACGGGGTAGACACGGAAGCTCTGGCGAGCGACCGGGACCAGCTCTTCGCGGAAGCACTGGCCGCGTTCCGGGACGGCGAGCCGTGGCACCTGTCGGCCGAGGCCGAGGCGATGGCGCGGGAGGCTCAGGCGGCCGCGACGGAAGAGGACCCGTGGGAGGCACGGATTGCCGACTACCTCGACGGCCTGACCGATCCGCTCGACGACGGCGAGCCCCCGAGCGAAGTGGAAATCCGCCACGTGCTGGCGAACGCACTCGAAGTTCCCAAAGAGCGGCACGGCGGACAGAACAGCGCCCGTGTGGGGGCTATTCTCCGCAAGCTCGGGTGGACGCACCACAGGATCGGGAAGCACAAGACATCAGTATGGAGGCGGCAGTGATGGCCGGGGTGGACAGGCAGGGACAGGCAGGGACAGGCAGGATTTCCGGCTCTGCCTGCCGCCTTTTACCGAGCAAAATCAGCCTCTTACCCACAAGGGACAGGCAGGACAGGCAGGATTCATCTATGACTACTCAGCAGAAGGCACACAGGGGGGCCAGAGGGGCTACAGGGGCTCTAGGAAGTAACATAGGGGATTCTGCCTGTCCCTGCCTGTCCCATTGGTCTAAGGCACTGATAACAAAGGCGTATAGGTGGACATGCGGCTGCCTGTCCTCTGCCTGTCCTGCTAGTCCACCCGTCACTGTGGGGGCTGCGTCCCTCACGTGGGGGATGATCCCTGACACGGGGGATGGCGGGTCCCTCTGGGCCGTGCGGCTTGGGGGGACGCGGAGCCCCGGGGTTTCCCGCTGTGATGGGAAAATGAAAATGGAAAAACCGCTGTGGGGGATTTCCCCCGTGTCAGGGATTTCCCCCGTGTGGGGGATTGCCCCATGAGCCCCGAGGATCGCGCCACCTTCGCCGAGCTGGTGGGGGAATCCTTCCTGCCCCCCGACGCGGATGCCGTGACGGCCGCCGAGATGGCCGAGTGGCTGGGCCTCACCCCCAATCGCGTTCATGCGCTCGGCCGCGACGGCGTGCTGCCCCGGACGGCCGACAAGCTCTATCCCCTCCGGGCATCGGTCCGGGCCTACGCCGATCACGCCCGCCAGCTCGCAAAGGGCAAGGCGACGGACGCCGCGCTGGCTGCGGAGAAGCTGCGGCTGGCGACCGCCAATGCCCGCAAGGTGGAGCTTCAGAATCTCCGGGCCGAGGGGCAGCTGGTCCCGGCGACCGACGTGGAGCGGGAATGGGCCGACGTGCTGCGGACGCTCCGGGCCGCCTTCCTCAGCCTACCTTCGCGGGCCGCCGCAAAGCTCGGGCATCTGACCCCGCATGATCTGGCCGCGCTCGACGCCGAGGTCCGGGACGTGCTGATGGAGCTGGCCGAAGATGGCTGACACGCTCGCCCTGACCCGGAGCCGCGCGCTGGCGGCCTTGAAGCCCCCGCCGCGCCTTTCGCTACCCGATTGGATTGAATCCGTCATGCGGCTCCCCGAGGGCGTCTCCGCCACGCCCGGCCGCGTCAGCCTTTGGCCCTATCAGCGCGGCATTGCGGAGGCCATTTCCGATCCGCTCATTGAGCGTGTGACCGTGGTCAAGCCGGTGCGGGTCGGGCTGACCACGCTCCTGTCCGGGACGGTGGCCGCCTACGTCGCGAACGAGCCGAGCCCGGTCATGGTCCTGCAACCGACCGAGGCCGATGCCCGCGACTATGTGGTCTCCGATCTGGAACCGATCTTCGCGGCCACGCCGGAGCTGTGCGGGCTCCTGTCCGCCGAGGCCGACGAGTCCGGACGCAATACGCTGCTGTCCCGCCGCTTCCCCGGCGGCTCGCTCAAGATCGTCGCGGCGAAGAGCCCCCGGAACCTCCGGCGGCACAATGTCAGGGTGCTACTGATCGACGAAGCCGACGCCATGGAGCCCGGTGCCGAGGGCTCGCCGATCACGCTGGCAGAGCGGCGGACGCTCAGCTTCCCCAATCGCAAAATCGTGCTGGGCTCCACGCCGACGCTGGAAGCGACCAGCAACGTCCTCCGGAGCTACGCGGCGTCCGATCAGCGCGTCTACGAGTGCCCCTGTCCGCATTGCGGCGACTTCCATGAGATCACATGGGCCGACATTCAATGGCCGGAAGGGGAGCCGCTGAAGGCGGCCTATGCTTGCCCGTCCTGCGGGGCCATGACCGAAGAGCGCGAGAAACCGGCGATGGTGGCAGCCGGGCGCTGGCGGATCACCCGGCCTGAGATCGAAGGCCACGCTGGCTTCCGGCTCAACGCGCTGGTCTCGACGCTGGCCAATGCGAGCTGGGGGAAGATCGCGGCCGAATTTCTGGAAGCGAAGGACCATCCCGACAAACTTCAGGTCTGGACAAACACGCTTCTGGGGCAAGGCTGGCGCGAGGCGGCCGAAGAGATCGACGACGCGGCGCTGGCGGCTCGGGCGGAGCCGTTCGGGCTCCCCGATGCCATCCCGCCGGAAACCCTCTTCGTGACGGTCGGAGTCGACGTGCAGCGCGACCGTCTCGAAATGGTCTTCCTCGGCTGGGGGCGCGACGAAATCTTCGTGCTGGGCCAGAGCGTGATCTGGGGCGACCCGATGGCCGACGACGTGTGGGCCGAGCTGGACGAAGCCCTGCGGACCATCTGGAAACACCCCAAGGGCGGCTTCCTCAAGGTGGACGCGGCAGCGGTGGACGCGGGCGACGGCGTGACCATGGATCGAGTCCTGGGCTTCTGCCGCCCGCGCATGGGGAGGCGCATCGTGGCGATCAAGGGAGCCGCCGGAGACCGCCCCGTGATCCGGGCGAGCGACAGTCGCGGCGGCAAGCTCTTCATCGTGGGCGTGGACAGCCTGAAGGGGCAGCTCATCAACCGTCTGAGCCGGGGCCGCAGCATCCGTTTCAGCGACAGCCTTGAGGGCCGGTTTTACGAGGAACTGGCGAGCGAGCGTCTGGTGGTCCGCTACCGTCGCGGGGCTCCGGTGCGCCAATGGGAGCGAACGCCGGGCCGCCGCGCCGAAAGCCTCGACTGCATCGTCTATGCGATGGCCGTGCGGAACCTGATCGGAATGGCCGTGGACCGGCGGGAGGCGGAGGTCGAAAGCGTGACGGGACCGGAGAAGCGCGCTACCGTAGTCCGGAGCAAATGGCTTTCGGGCAACTAGAGGCAGAACATGGCGACCGACACCTATTTTGAGAAGATCGTTACCGACGCCGCAACCGGTGAAGAGTTTGCGCTGGATGTGGGCAAGACCAACTATGCGGGCGAAGGTCCCCAGATGTATCTGAAGCTGGGAGACGCCCACGTTATCCTCTCGCACGAGGACGCCAAAGCGTTCTGCGAAGGGGTGGCTGCGGTGGCCCGCTACTTCGGAAACGAGTGAAACGGTAGCCGGAAATGTCAGATCGCCCAGAGATTACGCCCGGCGAATGGATAGCCGTAGAAGGCTTCAACTGCGTGGTGGCAAATGTGCGGGAACCGGGAAACCCGTTGGGCGATTGCGAGGTCGTGTTAACGCCTTCAAAGCCCGCGAACCGAGATGCACGGTGGACGGGAGAGAACTGGGAATTTGTCCCCAGTGGCGATTTCGGGGGATATGCCGACAGATACCCTCGCCTCGCAGAAGCTGTGTCGATTTTGAAGCGTGGACCACGGTAAGGCGGAGTTTCAATTCTGCATGGCATACCATTCCCAGATTCGAAGTAGCTTTATCCGTGATTACTGTCGTCGCAAAACTTCCTATATGGAGTCTTCGTGGCAGTTGATTAATGAGCGGGACGAAAAGCACCGCGCATTGAACAAGAAATATGGGTTTGCAGAGCCCGACGGAACCTTTGGAGTGGGCTGCAAGTCCCACATCGACCGAGACTATAAGAGCCATTACGACGAGATCGAAGCCAGATTCCGACCGCAATACGAGGATCAGCTTCCCGCGCTCTACCGTTGGGCTCGGGAACAAGGCATGACTGTCTACGAATACCTCCTAATCGACGATATTTGGGATGCAGACTTGAAACAGCTGGCCGAACTTACTGTCGAGCGCCAAGATTGGAACCTTAGGCCAATTGAAGAGAAGGCACGCTTATTAGTGTCCCGCTGGAAAGAAGAGCACGCTGTAGGGGAGATCCAGCGACGGGTAAAGATCGAGTCTTCAAATTTTCATTACGCGGCTGCGCGTTGCCGCAAAATGCTCGAATTAAAGCTGTGGGAATTGACCGCTCAAAAAGCAATCCTCGACTATGGTAGAGAGTGGAAGTCGTCGCTGGAGGGGGCTTTTGGCAGATTGATTGCCGCTTAGCCCAAATGCGGCCGGTGGCAGCTAAATAACTTCGCCTGAAGAGCTGACCACTATCTGGTCGCGAAGATCGCCGTCACGCATCGTCAGGCGGCCTTCCGTCGCGAAGGCCAGCGGGTCCTCAGGTGACGGGTATCCGCGATCTTCAACGAACCGCTGAGCGAGACGGCACGCCTCACCTACGGTGCGACCGTCTTCCGCAGCTGCCCGGAGCATTGCGACCGTCAGGACACGGGCCATCTGAACGTCGGCGGCGAAATTCTGCATTTTCAGGTCCTCGGGTCTCTTGGTGAACGGGGGCGGCGAAACTCCGCCCCCGCCCATGGCCGTCAACACACCGGGCGTCCCCGGCGACCGCGAAACTGCCCCAGCGAGACCGATTCGGCAACCCTGAATCCGGGCTTTGGCAACCGCTGGTAGCTCATAACCACCTGTTTTCATGCCATTTTGGAGTCGCTAGCGAGCGCGAATCAGTGTAAGGGGGAGAAATCCTCTTCTGACGAAAGGCAAACTGATGAACGCGATTCTGAACGTCCCGAAGACCGTGAAGCACCGCCCGGCGGGGCTGATCGACTGCGCGGAGATCACCGATACGCTGATCTTCCCCGGGCAGGACCGACAGGTGGTTTACGATCAGGTGCGGGGGCTTCTGAAAGCGGGCTACCTTATCCCCAAGGCCCGCGAGGAACGCGGCAAGCGTTCCTTCCTGATGACCCCCGACAACTTCCTGATCGCCGACGTGCTGCTGCGGCTGCGCGACTTCAACGTGGCAGGAGCCGAGGACGAGAAAGCCGATCCCTTCGCGGCCGCTTCCCTCGCGCTCCGGCACTGGTCCGGAGGGCGGCCGGAGGGTGCCGTCGGCAACCCGGCGGCACATGTGATCGCTGAATATGAGGCCGACGTGCGCGGCTGGGTCTTTGAGCTGTGGAGCTTCGTTCATACCAAGCGCGGCTGGGTCCAGTTCGAGGGCCGGATTCATCACGTCGCGCGGGGACAGGCGACCGAGCTGCGGCACGGGCAGACGGGCAGCTGGCTGCATCGCGGTTGCTTCGCGGTGGACCTCACGGACTCGCTTGACCGCTGGCACACCCTCGCCAAAGCGCGCCGGAGGACCATGAATTGAGCCTTCTGAGCCGCCTCAATCCGTTCAACCGCACCGCTCCGGTTCCCCCGGGGCGGCGCTCGATTGACGCGGCCACCGGATCGCGGCGCGGCCACGGACTCGGGCAATTCGGGCCGGTCAATTCCGAGGTCTTGGCCGCCGCTCCGATCACCCGGTCTCGCGCCCGTTATCTGGCGCTCAATCACACCTTCATCGCGAACGGCGTGGGCAACTGGTGCGCTGCGCTCGTGGGCACCGGCATCCGGCCGAACGTGAAGGCCGACGACGCGGCGACACGGGAGCTGGCGAGCGGCGCTTTCGAGTCATGGGCCGACGATGCGGACCAAGCGGGCCGCACCGACCTGTGGGGCCTTCAGCGCGACGTGGCGCGGCACATGGTGGTGGACGGCGAGGCGCTGGTCCTTCTGCGCGACGATCCCGATGGGCTTCGGCTTCAGCTGATCCCGCCGGAGCATCTGGACGAGTCGAAAACAGCCTCGCTCGGCGACGGCCGGGAGATCGTCAACGGCGTCGAGTTCGACGCTCAGGGCCGCCGTGTGGCCTATCACATCCTTCCACAGAAGCCCTCTTCGATCTACGCCGACTATGCCCCGCCGATCCGGGTGGACGCTGCCGACGTGCTCCACGTCATGCAGCCAGTCGGGGCCGGGCAGGTGCGCGGTCTGAGCTGGCTTGCCCCGGCCGTCCTGTCGGCGAGCGAGCTGGATCAGCTGGCCGACGCCCTTCTGGTCTCGGCCAAGGTCGCTGCGATGCACGCGGGCTTCGTGGTCGATCAGACGAACATGGGCGGGGCGGCAGCGGCTTTCCCCGATGCCGATGGTCTCAGCGACATTTCACTTGAGCCGGGGACGATGCGGGTTCTGCCCGGCGGAACCGACGTGCGTTTCAGCTCGCCCGAACAGCTGAAAGACGCGCCTGCCTTCGTCCGTATGAACCTGATGGCTCTCGCGGCTGCTCTGGGCCTTCCCGAGCACATGCTGTCCGGGGACCTTACCAATGCCAATTATTCGTCGCTGCGGGCCGGTCTACTGCCGTTCCGGGCGCGGGTGGAACAGGTCCAATACGGCGTCCTTGTCCCGCAGCTGCTGCGCCCGATCTGGCGGCGGTGGCTGGCGACCGATGTCCTCGCCGGACGGCTGGACCTGTCGCCCGAACTGCGGGCGGAATGGATCATGCCCCGCCATGCGCAGGTCGATCCGGCGAAAGATATGACAGCGGTCAAAGAGGCGCTGGCGCTCGGCCTCATGTCGCGCTCACAGGCCGTCCAAGAGCTGGGCTGGAACCCCGACGATCTGGACCGTGAGATCGCGGCGGATCGCGCTCGCGAGGCCGAGTTGGGCCTGTCCTTCAGCGCCAGCGAAGGGGGCTCCGATGGCCAAGAGTAAATCGCAAATGCGCGAGCTGCTTCGCGGCGTCAGCGACCAGAAATCGGGGCCGCGCCTAACGCTGAATCCGGCCAAGGCCGCCCGCGTCCGCGACCCGAAGACGGGCCAGATTCATGATCGCAAGTCGACCGTTTTCCAGAAGTGGGAGGGCATCGCCCATGCCTCTTGATGAAACCCAAGCCCTGATCCGCAGCGCCGCCATTTCGCCGTCCACCTTCGATCCCGAAGCCGGGACCGTTGAGGCCGTCGCGTCCACCTTCGCCGACGTGCAGCGCAGCGGCTATGTCGAACGCCTGGACTCGTCTGCCATCGACCCCGAGAAGCTGGTGGGTCTCCCCGTTCTGGACGGACACCGCAACGGCCGTGCCGCCGACGTGGTGGGCAAGATCGTGGCGGCCCGAATGGAAGGACGGAGCCTCATGGTCACGATCAAGCGGACCAAGGCAACCGACGCGGATGGCGTCTGGGACCGGGTGGCGGACGGCACGATCACGGGCGTCTCCATCGGCTTCAGAGTGCGCCAGTGGCGCGAAACCATTGAGGGCGGCCGTAGGGTCCGGACCGCCGTCGATTGGGCGATCCGCGAGGTTTCCGTGGTCGCCGATCCAGCGGACCCGCAAGCAACCTTCAGGCAGAACAAGGAACCTCCCATGCCCGATCCCGTAATCGAAACCCCGACCCCGGAGGAAGCCGAGCGCACCCGCCGGGCTGAAATCCGGACGATCTACCGTTCGGCCGGTCTCCCCTCCGAGCAGGCGGACGAACTGATCGACTCTGGCGCAACCGTCGACGAGGCGAAGGCTGCGGCCTACGACCAAATGCAGACCCGGAGCCGTCCGGTCATTCGCACCCACACTCCGGCGAACGATGACCCCACCGTGATCCGCGACCGGCAGTCGGACGCGCTCCATATCCGGATGGCGGGTGGCGACCCGAAACCCGAGGTCCGGCCGCATATGGGCGAGTCGCTTCTCGACATGGCCCGGGGCAGCCTCACCCGCGCGGGTATCTCGACGCGGGGCCTCAGCCCTGACGAGGTGTTCACCCGGGCGGGCGAGGCCACGACTTCGGACTTCCCGCTGATCGTGTCCAACGCGGCCAACAAAACGGCTCTAGCGTCCTATCAGGCGGCCTCTTCGCCGCTGAAGATGCTGGGCCGCCAGCGGAGCCTCGCCAACTTCAAGACCGCCACCAGCATCCGGATCGGCGAGATGGGCCGACTCGAAGAGCTGGACGAGTCGGGCGAGATCACCCACACCAGCCGGGCCGAGAACGGCGAGACCATGCAGCTCAGCACCTACGCCCGGGCGATCAACGTGAGCCGCAAGCTCATGATCGACGATGACCTCGGCCTTCTGGGCGACATGACCGCCGCTTGCGGCGAGGCGGCTGCGCAGGCCGAAGCCGACATTCTCGTCTCGCTCGTGACGGGCAATCCGAACCTAAGCGACGGGACGGCTGTCTTCGACGCCAGCCGGGGCAACGTGGCCGCCTCCGGTGCTGACCCCAGCGAAACGACGCTGGACGAGGCCCGGAAAGCCATGCGCGGCTTCAAGGGGCTCGACGGCGCTACCCTCATCAACGTGGTGCCGAAATACCTGCTCATCGGGCCGGAGCTGGAAACGGCCGCCGAGAAGCTGCTGGCGTCGATCTACGCGGCCACGACCGAGGACGTGAACCCGTTCACCGGCAAGCTGTCGCTGCTGGTGGAACCCCGGATCACCGACGACTCGTGGTTCATCTTCGCCGATCCGGCCCGGCTCGCGGCGCTGCAATACGGCTACCTGTCCTCGGCTCAAGGGGTGCAAATCCAGCGCGCCGAATCATGGTCAACCCTCGGGCTCAAGTTCCGCGCGTGGCTCGACTTCGGGGCTGGCTGGCTCGACTGGCGCGGTGCCTACCACAACGAAGGCGCGGGCAGCTGATGGCCCTGACGGCACAAGAGCTTCAGGCCGCCCGTGACGCGCTTCTGAAGGCGCGCGCGGGCGGTATCCGGCGGGTTCGGGACCACAACGGGGAAGAAGTCGAATACCGATCCGACTCCGAGATGGCCCGTGCGCTGGCAGCTCTGGACTCGGAGCTGGCGGCGCTCAGCAACAAGCCGCCCTCAACCATCCACTTCAGAACATCGAAAGGAACTTGAAATGAAATCATACGTGCAGCCGGGAGACCGGATCACCCTCACCGCCGCAGCCGCCGCCTCTTCAGGGGACGGCGTGCTTGTCGGCAGCCTCTTCGGCATTGCCTTCGGGGATGCTGAGATCGGCGACACGCTCACCCTGTCCACGACCGGCGTATTCGAGATGGCCAAGGTCTCGACCGATGTGCTGGCCGTGGGCGCGGCCGTCTATTGGGACGACAGCGCCGGGCTCGCGACCTCGGACGACGACACCGGCAGCAACCCCAAGATCGGGGTCGCCGTGACGGCTGCCGGGAACCCGTCCAGCTCCGTCCGCGTGCGGCTCAACGGGGCCTTCTGAACCAATCTGCATCGGCTTGGGACCCGCGCTCTCCTGACAGTCAGCGTGTCGAACAGGAACCAAGCCCATGTCGGGAAATGATGACGTGCGACCGCTCCTGACCATCGAACAGGCTGCCGAGAAACTGAACGTCCCGAAGCAATCGCTTCGGAGCGCGGCTCAGGCTCACGGGATGCTGGTTCGGATGGGGAGGGTGGTCCGAATTGACCCTAACCAGTTACAGGAGTTGATCGAACTATGCCGAGAAAAGCCAAGGGACCGCGCCTCTGCTGGCGTGCCGACAAGGGCGTCTGGCGAATCCGCGACACGGGGCGGCCAGATATTTCAACCGGCACTGGAAACCGCCGCGATGCTGAAAAGGCACTAGCGGCCTACATCGCCAGCAAGGACACCGTGACCGGCTCCCGCCGGGTGGACCAGATCAGCGTCGGGGAAGTCCTCGACATCTACGGCCGGGAGCACGCGACGACCACCGCAGCGCCCGAGCGGATCGGCTACGCCATAGACGCGCTGATGGCGTTCTGGGGCGCGTTGACCGTGGCCGACGTGAAGGGCGAGACTTGCCGCCGATACGCGAAGAGCCGCGTGCGCCGGTTCAAAGATGGAACCACGCGGCCGATTGGCGATGGCACCATCCGCCGCGAGTTGTCGGCGCTGCAATCCGCAATCAATTACTGCCACAAGGAAGGCTATCTGCTGACCACGACCAAGGTGACTCTGCCCCCGAAACCATCGGCCCGAGACAGGTGGCTGACGCGGGATGAGGCGGCCGAACTGATTTGGGCGGCCTACCGGAGCCCGCGCGGAAAGCACGCCGCCCGGTTCATCCTGATCGCGCTTTACACGGGCACCCGGAAAGAGGCGATCTTGGGCCTTGGCTTCAACCCGAGCCTGACCGGCGGCTGGATCGACGTGGACAAGGGCGTCATATATCGGCGCGGTGCGGCCGAGCGCGAGACCAACAAGCGGAGGAAGCCGGTCCGGCTGACGCGCCGTCTGCTGGCTCACTGTCGCCGCTGGAAGGCTCTTGGAGCCAACTGGGCGGTGGAACAGGACGGCCAGCGCGTCGGGTCGATCAAGAAGGCGTTCGCTGGCGCTCGGGACCGTGCCGAGCTTGCTGGCATCACACCGCACACGCTGAAGCACACGGCGATCACTTGGGCGATCCAGCGGGGCCTGACGGCCGAGGACGCGGCCGACTATTTCGACACGTCGGCCGAGACGATTCGGAAAGTCTACTATCACCACAGCCCGCACTATCAGGACCGGGCGATGGACATCCTCAACGGGAAACTGGGCCTCGGCCCAAATTGAACCGCTCTGAAACGTCCTGAGCCGTGAATAGATGGGGTTAAAACCGTGAACTTGGAGCGAACATCAGCTCTGTTTGTGTCTTCGGGAGGCAGGGGTCGGAGGTTCGAATCCTCTCACTCCGACCAATACATGGCCCGAAAGGGCCTTTGTACTTTCTGGCTCCCACGGTTTCGGTTTTGTTGCGCGCTCCGGTTCGCGTTGCTCGCGATTCCGGGCCAGGCTCTCGGCCACAATGGCGACGTCGAGATCGACGGGGTATGTCTGGCCTTCGACTGGCGGATTCATGATATGACCCCGGTTACGGAGCGCCGTCGCGGCGGGTTTTCTGTTTGCCGCCGTGTCGAACCGGACGCGCCGCATGTGTCCGCCTCGCGATGGCCGGACTTGTCTCCCGGGGATCGGTCGGCGCCATGCCGGTTCACCTAGCCTTCCTGGTGGCGCTCGCAGTGATCATGACGCGGGAATGGTTCCGCCGATTCAGGCGGCGGTCACGAGCCGGTTCCGGCCAAACCCGTGGAGGACATCCCGGCATTCCGGATCCAGGCCCGCCACGTGCAGCACTGCCTGCAACATCCCCGCCTTCGAGCCGCAATCGAACCGGCGGCCCGAAAAGGTGAACCCCGCCAGACCGACCCGGGCGATGCCGCGGGCGATGGCGTCGGTCAGCTGGATCTCGCCGCCGGTCCCTGCCTGCTGCCATGACAGGTCCGAAAAGATAACCGGATCCAGGATGTAGCGCCCCACCACCGCGGTGGTCGAGGGTGCCGTCTCGGGCGCCGGCTTCTCGACGATGCCGCGGGCGCTGGAAACGGCGCCGGCCCGGCGGCTGACATCGAGGATGCCGTAGGATCCGGTCGCCGCGCGCGCCACCTCCTCGGCGGCCACCAGATGACCCGCACCGATCTGACCATAGGCGGCAATCATCTCCGACAGGCAGCCCTGCGGCCCGAGAATCAGATCGTCCGGCAAAAGCACCGCCACCGGCCCCGGCAGCACGTGATTGCGTGCGCAAAGCACCGCGTGCCCCAGGCCGAGCGGCGCATCCTGCATCACGAACACCACGTCGTCGCCCGGCTGCAGCGCGTCCGCCTCGAGCCTGGCGGCGATCCCGTCCTTGCCCTTGGCACAAAGCGTCGCGCGTAGCGCGGCATCGTCCATCACGTGCCGTTCGATGGCGGATTTCGACGGATGGCTCACGAACACCAGCCGCTCGATCCCGGCATCGCGGGCCTCGTCGATGGCGTATTGGATGAGCGGCGTGTCGAGGACGGGGAGGAGCTCTTTCGGTGTCGTCTTGGTGGCCGGCAGGAACCGCGTCCCAAGCCCGGCAACCGGGAATATCGCCGTCCGCACGGCGGAAAATCCGGAATGGTCGTCACGCATCAATACAAACCCCCACAGCCCGACAAAATCACTTCTTCCGCACCGCAGCGTCACCGCTGCATCGCAGAATACCTGATCCGACCCTATCCAAGCCAGCACGCCTGTCAAAGATTCTGCAAATGAATGCCACGGTTTCGGCGGGATTCCCCCCGGTCCGGTGCCGGCGCGGAAACAATGGGCTGTCGTCGCGGGTTCTGCCCAGATCGGCTGCAATCCCCGGCCGACTCAGACCATGCGGATCACGTCCTTTTCGATGGCCAGGACATAGCCCCGTTTGGCGATGGTCTTGATCAGGAGCTCGCTCACCATCTGGTTGCCCAGCGCGTCGCGCAGCCGCTTGATCCGGGTCGCGCCCGCGGCCTCCTCGCAATCCTCCGGGCTGCGGCCCGAGATGATGCCCTCGAGCTCCGACCCCGACAGCACGTCGTCATCCATCCGCGCCTCGGCCAGCACCGCGAGGGTCTCCACCATCGCGCCGGTGAGCTTGAATTCCATGTTGTTCAGATAGACCGTGTTGTCGTCGCGGCTGATCACCAGCGAGGACACCTGGATACCCGAACGCTCGATCTCGCCCATCCGGCGGTTCAGCGTGATGATCGCCACCACGAGGACGAGGCTGGCAACGAGGAGCCCCGTCGCGAACAGCATCAGCACGAAGATTACTACCCGGTAGCTCTTCAGCGTCTCGGAAAACGCCGTGCCCGACTGGGCGAGGATCTCCAGGAGCTTGATCTCGGCATTCGAGGTCAGGTCGTCGTTCTCGACGAAAAGCTGCTCCACCCGCGCGTCGAACGCGTTCGCGTCGGGCAGGTTCATGAAGAGCAGGATCGCCGCGACCGCCAGAATCCCGATGATCGCCGCGATACCGATCGTGACGACGCGGGTGCCCTGGGCGCGACTGTCAGAAACGGAGGAAGTACTCGGCCGCACTCTGCTTCCTTTGCTCGAGGCCCGATTCGTCGAAGACCGACAACACGTTCAACACCGTCCAGCCGCCGCGCGCCACCTTTTCGCGCACGTCGCGGTCGGCCCGGCCCCGGTCGTTGCAGGCCGCGTCCGACACCTGCACCACGCCGTAATGCAGCTTCAAGGGCCCGTCGGACTTCTTGGCCTTGTAATCCGCATAGCACGCGGCCGAAGCCGGCGCGGCGGCGGCAAGCGCCAGGATCGTGGCAAGGGTCAGCATGCGTTTCATGCCCCGCACGATGGGCGAGAGCGCGAGGTTATTCAATATCGGGCAGTTTCCCGCCCCGGTTATCCGATAGCGGCCGGGCGTTATTGCGTAGCTCCACCGCCCGGCCCCAGGTGGCTCCATGACACGACCCGCCCAACCTGGAGGACCGCCCCGATGAAACGCATGATCCTGACCGCGGTGACCGCAACTGCCCTCGCGCTCGGCCCCGTCGCCACCGCCCCGGCCAGCGCCGCCGACACCAAGGACGTGCTCGGCGCGCTTCTCGGCATCGCCGCGCTCGCCGCCATCGCCCACGAGGTGAAGGAGAACAAGGCCGAGCGGAACCGGACCACGCGGCGCGTCTACAACGACGACGGTTACTATTACGGCGGCGACGGCTATCGGGATCGCAGCTGGGACCGGCGCGACCGCCAGGCCAAGGTGCTCCCGGGCGAATGCCTCCGCGTGCTCGACAACGGCCGTCATGACGGAATCGTCTTCCCTGCGCGTTGCCTGAGCCGCAACGGTGTCCGCACCCGCGAGTTGCCGGACCGCTGCGAAACCCAGGTCCGCACCCGCGAAGGCCGCATCGACGTCTACCGCGCGCGCTGCCTCGCCGATGCCGGCTGGACGCTGCCGCGGCTCGCCCGGCGCTGACGGTCAAGAATTTTCGAGCAGGGGATACCGGCGCGGATCCCGCAAACAACATAACCGCGCCGGTCGGGCCGGGGGCGCCACCACCCCCGGCCCGCAGGAATACGAGTGTCCGGAGGCGAGGCGGCGGGTTGCAACGCGGCCCCCGGAGGTTTGACGAGTGGCGGGCGGGGTTCCCTTGTGCAGTTTCGGGAGCCCCGCCCTTTCTCCTTGCGCCCCGCGCGCGGGCTTGGCTTTCTGCCGCCCATGACCGCGACCGCCCCCGATTTCACCCACGAAACCGCCGCCCATGCGCGCGGGCTCGGCCTCGTGGCCGGTGTCGACGAGGTCGGCCGCGGCCCGCTCGCCGGCCCCGTCGTCGCCGCCGCGGTGATCCTCGACCCCGCGCGGATCCCCCCGGGCCTCGGCGATTCCAAGGCGCTCACCGCCGCCCGCCGCGACGCGCTCTTCGCCGCGCTGAAAGAATGCGCCGAGATCGGCATCGCACTCGCCAGTGTCGAGGAGATCGACCGGATCAACATCCTTGAGGCCTCGCATCTCGCCATGACCCGCGCCCTCGCCGCCCTCCCCCGTGCCCCCGATCTCGCGCTGATCGATGGCAACCGGCTCCCCGGCGACCTGACCTGCGCTGGCGAGGCGGTGGTGAAGGGCGACGCGCGTTGCCTGTCGATCGCCGCCGCCTCGATCGCGGCCAAATGCACGCGCGACGCGATCATGGTGGATTTGGCGCAACAGCACCCCGGCTATGGCTGGGAGCGCAATATGGGTTACCCGACACAGGCCCATCGCGTCGCGCTCCGAGATCTTGGCGTTACCCCACACCATAGGCGTTCGTTCAGGCCGGTCCACAATATCTTGTATCAAGAGATTTCCTAAACGCCTGATTCAAATAAATAAATTGACCGCGAATCACCTTTGACTCATCCTTTGCCTCAACAAATGGGCGCCCACGAAGACGCCCGAGGCAGAGGCAGACAGACGTGACAAAACTCGCAAGGGCGCCCTCGGCGCTCCCCTTGAACAGCATTCTCGATGGCGATTGCGTCGCGGCAATGAACGCATTGCCGGAAGGCTCCATCGACCTGATCTTCGCGGATCCGCCCTACAATCTTCAACTCAAGGGCGAGCTGCACCGGCCCGACAACTCCCGTGTCGACGCCGTTGACGACGCCTGGGACAGCTTCGGCTCCTTCGAGGCCTATGACCGTTTCACCCGCGACTGGTTGAAGGCCGCGCGGCGCCTCCTGAAGCCCGACGGCGCGATCTGGGTGATCGGCTCCTACCACAACATCTTCCGCGTCGGCGCCGCGATCCAGGATGCCGGCTACTGGATCCTGAACGACGTGGTCTGGCGCAAGTCGAACCCGATGCCGAATTTCCGCGGCAAGCGGCTCACCAACGCGCACGAAACCCTGATCTGGGCCTCGAAGAGCGAAGGCTCGAAATACACCTTCAACTACGAGGCGCTGAAGGCGCTCAACGAAGGCGTGCAGATGCGCTCCGACTGGGTACTGCCGATCTGCACCGGGCACGAACGGCTCAAGGACGAGAACGGCGACAAGGCGCACCCGACCCAGAAACCCGAGTCGCTCCTGCACCGTGTGCTGATCGGCACGACCAATCCGGGCGACGTGGTGCTCGACCCGTTCTTCGGCACCGGCACCACCGGCGCCGTCGCCAAGATGCTCGGCCGCGATTTCATCGGCATCGAGCGCGAACCTGCCTATCGCAAGGTGGCCGAGAAGCGGCTCGCCAATGTCCGCCGCCTCGACCGCGACGCGATCATGGTCAGCGCCTCGAAACGCGCCGAGCCCCGGGTGCCCTTCGGCCAGCTGGTCGAGCGCGGCATGCTGCGGCCGGGCGAGGTGCTGTTCTCGCCGCGCGGCAAGGCCGCCAAGGTCCGCGCCGACGGCACGCTGATTGCCGACGACGTGAAGGGCTCGATCCACCAGGTCGGCGCCGCCTTCGAGAACGCGCCGTCCTGCAATGGCTGGACCTACTGGCACTTCCGCAAGGAGGGCCAGAACGTGCCGATCGACGTGCTCCGCCAGCAGATCCGCTCCGAAATGCAATAGTTACCGCCGGTGCCTGTGGCCAACCCCACGGCACGACTATGACCCCGCCCTCCGTGGCGGGGTCTTTTTTGTTTCTTCGCCCTCTCGCCCTCTTCCAGAGTATTTGCGCAACGAAGAAGGCGCCGATCTTGCGGAACAAATGGCGGTTTCCGGCGGCGGTTTCCCTTCTCGCGCGGTGGGGCTACAAGGCCTCAACGAACGGAGGCGAGGCATGGGCGTTCCGAAACCGGTGGTTCTCTGCATTCTCGACGGCTGGGGGCTGCGCGCAGAGCGCGAGGCGAACGCACCCGCCCTGGCCGAGACGCCGTGCTTCGACCGGCTCATGGCGACCTGTCCCCATGCGACGCTGGTGACCTTCGGCCCCGATGTGGGGCTGCCGACCGGCCAGATGGGCAATTCCGAGGTCGGCCACACCAATATCGGCGCCGGCCGGGTGGTGGCGATGGATCTCGGCCAGATCGACCTCGCCATCGAGGACGGCAGCTTCGCGACGCGGCCGGCGCTCCTCGATTTCATCGACAAGCTCAAGGCAAGCGGCGGCGTGGCGCATCTCGCCGGCCTCGCCTCGCCCGGCGGGGTCCATGCGCACCAGGCCCATATCGCCGAGGCCGCGCGGGTGATCGCCGGGGCGGGCGTGCCCGTCTTGGTCCACGCGCTGACCGATGGCCGTGACGTACCGCCGAAATCGGCGGCGGGGCAGCTTCAGGACCTGTCGGATGCGCTTCCCGAAGGCGCGCGGATCGCCACCGTCACCGGGCGCTATTTCGCGATGGACCGCGACAATCGCTGGGAGCGGGTCGAGAAGGCCTATCGCGCCATCGTCCAGGGCGAGACCGGGGATCGCCGGGCGGAAAACGCCTCGGAAGCCGCCGAGCGAAGCTATGGCGATGGCGTCACCGACGAATTCATCGAACCGGTCCTGATCGGCGATTACGCCGGCATGCAGGACGGCGACGGCCTGTTCTTCCTCAACTTCCGCGCCGACCGCGCCCGCGAGATCCTCCGCGCAATCTGCGACCCGGCTTTCGCCGAATTCGACCGTGGCACCCCGCCGAAGCTCGCCGCAAGGCTCGGCATGGTCGAGTATTCCGACGATCACAACGCCTGGCTCGCCGCGGTCTTCCCGAAGCGCGACATCGTCAACACGCTGGGCGAATGGGTGGCAAAGCGCGGGCTCCGGCAGTTCCGCCTGGCCGAAACCGAGAAATACCCGCACGTCACCTTCTTCCTGAACGGCGGCAAGGAAACCCCGGAGATCGGCGAGGACCGGTTCATGCCGAAATCGCCCAAGGTCGCCACCTACGACCTGCAGCCCGAGATGTCGGCGCCCGAGGTCTCGGCGAAATTCGTCGAGGCGATCCGCGCCGGCTACGACCTGATCGTGGTGAACTACGCGAACCCCGACATGGTCGGCCATACCGGCGATCTCCAGGCCGCGATGAAGGCCTGCGCGGCGGTCGATCAGGGTCTGACACAGGCGGTTTCGGCCCTGGAAGAGGTTGGCGGCGCCATGGTGCTCACCGCCGATCACGGCAATTGCGAGACCATGGTCGACCCGATCACGGGCGGCCCGCACACCGCCCACACGACCAACCTCGTGCCGGTGATCCTCTGTGGCGGCCCTCCGGGGGCGACGCTGCGCAACGGCCGCCTCGCCGACCTCGCCCCCACGATCCTCGATCTCATGGGCCTCGGGAAACCTGCCGAGATGACCGGCGAGAGCCTGATCGCGCGATGATCCGCGCCGGGCTCGCCGCCGCGCTCCTCGCGCTCGCGCCGGCCCCAGCCAGGGCCGCAGCCGACCCGGTGGCGGCGGCGCAGGCGGCCTCCGACGCGCTCGCCCATGCCGCCGAGCTCCTCGCCGAGTCCGACGGCGCCCGCGACCGCGTCAAGGCGCTCACCGTCACGGTCCAGGCCTACGAGGAGGGGCTCGTCGCGCTCCGCGAAGGCATGCGCCAGGCCGCGCTCCGCGAACGCGCGATCCAGAGCCGCTTCGGCGCGGAGGAGGAACAGCTCACCCGGCTTCTCGGTGCGCTTCTCTCGATGCAGACCTCGCCCGAATCGCTCGTCCTGCTCCACCCCGACGGTCCGCTCGCCAATGCCCGCGCCGGGATGCTGCTGGCCGACGTCACCCCCGCGATCAACAGCCGCGTCACCGCTCTCCGCGACGAACTCGAGGAACTCGAAACCCTGCGCCAGCTCCAGGAGGCCGCCGCCGCGACGCTTCGCGCCGGGCTCGACAAGGTGCAGGAAGCCCGCACCGCGCTCAGCCAGGCGATCTCCGACCGGGCGATCCCCGCCGACCTCTCTGCCGATGACGCCGCCACCTTGCGCGATCTGGTCAACAGTGCCGACACATTGCAGGGATTTGCGACGACGTTGACGACAATTGCCGGCACGGCCGACGCGCCTGGCGGGCTCTCCGACAGGATGGGGCAAATGCCGGCCCCGGCCACCGGCGTGGTCCTCGCCGCCTACGACAAGCCCGACGCGATGGGCACCCGCCGCCCCGGCGTGGTGCTCGCCACCGCGCCCCTTGCGCTGGTGACCGCGCCGCACCCGGCAACCGTGCGCTATGCCGGTCCGCTCCTCGACCTCGGCATGGTGGCGATCCTCGAGCCGGAAGCCGGCTATCTCCTGATCCTGTCCGGCATGGACCGGGTCTTCGCCCGTGAAGGCGCGGTGCTCGACGCGGGCGCCCCGGTGGGCCTGATGGGCGGCCCGGCCCCCGATGCTGAACAGATTTTGATCGAAACCGGCGAAGGCGGTGGCCAATCGCGTTCGGAAACGCTCTATATTGAGCTCAGAAAAGGCGAGAACACGCTCGATCCGGGCCAGTGGTTCGAGCTCGCAGAGGACAAGGACAAATCATGAAGAAGTTCGTTTTCGCAGCGATCGGCGGAACGGTGGCGGGCGCCCTCCTTTCGACGCAGATCGCGGGGCCCCTGATCGCGCAGGAGGCCGAAAAGCACAGCTCGGTCTATGAGCAGCTCGACCTTTTCGGAGACATCTTCGAGCGGATCCGCGCGCAATACGTGGAAGAGGTCGACTCCGAGGAGCTGATCGAGGCCGCGATCAACGGCATGCTCACCTCGCTCGACCCGCATTCGAGCTATCTCTCGCCCAAGGACGCCGCCGACATGCGGGTCCAGACCCGCGGGGAGTTCGGAGGGCTCGGCATCGAGGTCACCCAGGAAGAGGGCTTCGTGAAGGTCGTCTCGCCGATCGACGGCACCCCGGCCGCCGAGGCCGGCATCGAATCGGGCGACTTCATCACCCATGTGGATGGCGAAAGCGTGCTGGGCCTCACGCTCGACGACGCGGTGGAGCTGATGCGCGGGCCGGTGGGCTCGGAGATCGTCGTCACCATCGTGCGCGAAGGCGAACCCGAGCCGTTCGACGTCTCGATCATCCGCGACACGATCAAGCTCACCGCCGTGCGCCACCGCACCGTGGGTGATACCGTGGTGCTCCGGGTGACCACCTTCAACGACCAGACCTATCCGAACCTCGCCGAAGGGCTGAAGGAAGAGGTCGAGAAGGCCGGCGGGCTGGCGAACGTCAATGGCGTGGTGCTCGACCTCAGGAACAACCCGGGCGGTCTGCTGACCCAGTCGATCAAGGTCTCGGATGCATTCCTCAATGCCGGCGAGATCGTTTCGACCCGGGGCCGCGACCCGCAGGACGGCGAGCGGTTCAACGCCACCGAGGGCGACCTGATTCACGGGCTGCCGATCGTGGTGCTGATCAATGGCGGCTCGGCCTCGGCCTCGGAAATCGTCGCCGGCGCGCTGCAGGACCACCGCCGGGCGATCATCGTGGGCACGAAAAGTTTCGGAAAAGGGTCTGTTCAGACGGTGATGCCACTGCGCCAGGACGGTGCGATGCGCCTGACCACGGCGCGCTACTACACGCCATCGGGCCGTTCGATCCAGGCGCTCGGGATCTCGCCCGACATCGTCGTCGAACAGCGCCCGCGCCCGACCCCGGAGAGCGAGGAAGACGCGGCGGACCAGCGCCCCGGCCGCTTCGAATCGGATCTGCGCGGCAGCCTGTCGAATGACAGCTTGACCGAGGACGAGCGCCGCCAGATCGAGGAAGACCGGGCGAAGGCCGAGGAATCCGCGAAGCTCCGCGAGGAGGATTACCAGCTCGCCTATGCCATCGACATCCTGAAGGGGCTGAGCGCGCTGGGGCCGAAGGAGTAACCCTTGGCGCCGAGCCCGGCCCAGAAGGCGCTGCCCTATCGTCCCTGCGTCGGCATCGTGCTGACGCGGGGCGACGGGCTTGTGTTTGCCGGCGAACGGCTCGACACGCCCGGCGCCTGGCAGATGCCGCAGGGCGGGATCGACAAGGGCGAAGGGCCGCGCGAGGCGGCCCTGCGCGAACTCGGCGAAGAGATCGGAGTCGGCGCGGATCTGGTCTCGGTTTCCGCCGAGGCACCGGACTGGATCCGCTACGACCTGCCCGAGGAACTCGTGGGCAAGGCCTTCAAGGGGCGGTTCCGCGGACAGGAGCAGAGGTGGTTCCTGCTGCGCTTCCTCGGCGAGGACAGCGCGATCCGGATCGACACGGCGCATCCGGAATTCGGCCGCTGGCAATGGATGCGCCCGGCCGACCTGATGGCCGCCATCGTCCCCTTCAAGCGCGGCGTCTACGAGGCGGTGTTCGCGGCCTTCGAAGGACAGCTCTGAACTCCCGGTTTCGTCGCGGCTATGCCGCGCCGACCCGCGCGCGCCTCTGACGAGGCGCGCGGGAAGGGGGCTTTGCCCCCTCGCGCCCTTCCGGGCGCTCACCCCCAGGATTTCCGGACCCAAAGAAGCGGCTGCGGTCCGTCGGGCTTTGCCGGTGTACGGGTTGTGTACAGGTTGTGTACGGGTTGTGCGGGGCGGATTCCGGGACTCCACATGAGAACAAAAGGTGAATATACTCGGAGCCCATGGCCGTCGAGCTCAGCATCACTTCGAACTTCACCTTCCTCACCGGGGCCTCGCACCCGGAGGAATACATCGAACGCGCCGCGCTCCTCGGGCTCACCGCTATCGCCATCGCCGACGAGAATTCGGTCGCCGGAATCGTCCGTGCCCATTCCGCTGCGCGGGAAATCTTCCGAGATATCAATATCTTGCAGGCATCCCCGAAGATCGGCCCGCCGCATCCGCCGGGCCTTCCGCCTGCGGACGGGGCGACCGTCATGAACGTGCCGCGCCTGATCCCGGGTGCGCGGATCGTTCTGGAGGACGGTTTCTCGGTCACGGCGCTGCCGCGCGACCGCACCGCCTGGGGACGTCTCTGCCGGCTGATCTCGGCGGGGCGATTGCGGGCGGAGAAAGGCTCCTGCGCCCTGAAGCACGATGACCTTCTCGCCTGGGGCGAGGGGATGGAGCTCCTGATCCATCCGGCGCCGACGAAGGCGGGCGCGGGCAAATGGTGGACAGATGCGGACCGGCTGGTGCGCCGCTTTGGCGGGGCCTGCCACCTCCTGATCGTGCCCCACTATGACGGGCAGGACCGGCTGCGCTTCGACTGGCTTGCGGAGCTGGCGGAATCGCTCGGATTAGACACTGTTGCAAGCGCTTGCCCACGCTTCCATAACGGGCGCCGCCGCAAGCTCGCCGACGTGCTGACGGCGATCCGCACCGGCCTCCGCGTCGACGCGTTGGGCCGCGCCGCGCTCGCCAATGGCGAGCAACGGCTCCGTTCGGAACCCGAACTCCGGCGGATCTTCGCGGGTCACGGAGCGGCCGTCGACCGGGCAACGGAGATCACGGCCCGCTGCACCTTCTCGCTCGACGAACTGCGCTACGAATACCCCTCCGAGGCCGCCGGGAACGAGGCGCCGCGCGACCGGCTTGCCCGGCTGGCGCGGGAGGGACTTCGCTGGCGCTATCCCGCCGGAGCGCCGGAGCGGGTACGGAACATGCTCGACCACGAGCTCGCGCTGATCGCCAAGCTGGGCTACGAGCCCTATTTCCTCACCGTCCGCGACGTGGTCGCCTTCGCCCGGTCGCAGGGCATCCTCTGCCAGGGCCGCGGCTCGGCGGCGAATTCGGTGACCTGTTACTGCCTGGGCGTTACCTCGGTCAGCCCGGAGATCGGCACCATGGTGTTCGAGCGCTTTGTCTCCGAGGCGCGCGACGAGCCGCCCGATATCGACGTCGATTTCGAGCACGAACGCCGTGAGGAAGTGATCCAGCACATCTACGCCCGCTACGGCCGCGACCGGGCCGGGCTCTGCGCCACGGTGATTCATTACCGTGGCAAACGCGCGATCCGCGAAGTCGGCCGTGCGATGGGGCTCAGCACCGACACCATCGCCGCGCTCGCGTCGCAGCTCTGGGGCTGGGGCGCCGCGGGCGAACTGGCCGAGGCGCGACTGCGCGAGCTGGGGCTCGACCCGGCCGACCGGCGGCTGGCGCAGACCCTTGCGCTGGTGGAGGAGATCCAGGGCTTTCCGCGCCATCTCTCGCAGCATGTGGGCGGCTTCGTGATGACCGAGGGGCGGCTCGACGAGCTGGTGCCGGTCGAGAACGCGACGATGGAAGGGCGCACCGTGATCCCCTGGGACAAGGACGACATCGACGCGCTGGGGATCCTGAAGGTCGATGTCCTGGGCCTCGGCATGCTGACCTGCCTGCGCAAGGCCTTCACGCTGGTCGCAAAGCATCATGGTGCCACGTACACGTTGGCGACGTTGCCGCAGGAAGATCCGGACGTCTACGACATGCTGTGCGCCGCGGATTCGCTGGGGCTGTTTCAGGTCGAGAGCCGCGCCCAGATGAACTTCCTGCCGCGGATGAAGCCGCGCAGCTTCTACGACCTGGTGATCCAGGTGGCGATCATCCGGCCCGGGCCGATCCAGGGCGACATGGTGCACCCTTTCATCCGGCGCCGGAACGGCGAGGAGGAAGTGCGCTTTCCCTCGGATGCGCTGGGCGCGGTGCTGAAGAAGACCCTGGGCGTACCGCTGTTTCAGGAACAGGCGATGCAGATCGCGATCGTCGGCGCGGGGTTCAGCGCGGAGGAGGCCGACAGGCTGCGCCGTTCGCTCGCTACCTTCAAGAAGCACGGCAGCGTCTCGGAGTTTCGCGGCCGGTTCCTGAAGGGCATGCGCGCGAACGGCTATGACGAGGATTTCGCCCAGCGCTGCTTCAGCCAGATCGAGGGCTTCGGCTCCTACGGTTTCCCGGAAAGCCATGCCGCGAGCTTCGCGCTCCTGGTCTATGCCTCGGCCTGGCTCAAGCGGCACCACCCCGGGATCTATGCCTGCGCGCTCCTGAACTCCCAGCCCATGGGGTTCTACGCGCCCGCCCAGATCGTCCGCGACGCGCGCGAGCACGGGGTAGAGGTACTGCCAGTGGAGATCAACGCCTCGGCCTGGGACAATGTGATGGAACGGCGCCTCGACGGCACGCTCGCGCTCCGGCTCGGGTTCCGGCAGATCAAGGGGCTGGCCGAGGAGGATGCGAGCTGGATCACGGGCGCCCGGGGCAACGGCTATCGCGGGGTCGAGGATGTCTGGCGCCGCGCCGGGGTGCCGCCGCAGGCCCTGGTGCGGCTGGCCGAGGCCGATGCCCTCGCGGAACTGGGGCTCTCGCGGCGCGAGGCGCTCTGGGCAGCGCAGGCGCTCGCCTCGGACAAGGCGCTGCCACTGTTCTCGGGCGATATCGACGGGGAAGGGATCGTCGAGCCGGCACCCGCGCTGCCCGCGATGAGCGAGGGCGAGAACGTGGTCGAGGATTACGTGTCCATGCGGCTGACGCTCCGGACCCACCCGATGGCCTTCCTGCGCCCGGTCCTGACGCCGACGGCCGCGAACATTCCTGACATCTCCTGTCAGGAGCCCTGCGTGACCGCACCGGCGCCCCGGGCTAGGATCCGGTCATGAGCATCGACGACAAGCACCGCTGTTTCGGATCCGCCAACGCGCTCTACGCCGCCTATCACGACGCGGAATGGGGCGTGCCGGTGCATGACGACCGGATGCTGTTCGAGATGCTGATCCTCGAGGGCGCCCATGCCGGCCTCAGCTGGGAGACGATCCTGAAGAAGCGGGAGAACTACCGGGCGGTGTTTCACGGCTTCGACGTGGACCGGGTGGCGGCGATGCCGGACACCGAACTGGCGGCGGCGCTGGAGAACCCCGGCATCGTGCGGCATCGGCAGAAGGTCGCCTCGGCGCGCAGGAACGCGCAGGTCTTCCAGGCGATCCAGCGCGAGACGGGCAGCTTCGACGCCTGGCTCTGGCATTGGGTCGGCGGCGCGCCGGTAGTGGGAGACTGGGCAACAAAGGGTGACATTCCGGCGACGACGCCGGTGAGCGACGCGCTCTCGAAGGACTTGAAGAAACGCGGCATGAGCTTCGTGGGCTCGACCATCATCTACGCCTACATGCAGGCGGTGGGCCTCGTGAACGATCACTACCGGGGCTGCTGGCGGCACCGGGCGTGATCCAAAGGAATGCGCGCAGGGCGCGCATGCAATTTTCAATTTCTATCGGGGTTCCGCCCCAAACCGTCAGCGCAATCGGCGCAGGATCTCATAGCTTGCGTAGCCGTCCGGCACCATGCCCTGCGCCCGCTGGAAGGCGCGGATCGCCGCGATGGTGTTCGGGCCGATGATCCCGTCGGCGCCGCCGGTATCGTAGCCGGCGCGGGTCAGGCGCTCCTGCATCTCCTTCCGCTCGGCGAAGATCAGGAACCGGTCGTCCCGCGGCCAGTCCGCCCGGAGCGGACCGCCGCCGGCGATCCGGTCGGCGAGATGGCCGACGCCGATCACATAGGCATCGGCGGCGTTGTAACGCGAGATCACCTTGAAATTGTCGAAGATCATGAAGGCCGCGCCGCGTGCCCCGGCGGGCAGCAGGATCGAGGCGCGGCCGTAATCGGGCACAGCCTTGCCGCGCGGGTCGCGCACGCCGAGCCGGGCCCATTCCCCGGGGCTCTTGCGGACGCGCTTGCCCGCCAGCGTGTAGTCGAACCCCCGCGGCAGCTCGACCTCGACACCCCAGGGCTGGCCCATGGTCCAGCCGTAATGCGCGAGATAGGCCGCCGTCGACGCGAGCGCATCGGTCGGATCGTCGGACCAGATGTCGCGCCTGCCGTCGCCGCGGAAATCCTGGGCATAGGCGAGGTAGGAGGTGGGAATGAACTGGGTATGCCCCATCGCCCCGGCCCAGCTTCCGGTCATGTGTTTCGGGTCCACATCGCCCGACTGGAGAATGCGGAGCGCGGCGAGGAGCTGCTCCTCGAAGAACCGGCCCCGGCGCCCGTCGAAGGCCAGCGTTGCGAGGGCGCCGATCACCGGGGTGTCGCCGCGCCGCGTGCCATAGGCGCTTTCGAGCCCCCAGACCGCCGTGACCACCTCCGCCTCGACGCCGTAGCGCGCTTCGATCTCGGCAAGGAGCTTGCGGTTCTGGCGCAAGGCGGCACGGCCGTTCCGGATCCGCTCCTCCGAGGCGACAATGTCGAGATATTCCCAGATCTGCTTGGTGAACTCGGTCTGGTTGCGGTCCTTCTCGATCACCTCGGCATCGTAGCGGACCTCGCGAAAGGCCGCGTCGAAGACCTGGGCGCGGATCCCCTTGGCTAGGGCACGCTCGCGAAACCCGGCGATCCAGCGCTCGAAAGCGATGTTCGATGTCGTGGAGGCCGCCACCTTCACCGGACCCTTCGAGCTCATTCGCAGTTGCGGGCGGGGTGAAGCCTCGGGTGCGAAGGCTTCGGCGAATACCGGAACGGCCGACATGATCGCGGCGGCGAAAACCAGGGCAAGACGCATGTGAACACTCGGCTCATCTTTTTTGCTGCTCTGGACTCAGCCTAGCATGGCTCGAGGGAACCGTGAACCGCGCGCGGGCGCACCCGCGAGGTTTCGCCGTTCAGCGGCGGCGGGTGACCTTGCGCTTGCCGGCGGGCCGCCCCGGGCCGCGCCGCGCGCGGCTCTGCGCGCCCGCGCCGGGCATCGCGCGGCCGTCGAGTTCGAGAAGCTCCAGCATCAGCCCGCCGGTCACCGGGATCGCTTCGGCGAGACGCACCGTGACACGCTGGCCGACCGCGATCTCGAGCCCGGTATCGGCACCCATCAGGGTCTGGCTCTTCCGGTCGAAATGGAAGAATTCGCGGCCGATGGAGCGGATCGGGATCAGCCCGTCGGCACCGGTCTCGTCGAGTTTCACGAAGGCACCGAAACGGGCGATGCCGGAAATCCGGCCCTGCATCTCGGTGCCCACGCGTTCGGAGAGATAAGCGGCGAGGTAACGGTCGGTCGTATCGCGCTCCGCCATCATCGAGCGGCGCTCTGTCTCGGAAATATGCTGCGCGGTGCGCTCCAGCCGGTCGATCTCCTCGGGTGACAGGCCATCTTCGCCCCAGCGATGCGCCGCAATCAGCGCGCGATGCACGACCAGGTCGGAGTAGCGGCGGATCGGCGAGGTGAAATGCGCGTAGGAGCGGAGCGCGAGGCCGAAATGGCCGAGACTCGCGGGGCTGTAATAGGCCTGGGTCATCGAGCGGAGCGTGGCAAGGTTGATCAGCTCGTCGGCATCGCTTCCCTCGGCCTGGGCGAGGAGGCGGTTGAGATGCGCCGTCTTCAGCACCTGACCCTTTGCAAGTGTCAGGCCCGAGGCCTGTGCGGTCTCGCGCAGCGCATCGAGTTTTTCCGGGCTGGGTTCCTCGTGGACCCGGTAGAGGAGCGGCGTCTTGAGGCGTTCGAGCTCCTCGGCGGCAGCCACATTGGCGAGGACCATGAACTCCTCAATCAGCCGGTGCGCATCGAGCCTGTCCTTGAAATTCACCGAGGTCACGTTGCCTTCCTCGTCGAGCACGATCCGCCGTTCCGGCAGGTCGAGATCGAGCGGCTGGCGTTTTTCGCGAGCACGGACGAGCGCGGCGTACGCGGCGTAGAGCGGCGCGATCACCGGCTCGAGAAGGTCGGCACAGCGCGCGTTCGGACTGCCATCCTGCGCATCCTGCACCTCCTCATAAGTCAGCGAGGCAACGGAGCGCATGAAGGCGCGGTGGAATTCGTGGCCGATCTTGCGGCCGTCCTCGGTGATGCGCATCCGGACGGCGATGCAGGCGCGGTCGAGCCCCTCATGCAGCGAACAGAGATCGCCCGACAGCCGGTCGGGCAGCATTGGCACCACGCGGTCGGGAAAATAGGTCGAATTCCCCCGGTTCAGAGCCTCCTTGTCGAGCGCCGAACCCGGCGTGACGTAATGCGCAACATCGGCGATGGCGACCCAGATGACATGCCCGCCCGGGTTATCCTCGGCCTCGTCGGGATGCACCCAGCAGGCATCGTCATGGTCGCGAGCATCGGACGGATCGATGGTCACGAGCGGTCTTTCGCGAAGGTCGAGCCGCTGGCCGAGGCCGGCGGGGGCCATGGCATCGGCTTCGACGATGGCGTCGTCGGGGAAATCGTCGGGCAACCCGTGCTGGTGGATCGCGATGAGCGAGACCGATTTCGGCGCGCCGGGATCGCCGAGCCGGGTGACGATGCGGGCTCGGGGAAGCCCGAGGCGGTCCTTCGGCCCGGCCTGTTCCGCCTCGACCAGTTCACCGTCCTTCGCGCCGTTCGCATCACCCTCCGATACGCGCCATTCCCGGTCGGAACCCTTGTCGATCGGCAGGATCCGCCCGCCCTCGGCGGATTTGCGGAACACGCCCAGCACCTTGCGGGGGTTCTGGCCGATCCGGCGGATCAGGCGGCCCTCGTACTCGTGGCCATCGTCGCGCACCTGGGTCACGCGCGCGAGAACACGGTCGCCCGCTCCCAGCGCCGGGTCGGAAGCACGGGCAAGCATCAGGACGACCGGCACCGCGCCCTCGCCGCGCCATTCCATCGGCCGCGCTGTCAGGTCGCCGTCCTTGTCGGGCCCGACGATCTCGAGGACCGAGACCGGCGGCAGCCGCTCCGGATCACGATAGGTCTTGCGGCGCTTCTCGAGATGACCCTCTTCCTCGAGGCTCTTCAGCACCCGTTTCAGCTCGATCCGCTCGGCGCCCTTGATGCCGAAGGCCTTGGCGATATCGCGTTTCGAGGTCTGGGAGGGATGGGCGGAAATCCAGTCGAGGATTTCTTCGCGGGAAGGAATGCGGCTCATGGCCTCGGGCTAGCACGCATGCTTGAAGCCGTCATGTCAAATCCGCGGCCTCGTCCACGTCGGCGAGCGTATCGGCCTGGGCGATGCGCGCATTGCCCAGGCTTGCGCGCGTATCGGCCAGCGCATGTCCGGTCGACCAGCGAACGCCGTCGAACAGGGTCACGGGCGGCGGGGCCGGGCCGCGCCGGCCGATCAGCCAATAGCCGCCATCCGTCGCCGGCCCGATCACCGCATCGGCTCCGCGCAGACGCCGGATCGCCCGGGCGATGTGACGCCTGTCGAGCCCGGGGATGTCGGCGCCGATCACCAGAACCGGGCCGGGGAGCCGCAGGAGACGACCCATCCGGTCACCCAGATCGCCCGCGCCTTGTGACAGGCGCGGCAGATCCGCTGGCCAGACCCGACTCATGAGCCCTTCTCGGTCAGGGCTGACGGCAAGGAGCAAGGCCCAGCGCGGATCGCGCAACCGGCGGATCAGACGCGCAGTTTGGTGCCGGAACCACCAGGCCGCGGCGACGGGGCCGATCTCCCGGCCGAGCCGGGTCTTCACCCGCCCGGGCCGCGGTTCCTTCAGCATCACGACGACGCGCGGGCGGCGGTCAGGCGAAATAATCACGGAGAATGCGGGAATAGATCGCCTTGAGCTGGTGGATCTGCGCGATTTCCACCCGTTCGTCGGTCTGGTGCATGGTCTGGCCCACCAGCCCGAACTCGACCACCGGGCAGTGGTCCTTGACGAAGCGCGCATCCGAGGTGCCGCCCGTGGTGGAAAGCTCCGGCTCCACGCCGGTCTCCGCCGCGACGGCCCTCGACACCAGATCCGACAGAGGGCCCGGCGGCGTCAGGAAACTCTCGCCCGAGATCTTGACGCTCAGGTCGATCTCCACCCCGTTTTCCTCGGCAACCCGCGCCGCCTGTGCCCGGAGCCAGCCGGTCAGCCCCTTGCCGCTATGGCTGTCGTTGAATCGGATGTTCACCGTCGCATAGGCGCGCCCCGGGATAACGTTCGACGCCGGGTTGCCAACGTCGATGGTGGTCACCGCGAGGGTCGAGGCGTCGAAATGCTCGGTGCCCTCGTCGAGCGGCGTGGTCGTGAGACGGTGCACCAGCGTCGCGATCGCGGCAGCGGCATTCTTCGCCCGGTGCGGATAGGCCGAATGCCCCTGCACCCCGAACGCGGTGAAATAGGCGGTCATCGAGCCGCGGCGGCCGATCTTCACCATTTCGCCCATGCGGTTGGGGCAGGTCGGCTCGCCCACGAGGCAATGGGCCATGCGCTCGCCCTCCGCCCGCATCCAGTCGAGAAGCGCGCGGGTGCCATCCACCCCGTCGCCCTCCTCGTCGCCGGTGATCGTGAGGATCACCGCGCCGTCGGGCGGCGTTTCGCGCACGAAATCCACCGCCGCCGCGACGAAGGCCGCGACGCCCGATTTCATGTCGCAGGCACCACGGCCCCAGATCTGCCCCTCCGCTTCCTCGGCCGAGAATGGCGGAAACCGCCAGCCTTCGGCGTCGCCCGGCGGCACCACGTCGGTATGGCCGTTGAAGCCGAAGCTCCGCGCATGACCCTTGATGCCCCAGCGGGCGAAAAGGTTGGAAATTCCGTTCCTATCGACCCCGTTGCAGGCGAATCCGGCAGATTCCAGCACCTCGCGCAGAAGGTCGAGCGCGCCAGCCTCCTCCGGCGTGACCGAAGGGCAGCGGATCAGGCGGCGGGTCAGATCGACGGGATCGAGCGGTGTCATGGCCCTGCCATAGCCCCGCCCGCGCCATGCGGCAATGGCGCTCAGTTGTTGTCGCCGAAATCCGGAACCATCTCGACCACCAGCACCGCATTCTCATCGAGCGCCCGCTGCATCAGCGCAGCCTCGTCGGCGCCGATCTCGTGGCCCTCGGCGCGGCGATCCTCCGCGGTGCCATAGGCGGTGACCTCGATCGGTGCGAGCCCGGCGGTCTTCAGGACCGAGACGGTTTCGCGCACCGCCTCATCCTCGGACCGCCCCGAGGCGAAACAGAGCAACCCGGCGCCCACGGCACCTTCCGGGAGGCCATCCTCCGCCTTGCGTCCAACCTGGACCAGAAGCGTGAAGACCTGGGGTTCTGACGGTTTGCGTGCCATGACATCGCCCGGATGCCGAAACCTGCGCGCCGGGTCAAGGCACCTGCAAGTCGAGCCGAATCACCGGCAGGCCGCTCTCCGCCGGATCGAACAGGTCGCCGTCATGCGGGTCCCAATCCGGCCGCGACTCAAGAAGGTGGCGGATACCGCGCAGTAGGACCGGCGGCGCGTAAGGATCGAGATAGGGCGTGCAATGGGTGGCCCAGAAGCCCGCATCGGGATCTGCCCCATCGAACGCCGCCCTGATCGCGAACGCACTGACACTCGCCTCCTCCGCCAGGGCATCGGCAACGCCGGCCCGTTCCTCGGTCAGGAGATCAGCCGGTGAGGGCGGGTCTTCGAGATTGACCAGCCCGTTCTGCGCCATTCGGTCATAGCCCTGGAGGATCACCGCCCGGCGCTGCGGATCCGCCAGCGCATAGTGCTCGCGGAACGCGTCCCAGTGCCAGAACAGGTCGTCGGAGCCCAGGCCGTGCTGCAACCGGTCTGCAATGAGCACGGTCGTCGCGGCGAGGAACGCGGGAAAGTCGTCGTCGGGCAGCGCCGCGGCCAGAACCAGCGCGTTGTGCAGCCGGAAACCTTGCGGGTCGCCGATTCGGCACCCGCCTGTCTGGATGAGATGCCGCAGATCATCCGCCGGGGCGGGGCTGTCCGTCCCCGCCGCGATCCTTCGGAGGATGTCGTCACCCGTATGGCGCGCAACAGTCCGGAGATCGCAAATCGACTGCAGGGTCCGAAAATCGACCCTGTTACTGGAACTCGTAACCATGCACCGTTTCTTAACGGTGATTACGTCGCAACCTTGGCGCGACTTTGGCGTCGCGCCACGTCGCGGGAAACGATCCGTTTCGTCAATCACGCAGCAGTTCGTTGATACCGGTCTTGGAGCGGGTCCTGGCATCCACCTTCTTGACGATCACCGCGCAATAGAGATGCACGCCGTTCGTCGAGGGCATCGACCCGGCGACAACCACAGAATAGGGCGGCACCTCGCCATAGAGCACATCTCCCGTTTCGCGGTCGACGATCTTGGTCGACTGGCCGATGAACACGCCCATGCCGAGCACCGAACCTTCGCGGACAATCACGCCTTCGACCACTTCCGACCGCGCACCGATGAAGCAGTTGTCCTCGATGATCGTGGGGCCGGCCTGCATCGGTTCGAGCACGCCACCGATGCCGACGCCGCCCGAGAGATGCACGTTCTTGCCGATCTGTGCGCAGGAGCCGACGGTGGCCCAGGTATCGACCATGGTGCCGCTGTCGACATAGGCGCCGAGATTGACGAAGGACGGCATCAGCACGACGCCGGGCGCGATGTAGGCGGAGCGGCGCACCACGCAGTTCGGCACCGCGCGGAAGCCCGCCGCCTGCCACTGGTTGTCGCCCCAATCCTTCCACTTACTGTCGACCTTGTCCCACCAGGATCCGCCCTGGGCGCTGCCCGGCTGGAGTTCCATGTCCTTCAGACGAAAGCCCAAAAGCACGGCCTTCTTGGCCCACTGGTTCACATGCCAGTCGCCACTCTCGCGACGTTCCGCGACGCGCAGGACACCCGAGTCGAGCGCGTTCAGCGTGTCTTCGATCGCTTCGCGGGTTTCGCCGCCGGTCGCCGGCGTGATCTCGGCGCGGCGTTCCCAGGCGGCCTCGATCGCGGTTTCAAGGGCGGCGTTCGACATCGGTCTCTCAATCCTCTCTGGCATGGTTTGCCGGTGGCCTATAAGCCCAATGACGAGGCCACGCAACGAGAGGCAGACCCATGAAGGACGAGCGGCCGCGCCCGTTTCGCGACGCGCATGAGGATATCGAGTCGACACAGGGGACGCCGCAGACGGCGCAGTCGATGGCGGCGGCGTATCGGTTGGCTTTTGCGGATGCGGAGTTCCTGTGCCGGGACGAGCTCAGGCCGGTGCGGTTGCAACTCGAACTCCTGAAGCCCGAGCTCCTGATGAGCGAGGCGGGGATCGAGTCGACGGTGGTGCTGTTCGGCGGCGCGCGGATTCCGGAACCGGCGAAGAAGGCCGGGGCGCGGACCGGGACGCTGGCGGAGCTCTCGCGATTTTACGAGGAAGCCCAACGGTTTGCGCGGATCATGACGGAGCGGAGCAAGGCCAACGACCACCGCGAGAACGTGATCGTCACCGGCGGCGGACCGGGGGTGATGGAGGCCGGAAACCGGGGCGCGGCGGAGGCGGGCGGGGTCTCGATCGGGCTCAATATTGTGCTGCCGCATGAGCAGGCGCCGAATGAGTATGTGACGCCAAGTCTTTGTTTCAACTTCCATTATTTCGGCATCCGCAAGATGCATTTCCTGATGCGGGCGCGGGCCGTCGCGGTATTTCCGGGCGGGTTCGGCACGTTGGACGAGCTGTTCGAGACACTCACGCTGGTCCAGACCGGCCGCATGGAACAGATACCTATCCTGTTGTTCGGAAAGGATTTCTGGACAAGGATCGTCAATTGGGAGGCGCTGGCCGAGGCGGGCACGATCTCGGAAGAAGACCTGTCGCTGTTCCGCTTCGTCGAGACCGCGGATGAGGCCGTTGCAGCGATCGACGCCTGGGACGGCGCGGGCACGAAACGGCGGGAAATCCCCGGCAGATAGGGCGCACAACCTGTACACAACCCGTACACCGGCGATGCACCCCGGCGGGCTATTCCGCCTTCTTGCCGCCGTCGCCGAGACCCATCGCGGCGCGCAGCATCGCATTGGCGCGCGACTGCCAGCCCTGACCGGTGCCGCGGAGCGCGGCCAGGAGATCGGCGTCGAGCCGGATGCTGACCGGGACCTTTCGGCCGGCCGCGCCGGGCTCCGGGACAGGAGCCGCGATTTCGACGGGGGCCGGAGGCGTCGATGTGGCTTGCGGTGGCGAAGAGGGCGCGGTCTTGCGCGCCGCGACGAGGAGCCGCGCCATGGCGTCGCGGATATCCCGATCGGCCTGTTTTCTCGATTCCTGATCCATGAAGGAACACGCCGTCAGAGCGCCCTCGTGTATATACAGGTCGCCTCTGTATATACAAGTTTCTCCGTCTCCCGAAGATGTATATACGTTCAGCCCGCCTCGGCGCGGTTCCGGCGCAGGGCGCGTTCGCTGGCGCTCTTAAGCTGGCCGCAGGCGGCCATGATGTCTTCGCCGCGCGGGGTGCGGATCGGCGAGGCGTAACCGGCCTTGTAGATGATGTCGGCGAAACCCTTGATCCGCTTCCAGTCCGAGCGCTGGTAGGGCGCGCCGGGCCATTCGTTGAACGGGATCAGGTTGATCTTGGCGGGGATGCCGGCGATCAGCTTCACCAGGCGGCGGGCATCCTCGTCGCTGTCATTCACGTCCTTGAGCATCACGTATTCGAAGGTGATCCGCTCGGAATTCGACAGGCGCGGGTATTCGCGCAGGGCGTCGAGCAGGGTCGCGATGTTCCACTTCTTGTTGATCGGCACGAGCCGGTCGCGGATCTCGTCGGTCGTCGCGTGAAACGAGACCGCGAGGAGGCAGCCGATTTCCTCGGCGGTGCGCGCGATCTCGGGCACCACGCCCGAGGTGGAAAGCGTGATGCGGCGGCGGGAGAGCGAGATGCCCTCGCCATCCATGGCGATCTTCATCGCATCGCGGACGTTCTCGAAATTGTAGAGCGGCTCGCCCATCCCCATCAGCACGATGTTGGACAGGAGTCGGGTCTCGTCCTTGGGCGCGCGGCCGGGTTCGGGCCATTCGCCGAGATCGTCCCGCGCGAGCATGATCTGGCCGACGATCTCGGCCGAGGTCAGGTTGCGGACGAGCCGCTGGGTGCCGGTGTGGCAGAACGAGCAGGTAAGCGTGCAGCCGACCTGGGAGGAAATGCAGAGCGTGCCGCGGCCTTCCTCGGGGATGTAGACCGTCTCCACCTCGTGGCCGCCGGCGATGCGGACGAGGTACTTGCGCGTTCCATCGTCGGAGAGCTGGCGGGTGACGATCTCGGGGATCTCGATCACGAAATTCGCAGCAAGCTCGGCCCGGTAGGTCTTGGCGAGGTTGGTCATCGCGTCGAAATCGCGGACGCCCTTCTGGTAGATCCACTGCCAGATCTGGCCGACGCGCATGTTGGCCTGCTTCTCGGGCGTGCCGGCCGCGATCAGCACGTCGCGGAGTTGCGGACGGGTGAGGCCGATGAGGTTCACCGGCCCCTCGGGTTCTTTCCGGGGGATCGTCAGAACGTCCTGGGTGATGGGCGCGGTGGCCGGCATGACAGACTCCGGGAATGGATCCGCGGGCTCATACCGGAAAACCGCGCGCGGGAACAGGGTGTTCCCGCGGTATCAGTTGGTGCAGCGGCGCTCGGCCTCTTCGAGGGCGGCGGTAAAGCCCAGAAGCGAGAAGGTATCCTTCGTGACCGTGCCCCGCGACGACCGCGCCGTGAGCGTTGCGTTGGTGCCGCGCTTCATCGAGGTGGTGATCTTGGCGTCGTCCGAAGAAGTCGCGGGCCAGGCCCATTCGCCATCGGTGAAGAGTTCGAACGTGGAGCCATCGACCTCGAGCGTCACCGTGGAGCCCTGCGCGAATGGATAGCCGCCGGTGAAGGAGATCTCGCCCTGCACCTCGTCAGAGGGACGGAAGGTCACGAAAAGAAGGATGTCACCGCGGCGCACCGCCACCACGCGGCCATCGCGCGTGTTCACGGTTTCCTTCGGTGCCGATACGCTCCAGCATTCGACGGGATCCTGTTCCACGAAGACCGACCAATCGGTTTTCGCGGCGACCCGGTTCGTCGATTCCTGCGCGAAGGAAGGGACGGACGCCACGGATACCGCTAGCGCCAAACCGCACGTCACGCTGAACTTCGTCATTAACGTCCTGCCGCCTCCAGCTCACTTGCCTCTGATCGCCGCCTGTCGCTGTTTCGTCGTCAGCTTGTTCCGGCGGGACCGATTGTCTAATTTCGCGCGAATATAGCGTGGCGGGATCAGGATGTGAAACCCTTTCCCGTGCAAATCCGATTCGCTTTGGCAGGTGAGTGCTTATGGACGCAGGGGAAATTCTGGTCGAGGTCCGTCGCGGCGGCCGGGTGGAGTCGGTTCACACCGGGCATGCGGTGGTCTGGGAGGCCGGAAGCGGCGTGGTTTCGGCCTGGGGCACGGAAGGGATCGGGATCTTTCCGCGTTCGTCCTGCAAGATGATCCAGGCGCTGCCCCTGGTGGAATCCGGCGCGGCCGATGCGTTCGGGCTCAGCGCCGCGGAGCTGGCGCTGGCCTGTGCGTCGCATCTGGGTGCGCCGATCCATAGCGGGCCGGTCTCGGCCTGGCTTGCGCGGCTGGGTATGGGCGAGGACAACCTGCGCTGCGGGCCGGAGCTGCCCCGCGACACCGCGACGCAGCGGGAGGTGATCCGGACCGATGCGCCGGTCTGCCGGGTGCACAACAACTGTTCGGGGAAGCATGCCGGATTCCTGACGCTGGCGCGGCATCTTGGTGCGGGGCCGGACTATGCCGAGCCGGAGCATTCGGTGCAGCTTGCGGTGCGGGCGGCCTTCGAGGAGGTGACCGGCGAGGAGAGCCCGGGCTACGGGATCGACGGCTGTTCGGCACCGAATTTCGCGACCACGCTGAGCGGGCTTGCGCGGGCGATGGCGGGGTTCGCGGCGGCGGACGAGGCGAGCGTGCGCGGTCGCGCCATGGGGCGGCTGTTCCGGGCGATGGTGGCCCATCCGGAGCTGATCGCCGGCGAGGGCGGCGCGGATACCGAGCTGATGCGCGCGATGGATGGCAAGGTGGCGGTGAAGACCGGTGCCGAGGGGGTTTATGTCGCGATCTGGCCGGAGCGGCGGTTGGGCGTGGCCCTGAAGATCGCCGACGGGGCGACGCGGGCCTCGGAATGCGCGATCGCGGCGTTGCTCGTGAAACTGGGCGCGGTGGCGGCGGATCATCCGGCGGTGGTGAAGCGGATGTGGCCGGAGCTGACCGACCGGAACGGGCGGGTCGCAGGGGATCTGCGACCGGCAGGGGTGTTGTTGTAGGCTCCGACCCCGGGCTCATTGTTCAGGTCAGGCGCGGCTGTCCGGCGCAACCCCCGGGCAGCCGCTGGCGCTACCCGGGGGCTGCTTTCTAGGACGCCGGAGTGGAACTGACGCCGACCTGGGCGGGGCGCAGCAAGCGGTCGTGCAGCATGAAGCCGGTGGCCATGACCTGGATGATGTCGCCGGCCTTCGTCTCGGGCACCGGGGCCTCGAACATCGCCTGATGCGCCTGGGGGTCGAAGCGGTCGCCAACTTCGGGGGCGATGGGCTCGATCCCGTGCTTGCGGAACACGTTCAGCAGCTCGCGCATCGTCAGCTCGACGCCATCGAGCAGCGCCTTGGCGTGCTCGCGCTGCTCGTCGGTTGCTGCTTCGAGCGCGCGGGCGAGACCGTCATAGACCGGCAGGAGATCGCGGGCGAGCTTGGAGCCGCCGTATTGCTCGGCCTCGCGCCGGTCGCGCTCGCTGCGCTTGCGGGAGTTCTCGGCGTCCGCGAGCGCGCGCATGAAGCGGTCGCGGTACTGGTCGCGCTCGGCGATCACCGCCTCGATATCCGGGCCGGCCTCGAACGGGGGCGCATCGAGCGTGACATCAGCCTCGGCCTCGGCCTCAGCCGCGGCGGTCATCGCCTCGTCCTCGATCTCTTCCTGCTTCGGTTTCGCCATGTCGTCCATCACCCTTTATCCGTCAAAAGCCTGCCCACGAGTTGCGCCGAATAATCGACGATCGGCACGATCCGCCCATAATTCAGCCGGGTCGGTCCGATCACGCCGATGGCGCCGACCACCTTTCGGTCAGCGTTCATATAGGGAGAGACCACCAGAGAGGAACCGGAAAGTGAAAAGAGTTTGTTCTCCGATCCGATGAAGATCCGGACCCCCTCGCCCTCCTCGGCGAGCTCGAGGAACTCGGCGATATCGCGCTTGCGTTCGAGGTCGTCGAAGAGCGTGCGGATGCGGCCGATATCCTCGTCGGAGGCGTGATCGTCGATCAGGTTGGCGCGGCCGCGGACAATCAGCCGCTCGGTGCGCGCGCCCTCGTTCTCCCAGATCGCCAGCCCGTTCTCGACGAGATCGCGGGCGAGCGAATCGAGCTCGGCCCGGCGCTTGGCGATCTCGGCACCGAGGACGCTGCGGAGATCGCCGAGCGTCTTGCCCTCGGCCACCGAGTTGATGAAGTTCGCCGCCTCCCGGAGAGACGAGGGTGTCTGGCCCGGCGGCGGGACGAAGACCCGGTTCTCGACATGGCCGTCGGCGAAGACCAGCACCACGAGCGCCCGGTCGTGCGAGAGCGAAACGAACTCCACGTGGCGGATCGGCGCCTCGTATTTCGGGGCGAGGACGAGGCTCGCACCCTGCGTGAGACCCGAAAGCGCCGAGCCTATCCTGTCGAGCAGGGCGTTCACATCGCCGTCGCCGGAATCGGTCGAGGCGTCGAGCTTGCGGCGGTCGGCCTCGTCGAGATCGCCGACCTCGAGAATGCCGTCGACGAACATGCGGAGGCCGAGCTGCGTCGGGATCCGGCCCGCCGAGACATGCGGGCTGTCGAGCAGGCCAAGGAATTCGAGATCCTGCATCACGTTGCGGATCGTCGCGGCCGAGACCTGTTCCGACATGCTCCGGGTCAGCGTGCGCGAGCCCACCGGTTCGCCGGACGTGAGATAGCCCTCGACCACGCGCCGGAACACCTCGCGGCTGCGGTCGTTCATCTCGCGTATCAGTTTGGTGCCGTCAGACATCCTCGCCCTCTGGGCCAAGCGGCCCTAATTAAGGGCCGACCGGGGGGTGCGTCAATCGGGCTTGCATCCCGGCGAAGCCGCCCTGTATCAGGCGCACATTTCCATGGAAGGACAGGATCATGCGCCCATCCGGACGTCAGGTAAGCGAAATGCGGCCGATTTCAATCGAAACCGGGGTGACGCGGCATGCCGAAGGGTCCTGCCTGATCCGTTGCGGCGATACCCATGTGCTGTGCACGGCGAGCGTGGACGAGCGGGTGCCGCCATTCCTGAAGAATACTGGCCTGGGCTGGGTGACCGCGGAATACGGCATGCTGCCGCGCGCGACCCATACGCGGATGCGGCGCGAGGCGAAGAACGGGCAATCGGGCCGCACGCAGGAAATCCAGCGGCTGATCGGCCGGAGTCTGCGGGCCGGGATCGACCGGGTGGCGCTGGGCGAACGGCAGATCACCGTGGATTGCGACGTGATCCAGGCCGATGGCGGTACGCGCTGTGCCTCGATCACAGGCGGCTGGGTGGCGCTGCGGCTGGCGGTGAACAAGCTGATCAAGGCGGGCGACGTGCTGTCGGACCCGATCACCGACCATGTGGCGGCGGTGTCCTGCGGAATCTATGCCGGGCAGCCGGTGCTGGACCTTGATTATCCGGAGGACAGCGAGGCCGGGGTCGACGGGAATTTCGTGATGACCGGCGGCGGACGCCTGGTCGAGGTGCAGATGTCGGCGGAGGGTGCGACGTTCTCGCGCGACCAGATGGACACGCTTTTGGGCCTGGCCGAACAGGGCGTCACGGCTTTGGCCGAGGCGCAGAAGGCCGCGCTGGCATGAACCGGCGCTTTGCGGGCGGTCGGCTGGTGATCGCTTCGCACAACGCCGGCAAGGTCCGTGAGATCGGGGCGCTGCTTGCGCCTTACGGGGCCGATGTGGTTTCGGCCGGGGAACTGGGGCTGGCCGAGCCGGCGGAGACCGAGGACACATTTGCCGGCAATGCGCGGATCAAGGCGCATGCGGCGGCGGGAGCTTCGGGATTGCCGTCGCTCTCGGACGACAGCGGGCTGATGGTGGATGCCCTGGGCGGTGCGCCGGGGGTTTTTACCGCCGATTGGGCCGAAACAGGGTCTGGTCGCGACTTCCCGATGGCGATGAAGAAGGTCTGGCGTTTGCTGGAGGAGGCCGGCGCCGCGGAGCCCCGGACGGCGCGGTTCTGCTGCACCCTGTGCCTGGCCTGGCCGGATGGCGAGGACGTGGTGGTGGAGGGCCGGGTCGAGGGGCGGATTACCTGGCCGATGCGGGGCGACCGCGGGTTCGGCTTCGATCCGGTCTTCGTGCCGAAGGGCGAGAGCGAGACGTTCGGCGAGATGGACCCGGCCAGGAAGCACGCGATGTCGCATCGGGCGGATGCCTTCGCGAAGTTGATCCGGGCGGCCTTTGCCTGAGCTCTGGCAGGAGGCCGGGTTCGGCATCTACCTGCACTGGCCGTTCTGCGCGGCGAAATGCCCCTATTGCGATTTCAACAGCCATGTCGCGGCGGAGATCGACCAAGACCGCTGGGCGCGCGCTTACCTGGCCGAGGTCGACCGTGTGGCGGCGCTTGTGCCGGGGCGGCGGGTGGATACCGTGTTCTTCGGCGGCGGGACGCCGAGCCTGATGGCGCCACGGGTGGTGGCTTCGGTGCTGGAGCGGATCGCCGCGCGGTGGTCGGTCGCCGAGGCGGCGGAGATCACGCTGGAGGCGAACCCGACATCGGTCGAGGCGGAGCGGTTCCGGGGCTACGCATCGGCCGGGGTGAACCGGGTGTCGATGGGGATCCAGGCGTTGAACGATGCGGATCTGAAGCGGCTGGGGCGGCTGCATTCGGCGGCGGAGGCCCTTGCGGCGTTCGATGTGGCGCGGGCGGCGTTCGGGCGGGTGAGTTTCGACCTGATCTATGCGCGGCAGGACCAGGGCCTGGCGGATTGGGAGGCGGAACTGGGCCGGGCGCTGGAACTGGCGGCGGATCACCTGTCGCTCTACCAGCTGACGATCGAGGACGGGACGGCGTTCGGCGACCGGTTCCGGCGCGGGCGGTTGCCGGGGCTGCCGGATGAAGACCGGGCGGCGGATCTCTACGCGGCGACGCAGGAGATGACGGCGGCGGCGGGGCTGCCGGCCTACGAGATTTCCAACCATGCGCGGCCGGGGGCGGAAGCGCGGCACAACCTGATCTACTGGGAGAGCGGGGATTATGCCGGGATCGGGCCCGGGGCGCATGGGCGGCTGACACTGGACGGAGTGCGGATGGCGACCGAGACGCCTCGGGCGCCGGGGGCGTGGCTGGACGCGGTCGAGCGGGGCGCGGGCGGGTCGTTTCCTGTCGAAACGGTGCCCGGCGAGGCGGTGCTGGACGAATTCCTGATGATGGGGCTGCGGGTACGGGACGGGGTTTCGCTGTCGCGGCTGGCGGGATTGGCACCGAACGAAGAGATATTGAGCAATATCAATGAGTTGGTAGAAAGCGGCCACCTTGAGCAGCGCGACGGCCGGTTGGCGGCGACGGAGCTGGGACGTCCGGTTCTGAACGCGGTGCTGCGGGCGATTCTGGCGTAGACCCGGCTTGCCGCATGGGCTCATTTGGGGCTCTGTCCCAAACCCCGGGATTTTCTTGACCCAAAGAAGGGGCAGCGGCTTTGCGAAACCGAGGCCGGGTGCCCTGCCCCTAGTCGTAGACCGGCTCGGCCAGGGTCAGGCGGCGGCAGATTTCGTCGAGCTGGTCGAGCGAAGCGTAGCGTAGGGTGACGGTGCCGCCCTCACCGGCCGCGCCATGGTCGATGCTGACCCACATGGAGAGCGCGGCCTTGAGATCGTCTTCGAGGGCCCTTGTGTCGGCGTCTTTCGTGGGGGCGCCGGCGGGGCGGGAGTTGCCCCCGGCGCCGGCGGCTTTCTTGGCGAGCTTCTCGGTCTGGCGCACGGAGAGACCGCCCTTGACCACCTCGCGGGCCAGCGCGAGCGGGTCTTCGGCGGTCACCAGCGCGCGGGCATGGCCTGCGGAAAGCTGACCCTCGGACACCATCGCCTGGACCGCGTCAGGCAGGCCCAGCAGGCGCATCGTGTTGGCAATGTGGCTGCGGCTCTTGCCGAGCGCCTCGGCGAGTTTCTCCTGCGTGTGGCCGAAACGGTCCATCAGTTGGCGGTAACCGGCGGCTTCCTCGATGGCGTTCAGATCGGCGCGCTGGATGTTCTCGATGATCGCGATCTCGAGTACTTCGAGATCGTCGAATTCGCGGACGATGGCGGGCACTTCGTGCAGCCGGGCGATCTGCGAGGCGCGCCAGCGGCGCTCGCCGGCGACGATCTGGTAGGCCTGCGGATCGGCGGGATCGACGCGGAGGATCAGCGGCTGGATCACACCCTTTTCGCGGATCGAGGCCGCGAGCTCGTCGAGCGCCTCGCGCTGAAAGACCCGGCGGGGCTGGTCGGGGTTGGGGCGGATCCGGTCGATGGGGATGACCTGTTCGGCCTTGCGGGCGGGTGTGCCGCCCTCGCCCGTGTCATGCACCGGCGTGGCCACATCGGCCATCAGCGCGGAGAGCCCGCGCCCGAGTCCCCGCCGTTCCTTTCTGCCATCCGCCATGATTATCCCCTATGTGGTAGCGAGCTTATGACGTTCTACCAGTTCTTGCGCCAACCCGCGATAGGCCTCGCTGCCCTTCGACTGGGTATCGTATTCGAGGACCGACATCGCGAAGGATGGCGCCTCGCTGACGCGGACATTGCGCGGGACGATCGTGTCGAAAACCATTTCACCGAGCGTTTCGCGCGCATCCTTGGCGACCATGTGGCTCAGGTTGTTGCGGCCGTCGAACATGGTCAGCACGACGCCCTCGATGCGGAGCTTGGGGTTGGCCGATTGCCGGACCTCGCGGACGGTCAGCATCAGCTGCGACAAGCCCTCGAGCGCGAAGAACTCGCTTTGCAGCGGGACCAGAATCGAATGCGCCGCAACCATCGCATTGACCGTCAAGAGGCTGAGCGAGGGCGGGCAGTCGATCAGGATGAAATCGAAACCGAACTTGTCCATCTCGGGCTGCCGCAGCGCATCATAGAGCAGGAAGCTGCGCTTTTCGTTGGCGACGAGCTCGATATCGGCGGAGCTGAGATCGGTGGTCGAGGGGGCGATCCAGAGATTCGGCGTCTGGGTCTCGTGGATGACCTCGTCGAGGCTCGCCTCGTCGAGGATCAGGTCATAGGTGGTGTAGCGCCGCGCCGAAGGCGGGAGGCCGAGACCGGTGGAGGCGTTGCCCTGGGGATCGAGATCGATCAGCAGGATGCGGGCGCCGACCTCGGCCAGCGCGGCGCCGAGATTGATCGCGGTGGTCGTCTTGCCAACGCCGCCCTTCTGGTTCGCAATGGCGATGATACGCGGGCCCCGGGGCCGGGTCGGGTCATGCACGGGAAAGCTCCGAGATCCTGAGAATGACGGCGTCCGGATCCGTCTGGCTGGGAAGTTTCTCGCAGCGGAACTGCCAGAGTTCAAGAGATTCCCGGAGCTCGTCCTCGTGGCGGGCGCCTTTCGGGAAGATTCCGGTGCCGTTGGGCGCCAGATGGCGAGCCGCGAGACCGAGAAGTTCGGGGAGCGGCGCGAGGGCGCGGGCGGAGACGATGTCGGCCGCCTGTGGCGGGGCGTCCTCGATGCGGCTGTCGAGAATCGTCGCCCCTGCCCCGGTTTCGCGGAGGACGGTGCGGAGGAAGGCCGCCTTGCGCTGGTCGGATTCGATCAGGGTGAAGTGGTGACCGGGCCGGCGTTCGGGGGCGAGAATCGCGAGGACGAGGCCGGGAAAGCCGCCACCAGAGCCGAGATCGCACCAGAGGCGGGCGGTTTCCGGAGCGAGATCGAGGAGCTGGGCGGAATCGAGGAAATGCCGGGTCCAGAGGGCGCCGAGTGTGTTGCGCGACACGAGGTTGATGCGCGGGTTCCACTTTTCGAGAAGCCCGGCATAGGTCTGGAGCCGCGCTTGTGTTTCACGTGAAACATCGAGCGCCGGGAAGGCGCTGGTCATGCGGTCCGGCGCTCCTTGCGGAGACGGGCGAGGATCACTGTCAGTGCGGCCGGGGTGACGCCCTCGATGCGCGCGGCTTGGGCGAGCGTGCGCGGCTGCGCCGCGGTGAGCTTGGTACGGACCTCGTGCGAGAGGCCGGTCACCGCGCCGTAGTCGAAGCCCTTGGGGATTTCCTGCGCCTCGTCGCGCGCCATTGCCGCGACGTCGCGTTCCTGGCGAGCGATGTAATGGGCGTAGAGTGCGTCGCGCTTGAGCTGGACCCGGACCGCTTCGGGGATTTCGGCCAAGGCCGGGTCGAGGGCGATCAACGTCGGGAAATCCACATCGGCGAAAGCGAGGAGCGCATAGCCGTCGCGGCGGCCGCCATCGGCGGCGATGGCGACACCCTGGGCAGCGATCTCGGACGGGGTCCAGCTCCGGGTTTCGACGGCGGCACGGCCGGCGGCGAGCGCCTCCATCTTCACGCCGAAGCGGGCGGCACGGTCGGCGCCGATGCAGCCGATCTCCAGGCCGAAAGGCGTCAGACGCTGGTCGGCATTGTCGGCGCGGAGCGAGAGGCGGAACTCGGCGCGGGAGGTGAACATGCGGTAGGGTTCGGTGACGCCGCGGGTCACCAGATCGTCGATCATCACGCCGATATAGGAGCTTCGGCGGCTGAACCGCACTGGCTCCCTGCCCTGTGCAGAAGCAGCCGCGTTCAGGCCGGCGACCATGCCTTGGGCCGCGGCCTCCTCATATCCTGTGGTTCCGTTGATCTGACCCGCAAGATAGACGTCCGGCACATCGCGAACCGCCAGCGTATCAGTCAGGGCGCGTGGGTCGACATAGTCGTATTCGATGGCGTAGCCGGGTTGCAGGACCGCGGCGTTCTCGAGGCCGGCGATGGAATGCACATAGGCCTCCTGGACATCCTCGGGCAGCGAGGTGGAGATGCCGTTCGGGTAGACCGTGTCAGTGTCGAGCCCCTCTGGTTCGAGGAAGATCTGGTGCGATGCCTTCTCGGCGAAGCGCACCACCTTGTCCTCGATCGAAGGGCAGTAGCGCGGGCCGATCCCGTCGATGTGGCCGCCATACATGGCCGAGCGCGCGAGGTTCTCGCGGATGATCTCGTGCGTGCGTGCGTTGGTATGGGTGATGCCGCAGGCGATCTGGCGTGCGGTGGGCCGGACCGAGAGAAAGGAGAACATCTCTGGTTCCTCGTCCCCCGGCTGCGATTCGAGGGCCGCCCAGTCGATGGTCTTGCCGTCGAGGCGCGGAGGCGTGCCGGTTTTCAGCCGGCCGAGCGGCAGGCCGAAACCGTCGATTCGTTCGGCAAGACGCACCGAGGGGCGTTCGCCGATCCGGCCGCCGGGGACGCGCTTCTCGCCGATATGGATGAGGCCGCGGAGAAAGGTCCCGGTGGTGAGCACGACCGCGCGGGCGATCAGCACGGTGCCGTCGGCCAAGATCACGCCGCGCACCGCGCCGTTTTCCATGACGAAATCCGCCGCCTCGCCCTCGATGACGGTGAGCCCGGGGCGCGCTTCCGTTTCGGCCAGCATGGTCCGCCGATATATCGCACGGTCCGACTGCGCGCGAGGGCCCTGCACAGCGGGGCCCTTGCGGCGGTTCAGCAGGCGGAACTGGATCCCGGCGACATCGGCCACTCGGCCCATCACCCCATCGAGCGCGTCGATCTCGCGGACGAGATGGCCCTTGCCCAAGCCGCCGATGGCCGGGTTGCAGGACATCACGCCGATCCCGTCGCGGCTCAGCGTGACCAGGCCGGTCTCGGCGCCCATGCGCGCGGCTGCATGCGCGGCCTCTGCGCCGGCATGCCCGCCCCCGATCACCAGAACGTCGAACTGTTTCACGTGAAACACTCCCTCACTTGCCGAGGCAAAAACTCGCGAAGATCTCGTCGAGGATCTGCTCCACATCGACCCGGCCGACGAGAATATCAAGCGCCCGGATCGCGCCGTGCAGATGCTCGCTGGCAAACTCGACACGCGACTCACCCTCGGCGATCTCCGCGCGCGCGGCCTCTATAGCGAGTAGCGCCTGAGAAATCGACTGCCTCTGCCGGGCGCGCATGGCGGTGGCCGAGACGGCGAGACGGTCGGAGAGCCGCGTGGTGATCGCGCGGGTCAGGGCCTCGACCCCGGCGCCGGTCTTGCCGGACACCGCCATGTGATCGCCCCCATAGAGGTCACCCTTGCTGACGACCACAAGATCTTGCGGGCCCGGCGCCATCGCCGGCGCCTCGCCCTCCTCCACCAGGAACACCCGCAGATCGGCGCGCTCCGCCCGTTCCCGCGCCCGGTCGACCCCGATCCGCTCCACATGGTCTTCGGTCTCGCGCAGCCCCGCCGTATCGAGCAGCGTCACCGGCAGCCCGTCGAGATCCATCCGCACCTCGATCACATCGCGGGTCGTACCGGCCACGTCCGAGGTGATCGCCGCCTCGCGCCCGGCCAACCAGTTGAGCAGCGTCGACTTGCCAGTGTTCGGGCGCCCGACGATGGCCACCTCGAACCCCTCGCGCACCCGTTCGGCCACCCGCGCGCCCTCCACCTCGCGGCCGAGATCTGCCGCGACCCGGTCGACAAGGCCAAGAACCTCGGCCGTCACGTCCTCGGGCACCTCCTCGTCGGCGAAGTCGATCACCACCGCGAGCAACGCCGCCGACCGCACCAGTGCCGCGCGCCATTCCTCGGTCCGGCGCCGGAGCGCGCCCTCGGCAACGTTCAGCGCCATCTTGCGCTGGAGCTCGGTCTCCGCCTCGATCAGATCGGCGAGCCCTTCGACCTGGGTCAGGTCGAGCCGCCCGTTTTCCAGCGCCCGCCGGGTGAACTCGCCGGGCTCGGCAAGCCGCAGCCCCTCCACCTGCCCCAATGTCGCAAGCATGGCCGCCGTCACCGCCGGCGAGCCGTGCATCTGGAGTTCAACCACATCCTCGCCGGTAAAGCTCTGAGGGCCAGGAAAACCGAGCACCAGCCCGGTGTCGATGGGCCGCCCCTGCAGGTCCGACACCTGCCGCAGCACCGGGCGCCGCGCCGGCACGTCCTGACCGGTCAGCGCCCGCACCGTCGCAAAAGCCGCCGGGCCCGACACCCTGAAAACGGAAACGCCCGCCTTGCCGCGGGCGCTTGCCAGGGCAAAGATCGTGTCCATTGCCTCAATCCATCCTGTCAGAACACCCGGTCAGGTGTTCATCGAATCGAAGAAATCGGAATTCGACTTGGTCTGCTTCAGCTTGGAGATCAGGAATTCGATCGCATCCGTGGTGCCCATCGGGTTCAGGATCCGGCGCAGCACGAAGGTCTTCTGCAGATCGCCCTTGTCGACCAGCAGGTCTTCCTTCCGCGTGCCGGACTTGAGGATGTCCATCGCCGGGAACACGCGCTTGTCGGCAACCTTGCGGTCGAGCACGATTTCCGAGTTACCGGTGCCCTTGAATTCCTCGAAGATCACCTCGTCCATCCGGCTGCCGGTGTCGATCAGCGCGGTGGCGATGATGGTGAGCGAGCCGCCCTCCTCAATGTTCCGCGCGGCGCCGAAGAAGCGTTTCGGCCGCTGCAGCGCGTTCGCATCGACACCACCTGTAAGGACCTTGCCCGAGCTCGGCACCACGGTGTTGAAGGCACGACCAAGTCTTGTGATCGAGTCGAGAAGGATCACTACGTCGCGTTTATGCTCGACCAGGCGCTTGGCCTTCTCGATCACCATCTCGGAAACCGCCACGTGCCGGGTCGCCGGTTCGTCGAAGGTTGAAGACACGACCTCGCCCTTCACCGAACGCTGCATGTCGGTCACTTCTTCCGGCCGCTCGTCGATCAGGAGCACGATCAGATAGCATTCCGGGTGGTTGACCTCGATCGAATGCGCGATGTTCTGCAGGAGCACCGTCTTGCCGGTGCGCGGCGGTGCCACAATCAGGCAGCGCTGGCCCTTGCCGATCGGCGCCACCAGGTCGATGATCCGGGCCGAGCGATCCTTGATGGTCGGATCCTCGATTTCCATCTTCAGCCGCTGGTCCGGGTAGAGCGGCGTGAGGTTGTCGAAGCTGACCTTGTGGCGGGCCCGCTCGGGATCCTCGAAGTTGATCCTCTCGACCTTGGTCAGCGCGAAGTACCGTTCGCTGTCGTTCGGTTCGCGAATGACGCCCTCGACCGTGTCCCCGGTCCGAAGCGAATGCTGCCGGATCATGTCCGGCGAGACGTAGATATCGTCCGGGCCCGGCAGGTAGTTCGCCTCGGGCGAGCGCAGGAAGCCGAAGCCGTCCTGCAGCACCTCGAGCACACCGTCGCCACCGATGACCCAGTCTTCCTCGGCCCGCTCCTTCAGGATCGAGAACATCATGTCGCCCTTGCGCATGGTCGAGGCGTTCTCGATCTCGAGCTCCTCGGCCATGGCGAGGAGGTCTTTCGGGCTCTGAGCCTTGAGTTCGGACAGATTCAGGCGGTCAAGGGGCATGGGGGATGTCCTGGGACCGGGCCCCGGGAGGCCGCACGGTCATATCTGAATTGGAAAACACACGGCCGGACGGCCGCGAGGCGCTGTCTAGGCGCAGACGGGCCCCGAGTCAACAAATCCGGAGTCAACAAATTCAGAACCGGACGATCACCGAGACGACAATCAGTACCATCAAAAGCGTCGGTACCTCGTTCATGATCCGGTATTCGTGCCCCGACCGGTGCGGCAGGCCCTTGACGATGTCCTTCCGCCGCCGCGAGCACCAGTGGTGGAACCAGGTCATGCCCAGAACGCCCGCCGCCTTGGTCCAGGGCCAGACCGCACCCCAGTCGACGATCCCCGGCGTGAACACCAGCGCCAAGCCGAAGACCCAGGTCGCGACCATCGCGGGGTTCATGATCGCCCGGATCAGCCGCCGCTCCATGGTTTGGAACATCTCGTCGGTCGGGCTCCCCGGCGTCACCTGTTCGGCGTGGTAGACAAAAAGCCGGGGCAGATAGAACAGGCCCGCCATCCAGGCGATCACCGAGATCACATGCAGGGCCTTGGTCCAGGGATAGAGGGCTGACAGGAAGTCGATCATCTCACCGACCCACTTAATAAAATTAATGATTAAAAAGAAGGATTGATTAGGAAGTAGGGGCTGGGGAGAGTGTGGATTGTTCATCCATCAACAGAGTTCTACACAGAGAGGGACGCGGAAGCGGTATGGGACGAGGCGTGGAGAAACTGTTCAATCAATTGTTTCTAAACAATATTCTTGAGACAGGAGAGACAGTTTCAACCGTCTTCCGGAAGATGCCCCCAAAGGTCCGGTCCAGGGGAAAGCTCTTTCCCACAGGGGAGAACTTGCCCCGGCGCGACCGGGAACCGGCAGTGTTTCGCAGCCGCGCCGAATTTGGCCGGCAGGTCCCCACCGCCTCCCCCGCCCTGCACCGGGTTTATCCACAGGCCTGTCCCCAATGACGCCTCCGGTCATCCTCGCCTCGGGCTCCCAGATCCGCCGCACGCTCCTTGAAACGGCCGGGTTGCCGGTGTCCTGCATCGCGCCGCGTGTCGATGAGGAGACGCTTCGCGAGAGTTTCGCCGCTGAAGGCGTCCCGCCCCGCGACCAGGCGGATGCATTGGCCGAGATGAAGGCTGCCAGGGTCGGTGCCGCGCATCCGGGCGCGCTGGTGATCGGTGCCGACCAGGTGCTCGACATCGACGGGGAGGTTCTCGGCAAACCGCGGACGGAAGAGGAGCTGCGCGACCAGCTTGCCCGCCTTTCCGGCCGCATCCACAAGCTTCATTCCGCCGCGGTGATCTTCCAGGGGTCCCGCCCGGTCTGGCGTCATGTCGGCACCGCGCGGCTCACCATGCATCCGCTCTCTCCGGGTTTCGTGGGCGGCTACGTTGCCCGGAACTGGGGCGAGATCCGGCATTCCGTCGGCGGCTACCAGGTCGAGGCCGAGGGCGTGCGCCTGTTTTCGCGCATCGAGGGCAGTTATCATGTGGTGCTGGGGCTCCCGCTCGTCGAGCTTCTGTCGTATCTGGTCACGAGGGGGGTGCTCGAGACATGAGCGACAGACGGATTCCGCTCGCCGGCGTGATCGGGTCTCCGGTCGGCGGGTCGAAACTGCCGCGGCTTTTCGCGTATTGGCTGCGCCGGCAGATCCTGCCGGGTCACTACGTGCCCATGGAGGTGGCCCATGGCGATCTCGCCGAGGCGCTGCGCGTGCTGCCCCGGCTCGGGTTTCTCGGCGTCCACGTCACCGCGCCGCATCGCGAGGCGGTTCTGGGCTTGGCGGATCACGTCTCGGATCGTGCTTCCCTGATCGGTGCGGCGACCATGCTGATCTTCCAGCGCGATGGGCGGATCCATGCGGACAATACCGACGGTGCCGGCTTCATCGAGAACCTGCGGAACGGGATTCCCGGTTGGCGGGCGGATGCCGCACCGGTCACGCTTCTCGGCGCCGGCGGCGCGGCGCGGGCGGTAGTGACCGCCCTGATCGGTGCCGGCGCGAAAGAGATCCGCATCGCCAACCGGACCCGTGCCCGGAGCGACGCCTTGATGAGCGAGTTCGGCACGCGGATCGCGGTCTATGACTGGGTGCAGGCCGGAACCGCCATAGAGGGCGCCGGAACCCTGGTGAACGCAACGCTTCTGGGCGCGGCGGGGAAGCAGGCCTTCCGGGTGCCGCTCGATGCAATCTCACCAGATATGGTGGTCTGCGACCTGGTTTCCGATCCGGTAGACACTACGCTCCTGCAAAGCGCCCGTGATCTGGGCTGCCCGACAGTCGACGGGCTCGGCATGCTGATCCACCAGGCCGCGCCGGGGTTCGAACGCTGGTTCGGCGAGCGGCCGATGATCGACGAGACCACGCGCGCAGCTCTGGCGGCTGCATGACCCTGCCCTTCCGCCTCGGCCTTACCGGCTCCATCGGCATGGGAAAATCCACCACCGCGGAGATGTTCGCGGCGGAGGGCGTGCCGGTCTGGGATGCCGATGCCACCGTGCACCGGCTCTACGGGCCGGGCGGTGCGGCGGTTCCGGAGGTGGCGGCGCTCTGCCCGGAATGCGTCCGGATCGGATCGGTCGACCGTGCGGCGCTGAAGAACTGGCTCGCCAACGGGCACGGCCGCCTCGCCCGGCTGGAGGCGGCGATTCATCCGCTCGTCGCCGAGGATCGTGCCCGGTTCCTTGCGGCGGAGAGGATGCCTGTCGTTCTCCTCGACATCCCGCTTCTTTACGAGACCGGCGCCGAAACGGGCTGCGACGCGGTGGTGGTGGTCTCGGTGCCCGAGGAGATCCAGCGCGCCCGGGTGCTCGCGCGGCCCGGGATGTCCGAGGCACATCTCGACGCGATCCTCGCGCGGCAGATGCCCGATGCGGAGAAACGCGCGCGGGCCGATTACGTGATCGAGACCCGGAGCCTTGAAGCCGCGCGCGCGGCAGTTCAGGATGTGCTGAGGAACATCAGGGGCAGTCTGAATGCGTGAGATCGTGCTCGACACGGAGACCACCGGATTCGATCCGGAAGCCGGCGACCGGATCGTCGAGATCGGCGCCATCGAGCTGATCGGCCATATCCGCACCGAGCGGGAGTTTCACGTCTATATCAACCCGGAACGCGCGATGCCCGACGACGCCAAGGCGGTGCACGGGCTCGACGATGCCTTCCTGCGCGACAAGCCGGTGTTCCGCGAGGTGGGCCAGAAATTCCTCGATTTCATCGGGGATTCGCCGCTGATCATCCACAATGCCGCTTTCGACATGCGGTTCCTGAATGCCGAGCTGAAATGGCTGGGCCTGCCGCAGATCCCCGCGAGCCGGGCGGTGGATACCCTGGCGATCGCGCGGAAGAAGTTTCCCGGCGCGCCGGCCTCGCTCGATGCGCTTTGCCGGCGTTTCGGGATCGACAACTCGGCGCGGACGCTGCACGGCGCGCTGCTCGACAGCGAGATCCTGGCCGAGGTCTATCTGGAGCTGATCGGCGGGCGGCAGCCGGATTTCGGCCTGATCCAGACCGGCGGCCAAAGCGACACGGCCGATGCGGGCGACTGGCGGCCGCAACCCCGGCCGGAGCCGCTCGCGCCCCGGATCACCGAGGCGGAAGCGGCGGCCCATGCGGCCTTCATCGCGAAACTGGGTGAAAAGGCGCTCTGGACGGCCTAGATGCGGTCGATCCAGCGGAGCGCGCTCCGCGCGCATTCCTTCTGGCCCGCAGGGCCGCTGCCGCGGCCCTGCGGGCGGATTGGGGCTCTGCCCCAAACCCCGGGATTTCCGGACCCAAAGAAGGCCGATCCGTCCGCGAGGCCGGACCCTTGGCGCCGCGTCAGCTGGCCTGCGTTTCGGCCGCGGCCTTCTGCGCCATGATCCGCTGACGGAACAGGGCGACGAAGTCGATCAACTCGAGATTCATCTGCTGGACGCCGCCGTCGCGGGTGACGTCGGAAATGATCCGGCGCGCGAAGGGGTAGGTCAGGCGGGGGCATTCGATATTGAGGAACCCGGCGAGCTGTTCGCCCTCGAGCCCCTCGATGAGGAACAGGCCGGCATGTTCCAGTTCCAGGAGGAACAGGGTCTGTCCGTCGGTCTTGTTCCTGGCAACGAGGTTGTACTTGGTGATGACCTCGTAATGGTTCTCGCTGCGCTTGCGGGGTTCGACGCCCACCTGGAGCTGCGCCTCGTTCTGGAGATCGCCCTGGATTCCCTTCTGGGCGATGATGTTCTCGAAGGACAGGTCGCGGACATACTGGGCGAGGATCTGCACCTTGAACGGCGGTTTCGCCGTTTCGGGTGCCGCCGCACCGTTTCCGTTCGCGCCTTCCGGGGCGCCGTTATCGGTTTCGGCCATCGGGCCCTCCCTGAATTCGTGGTCAGGCGGGTCTCTATCAGAGGCGGCGCGGGCTCTCAATCTCAATGCTTGGTCCAGCCCGGCGGCCGGTGCGTCGGCCTGGGCGCGGAAATCTCCTCGTAATCGCCTTCGATCACCTCGCCCTCGGGGCCGGGCGCGCGGTCCTGGCCGGTCGGGCCGCCATAGCGGAACGACTGGACCTGCACCCGGGCGCGCAGATGCCAGTAGATCGCGGTCCGGACGGCCGGGATCAGGAGGAGAAGGCCGCAGGCATCGGTGAAGAAGCCGGGCGTCAGCAGGAGCGCGCCGGAGAACAGGATCATCGCGCCGTTGGCCAGGGGCTCGCTCGGGTCGCGCAGCTCATCGAAGGAGCGGCGGAGCTGGAGCATCGCCCGCGCGCCCTGGCTCCGGACCAGCGAGGTGCCGAGCACCGCCGTCAGGATGACGATGGCGAGCGTCGGCCAGAGCCCGATCAGCCCGCCGATCTGGATGAAGAGCGCGATTTCGATCAACGGAACCGCGAGGAACAGTGCGAATAGCCACATACGACCCCCAACTCTCACCGGGCTGTGGTAGACTCACCCGGTACCGTCACCTACATAAGGACGGACCGTGCCCGATACCAACCCGGGACTTCCCTCAAACGAGACAAGAATGGAAAGCGCCATTATCCAACTCCTGGTCCTCGCCGGTATCGCCGTGTTCCTGATCTTCCGGCTCAGGAACGTTCTCGGAACGCGTGACGGATTCGAGAAACCGCCCGCGCCGCTGCCAGGGGGCGCCGATTCGCGCCGCCGGGGGCGGACCGAGTTCGACGTGATCGAGGGCGGGCCCGATCGCGACATCACCGACCATGTCCCGGATGGGTCGGAGGCGGCCAAGGCACTGGCCGCCATGAAGATGGCGGAGCCCGGCTTCCAGGTGTCGGAATTCCTGACCGGTGCGCGCCAGGCCTACGAGATGATCCTGATGGCCTTCGAACGCGGCAATATCGAGGAGGTGCGCGGGATCCTTTCCGCCGAGGTGGCCGAGGCCTTCGACGAGGTGATCGCGCAGCGCAAGGCCGAGGGGCTGCGGATCGAGGCGAATTTCGTCGGGGTCCGCGAGGTGACGCTGGTGAACGCGACCTTCGACCGCACCAGCCGCGAAGGCGACGTGACCGTGCGTTTCGGCGGCGAGCTGACTTCGGTGGTGAAGAACGCCGAGGGTCAGGTGATCGAGGGCAATGCCAACGACATCAAACGGCAGCGCGATGTCTGGACCTTCAGCCGGGTCATGGGATCGAACGATCCCAACTGGGTCCTTGTCGCGACCGAGGAGTGATGCGGGCGCTCTCGGGGCTGGTTCTCGGCCTCACGATCCTGGCCGCTGACATGGCCGCATCCGCGACTTACCGGCTGATCCGCTGGGATGCGCTCGAAGGCTGGGCGGCGGACGATCACGCCGCCGCGCTTGCGGTTTTCCGCGAAACCTGCACCGACCTGACCGATCGGGAATGGGCGACGCTCTGCGCGGTGGCGGGCGACCAGACGGATGCCCGCGCCTTCTTCGAGTTGTTCTTCCGGCCGGTGCTGATCGAGGACGGCACGCCGGCGCTTTTCACCGGCTATTTCGAGCCCGAGCTCACGGGTTCGCGGAAACCGAGCGACAAGTACCGCTATCCGATCTTCCGGGTGCCGCCCGAGGTGGAGCCGGGGCAGGTCTGGTACAGCCGGGCCGAGATCGAGGAGCAGGGGCTTCTGGACGGGCGCGGGCTGGAAATCGTCTGGCTCGACGATCCGGTGGATGCGTTCTTCCTGCAGATCCAGGGTTCGGGACGGATCCGGCTGGCCGAGGGCGGCGCGGTCCGGGTGGGCTATGGCGGGCGGAACGGGCATGATTACCGCTCGGTCGGGATGGAGCTGGTGCGGCGGGGGCTCTACGAGCAGCACCAGGTCTCGGCCGGGACGATCCGGAACTGGGTGCGGGCGCATCCGGCAGAGGGGCAGGAGCTCTTGCGGCACAACCCCTCCTACATCTTCTTCCGCGAGGTTTCGGAAGTGCCCGCCGATGCCGGGCCACTGGGCGCCATGAACCGCTCAGTCACCGCGATGCGGTCGATCGCGGTCGATCCGGATTTCGTGCCGCTCGGAGCGCCGGTCTGGATCGAGAAGGGCGGCAAGGAACCGCTCCAGCGGTTGATGATCGCGCAGGATACCGGCTCGGCGATCAAGGGTGCGCAGCGGGCCGACATCTTCGTCGGCACCGGCAAGGTGGCGGGCAAGGCGGCGGGGCGGATCAAGGATCCGGGCCGCATGGTGGTGCTTCTGCCGATCCGGCGCGCGCTCGAACTCGTGCCGGGCGGCTGACCGGCGATGGCGAGGAAGGGACGGGGGCGGCTGAGCGCCGAGGACCGTGCGCTTTGGTCGAAGGTGGTGGCGGGGGCGACGCCCATGCCGAGAACCGCCACGCCGAAGGGGCCTGCGCGGCTTCTCCCGCCCGCGAAACCCGCCCTGCCCGCGCCGGAAGCGCAGGAACCGCTCCCCGAATTCCGGATCGGCGAGAAGGCGCGCTCGACCGGCTCGGAACGCGCGTTGACCGGCGCGAGCCCGGCACCGAGGATGGATGCCCGCGCCTTCGGACGGTTGAAGCGCGGCAAGCTGGTGCCCGAGGCGCGGATCGACCTGCACGGCATGACCGTGGCGGCGGCGCATGCTGCGCTTGTCGCCTTCGTCCTGCGCGCGGCAGGCGACGGGTTGCGGCTGGTCCTGGTGATCACCGGCAAGGGGCGCGAGGACGGCGACGGGCCGGTGCCGGAACAGCGCGGCATTTTGCGCCGGCAGGTGCCGCACTGGCTGCAGATTCCGCCGCTCGTTCAGGTCGTGTTGCAGGTCGAGCCGGCGCATCGCCGGCATGGCGGGTCAGGCGCCTATTACGTCTACCTGCGCCGCCGGCAATAGCCGCCGGGCCCGGGTGAGCGCGACCAGAACCAGCGTGATCGCCGAGAGGAACCACAGTCCGATCCAGGGCATCTGATCGGTGAAGGGCAGGCCCGCGTCGATCAGGATGCCGGTGACGCCCGGCCCCAGAGCCGAGCCGAGCACCATCACCGAGGTCGCCACCGCCTTGATCCCGCCGAGATGCCTTGTGCCGAAATACTCGGCCCAGAACGCGCCCGGGAGCGTCGCGTTGGTGCCGAAGGTCAGCGCCATCAGCATCACGCAGAGCCCGGCCATCGGCAGCGTTTCGGCCTGCGGGAACAGGAAGAAGGCGAAGGCGACTGGGAGTTGCGAGGCGGGCATCAGCCAGGTGGTTCCGAAGCGGTCGATGAGCCAGCCGCTGGCCACCATCGAAAGGGTGGCGGCGAGCGGGAAGAGCGGGAAGACCGAGACCAGCTCCAGATGATCCCAGCCCTTCATCTCGGCGATATGGACCTGGTGGAAGAAGAACGCGGTGCCGAAGGCGCCGGGTCCGAGCATCATCGGAACGCTGGCCCAGAACAGCCAGTGGCCGATGGTTTCGCGCCGCGTCCAGTGGCGGCCGAGCATGCCCAGCGAGGAGGAGGCCTCGGCCGCCGATTGCGGCGTGCGCTCGTTCCGGAGGAGCCGGACGACGATGGGGAGGAGGATCAGCGGCACGATTGCGGCGCCGACCCAGAGCAGGCGCCAGTGGATCGAGCCCATCAGGGCGACGAAAATGATGGGCAACGTTCCCTCGCCGATCGCGAAGCCGAGGCTCGCCACCGCCAACGCCCTGCCCCGCGTGGCGACGAACCAGCGCGCCATGGCGACGGTGGCGACATGGCTCGACATGCCCTGGCCGAAGAGGCGCAGCGCGAAGATCACCACCGGCAGGAGCCAGACCGTGCGCAGCGCCGCCATCGACAGGCAGGCGAGCGACAGCCCGGTCAGCACCACCATGGCGAGGGCGCGGACGCGGAACACGTCGGTGAGCGCGCCGCTCCAGAGCATCACGGCGGCCGAGACCATGGTTCCGGCGGCGTAGATCGCGCCCCAGCTGCCATGCGACAGTCCGTATTCGCCCCGGATCGCGCCCGCGAAGACCGAGATGAAATAGGTCTGCCCGAAGCTCGACGAGAAGGTCATCAGGAGACCGACCGTCAGGAAGGGGGCATTGTCGCGGAAGAAGGCGAAACGGGTCACGGGCGCCTTCTTCTGCCGGTCGTCGGGAAAAGGGAAGAGTGCGACGTCAGACGTAGGCCTCGACATCGGCTGTGCCTAGGGCGCCTTTTCGCCAGCGTGGCGGTCAAAATCGCCGGATCGGCTCATGTCTTTAAGCACCGTAAGGATCAGATCGGCAGCGACTTGTCCTCTGTTGTCGCCAAACAATCCGCAGGGAACAAGTCTTTCAAGCATTTCAACTGCTTGGGCTGGCAGACTAACGGATATTTGCTGTTTTGCCATCGAGAGTTCTAACTAGATCCATTGGATATTCAGTGGCATTCCCTTGGATATCCAATGGAAGTCCTTGCACAGACTGTGACGATTCGCTAGGATGTAATGCGTAACGTGACGCTTGACGGACGCAGATGTCGGTGGCATTGGATTTTCATGATCGATCCAAGGCGAATTCGGCACAAAGGCCTGAAACAATTCTGGCAACGTGGCGATACGAGCAAGATTCGACCCGAATGGGTAGGCAAGGTTAGGCGTTTGCTCGCCGCCTTGAATGTTGCGACGTCGCCATTGGAGCTGAACCTGCCCGGCTTTGGGTGGCATGAGTTGGAGGGCGACCGTAAGGGCACGTACTCACTGCGCGTCAGTCGGAACTGGCGGCTAACCTTTAAGTGGGACGAAGATGGCCCCTTCGATGTCGAACTGGAGGACTACCATGCCAAATGATATTGAACAGATCGGTTTCGCTCCTCCGCATCCGGGAGAGTATCTGAAAGAGGACATACTGCCCGCCCTCGGCATGAGCATCACGGAACTTGCCGAACATCTTGGCGTGACCAGACAAAGCCTCTCTGGAATTCTGAACGAAAAGCGTTCGTTGTCTATGGAGATGGCCCAGAAGCTCGGCCAGGCATTTGAGAATGGCACGCGATTTTGGCTTGCCTTGCAGTTGCAGCACGACATTTGGCAGGCGGAGCGAAAGGAAAAGCCGCGGATTGCCCCCATAAAATGGGCCGACGGGAGCGCGGCTTAGGGCTCACAGCACGTAGCGGCTCATGTCGGCCGAGCGGGTGAGTTCGCCGAGGTTCTTCTCGACGAAAGCGGCGTCGACGGTGATCGCCTCGCCGCCCCGGTCGGGCGCGGTGAAGGAGAGCTCTTCGAAGACCCGCTCCATCACCGTGTAGAGCCGCCGCGCGCCGATATTCTCCACCGACTGGTTCACCTCGGCCGCGATCTTGGCGAGCGCGGCGATGCCGTCTTCGGTGAAACCCACGGTGACGTCTTCGGTGCCCATCAGCGCGGTGTACTGGCGGGTGAGCGCGTTGTCGGTCTCGGTGAGGATGCGGACGAAATCCGCCTCGGTCAGCGCGCGAAGCTCGACGCGGATCGGCAGCCGGCCCTGGAGTTCGGGCAGGAGGTCGGAGGGTTTCGCGATGTGGAAGGCTCCGCTCGCGATGAACAGGATGTGGTCGGTCTTGACCGGACCGTACTTGGTGGAGACCGTCGTGCCCTCGATCAGCGGCAGGAGATCGCGCTGCACGCCCTCGCGGCTCACATCGGCACCCCGGGCTTCCGAGCGCGCGGTGACCTTGTCGATCTCGTCGAGGAACACGATGCCGTTCTGCTCGGCGGCGCGGAGCGCCTCCTTCGTCACGGCTTCGTCGTCAAGGAGCTTGTCGGCCTCCTCCTTCAGGAGCACGTCGTAGCTTTCGCCAACGCTCATCCTTTTCCGAACGGTGCGGCCCCCGAAGGCTTTCCCGAACAGGTCGCCGATATTCATCATCCCGCCCTGCCCCGGCGGCATGCCGGGAAGTTCCATCTGCGGGAACGGGCTGGAGGTATCGGCGATGTCGAGTTCGATCATGGTGCCGTCGAGCTCGCCCCGGCGGAGCTTGCCACGGAACATCTCCATGGTCTGCTCGCGGGCGTCCTTGCCGGCGACGGCGCGCAGCACCCGGTCCTCGGCATTGGCCTCGGCCTGCGCCTTCACCGCCTCGCGCATGTGCTCGCGGGTCATGGTGATCGCGGTTTCCACGAGATCGCGCACGATCTGCTCCACGTCGCGGCCGACATAGCCGACCTCGGTGAACTTGGTGGCCTCGACCTTGAGGAACGGCGCGCGGGCGAGCTTCGCCAGCCGCCGCGAGATCTCGGTCTTGCCGACGCCGGTGGGGCCGATCATCAGGATGTTCTTCGGATAGACCTCCTCGCGGATGTCGTCGGCGAGCCGCTGCCGCCGCCAGCGGTTCCTGAGCGCCACCGCCACGGCGCGCTTGGCGTCCTTCTGGCCGATGATGAACCGGTCGAGTTCCGAGACGATTTCGCGGGGGGTCAGGTCGGTCATCAGGGCTACTCTTCCTCTTCTTCCTCTTCTTCCGCGGCAAGCAGGTTTCGACGGACGGTTTCCTCGTCGAACTCCTCCTGCAGCGGAGCCCGCGAGATCAAGGCCCAGGCCTCGCGCCCGTCATGCAGGGTTCCGCCGCGAGCACCGAGTTCGACCAGGAGGCTCCGGCAATCTTCCGGGCCGGTTCCGGTTGTCCGGCTGAGACTCTCGAGCGACCGATAGACCAGGTCGCCGCTCAGCATCCGGATCAGAAGCTCGCGCCGCGGCCGTGCCCAGCGCCGCTCCCGGTCCCAGCGCCGATAGGCTTCGAGCAGGATCGGACTGACAACGCCGCCGAAAAGGCCGGCGACGATCGCGATCAGGATCTCATTGCCCACCGATCGTCTCCACCGTCAGGTTGCCGTTGGTGTAGACGCAGATATCGGCGGCGATCGCCATGGCCTTGCGGGCGATCTCCTCGGCGGCGAGGTCCGATCCCATCAGCGCCCGCGCGGCGGCGAGCGCGTAATTGCCGCCCGACCCGATCGCCGTCACGTCATGCTCGGGTTCGAGCACGTCGCCCGCCCCCGTCACCACGTAGAGATCGGTCCCGTCGGTGACGATCAGCATCGCTTCGAGCTTCTGCAGGTACTTGTCGGTGCGCCAGTCCTTGGCGAGTTCCACGCAGGCGCGCTGGAGCTGGCCGGGCGCGGCTTCGAGCTTGGCCTCGAGCCGTTCCAGAAGCGTAAAGGCGTCCGCCGTCGATCCGGCAAAGCCCGCGACCACCTCGTGCCCGCCGGGCTTCAGCCGCCGCACCTTCCGTGCGGTGCCCTTGATCACGGTCTGGCCGAGGCTCACCTGCCCGTCGCCCGCGACCACCACTTGCCCGCCCTTGCGGACGCCGATGATCGTCGTGCCGTGCCAGCCGGGGCCGTTCCCCTCGCTCATGCCACCCTCCGTTCCAGCTTCGGGTCTATATGGCGACGTCATTCCGGAGCGACAACCGGGAATGCCCCCGCGCCGAACAAGAAAGGGCGCCCGAAGGCGCCCCGTTCCGGCAGGTGCGAACGACTCAGAGCGCGCCTTCGATCCAGTTCTGCAGTGCGGCTTTCGGCGCGGCGCCGGTCTTGTTCGACACGACCTCGCCGCCCTTGAACAGGAACAGCGCGGGAATGCCGCGGACGCCGAGCTGCGAGGGCGAGCCCGGGTTCTCGTCGACATTGACCTTGACGATCTTGACCTTGCCGTCGAGCTCTTCGCTCAGTTCTTCCAGCGCGGGGCCGATCTGTTTGCAGGGGCCGCACCATTCGGCCCAGAAATCCACGACGACCGGGAGATCCGATTGGCGGACCTCGGCGTCGAACGTGTCGTCGGTGACGGCGTGAGTCGCCATGGCAGCTCTCCATAATTCGGGTGTCGGGGGAGGAAGGTAGGGAGCGCGCGCCGGGGCGTCAAGATGTGGCGGGAGTGGGGAGGCTCGCCATCACGATCTCGTGGGGCAACACCATGAGCTGGCCGGTGGCGGTCCAGAGGATGGCGGTTTCGATGCGGCGGTCGGGATAGATCTGCGCCACGGCGGAGGCATAGGCGGCCATCTGGCGCAGGATGCCGTCGGGGGTCTCGGCCGGGCTGCCGGGGACCACGGCGTTGGTCTTGAAATCGACGATCAGCACGCTTTCCGGGCCGATCAGCAGGCGGTCGATGACGCCGCGGATGCGGGCGCCGCCGAGTTCGGGGATCGCGGCGGTGACGGGGACTTCGGCGAGGGCGTCGGGGGCGAAGATCCCGGCAAGCTCGGGCCGGGCGAGGAGCGCCGTGACTTCGGCGGCCAGCGCGCGGGCTTCGTCCTCGGGTGCCGCGTCCTCGCCCGCGGCGAGCAGGGCAACGGCGGTTTCCGCGTGGCGCCCGGGCGGGAGCGGCCCGAGATGTTCGAGGAGGAGGTGCACGCGGCGGCCGTGGCGCTTGGCCTCCTCCTCCGACCGGCCTTCGCCGCCCAGCGCCTTGGCGCCGGGGAGATCGGAGGGCGCGAGGGGTTTCGTGCGGGGCGGCGGCGGCGGGGCCTTGGCCTCCGCCCAGGCGGGCAGATCTGCGGTCGGGCCCGTCTCGGGCGTGGCGGCATCGCGGATTTCCGCCGACCAATCGCCGTTCTCCAGCCGCAGACCGTCTTCACCGGTGGGCATCGCGCAGGGCACCGCACCCGCCGCCACGAGCCCGGCGCGGACATCGCCGTACCAGGTGCCGTCACTCTTGCCGCCATCGCCGATGCCGCAGACCACCAGCCGGGTTTCGGCCCGAGTCATCGCCACGTAGAGGAGCCGCTGCCGTTCCAGCGCCTCGCGCCGCGCCAGATCTTCCCGTGCCGCAACCAGAAGCGCCGGCCGTTCCGGTTTCGCGGGCAGCCAATGGGCGCCGCCCTCCGCGTCGAGCGCGATGTTCTTTGGCTTGTTGTCCGGTGGCCGCATGCTGTCGGGCAGGAACACCACCGGAGCTTCGAGCCCTTTCGCGCCATGCACCGTCATCACCCTTACGGCGTGGCCCGACTGGTCGAGCGGGCGTTTCACCTCGACAGCCTCGCCGTCGAGCCAGGCGAGGAACCCGGTCAGGCTGGGCACTTCCTGGCGTTCGTAGGCCAGCGCGAGCGCGAGCATCTCGTCGATCGCGTCCTCGCATTCGGCGCCGAGCCGGGCGAGCAGGCGCCGACGCCCGCCATGGCGGACGAGCGCGCGTTCGAGGAGGTCGTAGGGGCGGAGGAAATCGGCCTGGTCGCGCAGGTCGCGCAGGATCGGGTGGGTGTCGGCGTGCTCGGCCGCCTCGTCTTCCAGCCGGCGCCAGAGGTAGCGCTGGCCGCGCCCGGCGGCGAGGCGGTAGAGCCGGTCCTCGCTCCAGCCGAACAGCGGCGAGCGCAGGGCGGCGGCGAGCGAGAGATCGTCCTCGGGCAAGGCGAGGAAGGCGAGCAGCGCGCGCAGGTCCTTCACCGCGAGTTCGGCGTCGAGGCGCATCAGGTCGGCGCCGGCCACCGGCAGCCCCTCGGATTTCAGCGCGCGGATCAGCGACTGGAACAGGTCGCCCTGCCCGGTGCGGCCCTTGACGAGGATCAGCATATCGCCGGCATGGGCGCGGCGGGCCTTGCCGTCTTCCACCACGAGCATGGTGGGGTCGGCGATCATCCGGGAGATCTCGGCGGCGATCCGCGCCGAGAGGATGCGCGAGGGATGGTCGGGCGAAACGAGATCCACCGGGTCGTACCAGACCGCTTCCTCGGATTTGCCCTGCGGTTCGACCAGGGGCCAGAGATCCACCCGTCCGGGTCGCTCCTCGTGGAACGCGATATGGGTGGGGGCGCCGCCGAGGCCGGTGCCGCCGTGGAAAGTTGCGTCGACCGCGCGCAGGATGGCGGGCGCGGAGCGGAAGGAATGCAGGAGCGCGCGCTCGCGCATGCCGCCGCTGGCGCCGAGCTGCTCCGAGAAGCGGGCGCGCATCTCCTCGAAAACGTCGAGATCGGCGCCCTGGAAGGAATAGATCGACTGCTTCTTGTCGCCGACGACGAACAGCGTCCGGCCCTCCGCCCCCTCGCCCGTGCCGAACTCCTCCGAGAGCCGCTGGATCACCCGCCACTGCGACAGGCTGGTGTCCTGGCTTTCGTCGACGAGGATGTGGTCGATCCGCCCGTCGAGCCGGAACCGCACCCAATCCGCCGCCGCGCTGTCGGACAGGAGCGTCGCGGCGCGGGCGATCAGGTCGTCGAAATCGAGCCAGCCGCGCCTTGCCTTTTCCGCCTCGTAGGCCGGGAGGAGCTGGGCGGCGAAGCGGTGGAGCGCGAGGGTTCTCTCGGCGGCTGCGAGCGCGAGGCGACGCGGGCGGAGGGCTTCGACCCGGTCCATGAGCGCGTCGAGCGCGTCGAGATCCTCCGGCGCCATCATCGCGCGGGTGGCTTTCGTGGGGAACTTGCCGCGTTTCGATGTGAAGGCGTTATCGCCGGAACCGACGAGCAACAGGCCCTCGAGAATTGCGTGATCGGCCGGGCCGGGATTGTCGAGTTCGAGCTCGGTCAACCGGTCGAAGGCCTTCAGGTCGTTGGAGGAACCGTAATTCCTGAGAGTGCTTTTCAGCCGCGCGATGAGCCCCGCGTCGAGGTCGAGCTCCAGGGTCAGATCCGCCGGGGTCAGATCCGCCGGCGCACCATAGGCGCGGAGCAGTCCGGCGCGGTCGGGCGGGGTCGCGAAAGCGGCGCGGCGCGCGGCGATCTCGGCGGTGAATCTCGGGAGATCGGCGCCGGAATGGTAGCGGGCGAGGCCCGAGACGGCGCCGTCCCGGTCTTCCTCGGCCAGCATTTCGAGGAGGTCAGCGAGGAGATGGCGCTGGGCGCTCTCGTCCATCTCGGTGAAGCCGGGCGAGACGCCGGCCTCGAGCGGGAACTGCCGGAGCAGCGCCGCGCAGAAGGAGTGGATCGTCTGGATCTTGAGCCCGCCCGGCGTCTCGATGGCGCGGGCGAAGAGCGTGCGCGCGCTGCCCAGCGGCAGCGCGGTTCCGGCGCCGATCCCGGCGAGCGTGTCGGCGAGGTCGGCGTCCGGCATCATCGCCCAGGCGCCCAGCGTCTTGAAGAGCCGGTTCTGCATCTCGCCCGCCGCGGCCTTGGTATAGGTCAGGCAGAGGATGTTCTGCGGCGGCGCGCCCTCGAGGAGGAGCCGCGCGACCCTGTCGGTCAGGACCCGTGTCTTGCCCGATCCCGCATTGGCGGAAAGCCAGGTCGAGGCGTTCGGGTCGGCGGCGTCGATCTGCCGCTGGCTGGCGATGTCGGTCATCCGACATCCTCCGGGGCGGGTCGTGCCGTCTCGTCCCATTCGCCGTAGCGTGAGAGATGGTCGTAATCGCCCTCGAAGCCGACCGTCAGCACGGCGCGGCGTGCGGTGTAGCCCTTGTCGCGGTTTGCATAGGCGGCGATCAGACCCTCGAAGCGACCGCGGACCACCGGGGTGGCGAAGTCGCCGGACAGGATTTCCTCCTTGCGCTTCGGCGCGCTGCCGAGGCCGATATGGCCGACCTTGTCGACCCGCGCCGGGGCGATGTCCTTGAAGCCGCCCGCCTCCGCGATCAGCGCCTCGAGCAGGAGCTGAACCCGAAACTCCCGCATCTGCTTGCCGCTGGGAACCGCGCCGGTCTTGTAGTCGAGGATCGCGAGGCTGCCATCGGCCAGCCGGTCGATCCGGTCGGCGCGGCCGGTGAGCGTGAAGCCGATCCGGTCGAAGGCGAGGCTGCCCTTCACTTCGGCGCGCACCAGCTCCGCGCTTTCGCGCCACTTTAACTCATCGGCGAGGAAGCGGTCGGCGATCCGTTCGATCCGCGCCAGCCAGAGCCGCGCCGCCATCGGCCAGGCGACATGCTCGGCGATCTCCTCGCCGGCGATGCCGAGGAGATGCGCGCGCGGATCCGCGAGACCGTCGCGCCAGTCGGTCACGAAACGGGCGAAGATGGCGTGGGTGACGATGCCACGCAGAAGCGCGTCGGGTTCGGGGCGGAGCGGGTTCACGGCGCGAAGGCCGAGAATGTGGCGGGCATAGATCTCGTAGGGGTCGCGGATCAGGGTCTCGACCTGGGTGAAGGAGAGCTTCTTCGGTCTGGCGGCGACCGGCGGGCGCGGCGATGGGCGCGGTTCCGGGGCGATCTCGGCCGCCGGACGGTCGAGCGCGTCGGCTTCGGCGAGGAGCGCCTGGCCCCGGGTGCGCATTGCGGCGAGCGCCTCGGGACCGCCGGTCGAGGTGAGCCCGGCGAGGAGGTTGGTCAGCCGGTTCAGCCAGCGCGACGGCACCGGCAGCGCGCTTTCGTCGCGGATGGCGCGGGTGAGCACGACCTCGGGCGCGGCGATGGCCTGCTGGAAATCGTGGGCGGCAAGGCCGATCCGGCGCTCGGGGAGGAGCAGCCCGGACGCGGCCCGCATCCGCCGGTTCAGCCAGGGATCGGGCGCCGGAAGGCCGGGCCAGGTGCCGTCGTTGAGCCCGCCGAGCACGACGAGTTCGGCGCCCTGAACGCGGGCCTCCATGGTGCCCCAGATCATGATGTCGGGGCGGGGTTCATCGCGGTCCCGCACCTCCTCGCGGGCGATGATCCCCTGAAACAGGGTCACATAGTCGGCCGCGCTCATCGCGCCGCCATGACCGGCCTCGCGGCCGAGCGAGGCGACGATCTCGGTGGCCTTGCGGCCCGCCGGCTTGTCCCAGAGCGGGCCGTCGTCTTCCGATCCGGCGCCGGCGACCAGGCGGCGCACAAGGTCGAGGTGATGCGTCACGAGGTCTTCGAGCGGCTGCGTTCCGGCGCGTTCGGCACCCGCGAGGATACCGCCGAACCAGGCGGCCCAATCGGTGCGGTCCGGCTCGTCTCCGGCCCAGCGCGCGAGCGTGTCGGCGCCGATCCAGGGCAGCGCCTTGTCGCGGAGCCAGAGTTCGAACTCGCGGGCATGGCGCAGATGCGGGCCGCGCCCGGCGCCGGCATGGGTGAGCGGATGTTTCAGGAGCGCCAGCGCCTCGTGTAGCGCGCAGCGCCTGGCGAGGAGGGCCGCCGCCTGCCGCAGGAGACGTCCGGGCGGCGAAAGCGCGAAGGGGCGGCCGGCGCTGTCGTCGGGCGCGATGTCCCAGCGGTCGAGGAGCGCGGTGACGCGGCGGGTCAGCATCCGGTCGGGCGTGACCAGCGCGGCGCGGCGCCCGTCCTCGGCCGCCTGCCGCAGCACCCAGGCGATGGCGCGTGCCTCGGCGCGTGGATCCGGGGCCTCGACAAGCGTCATCGCGCGGGTCGCTTCCCCCATGTCGCCCAGCGCCGGCCCGTCGCGGCGCCAGCCGTCGGTGACCGGCGCGGGGCGGAGCGCGAGCGAGACGAGGCGGTTGCGCGCGGGCTCTGGCGCGGGCCGGTCGGACCAGGGGCGGATCTCGCCGGGGCCGATCCCGAGCCGGTCCATGAGCCGCAGGAAGCGGTATTGCGGGTGGTCCTCCTCGGCGAGTTCAGCCCAGATCGCGCCGGGAAGGTCGGTGTCGAAACCGGGCAGGATCACCGCCCCCTGCGGCAGGAGGGCGACGGCTTCCATGAGGAGCAGCGTCGCGCCGCGCGAGCCGGTGGAGCCGGCGACGACCACCGGGTCGGCAGGCGGGTCCGCGCGCCAATTCGCGGCGAGGCGTTCCACCGCCATGCGCTGCCGCGCTTCGGGATCGGGCGCCTCGGTGCCGCCGGCGGCGAGATAGCTGCCGACCAGCGAGAGGAAGGCCCGGCTCCGCTCCCAATGGGCCGAGACGGTGCCGGTATCGAGCGCCTCGATCGCCGGGAGCGCCACGCCTTCGCCCTGCATCTCGTCCATGAGCGCGGCGAGGCTGTCGGCGAGGTCGAACAGCGCGGCGCGCGGGGCGAGGCCGGGATCGGCGTCGATGAGCCGGGCGACGAGTTGCGCGAGTTCGAGGCGGCGCCGGAGCGGCGGTACCGGGAGCGGCAGGTCGGTGAGCGTCGGGTCGCGGCCGATCTCGGTGACCATGCGCAGGCGCGGCAGAAAGCCCGGCGGCCCTTCGTCGAAGAGCCGGAGGATGCGGCGCCGCATCCGCTCGGTGTTCACGTAGATCGTGGTGCGGGCAAGCCTGTCGGGCGGGGCGCCGGCGAGCCGGGCGCGCAGGCCCTCGACCAGGAGCGCCGGGAAATCGGCGCCGGGCGGGAGCGCGAAGAGGCGCGGTGCTTGCTGCGGTTCAAACATCGTCCAGCACCGCCTCGGCGAGCGCAATGCCCTCGGGATGGCCCACATCGCACCAGCGGCCGGGATAGGAGAGACCGAAAAGCCGGCCCTCGGCGGCGACCGCGTCCCAGACCCGGTTCAGCGAGAAGACGCGGTCGGGCCAGGCGGCGACACGTTCGGTCTTGAGGATCTGGAGGCCCGCATAGACGGCGTCGCCGCCGCGCCGGAGGCGTCCGTCCGGTGCGAGGGTGAAATCGCCGCCGCCCTTGCGGCCCACCGCGCGGGCGAGCGGGACCGAGAGCAGGAGCGCCTCCATCCGCGCGGGGTCCCAGGCCGCGGCGAGGAGGTCGAACGGGTTCGGGCCGGCGAAGACCGCGTCGGAATTGGCGGTGAAGACCGACCCCGTGCCCAGCAAGGGCAGCGCCGCCTTGAGACCGCCGCCGGTATCGAGGATCTCGCCCGGTTCGTCGGAGATCGCCACCTCGCGCCCGGCGAGGTGGGCGGCGATGCGGTCGCCGAGATAATGGGTGTTCACGACCTTCCGGGGGATGCCACCGGCGAGCGCCAGCATTCGGTCGAGCAGCGTCACGCCGCCCACCTCGATCAGCGGTTTCGGCCGGTCCCGGGTGAGCGCGCCCATGCGGGTGCCGAACCCGGCGGCGAAGATCATGATGGCATCGGGGATCATCGCAACCTCGCGAGATGGGCGGGGCCGGGTTCCGGCATCGTGGCGCGGATGCGGGTGGCGAGGGGCTCGAGGCCGGGCCTGTCGAGCGCGCGGGTGAGATGGCGCCAGACGCGGGGGACATGGGCGAGGTAGCCGGGTTTGCCGTCCCGGAGCGAGAGCCGGGCGAAGATGCCGAGGATCCGGAGGTTGCGCTGCACGGTGAGGAGCGCGGCGGCGCGGGTGAAGGGCGCGGCGTCGGTGCCGGTCAGGTCGAGATAGCGGCGGGTCATCGCCTCGGCGAGACCGTGCGAGAGGTCGCGGCGGGCGTCGGCGAGGAGCGAGATCAGGTCATAGGCCGGGTGGCCGAGAAGCGCGTCCTGGAAATCGAGGAGGCCGACCCTTGCGGGGCCCTGGCGGGCGGGGAGCCAGAGCAGGTTCTCGGCGTGGAAATCGCGCAGGACGAGGACCGATGCGAGGCCCGGGAGGTCGGTGAGCGCATCTTCCAGGCGCAGGGTAGTGTCGGGATCGGCGGTGCCCTCGCCGAGGCCGGCATACCAGATCCCGGCAAGGTCAGTCGCCTCGGCGAGCCCGCGCGGGGTCATGGCGGCGAGGCCCTCGGGCGGCGCGGTGCGGTGGAGCGAAGCGAGGAGTTCGACGGCGGCTTCGTAGAGCCGTGCCTCGACCTTGGGGTCGGCGGCGGCGAGGCGGGCGAAGAGATCGTCGCCCAGGTCTTCGATGAGAAGCAGCCCCAGTGCTGGGTCTTCGGCGAGGATCGCCGGCGCGCTGAAGCCTGCGCTCGAGAGGTGCCGCGCGATCCGGAGGAAGGGGCGGACATCCTCGCCCGTTTCTGGCGGCGCGATCATCAGGACGGCGCTGGCGCCGCCCTGCGAGAGCCGTTCATAGCGCCGGGCCGAGGCGTCGCCGGCCAAGGGCGTGCGGGCCGCGCCGGCCCAGGCGGTGCCGGCGAGAAATGCGTCGATGGCGGCGGCGCTAAAGGGCACGGGCGGTCTCCGTGAGCGCCTGCCAGCGGCTGCGGCCGGTGCGGATCGTCAGGCGGCGGGCGTCGCCGGGGCCCTCGGGCGCGAAGGCGAGGGTGATTGCGCCTTGCGGCGGGGTGCCGAGCCGGTCGGGCCATTCGACGAGGCAGATCGCGCTGCCGAACGCGTCTTCGAGACCAAGCTCCAGCGCCTCGTCGGGATGCGTCAGGCGGTAGAGATCGGCATGCCAGATCTCGACGCCGCCCGCGTCATAGGTCTGGACGAGCGTGAAGGTCGGCGACGGAACGTCCTCGTCGCGGCCGAGCGCGGCGAGACGGGCCTTGATGACGGCGCGCGCGAAATGGGTCTTGCCGGCGCCGATCGGGCCCTCGAGCAGCAGCGTGTCGCCGGCGCGCAGGCCGGGAGCGACATGGCGGGCCAGCGCGTCGGTCGCGTCGGGGGTCGCGAGAAGGAGCGAGAGCGGGGCGTCGGACATGCGCGGACTTTAAGGGCTCGCTGGCCCGCCGCAAGTCAGCCGGTGGCCTTCAGTCCCGATGCCGTGAGCGGCGCTTCGGAAATCGGGGTGAAGCGGACCAGGGTCGCCCGGCCGATCAGCGGCACCACGTGGCAGGAAATGCGGTCGCCGTTCTTCATCAGCACCTCGTCGCTCCAGGAGGTGCGGTCCGAGGAATGTAGCACGAAATCGCGGACGTCGCCCCAGACCGGCGTCGCCTCGGAGCGGGCCATCCATTGCCGCGAAAGCTCGGTGACGGTGGGGAGGTTCACCGTGTCGGCGATGTCGGCATCCCAGAGCTCCTGATAGGCGCGGTTCACCATCGCCACCGCGCCCTCGGGCGAGAACACGACGATGGCGTCGTCGAGCGCATCGATCACCGCCTGGCCCAGCTCCAGTTCCGAGCGGAACCGGCGGGTGAGCGACATCTCGGCGCTGATATCCTCGAACAGGAACGCCACCGCGCCGCCGGGATGCGGCCGGCCGGTGACCCGGTAGGTGCGGTTTTCGGGCAGCGACCAGGTCTCGGAATAGGTGCCGTCGGCGGCGGCGGCCTCGAGTTCGGCGATCTGCCGGCGCCAGCTGCCGTAATCCTTGGGCTCGGGGATCATGCGCCGTTCGCGCAGCCGGTCGAGCACCGAGTAGAGCGTGGGCCGCGCGGCGAGAAAATCCACCGGCAGCCCGGTCAGGTCCGTGAGTGCGGGGTTGAAGAGCGCCAGCCGCCGGTGCCGGTCGAACACGGCGAGCCCGGTGGTGAGATGCGAAAAGGTCTTGGTCAGGGTCTGCATGAACTCGCGCAACTGGGTCTCGGCATCCACTGTCGCGTCGATGTTCACAGCCGAGAACAGGATCTCGTCGTCGATCTCGGTCGCGCGGCATTCGTACCAGCTCTCGCTGTCAGAGCCTTCGGTCCGCACCGTGAGCCGGCGGGAGCCGACACCGCGCGACAGCTCGTCGAGGCTTTCGGTGGAAAAGACCGGCTCCGGCGGCCAGGGCTGGGAGGTCTTGGTATTCCTGGCGAGGCGGCCGAGCTCGAGGAAGGCGCGGTTTGCCCAGGTGATCTCGCCGTCAGGTTTCTGGCGCCAGACCGGGAAGGGAATGCGCGCGGAGATCGACCTGAGCGCGTCCACATCGCGCAGGATCGCACGGAACGTGCCGGTGTCGAGTGTGACCTGGTCGGGGCCCGAGGACAGGTCGGTAATGGTGAGCCGCAGCCGTCCCTCGATCCTCTCGGCGGCGATCTTGCCGGTGCAGTCGGCCGAGCGCATCGAGACGCTGCCGCTCTCGTCGATCGTGCGAATTTCCTGGGCGAAGCGCGGAAAGCGCGGGCCGATCGCGATCAGCACGCGCGCGAGATCGGAATCGCCCGGCGGCGCCTCCGCGAGGATCTGTTCCGCGGCAGGCGAGGCGTCGATCAGCTCGTCGCCCTCGAACAGGAAAGTGGCGGGGGTCTCGCCCGGCGGCGTCCCCCTGCCGCGCCCCAGAAGGCGGAGCGCGACCACCGTGACCGACACCGCCAGGGCGGCGCTGAGCGCGGTGGCAAGAAACGTGACGAGTGTCAGGGAATCGGGCAATCGCGCCTCGCTGGCAGGTTTCCGACCGTCCCAGCATCCGTCAACCTTGGTTAACGTCGGATTAACGAAATTTCCCGGCCGTCGCGGATCACGCCTCGATCGGGCGATTTTCTCCCAGGCCGACGGCCTCGTCGATCTCGATCGAGATCGCCGCGGCCGGCCAGGACACGTCCACCACCGCGCCAGCCCGTTCCAGCGCGGTCTCGGGGTCGATGAACGGGTCGCGCCCGTTTGCGAAGGAAAGCTCGGCGCCGGAGCGTTCCAGGAGCGTCTTGGCGATGAACAGCCCGAGCCCCATCCCCTCGTATTCCGGCCGCGCCACGTCGGGCACCCGTTCGCGCCGCGACCGCACGAAGGGGTCGCCGATCCGGCCCAGCACATGGGTCGGAAAGCCCGGCCCGTCGTCGATGATCCGGACCGCGATCTGTCGCGCGTCCCAGCGGATGTCGATCCACACGTCCGCGCGCGCGAAATCCACCGCGTTCTGGACCAGGTTCCGCAGCCCGTGGATGATCTCGGGGCGGCGCTCGATCACCGGCGGGCGCGGATCCGCGCCGTCTTCCGGGGCGATGTCGTAGTTGATATTGATGCCGCGGCCCGAATGCGGTTCCGCCGCCTCGCGCACCACGGCCGAGATCAGCGCCCGCTTCAGGTGCAGGTCGTCCTTCCCGGCCCGGCCCATCGAGCGCAGGATGTCGCGGCAGCGGTCGGCCTGCTGGCGGATCAGCCCGGCATCGTCGCGGAGATCGGGCCGGTCCTCCAGCTCCTCGATCAGCTCCGAGCTCACCAGCTTGATCGTGGCGAGCGGCGTGCCGAGCTCATGCGCCGCCGCCGCCACCACCCCGCCCAGATCGGTCAGCTTCTGCTCCCGCGCCAGCGCCATCTGCGTTGCCGCCAGCGCGTCCGACATGGCGTAGACCTCCGAGGTCACCCGCTGCGCGAAGGCGGCGAGGAACACCACGCCCAGGACGATCGCCACCCAGAAGCCCGCCACGAAATCCATCGGCAGCTCCATCACCCGGCCAAGCCCGGTCCGGAGCGGGATATGCACCACGGCCACGAAGGAGATCATCGCGATGGCCAGGGCGCCCACTACCACGGTGGTGCGCATCTTCAGCGCGGTGGCCGAAACGGTGACCGGGATCAGGATCAGGAGCGCGAACGGGTTGTTCAGCCCGCCGGTCAGGTAGAGCAGGACCGCAAGCTGCGCGATGTCGAAGCTCAGGTGCAGCGCGACCTCGGTCTCGGTCAGGCGCTTGTTCTCGGGGTAGATGAAGATCGCGATCAGGTTCACCGTGATCGAGGCGCCGATGGCGAGGAAGGCAAAGCCCAGCTCGAGCTTCAGATCGAACATCCGCTGTGCCACCGTGATCGCGGCGAGCTGGCCGACGATGGCAATCCATCGCAGGACGATCAGCGTTCTGAGCCGCACCCAGTTGACGCGGTGCGCGCGATTGAACAGACCCGGGCTTGGATTGGCCATCCGGTGCCTTACCTCGAAAGAATGCGGCGAGGGCAGTCTAGTGCGCGGGCGGCCGCGGGATCAATCGGGCGGAGGACCGGGAATGAAGGTCGCAAATTACGCAATCGGAGCCGTGGCGGTGGCAGCGGTGGGGATCGGCGCGATGTTCCTCGCGGGACGCGGCGACAGCGACGACCCGTTCGCCAGGTGCCGCGGAGGCGCCGTCGCAGGCAGTATCGGCGGGCCGTTCACGCTGGTCTCGGAGACCGGCGCGACGGTGACAGACAAGGACGTGATTAACGGCCCGACGCTGATCTATTTCGGCTACACGTTCTGCCCGGATATCTGCCCGCTCGACTCCGTGCGCAACGCCGACGCCTCCGAGATCCTCGCCCAGCGCGGCCATGACGTGACGCCGGTCTTCATTTCCGTCGATCCGAAGCGCGACACGCCCGAGGCGATGGACGACTTCACCGCCAATATCGACGACAGAATGCTCGGCCTGACCGGAAGCCCGGAACAGATCAAGGCGGCGGCGGCTGCCTACAAGGTCTATTATCGGGCCCATGACGACGAGGACGACGAGTTCTACACGGTCGATCATTCCGCCTTCACCTATCTGGTGCTGCCGGAGACCGGTTTCGCCGATTTCTTCGGCCGCGAGGTGACGGCCGAGGAGATGGCCGACCGGGTTGCCTGTTTCCTCGACGCGGCCTGATTATTTCGGGCTGCGCTTCGCGAGGATCCGCTGCAGCGTGCGGCGGTGCATGTTGAGCCGCCGCGCGGTTTCCGAGACGTTGCGGTCGCAGAGCTCGTAGACCCGCTGGATATGCTCCCAGCGCACCCGGTCGGCCGACATCGGGTTTTCCGGCGGCGGCGGCAGTTCCGCCCCGGTGGCGAGCAGCGCGGCCGTCACGTCATTGGCGTCGGCGGGTTTCGAAAGATAGTCGGTCGCGCCGATCTTCACCGCGGCGACGGCAGTGGCGATGGCGCCGTATCCCGTGAGCACGACGATCCGGCTGTCGGGCCGCCGCTCGCGGATGGTTTCCACCACGTCGAGCCCGTTGCCGTCCTCGAGCCTGAGGTCGATCACCGCGTAGGCCGGTGGGCGCGCGGTGGCCATGGCGCGGCCTGCGCTGACGGATTCCGCCGTTTCGACCGCGAAGCCGCGCTTTTCCATGGCGCGCGCGAGGCGTTTCACGAATGACTCGTCGTCATCGACCAAGAGGAGCGAACGGTCTTCGCCGATCTCCTGTAGCGAACGGTCCATCCTGATCCTCCGAACAGCGTGTGGCGCAGGATAGGTTGCGGCCGGGGCGCGGTCAAACGCATGCGCCTGCCACTATGGTCGCTGGGCGGCCTGCCCTTCGGCGGCGACGGCGCGGAGCCAGCGCATGAAGACGCGGAGCGCCTTCGGAACCGGGCCGGGGCGCAGCACCAGGTGATAGGCGAGGCCGGTCTCCTCGGCCCGGCAAAGCGCCACCAGCCGGCCCCGCGCCAGGTCACGCGCGACGATGGCCTCGGGCACGATCGAGACGCCGGCGCCTTCGCGCACCGCCTGCAACAGCATGGTGTTGGTATCGAATTCCGACAGCCGCACCGCGTCGAGGTCGAGCCCCTGCTCCTGCGCCCAGAGCTGTTCCTCGGGGCGCTGTTTCTCCATGAGCCAGTGCTTGTCCTCGAGATCGTCGAGGCAGACAACCGGCCCTCCTCCCACCAGCTCCGGCGTCGCCACCACCACATGCCCCGCCGAGACGAGGGGCTCCGGGTCGGTCCCCGGCCAGCCGCCGCGCCCGTAGCGGATCGCCAGGTCGATCCCGTCGGCGCGCAGGTCCACGAGCGCATTGCCCGGGATCAGCTCCAGCCGGATCTCCGGGTGCGCGGCCCAGAACCGGCCGATCACCGGCATCAGCCAGTTCTCGGCGAAGGACGGCGTCATCGCGATCCGGAGCGGCCGGTCCTCGTCGCGGGCGAGGTCGCGAACGGCGCCGGCGATCTGGCCGAACCCCTCCGACAGCCCGGCCGCCAGCATCGCGCCTTCCGGCGTCGGCTTCATGCCGCGCCCGTCGCGCACCAGAAGCGCGCAGCCGAACCGTTCTTCGAGCGCGCGGACATGCTGGGCCACCGCCGCATGGGTGACGTTCAGCTCGCGCGCCGCGCCCGAAAGGCTCTTCAGCCGCGCCGCCGCCTCGAACCCGCGAAGGGCCGAGAGGGAGGGGATGTCGCGCCAGTCCATATGTTAGTTTTGCTTCAAGTCTTGAAAGTTTCCTGACTCGCGAAATCTCATGAAACCGCCGATTACAGGGATGTCACAAGATACAGGAGACGGCAACATGTTCGGAATTCTTGCAGAAAGCCTAAGGACCGCCGTGTTCGGCGGCTCCGACGATTACCGTGGCCACTGGCCCCGGAACGAGCGTACCTTCGTGCCCCGTTCCGAGCTCGAGGACGAGCTGCGCCGCAACCCCTACGTCCAGTTCCGCGACCACTTCGGCGGCAGTCTGCGCTAGGCGCGGCCGTGGAGATCGTAGCGCTTGCTGATCGTTTCCGCCGTCGCGCGGTAGTCCGTGAAGCCCAGGCGCCCGTAATAGGTGAGGCCGCCCGTGTTCTCCCTGCGGATCGTCGCGTCGATCGTGGCGATCCCGGCGCTGCGGGCGGCCTCGAGCGTAGCGGCGAAGAGCCGCGAGCCGATCCCGCGCTGTGCCGCGCCCGGCCGCACGAAGGTTGCGATCACCGCCCAGTCCTCCGGCAGGTCGTAGGCCGTGCCCCGGACGAGGGACTGGAACCCCAAGACCACGCCCCCCTCTTCCGCCAGGATGCATGAGATTCCATCGTCGGGCGCGATGTAGTGCGCGGTCATCCGCGCCCTGTCGAACGGGTTGCGATGCGCCGTCGTTCCACCCGCTTCGATGATCGGGTTGATCACCGCGCAGAGCGCGTCGGCGTCACCGGAGCGGGCCGGGCGAAGCGCGATGAAGGGATTCACAGCTCGGCCATCAGCGCCGCGTGCCGCGCCCGGTAGGCGTTCCGCGCTTCCACGGGCGGGCGCAGAACGATTCGGAGGCCCTCCGCCAGCGCCGGAACCGGACGGCCGAAGAACCGATCGGCCTCGCGTTCGGAGAAGCCCGCGATCTGCACCGCCTCGAGCCAGGCGGAAACCTTGTCGGCCCGCTTGATCCGCGCCTTGATCGCCTTCGGCACCGCGGCCGGCAGCCCGAAGCGCAGATGCACGGCCGCCGCCAGCCGCTCGTCGAGTGCGCCATAGCCCGGCCCGACCGCGGCCTTCACCGGCGAGATCATGTCGCCGATCACGTATTCCGGCGCGTCGTGCAGGAGCGCCGCCAGCCGCCATTTCGGCGGTGCCGCACCGTCGATCCGGCCAAAGATCTCCTCGACCAGAAGCGAATGCTCGGCAACCGAATAGGGCCAGTCGCCCCGCGTCTGCCCGTTCCAGCGCGCGACGAAGGCGAGGCCGTGCGCGATATCGTCGATCTCGATATCCACAGGCGTCGGATCGAGCAGGTCGAGGCGCCGGCCAGAGAGCATCCGCTGCCACGCGCGCGCCGGTTTCGGCATGGTTTCCTCCAAATGCTGCCCTCAATTCGGGCGAATTGCCGCGTATCTATGCCAAATGACGAGTTATCGCGTCGATCGGTTCGGCGCATCCCGGGTCTTGCCATAATCGGTAACGCATTCCCGGTTAACCTTTGAGGCCTATAAAACAAGACCAAAAGCAGGGGGATCCCAAAGGCGCAAGAGCGGCCAAGGCGGCCGTTGAAAGGAGACCCCGATGCGCATCTTGCTGGCACTGACCCTCGCCGCCGCGGCGGCGCTTCCGGCCCAGGCACAGTCCGTGAACAACTGTGCGGACAGGGCGAAAATCACCGAACGTCTCACCTCTGGCTATGGCGAAAAATTCGCCGGCGGCGGCCTCAGGAGCGCCGACAGCATCTTCGAGGTGTGGATGTCGGACGATTCCGGTACCTGGACGATCCTGATGACCCGGCCCGACGGCACCGCCTGCGTGATGGCGGCGGGTACCGACTGGCGCGATTCCCTGCCGGCGGTGCCCGAGGGAATTCCCGGCTGACGGCGTTGCCCGACGCAGCCCTAGGTGCTAATTGCCCCGCGACACCGGTTTTATTTATGGAGTGCGGGCAATGCCCAAGGATTTCGTCATCAAGGATATCTCGCTTGCGAGCTATGGCCGCAAGGAACTGGACATCGCCGAAACGGAAATGCCGGGCCTTATGGCCCTTCGCGAGGAATACGGGCAGAGCCAGCCGCTGAAGGGCGCCCGAATCGCCGGCTCGCTCCACATGACGATCCAGACGGCCGTCCTGATCGAAACGCTCAGGGCCCTCGGCGCGGATATCCGCTGGGCCTCGTGCAACATCTTCTCCACCCAGGATCACGCCGCGGCGGCGATCGCCGAAAGCGGCACCCCGGTCTTTGCCGTCAAGGGCGAGACGCTGGAGGAATACTGGACCTATACCGACCAGATCTTCCAGTTCCCCGAGGGGGGCGCGAACATGATCCTGGACGATGGCGGCGACGCGACGCTCTACATCCTGATGGGTGCCCGCGTCGAAGAGGGCGAGACCGACCTGATCGCCGTGCCGACCTCCGAGGAAGAGGAATACCTCTTCGCCCAGATCCGGCGCCGGCTCGAGGCGAGCCCCGGCTGGTTCGTGAAGCAGCGCCACATGATCAAGGGCGTCTCGGAAGAGACCACAACCGGCGTCCACCGTCTCTACAAGATGATGGAGAAGGGCCAGCTCCCCTTTCCCGCCTTCAACGTCAACGACAGCGTCACCAAGTCGAAATTCGACAACAAGTACGGCTGCAAGGAATCGCTCGTCGACGGCATCCGGCGGGCCACCGACACGATGATGGCCGGCAAGGTCGCCGTGGTCTGCGGCTATGGCGATGTGGGCAAGGGCTCGGCCGCTTCGCTCCGCGGCGCCGGCGCCCGGGTGAAGGTGACCGAGGTCGACCCGATCTGCGCGCTCCAGGCCGCGATGGACGGGTTCGAGGTGGTGCTTCTGGAAGACGAGGTCGCGAAGGCTGACATCTTCATCACCACCACCGGCAACAAGGACGTGATCCGGCTCGAGCACATGCGCGAGATGAAGGACATGGCGATCGTCGGGAACATTGGCCATTTCGACAACGAAATCCAGGTCGCCGCGCTGAAGAACCACAAGTGGACCAACATCAAGGACCAGGTGGACATGATCGAGATGCCCTCGGGCTCCCGCATCATCCTGCTCTCCGAGGGCCGGCTCCTGAACCTCGGCAACGCCACCGGCCACCCGTCCTTCGTGATGTCGGCCTCCTTCACCAACCAGGTGCTGGCGCAGATCGAGCTCTGGACCCGGGGCGGCGAGTACGAGAACAAGGTCTACGTTCTGCCCAAGCATCTCGACGAGAAGGTCGCGCGGCTGCATCTGGGCCGGGTCGGCGCGAAGCTCACGCAGCTCGCCCCCGACCAGGCCGATTATATCGGCGTGAAGCCGGACGGCCCGTTCAAGCCCGAGCACTACCGCTACTGACCTGACCTGTCGGGCGGGGTCTCGCCGATGCGCTGGCTGAGACCCTTTTCCGCCCTGCTCGGCACAATCGTCATCGCGGCCCTGGCCGCGGTGGCGGCCTTGCTCCTTCCGGGCACACCCCTGCCCGATGAATGGAACCTGGCCCGCCCGCTCGACATTTCCGCGCCGCCGACGCCGGTCACGCGCCTGAAGCTGCGCCGTGCTCAGGAGGGTGCCGCCTGCCTCGCCGCGCTCCGCACTGGCAATGTGAGCTTCACGCCGATGCCTGACCTCCTTGTCTCCGACCAATGCCATATCACCGACCGGATCCGCCTGACCGGACTCGACGGCGTCGTCCTCGACCCGGTGGAAACCCGCTGCGCCATCGCGCTGCGGCTTGCGCTCTGGGAGCGGCACGGTCTCGCGCCCGCCGCGCAGGACATCTTCGGCACCGGCCTCGCGCGGATCCACCATCTATCGAGCTACAATTGCCGCCAGATCCGTGCTCCCGGCGGCTCCGGCGGCCGGATGAGCACCCATGCCACGGCGGATGCGATCGACGTGACCGGCGTCACACTTGCCGACGGGCGCCGCGTGACCCTTTCGGGCGGGTGGGGCAACGGACAGGAGGGCGCGTTTCTCGAGGCCGCGCGCGATGCCGCCTGCACCTGGTTCGCGACCGCGCTCGGCCCCGACTACAACGCCCTCCATGCCGACCATTTCCACCTGCAGACACGCGGATGGGGGCTCTGCCGCTAGCCAGAACCGCGCGACGGAGAACGTGCGAGCGCCCGGTACGGTTCCGAAAATTTTTGTGTCATCGGCGGAAACCCCCAGCGCCCCGGCTCCGTTACTCCTCCGAAGTCACCAACACAGGAGACGAGCCATGACTTTCAGAACGCTCATGACCAGTTCGGCCGTCCTGGCCATTATGGCCGGCGGCGCAATGGCGCAGGACGCCTCCCAATCCGCCGATCCGGGCGCCGTGCCCGAGATCAGCGCCCCCACCGAGACCGTTCCCGCGTTCACCTCGCTCGAGGAAATGACCGTCGGCGACGTGATCGGAACGCCGGTGATCACCGCAGCCGACGAGAATGCCGGCGAGATCGACTACGTCATCATGATGGGAGACGGCACGCCCGCCGCGGTGATCGGCATCGGCGGTTTTCTCGGTCTCGGGGAATACACCGTCGCGCTGCCGCTCTCGAACTTCACCTACGATCCGGAGCAGTACGCGCTTGTGGTCGGCCAGACGAAGGAGCAGCTCGAGGCGACGCCGGAAATCGACGAATCCGGCTTGGAAAGCCTTCCCGACGAGACGCCGATTGCCGGGCTGATCGCCCAGGCAGAGCCGCCGCTCGACGAGAATGCGACCGCCGACATCGGCGTGGCCGCCGATACTGGTGCCTCGACGGAGGTTGCGCCTACCGGCGAGCAAGCGACCTCGGAGACGGACATGGCTGCCGGCAGCGGCGCCGCGACCGAGGCTGCACCCGCGGACAGCGGTGAAACCGACATGGCTGCCGACACCGACATGGCGACGGGCAACGCGGCGGACGAGGAGGTCGCCCAGGCGACCGGGGCCGACGAGAACGCGGGCATCGCCGAGCCGGTTCCCGGCCAGGAGGTTTCGGTGACCGCCGCGCCGAAATCGCTCGAGAAGATGTCCGTGGCCGACGCCATCGGCACCCGCGTGCAGACCGATAGCGGCACGGATGTGGGCGAGGTCGAGTACATCGTCCTGCAGAGCGACAAGTCGCTCGACGCGGTCGTCGGTATCGGAGGCTTCCTGGGCGTCGGCGAGCACGATGTCGCGCTGCCGCTCGACCGCTTCACCTATGACGAGGAGCAGAAGATCCTCCAGGTCTCCATGACCGAAGAGGAGCTGCGCCAGCTTCCCGAATACGATGAAGTATCGGTGGAAGGCGCCCAGAAGCTCTCGAAGGACACGATCATCGGCGAAGCTGCGGCGAACTGATCCGCCGCGACGCACGAAAGGTGAAGCACGCGCCCCGGTTCCTCCGGGGCGCGTGCGCGCTTCACGACGCCCGTTGCGGCAGTGCCGATTTGAGGAAAATCCTCGGGGCATTCCGCTTCGCGATCCGGTGCGGTCGTGTTACATCCTCACATGAACCGACCAGGATGGTACGGGCCTTCTGATAGACGCGTGTGAGGGGAAACACGTGGGGATGTGGAGGGTTCCGAGGGGTCGGGACCCTCCACGCATTTCATGCATCATGTTCTCGAGCCCGGCCGTCGCCGGCAAGGGGGCTTTGCCCCCTCGCGCCCGTGCCGGGCGCTCACCCCCAGGATTTCCAGACCCAAAGATGAGCGGATGCGGTTCTAGAGCCCGCCCATCCGGCAAATCGCCTGCCATTCTTCCGCGCTCACCGGCTGCACCGAGAGACGGGTGTTGTTCACCAGCACCATGTCTGCGAGCGCCGGTTCGGCCTTGCACATCTCCAGCGTCACCGGGGTTGGCAGCGGTTCGACCGCCCTGATGTCCACGCATTCCCAGCGCGCATCCTCAGTAGTGCTGTCGGGATGCGCCGCGGCGATCACCTCGACGATCCCCACCACCGCCTTCTGGGTCTGCGAGTGATAGAAGAAACCCCGGTCGCCCACCGCCATCGCCCGCATGTTGTTGCGGGCCTGGTAGTTGCGGACCCCGTCCCATTCCTGGCCCGCCGTGCCCCTGGCCACCTGGTCGTCCCAGCTCCAGGTCGACGGTTCGGATTTGAACAACCAGTAGGCCATCGGTACCCCTTCTTGCCCTGCGTTCTACTCGGTCCGGAGCGGCCGCGCGAGCAGGATGTCGCGCGCCTCCTCGACCGTCAGCCGTCCGGTCGTCACTGCCGCCACCATCCTTGTGAGCGGCGCGTCGATCCCGGTTTCTCCGGCGAGCCGGGCGACGGCCTGGGCCGTGGCGATCCCCTCGATGGTGCCCGCGCCGGGCGGCGATCCGGCGCCCAGCGCCAGACCCGCCGCGTAGTTGCGGGATTTCTCCGAGGTCGCCGTCAGCACCAGATCGCCCAGGCCCGAAAGGCCGGTGAGCGTGGCGGGATCGGCGCCGAGCGCCCTGGCGATCCGCTGCATCTCGGCGAAACCGCGGGTGACCACCGAGGCCCGCGCGCTTTCCCCGAGCCCGGCGCCCATGGTCACCCCGGCGGCGAGCGCCACCACGTTCTTGAGCGCGCCGCCAAGCTCGGCGCCGATCACGTCGAAGGCGAGGTAGAGCCGAAGCGCCTCGCGCGAGAGCGCGGCTTGGAGCGTCGCGCCGCCCGCCTTGTCGCCGCAGGCAAGGGTCAGCGCGGTGGGCAGCCCGCGCGCGATGTCGACGGCGAAGCTCGGGCCGGTGAGCACGGCGGGAAGCGCGTTCGGACAGGCCGCGGCGATCAGCGCGGTCGGGCCGTGTCCGCTGGCGAGATCGACCCCCTTGCAGCAGGCGACCAGCGCCCTGCCGTCGAGGCGTTCCCGCCGTTCGGCCAGAACGCCCGAGAGCGCCTGCATCGGTATGGCGAGGAGCACGGTCTCGGCGTCGGGCAGGTCCGGCGCGACGGAGAGGCCGGCCGGAAATTCCACGCCCGGCAGGTAGCGCGTGTTCTCACGGGTGGCGTCCAATGCCGAAGCACCGTCGCGTGCCACCAGCGTCACCGGCCCGCCGTCGCGCGACAGCGCCACGGCCAGCGCCGTGCCGAAGGCGCCGGCGCCGAGCACCGCGATGCCGGTCATGCCTTGGCTCCCTTCTTTCCCGCGCCGAGAAGCGGGGCTTGCGCGCTGTCGAGCGGCCAGCGTGGCCGGGCCGCGAGGGTCATGTCGCTGCGGTGCCCGGACTTGAAGAGCTCGAGACCGGCCCAGGCGATCATTGCGGCGTTGTCGGTGCAAAGCGCCAGGGGCGGGGCAACGAAGGCAAGGCCCGCTTCGGCGGAAACAGTCTCTAACACCGCACGAATCGCAGAATTTGCCGCCACGCCGCCGGCCACGGCGAGGGCCGGTGCGGCGGGAGCTTCCTCAAGATAGAGCGCCACCGCGCGGCGCGCCTTCTCGGCCAGGACATCGCGCACCGCCGCCTGGAACCCGGCGCAGAGATCGGCGCGGGTCGCCTCGGTCAGCCCACCCGCGTCGGCGACACATGCGTCGCGCGCCCGGAGCACCGCGGTCTTCAGCCCGGAGAAGGAGAGGTCGCAGCCGGGCCGGTCGAGGAGCGGCCGGGGCAAGGCGAAACGCGCCGGATCGCCGGCGCGCGCCGCCTGTTCTACCGAGGGTCCGCCCGGCTGGGGCAGGCCGAGGATCCGCGCGGTCTTGTCGAAGGCCTCTCCCGGCGCGTCGTCGATCGTGCCGCCGAGGCGGGTGAAATCGTCGGGTCCGCGCACCACGAGGAACTGGCAATGCCCGCCCGAGACAAGAAGCATGAGATAGGGAAAGGCGAGGTCGTCGGTCAGCCGTGGCGTCAGCGCGTGGCCGGCGAGGTGATTCACCCCGATCAGCGGCAGCCCGGCCCCGGCGGCGAGCCCCTTGGCGAACATCACGCCCGACAGCACCCCGCCGATCAGCCCCGGCCCGGCCGAGACGGCCACCGCGTCGATCCCGGCAAGCCCGATCCCGGCCTTGGCGAGCGCCTCTTCCGTCACCCCGTCAATCCGCTCGGCATGCGCGCGTGCCGCGATTTCGGGCACCACGCCGCCATAGGCGTCGTGCAGCGCGCCCTGGCCGACCACCACCGAGGACAGGATCCGGTCGCCCGGCGCGCCGTCACGCAGTACCGCCGCCGCCGTGTCGTCGCAGGTGCTTTCGAGGCCGAGAATCGTGAGCGTCATCGCCTGGCCGTTGCCTGGAGGTCCGCAGGCAGGTAACACCGGGCGATCCGGCGCACAACCGCGAGGCCCCGATGGCGGCTGCCCCCCTGGTGATCCTGACCCGGCCCGACCATTCCGCGCGGCGCTTCGCGGCGCTCCTGGAGCCGGTCCTGGCCGGCCGTGCGGATGTGCTGATCGCGCCGATCCTGGACATCCTGCCCGTGCCGGTGGAGGGCGATTTTTCCCTGTATCAGACCCTGATATTCACTTCGTCCAATGCCGTCACCATGCTCGCGGGCCGCCGCGATCTCGAGGGGAAGCCGGCCTTCTGTGTCGGCGACCGTACCGCCGAGGAGGCCGCGCGGGCCGGTTTCGCGGCGGTCTCCGCCGGGGGCGATGTCGCGGCGCTGGAGACGATGCTGCTGGACGCGACGCCACCGGGCCCCTGGCTCCACCCGACCGGCACGCATCAGCGGGTTGATCTCGCCCGGCGACTGACCGAGTCGGGGCACCGGACCGACAGTGTGGTCGTTTACAGGCAGGAGAAGCGCCCGCTTTCGGACGCCGCCCTGAACGCGCTCCGGCGCGGCGAAACCGTTCTGCCGGTGTTCTCGCCGCGCAGCGCGGCGCTCCTGTCCGAGGCCCTGCCGGAGGGCGCAATCCCGCCCCTCGTCGTCGCGATCAGCCCGGCCGCGGCAAATGCCTGGGCCGCCCCCGCCCGCGACATTCGCGTTGCGCCCGATCCCGATGCGGCCTCTATCGCCGCGACGATCCGCGCGGCGCTGGATCCGGACTCGGCTTGTTGACCCGGGCCGGGGAGTCTAGGCTCGCCCGATAAGCCGGTGCGATCGACGCCGGAAATGTTGCCTGGGAGGGTCGGGAATTTGGCCCGTGCGCGAAAATCCAAGGATGAGGCCGAAACGCCGGCCGCCGCAGTAGCCGCCGAGCAGGCGGCGCCGGAGGAGAGGGTCGAGGCCGCCTCCGAGGAGCCACCCGCGGAAACGCCGGCCGGGGAAGAGGTTCCGGTCGAGCCGGAACAGGTCGGCGAGGCGATCGCCGCGGAGGCCGTGGAAACGGCGGAGACGGAAGATCCCGGCGCCGAACTCGAGGCAGAGGCGCCCGAGGCGGAAATCGCCGCGGAGGCCGCTTCGGAGGAACCGGGTGAAGCCGCCGAAGCCGCGGATGCGCCGGTCGAGCGGCCCGCCGCGCCGGTTCTCGCCGCGCCGCCCCCGCCCCCGCCGTCGCGCTCCGGCCTCGCGGGGGCAGCCCTGCTCCTTGCCGGCGGCGTCGCCGCCGCGCTGATCGGCTTCTTCGCTGCCCGCTATCTCGACGACCGCGCCGCACAGCAGGCCACCGGGCCGACGCCCGCCGAGAACGCCGCAGCGCTGGCCGACCAGACGGCCCGGCTCGACACCCTGCAAGCTGCGCTCGACGCGCTCGCCGCCCGCGATGTCGGCCCCGAGATCGCCGCCTCGGTTGACCCGCTCCGTGCCGATCTCGACAGCGCGCTGGCCGACACGACGGCTCGGCTCGACAAGATCGCGGGCGACCTGTCGGGTCTGACCGAGCAGGTGGAGACGCTGGCGATGCGCCCGGTCGCGACCGGCATCAGCCCGGACGCCTTCGACGATGCGCTGGAGGCGTTCCGCGCCGATCTCGACAAGGCGATTGCCGAGGCGGACAAGGCCGTGGCCGACGCCCAGGCCGAGATCACCGAGGCCCGCGCCACGGCGAAGCAGATCTCCGACGAGGCGTTCAAGTCCGAACAGGCCTCCATCGCCCGCGCCGCCTGGAGCCAGGTCGCCGCCGCGATCGACGCCGGCACGCCCTATGCCGAGCCGCTCGCCGAGGCCCGGGCCGCGCTGTCAGGGCCGGTTCCGGACGTGATTGCGCAGAACGCGGAGAAGGGCGTGCCCTCGCTGGCCGCGCTTCAGGACAGCTTCCCCGACGCGGCCCGCAAGGCGCTCGACGCCTCGATCCGGGCCGATACCGGCGATGGCACCCTCGAAAAGATCGCGGCATTCGTGCGGGTGCAGTCCGGCGCCCGCTCGCTGACGCCGCAGGAGGGAGACGACCCCGATGCGGTGCTGTCGCGGGCCGAGGCGGCGCTGCATGCGGGCGACCTCGACGCGGCGCTTGCCGAACTCGCCGCCCTGCCCGATGCGGGGCAAAACGCGATGGCCGGCTGGCGCGAGGCGGCGGAAACGCGGGTCGCGGCGCTGCAGGCGGCCCGGGATCTCGCGCAGCAAGCCGAAACGGAATGAGAGGACTGCCATGCTCTGGTCACTGATCAAGATCGTCCTCTTCATCGCGGCGATCGCGCTTCTCACGCTCGGTGCCGAACAGTTGATGCAGAGCTCGGGCGGCGTCCGCGTTGCCGTCGGCAATATCGAGTTCAACCTCGGCCCGCTCCAGGCGGTGATCGCGCTCCTACTCCTGGCGGCGGCGATCTGGCTGGGGCTCAAGCTGCTCGGGCTGGTGGTGGCGACGCTGAAATTCGTCAGCGGCGACGAGACGGCGCTGTCGCGCTGGTGGAGCCGGAGCCGCGAGCGCAAGGGGTTCGAGGCGCTGGCCGAGGGGCTGATGGCGCTGGCCTCGGGCGAATCCCGCGCCGCCATGGCCAAGGCGCAGAAGGCCGAGCGCTACTTGAAGCGGCCCGAACTCACCAACCTGATCACCGCGCAGGCGGCCGAGATGGCCGGCGATACGCGCAAGGCCGAACAGGTCTACAAGCGGCTTCTCCAGGACGACCGCACCCGCTTCGTCGGGGTGCGCGGGATCATGAAGCAGAAGCTCCTCGAGGGCGACACCGACACCGCGATGAAGCTTGCCGAGAAGGCCTTCGCGCTGAAGCCCCGGCACGAGGAAACCCAGGACGTGCTCCTGCGGCTCCAGGCTGACAAGGGCGACTGGGCGGGCGCACGCAAGACCCTGGGCGCGAAGCTGAAATACGGCCACCTGCCGCGCGACGTGCATCGCCGCCGTGACGCTGTTCTGGCGCTGGGCGAGGCCAAGAGCATCGTCGAGGAGGGCAAGTCGATCGAGGCGCGCGAGGCCGCGATCCTCGCCAACAAGCTCTCGCCCGACCTCGTGCCCGCCGCCGTGATGGCCGCGCGCGGCTATGTCGACCAGGGCCAGAAGCGCTATGCGACCCGGGTGATCGCCAAGGCCTGGACGGTGCGCCCGCATCCCGACCTTGCCGCCGCCTTTGCCGCCATCGAGCCCGAGGAAAAGCCGCTCGACCGGCTGCGCCGCTTCCAGGCGCTGACCAAGCAGCACATGGCCGACCCGGAGACCAAGATGCTCCGCGCCGAGCTCTTCATCGCCGCGGAACGCTACGGCGATGCGCGCGAGGCGATGGGCGATCTTGCCGAGAAGGAACCGACCGCCCGCTCGCTCACCATCATGGCCGCGATCGAACGCGGCGAGGGTGCGCCCGACCACGAAGTGAAGGCCTGGCTCGCCCGCGCCGTCTCGGCCTCGCGCGGGCCGCAATGGGTCTGCGACAATTGCCACAACATTCCGGGCTCCTGGACGCCCGCCTGTCCGAATTGTGGCGCCTTCGATTCGCTGAGCTGGCGTGTCCCGTCGCAGCAGGTCGAGGCGGCGGCCGGCGCGACCGCCGGCGTGCTGCCGCTGATCGTCGGCGAGCCGGTGCAGGGCAAGGCGCACGAGGGTGCCGAGGAGGTCGGAGACGCCGTTGCAGAGGTGCCCGAACCGGAGGATCGGCCGGAGGAGATCGCACCGGAAGAGGCCGAGATCCTCGAACCCACCGGTGCCGGCCCGGCCAACCATGACGCCCCGCCGCCCGCCGCCGAAGCGGTGGATGCCGAGATCATGGAAGCCGCCGAACGCGCGCAAAAATAGCGCTCGCGCTCGCGTCCAAAGGTTGCTAAGAGGCGCCCGGCGCCGGTGTAGCTCAGCTGGTAGAGCACGTCATTCGTAATGATGGGGTCGGGGGTTCGAGTCCCTTCACCGGCACCAGAACCCCAGCAAAACAGGGGTTCTGCCCCGCCTCAAGTGAACTTCCTGAACAGCTTGGTTCGGTCGAAAGCCGCCTCCAGCGCGTCGTTGCGGTCCTTCACGGTCTCCCAGCACGCTTCCTGAAGCGATGCGATGGCGCATTCGACGAGGAGCAGCAGGGACAGCGCCGAATCCCAGGCCGAAGGCACCGCGATCCGGCAGGCGAAGGTGGCGCGCGCGATGCGGTGGATCGGCGAGCGCCACTGGTCGGTGATGAGCACCAGCTCCGCACCCCGCTCATGTGCCATCTGGGCCATGAGGAGCGTGTTGTTCTCGTAGCGCCGCACGTCGAAGGCGACGAGCACGTCCTTGGGCCCGAAATCCATCACGTGATGCGGCCAGGACGCATCCACCGGGATAAGCTGCACGTCCGGCCGGATCATCTGGAGATGCAGGTAGAAATACCGCGCCACCGTGCCGGTGATCCGCCCGCCCGCGACATGGATCCGCCGCGCCGGATCGGCGAGAAGCGCGCAGAAGGCATCGAACTCGGCGAGGTCGAGCTGGTCGAGCGTACCGCGCAGGTTCTCCTTGGCCGCCGCCGAGAACCGGCTCAGCATATGTGCCTCTGGAAGTTCGCTGACCCAGGTGCCGCGCTTCGCCGCCGGGCCCGAGATCATCTCGGACAGCTCGTCGCGCAGGGTCGCCTGGAACGGGCCATATCCGGAAAACCCGAGCTTTTGCACCATCCGCGCCACGGTGGGGGTCGAGACCTCGGCCTTCTCGGCCAGCTCGGTGATGCTGCCCAGGCCCGAGACCGGGTAATTGTCGAGGATCGCGTCGGCCAGTTGCAACTCGGCCCGGGTCATCTCGGCCCGCTTGGCCCGAATCGCGTCGGCAACGGTCATCGGACGCTTCCCCTCTGACGATCATTTGAACAGAACTAAACATTGGTGGCGGCGCGGTACAAGAAATTTCAGAAAAATTCTTGACAGAGATGAGCTCGTTGAAGAAGCCTCTTCAACATGGGTGACTCGCACGATCTGGGGCCAGAACTGGGGGATGTGCTGCATGTCTGTCCGGCAGGGCCGGAGGCACGTGTCATCGTCGTCTGCGAACATGCCTCGAACCGGATCCCTGCCGCGCTGAACGGTCTCGGACTCGCGCCCGGCCTTGCCGAGAGCCATATCGCCTGGGATCCGGGCGCGCTCCCGGTGGCGCGTGCGCTGTCCGAAAGGCTTTCCGCGCCGCTCGTCCATGGCGGCATCTCGCGGCTGGTCTATGACTGCAATCGCCCGCCCGAGGCGGCGGACGCGATTCCGCCGGTATCCGAGATCCACGAGATCCCAGGCAACCGGGGCCTGATCGAAAGTGAGCGCCAAATGCGGATCGCCGAGGTTTACGACCCGTTTCGTGCCAGCCTCGCCGAAGAGATCGCGCGCTACAGGAACCTCTCGCTCCTGGTCACCGTCCACAGCTTCACCCCGGTCTACCGGGGCGAACACCGCACGGTCGAGCTCGGCCTCCTCCACGGCACCGACCCGCGCTTCGCCGCCGCCATGGCCGAGGCGCCGCCCGCCGGCTGGCGCTTCGACACGCGGATCAACGAACCCTACGGGCCGGCGGACGGCGTCACGCACACGCTCGATCTTCACGGCCCGCCGAACGGGCTCATGAGCGTCATGCTCGAGATCCGCAACGACCTGATCGCCACAGAGGAAGACCAGGCCGCTATGGCCGCCGCGCTGGGCGACTGGATCGCCCGCATCCACCACAGGACCGAAGCACGAGGGGCCGCATGATCGGCGCGATGCTCGCCTATATCCGCGTCGTCGATGCGATGAACCGGCGGATCGGCCGGATCACCATGTACGGGCTTTTCGGGATGATGGGGGTGCTCTTGTGGTCGTCGGTCTCGAAGACCTTCTTCGTCCCGTCGCTCTGGACGCTGGAAACCGCGCAATTCGCCATGGTCGCCTATTACATGGTCGGCGGGCCCTATTCGATCCAGATGGGCTCGAACGTCCGGATGGATCTGTTCTACGGCAGCTGGAGCACCCGGCGAAAGGCCGCGGTCGATGCCGTCACGGTGTTCTTCCTGATCTTCTATCTCGGTGTCCTGCTCTATGGCGGCCTCGCCTCCACCGCCTATTCGCTGGGCTACTGGGGCAAGGAACCGCTCCAGTTCTTCGGCGGTCTTCTGACCGGCTCCGAAAAGATCGGCCGGCTCGAAGTCTCCTCCACCGCCTGGCGCCCGTATATCTGGCCGGTCAAGGCGGTCATGGTCCTCGGCGTCTTCCTGATGATGCTCCAGGCGATCTCGGAACTCTTCAAGGACATCGCCCGGCTCGCCGGCCACGACATTCCGGAGGCGACCACGTGAGTCAGGAGCATATCGCCCTTTTCATGTTCGCCACGATGATGGTGCTGCTGTTCTCCGGACAGCGCGTCTTCGGCGCCATCGGTGCGGTCGCCTGCGTCGCGGCCCTGGCGCTCTATGGCGCGGGGACACAGGGCATCGACATTCCCTTCTCCGCCGCCATGAAGCTGATGAAATGGTATCCGCTGCTTACGCTGCCGATGTTCATCTTCATGGGCTACGTGCTGTCGGAGAGCCGCCTCGCCGACGATCTCTACCGGATGTTCCATGTCTGGTTCGGCAATGTCTCGGGCGGGCTCGCCATCGGCACGATCGGGCTCATGGTGCTGATCTCGGCGATGAACGGGCTCTCGGTCGCCGGCATGGCCATCGGTGCCACCATCGCGCTGCCCGAGCTGCTGCGCCGCGGCTACGACAAGCGAATGGTCACGGGCGTGATCCAGGCGGGCTCGTCCCTCGGTATCCTCGTGCCGCCCTCGGTGGTGTTGGTGCTCTATGCGATGATCGCGCGCCAGCCGGTGGGCCAGCTCTGGCTCGCGGGCGTGCTGCCGGGCCTCATGATGGCCGGTCTCTTCATCCTCTACATCTGGATCCGCTGTAGGCTTCAGCCCGAGCTCGGCCCCGCCCTTGAAGACGCCGCCGATGTGTCGCGCGCCGAGAAGATCCGGCTGCTCGGCGCCGGCCTGCTGCCCTTCCTGATCTTCGCCGCGATGATGGTGCCCTTCGTCAACGGCTGGACCTCGCTCGTCGAAAGCTCCGCCATCGGCGCGCTCACCGCCCTTGTTGCCGCTGTCCTGAAACGCCGCATGACCTGGGCGGTGTTCGAGACCTGCACCCGCCAGACCCTCGGCATCTCCTGCATGTTCATGTGGATCATCCTCGCGGCCCTGGGCTTCGGCGCGATCTTCGACGGTCTGGGCGCGGTAAAGGCCATCGAAGCGGTCTTCACCGAAAAGCTCGGCCTCTCGCCGATCATGATCCTCATCCTGATGCAGCTCAGCTTCATCGTCATGGGAACCTTCCTCGACGACACCGCCATGCTGGTGATCGTGGCACCGCTCTACGTGCCGCTGGTGGGCGAGCTCGGTTTCGACCTGATCTGGTACGGTGTGCTCTACACGATCACGACGCAGATCGCCTACATGACCCCGCCTTTCGGCTACAATCTGTTCCTGATGCGGGCCATGGCGCCGCCCGAGATCTCGCTGCGCGACATCTACGTGTCCATCGTCCCCTTCGTCGGCGTGATGATCGTGGCGCTGGTGATCCTGATGTGCTTCCCCGGGATCGCGCTCTGGCTGCCGCATTACGTCTACGGAAACTGAAGCAAAGCAGAGCCCCGGCAAGGGGCCGACCGTCCAACAAGGAGAGAGAAGATGACAACGACCAGCAGACGGAAGTTCCTGAAGACCACCGCGCTCGGCGCCGCCGCCGCGCCGCTCGCGGCCCCGGCCATCGCCCAGTCGAAGATCACCTGGCGGCTCCAGACCTATGCCGGCCCGGCGCTCGCCGAGCATGTGCTCGACCCCGCAATCAGGATGTTCAACCAGATCGCCGGCGACCGGATGCAGATCGAGACCTATTATTCCGACCAGCTCGTGCCCACGGGCGAGCTGTTCCGCGCGCTGCAGCAGGGCACCATCGACGCGGTGCAGTCCGACGACGATTCGATGGCCTCGCCCACCGAGGTCACGGTGTTCGGCGGCTACTTCCCGTTCGGCTCGCGCTACTCGCTCGACGTGCCGGTGCTGTTCAACCAGTACGGGCTCGACGAGATCTGGAAGGCCGAGTACGAGGCGGTCGGCGTGAAGCACGTCTCCGCCGGTTCCTGGGACCCCTGCCATTTCAACACCAAGGATCCGATCAACTCGCTCGCCGACCTGCAGGGCAAGCGGATCTTCACCTTCCCCACCGCCGGCCGCTTCCTGACCCAGTTCGGCGTCGTCCCGGTGACGCTTCCCTGGGAGGATATCGAGGTCGCGGTGCAGACCGGCGAACTCGACGGCATCGCCTGGTCGGGCATCACCGAGGATTACACGGTGGGCTGGGCCGACGTGACCAACTACTTCCTCACCAACAACATCTCCGGCGCCTGGATCGGCCATTTCTTCGCGAACATGGACCGCTGGAACGAGCTGCCCGACGATCTCAAGACCCTGTTCGAGGTTTGCTGCCAGCAATCGCACTACTATCGCCAGTGGTGGTACTGGGGCGGCGAGGCCTCGCTGCGAGTCAACGGCACCAAGATGCAGCTCACCACGATCCCCGACGCCGAATGGCAGACGGTCGAGGACGCCGCGGTGAAGTTCTGGGACGAAATCGCCGCCGAAAGCGAGACCAAGGCGAAGGTCGTCGAGATCTTCCGCAAGTACAACGCCGACATGGCGAAGGCCGGCCGGCCCTACCGTTACGGCTGAGGCCCGCGCGGCGGCTCGCCGGTGCCCGCAAGGGCAGCGGCGAGCGCATGACCGCGACCGGCCCCGCCAGGGGCCGGTCACCGCTTTGAAAGGACCAACACATGACCGCGCCCTTCACCCTGGATGCCCTCCGCGAAGCCGTCGCCGCAGGCGAGATCGACACCGTCATCATGGCCCAGATCGACATGCAGGGCCGGTTGATGGGCAAGCGCTTCGACGCGCCGCACTTCCTGGAATCCGGTGTCCACGAGACCCATTCCTGCAACTATCTCCTCACCGTCGACATCGACATGGAGCCGATCCCGGGCTTCAAGTCCGCCTCCTGGGCGCAGGGCTACGGCGACTACATGATGAAGCCCGACCTCTCGACGCTTCGCCGGATCCCGTGGCTCCCCGGCACCGCGCTGGTCCTCTGCGACACGCTCGACCATGCGGGTCGCGCCGAGATCTCCGTCTCGCCGCGCGCGATCCTCAAGCGCCAGATCGCCCGCGCGAAGGCGATGGGCTTCACGCCGATGATGGCCTCCGAGCTCGAATTCTACCTGTTCCGCGAGAGCTTCGACGAGGCCCATGCCTCCGCCTATCGCAGCCTCACCCCGGTCAGCCCGTTCAACGAGGACTACAACATCTTCCAGACCACCAAGGAAGAAGACGTGATGCGCGCCGTCCGGGTCGGCCTTCGCGGCGCGGGTATCCCCGTGGAGAATTCGAAGGGCGAGGCCTGGCCCGGCCAGGAGGAGATCAACGTCAAGTATGCCGACGCGCTTTCCGCCGCCGACAACCACACGATCACCAAGAACGGGGTCAAGGAAATCGCCTGGTCCAAGGGCCACGCCGTCACCTTCATGGCCAAGTACGACTACAAGGCCGCCGGCTCCTCCAGCCACATCCACCAGTCGCTCTGGTCCGCCGATGGCGCCACGCCGGCCTTCCTCGACACGGACGCGCCGCACGGCATGTCGGCCACGATGAAGCATTACATCGCCGGCCTTCTCGCCCATGTGCCCGACGTGGCGCTCCTGCTGGCACCCAACATCAACTCCTACAAGCGCTTCGTCGCCCAGACCTTCGCGCCCACCAGGGCGGTCTGGAGCCGCGACAACCGTACTGCCGGCTTCCGCCTGGTGGGTGAGGGCACCAAGGCGATCCGCATCGAGAACCGGATCGGCGGCGCCGACCTGAACCCCTACCTCGCCTTCGCCGGCCAGATCGCCGCCGGTCTCGCCGGGATCGAGCAGAAGCTCGAGCTCGAACCCGAATTCACCGGCGACGCCTACACCGCCGAGAACATCCGCAGCTTCCCCGCGACGCTGCGCGCCGCCACCGAGACCCTGCGCAGCTCCACGATGCTGCGCGAAGCCTTCGGCGACGACGTGGTCGACCATTACGTTCACGCCGCGGAATGGGAACAACACGAATACGACCGCCGCGTCACCGACTGGGACCTGATGCGCGGATTTGAAAGGTATTAGTATGTACATTATAGAAGTACATATACAGTGTTGACATACAGTAGCGACTTCTGTACATGTTGAGTCGTCGCTATTGGCTGCCTCAACAACGGATAGAACCAATGAGCACTTCAAAATATGATCCTCTGAAGACCTACCTTGCTGATCGAGCCGCTGAGTATGTTCCTATGACTTTCAAGGAAATCGAGCGTCTGATTGACAGCGACCTCCCGCCTTCCGCCCGTAAATACCGCGCGTGGTGGTCGAATAATCCGTCGAACAGCGTTTGTACCTATGCGTGGCTTGAGGCCGGTTACCGCTCGTCCGACGTGGACCTTGCGTCGGGCAAACTGGTTTTTCGCAAATCGAAGGGTACACCTCCGGAACCCACAGCTAACGCGCCGGTCATGCCGAACTCGTCCCTCCGAGAAGCTGCCCCCAAACGCCACCCGATCTTCGGCGCGATGAAAGGCACGATCCTAGTTGAGGTCGATTTCGACCTGACCGCGCCGACCGGGGCCGAATGGGGCGACGGATCCGAAAATGGCTGAGCGCGTCCTCCTCGATACCTGCGCGATCATCTGGGCCTCGCAGGACGAACCCTTTGCCGAGGAGGCCGTGGCCGCCATCGAGGCAACGCGCGAAGAGGGCGGGGCGCTCTGCGTCTCGCCCATCTCGGCCTGGGAGATCGGCCTCCTGATGGCGCGCGGCAAGCTACGTTCCAGCCGCCCGCCCCTGCAATGGTTCGAGGAATTCGCCGCCGCCGTCGGAGCCGACCTGGTCTCGCTCTCCCCGGCGATCCTCGTCAATTCGTCCTACCTCCCCGGCGAGATCCATGGCGATCCGGTCGACCGCATCCTCATCTCGACCGCCCGAGACGCCGGACTGACCCTGGTCACCCGCGACAGGGCTATTCTCCGCTACGGGCAGGACGGCTACGTAAGCGTCGCAAAATGCTAAGGACCCGCACCAATCCATGACCCTCACCTGCATCTCCCCCGTCGACGGCTCCGTCTATGCCGAGCGCCCGACGCTCTCTCCCGAGGCGGCCGCCGCCCTCGCCGCCCGCCTCAAGGCCGCGCAGCCCGGCTGGGCAGCGCGGCCGCTCGAGGAGCGGATCGCCCTGGTCATGGCCGGCATCGAACGTCTCGGCCAGATGCAGGACATCGTGCCCGAGCTCGCCTGGATGATGGGCCGCCCGGTCCGCTATGGCGGCGAATTCGGCGGCATGAACGAACGCGCCACCTACATGGCGGGCATCGCCGCCGAGGCGCTGGCGCCCATGGTTGTCGAGAACAGCGACGCCTTCTCGCGCTATCTGGCGCGCGAACCGGTAGGCGTCGTCATGGTGGTCTCGCCCTGGAACTACCCCTACATGACCGCGACCAACACGATCGTCCCGGCGCTGATCGCCGGCAACAGCGTGATGGTCAAGGGCTCCACCCAGACGCTTCTGGCCACCGAACGCATCGCCCGCGCCTTCCACGAGGCCGGCGTGCCCGAGGAGGTGTTCCAGAACGCCTTCCTCGACCACGCCACCACCTCGGCGCTGATCGGCGCGCGGCATTTCGGCTTCGTCAACTTCACCGGTTCGGTCCCGGCGGGGCGCGAGATCGAACGCGCGGCGGCGGGCACCTTCACCGGTGTCGGCCTCGAGCTTGGCGGCAAGGATCCGGGCTATGTCATGGAGGATGCCGATATCGACGCCGCGGCCGAAACGCTGGTCGACGGCGCGATGTTCAATTCGGGCCAGTGCTGCTGCGGGATCGAGCGGATCTATGTCCACGAGAGCCGCTACGATGCCTTCCTGGAAAAGGCCGTCGCCATCGTGAACGGCTATACCCTCGGCAACCCGCTCGACGAGGCCACCACGCTCGGCCCCATGGCGCATCGCCGCTTCGCCGATCTCGTGCGGAGCCAGACCGCCGAGGCCATCGCCCAGGGCGCCACCGCCCATATCGACATCTCGAAATTCGCCGATGACGGCGGTACCTACCTCGCGCCGCAGGTCCTTACCGGGGTCACCCATGACATGCGGGTGATGCGCGAGGAAAGCTTCGGCCCGGTCGTCGGCATCATGAAGGTCGCCTCCGACGAGGAGGCGCTGGCGCTGATGAACGATTGCGATTTCGGCCTCACCGCCTCGCTCTGGACCTCCGACACCGACCGCGCCGCGGCGCTGGGCGCCCGGATCCAGACCGGCACCGTCTTCATGAACCGCTGCGACTATCTCGACCCGGCGCTCTGCTGGACCGGCTGCAAGGATACCGGCCGCGGCGCCGCGCTCTCGGTGCTCGGCTATCACTCCGTCACACGCCCGAAATCCTACCACCTGCGGAAACTCCAATGACCCCCAAAGCCAACTGGTCCTACCCCACCGCAATCCGCTTCGGCGCCGGCCGGATCGGGGAAATCGCCGAGGCCTGCGCCGCCGCCGGCATCAGGAAACCGCTGCTGGTGACCGATCGCGGCCTGGCCTCCCTGCCGATCACCGCGGCCACGCTGGATCTGCTCGAACAGGCCGGGCTTGGCCGCGCGCTGTTCGCCGACGTCGATCCCAACCCGAACGAGATGAACCTCGCCGCCGGGATCGAGGCGTTCAGATCCGGCGGCCATGACGGGGTGATCGCCTTCGGCGGCGGCTCGGGCCTCGACCTCGGCAAGATGGTCGCCTTCATGGCCGGGCAGACGCGGCCGGTGTGGGATTTCGAGGATATCGGCGACTGGTGGACCCGTGCCGACGCCGACGCGATCTTCCCGAACGTCGCGGTTCCCACCACGGCCGGCACCGGCTCCGAAGTGGGCCGTGCCAGCGTGCTCACCAATTCCGAAACCCACGAGAAGAAGATCATCTTCCACCCCAAAGTGCTCCCCTCGGTGGTGATCGCCGACCCCGAGCTGACCGTCGGCATGCCCAGGGCCATCACCGCCGGCACCGGCATGGACGCCTTCGCGCATTGCCTCGAGGCGTTCTGCTCGCCGCATTACCACCCGATGAGCCAGGGCATCGCGCTCGAAGGCATGCGGCTCGTCAAGGAGAACCTGCCCCGCGCCTACGCGACGCCCGGCGATCTCGAGGCCCGCGCGCACATGATGTCGGCCGCGATGATGGGCGCAACCGCCTTCCAGAAGGGCCTCGGCGCGATCCACGCGATCAGCCATCCCGTGGGCGCGCTCTACAACACCCATCACGGCACCACCAACGCGGTGGTGATGCAGCCGGTCCTCGCCTTCAACCGTGACGCCATCGTGGACAGGCTGGCGCTCGCCGCCGCCTATCTCGGCATCGAGGGCGGCTTCGACGGGTTCTACGCCTTCGTCGGGGAACTCAACGCGACCCTCGGCATTCCCGAAAGCCTCGCCGCCCTCGGCGTCACCGATCCGGATCGCGACGCGCTCCTCGAAGGCGCCCTGAAGGATCCGAGCTGCGGCGGCAACCCGATCGGGATGACCCGCGAAAACACCTCACGGTTGATCGACATGCTGCTCTGAGGAGAAGATCTTTCACAAGGCGCCTGACGAATGGACCGGATATGGCGGCAAGATGGTGCATTCCGCCCAAAATCATCGCTTTTGCTACCTCTCCGGCCCATGATGCTGTTGTATTCCGCTACGTGTCTTGGTTTTATCTCGGACCAACAGCCGGCTGCGAAAGACCGGCGCAGAACAGGGGAATCTTGCGTGAACGCTACCGGACCAGCCGCGTCCGCGTTCGTTGAATTCGAGCGCGTGCAAAAAAGCTACGACGGCGAAACGCTTGTAGTGAAAGACCTCAACCTCTCGGTCGCCAAGGGTGAATTCCTGACCATGCTCGGACCGTCCGGGTCCGGCAAGACCACCTGCCTGATGATGCTCGCGGGCTTCGAGACAGCCACCCATGGCGAGATCCGGCTCGGCGGCAAGGAAATCAACAACATCCCGCCGCACAAGCGCGGCATCGGCATGGTGTTCCAGAACTACGCCCTGTTCCCGCACATGACGGTGGCCGAAAACCTGTCCTTCCCGCTCGAAGTCCGGAAGATCGACAAGGCGACCCGGGAAGAGAAGGTCAAGCGCGCGCTCGACATGGTCCAGATGGGCGCCTTCGGCGGCCGCCGCCCGGCGCAGCTCTCCGGCGGTCAGCAGCAGCGCATCGCGCTGGCCCGGGCGCTGGTGTTCGAGCCCGAGCTGGTGCTGATGGACGAGCCGCTCGGCGCGCTCGACAAGCAGCTCCGCGAGCACATGCAGTTCGAGATCACCAATCTCGCGCATAATCTCGGCATCACCACGGTCTATGTGACCCACGACCAGACCGAGGCGCTCACCATGTCGGACCGCGTTGCGGTGTTCGACGACGGCGTGATCCAGCAGCTCGCGCCGCCGGACGAGCTCTACGAGCAGCCCCAGAACAGCTTCGTCGCCCAGTTCATCGGCGAGAACAACACGCTCCACGGATCGGTCGAAAAGATCTCCGGCGGGCGCTGCACCGTGCGCCTCGACGACGGCCAGGTGATCGACGCGATGCCGGTGAAGGTCGCCGGCGAGGGCGAGCGCACGCTCATCTCCATTCGCCCCGAGCGGGTCGAGGTGAATTCCGACAGCCTCGGCCCCGACGCCCATACGCTCGACGCCGAGGTGCTCGAGTTCATCTACATGGGCGACGTCTTCCGCACCCGCCTGCGGGTCGCCGGAAACGACAACTTCGTCATCAAGACGCGGAACCGCGCCGACCAGACCCGCCTCGCGCCTGGCGAGAAGGTCAAGATCGGCTGGCTCCCCGAGGATTGCCGGGCGCTCGACGCCTGACAACGGAATACCCGCCTGCGGCAGACCCGGCCCGGCGGGGCAAGTGATAAGGGTACCACCAGTCAAGGAGTGAACGATGAAAACCAAGACAATCCTGATGACCGCAACGGCCGTGGTGCTGGCCGGTGCGGCGTCGGCAGAGGAAATGGCCGACAGCATGACCCTGGTGAGCTGGGGCGGCGCCTACCAGGCCAGCCAGGTCAATGCCTATTCCGAACCCTACAAGGCGCTCAATCCCGGCCTCGAAGTGATCTGGGACGAAAGCTCGAACGAGGCGGTTGCCAAGCTGCGCGCCATGAACGAGGCGGGCAACGTCACCTGGGATCTCGTGGACGTGGTCGCCTCCGACGCGATCCGGCTCTGCGACGAGGGCCTCGCCATGGAATTCGATCCCGACGAGCTGCTCGCCGAGGGCGACGACGGCACGCCGGCTTCCGAGGATTTCGGCGACCTGATCGTGTCCGACTGCTTCATCCCGCAGATCGTCTACTCGACCACCTTCGGCTACCGCACCGACATGGTCGGGGATACGCCGCCGACCGATGTCTGCGCCGTCTTCGACACCGAGACCTACCCGGGCAAGCGTTCGCTCGAGAAGCGCCCGATCAACAACATGGAATGGGCCCTGATCTGCGACGGCGTTTCGGACGAAGAGGTCTATGACGTTCTCGAAACCGAGGAAGGCCAGGCCCGTGCCTTCGCCAAGCTCGACACGATCAAGGACGACGTGATCTGGTGGTCGGCCGGCGCCGACACCCCGCAGCTCCTCGCCGATGGCGAGGTCGTGATGGGCTCGACCTATAACGGCCGTCTGTTCTCGGTGATCGAAGAGCAGAAGCAGCCTGTCGCGATGCTGTGGGATGCCCAGGTGTTCGACCTCGACGGCTGGATCATCCCGGCTGGCCTGCCTGCCGACCGGCTCGCACGGGTGAAGGACTTCGTGAAGTTCGCGACCGACACCCAGCGGCTCGCCGACCAGGCGAAGTACATCTCCTACGGTCCCGCCCGGCAGTCCTCCGCTCCGCTCGTCGGCAAGCATGCCGAACTCGGCATCGAGATGGCGCCGCACATGCCGACGGATCCGAACAACGCCAAGCACACCTTCCTCTACAACTACGAATGGTGGGCCGACTACCGCGACGACCTGGACGCCAAGTTCCAGGCCTGGCTCGCGCAATAAGGGTCTAACCCAAGGAAATTCCGCCGGGCGGCGCGTTCGCCCGGCGATCCAGACGGCGAGGGAAGTGCATGCCCAAGGGATACATCATCGGCCATATCACGGTCCGCGACCCCGAGGCCTACAAGGAATACGTCACCCGCGACACGCCGATCCTGCAGGCTCTCGGCGGAAGCTTCATCGTCCGCGGCGGCCAGGCGCAGGTGATGGAGGGCGAGGTGCACCAGCGCCATGTGGTGATCGAGTTCCCGAGCTACGAGGCCGCGCTCGCTGCCTATAACGACCCCGAGTACCAGGAGGTCGCGGAGATCCGCAAACGCACCGCCGACAGTGTAATCCTTGTGGTGGAAGGCGCCTGACATGGCCGAAGCGACCGCAGATACCGCCACCCCGACCCCCGGATCCGTCGCCACGGGCCCGATGCTCGCCGCCGACGGCGTCCCGCTCAAGCGTTCGCTCGCCCGGGCGCTCCGCCGCGAGAAACTCCGCGCGCTCGCCCTGATCGCGCCGCTCCTGATCTTCATCCTGGTCAGTTTCATCGCGCCGATCGTCGACATGCTGTTCCGCTCGGTCGAGAACGAGATCGTCTCGGAGACTCTGCCCCGCACCGTCGTCGCGCTGAAGGACTGGGATTACGAAAGCGGCGAGGGCCCCGGCGAGGACGTCTACGCCGCGCTTTACGTGGATCTGGTCGAAGCCGAGGAGATGAAGACCCACACCCGGCTCGGCTCCCGCCTCAATTACGAGATGACCGGCATCTCGTCACTGTTCCGCAAGACCGGCCGCGGCATCGGCCGCATGGATACGGACGCATATACCAAGGCCATCACCACGCTCGACGCCGCGTGGAATGAGCCCGCCACCTGGATCGCAGTGATGGACGACGATTCCGCCCGCGCGCTCCTGCCGGAAACCGCCTCGGCCTGGAGTTCCTGGACCCGCATCGTCGCGGCGAACAACGACGATATCGCCAAGGAAGAGCCCGGCGATTTCCTCTTCACCACGCTCTATCGCGATCTCTCCGCCGCCACGCCCGATGCCCTCGCGGGCTACGAAGGCCCCGAAGCCGCACGCGTCAGGGAAGCCGCCGCCCGGATCGGCAGCATCGAACCCGTCAGCCTCCGCGAACAGTTCCTCGATATCGACAAGGACTGGAGCGACGTGCAGGTCTGGGGCACGATCCAGGCATTCAGCCCGAAATACACTCCGGGCTATTTCCTCTCCGCCGTCGATCTCCAGGAAACCCCAAGCGGGATCGAACAGCAGCCCGACGACCAGAAGATCTACCGCTTGCTGTTCAAGCGGACGATGTTCATGTCGCTCGCGATCATGTTCTCCTGCATCCTCCTGGGCTACCCGGTCGCGTTTCTTCTCTCCTCGCTGCCGCTCAGGACCTCGAACGTGCTCCTGATCCTCGTTCTCCTGCCGTTCTGGACCTCGCTTCTGGTCCGGACCTCGGCCTGGAAGGTGCTGCTCCAGCAGCAGGGGGTGATCAACGACGTGCTCGTCTGGATGGGCGTGGTTGCCGACAACGACCGGTTGGTGATGATCAACAACCAGTTCGGCACCATCGTGGCGATGACCCACATCCTCCTGCCCTTCATGATCCTGCCGCTCTATTCGGTGATGAAGACCATTCCGCCCACCTACCTCCGCGCCGCCAAGTCGCTCGGCGCCACCAACTGGACGGCATTCTGGCGGGTCTATTTCCCGCAATCGGTGCCCGGCATCGGCGCCGGTTGCATCCTCGTCTTCATCCTGTCGATCGGCTACTACATCACGCCCGAGCTCGTCGGCGGCACCACCGGTACCTTCATCTCGAACCGGATCGCCTACCACATCTCGTCCTCGCTCAACTGGGGGCTCGCCGCCGCCCTGGGCACGATCCTCCTCGTTCTGGTCCTCGCCCTCTACTGGGTCTACGACCGGATCGTCGGCATCGACAACGTGAACCTGGGATAACCGCCATGGCCCTCGTCGAAACCCGCACCCATCCCGATCTGATGCGCTTCACCATGCCGGTCACGGCGCTGGCCGGTGGCGTCTTCGGCTTCGTCCTCGGATCCTCCTTCGGCTCCGCCACGCTCGGGGTGCTCGCCGGGCTCGCGGTCGGCGCGGTCACCGCCTTCGTGTTGCAGAGCTTCCTGCAGCGGAAGCAGGGCCGCCTCGCCGCCGCGATCGTCTTCGCGTTGGCGGGCTTCCTGATCGCCGGGGCCAAGGGCGCGGTGGGGGGGCTGATCGGCGGCCTCGTGCTCGGTTGGCTGGTCTACTGGCTCGATTCCGGCCGCTACCGTGAAGGGGTGCCGACCTATGCGACCCCAGGCCAGGTGCTCTGGCACAACAGCTTTCTGTTCATCTGCGGGCTGATCTTCTTCTTCCTGATCGCGCCGATCATGGTGATCATCCCGTTGAGCTTCAACGCCGAGAATTTCTTCACCTTCACGCCGAAGATGCTGGCCTTCGACCCCGAGGGCTATTCGCTCAAGCACTACCGCGACTTCTTCTCGAACCCCGACTGGCAGCAGGCGCTGAAAAACTCCGTCCGCATCGCCCCCGCCGCGACGCTCCTCTCGGTCTCGCTCGGCACCCTCGCCGCCATCGGCCTCAGCCAGAGCCACGTGCCCTTCCGCCGCGCGATCATGGCCGTGCTGATCTCGCCGATGATCGTGCCGCTGATCATCTCGGCCGCCGGGATGTACTTCTTCTATTCCCGCCTCGGCCTGCAGGGCACCTATGTCGGCGTCGTCCTCGCCCATGCCGCGCTGGGCATTCCCTTCGTCATCATCACCGTGACCGCCACGCTCGTCGGCTTCGACAAGTCGCTCACCCGGGCCGCGGCGAACATGGGCGCCGATCCCGTCACCACCTTCTTCCGCGTGCAGATGCCGCTGATCCTGCCCGGCGTGATCTCCGGCGGGCTCTTCGCCTTCATCACCTCCTTCGACGAGGTGGTCGTGGTGCTGTTCGTCGGTTCCGCCGGTCAGAAGACGCTGCCCTGGCAGATGTTCATCGGCCTGCGCGAGCAGATCAGTCCGACGATCCTCGCCGTCGCCACGATTCTCGTGGTGATCTCCATCGCGCTCCTGACCACCGTGGAACTCCTCCGCCGCCGCTCCGAGCGCCTGCGCGGCATGTCGCCGGGGTGACGCCCGACCTCCCCTTCGCCCGTGCGGAATATGCCGCCCGTGTCGCCAGGACACGCGCGGCGATGGCGGCGAAGGGGCTCGACCTCCTGATCGTCTCCGACCCGTCCAACATGGCCTGGCTCACTGGCTATGACGGCTGGTCCTTCTACGTCCACCAATGCGTGGTGCTGCGGCTCTCCGGCGACCCGATCTGGTATGGCCGCGGACAGGACGCCAACGGCGCGCTGCGCACCGTCTGGATGGATCCGGCGAACATCATCGGCTACCCCGACCACTACGTCCAATCCACCGAACGCCACCCGATGGATTACCTCTCCGCCCAACTCGCCGACCGTGGCCTCGCCAGGGGCCGGATCGGCGTCGAGATGGACAATTACTGGTTCTCCGCCGCCGCCTTCGCCGCGCTCCAGAAGGGCCTTCCCGACGCCCGCTTCGCCGACGCCACCGCGCTGGTGAACTGGCAGCGTGCCGTGAAGTCCGAGACCGAACTCGCCTGCATGCGCACGGCTGCCCGCTTCGTCGAACGGATGCACGCCCGCATCATCGACGTGATCGAGCCGGGACTCCGCAAATGCGACCTCGTCGCCGAGATCTACGATGCCGGCCTGCGCTGGTCCGACGCGGCCGGCGCCGGCGGTGACTACCCCGCCATCGTGCCGCTTCTTCCCTCCGGATCCGACGCCGCCGCCCCGCACCTGACCTGGGACGACAAGCCGATGAAACCCGGCGAAGGCACCTTCTTCGAGATCGCCGGCGTGTACCGCCGCTACCATTGCCCGCTCTCGCGCACCGTTTTCCTCGGCAAGCCCACCCGGACCTTCCTCGACGCCGAACAGGCAGTGCTCGAAGGCATGGAGGCAGGGCTCGACGCGGCCCGCGCCGGGAACACCTGCGAAGACATCGCCCTCGCCTTCTTCGCCGTCCTGAAGAAACACGGTATCGAGAAGGACAACCGCACCGGCTACCCGATCGGTCTCTCCTACCCGCCCGACTGGGGTGAACGCACCATGTCGCTGCGGCCCGGCGACCGGACGGTGCTGGAACCCGGCATGACCTTCCATTTCATGACTGGCCTCTGGATGGAGGATTGGGGTTTCGAGATCACCGAAAGCATCGCCATCACCGATGGCTCGCCGGAATGCCTCGCGGACGTCCCGCGCAAGCTCTTCGTGAAGGACTGACCCCCTTCGTCTGGCCCCACGGTCCCCGCTCTCAGCCCGCGCCGTGGCTCCGGTCATAGAGGTTCCGCGACGGCGGTGCCCAGCCTCCGAGCATCGCCGCCGGCGCCTCGAAAACCTCGACCAGCAGCGGATGGCAGGCCGCCGCATCGCTCGAATGGGTTGCCCCGCAATCGCCGCCGGGGCAGGCCGAGAGCGCCCCGAGCAGGTCGATCTCGGCGAAGAACTCGATGAAATCGCCCGGCCGCACCGGCGAGGCCTTCATGAAATACTGCCCGGTTTCCCGCGTGAACCCGGTGCACATGAAGACGTTCAGCACGTCATGTATACAGTGTTCCGCTTCCGTCACCGGCATCCCCGTCTCTCCGGCCAACGCCCGTGCAAGGTTCGAATGGCAGCAATGGTGATACGTCCCGCCCGACAGCAGCCGGTGCGTGTACGGGTCGCAGCGCGTGCCGATCACGTCATGCACGCCGCCGCCGTATTCGTCGAACCCGTACCAGTCGAGCGTATCCTCGACGATGGTCGCCATCGGCCGCAGATGTGGCAGGCACGACCAGAGCCGGTCGCCCACCGAGACATGCGTTCCGTGCAGCGCCCGGGTCTTGCCAGAGAAGAACCGCTCGCCCAGATCCGCCGCCGCCCAGAGGTTCAGATCCCCCACCTGCGGCCCCTCCACCGAGGTGATCCGGAAGAACCCGCCCGCCGGCACCCGGAAACACCGCCCGTCGCGCGGCGGCACCACCACCTCGCCCAACTTTCGCGCGGCGACCCGTGCCGTCCGGTACAGATCGAGATCCGGTGCCGGAAGGGTTTCCGGCGGATAGCAGACCACCGGCGGCACGGCGCGGCGGGCGTCGGCGTCATCGGGCGGCGCGCTCATTCCCCGTAAGGCACCCAGACCGTCTTGATCTCGGTCGCCGCCGCCAGGAAGGCCGCGTCATGGGCCTCCGCCCAATCCGTCGCGCGCCCGTGATTCACCCAGCTCCGCTTCAGGTTCCCCGCCGCCTCGCGCTCGATCACCGCCGACAGGTCGCTCGACGAGAAACACCAGCAGGCATCCACATCAGCATGGCCCGCCAGTTGCGGCGCCAGCTCGGCATGGGCGCCCGTGAGGATGTTCACCGCGCCCGCAGGGACATCGGAGGTGTCGAGCACCTGGTAGAAATCCGTCGCCGCCAGCGGGAAAGGTTCGGAGGCCACCGCCACCACCCGGTTCCCCATCGCGAGCGCCGGCGCCACGGTCGACACCAGCCCCAGGAGCGGCGCCTCGTCGGGGCAGAGCACCCCTATCACCCCCACCGGCTCGTTCATCGCAAGCGCCACGCCCCGCATCGGCACCGGCTTCGCCCGGCCGTCGAGCTTGTCGGCCCAGGCCGCCCAGGTGAAGAGCCGCGAGACCGAGGCCGCCACCTCGCGCTCCGCCGACTTTGCCGTGGCGCCCGTCAGGTCGCGCAGCCGCCTCGCGAACTCCGTCGCCCGCGCCTCGACATTCTCCGCCACGTAGTAGAGCACCTGCGCCCGCAGATGCGCGCTCGCTTTCGACCAGCTGGTGGCGCCTCGCGCCGCCTCCACCGCGTTCCGCAGGTCCTTCCGGTTCGCGAGCCCCGCATGGCCCAGAAGCTTCCCCGATTTCGACCAGACGGGCTTCGAGTATCCCCCGTCCGGCCGCGCCTGCTTGCCGCCCACATAGAGCTTCGTGGTCCGGTCGAGCCCCGAAACCTCCGGTTTCTCCGGCGCCGGCACCGCCGCCACGGGCTTCAGCGCCTTCGCCGCACCTGCCGGCCTGGTATAGGCCAGCAAGCCTTCCCAGCCGCCCTCGCGCCCGAACCCGCTTTCGCGCATCCCGCCGAACCCGGCCGCGGCGTCGAACAGGTTCGTCGCGTTCACCCAGACCACGCCCGCCACCAGCTTCGGTGCGATGTCGAGCGCGAGGTTGACGTTCTCGGTCCAGACCGTCGCCGCCAGCCCGTAACGGGTGTTGTTGGCGAGCGCGACCGCCTCCTCCGGCGTCCGGAAGGTGGTCGACACGAGCACCGGCCCGAAGATCTCCTCCTGCATCAGCCGGTCCGAGCTCGACAGCCCGGTAATCAGCGTCGGCGGGTAGAAACAGCCCGTCTCAGGCAGCGGAATCTCGGCCCGGAACACCTCTCCGCCGCTCCCCGCCACCAGCTCCGTGATGGTCCGGAGCTGCACCGGATCCACCACCGCCCCGATGTCGATCGCCTTGTCGAGCGGATCGCCCAGCCGCAGCCTGTTCATCCGCGCCCGGAGCTTGTCGTGGAACGCCTCGGCGATCCCCTCCTGCACCAGAAGCCGCGACCCGGCGCAGCAGACCTGGCCCTGGTTGAACCAGATCGCGTCCACCAGCCCCTCGATGGCGCTGTCGATATCGGCGTCGTCGAACACGATATAGGGCGACTTCCCCCCCAGCTCGAGCGTCAGCGCCTTGCCCGACCCCGCCGTCGCCGCGCGGATCCGCCGCCCCACCGCGGTCGAGCCGGTGAAGGCGATCTTGTCGATATCGCCATGCCCGACGATCATCTCGCCCGCCGCCCCGTCCCCGGTGACGATGTTCAAGACCCCCGGCGGCACCCCCGCCTCGGCCGATAGCTCGGCGAAAAGCAGCGCGGTCAGCGAAGTGTACTCGGCGGGTTTAAGGACCACCGTGTTGCCCATCGCCAGCGCCGGCGCGACCTTCCATGCCAGCATCAGGAGTGGGAAGTTCCACGGCACGATCTGCCCGCAGACCCCCAAGGGCTCCCGCCCCGCCATCTGGCTGTCCTGAAGCTGCGCCATCCCGGCATGGTAATAGAAATGCCGCGCCACCAGCGGCACGTCGATATCGCGGCTCTCGCGGATCGGCTTGCCGTTGTCGAGCGTCTCAAGCACCGCGAAAAGCCGCGCCTGCTTCTGCACCAGCCGCGCCAGCGCGTAGAGCACCCGCGCGCGTTCATGCCCCGACCGCTTCGACCAGGACGGAAACGCCTTTCGCGCCGCCGCCACCGCCGCATCCACGTCCTTCGCGCCAGCCTGCGAGACCGCCGCCAGAACCGCGCCCGTGGCCGGATTGCGGCTTTCGAAGGTCTCGCCCGGTTTCGTCCACGCACCGCCGATCCAGTGCCCGAACCGGCTCTCGTGACCGGCGATCCAGGCCAGGGCCACTGAAGCATCCTCAGGCGCCGGACCGTACTCCATGCTTTCGAAGATTTCGGGAAGGTTCATGGGGTTCAATCCACCGGCTTCTTCGGATTCACCGCGACGGCACCGGCGGATTTGCCGAACTTCACCTCGTCGATGATGAGCATCTGCGTCGGCATCGGCCGTCTCTCCTTGCTGACGAAGGAACGGTAGATGCCGTACTTGAAGTAGTATTCCTTCGGCACGAAGCCGATGAAATTGGCAAGCTGCGCCTTGCGCTTGCCGTTGATGTAGACTTCCAGCACCTGCCTGCCGCCGGACGTATCGAGGTGGATCATCACATCGGTCCAGCGTCCGCGCATCGCCGACAGGCTTGAGAGGTCGAAATACCGCACCTCGTCCCGCACGTCGGTGGCGCTGCCGGACAGGATATGAACCCCCACCTTGTAGGTGTTGTTGCGCATCTCCAGTTGCAGCAGCGGCGGGTTCGACGGAAGGCCGCGCGCCGTGCCGCTGGGGCCGCCGCGCTGATGTATCTGCCCGACCGTCGTGTTGACGCTGGGCGAGGCATAGAAATCGGGCGGCAGGTAGATGCTGAACCCGATCCAGCTATCGGTGCCATAGGCGATGGACTTCTTGACCCGGTATTCGGACCGCTCACGGTCGTTGGCGCAATCGTCCCAGCCGGAATCGCGGCTGCAATCGCCGGGGCGGACCTCGAAACGCTGGGCGCGCTTTCCGGCGCGGGTAGGCGATTTCACCAGCGCGTAGCCCCACTTTGTCTTGCTGAGGCTCCGCTCGCCGGCAAGGCGCCGGGCGTCGGCGACCTGGGCGAACAGCAGTGAAAGGATGGCCGCAAATGTCAGGATCTTCTTCATGCTCTACCCCATCGGATGCCGCCACGAGGCCGAATACCGTCCCGTGACATGGTGCTCGAGCTGCCGCTCGATATCGCCCAGAAGGCTGGAGGCGCCGAAGCGGAACAGGTCCGGCTTCAGCCAGCGGTCGCCCAGCTCGTCCTTCATCAGCGCGAGATACACGAGCGCGTCTTTCGCCTTGGAGATCCCGCCCGCTGGCTTGTAGCCCACCTTGAACCCGGTCCGCGCCTCGTAGTCGCGGATCGCCCGGATCATCACCAGGCTCACCGGCAGGGTGGCGTTCACCCCCTCCTTGCCGGTCGAGGTCTTGATGAAATCCGCGCCGGCCATCATGCAGACCACCGAGGCCCGCGCCACGTTGCGCAGGGTGCCCAGCTCGCCCGTCGCCAGGATCGCCTTCACATGGGCGTCGCCGCAGGCCGCCCGGAATTCGGCCATCTCGTCATAGAGCGCCTGCCAGTCCCCGGTCAGCACGTGCCGCCGCGAAATCACGATGTCGATTTCCTGCGCGCCGGCCGCCACGCTCTCGCGGATTTCCTGAACCCGAAGCTGAAACGGCGAGAGCCCCGCCGGGAACCCGGTGGAGACCGCCGCCACCGGAATGCCCGACCCCGCCAGGGCGTCCACCGCCACCGCCACCATGTCGTGATAGACGCAGACCGCCCCCGTCGTGATCGGCCCCATGCCGAGCAGGTCGAGCAGGTCCTGCCGCACCGGTTGCCGAGCCTTGGCGCAAAGCCGTCGCACCCGCCCTTCGGTATCGTCGCCGGCCAGCGTGGTGAGGTCGATCAGCGTGATCGCGCGGAGAAGCCAGGCCGCCTGCCAGTCCTTCTTCACCGACCGCCTTGTGCCGATCGTCACCGCGCGCCGCTCGATCGCCGAGGTATTCGCCTGCACCCGCCGCACCCAGTCGAGATCGAGCGGCATCCCGGCATTGCGCGGCTCATGGAGCTGCGGCAGCTGGGCCGTAGCGGTCCGGGTCGTTTCTGGGGAAGGAGCGTGGGTCACGGGCGGCAGAACCCTTGGGAAATGTCCGGAAAACCGTCGCACGGGCCGGGTGAAAACACAAGATTGACCATCCAGTCAAAAATCTCAGAGCCGCGACAACACCAGCCCCACCGCCACGAACAGCACCGCCAGAAGCCGCGTGACGCTGATCTCCCGCACCGGAAGGCCGAACGCGCCCACCGCGTCCACCACCAGCGCGGCGGCGAGCTGCCCGAAGATCAGCGCCGCCACCAGCGTCACCACGCCGAGCGTGCCCACCGACCAGATCGCCGCCCAGACATAGAACGCCCCGCAGGCCCCGCCGATCCAGGCCCACCATGGCACCGCCGCCGCCTGCGCCAGCCCGGGCACGCTGCCCCGGACCAAAGTTGCCCCGCCGAGCACGAGAAACCCGACGAGAAACGAGATCGCCGCCGCCGCGACCGGGTCGCCCACATGCGCCGAAAGCCGCGCGTTGATCGGCGCCTGCACCGCAATCGCCGCCCCGCCGAGCGCGATCGCCGCCAGCGCAATCCAGACCGTCGAGGGCATCCGCCTGCTCCCATCCCGAAACCGCGCCACCCTGCGCGGCAATCGGGGTGGTGACAAGACCCGGAAGCGCCGTTAACCAGTCCCCGCCAGCGCCCGAGGAATCCCGACCATGCCCCAGAGCTTCGACCGTACCGTCAAGATCGCTCCGTCGATCCTCTCCGCCGATTTCGCCAATTTCGGCGAGGAGATCCGGGCCATCGAGGCCCAGGGCGCCGACTGGATCCATGTGGACGTGATGGACGGCCATTTCGTCCCGAACCTCACCTTCGGCCCACCCGCGGTGAAGGCGTTCCGCCCCCACGTGAAGTCGGTGATGGATGTCCACCTGATGATCTCGCCGGTAGACCCCTATATCGACGCCTATGCCGAGGCCGGGGCGGATGTTCTGACCGCCCATGTGGAGGCCGGCCCGCATATCCACCGCACCCTCCAGGCGATCCGGGCGGCCGGGATGAAGGCCGGCGTGGCGCTCAATCCGGGCACCCCGGCCGAGGCGGTGGCGCATCTCCTCGACCTCGCCGATCTGGTTTGCGTCATGACCGTGAACCCCGGCTTCGGCGGCCAGAAGTTCATCGACATGAGTGCCAAGATCCGCGCCCTCCGCACGATGATCGGCGACCGCCCGGTCCATATCGAGATCGACGGCGGCGTCGATCCGTCCACGGCGCCCCTCGTCGTCGCGGCTGGCGCCGACGTGCTCGTCGCCGGCTCCGCGGTGTTCCGCGGCGGTTCCGTCGACGCGCCGGAAATCTACGGCACCAATATCGCCGCGATCCGCGCCGCCGCCACGGCCTGATCGTTCCCACATCTTCCTTTTCGGCCCGCGCCTGCTAGACTCGCGCCGAAGGGGGACTGACCTGTGAAGTCGCTGCTGTGGCGCGCTTTCGGCGCGGTGCTTGGCTGGGCGATCCTGACCGCTTCGGCACTGGCCGATAGCGAAAGGTCGCGCTCCCCTAGATATATTCGACACAAAGGAATTTCCCCATGGCCACCCATCGCGACCCCTTCCGCAACTTCAACTTCCTCCTCGAGATCGACGGCATCGACGCGGCGGGTTTTTCCGAGGTGTCCGGCCTCAGCTCGGAATACGACGTGATCGAGTATCGCGAGGGCAGCGACGCCCTGACCGGCGTCCGCAAGTTCCCGGGCCTGAGGAAATACCAGAACGTGACCCTGAAACGCGGCATCGCCGGCGACAAGCGCCTCTGGCAATGGCACGATGCCATCGCCGCCAATCCCGCCGACCGCCGCGCCGTGGTGATCAGCCTCCTCGGCCCCGACGCCGCCCCGGTCTGCCGGTGGAGGCTCCTGAACGCCTGGCCGTCGAAATATGAGGGCCCGCTCTTCGACGCCGCCGGCAGCGACGTCGCCATCGAAACCCTGGTCCTCACCCACGAACGGCTCGAGCTCGAATCCGACTAGGCCGCCCCCGGCCGCCTCATGTGTCGCAGACGCCCGGTCCTGACCCGGAGCGCGGGCGGGACGCCGCCGTCCCGGGGCCGGTTCCGGAGAATCCCGCTGGTGTGATGCCTGCTCCCGTGTAGGCTGTAGACCTGGTTGCCAAATGACCCCTAAGGGCGAGTGCGGCCGGAACCAAGGGAGGAAGATCCATGAAAGACATTGATAAAAACAAACTATCTGCGGACGATTGGGACGAGCTGAACAACCCCCGCCCCCAGGGATGCGAATTCGACAGGGTCGTCGAGGAGGCGATCTCGCGCCGCGGGTTCATGGGCGGTGTGCTGGCTTTCGGCTCCGGCGCCGCGGTGATGGGAACCGGCACACTCCTGTCCACCACTTCGGCCGAGGCACAGGCAAGGTCGCGTTTCGCCTTCACTCCGATCCCGATTCACACCGACGCGACGGTGCATGTGCCGGACGGCTACCGCTGGGCCCCGGTCGTGCGTTGGGGGGATCCGCTGTTCTCCAACGCCGCGGAATTCGACCCCGAAAAGGGCCATGACGCCGAGACGGCCCAGTATGTTTTCGGAGAGAACACCGACGGGATGTGGCTCTACTCGATTGACGGCCACGAGGTCATCGCCGTCAACAGCGAATACGCCAATCGCGAGATCAACCTGCCCGCCTCCGGGGGCGTGCCGCAGAACGCCGACGACGTTCTCATGCTGCAGCGCATCCAGGGCGTCACCGTCATGGAGGTCGCCCCGAAATCCGGCGGCGGCTATGAGGTGGTCGTCGACAGCCCCTTCAACCGCAGGATCGACCACAACACGCCGATGCGGTTCGCCGGCCCGGCCGCGGGCCACGACCTGCTGAAGACCGACGCCGACCCCGAGGGCATGAATCCGCTCGGCACCATCAACAACTGCGGCTCCGGTCCGACACCCTGGGGCACCTACCTGACCTGCGAAGAGAACTTCAACGGCTACTTCGGCGCGACGGACGCCGGCACCGAACTGCCAGAAGACTATGCCCGCTACGGAATCGTCGCCGAAGGCTGGGGCTACGACTATCACCGGTTCGACGACCGCTTCGATTTCGCGAAGAACCCGGCGGAGCCGCGCCGGCAGGGCTGGGTGACGGAAATCGATCCCTCCGACCCGAATTCGACCCCCGTGAAGCGCACGGCGCTCGGCCGGATCAAGCACGAGAATGCCGCGGTCGCGCTCGCGCCCGACGGGCGCGTCGTGGTCTACATGGGCGACGACGAGAGGGGCGAATACCTGTACAAGTATCTCTCGAACGGCGTCTATTCGCCGGGCGGCCCGACCGACCACCTGCTCGATGACGGGCAGCTCTTCGTCGCCCGGTTCCATGCCGACGGAACCGGCGAATGGTTGCCTCTCACGCCCGAAACCACCGGCATGGGGGAAGCCGAGATCCTGATCTTTACCCGGATGGCCGCCTCGGCCGCAGGCGGCACCACGATGGACCGGCCCGAATGGGTGCAGGTCAATCCGATCGCGGTGGAAGGATATGCCTCGCTCACCAACAACAAGAACCGGGGCGTGAAACCGAATGCCGGTGGCGACGACACCTCGGTGAACGGCCCGAACCCGAGAGAGGCGAACAACTACGGCCAGATCGTGCGCTGGTTCCCCGCCAATGACGACCATGCCACCGCGGCCTTCCGCTGGGATCTCTACGTGATGGCCGGCAACCCGGTCGTGGCCGAGGGCGCGTACAAGGGATCCGCCAACGTCAACGAGGGCAACATGTTCAACTCTCCGGACGGGATGATGTTCGACAGCGCCGGGCTGATCTGGATCCAGACCGACGGCGACGACAGCAACGAAGGCGAGTTCGAGGGCATGGGAAACAACCAGATGCTCGCGGGCGACCCGGTGTCCGGCCGGATCGAACGGTTCCTCACGGGCCCGACCGGCGCGGAGGTCACCGGGTTGTGCTGGTCGGTGGACCGCAAGACGATGTTCGTCGGGATCCAGCATCCGGGCGGATCGTTCCCGGATGGAGAGGGGCTGCCGCGCTCGACCCTGATCGCCGTCTGGCGCGAAGACGGCGGTCTTGTCGGCTGAGCGGGATGGACGAACCCTGGCCCGCCCCACGAAACGGGGCGGGTCTCTTCCCGAGGGCGCCGCGCGTTCCGCCCCCTGACCGCCCCGCCCGCAAGTCATCCCGGACAAAAGACGGCCCGCCCCGGAACCGCCATGTCGAATGGTGGCCATGCGGGACTTTCCGGATCTTCGCCCTCGCCTCCACAACAGACCCGTCCGGCCCTGAGCCGACCTTCGACTCTGGGCAGCTACGCCGCGGCGCAGCCTGTCAAAGCAGCCGACCGCCGCGAGCGCACGACCCGTGCCCGTGCCGCCGTCAGGAAAGCGGGACAAATCCGTCATTGAGCCTATCAGATTGGAGTTTGCGCTGCTTGCCACTATCGTTCCCCGGATCGCGCGATGGCCTGAGAACAGGGCTTCTGCAGGCATTGCTGCGCCGAGAAGTCGGACTAGGGTCAGGATTCATAACCAGTAGATTACGACGGCGGCGAGAGCGATGGCTGAGAGGAAGACCTTGGGGCATCGGTCAAAACGGGTCGCCACGCGTCGCCAGTCCTTGAGCCTCCCGAACATGATCTCGATCTGGTTTCGCCGCTTGTAGCGGCGCTTGCATATTTGACCGGGGTCTTTCGCTGCTTTCGGCCGGGGATGCAGGCGCGTATGCCCCTGTCGTGCAACGCTTCTCTGAGCCAGTCGGCGTCAAAACCGCGATCCCCGAGCGGCCATTTGACGGTGGGCAGGCCGCTCACCAACGCCCGCGCGCCGATGTAGTCGCTCACCTGCCCATCGGTGACGAACAGGTCGATTGGTCGTCCCAAGATGCCACAGACGGCATGCAATTTGGTGTTCATGCCGCACTTTGTCCGGCCGATCAGGCGACCACCCCCCCCTTCTTGGCGGCCATGCTGGTCGCCGTTCGATGAGCCTTCAGATAGGTCGCGTCGATCATCACGGTCTTCTCTTCGCTATGCTCGGCGGCGAGATCTGCCGTCATCCGCGCGAAAATGCCTTTATCGCTCGAACGCTTCCACCGGCTGTAAAGCGTCTTGTGCGGGCCATAGGCTTTCGGGGCGTCTTGTCAGCGCAAACCATTGTGATTGATGAAGATTATCCCGCCCAACACCCACCTGTCATCGACCCGTTGCTTGCCGTGCGAACTCGGGAAGAAAGGGGAAAGCTTGGTCATCTGCTCGTCGGTCAGCCAGCAAAGCTCGCTCACGTCACCGCTCCGTTTTTCGAGCCATGAATCACGCAGCGCAGTGAAAATCAATGCATCCTGACCCTGGATCAGAGGGGACGGAGCTATCTATTTCGATGCCCGGCGGAACAGGCATCTTGATAGACCTAATTTCATCGACGCGCAGGCCAACAAAGTTTAAGCCAATCAGAGCAAAGATAATCATGGTAACCCTCCATAGATGCCGAGAAAGAAGGATTCTGGCTGCCAAGTTCGTGCCATAGATAACCGAGTCTTTATACTCGTCAAGAAATATCGAAACCCAGACAGATGTTACCAATATCGCAACGGCCATGCCCTTGACCACTATCGGCATCGCCCCTAAAGAACGGTCGATCCTTTCTAGTGTGGAGTTTGTGTCATAGTCGGAATCTTGCAGAGACCAGCCGAATACAGGAAAGAGAATAAACACCGACACGAACAAGACAGGAAGAAGGACTGTTTTGCGATAGAAGTTGAACTTTCCGCTAAGTCCAGACGAAAACAACTCTGCACCATCCAACACGTTTAGGTATTTCATCTGTGCGCCGATCCGAAAACCCAATACCACCATAAAGACAATCAAATTGAATACATCAAATATATTCCTTGGCACAAATGGCATAAGATAGAAGACGGTGGCCCAAAATTCATAGGTATAAAACTTCCAATAATAAATGATGGGCTGTAGCCACGCACACAGGTCCAAAAATGGATCGAAGCCTGCAAATATGGATATTGCCAAACCCAGTGCGGCAAGTACCGCCAATAGCTCACCTTTCAAAAACGCAATCATTCGAAAAAATCGAGAAGCACTTCGCTTCCAATCATTGCGACCAGGATCAACAAAATACTCTTGGCGACAGTTAGAAGGGCGGTCTTGAAAATAAATCTGAGCAGTCTACGCCACGTGCCGAGGTCGGAAGGAAAACCCATTGCAGAAAGAAACCGAACGGGTTCATTCGGAGTACTCAGATTCCGTTCAAATAGAGGCCCGGCCAATCGGTATTGAGCCCATAACAATTCACTATGCAATGTGCGGTAATTGTTTCCCGGCCTGACCTCGGTCGGCGACCGGAGTGCTAGCGCACCGATACAAACCAAGATTACTGCCATCCTAGTCGTTTTAATAAACTCTATTGCGCTACCGTTATTCAGAAAGAACAAGCTAGCGAAGAGCATTGAGAGGACGCCAAACAGCAAGCTGACATACTTAAGAGTCCTTATGAGGCGGTTCGCGAAATTTCTGGATCGTTGAAGCTTGAATGCTTTGCGAACCATTTCCAAATCTTTGTATAGTGGGCTCTGCGCGTCTGAAAGATACCTATCAACAAATAGATAAAGTCCCATTGGAAGATAGTATAGCGCAAGCGAAATTGATGCGAAGAAGACACAAAGTATAGATAAGCCGCTCACTACATCGCCACCCTACGTCGGGTCAATGTTGTCAATCTTGCATTTCTCGCAATCGAATTGTCAATCGCTTGCTGCAACATGCTTTTCGGTTCTGACATTGTACGGGGCTCTGTTGCACAGATCCCGTGAGGGATTCATCTTGTGAATCCAGCGTGGTGGCTGGTCTGCATGAGCAGACCGACAACCGTACGCTGCAAGACCAGGAACTGGCCGACCTACAACGATGCGCTCAAGCGCCGCGGCTCGCTGGCGATCTGGTTCGACCGTTAGATGAGCTGGGTTGCCGCGCCGGCTGGCAGGCGTGGACGACAGCGGACCTACAACGATACCGCCATCCATACCTGCAAGAAACTGCAGTGCGACGACCGTTTATCGATGCGTCAGGCTCTGATGATGTGACCGCTCCCCTCTGTGGATCCTCGCAGACCCACCTTGGCACGCCGATGCCGTCGGGGGGCGGTCACATCATGTGTAGGTAGCCCCGGTTTTAACGGGCCGTCGCCTCAGCTGGCACAATACGATCGAATGCGTCCATGTGTCAGGCCTTTTCGTGGGGCGCTCGTCCCTTGGCCGGTATGGGATCCGCGGGTTGGGTTCAAAACATCAAACCGAGCTCGAAGCTCTCCATGTGACACTGATTTTCCCAACCCCGATCTGGTCGATCGATTTCATACTCGCTTCAGCTTCTCCCGCATTTTCGAGGCTTTGCCGCCGACGCCTTCAGGTCGCCGAAAGCGGTCCCCCTCGAAACTCCTCATCTTTCGTTATCATGGCCCACAGCATGCGCGCCATCTTGTTCGCCAGAGCGATAGCGGCCAGCATCCTTGGCTTGCGGGCGAGGATGCGTCCGAGCCAGGAGGTCTCCGCAGGTGGTCGAACCTTGGCGCCGGAAATCACCGCCATCGCGCCAATGATCAGCAAGCGCCGGATATCCCGCTGCCCGGATTTGCTCGTCCGCCCGAGCCTCGGTTTGCCACCGCTCGAATGTTGTCGGGGCACAAGACCCAGCCAGGCCGAGAAGTCGCGCGCCCGCTGGAAAGTCTCCATCGGCGGAGCGAAAGCCGCCAGAGCCATCGAGGTGATGGGGCCAATTCCGGGCATCTTCTGCAAGCGCGCCGAGAACCACGAGCGTTTGCTGGCCGCCGCAATCTGCGCGTCGAGGTCCGCGATGCGCCGGGACAGATCATCCATCTGGTCAAAGCACAGCTGCGCCATGTGACGAACCGAGGCTGGTAGCTCCTCTGCTTCCTCATCCCGGTCCAAGGCCGATCGCAACTTGTCGACGTTCTCCCTCCCCTTGCCCGTGACGATACCGAACTCGGCGAGGTGGCCGCGCAGTGCGTTGATCGTCTGCGTGCGCTGGCCGACCAGCAGATCCCGCAGCCGGAAGATCATGCCCAACCCTTGCTGCTCGGGCGTCTTCACTTCGACAAAGCGCATGGTCGGCCGACTGGCGGCCTCCACAATCGCCTCCGCGTCCGCCATGTCGTTCTTCTGGTTCTTGACATATGGCTCGACGAACTTCGGCGCGATCAGGCGCACCTCGTGGCCCAGATCCATCAAGACCCGCGCCCAGTGATGAGCAGTAGCGCAGGCTTCCATCGCCACGCAGCAACCGGGCTGCGTCTGCATGAACGCAAGGAACTGCCTGCGTGACAGCTTCTTGCGAAACACGACTTCGCCCTCGGCTGTCGCCCCGTGAAGCTGAAAGACCTGCTTGGCCAGGTCCACACCGATGATCGATACTTCTTTCATAGCCAAATCCTCCCGAGCCTGTCCGGATCACAGTGGCACAAGTGCCGTCAGGAGGGGCTACCCAACCCATCATCAGAGCCGTCCTGAGTGAATGTCGGCTTCCGCCTTCCCTCGGACGCACCTCGCAGGTGCAGCGAGCGGCTGCTTTCCGCCCATTCTGTGGAAAAACAACGGGGTGATGGAGGCTTGATTGAGCAATTTGAGCGAGCGCAAACCGTTCTGTTGTCAGGCTTTTCGCAGATGCTGCGGTGCAGGAAAGAGCTTGGCCAGTTTGCGGAGGTTCTGGGCGGTGGCGGCGAGGAGGAACTCATCGTTGGCGCCGCATGGTCCGCGTAGTCGGAGCCGGCCAAGACCAAGAATGCGTTTGAGGTGGGCAAAGAGCATCTCGACTTTCTTCCGGAGCTTCATCGAGATGTCGTATTGGCGGGTTTTGGCGATGTCGCGGGCGACCTGGCGGGCATCTTCATGTTCCTCGCGGCTGATCTTGCGCGCATCGGCGTTCGGGCAGCACTTGGCTTTGGACGGGCAGACCTGACAGACTTCTTTCAAAGCGCGATAGCGCGCGGTTCCTTTGCCGGTCGGTCCCCGGTTCGGGTCTGAGTAGTTGCGCCGGAACTGCTTGAGGGCGTGACCTTCGGGGCAGATGTATTGGTCGTTCTCTGCATCCCATTCGAAGTCGGCGCGGGTCCAGGTTCCGTCGTTGCGCCCGGACTTGTCGAACACCGGAATGTGCGGCGCGATCTGGCGATCGACCAGCCAGCCCAGAAGCGGCCCGGTGCCATATGCAGTGTCGGCGATCAGCCGTTCGGGATGCAGATCAAACCGTTCCTTCACCCGCTTCAACATGGTCTTGGTCGATCCAACCTCAGCCTGTCGGATTGATCTGGTGGCTTCTACGTCGATGATGACGCCGTGGTCCGTGTCGATCAGGTAGTTGTCGGAATAGCTAAAGAATGCTGGCCCTTTGCGTGCTGCGGTCCATTGACTGGCCGGATCGGAATGGGACGTGAACTTCGGCTGCACCTCGCTGGCCGCGCCAAATGCAGCGTCATCCAGCGTGTCGAGATACTCGCGGACCGCGCGGGGTGCATCGGTCGGATCTATACGCCCGGCGTCCCAGTCTTCCTTCGGTGTCGAGTTCTGTTTGTTCGCATCAGCTTCGATCAGGCTGGCATCGATGGCCATGCGCTGGCCGCTGACCAAGCCTTCTTCAATGCACCGCACCACTGTGGTCTCGAACAGGTGACGCAACAGCTCGCTCTCGCGGAACCGGCCGTGTCGGTTCTTCGAGAAGGTGGAATGGTCAGGAACACGATCGTTCAAATCGAGGCGGCAGAACCAGCGATACGCGAGGTTCAGATGCACCTCCTCGCAGAGCCGGCGTTCGGAGCGGATGCCGAAGCAGTAGCCCACAATCAGCATCCGGATCAGCAGCTCGGGATCGATCGAAGGACGGCCGGTGTGGCTGTAGAAATCCGCCAGGTGGGTCCGAATGCTGCTCAGATCAACGAAGCGATCAATCGACCGCAGGAGATGATCTTGGGGAACGTGATCCTCGAGCGAGAACTCGTAGAACAAAGCCGCCTGTGCTTCCTGTCTCGGTCCCATCATCGCCAATCCCCCTTACAGGACAAATTGAATCAGCGACTTACCACCCAATCAAGCCGGAGTTTTTCAACGAAATACGCCCTTTTTGCCTGATGCTGCGCTCGGGACGAACGGCTCAGTTGGGCTCATAGCCGTCATTGCTTCTGGCCCGCCGACCCGCGACGAGATCGCCCTGTCGGTCCGCAAGGCCTGGCAGGGCAAGCGGTATGGCCGCCGCCTCCTGCGTTCGGCAGGCGCGGCCGGCGTGATCACCGCTTGGACGAGCTGGAAATCGCCGTCCCTGGCGCCACGGTTGCGGCCCTCAGCGCGGGTTCTGGGGACGCCGCCCCGCCTTCCGGATATCCCGGTCCGGCGCACCGCCGGTGTACGGGTTGTGTACAGGTTGTGTACGGGTTGTGCGCGGGCGTTTCGCCCCGAGACAGGCGAACGGAAACGGCCCGATCCTTTCGGACCGGGCCGCTTCGGGAACCGTGCCGGGTGTCAGGCGGCTTCGCGTTCCGGCATCTTGGCGCCGGTCATGAAGGCCACCGCGTCGGACATCGTGTAGTCCTTCGGGTCGATCACCGTCAGCCGCCGTCCCAGCCGGTGGATGTGGATTCTGTCAGCGACTTCAAACACATGCGGCATGTTGTGGCTGATCAGGATGATCGGGATCCCGCGCGACTTCACGTCGAGGATCAGTTCCAGCACCCGCCGGCTCTCCTTCACGCCGAGCGCCGCGGTGGGCTCGTCGAGAATGATCACCTTCGAGCCGAACGCCGCCGCCCGGGCCACCGCCACCCCCTGGCGCTGGCCGCCCGAGAGCGTCTCCACCGCCTGGTTGATGTTCTGGATCGTCATCAACCCCAGCTCCGACAGTTTCTCGCGGGCGAATTTCTCCATCGCGGGCCGGTCCAGCTTGCGGAGATACTTGCCCATGAAGCCCTGCATCCGGATCTCGCGGCCCATGAACATGTTGTCCGCGATCGAGAGCGCCGGCGACATGGCGAGGGTCTGGTACACCGTCTCGATCCCCGCCGCGCGGGCATCGATGGGCGAGGTGAAGCTCACCGGCTTGCCGTCCAGGTAGACCTCGCCCTCGTCGGGGATCACCGCCCCCGAAACCGCCTTGATCAGGGTCGATTTCCCGGCACCGTTATCGCCGATCACCGCCAGGATCTCGCCCGGGTAGAGATCGAAGTCGCAATGGTCGAGCGCGGTCACCTTGCCGTAGCGCTTGACCAGGTTCCGTCCCTTGAGAATGGGTTCCATCACGCAGACACCTCTCTGATCCACTGGTCGACCGCGACGGCGGCGATGATGAGCGCTCCGATGAGCAGGAAGGTCCATTGCGGATCGGCCCCGGCCATCCGCAGACCCAGTTCGAACACGCCGACGATCAGCGCGCCGAAGAAGGCGCCGAGGATCGAGCCGCGCCCTCCGAAGAGCGAGATGCCCCCGATCACCACGGCGGTGATCGCCTGGATATTGCCGATCACCCCGGTGGTTGCGGAAGGCGAGACCGAGCCGAAGCGGCCGATCATCACCCAGGCGGCGAGCGCGCAGATGAAGCCCACCAGCATGTAGACCGACATGATCGTCCTGTGGACGTTCACGCCCGCCAGTTCCGCGGCATCAGGGTCGTCGCCCACGGCGTAGACATGCCGGCCCCAGGCCGTGGAGCGCAGCGCGTAGGCGAGCACCAGGACCAGCACCAGCATGAGGATCACGCCCAGAGTGAAGTTGGCGCCGCCGACCTTGTAGGTCGCCCCCATGAACTTCAGGAACGGTGCCTCGGCGTCGATATCCTGCGACCGGATCGTTTCGTTCGCGGAGTAGAGATAGTTCGCCGCGAGCACGATTTGCCACATGCCGAGCGTGACGATGAAGGGCGGCAGCTTCACTCGGCTGACGAGCCAGCCGTTGACGGCGCCGATGGCGGTGCCGAAGGCGAGGCCCGCGATCACCGCGAAGAACGGCGGAATTCCGTAGCGGAAGGTGAACTGCCCCATGATCACCGAGCAGAGCACCGCCACCGCGCCGACCGAAAGGTCGATGCCCGCGGTGAGGATAACCAGGCTCTGCGCAGCCGCGAGCACACCGACGATCTGCACCTGCTGCAGGATCAGTGTGAGCGCGAAGGGTGAGAAGAACTTGCTGCCGAGAAGTAGGCCGAAAATCGCGATTGCCACGATCAGCACGATCAGCGGAACCATCGACGGGGTGCTGTGGAGAAGGTCGTGGAGCTTCCCGACGAGACCCTTCTCATGCTGCTCGAACGATGCGACATCGCGCGACGCGTCAGCGGCGGCCGCCTCGAAATCGTCCTGTGTTGTATCTGAAGCCATAAAGAATCCTCCCACCCAAAGGCGTCCAGAAAGGCCATTGGTATCCGGATGATGACAGATCGGGCGCGCCTTGTCGCCCGGGTTGCGGAAGGCGCGGCGGGCGCGCCTTCCTTCTCAGGCCTGGATCAGCCCCAGCAGAGGTTCTTGCCTTCGTCGACCGAGATCGACTCGACGCCGTCGACCGCCTGGTCGGTGACCAGCGCAACGCCGGTGTCGTAGAAGGTCTTGCCTTCGGTGGCTTCGGGTTTCTCGCCGGTCTCGGCGAACTTGGCGATCGCCTCGATGCCGAGCGAGGCCATCCGGAGCGGATATTGCTGCGAAGTTGCGCCGATGATGCCATCCGCGACGTTCTGAACGCCTGGGCAGCCGCCATCGACCGACACGATCAGCACATCGTTCTCGCGGCCGATCGCCTTCAGCGCCTCGTAAGCGCCGGCGGCGGCGGGTTCGTTGATCGTGTAGACCACGTTGATGAAGGGGTCGGTCGCGAGGAGGTTCTCCATCGCCTTGCGGCCGCCTTCCTCGTTGCCCGCGGTGATGTCGTTGCCGACGATCCGCGCGTCATCTTCGTCGCCCCACTTGTTCGGGTCGCCGAGGTCGATGCCGAAGCCCTGAAGGAAGCCCTGGTCGCGCAGCACGTCCACGCTGGGCTGGCTGATGTCGAGGTCGAGCATCGCGATCTTCGCGCTCTCGGCATCGGCGCCGAGCTTGGCGGCGGCCCACTGGCCGATCAGCTCGCCGGCCTTGAAGTTGTCGGTGGCGAAAGTCATGTCGGCGGCGTCGATGGGCTCGAGCGGCGTGTCGAGCGCGATCACGAGGATGCCCGCGTCACGCGCCTGCTGGACCGCCGGCACGATGGCCGAGGTGTTCGACGCGGTGATCAGGATCCCCTTCGCGCCATTGGCGATGCAGGTCTCGATCGCGGCGACCTGCGCCTCGTTGTCGCCGTCCACCTTGCCGGCATAGCTGGAAAGCTGGATGCCCAGCTCGGCTGCCTTGGCCTCGGCGCCTTCGCGCATCTTCACGAAAAACGGGTTGGTGTCCGTCTTGGTGATCAGACAGGCGGCAACGTCGGTGGCCGACGCGAGGCCAGCGGAAGCGATCAGCGCGAGTGCGCTGGCGGAAAGAAGTCTGGTCATGGATGCCCTCCCTGGCATTGACTACGCGGCGCAGTATCGCCGCCCGGGCGGACCTGAGGCGCCATCCCGGAATGCACCCAGAAAGCGTGATTCGGGGCCGGAGGTCAATAAATAAATCTAGTTGACTTATTAATTGCTCGGACGGCATGTTGGCGCGGGGAGGAACGGGATCGGATGAGTGTTAGCAGCGAGACCGGCCTGGCGAGCGGCGCGACGCAGAGCGGCCTTCGGAACCATAACGAGAGACTGATCCTGTCGATGATCCGCCAGCTCGCCCCGGTGCCGGCCAGCGATCTCGCGCGGCAGGTCAGCCTCTCGGCGCAGACCGTCTCGGTGATCGTCCGCGATCTCGAACGCGACGGCATTCTCACCCGCGGCGACCCGGTGCGGGGTCGCGTGGGCAAGCCCTCGATCCCGATGATGCTCGCCGCCGACGGCGCGTTCTCGGTCGGGCTGAAGATCGGCCGGCGTACCGCCGATCTCGCGCTGATGGATCTCTCGGGCCGGATCCGCGGCCAGAAGCTCCTTAGCTACCGCTACCCGCGCCCCGACGCGATCGCCGCCTTCCTCCGCAACGGGCTCCCCGAACTCACCGCGCTGGTTCCCGAGCCGATGCGGCCCCGGATCCGCGGGCTCGGAATTGCCATGCCCTTCGAGATCTGGAAATGGGCCGAGGCGATCGGCGCGCCCGCCGAGGAGATCGGCGCCTGGAACGATATCGACTTTCCGGCCGAGATCGCCCGCATGACCGACCTGCCTGTGCATCTGATGAATGATGCCACCGCCGCCTGCCGCGCCGAGCATCACTTCGGTGCCGGCACCGGCTACCGCGACTATGCCTATTTCTTCGTGGGCTCCTTCATCGGCGGCGGGGTGGCGCTGAACGGCGTTGTGCTCGACGGCAACCAGGGCAATGCCGGCGCGCTCGGTTCCCTGCAATGCGTCGATGCCGAGGGCCGGCCGGTGCAGCTGATCGACCGGGCCTCGCTGCACCTTCTCGAAACGCGCATCGCCGCCGACGGGCACGACCCGGCCCGGATGTGGGACCGTAACGAGGACTGGAGCCGGTTCGAGCCCCATGTGGGCCGCTGGATCGCCGAAAGCGCCAGGGAGATGGCCCGCGCCTCGCTCTCGGCCTGCGCGGTCCTGGATTTCGAGGCGGTGATCGTCGATGGCGCCTTCCCGGCCGGCGTGCGCGCGCGCCTCGTCGAAGCGATCCGCGCCGAGCTCGACCTGCTCGACGCGCGCGGCGTCTACAGGCCGGCGGTGGTCGAAGGCCGGGTCGGCCATAACGCCCGGGTGACCGGCGCCGCCTTTGCGCCCATCTCCGAGGGCTACTTCCTCAACGCGGGAGCGTTCTGAGCGGCGCCAGGGCGCGCGTCTCAGCCGGGATAGTCGTAGCTGTAGCCGTAATCGTCATCCATGTAGTTGCAGCGGTTGAGGACGATCCCGAGCACGTTGGTCTGCTCGGCGATCTCCCTCTCGACATTGTCGATCTCGCTGGTCGTTGTCTTCTCCGCGGCCGCGACGATCAGCGCGCAATCGACGAATTTCAGGATCGACTGGGTATCGTCGGTGGCCAGGAGCGGCGGAGAATCGACGATGGTCACGTCGGGCCGGTACCGGCCCTCGATCTCGTCGAGGATCGCCGGGGTGCTGTCGCGGAGCAGGATCTGCGACGGGTTCTGGTGCGGGCCCTGGTTCATCGACAGGATCACGTTGTCGGCGAACCGCACGGCGATGTCCTCGAACGCCGCGGTCCCGTCGAGCACGTCGGCGATCCCCGCCGAGGCCTTGTGCCCGAAGATTCGCGCCATTTCCGGCCGCCGCATGTCCAGCTCGTGCACCAGGATCCGCCGGTCGCGCTGCCGCGCGAAGCTGGCGGCGAGGTTGGAGCTCGTCGTCGTCTTGCCGCAGCCGGCGGTGGCCGAGGTGATCAGCACACGTTTCCAGCCATGGTCCCGGCATTGCTGCAGGATTTTGGTCCGGAGCTTGTCGAAATAGGTCGCCTCGCGGGTCTTGTTGTCGACGAAGACCCGGTTCCGCAGCAGCGTGCGGGGTGGCGTCCCGAGCCGCGGCAGGGCGTCCCAGAGGCCGGGGTCGAGCACCGCGGGTCCGCGATAGACACGACCGGCCTTCTTCGGGGCTTCCGCCTGGCGGCGCTCCCGCGCCCTTTCGATTGCAGCCTGAAGTTTTTCCATCGGAGTGATCCCTCTACGCGGCGCCGGGCGTCAGCCGCCCAGCCGTTGCACCGCGAGATCGACCATCAGGTCGAGCGGCATGACCTGCGTGTGCAGGAAAACGATTCCGGCGACGATCCCGGCGGTCGAGGCCATGATGACCCCGGCCATGATCGCGCGCCGCCTGGTGATCTCGCCGGGCGTGCGCATCACCGGCAGCGTGGCGATCGGCACGATGCCGAGCGCGCGGGTGATGTCCACGGGCCGTCGGATCGAGCGGTTCAGGAACTCGAGCGCGGCCACGGCGGCGATGCCCATCGCGATCCCGGCGAGGATGCCACCGACGGCGATCAGCGGCCGGTTCGGGCTCGACGGCTCGCGCGGCACCACGGGCGGGTTGACCACGGTGATCCGCTGACCCTTCGAGAGGAGCTCGATCCGCTCGCCCGTCGCGGCCTTGCTGGCGCGCTCGACGGTCTGGTTGTACTGGTTCTGGATGTTGTCGCGGTCCTGCGTCAGGGTATCGAGCGCGATCTGGTTCTGCGGCGTCCGGTCCAGGATGTCCTCGAGGCGCTCGATATCGGCCTCGACCTCGGTGCGCTCCTTCTTCAGCCCCTCGATCTGCGTGTCGACCTGATCGAGCTGAACGTCGAGCATGGTGACCGGCACGTCGCCCTCCGGCGCCGTCCGCTCCGCGCCTTCCTGCGAACCGATGAGGCTCTCGAGCTGTGCGATGCGCGTCCGAAGCGAGTTCAGCCGCGGGTTCTGTTCGGAATAGATCGTCACCGCCTTGGCCAGTTCGGAGCGCAGCTTCGCCAGCTCCTGCCGCTCGGGCGAAAGCGTGCTGGTCCGCCCGTTGGTGCCTCCGGTGGCGTTGAACACCAGGATCAGCCGCTCGCGCTGCTGCCCGAGGCTGGTGATCTCGCGGTCGATCGAGTTGATCCGGTTTCGGGCATTGTCGAGCCGCGACATGTTGTAGCCGAAGTTCTGCGGCAGGGCGTCGGCGTTTGCCTGGTTGAAGCGCAGGATCTCGGCGTTCTTCTCGGCGAGATCGGCGCTCAGGCTGGTCAGCTGATCGTCGAAGAACTTCTTGGTGTCCTCGGCGCTGCCCAGGCGGATATCGGTGTTATTCTCGAGGACCCGGGTGATGTAGTCGTTCACCACCGCCGCGGCTACGCCCGGCTTGTCCGCCTCGAAACCGATGGTGAAGAGCGAGGCCCGGTCGCGGCCGGTCGAGATCCTGAACGTCGTCGCGGAGCGCATCATGGCGGCCACGTCGTCGGGGTGGATGCTCTCGGAATGCTCGAACACGCCGACATCGTTCGACACGTCGATCAGGTTCGCACGGGTCATGAGCTTCTGCTGCAGGATCTGAAGCTGTTCCTCGGCCGGCTGCTGCACGGTGGAACTGGCGAGATCCTGCGGGATCTGCGGCGGTTCGACGAGCAGGAGCGCCTCGGTGTAGTAGCGCGTCGGCAACAGGAACGCGGTGGCGATCCCGGCGGCGGAAATCACCGCGGCGACCAGCGCGAAATAATGAAAGCGCCTCAGGAACACCGAGACATAGAACGAAATCTCACTTCCCATCCGTCACACCCTCGTCCGACTTGGCGGCAGATCGGTCGGCGCCAAGGTACCCAGCAAAGAACACGCCGTCGGCGACGACCTGATCGACCGTCGAGGACAGGACCAGCTTTTCGTCCGCCGTCGCGGCATAGACCATCGCGAAATCGCAGATCTGGTTCACCAGGCGCGGAATGCCCTTCGAGACTTCCCAGACACGCTCGCAGGCCTGTTTGGTGAATTCGTTCCCCTGGCCGCCCGCCACCCGGAGCCGGTGGCTGATGTAGGAGGCCACGGTTTCCTTGTCCATTCCGGGCAGGTGGAAATTGGCCACCACGCGCTGCGCGAACTGCCGGAGCTCGGGGCGCAGGATCATGTCGCGCAGTTCGGGCTGGCCGACAAGCACGAGTTGCAGGAGCTCGTCCTTGTTCGAGTTCACGTTGGTCAGCATCCGCAGTTCCTCGAGCCCCTCGAGCGAGAGGTTCTGCGCCTCGTCGATCACCAGCACCGAGCGGCGGCCGAGCGCGTATTCCTCGATCAGGAAGTTCTGCAGGATCTGGAACAGCTCGACATAGTCCCCGACCCCGCCGGTCTCGACATCGAGCGCGTAGAGCACCCAGCGCAACAGCTCGCCGCGCCCGCCCTGGGCGTTCGAGATCAGTCCGAGCGTCACATCGTCGGGCAGGTTCTTCAGGAGCTTCTGCACCAGCGTCGTCTTCCCGGCGCCGACCTCGCCGGTGATCACCGTGATCGGCGCATGGGTCATCATGCCGTATTCGAGAATCGAGTAGGCGCGCCGGTGCATCGGCGTCCAGTAGATGAACTCCGGGTCCGGAAGCAGGGTGAACGGCCGCTCACTGAGATTGAATTGCTCAGTGTAGAGGCCTGGTTCGGAGGTCATGTTCACTCGTTTTCTCCGGCGTCGGGTCGACGTCACTCACGTACAATACCGGCTTGTCTGACGTTCAACATGTAAGTTGTCACGTCGAGATGAGCCAGTCTTCGCCTCTAATCAGGATCAGTGCATCAAACGCGCGTCAGAACGGGCAAATGTTTCCCACATGCAACCCCCGGCAGCAGTCTCCGGCCGATTCAGGCCCTCAAGTGGCGAAATCTGGACCCCTCCGAAGCAGCATTTGGGCGTTCATTGCGAATCATGGCCGCATTGTCCACAGAATAGAAATCGACTGACCTTCAAGCTCTTTTTGTGGTGATTTTTTCCGCAATCCCGGGCCTGAAACCAAATCGTGATCGGGTCCGGGCGTGCAGACACCGGGCGAGGGCGGTGTCTTTCCTTTCTATTTCAGGTGTTTAGATCTGCCTCTGTTGCTTCATGGCATTTGCATATTGTTTGAATCGTTCGGAGGTGCGTGCTAGGGTCCGCCCACGGTCAGAGGGGGCCGTGTCGTTCGGCATCCGTGTCGGGCAGATTGTTGGGAAGGCCGTATCTTCCCCGATTTTGGTTTGAAGGGCTCCGGCTGTTGTGCCGGTGGTGAGTAATGACGGTTCACTTCGATTCCACCAATTCCTCCGGAGATGTCGGCTTTCATCGAACCGGGGCAGGTTCCACGGCGCACCGTGGCTCACCGTACAAGTCCGCCGGAAAACGCATCTTCGACTTGCTGGTGGTGATCGCCGCATCGCCGATCATCGTTCCGGTGATCACGCTCCTCACCCTGGCCATCTGGTTTTCCGGCAATCGCCCGTTCTTCGTTCAGGAACGGGTCGGACGCGGTGGCCGGATCTTCCGGATGCTGAAGTTCCGCACCATGGTCGATGACGCGGAGACCGTGCTCGAGGCGTATCTCGAGGGGAACCAGGACGCGCGCGCCGAATGGGACACGCACCAGAAGCTGAAGAACGATCCCCGGATCACCGCCGCGGGTCGTTTCCTCCGCAAGACCTCGCTCGACGAGCTGCCGCAGTTCTGGAACGTCCTCGTGGGTGACATGTCGATCGTCGGACCGCGTCCGATGACCCCGAACCAGAAGCCGCTCTATCCCGGCGAGGCCTATTACCGCATGCGCCCGGGCATCACCGGCCTCTGGCAGATCTCGGACCGCAACCAGTGCGAATTCCGCGAGCGTGCGGCCTTCGACACGCAATACGAGACGCTGATCTCGTTCGGTGCCGACCTGAGCATCCTGCGCCGCACGGTCGGCGTGGTTCTCCGCGGCACCGGTTATTGATCAGGCGAGAGGACGGGGCGACGATTGCCGCCCGTCCGGCCTGAAGCCTTTTCTGTTCCCTCCGTGTTGGAGTCACCGATGCCAACGCCCCGTTTCCGGACATCCCTCCTCGCCATCGTGCTCGCCGCGTCACTGGGCCTCTCGGGCTGCGACTCGGCCGAGAAGCGCGCCGAGGAGCACTACCAGAGCAGCCTCGTGCTTCTCGAAGAGGGAGATGTCGACCGCGCCATCGTCGAGCTGCGCAACGTCTTCAAGCTGAACGGCCTGCATCGCGAGGCGCGGCTGACCTATGCCAGGGTGATGCGCGAGACCGGGAACTACCGCGAGGCCTACAGCCACTACCTCCTGCTCTCCGAGCAGTTCCCGAAGGACCCGCTGCCGCGGAAATGGATGTTCCGGCTCGCCATGCTGGCCGGCGATCTCGACGAGGCCGAGAAGCACGGCCGCAAGGCGATCGAAATCGCGCCCGAGGATCCCGAGGTCCAGGCGATGAGCGCGATCCTCGACTACCAGGCCGCGATCAAGGCCGAGGCCGCCGACGACCGGCGCGCCGCGGCGGCCCGGCTGCAGGCCCTTGCCGACAAGGTCGAGGATGTACAGCTCACCCTGCCGACCCTGATCGACAACCATGTCCGCGAGGGTGAGGCGCAGCAGGCGCTGGCCGAGATCGACAGGCTCCTCGCCACGGACGAGAAGCTCGAGCGCTGGCAGCAGATCAAGCTGAGCATACTCGCGAATCTCGGCGATGACGCGGCCACGAGGGCGCAGTTCGAAAAGATCGTCGCGCTGTTCCCGGATTCGCCGGAATATCCGCAAACCTACCTGCAATGGTACGTCTCCAGGGGCGATTCAGACGGGGCGGCCGCCTTTCTGCGCGACTGGATCGCAGCGGCCGAGGACGACGACCAGCGCACCGAGCGCCAGGTGCAGCTCGTGGGCTACGTCGCCCAGACCGGCGGCAGCGATGCGGCGCTCAAGGAGCTCGACCGCCTGATCGGCGACGGCGCCGCGCCCGAGGTGTTCCGCGCCCTCCGCGCCGGCTTCCGGTTCGACCGGGGCGACCACGATCCGGCCATCGCCGAAATGGAGGCGATCCTGGCCGAGGCCGATCCTAATGCCACCGGCAAGGCCCGCGAGCGGCTCCTCGACATCGAGGTCAACCTGGTGCGGATGCTCCAGGTCGTCGGCCGCGAGGATGAAGCCCGCGCCCGGATCGACGCGGTGCTCACCAAAGATGACAGCCATGTCGGCGCGCTCAAGATCCACGCCCGTTGGCTGATCGAGGCCGACAAGGCCGACGACGCCATCGTCGAGCTGCGCACCGCGCTGGGCCGCGCGCCCGAGGATCCCGAAATCATGTCGCTGATCGCCGAGGCGCATCTGCGCAATGGTTCCCGCGATCTTGCCGGCGAGATGATGTCGCTTGCCGACGAAACCTCGGGCCACGCGCCACGCTACGCCACCGCCTATGCCCGCTTTCTGATCGCCGACCGCAACTACAAGCCGGCGGAAAACGTGCTGACCGAAGCCCTGCGCCGCGCGCCCGACGATCTCGATCTCCTCGGCCTGCTCGGGCGGGCCTATATCGAGACGCCCGACTGGCGTCGCGCCGAAGCCACCGAGGCCCGTCTGCGCCGGATCGGCACCGGACAGGCCATCGCCGTCGCCGATGCGCTCAAGGTCGACCGGCTGCGCGGCCAGAACCGCGGCGACGAGGCGCTGCGTTTCCTGAACGAGCTTGCCGCCAGAACCGATGCCAGCAGCGCCGCCGAGATCGCCGTGGCGCGGACCTATATCGAGAACGGCAAGTTCGACGACGCCGAGAGCTTCATCGACAAGCGGCTTTCCGAGGATCCGGACCAGCCGGTGATGCGGATGCTGCAGGCCGCGCTCTTCGCCAATACCGGCCGGGGCGAGGAATCGGAGGCGATCCTGCGCGATCTCGTGGCCAAGGATCCGTCGAGTGAGATCGTCTGGCGCGCGCTCTACGAGTCCAAGCTTCGCAGCGGCGAGACAGAAGCCGCCCGCGGCATTCTCGACGAGGCGCTCGCCGCGCTGCCCGACTCCCCGGACCTCCTCTGGGCGCAGGCCGGCCAGCTCGAGCGCGACGGGGATTTCGACGGCGCCATCGCGATCTACCAGGGCCTTTACGACAAGCTCCCGAACTCACCGATCATCGCCAACAATCTTGCGAGCCTGCTCTCGACCCATCGCGACGATCCCGCCTCGCTGGAACGCGCCTTTACCATCGCCCGCCGGTTGCGCGGCAGCGACGTGCCGGCCTTCCAGGACACCTATGGCTGGATCGCCCATCTGCGCGGCGACGAGGACGAGGCGATCAAGCACCTCGAACCGGCCGCCAAGGCGTTCCCCGAGGAAGCCATCGTGCAATACCGGCTGGGCATGAGCTACGCCGCCGCAGGGCGTACCGAAGCGGCAATCGAACGGCTCCAGAGCGCGGTGGATCTGGCCGGCCCGGACGCTGCCGCGCCCGAATACGCCGCCGCCCGCGCCGAGATCGGGCGGCTCACCGCGCTGATCGATCAGCAGGAATCCGGAACCGATCAGTAGCTCGCCTTGCGATTGTTCCGCGAATGGATCAGAATGTGAGCGAGAGGGGGCCGCTTTTGGGAAAAGCGGCGAAATTGCTTCAATTTTGGGGCATCTGCGGCCATAGTGCTGCGAACACTTGGGGATTGACGAGGGTAATCATGGTAATGCGTTTCTTTGCGATCTGCATTGCGCTGCTGGCTGCGACGACGAGCTGGGCGCAATCGGGCTACACGATCCAGCCGGGCGACCAGCTTTCGATCGAGGTTCTGGAGGATCCCTCCCTGAACCGTCAGGTTCTGGTGCTGCCCGATGGCAGCTTCTCGTTTCCGCTCATCGGCCGCGTGAACGCGAGCGGCAACACGCCGCAGGCGGTCCAGAGCCTTCTGGCCTCCGGCCTGGCGCCGAACTTCGCGACGGCCCCGTCGGTCTTCGTGTCGGTGGCCGGCCTTTCGCCCAAGGCGTTCGCCTCGTCGGGCCCGGCCCAGATCGACGTCTACATGATGGGCGAGGTCAACAGCCCGGGCAAGATCTCGGTCGATCGCGGCACCACGCTGCTGCAATTCCTGGCGGAATCGGGCGGTTTCTCGCGCTTTGCGGCAACCAACCGGATCCAGCTGCGCCGGGGCGGCAAGACCTACATGTTCAATTACCGGGCGCTCGAGCGCGGCGCGGCCCTGCCGGGTCAGGTCAAGCTCACCGACGGCGATGTGATCGTCGTCCCGCAGCGCAAGCTTTTCGAGTTCTAATCTAAACCTGAATCAAAAGAAGAATGGGCAGATGACGGGCGGGGGCAAGAAGCAAGCGGCGATCCTTATCGGTGCCGCGACACTCGGAATGACATTCAACGACGACAAGGCAGGCGCCCAGGAGGCGCCTGCCTCGCCGCTTACCATCGAGGCCACCGTAGAGGCGGGTGTCGAGGTGAACGACAACGGCCGGCTCGCGGTAACCTCGCCGGGCACGGACACGACCTATTACACCTCTCTGGGCATCGTGGTCGGCTCCGAGACGCCGACGCAGAGCCTCAACCTCTCGTTCGGTGCGGACCTTCAATACGAAGACCTTGCCGGCGGCGCGAATGAGGAAAACGGCGTCGAGAAGCCCTACTTGCGGTTCGGCTACCGGGCGACCGGCGCCGACAGCCGGCTCGGCTTCAACGCGTCGTACCGCAAGGACGACATCCTCAACAGCGTGTTCCTAGACACCGATGCCGACGAAATCGAGGACACGATCCTCAGCTCCCAGGGCAAGATCGCGCGCACCGATTACGGCGTGACCTATTCCTTCGGGGTCGAGGCCCCCTTCGGCATGGACCTCTCCGCCAGCCGCAAGGAGCGCGACTATTCCGACGTCGTCGACCCGCGCCTCTTCGACCGCGCCACGGACGAGGTCGGCGCCGTGGCCCGTTTCCGGATCAACCCTGCAGCGACCGCCCGGCTGATCGCCCGTTCGACCATGTACTCGGCCGACGATACCGTCTCGACAGAGCGCGACACCACCGATCTCGGCGTCGGCCTGAACTACGCGATCACCCCCGCTCTGACCCTCGATGCCCAGGTCACCCAGACCAATATCGAGGAGACCACCACCGGTGGCACCACCGAAAGCGACGGTGTCAGCGCCCGCGTGGGCGTGATCCGCGACCTGGCGAACGGCAACTTCGGGCTGTCGGTCGCGCACACGCAGTACACCGACACCGCCCGCACCGACGTGCTGGCCACCCGCGGGCTCGAACTCGCCCAGGGCCGGTTCTCCTTCGGTATCGGCGTGAGCTCCAGCGACACCGGCGACACGGTGATGATCGGCTCGATCGATTACCAGAACGAGATCGCGACCGGCGTCATCACCGCCAGCCTGCGCCGCAGCGCCACGGTGAACGACAACAACGAGGAGGTCGAACGCACGATCCTCGGTCTCGGTTACAACCACGCGATCAACGAGGTTTCGGGCCTGTCCATCGGCCTCGAAGTCGCCGACGCCAAGGATATCGGCGTGGGCACCACCACCGACTCGACCCGGGCGGATTTCCGCGTGACCTACAGCCGCGCGCTGACCGAGGACTGGGACTGGAACCTGGGCTATGTCGGCCGCTACAAGGACAGCAGCACGAGCTCGTCCTCGGCGACCTCGAACGCCATCGTGACCTCGATCGGCCGCAGCTTCTCGCTCCGTCCCTGAAACGGCGCGCGGGAGCGGCGGAAGGCCGGACACGCAGATGAACCAGCCTCGAATCGCTCCCGTCATCTGGGTGCCCCTGATCCTGTGCTGCGCGATCGAACTCGTGCTCACCCTGAGCGACCTGACCGGAGGTTCGCTCCGCTCCGAGGCCATCGCGCTGGGCGGCTTCTGGCCCGGGCTCCTCGGCCGGGCGCAGGCGCTTTATCCCGGCCAGAGTGCCGCGATGTTCTTCACCTACAGCCTGCTCCATGGCGGGGTGTCGCATCTCGCGCTCAACATGATCACCCTGGTGACCATCGGTTCCGTCGTGGTCGCCCGGGCCGGCCAGGCCGCCTTCGCCGAGATTTATCTCGCCGCGACCATCGCGGGCGGGGTCGGCTACGCCTTGATCGGCCCGGGCAACGTGCCGATGGTCGGTGCGTCGGGCGCGCTGTTCGGTCTGGCCGGCGCGCTGATCGGCTGGGAAATCGCCGATGCCCGCCGACGCGGCACTAGCCTTGCCCCGGCCCTGCGCCTGATCCTTCTCTTCGTCGTCCTGAACGTCGTGCTCTGGTGGCTCGCCGGCGGGAGGCTGGCCTGGCAGACCCATCTGGGCGGCGGCATCGCCGGGCTCGCCCTCGCCCTGACCCGCGCCCATCGCGCTTAAGCCTTCGTTCACCGCACCCCACTAGGGTCGCGCCCCGGGCGACGGAGAGGGCAAGGCATGGCCGGACAGGGCGAAAACGCGCCGATCATCATCAAGCGCAAGAAGGTGGTCGGCGGGCATGGCCACCATGGCGGCGCCTGGAAGGTGGCCTATGCCGACTTCGTGACCGCGATGATGGCCTTCTTCCTGCTGATGTGGCTCCTCGGCGCCACCACCGAAAAGCAGCGCAAGAGCATCGCCGATTACTTCAACCCGACGATTCCGATCGTGAAATCCTCGGGCGGCGGCTCCGGCGCGTTCAACGGCGAGAGCATGTTCTCCGAACAGCCGATGACCCATAACAGCACAGGCCAGTCGGTCAACGAGCCCGCGAAGGACGTCGTCGCGATGGGGGCCTCCGACAATGACGAGACCGAGGGAGACGCCGAGACGCTGCACACCACCGGACGTGCCATGAGGGAGGAGGATCTGCAGGAGGTCCAGAACGCCCTTCTCGGGATCGGCGGCGAGAGCATGCAGAACGAGCTTCTGCGGCGCCATATCGTCACCCGGCTGAGCGACGAGGGCCTGGTGATCGAGCTCTTCGACACCGAGGACGCCGCGCTTTTCGACGCCGAGGACCAGCCCACGCGCATCCTGCTCGACATCCTCAGCGACATCGCGCCGATGCTCAATCTGGTCGACAACGGCATCGCGACCCAGGCCCATACCCGCGCGGTGCCCGTGGTGGTGCGCGAGAACCGCACCTGGGACAGGACTTCGGATCGCGCCCAGCGGCTCCGCGCCTCGCTCGAGGCGGCCGGTGTGCCGCCGAAGCGGATCGAACGCGTGACCGGCTTCGCCGACAGGATGCCGGCAACCAGGAACCCGATGGACCCGCGCAACGATCGGATCGAGATCGTGCTCCTGCGCCGCCAGAGTTGAAATTGCGGCGAATTTTATTTGTTAGAACGGTCTTAACGACGCGCACCTTAGCTCTGAAAGCGGACGGGGCTTTGCAGCAGAAGGTGCACCTCTATGACAATTTCCTCCTCGCTGAATGCGGGTGTCGCTGGTCTTGCGTCGAATGCGAGCCGATTGGCGACGATCTCTGACAACATCGCGAACTCCGCAACCTACGGGTACAAGCGGGTCGAGACCGACTTTCACTCGCTGGTCATCAACAGCGGTACCGGCTCGTACTCCGCGGGCGGCGTGCGGATCACCACCAGCCGCCTGATCGACCAGTCGGGTGCGCTCGCCGCCACCAGCAACCCCACGGACATCGCCGTGCGGGGTCGCGGCTTCGTGCCGGTCACCACCGAAACGGCGCTGATCTCGCAGACCTCCGACTGGCCGATGAACCTTGCCACCACCGGCTCGTTCCGGACCGACGCGAACGGCTACCTCGTGAACCCCGGCGGCCTCGTCCTGATGGGCTGGGAGGCCAATTCCGACGGCTCGATCCCCACCTATCCGCGCGATACCGCCGACGGCTTGGCCCCGGTTCAGATCCAGGCGAACCAGTTCGCCGCCGAACCCACCACCGCCATCACGCTGGGCGTCAACCTGCCCGCCACGGAAACCGAATTCGGATCGACGGGCGACGCGCTGTCGCTTTCGGTCGAATACTTCGACAACCTCGGCACCTCGCAGAGCCTCGACGTCACCTACACGCCGATCCTGCCGGGCGCCGCGGGCGCCTCGAACGAATGGGTCATGGAAATCCGGGATTCGGCCCAGGGCGGAACGCTGATCGGCGCCTATGACATCGTCTTCGACGACACCACCGGCAGCGGCGGTACGATCTCGACCGTCACGCTGGCCGAGCTTGACGCCAGCGGCGACCCGATCCTGATCTCGGGCAATGCCGGCACCGGCACCTATGTCGGCGGCGCCTACAACACTACGACCGGAGAATTCGCTGTTACCGCTGCCCGCGGCGATATCAACATCAATATCGGCGCCCCCGGTTCCGGTACGGTGATGACCCAGCTCTCCGACAGTTTCGCGCCGACCTCGATCACCAAGGACGGGTTCCCCGTGGGCAACATGACCTCGGTCGAGATTGACGGCAACGGCTTCCTCAGCGCCGTGTTCGACACCGGCATCACCCGCGTGCTCTACCAGATCCCGCTCGTGGACGTGCCCAACCCCAACGGGCTCGAAGCGCTCGATAACCAGACCTACGCGCTCTCGAACGAATCCGGCTCGTTCTTCCTCTGGGATGCGGGCGATGGCCCGACCGGCGACATCATCGGCTTCGCGCTCGAGGAATCCGCCACCGACGTGGCCGGCGAACTGACCCAGCTGATCCAGACCCAGCGCGCCTATTCCTCCAACGCAAAAGTCATCCAGACCGTCGACGAGATGTTGCAGGAGACGACCAACATCAAGCGATGATCCTCTCCCGAAAGACCTGAGCCATGAGCCTTTCCGCTTCCCTCGCCAACGCCCTGTCGGGACTGACTGCCGCGTCCCGCGCGGCGCAGCTTGTCTCGAACAACGTCTCGAACGTGATGACCGAGGGCTACGGGCGGCGCGAGATCGCGCTGTCGTCGCGGGTTCTCGATGGCGGCGGGGCCGGTGTCCAGGTCGACGGCGTGATCCGGGTCGTCGACGCCGGGCTGCTCCGCGACCGGCGCCTTGCCGACGCCGCGCTCGGCTATTCGAACGACACCAAAGCGTTCCTCGAAAAGGTCTCGACGCTGGTCGGCACGCCGGAGAAGGAAAGCTCGATCTCGGGCCGCTTCCGGCTCTTCGAATCGAGCCTGATCACCGCCGCCAGCCGGCCCGATTCCGACACCCGCCTCACTGCCGTCCTCACTGCGGCCAAGGAGCTCGTGGGCGCGATCAATTCGGTCTCCGGCAACATCCAGGGCGCGCGGCTCGACGCCGACAGGTCGATCGCCTTCCAGGTCGACCAGCTCAACTCGGGCCTCAGGCAGGTGGAGGAGATCAACGCCTCGATCGCGTCGCTCAACGGAAGGGGCCGCGATGTCTCGGCGCTCCAGGACGAACGCCAGAAGGTGATCGACGCGATCTCCGAGATCGTGCCGATGCGCGAGGTCCAGCGTGCCGACGGCAAGGTGGCGCTCTACACCGAGGGCGGCGCGATCCTCCTCGAGGACACCGCCGTCACCGTCGATTTCACGCCCGCGAACTTCATCACTGCCGACATGTCCCTGGCGAGCGGCGCGCTGTCGGGCCTTTCGATCGACGGCCGCAACATGCCCACGACCGGCAGCTTCCAGCCCTTCGGCGGCGGCACCCTCGGCGCCGCCTTCGACGTGCGCGACCAGCTCGCTCCTTCGGCGCAGGCCGATCTCGACGCGCTGGCCCGCGATCTGGTCGAACGCTTCGAGGATCCGTCTCTCGACCCCACCTTCACCGCCGGCGATCCGGGTCTCTTCACCGACAACGGCGCGGCCTTCTCCGCCGCCAACGAGGTGGGCCTCGCCGGCCGGCTCGAGATCAACGCGCTCGTGGATCCCGACCAGGGCGGATCCGCCCAGCTCCTGCGCGACGGGCTCGGCGCGACCACGGCGGGCGATGTCGGCAATGCCGACCTGCTCAACGCCTTCGCCGGCGCGCTCAACGCGCTCCGGGCGCCCGCGACCGGCCCGAATGCCGGCACCAGCCAGACCGTGCACACGCTGTCCTCGGCGCTTGCGTCGCGGATCACCGGCGATCTCGTCGTGGCCGAGCGCCAGTCCGGCTTCGCCGCCGCCGAGCAGCAATCCCTGAAGGAGCTCGAATATGCAAATGGCGTCGATACCGACCAGGAGATGCAGAAACTCCTGCTGATCGAGCAGGCCTATGCCGCCAATGCCCGGGTGATCCAGACCGTGGACGGTCTGATCCAAAACCTGCTGGCGATCTGAGGAGGGAAAGATGAGCTTCACAACACTCGGCGATCTTGCCCAATCCTTCCAGCTCCGGCGCGAGATTGCGCGCCTGAACGAGGGCCTGATGCGCTATTCCGGCGAATTGTCGACCGGCGAGAAAAGCGACCTGATCGGCGAGGTGCGCGGCGATTTCCGCGCGCTTGCCGGGCTCGAACGCTCGCTGACCTCGCTCGATGCCTACGAAGTTTCCGTGAAGGAGGCCTCGCTCGCCGCCGAGGTGGGCCAGGACATCCTGGGCCGGATCGCCTCGGATGCGAGCGCCCTCTCCTCCTCGCTCCTGCTCGTGCAGGAATCCACCGACGCGCAGCTCACCGGCAGCGCCGCCGCGGATGCGCGCCAGAAATTTGCCGCCGCCGTGACCGGGCTCAACACCAATGTGGCCGGCCGCACGCTCTTTGCCGGACAGGCCTTCGACCGCCCGGCGCTCGACGATCCCGAAACCATTCTCGCCGACCTGGTGGCGGCGGTCGGCCCCGCCGCCACCGCGGCCGACGTGTTTACAGCTGTCGATGCCTTCTTCGCCCCCGGCGGCGCCTATGAAACCGCGTCCTATCTCGGCTCGGCCACCCCGGCCGATGCGGTCTCGCTGGGCGACGGCTCGTCGGCCAATCCGTTTCTCGGCGCGACCACGCCCGAAGTGGTCGATGTGCTCAAGAACCTCGCGACGGCGGCGCTGATCGATCTCGGCGTGCTCAATGGCGCTCCGGCCGAACGCGCGGTCCTCGCGCGCTCCACGGGCGAGCGGCTGCTGACGGCCGAAGCCGCGCTCGTCTCGGCCCGCGCCGATCTCGGCGTGTCGCAGGAGCGGATAGAAACCGCGCGCAGCCGCATCGCCGCGGAGCGCGAATCCTACGAAATCGCGCGGTCCGAGATCCGCGCCGCCGATCCGCTCGAGGCGGCGACGCAGCTCCAACAGCTCGAAGGCCAGCTTCAGAGCCTCTATTTCATCACCGGGCGGCTCTCGGACCTTTCGCTCACGAACTACCTCAGATGACGCGCTTTCTCGCCCACCTGATCCTCGCGTTCGCGCTCGCGGCCACCGCCGGCGCGGCGCAGGACGTGCGCATCAAGGATCTCGTCGAGTTCGACGGCGTGCGCGGCAACGATCTCGTGGGCTACGGCCTCGTGGTCGGACTGAACGGCACCGGCGACGGGATCCGCAACGCGCCCTTCACCGAGGAGATCATGACGAACCTCCTCGAACGGCTCGGCGTGAACATCTCGGGCGAGCAGTTCCGGCCGCAGAACGTCGCCGCCGTTCTGGTGACAAGCACGCTGCCGCCCTTCGCGCGCGCGGGCGGGCGGATCGACGTGACCGTCTCGGCGATCGGCGATGCCGACAGCCTTCTGGGCGGCACATTGATCATGACCCCGCTCACCGCCGCCGACGGGCAGATCTATGCCGTCGCGCAAGGCACCGTGCTCGCGGGCGGCGTCTCGGCCCAGGGCGAGGCGGCGAGCGTCGTGCAGGGCGTGCCGACCGCCGGCTCGATCCCGGCGGGCGCAAGGATCGAGCGCGAGATCGACTTTTCCTTCTCCGACCTGCAGCGCATCCGCCTGGCGCTGCGCGAACCCGATTTCACCACCGCGCTCCGGATCGAGTCGGTGATCAACGCCGACATCGGCCGCCCGGTCGCCCTGATGCAGGATGCCGGCACCGTCGAGCTCAACGTGGCGGCCACTGGCGCGATATCGGCCGCCCATGCGATCAGCCGGATCGAGAACCTCGCGGTCGATCCGGAGCTGCGCGCACGGGTGATCGTCGACCAGCGCTCGGGTACCATCGTGATGGGAGAGGACGTGCGGATATCGCGCGTGGCGGTCAGCCAGGGCAACCTGACGCTGCGGATCGAGGAGGCGCCGCTCGTCGTGCAGCCGAGCCCGTTCTCGGACGGCGAGTCGATCGTGGTGCCGCGCAGCTCGGCGTCGATCGAGGAGAGCGGCCAGCCCGGCATGGCCGACATCCCCGGCGGCACCTCGCTTTCGGACGTCATCGCGGGGCTGAACGCGCTCGGCGTCTCGCCGCGCGACATGATCGACATCCTGAAGACGATCAAGGCTGCCGGAGCGCTTCACGCAGAGTTCGTCGTCCAGTAGGGCACCGGCGCCCTGTTGCCATAGAAAACCCGGCGGACCGTCGGGCCCTGTTCCTCGAACCAGAGAGCCCAGGAGCTGGCGCTGCCGGCGGGTGCCGCGCCTCGAAGCGTTGCGGCAACCCCGAAGCGCCGGGGAGAAGACGATTGCGGATGCAAGGCGCGGCTGCGATGATTCCGTCCGGAGGCGGCACGGATGGATCCAGACCAGGCACCGAACCTGATCGACCAGGCGCAGGAGATCGCGGCGCTCGGGCAAGGGCTGCTCGGGCAGGCGCAGGTCTTTCTCAATACGCTTCTGCGTCCCTGGAATGCCTACCAGGTCGTCATCGCCATCGGCATCCTCGTCGCCGCGCATGTCCTCTCACGGGTCTTCGCGCCGAAGCTGCACGACTGGATGCGCACCCGCGAAAACTGGCCGAAATGGCGCTACCGGGTACTCCTCATGGTGCACAAGCGGATCCGGATGATTTTCTTCGTGCTGCTGATCTGGCTCGTCGTCTGGATCATGCGCCAGGCGACCTGGCCCAGCCGCTCCTACCTCCTCGTGATCGCCGCCAACCTGACGCTCGCCTGGCTGATCGTCTCCTTCGCAACGCGGCTGATCTCCAACACCTTCCTCCGCACCGTGGTCCGCTACGGCGCCTGGATCTGGATCACGCTCAACATCCTCGGCCTGACCGATGCGGCCGAGGCCCTGCTCGACAGCGCCTCGGTGCAGTTGGGCGACATGCGGATCTCGGTCTGGATCGTGCTCCAGGCGGTGTTCATCATCGGCCTCTTCTTCTTCGTCGCCCGCTTCCTCGCCACAACAACCGCCTCGCAGGTGGAGAAGGTCGAAGGCCTCACGCCCTCGATGCGCGTCCTCGTGGTCAAGGTGCTGCAGGTCCTGCTCTACGGGATCGCCTTCTTCGTCGGCCTGAAGGCGGTCGGCGTCGACCTCACCGGACTCGCGGTGCTTTCGGGCGCGATCGGCGTCGGCCTCGGCTTCGGCCTCCAGAAAGTGGTGTCGAACCTCGTCTCGGGGGTCATCATCCTTCTCGACAAATCGGTGAAGCCGGGCGATGTGATCTCGCTCGGCGACACCTTCGGCTGGATCAACGCGCTGGGCGCCCGCTACGTCTCTGTAGTGACCCGGGACGGCAAGGAATACCTGATCCCGAACGAGGATCTGATCACCGGCCAGGTGGTGAACTGGTCCCATTCCAACGAATTCGTCCGGCTCGACATCTTCTTCGGCACCGCCTATGGCGACGATCCGCACATGGTCCGCAAGGTGGCCATCGAGGCCGCATCGAGTGTCGAGCGGGTGCTCAGCTGGCGCGCGCCGGTCTGCCATATCGTCGGGTTCGGCGACAGCTCGGTCGACTATATCCTGCGCTTTTGGATCAGCGACCCCACCGGCGGGCTCACCAATATCCGCGGCAATGTCTACCTTGCGCTCTGGGACGCCTTCAAGGAAAACGGGATCTCGATCCCGTTCCCGCAGCGCGAGGTGAAGATCCTCGAAGGCAGCCGGATCGCCGCCGAGCCACTGGCAGAATGAGCGGGCGCACTATGTTGTCGGGTGACGGCCGGCCCCGCGTGGGCCGGCGCTGGAGGCAGGGGGTCTAGCACCGTGATTAGCCGTTCCCGGGCCGCGTTCTGGGCCACGCTCGCACTTGCGGGGCTGGTGGGGCTGCCGGCCATGGCGTTCGACGCGCTCCGCTTCCGCGTGCAGGGTGGCGGCGATGACCTCGCCCAGACGCTGGCTGCCTCCTCGCTCCTCGTCGAGGCGAAGAACACCGGCGTGCAGAACCCCAACGACATCCTCGCCGCCGCCCGCGCCGACTATGCCCGCATCGTCGGCGCGCTCTATGCCGAGGGCCGCTTCGGCGCCACCGTCTCGATCCGGGTCGACGGAAAGGAAGCCGCCGAGATCGACCCGCTCGCCACCCTCGCCCGAGTCGGCACGGTCGAGGTCATCGTCCGCCCCGGCCCGCTCTACCGCTTCGGCCAGGCCGAGATCGCCCCCGTCGCGCCCGGCACCGAGCTTTCCGAAGGCTTCTCGCTCGGCAAACCCGCCCGCACCGGCATGATCGAGAAGGCCACCAGAACCGCCGTCGAGCGCTGGCAGGATACCGGCCATGCCAAGGCCGATATCGCCGGCCAGAAGATCACCGCGAACCACGCAAACCGGACGCTCAACGCCGCCATCGCCATCGAACCCGGCCCGGTCCTCCGCTTCGGCAGGCTCCAGGTCGCGGGCCAGTCCGCCGTCTCGACCCGCCGGATCCACAAGATCGCCGGCCTGCCCAGGGGCGAGACCTACGACCCTGCCGCCGTCGACCGCTCGGCGCGGCGCCTGCGCGAAACCGGCGCCTTCAGCTCGGTGACCCTGACCGAGGCCGACAAGCCGAACCCTGACGGCACGCTCGACGTGATCGCCGAGATCGTCGACCAGAAGCCCCGCCGCTTCGGCTTCGGCGCCGAACTCGACAGCTCCGCCGGGCTCACCCTCTCGTCCTTCTGGATGCACCGAAACCTCCTCGGCGGCGCCGAACGTCTGCGCTTCGATGCGGAGGTCTCGGGTATCGGCGGCGAATCCGGCGGCACCGACTACAGCCTCGGCATGAGGCTCGGCCGCCCGGCCACGCCCAACGCCAGGACCGACGCCTATATCAAGACCGGCATCGAACATCTGGACGAAGACGACTACACATCCGACAACGCCACGATCGGCCTCGGATTCGATCGCGAAATCAACGACATCGCCAGCACCCGCTATGGAATCGAGTACCGCTATTCCGACGTGAGCGATGCCTCGGGCGATACCGTCTACCAGCAGATCTTCCTGCCGCTGGGCGGCACCTACGACAAGCGCGAGGGCCTGCTGAACACCAATGATGGCTACTATATCGATCTCGGCATCTCGCCCTTCTTCGGCCTCGACGGCTCGGAAAGCGGCGCCCGGCTGACGCTCGACGCCCGCGCCTTCGAGGATTACGGCCAGGACAGCAAATTCGTGCTCGCCGCCCGGCTCCAGGCCGGTTCCATCGTCGGCGCCTCGGTTACCGGGTTGCCGAACGAGCTGCGCTTCACCTCCGGTGGCGGCGGCACCGTGCGCGGCCAGGACTACCAGTCGCTCGACCTCGATATCGGCGGCGTGGAATCGGGCGGCCGCAGCTTCCTCGGCCTCCAGACCGAACTCCGCACCCGGGTTCGCGACGATATCCAGCTCGTGGGCTTCTACGACTGGGGCATGATCGGCGAGGGAAGCCTGCCCGGCTCCTCCGGCGAAAGCCATTCCGGCGCCGGCCTCGGCCTGCGCTACGATACCGGCATCGGCCCGATCCGCTTCGACCTCGCGGTGCCGGTGAGCGGTCCGGGCGACAATTCCGGCTTCCACATCTATATCGGCATCGGGCAGGCGTTCTGATGCGCGGCGCGGCCTATCTCCTCGCGGCGGCCGTTGCCCTCGCCCACCCGGCTCAGGCGCAGGACGAGGATGGCGGCGGCTTCCTCGAACGCAAGCTTGAGGAACTGCTCTCCGGAGAGGGCCGCGACGTGACCATCACCGGCTTCGAGGGCGCGCTCAGCTCGGATGCCCGCCTCGCCACCATGAGTTTCTCCGACGCCGACGGAATCTGGCTCCGGCTCGAGGATGTGGAGCTGGTCTGGACCCGCTCCGCCCTCTTTCTCGGCCGGCTCGAGGTCGATCACCTGAGCGCCGGCACGATCGACTTCGTCCGCCCGCCGCTCCCCGCGAACGAGCTACCCTCGGCCGAAGCACCCGGCTTCTCGCTCCCCGAACTCCCGGTCTCCGTCGAGATCGGCGAGATCTCCGCCGATCGCGTCATGCTGGGCCAGGCCCTGTTCGGCGCCGCCGCCGAACTCAAACTCACCGGCACGCTCTCGCTCGACGGCGGCGAAGGCTCGGGCAGGATCGCCGCCGAACGGCTCGACGGAGCCACAGGCAGCTTCACCGCCGAGGGCAGCTACGCCAACGCCACCCGCGTCCTCGACCTGAACCTCGCGGTGAAAGAGGCCCAGGGCGGCATCGTCTCAACCCTCGCCGGCCTCCCCGGTGCCCCGGCGCTCGACCTCACCGTCAAGGGCACCGGCCCGCTCGACGATTTCGCCGCCGATCTCGCACTTGTCACCGACGGGACCGACCGCGTCACCGGCCGCCTCGCGCTCAAGGGCGAGGACGGCGGCGGCACCGGCTTCGACGCCACGCTTGCGGGCGATGTGGCGCCCCTCGTCTTCCCCGAATACCAGGCCTTCTTCGGCCCCGACCTCGCACTCGACCTCACCGGCACCAGGCGGGCCGATGGCAGCCTCTCCATCGGCAAGCTCGCCCTCGACGCCGCGCAGATGCACCTCGCCGGCCGTGCCGAGATCGGCGCCGATGGCCTCCCCGACCTGATCGACCTCACCGGCCGCATCGCCTCCGCCGACGGCACTCCGGTGCTGTTGCCGCACGGTGGCCCGCCGATCCGGATCGACGCCGCCGATCTCACGGTCGGGTTCGACGCTGCCCGGGGCGAGGACTGGCGCGCGGTGATCGATGTCGAAAATTTCGACCGCCCCGGTCTGAAGGCCGAGGCCCTGCGGCTCGACGGAAAGGGCCGAATCGCGGGCGGCGCGTCACCCGACGTCACCGCCGAATTCGACCTCCGCGCCACCGCTCTCGACCTCGGCGATCCAGATGCCGAAGCCGTCTTGGGCGAGAACGTTATCGGCCGCATCGCCCTCGGCTGGCAGAAAGGCGCGCCTGTAGAGATTACCTCGTACCGCATCGACGGCGAAACCTACGGGCTTGACGGCCGGGCCACCTTCGCCACCTCCGAAACCGGGCTAGACATCACCACCGCCGCCCGCGTCACCGCCCGCGATCTCTCGGTCTTCTCGGGCCTCGCCGGCCGGCCGCTCGCGGGCTCCGTCCGCGCCGACATCTCCGCCACCGCGGCCCCCGTCGCCGGCTACTACGACGTCACGCTCGAAGCACAAGGCACCGGCCTCGGCACCGGCATCGCCGAACTCGACCAGCTCCTCGCCGGCGATGCGACCATCGAAACCCGCTTCCGCCGCGACGCCACCGGCAGCTTCATCGACCGCTTCCTCGCCGTGACCGCCGCCGCGCGCATCGAAGCCTCCGCCGCAATCACCAGCGAAAAGATCTCCGCCGACGCCCGCACCACCCTGCACGACACCTCCGTCATAGCTCCCGATTTGCCTGGCCCCCTGGCCCTGCACGTCACCGCCGCCGGCCCGCCCTCCCGCCTCGACCTCACCGCGAAACTCGACGGCCCCAGCACCGCGCTCGACACCGAGGCCGTACTCGACCGTTCGGGCGAGACCGACACGCTCACCGGCAGCCTCACCGCCGCGCTCGACGATCTCGCCCCGCTCGCCTCCCGGATCGGCCGCCCCGTCGCCGGGGCCGTCAATGCCAGGGCCAGCGGCAGCCTCGCCACCGACCTCTCGCGCTTCGCCGTCACCGCCGATCTCGACACGACCGACCTCGTCACCGGCCAGCCGCAGGCCGACCGGATCCTCGCCGGCCGCGCCACGACCCATCTCGAAGCCGCCCGCGAGGGCAGCGATCTCCGCCTTTCAGCCTTCGACTTCGCCTCCGGCCAGCTCACCGCGGAGGCGACCGGCACGGCGCGGACCGGCACGGAACTCACCGACATCCAGAGCGGCGAAACCCGCGCCACGATCACCGTCCTGAGCGCCGACGGCCTCCTCCCCGGCATGCCCGTCCCCCTGGCCGCCACGATCGACGCCGCGGGAACACGCCAGAACATCGACCTCGCCCTCGCCGTCACCGGCGAGGCGCTCACCGCCGAGGCCGACACGAAACTCGACCTCACCGGGGCGACCCCTGCCCTTCAGGGCAAACTCCAGGTCAAGGCCGACGACATCGCCCCCTTCTCGGAACTCGCCGGCCGCACCCTCGCCGGCGCGCTCACCCTCGACGCCGAGGGCCGGGCAAGAACCGACCTCTCGGAGTTCGACCTCACCGCCGACGCCACCACCAGATCGCTCCGTATCGGCCAGCCCGATGCCGACGCGCTCCTCGCCGGCGCCGGCACCGCCTCGATCCGTGCGACCCGCGCGGGTGGCGTGACCGAGATCGCCCAGCTCGACGCCAGCACCGCCGCCTTCACGCTTTCCGCCAAGGGCACCACCGGCAGCGACAGCAACGACGCCGAATTCGACCTCCGCCTCGCCGATGTGGGCCGCTGGGTGCCGGGCCTCCCCGGCCCCGCCACCGCGAAAGGCACCGCCAGCCAGGCGAAAGGCGCCGACTGGACGCTCGACATTGCCGCCGCCGGTCCCGGCGGCACTAGCGCCAAACTCAACGGCCGCGCGGCGCCGAGCTTCGACCGCTTCGACGTGACGGCAAACGGCAGCCTTCCGCTCCAGGCCGCCAACGCCTTCATCGCCCCCCGCGCGGTGACCGGATCCGCCCGGTTCGACCTCAGGCTCGACGGCCCGCCCGCGCTCTCGAGCGTCTCGGGCCGCATCGAGACCGCCGACGCCCGCTTGTCCGCGCCTGCGCTCGGCATCGCGCTCACCGGCCTCGGCGCCTCCATCGACCTCGCCGGCTCGAGCGCGCAGGTCCAGGCGGGTGCCCAGATCCGTGGCGGCGGCAGGTTCAGCCTCTCGGGACCGATCCGCCTCGCCGCGCCCTTCCCCGCCGACCTGAAGATCGGGCTTTCCAGCGCCGTCTTCACCGATCCGGGCCTCTACCGCGCCGTGGTCAGCGGCAATATCGGCATCGAGGGCGGCCTCGCCGGCGGTGCCCGCATCGGCGGCGTGCTCAAGCTCGACGAAACCGAGATCCGCATCCCCTCCGGCACTGCCGCCGGCATCGGGCCGAGCTTCGAGATCGGCCATGTGAACGAACCCGCCGCCGTGCGCGAAACCCGCGAACGTGCCGGGCTTGTGAGCAAGTCGGGCACCGGTTCCGGCGGCTCGGAGAGCAGCGGCCCCGCCTACCCGCTCGACCTCACGATCAGCGCGCCGAACCGGATCTTCCTCCGCGGTCGGGGCCTGGAGGCCGAACTGGGCGGCGAATTGCGCCTCGGCGGGACCACGCGGAACGTGATCCCCAGCGGCCAGTTCGAGCTGATCCGCGGCCGGCTCGACATCCTCGGCCAACGGCTCTCCCTCAGCGATGGCACCGCCACGCTCCAAGGCGATTTCAACCCCTATGTCCGGCTGGTCGCGGAGAACCAGAAGGACGACATCACGATCCGCGTCATCGTCCAGGGCCTCGCCGCATCGCCCGAGATCGCGTTCACCTCCCAGCCGGAACTCCCCCAGGACGAGGTTGTGGCCCGCCTGCTCTTTGACAAGGGCATCGAGAATCTCTCGCCGCTCCAGGCCGCGCAGCTCGCCAGCGCTGTCGCAACGCTTGCCGGCAAGGGCGACGAGGGAGTGGTGAGCAAGCTCCGCCAAAAGGCCGGGCTCGACGATCTCGACGTGACCGGCGATGGCGAAGGCGGCGTGGGCGTGCGCGCCGGCAAGTATCTCTCCGACGATCTCTACTCCGACGTTACCGTCGACTCGACCGGCAATGCCGAAGTGTCGATCAACCTCGATCTGTCGAAATCCGTCACCGTCCGCGGGTCGGCCAGTTCCTCAGGATCGACCGGGCTCGGCGTCTTCTTCGAACGCGACTATTGATGCGCCGCAGGCTTCGGTGAAATTGCGCCGGTCCGGCAACAGGCATGGTGCATTCGTGCCACGCCCCGATTGAGATTCTCCCCTGCCGTTGCTACATTGGAGGGGCGCCGGGTTAGGGGCGCGACTTGAAGGAGGACAATGTCCTGTCTCAGTATCACGACGCGGTCCGTGACCAGACCGCAGCGGGACGCCCGATGAGCGGTCCGACCCAGGCTTCAGGCAGCTTGCTTGACCTCATTCTTTCATCGCTGGAAGACGACAAGGCCGAGGACGTGATCGTCATCGACCTCAAGGGCAAATCCGAGATGGCCGACCACATGGTGATCGCCTCCGGGCGCTCGAGCCGTCAGGTCACCGCGATCTCGGAAAAGCTGGTCGACCGGCTGAAGCAGGAGCGCGGGCTTTCCTCGAAGGTAGAGGGCAAGGAAACCGGCGACTGGGTGCTCATCGACACCGGCGATGTGGTGGTGCACGTCTTCCGGCCCGAGGTGCGCGAGTTCTACCAGCTCGAAAAGATGTGGCAGACGCCAGGGCAGCAGAACGCCGCCAAGAGCTGAGCGATGCGCTTGCATGTCTGCGCCGTGGGCCGGATGCGGTCCGGCCCCGAGCGCGCCTTGTGCGACGATTACCGCCATCGCTTCGACCGGACCGGTCGGGCGCTGGGGTTGGGTCCTCTCACAATAGCCGAGGTCGAAGACCGCAAGGGCGGCGGCATGGCCGCCGAAGCGACCCTCCTTTCGGGCGCGATCCCCAAGGGCGCCTTGGTCTGCGTGCTCGACGAACGCGGCCGCTCCCTCTCCTCTCCCGATTTCGCCAAGACCCTCGCGCGCTGGCGCGACGGCGGCCGGCAGGACGCGGCTTTTCTGATCGGCGGCGCCGACGGATTAGACCCTGATCTTAGGGATTCGGCCGATTTCGCCCTCTCCCTCGGCGCCATGGTCTGGCCGCACATGCTGGTGCGCGCGATGCTCTGCGAACAGCTCTACCGCGCCGCGACGATCCTTGCCGGGTCACCCTATCACCGGGCGTGAGACACCGTGCCGTCGCCGAGCACGGTGGTCTGCATCGCGATGTCCCAGGGTTGCGGAAAGATCGTCTGCATCCGGCAGAAACCCTGTCCGACCGCGATGGTCCGCGCCATCGGCAACGCCGCCAGAGTCCTGTCGTAGTAGCCGCCGCCATTGCCGAGCCGGAAGCCCTCTGCATCGCCGCCGACCAGCGGAACGATCACGATATCCGGCAGGACAGGCTGCGGATCGGCCGGAACGGGGATGTTCCAGGCGCCCCGCACCATCGCGGTACCCGGACTCCAGCGGTGGAACTCGACAGGCTGTCCGCGCGCAACCACAACCGGGAGCGCGACCTGCGCACCGCCCTGCGAAAGCTCCGCCATCCAGGGTCTCAGGTCCAGCTCGCCCCGGATCGGCCAGTAGATGGCGACCGTGCTGCCCGGCGCAGGTGCAACAAGCTCCCGCAGCGCCCCGGTAACACGTGCCGTCTGCGCGGCCCGTTCCTCCTGCGCCATCGCGCGGCGCAGGGCGTAGAGCCTCTCGCGTTCCGCTGCCCGGAATCGCGACACGTCGCGCCAGGTTCCGGGGTCGATCGCATGCCCGGCCACCAGCTTGTGCCCGAAACAGGGGCCGTCCCCGCCGTCTTCGCCCTCCATGGTTCCCTCCTCCGCCGAATCGCGTTCTCCGCCTAGCCTCCGGCCTGCCAATCCCGCACGGCCTCCAGCGGCCAGACCAGCATCAGCACATTGAGCGCGAGGCCGTCGCGGATCACCCAGGCGGTCAGCAGCTCGAAGCCGACGAGCATCAGCACCGAGGCCCAGACCGGCAACACCCGCGCCAGCCAGAACCCGGCCCACATTGCCAGCACGTCGGAGACCGAGTTCAGCACGCTGTCGCCGTAATAGTCGAGCGAGATCGTCACCGCCCGGTACCGCTCGATGATCGCGTCGGAATTCTCGACGATCTCCCAGGCGCACTCCACCAGCGTCGCCAGCGCCATCCGCCAGCCGAGCGGCACCCGCCACGCCACCAGCCAGAGCGCGCCGTAGAACAGGATCCCATGCAGGATATGCGACGGCGTATACCAGTCCGCGATGTGCTGCGAATTCTCCGAGGTCATCGTCTCGCCATGCCACAGCTTCACATGGCCGCAGGTGCAATAGGGCACACGCCCGACCCAGAGAAGCCACAGCGCCGTCGCCGCCAGAATGGCCGCGCAAACCAGATAGGGGCTCGCCTTGATCGTCATGAAACAGACCCTATTCCTTGGGAAAAAGCGGCTCCCGCCCCTCCGGCCCCAGCACGAAACAGTCGCGCCCCTCGATTACCGCGGCAGTGATCGGCCGCCCGTATCCAGCCCCGCTGTCGAGGTTCACCCGGTTGCCGCGATGCTCGGGACGGTCGACCGGGGTGTGCCCATGCACCACCAGCCGCCCATGATCGCGCGGATCATCCAGGAACTCCCGGCGGATCCAGATCAGATCCTCCTCGATCTGCTCCGACAGCGCCAGCCCGGGCCGGATCCCGGCATGAACGAACAGAAGATCCTCGGTCTCGTGCCACAGCTTCAGCCCGGCCAGGAACGCCTTGTGCGCCTCCGGCACCGCCGCCGCCAGCCGCTCGCGGTTCGACGTGTCGCTGCGCCAGAGCGAGGGTGCCGCCCCATACGAAGCCGCCGTCTCGCGCCCGCCCATCACCTCGGACATCCACGCCGAGTAACGGAACTCGCCCGGCGGCATGTCGATCATCTGCGTGAAGATCCGGTCGTGATTGCCCGCCAGAACGATCCAGGGTTCGCCCCGCGCCTGCCCCGAAATCAGGAAGTCGATCACCCCGCGGCTGTCGGGCCCCCGGTCCACCAGGTCGCCCAGATGCACGACAGGCGCGTCGTCATCGCCGGTCTCCGCCCGGTCGCGCGCGATCCGCGCATGGGCGGCCCCGAGCTGGTCGAGATACCCATGGATGTCGCCGATCGCGTAGATACGTTTTTTCTTGTCCATTCCCGGCGGCTTAGCCCAGAGGGCGCCGCCGGAAAAGGGGGGGTGTCAGGCCACGTCGAATTCCAGCGGACGGACCGAGGTGAAAAGGCCCGTCGCCTCCAGTTTGCGCAGCACTTCCGCCGGAATCGGATCGTCCACATAAAGCAGCGCAATCGCGTCCTTGCCCCGCTCAGACCGGCCGAGGGTGAAGTTCGCGATGTTCACGCCGTTTTCGCCCATCGTGTTGCCCAGCGCGCCGATGATTCCCGGCACGTCCTCGTTGGTCGTGTAGAGCATGTGGCGCCCGATCTCGGCATCGATGGTGATGCCCTTGATCTGGATGAAGCGCGGCTTGCCGTCGGAGAACACCGTCCCGGCGATGGAGCGTTCGCGCTTGTCGGTCACCACCGTCACCTTGACATAGCTGTCGAACACCCCGGTCTTGCCCTGGGTGGTGGTGGTCACGTCGATGCCGCGATCCTTGGCCAGGACCGGCGCCGAGACCATGTTCACATCCGGGTTCACCGCCTTCATCACGCCGGCGATCACCGAAGCGTTCAGCGCCGCCACATTCATCTCGGAGACATGTCCGTTATAGAGGATGTTGATCGCCTTGATCGGCTCGTCGGTCATCTGGCCGATGAAGGCGCCGAGATGCCCCGAAAGCTTGACCCAGGGGCCCATCACCTTGGCCTCCTCGGCGGTGATCGACGGCATGTTGAGCGCGTTCGTCACCGCGCCGGTCAGCAGGTAATCCGACATCTGCTCGGCCACCTGCAGCGCCACGTTCTCCTGCGCCTCGGTGGTCGAGGCGCCCAGATGCGGGGTCACGACCACGTTGGGCAGGTGAAACAGCGGCGAATCGGTCGCCGGTTCCGTCGCGAACACATCGAACGCAGCGCCGGCGACCCGGCCCTCCTGCAGCGCCTCGGCCAGCGCCGCCTCGTCCACGAGACCGCCCCGGGCGCAGTTCACGATGCGGACGCCCGGCTTCATCTTGGCGATGGCGTCCTTCGAGAGGATGTTGCGGGTCTTGTCCGTGAGCGGCACGTGCAGCGTGATGAAATCGGCCCGCACGAGCAGCGCGTTCAGTTCGACCTTCTCGACGCCCAGCTTGTCGGCCCGCTCCTCGGTCAGGAACGGGTCGTAGGCGACTACCTTCATCTTCAGCCCATGGGCGCGGTCGATCACCACCGAGCCGATATTTCCGGCGCCGATGACGCCCAGCGTCTTGGCAGTCAGCTCGACCCCCATGAAGCGCGACTTCTCCCATTTTCCGGCATGGGTCGAATCGTTCGCCTCGGGGATCTGCCGGGCCACCGCCATCATCATCGCGATGGCGTGCTCGGCGGTGGTGATCGAGTTGCCGAAGGGCGTGTTCATCACGATCACGCCGCGTTTCGAGGCCGCCGGAATGTCGACATTGTCGACGCCGATCCCGGCGCGGCCGATCACCTTGAGGTTCGGCGCGGCCTCGAGCACCTTCTCGGTGACCTTGGTGGCCGAGCGGATGGCAAGGCCGTCATACTGGCCGATTGCCGCGAGGAGCTTTTCCTTGTCCTTGCCGATCGAGGGGTCGAAGGTCACGTCGATGCCGCGGTCGCGAAAGATCTGCACGGCGGTTTCGGAAAGCTTGTCGGAGACGAGAACTTTGGGGGCCATGTCGGGTATCCTTTGGCAGCCCGGCGGCCGATTTGGCGCACGGGCGGTGTACAGGTTGTGTACGGGTTGTGTACAGGTTGTGCGGGGCTCAGGCGGCGTGCGCCTGGGCCGCGATCTCGGCGTCGAACGCCCAGTCGATCCAGGGCATCAGCGCCTCCAGATCGGCCGTCTCGACCGTGCCGCCGCACCAGATCCGAAGGCCCGGAGGCGCATCGCGATAGGCCCCGACATCCAGGGCAACCTCTTCGGATTCCAGCCTTTTCGCGACGGCTTTCGCGAAAGCCGCCCCGTCCAGAATCCGCGGATCAGTGAATTTCAGGCAGACCGACGTGTTCGACCGCGTCGCCGGATCCATGGCGAGATTGTCGATCCAGTCGCGCGCCGCGGTAAAGTTGTGGATCACCTGCGCGTTTGAATTTGCCCGAGAAATCAATCCCTTGAGCCCGCCAATCGAGCGCGCCCAGTCAAGCGCGACGAGGTAGTCCTCGACCGCCAGCATCGAAGGCGTGTTGATCGTCTCGCCCTTGAAGATGCCCTCGATCAGCTTGCCGCCCTTGGTCAGGCGGAAGATCTTCGGCAGCGGCCAGGGCGGTGTGTAGTTCTCCAGCCGTTCCACAGCGCGGGGGCTCAGGACCAGCATCCCATGCGCCGCCTCGCCGCCCAGGACCTTCTGCCAGGAGAAGGTCACCACGTCGAGCCGGTCCCAGGGCAGGTCCTGCGCGAATGCCGCCGAGGTCGCGTCGCAGATCGTCAGACCCGCCCGATCCTCAGGAATAGACACTGTTTCCGGCACCCGGACGCCCGAGGTCGTGCCGTTCCAGGTGAACACCACGTCACGCGCGAAATCGACCTCCGCGAAGTCGACGATCTCGCCGTATTCCGCGGTCCGGACCGTCGCATCGAGCTTCAGTTGCTTGACCACATCGGTCACCCAGCCGGCGCCGAAGCTCTCCCAGGCCAGCATCTCGACAGGCCGCTCGCCCAGGAGCGACCACATCGCCATTTCGACCGCGCCGGTATCCGAGGCGGGGACGATGCCGATCCGGTAATCGTCTGGAATTCCGAGGATTTCCCGCGTGCCGTCGATGGCCGCCTTGAGCTTGGCCTTGCCGATGGCAGCCCGGTGCGACCGGCCGAGGGCCGCGTCCTTCAAGGTATCGAGCGAGAATGCGGGGGGTTTGGCACAGGGGCCGGAGGAAAAGCGCGGATTTGCCGGCCGCGCGGCCGGATGCGTGGTGCTCATCTGAAGCATCCTTCCAGATACATGCCCCTCGTTGGGGAGGGGTGTCCCACTGCCGCCTTACTCCCGCGCCGCAGGGCGCGCAAGCGAAGATTCGGTGAAACGCGACCTTTTGGGGACAAAAGCGACCGCCCTCCCGGCATCCCGCTGGCGCCCCCGCGCGCGATCGCCTAGGTGAAGCGCGGAACGGAGGATCCCATGCACATCGCTACCCTTCTGACCGCCCCGGGCGGCATGCTCGACCCGGCCCTTGCCTCCGCCCTCCGCAACGCCTGGGGCGGCGGGGAAATTCGCTGGCTGGCACCGGACCTGGCCTGTGAGTTCCGGATGCCGGAAGTGCCGGGGAATGCAGGGGAAGTCTGGGCCGATCTGCAGGCGCAACGCGTGGATCTCGTAGTTCAACCGGCGGAAGGGCGGCGCAAGAAGCTGCTGCTGGCGGACATGGATTCCACCATGATCGGACAGGAATGCATCGACGAACTGGCCGCCGAGGCGGGTGCCGGCACAGCGGTGGCCGAAATCACCGCGCGCGCGATGAACGGAGAACTCGACTTCAATGGCGCGCTTCTGGAGCGGGTCGGGCTGCTGAGGGGGCTCGATGCTTCGGTGATCGGCCGGGTTCTCGAAACACGGATCACCCTGGCGCCGGGCGGCGCTGCGCTGGTGGCGACGATGAAGGCGCACGGCGCCTACACCGCGCTGGTTTCAGGCGGTTTCACCGCATTCACGGGCGCCGTGGCCGCGGAGCTCGGATTTGACGAGAACCGCGCGAATACCCTTCTCGTCGAGGATGGGCGTCTGACCGGCGATGTTGGGCGGCCGATCCTGGGGCGCGAGGCGAAAGTGGCCGCGTTGGAGGATATCTGCGCCCGGCTGGGGATCTCGGAAGCCGAGGCAATGGCGGTAGGCGATGGCGCGAACGATCTCGGGATGATCCATCGGGCCGGGGCTGGGGTAGCGCTTCACGCCAAGCCCTCGGTGGCGGCCGAGGCGAGTATCAGGGTGAATTTCGGCGATCTCACTGCGCTTCTTTATATACAGGGCTACACGTCGGAGGAGTTTGCCTGAGCTTCTTTCAGGCGGTAGATCAGGTCGAGCGCCTCCCGAGGAGAAAGGTCGTCGGGCCGAACTCCGGCAAGCAATTCCTCTGTCTTAGACACTGTTTTGGGCGCGGCCGCCGGTGGGGCCGAAGAGAAGAGCGGAAGATCGTCGACCAGTGCCTGCGGCCCTTTCCCGCCATCACGGGCGCGGGATTCGAGCGTGTCGAGAACCTGGCGGGCACGGGCGATGACGGGGGCAGGGAGGCCCGCGAGGCGGGCAACCTGTACGCCATAGCTGCGATCGGCAGCGCCCATGCGGACCTCGTGCAGGAAGATCACCTCGCCTTCCCATTCCTTGACCGCGACGGTGGCGTTGCGGAGGCCCGGCAGGCGTTCCGAGAGGGCGGTCATCTCGTGGTAATGGGTCGCGAACAGCGCGCGGCAACGGTTCGCGTCGTGCAGATGTTCGAGGGTTGCCCAGGCGATGGACAGGCCGTCATAGGTGGCGGTGCCGCGGCCGATTTCGTCGAGGATGACCAGCGCGCGGTCGTCGGCCTGGTTCAGGATCGCCGCGGTCTCGACCATCTCGACCATGAAGGTGGAGCGCCCGCGGGCGAGGTCGTCGGACGCACCGACGCGGCTGAAAAGCTGGCTGACGAGGCCGATATGGGCCGAGGCGGCAGGAACGAAACTGCCGACCTGTGCAAGCAGTGCAATGAGGGCGTTCTGGCGGAGGAAAGTGGATTTGCCGGCCATGTTGGGGCCGGTCAGGAGCCAGATCGCGGCGCCGCCCTCGGCGGACAGATCGCAATCGTTCTCGATGAAGCTGGCGGTGCCTTCGTGGCTCAGCGCTGCCTCGACTACGGGATGGCGGCCGCGTTCGATCCGGAAGGCGCGGCTTTCGTCGACCAACGGCCTTGTCCAGCCTTCGGTCCCGGCGAGTTCCGCAAACGCCGTCGCGAGGTCGATCTCGGCAAGCGCCCGGGCGGCAAGGGAGAGCGCCGCCGAGGCGTCGACCACCATGGCTTTCAGCCCGGAATAGAGCCGCGTTTCGATCTCGAGCGCGCGTGCCCCGGCATTGTGGATCTTGGTCTCCATCTCGGAGAGCGGGAGCGTCGTGAAGCGGACAGCGTTGGCCGTGGTCTGGCGATGGATGAACCTGTCGCCCATTCCGAGCATCTTTTCGGCATGGGTTGCGGGTGTCTCGATGAAATAGCCCAGCACGTTGTTGTGCTTGACCTTGAGCGAGCCGATCCCGGTTTCCTTCGCATAATCGGCCTGCATTGCGGCGATCACCGAGCGCCCCTCGTCGCGGAGCGTGCGGGCTTCGTCGAGTTCCGCGTCGACACCGTCGGCGATGAAACCGCCGTCACGGGCGAGGAGCGGGGGCTCGGCCACGAGCGCGGCGCCGAGGCGCTCGCGGAGCGCGTCGTGGCCGGTCATGTCGCCAACTGCGCGGACAATATGGGCAGGGGCATCTGCAAGGAGCGCAGAAAGCGCCCCGGCGCCGGCCAGCGCGTCGCGGATGGCGGCCAGGTCGCGGGGGCCGCCCCGGTCAAGCGCGAGACGTGAGAGGGCGCGGTCGATATCGGGAACCTGACGGAGCAGGGCGCGGATCTCGCCGCGCAGCCGCGCATCGGCCGTGAAATGCGCCACGGCGTCCTGGCGGTTGGTGATCTCGGCGAGGTCGCGCGAGGGGCTGGAGATCCGACGCTCGAGGAGCCGGCCGCCAGCGGCGGTGACGGTGCGGTCGATGGTGGCCAGGAGCGAGCCCTTGCGGTCGCCGGCGAGGCTGCGGGTCAGTTCGAGGTTGCGGCGGGTCGCGGCGTCGATCTGCATCACACCGGCGGGCTCTTCGCGGCGCGGCGGGCGGAGGAGGGGGAGTTTGCCCTTCTGGGTCAGGTCGAGATAGTCGACCAATGCAGCCATGGCCGAAACCTCGCCCCGGGAGAAGCTTCCGAACGCGTCGAGGGAGGCGGTGCCGAAGAGGGCATTGAGGCGATTTTCGCCGCCCGCGCTGTCGAAGGCGCTGCGAGCCATCGGCGTTACCGCGGCCCCGGCAAGCGACACCAGATCGAGGGAATCGGTCGCCACGGCCTCGGAAATCAGAATCTCGCGGGGCTGGAGGCGGGCGAGGTCGGCACCGAGACGGACGGGCGCGCTGGGCATGACGTGGAATTCGCCGGTCGAGATGTCGGCCCAAGCGAGGGCGGTTTCGTCCCGCACCGTGGCGATGGCGGCGAGATAGTTGTTGCGGCGGGCTTCGAGGAGCGAGTCCTCGGTCAGCGTGCCGGGTGTTACCAGCCGCACCACGTCGCGTTTCACCACCGACTTGGAGCCGCGCTTCTTGGCTTCGGCGGGGTCCTCCATCTGTTCGCAGACGGCAACGCGGAACCCCTTGCGGATCAGTGTCAGCAGGTAGCCCTCGGCGGCATGGACCGGCACGCCGCACATCGGAATGTCGTCGCCGAGATGCTTGCCGCGCTTGGTGAGCGCGATGTCGAGCGCCTGCGCCGCCGCCATAGCGTCATCGAAGAACATCTCGTAGAAATCGCCCATCCGGTAGAACAGGAGCGCGTCCGGATAGCCCGACTTGATGTCGAGATACTGCGCCATCATCGGCGTCACGGCGGATGAGCCGACAGTCAATTGATCCCCCAGGATACGGTGTCGGGGGACCTTACAAAGCCGTGGATTCGGGCGAAAGGGCGAATTCCGTCAGTGGGTGAAAGCGGCGTTCCTGCCCCAGAGCTGCTTGACGCGCTGGTCGCGGCCGCAGGCGTCGCGATAGAACTTGTAGGCCGAAGCCTTCGTCTTGGGGCCGCGGCGCGTCAGCACGAGGTCGGACTTCCTGTAGTAATCCTGGTGGTATTCCTCAGCCGGGTAGAAGGCGGTGAACGGAATGATTGGCGTGACGATCTCGCGGCCGAGCGCCTGCTGCGCCGCTGCCTTTGCTTTCTCGGCGGCGGCGCGCTGGGCGTCGGATGTGACAAAGATCGCAGTACGGTAGCTGTCGCCGCGGTCGCAGAACTGGCCGCCGGCATCTGTCGGATCGACCGAGCGGAAGAACAGGTCGAGAAGCTCCGCGTAGTTCACCCGGGCGGGGTCGTAGGGTATATGGACCGCCTCGTAGTGGCCGGTGCCGCCGGCGCTGACCTGCTTGTAGGTCGGGTTCTTCGTCTTGCCGCCGGTGAAGCCCGAGATCACGTCGCCCACGCCCTTGACCTGCTCGAAATCGGATTCCACGCACCAGAAGCAGCCGCCGGCGAAATAGGCATACTCGGTCGCGGCGGCTCTTGCGCCATGGCATTGGGCGAGAAGGCCGATCGCAATGGCAACGGCGAGGATGGCTGGTTTGAAACGGGAGAAGGTTTCGGTCACGGTCATGGCAGGCTCCTCGCCCCGACCCTGTCCCGTATCGCCTGCCCGGGGCAATTCAACGGCCCGTGAGGTCACGGACAGGTGACACTTGTTTCAGGTGGTGCCCACCCGATGCGACAATTTGCCGGTCTCGCGTTCGGTCATCCTGTCCTTGACTGCGAGCACCCGCGATCCAATTGGTCACATCTGACAAACCCTAAGGAGTTCAGTATGATAACTCGCCTCGTTTTGGCCGTTGCCTTGGCATGTGCGGTCGCCATTCCAGGTTTTGCCGCTGAAAACCACCAGGTGGATGACGATGTGATCGCCCGCCAGCGCGCGGCCCTCGCCGCCCAGACGGATGGGGCCGGGTATGGGCCCCAGGCGCCGCGCGATCTCAGCTCCGACGGTGGAAGCAATCCGCGGGTATTCGATGCGGCCCCCGCCCATACCGAAATGAACCTGTGCAACATCCACTTCCACGAAGGGGCGGAGCACAAGGGCGGCGAGTTCACCACCTATGCCGGGAACGGCGATGGTGAAGGCTATGGCAGCGGCTATCTCTACGACGGCACGTTCACGGAAGCGGAGCTGGCCCCGGTCGGGCACCGGATCGGCGATATGGGGCATGGCGATCTCGAGCCCGGCGACACGATCGAAGCGCATTTCGTGTACAGTACCGCGCAGGTCGAGCCGGGGCCGACGCTTGGCTCCTGCCTGAGCGAAGCGATCCAGAACCCGCAACTGCGTGTCGAAGCCGTGGTCATGGCCCTGGTCAATGACCCGGCCGCGGCGGATTTCAACGATCTGGCGGAAGTCGGGACCGAGAACGGGTTCTATCAGGCTGTGAACCTGCCGAATGATCTCGGCGATCCGGTGCAATATGCGGGATCGACCACCGGACCGAAATACAACCAGATGGGTTCGCCGTTCCAGGTGAGCTGGAGCGTCCGCCCGAAGGTTCTGAAGGTCGACATCAACTCAGTCGAAAAATGGCTCAGCGGCAACGTGTTCGATGAGGACCACGCGCACGGGGTCCGTAACCTCGTCATCAACCCGGCGCTTCTTTCACCGTTCAAATAACCGTGAAGCGAAACGGCCGGGCGTTCTTGCCCGGCCGATTTCGGCATCTGCTCCCGTTCAGCCCTGAACGCGCCGTTTGCGGGCGGCGAGGAGCTTCAGGCGCAGCGCGTTCAACTGGATGAAGCCCTGCGCATCCTTCTGGTCGTAGGCGCCGGCGTCTTCCTCGAAGGTGACATGCGCTTCGGAATAGAGAGAATGCTCCGACCAGCGGGCGACGGTGCGGGCAGAGCCCTTGTAGAGCTTGACCCGGACGGTGCCGGACACATGCTCCTGGCTCTTGTCGATCAGCGCCTGCAGCATCTCGCGCTCGGGCGAGAACCAGAACCCGTTGTAGATCAACTCGGCATAGCGCGGCATGATCGAATCCTTGAGATGCCCGGCGCCGGCATCGAGCGTGATCTGCTCGATGCCCCGATGCGCCTCGAGGAGGATCGTGCCGCCCGGCGTTTCGTAGATTCCACGGGATTTCATGCCGACGAAACGGTTTTCCACGAGATCGAGGATGCCGACCCCGTGCTTGCCGCCGAGTTCATTCAGGCGCGTGAGGACCGTGGCCGGGGACATTGCCACACCGTCGATGGCGACCGCATCGCCCTTTTCAAAGGTGATCTCGACGAATTCCGGGGCGTCCGGCGCATTCTCGGGGCGTGTGATGCGCTGAAGCACATAGTCGGGAGCCTCGTCGCCGGGATTTTCCAGCACTTTCCCCTCGGAAGACGTGTGCAGCAGGTTCGCATCGACCGAGAACGGCGCCTCGCCGCGCTTGTCCTTGGCGATCGGAATCTGGTTCTTCTCGGCGAAGTCGAGGAGCTTGGTGCGCGATGTCAGGTCCCAGAGCCGCCAGGGCGCGATCACCTTGATCTCGGGATTGAGCGCGTAGGCGGAGAGTTCGAACCGTACCTGGTCGTTGCCCTTGCCGGTGGCGCCATGAGCCACGGCGTCGGCGCCGGTTTCGGCGGCGATTTCGACGAGCCGCTTGGAAATCAGTGGCCGGGCAATCGAGGTGCCGAGAAGGTAGAGCCCTTCATAGAGCGCGTTCGCGCGGAACATCGGGAAGACGAAATCGCGGGTGAATTCCTCGCGAAGATCCTCGATGTAGATTTCCCTGACGCCGAGCATCTCGGCCTTCTTGCGTGCCGGCTCCAGCTCTTCGCCCTGGCCGAGATCCGCGGTGAAGGTCACGACTTCGCAGCCATACTCGGTCTGCAGCCATTTCAGGATGATCGAGGTATCGAGCCCACCGGAATAGGCCAGAACGACTTTTTTCGGCTTCTGCATCGAACAAACCCCTCCGGAGACGTCATCTTCGGAGGGGCGTGTATTGGGTTTTCAGGGATGCGGCAAGGTGGCCCGGGGCAGGGTCAGCTCGACCGGGTCCTGGGCCTGCGCGATGTTTCCGGAGCAAGCTCGGATTCCGAGAAGGTCGAGGCCGGCAAGGGGACCATCGCCGGCGGAAGCGCCTTCGGTTTGCGCTTCGACCAGTCGGGCGACAGCGATCGCTTGCCGTTGGCATGCGCCTTGGCGTTGCCGCGACCGCCGCGTTCTTCCTTGTCCCTGGCCCATTTTTTGCCAGTGCACTTTCCCTTGCCCTTGCAGGTGTCCCCCTTGTCCGAGGCCGAATCGGATTTTGCGTAGGCCGCGCCTGCGGGTGCGATCACCGACACTGTGGCTACCGGCGCAACCACGAGCGCTGTCAGAAGGGTCGACAAGACCGCGGATTTCATTCCGGTAACGAGCATCTCTCTTCTCCATCGGAGCGCTGCCGGTCGGACGCGGCATTGCTCCCGTTGTCGTGATATAAACCCGGCGCCAAGGCGATTTTGAGGCATGACTTCATTTTCAAGGCGGCATGTTCACGGCGTCGTCCACGGTCAGGAAACAAGGGGGGAACGGTAGGGCAGATGTCCGTTTCCATTTCGTGCGAAGCGCCGGTCGAATGCGGGAATTGTTCAGAGGCTTGCGGTTTCGGTGCCGACAGAACCAAGGGGGCGTTGCCCATCGCGTGCTCCCGCAGTGATCATGGCCTGATGAAACGGGATAAGCGCCGGGGCGGTGCCTTCGGGTCGCGGGAGCAGGAAAACCTTCAGAGCGTCAGTACCGTGGAGCCGGTCGTTTCGCGCGCTTCGAGCGCCCGGTGCGCATCTGCGACCTGTTCCAGCGGGTAGCGCTGGCCGATCTGCACCTTGACCTCACCCGAGGTGACCTTGCCGTAGAGTCGCTTTGCCATGGACTGGCAGCGTGCGGGATCGGCAAGGAAGGTGAAGAGAGTCGTGCGTGTCACCTGGAGAGAGCCCTTGGCGGCGAGGTCGAGGAGGTTCACCGGCGGGACTGGGCCCGAGGCGTTGCCGAAGGAGATCATCATGCCCACCGGCCTCAGGCAGTCGAGCGAGGCGGCGAAAGTGTCCTTGCCGACGCCGTCCATCACCGCGTCGACCCCCTTGCCGCGTGTGATTTCGCGCACCCGGGCGACAAAATCCTCCTTGCGGTAGTTGATCGTGTGCGCGGCGCCGAGCGCTTTGGCCTCGAGGCATTTCTCCTCGGTACCGGCGGTGCCGATCAGCGTGATCCCCTCCGAGCGGGCCCATTGGCAGGCGATCTTGCCGACGCCCCCGGCCGCGGCGTGGAACAGGACGGTATCCCCGGCGCGGAGCGGCACGATGCGGTGGAAGAGATATTCCACGGTCAGGCCCTGGAGCATGACGGCAGCGGCTTCCTCGAAGGAGATCTCGTCAGGCAAGGGGCAAACCAGCGCGGCGGGCATCACCCGTGCCTCTGTATAGGCGCCGGGCGGATTGGCGGCGTAGGCGGCCCGGTCGCCGGGTTTCAGGTGGGTGACGCCCTCGCCCACCGCCTCCACCACGCCTGCGGCCTCCATGCCGAGCGCGTGGGGCAGTTCGAGCTTGTAGAGCCCGGTGCGCTGGTAGACGTCGATGAAGTTGAGGCCGATGGCGGCGTGCCGGATGCGGATCTCACCGGGGCCCGGTTCGCCTACCGGCCAGTCGACCAGTTTCAGAACCTCGGGCCCGCCGTTCTCTTCGATGATCATCGTTCGGACCATGTGTTCCTCCTCGGCTCTCCGTCGGAAGCGCCGGTCTCTTGCCGGCGCAAGCGGGCCTGGCCGGCACGCCCATCGTGTCTTGTAAAGCGCCCAGCACAGCCTAGAGTCACGCTCGACCGGGAGGCAAGCCCATGCTGATCCAGACCGTGCCATTCGCGGGGCCTGTCCGCGATCCGATCGACGCGATCCTTGCGCGGCGCGGCGAAGCCGTTCTCGCCGTCATCACCGGGGTCGAGGGGCCGTCCTACCGACCTGTCGGCGCAATGATGGCGCTTTGGCCCGACGGCGACCGGGCGGGAAGCCTGTCCTCGGGCTGCATCGAGGCGGATATCGCGCGTCATGCCGAGGCGGCGCTGGAAGCGAGCGAACCCAGCGCGGTACGCTATGGGCAAGGCTCGCCATTCATGGATATCCAGCTGCCCTGCGGCGGCGGGCTCGACATCCTCCTGGTGCCGCGGCCGGACCGGCAGGTGCTGGACCGGGTGGTCGAGGCCCGCGCGGAGCGACGGCCCATAACGCTGGCCTTCGGGCGCGAAAGCGGCGCGCTCGCACTGCGCGAGACCGGGGAGACCGGCTGGGACGGCGACACGTTTCTGGTGCGCGAGACTCCTGCGATCCAGTTCTTCACCTTCGGCAAGGGTCCGGAGGCAGCCACCTTCGCGGCACTGGTGCAGGGCGCGGGCTATCCGAACCTGCTCTTGTCGCCCGATGCGGAAACCCTCGCCTCGGGCGGCGAAGCAGGCTGCCGGACGCGGCACCTGACCGGGCCGGCGCTGCCGGAAGATCTGGGGATCGATCCGTGGTCGGCGGTGATCCTGTTTTTCCACGATCACGATTGGGAGCCGCCGATCCTTGCCGGAGCGCTGGAGACTCCGGCCTTTTATATCGGCGCGCAGGGCTCGCAGCGGGCGCGGGATGCGCGGCTCATGGAGCTCCAGGTGATGGGCCTCGATCCGGCGCGGTTCGGGCGGCTCCACGGGCCGGTGGGGCTGATCCGGTCGGCGCGCGATGCCCGGACGCTGGCGGTGTCGGTCCTGGCCGAGATCCTTCAGGTGGCCATGGCGGGGGCGGCGTGAGCTCGGCGGCCGGGCTCTTGCTCGCCGCCGGGGAGTCGCGTCGGTTCGGGGCGGAGAACAAGCTCCTCGCGCCGCTGGACGGGCGACCGCTCGTCGTCCACGCCGCAGAGGCGATGCTGGCGTCGGGCCTGGCACCGCTCTTCGCGGTCACGGCCTCGGCGCGGGTGGCGGCATTGCTGGCCGGGTTCCGGATCGTGCCTTTGGGCGAAGGCGCGTCGGCGCAATCGCGAAGCCTCGCGGCGGGGATCGCGGCGGCACAGGCGCTGGGTGTCGGACGGCTCGCGGTAGTGCTGGGCGACATGCCGCAGGTGACGGCCGCGCTGATTGGCGATGTCGTGGCGCGTTGTCCGGAAGGGGGGGCGTCCGCTGCCTTCGACGGCGCGCGGCCGATGCCACCCGCCTGTTTCGACGCAGCGCTCTTTGCGGAACTTGCGGCGCTCGAAGGCGACAGGGGCGCCGCGTCAATCCTGCGCCGGTTGCCGCCTGATTGCCTTTTGTCCACGCCGGCGGAGATGCTGGCGGACATCGACACGCCGGGCGATCTTGCGGCTTTGGCCGGCTGACGGGCATACTCGGCCGATGGAGGAGCGCCCGCACGACCGAACGGCAGGGCGGCTCGGCTGGCTGGCCGTGCCGTTGGCGCTGTGCGTGCTTGCCGCGCTTTTCGCCCTGCCCCGGCTGGAACGGTTCTACCTGATCCGCAGCGGCCACGCCGCCGAGGCAACGCTGCGGCTCGCGGTCGAAGGTCTGAACGGCGCGCTGCGCCGCTACGAGCCGTTGCCTGGCCTTCTCGGCGAGCGCCCGATCCTGAAGGCGCTCCTTGCCCATCCGGACGATTCCGCGCTGCGCGACCGGGTGAACGAGGAGCTGCGCCGGACGGCGTTCGACCTCAACGCTTCTGATGTCTACGTGATGGACCGGACCGGGCTCACGCTCGCCGCGAGTTCCTATCGCAAGGAGCTCTCCTTCGTGGGTCGGAACTTCGGCTACCGGCCCTATTTCCTGGAGGCGATGAAGGGTGGTCTCGGCCGGTTCTTCGCGCTGGGCACCACGTCCGGCGAGCGCGGCTATTTTTACGCCGCGCCGGTGCGGGACGGGGAGCGTATCGCCGGGGTTGTGGCGGTAAAGTTCACCGTCGACGGGTTTGAATCCGCCTGGCAGGGCGGCGCAGCGGACATCCTGGTGACCGATCTTGACGGGATCGTGTTCATGTCGAGCCGGCCGGACTGGCACTTCCGCACGCTCGCGCCCTTGTCCGATGCGGTGCTCGCCCGGATCCGGGAGACGCGGCAATACCCTGTCGACCAGATGCGCCCGCTGGAGAACAGCCGCGCGCGGCTCGACGACACGCTGTCACTTCTCACCATCGGCACCGGCGAGGAGGCCGAGAGCTTCGTGACCAGCGCGACGACACTCGAGGCGGCCGGCTGGCGGGTGAGTATCCTCACGCCGGCGGCGCCGGCACTGCACCAGGCGCTGACCACGCTCGCTGCGGTCGGGGCGGCAGTTCTGCTGATCGGGCTTGCGGCCACCATCGTGGTGCAACGCCGGGCGCGGATTCTCGAACGACTGGCCGACCAACGGGCTCAGCAGGAGCTGCTGGAGCGGCGGGTTGCGGAGCGGACCGAGGATCTGCGTCACGAGATCGAGGAGCGGAAGGCGGCCGAGCACCGGTTGCGGACCACGCAGAAGCAGCTTGTCCAGGCCGGGAAGCTCGCCGCGTTGGGGCAGATGTCGGCGGCGCTGTCCCACGAGATCAACCAGCCACTCGCGGCGGTGAAATCCTATGCCGAGAACGCCGCGACCTTCCTCGACCGGGACCGGCCCGACGATGCCCGGGAGAATGTCAGCCGGATCTCGCAGATGGCTGACCGGATGGCGGCGATCTCGGGCAATCTCCGGAATTTCGCGCGGCGACCGCAGGAGAGTATCGGTCCGGTGCCGGCCGATGCGGTGATCGATGACACGTTTGGCCTGATGGCGGCACAGATCCGCAAGGCGGGGGCGGTGGTGGAGATCGTGCGGCCCGAACGGCCGGTCTGGGTGATGGGCGGGCGTCTGCGGCTGCAGCAGGTGATGGTGAACCTCGTGTCGAACGCGCTCGACGCGATGGAAGGAATGGAGGCGCCGCGGATCGAGATCGCGGTGGTCGAGACGGGCGGCGGGGCGCGGATCGCAGTGCGCGACCATGGGCCCGGACTGCCCGAGGCGCTGATCGAGCAGGTGTTCGACCCGTTCTTCACGACGAAGCGGCCGGGCAAGGGGCTCGGGCTCGGTCTTTCGATCTCGTTCAACATCGTCGAGGATTTCGGCGGCACACTCGCGGCCCGGAACCACGCGGGCGGTGGCGCGGAATTCACTGTAGACCTGAGGCGGGCCGAGGCACCGGGCCAGCCGGGCGACCTGGCCGCGGAATGACAGAGGGCCGCGAAACCGTGCTGTTCGTCGACGACGAGGAGCATCTGCGGCTCGCGGCGGAGCAGTCGCTGGAGCTGGCCGACCTGACGGTGACGCTCTTCGCCGAGGCCGAGGCGGCGCTCGCTCGGGTCGCGCGCGACTTTCCAGGCATCCTCGTCACCGATATCCGGATGCCCGGAATGGATGGCCATACGCTGATGCGGCGGGCGCTGGAGATCGACCCGGAATTTCCGGTGATCCTGGTGACCGGCCATGGCGATGTGGAGCTTGCGGTGAAGTGCATGCAGGACGGGGCCTATGATTTCATCGAGAAGCCCTATGCGCCGTCGCGTCTCGTCGACACGGTGCGCCGGGCGCTCGACAAGAGGCGCCTGACCGTCGAGAACCGGGCGCTCAGGTCCCGCGTGGGCGGGCGCGACGCGATCGAGGCGCGGTTGACCGGGCGGAGTGACGCGATGGTCGATCTGCGCCGGCTGCTCCGGGCGGTGGCGGCAACCGAGGCCGATGTACTGATCACCGGCGCGACCGGGACCGGCAAGGAGGTGGCGGCCCGGGCGCTGCACCGTGCCAGCCCGCGCGATGGCGGGCCCTTCGTTCACATCAACTGCGCCGCGCTGCCCGAGCAGCTGATCGAGAGCGAGCTTTTCGGCCACGAGGCGGGCGCCTTCCCCGGCGCGACCCGCGCGCGTTACGGCAAGTTCGAGCACGCCAGGGGCGGTACCGTGTTCCTCGACGAGATCGACAGCCTCGCGCCGCCGATGCAGGCAAAGCTTCTCACCGCGATCCAGAACCGCACCGTCACCCGGCTCGGCTCGAACGATCCGGTGGCGCTTGACGTGCGCTTTGTCGCGGCCTCGAAGATCGATCTCGAGGAGGCTGCGGCGGCAGGCAGTTTCCGGGCCGATCTCCTCTACCGCCTGAACGTCGTCACGCTCCGGATGCCGGTTCTGGCCGAGCGCCGCGAGGATATTCCGCGGCTTTTCCTGCAACTCGTCGACGAGGCGGCGGTACGGGCGAAGCATCCCGCCCCGCCGGTGCCCGGCGCGGTTCTGGACGCTCTGGCGGCGCGGGACTGGCCGGGCAATGTGCGCGAGCTCCGGAATGCCGCCGATCGCTTCGCGCTGGGGCTCGACGCGGGCCTCGCGGCGCTGGGCGAGCGACCGGGCCAGACACTGGCCGAACAGGTCGCCGCCCATGAGAAGGCGCTGATCGCAGCCTCGATCGCGGCCCATGGCGGGCGCTTGAAGGATACCTACGAGGCGCTCGGCCTGTCGCGGAAGACACTCTACGAGAAGATGCAGAAACACGGGCTCGCGCGGGGCGATTTCGCCGAGGAGGGGCCGGGTGGGTAGAATTCCACCCATTTCCCGCGGCCGATGTCCGGAGTTCGACCCTCGGTGCGGAATTTTACCTGCACGTGACCGCTAACAGCGCACGAATTCCGTTGCCGGGCCCGGTCCACCCCTGTTCACTGGCCGCGTAGCGCCTGATCGTTGGGCGGTATCGGTCTTGCGGGAACGCGGGGCCGGGAGGAACCAGGGCCCGGCGGCGCAATGCCGAACCGGGCTACCGGGAGGAAAACAGACATGAAGCACGCGAAAGTTTCCGCTTTCGCCGCGGCCGTCGCCGTGGCGATCACCGCGCAGGCCGCCGCCGCGCAGGACCGCACCGGCTGGCCCGACAGCTTTACCGTTGGCACCGCGAGCCAGGGCGGCACCTATTTCGCCTATGGTTCGGGTTGGGCGAACCTCGTCGCCGAGGAACTCGGCCTTTCGGGCGGCGCCGAAGTGACCGGCGGGCCGATGCAGAACATGGCGCTGGTGCATACCGGCGACGCGGCCTTCGGCATGACCACCATGGGCCCGGCCGCGGAATCGCTCGCCGGCACCAACCCGATCGCGCCGGGGCTGCAGATGGACAAGGCCTGCGCGATGTTCCCGATGTACCAGACGCCGTTCTCGGTGACTGCACTGAAGTCTTCGGGCATCGCCTCGATCGCCGATATCCCGGCGGGCGCCAAGATCGGCTTCGGCCCGGCGGGCTCGACCTCGGACACCTATTTCCCGCGGATCATGGATACGCTCGGGGTGGACTACGAGCGCCGGAACGGCGGTTGGTCCGATCTTGGCGGCCAGCTCCAGGACGGGCTCCTCGATGTGATCGCCTTCGCGGCCGGGGTGCCGGTTCCGGCGGTGAGCCAGCTCGAGGTGCAGACCGACATCAACATCATCGAGTTCACCCCGGAGGAACAGGAAAAGATCCTTGGGGCCTTCCCGGTGAACGAATTCATGATCAAGGAGTCGACATACTCGACGCTCGACCACGATGCGCGCTCGGTCTCGATGTGGAACTTCGCGATTGCGAATTGCGACCTGCCCGAGAGCTTCGTCGAAGCGGCGGTCGACGTGGTCATGTCTGACCACGACCGTATGGTGGGTATCCACAAGGCGGCCAATTCGACACTTCCGGAGAACTGGGACAAGAACAAGGTGCTGAAATGGCACCCGGGCGCGGCCAAATGGTTCAAGGAACATGCCGGGGCCGATATCCCGGACGACATGATCTACGGGAAGTAACAGTCCCGCAAGACATCTGGGCCGCTCCGTTTGCGGGGCGGCCCGCCGCAAGGGAGGGTGCGGGATGTTCGCAAAAGCCAGCCTGGCCTATGAGGCCATTCCGCTGCCCCACCGCGCGACGCTCGGTGATACGGAGAGCCTGGCAGAGGCCGAGGCGTTCTGCGACCGGATGCGGCGCCGCCACACGGTGCGAGACTTTTCCGACCGGCCCGTCGACCGCGCGGTGATCGAAGCCACGGTACGGACCGCAGGGAGCGCGCCCTCTGGCGCCAATCACCAGCCCTGGCATTTCGTGGCGGTGTCGGACCCCGCGACGAAACAAGCGATCCGAACCGCCGCCGAAGACGAGGAACGGCATTTCTACGGCGGTGGTGCCGGGGACGAATGGCTGAAGGCGCTCGAACCCATGGGTACCGGCGCTGCGAAGCCGCATCTCGAGATCGCGCCCTGGCTGATCGTGGTTTTCGCTCAGCGCTGGGGTGAATTCGACGACGGCACCCGCTACAAGAATTACTACGTGCCCGAGAGTGTGGGCATTGCCACCGGGTTCCTGATCGCCGCCCTGCACCATGCGGGTCTGGTGACGCTGACCCACACGCCGAACCCGATGCGGTTCCTGAACGGCCTTCTCGGCCGGCCCGCGTCGGAGAAGCCTTTGATGATCCTGGCCGCCGGCCATCCGGCCGACGGCGCCACCGTGCCCCGCGCGGCCAAGATCAAGAAACCGCTGGACGCAATCCTGACCGTCCGCGACAGTTGAAAACTCCAGGGGGACGGAAACCATGACCGACCAGAGTGACGACCACCTGATCGCCGAAGGCGTCGACGAGGAGCCGGTCGAGGCCAATCGCCGGTTGTTCGAGGGCTGGCGCTTTACCGTTCTCGCGGTAGCCGCGGCACTGTATGCGGCGTTCCACATGGCGGCGCTGAACGGCCTCTCGATCCAGGAATGGACCGGGGTGTCGATCCCGTTCCTGCCCACCTTCCCGATGGAGACCTGGAATTTCCGGATCGTCCATGTGGCCGGCGCGCTGGGCCTGGGCTTCGTGCTCTTCGCGGGGCGGAGCTTTCCGGAGGGTGAGGAAGACGATAGCAAGTTCCTCGGCCAGGTCGCCCTGTTCCTCGTGGTTCCGGCGGTGTTCTCGCTGGCGGTGGCGCTCTCCTTCGCGATCCAGATCGCCGATGGGACACAGTGGAACGGGATCGATCCGGGGATCAGGTTCCGCGAAACCTGGCTTTACGGCGCGCCCCTGTGGGTCGCCACCGGCGGGGCTATCGTGCTCTCGTGGTTCCACAAGCGGGACCGCGCGCATTACGCCTCGCCGGATGTGGTGCTGGCGATCTGCGCTTGCGCGGTCGCTGCCTATCTCGTCGCGATCTACGGCACGCTGATGCGGAACTCGACCGGCACGCCCTTTGCGCCGATCGGAATCTCGATGGCCGCCGTCGCCGGGACCGCGCTGATCATGGAGCTGACCCGCCGGGTCGCGGGCCTCGCGCTGGTGATCATCTCGGCCGTGTTCCTGACCTACGTCTTCACCGGCCAGTTCCTGCCGGGCTTCCTGAACGCGCCTGCGATTTCCTGGCAGCGGTTCTTCTCGCAAGCCTATACCGATGCCGGGATCCTCGGGGCAACCACGGCGGTCTCCTCGACCTACATCATTCTCTTCATCATCTTCGCGGCCTTCCTGCAGGCCTCGAAGGTGGGCGATTACTTCGTCAACTTCGCCTTCGCCGCCGCGGGCCGCGCGCGGGGCGGTCCGGCCAAAGTGGCGATCTTCGCCTCCGGCCTCATGGGGATGATCAACGGCACGTCGGCGGGGAACGTGGTGGCCACCGGCTCGCTCACGATCCCGCTCATGAAAAAGGTCGGCTATCACCGGAAGACCGCGGGCGCGGTCGAGGCCGCCGCCTCCACGGGCGGGCAGATCATGCCGCCGATCATGGGCGCTGGCGCCTTCATCATGGCCGAGATCACCGGTGTCCCGTATCAGGAGATCATGATCGCGGCGATCGTCCCGGCGGTGCTCTACTTCGTGTCGGTCTATTTCATGGTCGATTTCGAGGCCGCCAAGCTCGGCATGCGCGGGATGCGCGAAGACGAGTTGCCGAAGTTCAACCGGATGGCGCGACAGGTCTACCTGTTCATCCCGATCGTCATCCTGATTTACGCGCTCTTCATGGGCTATTCGGTGATCCGCGCCGGTACGCTCGCCACCATCGCCGCCGCCGTGGTTTCGTGGCTCCCCGTCCTGATGCTCCGCCTCTTTCCCGGCAGCCTTCCGGCGGCCTCCGTGTCGGGCATGGACCACCGCGGCATCGCCAAGGCGTTCGAACTGGCCGGCGTGATGTCGATCCAGATCATCGCGGTCTGTGCCTGCGCTGGGATCATCGTGGGCGTCATCTCCCTCACCGGGGTCGGGTCGCGGTTCTCCACGCTGCTCCTGGGCATCGCGGAGAATTCGCAGCTTTTGGCGCTGTTCTTCGCGATGTGCATCTCCATCCTTCTCGGCATGGGGATGCCCACCACGGCGGCCTATGCGGTGGCGGCCTCGGTGGTGGCGCCAGGCCTCGTGCAACTCGGCATCCCGCAGCTCACGGCGCATTTCTTCGTATTCTACTTCGCCGTGCTCTCGGCGATCACGCCACCGGTGGCGCTCGCGAGTTACGCCGCGGCGGGCATATCGGGCGCCAACCCCATGGAAACCTCCGTCGCCTCGTTCAAGATCGGCATCGCCGCCTTCATCGTGCCCTTCATGTTCTTCTACAACGGCGCGCTCCTGATGGACGGCAGCTGGTTCGAAGTGAGCCGGGCCGCCATCACCGCGGTGTTCGGCGTGTTCCTCCTCTCGGCAGGGGTGCAGGGCTGGGTCATGGGCCGCGCCGCCTGGTGGGTCCGGCTGATCGTGATCGCTGCGGCGCTGTTCATGATCGAGGGCGGCGGAATCACCGACCTGATCGGCATCGTGCTGACGGTGGTGGCGTTCTTCATCCAGAAGGTCGTGCAGCCCGATCCGGACGCGCCGCTGGATCTGGCCAAGGGCGCCGACTGAGCGCCACGCGGCCGGGCCCGCGCGGCCCGGCCGCTACAGCCAGTCGCGCAGGATCGGAATGAGCGGCAGGTCGGCGGGCGGCATCGGGTAGCTCCGCAGATCCTTCGCGAAGACCCATTTCAGTGCCTGCCCCTCCTTCGAGACCGGCGTGCCCTCCCATTTGCGGCAGGCATAGAGCGGCATCAGCAGGTGAAAATCCTCGTAGCCGTGGCTCGCGAAGGTCAGCGGCGCGAGACAGCTCTCCCAAGTGCCGATGCCGAGCTCCTCGTGCAGTTCGCGGATCAGCGCGGCTTCGGGCGTCTCGCCCGGCTCGACCTTGCCGCCGGGGAACTCCCAGAGGCCCGCCATCGACTTGCCCTCGGGCCGCTGCGCGATCAGCACGCGCCCGTCGCGGTCGATCAGCGCGACCGCGCTTACCAGAACCGTTTTCTTCATGAACGGTAGTCGGCGTTGATCTCGATATAGCGGTGGGTCAGGTCGCAGGTCCAGACGGTGGAGGTTCCTTCGCCAATCCCCAGATCGACCGAGATCACCAGCTCCTCGCCCTTCATGTAGTCCGCGCCATCGGCCTCGCGGTAGGCGGGCGAGACCCAGCCCCTTTCGGCCACGAGGATCTCGCCGAAGCGGATCGACAACAGGTCGCGGTCGGCCGCGGCGCCCGACTTGCCCACTGCCATGACGATCCGGCCCCAGTTCGGGTCTTCTCCGGCGATGGCGGTCTTCACCAGCGGCGAATTCGCAATGGAGAGCGCGACCTTGCGCGCGTCCTCGTCCGAGGCCGCGCCGGTCACCGCCACCTCGACGAACTTGGTCGCCCCTTCGCCGTCGCGGACGATCTGCTGCGCCAGGTCGAGAAGCACACCCTCCAGCGCCTTCACGAAGTCGCCGTTCCCCGTCACGTTCACACCCGACGCGCCGGTGGCGGCGAGGAGCAGCGTGTCGGAGGTCGAGGTGTCGCTGTCGACAGTTATGGAATTGAAGGTCAGCTCGGTCAGGTCACGCAGCGCGTCCTGGAGCCAGGTCCGGTCCACTTCCGCGTCGGTGAAGACATAGGACAGCATCGTTGCCATGTCGGGCTGGATCATGCCCGAACCCTTGGCGATCCCGGCGATGTTCACCACCTTGCCGCCGATCTCGATGGTCGCGCCCGCTCCCTTGGGGAAGGTGTCGGTGGTCATGATCGCGCGGGCGGCCCCGGCGATCCCGTTCTCCGACAGCGCGCCTGACATCTCGTCGAGCTTCGCCACGATCCGCTCGAAGGGAAGCGGTTCGCCGATCACACCGGTCGAGGAGGTGAAGACCCGCTCGGCCGGCACGCCCAGCGCCGAGGCCGCCGCTTCGGCCACCGCCTCCACCGCACGCATTCCCGCCCCGCCCGTGAAGGCATTGGCGTTGCCCGAGTTCACCACGATCCCCGCGCCTTCCGGGGAGCCATGGACGATCTTGGCCTGGCAATCGAGCACCGCGGCCGACCGCGTTGCCGACCGGGTGAAAACCCCCGCCATCACCGTGCCCGGCGCGAGCCGCGCCAGCATGACGTCGGTCCGCTCCTTGTAGCGGACGCCGGCCTGGGCGGTGGCGAAGGCGGCGCCCCGGATCACGGGAAGCTCGGGAAAGCCGCCCTTCGGGGCGAGCGGAGAGACGGGGGGCATGGCGGGACTACTCGTCGAACATGTCGGGATTGCTGAGCACCGAGGGGTCGATCGCGCCGTTCTCGACGCGGCTGATCTCGGCGCCCTCGGTGGCCGCGGCGAGAACCTTCTCGACGGTTTCCTGCTGGAGCTGGATGATGATCTCCTCGCGCACGTCCTCGAGCGGCGGGGCATCCTTCTGCCGCGTCTCGTAGAGCTTGATGACATGCCAGCCGAACTGGGTCTGCACCGGTTCCGATACCGCGCCGGGTTCCAGCGCGACGACGGCCTCCTCGAAGGCCGGCACCATCATGCCCTTGGAGAACCAGCCCAGGTCGCCCCCGTTCGGACCCGACGGGCCGGTCGATTTCTCGCGCGCGGTCTCGGCGAAATCGGCGCCACCAGCCAGCTCCTCGACGATGGCCTTGGCCTCGTCCTCGGTCTCGACGAGGATATGCGCGGCGTGGAACTCCTGTTCCGGCTCGGCCTCGGCATAGCGCGCGGTGTAAGCGGCCTGGATCGCTTCCTCGGTGATCGCGGTGTCCACTGCCTCCTGGATCAGCTCGGAAACCTGGAGCGAGCGGGTTTCGTTCTCGATGACCAGCGTCGAGTGCCTGTTGAGCCCCTCGCGGCCCTGCCGCAGCGCTTCCTGCTGAACAAGCTGGTCGAGCAGCCCGGTGAAGAGGACCGGATCGGGAAGCTGCTGGTACTGCTCGGGCAGGCGTTCGCGCGCCGCGATCATGTGGCCAAGGGTAATGTCGGTGCCGTTCACAGTAGCGACGACGGTATCGACGCTCACCTCCGCCGGCGCCTCGATGGTGCCGGTTTCGGCTTCGGCCGCGGTCTCGGGGGCCTGCGTCTCGGCGGTCTCCTGGGCCCAGGCCGGCATCGTCAGGGCCAGGGCCGCGATTAACGCGGCGGAGCGGCTGAACTGCATCTGATTTTCCTCTCTTCTTGCCACGGTCCACCGCGACGTTGACAGTGTCGGACCCGGCCCTTACATCGCCTGTGTCCCGGACGGGGGCCGCCTTGCGCCTGCTTCTATGGCGGGCGGACAGCGCGGGCAAGCGCATCCCCCACACGATCCAGTCACCAGAGGGCGCGAGGCAGAGGCACATATGCTCGGTATCGGAACGATCGCCAAGAAAGTCTTCGGGACACCGAACGACCGCAAGGTCAAGGCCACGCTGCCGCTCGTCGAGAAGATCAACGCACTCGAGCCGGAGTTCGAGAAGCTGAGCGACGAGGGGATCGTCGAGAAGACCCGTGAGTTCCAGCGCCGCGTTCAGGAAGGCGGCGAGAGCCTTGAGAATATCCTGCCCGAAGCCTTCGCGAACTGCCGCGAGGCGGCGCGCCGGGCGCTTGGCCTGCGCGCCTTCGACGTGCAGCTGATGGGCGGGATCTTCCTGCACCAGGGCAATATCGCCGAGATGAAGACCGGCGAGGGCAAGACGCTGGTCGCCACCTTCCCGGCCTATCTGAACGCGCTGACCGGCAAGAACGTCCATATCGTCACGGTCAACGACTACCTCGCCAAGCGCGACGCGGAATGGATGGGCAAGGTCTATGGCGCGCTGGGGCTGACCACGGGCGTGGTCTATCCGCGCCAGCCCGACGGCGAGAAGGCCCGGGCCTATGGCGCCGACATCACCTATGCGACGAATAACGAGCTCGGCTTCGACTATCTCCGCGACAACATGAAGGCCGACATCAAGGACATGCATCAGCGCGATCACTTCTTCGCCATCGTCGACGAAGTGGACTCGATCCTGATCGACGAGGCGCGCACGCCGCTGATCATCTCCGGCCCGAGCCAGGACCGATCGGAGCTCTACAAATCCATCGATGCGATGATCCCGGAACTCAAGGAAGAGCATTACGAGATCGACGAGAAGGCCCGGAACGTCACCTTCACCGAGGAAGGCAACGACTATCTCGAGGACCGGCTGCGCGAGCTGGGTATCCTGCCCGAGGACCAGACTCTCTACGACCCGGAATCCACCACCATCGTCCATCACGTGAACCAGGGCCTGCGCGCCCACAAGCTGTTCCAGAAGGACAAGGAATACATCGTCCGCGACGGCGAGGTGGTGCTGATCGACGAATTCACCGGCCGGATGATGCAGGGACGGCGCCTCTCGGACGGGCTGCACCAGGCGATCGAGGCCAAAGAGGGCTGCGAGATCCAGCCCGAGAACGTGACGCTGGCCAGCGTCACCTTCCAGAACTACTTCCGGCTCTATGACAAGCTCGCGGGCATGACCGGCACCGCGGTGACCGAAGCCGAGGAATTCCTGGAGATCTACGGGCTCGGGGTGGTCGAGGTGCCGACGAACCTGCCGGTGGCGCGGGTCGACGAGCACGATCAGGTCTACCGCACCGCGCGGGAGAAATACGACGCGATCGTCGCGCAGATCAAGAAGTCGCACGAGAAGGGCCAGCCGGTGCTGGTGGGCACGACCTCGATCGAGAAGTCGGAAATGCTGTCGGGGATGCTCGAGAAGGCCGGCGTGCCGCACAATGTGCTCAACGCGCGCCAGCACGAGAAGGAAGCCCAGATCGTCGCCGATGCCGGGAAACTCGGCGCAGTGACCATCGCGACGAACATGGCCGGCCGCGGCACCGACATCAAGCTTGGCGGCAATGTCGAATTCAAGGTGATGGAGGCGCTGGCCGCCGATCCGGAGGCGCATCCCGACGAGGTGCGCGCGAAGATCGAGGCCGAGCACGCCGATGCCGAGGCGGCGGTGAAGGCGGCCGGCGGACTCTATGTGCTTGCCACCGAGCGCCACGAGAGCCGCCGCATCGACAACCAGCTCCGCGGCCGCTCGGGCCGGCAGGGCGACCCGGGGCGCTCGTCCTTCTACCTCTCGCTCGAAGACGACCTGATGCGGATCTTCGGCTCGGAGCGGCTCGACAAGGTGCTGGGCTCGCTCGGCATGAGGGAGGGCGAGGCCATCGTCCATCCCTGGGTCAACAAGTCGCTTGAAAAGGCACAGGCCAAGGTCGAGGGTCGCAACTTCGACATCCGCAAGCAGCTCCTGAAGCTCGATGACGTGATGAACGAGCAGCGCAAGGTGATCTTCTCCCAGCGGCTCGAGATCATGCGGGCCGTGGACATCGCCGAGATCGCCGAGGACATGCGCCACCAGGTGATCGACGATCTTGTCGATACCTACATGCCGCCGAAATCCTATGCCGACCAGTGGGAGACCGAGGCACTGCACGAGGCGCTTGTCGAGCAGATCGGCATTGATGTGCCGGTGGCCGACTGGACCGCCGAGGAGGGCGTCGACGATCACGAGGTGCGCGAGCGCCTCTACCGCGCGTCCAACGAGTACATGGCCGCGAAGGCCGCGCAGTTCGGGCCCGAGAACATGCGCTCGATCGAGAAGCAGGTGCTTCTGCAGACCCTCGACGGCAAGTGGCGCGAACATCTCCTGAAGCTCGAGCATCTCCGCTCTGTCGTGGGCTTCCGCGCCTATGCCCAGCGCGATCCGGTGAACGAGTACAAGACCGAAGCGTTCCAGCTCTTCGAGCACCTGCTAGACGGGCTTCGGACCGACGTGACCCAGAAGCTCGCGCAGATCCGGCCGATGACCGAGGAAGAGCAGCAGCAGATGCTGCGCCAGATGGCCGCCCAGCAGGCGGCGCTGCAGAAGGCCGCCGAACCGGTTCTCCAAGGCGCGGGCGCCGAGGCCGGCCCCGCCGCCCGCGCGGGTTTCGACGAGACCGATCAGGCGACCTGGGGCAATCCCGCCCGGAACGACGCCTGCCCCTGCGGCTCGGGCCTGAAATTCAAGCATTGCCACGGCCGTCTCGCCTGACGCGAAATGCGGCATCATTCGGGCAATCAATCGGCAGTGGCAGCCTGAAAACCGCAATATCTCGTGGTCTGAGCGAGATCCTGTAGCCATAATCCGATGAACTTTGCCGGATTTCGTGGCGCCATCGGCCCTATCTATGGCGCAATCGATTGCTTGAATGCCCGTCGGGGACCGAAAGGGGATGTCTGTGCTCGACAGGGGTAGGATGCTGACTGCCGTCGTGACGATCGGAGTTGCGATCGGAGCTGGCCATATCATGCAGACCCGCCTTGCTGAGTCGCCACGCTATGACACTCCTGCGCCGCGTCCGTCCGGGCTGCGCCCGCGCCCGCTCAGCCCCGAAGCGCAGAACATGATGATGTACAGCCCGCTCCTGCCGGGCCCGGCCCGGGCCAGCGGTCCGGAGGATGTGCCGGCCGATCCGCAGGCGGCGACGGAGCCCCTGAGTTTCCCCGAGTCGCGGCTGACCCCGGTTTCGGTGCCGGCCGACGAGTCCGGTCTCGAGGCCGCCAGCCACCTGGCCCGGGCCGAGACTTTCGGAAATGCCTGTGAGGTCCAGGCCCATGCCGAGGCCGCACCGGGCGCTGTGATCCACGTTCACCTCGATGCCTGCGACCGCGACATGCCGGTATCGATCAGCCATGCCGGCCTGTCCTTCTCGGCCCGCACCGGCGAGGATGGCCGTCTCACGGCGCAGATCCCCGCCTTCACGCCCGAGGCCGAGATCGCCGTCTCGGTGGCCGGGCAGCGGCCGGTGACGCTCGAAGTCGCGGTGCCGGATGCAGTCTGGTACGACCGCGTGGCGCTCGCCTGGGACGGCAGCGCGCCGCTCTCGATCCACGCGCTGGAACTTGGTGCCGATGTCGGCAGCGACGGCCATGTCTCGACCGCGCATCCGAGTGCGCCCGAGCGGGCCGAGGCGGCCGAAGGCGGCTTCCTGTTGCGGCTCGGCGAACCCAGCCTGAGCGGCACCGCGCTTGCCGAGGTCTATTCCTTCCCCTCGGGCCGCGTCGGCCGGTCCGGCACGGTGCGGCTCTCGGTTTCGGCCGAGGTCACCGAAACCACCTGCGGCCGCGACCTTCCGGTCCGGATCCTGCAATCTTCCGCCGGCAGCGCGCCGAGGGAAACCACGGTCTCGGTCGCCTTTCCGGGCTGCGAGGCAGTGGGCAACATTCTCGTGTTGAAAAACCTCCTCGAAGATCTGAAGATCGCGCAAAACTAGGGCGGAACAGCAGTCACCCCATGAGACACGCGATTGCGGCAGCACTGGCCGCCGCAGCAACGCTGGCCGCGTCCCATGCACCGGCGCAGGAGGTCACCCTGTCCTCCCCGGGCGGCGGCGTCACGATCACCGGGCGATTCCTGAGCTTCGACGGCGAATTTTACCGGATCGACTCGGCCTACGGCGTGCTGACCGTCGACGGGAACGGCGTCGATTGCGAAGGCGCGGCCTGTCCCGGCACCGGCCCTTTCGTGCCCGTGCTGACCATCTCCGGCACCGCCGGCACCAGCGCCGCGCTGATGCCCGCGCTGCTCGAGGCCTTTGCAGCGAGCCGCGGCTTGAGCTTCGTGCGGCAGGCGGAAGGGCCGGGCCAGTTCCTCTACGTCCTGAGCCATCCCGATACCGGCACGGAGGCGGCGCGCTTCCGGTTTCGCGTGACGAGCTCCGCCGAGGGCTATGCGGATCTCCTCGCCGAGGCCGCCGATGTGGCGCTCGCCTTCCGCGCGCCCACCGAAGAGGAACGCGGCCGCGCGCTCGAGGCGCAGTTGGGGGATCTCTTCGGCCCCGGGCGCAACAGCGTCGTGGCACTCGACGCGATCGTCCCGGTGGTGGCCAAGGGCAACCCCGTCCGCGCAATTCGGCTTGGCGACCTGGCGCGGGTCCTTAAGGGCGAGATCATCTCCTGGAAGGCGCTGGGCGGGCCCGATGCACCGATCGCGCTGCATCTCCCTGCCGCCGGGTCGGCGCTCGACAGCGGGCTGGCCGCGCAGGTGCTCGCGCCCGAGGCGACCGCGGCCGATGGCGCCAGCCGCCACGCATCGCTCGCCGAACTTGACGCGGCGGTTGCCGCCGACCCGTTGGCGCTCGGCGTCACCGCCTTTTCGGCGCTCGGCACCGCGCGCTCCCTGGCGCTGGCCGGCTCTTGCGGCGCGCGGATCGCGCCCGGCCGGATGAGCATCCGCACCGAGGATTACCCGCTTACCGCGCCGCATTTCGCCGTCACGCCCGAGCTGCGCTCGCCGCCGATCCTGCGCGAATTTCTCGCCTTCACCCGTTCACCGCCGGCGCAGCCGGTGGTGCGCGACGCGGGTTTCATCGACCAGGGCATCGGTTTCCGCGCGCTTTCGGTGCAGGGCGACCGGCTGGCGAAAGCGATCCTCGCAACCGGCAAGGATGTGAGCGCGCGCGACCTGCGCCGCATGGTCCGCGCGCTCCAGGGCGCCGAGCAGATGTCGGTCAGCTTCCGCTTCGAGGACGGCTCGGTCGATCTCGACGCCCAGAGCCGGGCGAATGTCGCGCTTCTCGCCGAGGCGATCCGGCGCGGCGATTTCGACGGCGGGCGAATCCTGCTCGCCGGGTTCAGCGACGGGCAGGGCGGCGGCGACGCCAATCTCGACCTCTCCCGCCGCCGTGCCGAAGCGGTGGAGGCGGCGCTTGCGGCGGCGCTCCCCGAGGCGCCTCCCGTGCCGATCGACGCGGACGGGTTCGGCGAGGCGATGCCGATGGCCTGCGACGAGGATGCCTGGGGTCGCGAGGTCAACCGCCGGGTCGAGGTCTGGCTCCGCCGCGCGCCCGGCTGAGCCCGTCGTTTTCCGGCGTGACTTTCCCACGTCCCCGCCCGAGGCTCGCCGGAACGCCGCAAGGGAGAGCAGCCGTGACATCCATCCGCGCCGCCATCTGTCGCGCCTTCGGGGCGCCTCTGAGCATCGAGATGGTTACGCTCCGCCCGCCTGGGGGCCGCGAGGTGGAGGTCAAGCTCGAGGCTGTCGCGATCTGCCATTCCGACATTTCCTATGCCGATGGCGCCTGGGGCGGCGACCTTCCAGCGGTGTTCGGCCACGAGGCCGCCGGGCGGGTCACCGCGACCGGCCCCGACGCGGCAGACATTGCCCTCGGCACGCCGGTCATCGCCACGCTGATTCGATCCTGCGGCACTTGCCCCTCCTGCGCCGCCGGCCGACCCGTCACCTGCCAGGGCGCGCGCCCCGAGACCTCGCCGCTGGCCGACGCCTCTGGCACGCCGCTCCTGCAGCCCCTGCAGATTGCCGCCTTCGCCGAGAAGATCGTGGTCGACCGCAGCCAGATTGCCGAGATCGACGCGGCGATCCCGGCCGCCTCCGCGGCGCTGCTTGCCTGCGGCGTCATCACCGGTATCGGCGCAGTGGTGAACGCGGCAAGGCTCCGCCCCGGCGAGGACGCGGTGGTGATCGGCGCGGGCGGCGTCGGGCTGAACGCGATCCAGGGCGCGCGGATCGCCGGCGCGCGACGAATCCTCGCGGTGGATCTGGTCCCGGGGAAGCTCGACGCCGCGCGGGAATTCGGCGCCACCGACACGGTGCTCGCCACCGGCCCGTCGCCGTGGAAGGAAGCGCGCAGGCTGCTCGGCCGGGGCGCCGATGCTGTCTTCGTCACCGTAGGCGCGGCCGCCGCCTTTACCGCCGCGCCGAACTATCTCGGGCCGGGCGGCCGGGTGGTGATGGTCGGCATGCCGCCCTCGGGCGCGATGGCGGAATACGAGCCCGTCAATCTCGCCTATCTCGGCCAGGGCATGATCGGCTCCAAGATGGGCGACGTGGTGCTGTCCCGCGACATTCCCTGGATCGCCGATCTCTACAGCCAGGGAAGGCTCCGGCTCGATGAATTGGTTTCGCGCCGCTGGCGCCTCGAGGAGATCAACGAGGCCATCGCCGATACCCGCTCGGGCGCCGCCCGCCGCAACGTGATCGTGTTCTGACGCCTAGCGCGGCGCCGGCGCGCCACCCTCGAAGATCGCCTCGCCCACGTAGTCGCAGGGTGCCTCCTGCATCTGTAGATGCAGACCGTCGCCCGTGTAGGGATGCGCCCGCGCCAGGGCCTCATCGACCTCGATGCCAAGCCCCGGCGCCTCCGGCGGGGCGATGAACCCGTTCTCGACCCGGATCGTCCCGCCGATCAGCGCGTCGTGGAACGGAGTCTCGATGGTCTCGGCCATCAGGAGGTTCGGAACAGCCGCGGCGAGCTGCACATTCGCCGCCCATTCCACCGGTCCGGCATAGAGATGCGGCGCAATCTGCGCGCCGAAGGCCTGCGCCACCGTGGCGATCTTTCGCGCTTCCCAGATCCCGCCGGCCCGGCCCAGCGCCGGTTGCAGGATCTCCGCCGCGCCGGCCCGGAGTACCGCGGTGAACTCGGCCAGGCAGGTCAGCCGCTCGCCCGTCGCCACCGGCACCGGTTGGCCGCGGGCAACCCGCGTCATCGCCGGAATGTCGTCGGGCGGCACCGGTTCCTCGAACCACAGGGGCTGTGCCGGTGCGATCGCGTGGCCGAGCCGGATCGCGCCCGCCGCGGTGAACTGCCCATGCGTGCCGAACAGGAGTTCGGCCCGGTCGCCCACCGCCTCGCGGACTCGCGTGCAGAACGCCGCCGACCGCGCGATGTCGCGCATCGCCGGCATGTGCCCGCCGCGGATCGTATAGGCGCCCGCCGGGTCGAATTTCACTGCCGTGTAGCCCCGCGCGACGCAATCGGCGGCGGCCTCCGCGGCCATGTCCGGATCGTTCCAGAACGCGGGCAGCGGATGCTGCGGCAGCGGATAGAGATAGGTATAGGCCCGGATCCGGTCGTTCATCCGGCCGCCCAGAAGCGCCCAGACCGGCCGCTCGCGCGCCTTGCCGAGGATGTCCCAGCAGGCGATCTCCAGCCCCGAGAAGGCGCCGATCACCGTGAGGTCGGGCCGCTGGGTGAAGCCCGCGGAATAGGCGCGGCGCATCATCAGCTCGACATTCTCGGGGTTCTCGCCTGCCATGTGGCGGGCGAAGACATCCGCGATCACCGCTTTCATTGCCTCGGGGCCTACCGAGGCGGCGTAGCATTCGCCCCATCCGGTGATGCCGCAGGCGGTGGTGAGCTTCACGAGGATCCAGAAGCGCCCGCCCCATCCCGGTGCCGGCGGGGCGGTGACGATGATGTCGAGATCGGTGAGCTTCATGCTGCGCGCGCCAATGGGACGGCAAAGTGAAGCACCGATCCCGAGTGCGGTCCAGCCCGAACGGGCCGCTGCCCCCGGGGTGGACGAAATCGGAGCGGGGAATTTAATTTGACAACGGAATTAAATAGTCCGAGTCTCGGCGGGAACAGGGGAGCTGCTGCCATGTCCGATTTCTTCGCCGGGATCGACCCGATCCGCTATGCGGGGCCTGAGGGCGGGAGCGCGCTGGCCTATCGGCATTACGATCCCGACGAGCGGGTGTTGGGCAAGCGGATGGAGGACCATCTGCGTTTCGCGGTTGCCTGGTGGCACAGCTTTGCCTGGGAGGGCGGCGATCCGTTCGGCGGGCAGACCTTTCTCCGGCCCTGGCATCCCCAGACCACGATGGAGAACGCGAAGAAGAAGGCCGACGCGGCCTTCGAGATGTTCCGGATCCTCGGGCAGCCGTACTTCTGCTGGCACGATGCCGATATCCGCCCCGAACAGGGAAATTTCCGCGTTAATCTTTCGACGCTCGACGAGATCACCGACTACATCGGCGGCAAGATGGAGGAGACCGGGACGAAGTGCCTTTGGGGCACCGCGAACATGTTCTCGCATCGGCGTTTCATGGCAGGGGCCGCGACCAATCCGGACCCGGATGTGTTCGCCTTCGCGGCCGCGACGGTGAAGTCCTGCATCGATGCGACGATGAAGCTCGGCGGCGAGAACTATGTGCTCTGGGGCGGGCGCGAGGGCTATGAAACGCTCCTGAATACCGAGCTGAAACAGGAGCTTGACCATATGGGCCGGTTCCTCGCGATGGTTGTCGAGTACAAGCACAAGATCGGCTTCAAGGGCACGATCCTCGTCGAGCCGAAGCCGCAGGAACCCTCGAAACATCAATACGATTTCGACGTGGCGACCTGTATCGGCTTCCTGCGCAAGTATGGGCTCGAGGATGAGGTGAAGCTGAATATCGAGCAGGGCCATGCGATCTTGGCGGGGCATTCCTTCGAGCACGAGATCGCGTTGGCGATGGCGGAAGGGATGTTCGGCTCGATCGACATGAACCGGAACGACTACCAGTCGGGGTGGGACACCGATCAATTCCCAAATAATGTGCCTGAGGTGGCGCTGGCCTATTACCACATCCTTAAGGGCGGTGGATTCACCACCGGCGGCACCAATTTCGACGCCAAGCTGCGGCGTCAGTCGCTCGGCGCGGAAGACCTGATCGCCGCCCATGTGGGCGCGATGGATGTCTGTGCGCGGGGCCTGAAGGCGGCGGCGGCGATGCTCGAGGATGGCGGGCTTCAGGACGCGATTTCAGAGCGTTACGCCGGCTGGGAGACCCCCGAGGCGCAGGCGATGCTGGGCTCCGACCTGGGCGCCATCGCCCAGCGGGTGCTCGACGAGGAAATCGTGCCGGAGCCCCGGTCGGGGCGGCAGGAGATCCTGGAAAACTACGTCAACCGGTTCGTCTGAGCACCGATCCAAAGCGGGCGATCCGGCCTGCACAACCTGTACACAGGCTGTACACAGCCCGTACACCGCCGGCGCGGAAACCCCCGCTTTGGGAGATTTCTCACGCGCCGGTGTCGAGCCCGGCCATGATCCGCTCGGCCACGCCGTCGATCGCATGGGCGGCGGCGCCGCGCGCCCACATCTTGTTGCCCCAGCGATGCACGACGATCTCGGGCGGCGCCGCGCCGGCGGGATGCTGGAGGCCGCGGATCGAGGCGAGCACGTCCTCGGCGACGAGATAGTCGTGCAGCGTCCGCTCGCCCGAGAGCACGATCAGCGGCGGGTCGAACAGGGTGATCAGGTTCGCGAGCCCGAGCGCGAAATAGCGCTCGGCTCGGTCGACGATCGCGCGCGCCTCGGCATTGCCGCTGCGGGAGGCGTCGAGCAGCGCGGCGAGACGTTCGGCCGGGCTGCCGGCCGAAGCGATCCCGGGCAGGTCCCCGGCCTCGCGCAGGAGCGCGTAGTCGGAGACATAGGCCTCGAGACAGCCGCGCTGGCCGCAGCGGCAGAGCGCGCCGCCGGGCTGCACCTTCATGTGCCCGAACTCGGAGGCGAAACCGCGCGCGCCGCGATAGACCGCGTTGTCGAGCACGACGCCGAGGCCGACGCCCTCCTCGATGGTCACGACGAGGAAGGTCCCGACCTGGCGTCCGGCGCCGTAGAACTGTTCGGCCACGGCGACGAGATTGGCGTCGTTCTCGACGAAGACCGGGAGACCGAGCCGGGCGCCGAGGCTGTCGGCCAGGGCCACGGCGCGGTCGGACAGCACCGGAGACCAGTGGACGATGCCGCGTTCGCCATCGACCGCGCCGGGCAGGCCAATCCCCACCGCCGATAGCCGCGGCTTGCGGCGTCCGGCCCGGGCGGCGAGTTCGGTCACCACCCGTTCCACCGCAGCGCCGGCCTCTTCGAGGCTCATCGCGGTGCCCCCGGTCTCGATGCTGTACTCGGCCAGGACCTGGTTGCGGAAATCGGTGAGCACCGCCGAGATCGTGCGTTCGGCCAGTTTCAGCCCGACCACGCGATGTGCCGTGCCGCGGACCTGGAGCGCGATCCGGGGGCGCCCGCGGGGGGCGGAAGACGGCGGGATCTCGGGGGTGACTTCCTCGATCAGGCCCGCGCGGAGCAGTTCGGCGGTGAGCGTGGTCACCGTGGGCTGGCTGATCCCGGTCATGTCGGCAAGGTCCACGCGCGCAAGCGGGCCGGCCTTCCGGATTCCGGAAAAGATCAGTCGCCGCCGCTTGCCCCGCGGATCGGTCAGCATGGTGTCCTCGTTCGCGCTTCCCCGTTTGCCAGTCTCGCCGGGATTTCCCCCTATAGTCAAACGCTTCGGCCTGTGGCAAAGCTGCCGCCCCGGAGCGCGCGCCGGCGGGCCGGGGGTTGGATCGCGCCCGAAGCGGGCTCTACTCTTCGCGGACGCATCCCGCCGGCGAGGTCAGGCATGAAATTCGTCATCACAGGAGCCACCGGCCATATCGGCCGGGACCTTGTGCCACTTCTGGCGGCGCGGGGGGCCGAGCTGCTTCTGGTCGGGCGCGACAAGGCCGCTGTCGAGGCGATGCTTCCCGATCACGCGGCGATCGGCTGGGAAGACCTGGCGGGCCGCGATCTGGCGGGGGCGACGCTGGTGCATCTGGCGGTGGTCAACACCGATGGCGGCGCGGCGGAGGAGCTGTTCCGGGCCGGGAATGTCGAGTTCCTGCTGGCCACGGCGCGGGCCGCGCAGGCGGCGGGGGTGGCGCGGTTCGTGAACCTGTCTTCGACCCATGCGCTCGATCTCGCGAATGGGAGCCTCTTTGCGCGGTCGAAGCGCGAGGGGGCGGCGGCGCTGGCGGAAGTTCCGGGGCTCCCGTCGGTCACGCTCTACCTGCCGGCGGTGCATGGCAGCCGGTTTTCGGGCAAGCTCGCGCGGCTGAACGCGCTGCCGCCCTGGCTGGCGCGGGGGGCGTTCATCTGCCTCGCGGCGTTGAAGCCTACGGTGTCGGTCGAGCGGCTGGCGGCGGCGCTTGTCGACGGGGTGCCGGAGCGGGTGGGGGAGCCGGTGATCCTAGTGGACGATATCGGGCGGAACCCGGTTTACCGCGTGGTTTCGCGGGGGATCGACGTGCTGGCGGGGCTGGGGATCCTGATCGGGTTGTCCTGGCTCTTGTTGCTGATCTGGGTGCTGGTGCGGCGCGAGAGCGCGGGGCCGGGGCTGTTCCTGCAGACGCGGATCGGGCGCCATGGGCGGCCGTTCACCTGCGTGAAGTTCCGCACCATGGCGGAGGGGACGCCCGAGGTCGGCACCCATGACGCGCCGGCGACGGCGGTGACGCGGATCGGGGCGAAGCTGCGGGCGGTGAAGCTCGACGAGTTGCCGCAGGCGTGGAACCTGTTGAAGGGCGAAATGGCGCTGATCGGGCCCAGGCCCTGTCTGCCGGTGCAGGAGGCGCTGATCGCGGCGCGGCGGGCGCGCGGGGTTCTGGCGGTGCGGCCGGGGATCAGCGGGCTGGCGCAGGTGCAGGGGATCGACATGAGCGATCCGGAGCGTCTGGCGAGATGCGATGCGCGCTATGTGGCGTTGCGGGGGCTCTTGCTGGATCTGCGGCTGATGCTGGCGACCTTGCGGGGCGGCGGGCGCGGCGACCGGGTGCGGGGGTAGGGCGCGCGCAATTCGTTTGCGACGGTTGTACTTTGCCCCCGCCCGAGTGGCGCCGAAGGTGCCGGGCGAGCACCTGCCCGCCCCACGGGCTGGCGCTATTTCGCCGTCCCGCGCCGAACGGATGTACGGCGGGCTTGCACCATAAATTGCGTCGAACAACCGTTGCGGCGCCATCCCACGGGCAGGCGCTCGCCCGGCTTGGCGCCTAGAACCCCCGCGCGGCGAGGATCTGCGGCAGCTTGCGGAGCGGCATCAGGATGGCGGCGGCGTCGAGCCCGGTGGTGCCGAGGCGGCGGCGGCGGGCGCGGGCGAGTTCGCTGGCGTTGAGGAGCTTGGCCGGGAGGCCGGCGGTGCTGGCGCCGCCGATGGCCATGTCGACCAGGGTGGCGTCGATCACCGCGAGGGAGGCGTGCTCGATCTCGAGCGCGCGGAGCATCCAGTCGTAATCGCCGGCGTTGCGGTAGGAGGGGTCGAACGGGCCGGTGCGGTCGTAGACGGCGCGGCGCGCATAGGTGGTCGGGTGCGCGGGCATCCAGCCGCGGCGGAAGGCGCCGGGGCGGTGGCGGCTGGCCTTCCAGATCCGGCGCGGGGCGCTGCCGTCATGGGCGGCGACGAAGTTGAGGTGGCCGGTGGCCATGTCATTGGTTTCGAGCGCATGGGCGATGCGGGAGAGCGCGGTGGCGTCGTGGTAGCGGTCGTCGGCGTTGAGGAAGCCGAACGCGTCGCCGCTCATCCGGGCGAGGCCCTTGTTCATGGCGTCGTAGATGCCGGCATCGGGCGCGCTTTCCGCGAGGATGCGAGGGTCGCCGAAGCCCGCGACGATCTCCATGGTGCGGTCGGTAGAGGCGCCGTCGACGAGGACCAGTTCGCGGTCGGCATGGTCCTGCGCGAGGAAGGACGCAATGGCGCCCTCGATGGTCGCCTCCGCGTTGCGGCAGACCATGATCGTGGAAATCTTCATCGCGCACCCGTTCCGCGCCAGCCTGCGCGGGAGATCAGCATAGCAATCCGACGGTAAAGGGGCGGTAACGCGGCAAGAAACCGGTCAGGCGCGGCGCAGGCGGATCACCACGTCGACCTTGGCGATCTCGGCGCCTTCCGGCGCTTTGGGCAGGCGGGTGATTTCGAGCTCCTCGGCCGGCGCGTCGGTGAGCGTGGTGCTGTCTTCCCAGAAGAAATGCGGGTGGTCGTCGACGCGTGTGTCGAAATAGCTCTTGGTGCCGTCCACCGTGATCTCGCGCATCAGCCCGGCATCGCAGAATGCCTTGAGCGTGTTGTAGACGGTGGCGAGCGAGACCTTTTCGTCGGTCGCGGCGCAGAGCTCGAACAGGCTTTCGGCGGTCACGTGCCGGTTGTGCCCGTCGCCGACGAGGAGCGCCGCGAGCGCCAGCCGCTGCCGCGTGGGACGGAGCCCGGCGGTTCCCAGCCAGTCAGAGCCGCGTTCGAGCCGTGCGCTGTCCATTCAGGGCGACCTTTGCCTGCTGCGGTTTCAGGGGAATATAGGGGCTATCGCCCACGGGTATCAAATAAAAACCGGGAAACCCGCCCGCGGCCAAGGGTGTCGGCCGCCCTTGCGGGCCAAAGCGGGCCTCTGTTAGAGGATTGGGGAACAAGGATTTGAAAACACGGAAACGGGAGGGGACAGGTCCGAACATGGGTGAATTTCCGACGTCCTTCGACAAAGACGGCCTGATCGCCTGCGCGAAGGGCGAGCTGTTCGGACCGGGCAATGCCCAATTGCCGATGCCGCCGATGCTGATGATGGACCGGATCACCGAGATCTCGGGCGATGGCGGACCGCACGGCAAGGGCCATGTGGTGGCCGAGTTCGACATCTCCCCGGACCTGTGGTTCTTCGACTGCCACTTTCCCGGCAACCCGATCATGCCCGGCTGCCTCGGGCTCGACGGGCTCTGGCAGCTCACCGGGTTCAACCTCGGCTGGCGCGGCTGGACCGGGCGCGGCTATGCGCTGGGCGTCGGCGAGGTGAAGCTCACCGGCATGGTGCGGCCGGACCGCAAGATGCTGACCTATTACGTCGATTTCACCAAGGCCGTGCAGACCCGCCGCCTGACCATGGGCGTCGCCGACGGGCGCGTCGAGGCCGATGGCGAGACCATCTACCAGGTCAAGGAGATGAAGGTTGCGCTCTCCGAAAACTGACTCTCGAACGAAAGGCTGCCAGACATGCGCCGCGTCGTCATAACCGGGCTGGGGATCATCTCGCCCATCGGCAATTCCGCCACCGAGGTGACCGCCAGCCTGAAGGCCGGGCGGTCGGGGATCCGGTTCGAGCCGGCCTATGCCGAGCACGGGTTCAGGAGCCAGGTGGCCGGGATCCCGCAGATCGACCTTGCCGAAGCGATCGACAAGCGCCAATTGCGCTTCATGGGGCCCACCGCCGCCTATGCCTACCTGTCGATGCAGCAGGCCATCGAGGATGCCGGGCTCACCGAGGCCGAGGTCTCGAACGACCGGACCGGTCTGGTGGCGGGCTCGGGCGGGCCCTCGACCTCGAATTTCTTCACCGCCTTCGACACGGTGATCTCGAAGGGCGCGCCAAAGCGGATGGGGCCGTTCATGGTGACGCGCTGCATGTCGTCGACGGTCTCGGCTTGCCTCGCGACGCCGTTCAAGATCAAGGGCGCGAACTACTCGATCACCTCGGCCTGCTCCACCTCGGCGCATTGCATCGGCAATGGCGCGGAGCTGATCCAGATGGGCAAGCAGGATATCGTCTTCGCCGGCGGTGGCGAGGAAGTGGACTGGACGCTTTCCTGCCTGTTCGACGCGATGGGCGCGATGTCGTCGAAATACAACGACGCGCCCGAGACCGCGGCGCGGGCCTTCGACGCGACCCGGGACGGGTTCGTGATCGGCGGTGGCGGCGGCATGGTGGTGCTGGAAGAGTTCGAGCACGCCAGGGCGCGGGGCGCGAAGATCTATGCCGAGGTCACCGGCTATGGCGCGACCTCGGACGGCTACGACATGGTGGCGCCTTCGGGCGAGGGCGGCGAGCGGTCGATGCGGCAGGCGATTTCCACTCTGAACGGCCGCAAGGTGGATTACATCAACGCCCATGGCACTTCGACGCCGGTGGGCGACGTGACCGAGGTGGAGGCGGTGCGCCGGGTGTTCGGCGAGGATCACGCACCGATTTCCTCGACCAAGTCGATGACCGGGCATTCGCTGGGCGCCACGGGCGTGCATGAGGCGATCTATTGCCTGTTGATGATGGAGCACGGTTTCATGGCGCCGTCCATCAACGTGCGGGAACTCGATCCGGCGCTCCGGCCCGAGGAGATCGTGACCGAGATGCGCCCGGCGGCGCTGGACACGGTCCTGTCGAACAGCTTCGGCTTCGGCGGCACCAACGCGACGCTCGTGATGAGCAAGGTGGACGGCTGACATGGCCGGGCTGCTCGAGAGCAAGCGCGGCCTGATCATGGGCGTGGCGAACGAGCGCTCCATCGCCTGGGGCATCGCGCAGGCGATGGCGGCGCAGGGCGCGGCGCTGGCGTTCTCCTACCAAGGCGAGGCGTTCGGGCGCCGGGTGGAGCCCTTGGCGGCGAGCGTGGGGTCGGATCTTCTGGTCGATCTCGACGTGACCGATGCGGCGTCGATGGATGCCGGCTTCGCGGCGGTGGCGGAGCGCTGGGGCACGCTCGACTTCGTGGTCCATGCCATTGCCTTCGCCGACAAGGCCGAGCTCGCGGCGGATTTCCGGTTCCGCGACACCAGCCGGGAGAATTTCAGCCAGTCGATGCTGATTTCCTGCTGGTCGTTCATCGACGTGGCGCGGCGGGCCTCGGCGATGATGCGCGATGGCGGCACGCTGATGACGCTGACCTTCGAGGGCGCGAGCCGGGTGTTCCCCTGCTACAACGTGATGGGCGTGGCGAAGGCGGGGCTGGAGACGGCGGTGCGCTATCTGGCGAACGATCTGGGGCCGGACGGGATCCGGGTGAACGCGATCAGCCCCGGGCCGATGAAGACGCTGGCGGGTTCGGCGATCGGCGGGGCGCGGCGGACCTACAAGCATTCCGAGGCGAATGCGCCGATGCAGGCCAATGCGACGCTGGAGGCGATCGGCGGCACCGCGGTGTGGCTGGCCTCGGACGGCGGGGCCTGCACCACGGGGCAGGTGGTGATGGTCGATGGCGGCTATAACGTGATGGGGATGCCCCGGCTCGAGAATCTCTGACCGGGGCGGCCCCGGTCAGACGATCTCGACGAGTTCGATCTCGAAGGTCAGGTCCTTGCCGGCGAGCGGGTGGTTGGCGTCAAGCACCAGTTCGGTCTCGGTCGCCTCGACCACCGTCACCGAGACGTCGCGGCCGTCCTGGGTGCGCATGGCGAGCCGGGTTCCGGGGTCGACCGGGAGGTCGGCGGGCACGGTCTCGCGCGGGATCGCCTGGCGCGCCTCGGGGTTGTGCGGGCCATAGGCCTCCATGTGCGGCACCTCGACGACCTTGGTGTCGCCGACCGCCATGCCGGGGATCGCGCGGTCGAGGCCCGGGATGATCTGGCCCGAGCCGACGGTGAATTCGAGCGGATCGCGCCCGGCGGAGCTGTCGAAGGTGGTGCCGTCCTCAAGCGTTCCGGCATAATGGATACGTACTGTGTCGCCCGCTTTCGCGTCGGTCATGATGTGATCTCTTTGGCAGGGATGAATTTTCGAGGCCGCGCGGGATCGCGCAGGTTCTCGAGCGATGCCCCGAGCCTAGGCCATGCGGCGCCGGGACGCAAACCGGCCGGCCCGGGTTTTCTCTGCCCGGCGGCTGTGCCAGTTTGCGGGCAGAGGATGATCCCATGCCGATCTCGACCTGTGTCTTCGATGCCTATGGCACGTTGTTCGACGTGTCGGCCGCCGCGCGCGCGGCCGCCGCGGAACCGGGCGGGGCCGCGCTCGCGGGCTGCTGGCAGGCGCTGTCGGCGCATTGGCGGGCGAAGCAGCTGCAATATTCGTGGATCCGGGCGATCACCGGGGACCATGCGGATTTCTGGGTGGTCACGCAGGATGCGCTGGACTGGTCGATGGAGGCGCTGGGGCTGCAGGATCCGGCGCTGCGCGACCGGCTGCTGAAGCTGTACTGGGAGCTGGGGGCCTATCCCGAGGTGCCCGAGGTTTTGGCCGCGCTGAAGGCGGCCGGGCGGCGCACCGCGATCCTGTCGAACGGGTCGCCCGAGATGCTGGACGGCGCGACGCAGTCGGCCGGGATCTGCGGCCTGCTCGACGCCAAGCTCTCGGTGGAGAGCGTGGGCGTGTTCAAGCCCGATGCGCGGGTCTACGGCCTCGTCGGCGACCATTTCGGCACCGAGCCCGGCGATGTGCTGTTCGTGTCGTCGAACGGCTGGGATGCGGCGGGGGCAGAGCGCTTCGGGTTCCGCACCGCCTGGGTCAACCGCGCCGGCGAGCCGCTCGACCGGCTGCCCGGGCGGCCCGACTGGATCGTCGACGACCTCACCGATATTCCCAAGCTCGCGGAAACCGCCTGATGCCCGAATTCACCGCCGCCGATGGCACGCCGCTCCATTACGACGACGCGGCAGGCGCGGGCCAGCCGATCCTCGCGCTTGCGGGGCTCACCCGGAACGGGCGCGATTTCGACCATGTGGCGCCGCATCTGGCGGGGCGCCGGCTGATCCGGATGGATTATCGCGGGCGCGGCCGGTCGGGCCGGGCCGATCCGGCGAGCTACACGATCCAGCAGGAGGGCGCCGACGTGCTGGCGCTTCTCGACCATCTGGAAATCCCGGCGGCGGCGATCCTCGGGACCTCGCGGGGCGGGCTGATCGGCATGGGGCTGGCGGCCATGGTGCCGGACCGGATCACCGGGCTGTGCCTGAACGATGTGGGGCCCGAGATCGGCGCCGTGGGGCTCGACCGGATCAAGGCCTATATCGGCATCCCGCCGGCGCAGAAGACCTGTGACGAGGCCGCCGAGGTGCGGGCGCGGCTCTGGACCGATTTCGAGGGCGTGCCGATGGCGCGCTGGCGGGCGGAGGTCGCGGCGCAGTTCGAGGAGACGCAAGAGGGGCTGGCGCTGCGCTACGACGCGCGGCTGCGCGACGGGATCGTGGCGCCGCCGCCGGCCGAGCCGATCGACCTCTGGCCAATTTTCGAGGCGGCGGCGAAGAAGCCGCTGGCCCTGATCCGGGGGGCGAATTCGACGCTGCTCACGCGGGAGACCGCCGAGGAGATGCTGCGCCGCGCGCCGGAGATGATCTTTGCCGAGGTGCCGGGGCGCGGCCATGTGCCGTTCCTCGACGAACCCGAGTCCCTGGCGGCGATCCGGGCCTGGCTGGAGAGGCTTGCGTGAATATCGAGCGGATCGAGGCTGCGGCGGCGCGGCTGGCCGGCCATGCGGTGCGGACGCCCCTGTTGAACGCGCCGCTGCTGGACGCGGAGGCGGGGCGGCGGATCTTCGTGAAGGCGGAATGCCTGCAGAAGACCGGCTCGTTCAAGTACCGGGGCGGGCGGGCGTCGATCTCGGCCCTGACCGACGCGCAGCGGGCGCGGGGGGTCATCGCCTATTCCTCGGGGAACCACGCCCAGGGCATCGCCTGCGCCGCGCGCGAGATGGGAACGCCGGCGGTGATCGTGATGCCGGCCGATGCGCCGGCGGTGAAGATCGCCAACACGCGGGCGCTGGGCGCAGAGGTGGTGACCTATGATCGCGCGAACGAGGACCGGCACGAGGTGGCGCTGCCGATTGCCGAGTCGCGGGGGCTGACGCTGATCGCGCCCTTCGACAATAAAGAGGTGATCGCCGGGCAGGGCACTGTGGGGCTGGAGATCGCGGAGCAGGCTGGGGCCGCTGGTGTGGAGCGGGCGGATGTGCTGGTCTGTTGCGGCGGCGGCGGGCTGACCTCGGGCATCGCGCTGGCGCTGGCGGCGCGGGCGCCGGGGCTGAGGGTGCGGCCGGTGGAGCCGGAGGGGTTCGACGATGTGACCCGCTCGCTGGCGGCGGGCAGCGTGCAGGCGAACGATCGGCTGTCCGGGTCGATCTGCGACGCGATCCTGACGCCGCATCCGGGGGATCTGACCTTTCCGATCCTGAAGGCCCATTGCGGGCCCGGGATCGCGGTGAGCGACGCCGACGCCTTGCGCGCCATGGTGCTGGCGTTCCGGCGGCTCCGGATCGTGCTTGAGCCGGGCGGGGCGGTGGCGCTGGCCGCCGCGCTGTGGCATCGCGCGGACGATGCCGATGTGATCGTCGTCGCCTCGGGCGGCAATGTCGATGCGCCGCTGTTCCGGCAGGCGCTGGAGGGGGAATAGGAAGATGCGGATCGCGCAGCTCGAGGGTGTCGATATCCATTACCGCGAGGACGGGCCGGCGGATGGCGCGCCGGTGGTGTTCGCGAATTCGCTGGGCACCGACCTGCGGCTCTGGGACGCGGTGCTGCCGCTTCTGCCCGAGGGGCTGCGGCTCATTCGTTACGACAAGCGCGGGCACGGGCTGTCGTCCTGTCCGAAGGGGCCCTATTCCATGGGCGCGCTGGTGACCGACGCGGAGCGGCTGCTCGACCATCTGGGCGTGCGCGACGCGGTGTTCGTCGGGCTCTCCATCGGCGGGATGATCGCCCAGGGGCTGGCGGTGAAGCGGATGGACCAGGTGCGCGCCATGGTGATTTCCAACACCGCCGCCAAGATCGGCACCGCCGAGATGTGGCGGGACCGGATCGGCGCGGTGCAGGCGGGCGGGATCGCGGCGCTGTCGGATGGGATCCTCGAGCGCTGGTTCGCGAAGCCGTTCCGCGAGCGGGCGGAGTTCCTGGCCTGGCGGGCGATGCTGGAGCGGCAGCCGGTGGAGGGCTATGCGGGCTGCTGCGCGGCGATCTCGGGGACGGATTTCTACACGCCCACCTCCGGGCTGAGCCTGCCGACCCTGGCGATCGCGGGGAGCGAGGACGGCTCGACCCCGCCCGACCTGGTGCGCGAGACGGCGGAGCTGGTGAAGGGGTCGCGGTTTGCCTTGATCCGGGGGGCGGGGCACCTGCCCTGCGTCGAGAAGCCGGGCGAATATTCCGAGTTGCTGACCGAGTTCCTTTACGAGACCGGGCATGTCTGAATGGCGTCCTTCCTCTTGATCCACGGCGCCAGTCACGGGGCCTGGTGCTGGCGCGACCTGATTCCGGCGCTGGCGGATCTGGGGCACGCGGCGCGGGCCATCGACCTGCCGGGGCATGGCGAGGACGCGACGCCGCGCGCGGCGGTGACGATGGAGCTCTACCGCGACGCGGTGGTCGCGGCGCTGCGGCCGGGGGACGTGCTGGTCGGCCATTCCATGGGCGGCTATCCCATCACCGCGGCGGGTGAGGCGGCGCCGGAGCTCGTGCGGGCCTTGGTCTATCTCGCCGCCTATATCCCCGCGCCGGGCCGGTCGCTCGCCTCGCTGCGGCGGGCGGAGGGGGAGCAGCTGCTCGACCGGGCGTCACGGGTGGCGGACGGGCTGGTGGCGATGGACCCGGAGCTGTCGGTGCCGCTCTTCTACAACGATTGCCCACCCGAGGCGGTGGCCTTCGCGCTGCCGCGCCTGACGCCGCAGCCGGTGGCGCCGTTCCGTGCCAGGGTCGCGGTGACGGGGCGCAGCGCGGGCCTGCCGCGCCATGCGGTGCTCTGTACCGATGACCGCACGATCCTGCCCGAATTCCAGGAGGCGATGGCGGCGGATTTGCCGGCCTCGGCGGTCCACCGGATCGCCTGCGGCCACTCGCCCTTCCTTTCGGCGCCCGCTACACTCGCCGCCACTCTCGACCGCATCGCAAAGGACCTGCCATGACGAAACCCTGCATCATCTGTGTCGCGATCACCGGTTCGCTGCCGCAGAAGTCGGACAACCCGGCGGTGCCGATCACCCTCGCGGAGCAGGTGGAATCGACGCAGGAGGCCTTCGAGGCGGGCGCGTCCATCGCCCATTGCCATGTGCGGATGGAGGACGGCTCCCCGACCTCCGACCCCGAGCGCTTCGCGCGGCTGATGGAGGGGATCGAGAAGCATTGCCCGGGGATGATCGTCCAGCTTTCCACCGGCGGCCGGTCGGGCGCGGGGCAGGCGCGGGGCGGGATGCTGCCCCTGCAGCCGGACATGGCCTCGCTCACGGTCGGGTCGAACAACTTTCCGACGCGGGTCTACGAGAACCCGCCCGACCTGGTGGACTGGCTGGCGGAGGAGATGCGGACCTATGACATCAAGCCGGAGATCGAGGCGTTCGACCTCAGCCACATCTTCCAGGCGGCGAAGATGGCGGGCGACGGGCGGCTCAAGGGGCCGCTCTACGTGCAGTTCGTGCTGGGGGTGAAGAACGCGATGCCGGTGGATCGGCCGAGTTTCGACTTCTTCCGCGAGACGCTGGCGCGGATCGCGCCGGACGCGGAATGGTGCGCCGCCGGGATCGGCCGGTTCCAGTACGAGGTGAACGAATGGTGCGTCTCCTCAGGCGGCCATTGCCGGACCGGGCTCGAGGACAATGTGCGGCTCGACCGGGAGACGCTGGCGCCATCGAACGCCGCACTTGTCGAACGCACCGTGGCGCTCTGCGAGAAATACGGCCGGCCGGTGGCGACGCCGGCCGAGGCGCGCGCGATCCTTGGGCTTCGCGCCGCCTGATGGCCGCCACTCCCCTCGACAGCGCGCTTTACCGCGACTTCCTCGGCGATGCGGAGCTGGGCCGGCTGTTCACCGACACGGCCGAGATCCGCGCCATGCTGATCGCGCTGGGCGCCATGGCGAAGGTGCAGGGCGAGCTGGGGCTGATCCCCGAGACCGTCGGGCTGGCGATCCACCGGGCGAGCCTCGAGGTGCAGATCGACCCGGCCGCGCTGGCCGCCGCCACGGGCGAGAACGCGGTGCCGGTGCCGGGGTTGGTGGCGGCGTTCCGGCAGGCGATGCAGGCGCCGGAACATGCCGCCTTCGCCCATTGGGGGGCGACGAGCCAGGACATCATGGAGACCGGCCTCGCCTTGCGGCTGCGCCAGGCGCTGGCGATCCTCGAGGCGCGGATCGGGGCGGTGCTGGCGGGGCTGGGCGCGCTGGCCGAGACCCATGCCGAGCTGCCGATGGCGGCGCGTACCTATGGGCAGGTGGCGGTGCCGACGAGTTTCGGCGCGGTGGTGGCGAGCTGGGGGCTGCCGCTTCTGGACCTGCGCGAGGATCTGGCGCGTTTGAAGCCGCGCGTTGTGGCGGTGTCGCTGGCCGGCGCGGCGGGGACGCTGTCGGCGATGGGCGATGCCGGGCCGGAAGTGCGGGCCGGGCTCGCGCGGGCGCTCGACCTCGCCGATCCGGGCGGCAGCCGGCATGCGACGCGGCACGGGCCGGCGGGGCTCGCGGCTTGGCTCACCCAGGTCGCGGCTTCGCTCGGCAAGATGGGCGAGGACCTGATCCTGATGACCCAGAGCGGGATTGGCGAGGTGGTGCCGGGCAGTTCCGGCGCGTCTTCGACGATGCCGCAGAAGGCCAACCCGGTGCTGCCCTCGCTGCTCTCGGCGCTGGCGCGGCAGGTGGCGGGGCTGAACGGGGTAATGCAGGCGGCGGCCCTGCACCGGCAGCAGCGGGACGCGGCGGTGTGGATCACCGAGTGGCTGACGCTGCCGCAGATGCTGATCTGCACCGGCCGGGCGCTGGCGGCCGCGGAAGGGCTGGCGGCGACGCTGGCGCCGCGGCCCGAGCGGATGGCCGCACTTCTGGACGACGGTACCGGGGCGATCTTCGCCGAGGCGCTGAGCTTCGCGCTGGCCGCGCGGATGCCGCGGCCCGAGGCGCAGGCGAAGGTGAAGGCGCTGGTGGGCGAGGCGCTGCGGTCGGGCGCGCATCTGCGCGACCTGGCCTTGCGGGAGTTTCCCGATCTCGACCCGGGGCTGTTCGATCCGCGCAAGGCGATGGGGCAGGCGCCGGGGGAGGCGCGGGCCTTTGCCGCTGCAGTGCGGATGGTTTGAGGTGCCGGCGCGCGCGTTTCACGCGCGCATTTCCTGAGTTTGCGCTGCCTTCGGCATCGCGGTGGGCGAGGGGGCTTTGCCCCCTCGCGCTCCCCCGGAGCACTTTTGACCAGATGAAGGGGGCCAGGCGGGGGCTCATTCTCCCGGGGTGGCGAGGGGCAGTTGTCGCGGTGCCCTTCGCCTGTTCCCCGCCCGCAATCGGTTTGCGATCGAGGAACAGGACCAGGAACTACTGCTCGGTTTCCCTGTGCGCCGATGCACTCCGGCAATGGTCGACAGGTGCCTGCCAGCCGAAAAACACCGGCTTGGGGATGGCGTGGGTGCGCGACTGCAGATCGGTCGCGGCTTCTGAAATCCTGCGGCTCCGGCGGCGGACCGCCCGGAACTCCGGTATGGCCGCCGCGCCCCTCTCCCCTGAACGCGCCCGGAGCCTCGGCCGGAGATCGCGGATCGGGGAGGTCAACTTCTCCGGCCGCGCGGGCGCCATCAGGGGAGCGGCGCCGAACAACGTCGGAGAGGAGGATTCGGAGAAGTGCGGGGCGCGGCGTGCCATGGGCAGAATTTCGCCGAACGTGGTCAACGAAAGGTTAACGCGGCCGGGATTTGGCCCGGTTCAGGGTCTGGTTTCCCGAATTGGCGCGGGAATGTGCCCAAGGATTGGGCAGGTCTGGGGCCATCTTGCGGTGGGGCGTTCGGCGCTGAGAGCCGTCCACCGGACGGTTCTGCTGGACCGGGGCTTTCCCGGCGCTCCGCGCGTTCGCAGCTTGAAGGCTCCACCGGAGCCTTCATCGGCTTCGCCGAGCCGCCGCCTTTCCTGCGCTTCGCGCGTTCGCCCCTCGAAACGTCCACTGGACGTTTCGCCGGCTGCGCCGGGCCGGGGCCCTCCCGGCGCTTCGCGCGTTCGCAGCTTGAAGGCTCCACTGGAGCCTTCATCGGCTGCGCCGAATCGCTGCTCACCCCTTCATCGAATCCCAGAAGCCCTTGACGGCGGAGAAGAAGCTCGAGGATTCCGGGTTGGTGTCGGATTTCGAGGCTTCCTCGAACTCGCGCAGGAGTTCCTTCTGGCGCGACGAGAGGTTGACCGGGGTCTCGACGGCGAGTTCGAGGAACATGTCGCCCGAGCCGCCGCCGCGGAGTGCCGGCATGCCCTTGCCGCGGAGGCGCATCTGCTTGCCCGACTGGCTGCCGGCGGGAACCTTGACCCGGCTGCGGCCGCCGTCGATCGTCGGCACCTCGATATCGCCGCCCAGCGCGGCGGCGGTCATCGAGACCGGCACGCGGCAGAACAGGTTGGTGCCGTCGCGCTGGAACAGCGCGTGCTCCCTCACCTCGATGAAGATGTAGAGATCGCCCGGCGGGCCGCCGCGGAGCCCGGCTTCGCCCTCGCCGGCGAGGCGGATCCTCGTGCCGGTCTCGACGCCCATGGGGATGTTCACCGAGAGCGACCGCTCCTTCTGCACGCGGCCGGCGCCGGCGCAGGCCTTGCAGGGGTTCTTGATGATCTGGCCGAGGCCCGAGCAATGCGGGCAGGTGCGTTCGACGGTGAAGAAGCCCTGCTGGGCGCGGACCTTGCCCATGCCGCGGCAGGTCTCGCAGGTGGCGGGCTCGGTGCCGCCCTCCGAGCCGGAGCCGCTGCAGGTGCCGCAGGTCACTGCGGTGGGGACGTTGATCGTCTTCTGCAGGCCGGAATAGGCCTCTTCCAGGGTGATGCGGAGATTGTAGCGCAGGTCCGAGCCGCGGGTGGCGCGCTGCCGCCCGGCGCCGCCGCCGCGCTGGCCCATGAAATCGCCGAACAGGTCGTCGAAGACGTCGGAGAAGGCGGAGGCGAAATCGCCGCCCTGGTAGCCGCCGCCGCCGGGGCGCCCGCCGCCGCCCATGCCGCCCTCGAAGGCGGCGTGGCCGAACCGGTCATAGGCGGCCTTCTTGTCGGCGTCCTTCAGGACGTCATAGGCCTCGTTCACTTCCTTGAACTGCGACTCGGCGTCGGGATTGCCGGAATTGCGGTCGGGATGAAGCTCCTTCGCCTTCTTGCGATAGGCCTTCTTGATCTCGTCGCCATCCGCACCCTTCGCGACCCCGAGGACGTCGTAATAGTCACGCTTGGCCATCAGCCATCATCCTCCTTGAACGCGAGGGCCGGCCCGCTGGAACAGGCCGGCCTTGCATTCGGGATCCAACGCCTCAAGAGGCGCGCTTGTCGTCGTCGAGATCTTCGAAATCGGCGTCGACGATCTCGTCATCCACGTCGCGCGGACCGTCTTCTTCTTCCGCAGGCTCGCCAGCGGCCTTCTCCTGCTCGGCCTTGTAGATCGCCTCGCCCAGACGCATGGCGGCTTCTTCCATGTTCTGGATGCCCGACTTGATCTTGCCGGCATCGTCGGTCTCGAGATTGTCCTTGAGCGCGGCGATCGCGAGCTCGATGGCCTCGACGGTCGAGGGGTCGACCTTCCCGCCATGCTCCTTGATCTGGCTTTCGAAGTAATGGATCTTGCTCTCGGCCTGGTTCTTGGCCTCGACGAGCTCGCGGCGCTCCTTGTCGGCCTCGGCATTCGCCTCGGCGTCGCGGACCATCTGCTCGATCTCGTCGTCGGAGAGGCCGCCCGAGGCCTGGATCGTGATCTTCTGCTCCTTGCCGGTGCCCTTGTCCTTCGCGGAGACGGAGACGATGCCGTTCGCGTCGATGTCGAAGGTCACCTCGATCTGCGGCATGCCGCGCGGCGCGGGCGGGATGTCCTCGAGGTTGAACTGGCCGAGGAGCTTGTTGTCCTGCGCCATCTCGCGCTCGCCCTGGAAGACCCGGATCGTCACCGCGTTCTGGTTGTCCTCGGCGGTGGAGAAGATCTGGCCCTTCTTGGTCGGGATCGTGGTGTTGCGGTCGATCAGGCGGGTGAACACGCCGCCCAGCGTCTCGATGCCGAGCGACAAGGGCGTCACGTCCAAGAGCACCACGTCCTTGACGTCGCCCTGCAGCACGCCGGCCTGGATCGCGGCGCCCATGGCCACCACCTCATCGGGGTTGACGCCCTTGTGCGGCTCCTTGCCGAAGAACTTGGTCACTTCCTCGACCACCCTGGGCATGCGGGTCATGCCGCCGACGAGAACCACCTCGTCGATATCCGAGGCCGAGAGGCCCGCGTCCTTGAGCGCGGCCTGGCAGGGCTTGATCGACTTCTTGACGAGGTCGCCCACGAGGCTTTCGAGCTTTGCCCGGGTCAGTTTCATGACCATGTGCAGGGGCGTGCCGGTGTCCTTGTTCATCGAGATGAACGGCTGGTTGATCTCGGTCTGGCTGGACGAGGACAGCTCGATCTTCGCCTTCTCGGCCGCTTCCTTGAGCCGCTGCAGCGCCATCTTGTCGTTGGTCAGGTCGACGCCGTGCTCCTTCTTGAACTCGTCGGCGAGGTACTGGACGATCCGCATGTCGAAATCTTCGCCGCCGAGGAACGTGTCGCCGTTCGTCGACTTCACCTCGAAGAGGCCGTCGTCGATCTCGAGGATGGTGATGTCGAAGGTGCCGCCGCCGAGGTCATAGACCGCGATGGTCTTCGAATCCTTCTTGTCGAGCCCGTAGGCCAGCGCGGCCGCGGTGGGTTCGTTGATGATCCGCAGCACCTCGAGGCCGGCGATCTTGCCGGCGTCCTTGGTGGCCTGGCGCTGGGCGTCGTTGAAATAGGCCGGGACGGTGATGACCGCCTGGTCGACCTTCTCGCCGAGATAGCTCTCGGCGGTTTCCTTCATCTTCTGCAGGATGAAGGCGGAGATCTGGCTGGGCGAGTACTTGTCGCCGCGCGCCTCGACCCAGGCGTCGCCCTGACCGCCATCGACGATGTCGTAGGGCACGATCTTGCGGTCCTTCTCGACCTCGGCATCGCCCATGCGGCGGCCGATCAGCCGCTTGACGGCGAAGATCGTGTTGTCGGGGTTGGTGACCGCCTGGCGCTTGGCCGGCTGGCCGACGAGGCGTTCGTTCTCGGTGAAGGCGACGATCGAGGGGGTCGTGCGTGCGCCCTCCGCATTCTCGATCACGCGGGGCTGCGATCCGTCCATGATGGCGACGCAGCTGTTGGTGGTTCCAAGGTCGATTCCGATGACTTTGGCCATGCTCTGTTGTCCTCTTCCTTCGGCGATGTTCTGGAAAGCGGCCCGTGAGCGGCACCGCCCTCCGATCCCAGAATTGCGGCCGGTTGGGGTGCCCGGCCGGGTTCTGCCGGTATATAGGGAGGGGTCCGGAGGGCTGCAAGCGCGTGAATGCCTCCCGAAAAGCCAAAAAAGCGAGTCTTTTGCGATGCAGGACGGGGGTGAGACGGTGCTTGGCGGGGCAGTCGTCCATCTCGGGCATCTCGGCCCCGGGGCGCAGCGGACGATGGTGGCGGATCTGCGCGAGGTGGTGCGCGCGGCACCGCTGTTCTCGCCCGAGACGCGCCGGGGGAAGAAGATGTCGGTGGCGATGACCTCGGCGGGGCGGTTCGGCTGGGTGTCGGACCGGCGGGGCTACCACTACGAGGCGCGGCACCCGTCGGGTGTGGACTGGCCGCCGATCCCCGAGAGCGTGCTCGCGGTGTGGCGGGAATTGTCGGGCTCGGCGCGTCTGCCGGAGTGCTGCCTGGTGAATTTCTATCGCGAGGGCGCGCGGATGGGGCTGCACCAGGACCGCGACGAGGCGGATTTCTCCGAGCCGGTCCTGTCGATCTCGCTGGGCGACGACGCGCTGTTCCGGATCGGCGGGACCGAGCGCGGCGGGAGGACGCAAAGCCTCTGGCTCTCTTCGGGCGATGTGCTGATGCTCGCCGGGGCAGCGCGGCTGGCCCATCACGGCATCGACCGCATCCGCTTCGGCTCGTCTACGCTGCTCGATGGCGGCGGGCGGATCAACCTGACGCTGAGGGTGGTGACCTGAGGTGCCGGGGCCTGTCGCACCCTCAACCTGACAAGGGCGTTCATGCCGCGCGTGGGGCCGGGCGGCGAAACCAAGACGCGAGCGCACGAGGCGCTCGCGTCAGGCTGCCCAAGATACTCGAAATCGTCCGATCACACATCAAAGGGCTGGGCAGGGGTAACGGGTTGAACCTGAACATGTCGCCGGGAAATGCGGCGACGGATACTTGCTACCTTGTGCGAAAACGCTGCGCCGGCCCGCAGGGAGGTTGCGGGACGGCGCGTACTCGGAAAACGGCCCGGCCGGGACTTGACCGGGCGAAACTCGGCGAAACTGCCGAAGACCGCGGTTGCGACCGGCGGCGGGAGCAGAAATGGCAGTGGCAGGGAGCACCGGGTCTGCACTATCTGTCTCGATCGTCATCGGTCGTTTCCCCCTTGTCTGGACCCTACCTATCCGGAAACGGTCGGCGGGCGGGGGGTGTCGTTTTTCGTACGACACGGGCGAAAGAGAGGTGTGTGCGGGGTATCTGTTCTGCTAGCGTTTCCTATGAGGCAGTGTCGGGAGGTCGCATGAACCGTGTCGCTCTTGTTGTTGTATTGCTGGCCGCCGCGTCGGGCGCCCGGGCGGACGAGTGCAGCGAACTCGGCCTGGAGAGCACGTTCCTGACGCAGTACTATTGCGGAATGCTGCAGGAGACCGCCAAGGATCCGGGCGCGACCCGGGGCTGGACCCCGCCCGATGGCGAGGAACTGCCCGAGGAGACCGGGATCGAGCTGATCGACCGGGCCTACCGGGCCGATCCGCGCAAGACGCTCGAACTGATCAAGCGGATCAAGGGGGCGGGCGGCCTCGCCGGCACGACGACGACCGCGAACTGAGCCCTGCCGCGCGCCGATGCTTGACAGGAGCGGGCAAGCCCGGGACTGTTCGCCGGCTTGCAGGTCGGACAGGTCGGGGATCTTGGCAGAAACGTCGTTGTCGAGAATCATGCTCGCTTTCGAGACGGTCGAGGCGTCGCTTCAGGCTGAGAACTGGTTTTTCGAGACGATCCGGACCCGGCTGCGGGAGACCGCGCCGCTGGACGAATTCCCGACCATCGCCGGCGCGAACGGGCATGACTACCTCTTGCAGTTCACCCAGTTCCTGTTCTTCCTCAAGGCGCTCGACTGCACCAACGCGGAGATGATCTCGGGCTTCATCGACTCCCACAACGCGAAGCTCGAGGCGCAGATCGCGCAGCCCGATTTCGCCCGCAGCGTGAGCGAGTTCCGCAAGGCGATCATCCGGCCCGACCGCCGGGCGAAGATGCTGGATTCGATCCGCGCGCTGGAAGAGCCGGTTTTCGCGATCTACGAGTTCGGGCATCTGTTGATCGACGCGATGTCGCCGAAGACCACGGAGAAGCTGATCGAGGATCTGCGCTACGGCAAGCTCCTGGAGCGGCGGATCGACGAGCGGATCAACGCGGACCAGAAGCGGGTGCTGATCCGCTCGACCGGGTTTCTCGAGGAGACCTACCAGACCTCGCTCCTGATGCTCCGGCGGATGGTCGCGCAGAAGCTCTCGGATGCGGAGATCGCGAGCGCGCGGGGGGAGGCGTAGGCGCGGGGACACGGGAGCGGGGTCAGGGGGCTCTGCCCCCTCGGCGCTGCCGCCCCTCACCCCCGGGATTTCCCGACCCAAAGAGTGAGCGGCGGCTCGGCGCAGCCGATGAAGGCGCCGGTGGCGCGTTCAAGCCGCGAACGCGCGGGACGCGCAGGGGCGGTTCGGTGGAGCCTGATCCGGCCTAGCGTTTCGCGTTCCAGCTCAGCGAGGCGTTGCGCCTCGTGTAGGATTCGCCGATCAGCCCGAGCGCGAGCAGCGCCAGCGAGACGTAGAACGGGTAGGCGATCGAGCTGAAATGCGGGTTGTAGTTGATGAAGATGAAGCCGCGCCCCTGGTCGATGATGTGAAAGAGCGGGTTCCAGGAGAACATGATCAGGAGCTTTGCCGGCAGCGTGTTGGCCACGAACATCTTGCCCGAAGCGAACATGTTCACCCGCTGCCAGATCTGCCCCGCGATGCCGACGAAGCCCGGCGCCCAGGGCTTGGCCGCCAGGAGGACCATGCCGACCGCGAGGCCCGAGAACCAGGCCATCAGCACCATGCCGAAGGCCGGCAGCGGCTGGTAGATCTCGATCGGGCTGTAGGCGTTGTAGGCGAAGAGGATCACCACGAGCGACAGGATCTGGATGTAGAGCGCGCCCAGCGCGGCGGCGGCGACCGAGACGGTGGTGGTCATCGGCAGGTGGTTCATCATCGGCGAGGTCGGCCCTTCGGAGCCGACCACGGCGCCCAGCGTCTTCACATGGGTCATGAACATGAACACGCCCGACATGATGTAGAGCATGTAATCCCCGCGAATCGCCGCGCGGCGCATGCCCAGAAGCTGGAACATCGCGTAGAAGACCGCCACCATCAGGATCGACTGGAAGATGCTGATCGCCAGCGCCATCAGCGCATTGCCATGCGACTTGCGCACGGTACGGACCGTGTTGTGATAGATCAGGCCGGACAGCCGTCCGGCCGCGCCGATCAGGCCCATGTCGGTCTGGGTCTGGAACATGCTTCCTGCCTCGGGTCGCGTCCGCCGCCAGAATGGGGCAGAGTTCTTGCCGTTTTATGCATCGGCGATCATAACGCCCGAATGCGGCATTTTGAAGTGGAGTGAGGTTCATGGAGTTCGACCGTCTGGCGCGCGAGATGCGGCGCCTCGCCATCGAGGCCGGGGAAGCGATTCTCGAGATCTACGGCACAGAGGATTTCGCGGTGCGCGCCAAGGCCGACGAAAGCCCGGTGACGGCGGCGGACGAGGCGGCGGATGCGTTGATTTCCAAGGGCTTGCGCGAGGCTTTCCCCGATGTGGCTCTGGTCACCGAGGAGCAGGCGGCGAGCCATGAGGTGCGGGCCGAGAGCTTCCTGATCGTCGATCCCCTGGATGGCACGAAGGAGTTCGTGCAGCGCCGTGGCGACTTCACGGTGAACATCGCCTATGTCGAAAACGGGGTTCCGATCCGCGGTGTGGTCTATGCGCCGGCGAAAAAGCGCCTGTTCATGACCGATGCCGAGGGCCGCACCGTCGAGGAGGAGGGGCCGTTCGACGCCGCCGTGCCGGGGGCGGTGCGGCCGCTCTCGGTGACCGTTCCGGACAATGGCGCGCTGGGTGTCGTTGCCTCGAAATCGCATCGCGACGCGGCGACCGATGCCTATATCGGCCGCTACAGCGTGGGCGATTTCAAGAGCGCGGGCTCCTCGCTCAAGTTCTGCCTGGTGGCGGCAGGCGAGGCGGATTTCTATCCGCGGCTCGGCCGCACCATGGAATGGGACACCGCGGCGGGCCATGCGGTGCTGGCGGGCGCCGGCGGCAAGGTGCTGCGCTTCGACGACCACACGCCGCTGTCCTATGGCAAGCCCGGCTTCGAGAACCCGTTCTTCCTGGCGCTGGCGCCGGGGGTCGAACTGGTCGCGCCCGAGGGCTGACCGAAGGGCCTTGGGGCATGCGCGGGGACGGGTCCCTGGTTCGGGCGCGGGCGCGCGGGACAGGTGCGGCAGATCGGCCCGATCCCGCCGGGTGTTCCCATTTTCCCAGGGAACTGATAGAAGTTTGGGTAGTTTTAAGCCAATGCCATATTCTTGACATGCTGCGTGGCAAAAGGGTGCGCGCGCAGCGCGGTATTTGGGTGCGGAAGGTATAAGGGGTGCAGTGAATGCGTCGCAAGGTAACGAAGGCGGTTTTTCCCGTCGCCGGTCTGGGAACCAGGTTTCTCCCGGCGACCAAGTCGATTCCCAAGGAGATCATGACCCTCGTGGACAGGCCGTTGATCCAGTATGCGATCGACGAGGCCCGGGCCGCGGGGATCCGCGAATTCATCTTCGTCACCTCGCGCGGCAAGGGGGCGCTGGAGGATTATTTCGACAACGCGCCCGAGCTGGAGGCGTCGCTGCGCGAGAAGGGCAAGACCGCCCTGCTCGACATTCTCGACAGCACGAACATGGAATCCGGCGCGATCGCCTATGTGCGCCAGAACCGGCCGATGGGCCTTGGCCACGCGGTGTGGTGCGCACGGCGGATGATCGGGGACGAGCCCTTCGCGGTGATCCTGCCCGACGACGTGATCGCGGCGAACACCCCCTGCCTCAAGCAGATGGTCGATGCCTATGAGGAGACCGGCGGCGCGATGGTCGCCGCGATGGAGGTTCCGGACGAGCAGACCTCGTCCTACGGGATCCTCGACGTGTCCGAGACGCGGGGCAACCTGTCGCGGGTGAAGGCGATGGTGGAAAAGCCCAAGCGGGGCACGGCGCCGTCCAACCTCGCGGTGATCGGGCGCTACATCCTGCCGCCCAGCGTGCTCGAATCGCTGTCGCGCATTTCGAGCGGGGCGGGCGGCGAGATCCAGCTGACCGACGCGATCGCGCATGAGATCGTCGACGGGCGCCCGGTGCACGGGCTGCGATTTGTCGGCGACCGCTTCGATTGCGGCTCGAAATCGGGCTTCCTGCAGGCGACCGTGGCCTTCGGGCTCCGGCGCGACGACCTGCGCGACGACCTGATGGGCTATCTGCGGCATCTCATGGGAATGCGGAACGCGGCGGAGTGACCGGATCGCGATGACGACGACGGGGCGGGCTGGCGCGCTTCGCGAGGCCTACCGCCTCCGCTGGCGCAGGCGGGATTATCTCTGGCGCGCCTTCCGGGCGCGCCATGTGCTTCGGCCCCGCGCCGACCGGACGGCGGCGATTCCGGCGGGCGCGGTGCGCGCCTTCTCGACCGTCCGCAACGAGATCGGCCGACTGCCCTGGTTCCTGCGGCATCACCGCGCCCTCGGGGTCGGGCATTTCCTGTTCGTGGTGAACGACAGCAGGGACGGCTCGGCCGAGTATCTGGCGGAGCAACCGGATTGCTCGGTCTGGACCACTGCGGCCGGCTACAAGGATGCGCGGTTCGGGATGGACTGGGCCGGCTGGCTTCTGGCGCGGCACGGGGCGGGGCACTGGTGCCTGGTGCTCGATGCCGACGAGCTGCTGATCTATCCGCAATGGCAGGACCGCCCGCTGCCGGCGCTGACCGCAGCGCTGGAGGCCCGGGGGCGCCGCGCCTTCGGCACGCTGAGCGTGGATCTCTACCCGCGCGGGCGGCTCTCCGAAGGCATTGTCCCGCCCGGCACGGATCCGCTTCGACATCTGTGCTGGTTCGATCCCGGCCCCTACCGGCAGACGCCGCAGCCGCATTTGCGGGTGCCGCTGTTCCAGGGCGGTGTGCGTGACCGGGTTTTCTTCGCCGACGATCCGCGCCGCGCGCCGACGATGAACAAGGTGCCGCTGGTGAAATGGCACTGGCGCCATGCCTATCGCAACTCGACCCACAGCCTGTTGCCGCCGCAGATGAACGATGTCTTCTCGCTGCCCGGGCACGGGGTTCTGTCGGGGGCGCTCCTGCATACGAAGTTCCTGCCCTCGGTCGTTGCCAGCGCCGCCGAGGAGAAGCGGCGGCGCCAGCATTTCGCCAGGGCCGAGGCGCATGACGCCTATTACGACGCGCTCGCCGCCGATCCGGTCCTGTGGGACGGGGCCGTTTCGCAGCGCTTTGCCGGATGGGAGCAGCTCGCCGATTGCGGGTTGATCGGCACCGGCGACGGGAGTCGATCGCGCAACGGTTAGGCGTATGTTTACGCTGGTCTTGTTTACGTGGGCGCTATCCCTCGTCTAAGGTCGCGCCTGCGCCGGCATGGAGGGACCCGCCGCGCGCTCAGGGACAAGGCATGAAGGCGATCGAGCGCTACAGGCTGCGGTTGCAGCGGAAACGCTTTCTGGTGCGGTCGTGGCGCAAGTCGCGGGCGCTGGAGCTTGCCGTGGACCGCACCTCCGGGATCCGCCGCGGCGATGTGCTCTGCTTCCTGACCCTCCGCAACGAGCAGGTGCGGCTGCCCTACCTCCTGTCCTATTACCGCGACCGCGGCGTCGGGCATTTCCTGATCGTCGACAACAATTCGACCGACGGGTTGCGGGAGTACCTGATCGAGCAGCCCGATTGTTCGGTCTGGACCACGAATGCCGGGTACAAGGCGGCGCGGTTCGGGATGGACTGGATGAACTTCCTGCTTGGCCGCTACGGACATGGCCACTGGTGCCTGACGATCGATGCCGACGAATTCCTGGTCTACCCGTTCTGCGACACCCGTTCCCTGCCCGCCCTGACCTACTGGCTCCAGGCCTCGGCGATCCGCTCGTTCGGGGCGATGCTCGTCGACATGTACCCGAAGGGGCCGATGGACGCGCAGACCTACCGCGCCGGGCAGGACCCGTTCGAGATCGCGAGCTGGTTCGACCCGGGCAATTACACGATCAACCGCAACCGCCTCTACTACAACCTGTGGATCCAGGGCGGGCCGCGCGCGCGGGTGTTCTTCCGCGACGCGCCGGCGAAGGCGCCCGCGCTCAACAAGATCCCGCTGGTGCATTGGGACCGGCGCTATGTCTATGCCAGTTCCACCCATGCGCTGCTGCCGCGCGGGCTGAACCTCGTCTATGACGAGTGGGGCGGCGAGAAGGCCTCGGGCTGCCTCTTGCACGCCAAGTTCCTCTCGACCTTCGCCGGCAAGGCGGAGGAGGAGCTGCAACGCCGGCAGCATTATGCCGGGAGCCGGGAGTACCGCGCCTATCACGACCGGCTCCGTGACAATCCCGATCTCTGGACCCGCTGGAGCGAGCGCTACATCAACTGGCGCCAGCTCGAGACGCTGGGGCTGATGTCCAAGGGGAACTGGGCATGAGCACGCTCGGGTTCGCGATGCTGGTGCACGAGCCGCTCGACCGGGCCGCGCAGGTGGCGCAGGTCTGGGCGGAGGCCGGCTGCCCGATCGTGATCCATGTGGACAAGGTGGTGCCGGACCCGGTCTACGACGCCTTCGTCGCGGGCTTCGCCGACCTGCCGCAGGTGCGGTTCTGTGCGCGGCGGCATTGCGAATGGGGCACCTGGTCGCTGGTGGCGGCGACGCAGGCGGCGGCGGCGCAGATGCTCGCCGAGTTCCCCGAGGTGCGGCATGTCTACCTCGCCTCGGGCTCCTGCCTGCCCCTGCGCCCGACCGACGCTCTGCGGGACTATCTCGACGCCAATCCGAAGACCGATTTCATCGAGAGCGTCACCACCCGCGACGTGCCCTGGATCATCGGCGGGCTCGATGCGGAGCGGTTCTCCTTCTCCTTCCCGTTCTCCTGGAAGCGGCAGCGGCTCCTGTTCGATCTCTGGGTCGGCGCGCAGCGGAAGGTCGGGCGGCACCGGCCGATCCCCGAAGGCATCACGCCGCATCTCGGCTCGCAATGGTGGTGCCTGACCCGGCAGACGCTGTCGGCGATCCTGGAAGATCCGAAGCGGAAGCTCTACGAGCGCTATTTCCGGCGGGTCTGGATCCCGGACGAGAGCTATTTCCAGACCCTGGTGCGGCTCTATTCGCCGCGCATCGAGAGCCGGTCGCTGACGCTGTCGAAATTCGACTTCCTCGGCAAGCCGCACATCTTCTACGACGATCACCTGCAGCTCCTGCGCCGGTCGGACTGTTTCGTGGCGCGGAAGATCTGGCCCCGGGCGGAGCGGCTCTATGCGGCGTTCCTCGACGACCGCATCAGCCTGGCCGAGGCCGCCGAGCCGAACCCGGGCAAGATCGACCGGATCTTCGCGCGCGCGGTGGAGCAGCGGACAAGGGGCCGCAGCGGGCTCTACATGCAGAGCCGGTTCCCGCATTGGGATTGGGAGAACGGCCGCACCGCCGCGCCCTACACGGTGCTGTCGGGGTTCGGCGACCTGTTCGAGGATTTCCCGGACTGGCTGAGCCGGGTCGCGGAATGCCTCACCCATGGCCATCTCTACGCGCCCGAGCGTGCGGAGTTCGCCGGCGGGCAGGAGGTGTTCGCGGGCGCCCTGTCGGACAGCGCGGCGCTGCGCGACTACCACCCGACGGCGTTCCTGACCAACCTGATCTGGAACACGCGGGGCGAGCGGCAGAGCTTTCTCTTCGGGCCGAAAGACAACCAGGACATCGCCTGGTTCCTCGCCGCCGATCCGAACGCGCATATCTCGATCATCAGCGGCGCCTGGGCGGTGCCGCTCTATCACGCGAACCGCAATTTCAGCGAATTGCGCGAGACGGCGGCGGCCTGTCAGAAGATCGAGTCGGCCTGTATCGACATGCTGCGCAGCCCGCAGACCAAGGCGCGGGTGCGGATCTGGACGATGGCGGAATTCCTGGAGCAGCCCCTGGAGCGGCTCGGGATGCTGGTCGAGGAGATCGGCATGCGGAACGGCCGGCGGCTGGCCGAGGCGCCGCGATTGCGGCCGCTGGACGGGTTCGGGCAGTTCCTGCAGAACCTCAAGAACCAGGGGATGCAGCCGCATCTGATGGGCGACTTCCCGGCCGGGTTCGACCCGGTGGAGGCGACGCGGAACGCGCAGAAGCCCTATGCGGTGCGGTAAAGGCTGACGCCCGGCCCGGACTCAAGCCGACGGCGCCGGGCCAGCGACACCCCATGGGCCGCCGCTGGCCCGGCTCGCGGTGCCGAGGGCGCTCAGGCCGCTCGCGTGTTGTGCTTGTCGGTGAGGATCGCGTAGAGCGCGGTCGGGTCGTCATTGGCGCGCAGCTTGGCGCAGAGGCCGGGGTTGCGCATGGTGCGCGAGACCAGCGCCAGCGCCTTCAGGTGATCGACGCCCGCATCCTCGGGCGCGAACAGGGCGAAGACGAGGTCGACCGGCTGGCGGTCGACCGCGTCGAAATCGAGGGGCTTCTCCAGCCGGATGAAGAGCCCGCTGACCTTGTCCACGCCCGAGAGGCGCGCATGGGGCAGGGCGATGCCGTTCCCGACGCCGGTCGGGCCTAGGCTCTCGCGCTCCTGCAGCGCGTTGCAGGCCTCGCCGGGCATGATCTCGGACCGGTCCGAGAACATCTCGCCCAATTCGTGGAACAGGCGTTTCTTGCTGGTGATGCCGGGAAGGACCCGGACGGCCTCGGGGGCCAATAGGGACGCGAGATCCATCGGTGAACGTCCTTCCCTCATTGTTCCGTGTTCGGAGGCTCAGTTCGGATCGATCCAGCCGATATTTCCGTCCTCGCGGCGATAGACGATGTTCACGCCGCTTTCCTGCCTTTCGTTGCGAAAGACCAGGACGGGGACTCCGGCCAGCTCCATCTGCATGACCGCCTCGCCAACAGAGAGCGAGGGGATCTTGGTTTCCATTTCAGCGATGATGATCGGCTGGAGCGTTTCGGGCTCCGAATCCTCGCCATCGTCGGATCGGGCGAGGATATAGGAGGACGCGCCCGACAGTTCAACCGGTTGCTGCCGGTCCTTGTGATGATCCTTCAGGCGGCGCTTGTAGCGGCGGAGCTGCTTGTCCATCTTCTCGACGCAGGCGTCGAAGGCGGCATAGATCTCATGCGCATGGGCGCGCGCCTGGGCGTTCAGCCCGGTGGAGAGATGCACCACGGTCTCGCAGACATATTCGTGCGAATCCCGCGAGAACACGATATTGGCGTCGGTCGGCCGCCCCGCGTATTTCTCAACGACCGTGCCGAGCTCCTGCTCGACATGAGACCTGAGCGCGGTGCCCACGTCGATCTGTTTGCCGGTTACCTGATAGCGCATGGCAACTCCCTTTGCCTCGTGATGGCCAGGTTTTCGCGACGCGAAAGCGCGCGAACCCGGCTCGAATTTGCGGATGCTTCGATGGCTCGAAGGCGCGAATGCGTTCTCCACGCCAGTCCCACGTGTCATGAAATCGTGGCCATTCATTGACCCCAATTGGGGGGGACTCGCGAAGCAATGTCAACGACCTCCGCGCCGCGATCACGGAGCGCCGGGAGGGCGTTCTAGATCTGGGGGGCATCGTCTGGCAATCTACCATCCGCGGGTCGCCGTTAACCTATTTTGAAATGCTGGCCGAGATAGACCCGCCGCACGTTCTCGTCTTCGACCACCTCGGCGGTGGTGCCGCTCATCAGGACCTGGCCGTCGTTCAGGATATAGGCGCGGTCGACGATCTCGAGCGTTTCGCGCACATTATGGTCGGTGATCAGGACGCCGATGCCCCGGTCGCTCAGATGCGAGACAAGCGTGCGGATGTCGCCCACGGCGATCGGGTCGACCCCGGCGAAGGGTTCGTCGAGGAGCACGTATTTCGGGTCGGCCGCGAGGCAGCGCGCGATCTCGCAGCGCCGCCGCTCGCCGCCCGAGAGCGAGAGCGCCGAGGCGCGGCGGAGATGGGTGATCGAGAAATCCGACAGGAGTTCGTCGAGCCGCTCGTGGCGCTTGATCCGGTCGGGTTCGTTGATCTCGAGGATTGCGAGGATGTTGTCCTCGACGCTCATGCCCCGGAAGATCGAGACCTCCTGCGGCAGGTAGCCGATCCCTAGCCGCGCGCGCCGGTACATCGGCAAGAGCGTGACGTCGCGCCCGTCCACCGTGACCTGGCCGCTGTCGACGCTGATCAGCCCGGCGATGGAATAGAAGGTGGTGGTCTTGCCCGAGCCGTTGGGGCCGAGCAGCGCCACCACCTCGCCGCGCCGCAGCGTCATCGACACGTCGCGGATCACCGGGCGCTTGCGGTAGGCCTTGCGGATGCCGGTGACCGTCAGCCCGTAGCCGCCTTCGGCGATCGTCAGGTCGGGGGCGGCCATCAATTGGCGTTCGTCTGGAAGGTGGTGCGGACGCGGCCTTCCATCACGCCCGTCCCCGCCGCGAGGTCGATGGTCAGCTTCTGGCCGGAAATCGCGGTGGCGCCCTGGCTGAGCAGCACGTCGCCGGTCATCACCAGGGTGCCGGCGTCGGGATCGTAGACGGCCTCGCGCGATTCCGCCGCGTCGGCGCCATTGGCGAAGGTCACGCCGCCCGAGGCCACCATGTGTCTGATCGCGGTGCGGCTGCCGCCATCGGACTGGGCATAGACGATCTCGATTCGGCCGGCGCCGAGCCGCATCGGGCCCTGCGCGACGACGACATGGCCTTCGAACACGGCCTGTCCGGCCTCGTTCGCGACCGAGAGATTGTCGGAGGTCACCTCGACCGGGAGGCTGGTGTCGTGCTGGAGCCCGCCAAGCGCGATCGCGGTTCCCTGGGCCAGGGCCGGGCCGCCGGCGGCGAGAAGCGCGGCGATCAGCGATGCTTGAACGATCTTCACTCGGGACCCCCGGATGCTGGCGGCTCATATACCAGCTTCACGCCGTTGTTGAAAAGCAAAAGGCTCTGATCCGTGGCGGGCGCGGTGTAGCGCATGCCGCCGGCGTCGAACCGCCCGAACGGCGCCGTTCCGTGCAGCGCGCCGGTTTCCGCCTCGGTCGCGTCGAGCCGGGTCGCGAAGCCGTCGGCGACGAAGCTGAAGCCGTCGGACGTGGCCAGGCGGACCTGTCCGCGGAATTCGGCGCGGTCGCGGCCGAGATCGATCCGGGCTTCCGGCGCGGCGGCGTCGAGCCGGCGGCCGTCACCCGAGGCGATGGTGCCGGTGATGTCGCCCACGTCGAGCACCGAGGTATCGCCGCCCACCGGCCGCACCTCGCGGGCGCGCATGGTGATCGCGGCGCCGTCGGTGGTGACGCCGACATATTCCGGCCCCTTGAGCCCAGACGGGGGCGTGTCGGTGCCGCCTTCTTCGGTGATGAAGGGGATCGAGCGGTAATCGTCGGCATCGCGAGCGAAGAACACCACCGAGGACAGGATCGCGAGCGCGACGAGCGGCAGCAGGATCTTCAGCCAGGCCACCAGTCTCGAGTAGAGGTTTTCGCGCGCCATCTCGCCTGTCGGTCTAATGGGCGAAGATGTCGATCTCGGGCCAGCCCGCGAGATCGAGTTTCGCCCGTGCGGGCAGGAAGTCGAAGCAGGCCTGCGCCAGTTCGGTCCGCCCCTCGCGCGCCAGCCGAAGGTCGAGCGCCTCCTTCAGCCGGTGCAGGTAGAGCACGTCGGAGGCCGCGTAATCGAGCTGCTCGGGCTTCAGCGTCTCGGCGCCCCAGTCGCTCATCTGCTGGTGCTTGGAGATGTCGATGCCGAGGAGCTCGTCCAAGAGGTTCTTGAGCCCGTGCCGGTCGGTATAGGTGCGGATCAGCCTGGACGCGATCTTGGTGCAGTAGACCGGCCCCGCGAGCGCGCCGAAGGCGTGGTAGATCGCGGCGATGTCGAAGCGGCCGAAATGGAAGAGCTTCAGCACCCTGGGATCCTCGACCAGCCGGCAGAGATTGGGCGCGGCCTTCTGCCCCTTCGCGATCTGCACGATATGCGCATTGCCGTCGCCGCCCGAGAGCTGCACCACGCAGAGCCGGTCGCGATGCGGGTTCAGCCCCATCGTTTCGCAGTCGATGGCCACCGAAGCGCCGAGGTCGAGATCGTCGGGCAGGTCGCCCGCGTGAAAATGGTTGGTCACCGGCGCCGCCTCCAAAGCCGTCTGTCGCCCGGGCTATAGCCCGACTGCGCGCGCTCTTCAAATCCTGCCGGGCCGATGGATTGTTGCCGCGCGCGCGCGGAGTGGACCGTTTCTGCCTGACCTGCGTTCCGCGCGCGGCCGATTCGTGCAAGGGTCGGCCGCATTAACTTTTCGTATAGGCAGATCTTTGGCGAGTACCGCGCGAAATCTCTCCGAACCGGGAACCGAATGCGAGGCCGGCCTGCTCGACCGGGCGGCGGGGTATCTGACGCGTTCACGGCTGTACTATGTGGCGCTGATGCTGGTGCCGGCGACCGTGGCGATCGAGGTGGCGGGGATCTGGTCGGATCCCGGCAATCTCTGGCGTTTCCCGCTCGGCCACGATTTCGTGGCGTTCTGGGCCGCCGCGCAGCTTTTCGCGCAGGGCGGGCTGGACGCGCTCTACGATCTCGGCGCGTTCGGCGCCCTGCAGGAGAGCGTGTCGGTCCGGCCGGGTCTCCTCCTGTGGCACTACCCGCCGCATTACCTCGCGCTGATCCTGCCGCTGGCGGGCATGTCGTTCCGCATGGGCTACCTGATCTTCACGGCAGTGAACCTCGCCGCGCTGGGTTCGGCCGGCTGGCGGATCCTGCCGTTCCGGACGCCGGTGGGCTGGGCGGCGCTGTTCGGCGCGCCGGTGATGGCGGCCGCCGTGGTGCAGGGTCAGAACGGGGCGTTCTTCGCCGCCTGCCTGGTGGGCGGTATCGCGGCCGGGGAGCGGGGGCGGCCCTGGCTCTCGGCGCTTCTCTTCGCGCTGGTGCTCGCGAAACCGCATTACGGCGTGCTCCTGCCGCTGGTCATGATCGCACGGCGCGATTGGGCCGCCATTGCCCGCACCGCGCTTTGCTGCGCGGGATTCACCGCGGTGGTGACGCTGCTCTTCGGGTTCCGCGCCTGGGGCTTCTTCCTGCACAACGTGCCGATGCTGGGCTTTACCCTGACCGAGCCGGAACTCCTCGCGCAGATGCCCACCGCCTGGGCGGCGCTGCGGCTGGCCGGGATGCCGGGCGAGCTGGCCTCGGTCCTGCATCTGGCGGTGGCGCTGGCGGCGGCCCGCATCGTCTGGACGCTCTGGCGGCGCCCCGGGGTCTATCCCGACCTGGCGCTGGCGGCGCTCTTGTTCGGGACGCTGATGATCTCGCCCTACGGGTTTCGCTACGACATGGTGCTGACCCTGGGCGGCACGCTGCTCCTGATCCGGCACGCGAATGCGCGGGGGCTGACGCCGGGCGACAAGATCGTGCTTGCGGCGATGTGGGTGCTGCCCGGCCTGTTCCCGCCGCTGGCGCTGGCCACCGGGGTGCAGATCGGGCCCATGATCTCGCTCGCGGGGCTCGCGCTGTGCCTCGACAAGGCCCGGCACCCGGCGGCCGGCCCGGCGCTCAGGTAAAGCCCTCGCCGCCGCAGCTCTGGCACTTGGCGAGCTTGATGCCGAGGCAGCCCGTGCAACCGCCGAAGCGTGGCGCGCCGTTCGCCTCGAGCCCTCTCAGCACCTGCCCCGTGCCGTTGCAGATCTGGCAGGGCGCCCGCCCGGTGCCGTGGCAGCGGATGCATTGGCGCTTGAAGTTCGGAATCAGGACCCGGGCCGGCGTCTTCTTCTTTACGGGCGGCTTGGGCTTCGCTTCGATCTCGGCCTTGCGATCCCGGAGCGGCTGCCGCCGCTTGCGCCGGAGTCGCGGCGGAAGGTATTCGTCTTCCTGAAGAGGCGCGATACGCCAATCGTCTCCCACGCCGGGCACCCCGAATCTCGGTCCGTCAATTCGGACATCGCGATGAGACAATGCCATTCGCGGGGCATTTTTGGGGTGAAGACCTTGCAGGATTGCTGTCATTCGAAGGCGGAAATCTGGCGCGGCGCGCCGATCTGGAAACAATCCGCCGATGAATCCGAGCATACCGCAGGGTTTCGAGACAATGCATCAGGCAGGTCGCGGCGAGAAAACACTGGTCATCCCCTGCCCGGCGCAGGAAAAGCACCCGAAAGGGAAAGCCACGCAGCGGGCGCCGCCCGCGCAGGCCGTTCGGGGAGTGTCGCCATGAAAGTCGTCGTGATGGGAGCCGGGGTGATCGGCGTGACCACGGCCTATTATCTCGCCAAGGGCGGGGCCGAGGTGACGGTGCTCGACCGGCAGGCCGGGCCGGGGCTGGAAACCAGCTACGCCAATGCCGGCGAGCTCAGCTATGGCATGACCTCGCCCTGGGCCGCGCCCGGCATTCCGATGAAGGCGGTGAAATGGCTGTTCATGAAGCGGCGGCCCTTGTTCATCTGGCCGCTGATCAGCCCGACCATGTGGGTCTGGGGCGCGCAGATGCTCCGCAACTGCAACGAGGTGAGCTACCGGATCAACAAGAGCCGGATGGTGCGCATCTCCAACTATTCGCGCGACGTGATGCCCGACCTGATCGCGGAGACCGGGATCGAGTACGATGGCCGGGCGCAGGGCACGCTGCAGCTCTTTCGGACCGAGAAGCAGCTCAAGGGCTCGAAGGCCGACCAGGAGATCCTCGCGGAATACGGGTCTCCCTACGAGGTGCTGGACCGGGACGGCTGCATCGCCGTCGAACCGGCCCTGGCCGGGGTGCGCGAGAAGTTCGTCGGCGGGCTGCGCCTGACCGCGGACCGGACCGGCGACTGCCGGATGTTCACAATCGCGCTCGCCGAGAAATGCGCCGAGATGGGCGTCGAGTTCCAGTACGGCCAGTCGATCCGCGCGATCGCGGTCGAGAGCGGCCGGGTGCTGGGGGTCGAGACCGAGATCGCCGGCCGCATCACCGGCGACGCCTATGTCTGCGCGCTCGGGAGCTACGGGCCACGAGTGCTCAACCCCATCGGCGTGCGTCTGCCCGTCTATCCCGTGAAGGGCTATTCGGTGACCCTTCCGGTGACGGAGGACGCCGAGGCGCCGCAATCGACCATCATGGACGAGACGCACAAGGTGGCGATCACCCGGCTGGGCGACCGGATCCGCGTTGCGGGGACCGCCGAGATTGCGGGCTACTCGAACCGGCTGGGCCCGCATGCGACCGACACCGTGCGGCATGTGATCGGCGATCTCTTCCCGAAGGGCGGCGACCTTTCGAAGGCCGAGGGCTGGACCGGACTGCGCCCGATGACGCCGGACGGGACACCCGTTCTGGGCGCGTCGCGGTATAGCAACCTCTTTCTCAATACCGGCCACGGGACACTCGGCTGGACCATGGCCTGCGGGTCGGGCCGGGCGGTTGCGGATGTGGTTCTGGGCCGGGAGCCGGAGATCGACTTCGATGGGCTCACGGCGGAAAGATACGCGCGCTGATCTGCCTGCCCGGCGAAGGTGGGCAGCGGGGCGGAGGCGTGGCGCGTGCCATGCTCGAGATGCCGGCAGCGATGGTGAGGGCCGCGGCCCCGCGGGCGGAAAAAGGGAGCCGGGTTCGCCGCGGATGTTTCGCCGAAGGAGGCGAGGCAACGGGCTGGGCGCCGGCGCGCCCAGCCGGCGCGGTTTGCGTTCCGCATCCTGCCCTGTTCCCGGGTCGGTTTCCTGACTGTCGCTTCCCCAGGGCCGCCCGGAGCGGGCGCGCAGGCTACTCCGCCGGGACGGCGGCCAGGTAGGGCTTGCGCGCCAGAAACTCTGCGACCGAATTGCCGCTCGGATAGGGCAGGTCCGGGACCGGAACGCCCAGGAACTCGCATAGGCGCTCCCACCCATCCCCGATGCCGAAGACCAGAAGACGCTCGGGCGGCAGCGTCGCGATCACCTCTTGCCGATGCGCGAGCAGGCACCGGATCGCGTGCTCGCGGTCTCCGAGCCGGCCGGAAAAGATCTTCTGCAAGGCGATCCGGTAGATGATCTCCGACGCCTTGCGATTGGTCGGATCGGGATCTTCGAACCGGCCGCGTTCCGACGCGGGCAGGATCGTCCTGCGGATGCTCTCGTACCAGCTCTCCGGGTCCCGGTCGGTCAGGATGACCTTCGCGTCCGGATAATGCACGCAGAGATCCTTCCAGAAATACGAGGCGGGCCAGTCCACCTGCGAGCCGAACCCGGCGAAGACCTCGTCCCAGTCCGGCAGTTTGCCGTGGGAGGCGGCGTGCCACCAGGCGACCTGCTGAGGGCGCTTGCGGACTTCGTACATGTGGTGGCAAGGACCGTAACCCAGGGCCTCGAGGGCAAGCTTCAGGGAATAGGTACCGGTCCGGCCGAATCCGGCGCCGAGGACTTTGAGCGGCATGGCCTGTCTCCGAAAATGGGGGATGCGCCTTCCCGAAACGCGAGGGGCCGACATATGCGCCGGCCCCTGCAAGACGAAATCACGAGGGGCGGAGACTAGAACTTGTAGCCCAGCCGGAGCGAAAGCACGCCGTGATCCGAGCTGTACTCATCCGCGTCGTCCTCGGTGCCTTCGGTGAAGCGGTGGATGTACTCGACGCCGGCGAACATGTTCTCGCTGATGTTCATTTCGGCGCCGGCCCCGAGGTTCACGCCCCAGTAGCGGTAATCGGCACTGTAGCAGCAGGTGGAGACCGAGCCCACCGAGAGGCCGCCGAAACCGTAGACGTCGAACCCGCCCATCCTGCGGCCGATGCGCGCCTTGGCGTCGATGTTGTAGTTCACGTCATAGGCGTATTCGTAGGAAGAGCTGCCGTCCGCGTCACCCTCGAAGCTGCCGGTATAGGCGAGCTCGATGCCGGTGAACATGCCGTTCGACAGCTCGCGCTGCGCGCCGACGAAGAGGCTGATCGCTTCGCCGGTAAGGGAGTAGTCTTCCGCGTCACCGTCGCCCGGGCTGGGGTTGTCACCGGAGACGGAACCGATCGAGAAACCCATGTAAAGGTCGTTGGCTGTGGCCTGATCGGTGGCGGCCATCAGCGCGAGTGCCGAGGTCGACCCGACGGCAACCGCTGTGGTCTTGAAACCTTGAATGTTCAAATCCCGCTCTCCTCTGTTATTTCGGGCGCTTGGTGCCCGGTGGGGGATAAATTCCCTTAGGTCACGCAATCGTGTTGCGTTAAGCAAAATTCCGCTTCGGGGTCGCAGGAGCGCCCGAAAGAGCCAATCTGTCGCCAAAGCGCCACGACAGCGACGTTGCGAATGCCTCGGATGTCGCCTAGAGAGCCCTAAACGTTAATTTTTCTGAAGCGAGCGTGGCTGCGGTGGATGTCCTGAGCGCATCGGCGACGAATCAGCGTCATTCGATTGCGCATCAGTTCGCCGGGGTCGCCATCGACAACGCCAACCTCCCGGCCATCGTGTCGGAAGCGGCGGCCATCTCCTATGCACAGCTTCTGGCTGCGTCCATTGCCTTCGCCAAGCGGCTCCAGTTCCTGGGCGTGGGCCGGAATTCGACCGTCGCGCTCAATTCGGGCGACCCGCCCTCGGCGCTCGCCATGTTGTTCGCGACCTCCTTCCTGGGCTGCCGGCTGGTGACCGCCGGCAAGGTCCTGCTGAACCAGCGCATCATCGAGCCCACGCATTTCTTCCGGACCCCGGACGCCCTGGGCAAGAAGGGGCTCGGCTTCGTCCTGATCGACGACGGCTGGCTCGCCGACATGGCGCGGGTGGACCTTGCCGACATGGACGCCTTCCCGGGCTATGCCGATCCCGAGGACGACTGGTTGATTCTCCATACCAGCGGAACCACCGGCAAGCCCAAGTTCATCGGCCTCAGCCAGCGCGTGGTGAGCGACCGGACCGCCGCCATCGCCGAGGACTTCCCCCGGGCGGGCGTCACCGCGGCGATGATGTTCAACTGCACCTCGCGGCCCTATTTCGCGCGGGCGATCGGCGCGCTCCTGAACGCCTGCACGCTGGTCGACAGCTCGGACGCGGCCTTCTGGAAGCGGGTCGGGGTGAACACGGTCTTCTGCTCGCCCAGCCAGTTCGTCAGCTTCCGCAAGAAATACGGCTTCGACCAGCGCTTCCGGAAGGTCGAGATCAGCGGGGCCAAGCTCGAGGACGAGCTCGCCGCGTTCCTGGTGGACCATTTCGACACCGTCATCGACATCTACGGCGCCAGCGAGACCAACAAGTCCTTCGCCAATATCGTCAGCCGCGGCGCCGGCGGAACCCTGGTCCGGCGCGGGCGCCGGCTCGACAGCGACGTGGAGATCAACGACGACAGCGGGGCGCCCTGTGCGCCGGGCGAGAACGGCACCGTGCGCGTTCGCAACGGCTACATGGCCAGGGGCTATGTCGGCGCGCCGGAGGCGACCGAGAAGAACTTCCGCGACGGCTGGTTCTATCCCGGGGATGTCGGCTTCTGGGGCGAGAACGGCCAGCTCGAGATCGTCGGCCGCAACGACGAGGTGATCTCCTTCGGCGGCGTCAAGATCGACGCCCGGCTGATTGACGCGATCATCACCTCCGTGCCCGGCATCAAGGACGCGATCAGCTTCAAGAGCCCGAAGGCCACGCGCAACGAGATCCTCGCCTTCGTGGTGTTCGAGGAGGGGGCGCGAAAGGGCGACTGCATCCTGAAGGTGCGCGAGGAATACCAGAAGCACACCGGGCTCCCCTGTTTCCTGGGCAGGATCCACGAAATCGACGAGATCCCCTACACCGATGCCGGCCGGCCGATGCGGCAGCTGTGCCAGAGCCTGATACCGGACGGCGCCACGGCGGGCGACGTGTATTGAGGGCATGACCGGGACGCCCGCCTATCGCATCTGCGCGCGGCTGGAAGACCTGGCCGCGCGCGACCCCGGTCGGCCCGCGGTTCTCGCACCCGATCTCGCCCTGCCCTTCGGGAATCTGCTCCGGCTCGCCCGGTGCTATGCTGCCCGCCTGCAAGCCGAGGGGATCCGGCCGGGCGATCTGGTGAGTCTCGCGACCGGCGACACGATCGCGGCCATAAGCTCCGTCTTCGCCCTGAGCTTCGTCGGCGCACGGTACATCCCCTACTCCGCCGATCTGCTGCATCCCGGCGCGCCCGGAGTCGATGTCTTCCTCCGGACACCCGAGGCACCAGGGGCACCCGGACGGCGCGAACTGGTGATCGACAATGGCTGGTCGCCACGCTTCGCGGCCGATGACGGATCCGCCACGCGCTTCGACCATGCGCCGGAGGGACAGGACATCGCCTGGCTCCTCCCGTCCTCTGGGACCACCGGACGCACCAAGCATGTCGAGATCAGCCACGATCTCCTGGAGCGCCGGCTGCGGACCATCGCCGCCGACTATGCCGAGGGCGACACCCGCCTCCTCCAGCTTTTCCACTGCGCCTCGCGGGCCTTCATGATCCGCGCCATCGCCGCGCTGGTTTCCGGCAACACGGTGGTCGAACCGGGCCCGCTGCCCTTCGTGCGGAAGGCCGGGGTCAACTTCGTCTGCGGCTCGCCGCAGCAGGTGCGCCTCTGGCTTGCCGACAACCGCATCTCGCCGCGGATCCCGCTTCTCCAGGTCAGCGGGGCGAAGCTCACCGCCGCGCTCGCGACCCGGCTCCTCGACAGTTTCGACTGCGTCGAGGATGTCTACGGCGCGAACGAGACGATCAAATCCCATGTCAACACCTACCGCCGCGCGGACCAGGGCCTCGATGTCGCCGGGAAGCCGGGCAGCGGCGTCGAGATCGTCAGCGAAACCGGCGCCGCCTGCCCTACCGGAACCGCCGGCTATATCCGCGTCCGGACCGACGCCATGGTCGCGGCCTATGTCAACGATGCCGGCGCCACCGCGCAGCATTTCCGCGACGGCTGGTTCCATCCCGGCGACCTCGGCGTTTTCGACGCGCGCAACGTCCTGACCATCGTCGGACGCGAATCCGATGTCGTGAACATCGAGGGCGACAAGATCCTCCTGAGCGATATCGAGGAACACATTTCCGCGGTCGAGGGGGTCGAGGCGGCCAGCTGTTTCGAACATGCCGGCCGCGACGGCGTCTCCCGCATCGCCGCCTGCCTGTGCCTCGCCCGTCCCGATCCCGAGGTTCCGGCGGCTGCCCGCGCGGCCTGCGAGCGTCGTTTCGGTCCGCTCGCCGCACCGGTCGCGATGCTGGTCGTCCCGGCGCTCGAACGCACCGCCGATGGCGTGGTCCGCCGGGGACGGGCGCGGGACCTGTTCGACGGAACGCTTGCCACCGGCGATCCGGACGTGCTCAGAACCAGTTTCTACAATTTCGGGGATCGACCATGAGCGACGCGAAACACACCGTGGCAGAGCGCTTCCTTGAGGCGGCCACGGCCCGCCCGGACCATCCGGCCCTGGTCTTCCCGGATGTGACCTTTACCTACGGAAACCTCCGCGACCTTGCGGCCACCTTCGCGCTGCGCTTCACGGAGGCCGGCCTGGATCGCTCGAAAACGCTGCGCATCGTGTCGGAGGACCCCGCGGTCGCGCTCCCCGCGCTGCTCGCTGCCGCCCTCCTCGGGGTTCCGGTCAGTACCGGTCCTGGCGAAGAGGCTGGCGCGCAGGTGGCCATCGTGACCAGGGCGCTTCCGGCCGAAATGCCCCAGATTCTCGTGGACCTGTCGTTCTCGCCCGCCAATTTCGATCAGGAGCGGAAAACGGAAGCATGGATGTCGCGTTCGGCGGATGCGAATGAGCCATGGTTCCATTCGCCGTCCCCAAGCGAGGCCGGGCCCGGCCCTGTCTTCGGGTTGAGCCAGGCCGAGATCGTCGCGCGCACCGATGCGGTCGCGTCGATCCTGTCCGGTGACGCGGCCCGCCTTGCAGTGCTCTTCCCGCCCGCGAGCTACCACGGTCTGACGCGCCGTCTTGCCGCCTTGCTGGCCGGGGGCACCGTCCTCGAGCTGCCTGCATCGCAACTTCCCGACGCGCGGGGCGTGACCGGCGTTTGCGCGCCCGTGACGGCCGCTTCCTTTCTCGCCTCGGCCGGCATGCCGGAAGGGCCGGTCTGCGAACTCGCGGGCCTGCGCCTGTCCAGGGACGAGACCGCGAGCCTGCTGCGCGGCTTCCGGCAGGTCTCGCTCGTGCTCGACCTCGCCGAAACGGGTCCGGTCCTGGTCACCACGGCGGCAAACGCGCCCGGGGGCGTCGAAACGGCGCAAACGCTGCTTCAGACCGTGGAAATCGTGGATTCCTCGGGGGCCCCGGCCATGATCGGCCGCCTTCGGATCGGCGATGCCGATTGCGCAATTCGCCCCGGCATCGTGGCACGCCGGATCGACGACGCCTTGGAACTGCTTGGCCCCGCGACCGGCACCGATGCCCTGAAGGTCGAAGATCGGGTTCTGGATGCCGCCGTGATCGATGCCCTCATCGCATCGACCGAAGGTGTTGTCGCAGCGGTTGCCTTCGCCAATCCGAAGCCGGGCCACGATGACCTGCTCGCCCTCGTCATCTTCGAAGAGGGCGTGAACCGGTACCAGGTGGTCGCGCGCGCCGAACAGGCCTGCCGGGACGCGCTCGGCGCCGCCGCCGTTCCCGCCCGGATGCGGCCGATCTCCGAAATCCCGCTCAGAGCCGACGGAGCGCCGGACCGCGCCGCCTGCGCCGAAATGATCCTCCGCGCCGCCGGTGAGCCGGCCGCCAACACGGCGCGTGCCCCGCACGCCTGATCCGATTGGCGGTGCAATGGCCGGAAAGGTCGCTCGGGGCCGCTCGCGAGAAGTGGCAGATGCCGGGCTTCCCGGATGTGCAAGCGGAAGATTCGGACTCCGGCAAGGTCAACGCCTCCGTCTCTCGACAGTGAAAACTGAAGAGAAGCAGAGGGTTACCTGTAGGGTAATGGTGCCCAGGAGAGGACTCGAACCTCCACGGCCGTTAAGCCACTGGTACCTGAAACCAGCGCGTCTACCAATTCCGCCACCTGGGCAGGTGTCGTAGGGCGCGGGATTACTCGGAGGCCCGGGCACTGTCAACGGGTCATCCGCAGCGTTCTCGCGGCTTGTTCCCGGGGCCCCCGGGCGCTATGGACGGGGAGGCTCGAACGATGAGGTGCCCATGTCCAGGCTCGTCACGATCTATGGCGGTTCCGGTTTCGTCGGGCGCTATGTCGCCCGCCGGCTCGCGAAGGAGGGCTGGCGCATCCGCGTGGCGGTCCGGCGGCCGAACGAGGCGATGTTCGTCAAGCCCTATGGCGCCGTTGGCCAGGTCGAGCCGGTGCTCTGCAATATCCGCGACGAAGCCAGCGTGCGCGCCGCGATGAAGGGCGCCGACGCGGTGGTGAACTGCGTGGGCATCCTGGCGGAGCAGGGCCGGAATGGTTTCGACGCCGTCCAGCACGAGGGCGCGGTGCGGATCGCGCGGATCGCGGCCGAGGAAGGCGTTGGCCGGCTGGTGCATGTTTCGGCGATCGGCGCCGATCCGGAGGGCGCGAGCGCCTATGCCCGTTCCAAGGGGCTCGGCGAGGAGGCCGTGCTGGCGCAGCGGCCCGATGCGGTGATCCTCCGGCCCTCGATCGTGTTCGGTCCCGAGGACGATTTCTTCAACCGGTTCGCGGGGATGTGCCGGCTCGGGCCGATCCTGCCCATCGTCGGCGCGGAGACGCGGTTCCAGCCGGTCCATGTGGACGACGTGGCCCGCGCGGCGGTGGCCGGGGTGACCGGCGCGGCGGCGCCGGGGGTGTACGAGCTCGGCGGGCCCGATACCGACACGTTCCGCGGGCTGATGGGGCGGATGCTGAAGGTGATCCACCGCCGGCGCCTGGTGCTTGGCCTGCCGTTCTGGCTGGCGCGCATCATGGCGGGCTGCTTCGATGCGGTGCGCTGGATCTCGGGCGGGCTGGTGCAGCCGCCGCTCACCCGCGACCAGGTGGCCACGCTCACGCGCGACAACGTGGTGTCGGAGGGCGCGAAGGGGTTCGCCGATCTGGGGATCGCGCCGGTCTCGCTCGAGGCGGTGCTGCCCGAGTACCTGTGGCGGTTCCGGCCGCAGGGGCAGTATGACGACATCACCGCCTCGGCGAAGAACCTGAAGATCTGAGGAGTATCGCCTTAGGCGCCGTTCCCCGTACGAGCAGCGCCGGAGGGCGGCAGGGGCTCACCCGCCCTGACCGTAGGCGATCCAGAGCAGGAACGCGCCGAGGAAGATCCGGTAGATCACGTAGGGCGTGAAGCTCACGCTTTTCAGGAGCCGCATCATCAGCGTCAGCGCGCCGAGCGCCGCGGCGAAGGCGAAGACCGCGCCGATTGCGGCGTCCCTGGCGGTCTCCATGTCGGCGTCGCCGGCGACCTCGATGCCGAGGAGCACGCCCGAGGCGATGATCGTCGGGATCGACATCAGCATCGAGATCCGGGCGGCATCCTCGCGGCGGTAGCCGAGCAGGCGGGCGGCCGAGATGGTGATGCCCGAGCGCGAGGTGCCGGGAATCAGCGCGACCGCCTGCCAGAGGCCCATGACGATGGCGTGTTTCAGGTTCCAGTCCGCAGAGGCGAAGGTTTCGGGGCCGCGCCGGTCGGCCCAGTAGAGGTAGAGGCCGAAGACCAGCATGGCCCAGCCGATCACGGCGGTGGAGCGCAGAGCGTCTTCGATGCCAGTGATGTTGAGCACGAATCCGGCGATGACGACCGGGATCGTCGCGACGACAAGCAGCAGGGCGAGTCGCGAGTCGGGGTTGTCGATCTGCCCGCGGATCAGGCCCGGGATCCCGGAAATCGCCCGGCGGACGTCGGTCCGGAAATAGACCACCACCGCGCCGAGGGTGCCGACATGGACGGCGACGTCGATGGCTTGCCCCTGATCGTCGAGACCGGTGAGATTCGGCAGGAGAATCAGGTGGCCCGACGACGAAACCGGCAGAAACTCGGTGAGTCCCTGAATCGCGGCGATGAGGAGAAGATGCAGGAGCCCCATGCGGCGGCACTCTAGTCGCCTGAATTGCGAGGGAAAGAGTGAAAAATGTACCGGACCGGACCTAATTTTGGGCAGGCCATCTCCGTTTCGGAGGCGGCCGGCGGAAATTTTCCGAAAATAGGTCAGCCTTTATGCCTTTATTTTTGTCCAGACAGTGGGTAAAGAGCGCTGCCGGTAGGGAGAAACGTGCATGGCTGAGAATCGGATGCTGAAATTCGTCACGGTTGCCCGGGATATGCCCGAGAAGCGGCCGGCGAGCCTGCGGCGTCAGGATTTCGGAGAAATCTACGCGGAATACGCGCGCGAGAAGGCGGCCGAGCAGGCCGGGCGCTGCAGCCAGTGCGGCGTGCCCTATTGCCAGACGCATTGCCCCCTGCACAACAACATCCCCGACTGGCTGAAACTCACCGCCGAGGGCCGCCTGCAAGAGGCCTACGAACTCAGCCAGGCCACCAACACCTTCCCGGAGATCTGCGGCCGGATCTGCCCGCAGGACCGGCTCTGCGAGGGCAATTGCGTCATCGAGCAGTCGGGCCACGGCACCGTCACCATCGGCTCGGTCGAGAAATACATCACCGACACGGCCTTTGCGGAAGGCTGGGTCAAGCCGATCAGGCCGGCGGCCGAGCGCTCGGAAAGCGTCGGTATCATCGGTGCGGGCCCCGGCGGGCTGGCGGCGGCCGATGCGCTGCGCCGCGCGGGCGTGCAGGTGACGGTCTATGACCGCTATGACCGCGGCGGCGGGCTCCTGACCTATGGCATCCCGGGCTTCAAGCTCGAAAAGGACGTGGTGATGCAGCGCATGGACCAGCTTGCCGAGGGCGGCGTGGAGTTCGTGCTGAACTGCAACGTGGGCGAGGACATCTCGTTCGACGCGATCCGCGGCAAACACGATGCGGTGCTGATCGCCACCGGTGTCTACAAGAGCCGCGATCTCCCGGGCCCCGGCTCGGGTGCCGCGGGCATCGTGCGGGCGATCGACTATCTCACCGCCTCGAACCGCAAGAGCTTCGGCGACGAGGTGGCCGAGTTCGACTCGGGCGAGCTCGATGCCGAGGGCAAGAAGGTGGTGGTGATCGGCGGCGGCGACACCGCGATGGACTGCGTGCGCACCGCGATCCGGCAGGGTGCGGCGAGCGTCAAGTGCCTCTACCGCCGCGACCGCGACAACATGCCCGGCTCGCAGCGGGAAGTGTCGAATGCCGAGGAAGAGGGCGTCGAATTCGTCTGGCTGACCGCGCCCAAGGGCTTTGCCGGCGACCCGGTGGAGGGCGTGATGGTGCAGAAGATGCGCCTTGGCGCGCCCGATGCGACCGGCCGGCGCTCGCCCGAGGTGATCGAGGGCGCCGATTACGTGGAGCCGGCCGACCTGGTGGTGAAGGCGCTGGGCTTCGAGCCCGAGGACCTGCCCAGGCTCTGGGGCGTCGAGGGGCTCGAAGTGACCCGCTGGGGCACGGTGAAGGCCGATTTCCGCAGCCATGCGACCTCGCTCGAAGGCGTCTATGCGGCGGGCGACATCGTGCGCGGGGCGAGCCTCGTGGTCTGGGCGATCCGGGACGGGCGCGAGGCGGCCGAAGCGATCCTCGATTATATCGGCGAGGCCGCGGCGGTGGCGGCGGAATAGGCCCGCACAACCCGTACACAGCCCGTACACAACCTGTACACCGGCGGAACGGGCGGCGAATTGGGACGGGTCAGAGCTGCTGACCCGGAGCGTTAAGAAAGGATGAACAGGTGAGCGGCGAGAGCCTGACGGGAGCCTGCCTTTGCGGCGCGGTGACGCTGCGAGCGACCGGCGTCGATCATCCGTGCTTCCCGGCCGTCGCCCCTGCAGCGGACGGGGAGGCCTTCTGATGGCCCGGACCGGAGCCTGTCTCTGCGGCGCCGTCCGCTTCACCGCGGCGAAGCTCGGCAATCTCGGCGCCTGCCATTGCAAGATGTGCCAGCGCTGGACCGGCGGGCCGCTTCTGGGCGTGACGGTGGCCGAGGCCGACATGAAGATCGAGGGGGCGGAGCATGTGCGCACGCGCCGCACGTCGGACTGGGCTTCGCGCAGCAATTGCGCCACCTGCGGTTCGCCGCTCTGGTACCGCTGGGACAAGGGCGTGGACGGGGCCGGGAATTACGAGGTGCCGATCGGGCTTCTGGACGATGCCGACGGGCTGGTCCTGCACCGCGAGATCTTCATCGACGCCAAGCCCGACGGGTTCGCGCTGGCGGGCGACCACGACCGGCTGACCGAGGCCGAGGTCTTCGCGCTCTACGGCGTGACGGGCGGGGACGCGTAGCATGGGCGTGGGCGAGAACGGGTTTTACGAAGGAACCGGCGGGCGGACCGCCGAAGTGTTCGCATGAAAGGAAATCTGCCATGACCAAGTACGATGCTGCCTGGGCCGAGCGCGAAGCCGCGACGCGGAAGTGGATGGCGGAAAACAGTCTCTATTCCGAGGAAAACGAGCATTCTTCCTGCGGGGTGGGCCTTGTCGTCGCGATTGACGGGCAGCCCTCGCGGAAGGTGGTGGAGCACGGGATCGACGCGCTGAAGGCGGTCTGGCACCGCGGCGCGGTGGATGCCGATGGCAAGACCGGCGACGGCGCGGGGATCCATGTGCAGATCCCGCACGGGTTCTTCGGCGACCAGATCCGGCGCACCGGGCACGAGCCGCGCGACGAGCTGCTTGCCGTGGGGCAGGTGTTCCTGCCGCGCACGGATTTCGGGGCGCAGGAGACCTGCCGGACCATCGTCGAATCCGAAGTGCTGCGGATGGGCTATTACATCTATGGCTGGCGGCATGTGCCGGTGAATGTCGAGGTCTTGGGCGATAAGGCCAACGCGACGCGGCCGGAGATCGAGCAGATCATCATCTCGAACGCCAAGGGCGTGGACGAGGAGCAGTTCGAGCGCGAGCTTTACGTGATCCGGCGGCGGATCGAGAAGGCGGCGCTGGCGGCGCAGGTGGGCTCGCTCTACATCTGCTCGCTCAGCTGCCGGTCGATCATCTACAAGGGCATGTTCCTGGCGCAGGACGTGGCGGAGTTCTACCCGGACCTGAAGGACGACCGCTTCGAGAGCGCCTTCGCGATCTACCACCAGCGCTATTCGACCAACACCTTCCCGCAATGGTGGCTGGCGCAGCCGTTCCGGATGCTGGCGCATAACGGCGAGATCAACACGCTGAAGGGCAACCTGAACTGGATGAAGAGCCACGAGATCCGGATGGCCTCCTCGACCTTCGGGGAACTGGCCGAGGACATCAAGCCGATCGTGGCGGCGGGGAGCTCGGATTCGGCTGCATTAGACTCTGTTTTCGAGGTTCTGGTGCGCGCCGGGCGCTCGGCGCCGATGGCGAAGACGATGCTGGTGCCGGAGAGCTGGTCGAAGCAGGCGGAGGAGCTGCCGCTCGCCTGGCGCGACATGTACGCCTATTGCAACGCGGTGATGGAGCCCTGGGACGGGCCGGCGGCCTTGGCGATGACCGACGGGCGCTGGGTCTGCGCCGGGCTCGACCGCAACGGGCTCCGGCCGATGCGCTATGTCGTCACCGGCGACGGGCTGGTGATTGCCGGTTCCGAGGCCGGCATGGTGCCGGTGGACGAGGCCCGCGCGGTGGAAAAGGGCGCGCTCGGCCCCGGGCAGCTCCTGGCCGTCGACATGAAGAAGGGCGTCCTGTTCCACGACCGCGAGATCAAGGACAAGCTCGCCAAGGCGCTGCCCTTCGGCGAATGGGTCGGCAAGATCAACGATCTCGACGATGCGCTGAAAGGCGTGGCCGAGGCGCCGCTCTTCGAGGGCGCGGAGCTGCGCAAGCGGCAGATCGCGGCGGGCTATACGGTGGAGGAGCTCGAGCAGGTGCTCGCGCCGATGGCCGAGGACGGCAAGGAGATGATCGCCTCGATGGGCGACGACACGCCGTCGGCGGTCCTGTCGGAGAAATACCGGCCGCTCAGCCATTTCTTCCGGCAGAATTTCAGCCAGGTCACCAACCCGCCCATCGACAGCTTGCGGGAATACCGGGTGATGAGCCTGAAGACCCGGTTCGGCAACCTCAAGAACGTGCTCGACGAGGATTCGAGCCAGACCGAGATCGTGGTGCTGGAGAGCCCCTTCGTCGCCAACGCGCAGTTCGACGAGCTGGTGAAGCAGTTCAACGCGCCGATGGTGGAGATCGACTGCACCATCGCCGCCGATGCCGGGCAGGGCGCGCTGCGGCGCGGGCTGGAGCGGATCCGGGGCGAGGCCGAAGAGGCGGTGCGCTCGGGCGCGGGGCATCTGGTGCTGACCGACCAGCACCAGGGCGAGGCCAAGGTGCCGATGCCGATGATCCTCGCCACCTCGGCGGTGCATAGCTGGCTGACGAAGAAGGGGCTGCGCACCTTCTGCTCGCTCAATGTCCGCTCGGCGGAATGCATCGACCCGCACTATTTCGCGGTGCTGATCGGCTGCGGCGCGACGGTGGTGAACCCCTATCTCGCCGAGGATTCCATCGCCGACCGGATCCGGCGCGGGCTGGTCGAGGGCACGCTGACCGAGGCGATGGCGCGGTATCGCGCGGCCATCGACGCGGGGCTTCTGAAGATCATGTCGAAGATGGGGATTTCGGTGATCTCCTCCTATCGCGGCGGGTTGAACTTCGAGGCAGTGGGCCTCTCGCGCGCCATGGTGGCCGAGTATTTCCCGGGCATGGCCTCGCGGATCTCGGGCATCGGCGTTTCGGGCATCCAGAAGAAGGTCGAGGCCGTGCATGCGCAGGGCTGGCGCGGCGGGCGCGACGTCTTGCCGATCGGCGGTTTCTACAAGATGCGCCGTTCGGGCGAGACCCATGCCTGGGAAGCGACCTCGATGCACATGATGCAGAACGCGGTGGCGCGGGGCTCCTACGAGATGTGGAAGCAGTATTCCGCGAAGATGCGGGCAAACCCGCCGATCCATCTGCGCGACCTCTTGGACATCAAGCCGCTCGGCGCGCCGGTGCCGATCGACGAGGTGGAATCGATCACCTCGATCCGGAAGCGTTTCGTGACGCCGGGGATGTCCCTGGGCGCGCTCAGCCCCGAGGCGCACAAGACGCTGAACATCGCGATGAACCGGATCGGCGCGAAGTCGGATTCCGGCGAGGGCGGCGAGGATCCGGCCCATTTCGTGCCGGAGGCCAATGGCGACAACCCCTCGGCGAAGATCAAGCAGGTGGCCTCGGGGCGGTTCGGCGTGACGGCGGAATATCTGAACGCCTGCGAGGAGCTGGAGATCAAGGTGGCGCAGGGCGCGAAGCCCGGCGAGGGCGGCCAGCTGCCCGGCATGAAGGTGACCGAGCTGATCGCGCGGCTCCGGCATTCGACGCCGGGTGTGACGCTGATCTCGCCGCCGCCGCACCATGACATCTACTCGATCGAGGACCTGGCGCAGCTGATCTACGACCTGAAGCAGATCAACCCGCGCGCCAAGGTGACGGTGAAGCTGGTGGCCTCCTCGGGCGTCGGCACCATCGCGGCGGGGGTGGCGAAGGCCAAGGCCGACGTGATCCTGGTCTCGGGCCACAATGGCGGGACGGGGGCGTCGCCGGCGACCTCGATCAAATACGCCGGCCTGCCCTGGGAAATGGGGCTGACCGAGGCGCATCAGGTGCTGTCGATGAACAACCTGCGCGACCGGGTCACGCTCCGCACCGATGGCGGGCTGCGCACCGGGCGCGACATCGTCATGGCGGCGATGATGGGGGCCGAGGAATACGGCATCGGCACCGCGGCGCTGATCGCCATGGGCTGCATCATGGTGCGGCAGTGCCAGTCGAACACCTGCCCGGTGGGTGTCTGCACCCAGGACGAGAAGCTGCGCGAGAAGTTCACCGGCTCGGCGGACAAGGTGGTGAACCTGATCACCTTCTATGCCCAGGAGGTGCGCGAGATCCTGGCCTCGATCGGGGCGCGCACGGTGGATGACGTGATTGGGCGGGCGGATCTGCTGACCCAGGTGAGCCGTGGCGCGGCGCATCTGGACGATCTCGACCTGAACCCCTTGCTGATCACCGTCGATGGGGCGGAGAACATCGTCTACGACCGCAATCGGCCGCGGACGGCGGTGCCCGACACGCTCGATGCCGAGATCGTCGAGGACGCGGCGCGGTTCCTGAAGGATGGCGAGAAGATGCAGCTGTCCTATGCGGTGCGGAACACGCACCGGACCATCGGGACGCGCATTTCGAGCCATATCGTGCAGCGCTTCGGGATGCGGAATTCGCTACAGCCAGATCATCTCAAGGTGATGCTGCGCGGTTCGGCCGGGCAGTCGCTCGGGGCCTTCGCGGCACCGGGGCTGACGATCGAGGTGGCGGGCGATGCCAACGACTATGTCGGCAAGGGCCTGTCGGGCGGCACCATCGTGGTGCGGCCGCCGATGGCCTCGCCGCTCGTCGCGCATGAGAACACGATCATCGGCAACACCGTGCTCTATGGCGCGACCGACGGCTATCTCTTTGCCGCCGGCCGGGCAGGCGAGCGCTTCGCGGTGCGGAACTCGGGCGCGACCGTGGTGATCGAGGGCTGCGGCTCGAACGGCTGCGAATACATGACCGGCGGGATCGCGGTGATCCTTGGCTCCATCGGCGCGAATTTCGGCGCGGGGATGACCGGCGGGATGGCCTATCTCTACGACCCCGACGGCGTGTCGGAGCATGTGATGAACATGGAAACGCTGGTGGCCTGCAAGATCACGGTGGACCATTGGGAAGCCGAGCTGAAAGGCCTGATCGAACGCCATGCCGAGGAGACCGGTAGCGTGCGCGCCGCCGAGATCCTGCATGACTGGGAGGCCGAGAAGGCGCATTTCCTCCAGGTCTGCCCGAAGGAGATGCTGGGCAAGCTGAAGGTGCCGCTGGGGATCGAACAGGATCGGGCGATTCCCGCGGAATAGGGTCTGATTCCGGGCGGTTCATCTGGGGCCGCCCGGCTTCGCCATTGATCTCGGACGCGTACCGGGCGAAGGAGACCCATGGCGAAACCGGCTTCGAAACGGAAAGGCACCAGGCGGCGTGCCGGGAAGGTGGCGCGCGGCGCGCGGCTGCGACGATGGGCGCTGCGCGGTGTTCTGGGGGCGGTCGGGGCGGTGCTGGCGCTGGTCGCGCTGTTCGCGGTCGTGCGGCCGCCGACCACGCCCTATATCCTGTCCGAGGGCCTGCGGCTCGGCGGGGTCGAGCGGCGCTGGGTGCCGGCGGAGCGCATCGCCCCGGCGATGCTGCGCTCGGTCGTGGCGGCGGAGGACGCGAATTTCTGCCTGCACTGGGGCTTCGACATGGGCGCGATCCGGCAGGCGCTGGACGCGGGCGGCAATCGCGGCGCCTCGACCATCAGCCAGCAGGTGACCAAGAACGTGTTCCTCTGGCACGGGCGGAACTGGGCGCGGAAGGCGCTCGAGGCGGTGCTGACGCCCATGGTCGAGCTGTTCTGGACGAAGCGCCGGATCCTCGAGGTCTATCTCAACGTCGCCGAGTTCGACGAGGGCGTGTTCGGCGTCGAGGCGGCGGCGCAGCACTATTTCGGCGTGACGGCCGAGAAGCTCTCGGCGCAGCAGGCGGCGCGGCTGGCGGCGATCCTGCCCGACCCCAAGGGCCGTTCGGCGGGCAAGCCCTCCGCCTTCGTGCAGCGCCGCGCCCGCGCCATAGCCGACGGCGCCGTGACGATCCGCGCCGACGGCCGTGCCGCCTGTTTCGAGGACTGACGCCTTCCGCCGTTGAATCGCGCCCGAGAACGCGGCATTGAGGGCGCACCCGTTCCCGTCCGCAGGCGCGCCCCATGCACCGTCTCTACCATGTCCCGCTCTCGCCCTTCTGCCGCAAGGTCCGGCTGACGCTGGCCGAGAAGAAGATCGAGGTCGAACTGGTCGAGGAGCGCTACTGGGAGAAGGAGATGGATTTCCTGCGCCGGAACCCGGCGGGGAAGGTGCCCGTTCTCAGGATGAACGGCAGGATCTATGCCGAAAGCGCGGCGATCTGCGAATATCTCGAGGAGATGCATCCGACCCCGCCCTTGATGCCCTCGGGCGCAGAGGAGCGGTTCGAGGTGCGGCGGCTGGTGGCCTGGTTCGACGACAAGTTCCACCAGGAGGTGACCTCGAACCTGCTTTACGAGCGGGTAAACAAGAAGGTCACCAAGGAGGGCTATCCCGACAGCGCGAAGATCAAGGCCGGGTCCAAGGCGATCAAGTATCACCTCGACTACATGGCCTGGCTTCTGGACCAGCGGCGCTGGCTGGCAGGCGACGCGATGACGCTCGCGGATTTCGCCGCAGCCGCGCATTTCTCAGCGTTAGACTATATTTCCGACGTGGATTGGGCCCGGCAGGCCAATGTCAAGGAATGGTATGCCAAGATCAAGTCGCGCCCGGCCTTCCGGTCGATCCTGGCCGACCAGGTGCCGGGCTTCCTGCCGCCGGCGCATTATGCCGATCTCGATTTCTGACCTCAGCCCATGAAGGGCGCGGCGCTCAAGGCGGCGCTGGTGGCCGAGGCACGGGCGGCGGGCTTCGCTTCCACGCGGGTGACGACGCCCGATGCGGTGCCCGAGGCGGCAGGGCGGCTGCGCGCGTTTCTGGCCGCCGGGCGGCACGGTCAGATGGGCTGGATGGCGGAGCGGGAGGGCTGGCGGGGCGATCCGGCGGCGCTCTGGCCCGCGGCGCGCTCGGTGGTGATGCTGGCCGAGAACTACACGCAGGAGGGCGATCCGCTGGCCGGGCTGGCCTGGCGGGATCGGGGCAATATCAGTGTCTATTCAAGGGGAAAAGACTATCACGACCTGGTCAAGAAGCGGCTGAAGCGGCTCGGGCGCTGGCTGATCGATGCGTCGGGGGGCGAAATCAAGGTCTTCGTCGACACCGCCCCGGTGATGGAAAAGCCGCTCGCCCAGGCGGCGGGGCTGGGTTGGCAGGGCAAGCACACCAACCTGGTCTCGCGCGACCTGGGGAGCTGGTTCTTCCTCGGCGCGATCTTCACCACGCTGGAGCTGCCCGTTGACGCTCCCGAGCGGGACCATTGCGGATCGTGCCGGGCCTGTCTCGACATCTGCCCGACCAATGCCTTCCCGGCGCCCTACCAGCTCGATGCGCGGCGCTGCATCTCCTACCTCACCATCGAGCATCGCGGCCCGGTGGACGAGGAATTGCGGCCGGGGCTCGGCAACCGGATCTATGGCTGCGACGATTGCCTTGCGGTCTGCCCCTGGAACAAGTTCGCGAAGGCCGCCAGCGAGACCGGCTACCTGCCGCGCCCGGGCAGCGAGGCGCCGCGGCTCGCGGAGCTTGCCCGGCTGGACGATGCGGCGTTCCGCGCGCGCTTCGCGGGCAGTCCGATCAAGCGGATCGGGCGCGACCGCTTCGTCCGGAACGTGCTCTACGCGATCGGCAATTCGGACGACCCGGTGCTGGCGCCGGTGGCGGCGGGCCTGACCGGCGATCCCGCGCCGGAAGTGGCGGACGCGGCGCGCTGGGCGGTTGGGCGGCTGGCCGGGCCGTGATAGGATGCGAGTCCCCCCATGGAGGAGGACCAGTCATGACACGGCACCTTATCGATCATCCAAGGGCGCTTCCCGCGACCCGGCTGCAGAAATTCGCGCAGATCGAGCGGCTCCGCGGCGTGAAGGCGCGACCGCAGGTCGAGGCGCTGCGGCGGGCGCCGAAGCAGCTGAGCGGCGCGCTCCGGCTGAAGCGGTTCCTCGCCATCGAGCGCGCCGGCTCGTAGGCTCAGAAAGAGGTTTTGCCCGGAGCGCGGAGGCAGTAGAGCGGGGACATGTCCCTGCCGCCTGTCGAGCCGCGCCCGATGCGCGGTATCTTCCTGATGCTGGTTTCGGTGACCTGCTTCACCGTGATGTCGGCGCTGATCAAGGCCGCGGGCCGGGTGCCCGCGGGCGAGGCGGTGTTCTTTCGCGCCTTCGTGACGGTACCGTCGCTGCTCCTGTGGTTCGGGCTGCGCGGCGAGATCGCCGAGACGCTCCGGACCTCCGACTGGCTGGGCCATGCGCGGCGCGGACTGGTGGGTTCGGTGGCGATGGGGCTCGGTTTCGCCGGGTTGAAATACCTGCCCTTGCCCGAGGTCACCGCGCTCAAGTTCGCCACGCCGATGCTGATCGTGATCTTCGCCGCCTTCATGCTGGGCGAGCGGGTGCGGCTGATCCGGCTTTCGGCGGTGGCGGTGGGGTTGGTCGGGGTCGGGATCATCCTTTCGCCGCGGATCAGCGTGGAGGGCAATTCGCGCGAGCTGATCGGCGCGGCGATCGTGCTCGGCTCCTCGGCCTGCGCCGCCTTCGCGCAGATCTTCGTGAAACGGCTGGCGGGGCAGGAGCATCCGGCGGCGATCGTGTTCTATTTCTCGCTGACGGCAAGCTGCCTGGCGCTCTTCACGATCCCGTTCGGCTGGGTTTGGCCGATGGGCTGGGAATGGGTGTTCCTGCTCGGCGCCGGCGTGATCGGCGGGGCCGGGCAGCTGTTTCTCACCTCGAGCTACCGCTTCGCCGAGGCGGGCGTGCTCGCGCCCTTCACCTATCTCTCGATGCTCTGGGCGGTGCTGATCGGCTGGCTCGCCTTCGACGAGGTGCCGACGGTGCACATGCTGGCGGGATCGGCGCTGATCATCGGCGCAGGCGTGGCCATCGTCTTGCGCGAACGCCAGCTCGGGATGCGCCGCACGGCCGAGGCGAAGGTGCGGCAGAAGGGCTGGCAGTAGCATGGTCGCCGCGCTTTATGCGGTTGCCTGCCTCTGGGCGGCGTTCGTCATGGTCGTCGACAAGGAGCGTGCGGTGGGGGCCGGCCGGCGGGTGCCGGAGGCGACGCTGCTCTTCTGGGCGGTGTTCGGCTGGCCCGGGGCAAAGGCGGTGCAGCGCCTGTGGCGGCACAAGACGCGGAAACAGCCTTTCGCGCGGCGTCTGAACGTGCTCCTGATCGTCCATGCCGGTTTCTGGGCGGGTGCTGTCGGCGTCTTCGGTTTCACGTGACGCGGGGCGCTGTCGGTTTCGGGGGCAGGCCAGGTTGAAGAGACGGAATTGCACAGGAGCGGACCCATGAGCATCGACATCAAGTACACCGCAAGCGCCACGGCCACGGGCGGCCGCGAGGGGCATTCGCGGACCGAGGGCGGCGAGATCGACGTGAAGCTCGCGCCGCCGAAGGCGCTGGGCGGCTCGGGCGACGGGGTGAACCCGGAGATGCTCTTCGCGACCGGCTATGCGGCCTGCTATCTCGGCGCGATGAAATACGCGACCACGCAGGACAAGGCGCTGGCCAAGGTGCCGGATGACGCGACGGTGACGGCGAAGGTGGGGATCGGGCCACGGAGCGACAAGGGCTTCGGGCTGAAGGTCGAGCTGGTCGTCAACATGCCGGGCGTCGACAGGGCCGAGGCGGAGAAGATCGCCGAGGCGGGGCACGGGATCTGCCCCTACTCCCACGCGACGAAGGGGAATATCGAGGTGGTGACGACGGTGGCGTGAGCCCCGGGTGGTTTCCAAAAGGAAAGGGCGGCCGACGGGCCGCCCTTTGCGATTCCGGGAGGGGCGTGTCAGGCCCGGACGAGCTTTTCGTAGGCGTCCGAGATGTCGCGGGTCATCTGGCCGACCTCGAAATTGTAGGGGCCGATCTGCCCGACCGGGGTGACTTCGGCGGCGGTGCCGGTGAGCCAGCATTGTTCGAAGCCTTCCAGTTCCTCGGGCATGATGTGGCGGACATGGACCTTGACCTGGCGGTCCTTCAGCATGCCGATCACGGTCTGCCTTGTGATGCCGTTCAGGAAGCAGTCCGGGTCGGGGGTGTGCACCTCGCCGTCCTTCACGAAGAAGATGTTGGCGCCGGTCGCCTCGGCCACGTAGCCGCGATAGTCGAACATCATCGCGTCGGAGCAGCCCTTCGCCTCGGCGGCATGTTTCGACATGGTGCAGATCATGTAGAGCCCGGCGGCCTTGGCGTGCGACGGGATTGTTTCGGGCGAGGGGCGCTTCCACTTGGAGATGTCGAGCCTGGCGCCCTTCATCTTGGCGTCGCCGTAGTAGTTGCCCCATTCCCAGCCGGCGATGGCGAGCCGCACCGGGTTGCGCGCGGCGGAGACGCCCATGTCCTCGCCGGCGCCGCGCCATGCGACCGCGCGGACATAGGCGTCGGTCCAGCCGTTCGCCTTCAGCATCTCGTATTTCGCGGCCTCGATCTCGTCGACGGTGTAGGGGATCTCGAAATCGAGCATCGAGGCGGATTTCCGCAGGCGTTCCGAATGCTTCACGCTCTCGAAGATCGTGCCGTTGTAGCAGCGCTCGCCCTCGAAGACCGAGGAGGCGTAATGCAGCGCGTGGGTGAGCAGATGCACGTTCGCGTCCCGCCACGGCACCAGCTTGCCGTCCATCCAGATCCATCCGTCGCGGTCGTCATATGCGCCTGCCATGGCACCCATCCTTGCGTTTGGCATGAAGCCGGTTTTCGAAAGTTGCGCAATTTATGTCCGAAGTGGACATAATATGTCGCGAAACCGGGCATTCGCTAGCAGTTGAGTCTTGGAATGTCAACAAGACTGACATAAAATGCCCGGCAAGAGGGCAGGAGAACCATGGCAGAGACCGGCGGACAGGGCAGCGAGAGCCTGCTGTTCCTGACAGACGAACAACTCCGGAAGGGGATCGAGGCGATGTTCTTCGCCTATCGCGGCTTTACCGCCGATCCCGACCGTATTCTCGACCATTACGATTACGGCCGCGCCCATCACCGGGCGCTGCATTTCATCAACCGCTTCCCGGGAACCACGGTGAACAACCTGCTCGCGATCCTCGGCGTCACCAAGCAGTCGCTGAACCGGGTGCTGCGGACGCTGGTCGAGGACGGGCTGGTGGAAAGCCGGGTCGGGCTGCGCGACAAGCGCGAGCGGAACCTGCATCTGACGGCGAAGGGCGCCGTGCTGGAGCAGGAGCTGTCCGACGCGCAGCGGCGGCGGATGCGGGCGGCCTATCGCAAGGCGGGGCCCGAGGCGGTGGCGGGGTTCCGCCAGGTGCTCGAGGCGATGATGGACCCCGAGATGCAACGGCATTTCAGCGAGAAGGACCATGGCGCATGACCGATCCGGACGCCCATCTTCTGATCGTCGACGATGACGAGCGGATCCGGGGCCTGCTGCAGAAATTCCTCGCGCGGAACGGGTTTCTCGTTTCGGCGGCGCGCGATGCCGACCATGCGCGGCGGCTGATGGCGGGGCTCGAGTTCGACCTGATCGTGCTCGACGTGATGATGCCGGGGGAGGACGGGATCAGCTTTACCCGGTCGATCCGCGAGAGCGTGGCGACGCCGGTGCTTTTGCTGACGGCGCGGGGCGAGACCGACGACCGGATCGCCGGGCTGGAGGCCGGGGCGGACGATTACCTGGCGAAGCCGTTCGAGCCGCGGGAACTGCTGCTCAGGATCAACGCGATCCTGCGGCGGGTGCCGCACGAGACCGGCGCGGTGCTGCCGAAATTCCTCAATCTCGGGCCGCTGCGCTATGACGTGGAGAAGGGCAAGCTCTGGCATGGCGAGGAGCCGGTGCGGCTGACCGCGACCGAGAGCCAGCTGATGCGGATCTTCGCGGCCTCGCCGGGGGCGCCGGTGGGGCGCGCGAAGCTGGTGGAGGATCTCGGGCGGTCGGGCGGCAAGGATGGCGGCGCGGCGCAGGAGCGGGCGGTGGATGTGCAGATCACCCGGCTCCGGCGCAAGCTGGAGGCCGATCCGAAGCAGCCGCGCTATCTGCAGACGGTGCGGGGCGCGGGGTACATGCTGGCGCCGGACTGAGCGTTTCCGTGCGGTGCGCCTGCGGCGCATGGTCTTCCTCTCGCCCCTCCACCTCCGGCTGCGGGGTTCGGGTTCTGGGGGCGCTGCCCCCGCCGGCCTTTGGCCGGCTCCCCCGGAGTATTTTCGGCCAGGAGAAGAGCGGGGCGTGGTTTCTGGACCTTGGGCGCGGGCGCCGCTAGCCTTTGCGCGAGGAACGGAGGGGCAGATGGCGACCGCGTATTTTTCCCATGCATCGGGGTTGAGACATGTGACGCCGCCGGGCCATCCGGAGCGGGTGGCGCGGCTCGAGGCGATCGCGGCGGCGCTGGCGGCGCCGGAATTCGATACGCTCGACCGGCGCGAGGCGCCCCTGGCGGCGGATGCGGAGGTATTGCGCTGTCATCCGGCGGCCTATCTCGAGGCACTGCGCGAGGCGGTGCCGGAGGAGGATTACGTATCGCTGGACGCGGATACACATATGGCGCCGGGCTCGCTGAATGCGGCGCTGCACGCGGTGGGCGGCTGTTGCGCAGCGGTGGATGCGGTGCTGGCGGGAGAGGCGGCGAATGCTTTCGTCGGCTGCCGGCCGCCCGGGCATCATGCGGAAGAAATGCGGCCGATGGGGTTCTGCCTGTTCGGGCAGGCGGCGATCGCCGCGAAGCGGGCGCTGGACCATCACGGGCTGGAGCGGGTCGCGGTGCTGGATTTCGACGTCCATCACGGCAATGGCAGCCAGGCGCTTCTCTGGGACGAGGCGCGGGCGCTGTTCGTTTCCTCGCACCAGTCGCCCTTGTGGCCCGGCTCGGGCGCGGCGCATGAGCGGGGCGCGCATGACAACGTGATCAACCTGCCGCTCGCGCCGATGACCGGCGGCGATGCGATGCGCAACGCCTGGGAGCGCGAGGCCTTTCCGGCGCTCGACGATTTCGCGCCGGAGCTGGTGATCGTCTCGGCGGGGTTCGACGCCCATGCGGCGGATCCGCTGGCGAACCTGAACTGGGAGGTGGAGGATTTCGCCTGGATCACCGGGAAGATCTGTGACCTGGCCGACGCCCATGCCGGGGGGCGCGTGGTCTCGACACTCGAGGGCGGGTATGATCTGGACGCGCTGGCCGCCTCGGTGGCGGCGCATGTGCGGGTGTTGATGGAGCGGGGCGGATGAGCGAGACGCCGATTGCAGAGATGAGCTTCGAGGAGGCGATGCGGGCGCTGGAGGCGATCGTGACCGAGCTCGATTCCGGCAAGGTGGAGCTTGAGGCCTCGATCAGGCTCTACGAGCGGGGGGCCGCGCTCAAGGCGCATTGCGAGGCGAAGCTGAAGGCGGCCGAGGAGAAGGTCGCGGCGATCACCTTCGATGCCGAGGGCGCGCCGAAGGGCGCCGAGCCGTTCAAGGCCGAATGAGCTTTCCGGCGCTTCTGGCGGCGCGGGCGGAGACGATCCAGGCCGCGTTGGACACTGTTCTGGCGGATCTGCCCGGCTCGGTGGTGCGCGACGGAATGGCGCATGCGCTGTCGGGCGGAAAGCGGCTCCGGGGATTCCTGGTGCTGGAGAGCGCGGCGCTGTTCGGGGTGGAACCGGCGGCGATGCCGGCGGCTGCGTCCATCGAATGCCTGCATGCCTACAGCCTCGTCCATGACGATCTGCCGGCGATGGACGATGACGACCTGCGGCGCGGGCAGCCGACGGTGCATGTGAAATGGGACGAGGCCACGGCGGTTCTGGTCGGCGATGCGCTGCAGTCGCTGGCTTTCGGGCTGCTGGCCGGGCTCGACCTGCCGGCGGAGCGGCAGGTGGCGCTGGTGGCGGGGCTCGCGGCGAAGGGTGGCGCGGCGGGGATGGTGCTGGGCCAGGCGCAGGACATCGCCGCCGAAACGGCGGGGCGGGCGCTGACGCTGGAAGAAATCACCGCGCTTCAGGGCAACAAGACCGGGGCGCTGATCGAATGGTCGGCCACGGCGGGCGCGGTGATGGCCGGGGCCGACACCGCGCCGCTCGCCGGTTATGCGGAGGCGCTGGGCCGGGCATTCCAGATCGCCGACGACCTCCTCGACGTGGAGGGCGACGAGGCGGCGGCGGGCAAGCGCGTGGGCAAGGATGCGGGCGCGGGCAAGGCCACATTCGTCTCGCTCCTGGGCGTGGACGGGGCGCGGACAATCGCCCGGGCGCTGGTGGATGAGGCACAGGCGGCGCTGGAACCCTACGGCGCGGCGGCGAATTCCTTGCGGGAGGCGGCGCGCTTCGTTATCTCGCGGGATCGTTAGCACCCCGGAGAAACCATGACCGACCGACCGGATACGCCGCTTCTCGACCGGGTGAACGTGCCCGCCGACATGAAGGGGTTCACCGATGCCGAGCTGACCCGGCTCGCGGGCGAACTCCGGGCCGAGACGGTGAGCGCGGTGAGCGTGACCGGCGGGCATCTGGGCGCCGGGCTGGGCGTGGTGGAGCTGACCGTGGCGCTGCATGCGGTATTCGACGCGCCGCGCGACCGGATCATCTGGGACGTTTCGCACCAGTCATATCCGCACAAGATCCTGACCGGGCGGCGCGAGCGGATCCGGACGCTGCGTCAGAAGGACGGGCTGAGCGGGTTCACCAAGCGCTCGGAGAGCCCCTACGATCCGTTCGGGGCGGCGCACAGCTCCACCTCGATCTCGGCGGCTTTGGGCTTTGCCGTGGCGCGCGATCTGGGCGGGGCGCCGGAGCACGGGATCGGCGACTGTATCGCGGTGATCGGAGACGGGGCGATGTCGGCGGGCATGGCCTATGAGGCGATGAACAATGCCGGGCATCTGAAGAAGCGGCTGTTCGTCATCCTGAACGACAACGAGATGTCGATCGCGCCGCCGGTGGGCGCGATGTCGTCCTATCTCTCGCGGCTCTACGCGGGCGCGCCGTTCCAGGAGCTGAAGGCCGCCGCCAAGGGCGCGGTGAGCCTGTTGCCGCCGCCCTTCCAGGAGGGCGCGAAGCGGGCGCGGGACATGGTGAAGCACATGACCGTGGGGGGCACGCTCTTCGAGGAGCTGGGCTTCGATTATGTCGGGCCGATCGACGGGCACGACATGGAGCAGCTTCTGAACGTTCTGCGCACCGTGAAGGCGCGGGCGACCGGGCCGATCCTGATCCATGCGATCACCAAGAAGGGCAAGGGTTATGCCCCCGCCGAGGCGGCGCGCGACAAGGGCCACGGGGTGGCCAAGTTCGACGTGGTCACCGGCGAGCAGAAGAAGGCACCGTCGAACGCGCCGTCCTACACGGGCGTCTTCGCCGAGAGCCTGTTGAAGGAGGCGGCGGCGGATGACCGGATCGTCGCGGTGACGGCGGCGATGCCGGACGGGACGGGGCTGAAGCGTTTCGCCGAGCGCTATCCGTCGCGCTGCTTCGATGTGGGCATCGCCGAGCAGCATGCGGTGACTTTCTCGGCTGGCATGGCGGCGGGCGGGCTGAAACCGTTCTGCGCGCTCTATTCGACCTTCCTGCAGCGCGGTTACGACCAGGTGGTGCATGACGTGGCGATCCAGCGGCTGCCGGTGCGGTTCGCCATCGACCGGGCCGGGCTCGTCGGCGCCGACGGGGCGACCCATGCCGGGGCCTATGACATTGCCTATCTGGCGAACCTGCCGGGCTTCACGGTGATGGCGGCGGCGGACGAGGCCGAGCTTGTCCACATGGTGGCCACCGCGGCGGCGCATGACGAAGGGCCGATTGCCTTCCGGTTCCCGCGCGGCGAGGGCACGGGCGTCGAGATGCCCGAGCGCGGCGAGGTTCTGGAGATCGGCCGGGGCCGGATGATCCGCGAGGGCAAGGGCGTTGCGCTCCTGTCCTTCGGGACGCGGCTTGCCGAGGTCGAGAAGGCGGCCGAGGCGCTGGAGGCGCGGGGGATCACGCCGACCGTGGTCGATGCGCGGTTCGCCAAGCCGCTCGACCGCGAGCTGATCCTGACGCTGGTCGCCTCGCACAAGGCGCTGATTACCATCGAGGAGGGCGCGGTGGGCGGCTTCGGCTCCCATGTGGCGCAGCTCCTGGCCGAGGAGGGCGTGTTCGACCGGGGGCTGACCTTCCGCTCGATGGTGCTGCCCGACATCTTCATCGACCAGGCGAGCCCGGCCGACATGTACGCGGTGGCGCGGCTCAATGCTGCCGATATCGAGGCGAAGGTGCTCGAGGTGATGGGCGTCGCCGATATCGGCGCAAGGCGGGCCTGAACGAGGGTTTCGCCGACCTTCAAGCATGTCGCGACCTCTTTCGGTTCCCCCGCCCGAATAGCGCCGAAGGCGCCGGGCGAGCGCCTGCCCGCCCCACGGGCTGGCGCTCTTTCAACGTTCGCGGAGACCTTCGAGGTCGGAGGCGGGTGACACCATAAAGTGCTCCGCTCAACCGTTGCGGCGCCATCCCACGGGCAGGCGCCCGCCCGGCTTCGCACCAGGTGAACGCGACGGGCAGTTGGGGTCGTTTGAAAGGCGCCTCGACCTGCAGGAGCCTTGGCTAGGTCCCGGCCGCCAGCAGCGCCGCGAGGCCGGTGCGGTAGTCGGGATATTTCAGCCGCACGCCCAGTTCCCGTTTGATCCGCTCGTTCCGGACGCGCTTGGAATCGGAATAGAAACTGCGCGCCATCGGCGACAAGTCGGCTTCCTCGAACGGCACCTCGGGCGGCAGGGGCAGACCCAGAAGCGCGGCGGCATGGGCGAGAACCTCCTGCGGCGGGGCCGGATCGTCGTCGCAGAGATTGTAGGCGCGGCCCGGGTCCGGCCTGTCGATGGAGGCTTTCAGCACCTGCGCGATGTCGTCCACATGGATGCGGCTGAACACCTGTCCCGGCTTGACGATGCGCTGCGCGGTGCCGGCGCGCACCTTTTCGAACGGGCCGCGGCCGGGCCCGTAGATCCCCGCGAGCCGGAAGATGTGGAGGGGCAGGCCCGTATCCTCCGCCAGCGCCCGCCACGCGCCCTCGGCGGCGACGCGCAGGCGCCCGCGCCGGGTGGACGGGGTGAGCGGGCTGTCTTCGTCGACCCAGCCGCCGTCGCGGTTTCCGTAGACACCGGTGGTGGAGAGGTAGCCGGCCCAGCGGATCTGCCCCGCGCGCCGCGCGATCTCGGGGCCCAGCGCGGCCAGCACCGGGTCGCCGTCATCGTCGGGGGCGGCGGAGGTCAGCAGATGCGTGGCGCGGTCGAGCGCCGTGCCCATGTCGGTTCCGGGCCAGACCAGCGCCTCCACCCCTTCGGCGCGCAGGACCGCCGCCTTTTCGGCGCTGCGCGTGGTGCCGATCACCTGCCAGCCCTCGGCAAGCAGGACCCGCGCGAGCGCGCGTGCGGAATAGCCGTGGCCGAAGGAGAGGAGCGTGCCGGTCATGGGCGCGAGTCTCCCGCTTCCGGCGGGCGGGCGCAAGCGGTTGACAGGCATTGATTAACTGATACGTTAATTAACGAGGAGTGGAATCAAATGCCCGACCTGACCCGATCCTTCGCCGCGCTGGGCGACCCGGTGCGCTTCGCCATCGTCGACCGGCTCTTGCGCGAGGGCGCGCAGAGCGCCGGCGCGTTGCAGGACGTGGCCGAGATCTCGCCGCCGGCGCTGTCGCGGCACCTGAAGGTGCTGCGCGAGGCCGGGCTGGTGGAACGGGAAGTGGACGGGACGCGGCGGATCTACTCGGCGAACGGGCCGGCGCTGGGCGCCATCGCGGAATGGACCATGTCGCATCGCGCGTTCTGGACCGCGAGCCTCGACCGGCTGGAAATGCTTCTGGGAAAGGAGACCTGATGCCCGACCTGACGCTGGAGCGCCGCTTCGACGCCGATCCCGAAACCGTCTTCGCCTATATCTCGCGCGCCGAGAACCTGGTGCGCTGGTGGGGACCGGAGGGCATGAGCGTGCCCGAGCACGACCTCTCGCTCGACCGGGTCGGGCCGTGGTATTCGGTGATGCTGGGCGGCGACGGCCAGCGCTACAAGGTTTCGGGCCACGTGACCCATGTGGACCCGCCGCATTCGATCGGCTTCACCTGGGCCTGGCATGACGAGCACGACCGGCGCGGGGTCGAGAGTCACGTGACCATAAGGCTGGTGCCGGCGCAGGGCGGCGGGACGGCGTTCCATCTGCACCATGCCGACCTCCCCGAGGGCGAGGCGGCCGACAGCCATGAGCGCGGCTGGACCTCGTGCCTGAGGAAGCTCGAAGCGGTTCTGCAATCCAACTGACAGGGAGAAAGAGGATGCCGAAATACATGTTCGTCTATCACGGCGGCACGAAGCCAGACACGCCCGAGGAGGGCCAGAAGGTCATGGGCGAATGGATGGCTTGGTATGGCGCGATGGGCGCGGCGGTACTCGACGGCGGCGGGCCGGCGGGAATGTCGAAGACGGTCAGCCAGTCGGGCGTGGCCGACGATGGCGGCGCGAACCCGGTTTCGGGTCTGACCATCGTCGAGGCTGCCGACCAGGACGCGGCCTGCGAGATGGCCCGGGGCTGCCCGATGGTGAAGGACGGGTCGGGCTCGGTCGAGGTGGCCGAGATCATCCAGATGTAGACTGCCGGCGGCATTGCCCGCGCCGACCGCAGCAAGGGCAATGCCGCCAGGCGAAGGAAACCGATCCGGATCAATGCGATGGCGGAATTTCGTGCCCGGTGCGTCTAACCGATGTGACCAGCCGAAAAGGAAATCTGTCATGACTTCACTGTCCAGGATCGGCGCCGCCGGTTTCGCGCTTTGGGCGCTGTTGCATCTGGTTGGCGGCGGGATGATCCTGGCCGCGACCCTGTCGGGCGGCGCGGAAGCCGGTTATGCCCTCTATGGCCCGACCGATACCGGGCTGCCGCGGATCGCGGGCGACATCCTGGCCTATTTCGCGTATCTCCTGATGGTCATCGCGCTGGTCGTGGCGGGAATTGCCGCCACGTTGAACCGGGCGAATTCCGAGATCGGGCTCGCGATCAATACCGGTGTGGTTCTGGTGACCGAGATCGGCCTGATCCTGTTCCTGCTGGTTCCGGGCCATGTTCCGGTGCTTCAGGCGCTTCCGGGATTCGTGCTTTTCGGGATCGGCGCGATTGCCGGAGGGATGGCCTGCCGCGGAGACGCCGGACATGCGTGACGATCTGATCGACAGGGCGCGGGGGGGCGACAAGGCAGCGTTCGAGCGGCTGGTCGCGAAGGACCTGCCGAAGCTGCGACGCATCACGCGGCGCATGATCGGCCATCCCGAAGATGCCGAGGATGTCCTGCAGGAGGCGCTGGTGAAATCCTGGAAGGGTATCGGAACCTTCGACGGGCGCGCGGCGTTCTCGACCTGGCTGACCGCCATCGTTGCCAACGCCGCCACCGACCATCTGCGCGCCCGGAAGCGCTGGCGCACCGAGGCGCAGGTCGCCTATGCCAATCTCTGCGCCGGGTCCGACGACCTGTCGGCCGAGGTCGTGTCCGCCGCGTCATCGACCGAGTTTGCCTATGAGGTGCGCGAACATATCGCCTATTGCTTTGCCTGTGTCGGCCGCTCGCTGCCGGCCGACGAACAGGCCGCGCTTGTCCTGCGCGACGTCATGGACCTTTCGGCGCGCGAGGCGGCGACGGTCCTGGGCATTTCCGACAGCGTGCTGCGGCACCGGCTGGCGGCCGCCCGGACCGCGATGCAGGACAGGTTTGACGGTCTTTGCGCGCTGGTCGGCAAACAGGGCATCTGCCACCAATGCGCCGGGCTGAGGATGCTGGCCCCGTCCGGGAAACAAGGAGGGGCTTTCCCCGATGTGGCGGAACTGGCCGACAGGATGGCCGTGGTCCGCAGCGCCGAGCCGGGAAGCATGGCCGGCCTTCACGCGGTCTTCTGGCGACGCACCAAGGAAGCCGAGGAAGCCGGCTCCGGGTCGGTCTCACCCGAGTCGGGGTGTGGAACAGGCGATGCCGTGCCCTGAGAGTCGGCCCTGCCGCAGCGGCGTCGTGCGGCAATAAACGAGTGCGTTCTCATCAAAAATCTGTATTCTCGAATGCAGAGGTGCCGGATGGAAGCCGACAGCCACTTGGCGGGCCACCGGACGACGGCAAGGTTCTACGTCGGTGGCGTGGTTCTTGCGACCGGGGTGTTCGTTCTCGATCTAAACCTGCCACTGGGTGTCGCCGGCGGCATGCCGTATATCCTCCTTGTCATGATGACCATCTGGGCGCCGAACGTGGGCCAGGTCTATCTGGCGGCGTGTCTCGCGACGCTTCTGACGGTTGTCGGATATTTCGTGTCGCCCCCCGGCGCCGAGATCTGGCAGGTCGTGACCAACCGGAGCTGGTCGATCGTCGGCATCTGGGTGGCTGCGAGCTTTGCCATCAAGTCCAAGATCGAATTCAACCGCGCGCTGACTGCGCAGCAACGCCTGGCGATCTCGTTGGCCGACCTCGAACGGCGGAATGGCGAGCTCAAGAAGGCCATCGGCGCCATCAAGACCATCAGCGGCATCGTTCCGATCTGCGCCTGGTGCGGCAGCCAGATCAAGAATGACGACGGCGAATGGGTGGGTCTCGAGAAGTATTTCGGGAATCATACCGATGCCCGGATCTCGCACGGCATGTGCCCCAAATGCAGCGAGGAGCAGATGGTGTCGAAGACGCAGGGGCTTGCCGGCGAATAGCTTGCGTCGGTTCGGGCGGTGTCGGCCCCGCGCCGGTTGCGAAGACGGTCGGGAGTTTCGCTCCCGCCGCCCTGCGGCCGGCTTTCCTGGAGCATATTCGGCCAGATGAAGCGGAGCCTGCGCGTGTGCGGCGGCGTCAATTCGCCGTGCCGCCGTCCACATGGCCGAGATCGGCGCCGGGCCGGACCCGGTCGCGGACCCGCTGTTTCAGGATCCTGGCTTCGGGGAAGCCGCCGTCCCGCTTGCGTTCCCAGATCGTCTCGCCATCCACCGCGATCGCGAATTCGCCGCTTGTGCCGGGGACGAGGCGGACCGCGCCGAGATCCTCGCCGAACGTGGCGAAGAGCTCCTGCGCCATCCAGCCCGAGCGGATATGCCAGTGGCAGCCGACGCAGAAGGTGATGGTGATCTCGGGTTTCGCCATGGGGCCGAGAAGAGCATGGGCGGGCGCGGCTCACAAGGGGCGGGAGGCCACCCAGCAATAGCCCGCGGGCGAGAGCAGGAAGGCCTCGCGCAGGCCGTGCGGCTTGTCGGTGGGGGGCTGCAGGACATGGAAGCCGGCCGCCTCGGCCCGGGCGGCGGCGTCATCGGGATCCACCTCGTAGAGCCGGAGCTCCGCCCCCGCGCCGCGCGGCGGGGTTTCGGGCAGGAGGCCGAGCAGCGGGTGGGCGCCATAGGTGTGGTCGGCATGGAGCTGGAACACGGTGCCGCCGGTGGTGACGATGGCGAAATCGGCGGAAACCCGATGCGGTTTCATGTCGAAAATCCCGGTGAGGAAGGCCAGTTCGCGCGCCACGTCGGGCACCAGGAGGTTGAGCCCGAGCCCCTTGAGCGAGGCACCGAACGCCGCGGGCGATACCGTTTCGTAGTCCATATGTTTCTCCCTCCGCCTATGCCTTGAAGCTGCGAAACCTCCGTGGCAGGTTCGCGCATGTCCACGACCCCTCTTCCCCCCGCCGCGACCTCCCTGGCCTCCTGGGCCGAAAGCGCCCCCCGCCTTGTCGCCGTGGCCGCCGGCCGCGAACCGGCCGATCTGGTGATAAGGGGCGGGCGCCTCGTCAACGTGCAGACGCGCGAGGTGCTCGACGGCTGGGAGGTGGCGGTGGCCGCCGGACGCTTCGCCTATGTGGGGCCCGATGCGTCGCATTGCGTGGGCCCCGGGACCGAGGTGATCGACGCCGGCGGGCAGTACCTGATTCCGGGCCTCTGCGACGGCCACATGCATATCGAGTCGGGCATGCTGACGCCGGCCGAGTTCGCCCGCGCGGTGATCCCGCATGGCACCACGACGATGTTCACCGACCCGCACGAGATCGCCAACGTCATGGGGCTCGAGGGCGTCCGGCTGATGCATGACGAGGCGCTGATGCAGCCGGTGTCGATCTTCACGCAGATGCCCTCCTGCGCGCCCTCGGCGCCGGGGCTGGAGACGACGGGCTACGAGATCGGGCCCGAGGACGTGGCCGAGGCGATGTCCTGGCCCGGCATCATCGGTCTGGGCGAGATGATGAACTTCCCCGGCGTGGTGGCGGGCGATGCGCAGATGCTGGCGGAGATCGCGGCGACGCAACGGGCCGGGAAGACCGTGGGCGGGCATTACGCCTCGCCCGACCTGGGGCCGGCGTTCTCGGCCTATGTCGCGGGCGGGCCGGCGGACGACCACGAGGGCGTGGCCGAGGCCGATGCCATCGCGCGGGTGCGGCAGGGCATGCGGGCGATGCTGCGGCTGGGCTCGGCCTGGTACGACGTGAAGGCGCAGATCACGGCGGTGACCGAGAAGGGGATGGACCCGCGCAACTTCATTCTCTGCACCGACGATTGCCATTCCGGCACGCTGGTCAACGAGGGGCACATGAACCGGGTGGTGCGGCACGCCATCGAATGCGGCTGCGAGCCGCTGATGGCGCTGCAGATGGCCACGGTGAACACCGCGACGCATTTCGGGCTGGAACGCGAATTGGGCTCCATCGCGCCGGGGCGGCGGGCGGATGTGATCCTGACTTCCGACCTGCGGGCGCTGCCGATCCACCGGGTGATCGCCCGGGGCGTGACCGTGGCGCAGGACGGGGAATGCCTCGTGGAGTGCCCGCATGGGCAATGGCCCGGGAAGGCGCGGGCCTCGGTCAATCTCGGCCGGGCGCTGGCGGCGGGCGATTTCGAGATCCCGGCGCCCGAAGGCGCCAACCGGGTCAGGGCCAAGGTGATCGGCGTGGTGGAGAACCAGGCGCCCACCAGGGCGCTCACCGCCGATCTGCCGGTGATCGACGGGGTGGTCGAGGGCGAGGCGGGCGTCGCCCAGATCGCGCTGGTGGAGCGGCACCGGGGCACCGGCGGGGTGGTCAACGGCTTCGTCTCGGGCTTCGGCTACGAGGGGCGGATGGCGATGGGTTCGACCGTCGCCCATGACAGCCACCACATGATCGTCGTCGGCACCGACCGCGCGCTGATGGCGAAGGCCGCGAACCGGCTGGGCGAGATCGGCGGCGGTATCACCGTCTGGAAGGACGGCGCGGAGATCGCGGTTGTGCCCTTGCCCATCGCGGGGCTGATGTCCGACAGTCCGGCGCAGGAGGTGGCGGCCCAGGCGCAGGCGATGGTCGAGGCGATGGCTGCCTGCGGCTGCAGGCTCAACAACGCCTACATGCAGCATTCGCTGCTGGCGCTTGTGGTGATCCCCGAGCTTCGGATATCCGACCTCGGACTGGTCGATGTCAGGACCTTCGAGCTGACCGACCTTCTGGAGGAACCATGAAGCCCGAGCGCAACCTGCCTGTCGAAAGCCCCGAGGTTCCGGGTCATGCCGGGTTCGACAATGCCGAACGGGCGGTGGCGCGGTTGCAGGAGCTCTACCGGATCTCCACCGGCTTCCTCTGCGAGCGCTTCACCGAGGCGCTGCGGAGCGGCGCGCCCGACCGCCGCTACCGGGCGTTCTATCCCGAGATCCGCTTTGCCACCGCGACCTATGCCACGGTCGACAGCCGGCTGAGCTTCGGCCATGTGGCCGAGCCCGGCACCTATTCGGCGACGGTGACAAGGCCGGACCTGTTCGGGCATTACCTGACCCAGCAGATCGGGCTCCTCCTGGAGAACCACGGGTTGCCGGTGCAGGTGGGCCTGTCACAGGTGCCGATCCCGGTGCATTTCGCGGTGGCGAACGATTCCTCGGTCACGGTGCCGCAGGAGGGCGCGGCGGCTTTCGTCCTGCGCGACCATTTCGACGTGCCGGATCTTTCGACCACCAACGACGACATCGTGAACGGCTACGGCTTCAAGCACGAGGACGGCTCGTCGCCGCTCGCGCCGTTTACCGCACAGCGGGTGGACTATTCTCTGGCGCGGCTGGCGCATTACACCGCCACCGATCCGTCGCATTTCCAGAACCACGTGCTGTTCACCAACTACCAGTTCTATGTCGAGGAGTTCGAGGCCTTCGCCCGCGCCGCGCTGGGCGATCCGGCGACCGGCTATACCGAGTTCGTCGGCCCCGGGAACCAGACGATCTCCTCGCCCGATGCGGCAATGCCGCCGCCGGCGAAGCTGCCGCAGATGCCGACCTATCACCTGAAGCGGAAGGGCGAATCCGGGATCACGCTGGTGAATATCGGCGTCGGCCCGTCGAACGCGCGGACCGCGACTGACCATATCGCGGTGCTGCGCCCCCATGCCTGGCTGATGGTGGGCCATTGCGCGGGGCTGAGGAACTCGCAGCGGCTGGGCGATTTCGTGCTGGCGCATGCCTATCTGCGCGAAGACCACGTGCTCGACGACGACCTGCCGGTCTGGGTGCCGATCCCGGCCTTGGCCGAGATCCAGATCGCGCTGCAGGATGCGGTGGCCTCGGTGAGCGAGCTCGACGGCTACGAGCTCAAGCGGATCATGCGGACGGGCACGGTGGCCAGTGTCGACAACCGCAACTGGGAACTGGGCGACATGGCGGGCCCGGTGCAAAGGCTCTCGCAGTCGCGGGCCATCGCGCTCGACATGGAAAGCGCCACCATCGCGGCGAACGGCTTCCGCTTCCGGGTGCCCTACGGGACGCTGCTCTGCGTCTCCGACAAGCCCTTGCACGGCGAGCTGAAACTCCCCGGCATGGCCTCGGATTTCTATCGCACCCAGGTCTCGCGGCACCTCCTGATAGGGATTCGCGCGATGGAGACGATCCGCGGCATGCCGCTCGAACGGATCCATTCGCGGAAGCTCCGGAGCTTCGAAGAGACCGCCTTCCTCTGAAATTCGGTGGAAAACAGCCCACAAAATGCGCCAGGGGGCTTATTTTGCTACCACAATGCGTTGTGTGTGGTATCAATATGCCGTTTAAGTGACGCGAGACGCCCATACCAGTAAGGGCGAAATCGAGGAGATCATACATGGCAAAACCCATGACCAAGACGCAACTCGTGTCGGCGCTGGCCGATGAGATGGGATCGGACAAGAAATCCGCGAATGCCGCGCTCGACGCGCTGATCGGCATCATCACCAAGGAGGTCGGCGGCGGCGGCGCGGTGACCCTGCCGGGCGTCGGCAAGATCTATTGCCGCGAGCGCCCCGCGCGCATGGTGCGCAACCCCGCCACCGGCGAGCAGATCCAGAAGCCGGCCGACAAGGTGGTCAAGATGACCATCGCGAAGGCGCTGAAGGACAGCGTGAACGACTGAGGCCGTGCCTCCGCCGTTGAACAGGGCCGCCCCGGGGCGGCCCTTTTGTTTTCTGCGCAGAGATCTTCGCCCCAACCTAACCAAGATGCGACGTAGGTTTACATTGGTAGGAGGTGGAGACCGCGATGAGCATTGGTTGCCACCTTGAATTGTAGCCCTTTGCGAGACAACTTTGCAGTGGCGCAATCCTTGACAACGCTGACAAATGCAAAACCGCCATGGTACTGGGCGAATATGATCGCGAAACTCCCGTTCGGATCAACGGAAACCTTATAGCAAAATTGCTCGCTCGTGACGTTTCTGGATGTGCTCAGAGAACGGCTATTGCCCATTTCACGGATGACGCGTTCAAGGGTGTCGCTGGGGCGCTTAGCGTTCGTGAGAATTTCGACGTCGATAGTAGATCGGTGAGACGCGATCTTTCCTGTATGTTGAAACCATAGCGCCAGCGATTGTTTCGCTGACCACAAGGCAATTTTCTCACTTGTTTCCTTGGCTAGCTCAACTTCGCGTGCTGTCCTCACAACACGTCCCAAGGCGTCGCACACAGGAACCGATCGAACTCTTGAATATAGTTCGGGAGAGTTGTTCGCCGTCCCTTTGGTCACTTTGAGTTCATAGTCGGAGAGGCCATTTGAGCCTAGGACTGCTTGGGGCGCCTGACTTAGTGCCAAGAACGTCGCAACCTGGTCGAGTTCGGAGGTGCCATTGTTGCACCGCTTGCACGCCGGAACTTCCAACCCAGCTGGGCGTTGTTGATCACGGAACATAATGATTGGGGGGGCGTGTTCAATGGTTTCGGCAAGCCGGTTGCCGCCGCATAGGACGCATGGCTTTCCTTGCCATTTCTTTCGTTGGTTTCGACCCATCCATTGTTACCTTGAACGCCACTTGTCGCCAATGCTTCATAGTGCATTTGGACAATATAGGGTTTCGGCGAAGTCTGGAACACAGCTCCTGCGCCGGTCGGCGGCATCTGTTCTGTCAAGGTGAACTATCTGACGCTGTTTCCTACTTCCAACAAGCTGGATTAAAGTCATGCGCGCACCAGATAGGTGAAGCGCGATGGGAGCACTGCGCTCAGAACCATTGCCCCGGTTCCATCAGCCCCAGGTCGAGGAGCTGTTGCGGGTGCCAGTCGAACCCGGTCGAATTGTGCCAGCGGAAGGTCTTGATGTCGTACATCGACCCGGCATTGGAGCGGAGCGCCTTCGCCGTCCGGAACGAGCAGATCGCCGCCGTCAGATTGTGGTGCCAGGGGCAGGCATAGGTGTTGTATTCCTCGTCGGAAAACGTGTGATCCTCGCGCAGGGTGAGCCCCGGTCGGGCCCGGAAGATCGCGATCCGGTCGATCTTGCGCCGCTCCTTCGGCACGAATTCCTCGAACCGCCAGCGGAGCCCGCCGAAGAAGTCGAGCTGCCGCTCCTTGTGCGGTGCGTCCCGGCTCTCGCCCTTGCGGGCCAGCGCGTAATAGCCCGAGCGGTCGAGGCAGGCGTCCTCGAGCGAAACCGCGTTCGGATGGGTCTCGAGATCGCCGGCGTAGAGATCGACCACATAGGTCAACATCGCGTCGCGGCGTTCCTCGGCATGGAAGGCCAGCATCTCGCCGATCCTGCGCGAGTCCGAGAACGGGTAGAACAGGTATTCGGCGTTGTAGCAGTAGTAGAACCAGACCCCCGGCGCCGCCTCGATCAGCCGGTTGATCGCCGCCACCGTCGCACCCTCGGCGCCGGTGTCGTAGGGGATCCGGCGGATGCTCTTCTCGACCTTCTCGGGAATCCGGATCGGATCGGGGCAGAACACCAGGATCTCGCGGAAGCCGAGGAAGGCGTGGTGCCGGATCGTGGTGTCGATCTCGATCCCGTCCTCGACGAAGATCACCGCGATCGGCCCCTTGCCGAGCGCGTCCTGGCCTTTCTTGAGGAAATGGTCGAGATCGTTGTAGCGCATCGCCTGCCTGTCCCGGGGTAAGGGAATCACGAAACCCCGCCTGCCGCAACCGTTGCGGGGCGGGGAATTCCCTTGTAGGAGGCCGGATCTGGAAAGGTCGGGACCATGGTGAAGAAGCTCTACATCAAGACCTATGGCTGTCAGATGAACGTCTATGACAGCGAGCGCATGGCCGAGGCGCTGGGCGACCGCTACGAGCCGACCGACCGGCCCGACGACGCCGACATGATCCTTTTGAACACCTGCCATATCCGCGAGAAGGCGGCGGAGAAGGTCTATTCCGAGCTCGGCCGGTTCAAGGGGCTGAAGGCGGCGAAGCCGGATTTGAAGATCGGCGTGGCGGGCTGCGTGGCGCAGGCGGAGGGGGCGGAGATCGTCCGGCGCCAGCCCATGGTCGATCTGGTGGTGGGCCCCCAGAGCTATCACCGCCTGCCCGAGCTGGAGGCGCGGGCAGGGGCGAAAACCCCAGCAATAGACACGGATTTCCCCGAAGAGGACAAGTTCGCGCATCTCGCCCGCCGGCCCAAGGCGGCGCGCGGGCCGACCGCGTTCCTCACCGTGCAGGAGGGCTGCGACAAGTTCTGCGCCTTCTGCGTGGTGCCCTATACCCGTGGCGCCGAGGTCTCGCGCCCGGCGGAGACGGTGCTGGCCGAGGCGCGCGACCTCGTCGAGCGCGGGGTGCGGGAGATCACGCTTCTGGGCCAGAACGTGAACGCCTATCACGGCCACGAAGGCGGGCTGGCCGGGCTGATCCGGGCGCTGGCCGGGATCGACGGTCTGGCGCGGATCCGCTTCACCACCTCGCATCCCAACGACATGGACGAAGCGCTGATCGCCGCCCATGGCGATTGCGAGAAGCTGATGCCCTATCTGCATCTGCCGGTGCAGTCGGGCTCGGACCGGATCCTGAAGGCGATGAACCGCAAGCACCGGGCGGAGGAGTATCTGCGTCTGGTGGAACGGCTTCGCGCGGCGCGGCCCGATCTCCTGTTGTCGGGCGATTTCATCGTCGGCTTCCCGGGCGAGACCGAGGCGGATTTCGCCGACACGATGGCGCTGGTGGAGGCGGTGGGCTACGGCCAGTCGTACTCGTTCAAGTACTCGCCGCGTCCCGGCACGCCGGCGGCCGAGCGCGAACAGGTGGACGAGGATGTGAAGGACGAGAGGCTGCAGCGGCTGCAGGCGCTCCTGAACCGCCAGCAGGAGGCGGCGCAGGCGGCGATGGTGGGGCGCGAGGTCTCGGTGCTGTTCGAGAAGCCGGGGCGGCTGCCGGGGCAGATGGGCGGGAAGTCCGAGTATCTGCACGCGGTCCATGTACACGCGCCGGGCGTGGCGCGGGGGGAGATCCGGCGGGTACGGATCACCGAGAGCGCGAGCCATTCGCTGGGCGGCGTGCTGGTCCCATAAGTGAAGCCGGGCGAGCGCCTGCCCGTGGGATGGCGCCGCAGCGGCTGAACGGCGCGCTTTATGGGGCAACCCACCTCCGACCTCGAAGGTCCGTGCAAACGTTGCCAAAGCGCCAGCCCGGTCGTGCCGGAGGCACGCCTCTGGCGTGACACGGGCAGGCGCTCGCCCGGCGGCCCTTCGGGCCTTGTTCCGGGCGGGGCAAGGCATGGCCGATGCAACATGTCGAGGCCCCCGCTATCCTGCCAGATGCGCGCGGAGCCGGCTCAGGAAGGCGAGCCCGTCGGAGAGCTCCGAGAGCGTGATATGCTCCTCGGGCTGGTGCATCTGGGCGAGGCTGCCGGGGCCGAAGACCACGGTGTCGATCCCCGCCTCCTGCAGGTAGCCCGCGTCGGTCGCGAAGGATGTGACGCGGGGCGGTTCGTTGGTCCAGAGCTGGCCGATGAGCTGCGCGGCGGGGGAGACCGGGGCCAGGGCGAGACCCTTGCAATCGGCGACGATTTCGGTGGAAATCCCTGCATCAGGGTCTATTTCGCGCATCTCGGCGACCAGTTCGCGCGTGGTCCAGTCGAGGATCTCCTGCAGCACTGCCCGCCCGTCCGCGCCAGGCAGCGGCCGGATCTCCCAATCGAAGCGGCAGCGGTCGGGGATCACGTTGCGCGCCTCGCCGCCCTCGATCCGGCCGACGGAAACGGTCGTCCAGGGCGGCTCGAAGCGCGTGTCCGCCGCGGGGCTTTCGGACAGGGCCCGCGCTCGGCCGGCGATATGGGCGACCATCCGCGCCGCATAGAACGCCGCGTTGACCCGGCCCACCGGCTGCGAGGCGTGGCCCGCCGAGCCGGTGACCTCGGTGGTCAGTTCCAGGATGCCGCGATGGGCCGAGATCGGCCGCATCTCGGTCGGCTCGCCGACCACGGCGATGGCGGGCTGCTTCACGGTGCGGGCGAGGAAGGCGCCCACCTGCGCGGCGCCGAAACTGCCGACCTCCTCGTCGAAGGTGAAGACGTAGTGGACGGGCACCGAAAGCCGCTCGGCCACGGCGGCGAACTCGGGCGCCATGGCGAGGCAGCAGGCCAGGAAGCCCTTCATGTCTACCGCGCCGCGCCCGATCAGCCGCTCGCCCTCCCGGCGCAGCACGAACGGGTCGCCCTCCCAGCGCTCGGGGCTCGCGGGGACCACGTCGAGATGGCCGCAGAGCACCACGCCGCCCTCTGCATCCGGCCCGATCGAGGCCACCACGTTCATCCGCGTGCCGGTCTCGTCGGGGTCGTAGGCGACGCGGAAGCCCGCCGCCTCCAGCCGCCCGCCCACATGGGTCGCGATCGGCGCGTTCGCCTCGCGCGACACCGAGGGGAAGGCCACCAGATCGGCCAGTTCCGCCACCGCTTCCTCGACGCTCGCCATTCCCGGACCCCGCTTGCGATTCATGCCCGCATCTGGCCAGACTGGCGCCGAACGATCAACGCCCCCCGAAAGAGGACCCGCGCGATGCTGAAGAACGACCGACTGGACCAGTGGGACCGGGACCACTTCATGCACCCCTCCACCCATCTGGCCCAGCATGCCCGCGGCGAAAGCCCGAACCGGATCGTGACCGGCGCCGAGGGCGTCTTCATCACCGATCGCGACGGCAACCGCTTTCTCGACGGGTTCGCCGGGCTCTATTGCGTGAATATCGGCTATGGCCGCCAGGAAGTGGCCGAGGCGATCGCGAAACAGGCGCGGGAACTGGCCTATTACCACGCCTATGTGGGCCACGGGACGGAGGCGTCGATCACGCTCGCGCAGATGGTGATGGACCGGGCGCCCAAGGGCATGTCGAAGGTCTATTTCGGGCTGGGCGGCTCGGACGCGAACGAGACCAACGTGAAGCTGGTCTGGTATTACAACAACATCCTCGGCCGGCCCGGGAAGAAGAAGATCATCGCCCGCGACCGGGGCTATCACGGCTCGGGGCTGATGTCGGGCTCGCTCACCGGCCTGCATCTGTTCCACAGGAAATTCGACCTGCCGTTCCCGCAGGTGCTGCACACAACGGCACCGTATTACTACCGGCGCGAGAACATCGACCAGAGCGAGGCCGAGTTCACCGCGCAATGTGTGGCCGATCTCGAGGCGCTGATCGCGCGCGAGGGGGCCGACACCATCGCCGCCTTCATCGGCGAGCCGGTGCTGGGCACCGGCGGCATCGTGCCGCCGCCCGCGGGCTACTGGGCGGCGATCCAGGAGGTGCTGGCGCGGCACGACATCCTCCTGATCGCCGACGAGGTGGTGACCGGGTTCGGGCGGCTCGGCTCGATGTTCGGCTCGGACCATCTCGGGATGACGCCCGACATCATCACCATCGCCAAGGGGCTGACCTCGGCCTATGCGCCGCTCTCGGGCTCGATCATCGGCGAGAAGGTCTGGAAGGTGCTGGAGCAGGGCACCGACGAATTCGGCGCGATCGGCCATGGCTGGACCTATTCGGCGCATCCGATCGGCGCGGCGGCCGGGGTGGCGAACCTGAAGCTCGTCGATTCCCTCGGCCTCGTCGCCAATGCCGCCGAGACCGGGCGCTATCTCCGCGAAGCGATGGCCGATGCGGTGGGGGGGCACGCGAATGTGGGCGAGGTGCGCGGCGAGGGGATGCTCTGCGCGGTGGAACTGGTCGAGGACAAGGCGGGCCGCGGGTTCTACGATCCGGCGGGCAAGGTCGCCGGCGCCGTGGTCGCGGCGATGGCGAAGCGTGGCGTGATCGCCCGGGCGATGCCGCAGGGCGACATCCTCGGCTTCGCGCCGCCCCTGTGCCTCACGCCCGCAGAGGCCGACCAGATCGTCGCAGCGACCGCCGGTGCGCTGAAGGACGTGCTGGGCTGAGCGGAACGCCGGCCCGGGGAGGGGCCGGGCCGGGTCGGCCGCTTCCGGCGGCGCCGAGGTCGCGGAGAGGAGGAACCCCGCCTCCGGGAGGCCGGTCCGGGCAAATCCGCTGGCAGTGCGCGGGAACATCTGGCATTGCGAAGCCCGCATCCCGCCGGGGCGGGAGAGGTTCCCTGTTCGGCGTGTCATGCGGTTCGTCCTACTGATCAACGGAATGGCACTGATGGCCTTCGCGGCCCTCATGGGGCTGATGGCGCTTCTGTATCCCGCGACCGCGGAGGTATTCGAGGAGGCGCTGCTGATCACCGGCCTGGTCGGCGGGCTCCTGGTCACCGTGAGCGACACGCATCGCCAGAGCCTGAGGCCGCGCGACGGATTCGTGATGACGGCGAGCGTCTGGATGACCGCTGCCTTGGCGGGCGGCTTGCCGCTCTGGCTCTGGCAGCTCTCGCCGGCGGATGCGTTCTTTGAGGCGATGTCGGGGCTCACCACCACCGGCTCCACGGTGATGAGCGGGCTCGACACCACGCCGCGCGGCATCCTGATGTGGCGGGCCCTGCTCGAGGCGATGGGCGGGATCGGCTTCATCGTCACCGGCGTCGCGCTCCTGCCGATCCTGAAAGTGGGCGGGATGCAGCTCTTCCGCACCGAAAGCTCGGAGCAGGGCGAGAAGGAATTCGCCTCGGCGGCACGCTTCGCGGTGGCGACGATCCTGGTCTATTTCGGGCTGATGGTGCTTTGCGCGGCGCTCTACGGGTTCGGTGGCATGTCGGCTTTCGACGCGGTGACCCATGCGATGGCGACGCTGTCCACCGGCGGTTACTCGAACTACGACGCCTCGTTCGGCCATTTCGACAGCGCGTTTCTCTACTACACCGCCTCGGTCTTCATGCTGGCCGGCGCGATGCCCTTCGCCTGGTTCATCCGCATGGCCGTGCGCGGGGTGTTCGGCAGCGAACAGGTGCGGATGCTGCTGGCCTTCGTGCTCGGCGTTTCGGCGATCCTGGCCTTCTGGCTGGTGGAAACCCGCGGCTGGGGCTTCGAGGAGGCGTTCCGGCATTCGCTGTTCAACGTGACCTCGGTGGTGACGACGACGGGGTTCGCGACAGACGACTATATCGGCTGGGGCCCTTTCGCGGCCACGGTGTTCTTTCTGTTGACCGCGGTGGGGGGCTGTACCGGCTCCACCGCCGGCGGTGCCAAGATGATGCGCTGGGTGGTGTTCTTCCGCGCCGTGGGGCGCGAGGTGCGGCGGCTCTACGCGCCGCATGTGACGGTGGTCGCGCGCTACGAGGGAAGGCGGATCGAGGAGGATGTGTTCTCGGGCGTGGCGGCGTTCTTCGCGCTCTATTTCGGCACCGTCGCGACGCTCGCCTGGGTGCTGGCGGCGCTCGGGCTCGACCCGTTGACCGCAATCAGCGGCGCGCTGACGGCGGTGGCGAATGTCGGCCCCGGGGTCGGGCCGATCATCGGGCCGGCGGGCAATTTCGCGCCTCTGGGCGACTGGGCGAAATACGCGCTCTCGATCGGGATGTATCTCGGGCGGCTCGAGATGATGACGGTTCTGGTGCTCCTGATCCCGGCCTTCTGGCGGGAGTTCTGAGCGGGTTTCGGCCGTTCTAGGCGCCGTCGGCCGGCATGGCGCTGAGCTCGCGCTTCAGCGCGCGGGCCTCGTCGACGATCTGCCGGGCGCGGACCAGCGCCACCTCGCCCTCGGCGGTGAGCCCGTCGAAGCGCGAGCCGCGCGAGATCAGCGTCGCGCCGAGCTGGGTCTCGAGCTGGCGGATCGAATAGGACAGCGCCGGCTGGCTGATGCCGAGCTGCTTGGCCGCCCGCCCGAAATGCCGCGCATTGGCAAGCGCGATGAACATTTCCAGTTTTTCCAGCATTTCCGGTCCTTGTTCTCTGCGTAATCATGCAATTTCTTCTCATTTTTATCAATCATCGAAATTTGTGCAGTATCCGCCCGACCCCGGACCCCGGGCCCGGACCGGCGGCCATCGCCGGTCGCGGGCATGCCCCGTTCCGCGCCGGCCCCGCGCTTTCTTGACCGCCTTCGCCCGACCCGGTAGGCGAGGCCGGACGTTTCAAGACAGGACCTCCGCCCATGAGCACGCCTTCCATCCTGATCCTTCCCGGCGACGGGATCGGCCCCGAGGTCATGACCGAGGTCCGCCGCATCATCGACTGGTTCGGCGACAAGCGCGGCCTGAAGTTCGACGTGTCGGAAGACCTGGTGGGCGGCGCCGCCTATGACGCGCACGGCACGCCCTTGACCGACGCGACGATGGCGCGCGCGCAGGAGGTCGATGCGGTGCTCCTCGGCGCCGTGGGCGGGCCGAAATACGACGAGCTCGATTTCGCGGTGAAGCCCGAGCGCGGGCTCCTCAGGCTCCGCAAGGAGATGGATCTCTATTCCAACCTGCGCCCAGCCCAGTGTTTCGACGCGCTGGCCGATTTCTCCTCGCTCAAGCGCGAGGTGGTCGCCGGGCTCGACATCATGATCATCCGCGAGCTGACCAGCGGCATCTATTTCGGCGAGCCGCGCGGGATCGTGAAGGAAGGCAACGAGCGCGTCGGGATCAACACCCAGCGCTACACCGAGAGCGAGATCGCGCGGGTCGCGCGTTCGGCCTTCGAGCTGGCGCGGAAGCGCGGCAACCGGGTCTGTTCGATGGAAAAGGCCAACGTGATGGAATCGGGCGTCCTGTGGCGGCAGGTCGTGACCGAGGTGCACGCGGCGGAATATTCCGATGTGGAGCTCAGCCACATGTATGCCGATGCCGGCGCGATGCAGCTCACCCGCTGGCCCAAGCAGTTCGACGTTATCGTGACCGACAACCTGTTCGGCGACATGCTGTCGGACCTCGCCGCGATGCTGACCGGCTCGCTCGGGATGCTGCCCTCGGCCTCGCTCGGCGCGCCGATGGCGAACGGCCGGCCGAAGGCGCTCTACGAGCCGGTGCACGGCTCGGCGCCCGACATCGCCGGGCAGGGCAAGGCCAACCCCTGCGCCTGCATCCTCAGCTTCGCGATGGCGTTGCGGTATTCGTTCGACCAGGGCGACGAGGCGACGCGGCTCGAGAACGCGGTCAACGCGGTGCTGGAACAGGGCGTCCGCACGCCGGACCTGTTGCAGCGCGAGGGTGTGACGCCCGCGACCACGACCGAGATGGGCGATGCGGTTCTGGCGGCATTGGACGCGAGTCTTTGAGATAGACTGGCCCGGGCGACCAGCCCGGGCCGCGCCCGATTGCATCGCCCGCCCCGCTGGCCTAGCGTTCCCCCAATCCCCGCCCAGGAGCGCCGCCCATGTCCGCCCTCTTCGTCCAGATCCGCTGCAAGCCCGGCACCGCCTATCGGGTGGCCGACGAGATCGCGCTGCGCGAGCTGCATTCCGAGCTCTACTCCACTTCGGGCGAATACGACCTGCTTTTGAAGCTCTACCCGCCGGACGGCGCCGATGTGGGCAAGTTCATCAACGAGAACCTGCTCGACATCGAAGGGATCGAGCGCACCCTGACCACGCTCACCTTCAAGGCGTTCTGACCCGACGCGCGAGAGGCCATGGCCGACCCCGCTTTCCCCGTGATCCTGCCGCAGGGCGTTGATGGCATCGTGGTCCGCTTCGCCGACCGGCTGAGCGATGCGGCGAACCGCGCCGCGCTCGCCTTCCATGCCGGGCTCCGCGCCGCGCCGCCGCCGGGCATGGCCGAAAGCGCCCCCGCGCTCGCCTCGGTCTTCCTGCGCTACGACCCCGGCGCGACCCGGTTCGAGACGCTCGCGGCGGAACTGCGCGACCGTCTGGCACGCGAGGATTTCCACGCAGCGCCGCCGCCGCCCGACCGCCGCCTCTGGACGGTTCCAGCCGTCTTCGGCGGCGCGGACGCGCCGGGGCTCGCCCAGGCAGCCGAGGCCGCCGGTCTCAGCCCCGCGGACGCGGTTCGCGACCTCACCGCGCGGCCCGTCCGGGTTCTCGCCATCGGCTTCGCCCCCGGCCAGCCCTATCTGGGCGAACTGCCGCCGTGCTGGGGCATTCCGCGCCTGCCCGACCTCATTCAGGTCCCCGAAGGCGCGCTGGTCCTCGCGATCCGGCAGCTCGTGCTCTTCGCGAACCCCTCGCCCACCGGCTGGACCCATATCGCCCGCACCGCGTTCCGGCCGTTCCGCCCCGAGGCCGACGACCCGTTCGCGCTCCGCCCCGGCGACGAGATGCGGTTCCGCGCCGTGGAGCGCGCCGAGTTCGAGGAGCTCGCCGGGGAACCCGAGGCCGGCGCCACCTGCGAGGCGCTGCCATGAGTGCCCTCCTCGTCCACGCCGCCGGTCCGCAGGTCACGGTGCAGGATCTCGGCCGCCCGGGCTATCTCGCGCTTGGCCTCTCGCGCGGCGGTGCCGCCGACCGCCTGGCGCTCCTCGAAGCCGCCGCCCTGTTGGACGCCGCGCCGGGGCAGGCGGTGCTCGAGATGGCCGGCATGGGCGGCACGTTCGAGGCCGCCGAACCGACCCGGATCGCGCTCACCGGCGCGCCGATGCGCGCGAAGCTGGGTAAGCGCCCGCTGCCCTGGAACGCCACCCACCGGATCGCCCCGGGCGAGCACCTCACCATCGGACCGGCCGAGGCGGGGAGCTACGGCTACCTCGCCTTCGCCGGCGGTATCGCCACCGAGAAGGTGATGGAGAGCCGCTCCGCCCATCTCGCCGCCCGGATCGGCCGGCCCCTCGGCGCCGGCGACAGGCTCCCGCTCGGGAAAGACCCGGCCCCCGACACCGCGCCCCGGCGCCTCGCCGTGCCCGACCGGTTCCATGGCGGCGAGGTCCGCATCGTCCCCGGCGGCCAGACCGCGATGTTCTCCGAGGCCGAGCGCGCCCGCTTCGCCGCCACGGCTTTCACCCGCGACACCCGCGGCAACCGGCAGGGCGTGCGCCTCGCCTTCGAAGGCGCGCCCTTCGGCACCGAGGGCGCGCGCTCGGTGCTGTCGGAAATCATCGCGCCCGGCGACATCCAGATGACCGGCGAAGGCACGCCCTTCGTGCTGCTGCCCGAATGCCAGACCACCGGCGGCTATCCGAGGATCGGCACGGTGTTCCCGGAGGACCTGCCCCGCGTCGCGCAGGCCGCGCCCGGCGCGCCGATCCGCTTCGCCTTCCTCAAAAGCGAGGCGGCAAGCGCCGCCTGGCGCTCCGAGGCAGAACAACTCGCGGCACTGAAAGCCGCCACGCAGCCGCTCCTGCGCGACCCCCGGGACATTCCTGACCTGCTCGGCTACCAGTTGATCTCGGGCGCCACGGCGGGAGAGACCGAATGACCAGGACCATCGACCTCAATGCCGATATGGGCGAGAGCTTCGGACCCTGGAAAATGGGCGACGACGCCGCGCTGATGGACATCATCACCTCGGCCAACATCGCCTGCGGCTTTCACGCGGGCGATCCCGACGTGATGGCCAGGACCATGGCGCTGGCGGTGGAGAAGGGCGTGGGCCTCGGCGCGCATCCGGGCTTTGCCGACCTGCAGGGCTTCGGTCGCGACCGGCGCGACATGCCGCGCGCGACGCTCGGCAACATGGTGCGCTACCAGGTGGGGGCCGCGATGGGCATGGCCCGCGCGGCGGGCGGAAGGATCCGGCACCTGAAGCTCCACGGCGCGCTCGCCAACATGTGTGCCGAGGACGAGGCGATGGCGCGGACGGCCTACGAGGCCGCGTTGTCGGTGGATCCCGACATCGTGGTGATGGTCATCGCCCGGACCGCGCAACAGCGCGCCGCCGAAGCGCTTGGCTGCGCCATGGCGGCCGAGATCTTCGCCGACCGGGCCTATGAGGACGACGCCACGCTGGTCGACCGCCGCAAGCCGGGCGCGATGATCCGCGACCCGGACGAAGCGGCGCGGCGCATGGTCGCCATGGTTGAAGACGGCGCGATCCACACCGCCTCGGGCAAGCGCATCCCGGCACGGATCGACACGATCTGCTGCCACGGCGACACGCCGGAAGCCGTCGCCATCGCTCGCGCCGTCCGCAGCGCACTCACCGATGCGGGCATGGCGCTCGCTTCGCTCTGACCCGCGTCGCGCCTGCCGGCGGAGGGCACGAAAAAGGGCCGCCGGCGCACCCGCGGCCCCGGTTCCGGTTCGGAAAGCTCAGTTCTCGGGCGAGAGCGACACGAGATAGGCCCAGATATTCGCCGCGTCCGCTTCGTCGCGCAGCTTGAACGCCATGCCCGAGCGGGCCTTGCTGTCGCCGAGATACTCGCGCAGGTAGCCGGTCGGGTCCTGGAGGTACTTCACGAACTCCTCCTCATTCCAGACGAGGCCCTTCTCGCCGGCGCCGACGATGGAATCCTTGTAGCGGAACCCTTCGACCGTGCCCGCGATGCGACCCGGCAGGGCATAGAGATTCGGGCCGGAGGTGCCCTTGCCGGCCAGTGTCTCGCCCGCGTCGTCCTTCACGACATGGCAGCTCTGGCACTTGCGGAATTCCTTCTCGCCCTCGGCGGCGTCGCCGGAGGCGTGCGAAGCGGCGAAGGCCGGTGTGGCTAGCAACGCTCCCGCGAAGGCGAGGATGGATGCTTTGCTCATTGGGTCTCTCCCTTGAAAACCATCTGCGAAATCTACGACGCCCGCGCGGCGAAGGCATGGCGCACGCCTCGATCGTCCGCCGCCCGGCGCGGACGGCACGCCCTTGAGACACGGATTCCGGCGGTTATTCAATATCACCTTCAGTATGAGACGCCGCCCCGGCATCGGGCCCGGCCGGAGCTTGCCCTCGGCCGCCGGATCGCCCAAGAGGGACCCGCCAATCCGCCAACGGTGCCCGAACGGACTGCCATGACCGACCTGATTCCCGCCTGGATCGACGGCGCCCTCCGTGGCGTCGAAAAGCTCGAGGTGCATCGCCGCGGTTTCCGGCACCAGGCGGTCTCGGTGTTCGTGATGCGGGGGCGCGAGGTGCTGCTCCAGCGCCGGGCGCTGTCGAAATACCATACGCCGGGGCTTTGGGCGAATAGCTGCTGCACGCATCCGCTCTGGAACGAGGCCCCGCGCGCCTGCGCGTTGCGCCGCCTGCGCGAGGAGCTGGGGATCGACGGGCTCGATCCGGTGCCGTGCGGCCGGGTCGAGTACCGCGCCGAGGTGGGCGGCGGCATGGTCGAGCACGAGGTGGTCGATCTCTTCCTGGCGGCCGCGACGGGTGGAATGACGGTTGTGCCCAACCCGGCGGAGGTCATGGATATCGCCTGGGTCGATCTGCAGGCCCTCGCCCGGGACGCGGAGCAGCGCCCCGAGCGCTACACGCCCTGGCTGCGGATCTACCTGGCCGAACACGGCGCGCGGATCTTCGGCGATTTCCTCGGCGCCTAGTTCCGGGTTTCGCGAAAGGACGGGCCCTCGAATACCCTCACCGGCCTCCCGCGCTGGAGCCCATGATGCCGGCGCCGCGCCTCGGACCGTTCGGTGAGGCGCCGCGCCTCGGCGTCCTGCGCCGCGAGGATCTCGAGCCGTGCGAGCGCCAGGCTGCGGTTGCGGTGCTGCGAGCGGCTGTCGCGGACGACGCAGTGATAGACCCGTCCATCGGGCGCCTGCCATCGTGCCCGGATCGCCGAAGAGGTCTTGTTCTGGTGCTGGCCGCCCGGCCCGCCGGCGCGGATCGCCTGCATCGCGACCTCCTCCGGCCGGATCCGGACGGCCTGCCCGGACCGGGGCAGCGGGAACAGCTCGACGAACCAGTTCTTGCGCCGGTGCCCGGGCCGCAGGGCGCTCTGGCATCGCCAGAGGATCGGGCCGGTCCAGGCGGCAGCGAGCGCCCCGGCGCCTTCGCCGGTCAGCACCACGACCGCCGAGGCCGGGCCGTCGCGCCCCGGTGTCTCCCGGATGTCGATCTCGAGATTCGCCCGGGCCGCGTCCGCGCGGAGCCGGTCGAGCACATGGGCCACGGCCTGCCGGCATTCGCCGGGCCCGTTGCCGCTCGACACGAGAAGCGAGGCGCTCATCGCCGCGCTCCGGTCTTCCAGGTCAGGAGCGGTGCGAGTGTCGCCGCGCGGCGGGCGAGACCGAACGCCTCGAGATCCTCCGCCACACGGGTGACGGGCTTGTAGGCGCTGCCCGCCTCCTCGATCAGAAGATCGCGGTCGGCGCAGACGATCTGCCCGCCGAACCGGTTCCGCGTCATCGCGTCCAGTCCGGACCTGTGCTTGCGGATCCGCCCGTGCATCGCCGACCTGTCATAGCGCCGCCCCGCGCCGTGCGAGAGCGACCAGAGCGCCTCGGCGCCCGGCGCGGCCGCAAGGAGGAAGCTCAGGTCGTCGCGCGATCCTGCCAGCGGCGCGCGGCCTGCCTCCGGGGCCGCGGCCCCCTTCCGGTGCAGCCAGCCGCCCCCGGCCCGGGTGACGAGGTTGTGCGGCGCGTCGCAGATCGGCTCCAGATCCGCTCCCAGCGCTTCGGCGGCCCGCAGCGCGATCATCCGGCGATTGAGCGCGGCCCAGCGCACCGCGCTGTCATGCAGTTCGAGGTAGTCGCGGCCCGCCGGGCTGTCTTCCGCGAACCCCTCCGCCCAGCGCGCTGCGAGCCGGGCGAAGATTCCGGCGCCCAGCGCGCGCGATCCGGAATGGACGAGGAGGCACAGATCGCCGGTCGCGAGATCCGCATCCTCTGCCGCGACCACCTCCTGAACCTCGCAGAAATGGTTGCCGCCGCCGATCGTGCCGAGCCCGGTCCCGGAGATCCCGGCAAGATCCGCCGCGCCCAGAGCCTCCTCGGCCGCACCGGCCGGCATCGGCTCGTCGAGCGCCGAGAGACGGCGCACCGCCTTGTCGAGCTTCAGCCTGCGCCGTGGCAGCGAGAGCCGGAACAGCGCCATGCCGCAGCCGATATCGGGCCCGACGAGTTGCGGGTAGAGCCGGTCGGCCAGAAAGGCGGCGCCGACCGGGCCGTGCCGACCGGGATGCAGATCGGGAAAGGCCGCGACCCGGGCGATGCCCGGCCAGCCGGCCACGTGGTCGAGTTGATCCTCCGACCGGCCTTCGATCCAGGTCTCGGGAGTATAGAATCTTGCGACGCGCGGATACTGCTCCGCCGCGACGCCGGACAGGGGAGTGCCCATGGCTTCGTCTTTCGTCAGCGTTCGAGAGGCCGAGCGAACTCGGCGCGAACGGGCGCGCGAAGAGACGGGCCTTTCAGGCCGGGTGTCAGGAGTGGCTGCGCGCCCTCTGGAGGGGTGTGTGAACTGTCATGCGGTGTCCCTCCTTCTGCTGATGGGCGTCGATTGATTTGCGTCTCTACTGTGCCGGCGCCGTTCCGGGAACAGGCCCGGGACAGGTCGGCCGCGAGCTGTGGCGCGAAAGCCGCGCAACGAAAAAGGCTCCCCGATGGATCGGGGAGCCTTTGTCCGGCCGGGGCGATGGACCCCGGGCCATCGGGGAGGGGCTCAGTTGTCGCCGCGCTCGCCGGTGTCGAGCACCGCACGCGCGAGGGCGACCGTGTCGCTGTTCGAGGTCGAAAGCGTCGCATCGCCCGACGCGGGGATCAGGTAGCGGCCGGCGCCGTCACCGGATTTGTCCTGGGCGAAATGCTTGATCGCGAAAGCGATGTCGCCGGTCGAAGTCGGCTCGCCCACACGGAAGGCACCGTTGCCCTGGTCGGACTCGGCGAAGTGCAGCCGCGCGTAACTGGCGCTGTCGGCAAAGGCCGGTGCGGTCAATGCGGCGGCGGAAACGGCGGCGATGAGAAGCGTTTTCATTTCAATGGTTCCTTGTCGTCTTTTGGACCCTCGGTCCGGGTTTCGATCTGTCCGGTGGCTGTTGCCTCCGATGCAGGGAAACTGTGGTCGAATGCCCCCCAGTTCAACGCACGGAAGCGTGATTTTGGCGGGATATTGGTGCGCATGTGCACAGATTATTGTGCACCCCCCGCGATCGCCGCAGATCTTGAAACAGCGGACACGGGAGCGTGACGGGGTGAGATCCACCGGCCGCTTCCGGATCGTGTGCAGCTTGACCGGCGGGGCCGATTCCTTAGGGTGCCGGGCAATCACGGAGGCGCAGATGACCCGATCCGACACCACGAACTTGCGCAGCCGCGCCGCCCTGCGCGCCGGTCAGGCCGGGCGCGGGATGTGAGCGCCGCGCGGCTCTGGTGCAATATCGGCGAGCCCGGCGAGGTCGCCGGGATGCTGGAGATGCTTGGCCATCTCGGCGACCGGATTCCCGAGCTTGCCGTCCTGGTGACCGGAGGTCGGCTCGTGCAGATTCCGGAGACCGTGCCGGATTGCGTTCTCCGACTGCCGAAACCCTATGATCTGCCCCAGAGCGTCGACCGGTTCCTCGACGAGCAGAGGCCGGACGCCGTGGTGCTGACCGGCTCCGATCTCTTCCCGTCCGCGATCGCGGCCTGCAAGCAGCGGGGCATCCCCCTCGCCCTCGCGAATGCCAGCTTCCGCGAGCGCAGCCGTATCGGCGAGCGGCTGCTGGACTTCCGGCTCGGCGCGCGTCTTCGTGCCTTCGACCGGATCTTCGCCGTTGCCGAGGAGGACGCCGAGCAGTTCGTGCGCAAGGGCGCGCCACGGGAAAGCATCGACGTTGTCGGATCGCTCGAGGCGATGCCGCCGGCGCTGCCCTGCGACGAGGGCGAGCGCGCGTATCTCGGCAGGCTTCTCTCCACCCGCCCGGTCCTGCTGGCGACCGCGCTGCCCGAGGCGGAATACACTGCTGTCGAGTCGGCGTTCCGGGCCGCCAACCGGCAATCGCACCGGCTGCTGCTCGTCGTCGCGCCCGCCGATCCGGCGAAAGGGGCGGAGGCCGAAGAATTCTTCGAGAATGCCGGCTGGGTGACGGCGCGGCGCGAGAACGCGGAGGAGCCCGGTCCGAACGTGCAGGTCTACATCGCCGACGCCGCCGAGGAGGAGGGGCTCTGGTACCGCCTCGCGCCGCTCACCTATCTCGGGGGCACGCTCACCGGGCAGACCTTTCCCGATCCGGTGCAACCCGCGGCGCTGGGATCGGCTGTCATTCACGGCGCCATTGCCGCAAACGGCCCGCCGCAGCTTCTCCGCCTCGCCGCGGAGGGGGCCACGCGGCCGGTGGCCGATGCCGCGGATCTGACGGAGGCGGTGGCCGATCTTCTCGCGCCGGACCGGGCTGCCGCGCTGGCCGGCCGGGCCTGGGACATCATCTCGCGCGGCGTCGAATCCGCGGAGCGCGCGGCGGCCGCCGTGGCGGTTCTGCTGAACGGGGGACGCCCATGAAGGCGCCGGGCTTCTGGTATCCAGCCACCGAGCGCGTGCCCTGGCAGGCCCGGCTCCTGGCACCGCTGGCCGGTCTCTATGCCGCCGGCACGCGCGCCCGGCTCCGTCGGGCACCGGCCTGCGTTCCGACCGTGCCGGTGATCTGCGTCGGCAACATCAATGCCGGCGGCACCGGCAAGACGCCCACCGTGATCGCCCTGGTCGAACGGCTGATTGCCAGGGGGCGCCGCCCGGCGATCGTGTCGCGGGGCTATGGCGGGCGCATCGCCGGGCCCGAGCGGGTCGATCCGGCGCGCCATTCGGCGGAAGATGTCGGCGACGAACCGCTCCTCCTCGCCGCCTTCGCGCCGGTCTGGGTCGCGCGTGACCGGGCGGCTGGGGTCAGGGCGGCCGAAGCGGAGGGGGCGGATGTGATCCTGTTCGACGACGGGTTCCAGGATCCGTCGGTGCCGAGGGCCCTGTCGCTTGTCGTGGTCGATGCCGCGGTCGGGTTCGGCAATGGCCGCGTGATCCCCGCGGGCCCGTTGCGGGAACCCGTGGCGGTCGGCCTGAAACGCGCCTCGGCGCTCGTGAGCATCGGCGCGCCGGAGGCCCAGTCGGAATTCGTCCGGCGCTGGGGCAGGGCGATCGCCTGTCCGCGCCTGCCAGCCGCGCTCGAGCCCTTGCCCACCGGCCTGCGCTGGCGCGGCCTTCGGGTGCTGGCCTTTGCCGGGATCGGCCGGCCGGAGAAGTTCTTCGGCACACTCGACGCGCTCGGCGCCGAGATCCTCCGCGCGGTGCCGCTGGGTGATCACCAGCCGCTGACGCAAGCGCTGATGACCAGGCTCGAGGGCGAGGCGAAGCTCCGCGGCGCGCAGCTCGTCACAACGGAAAAGGACGCCGTGCGTCTGCCGGCGTCCTTTCGTCAGAAGGTCGTCACGCTGCCGGTGCGGCTTCGCTTCGACGCGCCGGAGAAGCTCGACGCGCTGCTCGAAGCCGCGCTCGGGGCCTACCCGTCCAGCTCGGCGTCGAGCACCTTGCGGAACTCGTCATAGTTCATGTTGGAATACTTGGTCCCGTCGATGATGAAGGACGGGGTCGAGTCGATCCCGTCGGCCTTGGTGTTCTTCTCGAAGCTCGCGACAAGCGCCTCGGCCATCTTCTGGTCGGACAGGCAGGCTTCCACCTGATCCTCGGTCAGGCCCGCGGTCCGCCCGAGCTTGCGCAGGTTGGCCGCGATTCCCGCCGGGTCGCCGCCCTCGGTCCAGTCCTTCTGCCCGCGATAGAGCGCATCGGCGAAGCCGAAATAGCGATCCTTGCCGCCGCAGCGCGCCAGCATCCCGGCCCAGAGCCCGAACCGGTCGAAATAGACCTCGCGATAGATGAAGTGCACCTTGCCGGTGTCGATGTAATCGGCCTTGAGATCGCTGAAGACGGTCTCGTGGAAATGCCGGCAATGCGGGCAGGTGAACGAGGCGTATTCGATCACCGTCACCGGGGCGTCGGGATCGCCGAGGCTCATTTCCTCGACGATCGAGGTGTCGACATCGCCCGCGCCCTGCGCCAGGGCGGCGCCCGGCAGCGCGAGCTGCGATGTGCTGGAGGGTTGCGCCATCCACAGGGCGGCGCCGACCAGTCCGGCGAGGCCCAGGGTGGCGGCGATAAGAACACGGTTCATGCTTTGCCTTTCAGCTTTTCCGATTTCGTGAGGATATTGGCCCCCAGCTCGGCCAGCGCAAGCCGAAGCCCGTCATCGCCCACCGACGCGGCCATTTCCCGCGCCTCCGCGCGGGCCGGGGCGGCGGGGCCGGTCCGGGAGGATTTCGGGGCGGGCGCGAAGTCCACGCGGCCCTCGGCAAAGCCGGTCGCGGCGGTCTGCGTCACCCGGATCCGGGAGATCGCCGCGTAGCCGTAGCAGGCATTCACCCGCTCGCGCAGCCGCTCCTTCTGCATCTCGACGAGGGGCGCATGCGCGCCGGTCGTCAGCACCGTCAGGGTGGCACCAAGCCCCTGCCGCCCGTAGCGCACATCGACCGGGCGGGTCGTCGCGGCGAGGTCGGGCCCGGCGATCTCGGCCCAATGGGTCAGGACGCGCGACACGGCAAAGCCCCGCGACTCGCCGGCCTCGCGCATCTGCCGCGCCAGGAGCGATCCGGTGCGTCTGAAGCCTTTTCCGTTGCCGATCTTGCGCGCCATCTGTCCTTCTCCGATCCCTCACCTATTCTAGGGAGGGCGGCTTGTCGCGCCATATCAAAGCTGACGGTGGGGATAAAGAATGCGTGACGATGCGGGGGCAGCGGCGATCCTCCTCGACTGGTACGACAGGAACGCCCGTGCGCTCCCCTGGCGCGTGAGCCCCGCGGAGCGGCGCGCCGGAATCCGCCCCGACCCGTACCGGGTCTGGCTCTCGGAGGTCATGTTGCAGCAAACCACCGTCGCGGCGGTGAAGGATTACTTCCACCGCTTCACCACGCTCTGGCCCGACATCGCCGCGCTGGCGGCTGCCCCGGACGACGCGGTCATGGCGGAGTGGGCGGGGCTCGGCTACTACGCCCGCGCGCGGAACCTCCTGAAATGCGCCCGTGCCGTGGTGTCGGATCATGCCGGGCGGTTTCCGGACACGCGCGATGCGTTGCAGAAGCTCCCCGGCATAGGGCCCTATACTTCGGCCGCCATCGCCGCGATCGCCTTCGACCGGGCCGAAACGGTGGTCGACGGCAATGTCGAGCGTGTCATGGCCCGGCTCCACGCCGTCGAGACGCCGCTTCCCGCCGCGAAACCCGAACTCACCGCCCATGCCGCCGCGCTGACGCCGGCCGGGCGGCCCGGCGACTACGCGCAGGCGGTGATGGATCTTGGCGCGACGATCTGCACCCCACGATCGCCGGCTTGCGGCATCTGTCCCTGGTCCGTCCCCTGCGCTTCCCGCCGCCTCGGCATCGCCGGCGAGCTGCCGCGCAAGAGCCCGAAGCCCGCCAAGCCGGTGCGTCTCGGCGTGGTCTATGTCGGCCGCCGCGCCGATGGCGCCTGGCTTCTCGAAACCCGCGAACCCTCGGGGCTGCTCGGCGGCATGCTGGGCTGGCCCGGGTCGGACTGGGGCGAAGCGCCGGTTGCGAAACCGCCCGCGCCGGGCGACTGGCAGGAGATCGGCGCCGAGGTGCGCCATACCTTCACCCATTTCCACCTGCGCCTCGCGGTCCGCGCCGCGCAGCTTCCGGACGGTTCCGAACCCGCGCGCGGCCGCTTCGTCCCGCGCGACGCCTTCCGTCCCGCCGCGCTGCCCACGGTGATGCGAAAGGCCTACGATCTCGCCGCATCGCATCTCGGCGGCGATTGAGCGCGCGCCCGGCCTCGCATAAGCTCCCGCCATGGCTGAACTCCGCCCCTCGCTTGCCCATGCGCTGCCCTTCTGGGGTGCCTTCGCGCTGGTGCCGCTGACGCTGGCCGTCGCCCTCGCGGGCGGCTGGTGGATCCTTGCGATTCCCGGGGCGACCTGGTTCCTGTTCTCCGGGCTCGACGTGCTCTTCGGTCATGACCGCGACAACCTCCCGCCCGACACGCCCGAGACCGCGCTGTTCTGGCACCGTCTCGGGACGCGGGTCTGGCCCTTCGTGCAGGTGGTGCTGCTCTTCGGCCTCCTCGCCTACGCGCCGCGCGCCGCGCATCTTTCGGTGATCGAGGAGATCGGCCTGTTCTTCGGGGTCGGCGTCCTGACCGGCACCGTCGGCATCACCTATGCGCATGAGCTCATGCACCGCCCCGGCCGCTTCGAGCGCTGGCTTGGCGACGTTCTGATGGCGATGGTGATGTACAGCCATTTCCGGAGCGAGCATCTCCATGTCCACCACGCCCATGTCGGCACCCCGCGCGACGCGGTGACCGCGCGCTATTCCGAGGGCTTTCCGCGTTTCTACGCCCGGGTCCTGCGGCAATCCTTCCTCTCGGCCTGGCGCACGGAGAAGGCGCGGCTTGCCCGCAAGGGTCTGCCCTGGTGGGACCGCGCCAACCCGTTCTGGCGCTACTGGGGGCTGCAGGCGCTGTTCCTGCTCGCCGCGATGATGGCCGGCGGCTGGGCGGGGCTCGGCCTGTTCCTCTACCAGGCGTCGGTGGCGGTCTGGCAGCTCGAACTCGTCAATTATGTCGAGCATTACGGGCTGACCCGGAAACATCTGGGCGACGGGCGCTACGAACCGGTCCAGCCGCATCATTCCTGGGACGCGACGCACAAGGCGACGAACCGGCTCCTGATCAATCTCCAGCGCCATTCCGACCACCACATCAAGCCGGCGCGCCCGTTCCCGCTCCTGCAAGGCGGCGATCCCGGCGCGGCGCCGCAACTGCCATACGGCTATCCGCTGATGACCGCCGCCGCGATGATCCCGCCGCTCTGGCGCCGCATCATGAACCCCCGCGTGCGGAAATGGCGGGCGATGCACTATCCCGAGATCACCGACTGGCGGCCCTATGCGCGCGCCACGAACCCGATGCCGCGCTGATCGGCGGCCGAGATCACGCGAAGGCCCCCTGGCAGAACCAGCCCGACGACATCGTCCCGCCATGGGCGTAGTACAGCCAGAGCCGCTCGCCCCCGGCCGTCGTCACGCGCCAGTAATCGCGCACCCCGCTGCGCCATTCGGGCATGTCGAGCCACCATTCCGGCGCGATCCGTTCCGGCCCGACCGCCTCCAGCACCTCGAAATCGCGCCGCCGCCAGCGGAAACCGGCGGGCAGGCTCGGGGTGTCTTCCGCGGTGACCGGCTCGGGCCGCCACATCAGCACCGGGCGCGGCACCGGCGGGGCGGGCCAGTCATGCGCCGGCTCGGACCAGGCCGCCGCCATCGGGATCACCGCCTTCTCGGGGATATGGCTGTCGCCCGGATACTGCCGCGTGATCGCCTCCATCCCGATCCGCGCGCCGAGCCGCCCGATCAGGAGCGCCCGGTCCGGGTTCCCGGCCGCCTGCGGCCCGGCGCCGAGCCGGCTCCGGTGCTGGCGCGGCTGCACCGGCTCGGTCACCACCGCCTCGATCCGCACCCGGTCGATCCCGAACCCCGCGTCGATCCCGCCCAGCCGCATCGCCAGGAGCGGGCGGATCTGGTCGGGGCGGGCCGTGGCCTGCGCGAGCCCGATCTCGGTCCGCTGCACGCCGCGATCGGAGCGGAAGCAGTCGAGCCGCACGCGGCGCGCGCCGCGCCCCTTCGCCGCGAGCAGCGCCTCGAGGCGCGGCAGCAGCCGGTCGATCGCCGCGAGGATGTCGGCTTCCAGCCCGATCGGTTCCGGCAGCGTGAGTCGCACCGCGAAGGGAATCTCGGGCTGCGCCGGCGAGATCGGCTCGGGCTCGACCCCGAGCGCCTGGTCGAGCCGCAGCACCAGCCCGCGCCCGAACCGCCGGGCAAGGCCGGCGCGGGGCTGGCCGAGCCCGGACCGGAGCCGCCGAGGCGCAATATCAAGCCCGGCGAGGAGGTGCTCGCCGTGGTCGCGGGGCCGCGGTTCCAGCGGATGCGCTGGGGGCTGATCCCCTCGGG
>QWDA01000003.1:132500-458202 GCA_003605175.1 Paracoccaceae bacterium | reverse complement strand
CGGCTGCTCGGGGCATGACGGTGACACCAACAGCGGCCAGTCCGTCCACGTCGTCGGCAGATCACCTGACAGCCGTCACTGCGAAAACAGAAAACCGTTCCCACGCCCTGACTTCTTCAGCAGCCTGCTAGAGCAGTTCCAGATCGTTGGCCGCCGGTTTGGCAGCGACGGGCGCCGGCGCCTCGGAAGACACCACAAGCTTCTGGCTGACGCGGCCCGATTCCGGCCAGAACCGGATCCGGCGCGCCTGGGTGCCGCCGAGGCTCTGCGAGATCACCGGGATCCGCTCGGTCGCGAGATAGTCGAGCGCGAAGGAGCCGTTGCGCTCGCCGATATCCGAAAGCCCCGCGACCACCGCGGCGCCGCCGAACACCTTGGCGTCGAAATCCGACTTCATCGCGCCGACCTTCAGCATCGCGTTGATCAGTGCCTCCATGGCGCCCGCGCCGACGCTGCGGGTGAGCATGTCGGTGCGCGCGCTTTCGGGCAGCAGGATATGGTTCATGCCGCCGATACGGCGCACCCGGTCCCACAGGCAGACGGCCACGCAGGAGCCGAGGATCGTCGAGATGACGTGCTCCGGCCGGTCGCCGATCGCGTGCTCGCCCTGCGCGATGTAGATCGTCGTCGTCACCGCGTTCAGCCGGGTCATCTGGTCTGCTCCTTCGAGGTATGCCGCAGGATCGTCGCGCCCATCCGGTCGAGCGCGACCTCCTCCGCGATGGCGCCGGCCGCCCGCGCCGCCCGCGGCATGCCGTCGACCACGCAGGTGTCGCCACGCTGGCCCAGCGTCATCGCGCCGGCACCGCGCAGGGCGGCCATCGGCTCGGCCCCGTCCGAGCCCATGCCCGTCAGGATCACGCCCAGGCAGCGCTTGGCATGCGGCAGCGCCGAGGCGAAGAGCCGGTTCACCGAGGGGACGTAAAGATCGCTTTCCTCCGACGGTTCGAGCCGCACGCGGGTGGCGACATTCCGGTCGATCAGCACATGCCGGTCGCCGCCGGGCCCGAGCAGGACCATGCCCTGGCGCAGTTCCGTCTTGTCGGCCGCCAGCGAGACGCTGGGCGCGACCTGGTCGTTCAGGCGCTCGGCGAAGCTCGTGAGGAAACTCTTCGGCATGTGCTGGGCGATGACGGTGGGCGGGCAGTCGGCCGGAAAATTCGCGAGCACGCGTTCCAGCGCGTCGACCCCGCCGGTTGAGGAGCCGATCAGTACCACCTTGCCGTTCCAGCGGAACGGCGGATCGGTGGCCAGGCGTGGCGTCACCACGGTTTCGGCGCGCATCTGCACATGGGCGTTGGCGGCGCAGAACAGGGCATCGGCGAGGCGGGCGCGCTGCGCCGGGTCGCCCTGGATGCGCCGCACATCGACGCACTCCACCGCGCCGATCGAAAGCGCGCGCACGGCATCGGAGCTGTTTTCCTGGGTCCGGGTCGAGACCATCACCACCGGCATCGGCCGTAGCCGCATCAGCCGCTCGAGGAATTCGAGGCCGCTCATCTTCGGCATCTCGACATCGAGGGTCAGCACGTCGGGATCGAGCCGCTTGATCAGCTCGCGCGCCTCGTAGGGATCGCCGGCCTCGCCCACCACGCGCAGGCGCGGATCCTCGTCGAGCGTGTGGCGCAAGAGCGCGCGGATCGTGCGGGAATCGTCCACGATCAGCACACGACGGACCCGATCGATCGCCATTACCTGCATCCAACCGTCTCCGACTGCACGGGCCGCGGCTCAGTCTCGGAAATCAAACGCATGGCTCCAGCTCCGCTCCGGCACTTCCCCGCCGATGGGGAGGGATAGGCGACACGCGGTGAAGAATTGGTTTAGGGGAGCCCGGTTCCCGGCCGCTTTCGCGCGAAAGACGCCGCATCGGCGCGGTTCCAGCGCGCCAGATGACCGCCCTTCACCTCCTCGCCCCGGAGCAAGAACCCCTCGGGGAGATAGGCGAAGGCTTCGTCGCCCTCGACCATTTCGCCGGAATTCGCGCGCTGCATGAAATGGTAGGGCATGAAGCCCGACGGATCGTCGAGCCCCGCCGCCCCGGCCATTTCCGCCAGTGCCTTCATGGTGTTGCGGTGAAAGTTCGCGACCCGCTCCGACTTGTCGGTCACATCGAGCGCCCGCATCCGGAGCTTGTCCTGCGTCGCCACGCCGACCGGGCAGTGATTGGTGTGGCAGGCCTGCGCCTGGATGCAGCCCACCGCGAACATGAAACCCCGCGCGGAGTTCGCCCAGTCGGCCCCCAGCGCGAAGGCATGCGCGATGTCGAAGGCCGTCACCAGCTTGCCGGCGGCGCCGATCTTCACTTGGTCGCGCAGCCCCGCGCCGCGGAGCGTGTTGTGGACAAAGCCCAGCCCCTCGACCAGCGGCATCCCCACATGGTTGGCGAATTCGAGCGGCGCCGCGCCGGTGCCGCCCTCCTTGCCATCGACCACGATGAAATCCGGGGTGACGCCGGTCTCGAGCATCGCCTTGACGATGCACATGAATTCCCGCCGGTGGCCGATGCAGAGCTTGAACCCCACCGGCTTGCCGTCCGAGCCCTCGCGGAGGGTGGCGAGGAATTCCATCATCCCGATCGGCGTCGAGAACGCCGAATGCGCGGCCGGCGACACGCAGTCGACCCCCATCGGCACACCGCGCGCCTCGGCGATCTCGGGCGTGATCTTCGCGGCCGGCAGCACGCCGCCATGGCCGGGCTTGGCGCCCTGGCTGAGCTTCAGCTCGATCATCTTGATCTGCGGGTCGGCGGCCGTCTCGCGAAAGCGCTCGAGGTCGAACCCGCCATCCGCGCCGCGGCAGCCGAAATAGCCCGAGCCGATCTCCCAGATCACGTCGCCGCCGCCCTGCCGGTGATAGCGGCTGATCCCGCCCTCGCCGGTATCATGCGCGAACCCACCCTTCGCCGCGCCCGTGTTGAGCGCCAGGATCGCGTTCGCCGACAGGGAGCCGAAGCTCATCGCCGAGATGTTGTAGAGCGAGGCGCTGTAGGGCTGGCGGCACTGGTCATTGCCGATCCGGACCCGGAAATCGCCCGGTTCGAGATGTTTCGGCGCGATGGAATGGGTCAGCCAGGCATAGCCCGGGTCATAGACCCGCTGGGTGGTGCCGAAGGGGCGCTTGTCCTCCACGCCCTTGGCGCGCTGGTAGACCAGGCTCCGGATCTCGCGCGAGAACGGCTCCTCGTCCTGGTCGCTCTCGATCAGGTATTGCCGGATCTCGGGCCGGATCCCCTCGAAGAGAAACCGCATATGGCCGAGGATCGGATAGTTCCTCAGGATCGAATGCCGCTTCTGCGTGACGTCGTAGATCCCGACCAGCGTCAGCAGAAGGAACAGCCCGGCCGCAAACAGGAACCAGGGGGTCCAGAATGCCAGCAAGAGCGAGACCACGCCCAGCCCCGCGCAGCCGGCGAAGAACGAATACCGCTCCACTCTGCTCCTCCCTCGAACAGGCTCCTTGCCGCCACTATAGCGGCAGCAGGGCGCGGCGCGAGCCGGAAACCGCCAGACTTTCGCGACAAACCCGATCCGGCCGCCGGTTCTGTCGCCTTCTGGCCACCCGCACGTGCTGCAGCGCAGAACGCCACCTTGCAACTTGGGCACCAAGGTGATTTGAGCGCCCCGAACCGAATTTCAGACATAAGCCCAGGCCGCCAAAAATGCAGCTTCCGAACCTCGCACCCATTCCCGAACTCTACGTCTCCTACGAGAGCGCCCAGAAACTCAAGGCCGAGGCCGCCGAACTGCCGTCCTGGGATCTGACGCCGCGCCAGGTCTGCGACCTCGAACTGTTGATGAATGGCGGCTTCCACCCGTTGAAAGGGTTCCTGACCGAGGCCGATTACGATTCGGTGGTCGAGAACATGCGCACCGCCGACGGCGCGCTCTGGCCGATCCCGATCACGCTCGACATCTCCGAGAAGTTCGCCGAGGGCATCGAGCCCGGCCAGGACATCGCGCTCCGCGATGCCGAGGGCGTGATCCTCGCAATCATGTCGGTGACCGACAAATGGGTCCCGAACAAGGCCCGCGAAGCGGAAAAGGTGTTCGGCGCCGACGACAGCGCGCACCCGGCGGTGAACTACCTGCACAACACCGCCGGCCCGGTCTATCTCGGCGGCCCGGTGACCGGCATCCAGCAGCCCGTGCATTACGACTTCAAGATGCGCCGCGACACGCCGAACGAACTGCGCGCCTATTTCCGCAAGCTCGGCTGGCGCCGCATCGTCGCGTTCCAGACCCGGAACCCGCTGCACCGCGCACACCAGGAACTCACCTTCCGCGCCGCCAAGGAAGCCCAGGCCAACCTCCTGATCCATCCCGTCGTCGGCATGACCAAGCCCGGCGACGTGGACCACTTCACCCGCGTCCGCTGCTACGAGGCGGTGCTCGACAAGTACCCGGCCGCCACCACCACCATGTCGCTCCTGAACCTCGCCATGCGCATGGCGGGCCCCCGCGAGGCGGTCTGGCACGGCCTGATCCGCAAGAACCACGGTTGCACCCACATGATCGTCGGCCGCGACCATGCCGGCCCCGGCGCCAACTCGAAGGGCGAGGATTTCTACGGCCCCTACGACGCGCAGGAGCTGTTCCGCGAGCACGAGGCGGAAATCGGCATCGAGATGGTCGACTTCAAGCACATGGTCTACGTGCAGGAACGCGCCCAGTACGAGCCGAATGACGAGATCGCCGACAAGGACAAGGTCACGATCCTGAACATCTCGGGCACCGAGCTGCGCCGCCGGCTGCGCGAGGGGCTCGAGATCCCCGAATGGTTCTCTTTCAAGGAAGTGGTGGGCGAACTCCGCCGCCGCTACCCGCCCCGCTCGCAGCAGGGCTTCACGGTGTTCTTCACCGGCTTCTCCGGCTCCGGCAAATCGACCATCGCCAACGCGCTTCTCGTCAAGCTGATGGAGATGGGCGGCCGCCCGGTGACGCTGCTCGACGGCGACATCGTGCGAAAGAACCTCTCCTCCGAGCTCGGCTTCTCCAAGGAGCACCGCGACCTGAACATTCGCCGCATCGGCTATGTCGCGTCCGAGATCACCAAGAACGGCGGCATCGCGATCTGCGCGCCGATCGCGCCCTACGCGACCACCCGCCGCGCGGTGCGCGAGGAGATCGAGGCCTATGGCGCCTTCGTCGAGGTCCATGTGTCGACCTCGATCGAGGAATGCGAGAAGCGCGACCGCAAGGGGCTCTACAAGCTCGCCCGCGAGGGCAAGATCAAGGAATTCACCGGGATCTCCGACCCCTATGACGTGCCCGAGGCTCCCGAGCTCCGGCTCGACACCAAGGATGTCGAGGTGGACCATTGCGCCCACCAGGTGCTTCTGAAGCTCGAGCAGATGGGCCTCGTCGCCGCCTGACCGCGCGACCGGCACGGCACAGACGAAAAGGGCCCTGCGCGCGCGGGGCCCTTTTTCGTGCAGGCGCCCCGCACCCGCGTTATCGGCTGCAGAACGCCGCGAACCCCTGCAGGAATCCGGCAACGGCCCCGCGGTTCGCGGGCTGGTTCAGATGGTCGGCAATCTCGGCGGGCGACCGTTTCATGAGGTCGAACCGAAGAAACAGGTCCCCGGAGAACCGCGTGCTGACCGTGGCGAGCACGATGCGAAGCTGCGCAAGCATGTCGTCGCCGCGATGCGAGGCATGCATCAGCGCGATCGGCTTCTCGATGATCTCGTCGCGCGAGACGAGCCAGTCGATCGCGTTCTTCAGACCGCCCGGAATCGCCCTGACATATTCCGGGCTCGCGATGATCAGCCCGTCGCTGCAACGGACCCGGTCGGCGAAATCCTGAACCGCCACCGGCAATGGCGGCGCCTCCAGATCGGGCGAGAAGACCGGCAGATCGCCGATCGCGTCGAAGACCCCGACCGCATGGTCGCCCTCCGCGATTTCCGAGATCGCGCGAAGCATCGCCGTATTGGTCGACAGCCGCCGCGCACTGCCCGAGATCGCCAGGAACTGCATGACCGCCGGTATAGGATCCGCCGGGGCTTGCGACAATCTCCGCCCGGATTTTTTCGCCGCGCGAAAGGCCTGTGCGCCGGCGCACAAACAAGTGAGCGGTTCTCGCGCCGGCCGGCGTTGAACATCGCGCGCCGGCCCCCATCTCACCGGTGCGAGCCCGCGGTCCGGGCAAGAAGGGGGGGACGAATGCCCCGACAACACATGATCGCCATCACCGTGGCTTCCGCCGTTCTCGCCGGTTGCGGGACGCCGCAGTCCTGGAGCCCGGCCGGGAAGGTTTCGGTATCCTTTGCCCCCGCATCGGCCCCGCGAGCGACGGGCGGCGCCTTCATATTCTCCTCCCACGGTCGTGAGACGCAGGCTCTCCTGGCTGCGGCCGCGTCCGGCGGAGTCTGACCGCCCGTTCCCGGCGTCAGAGACGGCCGGCGCCCCTGTCCCCCAACGGCGTCCGGCCAGGCGGGGCTCCCGATTACGCGGGGGCCCCGTCTCGCCTTTCGCACGAATTTCATTTTACAGAATCGCCCGATTCTGTCATATCCGGCCCGCTACGTTACCCTATCGATCCCCTGCTTCTCCTACCCGGCGAACAGCGCTCTCGATCTGCACTGACGATGCCGGGCTGCCGCATGGTGCGGGCAGCGAATAAGACTAGGAGACACGGTAATGGCCACTGGCACCGTGAAATGGTTCAACACCACCAAGGGCTTCGGCTTCATCGCTCCCGATTCGGGCGGCAAGGACGTTTTCGTCCATATCTCGGCCGTGCAGCGGTCGGGGCTGACGGGCCTCGCCGACAACCAGAAGGTGAGCTTCGATCTGGAATCCGGCCGCGACGGACGCCAGAGCGCCGTCAACCTGAAAGCCGAGTAAACCGGCCTCGCGAGGGCGCCCTCCGGGGCCGCCCTCCCCCAGGAAAGTCCGCCCTCCCCCCGGGGGGGATGCGACATCCTAACCCGCCGCCAGCGCCGCCTCGACATCGGCCATGAGCCCGCCCATCTCCGCGGTCCAGGCGCCCTTGCCCCGCTCGAGAACGCCCTTCCCCTGGCCCAGCGTCTCGGCATAGGCCACGCGATTGCCGATCATGGTCGCGGCCTGCAGCACCTCGAATTCGGCCAGCGCCCCGATCACCTCGGCCAGAACCCGCGTCCCCGGCTTCGCCCGGTTCAGGACCAGCAAAACCGGCCGCCGCTCGCGCCGCGCCAGGTCGAGCACGCTCTCGGTCGCCCAGACATCCACCTGGCTGGCCGAAACCGGCACGATCACCAGATCGCTCTCGCGCAGCGCCGGCCGCAGATCGGCATCGACCTTGGGCGGCGTGTCGACGATCACCACGTCATGGGCCTTCCTGAGCTTCTCGCATTCGTAGGAGACGCCCCAGGCCGAGGCGGTGGAAAACTCCAGCCCCGCGCCATTGCCGGCCTCGCGCCGCGTCATGAACCAGCGCCCGAGCGAACCCTGCGGGTCGGTGTCGAGCAGCGCCACCGATTTGCCGGCCCTCTGAAACGCCACAGCGAGGTTGACCGCGAGCGTGGTCTTGCCCGAACCGCCCTTCTGCTGCGCGATGGTGATGACCTGGCCCATGCAAGCCGCCCCTCTTCTGCTGCAGCGCAGCGTATGCCGCTTCCCGGACAAACGCAATCGCAAGGCGATCAGGGCGCCGACCAGTTCACCCCTTCCGCCGGCGCCACCGCCAGCGACCCGTCCGGCGCGCTCCGCATCAGCCTGGCGGCCGCCTCCGCTTCGCCCTCCAGCCAGACCCGAACGTCCCCGGGCGCGAGCAGCACGCCCATCCGGTCGTGGATCTCCCGCACATCGCCATTCGGCGCGCAGGTCACCACCGCCACCTGCCAGACCTCGCGCCCGCCCGGCGCCCGCCAGGGATCGCAGATCGCCGCGAACCAGAGCAGATCGCCCTCCGCCCCGCGCACTTCCCAGGCCGTCTTGCGCCCGCGCGTCCCGGTCCACTCGTACCAGCCATCCGCCGGCACCACGCAGCGCCCGACGCCCTCGAAGGCGGATTTCTCGAACACGGTCTCGGACCGCGCGTTGACGATGGTCTCCATCACCGGGCGCCCGCGCGCATTGACCCGCCCCGAGGGGATCAGCCCCCAGCGCATCCGCTGGAACCGCGGCCCCGCGACCACGGCGAGCACCTCCTCGCCGGGCTTGATATTGCGCCTCGGCGGCTCCGGTCCGGGCTCGGCCACGCCCAGCGCCGCCGCCACCCGCCCGACCGGACTTGTCAGGAAAAGCCGTCCCGGCATCGTCACACCCCCGGCTGAGACAAGGCGACTATGGCAAATCCGCCCGATCCGGGCCAGACGGCCGGCACGGGCCGCGTGCGGCTACCCGGCGCGGCGCATGGCCCGGAGGCTAGAACCCGTCATTGTCGTAGAACGCGTTCTCGTAGCCCAGGTTCGCCATGTCCCGGCGCACCGAGTTGATCTCGCTCGCGGTGGCGCGCACCGGACGGCCGCCCGAGGCCGCGCGGCTCCGCATCGCCGTCGCCGCCGCGACCACATTGGCCGGAAGCGCCGCCGCCGGGTTCTCGCCGATATTCAACAGATACCAGGCCTCGCAGATATGCGCCGCGCCCTCCTCGTGCCGGATCGCCGTATCGCCGACCCGGAAATCGGCCACCGCGTGGCTTGCCTCGTGAATCGCCGTCGCCCGGCCCTGGGCACTTTCGAGCACCCGGTCGCTCTGGAAGCTGAACGTGTTGGGCCCGCTGTCGTATTCGGCAAGGCTCCCCGAGGCGGCCAGCGCCACCGGGTTGAACGTCACCGAAAGCGTCCCGTCGCGCAGCCCCTCGGCCACCGCCCGGAAATGCTCGGGCAGGACATGGACATGGCCGAAGCGAAAGCTGATCGCCTGCACCGCCGGGCTGACCAGCAGATTGGCGAAGCGGTGTTCGAGTGCCGGGCGCAGGAAGCCGGGAGGAATCGGAAACGGGAAACGCATGAACATGGGCAAAAATCCTGAGACAAAACCAACGGAACGAATGGCCAGAAGGCCGAATGCACGAAAAACTAGCACAGGCAGGCCCTCCGCAGAACCCGCGCCGCCGCAAGATCACTCGGCCGTGATGGCCGGGGCGGCGTCCGAAACCGGCCGGACCGGAACCCCGGGCCTTTCGAAACCGGACCGCCCGTCGTATCACCTCCGGAACCCTCCCGCTCCGGACCGGCCATGCCCCTCCACTATCTCTACCTGATCCTCGCCGTGATCGCCGAAACCGTCGGCACCTCGGCCCTCCAGGCCAGCCAGCAATTCACCCGGCCGTGGCCCTCGCTCGCCGTGGTGGTGAGCTACGCCCTCGCCTTCTGGCTCCTGTCGCTGGCGCTCAGGGTGATGCCGGTGGGCGTGGTATACGCGATCTGGTCAGGGCTCGGGATCGTTCTGATCGCGCTCATCGGCCTCGTCGCCTTCGGCCAGCGGCTCGACCTGCCGGCGGTGGTCGGGATCGGCCTCATCATGGCGGGAGTAGCGGTGCTGCACCTGTTCTCCGGCACGACGCCGCATTAGCCGGTTCCGGCCCGTATGGCGCACAGCCGGTGTACAGGTTGTGTACGGGTTGTGTACAGGTTGTGCACCCCCGTTTCCGGCCGCCGCCGGCCCCCTGGATCGTGAGATCGCCACGTCGCGCGCTGAAACACTGGCCAATGCCGCGCCGCCGCGATAGAGGCACGGCAACCCGCAACGGAAGGCCCCCATGGACCTGAGAAACATCGCCATCATCGCCCATGTCGACCACGGCAAGACCACGCTCGTCGACGAACTCCTGAAGCAGTCCGGGGCGTTCCGCTCCGGCCAGGCCGTCGCCGAAAGGGCCATGGATTCTAATGACCTGGAGCGCGAGCGCGGGATCACCATCCTCGCCAAGGCGACCTCGGTCGAGTGGAAGGGCACGCGGATCAACATCGTCGACACGCCGGGCCACGCCGATTTCGGCGGCGAGGTCGAGCGGATCCTGTCGATGGTCGACGGCGTCGTTCTCCTCGTCGATGCCGCCGAAGGGCCGATGCCGCAGACCAAGTTCGTGACCTCCAAGGCACTCGCCCTCGGCCTCCGCCCGATCGTCGTCCTGAACAAGGTCGACAAACCCGACGCCGAGCCCGACCGCGCCCTCGACGAGGTGTTCGACCTCTTTGCCGCGCTCGACGCCGACGAGGATCAGCTTGATTTTCCTCATCTTTATGCCTCCGGCCGCGCCGGATGGGCCGATGAGGATCTCGACGGTCCCCGCAAGGACCTCTCGGCGCTCTTCAACCTGATCGTCCGTCACGTCCCGCCCCCGCGCCAGCAGAAGCGCGCGGCCGAGGATTTCACGATGCTCGCCACCACGCTCGGCGCCGATCCGTTCATCGGCCGGATCCTGACCGGCCGCGTCGAATCCGGCCGGCTCAAGACCGGCCAGACGATCAAGGCGATCACCCGCGTCGGCCAGCCCATCGAGCAGTTCCGCGTCTCCAAGATCCTCGCCTTCCGCGGCCTCGGCCAGCAGCCGATCGAGGAGGCCGTCGCCGGCGACATCGTCACCATCGCAGGGATGTCGAAGGCCACTGTCTCCGACACGCTGGCGGCACTCGCCGTCGACGATCCTCTCCCCGCGCAACCCATTGATCCGCCGACGATCTCCGTCACCTTCGGCATCAATGACAGCCCGCTTGCGGGCCGCGACGGCAAGAAGGTCCAGTCGCGCGTGATCCGCGAGCGGCTGATGAAGGAGGCGGAATCGAACGTCGCGATCCGCGTCACCGACACGCCGGGCGGCGAGGCCTTCGAGGTCGCGGGCCGGGGCGAACTCCAGATGGGCGTCCTGATCGAGAACATGCGCCGCGAGGGGTTCGAGCTCTCGATCTCCCGCCCGCAGGTCCTGTTCCGCGACATCGACGACGCGCGCCACGAGCCGATCGAGGAAGTCACCATCGACGTCGACGACGAATATTCCGGCGCGGTGATCGAGAAGGTCACCGGCGCCCGCCGCGGCGAGATGACCGAGATGAAGCCCGCCGGCGCCGGCAAGACGCGGATCATCGCGCTGGTCCCCTCGCGCGGCCTGATCGGCTACCACGGCGAGTTCCTCACCGATACCCGCGGCACCGGCGTCTTGAACCGCGTGTTCCACTCCTGGGCGCCCTACAAGGGCCCGATCCCGGGCCGCCGCCAAGGCGTGCTGATCTCGATGGAGCCGGGCGTCTCGGTCGCCTATGCGCTGTGGAACCTCGAGGAGCGCGGCCGGATGTTCATCGGCCCGCAGGAGCAGGTCTATACCGGCATGATCATCGGCGAGCATTCCCGCGACAACGATCTCGAGGTGAACCCGCTCAAGGGCAAAAAGCTCACCAATGTCCGCGCCTCGGGCACTGACGATGCGGTGCGCCTCACGCCCCATATCCAGTTCTCGCTCGAAGAGGCCATCGCCTATATCAACGACGACGAACTGGTCGAAGTGACGCCCAACGCGATCCGGCTCCGCAAACGCTTCCTCGACCCCCACGAACGCAAACGGCAGGCCCGCGCGGCGGGATAGGAGCTAGCTCGGCACCGGCCGTACTGCGTCGCCCACGGCCACTCGCCCCGGCACGACCACCGCCGCGCACCAGCCGCCATGGCCGCGCATGGCGTTGAAGCCGCCGGGGCCGAGCGCCGCTTCCATCCGCGAACAGGGCGCCGCCGGGCCGGTGATCTCCAGGACCGCGCCTCCCAGGGCCATGCGGCCCTTGCGGAGCGCCAGCAGGTTGATCCCGGAAATCAGGATGTTGCGGCGCAGCTGGGCGGGTTCGACCGCCGCGACCCCGGCCAGGGCCGCGATCACCGGCAGGTGTTCGGCCTGGATCAGCGTGACGGCCCGGCGCCCGGCACGGGCGTGATCGTCGGCGAGCCCCGACGGGCCGATCTCGACCTCTTCCAGCGCAATCATCGGCCCCAGCCGTGCGGGTCGCACTCCGATCCAGTCCACCCGGCCCGGACGGGCATGGGTGGCCATCATCGCGCGCATGTCGCTCAGGTGGCCGCCTCCGGGTTCGCGCTCACGCCGCGTCTTCCAGGATCTTCTCCGCCGCCGCGATGGCTGCGTCCGCGTTCGCGGTGTCCCTCGCGCCGCCCTGTGCCATGTCGGGCCGGCCGCCGCCGCCCTTGCCGCCGAGCGCCTCGACCGCCGCGCGCACCATATCCACCGCCGAGACGCGCCCGGTCAGGTCTCCGGTCACGCCCGCCGCCACCGCAGCCTTGCCGTCGGCCTCGGCGATCAGCAGGACCGCCCCCGAGCCGAGCCGCGACTTGTGTTCGTCGATCAGGGCCGGCAGGTCCCGGCCCGAGACGCCCGAGAGCGACTGCGCGAGGAAGGAGATCCCGTTCACGCTCTTCGCCTCGGCACCCCCTTCCGCGCCGCCGCTCATAGCGACCCGGCGGCGCAATTCGGCGAGTTCGGCCTGGAGTGCCTTCCGCTCCTCGAGAAGCGCCTTCACCCGCTCCGGCACGTCCGAAGCGTGGGTCTTGAGCGCCGCAGCGGCCTCGCCCAGGAGCGCGTCCTGCCCGGCCAGATGCGCGAGCGCCGCCGCGCCGGTCAGCGCCTCGATCCGCCGCACCCCCGCTGAGGACGCGCTGTCGCCGAGGACGACGCAGAGCCCGATATCGCCGGTCCGCGCAACATGGGTGCCGCCGCAGAGTTCGATCGACCAGGTCTCTCCGTCCAGGCCCTTGCCCGTCGGTGCCCGGCCCATCGACACCACCCGCACCTCGTCGCCGTATTTCTCGCCGAACAGCGCCTGCGCGCCGATCGCGCGGGCATCGTCGGGCGTCATGATCCGGGTCTCGACCGCGCCATTCTGGCGAATGAAGGCGTTCACCTCGTCCTCCACCGCCTTGATTTCCTGCGCCGTCATTGCCTTGCCGTGGCTGAAGTCGAAGCGGAGCCGGTCGGGCGCGTTCAGCGAACCCCGCTGCGCCACATGGTCGCCCAGCGTCTCCCGCAGCGCCTCGTGCAGGAGGTGCGTGGCGGAGTGGTTCGCCCGGATCGCCCGGCGCCTTGAATGATCCACCTCGAGCTTCGCGCCGCTTCCCGGCTCGACCGCCCCCTCGGTGACCTCGGCGAGATGAATGAACACCCCGGCGGTCTTCTTCGTGTCGGTGATACGCGCCCGGCCGGTCTCGGTGACGAGTTCGCCGGTATCGCCGACCTGGCCCCCGGCCTCGGCATAGAACGGCGTCTGGTTCAGGACGATCTGCACCGCCTCGCCGGTCTCGGCCCGGTTCACCTTCACGCCATCGCGGATCACGGCAAGGACCTGCCCCTCGGCCGTCTCGGTGTCGTAGCCCAGGAACTCGGTCGCGCCATGGGCCTCGGCCAGATCGTACCAGATCGTAGCATCGGCGGTCTCGCCCGACCCGGACCAGGCGGCCCGGGCCTTGGCCTTCTGCTCTGCCATCGCCGCGTCGAAGCCCGCGACATCCACGCCGCGGCCCTTCTCGCGCAGGGCGTCCTGCGTGAGATCGAGCGGAAACCCGTAGGTGTCGTAGAGCTTGAACGCCTCGGCGCCGGGCAGGTCAGCCCCCTCGGGCAGCGCCGCGAGCGCATCGTCGAGAAGCGAGAGCCCCCGGTCGAGCGTCGTGCGGAACCGGGTCTCCTCGAGCTTCAGCGTCTCCTCGATCAGCGCCTTCGCGCGGCCGAGCTCCGGATAGGCCTGGCCCATCTGCCCGACCAGCGCCGGCACCAGCCGATACATCACCGGATCCTTCGCGCCCAGAAGCGCCGCGTGGCGCATCGCCCGGCGCATGATCCGCCGCAGCACGTAGCCACGCCCCTCGTTCGACGGCATCACCCCGTCGGCAATGAGGAACGAGGTGGAGCGTAGGTGATCGGCGATCACCCGGTGATGCACGTTCCCCGGCCCGTCCGGATCCGCCCCCGTCGCGTGCGCCGAGGCTTCGATCAGCGCCCGCATCGTGTCGGTGTCGTAATTGTCGTGCTTGCCCTGCAGGAGCGCGCCGATCCGTTCCAGCCCCATGCCGGTGTCGATCGACTGCATGTCGAGCGCCCGCATCGAGCCGTCCTCGAACTGCTCGTTCTGCATGAAGACGATGTTCCAGATCTCGATGAACCGGTCGCCATCCTCTTCCGGAGAGCCCGGTGGGCCGCCCCAGATATGGTCGCCGTGATCGTAGAAGATCTCGGTGCAGGGGCCGCAGGGGCCCGTCGGGCCCATCTGCCAGAAATTGTCCGAAGTGGCGATCCGGATGATCCTGTCCTCCGGCACGCCGACCTTTTTCCAGATCTCGAAGGCCTCGTCGTCGGTGTGATAGACCGTGGTCAGGAGCCGGCCCTTGTCGATCCCGAAATCCTTCGTCAGCAACTCCCAGGCGTAGGGGATCGCCTCGGTCTTGAAATAGTCGCCGAACGAGAAGTTGCCGAGCATCTCGAAGAAGGTGTGGTGCCGCGCGGTGTAGCCCACGTTGTCGAGATCGTTGTGCTTGCCGCCCGCCCGCACGCATTTCTGGGCCGTGGTGGCGCGCTGGTAGTCACGGTGTTCGACCCCGGTGAACAGGTTCTTGAACTGCACCATGCCCGAGTTGACGAACATCAGCGTCGGGTCGTTCCGGGGCACGAGCGGCGAGGAAGGGACCACTTCGTGGCCGTTCCGGGCGAAGTAGTCGAGAAAGGTCGAGCGGATGTCGTTCAGGCTGGGCATGGCGGGCCTCTTTCGGGACGTCCGCTTCCTTTAGCTCTGCGCCTGATAGGTGTCCACAGACGAGACGGGGCGCAGTCGTCGCCGCGCCCCTTCCCGAGTATTCTCCGCCCCGTATCCCGGGGCTCAAGCGTTTCGGGAGTCGCCGTCTCCGTCCGTCAGGCCTCGACGATCTCGTCGTCGCCGGTATCCGCCCGGTCCTCGGGCCCCATATCGAATTCGAGCCCGTGCGCGGCGCGGATCTTGTCCTCGATCGCAAGCGCGATCCGGGGGTTCTCCTTCAGGAAGGTCTTGGCGTTCTCGCGGCCCTGGCCGATCCGTTCGTCGCCATAGCTGAACCAGGCGCCCGACTTGTCGACGACGCCGGCCTTCACGCCGAGATCGAGAAGCTCGCCGGTCTTGGAGATGCCCTCGCCATACATGATGTCGAACTCGACCTGCTTGAACGGCGGGGCGACCTTGTTCTTCACCACCTTCACGCGGGTCGCGTTGCCCACCACCTCGTCGCGGTCCTTGATCGCGCCAATCCGGCGGATGTCGAGGCGGACCGAGGAGTAGAACTTCAGCGCGTTGCCGCCGGTCGTGGTCTCGGGCGAGCCGAACATCACGCCGATCTTCATCCGGATCTGGTTGATGAAGATCACCGTGCATTTCGAGCGGCTGATCGACGCCGTGAGCTTGCGCATCGCCTGGGACATCAGCCGCGCCTGGGCGCCCACCGTGGCGTCGCCCATATCGCCCTCGAGCTCCGCCTTGGGCGTCAGCGCCGCGACCGAGTCGACCACCACCATCGACACCGCGCCGGAGCGCACCAGCGTGTCGACGATCTCCAGCGCCTGTTCACCGGTATCCGGCTGGGAAATCAGGAGTTCGTCCAGATCGACGCCGAGCTTCCGGGCATATTGCGGGTCGAGCGCGTGCTCGGCATCGACGAAGGCGCAGACGCCGCCCTTCTTCTGTTCCTCGGCCACGCAATGCAGCGTGAGCGTGGTCTTTCCCGAGCTTTCCGGCCCGTAGATCTCGATCACGCGACCTTTCGGCAGCCCGCCGATCCCGAGCGCGATATCGAGGCCGAGCGAACCGGTCGAAGTGGATTCGATCTCCACCAGCGGCGAGTCGCCGCCGAGCTTCATGATCGAGCCCTTGCCGAATTGCCGCTCGATCTGTGCCAGGGCCGAATCGAGGGCCTTCTGCTTGTCGCCGCTGCGCTTGTCGCTCATGTCGAATACACTTGCCGTAGACATCCACCTGTTTCCTTATTCCACACGTGCCGGGCAGCGGCAACGTCCGCAGTGTTCTGCTCTTGTTCTCGCGACTCTGTATGGGATCAAAAAGAGAACATTGCAACCATTTCGTCGAGAGCCCGAACTTGGCCCCGTCATGGTTAAGGAAACGTTGCATTCGAGCCGGAAGGACGGTTTTGCCCCCGCGTCCGGCGCATCATGTCGACGACGCCCTTCGCGGGCCAGCCTCGGATCGAACAAGCGATCCGACGGTGTTCGAGTTCATCACTCGCTCCGTCCGGCCCCGGAACGGACAGCGTTCTTTTCGAGATCTGTCTGACGGCAGGGCGCGAGAACCAACCCGCATCGGGCTACTCCCGGCTCACCCCGCTCAGCTCGGATCGCGCCAGCGGTTCGCGATCGGGTAGCGCCGGTCGAGCCAGAACGCCCGCTTGGTGAGCCGCGCGCCGGGGGCCGACTGGAAGCGCTTGTATTCGCTGATATAGATCAGGTGCTCGATCCTCTTGACGGTATCGCGATCGAAGCCTTCCGCCACCAGCTCCGCCACGGAGGCCTCGCGGTCGACGAGCCCCTCGAGGATGGCGTCGAGCACCTCGTAGGGCGGCAGGCTGTCCTCGTCCTTCTGGTCGGCGCGCAGCTCGGCCGAGGGCGGCTTTTCGATCACCCGCGGCGGGATCACCTCGCCCGCCGGGCCCATCATCCAGTCGCGGTGGTTGGCGTTCCGCCAGCGGCAGGTCTTGAAGACCCGCATCTTGTAGAGATCCTTGATCGGGTTGTAGCCGCCCGCCATGTCGCCATAGATCGTGGCATAGCCCACCGCGACCTCGGACTTGTTGCCGGTGGTGAGCAGCATCTCGCCGAACTTGTTCGAGAGTGCCATGAGGAGAAGCCCGCGCAGACGCGACTGCACGTTCTCCTCGGTGATCCCCGGCGCGGTGCCTTCGAACAGGGGTGCCAGCGCCGCGGTCACCGCCGTCCGCGGGCCCGAGATCGGTACCTCGTCGAGCCGGCAGCCCAAGGCCGCCGCCACCGCCGCGGCATCCTCGAGCGAATGCGACGAGGTGTATTCCGACGGCAGCATCACGCAGCGCACGTTCTCCGGCCCCAGCGCATCCGCCGCGATCGCCGCCACCAGCGCCGAATCGATCCCGCCCGAGAGGCCGAGCAGCACGCGCGCGAACCCCGTCTTCCGGCAGTAGCCGCGCAGAGCCTCGACCATCGCCCGGTAATCCTGCTCCCAGGCATCGGGGAACACCGCCTGGCCCCCCGCTTCCGCACGCCACCCCTCCGGGCTCCGGGTGAAATCCACATGCGCCACCGCCTCGTCGAAACCCGGCAGTGCCAGCGCCAGCGCGCCATGCGGGTTCAGTACGAAGGAGGCCCCATCGAACACCTGGTCGTCCTGCGCGCCGACCATGTTGAGATAGACGAGCGGCAGCCCGGTCTCGACGGTCCGCGCCACCATGTGGTTCAGCCGGGTGGCGAACTTGCCCCGGTAATAGGGCGAGCCGTTCGGCACGAAGAGGATTTCCGCCCCACTCTCCGCCAGGGTCTCGCACACGGTCTCGTGCCAGGCATCCTCGCAGACTGGGATGCCCATCCGCAGCGGCCCCACCGGGACCGGCCCCTGCAACGGGCCCGGCGTGTAGAGCCGCACCTCGTCGAACACCGTCTCGTTCGGCAGCTCGTGCTTCAGGACCCGCGCCTGCACCTGCCCGCTCTCGAGCACGAAATAGGCATTGTAGAGCACATCCCCCGCGAGATACGGCCCGCCGATCCCCAGGGGCGGCCCGTCCGCGCAATCGGCGGCCAACGCGTCGATCACCCGCATCGCGTCCTCCGCGAAACCCGGGCGCCGGATCAGGTCCTGCGGCTGGTAACCCGCAATGAACATCTCGGGAAAGCCAACGAAATCAGATCCTTCCGCCCGCGCCCGCTGCCAGACGAAACGCGCCTTCGCCGCATTGCCGCGAAGGTCGCCGACCGTCGGGTCGAGTTGTGCAATGGTCAGACGAAACCGGTCGGCCATGGACATATCCCCGTTTCGGCGACCCCTAGCCGGAAGCCCCGCCGAGGGAAAGCCCCGCCCCCATAAAACCTTGCGGCGCCTTTTGGGGTCACCTAGGATTGCGCGCGGGTGGACCACGCGCCCCAAGAACGGTCGCGTCAGAAAGGGAGAGACCAGAGGCAATGGGCATGCTGAAAGCACTCGCACCGCTCGCGGGTGGCGTTCTCCTCGCGGCCGGCGTGGCGGCGGCGCAGGACGGCACCGTCATCACCAAGCAATACGAGGATGGCGGCGTCTACGAGGGCACGTTCAAGGATGGCAAGCAGGACGGCCACGGCAGCTACCGGCTCCCGAACGGGTATGTCTACGACGGCGAATGGGTCGATGGCGAGATCCGGGGCCGGGGCAAGGCCACCTTCCCCGACGGCTCGGTCTACGAGGGCCAGTTCGCCGCCGGCAAGCCCGAGGGCCAGGGCAAGATCACCTTCGCCGATGGCGGCACCTACGAGGGCAGCTGGACCGACGGCGAGATGACCGGCAAGGGCGTGGCGGTCTACGCCAACGGCGTCCGCTACGAGGGCGATTTCCTGAACGCGCTCCACAACGGCAAGGGCCGGATGGAGAGCCCGAACGGCTATGTCTACGAGGGCGACTGGATCGAGGGCGTCAAGGAGGGCGACGGCAAGATCACCTATCCCGACGGCACGGTTTACGAAGGCACCCTCGTCGGCGGCGAACGCGAAGGCACCGGCAAGCTCGCGATGCCCGACGGGCTGACCTATGACGGCGAATGGGCCAATGGCCAGATCGAGGGCGAGGGCCGGCTGGTGCAGCCCAATGGCGATGTCTACGAGGGCCAGTTCGTGAACGGCCAGCGCGAGGGCCAGGGCAAGGTCACCTACGCCAATTCCGACACCTATGTCGGCGGCTTCCTCGCCGACCGGCGCCACGGCCAGGGCACCTTTACCGCCACCGACGGCTATGTCTACGAGGGCGCCTGGGTCAACGGGTCCATCGAGGGCGAGGGCAAGGTCACCTATCCCGACGGCTCGGTCTACGAGGGCTTCCTGTCCGACGGGGTCGCCAACGGCACCGGCAAGATCACCTATCCCGACGGCTCCACCTATGCCGGCGACTGGGTGAACGGGGTGATCGAGGGCAAGGGCCGCGCCGAATACACCAACGGCCTCGTCTACGAGGGCGAGTTCCGCGACGCCAAGAACCACGGCCAGGGCGTCATGACCTATACCGACGGCTACCGCTACGACGGCCAGTGGGTCGATGGTCAGCGCGAGGGGCACGGCATAGCCACCTACGCCGACGGCACCGTTTACGAGGGCCAGTTCAAGGCCGGCCTCCGCGACGGCCAAGGCAAGATCACCATGCCCGAGGGCTTCACCTACGAAGGCGCCTGGAAGGGCGGCGAGATCAACGGCCAGGGCATGGCCACTTATGCCAATGGCGATGTCTACGAGGGCATGTTCGTCGACGGCAAGCGCGAGGGCACCGGCACGATCCGCTACGCCTCGGGCGAAACCGCCGAGGGCACCTGGGTCAACGGCGCCCTGACCGAACCGGTCGAGCCGGCCGAACCGGAGGCGCCACCTGCCGACGACACCGCAGCCGATGGCGTCGGGACGGAGACCCAGGCGAACTGAAACAGAAGGTTGGCGGAGGCCGATCCGCGCTCTCCGTATGGAACGGAGAGCGCGTTTTGTAGGTGTTAGAGAGAGCTACTCGACTCGAGATAGCTGCCGTTCGAAGATCGCGCAACTGTCACGCAGCGTTGTTCGACAAGGCTCCTGCGGATCGCCTCGCGCTCACCCTTGAGACGCGCCACCTCGCCAGGAGTCCCGCCGCCACTCGTGGGAACGCCGATCAGGGCAACCATCCATGCGTCGGTCGAAGCGGCCTTGTCCTGGTTCGCGGACACCCGGATCAACGCTTCTTCTGTAAATGCCTGTTCTGTCAAAAGCTGCGAACATGACCAGCCACGGTACTTCGACGAACTCACGGCCGCAGGCTCGATATTTGCCGCCTTCTTCGCACAACCGGCGACGGACAGGACGGCGACGATTCCCACGAGAACAATTTTCTTGCGCATTCTAATTCACTCCAAGCTTTCGGGCGCGACGGGTGTCATAGGCCCCCGAGTTGGAGGGGATTTGGCGGCAGGATCGTGACAATTTTCGGAAAATCGATCGAGCTGCAAAACGGGGTACCGAGAGCGCCCTTCACGCGAACATTGGAGCGAAGTCTTCCTGCGCACGCCGCCGTCGGGCGGCGCGGGGCCCGGAAACGACGAAGCCGTGACCGGACGCTCACCCCATGCGGAAACCGCAGGCCGGCGATGCCGGTATCCGGCAACCCCGAAGGCGGGCAATCCGCCCGCCCCCCCCAGGCAACCCGAAGGACGCAAATAGCAGAGCAACGCCCCGCAGGCGCAATCCGCCTCTCCCGCCGACGAAAATTCCCCTAGTGGTAGCCGATCACGAAGGCGACGCCGAACAGGACCAGGGCACCGATGTAGAACGCGGCAAGGAAATGCGCGCTCGGCTCCCTGGGATTGAGCGTCGTCCACAGGCTCGCAAGAGCCCTGCGAAATTCAGGCATGCCACCAGACCTCCCTTTCCAGTCGCCAGAGACTCAATCAGTAGCGGAAGTTCCGTGTGCCGCAACCCCGATCGCGGGCCACGGGGCATTTGAACGCAGGGCGAACCCCGAACCGTGCTGGCAGCAAGCTCACCAGGCAGCCCCCGTCGGGCTCCACGGCGGCAAGGAGGCGCGCGCGTCGCAGCCTGATCGGCCAACACATCTGAACCGCACCAGTGGCACTATCGCGAGACATTTCATACTCTTGCGCACCCGCCTTCCCCGCGGCACCCGGAGCGCCGGCGCCGCGATACCGGGGCTTCCCTTTTCCGGAACACCCCCTATAGTGCCGCCCCATGACGACGATGGCCCATATCCTTCCGCACGCGCCCCTGGGCGCGCGCCTGCCGTCGCTTCTGCTTCTCCTTAGCCGCCTCTGAGCGTGCCATCCGGCGCGACCGCTCAGGGGAGGTTCAGCGCCGAGAGACACACTCAGACAAGCCCGGGAGAACCGACATGACCACCGACAAGAACCGCGTCCTGATCTTCGACACCACCCTGCGCGACGGCGAACAATCGCCCGGCGCCACCATGACCCATGACGAGAAGCTCGAGATCGCCTCGATGCTCGACGACATGGGCGTCGACATCATCGAAGCGGGCTTCCCGATCGCCTCCGAGGGCGATTTCCAGGCGGTGTCCGACATCGCCCGCCAGGCGCGGAACGCCGTGATCTGCGGCCTCGCCCGCGCCAATTTCAAGGATATCGACCGCTGCTGGGAGGCCGTCCGCCACGCCAGGCGGCCACGGATCCACACCTTCATCGGCACCTCGCCCCTGCACCGCGCGATCCCCAATCTCGACATGGACCAGATGGCCGAGCGGATCCACGAGACGGTGACCCATGCCCGCAATCTCTGCGACAACGTGCAATGGTCGCCGATGGACGCGACGCGGACCGAGTGGGACTACCTCAAGCGCGTCGTCGAGATCGCAATCAAGGCCGGCGCGACGACGATCAACATCCCCGACACCGTTGGCTACACCGCGCCCGTGGAAAGCGCCGACCTGATCCGCCGCCTCATCGCCGAGGTGCCCGGCGCCGAAGACGTGATCTTCGCGACCCACTGCCACAACGACCTCGGCATGGCGACGGCGAACTCGCTGGCCGCCGTCGCCGGCGGCGCGCGGCAGATCGAATGCACGATCAACGGCCTGGGCGAACGCGCCGGCAACACCGCGCTGGAAGAAGTGGTGATGGCGATGAAGGTCCGCCACGACATCATCCCCTACACCACCGGCATCGACACGACCAAGATCATGGCGATCTCGCGCCGGGTCTCGACCGTCTCGGGTTTCGTGATCCAGCCCAACAAGGCGATCGTCGGCAAGAACGCCTTCGCCCATGAAAGCGGCATCCACCAGGACGGCATGCTGAAGAACGCCGAGACCTTCGAGATCATGCGGCCCGCCGATGTGGGGCTCAAGGAAACCTCGATCGTCATGGGCAAGCATTCGGGCCGCGCCGCGCTGCGCTCGAAGCTGAAGGAGCTGGGTTTCGACCTGGCCGACAACCAGCTCAACGATGTCTTCGTCCGGTTCAAGGCGCTCGCCGACCGCAAGAAGGAGGTCTTCGAGGACGACCTCGTCGCGCTGATGCGCGATCAGGAGGCGGGCGAGACCCACGACCACATCAAGGTCAAGTTCCTGCGGGTGATCTGTGGCACCGAGGCGCCGCAATCGGCCGACCTGATCCTCGAGATCGACGGCAAGGAGCACCGCACGACGGCCCAGGGCGACGGCCCAGTCGACGCCACCTTCAACGCGGTGAAGGCGCTGTTCCCGCATGGCGCGCATCTCCAGCTCTACCAGGTCCATGCCGTCACCGAGGGCACCGACGCGCAGGCGACGGTCAGCGTCCGGATGGAGGAAGACGGCCGCATCGTCACCGGCCAGGCGGCCGACACCGACACGGTCGTCGCCTCCGCCAAGGCCTATGTGAACGCGCTCAACCGCCTCCTCGTGCGGCGGCAGAAATCCGACCCGGATTCCGACGTGAAGACGGTGAGCTACAAGGACGCCGGCTGACCTGCCCGGCCGCGCCTACACCTGGCTGGAAACGCTCCGGGGAGCGCGAGGGGCAGCGCCCCTCGCCCACCGCGCCTGCCGGAGGCAGGCGCGACGCATCGCGCGCACGCCGAAGGCGTGCTCCGGTCAGTAGCCGGCCACCCGGTCGACGCGCCCGATGAAGGGCAGGCCGGCCTCGCCCCGGCGGATGTTCTCCGCGACGGCGCGGCTGGCGGAAGGCGGCCGCGTGGCCGAGGCCACATGCGGCGTGACCGTCACGCCCGGATGGCCCCAGAACGGATGCTCCGCCGGCAGCGGCTCTTCCCGGAACACGTCAAGCGTCGCATGCCCGACTTGCCCCGTCTCCAGCGCCGCCAGGAGCGCGGCATCGTCGATCAGCCCGCCCCGCCCCGGGTTGAGCAGCGCCGCGCCCGGACGCAGCGCCGCGAAGGCCCTTGCGTCGAAAACATTCGACGTCTCCGCGGTCAGCGGCAGCAGCAGCACCAGGATCTCGGCGCGCGCCAGCACCGCCGCGAACCCGTCCGCCCCGCTACAGGTCTCCACGCCCGCCAGCGCCTTAGGCGACCGTGCCCAGCCCAGAACGCGGAACCCGAGCGCCGCCAGCGCCGTGGCACAAGCCGCACCCAGTTCGCCCAGTCCCAGAATCGCGACCGTCCGATCCCGCGCCAATGGCGGCACCGCGACGTCCCAATGCGGTGCCCGGCGCCTGACATGGCGATCGGTGCCCAGGTGATGGCGCAGCACATGGCCCGCCACCCACTCCACCATGCCCTCGCGCAGCCCCGGCTCGACCATGCGCACCAGCGGCTGGGTCAGGGTCGCGTTTCCGACGATCTTCTCGACTCCCGCCCAGAGGCATAGGACCGCCTTCGCGCCGGCGAAGGGCGTGAAATCCGTCAGCCGGCTCGACGGGGCGTAGACGATATAGTCGATCCCCGCCGGATCCGCCGGATCCAGCGCGTGCTCGAGCACCGCGTCGATCCCCGCCTCGGCAAGCGCCGCCGGCAGCACCTCGCGATAGTCCTCCCAGTCAGACCGGGGCGCGGAGAAGAGGAGACGCAGGCTCACCGGCCGCGCGGCCTGTGGACGCAGGCCGATTGCACCAGCCCGAAGGCCGCGAGCAGCACCAGCATCGCCGAGCCGCCGTAGCTCACGAGCGGCAAGGGCACGCCGACGACCGGCGCGAGCCCCATCACCATCGACATGTTGACCGCGAAATAGAGAAAGAAGGTCGCCGCGATCCCGTAGGTCAGGAGCGCCGAATAGCGGTCCTTCATGGTCATCGCCGAGGCGATGCAGAAGAAGATGATCAGCCCATAGAGCACCAGGAGCGAGAAGGCGCCGACGAAGCCGAACTCCTCGGCCAGCACCGTGAAGATGAAATCGGTGTGCTTCTCGGGCAGGAAGTTCAGCCGCGACTGGGTGCCCTGCATGAAGCCGCGCCCCGAGAACCCGCCCGAGCCCAGCGCGATATTCGCCTGGGTGATGTGATAGCCCGCGCCGAGCGGATCCTGCGAAGGGTCGAGGAAGGTGTCGATCCGGCGGAACTGGTAGTCCTTGATGAGCTGCCAGGGCGTGCCGCGCGAGGCGAGGACCGCCCAGACCGCACCGACGCCCGCGGCGATCACGGTGCCGAAATACCACCAGCTCACCCCGGCGCAGAACATCACGATGCCGCCGCCCGCCAGCAACAGGATCGCGGTGCCGAGATCGGGCTGGATCAGCGTCAGCGCGGTCGGCGCCAGGATCAGCGCCACCGGCACCAGCACCCAGAACGGGTGCGAGACCTTCTTCGGGTCGAGCCAGTCGTAATAGGCCGCAAGCATCATCACCAGCGTGATCTTGGAAAGCTCCGAAGGCTGCAGCCGCAAGGGGCCGATATCGATCCAGCGCTGCGCCCCCATGCCGATCGCGCCCACCAGCTCCACCGCGAGGAGAAGCAGGATCGAGCCCAGATAGGCCAGCACCGACAGGTTCCGCCAGAACCAGATCGGTACCATGCCCACGATGAACAGCACGATCATGCCCAGGACGAAACGCTGCATCTGCGGCTCGGACCAGCGCGCGATATTGCCGCCGGCCACCGAGTACAGCATCAGGAAGCCCACCGAGGACACCGCCGAGAGGAGCAGGATCAGCGGCCAGTTCAGGTATAGGACCTTGCTGAACCCGGTCGGGACGGTCTTGACCTTGTACTCGAGATAGCTCACGCGCGGCTCCTTCCCGGCGCCGGCGGGCGCGGATCGGAGAGCGTCATCGCCTCGAAGCGCTGCCGGATCTCCTCGCGCTGCTCCTTCGGGTAGGACTCGAGCGGCGGAACGCCGCCATGCTGCGCGAAAAGGAGGATATCGCGCGCGATCGGCGCCGCGGCGAGCGACCCGCCCATGCCGTGCTCGACCACCACCGAACAGGCGTATTTCGGCGACTGGTACGGCGCGAAGGACACGAACAGCGCGTGGTCCCGCCGCTCCCAGGGCAGCTGCTCGTTGCGGGTCACGCCGCGGGCGCGCTCGGCCGCGGTGATGTTCCGGACCTGGCTGGTGCCGGTCTTGCCGCAGAGCTCCTTGCCTTCCTCGACGATACGCGACCGCCGCGCTGTGCCGCGGATCCCGTTCGAGACATTGTACATCGCCTTGCGGATCGCCCTGAGATGCGCGGGGTTGATGTCGAGCACAGGTGCCTCGCCGCTCGCCTGCTCCATGCCGCCCAGGGTCTTGATCAGCCGTGGCGGCAGGGCCTTTCCGCTCCCGATCCGCGCGGCGTAGACGGCAAGCTGCAGGGGCGAGGCCAAGGTATAGCCCTGCCCGATCGAGGCGTTCAGCGTGTCACCCTTGCGCCAGACATCGCCATGGCGAATGGCTTTCCATTCCTGGGTCGGCGCCAAGCCCTCCGAGACCGCCGACATCGGAATGTCGTGACGGACCCCAAGGCCCAGCTTGTTCGCCATCGCCGAGATCCGGTCGATCCCGACCCGCTGCGAGATCTCGTAATAGTAGACGTCGCAGGACTGGACCATCGAGTTCTCGAGGTTGACATGCCCGTGCCCGCCGCGCTTCCAGCAATGGAACCGCCGCCTGCCGAGGCTGTAATAGCCCGGGCACCAGACCGTCTCGCCCGGGTTCACCACCCCGGCCTCCAGTGCGGCGAGGGCCACCACCATCTTGTAGGTCGAGCCCGGCGGATAGTTGCCCTGCACCGTCTTGTTGCGCAGGGGCACATGGTTGTCCTCGGTCAGGACCCGGTAGTCCGAGCTCGAGATCCCGCGCACGAAGAGGTTCGGGTCGAAGGCGGGCGCCGAGCCCATCGCCAGGAGATCGCCGGTCTCGCAATCCATCACCACCGCAGCCGCGCTCTCGCCCGCGAGCCGTTCCTGCACGAAGTTCTGGAGCCGCGCGTCGATGGTGAGCTGCACGTCCTTGCCGGGCGTGCCCGGGTCGCGGTCGAGCTCGCGCATCACACGGCCGGCGGCATTCACCTCGATCCGGCTCGAGCCGGCCTTGCCGCGCAACTCCTCCTCCAGCTTGTTCTCGATGCCGACCTTGCCGATCTGGAACTTCGGGATCTGCAGCAGCGGGTCCGGATCCTCGATCTGGCTCAGGTCGTAATCCGACACCGGCCCCACATAGCCGATCACATGGGCGAGGTCGCTCTTCATCGGGTAGAAGCGCGAGAGGCCCACATCGGGCGTGATCCCCGGCAACGCCGGCGTGTTCACCGCGACGCGGCTGAAATCCTCCCAGCTCAGCCGGTCGGCCAGCGTCACCGGCACGAAGGGCGAGCGACGATTCATCTCCTTCAGCGAGCGTTCCAGCTCGGTCTCGTCCAACGTCACGATCTGCCTGAGCTTGGCGATCACCGCATCGACGTCGCCGGCATCCTCGCGCACGATGACGATCCGGAAGTTCTGCGAATTGTCGGCAAGAACCACGCCGTTCCGGTCGTAGATGATTCCCCGCGGCGGCGCCACGAGGCGCACGTTGATCCGGTTCTCCTCGGCCAGCATCCGGTACTCGTCGGCCTTCTCGATCTGCATCTGCCGCATCCGCAGCGCGAGACCCGACATGAACACCAGCTGCAGCCCGCCCACGACCAGGCCGCGCCGCGTCATCTGGCGCGAGCTTTCCTCGAGTTCCTTGGGGTTCTGCCTCATAGCCTGTGCCCCAGCTGGTCGACGGCCCCCGGCGGCGCCTTGCGGATTCCGAACACCGCGGCCGAGAACAGCACGACGAGCGGATAGGCGGCGACCGTCACGATCATCTGGATCAGCACCTGACCCAATGCCGGCCGGATCACGACAAAGAGTGCCAGGATCGTCGCGTTCAGAACTGTGACGGCCAGGATCGTCGCCCCGACCATCATCCACTCGCCGAGAAACGGCAAGTCGCGGGTCAGGCCCGAGCGGGCGCGCAGGAATTCGAGCCCGAGCACCACGCAGGCGGTCCAGAGCCCCAAGGGCCGCATGAAGAGGACGTCGGTCATCAGGACCACCGCCGTGACCAGAAGCACCGGCACGGCATCGGGCCGCCGAAGCGCCCAGGCATATGCGAAGAGCAGGATCATGTCGGGCCCCGGCCAGCCGCCCGGCCCCGCATCGAGCGGCAGGAGCCGCGCGAAGACGAAGAGAAAGGCGAGCCCCAGGAACAGGAAGCGGTTCCGCCAGCGCCGTGCGACGATCACCTCAACCATCGCCGGCCTCCCCCGCGGCCATGGCGTCCTCGCCCGGCGGCGCCGGCCCGATCAGCCCGCCCGGCTCGTGCACCGACTCGGCCGGCGCCGAGCGCAGCACGCGCAGGAACTCGAGCCGCTCGTAATCCGCCGAAAGCCGTACCCGTAGCCGGTGGTCGGTGCCCTCGACCAGCTGCCCCACCAGGAGCCCCGCCGGAAACACACCGCCATCGCCCGACGAGACCACCCGGTCGCCCGGGCGCACCATGTCGAGATCCTCGATGAAATCCACTGGCGGCAGGGGCGAGTTGTCGCCCGCGAGAATGCCCCTCTGCCCCGAAGGCTGGATCGTCACCGGGATCCGGCTGCCCGGATCGGTGAGCAGGATCACCCGCGAGGTGGTGTCGCCCACGCCCGAGATTCGCCCCACGATCCCCAGCCCGTCGGTGGTGGCCCAGCCGTCATGGATGCCGTCGCGCAAGCCCACGTTCAGAAGCACCGATTGCCGGAACGGCGACCCCGAATCGGCCAGCACGACCCCGGTCACATAGGTCAGCGCCGGATCGAGCCGCACCTTGTTCAGATCGAGGAGCTTGGCGTTCTCCTGCTCGAGCTGCAGCGCCGCCTCACGCCAGGCCCGCATCTGCTGGAGCTCGCGCCGGAGCTGCTGGTTCTGCTCATAGATGCGCGAATAGCTCTCGAACCCCTCGACCATGTCCGCGACCTTCGAGACCGGCACCAGCGCCCAGTCCATCGAGGGCACGAACTTGTCGACCAGCATCGCCCGGAACCGCTCGGCGCGCGGCGAGTCGATCCGCCAGAGCAGGAACAGCGCGAACAGCAGAAACACCAGCCCGCCGACGAGCAGGCGGCGGATCGGCGTTCTGTACTGGTCGTTCGTGCCTCGGTCTCGCGCCACAGGCCGTCCTCAGCTCGGTGCCCTCGCCCCCGGCTCAGCTGTCGTAGTCTATCACATGTCGGAGTTGTTTTTCATATTCCAACGCCTTGCCGGTCCCCATCGCCACACAATTCAGCGATTCATCCGCCACGGTGATGGCCAGGCCGGTCTGTTCGCGCAGCGCGAGATCCAGCTCGCCCAGGAGCGCGCCGCCGCCCGTCAGCATCACGCCCCGGTCGACGATATCGGCGGCAAGATCCGGCGGCGTCGCCTCGAGCGCGGTCATCACCGCCTCGCAGATCGTCTGCACCGGCTCGGCCAGGGCCTCGGCGACCTGCGCCTGGTTGATCTCGGTCTCCTTCGGGACTCCGTTCAACAGGTCGCGGCCGCGGATCTCCATCGACTGTCCACGCCCGTCATCGGGCATCCGCGCCGTGCCGATCGAGGTCTTGATCCGCTCCGCCGTCGCCTCGCCGATCAGGATGTTGTGCTGGCGGCGCAGGTAGCTGACGATCGCCTCGTCCATCCGGTCGCCGCCCACGCGCACCGAGCGCGCATAGACGATGTCGCCGAGCGACAGCACCGCCACCTCGGTGGTGCCGCCGCCAATATCGACGACCATGTTGCCGGTCGGGTCGGTGATCGGCATGCCCGCCCCGATCGCCGCCGCGATCGGCTCCGCGATCAGGCCCGCCTTGTGCGCGCCCGCGCTCAGCACCGATTGCCGGATCGCGCGCTTCTCGACCGGCGTCGCGCCATGGGGCACGCAGACGATGATCTTCGGCCGCGAAAAGAACCCCGGTTTCCGGTGCACCTTGCGGATGAAGTGCTTGATCATCTCCTCGGCAACGTCGAAATCGGCAATCACGCCTTCCCGCATCGGCCGGATCGCCTCGATCGAGCCCGGCGTGCGGCCCAGCATCAGCTTGGCGTCCTCGCCCACCGCGAGCACCTGCTTCTTGCCGTCCTTGACGTGATAGGCCACCACCGACGGTTCGTTCAGGACGATCCCCTTGCCCTTCACGTAGACAAGCGTGTTCGCCGTCCCGAGGTCGATCGCCATGTCGGATGCGAATAGCCCGCCCAGAAATGCCATGTGTTGGGGTCCCGTGATGCTGCCCGTTGCAACGGGACTCTTGCGATCCCGTGATCGGAGGAGGTTATAGGACGGGTTCGGTTAACGCGAAAGGTGCAATCCTGCGGAACAGTGCCGATTGTAGCCGCCTTGCACGGGTCCGCCATCAGCGCAGCCGGGGTGGCGCGCCGGGATCGGATCCCGGCGGCACCGGCCGGACGGGGCGTGGCGGCGCGGGGATGTCGAAGCGCAGCCCCACCCGGGCGAACCTCTCCAGAAGGCCCGAAGCGGGGAACACCACGTCGAGCGCGCCCTCGTCGAGGCCGGAAAAGATCAGGGCCTCGCCCACCGTGCGCGCCAGCGCCTCCTCGGCCCCGGGACGGGCGCCCGCGAAGGCGAGGAGGAGGCCCCTTTGCCCGCCCGGATAAGCGGCCTCGGCCAGGAGCACGTGCTCGGCGAGCCCGGCCAGCCCCGGCAGCTTCGCGTCGAGCGCCGCGAGCAGCGCCTCGGACGCGCCGCCGGGCGGGTGGAGCGCCTCGGGCACCTCCTCGCGGCGCTTCGGCCGGGCGGAAAGAAGACCGGCCAGCCAGGCCATCGCCTCCGCCGGCAGCAGGATCTCCGAGGGCGCCACGCCCAGGTTGAGCCCGAGCCCCAGCCGCGCCTCGGCCAGCATCGGCGCCAGCAGCCGACCGGTCATCTCGGCTTGGTCCACCGCGCCCTCGGCAAAGGCCGCGAGCCGCTCCTCCCGGTCGAAGGCCAGCACGACCGGCCCCTCCTCGAGCGGAAACACCTGCGGCCTGAACTTCCCCTTCGCCGCGGCGCCCTCGAGCAGCACGAAGAGCTCGGCATCGGCCAGCCGCTCGTAGAAGCGGAGCCGCAGGGCCGCGTCCTCCGGCGCCGCCGCCATCGCGGCATGGGCGCGGTCCAGCACCGTACCGCTCATCCCAACACCTCCGCCACCCGCGCCCGCAAGGCCGGAAGCACCTCCTCGCCGAACCAGGGATTGCGCTTGAGCCAGCCGGTGTTCCGCCAGGACGGATGCGGCAGCACGAAGACCGACGGCGCATGGTCCCGCCAGCGCGCCACCGTCGCCGTCACCCCGCCCGCCACCGCGGCGGCGCCCAGGTGCCAGCGATGCGCATGGCCGCCCACGAGAAGCGTCAGCCGCACCGCGCCCAGGGCTGCCATGACCCGGGCGTGCCAGGTCTCGGCGCAGAGCTTCGGCGGCGGCAGGTCGCTGCCCTTCGCGTCGTAGCCCGGAAAGCAGAACGCCATCGGCACGACGGCGACGCGCGCGCGGTCGTAGAAGGTCTCGGGCCCGATCCCCATCCAGTCACGCAACCGGTCGCCCGAGGGATCGCAGAACGGCCGCCCGGCCTCGTGCACCCGGAGCCCCGGCGCCTGCCCGGCCACGAGGATCGGCGCACCCGCGCGAAACCAGACCACCGGGCGCGGGGCATGGCCCGTGGCGGTTTCCGCGAAACGCGCGGCACAGAGCCGGCAGCCGGCGATCTCGTCTTGCAATCTCATGGCGCGCACCCTAGCCCGCTTGCCGGCGGACGCAATCGCCGGGAAGGCGGCGTGATCCAAAGGCGCGCCTGCGGCGCATTCCTTCTGGCCCTCCGGGATCGCTGCCGCGACCCTGCGGGCGGCGGGCGCCCGTGACCGGCCGAGGCGCGCAGAAGTCTTGTTTCAAGACTTCCCGCCTCTTGCGTCGATATTTCCATGTTCGTAGAAATATCGCATCATGACCGCACCGACTCACATCCGCACCGACCCGCTCCCGGTCCACGAGGCCGCCTCGACCTTCGCCGCGCTCGGCTCCGAGCAGCGGCTCGCCGTGCTCCGTGCCCTCGTCCGCGCCGGCCCGGAGGGGCTCGCCATCGGCGAGCTTGGCGCCCGCTCCGGCGTCACCGGCTCGACGCTCACCCACCATTTGCGGATCCTCGCCCAGGCCGGGCTCGTCAACCAGACCCGGCAGGGCCGCAAGATCATCTGCATCGGCGCCGCCTATGACAGGATGCGGTCCCTGTCCGACTTCCTCCTCTCCGAGTGCTGTGCCGACAGCCCCTCGAACAAGGCCAACGCCCATGGCTGACATCGCCACGCCCGGCTCCACAACGCTCCGGTCGCGCCTCGACAAGGCCTGGGCCCTCGTGGTGCTGATCCTCTTCGCGCTCCTCATCCTCGACCGGCCGGCCACGCTACCGACCGTTACCGGCGCGCTCGCGGCGCTCGCCCATACCGCGCCCTTCATCCTCTTCGCCGTTGCCGTGATCGGCGTTCTCAAGGCGACCGGCTCCGAAGCACTCCTCGCGAAAGCCTTCCAGGGCCGCGAAAGCCGGATGATCGTGCTGGCCGCGCTGGCCGGCGGGCTCTCGCCCTTCTGCTCCTGCGAGGTGATCCCCTTCATCGCCGCCCTTCTCGCCGCCGGCACGCCGCTCTCGGCGGTGATGGCCTTCTGGCTCGCCTCGCCGCTGATGGACCCGGCGATGTTCGCGATCACCGCGGGCACGCTCGGCACCGGCTTCGCGCTGGCCAAGACCGGCGCCGCCATCGCGCTCGGCCTCGGCGGCGGATTTGTGACCCGCGCGTTCCGCACCTCGCCGGTCTTCGCCGACCCGCTCCGCGCCGCGCCGGCCCGGAGCTGTGGCTCCTGCTGCGGCGGCAGCGCAAGACCCGTTTCCGACCGCCCGCAATGGCGATTCTGGGCCGATCCCGCCCGGCGCCGGATCTTCCGCGACGCCGCGCTCGAGAACCTCCTTTTCCTCGGCAAGTGGCTGACGCTCGCCTACCTGATCGAGATGCTGATGCTGCGCTACGTGCCGGCCGAAAGCATCGCCGCGCTCGCCGGAGGCACAGGTCCGGGCCCGATCCTGCTCGCGAGCCTCGTCGGTGCGCCCGCCTATCTGAACGGCTACGCGGCGGTACCGCTTGTCTCCGGCCTCCTCGAACAGGGCATGAGCCAGGGCGCCGCCATGGCCTTCGTGATCGCCGGCGGGGTGAGCTGCATCCCCGCGGCCATCGCGGTCTGGGCCCTGGTCAAACCGCGTGTCTTCGCCGCCTATCTCGGCTTCGCGCTCACCGGCGCGGCGCTCGCGGGATTCGCCTGGAGCGCGATCGCCGCCGCCTGAAAATGCGCCCGCCCGTGCGAGAATTCGCTTGCAGGTATGTGGCATACCAGATTCTGCAGCGGCTGGGTTGTGCTTTGAAGATCCTTGACTTAAACATTTTTGGACGGAGTGAGGAGGCACCGGAAAACCGGGCCTGAACTGGGGGGGTACCAAGGCCCGTGCGAACACTCGGCGCCGCGATCGGAATGGCCGCGCTCTGGCTTCTCATGTCAGGGATCTACAAGCCGCTCGTCATCGGCTTCGGTGCCGTATCCGTGCTGATCGCCGTCTGGGTCGCCCGCCGCACCGATGCCGTGGACGGCATGCGGACCGACCTCGCGCTAAGGCCCGTCGCCGCGATCCGCTACCTGGGCTGGCTCCTCGTCGAAATCGCCAAGGCCAACTGGGCGGTCACCAAGGTGATCCTCTCGCCGAAGATGGAGATCCGCCAGCACCTGTTCCGCGCGCCCTACACCCAGCGCACCGATGTGGGGCAGATGATCTTCGCGAACTCGATCACCCTGACCCCGGGCACGATCACCGTCGAGGTCGAGGAGGAGGATTTCCTCGTCCACGCCCTCAGCTTCAGCGAGGGCGACCACGCGGCCCTCGCAGACATGGACGCCCGCGTCACCGCAACGGAAACGCCCGCCGCATGATGTTCGCCGCAGCCATGATCCTCCTGTTCGCCGCCATGGTGCTGGTGCTCGTCCGGCTCTACCGGGGCCCGACCCTCTACGACCGGGTGCTCGCCGTGAACGCCTTCGGCACCCACACCGTGCTGTTCATCGGGATCCACGGCTTCCTGAACGACCGGCCGGATTTCCTCGACATCGCGCTGCTCTACGCACTGATCAACTTCGTCGGCACCATCGCGGTGCTGAAATTCTTCCGCTACCGCAAGATCGGCGACATGTCGCCGCTCGCCCGCAGGGAGGAGACTGGGCTGTGAGCGTTCTGATCGACGCCCTGAGCTGGATCTTGATCGTCGGCGGCGGCGTCTTCGTGGTGATCGGCGCCGCGGGCGTGGTGCGCTTCCCGGATTTCTGGAGCCGGCTGCACGCTGCGTCGGTCGCCGATTCCGCTGGCATGATCCTATTGGTGCTCGGCATGTGCCTCCAGGCGGGCTGGACGCTGGTGACGGTCAAGCTCCTGATCATCGGCGCCTTTCTCTTCATCACCGGGCCGACCGCGACCCATGCCGTGGCCAACGCCGCACTTGCCACGGGGATGCGCCCGAAGGAGGGCGAGGGTCTGACGGCCGACAAGACCGATGCCGAACTTCGCGCCAAAGCCGGAAAGGCGCCCAACGCATGAACACGCTGATCGACATCGTCGTCTTCACCATGCTGGTCACGACCGCGCTCGCCGTGGTGCGCACTCACAGCCTTTTCGCCACGGTCATGCTCTCGGGCGTGTTCAGCCTGCTCTCCGCGCTTCTCTTCGTGACGCTCGATGCCGTCGACGTGGCCTTCACCGAGGCCGCGGTGGGCGCCGGCATCTCCACCGTGCTGATGCTCGGCACGCTCGCACTCACCGCGCGGTCCGAAAAGCCCTCCAGCCATTCGCCGCTGATCCCGCTGCTCGTGGTGCTCGTCACCGGCGCCGTCTTGGTCTACGGCACGCTCGACATGCCCGCCTTCGGCGACGCGCTCGCACCGGCGATGACGCATGTGGCGCCCGACTATATCGCCCGCTCTCCCGCCGAGATCGACGTGCCCAACATCGTCACCGCGATCCTGGCCAGCTACCGGGGCTTCGACACGCTGGGCGAGACCGCCGTGGTGTTCACCGCCGGCATGTCGGTGCTGCTTCTGATCTCCGGCCGGCGCATCACCCGCGCCGAAGCCGAAAAGGGCGCCACCGGCAACGCCAAGGGCACCGACGATGCCATCGGCGACGGGAGTGACGAAACCTGATGCAGCACCATATCGTTCTCCGCGTCGTCACCAAGCTCCTCTGCGGGCTGATCGTGCTGTTCGCGTTCTACGTCCAGTTCCACGGCGACTACTCGCCGGGCGGCGGCTTCCAGGCCGGCGTCATCATGGCCGTGGCCTTCATCGCCTATGCGGTCGTCTTCAACCTCGAGATGGCGCAAAAGGTCATGCCGGCCCGGGTCGCCCACAAGCTGGCGGCGCTCGGCGTGCTGATCTACGGCGGCACCGGCGTCGTCTCCATGCTGTTCGGCTACACCTTCCTCGACTACGGCGCGTTCCAGCCCGGCCACCCCTCACACGGGCAGCACTGGGGCATCCTCGCGGTCGAGCTCGGCGTCGGCGTCACCGTCACCGGCGTGATGCTGACGATCTTCTACGCCTTCACGAGCCGCGTGCCGTCGATCTCGGACGAGGAGTGGTAACAAACATGGACTGGTCCTTCTTCGTCGGACACGTGAACTACTGGCTCTTCGTCGTTCTGATGATGACCGGGCTCTATGTCGTCGTCGCCAAGGGCAACCTGGTGAAGAAGATCGTCGGGCTGAACATGTTCCAGACCGCCGTCTTCATGCTCTACATCTCCATGGGCAAGGTTCATGGCGGCACCGCGCCGATCTTTCCGACCGACATGAAGATCGACCCGGCGACGGTCTACACCAACCCGCTGCCGCATGTGCTGATCCTGACGGCCATCGTCGTCGGCATCGCCACCACCGCGCTCGGGCTCGCGCTCGTGGTACGGATCCGCGAGGAATACGGCACCATCGAGGAAGACGAGATTCTCGAGATCGAACAGGACATGGCCTCGGAGGAGAACCGGATCCACGGCCAGGCGATGGGCGGGCGGGCATAGTGGCAACCGAATCCGTACATGACGTGGCGCTCACGCTCCACGACCAGCTCCCGATCCTGCAGCTCGTGGTGCCGTTCCTCGCCGCCCCCCTGGTCATGGTTGTCGGCGCCGGACGTGGCGTCGCCTGGCTGATCGCCTTCCTCGCGAGCCTCGCCGCCTTCGCGATCTCCGCCCTCCTGCTCGCCCAGGTGATCGACGGCGGCTTCCTCTCCTACCAGATCGGCGGCTGGGCCCCGCCCCTGGGCATCGAGTACCGGATCGACGCGGTCAACGCCTTCCTGCTGTTCCTGATCTCCGGCGTCTCTACCTTGGTCCTGCCCTTCGCCTATGAAAGCGTGAAGGCCGAAATCGCCGAGCGGAACCAGGCGCTGTTCTACACCTGCTACCTGCTCTGCTTCGCTGGCCTGCTTGGCGTCACGATCACCGGCGACGCCTTCAACGTCTTCGTTTTCCTCGAGATTTCCTCGCTCTCGACCTATGCGATCATCGCCGCCGGCGCCGACCGCGACCGCCGTGCGCTGACCGCGGCCTATGACTACCTCGTGATGGGCACGATCGGCGCGACATTCTTCGTGATCGGCCTCGGCCTGCTCTACATGATGACCGGCACGCTCAACATGGGCGATCTCGCCGATCGCATCGCGCCGCAGACCGACAACCGCACGATCCAGGCCGCCTTTGCCTTCATCGTCGTCGGCATGGGCCTCAAGATCGCGATCTACCCGCTGCATCTCTGGCTGCCCAACGCCTATACCTACGCGCCCTCGGCGGTGACGGCCTTCCTCGCCGCCACGGCCACCAAGGTCGCCGTCTACGTGCTCCTGCGCTTCAGCTTCTCGGTGTTCTCGCCGGGTTTCGCCTTCGAGAACTACACCTACGAGCTCATCATCCTGCCCTTCGCGATCCTGGCGATGTTCGCCGCCTCCTTCATCGCGATCTTCCAGACCGACCTGAAGCGTATGCTCGCCTATTCCTCGATCGCGCAGATCGGCTACATGCTGCTCGGCCTTTCGCTGATGAACGCCTCCGGCCTCGCCGCGACCATGGTGCATCTCTTCAACCACGGCATCACCAAGGCCGTCCTGTTCATGGGCGTCGGCGCGCTCACGCTCCGGGCCGGCAGCTCGTTCTACGCCAGCATCCGCGGCATGGGCCGGGCGATGCCGCTCACCGCCGCCGCGATGGTGGTGGGGGGCCTGAGCCTGATCGGCGTGCCGGGCACCGCCGGCTTCATCTCGAAATGGGTGCTCGTCCAGGCCGCCTTCGAAAAGGGCTGGTGGCCGGTCGCCTTCCTGATCGTGCTCTCCTCGCTGCTCGCCGTGGTCTATGTCTGGCGCTTCGTCGAGACGCTCTATCTCCACGAACCGGCCCGGGACGCGGCGGAGGCGCCGCTGACCATGGTGGTGCCGATCTGGATCACCGCACTCGCCTGCGTCTGGTTCGGGATCAACACCGACATCACCATGACCGCCGCCAATACCGCGGCCGAGACGCTGCTCTCGGGCTCCACCGGGCTTGCCGAGCCCTCGCCCTGGACTTCAGCCCTGCCGGCCGGGGAGGCGTCGCACTGAGATGAACGTGATCGACCTCATCCTCTACGCCATGGCGTTCCCGGCCCTCGCCGCGGTAACGAACGGGATCTTCCGCAACAGCCCGAACCTGCGCGACGGCATCACCCTCGCGCTCGCGGTGCTCACCTTCCTGATCGTCGTCACGATCTACTCGATCACCGGCAACGAGACGACCGAACCCGTCGCGCTTCTCGACATGCTCCCCGGCGTGCCGCTCGCCTTCAATGTCGAGCCCTTGGGCCTCCTCTTCGCGCTCGTGGCATCGGGGCTCTGGGTCGTGACCCATCTCTACGGCATCGGCTACATGCGCGGGCATCACGAGGGCCACCAGGCGCGCTTCTTCGCCTGTTTCGGCATCGCGATCTCCTCGGTCATGGGCATCGCCTTCGCCTCGAACATGCTGACGCTGTTCCTGTTCTACGAGGTGCTCACCCTCTCGACCTACCCGCTCGTCGCCCATCACGGCACGCCCGAGGCGATCCGCGGCGCCCGCATCTATCTCTCGATCCTGATCGGCACCTCCATCGCGCTTCAGCTCACCGCGATCGTCTGGACCTGGGTCCTCGCCGGCACGCTCGACTTCCGCCTTGGCGGCATCCTCGAAGGCCATGTCGCGGGCCCGATCGTGGCGGTGCTGCTCGGCCTCTACGCCTTCGGCATCGGCAAGGCCGCGCTGATGCCGTTCCACCGCTGGCTCCCCGCCGCGATGGTCGCGCCCACCCCGGTCTCCGCGCTGCTCCATGCCGTCGCCGTCGTGAAGGCAGGCGTCTTCACCATGCTCAAGGTCGGCGTCTACATCTTCGGGATCGACTTCCTCGCCCAAACCGGCGCCTCGGAATGGCTGATGTGGCTCGCCGCCTTCTCGATCCTCGCGGCCTCCATCGTCGCGATGACCAAGGACAACCTCAAGGCCCGGCTCGCCTATTCCACCGTCTCGCAGCTCAGCTACATCACCCTCGGCATGGCGCTCGCCACCTCCATGGGCGTGCTCGGCGGCGGGCTCCACATCGCGATGCACGCGCTCGGCAAGATCACCCTCTTCATGTGCGCGGGCGCGATCCTCGTCGGCGCACACAAGTCCGAGATCAGCCAGATGACCGGCCTCGGCCGCGTCATGCCCATCACCTTCGGCGCCTTCCTGATCGGCGCGCTCTCGATCATCGGCCTGCCGCCCCTCGGTGGCTCCTGGTCGAAATGGCTCCTCATCGTCGGCGCGGCGGATGCGGGCCAGCAGATCATGATCGCCGTCCTGATGATCTCCTCGCTCCTGAACATCGCCTATCTCCTGCCCATCGTGGGCCGCGGCTTCTTCCTGAGCGACCCGGCCAATGCCGGCCCGGTGAAGGAAGCGCCGTTCCTCTGCTGGGCGCCGCCGGCCTTCACCGCCGCCTGCTGCCTCGCGGTGTTCTTCTACGCGGGCGACATCGTCGATTTCCTGTCCCCCATCGCCGGGCACGGCCCCGAGACCGTCGCGGGAGTATCCGAATGAGCGACCACCGCCCCGCCACCGACGACGACCTCCCAGCCCTCGGCCGCCTGCTGACCTGGGTCGACCGCCCCGGCAGCGGCACCAAGCTCTTCAGGGCGCTCGGCGGCTTCTGCGCGGCGCTTCTCGTGATCGACCTCCTGATCTCGAAGCACGGCCATTTCCACATCGAGGATGTCTGGGCCTTCTACGGCGTCTACGGCTTCCTCAGCTTCGTCTGCGTGATCTACGGCGCCAAGACCCTCCGCTTCTTCGCGAAGCGCAACGAGGACTATTACGGCGCCCAGGCCATCGACCGCGAGGACTACCCGCTCGACCAGACCGGCGTGACGAAGGAGGCCGACGATGCTTGAGAGCATCCCCACAGCCTTCCTGTTCTTCGCGATGGGCCTCCTCGCCATGGCCGTGCCCAAGGGCGCGGCCCGCTCCGCGCTCCTCGTGGTGATCCCGCTGATCGCCGCCTGGCAGGTCTGGACCCTGCCCGAGGGCAATCTCGCCCCGGTGACCTTCTTCGGCCTCGACCTCGAACTGATGCGGGTCGACCGGCTGTCCCGCGTCTTCGGCCTGATCTTCTGCCTGATCGCCGCGCTCGGGAACCTCTACGCCTGGCACCTCAAGGACACCGTCCAGCAGGTCGCCGCGCCGCTCTATGCGGGCTCCGCCATCGGTGCGGTCTTCGCGGGCGACCTCGTGACGCTGTTCTTCTACTGGGAAGGCACCGCCATTGCCTCGGTGTTCCTGATCTGGGCCCGCCGCACCCTCGGCGCCTACAATACCGGCCTGCGCTACCTGATCATCCAGGTCGGCTCCGGCGTGATCCTGATGGCCGGGATCGCGCTCCTCTACGCCGAAACCGGCTCCATCGCCTTCGACCGCATGACGCTGGGCTCGCTCGGCACCTGGTGCATCTTCTTCGCCTTCGGCATCAAATGCGCCTTCCCGCTCCTGCACAACTGGCTGCAGGACGCCTACCCGGCAGCGACCATCACCGGCACCGTGGTGCTCTCCGCCTTCACCACCAAGCTCGCGGTCTACGCGCTCGCCCGCGGCTTCGCCGGCACCGAGATCCTCATCTATATCGGCGCGATCATGACCCTTTTCCCGATCTTCTTCGCCGAGATCGAGAACGACATGCGCCGGGTCCTCTCCTATTCGCTGAACAACCAGCTCGGCTTCATGGTCGTGGGCATCGGCGTCGGCAGCGAGATGGCGCTCAACGGCACCGCCGCACATGCCTTCGTCCACATCCTCTACAAGGCGCTCCTGTTCATGTCGGTAGGCGCGGTGCTCTACCGCACCGGCAAGGTGAAGGCCTCCGAATTGGGCGGGCTCTACCGCACCATGCCGCTCACCGCGACATTCTGCCTCGTCGGCGCCGCCTCGATCTCGGCCTTCCCGCTGTTCTCGGGCTTCATCGCCAAGGCCCTGATCCTCGACCAGGCCGCCGCGCATCACCACGCCATCGTCTGGGGCGCGCTGGTCTTCGCCTCCGCCGGCGTGCTCTCGCATTCCGGCATCAAGATCCCCTTCTTCACCTTCTTCGCCCATGACAGCGGCATGCGCCCGAAAGAGGCGCCGACCCACATGCTCATCGCCATGGGCATCACCGCCTTCCTCTGCATCTTCATCGGCGTCTTTCCCGGCACGCTCTACGCGATCCTGCCCTACGAGGTGGACTACCACCCCTACACCGCCGCCCATGTGGTGGGGCAGCTCCTGCTCCTCTGCTTCGCGCTCCTCGCTTTCGGCGTGCTCTACCGCACCGGCCGCCACCCGGCCGAGATCCGCTGCATCAATGTCGATTCCGACGTGATCTACCGGAAGGCCGCGCCCTCGGTCGTGCACATCGCCGCCCGCGCGATTTCCGCCATCTGGCAGGCCCATGCCGGCTTCTGGATGCGCAAGACCGATCTCGTGCTGCGCGGCCTCTACGCCTCGCACGGGCCCGAGGGCCGCATGGCGCGGGTCTGGCCCACTGGCGCCATGGTGCTCTGGATCGCGATCCTCTTGGGCGTGACCCTCGCGGTGATCTTCGTCACCTGAAACCCGCGGGAAACGGCCCGACCGGCAAACCCTCGCGCGGCCCCGATTGCCTCTGTGGCGTTTCGGGGAAGTCGTGATATAGCGAATTCGCAAGGTTTTCCGCGCAAGACGGCGACCGGGGGCGTCAGGCAAGAGTGCATGATCGAATTTCAAGAGGTGTCGAAGTCGTTCTGGACGGGCCAGCAGCGCAAGGTGATCCTTGACCGCGCCACGTTCCGGGTGGACCTCGGCAACTCGCTCGGCATCCTCGCCCCGAACGGCACCGGCAAGACCACGCTCATCAACATGATGGCCGGGCTCGAGAAGCCCGACGAGGGGAAGATCCGCCGCACCAGCCGGGTCTCGTTCCCGCTCGGCTTCATGGGCGGCGTGATCGGCAAGCTGTCAGGCAAGGAAAACGTGCGCTTCATCGCCGGGCTCTACGGGCTCGATCCCGACTATCTCGAGGCCTATACCCGCTGGATCTGCGGGCTCGAGGAATATTACGACATGCCCGTCGGCACCTATTCGGCGGGGATGCGCGCCCGGCTCTGCTTCGCGCTGCTTCTCGCCCTCGAATTCGACATCTACCTGATCGACGAGGGCATGCCGGCGGCGACCGACGTGGAATTCAACCGCAAGGCAGGCACCATCCTGCGCGAGCGGCTGGAAAGGGCCACGGTGATCGTCGTCTCCCACCAGGCGTCCACGCTCGAGAAGTTCTGCAACTCCGCGGCCGTCTTGCTCGACGGCCAGCTCCACATGTTCGACACGCTCGAAGAGGCCAAGCGGCTCTATGACTATGAAACCCAAAGCTAGGCGCTTCCGCATCAAGCGGGCCACCTCCGCCGAAACGTCCGCCCCGGGCCCGGCCGCGACACCGCAACGCGCCGCGCCACCGACGGCAACGGCAGCGCCGGTCGAGGAAGACGGGTTCGGCGACGCCCCCTTCCCCACCGCGCGCGCCGCGCAGACGCCGGGCAAGGCGGATACCGCCGCCGAGCAGGGCCCCGGAATGGCCGCCGAGATCGACGCGATCCGCAACGAGGGGCTGACCGCCCGCCAGCTCCGCATGGCCCGCCGCCTCGCCGCCAAGCACGGGCTGGCGCCGACCTCCGATTTCGACGCGGTACGGCTGTTGCGCAAGAACGGCATCGACCCGTTCCAGCGCGCGAACATGCTCGAACTCGTGGTCCCCGAACCGAAAGCCGAACCCGCGCCCAACCCCGGGGTCAGGGTTCCCGGCACCGAGATCTCCACCGAGGTCGCCGATCCGGCCGCCCGCCGCGCCCGCGAAATCCTCGAGATGCAGCGCGACATCGCCCGCCGCCGCCGCCGGCGCATGGCCGCGCTCGTGGCAAGGCTCGCGGTCTTCGTGGCCCTGCCCACGCTGGTCGCCGGCTGGTACTTCTTCGCTGTCGCAACGCCGATGTACGCCACCAAGTCGGAATTCGTGATCCAGCAGGCCGACGGGCCCGCTGGCGGCGGCCTTGGCGGGCTCCTCGCAGGCACCGGCATGGCGACCAGCCAGGATTCCAAGATCGTCCAGAGCTATCTCGGCTCGCGCGAGGCGATGCTCAGGCTCGACACCGATCTCGGCTTCCGCGCGCATTTCTCCGACCCCGAGATCGACCCCCTGCAACGGCTCTCCCCGACCGCCACGAACGAAGCGGCCTACAAGCTCTACCGGCGCTACGTGAAGATCGGTTTCGACCCGACCGAGGGCAATATCCGGATGGAGGTCTCCGCCGCGACGCCGGAACTCAGCGCCGCCTTTTCGCGCGCGCTGATCGGCTATGCCGAGGAGCAGGTCGACAACCTCACCCAGCGGCTCCGCGCGAACCAGATGGAGGACGCGCGCCAGGTGTTCAACGATGCGGAGGCCAAGATGGTCGCGGCGCAGGAAAAGGTGCTCGCGCTCCAGGAGCAGCTTGGCGTCCTCGACCCCGCCTCGGAAACCTCGGCGCTGATGGGCCAGATCTCCAATTTCGAAACCCAGCTCGCAGAAAAGCGGCTGCAGCTCCAGCAACTCCTCGACAACCCGGCTCCGAACCAGGCCCGCGTCTCGGGCACCAGGGGCGACATCGCCCGGCTCGAATCGCTGATCGCCGACCTCCGCTCGCAGCTCACCGAAAGCAGCGCCGGAAGCGGCTCGCTCGCCTCGGTCTCGGGCCAGCTCCGCATGGCCGAGGTCGATCTCGAGACCCGCACCATGATGATGCAGGAATCGCTCCAGGCGCTGGAGGCCTCGCGCACCGAGGCGAACCGCCAGGTCCGCTACCTCTCGCTCGGGGTGAACCCGGTTCCGCCCGACGAACCGACCTATCCCCGCGCCTTCGAGAACACGCTCCTCGCCGCGCTGGTCTTCGCCGGCATCTACCTGATGATCTCGCTCACCGCCTCGATCCTCCGGGAACAGGTCTCGGGCTGAGGCGAACAACCAGAGCCTTTCGCGTGGCTCAATGACCATGCGAAAGGCGTTCGGCGCAGATCCTTCCCCAACGGATTTGCCAAGGTATTGATGCAAGACCTTGGCCGCGAAACGGCGCGGGCGCCTCTGCGCCTACGCCGCCAGCATCGGCCCGAGCGGCCGCCCGGCGAGCACGTGCATGTGGAAATGCGGCACTTCCTGCACCCCGTGCGTGCCGGCGTTCGAGAGCGTCCGGAACCCCGCACCGCCCGCGCCCGGCGCCACGCCCAGGATCCGGCAGACCTCGCCGACCGCGCGCATGAAATCGACGATCTCGTCCGCGCTCGCGGCCTCGGCGAAATGGTCCTGCGTCACATAGGCGCCCTTCGGGATCACCAGCACATGTGCGGGCGCCTGCGGGGCGATGTCGCGAAAGGCGAGGCTGTGCTCGGTCTCCAGAACCGTGTCGTTCGGGATCTCGCCGCGCAGGATCTTCGCGAAGATGTTCTGGTCGTCGTATTCGTAGCCCATGGTCCCCCCGGGGTCGCGTCAGTCCGTGAAAAGATGTTCGGTCTCGGCAATGGCCTGCGCCCGGTCGCGCGGCAGCGAGAAGAACTCGGCCAGCGCCGCCGCGTTCTCGTCGGGCTCCGCCCCTTCGCGGATCCGGAACAGGTCCGGGAAATTCTCGTCCCGGAGCCGGTCCGCCTCCGCCATGAAATCCATCCTGAGCGTCGGCAGGAGCTGGCGCAAGGTCTCGGCCGGCGTCTCGGGCCCCGCGAGCCCCGCCCGACAGGCATGGCCTGCGAGATAGGCATCGGTGAAGGTGCATTCGACCTCCAGAAGCCTTGTCTTCGACCGGTCGGAATAGAAGTCGCGCAACAGGTCCACGTTGTTCGGATCCATGCAGATCACCAGCCGGTCGGTCTCGAAATAATCGAACAGCATCCGCATCAGCGCCCGCCGGTGCCGCGTGCGTTTCTCGAGCGTCGACTGGATGCCGCCCAGGTCGGGCAGCACCGTGTCCTCCTCGTCGAACAGATATTCCACCACCGGCAGGTTCGATTGGTGGCTCAACTGGTCGAGCAGCCTCTTGGCCACATGCCACTTCTTGCAGGCGACGATCATCAGCTCGCGCTCGCGGCCGAGCGTCGCCTCCTTCTCCCAGAAGCGCGGCGCGAAACGCTGCCCGACCCGGCCCCGCGTGGTCAGGAAGGAGAACAGCTTCTGCCCCTCGTTCGAGATCCGGAACTCCCGCCCGGTCTCGGCATAGAGCCGCCCGAGCCGCTGCTTCAGCGCCTCCGCCTCGGGCGAGATCTTCCGCGCGAACAGGTAGTCCTGCGCCAGGAGCAGGTCGTAATGGTCGTTGTAGAAGGTGACCGGCATCCCGTAATCGGTGAACATCAGGAAGGTGAGCGTCCGCGCCCGGATCTCGGCGCTCGGCACCAAATGCCGCACCAACGTCTGGAAGAAGGTCTCGTCCGGGATCCAGGTGGTGCGGAAGAACCGTACCACGTCGGGCCGCCGCCGGCAGAACGCGAGAATCGCCTCGATCGTCGCCCGCCGCAGGCACCACCACTGGCTGCCGATCATCACCTGGAGATCCGCCGGCACCTTCCGCGCCATCCCCAGCCGCTTCTGCCAGTCAAGCATCGCGTAGAACAGCCGCTTGCGCTGCCGCTCGTTGACGAAATGCCGATAGTGCAGCCGCTCCTCCTTGATCCCGGCCTTGATCCAGTCGGACTCGAAGAAATCGAAACTCTCGATAAAATCGGCATCCTCGCGGTCGAGAAAGGCGTGGATGTACTCCGCCGTCTTGATCGGCATGCAATCGCCCGAGAGCATGTAGAAATGCGTCGCCTCCGGAAACGCCTCCTCCGCGGCCTTCACCGCCTCCAGCGTCGCCGCCACCAGCGACCACTCGCCCCAGCCGCATTTCACCCGCCGTTTCGCGAAGGCCACCGAGGGGTTGTCGGCCAGCGCCTGCCGGATCAGCTGGTAGTCGCTGCGCGCCGCGCGGGCGTCGAAATGGATCGCGATCCGGTCGCCCGCGCGCGTCAGCCGCCGCGCCTTGTGCACGATGGCCTGCGGATCCTTGTGGCACAGAAGGATATACGCGATCTGGGACATGCGTTCTGTCGACGCCGATGCTGCTCGTTTTACTTGTTATCGGGAACAGATATTGAATAAACAACCAAATCTTGATCTTTTTGCATGTAACGCGGCCCCGAAAGCGGATTTTTCGAACGATACGGGGCGGTCCTACGGAGGCAGAGCATGGGGTTCCCGGGCACCTGGATGACCGAGAGCCGGAGTTTGGTTTACAGGGTCGTTCCGAAATGTGCCTGCTCGACCATCGGGCAGATCCTGTATTTTTCCGATCACGGCGAATTCTTCGACGGCGATATTCACGACGCGAGCGAGGGCCTGCACAAATGGGCCAGGGAAGACAGCCAGCCGCTGATCGAGGCGGCCGTCAAGGGGCGTGAGGGCTATGCCTTCACCTGCGTGCGGAACCCATACACGCGCATCCTGTCCTCGTTCTTCGACAAGATCTGCGGCATCCAGCGGAACGGCAAGCGCTACCGCGGAAACCTGGTGCCGATGCTGATCCAGAAATACGGGATCGAGGTGGAAGGCGAGTTCGACCAGATCGCCTCGTTCCGCCGGTTCCTCCTGTTCGCGCGCGACACGATCCGCTTCAGGAAACCGATGGACCCGGACATCCACTGGTCCGCCATGTCCGGCCATATCTCGACCTTCATCGCCAATGGCGGGCGCTACGACAACATCTTCTGGACCGAGAAGTTCAACGACGGCATGCAATCGGTGCTGTCGGCGGTCGAAACGCCGGTGCCGGTCGTCCTGGCGGACGTGCCCCGGTTCAACGAGAGCGAGGGGCACGGGCCGAAGCGCGCGCATCCGGTGGAGGATTTCTTCGACGATCTCTCGATGCATCTCGTCTACGAGATCTACCACCGCGATTTCGAGCTCTTCCGCTACGACTTCGAAAACCCGGCCAACAAGATGCCGACGAGCGAGATCGACCTGGCCGAGGTGCACGCCAAGCTCGGCTGAGCCGAAGCGCGCGCCGGCCCGGCGACGCCTCCGGTCCGGCTTTCTCTCAAGGGGTCTGCGCCCGGCGGCTCTCCTCAGCGCCACAGCTCCCAGGCACGCGGCACCTCGATCACCGGCGGCAGGCCGATATCGCGGCGCAGATGCTCGGGCAACGCGCGCCCCGACGGGGCCGGCCGTTCGACCCGGCGGAACACCGCCCGCAAGGCGGCGGTGGCAACCCGCCAGGCACCGACTTCCTCTATGAGCGCGGCAATCCGGTTTTCCTGTTCGGTCTTCAGAACTTCGATCATGGCGGTCGCCCAGCCGTTCGGAACGGAACGGGCCCTCTAGCTACTTGGTGAATGAAAGCCCGGCGGCCTTCGGAACGGACTCCGCCCTCAGCGAGGAAACGGTGTCATGCGATGGGATTTGAAAGTCGGGCGATGCCCGGTCAGCAGCCGATAAACGAGCCGCCGGTTCGCATCACTTTCGGATCGCCGAGGAGATAAGCGCAAAGACGATGATGCATCATTCGGCTCCTCCTCTTCTTTCCAAAGTTGCCGGTGCCGGGCGGATAACGCATTTCCGCGAGTCGGGCAAGACAGTTTGTCGCAGGGAGGCCGCCCGCCCCCCGGACAAAGGAAAAGGCCGGGCGCTGGGCCCGGCCTCTCTCGGTTCAGTTCTGGGTGATCCTGATATCCACCCGCCGGTTCAGCGCCCGGCCCTCGTAGGTCTGGTTAGTGGCGATCGGCTGGTCTTCCCCGGCGCCGAAGGCCCGCACCCGGCTCGGGCTCACCCCCGCCTGCACCAGCGCCAGCTGCACCGAATTGGCCCGCCGCTCGCTGAGCGACTGGTTGTAGGCCGCGCTGCCGGTATTGTCGGTATGCCCAACCACCACGACCGTGGTGTCCGGATAGCGGTTGAGGCTCGATGCCAGAGTATAGAGATCGTTCCGCAGCGTCGGCTGCAAGGCCGCGCTGTCCGTCGCGAACAGGATGTCCTGCGGCATCCGCACGATCAGCTCGTTGCCCTGGCGGATCACCGCGACATCGTTGCCGAGGTCGCGCTGCAGTTCCGCCGCCTGCTTGTCGAGCGCGTTGCCGATCGCGCCGCCGATCAGGCCGCCGACCACCGCGCCGACCGCGGCGTTCTTCACGCGGTCGCTGCCGCTTTCGCGCGTGCCGCCCAGCACCGCACCGATGCCGGCGCCGATCGCGGCCCCCTGTCCGGTGCGCTGGCGCTCGCCGCCCTGCTGATAGGCCGGGTCCGTACAGGCCGAGAGCGCCAGCGCGCCGGCGGCCAGGATGAGGGTCGGGTATTTCATTCGCGTCATATCTGTCCTCGCAGTGTTCTGCGTGTCTCCAACGGAGATCTGCCCCAGGCGGTTCCAGCCCGCCCGAGGCCAAAGTGCAAGTGTTATCGCATAGCAACAGACGCGCGCAGGCGGCTTTCAGCCCGTCTCCGCAGCCTCCCACGCCAGCATCGCCCGCTTCACCGGAAGCCCCCAGTGATAGCCTCCCAGCCCGCCCGACTTGCGCAGCGCCCGGTGGCAGGGAATCAGCCAGGAAACCGGGTTCCGCCCCACCGCCGTGCCCACCGCGCGCACCGCAGCGGGCTTGCCGATCGCCCGCGCGATATCGCTGTAGGTGGTCACATGGCCCGTGGGGATCCGCAGAAGCGCCTCCCAGACCTTGATCTGGAACGGCGCGCCGATCAGGAACAGCGGCGCCGGCGCGTTCTCGCCCGGCACCCGCGGAAAGGCCCGCTCCGCGAGCGGCGCCAGGGCCCTCGGGTCCTCCGTGAACCGCGCCTTCGGCCAGCGCGCCAGCAGATCCGCCATCGCCGCCTCCGCCCCGGTCTCGGCCGCGAACGCGATGCCGCAGATGCCCTTCTCGGTCCCCATGATCAGGGCCGGCCCGAACGGGCTCTCGAACCAGCCCCAGAGGATCTCCAGCCCCGCGCCGCCCCTGGCGTATTCGCCCGGGCTCATCGCCTCCCAGCGCAGGAACAGGTCATGCAGCCGCCCCGAGCCCGAGAGCCCCACAGCATCGGCCGTCTCCAGCGTGGTGTGGCGTTCCTCCAGGAGCCGCTTGGCATGGTCGAGCGTCAGGAACTGCTGGAACCGCTTCGGCGACACCCCGGCCCAGCGGCTGAAGATCCGCTGGAAATGCGCCGGGCTCAGCCGCATCTCGCGCGCGATCTCCTCGAGAGTGAGCATGCGCCCGCCCCCGGCATCGATGCGCTCGATCGCCCGGCGCATCAGCTTGTAGTAATATCCGTTCTCCGCCGGCGCTTCGATATTCATCGGGCAGGTCCTCTCGATCCTTGCCCGACAAGATACGCCCCGCCCGGCGCCCGAGCGACCCGATTATTGCGGGTTCAGGCGTCCTCGGCGCGCGGCCCGAAGGCGATGATCGCGAAGGCGACGAGCGCGCCGACCCCGAGGATCACCATCGCCGCCTGGTTCACGCCCAAGGCCTCGACCATCCTGTCGAGAACCTCGACCAGCTTGTGCAGATTGCTGCCGTCCTCGACCCCGTCGCCCGCCCTGCCGGTCAGGACCATGTAGCTCAGCCAGGAAAAGAACCCCAGGCCCACAGAGGCCGAAAGAAACCGCATGACATAACTCCGCTGCCCCCGGCCCGGGAAGCTTCCATGGAATTATGGCAAGGATGAGGCGCCCGTCTCAGGGCTCCGGGTCGAGCTCCGCCGCCAGGAACCGCTCGAACGCATCGAGATTGACCGGCTCGAACTGCCCGAAGCCCTGCATCCAGACACTTGCCTCGCGCAGCGCGTCCGGCTCCAGCATGCACCACTTCACCCGCCCCCGCTTTTCCTGCCGGATCAGCCCGGCCTGGGCGAGGATCACGAGATGCTTGGAGATTGCCGCCAGCGACATCTCGAACGGCTCGGCGACATCGGTCACCGCCATATCGTCCTCCAGCAACAGCCGCAGGATCTCGCGCCGCGTCGGGTCGGCGAGGGCGGAAAACACGGTGTCGAGCGCGGCCTTCATCGCGCTCCGCATCACCCGGGAGCGCGGAAAGGTCAACCGGATGGTTGAATTTGCCCTGCGCGCCCGGCCGGCCGGCCGCCACCGGCCCCACCGGGCGTACTCCGGTAATAATTACGCAATTTCAATGCACTAGAAGGCACGTCACCGCGACGCAACGCCCATTGACTCCGCCCCGCCCTGTTTCTACGTTCCGCCCGTCTGTCCGAGGGGGCATCCACATGTCCGACGACCGTCCCGACGAGCTTTCTGCGCTCGAGGAGCGGATCCGCGCGGCGAAGAAGCGCCACGCGCCGCCGCCGCCCCGGCAAGACGGTTTCAGCCAGTCCGAACAGGGCTGGCGCATGGTCATCGAGCTGGTCACGGGCATCGTGCTCGGCTTCGGGATCGGATACGGGCTCGACGTCCTGTTCGGGACGCTGCCGGTGCTGATGATCCCGTTCACATTGCTGGGCTTTGCCGGGGGCGTCAAAACGATGATGCGGACCGCGGCGGATTTCCAGAAGAAGCGCGAGGCCGAAGAGGCCGCGAAGAAGGGGTAGCGACGTGGCGGAGACAGCCCATACCGAAGAGGCGGCCGGCCTCACCTTCCACCCGATGGACCAGTTCATCGTGAAGCCGCTCTTCGGCGACGGTCCGGTCGGCATGTTCACCGTGACCAACGTGACGCTCTGGATGGCCATCGCCGTCGGCGTGATCTTCGTCCTGATGGTCATGTGCACCCGCGGCCGCGCGATCATCCCGACCCGCACCCAGTCGATCGCCGAACTCGCCTATGGCTTCGTGCACAAGATGGTCGAGGATGTCGCGGGCAAGGACGGGCTGCGCTACTTCCCCTACATCATGACGCTGTTCCTCTTCATCACGGCGTCGAACTTCCTCGGCCTCTTGCCGTTCTCGTTCACCACGACCTCGCATATCGCCGTGACCGCCGTGCTCGCCATCGCCGTCTTCGTGACCGTGACCGTGATCGGCTTCGTCAAGAACGGCGCCGGCTTCCTCGGTCTCTTCTGGGTCACCGCGGCGCCGCTGCCCTTGCGGCCGATCCTCGCGGTGATCGAGCTGATTTCCTATTTCGTGCGCCCCGTCAGCCACTCGATCCGTCTTGCCGGCAACATGATGGCGGGCCATGCGGTCATCAAGGTCTTCGCCGGCTTCGCCGCGGTCACCCTGATCTCGCCGCTCTCGATCCTCGCGGTCACCGCAACCTACGGCCTCGAAGTCCTGGTGTCCTTCATCCAGGCCTATGTCTTCACCATCCTGACCTGCGTCTACCTGAAAGACGCGCTGCACCCGCATCACTGACGGGCAAGGCCGGGACCAGAACAACCAGAATTCAGCCAATTCCAGATCAAGGAGATACGGACATGGAAGGCGATATCGCAAGCTTGGGTCAATTCATCGGTGCCGGCCTCGCCGCCATCGGTTCCGGCGCCGCCGCCATCGGTGTGGGCAACGTGGCCGGCAACTTCCTCTCGGGCGCCCTGCGCAACCCGTCGGCCGCCGCCGGCCAGACCGCGACGCTCTTCATCGGCATCGCCTTCGCGGAAGCGCTCGGCATCTTCGCCTTCCTCGTCGCGCTCCTCCTGATGTTCGCCGTCTGAGGCCCGATTGCATTTGCTTTCGGGCGGGCCGGCATTGACCGGCCCGCGAACACGGCAAACCGCGTAAGGAGGCCGAGATGGCAACCGAACATATCGAGCCGGTCGCCGAAGAACTGGCCGGCGTTTGCGTCGATGCCCATGGCAGCGCAATCGGGATGCCCCAGCTTTGCGGCGAATGGTTCACGAACCAGATGTTCTGGCTGGTCGTCGCGCTGGTGGCGATCTTCCTGATCCTCTCCAAGATCGCGCTGCCGCGCATCGCGGCGGTCCTGTCGGAGCGCCAGGGCACGATCACCAACGATCTCGCCCTCGCCGAGGAGCTCAAGGCCAAGGCCGAAGCGGCCGAGGCGACCTACGAACAGAAGCTCGCCGAAGCCCGCGCCGAGGCTCAGAAGATCGTCACTCAGGCCAAGGCCGAGATCCAGGCCGAGCTCGACGGGGAGATCCGGAAGGCCGACGAGCGGATCAACGCCAAGCTCGCCGAAAGCGAGGCACGGATCGCCGAGATCCGCGATGGCGCGCTCGAGGCCATCGGGATCGTGTCCAAGGACGCGGCCGGTGAGATCGTCGGCGCACTCGGCGGCAAGGCCGATGCCAAGGCGGTCGGCGCGGCCGTCGCGTCCAGGATGAAAGGGTAACGCGATGCGTGGAACGAGCCTTCTCCTCTTCTCCCTCTCGGCCAGCCCCGCGCTCGCCGCCAGCGGCCCCCTCGTCTCGCTGCACAACACCAACTTCGTCGTCCTGATCGCCTTCCTCGTCTTCATCGGGATCCTCGTCTATTACGGCGTGCCGAAACTTCTCGGCGGCCAGCTCGACAAGCGGGCCGAGACCATCCGCGCCGAGCTCGACGAGGCGCGGAAGATCCGCGAGGAGGCCCAGTCGCTCCTCGCCTCTTACGAGCGCAAGGCGCGCGAGGTGGAAACCAAGGCCGAGCAGATCGTCGAACACGCGAAATCCGAGGCCCAGGCCGCGGCGGAGCAGGCGAAGAAGGACATTGAAGTCTCCATCGCCCGCCGGCTCCAGGCCGCCGAGGACAAGATCGCCTCGGCCGAGGCCGCCGCACTGAAGGACGTGCGCGATCGGGCCACCGACATCGCCGTCGCCGCCGCCGCCGAGGTGCTGAAGGCGCAGATGACCAGCGACCGCAGCGCGGCGCTGATCGACGAGGCGATCGGGGCAGTGGAGGCGAAGCTGCACTGAAACCTCTCCCTGAGAGGCGCGAAATTTCAGGCGGCGTCCGGGATCCCCTGGTGCCGCCTTCGCATTTCCGGGCACATCTTCCCGCCGATCCGGTGCGCCCGCCGAGCTTCCACTGGCGAAATCGCGCGCGGCCCGGCTAAGATGGCCCCGGGATGGGGGCGCGCGCAATGTGCCCCGGCCGGGCTCGAAAGGGGCGCGCGCGACGACATGCTGACAATCGGGCCTCTCGCCAGCTACGCGCCGCTCCTGGCCTTCCTCCCGCCGGTCCTCGCCGGAAGCCGCCGCGGACTCTGGAAATGGGCGCTCCTCGCGTTCCTCCCCGCCGCGCTCTTCCTCGCCCTCACCGCGCTCCCCGGCGAGGCGCAGTCCTTTGCCACCTTCCTCGGCTGCTTCGTCGCGGCCTGCCTCGGCACCCTCGCCCGCCGCCTGAGCCTGATTGCCCGCGGCTTCGGCCATGCGCGCCCCGCCTCGTTCTGGATCGAAGCGGCCTTCTTCGCCCTCGCGTTCCTGTTCTGGAGCACCGCCTCGGCGGGCTGACCTGCCGGGGTCCCGACCGGTTCCGGCACCCGTCGTGATTTGCCCCCGCCCGGAACGCGGCCCGGAGGCCGTCGGGCGAGCGCCTGCCTTTTGCGACCAGCGGCTCGCTCAGGCCGGTAGCGGCCGAAGCCGGCCTAGATCGTCTGCTGCGTCAGCATCCGCCAATGGATCATCACCGGCGGGAAGAACAGGAGCACGAAGCCCATCTGGGTCCAGGCGAAATACATCAGCGGAATCCACAGGACCGCGAACAGGAGCCCCACCGCGCCCGCCACCAGCGTGGCCGCCCGCGAGGGCAGCAGCCGCAGCATCAGGAGATGGAACAGCTTGCCGCCGTCGAGCGGCATCACCGGGATCAGGTTGAACAGCGCCAGGAACAGGTTGAGCCGCGCGGTGACGGCGAGCACCCAGGCCAGGTCGCCCGTCGCATAGGGCATGGCCAGCGAGGCCCCTGCCCAGAGCACCAGGTTCACGATCGGCCCCATCGCCACGATCAGCTCGTCCTGGTAGGCGGTCGTGGACCGCGCCCGCTCGCAGAACCCGCCGCCGCCGAAGATCATCACCCGCCGCACCGGAACGCCCTGCACCAGGCAGCCCCAGGCGTGGCCGAATTCATGCAGGAAGATCGAGCCGATCAGAATGCCGAAATAGATCGCCGAATAGTAGAGGGCCTCGGCGCCGCCGTCGAAGGACACGAAGACCAGGATCAGGAACAGAAGGCTCGGCCCGATCTGCACCGGCACGCCCCAGGGGCCGCGAAATTCGAAGATCGGGTTTTCGTTGAACATGCCGGCGCTCCGGAAATGAAACACGACCCTCCTCTTGCGCCAGAATGGGGCGATTGTAGACCCATCCTGCGGCAATCGCGTCGCATCCGCAGGTCCTGTGTCCGTTCTGCCGCGTTGCGCGGGGCAGCGTGGCGATGTACCCCTCCCGCTCATGACCGAAGCGCCACCCAAATCCCATGGCCGCCTGTCGATCCAGGCCTCGGCCCGGCCCCGCGACCTGATCGAGGACAATCCCCGCCTCCTGGGCGCCTGGGAGGCGCGCGTCATCACCCTCTTCCCCGAGGCCTTCCCCGGCACGCTCGGCCTCTCGCTCACCGGCAAGGCGCTGCAGGACGGGCTCTGGAGGCTCGGCACCATCGACCTTAGGCAGTTCGGCGAGGGCAGGCACCGCAATGTCGATGACACACCCTCCGGCGGCGGCCCCGGCATGGTGCTCCGCGCCGACGTGATGGGACGCGCCATCGCCGCCGCGATGGAGGGGGTGCCGGAGGACCGCGCGCGCTGGCCGCTCGTGTTCCTCTCGCCCCGCGGCCGGCCCTTCGACCAGGCGACCGCCCGCCGCTTCGCCGCCTGCGACGGGCTCACCCTGATCGCTGGCCGGTTCGAGGGGCTCGACCAGCGGGTAATCGACCATTTCGGGATCGAGGAAATCTCGCTCGGCGATTTCGTGATGACCGGCGGCGAGATCGCCGCAGAAGCCGTGCTCGACGCCACCGTGCGGCTCCGGCCCGGCGTCCTGGGCAACGCCGCCTCGGCCGAGGAGGAGAGCTTCTCCGACGGGCTCCTCGAGCACCCGCAATACACCCGCCCCGCCATCTGGCAAGGCCGCGAGATCCCGCCCGTCCTCACCTCGGGCGACCACGGCGCCGTCGCCCGCTGGCGCCGCGATCAGGCCGAGGCGCTCACCCGCGCAAGGCGGCCCGACCTGTGGGAGGCCGCCCGGAAGGACGAAGAATAGGGAGTTCCCGAACCTTTTCCCGGCCCGGAATCAAGCCGAAGGCGCCGGGCCAGCGGCTGCCCGTCCCCACGGACTGCCGCTTTGTCGACGCCAGCGCATCACTTGAAGCTCTTTCGGGAAGTCACGATAAAGTGCCTCGAACAACCGTCGGAGCGGCACCCCACGGGCCGCTGCCGGCCCGGCTCGCATTGCGATCCCCCCAAACGCAAGACGCCGCCCCGAAGGGCGGCGCCGTTTCTGTCCCTCGAATGGCAACGGGTCTCAGAACCCGAGACCCTCGTATTTCTTCTTGAACTTCGAGACCCGGCCGCCGGTGTCCATCAGGCGGGTGCCGCCACCCGTCCAGGCCGGGTGCACGGTGGGGTCGATATCGAGCGACAGCGTGTCGCCCTCGCCGCCCCAGGTCGATTTCATCTGCACGATGTCGCCATTGACCAGCTTGACATCGATCAGGTGATAGTCGGGATGCGTGTCCTTTTTCATGGCCGGCCTCCTTACGCGTCCGACTTGGGTTTGTAGTGGGAGTCCTCGGCGATCCGCGCCGACTTCCCGCGCCGCGAGCGCAGGTAGTACAGCTTGGCGCGCCGCACGCGGCCGCGCCGGACAACCGTGATCTCAGCGATGTTCGTCGAATGCAGCGGGAACACCCGCTCGACGCCTTCGCCGAAAGAGATCTTGCGGACCGTGAACGACCCGGCGATGCCCTCGCCGTTCTTGCGGCTGATGCAGACGCCTTCGTAGTTCTGCACCCGGGTGCGGGTGCCTTCGGTCACCTTGTAGCCGACACGGATGGTGTCGCCCGCCTTGAAATCCGGAATTTCCTTGCCGAGCGCGGCGACCTGCTCGGCTTCCAGCTGTGCGATCAGATCCATCTGACCCACTCCTTGTTCAACCCCGGGTGCATCCCGGGAGGTGTCTCGCGCCTCAGAGCTCCGCGTCTTCTGCCGGGTCCGCCATCTGCGCCCGCCGGAGTGTTCAGGTCACCGTTCCTTGTTATGCGCCGCCTGCCCCCCGATCGGCCGCAGAAGAAGGCGGCTCGGGAACAGGCCAACGGTCCGCCGGACGATTCCGCCCGCGAACCCGCGCCGTATAGGGGCAGAGCCCGCGCCGATCAAGCCGAAACCGACCGGCGCGTGCCGCGCAGGGCTCAGGCGAAGACGATCCCGTCATCCTCCATCGGCAGCCGCATCACGCGCTTGCCCATGGCCTGATAGATCGCATTCGCCAGCGCCGGCCCGGCAGGCGGCAGGCCGGGTTCGCCGATCCCGGTCGGCGCCTCGGTCGAGGGCACGATATGAACCTCGATCTTTGGCATGTCGTTGATCCGGAGCGGCGGATAGTCGGGGAAGTTCGACTGGTCCACCTCGCCGTCGGTGAAGGTGATCTTCTGCCGCATCACGTGGCTGAGCCCATAACCGATCGCGCCTTCGACCTGCGCGCGGATCACGTCGGGGTTGATCGGCGTGCCGACATCCACCGCGGCCACGATCCGCTCGAGCTTCACCTTGCCGTCCCGCACCGAGACCTCGGCGACCTCGCCGACCACGGTGTTGAAGGATTCATGGATCGCGATGCCCCGGCCCCAGCCTTCCGGTACCGGCGCCCCCCAGCCCGAGGCCTCGGCCAGCAGGTTCAGGACGCCCAGATGCCGCGGCTTCCCGGCCAGCAGCTCGCGGCGGAACTCGACCGGGTCGCGGCCCGCCGCTTCGGCCAGCATGTCCATCGCCACTTCCATCGCGTAACCGGAATGGCTGTGCCCGACAGAACGCCACCAGAGCACCGGCACCGCGGATTCCATGCTGCGAAGATCGACCTTGAGATTGGGCAGCGCATAGGCGGTGTCGGCGACACCCTCGACCGAGAAATGGTCGATCCCGTCATGCACCGCCATCTGCTCCAACGGCGTGCCGGTGAAGATCGACTTGTTCGCAAGGCTCGAATGCCAGCCCGCCGGCTTGCCCTCGGCATCGACGCCGGCGCGGATCCGATGGGTGACCATCGGCCGGTAATAGCCGCCGCGGATGTCGTCCTCGCGCGTCCAGACCAGCTTCACCGGTTGCCCGCTGCCGAGCGCCATCGCGGCGAAAGCGGCCTCGACCTCGTAATCCGCGCTGAAATTCGCCCGCCGCCCGAAGGAACCGCCGGCAAAGACCGTCTCGATCGCGGTATTCTCGGGACCGACCCCGGTGACGGCGCCGACCGCGCCCTGGGTAACGGTCTGGAACTGAGAGCCGTCCCAGATCTGCACCTTGCCACCGTTGATCTGCACCACGCAGTTCATCGGCTCCATCGGCGAATGCGCGAGGAACGGGAAATGGAACTCCGCCTCGATGGTCTTGGCCGCGCCCTCCAGCGCCGCCGCGGCATCGCCGTCATTCCGTGCCACGAGGCCGTCCTCGTCCAGAGCGGCGGCATAGTCCGCTTCCATCGCCTCGGTCGACCGGGTTTCGGCCGCCGAGAAATCCCATTCCGCCGTCACCGCGTCGCGGGCCTGGATCGCGTTCCAGGTATTGTCGGCAAAGACAGCGACGCCCACGGGGGTTTCCTTCACCGCGACAACGCCGGGCATCCCCTCGGCAGCGGACGCGTCGAACGACGTCAGCCGGCCGCCGAATTTCGGCGCGCGCAGCAGCACCGCGTAGACCACGCCCTCCGGCATCACATCCATCGCGAAGATCGCCTTGCCGGTGGTCTTTGCCGCGCTGTCCTTCCGCGGGAGCTTGTCGCGACCGATCAGCGCGAACTGGTCATGCGATTTCAGGACCGGCTCGGCCGGCACGTCCTCGGGCGCGGCAAGGCCGACCAGATCGCCGAACGTGGCCGTGTTCGTTCCATGCGTGACGACGCCCTTCGTGACCGCGATCTCGCCCTCGGGCACGCCCCATTCGCGCGCCGCCGCCTTCACCAGCATGCCCCGCGCCGCGGCACCCGCCTTGCGGTACTGCTCCCAGGAATTCGCCATGGCGGTCGAGCCGCCGGTGCCCTGAATTCCGAACAGCGTGTTCACGTAAAGCTGGGTATTCGCCGGTGCGAATTCGATCGCCACCTGGTCCCAGTCGGCATCGAGTTCCTCGGCGATCAGAGTGGCGAGGCCGGTGGTGGTGCCCTGGCCCATCTCGAAATGCTTCAGGATCGCGGTGACGGTGCCGTCGGGCGCAATGGTGACGAAGGGATTGACGACGATGCCGTCGGAGTTGCCCGCGGCCCAGGCGCCGTTCGGTCCGAGACCGACGACAAGGCCGGTGGCGGCGATGCCCTTGAGGAAGCCCCTGCGGGATGTTGCGAGTGTCATGGCTCAGGCCTCCATGCGCTTGGCAGCTTCGTGAATCGCAGCGCGGATCCGGACATAGGTCGCGCAACGGCAGACATTGCCACTCATCACGTCGTCGATATCGGCGTCGGAGGGCCTCGGGTTCTCGGTCAGAAGCCCGATCGCCTGCATGATCTGACCCGACTGGCAATAGCCGCACTGGACAACGTCAAGATCCTTCCACGCGCCCTGCACCGCCTCGGCGACCGGACCCGCAAGCCCCTCGATCGTCGTGACCGAAGCGCCTTCCACATCGCCCAGATAGGTCTGGCACGACCGCACCGCCTCGCCGTTCACGTGCACAGTGCAGGCACCGCAGGAGGCGATGCCGCAGCCGAACTTGGTCCCGGTGAGGCGCTGGACGTCCCGAATCGCCCAGAGCAGTGGCATGTCCGGCGAGGCATCGATCTCGGTCGCCTCACCGTTGAGCGTAAGCGCGATGGCCATGGGTATCTCCCTGCGGTTGTTTCATGCGTGTAACCGTTGCTTCCTGCATGTTAGCATTGCGCGGCATTTTGCAACAGCGCCGCAATCCCACAACATTGCAGGGTCCTCCGTTCATCGGAGCACAATCCCCGCAGACAACCGGAAGGCCCCCCGGATACGCGGCCGGTTCACAAATCGATCCCGTCTTCGGGACTCTCCATCGGCAGGGGCCGCTTGCGGCGGATGATGATGTCGCCATTGGGCAGGATCTCGGGCAGTTCATAGGCATCGAGATCCGCCAGCCCCCGGTGCAGCTCGTCGAGCGCCGGGCCCAGCTCCTGCAGCAGCCCGTCCATCAGGAGCCGCGTGCCCTGCCGCAACAGATCGACCCCCTCGGACAACTCGTCGCTCTCCTGCGCGGCCGCCGGGCCGGCAAGGGCAAGCGCGATCAGCAGCGGACCAAGCCCTCTCATGGAGCAACCATAGCGCGAGTCGCCTCAGAACGCGATGTCGAGCGTCACCGGGAAATGGTCCGACCCGGTGAGCAGCGCCTCGCGCAGCTCCGGCACCCGGTAGCAGCCCGGATCGTCGAACGGATGCCAGATCCGCCAGGCCGGATCCTTCGCGCGCAGATCCGCCGAGACCATGATGTAGTCGAGCAGCACCGACAGCCAGCGCCCCGGCGCCGGCTTCGGCTGCCAGAACCGCGCCGTGGCCGGCATCGCCCCGATCCGCCGCGCCATCGCCTGCGCCGCATGGGGGTCCCAAAGCGGCGCCGCCGCCTCGTCGCCCAACACGATCTCCACGCCCGAGCGCCCGAACAGCTTCTCGTATTCGTCGATCCCCGGCCCGTCGTTGAAATCGCCCAGGACGATCAGGCTCTCGCCCGCTGCCAGGTGCTCCTCGACCCGGCGCCGCAGCCAGATGCATTGCGCGAGTTGCTTGCGCCGGTTCGCGATCGCCGTCCGCATGATCGCCGCGCGCCCCCGCGCCCCATGCGGCGCCTTCGACTTGGCATGGACCCCGATCATCCGGAACGCCGCGCCGCCCGCCGTCTCAACCGCCAGCTCCAGCGGCGGCTTCGACCAGACCACCCGGTCGGGTTCCGCATCGATATCGAGGTCGATCTCGAACGCCCCGTCGAAACGCGGCACCGGGCTGGTCTCGTCGCCCATGGGATCGTGCCGCACTGTCAACACGTCCGGATCGTAGAGCAGCGCAATCTCCTGCTGAGTCTGGCTCACGAACCCCATCAGCGCCTTCCGCGCCCGGATCCCCGCCCAGCCAGCGAAAGTCTCCAGGGCCGCCACACCGTCGCGCCGCCGATGCCCGTCCGGCGCCTCGACCACCAGCACCGCATCCGCATCGAGCGCGGTGAACACGATCTCCAGGGCCTCGACCTGCTGCGCCCGCGTCACATCGTGCCGCCCCGACCACGCATCGTCCGCCAGAAGCGCACCCGCATCGTCGAACAGCGTCGTCATCCATTCGACATTGTAGGTGGCGATCCGCATGGGCGGAGTTTGGCAGGTTCGCCCGGGTTGTGAAGCCTGCCTCTCGGTGAAACTGACCACGGCGACCACCCGCGCCATCCCGCCCGGAGCAAGCGGCGAAGCCGCTGCCCAGGCGAGCGCCTGACCGGCCCGGCGCTTTGAAGTCATTTCGACGGCAGCGCTCAGCCTGCCCTAAGCCGCCCGCCCCCGGCTGATCTCCTCCCAGGCGCGGTTGATCGCCACCAGCCGCTCCTCGGCCACCCGGATCGCCTCCTGCGGCACGCCACGGGCGAACATCCGGTCGGGATGGCTCTCGCGCACCGCCGCGCGCCAGGCCGCCCGCGCCTCCGCCAGAGTGGCGTCGGGCGCGAGCCCCAGCACCGCCCAGGGATCGGGCTCCGCATCGGGCACGAACCGGGTGCGGATCGCGCGGAACTTCGCCTCGGTGATGTCGAAGATCTCCGCCACCCGGTGCAGGAACGCATCCTCCGCCGGGTGATAGTCGCCATCGGCCACCGCGATGTGAAACAGCCCCTCCAGGAGGTCGATCAGTACCTCGCACTGGTCGCCGAACATCCGCTTGATCCGCGCCGCGTAGTCCTCGAACCCCGCAACGTCCTGCCGCGCGAGGTTGAACACCCGCGCCGCCGCCGCCTCCTCGCCCTCGGGGATCACGAACACCTCGCGGAACGCCGCCACCTCGTCGCGGGTGACGAGACCGTCGGCCTTCGCCATCTTCGCGCCCAGCGCGATCACCGCGATGGTGAAGCCGACCGACCGCTCGGGCGGCGTCCTCAGCCGGTCGAACACCTCGCGCAGACCCTCGCCGGAAGCGAGGGCCGACAGGGCGGCACCGATGCGGGACCAGATCGACATGGGGCCACCCTACCGGTTGATGCTGCGCTGCAACAAGGGCAAAGCTCCCGCAAGTCCCCGTAAACGTTCCGTCTCCCTGCGCGCGGGGCCCGGCTTCCTCAAGCTCCGCGGTTTCCCCAAAACGCCCTGGGCCGCCATGCCGTCACAACAAGGCCCTCGCCCGGTTTGCGCTCGACCGACCCTACCGGTCCAGGATCTTCTGCAAGAACACCGCGTCCAGCCACTGGCCCCATTTCCGGCCCACCTCCGGGAAGGTGCCCACATGCACGTAGCCCAGACGTTCGTGAAACGCGACGCCGCCCGGGTTGGCCGACGAGACCACCGCCACCAGCACATGCACCCCCGCCGCCCGCGCGTTGGCCTCGAGCGCCGCCATCAGCGCCCGGCCTACCCCGCGCCCCTGTCCCGCCTTGGCCAGCATGATCGAATGCTCATGCGTCAGCGCATAGCCGGTGCCGCTCCGGAACGGCGCGCAGGTCGCGAAGCCGGCGAACACCCCGTCGAGCTCGGCCACGAGGTAGAGCTTTCCCCGCGCCGCGATATCGGCCGCGATGCCGGCCTCGGTCTTCTCCTCGGTCGTGAAATTGATCAGCGTGTCGCGGATCACCGCGTTCCACACGCCCGTGACATCGGCCACGTCGCACGGTTCCGCCGGCCGGACGATCAAGTGAGCACGCGCTCCCCGTGCGGCGTCCGGATCGTCGCGACCAGCCGCGGGGCCGCCCCGCAGGCCAGCTCGATTCCCCGCAGCGCGCCCAATGCCGGAAAGTCCACCAGCAATTCAGCCGCCTCGGGATGCTCGACCCGGAGCGTCCGGAGCCGGCAGCCCCGGTCTTCCAGGAAATCCGCCGGATGCGCCGCCCCGTCCCACTGGATCAAGGCCGGCGCCGCGCCGTCGAAGGGCAGCCGCCCGGTGCCCGGCACCGCCATCGACCAGGAGAACTGCCCGCGCTGGAACGGGATCGGCACGCCCATCCCCTCGGGCGCGGCCGCCAGCGCCGCCACCAGATCGGCACTCCGCGCGATCCAGTTCGTCAGCCGCGGCGCGCCTTCGAACCGGTCGAGATCGAACCAGCGCGGCCGCTCGGGCGAGCGCGCCTCGGGATTGACCGCGATCGCCTCGAGATAGACCCCCGGCCCCAGCGACAGGAGCCGGTTATGGGTGCCCATCTCCATATGGACCCCGCCAGGATCCAGCGGCACGCCCAGGCAGGCCTCCACATGGGCCACCGCCGCCTCCAGCGTCTCGCCCGCCACCGCGATATGGTCGAGCTCGATCACCCCGCCGGCTCCCAGAGCTCGATCGGGTTGCCCTCCGGATCGTGGATCCGCGCGAACCGCCCGATTTCGGGCATGTCCCAATCCGGGTTCCGTTCCACCGCGATCCCGGCCGCCTCGAGCCGCGCCGCAAGCGCGTCGAGCCCCTCGACACGGAAGTTGAACATGAAGCCCCGCTCCCTGGGCCAGTAGTCGCTGTCCTTGCCGAACAGGCCCAGCACCGAAACCCCCGCCTCCTGCGGCCAGGCGCCGTTCGTCTCGATCCCGAAATGCGTCTTGTACCAGGCCGCCAGCGCCTCCGGGTCCCCGGCGCGGAAGAACAGCCCGCCCAGCCCCGTGATCCGTCCCGTCATGGTCACCTCCCTCGCCGGGCCCGCGCCCGCCGCGATCAGATCTCGATCCCGGTGAAGGCGTCGCGCAGGGCCTGGCTCCAGGCCCGGCTCATTTCCTGGAACCCGGCATCGTCGGCCTCGATCCGGCGCTGCTCCGTGACCCGGAGCGCATCCTTCTCGATCACCGTCATGTCGAGCGGCATCCCCACACTCAGATTCGAGCGCAGAGTCGAATCCATCGACAATAGCACGGCTTTCTTCGCGTCGAGGATCGAAGTCTCGGGCGTTACCACCCGGTCGAGGATCGGCTTGCCGTACTTGTGCTCGCCGATCTGCAGGAACGGCGTGTCCCGCGTCGCCTCGATGTAATTGCCCTCGGGATAGACCAGGAACATCCGCATGCCGCCGCCCCTGCGCTGGCCCGCGACGATGAACGAGGCCGAGGCCATCTGCTGCGCCCGGCTCATCTTCTCCGAGATATCGCTCGCCACATCCGACAGCGTGCGTCCGACCAGTTCCGCCGTCTGCAGCATGGTCGGAACGTTCAGGATCGTCTCGACAGTCGCGTCCTGGGAATCGCTGATCGCCTCCTCGAGCCGCGCGATGGTGGTCTGCGTCACCGAGAGCGACCCCGCCGACAAGAGCACGACCACCTTCTCGCCCGGTTCCTCGAACACGAACGTCTTGCGGTACACCGCGATGTTGTCGAGCCCGGCATTGGTCCGCGTGTCGGACAAGAGCACCATGCCGGCGTCGAGCAAAAGTCCGACACAGTAAGTCACGGACACCCCCAGATCTCGGTCGGAGCGGACGTTACGGTGCCGCTTCCCCGCCGTCCATGGCGAAAGCTCGCACACTGCGCCATATCGCGGCGATTGCCTGCAAATTCGGCAGGTCCGGTTCCGCCGGGGGGGTGCCAAATGGTCTGCCCGCACGCGCCTGGGGAAAAAACCAGCCCCGGCCACCCTCGTTCGGCACCGGGCGAGTCGCAAGAACGCCACCTTCAATCCCGCCAAAGACCCGCTCACTTCTCCGGCCGAATTCGCCCGCAGCAGGCTGCCGAGTCGGGCCGCGCTCGAAGGGGCCGCAGACCCGGCGTCAAGTCCAACCACAGCCCCGGCGTGACACCGCCTCACCCCGCGCCATAGCGCCGCAGCCTCTCCTCGAGCGTCCCGTCATGGAGTTCGAACAGATGGTTGTCGTCGTCGTGGAAGTAGATCGACCGCCCCTCGCCCGCGACCCGTCCCCGACCTTCGCGCAGATCGAGCCCCAGCGCCCGAATCCGCGCCAGCCGCTCCTCGTATTCGCCGGGCGCCATCTTGAACGCCACGTGATTGTAGCTCCGCGCCGGCAGCGCCTCCCCCTCCATCACGGCCACCCAGACCCCGCCGATATCGAAGAACCGCTCGCGCGAGAGCGAAAACGTCCCTTCGCCGCTGTCATACACCTTCCGCGCATCCAGGACGGAGGTCAGGATCTCCTCCATCCTGTCCAGATCGCGCACCACGAAGGTCACGTGGCTCAGCCCCTCGACCATCTCGCTCTCTCCCCAAAAAGAAGAAAGGCGCGCCCGACCCGGACGCGCCCCCTCGTTCCCGGCAAGGCGCCTAGTTCAGCGCCGCATCGGTGATGTCATGCGTCCAGGCCATCCCCTCGGGTTCCTTGGTGATCGCCGGGTTCTCGGGCGACACAGCCGAGAGAAGCGTCGCCACCGTCTCCTCGTAATCCGCCGGATCGAGCGCGCCGTTCGAGCCCGCCGTCAGCTTCGCGACCTCGCTCATCATGTATTGCTGATGCTCCAGCGTCTGCGCGCCTGTCTCGTCGTAATCAACGATCACCGCCGCCGCCTCGTCCGGGTTCGCCTCGGCCCATTTCCAGCCCTTCATCGAGGCCCGCACGAACTTGACCATGGTCTCCTTGAAGGCCGGATCGGAAAGCCTGTCCTCGAGCACATAGAGCCCGTCCTCCATCATCCCCACGCCTTCCTGGAGATAGTTGAAGGTCACCAGCTCCTCGGGCGTGATCCCGGCATCCAGCACCTGGCCATATTCGTTATAGGTCATCACCGAAATGCAATCCGCCTGCCGCTGCAACAGCGGGTCGACGTTGAAGGCCTGTTTCAGCACCGTGACCCCGTCGGAGCCGCCCTCGGTCGGCACGCCGAGCTTCGCCATCCAGGCATAGAACGGGTATTCGTTGCCGTAGAACCAGACCCCCAGCGTGTGGCCCGGGAAATCCTCCGGGCTGCCGATCCCGGTATCCTTGAGGCAGGTCAGCTGCAGACCGCCGCTCTTGAACGGCTGCGCGATATTGACCAGCGGCAGCCCGCGCTCCCGCGCCGCCAGCGCCGCCGCCATCCAGTCGACGATCACATCGGCGCCGCCGCCCGCGATCACCTGCTCGGGCGCGATATCCGGCCCACCCGGCTTGATCGTGACGGTGAGCCCTTCCTCGTCGTAGAACCCCTGATCGAGCGCCACGTAATAGCCGGCGAACTGCGCCTGCGTGACCCATTTGAGCTGCAGCGTGACATCCTCGGCCCGGGCCATCCCGGCCCCGGCCACGCACGCCATCAGAGCGACCTTGAAGGCTTTCATACTCTAACTCCCTGGTTGTTGTTTTTCCGTCGTCCGCCGGGTCCCCGAAGGCCCCCGCCGATCCCACACCGGCGCATCCTCGCGCCCGCAAGCGGAGCACGCAAGGGCGCCCCGCGAGATTCCCGCCCCCGGATCGGGCAGATGCCGCGAAACCGGGCAATCATGACCGCTGCGACGGGTGCCAGAACGTGACCCACCGCTCCACCAGGCTCACCAGCCCGAACACCGCCGACCCGGTCAGCGCCGCCACCGCGATCTCCGCCCACACGAGCTCGATATCGAGCCGCCCGACCCCGGTCGAGATCCGGAACCCCATGCCCCGCGTCGGCGAGCCGAAATACTCCGCCACGATGGCACCAATGAGCGCCAGCGTGGTCGCGATCTTCAACCCGTTGAACACGAACGGCATCGCCGCCGGCAGCCGCAGCTTCAGGAGCGTCTGCAGATAGCTCGCCGCATAGGTCCGCATCAGGTCCTTCTGCATGGCACTGGCCTCCGCCAGCCCCTGCACCGTGTTCACCAGGACCGGGAAGAACACCATCACCACCACCACCGCCGCCTTCGACTGCCAGTCGAACCCGAACCAGCTCACCAGGATCGGCGCGATCCCGACGATCGGCAGGGCCGCCACGAAATTCCCCACCGGCAACAGCCCTCGCGTCAGGAACCGCGACCGGTCGATCAGCACCGCCACCAGGAAGGCCGCCCCGCAGCCGATCGCATAGCCCGAGAGCGCCCCTTTCAGCACCGTCTGCAGGAAGTCTTCCCAGAGAAGCCCGGTCTCGCCCGCGAACCGCGCCGCCACCGAGGACGGCGCCGGCAGGATCACCGGCGATACCCCGAAGCCCCGCACCGCGCCCTCCCAGAGCCCCAGGATCGCCGCCCCGAACAACACCGGCACCACGACCCGCACCCCAGACGCATCCCGCCAGCGCGACCGCGCCAGGGCCGCGTTCACCGCCCAAGCGGCCAGCCAGAACAGCAGGGCAAGGCCGAACACGCTCACGGTGTCTCCCCTTCTTCTTTGGGTCCGGGAAATCCCGGGGGAGCCGCCCGAAGGGCGGCGGGGGCAGAGCCCCCCATCGCGGGGCGAAGCCCCGCCAACGCCAGGGAATGCGCCGCAGGCGCTCCGCATGGAAAACCCCGGCTCAGACCGCCATCCCCATCCGCTTCAGCACCATGCCCTGCACCCCGCCCAGAAGCGTAACCAGGACCCCCGCCAGGATCGCCGCCGCGAACAAGGCCGCCCAGATCGCCATCGGATTGCCGAACTGGTCGCCGATCAGGATCCGCGCGCCAAGGCCCGAAATCGCCCCGGTCGGCAACTCGCCGACGATGGTGCCCACCAGCGCCGCCGCGATCCCTACCTTCAGCGAGGTGAAGAGATAGGGCATCGAGGCCGGCAGCCTGAGCTTCAGGAACCCCGCTACCCCGCCCGCATTGTAGGTCCGGAGCAGGTCGAGCTGCTCCCGCGTCGGCGCGCGCAGCCCCTTCACCATGCCGACCAGCACCGGGAAGTAGCAGAGATAGGCCGAGATGATCGCCTTCGGCAGCCCGCGCCCCTCGATACCCGCCTGCCCCGACAGGACGATGATCATCGGCGCCAGCGCCACGATGGGCACGGTCTGCGAGATGATCGCCCAGGGCATCAGGCTCATCTCCATGGTCCGCGAGTAGACGATCATCACCGCCCCCAGAACGCCCAGGGCCGTGCCCAGCGCGAACCCCGCCAGCGTCGATTGCAGCGTGATCCAGCCATGGTAGATCAGGCTCCGCTTCGAGAACCCGCGCCCGCGCAGCGCCATCTCGCCGGTGGTCGCCCAGAGCTCGCCCGCCACCTGTCCCGGCGTCGGAAGGCGCGGCCGCTCCAGCGCATAGCCCCGCGCCACCTCGCCCGGATTCCGCGCCATCAGCACGAAGGCGCTCACCTCCTGCCGCGCCAATGCGCCTTCCGGCTGGACCGCGACGCCCTTGCGCTCGGCCAGGTCCAGCGCCTGCCGGATGTTCATCGGCCCGACCGCCCCGTACCAGAGCGCCAGCAGCCCCGAGAGCACCGCCAGCACCGGGAGCAAGCGCGCGCTCATCCGCCGCTTTCCTCCAAGTACGCGACCTCCACGAAAAGCGGAACGCGCACTCCCGTCGAGGCGTCTGTCACGCCGATGGCCATCCTGCTGGTCCCGCCCGCATCCTCCGCCTCCCATTCCAGATGGACCAGCATTCCAGTCAGATAGATGTCGGTCAGCGCCCCCCGCGGCCTGTGGGTCGCGCAGGGAACCGGGCCCGTCACCCGGACCTCCTCCCCGGGATCCTCCGCACGGATGTCGCAGAGCACCTCGAAGGCCCCGTCAACCAATCCGGCGCCGCTGAAGAAGACCAGAATCGTCGCGGTCTCGCCCGGCCCGAGACGGTCCGTCGCCGAAAAGGACGGTGTCCGGTCTCGCGACGCCTCGGACCATTGCGCCTTCCAGTCCGGGTCGGGCGTCACCACGGCAAAGGCCGAAAAGCTTCCCGACTGCCCCTCCACGAGGCCACCTATTCCCGCGCCGGTTTCGCCGCCGCCTCCCAGGCAGCCGCCAAGGGCGGTGAACGCGGCGAGTAGCGGCAACAGCGCGCCCCGCATCATGCCCCCCGCTCCCGTTGCCCCGGCGCACCGCCGGTGTACGGGTTGTGTACAGGTTGTGTACAGGTTGTGCGCATCTCATCCCTCATATGCATGCCCCGCCCGAAGCCCCTCGCGCACGCGGTGCGCGATCTCCAGAAACGCCGCGCTGTCGCGGATATCGAGCGGCCTCTCGCGCGGCAGCGGGCTTTCGATCACCTCCGCGATCCGCCCCGGCCGCGGCGACATCACCACGATCTTCGTCGAGAGATAGACCGCCTCCGGGATCGAATGCGTGACGAACAGCATCGTCTTCCCGGTCCGCCCCCAGAGCCCCAGAAGCTCCTCGTTCAAGCGGTCCCGCACGATCTCGTCGAGCGCCCCGAACGGCTCGTCCATCAGAAGGAGATCCGCATCGAAGGCGAGTGCCCGCGCGATCGACGCCCGCTGCTGCATCCCGCCCGAGAGCTGCCAGGGGAACTTCTTCTCGAACCCCGACAATTCGACGAGCTCCAGCACATCCTTCACGCGCCGATCCTGTTCCGCGCGGGGAAAGCCCATGATCTCCAGCGGCAGCCGCACATTGCCCCCGATGGTCCGCCACGGATAGAGCCCCGCCGCCTGGAAGACATAGCCGTAGGCCCTTGCCTTCCTTGCCGCATCCGCGCTCATGCCGTTCACCGAAAGCCGTCCGCCCGTCGGCGTCTCCAGGGCCGCCACGCAGCGCAGGAAAGTCGTCTTGCCGCAGCCCGACGGCCCGATGAACGACACGAACTCCCCGGGCGCCACGCTCAGGCTCACATCGCTCAGCGCCTGCACCGGCCCGTCATTGGTCCGGAACGTCAGGTCCAGCCCCTCGGCCACCACAACCGGCCCCATGTCTTCTCCACTCACCTCGACACCCCCGCCTCTCCCGCCATCCGCTCGAGACAGGCCCCCAGCGCCTCGGCCAGAAGCCCCTGCCCAAGCGCGTTCAGATGGATCCGGTCGCGGTAGATTTCCCGCGGCGCGCGCCCGCTCGCCCGGATCAGCTCCGCCTCCTCGATAACCGGAAGTCCGGTCTCCCCGAGCGCCGCCCGCATCCGCGTCATCTGGTCCGGGTCCGCATCGCCCGTCATTTCCGGCACCTCGCTGTGCAACACGATACATGTCGGCACGCCCGCCGCAACAAGCCGCGCGATGAGCGCCGCCACGGCCGCCTCGCCCTCCGGCATCGCCCTGCGCCCTTCCATCGGAATCGGCGTATTCGAGCGGCATTTCAACATCCTGCCCACCCCTTCCGGAAGATATTTCGGCAAGGTGCGCCGCAGCCGCTCGATCAGCGCCAGCGGCGGGCGCCGCGTCGGGTGGATGCTGCAATCGAGCGGCGCATAGGTCATGTTGTCGGTCAGGTCATGGGAGGAGAGCACCACCACCGCCCGCCGCGCCCGCAACAGACCGAACTTGTCGATCCAGCCCAGGATGTTCGCCGGCCCCCAGCTCGCGGCCGCGACATTCCCGACATAAACATCCTCGCCCCGCCCCTTCAGCCGCGCCTGCAGGAGACCGGTCGCCAGCTCCTCCTGTCCGACGCCGCCGCCGTTGACCACACTGTCGCCGAACACGAGGACCACCTCGCCCGTGTCGGGAACCGGCCCGCTCCGCATGCCCAGCGCATTGTAGCTCTGCAGCTTTCCATAGGGCCGCACGCTCTGGTTCGGCGCGAAGCGGTATTCGGTCAGCGGATCCGGAACCAGCAAGGCACTCTGGCCGAACCGGAGATCCCGCCGCGACGCGGCTTCCGCCACGGCCACGAAGAGACCGAGCGCCGCGACGCTCCAGCCCAGCCACCGGCCGACGCGCCGGCGCCCCCGCCCGGCGCGCGTCCCGGCGCCAGCCTTCGGCACCATCCGCCCCGCCGGACCGACATCGGGCTCCCCGCCCGCGCCCGTCCGCTGTAAACTATCCTTCGACACCCACACCCCCAAGGAGATCGCCCGATGCCTTCATGCCAGAAACTCCGCCCCGCAAGCATCTATTCCGGCAAGCAGGGCTTTGACTACTTTGAAGGAATCGCCAGGGAAACCACCGGATCGCAGGCGATCTGCATGCACCTCCTCACCGTCCCGCCCGGCGGCCGCGCCAAGGCCCACAAGCACGCCACCCACGAAACCGCGATCTACGTGATCTCCGGCGCCGCCAAGATGTACTGGGGCGACCGGCTCGAACACGTCATGGAGACCGTGGCCGGCGACCTCATCTACATCCCCGCCGACGTGCCCCACCTGCCGTTCAACGACGGAGACGAACCCGCCGTCGCCGTCATCGCCCGCACCGACCCGCACGAACAGGAAAGCGTCGTGCTCCTGCCCGAACTGGAAGCGCTGGTATGAAAACTGACGCATAGGACCGAAGCTCACGGATACGTTGCCGGTTGAGGCAACCGAATTGAAATCACGGGGCTTCACGCCCGTTCCAACCAGCACCTAGAATGCCGTTGTTCAAGTATCCGTAGATACGTTGACTGCTGCGATTGTAGACGCAACCGCAGTAGCCACACTTTCTAAGTCCCTCCCTGACTTCTCGGATTGCGGCTGGCACCTCAGACTTTTCATTGGGCGCAAAATCTCGTTGGCGTCCTTGGCCACCCCTACAATCCCCAGATGGACAATCATTCCTTCCAGTCAAGACTACACCCCGCTCGCCGGAATCCCCGTCCGCTCCACCTTCCGGGGCGCCGTCAGCTCCTTCCAGGTCGAGAGCGCCTGCGTCACCACCTGCCCCGCCGGCCGCGCCACGAACTCGCCGTGGCCTTCCTCGGTGCGGATCTCGCCGTCATGGACCGCCACCTTGCCGCGGGTCAGGGTGAAGCGCGGCAGACCGGTCACTTCCTTCCCTTCGAACACGTTGTAGTCGATCGCCGATTGCTGGGTCTTCGCACTGATCGTCTTCGACTTCTTCGGATCCAGCACCACGATATCGGCATCCGCGCCGACAAGGATCGCACCCTTTTTCGGGTAGATATTCAGGATCTTGGCGATGTTCGTCGAGGTCACCGCCACGAATTCCTGCGGCGTCAGCCGCCCCGTCGCCACCCCATGGGTCCAGAGCATCGGCATCCGGTCCTCGAGCCCGCCGGTCCCGTTCGGGATCTTCGTGAAATCCCCCACGCCGAACCGCTTCTGCTCGGTGGTGAAGGCGCAATGATCCGTCGCCACCACCGACAAGGACCCCGCCTGCAACCCGGCCCAGAGCGAATCCTGGTGCTTCCTGTTGCGGAACGGCGGCGACATCACCCGGCGCGCCGCATGGTCCCAATCCGGGTTCGCATATTCGCTCTCGTCGAGCGTCAGGTGCTGGATCAAGGGCTCCCCCCAGACCCGCTTGCCATTCTGCCGCGCCCGCCGGATCGCCTCATGCGCCTCCTCGCAACTCGTGTGCACCACGTAGAGCGGCACACCCGCCATGTCCGCGATCATGATCGCCCGGTTCGTCGCCTCGCCCTCGACCTCGGGCGGCCGCGAATAGGCATGCGCCTCCGGCCCATTGTTGCCCTCGGCCAGGAGCCGCGCCTGCAGGTCCGCCACCACGTCGCCGTTCTCGGCATGGACCAGCGGGATCGCCCCGATTTCGGCGCAACGGCGGAACGACGCGAACATCTCGTCGTCGTTCACCATCAAGGCGCCCTTGTAGGCCATGAAATGCTTGAACGTGTTGATCCCGCGCGCCACGACCTTCGGCATCTCGTCGAAGACCTGCTCGCCCCACCAGGTGATCGCCATGTGAAACGAGTAGTCGCAATTCGCCCGGCCCGACTTGTTGTCCCACATCTGGATCGCGTCGAGCAGCCCCTGCCCCGGCGAGGGCAGCGCGAAGTCGACCACCATCGTCGTCCCGCCCGAGAGCGCCGCTCGCGTCCCGCTCTCGAAATCGTCCGAGGAATAGGTCCCCATGAACGGCATCTCGAGATGGGTATGCGGATCGATCCCCCCCGGCATCACGTAGCAGCCCGACGCGTCCAGCACCTCACCGCCCGCCAGATCCGGCCCGATCTCCACGATCCTGCCGCCGTCGATCTTCACGTCCGCCTCGTAGCTCAGGTCCGCGGTCACCACCGTCCCGCCCTTGATCACCGTGCTCATCTCGATTCTCCCCGTCTCGTTCTCTGCTCCCGGGCTCTTCTTGGCGAAAATACTCCGGGGTCCGGGGCGGAGCCCCGGCTCGCGTCACTCCTTGTAGTCCGGCTCTTCCCGATCGAGCACCCGCTTCATCTCCGCGAAATGCGCATGCTCCGCGTCCTTGTAGCTCGCCCATTCGTTGGCCGTCGCCTCCGCCAGATCGTCCGGCATCACCGCGAGCTCCTGCCCGGTGGAATAGGCCAGCACCATCGTCCGCGCGGCGCGTTCGAGGTGGTAGAGCGCGTCCCAGGCCTCGGCCACGGTCGCGCCAAACGTCGTGACGCCGTGGTTCTGCATCATCACCGCGCCATGGTTGCCCACAGTGGTCGCGATCCGCTCGCCCTCCTCGCCCTCGCTGGCGATCCCGCCGAAATTCAGGTCATAGGCGAGCCGCTTGTAAAACCGCGCCGTCACCTGATCGATCGGCTTGATCACCGGGTCCTTCAGCCCCGCCAGCGCCGTGCAATAGGGCGGGTGGATATGGAGCGCCACGCGCGCCTGCGGCAGGTTCCGGTGGATCGCCGAATGGATCGACCACGCCGACGGGTCCGGCGCATCCGGCTGGTCCATCGTGGCGGGATCGTCGGCATCGACCAGCAAGAGGTCCGACGCCCGCACCCGGCTCCAATGCACCCAGCGCGGGTTCACAAGGAATTTCCTGCCGTCCGCCGAGACCGCCGCCGAGAAATGGTTCGCCACCCCCTCGTGCCAGTCGTTGCGGCAGGAAAGCCGGATCGCCGCCGCGAGATCGACGCGGATCTGGGCTTCATCGGTGCTCAGTGTCGTGTCGTGGCGGGTCATTTGTCGCTCCTGGCAGGCTCAATGTTCAGGCGTACTCTAGTGCTGCGCTTTCCACATCAACTCGTAAAGCTCGTACAGAACCAACGCAAAGGGCTCATCGGGACTGGCTTCACACCTCATTAGCACCCACGCGAGTCGCAATCCGGAAGAGGAGTAGGGCTCTGCAAGAAGCGACACCGCATTGTTCGGTGAGTTCTCTGAAGAAGCCATCGCGACATTGAACGCGCTAAGATATGTATCAATGTGCGCCGAGAAGAACTCGGTGCCAGCGCCATCACGAGCTTCATTCATCTCACGGTTGCCGAGCACGACCTCGCGGCATGAATTGGCAACCACTCCACGAACGTAGTCTTGAGCAACAGCATCCCTTGCAACACCCTCCGAGAGCACAAGCACGATTATCAGGGCGAACTCTGGGCGAAATGACCTCACCCCACCACCCCCGCCGTCTCCACCACCGCGTGGAACAGCACATTCGCCCCCGCCGCCGCCCATTCGGGCGAGATCTCCTCGGCCTCGTTATGCGAAAGCCCGTCGACGCAGGGGCACATCACCATCGCGGTCGGCGCCACATCATTGATCCAGCAGGCGTCGTGACCCGCGCCCGAGACGATATCCATGTGGCTGTAGCCCAGTCGCTCGGCGGCGTCGCGCACAGCCTTCACGCAGGTCTCGTCGAAGGCCGGCGGGTCGAACTGGCCGACGATCTCACAGGAGAATTCCGTCCCGATCTCCTCGCAGAGCTTCGGCGCCCGCTCCATGAACTCCGCGACCATGCCCTCGAGCTTGTCGAGTATATGGGTCCGCATATCCACCGTGAACACCACCTTCCCCGGGATGATGTTCCGCGAGTTCGGGTAGACGTCGATATGCCCGATCGCGCCCACCGCGTTGGGCTGGTTCTTCATCGCGATCTCGTGGACCAGTTCCGTCACCAGCGCCAGCCCGCGCCCGGCGTTCTTCCGCATGGCCATCGGCGTCGAGCCGGTATGGCTTTCCTTGCCGGTCACCGTGCATTCGATCCAGCGCAGCCCCTGTCCGTGGGTGACGACGCCGATCTCCTTGCCCTCGGCCTCCAGGATCGGGCCCTGCTCGATATGGAGCTCGAAGAAGGCGTGCATCTTCCGCGCGCCCACCTCCTCGTCGCCGGCCCAGCCGATCCGCTTCAACTCGTCGCCGAAACTCTTGCCGTCGTGATCCACCCGCGCATAGGCCCAGTCGAGATCGTGCTTGCCCGCGAACACGCCCGAGGCCAGCATGGCCGGCGCGAACCGCGTGCCCTCCTCGTTGGTCCAGTTCGTCACCACGATCGGGTGCTTCGTCCGGATCCCCAGATCGTTGAGCGTCCGGACGATCTCCAGCCCGCCCAGCACCCCCAGCACCCCGTCATACTTGCCGCCCGTCGGTTGGGTATCGAGATGGCTGCCCACATAGACAGGCAGGGCGTCGGGGTCTGACCCCTCGCGGCGGGCGAACATGGTGCCCATCCGGTCGACGCCGGTGGTCAGCCCCGCCGCGTCGCACCATTTCTTGAACAGCGCGCGGCCCTCCGCATCGGCATCGGTGAGCGTCTGGCGGTTGTTGCCGCCCGCCACGCCCGGCCCGATCTTCGCCATCTCCATCAGGCTGTCCCAGAGCCGCGCGCCATCGATCTTGAGGTTCTCGCCGGGGGCTGCCATGGGCTCTCTCCTTCGGATCTGGTCGGGGGCGCCAAAAGGTTTGACCGTTTGGTCAGGATCACGCTAGCAGAGGCAAGGGGGCAGTCAAGGCGCGAGGCCCGGCGGCCGCCCGGCAATCCGGCACCTGCCCGATTCCCGTGCGCCCAGCCCATGCGCGGAGGAGCGACGAGACGATGAACGAGGCCGCGCCCCGCACGCGCATCCAGAAGCGGAACCGGGAGATCATCCTCGAGGCCGCGCTCGAGGTGTTCTCGGCCGAGGGATTCCGCGGCGCCACGCTCGACCGGATCGCCGAGGCGGCGGGGCTCTCGAAGCCGAACCTGCTCTACTACTTCCCGTCCAAGGAGGCGATCCATGTGGCCCTCCTTGCCGGGCTCATGGACACCTGGCTCGCGCCGCTGGCCGGCATCGACCCCGATGGCGACCCGGTCGAGGAGATCCTCGCCTATGTCCGCCTCAAACTCGACATGGCCCGCGACTACCCGCGCGAAAGCCGGCTCTTCGCGCAGGAGATCGTGCAGGGCGCGCCCCGGATCCTCGACCAGATCGAGGGGCCCCTGAAGACGCTCGTGGACGAGAAGGCCGCGGTGATCCGCGCCTGGGCCGAGGCCGGGCGGATCGCGCCGCTCGACCCCTGTCACCTGATCTTCTCGATCTGGGCCACCACCCAGCACTACGCCGATTTCGACGTGCAGGTGCGCGGCATCCTCCGCCCCGAGGGCGAGACGCATTTCGATGCCGCCCATGCTTTCCTCGAAGGTCTGTTCCGCAGGGCGCTGACGCCCGACGGACCGGCCGGCGCCGCAATCCGTTAACCATCGGCACCGATTTTCTGTCTTGTTAACAGCGCGGTAACCGTCGGGGCCTAGCCTGTTCTGTCGAGGGGCAAAGTGCAGGAGAGTGGGAAATGATCCCGCAGATTGGCGCCCAGTCGTCGGTCGGATCGGTACACTACACGACCTCGGACAGCTCCGCCGGTCGCGCCCTCCGCCCAGACGCCCCCGTACGGCCCGACAGCAGAACCGGTGCCGAAACCGCCCGCGCCGTCGAAGCGCCGCAGCCGGTCGAAGACCTCACACCGCTTGACCAGATCCGACTCCGCAACCTGAACCCGCCCGATCCCAACGCGCCGGCCGGCCCGCCGCCCGCCTTCGAGGCGTCGATCCTCGACCGCCAGCGCGAACAGGCGCTCAAACCGCCGCCCCCGCCCGAGCCAGATCCCGCCCGCCCGGAGATCCGCCGGCCCGAGCCGGGGCCGCCCACGCCACCTGGAGCGGCGCGCGAAGCCGCGCCGTCCGCGGAGATCGGGGATGCCCTTGCGCCGGACGCCGTCGGTGACGCCGAAGCGGCGCCTCCCGGCGCCGGGGCCGGGCCCGCGCAAGATCCGTCGCTCCCGGCCCGCGCCGCAGAGCCGCCCGAGCCGCGGCCGGAACCGCACCGCACCGGCTACGACGTGCCGCCCAGCGCCGAGTACCGGGCCGAGCGCGAGGTCGCCACGATCCGCCGGATCGAGACGCCCTACGACACCGCGACGGTCGACGTCTCGCGCTGACCGGCTCACAGAGCCGCCGCGCTCGCGATCAGCCGCCAGCGCTCGCCATTGCCCGACAGCCGCACGGCTTCGGCAGGCCGCACATCCAGGCACCGATGCGCCGCCAGACCAAGCCCCAGCGCCTCCACCGCCGCTGCCCGCACGATCCCCGTATCCGCCACCGCCAGAACGTGCCGCGCCCCGGCAAGCCCGCGCATCCAGCCCGCCACCCGCGCCTGAACCTCCGCGAGGCTCTCGCCGCCATGGGGCGCCGAGGTCGGATCGCGCAGCCACTCGGCAAATCGCGCCGGATCGCTTTCCTGCACCTCGGACACAAACCGCCCCGCCCAGGTGCCGAAATCGGCATCGCGCAACGCCGCCTCGGTCGCCCCATCGAGCCCCAGCCCCTCCAGCGTCTGCCGGGCCCGCGCGCCCGGCGCGGCAAAGACCGCCCCGGGCGCGCCCGGGCCGCGCCGCAGCCGCTCCAGCCGCCGCAGCATGGTGCCCGAGACCGGCGCCGCCGCACCGCCGGGGAACACCGCCTGTGCCGGCGCCAGCGACGCGATCAGGACCAGCGAACATGTCATCGTGCTTCCCTATTTGGTCTCCCGCAGCGAGGAATGATTGACACGGCCGCGCGAAGCGTCAATCAAGGAACATCCCGACGTCGCGGAAGCCGGTGCGAATCCGGCGCGGTCGCGCCGCTGTAACCCGAGGGCCACGGCCCGGAGGAAGCCAGACCCGCCGGAGGGACGATATATAGAACCCCGTGCTTCGGGCGCGCCATCCCAGGGAACCGACCCATGACCCACTCCACGACCGCACCCGCAATCCATGCGGCCCCGATCCCCCTCCGTGATCTCGCCCCCTGGGCGGTGTTCTTCGGCCTCCTCATGCTCGTCGCGCTCTATTTCGTGACGACCGAGCAGGGCGCGGCCGCGCTCACCGAGGGCGGCTATGTGCATGAATACGTGCACGACGCGCGCCACCTGCTCGGCTTCCCCTGCCACTGAGGGAACGATCATGATCGGAAAGCTGCTCGTAAGCGGCCTGATCGCCGGCTTCATCGCCGGCGTTCTGGCCTTTGGCACCGCGCGGGTCTGGGGCGAACCGTCCGTTGACGCGGCCATCGCACTCGAGGAAGCCGCGGCGGCGCATGACCACGCCCCCGGCACCGCCCCGGACCATTCCCACGGGGAGGAAGAACTCGTCAGCCGCGAAACCCAGGCCGGCATGGGCCTCTTCACCGGAACCGCAGTGTTCTGCACCGCGCTCGGCGGCCTCTTCGCGCTGGCCTTCGCGTTCCTGCACGGCCGCGTGATCCCGCTCGGCGCCCGCGCCACGGCCGGCCTCACGGCGCTCGCTGGCTTCGTGACGGTCTCGCTTGTGCCGGCGCTCAAATACCCGCCGAACCCGCCTGCGGTGGGCGCGCTCGAAACCATCGGCACCCGCACCGGCCTCTATTTCGGCCTGATCGTCGCCTCTCTGGCGGCCGCGGCCATCGGCATCAAGATCCTGAAAAGCGTCAGGCTCCAACCCTGGCACGCCGCCATCGCGGGCTGCGCCACCTATGCCGTGCTGATGCTCGCCGCCGGCACCATTCTGCCCGCGGTGAACGAGGTGGGTCCGGACTTCCCGGCCGATGTGCTCTGGCAGTTCCGCACCGCCTCGATCGGGCTGCACGCGGTGATCTGGACGGCGCTCGGCCTCGTCTTCGGCGAACTGGCTGCGCGCCAGCTCGAACCGGACACCGGCCTCCGTCCCGCCTGAGACCCAAGTCGGGGCCGGTGCTAGCCGGCCCCCTCCTCCGCCAGCGCGAAGTCGATATGCAGGTGGTTCCCGTCCGGGTCCCAGACATTCACCTGCGCGATCCCGAACTCCTCGATCCGCGTAAGGCGAAAGCGTTCCCCGCGCGCCTCGAGCTTCTCGACGAACCCCTTGAAGCCTGTCGCGGAAAACGCCCCGTGCTCCAGCTTCAGGTCGGTCCCCGGATCGCTCGGCTGCGCCGCGACCCCGACGAAATGCACCAGCGGCTGGCCGTTCGCGTAAAGCCATGCGCCCGGAAAATCGAACGCGGCCGGGCGCGGCCCCACCTCCATGCCCAGCACGTCCCGATACCACGCGATCATCTCGTCCAGCCGGTGCGTGCGGATGTTGATGTGGTCGAGCCGTTCGATCATGTCGCTGTCCTCCCCCTGCGTCAGACCACCGAGGCGCGGCTGCGCGCGAACACGTCCTGGTCGAGCGCCTCCCTCCGCGACAGGGGGCCGAAGAGCCTCGGATAGACCTCCTTCTCGCGGATCCGCCAGACTTCCTCGAGGTCGATCACTCCGCCGCCTTCGCCGCCGGATTGTTCGGATGGGTCGTCCAGTTGGCGTATTCCGCCGCGATCACCCGGCCCGTCCGCGGATCGGTCACCCCCGGCGCCAGTTCCTCCATGGTGATGCAGCCCTCCACCGGGCAGACATCGACGCAGAGGTTGCAGGCCACGCATTCGGCGTCGTTCACCTCGAAGACCCGGCCTTCCTTCATCCAGATCGCCTGGTGCGAAGTGTCCTCGCAGGCGGCGAAGCAGCGCCCGCACTTGATGCAAAGCTCCTGGTCGATCCGCGCCTTGGTAACGTAATTCAGGTTCAGGTACTGCCAGTCGGTCACGTTCGGCACCGCGCGGCCCACAACATCGGCGACGCTCGCGTACCCCTTCCCGTCCATCCAGTCCGAGAGCCCGCGCGTCATCTCGTCGATGATCTTGAAGCCATAGGTCATCGCCGCCGTGCAGACCTGCACCGTCCCGGCGCCGAGCGCCAGGAACTCCGCAGCATCGCGCCAGGTGGTGATCCCGCCGATGCCCGAGATCGGCAGGTCGAGCGTCTCCACGTCGCGGGCGATCTCGGCCACCATGTTGAGCGCGATCGGCTTCACCGCCGGCCCGCAATAGCCGCCATGGCTGCCCTTGCCGTCGATCGAGGGCTCCGGGCTCATCGTGTCGAGGTTCACGCTGGTGATCGACGACACCGTGTTGATCAGCGAGACCGCATCCGCCCCGCCCGCATAGGCCGCCCGCGCCGGAAAGCGGATATCGGTGATGTTCGGCGTCAGCTTCACGATCACCGGCATCCGCGTGTTCTGCTTGCACCAGCGGGTGACCATCTCGATGTATTCAGGCACCTGCCCCACCGCCGAGCCCATACCGCGCTCGCTCATCCCGTGCGGGCAGCCGAAATTGAGCTCGATCCCGTCCGCGCCGGTCTCCTCGACCTTGGGCAGGATCTCCTTCCAGGCCCATTCCTCGCAGGGAACCATCAGCGAGACCACCATCGCCCGGTCCGGCCAGTCGCGCTTCACCTGCTTGATCTCGCGCAGGTTCACCTCCAGGGGCCGGTCGGTGATAAGCTCGATATTGTTGAGCCCCAGCACCCGCCGGTCGGCGCCATAGACCACCCCGTAGCGCGGCCCGTTCACGTTGACGATATGCGGGTCGAGCCCCAGCGTCTTCCACACCACGCCGCCCCAGCCCGCCTTGAAGGCGCGCACCACGTTGTATTCCTTGTCCGTCGGCGGCGCCGAGGCCAGCCAGAACGGGTTCGGGGACTTGATCCCCACGAAATCGGTCGTCAGGTCGGCCATGTCGTCACTCCTGTCGCCGCCCCGGGCTCGACCCGGGGCCTCCTGTTCCTCAACGGTGAGGCCCCGGGTCAAGCCCGGGGCGTCTCGGCACTCATCCTTTCGCGCGCTCCGCGAATTCCGCCATCAGGGCGGGGCGCTGTTCGGGCAGCGGGAACTCTTCGAAACCGTGAACGGCCCCGGTCTCGGCCCAGGCGAATTTCTCGGAGGTCCAGCTCTCCACGAAGGGCACGAACCAGGACGGATCGTCCAGCATCACCGCGCGCACATTCACGATGGGCCGCTCCGGCCCGAAGGTTGTGAACACCCAGCTCAGGCAGTCCGGGCAGTGCTGGTGATGGAGTTCCGGCCCTTTCAGCCCGCCCAGCACGGGGGCGCCCTGAATCACTTCGAACCCGTCCGCCGGAAACATCGCCGTGGTCGAGAACGCCCCTCCCGACATGCGCTGGCAGCCGGTGCAATGGCAGGCCGCCGTCAGGATCGGCGGCGCCGTGACCCGGAACCGCAGCTTGCCGCAGCGGCAGCCGCCCTCGGCGGGAAGTGAAGGTCCGGCCATCCGCTATCCTTTCCAGCTCTCGACAAAGACGAGGTTCCCCTCGCTGTCCCTGATCAGCGCCCAGCGGACGCCCTCCATCCAGGGCGCGTCACCCGGACCGCCCTCGACCGTGACCCCGGCGTCGCGCCAGCGCGCGCAATCGGCGTCCACATCCTCGGAGACGAGCGCCAGGACCGGCACCCCCTCCTTCGCGACGATCTGGTCCGCCTTCGCGAAGGTGATCCGACTGTCCGAGCCCGGGATCGCGAGGAAGATCCAGCGCCAGCCTTCCTCGTAGGGCGCGTCGACCTGCACCTCCATCCCCATCACGTCGCGCCAGAAGGCCAGCGCCCGGTCCTGATCCTGGACCGGGATCGACTGGAAGGAGATCCGCTTCAGCGCCATCAGCCTTTCCCGAACACCATTTCCCGGGGCCCGATCCTGCCATCCAGCACCGCTGCGGCGGCATTGCCGTATTTCTCCTGCGCGGTGGCCCCCATGATCAGGTGCAGCCCCACCGGCGGCGGCCCGTCGGCCTTCGCCGCCTGTGCCATGACCCGCTCGAAGAACGCTGTGGCGTAGTCGTAGCAATCCCGCTCGGCCAGGGGCGTCAGCCCCGCCGCCTCGGCCGCCGTGCGATAGGCATCCGGCTTTGTCACGAAGGAAGTCTCCGGCGCGGTCGACCAGGGCACCGGGAAATCGAGCGGCCGCCCGTCCCGCGTCATCAGGTCGAACACCGCGAAGCGCCCGCCGGGCTTCAGCACCCGCGCCACCTCGCGGAACAGCCCCGCCTTGTCCTCGATATTCATCCCCACGTGAAACAGCGTCGCGAGATCGTACGCCGCCGCCTCCACCGGCAGCGCCAGCGCGCTCCCCTCGACAAACCGCGTCCTGCGGCCAAGCCCGACCCGCGCGCTCAGGATCTTCGCCGTCGCGACGAAAGCCGGCGTCAGGTCCACGCCCGTCACCTGCGCCCCGTAGCGGCCGGCGATGAACCGGGCCGTCCCGCCGATCCCGCTGCCGATGTCGAGAACCTCCATCTCCGCCGTGATCCCCAGCGGGTCGAGGAACGCCTCGGTCGCCTCGACACCGCCCAAGTGGAACTCGTCCACCGGCTTCAGGTCCTCGGGCGCCGGCGCTTCGGGGTCGACCCCCGCCTGGGTGAGGCCCCGGTTGATCGCCTCGAGCAGGTTCTCGGGCGTGTAGTGGTCGGCAAGTGCGGTTGCGATCCCGGACATCGGTCCTCCAAATGCTCTTCGTGACAAATGCCGTCACTTTAGCAGAGCGTGGCGTTGATGTCCTCCGCCGCATCCCGGCCCTCGGCCACCGCCGTCACCGTCAGATCGTCGCCCCCCGTCGCGCAATCGCCGCCCGCCCAGACACCCTTCCGCGAGGTCCGTCCCGGCCCCTCGACCCGGATCTTGCCGCCGTCGAGCGCCAGCCCCGCCGGCGCCCCCTCGAGCCTTTGCCCGATTGCCCGCAATACCTGGTCCGCCGGCAGACGGAACCGCTCGCCGGTGCCGGTGAGCCCGTCGGGCCCGTCTTCGGTGTATTCGCACTCGATCTCCGCGCCATGCACCGCCACCGGCATCGCATGGGCGAGGATCCGCACCCCCTTCGAGGCCGCCAGATCCTGCTCGAACCCGCTCGCCGGCATCTTCTCGCGGCCGCGCCGGTAGAGGATCGTCACGCTCTCGGCGCCCAGGAGCTTTGCCTGCACCGCCGCGTCCACCGCCGTCATGCCGCCGCCGATCACCACCACGTTGCGCCCCACCGGCAAGGTGGCCAGATCCTCGGCCTGCCGCAGCTCCGCGATGAAATCGACCGCGTCCGAGACGCCAGCCCCATCGTCGCCCTCTGCGCCCAGCGCGTTCACACCCGAAAGCCCGATCCCGAGAAACACCGCGTCGTATTCGGCGGCCAACCCGTCCAGCGTCAGCTCGCGCCCGAGCGCCTGCCCCTGCACCATCTCGATCCCGCCGATCCGCATCAGCCAGGCCACCTCGGCCTGCGCGAAGCCGTCCACCGCCTTGTAGCTCGCGATGCCGTATTCGTTCAGCCCGCCCGGCTTCGGCCGCGCGTCGTAAAGCACCACCTCGTGCCCATGCATGGCCAGCCGGTGCGCACAGGCGAGCCCCGCCGGCCCCGCGCCGACAACCGCCACGCGCTTGCCCGTGGAGTCGGCCCGGGTGAACGGATGCTCCCCCGCCGCCATCAGCGCGTCGGTCGCATAGCGTTGCAGCCGCCCGATCTCCACCGGCTTGCCCTCGGCCGCCTCGCGCACGCAGGCTTCCTCGCACAGCGTCTCGGTCGGACAGACCCGGGCGCACATGCCGCCGAGGATGTTCTGTTCGAGGATCGTTCCCGCCGCCGCCTGCGGCTGTCCCGCCTGGATCTGCCGGATGAAGAGCGGTATGTCGATCGAGGTCGGGCAGGCCTGAATGCAGGGCGCCTCGTAACAGAAGTAGCAGCGATCCGCCGCCACCCGCGCCTCATGCGCGTCATAGGGCGGATGCAGGTCGGCGAAATTCTCGCGATAGGTCTCGGCGGGCAACCGGCCCGGCACGATCCCCGGCGTCATCGGATTGTTGGTCAAGGGGGACACTCCCGCGATTTCTGTCGCATCGAAGACTGGCACAACCCGAAAATTTATCAACTGGTAAAATTTTGAACCGGTGCCGACACGCCGCCCTTGCCCGCAAATTCCGCTTCCCGGCCTGCCTTTGCGGCAACGACTTGCTTTTCAGCCCCGGATCGCTGCCGTATATCTCGGGCAGAACACGCAAAACCAAAGCGGGACCGAGGCGAGGACAGCGCATGACCAAACGGACCTATCAGACCGATGTGGAGTTTATTCAGGCTCTGGCCGAGGTGCTCCGCGAGAACGACCTGACCGAACTCCGGGTGAAGCGCGACTACGGCGAGGGCGACAGCCTGAACGTCCAGGTCAGCCGCGGCAGCCCGGTCGCCGCCCCGGCGCCGGTCTACGCGGCCCCGGCCGCGCCGGCCGCCCCGGCCACGCCCGCCACTCCGGCGGCACCTTCTGCCGCCGAGCCGCCCGCCTCCCTGGATCCGTCCAGCCATCCCGGCGCCGTCACCTCGCCGATGGTCGGTACCGCCTATCTCTCGCCCGAACCGGGCGCCGCCGCCTTCGTCGCGATCGGCGACGCCGTGACCGAGGGCCAGACGCTGCTCATCGTCGAGGCGATGAAGACCATGAACCAGATCCCCGCGCCCAGGGCCGGCAAGGTCAAGCGCATCCTCGTCGAGGATGGCGCCCCGGTCGAATTCGGCGCCCCGCTCATGATCATCGAATAGGGCCTGGCCATGTTCGACAAGATCCTGATCGCCAACCGGGGCGAAATCGCCCTCCGCGTCGTTCGCGCCTGCCGCGAGATGGGCATCCGCTCGGTCGCGGTCCATTCCACCGCCGATTCCGACGCGATGCATGTCCGGATGGCCGACGAAAGCGTCTGCATCGGCCCGCCGCCGGGCAGCCACAGCTACCTCTCGATGCCCGCGATCATCTCGGCCTGCGAGATTACCGGCGCCCAGGCAATCCACCCGGGCTACGGCTTCCTCTCCGAGAACGCGAATTTCGTGCAGATGGTGGAGGACCACCAGCTCACCTTCATCGGCCCCTCGGCGGAGCATATCCGCATCATGGGCGACAAGATCACCGCCAAGGAAACCGCGAAGAAGCTGGGTATCCCCGTGGTGCCCGGCTCCGAAGGCGGCGTGCCCGATCTCGACGCGGCCAGGAAGATCGGCGAGGAATTCGGCTACCCGGTCATCGTCAAGGCGACGGCCGGCGGCGGCGGGCGTGGCATGAAGCTCGCCAGGACCGCAGCCGAGATGGAAAACGCCTTCCGGACCGCCCGCTCCGAGGCCAAGGCCGCCTTCGGCAATGACGAGGTCTATATCGAGAAATATCTCGGCAAGCCGCGCCATATCGAGATCCAGGTCTTCGGCGATGGCAAGGGCCGCGCGGTGCATCTCGGCGAGCGCGACTGTTCCCTGCAACGCCGCCACCAGAAGGTCTTCGAAGAGGCGCCCGGCCCGGCGATCAGCGCCGAGGAGCGCGCCCGGATCGGCGGCATCTGCGCCAAGGCGGTGGGCGACCTGGGCTATTCCGGCGCCGGCACCATCGAGTTCCTCTACGAGAACGGCGAGTTCTTCTTCATCGAGATGAACACCCGCCTCCAGGTCGAGCACCCGGTCACGGAGGCGATCTTCGGCGTCGATCTCGTCCGCGAACAGATCCGCGTCGCCGCCGGCCTGCCGATGGACCTCCACCAGGAAGACCTCAAGATCAACGGCCACGCCATTGAGGTCCGCCTCAACGCCGAGAAACTGCCGAAATTCTCGCCCTCGCCGGGCCGGATCTCGCAATATCACGCACCCGGCGGCCTCGGCGTGCGGATGGATTCCGCGCTCTACGACGGCTACCGGATCCCGCCCTATTACGACAGCCTGATCGGCAAGCTCATCGTCCACGGCCGCGACCGGCCCGAGGCGCTGGCCCGCCTGCACCGCGCGCTCGGCGAGCTGATCATCGACGGTATCGACACCACCGTACCGCTGTTCGACGCGCTGCTCGCCGACCCGGCGATCCAGGCGGGCGATTACGACATCCACTGGCTCGAGCACTGGCTGGAGGAAAACCTCTCCGCCCCCTGACAGCCTGCGCTCCGGTCAGAGAACCGCCGAACGCGAGTGGGCCACGCATCCGCGGGCGGCGGCCAGGGCCATCCCCTTTTCGTCGCCCTTGCGCCGCCCCCGCCCACGCTCTACCTTCGGCGGGTCATGACCACACCGCTCGTCGATCCCTTCCAGCGCGCGATTTCCTACCTGCGCGTCTCGGTCACCGACCGATGCGATTTCCGCTGCGTCTATTGCATGTCGGAAAGCATGACCTTCCTGCCCAAGGCGGAACTGCTCACGCTCGAGGAGCTCGACCGGCTCTGCTCCGCCTTCATCCGCCTCGGCGTCGAGAAACTCCGCATCACCGGCGGCGAACCCCTGGTCCGCAAGGGCATCCTCACCTTCTTCGACGCGATGTCGCGCCATCTCGGCGCCGGCGCGCTGAAGGAACTGACGCTCACCACCAACGGCAGCCAGCTCGCCCGCTTCGCGCCGCAGCTCGCCGCCGCCGGGGTGAAACGCATCAACGTCTCGCTCGATACGCTCGACGAGGCGAAATTCGCCGAGATCACCCGCTGGGGCCGCCTCAAGCAGGTCCTGAACGGCATCGACGCCGCCCAGAAGGCCGGGCTGCGCGTCAAGATCAACACCGTGGCACTCAAGGGCTTCAACGAGGACGAGCTTTTCCCCCTCGCCCAGTGGTGCGCGGAGCGCGACATGGACCTGACCTTCATCGAGGTCATGCCGATGGGCGATATCGGCAACGAGAACCGGCTCGACCAGTACTGGTCGCTCAAGGATCTCCGCGCCAGCCTCGCCGAACGCTACACCCTGATCGACCTCGCCGAACGCACCGGCGGCCCCGCCCGCTACGTGCAGCTCCGGGAAACCGGCCAGAAGATCGGCTTCATCACGCCGCTCACGCATAATTTCTGCGAAAGCTGCAACCGCGTGCGGATCACCTGCACCGGCGAGATCTTCACCTGCCTCGGCCAGGAAGACCGCGCCGACCTGCGCGCGCCGCTCCGCGCCCATCCCGAAACCGACGCGCCCCTCGAAGACGCGATCCGCGCCGCCATCGCGCAAAAGCCCAGGGGCCACGATTTCGACTATTCGCGCCAGTCGCTCGGCGGCCAGATGTCGCGCCACATGAGCCACACGGGCGGCTGATGCCGGACCGTCCGGGCGCGGCCTACCGGGCCTATGCCGCGCTCACGGCCCTCGCCGCGCCGGCCATCCACGCCCATGTCGCCCGCAAGCAGGCGCGCGCCGACGTACCGCAAGACCGTCTCCCCGAACGGCGGGGCCATGCCACGAAACCCCGTCCCGAAGGCCCTCTTGTCTGGTTCCACGCCGCCAGCGTCGGCGAGAGCCTCTCGCTCCTCGACCTCCTCGACAGGATGCTCGCAAGGCGCCCCGCCCTCCACGCGCTCGTGACTTCGGGCACCGCCACCTCGGCCCGGCTCCTCGCCACGCGCCTGCCCGACCGTGCGCTGCACCAGTTCGCGCCGCTCGACACGCCCGGGCCGGTCGGCCGTTTCCTCGACCACTGGCACCCCGATCTCGGCATCTTCGTCGAAAGCGAGCTCTGGCCCCGCCAGCTCGCCGAGGCGAAGCGGCGCGGCATCCCGCTCGCCCTGGTCAACGCGCGCCTCTCCCAGAAAAGCCTGCGGGCCTGGCGGCGCCTCGGCGCGACCGCCCGCCATGTTTTCGGCCGGTTCGACCTGATCCTCACGCAGGACGACGCCACCCGCGCGCGGATCGCCGAACTGGCCGATACCGAGATCCGCACCGGCGGCAACCTGAAGGCCGCCGCCCCCGCGCCGCCAGCCGATCCGGACCAGGTCGAAACCTGGAAAGAGCGTCTCGCCGGACGCCCCGCCTGGGTCGCGAGTTCCACCCACGAGGGCGAAGACGCGCCCCTCCTCGAAGCCCACCGCGAGGTCCTCGAAACCTTCCCCGGCGCGCTCTGCATCCTCGCCCCGCGCCACCCGGACCGCGGCCCCGCCATCGCCGATCTCGCCGCCGCGATGGGTCTGACCACGGCCCTCCGGTCCGCGAACCAGCCGCTCGCGCCGAAAACGCAGGTCTACATCGCCGACACGATGGGCGAGATGGGCCTCTGGTACCGCGCTGCGCCGCTCGTCTTCCTCGCGGGCTCCCTCGGCAGGGCCGGCGGCCACAACCCGTGGGAACCCATCGCGGCGGGCGCGGCACTGCTCTTCGGCCCCAACGTCGCCAATGCCACCGGCGACTACGCCGCGCTCTTCGAGGCCGGCGCGGCCCGCAGGGTCGAGGACCGGCACGAACTCGCCCGCGCGCTGGTCGGCTATCTCGGTCACCCCGAGAAACAGCAGGCGCTCCGCGACGCCGCCGCCTCGGTCACCGCCGCCGTCGATGTCGACGCCTTCGCGACCGATCTTCTCGCCCTGATGGACCGCCGCCCGTGACCCACCCCGACCCGAAGACCCTCGACGTGATCGCGCCCAACCTCAAGCGCCGCCTCTCGGGCGTCACCGCCACCGTCCATGCGCTCGTCCCCCTCCAGGCGAAGCTCATCGCCATCGCGGCGATCGGCCCGGCGCTTCCCGACCACATCCCGCAGATCACCCTCGCCCGGCTCCTCGCGATGCCCCGCCGGGGCCCTTCCGGCCCCCGCCTCTGGCACGCGCGGCGCAATACCGAGATGATCGCCGGCCTCGCCCTCAAGCATCTCCTCCGCAAGCGCCTGAAACTCCTCTTCACCTCCGCCTCGCAGCGCCACCACAGCTGGCTCACCAAGGCTCTCATCGCCCGGATGGACCATGTCGTCGCCGTCTCCGGCAAATCCGCCGCCTATCTCACCGTCCCGCACGAGGTGATCCGCCACGGCATCGACACCGACCGTTTCAAACCGGCCGAGAACCGCGCCGCCCTGCGCCAGCGCCTCGGTCTCGACCCGAACGCACTCCTCGTCGGCTGTTACGGACGGATCCGCGCCCAGAAGGGCACCGGCGATTTCACCGACGCGATGATCCGCCTCCTGCGCAGCCGTCCAGAGGTCCATGCCATCGCCATGGGCGGCACGGTGGGCCACGAAGGCTACGCCCGCGAGTTGCAGACCCGGATCGACTGCGCCGGCCTCGCCTCCCGCCTCCGCCTCCTCCCCGAAGTCCCCGTCGAAGACATGCCCGACTGGTACGCCGCGCTCGACCTCTACGTCGCGCCGCAGCGCTGGGAAGGCTTCGGCCTCACCGTTCTCGAAGCCATGGCCGCGGGCGTCCCCGTCGTCGCCACCCGCGTCGGCGCCTTCGAGGAACTCGTAGAAGACGGCACCACCGGCCGCCTCATCCCCCCGAACGACATCCCCGCGCTCGCCGCCGCCATCGAACCCTTCCTCGACGACACCGCCCTCCGCACCCGCATGGCCGAGGCCGCCCGCCCGCACGTGCTCGAAAACTTCCGCATCGAGGGCGAAGCCCGGGCCCTCGTCGCCCTCTACCGCCGCCTCCTCGCCGAACCCTGACGACAGGGCCTCCCGCGGAGCGGGGGCGGGTCAAGGGTGAGGAGGATCAGCCGCCCGTCCAGTGGACGGACGGCCCAACGAACGCAGGCGCCGGGCGCAGCCCGGGCGAAGCGCCTTGACGCGCATACACTCGACAAGGCGCCTTCAGGAGCAGCCTGCTCCTGAAGCGCTTCTCGGCAAATGGAAAAACCGCGCCACATGCGCCACGCCGGACATGCGCGTCACCCCGCCACGCGCAGAATGGAAACGCGCGGCAGCGCTCCGATGGATCAGCCTCGCCTCAGGCCGCCGGCAGCCGCCGCTCGACGATCTCCGCAAACCAGGAGCAGCCCGCCGGGATCGCCTCGTCGTTGAAGTCGTAATCCGCCGTGTGCACCATCGCCGTATCGCCGTTGCCGACGAGGATATAGGCCCCCGGCCGCGCGTTCAGCATGAAGGCGAAATCCTCGCCGCCCATGATCAGCGGGCTCTCCGCGCAGGCGCCCGAAACCGCCGCCGCCGCTTCCGCCGCGAAGCCGGTCTCCGTCTCGGCATTCACCATCACCGGGTAGTTCCGCTTGTAGGTCACCTCGGCCCGCGCCCCGAACCCCTCCGCGACCGAGGCCGCCAGCGCCCGGATCCGCGCCTCGCAAAGGTCCTGCACCTCCGGCTTCAGCGTCCGGACCGTGCCCTTCAGAACCGCCTTCTGCGCGATCACGTTGAACGCCGTCGAATCCGTGTGCAGCGCCGAAATCGTCATCACCGCCTGCTCGACGGGATCCACGTTGCGGCTCACCACGCTCTGCAGCGCGGTCACCACATGGCTCGCCACCAGCGTCGCATCCACCGTCTGGTGCGGCTTCGCGGCATGGCCGCCGCGCCCTGTGATATCGATCTGCAAAAGATCCGCCGCCGCGAAGAACGGCCCGGGCCGGATCGCGAACTGGCCGGTCGGGATGCCGGGCCAATTGTGCATGCCATAGACCTCGTCGATCCCGAACCGCTCCATCAACCCGTCCTGCACCATCTCGCGCCCGCCGCCGCCGCCCTCCTCGGCCGGCTGGAAGATCACCACGCAGGTGCCCGCGAATGCCCGCGTCTCGCACAGGTATTTCGCCGCACCGAGCAGCATCGCCGTATGCCCGTCATGGCCGCAGGCATGCATCGCCCCCGATACGGTCGAGGCATGGGGCAGCCCCGTCGCTTCCTCGATCGGCAGGGCATCCATGTCCGCGCGCAGCCCGACGCAGCGCCCGGCGCCCCGGGACCGGCCCCGGATCACGCCCACCACCCCGGTCCGCCCGATCCCGGTCACCACCTCGTCGCAACCGAACGCCTTCAGCTTTTCGGCCACAAGCGCCGCCGTCCGGTGCGTTTCGAACATCAGTTCGGGATGGGCGTGGATATCGTGCCGCCATTCCACGATCTCGGGCAGCATCTCCGCGAAACGGTTCCTGATCGCCATCGTCATCCCCTTGTCACATGGGAGCAGGCTTACTCCCATCGCCGGGGCAGGCTCAATGCATCTTCCTGTGAATGCGCCGGATCATCAGCCACACGAGCAGCACCACCACCGGCGTCACCCCGGCGGCCAGCACGGTCTTGGACAGCTCCAGCGCCTTCTCGGCCGGCCCCAGAAGATAAAGGCAAAGGTTCACCGCGTAATAGCTGATCGCCACCACCGACAGCCCCTCGACCGTGCGCTGCAGCCTCAGTTGCAGGTCCGACCGCCGGTCCATGCTCGCCAGAAGTGCCTGGTTCTGCGCCGAGCGTTCCACATCCACCTGCGTCCGGAGAAGACCGGCGGCCCGCATGGCCCGCTCCGCCATCCCGTGCAGCCGGCGCTCGGCCGCCTTCACCGTCCGCATCGCCGGATCGTAGCGCCGCACCATGAACTCGTTGAAGGTCTGCCGTCCCTCGAACCGTTCCTCGCGCAGCACCCGGATCCGCTCATGCACCAGCGTCTCGTAGGCCCGCGTCGCCCCGAACCGGAACGAGGTCCGCGCCGCCAGCGTCTCAAGCTCGGAGGAGATCTTCAGAAGCGAGCCCAGCACCGCATCGGGCCGGCTGTCCTCGCCGGTCATCTCGCCCATCAGCCGGGTAAGCTGCCGGTCGATCGCGCCCATCCGCGGCGCCAGCTCGCCCACCCGGGCGAAGCCCAGCATCGACATCGACTTGTAGGTCTCGATCTCGCTCAGCCGCTGCGCGATCCGCCCCAGCCGGCGCGGGCCGAGCCCCGGCCGCGCGAAGACCGCAAAGCGCATGTGCCCGGCCGGATCGATCCGGAAATCCCCCGCGACGATCGCCCCGTCATCGACCACCCGGCTCACCGCGAGGCTCTCGGGCACGAACCACCGGTCGAGCTTCTCCGCGATCCCCGCATCACCCGCCTGGCTCTCGACCCGGATCAGCGCCGAGGTGATCCGCACCCCCGGCGCCCCCGACAGCCAGTCCTGCGGGAACACGTCGAAGGTGCGGCTGTCGAACGGCGTCTCCGCGGTGCCGCGGCCGAACACGGTATAGGTCACGAATTCGGTATGGCTCTCCCATTTCAGGTGATGGTTGCCGATCTGCCCGTACCAATGGGTCGCGCCGGGCTGCGGGTGTTGCGCGCCGAACCGGTCCAGGAGTTCGCAGAGATGTGCGAGATCCGCCTCCCGGTCGCGCGCCGCCGCATCCTCCGGCCGCTTGATCGCCACGAAAGCCGCGCGGCTCGGCGGCTCCAGCGGCGGGAACGGCCGGGCGTGCAGCTCGTTCGCCAACGCGTAACGAAGCGGATGATCCTCGAGTGTGCGCATGCCGGCCCCGTCCCGTTCCCGCAAAGGGTCGCGCCGGACTTTCGCCGACACAGGCGAAAAATGCAATTATTTTCGCCGGTTATCGGCACACGACGGTGTACCGCCAACCGCCCCCTCAGGACAGATGCGCGGCGAAGAACGCCAGCGTCCGCTCCCAGGCAAGGGTCGCGGCCGCTTCGTCATAGCGCGGCGTGGTGTCGTTGTGGAACCCGTGGTTCACGCCCGGGTAGACATGTGCCTCGTAATCCTTGCCGCCCGCCTTCAGCGCCGCCTCGAACTCCGGCCAGCCCGCGTTGATCCGCTCGTCGAGCCCGGCATAGTGGATCAGGAGCGGCGCCTCGATCTTCGGCACGTCTTCCGCCGCCGGCTGACGCCCGTAGAACGGCACCGAGGCGGCCAGGTCGGGATAGGCCACGGCGAGCGCGTTGCAGACCCCGCCGCCATAGCAGAACCCGACGCAGCCGACCCGTCCGGTGGATTGCGGATGGTCGCGAAGGTATTCGAACCCGGCAAAGAAATCCGCCATCAGCTTCGCCCCGTCGAGGCTGCGCTGCATCTCACGCCCCTCCTCGTCGGTGCCGGGATAGCCGCCAAGGGGCGTCAGCCCGTCGGGCCCCAGCGCCAGATACCCCGCCTTCGCCACGCGCCGCACCACATCCTCGATATAGGGGTTGAGCCCCCGGTTCTCATGCACCACCAGGACCGCCGGCAAGGGCTCCTCGACGCCCACCGGCCGTGCCATCAGCCCCCCGATCGCGCCATGCCCGTCCGAGCTCTGGTACCCGGCCTCCATTGTCTCGATCGCCGGATCGTCCGGCGCCACCTGCTGGGCAAGCGCGTAGTTCGGCTGCAGCTCGGCCAGGATCATCGCGCCGGTCACTCCCGCGGCCGCATATTTGCCGGCCTGCGAGATGAATTCTCGCTTGGTGACCCGGCCATGCACGTAGCCGTCGAAGATCTCGAGAATGCGTGGATCGAAATCCCCCGCTTTCTTTCGGGGCCGCGGGCGGTCCTGAGCCGTCATGTCCAATACTCCCTGAAAATGCGCGCCTCCCGCAAGGATAGCGGCGGCCCGGCCCCGGCAAATTCACTTTCGGGCGAGCCCCCGCCCCGAGGCGGAACATCGCCACCCTTCCCGGAGAACCCGAACCCCACGCCCGCAAGGGCGTGGGGTGAGACATGTCGTGCGCCGAAGGCGCTCCTTTGGATCAGACTCAGTCGATCAGCGGCAGGAGCTTGTCCAGAGAGGCCTTCGCATCGCCATAGAACATCCGCGTGTTGTCCTTGAAGAACAGCGGGTTCTCGATCCCCGAATAGCCAGTCCCCTGGCCGCGCTTCGAAACGAAGACCTGCTTCGCCTTCCACACTTCCAGCACCGGCATCCCCGCGATCGGCGAATTCGGATCGTCCTGCGCCGCCGGGTTCACGATGTCGTTCGACCCGATGATGATGGCGACATCCGTCGAGGGGAAATCGTCGTTGATCTCGTCCATCTCCAGAACGATGTCATAGGGCACCTTCGCCTCGGCCAGGAGCACGTTCATGTGCCCCGGCAGCCGCCCCGCGACCGGGTGGATGCCGAACCGCACCTCCTTGCCCGCCGCGCGCAGCTTCCGCACCAGCTCGGCCACCGATTGCTGCGCCTGCGCCACCGCCATGCCATAGCCCGGCACGATGATCACCGAATCCGCCTCGTTGAGCGAAGCGGCCACGCCCTCGGCCTCGATGGCGATCATCTCGCCCTCGACCGCCTGCTGCGGGCCAGCCGTGCCGCCGAAGCCGCCCAGGATCACGCTCACGAAGGACCGGTTCATCGCCTTGCACATGATGTAGGAGAGGATCGCCCCCGAGGAGCCCACCAGCGCGCCGACCGTGATCAGGAGATCGTTGCCGAGCGAGAAGCCGATCGCCGCCGCCGCCCAGCCCGAGTAGCTGTTCAGCATCGACACGACCACCGGCATGTCCGCGCCGCCGATCCCCATGATCAGGTGATAGCCGATGAAAAGCGCGAGGATGGTCAAGAGGATCAGCGCCACCAGGCCGCCGCCCGAGAAATACCAGATCGCGAAGATCGCCGAGAGCGCCGCGGCACCGGCATTCAGCATGTGCCCGCCCGGCAGCTTCTTCGCCACGCTGTCGACCTTGCCCGCGAGCTTGCCATAGGCGATCACCGAGCCGGTGAAGGTCACCGCCCCGATCCAGACGCCGAGCACCAGCTCGATCTGCAGGATCGTGATCTCGACCGGCGTCTTGTGCGCCACGAGGCTCGCGAAGACGCCCTCGACCGCCGTTCCCGCCGCATGGGCCGCCTCGACCCCGCCGATGGTGAAATGCGCGTTGAAGCCCACGAACACCGCCGCGAGACCCACGAGCGAGTGCATGATCGCCACCAGCTCGGGCATCTGCGTCATCTGCACCCGCGTCGCCAACTGGTAGCCGATCGCCGCGCCGCCCGCGATCAGCACGAGCGAGGCCAGCCAGAGCCCGTGCCCCGGCCCGATCAGCGTCGCCAGAACGGCGATGGCCATGCCGACGATCCCGTACCAGATCGCCCGCTTAGCGCTTTCCTGTCCCGACAGCCCGCCCAAGGCGAGGATGAAGAGAACGGCCGCGACCACATAGGCCGCCGTGGTGAAACCGAATTCCACTGTTCTTACTCCCCTGCCTTAGGACTTCTGGAACATGGCGAGCATGCGCCGTGTCACGAGGAAACCGCCGAAGATGTTGATCGCGGCCATGAAGACCGACAAGGCGGCGAGGATCATCACCAGCGTCGAACTCGACCCGATCTGCATCAGCGCGCCGAGAATGATGATCGACGAGATCGCATTGGTGATCGCCATCAGCGGCGTGTGCAGGCTGTGCGAGACGTTCCAGATCACCTGGAAGCCCACGAAGACCGACAGCACGAAGACGATGAAATGCTGCATGAAACTCGCCGGCGCGAAGAGACCGGCCAGAAGGATCAGCCCGCCCCCCACGGTCAGCAGCGTCACCTGGCTCCTGGTCTGCGCCTGGAAGGCCGCCAACTCGGCCGCCTTCTTCTCCGCGGGCGTCAGCTCCTTCGGCTTCTCCTTCTTCGGCGCCGCGGCGATGGCCGCCACCTTGGGCGGCGGCGGCGGGAAGGTGATCTCGCCCTCATGCGTCACCGTCGCGCCCCGGATCACGTCGTCTTCCATGTTGTGATTGACCGTGCCGTCCTTCCCGGGCGTCAGGTCGGTCATCATGTGACGGACATTGGTCGCGTAGAGCGTCGAGGATTGCGTCGCCATCCGGCTCGGGAAATCGGTGTAGCCGACGATGGTCACGCCATTGTCGGTGACGATCTTCTCGTCGGGCTTGGTCAGTTCGCAGTTGCCGCCCCGCTCGGCGGCGAGGTCGACGATCACCGAACCCGGCTTCATCGCCTCGACCATGTCCTTGGTCCAGAGAACCGGCGCGTCCCGGCCCGGGATCAGCGCGGTGGCGATGACGATGTCGATCTCGGGCGCCAGTTCGCGGAACTTCTCGAGCTGCTTCTCGCGGAACTCCGGGCTCGACGGCGCCGCATAGCCCCCGGTTGCCGCGCTGTTCTGGCCCGTCTCCTCGAAATCGAGGAACACGAACTCCGCGCCCATGCTCTCGATCTGCTCCGCCACCTCGGGCCGCACGTCGAACGCATAGGTGATCGCGCCCAGCGAAGTGGAGGTCCCGATCGCGGCAAGCCCCGCGACCCCGGCGCCGATCACCAAGACCTTCGCCGGCGGCACCTTGCCCGCCGCCGTCACCTGGCCGGTGAAGAAGCGGCCGAAATTGTTCCCCGCCTCGATCACCGCGCGATAGCCCGCGATATTCGCCATCGACGAGAGCGCGTCCATCTTCTGCGCGCGGCTGATCCGCGGCACCATGTCCATCGCGATCACGTTCGCGCCGGTGCCCTTCGCAGCCTCCAGAAGCTTCTCGTTCTGGCCCGGATAGAAGAACGAGACCAGCGTCTTGCCCTTCGACAGCCGCTTCAGCTCGGCCTCCGTGGGCGGCCGCACCTTGGCGATGATGTCGGCCTCTTTCCACAGGGCCGGCGCGGTCTTGACCACCGTCACCCCCGCCGCCGCATAGGCCGCGTCGGTGAACCCCGCGGCAAGGCCCGCGCCCGCCTGGATCGCGCAGTCATAGCCGAGCTTCTGCAATTGCAGGGCGGAATCGGGCGTCATCGCGACCCGCGCTTCCCCGGCAAGAACTTCCTTCGGTGTGCCAATCTTCATCTGGTGGTGATCCCCCTCGTTCTCCGGCCGGACCCCGGTCTTTCGCCCGATCCGCGCGGCTGTCTGACTAACTGGCGCAACAATCTTTCACAAGCATACTTACGGCGGTATCAAATCATATCCAGCGCCGCACGCGGGCGCAGTAAGCATCGAATTCCGTCCCGAACGCCGCCCGGAGCCGGGCCTCCTCGCCCCGGATGAATCGGCACTCGATCAGCACAATGAACCCCGGCACGAGGACGAGCGCAATCGCCGCTTCCCAGCGCAGGACAAACCCCAGAAGCACCAGAACGTCGCCCAGATAGACCGGGTTGCGGCTCAGCCGGAACACGCCGCCGGTGACCAGCGCGGCGGGCGCCCGATGCGGGATCGGCGTGGTCTCGCCCAGGATCAGCGCAGCCACGCCTGCCGCCATCAGCCCAAGGCCGAGCGCGACCAATGTCGTACCGACCGTTTCGCCAGCCCCCCCGTCGGGCCATGCGGCAAGCGGCAGGAGCCGCGTCTGCAACCAGGCGAGGAGCAGGAACAGCCCGAGCCAGACCGGTGGTATGTCGATCGCCTTCATGCGCGGCAGGGTTCACAATTGGTATGTGGTCGACCAGATTCATTGACCGCACAGTGCCGCCAAACGCCCCCGCAAGCAAGCATTAGCTGGCGCGAGCGCCGGAAAGCCTGCCGCGGGCGCGCTACGACAGCCAGCCCGCGTAGTCGCTGACCAGAAGATGGCGGGGCGCTTCGTCTTCCTCGATCTCTGCGAAACGGCCGATCGGTTCGCGGAAGATGTTGTCGGTGAGATCGTCGTTCACCGTCGACACCTCGCCGATCAGCACGTCGCCGTCCTCGCCCCAGAAGGCGTGCCAGTCCCCCGGCATCAGCGTCACGCTCTCGCCCGGCGCGAAGCACAGGATCTCGCCCGGAGCGTAATCCCGCGCGATTCCGTCGCACAGCACCGTGCCGCCCCGATCCTCCGCGAAGCCGCCGGCATCGTCCGACCCGAAAAGCTCGATCGCCAAAGTCGCGCCGCCCCGGTTGATGATGTCCTCGGACTTCACGATGTGGGTGTGGCACGGGCTGATCTGATCCTGTTTCGAAATCAGCAGCTTCTCGGCATAGACCATGCCGCGCCCGCGCTCCAGATCGGCGGCGAACCCGTTGCGGAGCGTGAACAGGAACAGCCCCAGTTCCTCATAACGGCCCTGCCCGTAATCGGTGATGTCCCAGCCCATCCGCGCCTCGACGATCCGCACGGCATCGGTGCGGGCGCGAAATTCGTCAGGCGTCCAATAGGCGAAGGGCGGCAGCGTGAAGCCATGCGCGCGGATCATCGCGTCGGCCTCTTCCATGATCTCGTTGATGCGTGAGCGTTTCATGCGCCCGAGTTTCGGCCAGGCGCGCGATCCCGGCAAGGGGCGGAAGATAATTCATCTTCCGCGGCGATTTCCGTGCGGGAATCGCTACACCACCCGACGGATCACGCCCGTCTGAGCCGCCCCGGCCGCGCGCCCTCGGCCCAGGCGCGCGCCGCCGCGCCGAACGCGTCGAACAGGGGCCGCGAGACCGGATCGCAGGCGGCGTTGTATTCCGGATGCCATTGCACCCCCAGCGAGAAGCCGGGCGCGCCCTCGATATAGAGCGCCTCGGGCGTGCCGTCGGGCGCGGTGCCGTCGATCACCACCCGCTTGCCGGGCCGCAGGATGCCCTGCCCGTGCAAGGTGTTCGTCCGCACCACCTGCGCCCCCATCAGCCGGTGAAACGGCCCGTTCTCGGTGAAAGTCACCTCGTGGCGCAGCGCGAACTTCTCCTCCAGCGTGCCGTCCGGCGGCATCCGGTGATTGAGCCGCCCCGGCAACTCGCGAATCTCGGGATGGAGCGTGCCGCCCATCGCCACGTTCACTTCCTGGAAGCCCCGGCAGATCGCCAGGAACGGCTGGCCGCGCTCGACGCAGGCGCGCACCAGGGGCAGCGTGATCGCGTCCCGCGCCCGGTCGAAGGCGCCATGCGCCTCGGTCGGCGCCTCGCCATACTCCTCGGGATGCACGTTCGGACGCCCGCCGGTAAGCACGAACCCGTCGCAGACCTCCAGAAGCTCCTCGACCGACAGATAGTTCGGATCCGCCGGCACCAGCAGCGGCACGGCATCGGCGACACAGGCCACCGCCTCGGAGTTCATCGTTCCGCCGGCATGGACGGGATAATCGTCATGGAGGAGGTAGGAATTCCCGATAATGCCGACAACAGGGCGCGTCATGGAACCTCGATACGCTGAATTCTTGGCCAATCTATGACCCCCGAACGCATTGCGAAAGCTCATGCAGCGCACACAAGCCTGTGCATTACGCGAATGACGCGCAAATGGGCAGATCGCGGCGGATCAGATCTCGGCCGTAAAGCCCGCCGCCTCGATCCCGGCCGTGGCCGCCGCCGCATCGTTCTCCGACGTGTCGCCCGTCACCCCCACCGCGCCGATGATCTCGCCCTTCTTGTCGCGGACCAGGACGCCGCCCGGCACCGGTACCACCTGGCCGCCATAGAGCCCGTTCACCGCGTTCATGAAGTAGCCCTGAGCCTCGGCCCGCGCCATCTGCGCGGTACCCGCCATGCCCAGCATCACCGAACCATAGGCCTTGCCATGGGCGATCGCGAACCGCCCGGGCGCCGCCCCGTCCTCGCGCTCGAAGGCCTTCACATGCCCGCCAGCGTCGAGCACCACCACCGACAACGGCTTCAACTCCTGCGCGCGGCCCTTGGCCAACGCCTCCTTGATGATCCTGCGCGCCTTGCTCAGCCCGATCTCCGCCATGTCGCTGCCTCCCGTTCCGTTACCCGGACGGGATACGACGGGACGGCGCCGGAATACAACGCCGTCCCGCGGGTTTCAGGCCGGGAGGCCGGCGATCTCCATCAGCGCCGGGTCGGCTTCCTCCATTCGCGTCACCACCGAGGGGCAGCGGTGGCAGGCCCCCGCGCCCTGCTCGGCATACCACCGGCAACTCGGCCGGATCGCGCAGGCCGGCAGCCGGTCCACCGCCGGGTCGAGTCCCGCGACGATGCGCTGTGCGAGCCGGCACCGGCTCCCGTCGAAATGGGTGCAGCGCTCGGCGGCGCAGGGGGCGGCGAAGCGGTAGACCAGGGTCGGCGGCACCGCGCCCGCCACATCCAGGACCTCCGCCGTGACCGGCACTTGCCCCGCCGCATAGGCGAGGCGCACGCCCTCCGGACCGCGCTCGACCACGCCCAAGACGCGCGCGCCCGCCATCTCGGGCTGCGCGGACGGGCAGTCGAGGCGCCGGTCAGCCCCGGTGCTCAAAACCCTTCCGAAAACAGAATGGGCGCACTCGGGAAATACCCCATCGTGATGCCGCCCTTGACGATATTGACCATCGGCTCGGCACCCTCGGCGAGCGGGCCCATCGCCCCGGTGATCCGCTCCGCGACCTCGAGCAGCTCGCCGGTGCCGAGGCGGCCGAGATCCGGGTCGCGCAGGATGATCCCGATGGTGCCGATATCCGGGAACACCCCGATCTCGGGACGGCCGCCCAGCACCTTGAGCCGTTCGGCCGCAACGCTCCGCGCGGCCTCGCTGGCGCGCTTGGTGACATCGGCGACGGGGATGGATTTTGCACGGAGTGCCATGAAATTGCTCCTGAAACTACACTTCTGAAAATCAGCCGCGGACCGGCCGGAAACAAAATGGCCGGCCAACGACTGGGCGGATCCTACCAAACCGACCCGAGTCGCACAATTGTGCGGACGGGACGGGCAAGCCGTCCGACTTCGCGAGGACGGTACGTGGCGCAGGATCGCCACCTGTCCAGCGCGAACTTCCCGCCGTTCAACACCCGTACGTCTTCCCACCCGAAAAGCGCCGGAGGCGCCGGCTTGCCTGACGGTGGTTCGTTGCCCCGCCGGGAACAAGGCCCGGGACGAAGCGCGAAGCCGGGCGGACCGCTTCCGACGAGACGCCGCCGCTACCCCGCCTTCGCCTCGAGCCGGTAGGCGTGCAGGAGCGGCTCGGTATAGCCCGACGGCTGCGCCCGCCCCGCGAACACCAGGTCCCGCGCCGCCCGGAACGCCACCCCGTCGAAGCCCGGCGCCATCGGCTTGTAGGCCGGATCGCCCGCGTTCTGCCGGTCGACCACCTCGGCCATCTTGCGGAACACCGCCTCGACCTCCTCGTCCGAGACAATCCCGTGATGCAGCCAGTTCGCTATGTGCTGGGCCGAGATCCGGCAGGTCGCCCGGTCCTCCATCAGCCCCACGTCGTTGATGTCGGGCACCTTGGAACAGCCGACTCCCTGGTCGATCCACCGTACCACGTATCCCAGGATGCCCTGCGCGTTGTTCTCCACCTCGCGCAGGATCTGCGGCTTCGACCACTTCTTGAACGAGGCCAGCGGAATATCCAGGATCCCGTCCACATGCGCCCGTGGCCCGCCCTTCCGGAGCGCCGCCTGCACGGCGAAGACGTCGACCTTGTGGTAATGCATCGCGTGGAGCACCGCCGCCGTGGGCGACGGCACCCAGGCGGTATTCGCCCCCGCCTTCGGATGCTCGATCTTCGCCTCCAGCATCGCCGCCATCTTGTCGGGCATCGCCCACATGCCCTTGCCGATCTGCGCCTTGCCCGAGAGCCCGCATTCGAGCCCTACATCCACGTTCAGGTTCTCGTAGGCGCCGATCCAGGACTTCCGCTTGATGAAATCCTTGCGGCTGAACGGCCCCGCCTCCATCGAGGTATGGATCTCGTCGCCGGTCCTGTCGAGGAAGCCCGTATTGATGAACGCCACCCGGTGCTTCGCCGCCCGGATGCATTCCTTGAGATTGACCGAGGTGCGCCGCTCCTCGTCCATGATGCCGAGCTTAACCGTGTATTGCGCCAGCCCCAGCACCTTCTCGACATGGGAGAACACCGCATCGGCAAAGGCCGTCTCCTCCGGCCCGTGCAGCTTCGGCTTCACCACATAGACCGAGCCGGCCACCGAATTCCTGAGGCCCGCGGTCTTCTTCAGGTCGTGAAGCGCGATCAGCACCGTGACCATCGCGTCCATCAACCCCTCGTACACCTCCGCGCCGTCCCCGGTCAGCATCGCCGGGTTGGTCATCAGGTGGCCGACGTTCCGCACCAGCATCAGCGCGCGGCCCTTGACCGTCACCTCACCCTTGCCGTCCGGCGCGGTGAAGGTCAGGTCCGGGTTCAGCGCGCGGGTCATCTGTTTCCCGCCCTTCTCGAACGTATCCGCCAGGTCGCCCTTCATCAGGCCGAGCCAGTTGCGATAGGCCAGAACCTTGTCCTCGGCATCGACGCAGGCGACCGAATCCTCGCAATCCATGATCGAGGTGACCGCGCTTTCGAGCCGCACATCCGCCAGCCCGCACTGGTCGCGCGAGCCCACCGGATGGGTCCGGTCGAACACCAGCTCCACATGCAACCCGTTGTTCCGCAACAGAACCGCCTCGGGCGCCCTCGGATGGCCGCGATAGCCGATGAACTTCTCGGGCGAGACCAGCGGCAGGTCGTCCACCAGAAGCGCCCCGCCATTGACGTGATAGCGCCGCGCATCCGCATGACTCGTGCCCTCAAGCGGAAACGCCTCGTCGAGGAACACCCGCGCCCGCGCCACGACCCGCGCGCCCCGGCCCCGCTCGTAGCCGCCCGGCGGCGGCGGGCTGCCCATCGCGTCGGTCCCGTAGAGTCCGTCATAGAGGCTGCCCCAGCGCGCATTTGCCGCGTTCAGCGAATAGCGCGCATTGGTGATCGGCACGACAAGCTGCGGCCCCGGCACCGTGGCGATCTCCGGGTCGATGTTCGACGTGTCGATCTCGAACGGCGCCCCCTCGGGCTCCAGATAGCCGATCTCCTCCAGGAAAGCCTTGTAGGCCACATGGTCATGCGGCTGGTCCCGCCGCGCCAGGTGCCAGGCGTCGATCTTCGCCTGCAACTCCGCGCGCCGCGCCAGGAGGGCGGCATTCTTCGGCTGGAACTCCGCGACCATCGCCGCGAAGCCCGCCCAGAACGCATCCCGGTCCAATCCGGTGCCCGGCAAGGCCTCGCTCTCGATGAAAGCGGCCAGCTCGGAGGCCACCTGCAATCCCGCAATCTCGGTCATCTCGGCCATAGCGCCTCTCCTCTGGTATACCACCTGACAGGGTTCTAGGGCGCGTCCCTGCCGGAGGCAAGCACCCCGCCAGCGGCAAAACCTAGCCAAACGCCTAAGTTTTTGCTTGCGCCCCGCCGCGCCACCAGATACTTAGTCATATGGCTAAGCATGATCCCACCCTCGACGCCCTGTTCCAGGCCCTCTCCGACCCCACGCGGCGCGGCATGATCGAGCGCCTGATGGCCGGCCCGGCCTCGGTCAGCGAACTCGCTGCACCCCTCGACATGGCGCTCCCCACGGTGCTCCAGCACCTCGCCAAGCTCGAGCGTGGCGGCCTCGTCCGCTCGGAAAAGCAAGGCCGCACGCGGATTTGCCGCGCGAACCTCGCGGCGATCGACACCGCCTCGGGCTGGCTCTCACAGCAGCGCGCGATCTGGGAGGCGCGGCTCGACCGGCTCGACAGCTATGTCCAAACCCTGATGCAGGAAAGATCCGATGAACCTTGACCCGACGCTCGACCTCGTTCTCGAACGCACCGTCAACGCGCCCGCCGCACTTCTCTATGAATGCTGGACCAGCCCCGAGCACATCCCGCATTTCTTCGTGCCGAAACCGCACAGCGTCACCCATTGCCGGCTCGACCCGCGCGTCGGCGGCGCCTTCGAGACGACGTTCAATGTCGACGGCAACGAAATGCAGAACAACGGCGTCTTCCTCGAACTGGTCGAGAACGAAAAGCTCGTCTTCACCGACACCTACACCGAAGGCTGGAAGCCCGCGCCCGAGCCCTTCATGACCGCCATCGTCACCTTCGAGGATCTGGGCGACGGCCGCACCAGATACACCGCCATCGCCCGCCACCGCTCCCCCGATACGGCGGAACAGCACAAGAAGATGGGCTTCTTCGATGGCTGGGGCACGGTGGTCGACCAGCTCGAGGCCTATGCGCAAGGATTGGCAAGATGAACATCGACGTGAAACCCGCCGACCGCACCATGGTCATCGAACGCCTGATCGCAGCGCCGATCGACGCGATCTGGGCCGCCTGGTCCGATCCGCAGGCGCTGCCGCGATGGTGGGGGCCCGACGGGTTCTCCTGCCGCACCGACCGGATCGACCTCCGCACGGGCGGCGAATGGGTGTTCGACATGATCGGCCCCGACGGCACGATCTTCCCCAACCACCACAAGTACCACCGCTTCGACCGCGAGACCGGCATCGACTACACGCTGCATTGGGGCGAGAACGGCCCCAAGCACGCCGACGCCTCTGCCCGGTTCGAGCCGCAGGGCGACGGCACCCGCGTTACCCTCACCATGGTCTTCGTGACGCCCGAGGAATACGAACAGGCCAAGGGCTTCGGCGCCGTCGAACTCGGCCTCCAGACCCTCGGCAAACTCGCCCGCTTCATCGGCACTGACTGACCGGCCGCAACCCATCCGCCACCACCAAGCGCGGAGCCGGGCGAGCGCCTGCCCGTGGGAGTGAGCCCCGGCCCGGCAAAGCCGGCGAAACGTCCGGGGGACGTTTCGATGGGCGAACGGGCGGAGCCCATCTGCCATGCCGCGGCGCGCGAAGCCGGGCGGGGCAAATGCGCAGCCGTTGCAAAGGGCTTCACGCGCCTTCGGGCGGAGCCGACATCAAGGCTCGAACTGCGAAAGGTTCCCGATTTCCCGGGAAACGCATCCCGCCTAGCTGGCGCCCCGGTCGGCCGCGGTCGCATCGTCGGGCGCCGCCGGGCCCGCCGCCTCGTTCATCACTCCCATCACCGCGACCGCGATGAAAAAGGCGAAGACCAGCGTTGCCGCGATGCCGATGATCGGCACCCTGTGCTGTTCGGCTTCATGTTCCGTGTCGGTATCGGGTGCGGACATTGCTGCCTCCCCTGATCTGGCATTCGCCCCGGTTGACGGGGCAGGACAAAACCGTAACGTCCCCCTCAGCAGATGTTCCCCTCTCGCGGAGTAGCCCCATGAAGGACGCCGCCCCCAAGGCCGTCTTCCTCGCCGACTATACACCTCCTGCCTATCTCGTCGACTCCGTCAATCTGACTTTCCGGCTGGACCCGTCCCGCACCCGGGTCCTGTCGCGCATCGCCTTCCGGCCGAACCCGGATGCGACGGACAGCCGCTTCTTCCTCCATGGCAAGAAGCTCACCCTGATCCGCGCCGCCATCGACGGCACCGAGATCTCACCGGAGCTCACCGACGAGGGCCTCACCTGCCCCGCCCCCGACGCGCCCTTCATCTGGGAGGCCGAGGTCGAGATCGACCCTGCCGCGAACACCGCGCTCGAAGGGCTCTACATCTCCAGGGGCATGTACTGCACCCAGTGCGAGGCCGAAGGCTTCCGCAAGATCACCTATTACCCGGACCGCCCCGACGTGATGGCGCCCTTCACCGTCCGGATCGAAAGCGACCTCCCGGTCCTCCTCTCCAACGGCAATCCCGGCGACACCGGCACTGGCTGGGCCGAATGGCACGACCCCTGGCCCAAGCCCGCCTATCTCTTCGCCCTCGTCGCGGGCGACCTCACCGCCCATTCCGGCGCCTTCACCACCGCCTCGGGCAAGCCGGTCGACCTGAACGTCTGGGTCCGCCCCGGCGACGAAACCCGCTGCGACTACGCGCTCGACGCGCTCAGGCGCTCGATGCGCTGGGACGAGCAGGTCTATGGCCGCGAATACGATCTCGATGTGTTCAACATCGTCGCCGTGGACGATTTCAACATGGGCGCGATGGAGAACAAGGGGCTGAACGTCTTCAACTCCAAATACGTCCTCGCCTCGCCCGAGACAGCAACCGACCGCGACTTCGAACTGATCGAGGGCATCGTCGCCCACGAATACTTCCACAACTGGACAGGCAACCGCATCACCTGCCGCGACTGGTTCCAGCTCTGCCTCAAGGAAGGCCTCACCGTCTTCCGCGACCAGCAATTCTCCGGCGACCAGAGATCCCATGCCGTCAAGCGCATCGAGGACGTCCTGCAACTCCGCGCCCGGCAGTTCCGCGAAGACAACGGCCCGCTCTCGCACCCCGTTCGGCCCGCGAGCTTCGTCGAGATCAACAACTTCTACACCGCCACCGTCTACGAAAAGGGCGCCGAGGTGATCGGCATGCTGAAGACGCTCGTCGGGGAAGAGGGCTACAGGGCGGCGCTCGACCTCTACTTCAGCCGCCACGACGGCGATGCGGCCACCATCGAGGACTGGCTGAAGGTCTTCGAAGACGCCACCGGCCGCGACCTCTCGCAATTCGCGCAATGGTATTCCCAGTCGGGCACCCCGCGCCTGCGCGTGAAGGAAGACTTCCGCGACGGCACCTATACGCTCCATTTCGAACAGGAAACGCCGCCCACCCCCGGCCAGCCGATGAAGGCGCCGCAGGTGATCCCCATCGCCGTCGGACTGCTCGGCCCGAACGGCGACGAGGTGATGCCCACCACGGTGCTCGAGATGACCGAGGCCCGGCAAGGCTTCGCCTTCCGCGCCACGCCGGAAGGCTGGGAACCCACAGCGACGGTACCGCCCTCCCCTCCCGCCGGGAGGGGGGCCGGGGGGGAGGCCGCCGCCGCCAAACCGATCCCCTCGATCCTCCGCAACTTCTCCGCGCCCGTCATCCTCGAACGCCCGTCGACCGCCGAGGAACGCGCCTTCCTCCTCGCCCATGACACCGACCCGTTCAACAAGTGGGAGGCCGGGCGCCAGCTCGCCAAGGACGTGCTGACCGCCATGGTCGCGCAAGGCGCCGCCCCCGGCCCCGCCTATCTCGACGCGCTCCAGATGGTCGCCCGCGACGACAGCCTCGACCCGGCCTTCCGCGCCCTCGCCCTGCGCCTGCCCTCCGAGGACGACATGGCGCAGACGCTCCACGATTCCGGCGTCACCCCCGACCCGACCGCGATCCACGCCGCCCGCGAACGCCTCGCCAAGGCCGCCGCCGAGCACCTTTCGGCCATCCTGCCCGGCATCTACGAGGCGATGTCGCTCCCCGGCCCCTACTCGCCCGACCCCAAGGCCGCCGGCTGCCGTTCGCTCCGGCTCACCGCGCTCGGCCTCCTGACCCGGCTCGACGACGGCGCGCAGGCCCGCGCGCAGTTCCTCGCCGCCGACAACATGACCGAGGAGATCGGCGCCCTCGCCTGCCTGCTCGATGCCGGCAACGGCGCCGAGGAAGTCGCGCGGTTCTACCGCCGCTGGTCCCATGACCGGCTGGTGATGGACAAGTGGTTCTCCCTCCAGGTCGCCCACGCGAAACCCGGCGACGCCGCCGCCGTGGCGCGTGACCTCGCGCAGCACGCCGATTTCGACTGGAAGAACCCGAACCGCTTCCGCGCGCTGATCGGCGGGCTCGCGATGAACACCGCGGGCTTCCACCACCCCTCGGGCGCCGCCTACGATTTCGTCGCCGACTGGCTGATCCGCCTCGACCCGCTCAACCCGCAGACCACCGCGCGGATGACCACGATCTTCGAGACCTGGGCCCGCTACGACGCCGACCGCCAGTCGATGATCCGCACCGCGCTCGAACGCATCGCCGCCACCCCCGACCTCAGCCGCGACACCGGCGAGATGGTCGGCCGCATCCTCGGAGGCTGAGCCCTGCCCGGCGCCCAACCGCTCCAGCAGCTAGGCGTAGCGCCCCGGATGAGGTAACCTTCCTCCCCGTAGTGTTGTGTAGGGGGATGGACATGAATATCAGCAAGCCGCAACTCGCGGGCGCCGTCGATGCGCTTCTGGCGCAAGACAGGTACAAGCCGCTCTCGCCGCATATCGGCGGCAAATTCTGGGCGACCGAGGCGCTCTGGGCGCTGATCGGCGCCTGGCCGAACCTCGCGGCGGCCTCGCTCGAGGCGATGGCCGCGACCGCGCTCGCGGTGCCAGGCGCGGTCCAGTCGCTCCTCGCCGACTTCCTCGCCGACCTCTTCGACATTCTCGCGATCCTCGGCGAGGAGGCGGGCGATATCCCGGGCGACGCCGAGGGTTTCGAGAACTCGCCGGCCGGCCAGACGCTCCTGGGCCTCGTCGCCCCCGAACAGTTCCTCCTGAACCAGTCCGGCGCCGACCCGACGCTCCGCGCCCTCGCCGCCATCGTCAACCCGATGGCCGTCGGCGTCGGCCCCGCCGGCGCGGCCGCCAAGAACGCCGCCGAAGCGGGCGGGCGGATCGCCTCGAAAGCGACCGGCTCCCGCACCCTGCGCCGCTTGCGCTAGAGACGGCGGCGCGGCCCTGCGGCCCCGGGCCGGGCACGCCAGATCACCCGCCCAGGAGCCGGTCGAGCCGCCGGTTCACCTCCTCGTAGATCGCGTAATCGGTGGCGTTGTTCGCCTTGAACGCCGCCACCGCGTCGGGGTCCGGCTCCTCGCTCCGCGGCGTGACGTTCTCCACCGGCAGGTTCTCCGGCCGCGGCTTGCCCATCGCATCGGCGAGATAGGTAACGCACTCCCCGAACCGCTCCAGCGTGCCGATGAACCAGTAGCGGTCCAGAACCTCGCGCCAGTTCTCCTCGGTGGCGCTGAATTGCGAAAGATAGAAACGCTTCCTCTCCACCAGGAACTCGTTCAGAGGTTTTGGCACGAAGTCCGGATCGAATTTCGGTCGCGACCTGCACGTGAAGAAATACTCAGAGAGTGCCAGTTCCAGCGGATCTCGTGCAAAAGATATCACACGCCAAACGGACGACGTTCGCAACTCCGGATACCGGAAATCAATCGGCATGTCGGGAGACCAAAAATGCCCCGCAACCATCTGGTTCGGCCGCAACGAGCTTAGCTCCACACGGTCCGTGAGGAACTTTCCCCAAGGCTCGCGATAGTCCCTTATCAAATCGAACCAGCCTTCAAAGAGACGTACGAGGCTCATCCCGCCAGATTTGGGAACATGGTGAAAGAAGTACCTGTATTGATCCTTGGGCGCTTCATTGCCGTCGATCACATGCCGCGCCAGCCAGCCCCGGAACTCCGCCTGCCCCAGCGCCGCCTCCTCCGCCGCCCGGATCGTCGCCGCTGCCGCCCCGCGCGCCTCCGCCGAGCCCGCCAGCTCCGCCGCCATCCGCACGTAGTCCGCCGTCGTTGCCGCCACCAGCCCGCCCACCCCGAACGCTTCCAGCCAGCCCGCCGCCTGGTGGCCGCGCTGGGTCCGCTCGGCCCGCGCCACCACCGGCAGCCCCGCCCGCAGCGCCTCCACGGTCGTCGTCGCCCCCGAGAACGGGAACGCCGCGAGGTACAGATCCGCCGCCGCCAGCATGTCCGCCACCCCGGCGGCGCCCAAAGGCGGCAGCACGATCACCCGCGCCGGATCGACCCCGCCTTCCGCGCAGGCCGTCCGGACCTCGGCGACGAACCCCGCCTGATCGTAGTCGCGGTGCCAGTTCTCCGCGAAGGGGTAGAGCGCCAGCACCGCCCCCTCCGCCCCGGCCAGCACCGCGATCCAGGAGGCCAGCACCTCGGGCCCGATCTTGTCGCGCATCGCCCCGCTCGTCAGCAGCACCGTCTCGCCATCGAGCCCCAGCCGCCGCCGCATCCGCTCGCGCGGCGCCGGCTCGCGCGCGGGCGCACCGAACACGAAGGCCTGTCCCGTCCCCGGCGCCACCACCACCTTCTCGGTGCAATCCGCCCGCGCCGCCTCGGGCGCCTGCAGGGCGCCGATCACCATCTCGTCCACCGCGCCCAGCCCCGTCGTCGCGTATTGTGCCGCCGCGAGCGCGATCTGCCGCGGCGCCAGCCGGTGCGCGGCGAAGGCGGCATCGGGCATGTAGCCGTGGAACGCCGCGCCGAGCAGCATCACGTCGAGCCGCGCCGCCCTTATCTCCGCCACCGTCTCCGACACGCTCCGCCCGGCCAGCGAGATCACCTTTGCGGGCGAAAGATCCTCCGCCGCGCCACCGCCGCCCTGGGTCAGGAACACGATCACCTCCGCCCGCTCGGGCGGCAGGGCGGCGCTCACGCCCCGGGCGATCCAGGTCTCCGGCACCGGCCCGGCATGGCGCAGCAGAAGCCCGATCCGCACCCGCGCGCCCTCGGGCCTCGGGCTCCGCTCCTCCAGCCCCAGCACATGGCCTTCGCGGAGGAGCATCGCCTCAAGCGCCCGCCCGAAGGCCGCGACATGGGGCTTCAGGTCGAGATCGCTGAAGAGCAGCGCATTGGGCCGCGTGGCCCGCACCAGCACCCGCGCCAGCGCCCAGCGCGCCGAGGTGGCGGGCGCATGGGCGAGGATCGCCCGCGCCTCGTCGAGCCGTGCGACCAGCGCCGCCTGATATGCTGCCAGCACCTCCCGCGCCGCCCCCGGCCCCGGGTCCGCCACCACGATCTCCGCCACCGCGCGCGCCAGCGCCTCGGGCAGATCCGGCACATCGTCAAGCGACAGGCGCACCGGCGCATCCGCATGCCCCGGCCCCGCCAGCACCCTCAGCGCGAACCCCGCCAGCCAGCCCTCCGGCCCCGCCGGCGCCGGCAGGTCGCCCGCCCGGACCGGCACTCCGCGCGCCAGCTCCGCCATCGCCCGCAATCCGTCCGCATCCACCAGATGCCAGAGCGCCCCCGGCGCCGCCGCCGCGATCTCCGCCGCCAGCGCGTCACGCAGGGCCCCGCGCTCCGCCACCGGCAGACCCCCGGCCCGCCGGAGCTCCCAAAGCCGCCCGATCAGCCCGCCCGGCGCCTCGGCCCGGAGCGCCACGGGCGCCGGAAGCCGGTCGGAAGAGGCCGCGAGCCCGATCCCGTGCAGAACGATCCCGCCATGCTCGGCCCCCACGGTGCCGTCCTGCCCGACGCCCGCTGCATGGACCGCCAGCTCCACCGGCTCGGCCGCCACGCCGAACACCACCTTCGCGCGCCCCGCGAGCCGCAGGCTCGTCAGCTCGGTCTGGCCCACCGAGACCACCACCAGGGGCGGCGTCTCCGCCGCGAAGGGCGCGAGCGGCTCGAGATCGAGCACCACCTGCGCCACGCCCGAGCCCTCGACCGGCGCGAGCTGCAATTCCGCCGTGGCGCCCGCCATGTGGGCCGCACCGTTCTCGTCGAGATCCCAGCCCGACCCCAGGAACGGCCAGAGCGGTCGCCCACCGCCCGGCCCCACCATCTCGCCCGGCGAAAGCGCCGGCACCCCGCCCCGCGCGGTATCGCGCCCCGGCATCCAGCCGAGCGAGGCGATGGCCAGTTCGGCCCCGTCGAGGAACCCCTCGGGCCGGAACGCCGGCGCGAGCTCGATCCGCGTCGAGGCGGCGAGGTCGGGCGGGATCTCCACCGCGATCCTCTGCGCCGGCCCGATCTCGCCCGCGAACAGCACCCGGCCGCCACCCGTCAGGCTCAGGCTTCCCGCTCCCTGCCCCGGCGCGAAGCGCAGCACCAGCGCATAGGGCGCCGGCAGGACCGGCAGCGCGAGGCAGAGCTTCTCGCCCGGTCCGACCAGCGTCTCGCCCTCCAGCACCGCGCCCGAAGCCGCGCGCAGGACCGGGCCCAGCGCCTCCATGGGCCGCTCGTCGAGCACCGGCAACACCCCGTCGACCCCCTCCGCGCCCGCCTGGGTGAGCACCACCCCATGGAGTTTCAGCCGCACCACCGGTTGCCGCCACCTTTCGCGCCAGCGCCCGGGCCGCCCGGTCTCCTCCACCAGGATCTCGATCTCGTCCGGCGCCCAATGGCCCGGCGCACGCGGCGGCAACGCCATCAGGAGGTCATCCTGCCCGGTGACATAGCGGTTCGCGAGCGGCAGCCCGTTGCCCATGACCTTGACGATCAGCCCGAACGGCCCCGCGGGCGCCAGCGAGAGCCGCAGATCATGCACCCGCCCCGGTGGCCGCTGCAGCCGGAACCGGCCCCTCGCGGCGCGGAGCGCGAAACTGCCATCGACCCAGTCCCGCTCCCATTCCGGCGCTTCCAGCAGGTCGGGGAGGTAGAGCCCGCCCTGTTCCCCCGGCTCTGCCGGCGGTCCGTCATGGGGCGCCCGGCGCGGCGTCACGGCATAGCGCTCGGTGGCCAGCGCCGCCCCGGCGACCCGCTCGATCCAGCCCTGCACCCCCCGTGGCCGGCAAGCCGGCTCCCGCACGTACTGCCGCAACGCTGCGCTCCGCGGCAGGAGCCGCGCCGCTAGCCACCCCGCCAGCGCCAGCCGCGGCCCGCCCTGCCGCGCCACCCGTGCGAGCCGCGCGAGAAACACCCGGAACCGCGCCGCATCGGGCAGGATCGCATCCGCCCGGAGCCGCACCCGCAAGGCGCTCGCGAGTAGCTTCACCCGCTGGCCCCGCTCGAGCCGCCCGGCGCGCCCCGCCATCTCCACCAGATCGAGCCCCGCATCGGCGATGTCGTTCAGGCCGCGAAAGATATTCGCCGTCTGTGCCTCGCTGCCCCGGTGATAGTTGTTCCCGCCATGAATCCGGTAGCCGCCCAAGACCTGCGCCACCGGCCGCATCGGCCCCGCCAGAACACCCGCCCGCACCAGGAGCGCATCGGCGCTGATCCGCCAGCGCGCGGCCGGCAAGGGAAAGGACCAGGCGATGGCCTCCCGCGAAAACGCATTGGCGCTCGTCGGCATGAACGGCAACAGCAACCCGTCCAGAAGCCGCGGCAGCATGTCGAGATCCGGCGCCCATTTCTCGTAGCGCCCGGTCTTCCGCCCCGCCGCGTCCACCGTGTCAAGCCGCCAGCACAGGATCGCCTCGCGCCCGGTCCAGAGCGCCCGCACGACCGCAATCGCCTCGGGGTAAAGGAGGTCGTCGGCATCGAGGAAGATCACCACGTCGCCCGTGGTCGCCGCGAAACCCGCATTGAACGCCGCCGCCTGGCCCGCATTTTCCTGCAACACTACCCGGGCCGCCGTCTCGCCCGCCAGAAGCGCCCGGCTCCCGTCGGTCGAACCGTCATCCACGACGACGATCTCGTCGGCCGGGCTGGTCTGCGCGCGCAGGCTCGCCAGGCAGGCGCCGAGGTAATGGCCGTAATTGTAATTCGTCACCACGACCGACACGCGGAGCGCCGCGCCCGGCTGCGGGTCGGGGGTCCGGAGAAGGCGGGTCACGTCACGGGGAAGGCGGGCCCGTCAGCCCGCATAGGTGTCGGTCGTCACGGACTCGGACCCCGACGATCCCGGCGTGCCGAAGCCCGAGGGCGCCGGCAGTCCCAAGGACTGGCGAAGCGCGATCGGTAGGCTCCGGACCACCGCCGGGCCCACCAGCGACAGCGCGGAGCGTTCGATGAATTGCAGCGTCTCGGGCGGCAGGTTGACCAGCAGCGAGCGGACCAGCGGACTGTCGGGATAGGCGCGCAGGAAGGCGTTGATCCGCGCGGGATCGCCCGATTGCGCCGCCTGCTCGAACATCTGCCGCTCCAGCGGATCGATCTCGGCCTGGGCCAGCACCGGTGCCGGCGGCAGATCCTGCGCAAGCGTCACCGCGCCGAGGATCGGAGTCGCCCCGATCGCCACGCCCAACAACAATTTCTTCCCAAATGCTCTGGTTTTAACCGATTTCGCCACTGTACCCACCCCGCACAGGCAACCGGGCGAGTATGGCAGGATTCCGGAAAAGGTCAACGAAAGGTAAACGGCTCACCCCGCCCAGAGCGCCGATCCGCCGCCCCAGATCAGCCGCAGCGCGAGGAGGACGAGCACCAGGTCGAACCCCCGGCGGAAGCGGTGGTCGGACCAGCCCTCGAGCACCTGCCGCCCGACCAGCGTGCCCAGGAAACCGGCGAGCGCCATTGCCGCGATGAAGCCGAGCCAGGGCCCGTAGGCGAAGCCCAGGGCCGCGAACATCGCCACCTTGAGCCCGTGCTGCAGCACCATCAGCGCCGCATGGGTGCCGACGGTGCCCTGCCGGGTCAGGCCGAGCGAGCGGGAATAGCTCGCCACGAAGACCCCCGAGGCGCCGAAGAACATGGTCAGGAAGCTCGACACCGCTCCGGTCATCGCCGGATGCCCCGTCAGCCAGCGCGGCGCGGCGGCAAGCACCGTCCAGATCACGAAGAGCCCGACGCCGATCTGCACCACCGACGGCGGCAGGTCGACCGCCACCAGCCCGCCCAGCGCCACGCCGAGCGCCGCGCCCAGGGCAAAGGCGCCGAGCGGCGCCCGGGAGATGTGCCGCGCAAGCACCGAGGCCCGCCCGGCATTGGAGCCCAGCTGGATCACGCCGTGCACCGGGATCAGCGCCGCCGGCGGCAGGAGGCTCGCCATCACCGCGAGAAGAAGGACGCCACCGCCGATCCCAAGGGCGGCGGTCACGAAGGACGCCCCGAAACTCGCGGCGAGCAGCCAGGCCGCCGTGCCCGGTTCGAGCAGCCCGGTCCAGAGGCCGAACAGCCCGTTCACCCGGCGGCTCCGGGAAAGGACGGATCAGGGATCGGCGTACCGGGGCTCATGTTCCGCAAACGCTATCCGCCGCCGCAGGCCCGTCAAGGGCGCGCGTCGCGTCGGAAGCGGAAACCTTCGCGCCGGGCGTGGACCACCGGGCCGCCAGCGTCAGGATGGCCGCGATGCGCATCCGCTGCCGCGCCGGCGCCACCGGCTCAGTGATGCACCGACTCGCTCGAAAACAGTTCCTCCGCCGCGAACAGGAGCTGCTCGCGCGTCTCGCGGCTGATCGTTGCGGCGATCTGCAGGATGCTGCCGATCATCGGATCTTCGCGCCACTCGACGAACTCGTCGACCACGTCGGGATCGTTGCACGTCACCACCTCGTTCACGAAATCGAGCACCGTCATGAGGCGCCGCTCGTCCAGGCCGGCAAGAATCACGAAGAGCTTGTCCTTCAGCTCTTCGCGGCCGTGCCGGGTGAACTCCTGTTCGCTGCGTACGTGTTTCATGCGCCTCCCGTCGCCTCCGAATTCCGGGGCCGGCGCAGGAACGCCACGCCGAGCCCGACCGCGATCAGGATCGCCGGATAGTAGAGCCCGTCCGGCCCCCGGATCGCCATCATGCAGGTCACCATCGCGAGGCAGAGCCAGCCCAGCACCTTGTGGCCCGGCCGGCTGCCCAGCCTGACCAGCGCCGCGGCGGCGCCGGCATAAAGCAAAAGGAAGTTCTGCCCGGCCGCACCCAGAAGCACGCTCAGGTCGAGCAGTCCCGATGCCGCCAGGAGCACGACCGCAAGCAGCACCGCCGCCGTCGCGAAGACCGCGCGCAGGGGCACGCCCCGGCTCAGCCGCGCAAGATCGCGCGCGAGGAGCCGCTCGCCCGCCGCCGAATAGACCATGCGCGACACCGCCCAGAACGCCGCCGAGAGATTGGCGAAGATCATCACCACCGAGATCGCCGAGATCGCCTGCCCGCCCGCCGGGCCGAACCGGTCGCCGAAAATCGCCGCGAAGGGCGCCTCGCTGGCCCCTTCCGGCCCCGCCGCCACGACGATCACCGCGAGAACCAGATAGAGCGCCACCGCGATCCCGAAGCTCGCGGCGATGGCGATCGGGAAATCGCGTTCGGGGTTCCTGAACTCGCCGCCCAGATTGGCGCCGACCTCCCAGCCGGTGAAGGCGAAGAATACCATCATCACCGCGAGGCCGAGAACCGGCGGGTCAGGCAGCGTCTGCGGCACCAGCGTCACCGTGTCCAGGCTCGGCCGCACCGCGACCCAGCCCAGCACCGCGACCGCGACGAGGACCAGGAGGATCGCCGAGGCGAGCGCGGCATTGACCCGGGCAGCGATCTCGGCCGAAAGCAGGTTCGCCATCAGCGCGCCGCCGATCAGGAGCGCGGCAAAGAGCGTCGGCGGCCCGCCCAGCACCGCGGCGGCATAATAGCCCCCGGTGAGCGCGATCGCCGGCAGCCCGACCGCCACCGCGCCCAGGAACAGGAAGGTCGCGCAGGCATAGCCCGGCGCGCCGAAGGCGTGTTTCATGAAGGTCGCAAGCCCGCCCGCATCGGGAAACGACCGCCCGAGCGTGGCGAAGACCACGAGCAGCGGCACCGCCGCCACCGCGCAGATCACCCAAACGAGAATCGCCGAAGAGCCGGCGGCTTTCACCGCCAGCCCCGGCAGCGCCAGAAGCCCGGCGCCGAGGACGATGTTCAACAGCATCGCCGTCCCGCGCCAGGGCCCGATGGCCTTGTCGAGATCAGCCATGATGGGTGAACTTCACCGCGTTGAAGGCGATCAGGTAGGTGGCCCCCTCCTCCAGCGCGACCGAGCCGTGCAGCGTGCCCGCCGGCAGCGAGATCACCGTGCCGGGGCCGCAGATCTTCTCGCCCTGGTCCCAGTAGAACCGCACCCGCCCGTCAAGGATCACCAGCGTCTCGTCGGTGTCATGGGTGTGCCAGGCATGCTCCTTGCCGGGCACGTCGCGCTGGACCTCGATCGCGCCCTGATCGGGCAGAAGCTGCTCGATCAGCGGGCGCAGGTCGCCGGTGTCGATCTCCATCGAGAAGATCCTGAAATCGCCATCGGTGCTGTCGAAACTCGCATGATGATTCATGCCACACGTCCTTCCTTGTCATCCTCCGCCGTGCCCTTGCTCCGGCCGAGGTTGTGGAACGGGCAGACCGGCGTATCGTTGCTGTCATCGATGAAATACTGGCGGTACTCGCGATTTTCCTCGGCACCATAGACGCCCAGATGCGGCGAGGGCGAGATCGCGTCGAAGGCCCTCAGGCGCTCGCGCACCGTGGTCAGCGCCTTCTTCATCGCCGGCTCCTCGGAATCGGTGATCCCCTCGAACACCCAGCGCGGCTGGAACGTGATCATGAACGAGGTCGAACGCCGGCTCTGCCGGAGCACATGGGCCGGCGAGTTGCAGACCACGAAGATCGGCTCACCCGCGAAGCAGAACTCCCAGGACGGGCTGTCGAGCTGCCGGTCGACCAGCTCGGGCCGCGGCGCGGTGTCCATCCGCTCGAGCCCGTCCAGGATGTTCCAGAACCGGCTCCTGTAGTGCTCGATGTTCTGCACCGGCCCCGGCCGGCCGAACACCACGAGCGAGGTCATCCGCCCGAACCCGCGCGCCGCCGGCAGGTATTCCCGGAGCGCTTCCGCCAGAGGCTCGGGTTCCAGCGGATCGAGGAAGACATAGCGCAACTGGTCGGCCTTCAGGCCCGCCACGCCGAACACGCAGGGAAACGGTCGCGACTTGCTCGTCAGCGTCGATTCGAACTCGGAAAAGACGACACGCTGCCAGGATGGTGAGTCGTGCAGGCTGCGCACCTCACCGGATGTAAGGAGTCTTGCCATTACCTCAGGCCCCAAATTTTGAACATTTCGTCGAGAATTGTCGGAATCGAACGGTTGCGCAGCTTTCGAATTGAAATTTTCTCTTCGTTTCGACGAAAAACTACCGTAAGTTGATGCCAAACGGAGGATGACAAGTGCGCCTCAGTCCAACAGATAAGATGATTCTCGAACTGTTGCGGGAGAACGGCCGCAGATCGCTGACCGAAATCGCCGGCATCGTCGGCCTTTCGCGGCCCACCGTGCGCCACCATGTCGACAAGCTGGTCCGCCAGAAGGTGATCCGGCGCTTCACCGTCGATATCGACACGGTCGACGATTCCATGCCCACGGGCATCCGCGCGATGTTCGATGTCCGGCTCCGCCGCAATGTCTGCGGCAAGGTCTACTCGTCGATCTCGAACTGGAGCGAACTGGTCTCGGCCTGGTCGACCTCCGGATCGGTCGACATGCGGGTGCTGGTCGAAGCCGCGGATCACTCGATCATCGAGGATCTGCGCGACCGGCTGGCCCGCCACCCCGAAGTCGCGTCGCTGACCACGACCATGGTCCTCAAGACCTGGTGCGAGCGGATCTCGGGCATCCAGGAAACAGCCCCCGAAGAATACGTCATTACCCGAAGGGGGGAACCGGTCTCTTGACTTCCATATCCGAACGGCTCGACAGCGAGCTTGGCGAACTCGTCCGCCTGTATCGCCTTTCCGCCGGTCTGTCCCAGGTCGAACTCGGCGACGCCGCCGGGATCTCCTACCAGCAGATCCAGAAATACGAATCCGGCGCCAACAAGGTCTCGGTCTCGCGGCTCTACACCGTCGCCGCGGCGCTGGGCGTGACCGCGAGCGACCTGTTGAGCGAGCTCGAAGAGCGGCTCGACGGGGGCACCCAGGTCAAGCCCGCGACCTCGATCGAGACGCTGCACTTCATGGCCACCCGCCGCGGCCAGCAGATCGTCCGCGCAATGGCGGCCTGCGAGGATCTCAAGCTGCTCGACGCCTTCGTCGACCTGTTCCTCGCGGCGACCACGCAGCGCGATCTGCAGAACGGCGCCGCGACCTCGCACGCCGGGGTGACCAGCTAGCGCGGCACGCCTCCCGGCCTTCTTCGCCCCCATTCTCTCCGGCACGCCCTTTTCCACCCGCCGTGCCGTCAGCGGATGCAACCGAAGATCCCCCGCCGTCTCCACCCGGCCGAAACTGGCGGCGCCCGGGGCCGTCGCCATTGCCCCCGGACCGCCCCGCCGCTATCTAGCCGGTCGACCCGCAACGCGCGAACGAAGGACCCCTTCATGGCCAGCTACCAGTACGTCTACCATATGGACGGCGTCTCCAAGACCTATCCGGGCGGCAAGAAGTGCTTCGAGAACGTTCGACTGTCCTTCCTGCCCGGCGTGAAGATCGGCGTCGTGGGCGTCAACGGCGCCGGCAAATCGACGCTCCTGCGCATCATGGCCGGCATCGACAAGGATTTCTCCGGCGAGGCATGGGCCGCCGAGGGTGCCCGCGTGGGCTACCTCCCCCAGGAGCCCGAGCTCGACGAGACCCTCACCGTGCGCGACAACGTCATGCTGGGCGTCGCCGCCAAGAAGGCCAAGCTCGACCGGTTCAACGAGCTCGCGATGAACTACTCCGACGAGACCGCCGACGAGATGGCGACGCTGCAGGACGAGATCGACAGCCAGAACCTCTGGGACCTGGACAGCCAGATCGACGTCGCCATGGAAGCGCTGCGCTGCCCGCCCGACGAGGCCGCGGTCGCCACGCTCTCGGGCGGCGAGAAGCGCCGCGTCGCGCTCTGCAAGCTGCTGCTCGAGGCGCCCGAGATGCTCCTGCTCGACGAACCGACCAACCATCTCGACGCGGAGACCATCGCCTGGCTGCAGCAGCACCTGATCGACTACAAGGGCACGATCCTGATCGTCACCCACGACCGCTACTTCCTCGACGACATCACCGGCTGGATCCTCGAACTCGATCGCGGCCGGGGCATCCCCTACGAGGGCAACTACTCCTCCTGGCTCGAACAGAAGGCGAAAAGGCTCGAACGGGAGGCCCGCGAGGACAAGTCGCGCCAGAAGACGCTCGAACGCGAACTCGAATGGATCCGGCAGGGCGCCAAGGCACGCCAGTCGAAGCAGAAGGCCCGGATCGACCGCTACAACGACCTCGCCGCGCAATCCGAGCGCGAAAAGATCGGCCGCGCCCAGATCGTCATCCCGAACGGGCCGCGCCTCGGCCAGAAGGTCATCGAGGTCGAGGGCCTCGCCAAGCATCTCGGCGACAAGCAGCTCATCGAGGGCCTCAGCTTCTCGCTCCCCCCCGGCGGCATCGTCGGCGTGATCGGCCCGAACGGTGCCGGCAAGACCACGCTCTTCCGCATGCTCACCGGCCAGGAAACCCCCGATGCCGGCGAGATCAGCTATGGCGAGACCGTGAAGCTCGCCTATGTCGACCAGTCCCGCGACGCGCTCGATGCCGGAAAGACCGTCTGGGAGGAAATCTCCGGCGGCGCCGAGGTGATCGAGCTGGGCGATGCCTCGATGAATTCCCGCGCCTATTGCGGCGCCTTCAACTTCAAGGGCGGCGACCAGCAGAAGAAGGTCGGCCTCCTCTCGGGCGGCGAACGCAACCGCGTCCACATGGCGAAGCTCCTGAAATCCGGCGGCAACGTCCTCCTGCTCGACGAACCGACCAACGACCTCGACGTCGAAACCCTCCGCGCCCTGGAAGACGCCCTGACCGACTTCGCCGGCTGCGCCGTCCTCATCTCCCACGACCGCTTCTTCCTCGACCGCCTCTGCACCCACATCCTCGCCTTCGAGGGCGAGGCCCATGTGGAATGGTTCGAGGGCAATTTCGAGGATTACGAGGAGGACAAGAAGCGGCGGCTGGGGCCGGATTCCGTCGAACCCAAGCGCTTGAAATATAAAAAGTTTGCGCGCTAGCGCAGGTTTCTTGTATTTCTAGCTTGGGTTCGACGCGTGCGCGAAAGCGGTTTGGCGCAGCCAAACTGCGTGCGGCACCTGGTTGAGGTGTTATACTGCGGTGGAGCCGAAAACGGCTCAAGCGCAAGAAGTTTGCGAGGTGGAGCGAATGCAATTACCCGAGGATGCAAATTCGCACGCATTCACTGTCCCGGATGAAATCGAGGAAGAAGTCGACAGGGACATCTATTTGAAGGCACTTAAGATCCTCGAGGGATATACGTCCGATCAACCCATGGGAACAAAGGACGTCATTCAGAAAATCAGGAAGGAAATATCTCAATCCCTTAGGGATGGACAAGTATACAACATCCTACTCAATGCATCAAAAAACCTCGAAAGCCCAATTCAAAGCCGGAAAGGGCGCTCTGGCGGTTACTTTTTGGATGCCTCTGAAGTTTTAAATAACACCGGGGATAGCCCAGGTCTCACCAACTCATTCTCAGACGGGGAACCGCTGGAACGTTTCTCTGCAGAACCAGAAAAGACATACGAGAGACACATCTGGCCGCTTGTATCGCATTGGCTAAAATCGCAAAAGGACCTCAAACAGGCGACGCACGAATATGCAAACGTAAAATCAGGAGGGAAATGGGGTAACCCTGACGTTCTGGCCCTGCGGCCAATTGATAGGTTGGGATTCTTCGACGTTGAAGTCGTGACGGTGGAGGTAAAGCCATCAACGACGAATTGGCAATATTATTTTTTTGAAGCCGTTTCGCACAAACGTTTCGCGGAGCGCGTATATTTCTGTTTTCGAACCGGTGGATCCGATCAGAAGACCCTTCTGAACGTTCTTGATTACGCGGAGAAGTTTCGGGTTGGAGTGCTTCAAATTGAACTCGGAGAAGATCAGTACTTATCACTTCAAAAATGGGATGCCATGCCCGATGTCGATAAACTTCAGCTCGTAGATCAAGTTGTGGAAGTTGCGCCAGCCCCATACGATCCAGTAAACCTTTCAGATAAGTTGGACTTTCTTGAACGGGTAGGAATAAAGTTCAAGGAAGACATCTACACATTTGGTCGGCAATCGTAGCACCCGTAGGATGGGTGCTCGCACCCATCATTCCCCGAACTGCCCAGACAGCAACCGTAGGATGGGGTTCCACCCCATCCCTCCCCGCCATCACTCCCCGAACTCCCCCCCGAATGTCTCCCCGCCCCACTCCGCCTCCACTCGCCCCGCACGCATGTCCCGATGGATCGACGAATACGGCCAATCCACGGCGCGCACCGCGATGCCGTGCTTCACCAGGTTGTCCGGGCAATCCCTGACATGCATCGCAAGATCCGCCTCGTCCCTGATCGTGTGCTCCCACAACCGGCGCTGCCAAGCCCTTTTGTCACCTTGGACGGGGATCGCAGGATGGGGTGGAACCCCATCCCACCCTTAACCGCGCGGGAGAACCTCGACTTGATCGCGCCCTGAAACATCTGGAAGAGAACGGGTTATCCGGCGCACATTTTACCCCGAGGTTCCGCCGCGCGTCGAATACGAGCTCACGGATCCCGGCTGTTCCTTTCTGATTCCGATGACGGAGCTCGCAACCTGGGCCGACACCAGCCACCGCGCGATCTGCAGGGCCCGCGAAATCTACGCAGTCCAGGCCGGGGCTTGAACGGGGTCAGGCGCTGTCTGACAGCAATTGTCGCGCCACGCGGCGCAATGCCTGAACCCGGGGCAGGCGCGAGAGTTCGGCAAGGACGAGGAACCAGACCTCAAGCCGCCATTCGGGCTTTTCCCGCAGCGCAACAAGGTCGCCGTTCATGCCAGCCAAGCGGGTCGGCAGAAACCCGACACCGGCGCCGGCCCGGATCGCCGCGGCGCGGGCCATTGTACTGTTGACCCGCATCGCGACGCGCCCGCCGCCAAAGTCGCGCTGCCACCATTCCTGAACCTTCGTGTGCAGCAAGGTTTGGTCATCCAGAACCCAAGGCCAGTCTGGCGGATCGATCTCGGCCAGTTCCGGCGTCCCGTAGATCGCGTAGTCGAGCTCCATGAGGCGCTCGCCCGCCAGATCCTGCTGCGGGCTGGAGAGTATCCGAAACGCGACATCCGCATCCCGCCGGCCAAGGTTCTCCTGCCGGGCAGACACCATGAGGTCGATTTCCACATCCGGGTAGCGCCCGCGAAAGGCGGACAGTACCGGAGGCAGCACGCTCTGCGCGAGAAAATCGGTGGAGGTGACGCGCAGCGTGCCTGACAGCCGCAGGTCTTCGCCGGCGAGTTCACGATAGGTCTGGTCGACCTCGACCGAAATCGCCTTGGCCCGCGCCGCCAGATGACCGCCGAGCGGTGTCGGCACATAGCCTGTCTTGCGCCGCTCGAACAGGACCACGCCGCGCCGCCCCTCGAAGGCGTCGAGCCGGCGCAGCACGGTCGCATGATGCACGCCGAGAGCACGTGCAGCACCCATCACCCCGCCATGCTCGACGATCGCCAAGACCAGCGCGAGATCGTCCCAGGTTTCCGCCATGCCGCTCTCATAACGTGCGATTTTGCACGTCAGAGATACTCAAAAGGCAACTCCTGCGTCAATTGTCGAAGGTCTAGCCTGACCGCAAGACCATCGCACAGCACGATCAGCCCATCAGGAGACAGACCTTGCTGACATTCTACGATTCCCACGGCCTGCCGAACCCCGACCGGGTGCGGATCGCGCTCGAAGAGAAAGGCGTGATGGACCAGGTGACGGTGAAACAGGTGAACCTCTGGAAAGGGGAACACCGGACCGAGGCATTCCGCGCGCTCAATCCCAGCGTCACCATTCCGCTGATCGTGCTCGACGACGGGACCGCGATTTCCGAGACGACCGCGATCACGGAATATATCGACCATACGTTTCCCGGCATCCGTCTGACCGGCGAGACCGCGCGGGAACGTGCGATCATTCACATGATGCAACGCCGGGGGGAGCAGAAGATCGTTGACGCCATCGGCGCCTACTTCCACCACGCGACGCCCGGTTTTGGACCCGGGATCGAACTGAACCAGAACAAGGCCTGGGGCGAGGCGCATCTGGTGAAGACGCTTGACGGCATGCGCTACTTTGACCGCGTCCTGCAAAGCCAGCCCTATATCGCGGGCGCAAGGTTCTCGATGGCCGACATCACCGTCTACACCGGCCTGAATTTCTCGGAGACCTATCCAAAGGTGGTCGTCCCGCGAGACCTCACCGCCCTGGGAGACTGGCGCGCGCGGATTGCCGAACGGCCGTCCTCCAAGGCGGCGGCAGGCGAAACAGACTTCACCTGAACTGACGCAGCACCATCTTGCAAAGCAACCTACCTACTAGTAGGTATCCACACAAGCACCGATCAGAGGACGACCAACCCATGAAGATCTACGATGTCGAAGGCTTCCCCAACCCCGCCCGCGTGCGCATCGCCCTTGCCGAGAAGGGCGCGACGGACAAGGTGACGTTCATCCCCGTCGACGTGATGGGCGGCGAACACCGGTCGGAGGCGTTCCGCGCCAAGAACCCGGACGCGGTCGTGCCCTGCCTCGAGCTGGAGGACGGCTCGCATATCTCCCAGTGCAACGCGATCACCGAGTATATCGACGGCGTCTTCGACGGCCCCTCGCTCACCGGCACCACGCCGAAAGAGCGCGCCCGCATCTCGATGATGAACCTCCGCGCCGAGAACGGCCTGCTCAACGCGGTCGGAGCCTATTTCCACCACGCGACGCCCGGCCTCGGCCCCGATCTCGAGACCGATCAGTGCGCCGAGTGGGGCAACAGGCAGAAACAGGTCGCCGCGAACACCATGAGCTATCTGGACGGCGTGCTCGCGGACAGCGAATATCTGGCCGGCGAGGCGTTCTCGATTGCCGATATCACCGCCTTCGCCGGTCTCGCCTTCGCCGATTTCGCGAGGGTCGAGATCCCCGAGAGCCTGGCGAACCTTCACGCATGGCGCGCCCGGGTCGCGGCACGTCCCTCGATTGCAGCCTGAACGGGAGCTGACAGATGGAACTCAACGCCGACTTCTCCGAACGCGTGGTCGTCCACGCCGACCAACTCGAATGGCAGGCCTCGCCGATGAAAGGCGTCGAGCGGCGCATGCTCGACCGGATCGGCGGCGAGGTGGCGCGCGCCACGACCATCGTGCGCTATGCGCCGGGCAGCAAGTTCTCGGCCCACACCCATAGCGGCGGCGAAGAGTTCATCGTGCTCGAAGGCGTCTTCCAGGACGAGCATGGCGACTTCCCGGCCGGCACCTATGTGCGCAACCCGCCGACGACCAGCCACACCCCGGGCTCGGACGCGGGCTGCACGATCTTCGTCAAGCTCTGGCAGTTCGACATGGACGACCGCAACCAGTTCCGCAAGGACATGGCGGCCGAACTCGGCACGCCGTCGGATGGCGTCGCGACCGCCACGCTGCACGAGGATGACCGCGAGCGGGTGACCTACAGCCACCTGGACCCGGGCGCCGTGCTGACCTCGGATGCAGCGGGCGGAATCGAGATCCTGGTGATCGGCGGATCGGTTACGGCGGGGGAGGATACGCTGGATCGGAACGGCTGGCTGCGGCTGCCCGAAGGCACGCCGCTTTCCCTGACCGCCGGTGGCGACGGCGCCAGGGTCTGGATGAAGACCGGGCACCTGCCGTTCGCCAAGGCCCCGGCGGCCTGACGCGATGCCGAGCGGCGCACCACTTGCCCTTGTCGCGGGCGCGGGGGCTGGCCTCGGCCAGTCCCTTTGCGCGCGTTTCGAGGCAGGCGGGATGACAGCGGTCGGACTGGGGCGCACGCGCCCCGGGACGGTGGCGGGCGCGTTCCGCGAAGTCGATCTGGCGGACCCCGACCAGACCTGGCCCTGTGTCACCGATCTGATCCAGCGGCACGGACCGCCGAAGATCGTCGTGCACAACACCGCCGAGCTGGTCATTGCGCCGTTCGCCGAGACGACTCTTGGCGATTATCGCCGCACCTGGTCCTCCATGGTCGAAACGCTGGTGCTGCTGGCGCAGGCAACGCTGCAACCGATGGTGCGGGGCGGCGGGGGCACGCTGATCGTGTCGGGCGCAACGGCGTCCTTGAGGGGCGGTGCGCGGTTCTCGGCATTCGCCTCGGCCAAGTTCGCGCTGCGCGGCCTGACCCAGTCGCTGGCGCGCGAGTACCAGCCCGCCGGCATTCACGTCGCTCATGTGATCCTCGACGGAATCATCGACACGCCCCGGTCGCGCGATCTGCATGACCTCGACCCGGCCAGGATGATGGATGCCGGCGAAATCGCGGAGGCGTACTGGCAGCTTGCCCACCAGCCGCCTTCGACATGGACGCATGAACTGGACCTGCGCCCGGCATCAGAGGGTTTCTGACATGAAGAGCGAGATACTCGTCATCGGCGGCGGTCTTTCCGGCCTGTCGCTTGCCCGCCAACTGCACGCGGCGGGGCGGGACGTCCGGCTTGGCGAGGCGCGCGACCGGCTTGGCGGGCGCATCCTGAGCGAAGACGGCCTCGATCTCGGACCGGCCTGGTTCTGGCCCGGCCAGCCCCGGATCGCGGCGCTGATCTCGCGGCTCGGGCTGAGGCGGTTCGACCAGTACGGCACCGGCGCCCTGACCTTCGAGGACGAGCAGGGCCGCATCGAACGCGGGCGCGGTTTCGCCTCGATGGAGGGATCCTGGCGCCTTGAGGGCGGCCTCGGACGGCTGATCGAGGCGCTGTCGCATGAGCTGCCGCAAGACCGCATCCATCTCGCAACGCCGGTCACGCGGCTAACGAAAACCGCGCGAGGCGTCGAGGTCGTCACCCAGGCCGGAGAGGCGTTTCACGCCGAGCGCGTGGTGCTTGCGCTTCCGCCGCGCCTGGCACGCGGGCTCGGCTTCGCGCCGGCCTTGCCGCCGGCGGTGCTTCAAGCCATGGACGCGATCCCCACCTGGATGGCCGGACAGGCCAAGGCCATCGCGACCTACGAGCGGCCGTTCTGGCGCGAGGCCGGCCTGTCCGGCGACGCGATGAGCCGACGCGGCCCGATGGTAGAGATCCACGATGCGTCGCCGGCCGATGGCGGGCCATTCGCGCTTTTCGGCTTCATCGGCATTGTCCCAGCGGCCCGTCGCGACATGAACGGCCTGAAAGACGCACTCCGCTCGCAACTGGGCCGCCTGTTCGGCCCCGAAGCCGCGGCACCGTCCAGGCTGATCGTCAAGGACTGGGCGTTTGACCGCTTCACGGCGACGGAACACGATCAACGCCCGCTTTACACGCATCCCCATTACGGGCTGCCGCGCACGCTCACCGGGATCTGGGACGACCGTTTGATCCTGAGCGGCACCGAAACCGCGCCCCGCTTCGGCGGCTATCTGGAAGGCGCGCTCGAGGCCGCGGAAATCGCGCTTGCGCTCACCGCGCGCGAACCGGTGTGATGGCGCCATGACGACCGACACGAAGACAGCCCTTCTTGATGCCGCCGAACAGGCAGCCCGGGCGCGCGGGTTCGACGGCTTCAGCTATGCCGACCTTGCCGATGCCGTCGGAATTCGCACTGCGTCGATCCATTACCATTTCGCGACCAAAGCGGTGCTCTCGACAGAACTCATGCGCCGCTACCGGGTAAAGATGATGGCGGCTTGCGATGGGATCGCAGCCCGCCGGCAGACGGGCGGCGCGCAGCTTTGCGCCCTCGTCTCGCTGTACCGGGACGCGTTGAACGAGGGCCGAAGCCTTTGCCTCTGCGTGGCACTGACGATCAGCCGGGAAAGCCTTGCCGGGGATGTGCTGGAGGAGATCAGCGGCTTCCGCTCCGACATGATCGACCGGCTCGAGGCGGTTTTCGCGCGAGGTGCGGCCGACCGGACCATCCAGGCCGTCAAGGATCCCGGCGGAGAGGCACGCGCGGCGCTGGCGCTTCTCGAAGGCGCGCACCTGGCCGCACGCGCTGCCGAACGCGTTTCGATCTTCGACGAAGCGGTCAGGTTGCTGACCGCCCGATGCACCGGATAGAAAATGCTCGAACGGCGGCTGCCGTCGCGCTCTGCCGCTCGTCGTGCCGGGGGCGCCCGGCCGCCGCAGCATCGCCGCAAGCGCCCGTCAGGTCGGCATGTCAGCCGAGACTGTCGAGGAACGGCCGGATCTCGGCCTCGGCGAAGGCGAGCGTGTCTTCGTCGTTGAGCATGCCGTCGGCGACCTTTGCGTTCGCCTGCGGGACCACGACCTCTTTCGCGGGAAACACACGCGCCAGCATGCCGTTCAGTATGTACTTGAGATGCGCCTGCGCGCGGACACCGCCAAGCGCGCCGCCGGAGACGCTGACGACAAAGCAGGGCTTGTCCTTGAAAACCGAGGCGTAGGCCGGGCGCGAGGCCCAGTCGATCGCGTTCTTCAGCACGCCGGGGATGCTGTAATTGTACTCCGGCGTGACGAAAAGGATGCCGTCGGCGGCACCCACCTGTTCTATGAAGCGCGCGACATTCGGGTCGTCGGTCACATCGGCATTGTAGTGCGGAAGCCGCCCGACATCCGCGATCGTGCAGGCGGCGCGGCCCTCCAGGCGCCGGGCCAGGGTGCGGGCAGCGGCACGGGAGGAAGAGGCTTCGCGCAGGCTTCCGGGAACAACGAGAAGATCGGGCATTGGGTATCTACCTGTCAGAGCCGGGCCAGCCAGGTGGCCGTAGCGGGAACGATGATGATGACGGCCAGCGTGGCCAGCATCGCGAGAACGAACGGGATGGCACCACGGAAGATCTCGCCCACCTTCAGGTCGGGATCGTCCATTGCCGATTTGATCGTGTAGACCGAAAGGCCGAAGGGCGGTGTCAGGAGGCCGATTTCCACGGCGATCACCGTGACGACGCCGAACCAGACGAGATCGAAACCGGCCTGGTCGGCCACGGGTAACGCGATGGGCAGGACGATGAGCATGATCGAGATCGAGTCGATCAGGCAGCCGAGCGCGACGATCAGGACGACATATGCAAACAGGAAGCCATAGGGGCCGATATTGCCGGAGAGAAAGAACTGGGCCAGTTCGCGCGGCACCCCGGAGAGCGCGAGCATGCGGCTGAAGAACGTGGCGGCAAGGATGAGAAAGAGCACGGCGACGGTGATCTGACCGGTCTCGACCAGGAGCCGCCAGAAGCTGGCGCGGTCGAGCGAGCGGCGGAGAAGCGCGATCACCAGCGCGCCGAAGGCGCCGGCCGCGCCGGCCTCGGTCGGGTTGAGAAACCCGCCGTAGAGCCCGCCGAGCACAAGCCCCATGAGCGCTGCGATGGGAATCGATTTCCGCACGACGTCGAGAGCGCCGATGTCGTGATACCCGGCGGTGTCGCCCACCTCGAAGACGAACCCGCGGCGGGTCGTGGCGAGGAGCAGGATCGTCGCGGTAAAGGCAAGGGCCAGCAGGATGCCGGGGCCGACGCCGGCCAGGAACATGCGGCCCACCGATTGCTCGGCAAGAACGGCATAGACGATCATCAGAAGCGATGGCGGGATCAGCATGCCGAGGACGGAGGAGCCCGCAACGACACCGGTGGCGAAGCGCCTGGTATAGCCGTGACGCCGCATCTCGGGCACGGCGATACGGCTGAAGACCGTCGCCGAGGCGATGGAGATGCCGGTGATGGCCGCAAAGACGGCATTGGCGAAGACCGTGGCGACGCCGAGGCCGGCGGTGACGCGGCGAAGAAACTTCTGGAACACGTCGAACGTGTCCTTGCCGACGCCGGAGACGGTCACAAGGAGGCCCATGAGCACGAAGAGGGGGACCACGGCGAAGAGGTATTCCTCGAGGCTGTCATTGGCGACCTGCGTCATCATGCGGATGGCGACGGTCTCGTTGCGGATCAGCGCGACGGCGGCCAGCGAGACGGCGAGCATGCCGATGCCGATCGGCATGCCGATCACGATCAGGACGACGAGAACGCCAATGGCCCCTGCCCCGATGTCGAAAGGGCTCATGGGAGCGGCCTGCCACGCAGCGCCGCAAGCAGGCGGACGGCGAATTCGAGGGCGGCGACGGCAAAGCCCGCCAGGATCAGCACCCGGAAGGGCCATGTCGGAAGGGTGGCCATTCCGCTGATGCCGATGAACTCGGCCGCCGCCAGATCTTTCCCGACGACGCGGATCGAGGCCCAGGCGATGATGCCCAGGATCACGGCGCCGGTCAGATCGTAGAAGGCGGCGAGGATGGCCCCTGCCCTCGGGAAGCGGTCGGTGAAGGGGATGATGAAGACCTCCGTCCGCGCCAGCCGTCCGGCACGGACGGTCGCGGCAAGCTGCAGGGCGACCAGGGTGACGACCAGAAGCGCGCCACCTTCGGAGACCAGCGGCAGCGAAGCCCCCATGGCGTTCCGGGCCACGATGTCGGCACAGATGATGACCATGAGGACACCGATCAGAACGGTTCCGAGCGCGGCGAAGGCCTCGACCAGCCGGTGCCAGCCCCGTTCCAGCGCGGTTTCCTGCACCTCCCCCGTGGGGGAGGCGGCGGTGTTTTCATCCCGCGTCAAGTCCCGGCCCTACTTGCCCCAGTCGCGCGCCGGGGTTTCCCCGGCATCGTGGAGACCCTGCATATAGGCGGCAAGGAATTCTCTGGCCGGGATACCGCGTTCTTCGAGCGGGGCCGCCCAGTCCCCCGCGATATCGGGCAGCTTGCCAACCCATTTCGCGGTTTCGCCCTCCGGCATCTCGACGATCGTGGCCCCCAGCTCGACCATCTTGTTCAGCGCGAATTCGTGGCGGTCGACAAGATCCTGCCCGTGGCTTTCGGTGTAGTACTTGCCGGCCTCGACCATCGCGTTCTGCACTTCCTCGGGAAGGCTGTCCCAGGTGTCGCGGTTGATGGCGACGGCGCCCGAGAAGACCGAGCCGCCATCGAAACGCGCGATATACGGGGCCACTTCATAGAGCTTGATCGGAAGGGCACCGAGGGCGAGCGAGAGCACCCCGTCGGAAACGCCGGTCTGCACGTCGGTGTAGTAGGTCGGCAGCGAGCCGTCGACGGCGTTGGCCCCGGTTCCGCGAAGCCAGTTGCCGAGAACGCCGGGGGCGGAGATCTTGCGGCCCTCGAGGTCGTCGATGCCGGAGATCGGCTCCTTCAGGTAGAAATCGTAAAGGTCGGTCGCGGTGAGCCCGAGCACCTTCAGATTGTGCTGTTCCCATTCGTTTCTGAACGCCGCGTTGTTCTCGATGAGATCCGTCATGACGGAGAGCAGAACCGGCGGGTTCGAGGTGGCAAAGGGCGCGTTGGACGAGCCCTGGCTCAGCGGCAGCTTGGCCTGTTCGAGGAACGAGAAGACCCATCCGATATCGGTGATCCCCTCCTCGACGGTGGTGAGCGTGGCGTTCGCCTTGTAGAGCTGGCCACCGAAGGCCTCGTTCCACTCGATCCTGTAATTGCCGGTCTCGGCCAGAAGCGCGTCGGTCTTCGCCATGAAATGCGTCTGGATCATGCCGACCCAGGGCACGACGGTCGGGTGGCTGGAGGCTACGGTCAGGTTGATGGTTTCCTGCGCCTGCACCGGCAAGGCCAGCACAGCGCCCAGAAGCGCGCCATGTAAGATCTTCATTTGCTTCCTCCCTGAATGCGGCCGGTCGACCGCCGATTGATATTCTAGCCTGCTTTCCTCCGGGCAAGTTCGGCGCGGATCTCGTCGCCATGCTCGTCAAGCACCGGCGGCGGCAGCACATCGAGTTCCGGCGCACCATCGAAATTGTAGGGCGGGCGGACCGTGGTGAAGGTTCCGAGCTCCGACGAAGGCGCCGCGATCCTGATGTTCAGGTGCTGCGCCTGCGGATCCTCCAGCGCCTCGTTCGAATCGTAGGCCGGAGAATGCGGCACCTCGTTCGCGAGCAGGAGATCGCACCAGGCATCGCGCGGCTTTTCGCGGAAGACCGGCGCGAAGTGCTCGATCAGGTCGTCCTGGTGCTCGACCCGTGCGAGCCGCTCCGCGAAGCGCGGGTCGTCCCCGAGCCGTTCCTGGCCGGTCGCGGCCAGAAGCCCCTCCCAGAACTTCTCGGGCGAGGACAAGTGGATCGCGATCCATTTTCCGTCCGAACATTCGAAGGTGTAGGATTGCGACACGACGGGGCGCGAGAGCGGCCCCATGACCTCGCCCACCGAATAGTAATGCGTGAAGCTGTCGAGGTTGAAGTGGCACATGGCCTCGAGCATCGAGATGTCGAGCCGCCGCCCCTCGCCCGTCCTGGCGCGTTCCAGCAGCGCGGCGAGGATGCCCATGGCGGCATATTGCCCGGTGACGGCATCCGCGATGGCGGGGCCGATGACGCGGGGGCTGGCGGGAGGCGTGAGCAGGCGGAGATACCCGCTGGCGGCCTGTGCGACGGTGTCATACGCGGGCCGGTCGCGGGACGGGCCCGAGGTGCCGAAGCCCGAGATGGCGCAATAGATCAGGTCGGGTCGGTGCCTGCGCAGCTCCTCCTCCCCCGCGCCGAGTTTCTCCGCGACTCCGGGGCGGAAGTTCTGGATGAAGACATCCGCCGTGGCAACCAGATCGTGCAACGTCTCGAGATCGGCGGGGTTCTTCGTGTCGAGCGCGATGGAACGCTTGTTGCGGTTGTAGGTCTGGTAATGCGGCGAGTAGAGCCCGCCCTTGAAGGCGCGAAACGGGTCGCCGGTACCGGGCCGTTCGACCTTGATGACGTCGGCCCCGAGATCGGCCAGGTGCAGGCCCGCCGCCGGGCCGGTGATGTAGGTGCCGAGCTCGACGACGCGGATATCCTTGAGGATCTTGACCATGCGCCTACTCCGCCGCCGGGGAACGGCGCTTCGACGGCTTGCCGTCATAGTCGATGGCAAGATCGGCCTGGTGCGACATGATGAACCCGATCGAACGGCCGGCCTCTTCGAAGAGATGGGCCGAGAGCCCGGCGGCGCGGGCCAGGAGCGGCACCGCCTTGATCGCCTCGAGCGGCCAGCCGGCGTCGAGGATGCAGGCCGGTATCGCGCCCGAGACATTGATGGGCAGCGGCCGTTCGATGATGCCGGGGGCGTGCCTGCCTAGGATGCGCAGGGTCTCGATATACTTGCCGGAGATCCCCAGATCGTCGGCGATGGCGAGCAGCCGGTCGGCGCGCGGGTCGCCGGAACTGTGCTGCGGGTGGCCGAGACCGGCGACCTTCTTCCTCTGCGCCTTGCAGTCTCTCAGGCTGGCGATGGCGGCGGTCTCGATATCGGTGCCGTCCGCTTCGGCCTTCGCGATGACCTCGGCAAGATAGCGGCCCGCGGCCTCGGAACTGCCCGCGACGACGCTTCCCATGCCGAGCAGCCCGGCGGCCATGGCCCCCTGCCAGGCATCGGGACCGGCGGCCAGCGTCATCCGCGCGGCCTGAACCGAGGGGACAAGCCCATGCTCGGCAATGGCGACAAGACAGGCATCCATCATGTCGCGCTGCGCCCCGCTCGGCTTCTCGCCCAGAACGAGGAGCCAGAAATAGTCGGTGAAGTTGATCCTGCCGATCAGCTCCTCGCAGAGATCGAGGCCGCGCACCGTCACGCTTTCGGCATCCGACGTCGCAATGGCGGTAAAGGCCCGGTCCTGCTTTCCGATTCGCATGGCATCTCCTCTTTTCGTATGCCGAAAATTTTTGCTCTTGCCGAAAATTATGGAGCCGACTAGCCTTTCGTCAAGCCGAATTATCGGGCGTGTCGGGTGGTGACCGGGCCAGGGAAGAAAAACATGCGGGACATCAATCAGTTCACGATCACCCAGGCGGTGAAGGACTCCTTCAGGACCGAAGCCGGCAGCCGGTTCGAGAAGCTGCTTCACGGCTTTCTAGACCACCTCCACGACTTCACGCGCGAGAACCAGATCACCCACGAAGAGTGGATGGGTGTGCTGAACTTCCTCTACGATTGCGGTCAGATCTCAACGCCGGAGCGGCACGAATTCATCCTGCTGTCGGATGTGGTGGGCTTCTCGGCGCTGGTCGATCTGATCAACTCCAAGGGCGGGGCGACCGAGGGGTCGAACCTCGGCCCCTTCTACCTCGACGACGCGCCCCGCAAGAAGCTTGGCGCCGACCTTGCCGGCGGCCGCGAAGGCGCCTGCGTCCTGGTCCACGGCAAGGTGACCGACACCCTTCACAAGCCGCTGCCCGGCGCCATCGTCGACACCTGGCAGGCCGACGGCGCGGGCACCTACCCGATACAGGAGCAGGCGCAGGGACAGGACAAGATGGACCTGCGCGGCATCTTCGAGACCGACGACCAGGGGCGCTACTATTATACGACCATCCTGCCCAAACCCTATACCGTGCCCTTCGACGGGCCGGTCGGAAGACTGCTGCGCGCCGGCGACCGCCATGCCTGGCGCGCGGCGCATCTGCACTACATCATCCGCCATCCGGGGATGAACGCGATCACCACCGAGATCTTCTTCGAAGGCACCGAGTATACCGACAACGACGCGGTGTTCGGGGTGCGGAAATCGCTTCTGGCCAGGGTCCTCCCCGCCAGGGATGTCGCGGCGCTTGGCTACGACCTGGACAGGGAACCCGACGCCGTCTGCGAATTCGATTTCGTGCTGGCCCCGGAAGGCTGAACTTGGCAGAGGCGCGCCAGAAACCCGCGGAGTTCGTCGAGGCGCTGGCGAAGGGCATCGCCATCCTCGAATCCTTCGACGCGGACAATCCCGAAATGACGCTTTCGGAAGTCGCCCGGCGCGTGGGGCTGACGCCCGCCGCCGCGCGCCGCGCGCTTCTGACGCTCGAGACGCTGGGCTATATCGGGCGCAAGGAAAAACGCTTCCACCTGCGCCCCAAGCTTATGGCGCTCGGCTCGGCCTTCCACTTCACGGCACGGATCGACGAGATCCTCCAGGACGACCTGCGCGCGATCGTGGAACGCTTCGGCGACGCGTCCTCGGTCGGGACGCTGGACGGCGGCGACGTGATCTATGTCGCGCACCATTCCGTCCAGCGCGCGCGGCGCGCGGCGGCGGTGCCGGGCGCGCGATATCCGGCCTACGCCACCTCGATGGGGCGGGTGCTTCTGGCGGGGCTGCCGGACGCGAAGATCGACGCCTACCTGTCGAGCTACCGGCCCGAGAAGCTGACATCGAAGACCTGCACGAACGCAAAGGCGCTCAGGGCCGAGGTCATGGCCGCGCGCCGCAACGGCTATGCGACGACCGTCGATCAGCTGGACTACGGAATCACCGCGCTGGCCGTGCCGATCCGCACGGCCGACGGCGCCACCATCGCCGCGCTGAACACCTCGGGCTACTCCGGCATGGTGACGCCCGACCAGCTCGTGAAGGAACGCCTGCCCGTGCTGCAGGAAGCCGCGTCCCACATCGCGCATCAGATGGCCCGCTACCCGACGCTTCGGTCGGCACTCGGAGGATAGATCCGGCTCTGGGAGGAGAAAGACCATGTGCAGACTCTGCAACCCCGCAACCCCGAAGGCGCTGTGCCCCGGCAAGGCCGCCATCCCGTCGGCCCCCGCCGAAAGCGGTTCCGGCGCAAACGCCCCGCGAGCCGACGTCTCGGCCGGGTCGCTGCCCGGGATGTCGGGCGAGAAAGGCATGCGCATCCTGATCAAGGGCGGTGTCGTGATGTCGGTCGACGACGCGGTGGGCAATTTCGCGAAGGGCGACGTGCTGGTCGAAGGCGACAGGATCGTCGAGGTCGCGGCCAGCATCGAGGCGGGCGATGCCCGCATCCTCGACGCCTCCGGCAAGATCGTGATGCCGGGCTTCATCGACACCCATCACCACCAGTTCGAAACCGGCCTGCGCTCGACGCTGGCCGATGCCATCGTGGTGAACGACGGCAAGCCCGAGAACGCCAGGAACTACTACGAGGCCATGCTGCTTGGCTTCTCGCAGCACTACCGGCCGCGGGATGTGTATATCAACGAGCTCTATGGCGGGCTTGCGCAGCTCGACGCCGGCGTGACCACGGTGATGGACGTCAGCCAGATCCACCACTCCGCCGAACATTCGGACGCCGCCATCGAGGGCCTGCGCGACGCGGGACGGCGCGGCGTGTTCGGCTATTTCGAAGGCTGGTGGGAGGGCAAGGAGCACCCCGGCGGCGCGCGGCGCATCCGCGAACGGTATTTCTCCTCCGACGACCAGCTCCTGACCATGGCCATGGGCGGCGAGATCTACATCGACGGCTACGAGGAGATGTGGGCCATCGGGCGCGAGCTCGACCTGCAGATCGCCCTGCATGTCGTGACAACCTTCGGCATGACACCCACCTTCGACGAACTGGCGGCGAAAGGCATGTTCGGCCCCGACAACATCTTCATCCACATGACCGGCATGACCGACGAAGCCTGGAAGGCGGCGGCGGATGCCGGCGCCCATGTCTCGCTCTCGGTGCCGATCGAGATGCACATGCGCCATGGCGAACCGCCGATCCAGAAAGCGCTCGACCTGGGCATGTCGGTGTCGCTCTCGTCCGACGTGGAATGCACCATGTCGGCGGATTTCTTCACCCAGATGCGCGCCCTCGTCACGCTCCAGCGGATGCGCGCCAACGAGCGCGCGCTCTCCGGCGACCCGCACCACCCGAAACTCATGCGAACCGCCGACGCCATCCGTCACGCCACCATCGAAGGCGCCAGGGGCCTCCGCCTCGACAGGAAGACCGGATCGCTGACCCCGGGCAAGGACGCCGACATCATCCTCCTGGATGCCACGGCAATGAACGTCGCGCCCCTCAACAACGCCGCCGGGGCCGTGGTCACCCTCATGGACCGCTCGAATGTCGATACCGTCATGGTGGCGGGCAGGATCCGCAAATGGCAGGGCCGGCTCCTGGGCCACGACATGGAGAAGCTGCGGCGCGAGCTGGAGGAAAGCCGCGACTACATCTTCGAGAAGGCCGGCGTCGCGCACGACCTCTTCGCCTGAACCGGGAAGAGGCCCGCGCGACGGGGGTTACAAAAAAAATTTGTCCCAATGCCGGGAGGAGTGACCGCAACGCTCAACGCGAAACGGAGCATCGCTTGTACATCAGGTTCCGGATCGAGGAATATGGTGGAGCCAAGGGGAGTCGAACCCCTGACCTCTTGCATGCCATGCAAGCGCTCTCCCAACTGAGCTATGGCCCCGACCGGGTGGGCGCGCGGGGGCGCCCGTGGCAGGCTCTCTAGGACAGCGAGCCTGCCGGTTCAAGCGAAAATCGCGTCAGTCGTCGTCGTCGCCGGAAACGTCGGCGATGTCGTCGAGCGACACGTTGTCGTCGTCCTCTTCCTCGAGCACGTCGTCGCCGAGATCCATGTCGCTCGAATCGTCGTCCTCTTCCTCGAGCACGACATCATCGTCGTCGATCAGATCGTCTTCTTCCTCGGTGACCGAATCCTTGTCGGCCTTGTCGGCGACCATCACACGGGAATGCTTGCCGGTGTCGAGCGTGACGATCTCGCCGGTATACGGGCTCACGATCGGATTCTTGTTCAGATCATAGAACCGCTTGCCCGTGGTCGGGCAAACCCGTTTCGTGCCCCATTCTTCCTTGGGCATTGTCTTACCTCTCGTCGACTCTGGCGGAAACCCGGTGGCTCCTGCCATACTGCCGGGGGGCTGTCAAAGCCTTTCGCCCCGTCCGCCCCCATCTGGGGCGCGGGCGGGCAAGTTCAACAGCCGCAAGGGGGCGCCATGAAGATCATCCGGCTCGAGGGCGAGGCACCGGTCGAGATCCGGCTCCGGCGCTCGGCGCGGGCGCGGCGGCTGTCGCTCAGGGTCTCGGCCCTGGACGGGCAGGTGACGATGACCGTGCCGGCGCGGCTGCCGGTGGCCGAGGCGATCGCCTTCGCCGGCGAGCGGCGCGACTGGATCCTCGAGGCGCGGGCGGGCACCCGGGCGCCCGTGGCGATCGCCGAGGGCGCGCTCCTGCCGGTGGAGGGCCTGCTCCGCCGCATCGCCCTCGCCCCGGCGCCCGCACCGGTGCTCGCGGGCGAGGTCCTGACCCTGCCCCGGGCCCGGCCGGCGCGGGCGGCGGCGGCGTTCCTGAAATGCCTGGCCCGCGACCGGCTGGCGGCATCCTGCGACACCGCCGCCCGGGCGCTGGACGTGACCTATGCCGAACTCGCCCTGCGCGATACGCGGTCGCGCTGGGGCTCCTGCAGCCATCAGGGACGGCTGATGTTCTCCTGGCGGCTGGCGATGGCGCCGCCCGAGATCCTGGCCTATGTCGCGGTGCACGAGGTGGCGCATCTGGTGCGCATGGACCATTCGCCGGCCTTCTGGCGGGTGGTGGCGCGGCTCGACCCGGACTGGCGCAGGCACCGCCGCTGGCTGCACGAAGAGGGCGCCCGGCTCCACGCCTTCCGCTTCGAGGATTGACACCGGACCCGCTGTGATCACACGATCCGGCATGCTGATCTCCCCCGCCCGTCCGCCGGAAAAACCCGCACCGGTCTCCGCCCATGAGCGGGTCTACCGCGCCTTGCGCGGGCGGATCCTGCATGGCGAGCTGCCGCCCGGGGCGCCGCTGACGATCCGCGGCATCGGCGCGCAGTTCGGGGTGTCGATGACCCCGGCGCGCGAGGCGGTGCGGCGGCTGGCCGCCGAAGGCGCGCTGGTGCTGTCGCCCTCGGGCCGGGTCACCACGCCGGAGCTGTCGAGCGAGCGGATCGAGGAGCTCTCCGCGGTGCGCGCGCTGATCGAGACCGAGCTCGCCAGCCGGGCCCTGCCGCGCGCGCATATCGCGCTGATCGAGCGGCTGCAGACGATCAACGCGGCGCTGCCCGAGACGATCCTGCAGGGCGACGCGGTCGCCTATATCCGCACGAATCTCGAGTTCCACCGCACGCTCTACCTGCGCGCCCAGGCGCCGGCGATGCTGGCGATGATCGAGACGGTCTGGCTGCAGCTCGGCCCGACCATGCGGAAGATCTACGAAAAGCGCAGCCGGACCGACGTGCCGCCGCACCACCGGCTGATTCTCGCGGCGCTGCGCGCGGGCGACGAGCCCGGGCTGCGGCTCGCGGTGCGGACCGACGTGACCCAGGGCCTCAGGCTGCTGATCGGCTGAAAAAAGCTTGACCTCGATCAAGGCCGGGTCCCCGGCCGCGTGGCAGAACCGGCGGGCGAACAGGTTACCCGGGTTCTTCATGTCCAGCACCGACGACCAGCCGCTCTACGCGGCCCGCGAGCCGATCTTTCCGCGCCGGGTCAAGGGCCGGTTCCGCACCCTGAAATGGTGGATCATGGCGGTGACGCTCGGGATCTACTACCTCACGCCCTGGCTGCGCTGGGACCGGGGGCCGGAGCTGCCCGACCAGGCGGTGCTGGTCGACATGGCGAATCGGCGGTTCTTCTTCTTCTGGATCGAGATCTGGCCGCACGAGTTCTACTTCGTGGCGGGGCTTCTGATCATGGCGGGGCTCGGGCTGTTCCTGTTCACCTCGGCCTTGGGCCGGGTCTGGTGCGGCTATGCCTGCCCGCAGACCGTCTGGACCGACCTGTTCGTCTTGGTCGAGCGCTGGGTCGAGGGCGACCGCAACGCGCGGATGCGCCTCTGGAAGGCCGGCTGGGACGCGCGCAAGATCCGGCTCCGGCTGACCAAATGGGCGATCTGGCTGCTGATCGCGGTCGCCACCGGCGGCGCCTGGGTGTTCTATTTCACCGACGCGCCCGATCTCGCCCGCGCGCTGGTGGGTTTCCGCGCGCCCGCCATCGCCTACACCACGATCGCGGTCCTGACCGCCACCACCTTCGTGTTCGGCGGTTTCGCCCGCGAACAGATCTGCATCTACGCTTGCCCCTGGCCGCGCATCCAGGCGGCGATGATGGACGAAGAGACCATCACCGTCGCCTATCGCGAATGGCGCGGCGAGCCGCGCGGCAGGGGGAAACGGCGGCGCGAGATCGCCGAGAGCGCCCTTGCCGGCACCCAGGCGGCCGGCCCCCGGATCGGCGGCCGGTCGCCGAACGTCCCGATGCCCGGGATGCGCTCGGGCGTGGGCGGGGCGATCCCGGCCAAGGAAGGGCTGGGCGACTGCATCGACTGCAACGCCTGCGTCAATGTCTGCCCGATGGGGATCGACATCCGCGACGGGCAGCAGATGGCCTGCATCACCTGCGCGCTCTGCATCGACGCCTGCGACGACGTGATGGCAAGGGTCGGGATGCCGCGCGGCCTGATCGACTACATCGCGCTCACCGACGAACGCCGCGAACGGGCGGGCGAGACGCCGCGCAAGATCTGGCGGCACGTGTTCCGGCCGCGAACCATTCTCTACACCGCGCTCTGGTCGCTGGTGGGGGTCGGGCTCCTCGTCGCGCTGTTCATCCGCGGCGATATCGACGTGACCGTCGCGCCGGTCCGCAACCCGACCTTTGTCACCCTGTCCGACGGCTCGATCCGCAACACCTATGACGTGCGGCTGCGCAACAAGCATGGCGAGGCCCGGCCGTTCCGGATCTCGCTCAAGGGCCCGCCGACGCTCAGGATCCAGCTCGACGGCACGCCCTACGAATCGATCACGGTCCCGGCCAACGAACAGCTCCTGCAGCGCGTCTACGTGATCGCGCCGCCGAATTCCCCGCCCGCCACCGGCGACCGCACCGGCTTCCGGTTCTGGGTCGAGGATCTTCTGAACGGCGAGCGGGTCCACAAGGACACGGTCTTCAACGGAGACGCGAAATGAACAGGGAACTGACCGGCCGGCACGTGTTTCTCATCACCGCCAGCGCCTTCGCGGTGATCATCGGGGTCAACATCACGCTGGCGGTCAGCGCGGTGCGGACCTTCCCGGGGCTCGAGGTGCAGAACTCCTATGTCGCGAGCCAGAGCTTCGACCGCGAACGCGCCGCGCAGGAGGCGCTTGGCTGGACCGTGGAGGCCGAGGCGGCGCAGGGCGAGATGCGGCTGGCGATCACCGATGACCGGGGCCGCCCGGTGGCGCCCGCCGCACTCTCGGTGCTGGTCGGGCGGACCACCTCGGCCGCCGATGACGTGCGGCCCGATCTGCGCTTCGACGGCGCCGCCTTCGTGGGCCCGGTGACGCTCGGGCCCGGGCTCTGGACGCTCCGGATCGAGGCCGAGGCCGCCGACGGCACGCGCTTCCACCAGCGCCTGTCGCTCCATGTGGACCGGCAGGGATGAGCGCGGCCGAGTATCCCGGCGGCTTCGCCTGCCCCGGCTGCGCGGCGGCCCCCGCGGCGCTTGCGACCCCTTCGGACGCAACGCCTGACGCGGCGATCCGCCTGTCGCTGCCGGGCATCCATTGCGCCGGCTGCATCTCGACGGTCGAACGCGGGCTGTCCGCGCTGCCCGGCGTGCGCTCGGCCCGGGTCAACCTGACGCTCAAGCGGGTGGCGATCGAGGCGGCGCCGGGCTTCACGGCAGCCGAGGCCATCGCCGCGCTCGACCGGCTCGGCCACGAGGCGCACGAGCTCGACGGCGACATGCTGGCCGCGAGCGAGGGCGACCCGGCGGGGCGCGAGCTCCTGATGCGGCTCGCGGTGGCGGGCTTCGCGCAGATGAACGTGATGCTCCTCTCGGTCGCGGTCTGGTCCGGCGCCGAGGATGCCACGCGCGACCTGTTCCACTGGATTTCCGCCGCCATCGCGGTGCCCGCCGTCGGTTTCGCCGGGCGGCCGTTCTACGCCTCGGCGCTGGCGGCGCTGCGGGGCCGGCGCCTCAACATGGACGTGCCGATCTCGCTCGCCATCCTGCTCGCGGTGGGCGTGTCGATCTGGGAGACGGCGCTCTCGGGGCAGCATGCCTATTTCGACGCGGCGCTGTCGCTGACCTTCTTCCTGCTCGGCGGGCGCTATCTCGACCACCGGAGCCGCTCGGCCGCCCGCTCGGCCGCGCAGGAACTGGCAGCACTGGAAGTGCCGCGCGCGGTGCGGCTGCGGGACGGCGCCGAGGAGGTGGTGCGGACCGCCGACCTCGCCCCGGGGGACCTCGTTCGCGTGCGCCCCGGCGGCCGGGTGCCGGTGGACGGCGCGGTGGCGGAGGGGACGAGCGAGATCGACCGATCGGCGATGACCGGCGAGACGCTGCCGGCCTTCGCCGGGCCCGGCGATGCCGTGCTGGCGGGCGAGATCAACCTGACCGGGCCGCTCACGGTCCGCGTCGCGGCGGCCGGGCAGGACACGGCGCTCGCGCGGATCGCCGCGCTGGTGGCGGTGGCCGAGAGCGGGCGGGCGAACTATTCGGCGCTGGCCGACCGGGCCGCGCGGGCCTATGCGCCCGTTGTACATCTCCTCGCCCTGGCAGCGTTCCTGGGCTGGTTCTGGGCCACGGGCGAGGCGCGGCTCGCGCTCAACATTGCCGTCGCGGTCCTCATCATCACCTGCCCCTGCGCGCTGGGTCTCGCGGTGCCGGCGGTGACCAGCACCGCCTCGGGGCGGCTCTACCGGCGCGGTTTCCTGATCAAGTCGGCCACCGCGCTGGAGCGGCTCGCCGCCGTCGACACGGTGGTCTACGACAAGACCGGCACGCTGACCCTGGGCGCACCCGAGCCCCTGGGGCTCGACGCGGCCGACCCGGACGATCTGCCCGTGGCGCTGGCGCTAGCGCGGGCCTCGGCGCATCCGCTGGCGGCAGCGCTGGCAAGGGCGCTGGAGGCGCGGGGCGTGGCCCCTGCCCCGGTCGAGGCCCCGCGCGAGGTGCCGGGCTACGGCGTAGAGGCAATGCTTCAGGGCCATACGGTGCGGCTCGGCCGCGCCGGCTGGGTGGGCGCCGAGGCAGGTTCCGAAACCGCGACCTGGCTGGCGCGCCCGGGCCGCGCGCCGGTGGGTTTCGCCTTCGCCGACCGTCTCCGCCCCGGCGCCGAGGCGGTGGTGGCGGGCTTTGCCGGGCGCGGGCTCCGGCAGATCCTGCTGTCGGGCGATGTCGCGGCGCCGGTGGCGGCGCTGGCCGGGCGGATCGGCCTTACCGAGTTCCGCGCGGGGATGACGCCCGAGGAAAAGGCGGTTTTCGTCACCCGGCTCGCCGCCGAGGGCCACCGGGTGCTGATGATCGGCGACGGGCTGAACGACACCGCCGCGCTCGCCGCCGCCCATGTCTCGGTCTCGCCCGCCTCCGCGGTGGACGCCGCGCGGGTGGCCTCGGATATCGTGCTCCTGGGCGAGGGCTTCGCCGCCCTGCCCGGCATGCTCGACACCGCGCGCTCGGCGGTCCGGCGGATCCGCGAGAACTTCGCGATCTCCGCGGCCTACAACCTCATCGCGGTGCCGGTGGCGCTGTTCGGCCTCGCCACGCCCCTGATGGCGGCGCTGGCAATGTCGGCCTCCTCGATCTCGGTCACGCTGAACGCGATGCGGGTGCGCTGATGGACGTGCTGGTCTACCTGATCCCGATCTCGCTGATCCTCGGCGGGCTCGGCCTCGGCGCGTTCTTCTGGGCGCTGCGGTCGCGGCAGTTCGACGACCCCGAGGGCGACAGCCGGCGAATCCTCACCGGCGATTACGACGAAACGCCGAAACCGTAGTTCCTCCACCGCTCGCCGCGCCGATCCTGCCGGCGCGCGCCGCTCCGGCACAAACCCGCACCTTCTCCTGGCCGAAATACTCCGGGGGTGAGCGTCCGCAGGACGCGAGGGGGCAGCGCCCCCTTCCCGCCCGAACGGGCACGCTGGTGTACGGGTTGTGTACAGGTTGTGTACGGGTTGTGCGCCCCCCGTGTCAGCCCGCCTGCCCCGCCAGCCCCCGCGTCATCGCGTCCACCAGCGCCGCCACCTCCGCCTCCAGATCCCCGGTCGGCACGCCCACGAACCGCCGCTCCAGCGAAAGCTGCACCACCCCGTGCACCGCGCTGAACAGGGTCCGCGCCCTGAGCGCCAGCCCCGCCTGGTCGAGATCGGGCCGGAGCGCCTGCAACGGCGAAAAGATCCGTGAAATCAACGTGGCATGCTGTTCGAGATACCAGTCCGGCGTGACCGTCGTCTCGGCCTGCCGGTGGTTGAACACCGCCCACCAGAACACCTCGTTGTCCAGCGCGAACCGCGCATAGGCCCGCGCCAGGTCGCGCAGGCCGGTCGCCGGATCGTCCTCGGGCATCGGCACCGCCGCGAGCGCCGCGCCCATCCGGTCCAGCACCCGCGCGTTCGCCGCGAAGATCGCATGGTCGAAATCCTCGAACACCGTATAGATCGCCGCCGCCGAACACCCCGCCAGCTTCGCCACGTCGCGGGCCGAGAGTCGGCCGATTCCCCGTGTCTCGATCCCCTTCAGGACCGCCAGAACGATCCTCTCGCGCATCGCCTGGCGCTTTGGCGTCAAGTTTTTCACGTTCATTTCCAATTTCTTGCCCGAATTCCATGAACACTGTTCACAAAAACTCTTGCATCAAATCGCCGCCGGGTCCAGATATAAAAAATGAACACTGTTCACATATTTGGAGGCGAGGCCCCATGTCACTGCTGAAAACCCTGAGAACCCTGGCGCGGGGACGTGCCCACGAGGCCGGGATGGCCATGGTCGACGCCAACGCGCTGCCGCTCCTGCGCCAACAGATCCGCGAATGCGCGGCGGCGCACGAGGCCGGCCGCCGGGCTGTCGCGACCATCGCCGCGCAATGCGAGGCCGAGCGCCGCACCGAGGCGCGGCTCACCGACCGCATCGCCGATCTCGAGACCCGCGCGCTGGAAGCGCTGGAGGCCGGCGCCGAGGATCTCGCCCGCGATGCCGCCGAGGCCATCGCCGCGGCCGAGAACGAGCGCGACGGCACCCGCCGCGCCATCGAGGTCTACACCGCCGAGGGCGCGCGCCTCCGCGACCTCGTCACCCGGCAGAAGACCCGGCTCGCCGAGCTGCAGCGCGGCCAGCGCCTCGTCGCCGCCTCACTCGCCGCGCGCCGGGCCAGCTCGGTCACCACGCTCTCCGACCGCGCCACCCTCTCGGAGGCCGAGGAAACGCTGAAACGCCTCACCGAACGGCTCGACGACGACCGCGCCGCCGAGGCCGCGCTGATCGACATCGACGCCGCGGACAATGCCGACACGGTGCGCGAGCGCCTTGCCGAAAAGGGCTTCGGCGCCCCCCTGCGCGTCACCCAGGACGCGGTGCTCGCCCGCCTCCGGGCGAAACGCACGAACTGAGAAGGACACGGAAAATGGATACTCACATGATCGACCCGACCCAGGAACCGCGGCTCCCCAACAGCCCGGCCTACGACCTGTTCTGCTACGCGCAATTCGCGCTCGCCGCCTTCATGATGGGCGCCGGGATCTTCAACCTGCAGGCCTCGCTGACCGCCAAGGGCTACTACGCCATGGCCTCGATCATGCTGGTCTCGGCCACCATCGCGATCACCAAGGCACTGCGCGACCGCGAGGAGCGCAAGCGGCTGCATTTCGTGATCGAGGAGGCCCGCACCAACCGGCTCCTCCGCGAAACCGCCGATTGACCCAACGCACCCCCATTTGAGAGACCATTCCCATGTTCAAGATCCTGAGTTCCCAGTCCTTCTGGCCGCTCTGGCTCTCCGCCGTGCTTGGCGCCGCCAATGACAACCTCGTCCGCGCCGCCATCGTGATCATGGCCGCTTCGGTCCTGCCCATCGACCAGGCCGCCATCGCGGCGCTCGTGGCCACCGGGCTCCTCGCGCTGCCCTTCGTCCTGTTCTCGGGATGGTCGGGCAGCGCCGCGGACCGGTTCGACAAGACCCGGCTCCTCCGGATCGCCAAGATTTCCGAACTCGGCATCACCGGGCTCGCGCTCCTGTTCCTCGCGAGCGGGGCGCCCATCGCCTGGTCGCTGGGGCTCGTGTTCCTCATGGGGGTGCAATCGACCTTCTTCGGCCCGATCAAGCAGGGCTGGCTGCCCGAGCGGCTGGCCAAGGACGACCTCGTCGGCGCCAACGCGCTGCTCGACGCCGGCACCCAGCTCGCCATCGTCGGCGGCACGCTTCTCGGCGGTGCGCTCTACTGGATCGGCGGCCCCGTCGCCGCCGGGATCGGCGCCGTGGCGCTGGCCGGCGCGGGTCTCCTCGCCGGTTTCGCCGCCCGTCCCGGCACACCCGCCGCGCCCGACCTGCGGCTGCCGAAGAACCCCTTCGCGGGCAATATCGGCCTCGTCCGGATGATCGTGCGGAACCCCGTCATCGCCCGCCCGGCGCTCCTGCAGACCTGGTTCTGGGGCGCCGGCGCCATCGCGCTCTCGGTGATCCCGACGCTCCTGCGCGACCGGCTCGACGCGGGCGAAAGCACCGTTACCCTCGTCATGGCGCTCTTCGCCTCGGGCATCGCGCTCGGCGCGCTCGGCATGGGCCGCGCGCTGCACCGCTCGCGCGCGCTCTGGCCGGTCCCGGCCATGGCCGCCGGCATCGCGGTGTCGAGCCTCGCGCTCTGGGCCGGCTTCGCCTTCCTGCCCGCGGGCGGCGGCCTCGCCGCGCTCGCCGCGCATCCCGCCGGCTGGGCCGTGATCGGCGCGACCTTCGCGCTGGCGGGCTTCGGCGGCGCCTTCATCGTGCCGCTCCACGCCTACGTCCAGGCAAGGGCCGAAGCCGCCTGCCGCGCCCGCGTCATGGCCGGCCTCAACGTGGTCACCGCGCTCGCCGCCGCCGGCGCCAGCTTCGCCGCGACCGGCCTGATCGGGCTCGGCCTCTCCGCCCATGGAATCCTCGCGGTGCTGGCCGGGTTCTCGACGCTCGCCGCCCTCGTCACCGCCGCGGCCCTCCCGCGCGAGACGGTCCAGGCCTTCTTCCGCATGGTCCTGATGCCGCTCTTCCGCGTCGAGATCACCGGCCGCGAGCATCTCGCCACCCAAGGCCCCGTCGTCTTCGCCGCGAACCATGTCAGCCTGCTCGACGGCCCGCTCGTCTTCAGCCTGATCGACCGCGAGGCCGATCTCTGCGTCGATACCGGCTGGGCCAACCGCTGGTACCTGAAACTCATGCGCAACGCCCTGCGCATCACCGCGATCAACCCGCAGCAGCCGATTTCGGCGAAACACGTGGCGAAGGGCATCGCCGACGGCGGCGCCGGCCTGATCTTCCCCGAGGGCCGGATCACCGTGACCGGCGCGCCGATGAAGGTCTATCCCGGCACCTCCTGGCTGATGGACACCGCGCGCGCCCAGGTCGTGCCGATCCATATCGAGGGCTTCGAACGCTGCCGCTTCGCCAAGCCGCAGAATGGCTGGCGCAAGGCCTGGTTTCCCAAGGTCCGCGTCCATGTCGGCGCGCCGCGGGTGCTCGATGTCGACCCCGCGCTCCGTGGCAAGGCCCGGCGCGAGGTGGCCAGCCTGCGCCTCGTCGAGGCGATGGAGGAAACCCGGTTCCGCGCGCTCGACCGGCACTCCACGCTGGTCCACGCCATCGCCGAGGCGAAAGCCGTGCATGGCGCGGCCGACCCGCTGTTCCGCGATATCGAGGGCAACGCGCTGACCCGCGGCAGGCTCGCCCTCGGCGGTGCCGCGCTCGGCCGCATCCTCCGCGCCGAAACCACGCCCGGCGAGCGCGTCGGCGTGCTCCTCCCCGCCGCCCCCGGCGCCGCCGCCGTGCTCCTCGCCTTCTGGCGCGAGGGCCGCGTGCCGGCACTCCTGAACCCGACCGTCGGCGCCGGCCCCTCCGTCGCGGCGCTCGGCGTCGCGGGCGCCCGGACCGTGCTCACCAGCCGCGTCTTCGTCGAAAGGGGCAAGCTCCAGAATCTCGTCGCCGCCTACGAGGCCGCCGGTCTCCGCATCCTCTGGACCGAGGAGCTCCGCGCCCGCGTCGGCACCGGGGCCAGGCTCCGCGCGCTGATCGACGCAAGGCGGATCCCCGCCGGCATCGGCCCCGACACCCCCGCCGCCGTGCTCTTCACCTCGGGCACCGAGGGCACGCCCAAGGGCGTCGTCCTGACCCATGGCAACCTTCTGGCCAATGTCAGCCAGCTCCGCGCCCGCACCGATATCGGCCCCCGCGACAGCGCCGTCTCGGCCCTGCCGCTGTTCCACAGCTTCGGCCTCACCGCCGGGCTGATCCTGCCGATGCTCGCGGGCATCCGCACCGGGCTCCACCCCTCGCCGCTGCATTACCGGGTGATCCCGGAATTCGTCTACCAGATGCAGGCGACGCTGCTGTTCGGCACCGACACCTTCCTCACCGGCTGGGGCCGCCGCGCCGCGCCGCAGGATTTCGCCTCGCTCCGCGCGGCCATCGCCGGGGCCGAGCCGGTCCGGGACGCCACCCGCAAGGACTGGTCCGAGCGCTTCGGCGTGCGGATCCTCGAGGGCTACGGCGCCACCGAGACCGGCCCCGTGCTCGCCCTCAACACCCCGGGCGAAAACCAGGTCGGCACCGTGGGCCGCCTGCTGCCGGGGATCGAGGCGCGCCTCGAAACCGTGCCGGGCGTCGAGGGCCTTCGCCTCCTTGTGCGCGGCCCCAACGTCATGGCGGGCTATCTCCGCGACGGCGTGACCGGCATCGAGGCGCCCGAGGCCGGCTGGTACGACACCGGCGACGTGGTGGCGATGACCGCCGGCGCGCGAATCGGCATCGTCGGCCGGGCCAAGCGCTTCGCCAAGGTTGGCGGCGAGATGGTCTCCCTCGCCGCGGTGGAGGCGCTCGCCGCCCGCACCTGGCCCGGCACCGCGCTCGGCGCCGTCGCCCTCCCTGACCCGCGCAAGGGCCAGAAGGTCGTGCTCGCCGTCGCCCATCCCGGCGCCGACCGCGCCACGCTCATATCCGCGGCGAAGGAGGCCTGCATCGCCGAGATCCTCCTGCCGCAGGAGGTGGTCGCCGTCGCCGCCGTGCCGCTCCTCGCCTCGGGCAAGACCGACCTTCCGGCGCTCCAGCGGATGATCGAGCGTCAGGCCACCGGCCTCGCCGCCTGACGCCGCCCCCGCCGCCGTGCCCCCAGGGTGCGGCGGCAGCTCGACGAACAGCCGTGGACGCCGCCCCGGCCCTCGTCTAAACCCGCCCGGGCCAAGTCAGAGGGGAACCCCATGTCGTCGCACGGACCCGCCATTCCGATGACCTCGCACCCGGTTCGCGGGCTCACCGGCACCGCCCATGTGCCCGGCGACAAGTCGATCAGCCACCGCGCCCTGATCCTCGGTGCGCTCGCCGTGGGCGAGACCCGGATCACCGACCTCCTCGAGGGCGAGGACGTCTTGCGCACGGCGCAGGCGATGCGCGCCTTCGGCGCCGAGGTCACCGACCATGGCGGCGGCTCTTGGTCGGTCCACGGCGTCGGCGTGGGCGGCTTCGCCGAACCCGAGGACGTGGTCGATTGCGGCAATTCCGGCACCGGCGTGCGCCTGATCATCGGCGCCATGGCCACCTCGCCCATCACCGCCACCTTCACCGGCGACGCCTCGCTCCGCTCCCGCCCGATGGGCCGCGTCACCGACCCGATCGCGCTGTTCGGCGCCCGCGCCGTGGGCCGCGCCGGCGGCCGCCTGCCACTCACCGTCACCGGCGCCGCCGACCCGCTGCCGGTCCGCTACCGCGTGCCGATGCCCTCGGCGCAGGTGAAATCCGCCGTGCTGCTCGCCGGGCTCAACGCGCCCGGCGACACCGTGGTGATCGAGGCCGAGGCGACCCGCGACCATACCGAGCGGATGCTCGCGGGCTTCGGCGCCACGGTCTCGGTCGAGACCACCCCCGAGGGCCGCGTCATTACCCTCACCGGCCAACCCGAGCTGAAGCCGCAAACCATCGCCGTCCCCCGCGACCCCTCCTCCGCCGCCTTCCCGGTCTGCGCCGCGCTGATCACCGAGGGCTCCGACGTGCTGGTGCCCAATATCGGCCTCAACCCGACCCGCGCCGGGCTCTACGAGACGCTGATCGAGATGGGCGCCGATCTCGTCTACGAGAACCCCCGCGAGGTGGGCGGCGAACCCGTGGCCGATCTCCGCGCCCGTTTCTCGCCCGCGCTGAAGGGCATCGACGTGCCCCCCGAACGCGCCGCGAGCATGATCGACGAATACCCGATCCTCTCCGTAGTCGCCGCCTGCGCCGAGGGCACCACAAGAATGACCGGCGTGAAGGAACTCCGCGTCAAGGAAAGCGACCGGATCGACGCCATGGCGCGCGGCCTCGAGGCCAACGGCGTCACCGTCGAGGAGGGCGAGGACTGGTGGGCGGTCCACGGGCGCGGCCCCGGCGGCACCCCCGGCGGCGGCACGGTCGCGGCACGGCTCGACCACCGCATCGCCATGTCCTTCCTCTGCCTCGGCATGGCCGCCCGGAAACCGGTCAAGGTCGACGACGCCGGCCCCATCGCCACCTCGTTCCCGGTCTTCGAACCCCTGATGACCGCCCTTGGCGCGCGCCTTCAGGGGCCGGACCGGTGACCATGCTCGCGTTAGCGCGACTCGCCTCGGGGCTCGGCGCACTTGGACTCTTCGTCTGGATGGCCACGCTCAATCGTCGCGAGATCCAGTGCGAAGTTCCGGACAGGTGGATGCCGCAATCGGCTCTCTTGCCATACCCACCAGTGCGGCTGCATGAGTTCGCTCGAACCGTCCGTGAAAAGGGCCTCGAGGCACGCTATCGCATTTCCCTTGTGTGGCTCGACTCCGCGTTCATTGTGCTCTTCGCGTCGTTCGTCTGCCTGATGACCTGGCCACGCCTTGGGGTCGGCATTCCGTTCGCAGTAGCCTACGCGGCCGCGGATTTCGCTGAAAACCGGTCGATCCTTCGAAGCTTCGACGCACTCGGAGAGACGCCGGCAGGAAAGCCCCGCTCGGCCCACAGGTGGACCATCCTGAAATTCGCACTTGCCGCCCTGAACCTTCTCCTGGTCTTGGGGGGTCTTCTCCTGGTTTGGGGGGTAATATGATCTCTGGCTCCTGCCTCTGCGGCGCCGTCCGCTATACCGTCACCGGGCCGCTGCGCCCGGTGATCGCCTGCCATTGCCTGCAGTGCCGCAAGACCTCCGGCCACCATGTCGCCGCGACCTCCGCCCCCCGCGCTGGCGTGGCGATAGAGGGCGAAATCCGCTGGTACCAGAGCTCCGCCGCCGCCCGCCGCGGCTTCTGCCCGACCTGCGGGTCGAACCTGTTCTGGGACGGTCCCGGCGCCAATCTCTCGATCATGGCCGGTACGCTCGACGGGCCGACCGGGCTCCGGCTCGAGGGCCATATCTTCTGCGCCACCAAGGGCGACTACTTCGACATCGCCGACGGGTTGCCCCGGGCCGAGCACGACGACCCGGCACTGACCACCATGGTCGCCCCGTGAGCTTCACTGTCGCCATCGACGGCCCCGCCGCTTCGGGCAAGGGCACCATCGCCCGGGCCCTGGCCGCGCGCTTCGGCTTCGCCCATCTCGACACCGGCCTCCTCTACCGCGCGGTCGGGCGGCGCCACCTGGCGGGCGAGGACCCGGCCGAGGCCGCCCGCGCGCTCCGCCGCGAAGACCTCGAGGGCGACGACCTGCGCGGCGCCGAGGTGGCCCAGGCCGCCTCCCGCGTGGCGGCGCTGCCCGAGGTCAGGAGCGCCCTCGTCGATTTCCAGCGCGCCTTCGCATCCCGCGCCGGCGGCGCAGTGCTCGACGGCCGCGACATCGGCACGGTGATCTGCCCCGACGCGCCGGTGAAGCTCTACGTCACCGCCTCCGACGCGGTCCGCGCCCATCGCCGCTGGCTGGAACTGACCGCCAAGGGCGACACCCGCTCCGAAGCCGAGGTCCTCGCCGAGCTCCGCGAACGCGACGCCCGCGACCAGGCCCGCGCCTCGGCACCGCTGAAACCGGCCGAGGACGCAATCACCCTCGACACCACCGAACTCAGCATCGAGGACGCGCTGGCGCAGGCGATCGCGCTGGTGGCCGCCCGTCTGTAGCTCCTTCATCGGGCAAGCCTCCACCGCGACGGCGCAACCGGCACCAGGCCGCCAGGGCTTGCCGTACCGGCCCCGGTACACTATAGACCGCCCCGTCGAAGCGGCGGTTACAGCCAAGACGGGAACCAGGGCAGGGTCGGTTTCAACCGGCCCTTGTTGTTTTTCCCGGGCCCCGTGCCGTCGAAGGACCAACCCGAAGACCGGCGGAGACAACCGCACGGCCAGCAAACGATGAAAAGGAAACGATCTATACATGTGCGCTAAAGCGACCATGGAGGAATTCGAAGCCCTCCTGAACGAAAGCTTCGAGATCGACACGCCGGACGAGGGTTCGGTGGTCAAGGGCAAGGTCATCGCCGTCGAGGCGGGGCAAGCCATCATCGACGTCGGCTACAAGATGGAAGGCCGCGTCGACCTCAAGGAATTCACCGATCCCGGCGAAAGCCCGAAGATCGCCGTCGGCGACGAGGTCGAGGTCTATCTCGACCGGGTCGAGAACGCCCGTGGCGAGGCCGTGATCAGCCGTGACAAGGCCCGCCGCGAAGAGGCCTGGGACCGGCTCGAAAAGGCCTATGCCGACGAGAACCGCGTCGAGGGTGCGATCTTCGGCCGGGTCAAGGGCGGCTTCACCGTCGATCTCGGCGGCGCCGTGGCGTTCCTGCCCGGCTCCCAGGTCGATGTCCGCCCGGTGCGCGACGCCGGCCCGCTCATGGGCCTCAAGCAGCCGTTCCAGATCCTCAAGATGGACCGCCGCCGCGGCAATATCGTGGTCTCGCGCCGCGCGATCCTCGAAGAGAGCCGCGCCGAGCAGCGCGCCGAGGTGATCGGCAACCTCACCGAAGGCCAGGCGGTCGACGGCGTGGTGAAGAACATCACCGAATACGGCGCCTTCGTGGATCTCGGCGGTGTCGACGGGCTCCTGCACGTCACCGACATGGCCTGGCGCCGCGTCAACCACCCCTCCGAGATCCTGTCGATCGGCGAGACCCTCAAGGTCCAGGTCATCAAGATCAACAAGGAAACCCACCGCATCTCGCTCGGCATGAAGCAGCTGCAGGACGATCCGTGGGATTCGGTCGAGGGCAAGTTCCCGCTGGGGTCTGTCCACAAGGGCCGCGTGACCAACATCACCGATTACGGCGCCTTCGTGGAGCTGGAAGCCGGTGTCGAGGGCCTGGTCCACGTCTCCGAGATGAGCTGGACCAAGAAGAACGTCCATCCAGGCAAGATCGTGTCGACCTCCCAGGAAGTCGACGTGATGGTGCTCGAGATCGACACCGCCAAGCGGCGCGTCTCGCTCGGCCTGAAGCAGACCATGCGCAACCCGTGGGAAGTCTTCGCCGAGACCCATCCCGAGGGCACGAAGGTCGAGGGCGAGGTCAAGAACATCACCGAATTCGGTCTGTTCGTCGGCCTCGAGCACGACATCGACGGCATGGTGCACCTCTCCGACCTCAGCTGGGACCAGCGCGGCGAAGAGGCGATCCAGAACTACCGCAAGGGCGATGTCGTCCAGGCCGTGGTGACCGAAGTCGACACCGACAAGGAGCGGATCTCGCTCTCGATCAAGGCGCTCGACGATTCGTTCACCGGTGCCACCGAGGGCGTGAAGCGCGGCTCGATCATCACCGTCACCGTGACAGCGATCGAGGATGGCGGCATCGAGGTGGAATACGAGGGCGCCAAGTCCTTCATCCGCCGCTCCGACCTGTCGCGCGACCGCTCCGAGCAGCGCCCCGAGCGCTTCCAGGTCGGTGACAAGGTCGATGTCCGCGTCACCAACGTGGACCAGAAGACCCGCCGCCTCGGCCTGTCGATCAAGGCCCGCGAGATCGCCGAAGAGAAGGAAGCCGTCGAACAATACGGCTCGTCCGACTCGGGTGCCTCGCTCGGCGACATCCTCGGCGCCGCGCTCAAGGGCGACGAATAAGCCCGGCGGCATCGGCCACCGACAGACAGACGATCCCGCGGGGGGCAACCTCCGCGGGATCTTTTCTTTTCGGGCGCCTCGCACCGGCAATTCGGCGCGGCAACGGCGGTCGGGTCCGCGCCAATCGCATTTCATTCCCGGTTAACCGCCCCTCCCGTATATCGCCGGCAGCAATACGAATGGTGGCTGTCGATGATCCTTTGGACGTTACGGGCTGCGCTCGCCTGGCTCCGGGGCCATCGCGGTTCGCGCATGATCGCTTCCGCCGCCCTTGCCGCCGCGCTGATCGCGCCGGGCACCGGCCGTGCCGAGTTCTTCTGGGTGCAGGACCTGACGGTGACCGGCACCTACACCGCCGCCGGCACGATCGGCGGCCAGGCCTTCACGATCACCTCCGACCAGCCGATCACGCTGATCACCCACTACCAGGCCACCACCTTCCCGAGCCAGTACAAGGTGCCAAGCGCAACAGCCCTCCAGGAAAGCCTCGGCGCCACCTATACCCTGACCTTTGCCTCGCCGGTCGAGAACCCGTCGGTCTCGATCGCCTCGCTCGGCAACAGCACCACGCTGAAGACATTCAACTTCGGCGCCGCGGTCCAGATCGAGTACGAGTCCCACGCGCCCGGCACCAGCTTCATCTACAACAACGGCTCCGCGGCCTCGACCACTTCGATCGCGGCCAACGAGGGTTTCGTCATCGCCCGCTACAACACCACCGTGTCCTCGGTGACCTTCAGCGTGCCGCCGCCCGGCGAGTTCTACATGACGCTCCTGGTCGGCTTCGACGTTTCGGCCGATGCCGCCAACTCGACGATCGACGCGTCCCCCGCGACGGTCGAACCCGACGGGGCCAGCAGCGCGACGGTGACGGTGCAGGCGAAAGACCAGTTCGGCAACAGCTTTTCCAAGGGCGGCGAAACGGTGGTGCTGTCGACCAGCCACGGAACCCTCTCCTCGGTGACCGACAACGCCGACGGCACCTACACCGCCACGCTGACTGCAACCGCCGAGGGCACCGCGACCATCACCGGCACGATGAACGGCACCCCGATGAGCGACAGCGCCACGGTCGAATTCGACGACACCGTCGCGCCCACCCTCGCGGTCACCGCGTCCTCCACGACGCTCAAGCTGGGGGAAACCGCCACCATCACCTTCACCTTCAGCGAAGAACCGGCGGGCTTCGCCGATGGCGACATCACGACAAGCGGGGGCACGCTCGGTGCCATTGCCGTGGATGGCGGCGACGCAAGGATCTACACCGCGACCTTCACCCCCGGCACCGATTACGAGGGCACGTTCGACGTGGCGGTGGCGGCCGGGTCCTATACCGACGCCGCCGGGAACCTGGGCGGTGGCGGCTCGATCGGCGGGACGGCCGACACCGCCGCACCGACCGTGAGCTTCTCCGCCCCCGCGACGATCACCAGCGCGTTCACCGTGACCGCGACCTTCTCGTCCTCGGTCACCGGGCTGACCTCGGGCGAGGTGCAGGTGACGAACGGCACGCTGACCGGATTCTCGGGCGCGGGGGCGGATTACAGCCTCGACATCGACCCGGTCCTTGGCGAGCAGGTGACCGTTCGGATCCCCGCGGGCGCCGCGCAGGACGCGGCCGGCAACGACAACCTCGTGGGGTCGGTGATCCTCGACACCGGGTCGCCCGCAACCGAATTCGCGAAATACAAGGAAGAGATCGAGGCGATCATCCGGGGCAACGCCGCCACCCGCCTCGAACAGGCCGGAAACCTGACCCGGCGCCAGGTGCGCGAGGCGCGCACCCGCTTCATCCTCGACCGCAACCGCCAACAGGACGGCGCCACCAGCGCCCTGGCCTCGCGGCGGGTTCCGCTTGGCGGCACCGGCACGTTCCGCGCCGACGATGACGGCGTGGTCGGCCAGGCCGCCTTCTTCGGCCTGGAGCCGCTCGGTGAGGGCAGGAGCCGCCTGGTCTACGGCGATTTCGACGCCGCGACGCGCGACGACGGTGCGAGCGCGGTCACGGTCACCGGGCGCGTTGCCTGGGAATGGATGCGGGACGACGCGCTGCTCGGCGCCTTCATCGGCCTCGACGCCTACCACCAGGATGTCGCGGGCAGCTTCGAGGGAAGCGAGACCGGCACCGCGCTGACCTTCGGCGGCTACGGCATCGGCCAGCTCGGCGACCGAACGGTGGGCGAGGCCTGGCTCGCGCTCTATACCGGGCGCTCGGATCTCGACCTCGACAACGGCACATTGGCGCTCCAGGGCCGCTACGACACGCTCGGCGTTCTCGCCGGCGGCGGCATAACCGGCACCTGGGACATGGGCGGTTACGAGCTCTGGCCCTCGATCACGCTTGGCTATGCAAGGGCCTATGTCGGCACAGCCCGGTTCACCGGGACGGCCTTCGGCCTGACCGAGAGCGACCTCAGCGCAGAGCCCGGCGACGTCGAGCGCGGCGAACTGGCGCTGGCGCTGGAATACCGCCGCGACCTGCCCGGCCGACTGCCGGGCTTCGGCGCGGCGCGGTTTTCGGCCGAGCCCCGGCTCCTCTGTGTCCATGTCGGTGGAGAGACCGACACGCAATCCTGTGGCGCCGGGCTGCGGCTGGCCCTCGCCGGAGACGGCCGGACCGGGACCGGCCGCAGCGCGGCCAGCCTCGACCTGACCCGGATCGACGACCGTCTGACCACCTCGATGCGCCTCGCCTTCGAGCACCGGTTCTAGGCACGGCCGTCGATACCGCCGTCACGCCCGACGCCCGTCTCCCCGCGCGGACGGCCGCCCGGCATCCGGGCCGCCGCGCGCCGAATCGGCCCCCCTAGCCGCATCGCAGCATCGCCCGACAATCGGCCAGAGCCCGCCGAGCCGCCCGAATTCGACACCAAATCCACAATTTTCCACCCAAATTCAGAAAGATGGTTGCAAGGCCCGTATTCCGCGACTTTCCGATTCGGACTATAGTCGCCGGAATTGGGCACGCCCGAGGGGCGGCAAAAAAGTACGACACGGGGGGAAATTCGATGATCCGGTCCGAGCTGATCCAGAAGATCGCGGACGATAATCCGCACCTCTATCAGCGCGACGTCGAGCGCATCGTGAACACGATCTTCGAAGAGATCATCAACGCCATGTCCCGGGGTGACAGGGTGGAGCTTCGCGGGTTCGGGGCGTTCTCGGTGAAGAAGCGCGACGGCCGCACCGGCCGCAATCCGCGCACCGGCGAGGCGGTCGATGTCGAGGAGAAGCACGTGCCGTTCTTCAAGACCGGCAAGCTCTTGCGCGACCGCCTGAACGGGAAGTAGTCTCCCCCCATGCGCTACATCCGTTACGCCTTCCTCGCCGTGCTCGGGATCTGCCTCCTGACCGTGGCGCTCGCCAATCGCGGCCCGGTCACGATCCGGCTGTTCCCCGACGAGATCGCCGCCTTCGCGGGCTTCGCGCCGGAAGTCACGCTGCCCCTGTTCCTCGTCCTCTTCGGCGGGCTCGTGGGCGGCGTTCTGCTCGGCTTCGTCTGGGAATGGCTGAGGGAGTACAAATACCGCTCCGTCGCGGTCACCGAAAAGCGCGAGCGGGTGCGCCTCGAGCACGAGGTCAAGAAGCTCAAGGGTCCCGAGCCGAAGGGCGGCGACGACATCCTCGCCATTCTGGACGGGGCCGCGGCAACGCGCTAAGCCCCGCGACATGGGCACCACACGGGTCAAGATCTGCGGCCTTCGCGAGCCGCGCCATGTGGCCGCCGCGGCCGCGGCCGGCGCCGCCTATCTGGGCTTCGTCTTCTTCCCGAAATCGCCGCGCCACGTCACACCCGAATCCGCCCGCGCGCTCGCCGTCGAGGTGCCGCCCGGCATCGCCAAGGTCGCGCTCACCGTCGATGCCGACGACGAAACCTTCGACGCGATCACCGCCACGGTGCCGCTCGACATGCTCCAGCTCCACGGCTCCGAGAGCCCCGAGCGGGTGGCAGCGATCCGCGCCCGCACCGGCCTGCCGGTGATGAAGGCCATCGGCATCGCCTCGGCCGAGGACCTGCCGAAGATCGACCTCTACAGCCCGGTCGCCGACCAGCTCCTGATCGACGCCAGGCCGCCGAAAGGCGCCACCCTCCCCGGCGGCAACGGCCTCGCCTTCGACTGGCGCCTGATCTCCGCCCGCCGCTGGGCCCGCCCCTGGATGCTGGCGGGCGGCCTCACCCCCGGGAACCTCGCCGAGGCCGTGGCGCTCACCGGCGCGCGCCAGGTCGACGTCTCCTCCGGCGTCGAATCCGCCCCCGGCCGGAAGGACGAGGCCCTGATCCGCGCCTTCCTCGAAGCCGCCCCGTGAGCGTCACCTTCCGCGACGCGATGCAGGACGACCTCCCCGCGATCATCGCCCTCCTGCAAGACGACCATCTCGGCGCCAGCCGCGAAAGCGACGACATGGCGCCCTACCTCGCCGCCTTCGACGAGATCCGCGCCCAGGGCGGCAACGCCATCGTCGTCGGCGAAGAGGACGGCCGCATCGTCGCCACCTTCCAGCTCACCGTGATCGCCGGGCTCTCGCTCCGCGCCACCCGCCGCGCCCAGGTCGAAAGCGTCCGCGTCGCCGCCGACCTGCGCGGCCGGGGCATCGGCGCCGCGATGATGGCCGAGGCCGAGCGCCGCGCCCGCGAGGCCGGCAGCACGCTGGTCCAGCTCACCTCGAACGCCACCCGCACCCGCGCCCGCCGCTTCTACGAAAGCCTCGGCTACGAGGCCTCGCATACCGGCTTCAAGAAACCGCTCGCCCCCTGATCACTTGCAGACAAAGCTCTCCGCCAGGGCCGGATCGCCGCCCGAATAGGTCGCGAAACCGGGGTAGGGGCACAGGGGCCGCGTCGCCCCGGCATTCGCCGCCGCCTCTTCATTGTCGGGCCGGACCTTCGCGATGAGCGCCCCCGGCGCCCTCCCCTCCTCGACCCAGGCCATCAGCGCACCGAGGAAATCCGCCTCGTCCGCCGCGTTGCCACCCGGGCCATGGGGCATCCCCGGGATCGCATAGAACCGCACGAATTCCGCCGAGGCCGGGTTGTTCGCCCCAAGCCGCTCATACCAGGCCACCGTGTCGAGGATCGAGAACACCGGATCGGCCTGGCCGTGGAACACGATCAGCTTGCCGCCCGCCGCCTGCATCCCCGCCAGCGTCGGGTTGTCCGCCTCGGGCGGTGTCATCACCTCCATCGCGCTCTCCGGAAACGCCGCCGAAACCGCGTCGATCTTGCCCGCCTCGGCGGCAATGTCGAACCCCATCAGGAAGGCCTCGAGCTTGTCGGGGCTCCCCTCCACCGGCGTCGGCGGCGTGGTGAAGACCTGCGCGAGCGAGCCCGCCCCCATCACCGCGATGATCGGCTTGTGCTCCCAGGGCGGCACCGGGCTCTCGAGCTTCCAGAACCGCCAGTTCCCCGCGGCGATGCCCGGATCCCAGGCCCAGTCCGAGTAGAGCGCCTTGCCGTCGGCGCCCCGTGGCCCGGCCTGGATCGTCTCCAGCGCCGCGACCTTCGCCGCCGGCAGGCAGTCCGAATTCTGCCCCTCGGCGCAGATCATCGTCTCCGGGTCGAACGCCGCCTGGCAGCCCGCGAGGTCGAAGACCATGCCGTCCTCCAGCCCGTCGAGCCCGTCGCAGGCCGCGGCGATCGCGCGGCTCACGAAAGCCAGCTCGTCGGTCGTGAAGCTCTCGGCCAGCGTCGGCCCGACCTTGCGGAAGCTCTGCACGTCGAGCGCGTGCTGGAGTGCCGCGCGCGGCAGGTTGAACCCCGGATACCCGGCCAGAAGCCCGTCGAACGCCTCGGGCATCCGCTCCGCCGCCACCATCGCGTGGCGGCCGCCGTTCGAGGTGCCCGCGCCATAGACGAAATCGGGCTTCCGCCCGTAATAGGCCTCGGTCAGCGCCAGCGCCGCGGGGTGCAGCATCGCCACCGCGCCATAGCCGTACATCCGCCGCGCCTCGAAATCCTGTCCGAAGACATTGCTGCCGGCCAGCCCGTCCTCCGGGTTCGCCGCGCCGTCATGGCCCGCGTCCGAGCTCACCACCGCCATGCCGCGGGCGAGCGCCCCCGCGCCCTCGGGCAGGTTGCTCCACATGCCGAGCGCCGGCTTGACCTCGCCATCGTTGCCGCCGTTGAACTGGTGCAGGAACCGCCCCGACCAGTCGTCGGGCAGACGGAGCTCGAAGCGGAGCGCATAGTCGCGGCCATCCGCCCCGGTCCGCCGCCCCATCTCGCCGGTCACGATGCAATGGGCCGGCAGCCCCTCGCCCGCCGGCTGCGGTGTCGCGCCCGTGAGCGTCACGCCCGGCACCGCGAGCCCCGCCGCCCCGTCGCAGGTCGCCGCAAGCGCCCCCGTCGCGGCAAGCCCCGCGACCAGCCCCGCGGCCGTGAACATAACTGCCTTCATGGTCGTCCTCCCGGATCGCATTTCCGTCCAGACTTGAACGGGCGGGATCGAAAAGCAACCGCGGATCGCCCACTGGTTGCGCCCCAACGGCTGCCCGTGCGAGCGCCTGCCCGTGTCACGCCAGAGGCGTGCCTCCGGCACGACCAGGCTGGCGCCCTCGCAACGCCGGTTCGGTGGCCCACGCCCGAATAGCGCCGAAGGCGCCGGGCGAGCGCCTGCCCGTCCCGGCGGGCAGGCGCCCGCCCGGCTTGCGCTGCTCGGTACAGGAGAGCCATCGTCACCCCGCCCCGCGCCCCCGCCGCAGCCACCGCTCGACCTGCCGCAGCATGAGCGAGAGCCCGATCGTCATCACCAGATAGATCACCGCCACCACGTTATAGGTCTCGAAATAGCGGAAATTCCCCGCCGCCGTGACCTTGCCGAGCTGGGTCACGTCGAGCACGCCCAGCACCGAGACCAGCGAACTGTCCTTCACCATCGCCACGAAATCGTTGCCCAGGGGCGGCAGGATCGTCCGCAAGGCCTGCGGGAAGACGATCAGCCGGAACCGCTGCCAGCCGGAAAGCCCCAGCGCCTCGGCCGCCTCGATCTGGCCCCGGTCGATGGACTGGAGCCCGGCGCGGAACACCTCGGCGATGAAGGCGGAATAGCCGATGGTCAGCGCCATCACCGCCCGCCAAAGCAGCGTGAAGTCGCGGGTCCGGAGCGGCTCGGCGCCGAGATGGCCCGCAAGCCAGTTCCAGCCCGCGACCAGCGCCGGGGCGAAGACGAAGGCCACGTAGAGGAGGAGGACGAGGATCGGCACACCCCGGACGATCTCGACATAGAAGCGCGCCGCCTGCCGCAGCACCACATGCCGCGAGAGGAGCGCCACGGCGAGCGCGAGACCCAGGGCCGAGGCGAGGAAGAACCCGACCAGCGTCACGAAGATGGTGATGCCGATCCCCTTCGACAGGGTGTCGAGCACCTGGGCATAGATCTCGTCGGACAGGATCCGGTAGCCGATCCAGCCGCCCAGCGCGCAGGCGACGACCAGCCACCAGGGAAACTCGCGCGCCTCCTGCGCCCCCGTCCTCATCCCGGGCGCCTTCCGGTCCGCTCCGCGCCTCCCCCTCCCTCGGGAGGGGGATCGAGGAGGAGGGTGCAGGGGAGAACCGCGCGGGTCCCAGACCCGCACCGGGCCGCGCGCCGGTGTACAGGTTGTGTACGGGTTGTGTACAGGTTGTGCACCCCGGCCGCGCCGCTCTCCGGCGCCCCAAACGCCCGTTTCCGGCACCGCCGGTGTACGGGTTGTGTACAGGTTGTGTACGGGTTGTGCAGGGCGCTGTCCCGCCCCGCCGGCCTCACCCGCCGACCTTGAAGTCGAGGAACCATTTCTTGTTGAGCGCGTCGATGGTGCCGTCCGCCTTCATCTCGGCGATGGCCGCGTTGACCGGCGCCACCAGGTCGGAACCCTTTGAAAAGATGAAACCAAAATCCTCGGTCCCGAGCTTCTCACCGACGATCTTCAGCCCGCCATCCGAGGCCGCCACATAGCCCTCGCCCGCCGTCCCGTCGGTCAGGACGAGGTCCACATCCCCGGTCCGGAGCGCCTGCACCCCCGCCCCGAAGGTCTCGAACAGCTTGATCCGCGGAGTCGCCTCATCCCCGTCCAACACGTCGTAAACGCCCACGTAGAACGGCGTCGTCCCCGGCTGCGCGGCCATCAGCAGATCGGAATCGGCCGCGAAGGACGCCGCGTCGGAAAACCGCGTCTCGTCGCCGCGCACCAGCATCACCATTTCCGAGCGCATGTAAGGGTCTGAAAAGTCGACGACTTCGGCGCGGTCCTCGCGGATCGTGATGCCGGTCATGCCGATGTCGAACTGGCCCTCGGACACCGCCGGGATCATCGCGTCCCAGGAGATGTTCTCGTAGCTCACATCGAGGTTCAGCCGTTTCGCGATCTCCGCCATGGCGTCGTATTCCCAGCCCACCGCCGCGCCGGTCTTCGGATCGACGAATTGCAGGGGCGGATAGGCATTCTCGGTCACCACGGTGATTTCGCGGCCGGCGAGATCGGGCAGATCGGCGGCGGCGGCGGCACTCGCGCCCAGCGCGACAAGCGCGGCGGTCAGGATATGTTTCATGTCAGACTCCCCGTCAGGTCAGGTTTCGCGCCAGTATGACAAGCCGCCGGAAAGGAGCAAGGCGGTCAGAGCGCCTTCTCGAAGCGCCAGACCGCCATCTCGAAATCCTCCCCCGCTTCCGCCTCGAGCCGCTCGACGACAGTCCCGGCCAGATCCCATCCCCGCGCCCGATAGAACGCCGCCGCCCGCGCGTTGCCGATCGCGCAGGCCAGCCAGGCGCGGTCATGCCCCGCTGCCCGGATCCGCGCCTCGGCATCCGCCGCCAGCGCGCTCGCGACCCCGCCCCGTCGCGCGGAGGCGCCTACAAAGAGCTGATAAAGCTCGTCTTTCCGGGTCATGCAAAAACCCGTCGGCGCGCCCACGGGACCGGCCGTCCGGATCGCCGCGAGATCCCGCGCGACGCGGGTCTCGAAGGAGGCGCGCGTCCGCAGCCGGGTCAGTTCCGCCGGCACGAGGGTAGCATGGGCATCGTGCCAGGCCGCGTACCAGAGCGCGGCCAGCGCCGCCTCCTCCCCGGGCACGGCATCGCGCACCGGAACGCTCATGCGCCGCCGCAGACCGGGCATCCCGGGCGCCGCTTCAAGGCGATCACCCGCGTCTCGCCATAGAGCGCGTCGTAGATCAGCATCCGCCCGCGCAGACCCTCGCCCGCGCCGGCAAGCTCCTTCACGGCTTCCACCGCCATCATCGCGCCCATCACGCCCGGCAGGGGCCCGAGCACCCCACCCTCGGCGCAGCTGGGCGCAAGGCCCGGCGCGTTGGGTTCTGGAAAGATGCAGCGATAGCACGGCGTCCCGTTCTTCGGCGCATAGGTCGAGATCTGGCCTTCCCATTGCGAAAGCGCCGCCGAAATCAAGGGTTTCCCGGTTGCGACCGCCGCCGCGTTCACCATGTAGCGCGTCTCGATCCCGTCGGTCCCGTCGAGGATCAGGTCGTACTCCGCGAACAGCTCTTCGGCGATTTCCGCCGTGAGCCGGCGGTTGTAGGGGCGGACAGTGACATAGGGGTTCTGCGCCCGGATCGCCGCCTCGGCCGAGAACACCTTGGGCCGCCCGATCCAGCCGTCGTCATGGATCACCTGCCGCTGCAGGTTGGAATTCGCCACCACATCGTCGTCGATCACCCCGATCGTCCCCACCCCCGCCGCGCCGAGATAGAGGAGCGCCGGGGAGCCGAGCCCGCCCGCGCCAATGACCAGCACCTTCGCCTCGCGCAGCCGCCTCTGCCCGGGCCCGCCGATCTCGCGCAAGACGATGTGCCGCGCATAGCGCTCGATCTCGGTCTCGGTTGCGCGGGTTTCGGTGGCGGCCGGCAGGTTCTCGGGCCGGACCCGCGCGCGCAGGGCCCCCAGCGCGACGGTATAGCCCCAGACCGCGAGGCCGAGCCCGCCGAGGAGGAACCATTCCGCCTTGCTCCCGCCGAGCGCCGCGCGCAGCGGGTTGCCCTCGGGCAGCAGCACTTCGGCGATCAGCACCGCGACATAGAGCAGGAGCACCAGGAGCCAGCGCGCCCGGACCGGCAGCCCGAGCAGATGCCCCAAGAACCACAAGAGCGCCGCCAGGCCGAGAAACAGCACCATCAGCCGCGCCCCGTCGATCCGAACCCGCCGGCGCCCCGCGCTGTCTCGGAGAGCGTCTCGGCCTCGGCAAAGACCGCCCGCAGCACGGGCGCCAGAACGGCCTGGGCGATCCGCTCGCCATGGGCCACGGTGAAGGGCTCGGCGCCGGCATTCATCACGATCACCCCAAGGGGGCCGCGATAGTCGCTGTCGATGGTGCCCGGCGTGTTGGGGAGCGTGATCCCGTGTTTCAGCGCCAGGCCGGAACGCGGGCGGAGCTGCAACTCGAACCCCTCGGGGATCTCGACAATCAGCCCGGTCGGCACCAGCACCCGCGCGCCGGGGGCGAGCAGGATCCCCGCCGCCCGATCCCCGGGGCGCAGATTGGCGCGCAGATCCGCACCGGCCGCACCGGCCGTCTCGTAGGACGGCAAGGGCACCGCGGGATCCGCCCATTCCTCGCGCAGGACCTTCACCACCGGCACAGGCGTTCCCCCTTCATCTGGCCCGAAATACTCCCGCCGGAGGCATGAAACCTAAGCACCGCCCAGCGCATCGGCGATCCGCCGGGCAAGCTGCATCGCCACCTGGTCCTTCGCCATGCGCGGCCAGCTCTCGGCGCCCGCCTCGGTGACCAGCGTCACCGCGTTCTCGGTGCCGCCCATGATGCCCGTCCCCGGGCTCACATCGTTCGCGACGATCCAGTCGCAGCCCTTCCGCGCCCGTTTCGCAGTGGCGTTGGCGACCACGTCATCGGTCTCGGCGGCGAAGCCGACGACGAGGTGCGGGCGCCCGTCCGTCCGCTGCGCGACGCTGGCGAGGATGTCGGGATTCTCGACCATGGCGAGCCCTGGCACCTTGCCGGAACCGTCCTTCTTGATCTTCCGCCCCGAGGCGTCGGCCACGCGCCAGTCGGCCACCGCTGCGGCGAACACCGCCCCGTCCGCCGGCAACGCGGCCTCGACGGCGGCGAGCATCTCGCGCGCGGTCTCGACCTTCACCGGCGTCACGCCCGCGGGCGGCGGCACCGAGGCCGGACCGGTGACGAACACCACCTCGGCACCGAGCCCCGCCAGCGCCCGCGCGATCGCCGCGCCCTGCGCGCCCGAGGAGCGGTTGGCGATATAGCGCACCGGGTCGATCGGCTCGTGAGTCGGCCCGGAGGTCACCACGATACGGCGCCCCCTGAGCGGACCGTCGGCCAGGGCGGTTTCCACCGCAGCGACGATCTCGGGCACCTCGGCCATGCGGCCCGGGCCGAACTCGCCGCAGGCCATCGCGCCGTCCACCGGGCCGGCGAAGAGCACGCCGTCGCCCTTCAAGACCGCCGCATTCCGCTGGGTGGCGGGGTGCTCCCACATCCGCACGTTCATCGCCGGGGCGACCAGCACCCGCTTGTCGGTGGCCATCAGCAGGGTCGAGGCGAGGTCGTCGGCATGCCCGCCCGCCATCTTCGCCATCAGGTCGGCCGTGGCGGGCGCGACCACCACGAGATCGGCGGCGCGGGAGAGCTCGATATGCCCCATCTCGGCCTCGTCGGTGAGGTCGAAGAGATCGGTATAGACCTTCTCCGCCGCGAGCGCCGAGGCCGAGAGCGGGGTGACAAATTCCTGCGCCGCGCGGGTGAGCACCGGCACCACGCCCGCACCACGCTCGCGCAGGCGCCGGATCAGGTCCAGCGCCTTGTAGGCCGCGATTCCGCCGCCGATGATCAGGAGAATGCGCTTTCCCGCCAGCATCGTCCGCTCCGCGTTGGTCGCGGCACCCTAGAGCGCAATCCGGGCCGTTGGAACCGGTTTTCCGCCGGGGCGGTCAACGGAACCCGGCGCAGGGATCGGCCCGCTCCGCCGGCGCCGTGATCAGCCAGAAATCGTGGGGCGGCGCCACATCCGGCGCGGCCTCGAGCTGCCCGACCGAGAGGATCGTGGCACCGGGCAGGGCCCGCGCCAGCAGCGCCGGCACGCCCCAATCCTTGCGCGCATGGCCGTTCCCGGTGATCACCGCCACTGGCCCGCCGGTCTCGGCCATGGCCGCCACCACGGCGCGGGCCAGGGCCGCATCGCGCAGCCGCTGCGCCTCGACCATGCCCGCGAGCATCGTTCCGGGGAGCGCGCCGCAATGCGCCTCGTCCTGAAGCGCCTCGCGCGCCGCCTGCTCGGCCGGGTCGAGCGGCCTGTCGAGCCCGAACAGCGCCGCGCCCGGGCCCATGACCCGCGCCGCGCCGTCGCTCACCGCATCGCGCACCGCGTCCTGCGGCAGCGCGCCACCGAAGATCGCCGCCCCGGGCGCCGCCGCGAAGATCCGGTAATAGTAGGAGAAATGCGGCCAGCCGCCGGCTTCCCATTCGAGCGCCGCGCCAAGTGCCGCCGGATGGCCGCGCAGATCCGGCACCGCGCGGAGCGCCGCCTCGGGCCCGATCATCTCGAAGACCAGCGCCCGCGCCGCCATCGCCGTCACGGCCCGCGCCTGGTTCAGGTGATGGCCGGGATTGTCATGCACCTCGCCCAGGATCACCACATCGGCCGGCGGCAGCGCGTCGAGCCCCTCTGGGCCGATCTCCTCCGCCTGCACGGCGCCGGCCAGCACGAAAAGACCCGCAAGAAGCGGGCCCTGGAGGATCGCCTTGCCGATGGCCCCTGTCATGCGAGGAAGTGGACCACTTCCTGCGACTGCATTTCAAGCCTCTTGCGCATCTTGCCGAAGGCCGCCGCCTCGAGCTGGCGCACCCGTTCCTTGGAAAGCCCCAGCTCGGTCCCGAGGCTTTCGAGCGTGCGCGGATCATCCCGGAGCTTGCGCTCTTTCACGATGAACCGCTCGCGCTGGTTCAACTCCGCCATGGCGCCGAGAAGCCAGGCGCGCAGCGTGTCGATATCCTTGTCCTGCTCGACCTGCTCCGAAGCGATCGCGGCCTCGTCCTCCAGCGTGTCGATCCATTCCCGCCCTTCGTCATCGGAAGATTGCGTGGCATTGAGCGAGAAATCCGAGCCCGCCAGCCGGCCCTCCATCATCTCCACATCGGCGAGCGGCACGCCCACTTCGGTGGCGATCCGCTGCCGCATCTGGTGCGCGTCCAGCCGCTCGCCGCGCGAAGCCGCCTCGCGTTCAAGCCGGGCCTGGACCCGGCGCATGTTGAAGAACAGCGATTTCTGCGAGGAAGTCGAGCCGGTCCGGACCATCGACCAGTTCCGCATCACGTAGTCCTGGATCGAGGCCTTGATCCACCAGACCGCATAGGTCGAAAAGCGCACGCCCCGGTCCGGATCGAACTTGTCGGCGGCCTTCATCAGGCCGAGCGACGCCTCCTGGATCAGGTCGTTCATCGGCGCGCCGTAGCGCCGGAATTTCGCGGCCATCGAGATCGCCAGCCGCATGTAGGCCGTGATCAGCCGGTGCAGCGCCTGTTCGTCGCGCCGGTCGCGCCAGGCGTAGGCAAGTTCCAGTTCGGTTTCGGCATCCAGAAGCTCGGCGCGCATCGCGTGGCGCGACAGCATCTGGTCGCTATGGAGCGCTCGTGCCATGATTCGGCTCCCTGCTGTTTCGCTAGACGTCTTTCCCCTAACTACGCGCATACCCCCGATCCGGTTCACTCAATCTGGCGGAAAATTTCTTGCCATCGCGCCATGCGCTGCTAGGTCTGCGGGGGCCTGGGGCAAATCCAGTGATACAAATGACTGAAATAGCAGAAGAAATCTGGTGGATCCGGCACGGACCGACCCATGCGAAAAGCATGGTGGGCTGGAGCGATCTTTCCGCCGATCTCTCCGACGTCGCGGCCCTTCGGCGGATTTCGGCTGCCCTGCCCGAGGACGCGCCGGTGGTCTCCTCGACCCTCCTCCGCGCCATCGCCACCGCCGACGCCATCGCCGGGCCCCGCGCCCGGCTACCGCACGAGCCGGATCTGCGCGAGATGAATTTCGGCGCCTGGGAGCTTCGCGCCCATGCCGAGATCGAGGCCGAGGACCCGGCCCGCATCCGCGCATTCTGGGAGGAGCCCGACGCGGTGCGCCCGCCCGGCGGCGAGCTCTGGTCGGAGATGGCCGCGCGGGTCGAGGCCGCCGCGCTGCGGCTCCTCGCCTCGCATCCGCGGCTGGTGATAGTTGCCCATTTCGGCCCGATCCTGTCGCAGGCCGCCCGCGCCGCCGGCTGGACCGGGCCCGAGATCTTCGCGCGCCGCGTTGACCCCCTCTCTGTGACCCGGATCGCCTACGGTCCAACCCGGCGGCTCGCGGCGATCAATCACGTTCCCTGATCCGCCAGGCCACGAATTGTCGTTTCTCCGGAATCCGGGAACGGTCTAGCAGGGTCGCATGACCTATGTGCTTCATATCGGCGACCGATCCTTCTCGAGCTGGTCGCTCCGCGGCTGGCTGATGTTCGAGAAATTCGGGCTGCCCGTCCGGACAATCATGACCGGGCTCTATACCGGGACCCTGGCCGAAGACCTCGCGCCGCTCGCGCCGGCGCGGTTCGTGCCGGTGATGGAGACGCCCGAGGGGGTCGTCGTCGGCGATACGCAGGCGATGGCCGAGACGCTGGCCGAGCGGCATCCCGACGCCGGGCTCTGGCCCGCCGATCCGGCGGCCCGGGCGCTGGCCCGCTGGCTGGTGGCGGAGATGCATTCGGGCTTCACCGCGCTGCGGATCGACTGCCCGATGTACCTGCGCCATGCTTGGGCGGGGTTCGTGCCCTCCGAAGCCGTGCGGGCCGATCTGAACCGGATCGAGTCGCTCTGGACGCTGGCCCGAACCCGCCACCGCCGCGCCGAAAGCCCGTGGCTCTTCGGCGCCTACAGCCTCGCCGATGCGTTCTACGCGCCGGTCGCCGCCCGGATCGCAGGCTACGGCCTTTCCGTCGGCGCCGAGGCACGGGCCTACGCCGCCGCGCATCTCGCCGATCCGGCGTTCCGCCGCTGGCGCGCCATGGGGCAGACGATCGACTACGACCCGATGCCCTACGCCCAGAACCTGCCGAGCGCACCCTGGCCCGGACCGGCGCCGCGCCCGGCCCGCGCGGTCGAGACCGGCCCCGCGGTCAATGCGGCCTGCCCCTACTCGGGCAAGCCGGTGACCCATTTCCTCGAAACCGGCGGCCGGATCTACGGGTTCTGCAACGCCTTCTGCCGCGACAAGAGCGTGGCCGATCCCGAAGCCTGGCCGGCGCTGGCCGTGCTGTTCTAGGCATGCGGCAAGTTCCTTTCGAGGGAGCATGCAGGAGTCTTGAAACAGAACTTTTGGCGCCGTCCTGCGGCGGCGCAAGGGTCCGTTAACCATGCTTAAACCATGGTGACCCTACCCTGCGCCGTCCAGGGGGCGAGCCATGGTCACGCGGGCCTACACGGTTGCATTCGAAGGTATCGAGGCGCGCCTCGTCGAGGTGCAATGCGCCATCACCGCAGGGCTGCCGTCCTTTTCCATCGTCGGCCTGCCCGACAAGGCGGTCTCGGAGGCGCGTGACCGGGTGCGCGCCGCGCTCACCGCGATGGGGATCGCGCTTCCGTCGAAACGGATCACCGTGAACCTCTCGCCCGCCGACCTGCCCAAGGAGGGCTCGCATTTCGACCTGCCCATCGCCATGGCGCTCCTCGCCGCGCTCGACGTGCTGCCCCGCGAGGAGATCGAGCGCAGCGTGGCCCTGGGCGAGCTGTCGCTCGACGGATCGCTGGTGGCCGTCGTCGGCGCGCTTCCCGCCGCCATGGCCGCGGCAGAGGACGACCGCACCCTCGTCTGCCCGCGATCCTGCGGCGCCGAGGCCGCCTGGGTCGGCAGCGTCCGGGTGATAGCGCCCGCCTCGCTGGGTGAGGCGATCCGGCACTATAGCGGTCAGGCGCCGCTCGCCCCGGCCGAACCCGGCGATGTGGAGGAAACCGCCTTGACCTCGCGCGACCTGCGCGAGGTCAAGGGCCAGGAACGCGCCAAGCGGGCGCTGGAAATCGCCGCCGCCGGGCGCCACCACACACTGATGATCGGCCCGCCGGGATCGGGCAAGTCCATGCTCGCCGCCCGCCTGCCCGGTATCCTGCCGCCGCTCGAAGCGGTCGAGGCGCTGGAAACCTCCATGGTCCACTCGCTCTCGGGCCTTCTCGACGAGGGCGGCATCTCCCGCACGCGGCCTTTCCGCGAGCCGCATCACACCGCCTCGATGGCCGCCATCGTCGGCGGCGGCAAGGGCGCCAAGCCCGGGGAAATCTCGCTCGCCCATAACGGTGTCCTGTTCATGGACGAGTTCCCGGAATTCCCGCGCATGGTGCTCGAAACCCTGCGCCAGCCGATCGAGACCGGCGACGTGGTGGTTGCCCGCGCCAACGCCCATGTCCGCTATCCCTGCAAATTCATGCTGGTGGCTGCCGCGAACCCCTGCCGCTGCGGCCACATGTCCGATCCGTCACGCGCCTGCGCCCGCGTTCCGCAATGCGGCGAGGATTATCTCGGCCGCATCTCGGGGCCGCTGATGGACCGGTTCGACCTCCGGATCGACGTGCCGCCGGTCGCCTATACCGATCTCGACCTGCCGGCCTCGGGCGACAGCTCGGCCGAGGTCAAGGCGCGGGTCGTCGCGGCAAGGGCAGTCCAGGCCGAGCGGTTCCGCGACCATCCGGGCGTCCGGCTCAACGCCGATGCGGGCGGCCAACTCCTCGCCGACATCGCCACCCCGGACGAGGAGGGCCGCGCGTTCCTCGTCCGGGTCGCCGACCGGTTCGGCCTCTCGGCGCGGGGCTATCACCGGGTTCTGCGCGTCGCCCGCACCATCGCCGACCTTGCCGGCTCGGCCAAGGTCCGGCAGCCGCATGTCGCCGAGGCGGTGAGCTTCCGGCTGATGGTTTCGGCCCAGGACTGAGGTTCAGGCGCCCCGGCTGACGCATCTCTGGCTGTCGCTTCAGCGGATGCGGTCGAGGACTTCCCGAAGAGTGAAAAGATTCTGCGCGAATTCGGCGGACGCGGCAATCGTCGCCCGTGCCTCGGGCACGTAGCGGTCGAAGAGCGGCCAGACATGGGGCGCGTCCGGTTCCTCGACCAGTGTCACCGTGCCGCCAGCCGCGCGGAGCCGGTCCGCCATGCGCCTTGCGTCGTCCCGGAGGATCTCGGTCTGAGCCACGCTGATCCAGACCGGCGGTGGCGCCTCGAACCGGGCGAAAAGCGGCGAGAGGCGCGGGTCGTTCTCGGCGAAGGCGCCGTTCCCGGTGACGTAATCCACCAGTTCGCCGATCCGGGTCGGGTCGAATATCCGGTCGACCGCCGCGTTCTCGGTCACCGAGGCGCCGCTGCGGGTGAGATCGGTCCAGGGCGAGAACGCGAAGAGCCCCGCCGGGCTGCGGCCCGCCCGTGTCAGATGAGCGAGGAGCGCCAGGGCCAGCCCGCCGCCCGCGCTGTCGCCGCCGAGCACGATATCGCCCGGCGCGTGGCCCAGCGCCAGGAGACGGTCATGGGCGGCGAGCGCGGCCTCGAACGCCGCCGGCGCCGGATGGTCGGGCGCCAGCGGATAGGGCGGCAACGCCACGCGGAGCCCGGACAGCACCGACAGACGCCCCGCCAGCGCGTGATACGTGCGCGGCGAGCCGCAGATATAGCCACCGCCATGGAGATAGAGGATCACCCGGCGGGGGTCCGTGCGCCCCACGCTGACCCAGTCGAATCCCTGGCCGGGGAGCGCGAGGCAGAAGGGCGGCGGACGGAAGAACAGCCACGCCGCCCAGTCGAAATCCCGCCGCGCGTCTTCGGGCGTGGCCGCATGGGCGATACGCGGCCGGATCACGTGGCTGCAGAACCAGTTCACCAGCCTGAGGCGGCGGCTCGTCACCGGCCTAGCCCGCGACCCGCGCCTCGACGGCCTCCCAGATCCTCGCGGCCACGTTCACGCCGTCGAACCGCTCCAGTTCCTGGATCCCGGTGGGCGAGGTCACGTTGATCTCGGTCAGCCAGTTGCCGATCACGTCGATGCCGACGAAGATCTGGCCCTTCTCGCGCAGCACCGGGCCGATCCGCGCGCAGATCTCCAGATCCCGCTCGGTCAGGCCGATCTTCTCCGGCCGCCCGCCCACATGCATGTTCGACCGCGTCTCGCCCTTGGCGGGCACCCGGTTGATCGCGCCCGTCGGTTCGCCATCCACCAGGATGATCCGCTTGTCCCCCTTGGTCACGTCGGGAAGGAATTTCTGCACGATCAGCGGTTCGCGGTTCATGCCGGTGAAGAGCTCGTAGAGACTCGACAGGTTCCCGTCGCCCGGTGTGAGCTTGAACACGCCGGCCCCGCCATTGCCGTAGAGCGGCTTCAGGATCATGTCGCCGTGGCGTTCGCGGAAAGCGCGCAGGGTGGCGATGTCGCGGGCGATCGCGGTGGGTGGCGTGAGGTCGGGAAAATCGAGGACGAGGAGCTTTTCGGGATAGTTCCGGACCCAGAACGGGTCGTTCGCCACCAGCGTCCTGCCTTTCAGGCGGTCGAGCAGGTGCGTCGTGGTGATGTAGCCCATGTCGAAGGGCGGGTCCTGTCGGAGCCAGACCACGTCCCATTCGGCGAGGTCGATCTCGGTCTCCTCTCCGAGCGTCACATGGTCGCCGCGCACGCGGCGCACCTCCATCGGCCAGCCGCGCGCGGTGATCCGACCCTCGACATAGGCCAGCCGGTCGGGGGTGTAGAAGAACAGCTCATGGCCGCGCGTCTGCGCCTCCTCTGCCAGCCGGAAGCTCGAATCGGCGTCGATATCGACCGATTGGATCGGGTCCATCTGAAAGGCGACCTTGAGAGGCATTGGCAGGCTCCGAAGTGGCGTCGCCCCTACATGGCAGCCCGCCCCGGCCGATACAATCCCGCGCTCCCGGCCCCGGTTCGCCCCGGTCAGTCCATGCAGGCGTTCTCGATCACCGCGATCCGCCCGGTCCCGTCGACCAGCGCCACGTCGACCCGCGAGGGCGTGTCCGCGCCGCCCGGTTCGCCGCCCAGAAACGCCTCGGCCGCCCGCAGGATCCGCCCGATCTGCCGCGTTCCAAGCCGTTCCGCCGCGATGGCGAGATCGCGGGCGCGTTTCACCTCGACGAACACCACCTCGCCATCCTTGCGCAGGATCAGGTCGATCTCCCCGGCGGGCGAACGCCATCGGCGCGCGGCGAGCGTATGCCCGGTTTCCGCGTAGAGCCGCGCCACCGCATCCTCGGCGGCCTCGCCCCCGTAGTAGGATACCGCGCCGCTCACCGCTTCGGTCCGAGCGCCAATGCCGCCTGGTAGACATCGCGCCGCGCGAGGCCCAGCGCCTCAGCCACGTGTTTCGCGGCGTCCTTCACGCTCATCACCTCCAGAGCCTCCTTCAGCATCGCGTCGCGATCCTCCTCGCTCGCCTCGGTCCGCCCCCGGTCCACCAGGACGACGATCTCGCCCTTGGGCGGATCGGCCTCCACACTGGACAGGAGCTCGGCGAGGGTTCCACGGCGCACCTCCTCGAATTTCTTCGTGAGCTCGCGGCAGAGCGCCGCTTGCCGGTCCGCTCCCAGCTCTAGGGCCAAAGCGCTAAGCATTTCCGAACAGCGCCGGGCCGTCTCGAAGAACACCAGTGTCGCGGGCACGCCCGCAAGCTCGCGCAGCGCCTTCTCCCGGGCCGCGGCGGTGGGCGGCAGGAACCCGGCGAAGAGAAAGCGATCGCTCGGCAGGCCCGAGACGACCAGTGCCGCGAGAAGCGCCGAGGGCCCCGGCGCCGCGCGCACCCGGAGCCCCGCCTCCGCCGCCTCGCGGGCAAGGACGAAGCCCGGATCTGCCACGAGCGGCGTGCCGGCATCCGAGACATAGGCCAGAGACTTGCCGGCGCGGATCATCTCGAGGAGCTTCGGCCGCTGCGCCGGTCCGTTATGGTCGTGATAGGGCAGGATCGGCCGTCCACCCAGCGCAACCCCATGTATTTCCAAGAGCTTCCGGGTGTTCCTGGTATCTTCGGCGGCAATCGCATCGGCCGCGCGCAGGATATCGAGCGCCCGGAGCGTGATGTCGCGCGCCGCGCCGATCGGGGTCGAGACGACGTAGAGACCCGGCTCCAGCCGCGCGTCCCGTTGCAGTTCCGCCACGCGCGTCCTCCTGCCCGCGATTTACACTCAGCCCGCGTCCGTCTAGGGTCCGCCGCAAGTCTGAAGCCGACGAACGAGGTTCGCCATGGTTGCCGTTTTCCGCCTGCGCCGCAAGGTACTGAGCGCTTTCGTCGCGCTGGCCGGGATCGCTCTGCTCGCCTCGTGCGACCCGTCCGCTATCGGCGGCCCGAGCATCAATTCGCGCAAGGCGGTACCTGTCGCTCTGCTCCTGCCGCAGACCGCCGGCGCCCAGGGTCCGGCCCTGTCGCGCAGCTTCGAGAACGCGGCCCGGCTGGCGATCCAGGACCTCGGCGGCCAGGCCGAGATCGACCTGCGCGTCTACGATACCGGCGGCAATGCGCAAAAGGCCGCTGCCGCCGCCAACCAGGCGATCAGCGACGGTGCGAAGATCATCCTCGGGCCGCTCTTCGCCGATGCCGCGGCGGCGGCCGGCAAGGTGGCCGCCTCGCGCGGGGTCAATGTGCTCTCGTTCTCCAACAACCCGACGGTTGCGGGCGGCAATCTCTTCGTGCTGGGCTCCACCTTCCAGAACACCGCCGACCGCCTTGTCGGCTATGCCGCGAGCCACGGACGGGGCGACATCCTGATCGTCCACGGTCAGAGCCCGGCCGAGGAGCAGGGCCGCGACGCCATCGCCCGCGCCATCGCCGCGCATGGCGCGCGGCTGGCCGGAACCGTGTCCTTCCCGCTGACCGCGCAGCAGGTGATCGAGACGATCCCGAGCATCGCGCGCCAGGCCCGCAGCACCGGCGCCACCACGATCTTCCTGACATCGGGCAATGACGGCGCGGTGCCCTACCTGATCCAGGAATTCCCGAACAACGGCGTGACCCGCGACCAATACCAGCTGATCGGCCTGCAGCGGCTCGACATTCCGGCCGGCGCGATGGAATTCGAGGGCATGCAGGGCGCCTGGTTCGCACTGCCCGATCCGGGGCTCACGCAGCAGTTCCAGTCGCGCTACTTCGCAGCCTACGGGACGGCGCCGCACCCGCTGGCCGGGCTCGCCTATGACGGGATCGCCGCCATCGGCGCGCTGATCGCCACCGGCTCATCCGATGCGCTGACCGCGCCTCAGTTGACCCGGGCCTCGGGCTTTGCCGGGGTCAACGGTGTCTTCAGGCTTCGCCCCAACGGTACCAACGAGCGCGGCCTCGCCGTGGCCGAGATCTTGAACAAACAGGTCGTCATCCTTGACCCCGCCCCCAGAAGCTTCGGCGGCCCGGGCCTCTGAGGCCGCCGCGCGGCCGGAGGTCCGGCCAGACCTGATCTGCCCGCATGAGGCGATCTATGACGGCGTTTCCGTCGCGGCGGCGCTGAAAGCCGCGCTGAGTGCGGCCGAGGACGCGCGCACGATGCGCGCGGAAACGGTCTTGATCCTGCGCAAGGCGCTCGATCACGGGCGCAGCGCCATCGCCGACGCGCTGGAAAAGCGCCCGCTGGAGGCGCGCGGCGCTGTCAGGGCCTATTCCTGGCTGACCGATCGGGTCGTCTGCCAGGTGGTTGAAATCGCCACCACGCATCTGCACCCGAACCCGACACCGACGGCGGGACAGCGCCTGTCGGTCCTTGCGGTAGGCGGCTATGGACGGGGCGAAATGGCGCCGTTCTCGGATGTCGATCTCCTGTTTCTGACACCCCTGAAGACCAACGCCTGGACCGAAAGCGTGGTCGAATCCATGCTCTACATCTTCTGGGACCTGCACCTGAAGGTCGGCCATTCCAGCCGCACGATCCGCGACTGCATCCGGCTTGGCCGCGAAGACTACACGATCCGGACGGCGCTCCTCGAAGCCCGCTTTCTCGCCGGCGACACGGCACTTGCGCAAGACCTCGACACGCGGCTCTGGAAGGAGCTCTTCCGGGGCACGGCGCCCGAGTTCATCGCCGCCAAGCTCGACGAACGCGCCGCCCGGCACCGCAAGCAGGGCGGCCAGCGCTATGTCGTCGAACCGAACGTCAAGGAAGGAAAGGGAGGGCTGCGCGATCTGCAGACGCTCTACTGGATCGCCAAGTACGTCCACCACGTGGACGAAGTGGCCGAGCTGGTATCCCGCGGGATCTTCAGCGAGGACGAATACCGGCGCTTCCACGACGCCGAGACCTTCCTGATGGCGGTGCGCTGCCAGCTTCACCTGATCACGATGCGGGCCGCCGACCAGCTCACCTTCGATCTCCAGGTCGAAGTGGCCGAGCGGCTGGGCTACAAGGATTCCGGCGGACGCCGGGCGGTCGAGCATTTCATGCAGGATTATTTCCGTCACGCCACGCGCGTCGGCGAGGTGACCCGCATCCTTCTGACCGCGCTGGAAGCCAAGCACACCAAGGACGCGCCCGCCCTGTTCCGCTTTCTGCGGCGCCGCAAGCCGGTGAAACCCGGCTACAAGCTGGTGCGCAATCGGATCACCTATGTCAGCGAAAAGCGCTTTCTTTCGGATCCGCTTAATATCCTGAGGATCTTCGAGGAAGCGCTGCGCACCGGGTACCTTCTGCATCCGAACGCCATGCGCACAATCGCGGCCAATCTCGACCTGATCGGCGAGGAGGTGCGGCAGAACCCGGAGGCGAACCGGATCTTCATCGACCTGCTCCTGAAGCACGGAAACCCGGAGCGCGCGCTCAGGCGGATGAACGAGCTGGGGGTCCTGGCCGCCTTCATTCCCGAATTCGCCCCCATCGTGGCGATGATGCAGTTCAACATGTACCACCACTACACGGTGGACGAGCACACGATCCAATGCATCGCCACGCTCGCCAAGATCGAGCGCGGGGAGCTGATCGAGGAACTTCCCATCGCGAGCCGCATCCTCAAGGACGGCGTGAACCGGCGGGTACTCTATATTGCCCTCCTCCTGCACGACATCGGCAAGGGCCGGGACGAAGACCATTCGGTTCTGGGCGCGCAGATCGCCCGAAAGGTCGCGCCGCGTCTCGGGCTCCGCAAATCCGACGTGGAAACCGTCGAATGGCTGGTTCGCTACCATCTCCTGATGTCGGATATCGCGCAGAAGCGCGATCTGGCCGATCCGCGAACGATCCGCGGCTTCGCCAACGCGGTGAAGACGAAGAAGCGGCTCGATCTCCTGACCGTGCTGACCGTCTGCGACATCCGCGGGGTCGGACCGGGAACATGGAACAACTGGAAGGCGCAGCTCCTGCGCTCGCTCTATCGCGACACGTCCGAGGCGCTCGAGAACGGGCTCGAAGCGGTCAACCGCGGCGCGCGCGAGAACGAGGCCAAGAAGGCGTTGCGCGAGGCGCTGGGGAACTGGGACGCAAAAGAGCTTCGGGCGGAAACCCAGCGCCATTACGGCCCCTACTGGCAGGGCCTGCCCAGCTCCGCCCATGTGGTCTTCGCCGAACTCCTGCGCGAGTTTCCGGCCGGGCAGATCCGGATCGACTTTCTGCTCGACGATGACCGGGACGCGACCCGTGTCTGCTTCGCGCTCGAGGACCATCCGGGCATCTTCTCGCGCCTGGCGGGGGCGCTGGCGCTCACGGGTGCCAACGTGGTCGATGCGCGGACCTACACCACCAAGGACGGCTACGCGACGGCTGTGTTCTGGATCCAGGACGCCGACGGCCACCCGTTCGAGGCCGCGCGCCATGCACGGCTCGAAGCGATGATCCAGAAGACGCTCAAGGGTGAGGTTGTCGCCCGCGACGCGCTGAAGGACCGCGACAAGATCAAGAAGCGCGAACGCGCCTTCCGGGTGCCCACCACGATTACCTTCGACAACGAAGGCTCGGACATCTACACGATCATCGAGGTCGATACCCGCGACCGGGCGGGCCTCCTCTATGACCTCGCCCGCTGCCTCGCGGCGAACCATGTCTATATCGCCTCGGCGGTGATCGCGACCTATGGCGAGCAGGTGGTGGATACCTTCTACGTCAAGGACATGTTTGGCCTGAAATACCACTCGGAATCAAAGCAGAAGAGCCTCGAACGGAAACTCCGGGAGGCGATCGAGCGCGGCGCCGAGCGGGCGGAGGCCTGATGCAGCCGATCCGCCTGGCGCGCGGCTTCCTGACGGTCGGCGGCTGGACCATGGCAAGCCGCGTCCTCGGCTTCGTCCGCGACATCCTGATCGCCGCCCTGCTCGGCGCGGGGCCGGTGGCCGAGGCCTTTCTCGTCGCCTTCTCGCTGCCGAACATGTTCCGCCGCTTCTTCGCCGAGGGCGCTTTCAACATGGCCTTCGTGCCGATGTTCGCCAAGCGCGTGGAAGGCGGCGACAACCCCGGCGGCTTCGCGCAGGACGCCTTCGCCGGGCTCGCCTCGGTGCTGGTGATCTTCACCCTTCTCGCGATGGCCGCGATGCCCTGGCTGGTGCTGGCCATGGCGTCGGGATTCAGGGGCGACGAACGGTTCGACCTCGCGGTGCTCTACGGGCGGATCGCCTTTCCCTATATCCTGTTCATCTCCCTGGCCGCGCTCTTGTCGGGCGTTCTGAACGCGGTGGGCCGGTTCACCGCCGCGGCCGCGGCGCCCGTGCTCCTCAACATCCTCTTCATCTCGGCCATGGCCGGCGCCGGCGCGCTCGGACTTCCGGTGGGCGACGCGCTGGCCTGGACGGTGCCGCTGGCGGGCATCGCGCAGCTTGCGCTGTTGTGGAACGCGGCGTCCCGCGCCGGGTTTCGCCTCGGGCTGGCCCGGCCGCGCTGGACGCCGGAGATGCGGCATCTCACAGCCGTCGCGTTCCCGGCGATGCTGGCGGGCGGGGTCATCCAGATCAACCTCCTCGTAGGCCGGCAGGTGGCGAGCTTTTTCGACGGCGCCATCGCCTGGCTCGCCTATGCCGACAGGCTCTACCAGCTTCCCCTGGGCGTCGTCGGCATCGCCATCGGCGTCGTGCTCCTGCCCGACCTCGCGCGCCGCCTGCGCGCCGGGGATACCGCCGGGGGGCGCCACACGCTGAACCGGGCCGCGGAGATCTCGCTCGCGCTCACGGTGCCCGCCGCCGTCGCGCTGGTCGCGATCCCGGTGCCGCTCGTCTCGGTCCTGTTCCAGCGCGGCGCCTTCGACGATGCCGATGTCGGCGCCACCGCGCTGGTCGTCGCGGTCTATGGCGCCGGGCTTCCGGCCTTCGTGCTGCAAAAGGTCCTGCAGCCGCTCTACTTCGCCCGCGAAGACACCAGGACGCCCTTCCGCTACGCCGTCTGGTCGCTGGTGGTGAATGCCGCGGTGGCGATCGGGCTCGCGCCGCTGATCGGGTTTGTCGCCGCCGCGCTCGGCACCACGGTCGCGGGCTGGGCCATGGCGGCGATGCTCTGGCATGGCAGCCGCGGGATGGGCGATGCGGCGGAACTCGACGACCGCTTTCGCCGACGCCTCCCCCGGCTCATCGCCGCCGCGCTCCTGATGGGCGGCGTGGCCTGGGCGTTGGCCCGGGCCCTCGCCCCTTGGCTCACCGGCGGCAGCGAGCGCTACCTGGCCCTCGCCTTTCTCGTCGTCGTCGCCATGGGCGCCTATGCCGGCTTCGGGCGCCTTCTGGGCGCGCTCTCTCTGGCCGATCTGCGCTCTTCGCTCCAGCGCTGACCACCGGGGGCCGTTCCTTGACGCCCCTGTCCGCGCTCGCTAAGCGAGCCGGGCCACAGATCCAGAGACGGAGCCCATCATGGCACCCACCTTCACCCCGCGTGTCTTTTCGGGCATCCAGCCCTCGGGCGGGCTCACGCTCGGCAACTATCTCGGCGCGATCAAGCGCTTCGTGGCGATGCAGGACGAGGGCGGCGCCGAAACGCTCTACTGCATGGTGGACCTCCACGCGATCACCGTCTGGCAGGACCCGGCCACCCTGCGCCGGAACACCCGCGAACTCGCCGCCTTCTACATCGCCGCCGGGATCGACCCCGAACGGTCGATCCTGTTCAACCAGTCGCGGGTGCCGGAACACGCCCAGCTCGCCTGGATCTTCAACTGCGTCGCGCGCATGGGCTGGATGGGCCGCATGACCCAGTGGAAGGACAAGGCGGGCAAGAATTCAGAGAACGCCTCGCTGGGCCTCTTCGCCTATCCCGCACTGATGGCCGCCGACATTCTGGTCTACCATGCCACCCACGTGCCCGTGGGTGAGGACCAGAAACAGCATCTGGAACTGACCCGCGACATCGCGATCAAGTTCAACAACGATTTCGGCGTCGAGTTCTTCCCTGTCACCGAGCCCGTCATCGGCGGGCCGGCCATGCGCGTGATGAGCCTGCGCGACGGGACCAAGAAGATGTCGAAATCGGACCCCTCGGACCAGAGCCGGATCAACCTTTCCGACGATGCCGACACCATCGCGAAGAAGATCCGCAAGGCGAAGACCGATCCGGAACCGCTGCCCGAGAGCCCCGAGGGCCTGAAGGACCGGCCGGAGGCGCGCAATCTCGTGGAAATCTATGCCGGCCTGGCCGATACCGACGTCGCTTCCGTGATCGCCGAACATGGCGGCCGGAACTTCGGCGAGTTCAAGCCGAAGCTTGCCGACCTCGCCGTCGAGAAGCTCGCACCGATGTCGGCGAAGATGCGGGAGCTCATCGCCGATCCGGACGAGATCGACCGGATCCTCGGCCGCGGCGCGGAGCGGGCGCGGGAGATCGCCACGCCGATCCTGGAACAGACCTATGACATCGTCGGCATGATCCGGTAGTCCCGGCCGGCCCGAAGGCGTCACAAATCGGATTCATCCCGCCTCTAGGGTGCGCGTCGCATCATGCCGCAAGCGCATGCGCACCCTGCCGGGGTCCGATCGGCCTGAAATCGCTCGCGCCCGTCCCTGCGCGAAGTTCCCGGCAGCTCCTATGGCCTCCCGGACGCCCAGTCGGGGGGCCTCTTTGCATTTTCGCACCGGCTCGGTGCGCCAGCGGGACTGTTGTGCAGCCGGGATCGCTGCCAAATTCGGCACGACAACCATAGGAGTTCCCGCCATGGGCTACACCGCTGATCTTGGCATGCGCATCGGGCACGTGCATCTGAAGGTCGCCGACCTCGACCGCGCGATCGCGTTCTACCGCGACGTGATGGGTCTGGAAATACAGCAGAAATCCGGCAATCAGGCCGCATTCCTCTCGGCCGGCGGCTACCATCACCATATCGGCCTGAACACCTGGGAGAGCCGCAACGGCGCGCCGCCACCCGCCGGTCGCACCGGGCTCTACCACGTGGCCTTTCTCTACCCGGACAGGCCGTCGCTCGCCCGGGCGCTGAAGTCGGCGCTCGACGCCGGCGTGCGACTCGATGGTGCCACCGATCACGGGGTCAGCGAGGCGATCTATTTTCGCGATCCCGACGAGAACGGGATCGAGATCTACCGCGACCGCCCGCCCGAGACATGGCCACGCACCGCCGACGGTTCGCTGGCGATGACGAACGGCCCGATCGATCTCGAGGCGCTGCTCGCCGAGGCCTGAGACGGGATGCAGGATTGCGCTCGGCGCCTGCGCCGCTAGGGTCACCTGCGAAGGAGGGAGGAACACGGGCATGGCGATCGGCACGAACATCCACACCTATTTCGAGGGAACCTGGCACAAGGGCGACGTGCCGATCCTGCACGCCGCGGATCACGGCACCTGGCAGGGCACGAATGTCTTCGACGGCGCCCGCTATTTCGAGGGCGTCGCGCCGGATCTCGACGCGCATTGCGCGCGGGTGAATCGCTCGGCCGAGGCGCTGATGCTGGTGCCCGACAAGACCCCCGAAGAGATCGTCGCGATCGTGCGCGAGGGCCTCGCGCTCTTCCCGAAGGACTCCGCCGTCTATATCCGGCCGATGTACTGGGCGACCGGCGGCGACGCATCCGGGATCGTGCCCAGCCCCGAGGGGACGGGTTTTGCCGTATGCCTCGAGGAGGTGCCGCTCGCGCCCGCCTCGGCGAGCGTGCGGCTCGGTACCACCCGCTTTCGCCGTCCGACCCTCGACAACGCGGTGGTGAGCGCGAAGGCGGGCTGCCTGTATCCGAACAATGCGCGAATGCTGATGGAGGCGCGCGCCAAGGGCTTCGACAACGCGCTGGTCGCGGATGCGCTGGGGAACGTCGCCGAAACGGCCACGGCCAACGTGTTCATGGTGCGCGACGGCGAGGTTCTCACCCCGATCGCGAACGGCACGTTCCTTGCGGGAATCACACGGTCGCGGCACATGAAGAACCTCGCCGCGGACGGGATGCCGGTGCGCGAAGCGGTTCTGACCTTCGAGGATTTCCGCCAGGCGGACGAAGTGTTCCTGACCGGGAACATGTCGAAGTTGACCCCGGTGACCGAGTTCGATGGAACGCCCTACCTGATCGGGCCAGTTGCGCGGCGGGCGCGCGAACGCTACTGGGATTGGGCGCATTCCGCGGACAGCGCATCAACCTGACGGACAGGTCAGGCGCTGAGCGGAGTCGCCGTCGCGGGGACGGCAAGGATCGGCAGGCAGAAGATCATCGTCGTACCCTCGCCCGGCACCGATTCACACCAGATCCGGCCGTTCTGACGCAGGACCAGCTTCCGGCAGGTGGCCAGGCCGAGACCGCTTCCCTGAACGTCGCCCAGTCCGGGCGCCCGCTTGAAGGGCTCGAAGATCGTCTTGCTGTACTCGGGGGCGATGCCGATACCGTTGTCGATGACTTCGAACCTTGCTTCGCTGCCGCGCAGATGTACCTGCACCGCGACACGCGGCGCCTTGTCACCGGAATACTTGATCGCGTTCCCGATCAGGTTCTGCAGCACCTGGGAGACCAGCGGGCTGTCGCAATACAGCTCGTCGATCTGCGGATCGATTTCGACGGACACCTCGGCACCGCTCTCGACAATGTCCAGTTCGAGCGCATCGAGCGCACCAGCGATGAGGTCGCGGACCGCCGCATTCTCGTACTTTTCCTGCCGGTCGAGATGTATGTGATCGTGCAGGGCCGTGACCATCCGCTGCATGCGCAGGGCCGACTTCTTGAGGAGTGCGAGCCCCTCCCCGGCCTCCTTCAGCTCACCTGCCTCGAAATCCTCGGCGATCTGGTCCGCCAGATAGGCAACCGCACGCATCGGCGCCTTCAGGTCGTGAACCAGAACATCGGAAAACGTGGCCAGATCCTGACGCTGCTGCTCGAGGCGCCACTTCATCCGGGCGGCATCGACGCCGTTCCGTACCATGCGCTGCAGGGCATTCTGATTGATGACGTTCTTTGTGATGTAGTCCGCAGCCCCGTTCAGGATCGCCGATTTCGCGACGGTCTCGTCGCCTTGGCCCGTCATCATGATGATCGCCGCTCCGGGCCACTTCTCCCGCACTTCCGGCAGGGCGCTCAGTCCGCTCCTTCCTGGCAGCAGGTAGTCCAGGAAAATCACGTCCGGTTCCGGTCCGGCCATTGCAAGCGCGGCAGCGACGCAATCGGCTTCGAGCACTGCCGATGAGACCCCGACCCGGGCGAGCAGGCGTCGGATCAGCTTTCGATCGCCGGAATTGTCGTCGATCACAAGGGCCAGGTATTCATCCATTTCCGCCGTCCTCCCGGGAACCGGTCCGTTTCCCATACGCCGCAGCATGGCGGCGCCGACGGAACGCAATGGGAAACCGGACCTCCATCTATCGCACTCCGCTAGTCTCCGGCTCCGGCGCCCATGTCCGCTTCCGCAGACGTGTCGCCGCGCATCTGCCCGCGTGCGCGTTCCAGCCGTTCGGCCTGCGGCGATTCTTGACCGATCTCGGCCGTCTTCGCGCGCCCGTCGAGCAGCGAACGCATCTCGTCGAGAAATCCGAAGACATCGATGCAGGAATGCTCGAGATCGGAAAGGTTCTGGACGAAATGCGAATTCAGGCCGTCCTGGTGGCGCAGCGACCTGACGTGGCGGATGGTCGCCGACATCACGGAGCGGATCTCGGGGCCGCAGGTATTGGCGAAGCGCGAAACGGAAAGACGCATGGCGTTGCGCGAGGATTGTGCCTCGTTCAATGCGGCAATCAGGATCCGGCGCTCGAAGGCCGAAGTCACGGATTTGCGGATCGCGGCAACGCTCAACTCTTCCTTGGTCAGATAGTCGGCGCACCCGCTCCGCATTGCCTCGACCACGACGTCATGGCGATCGACGCTCGTCACCATGATCGGAATCGCTTCGACCTGATCCTCGTGCGCGGTCAGGATGCGGAGCGCATCCAGCCCGGTTTCCATGGCGAGATGGTAGTCAAGGAAGGCGATATCGATCGTGTGCGCGTCGAGAACCTCGCGAAAGCTCTTCAAGTCCTCGGCCTCGTAAAGCTCGAACTCCATGCCGGCCTTCCGACAAAAGCGGCGCAGGCGCATGCGGTCCGCCTGCAGGTCGTCCAGGATCAGGACGTTCAGCAGGCGGTTCTCGTCACCCTGCAGGACAAGTGGCGGTTGGACGGCTTGCATTGGCTGCATTGCTTTTGGGTCTCCTTGGTGGCTGCCTGGGGCAAGCTCCTGGTGGTGCCGGCGATCAGGGTGACCGCCAATCTCGATGTGTCGTCGCCCCCTTAGGCAATGTCTGGAGCCCGTGCCGACCACTATGCCACCACCGGAACCTTCCTCCCGGAAGAATGTTCATTGCCTATCTGGAAAGACTATCGGCCCGGACATTAAGGCGCGGTAAATTCTAGAATTTTCAGGATTTCAATGCGCCGGAACGCGTTTCGCCGGGCGGATCGGGAAGTTCAACGACACGCCAATAGCTCCCGAGAAGATCTAACAGCTGGTTGAATTCCTTGCCGGCATTCTCCTTGACGATATAGCCGGCGACGTTTCCTTCATAAGCGCCGTCGATATCCTCGCGCGACCGCGATGTCGTGAGCATGAAGATCACCAGGGAACGCAGGCCGGGATCGTCGCGGATTGCCCTTATGAGACCGTGCCCGTCGAGCCGCGGCATGTTGACGTCGGCAATCAGGATGAACGGGGGCGTACCTTCGGAGATCCCTTCACGCAGGATTTCCAATGCGTCGATTCCATCCTTCGCGCGGGTGATCCCTGCGGTAATTCCGGCCTTCCTGAACGCCCTGTACAGCGCCTTGGCATCGCCGTCGTCATCCTCCACCAGCAGAATGCTGATCGGAAGGTGGTCGAGCCGGGGCTCGCGTGGGGATCGCGTAGGGGTCATGCCGCGCGATCCTGCATTTCGAGGCTGTTCGGCTTTGGCCAGCGGAACCGGAACGAGGTTCCGCGACCTGCCGACTCGAGCTGCAGGGATCCATGCGAAATTTCCACGATCTTCTTGACGAAGGCGAGGCCCATTCCGCTCCCCTCGACATCGTCCCGCGGCTTAAGTGTCTGGAACATCCCGAAAACCTGTTCGTGGAACTGCGGCGGAATCCCCGGACCGTCATCGGCAACCGTGAAGACATAGTCCGAAGGCGTCTCCTCGACCCGGATCTTAACGGTGCCCGTGGATCGGTCATGATGCTTGATCGCGTTACCGATCAGATTCAGGAAGACAGTCGAGACAGGCATCAGCGGCAAGAGCACGTTGTCGAACCCCTTGCCGACGTCGAGCCGGAACCCTTCGGGCAGCGCGACAAGCCCCATCACATGCTCGAGGATGACGTCTCCCGAAACCAGCCGTTGCGAATACGCCTCGCGACCGACGCGCGAGAAGGCCAGGAGATCGTCGAGCAGCGCCTCCATCCGGCGAACACGGTTCCGAAGCAGGTTCATGCTGTCGCGCGTGTCATCGTCGAGATACTCGTCGAGATCCTCCTCAAGCCATCGCGAGGCGTTGTCTATGACCCGCAGCGGCGCCTTGAGATCGTGTGAGGCAATGTAGGCGAACCGGTCGAGCTCTTCATTCGAGCGGGCCAGATCCTTTGCAAGTCCTTCCAGCCGACCGATCAGCCGGGCCTGCTCGCGGCGTGCGTCCCGTTGCTCCGAGATGTCCTTGACGACCCCGACAACCGTCTTTCGGTCGCCCCCGCCAACGCTGCTGAGTGTGATCGACACCGGAAAGCGGCTCCCGTCACGCCGCAGCCCCTCAAGCTCGTGGTCCTTCGCCATCGGCTCGAGCGCCTTCTGGAAGGCGCCGATATATTGTCGGTGCCTTCCCCTGTACTCCTCCGGCATCAGGACGTCGATGGATTGGCCCGTCACCTCGCCGGGCGCGTATCCGAAGATCTCGAGCGCGGACGGATTCATGTCGACGATCCGCGCATCTGCATCCGCCGTCACGATGCCGACCTGAGCCGCCGCATAGCTCGCTGCCAATCGGGCGGTGTTATCGACAATCTGACCTTCCAGCGCGCCAAGAACTTCGCTCACCTCCTCATGCGTATCGAGGCGCACGTTCATGGCCGCATCGAGCACCGAGAGGGTCTTTACCGCACGCGTCAGCTTGTCGAGATGGCGAGAGATGCGCGCGGCAATCACGCCGGAAGCAATCACGATCAGAGTCACGGTGATCAGGGAGAACCGATAGTCGCGCGACAGGAGATACCAAAGTCCCGATCCGCCCGCATCGTTGCGGGAACTTGCAATCACCCAGAATTTCTGCCCCCAGGTTCCCTCGGTCTCGATACTCTTGGCGATTGCCGTCCGCATATCGCTTCGGATCAGTTCGGATTCCGGAGCACCGCCCAGAAGCGCCTCCCAATGCGGATCGGGGCGCCATCCCTCATCCAGATGAAACCAGAGCCGGCGCGCGTCTTCGCCGGCACGGAACATCATGTAGTCGCCGTTTGCGTTTACGACCGTGAGAGACGAGCCCGGCATCAACTCGGGATCGAGCTGGGCAAGCAATGCCTCATAATCGGCGTTGAGAACGATGGCACCGAAATGGCCACCCTCCAGGTCCGGCACAGGAAGGACGAGGCGGATCGTCGGAGTGTGCGTCTCGTCCACATGCCCCAACTCGCGGTTCAGCGTGACCGGCGTGAAGAAATGTCCGTCCTCGGCGGCGTAGACGCGCTGCATGTAGGGCTCGTCGCCCTTTTGTTGCAGATCCTCCCCGCGCACGCGGAGGATCGCTCCGTCCTTGCGATCGATCCGCACCAGCTCGCGCCCGTTATCCGCGAGGCCGATATAGCGCACCTGCGTATATGCCGGCCGCGCTTCGAGAAAGGCGGAAAAGATCGTCGCGAGCCGGTCTTCCCAGAGCGCCATGGGCGTACCGTCCAGCGGATCCACTTGGTCGGACGCGGCGCCCGAGCGCATGATACCTTGGATCGGCGGCGTTGCCGAGAGGATCTGGGCATCGCGTGCCATCGTCTCCAAATGCATCTCGAGGCGGACAGCCTCCGCATGGGCCGAGTCGGAAAGCTGAGATTGCAGCACTTCCGATATGAAGTCTTGCGTGCGGATGTAGTCGCTCACCGCAAGCCCCAAGGCCGTAAGCGCCACTGCTGTCGCCGCCAGTGCAGTAATCTTGAACCGCAGGGAGTGCGGGTCGATGCGCATGCTGTTCTCCCACCTGGACCTTTACCAACAATTGCATTTGCGGGTTAACGCAACGTTGCGGACCAAACGGCGGACCGGACCCCGCGCCTAGCAGTCCGGTCGATCCGACAAACCGGACGTTCTCGTCGCATCGCGGGCCCAAAGTGCAGCGGTGATCGAGCAGCGCACCACCTCCGCCGAAAGATTGCCCTTGTGCAGAAACTCGGCGCAATGGAACCGGCGGGCGGCCTCGGCCAGGTCCTGGCGTTCCATGCCGGTCAGCAGGATCGGTACGGCGTCGCGCTGTGCTCCGTGAGCCGACAGCGCCTGCAGGGCGTCAAACCCCGTGCCCTCGGGTAAAACATAGTCGACAAAGGCGACGTCATAGGGCCGCGAATCGAGTTGAGCGCGGAACGCATCCAGGCTATCGGCCTCGAAGAGTTTCGCGTTGAGGCCCGCCTTGCGGCAGCAGCGGCGCAGGCGCCAGCGGTCGAATTCCACATCCTCGAGAACCAGCAGGTTCAAGGCGCCGAAGTCCCGCCCCGCGACACTTCGTTTGGGTTCCAGCAAAGCGCTTTGCATGAGTTCATCGCCTTTTCCAGGCCGGTTTGCGCTTGCCGCGTACGGGTTCGCCCGCCTCGCAGTGCCGGCGGGCCCCGCGGCCCGCCCTCGGCTATACCGACCGATCGAGCGCCCCCGATCATCTTTCGTCAGAAAGTGTTAAGCTGAGGTGAAGCGGCTCCCGCGGGTGCCGAAACCCGACCAAGGCGGGCATGGACAGCTCCGGAAAGCTCGGCCATCATCCGCAAAACGCCACGGGATCACTCATGCGTAAATTCCTGGTCGTCCTCGACGACAGCCACGAATGCCTGAACGCCATGCGCTATGCGGCGATGCGCGCGGCCCATACCGGCGGCGGCGTGCTGATCCTTTCGGTGATCCCGCCCGACGAGTTCAATCACTGGGTCGGGGTCGGCGACATCATGCGCGAGGAAGCCCGCGAGCGGATCCACGCGCATTTCGACGTGTTCGCCAAATGGATGCGCGACCGCCAGAAGGTCGATCCCGAGCTTGCGATCCGCGAGGGCGAGGCGGTAACCGAGATTCTCGGCCAGATTCGCGACGACCCGGAAATCGGCGTCCTGGTGCTTGGGGCCGGCAGCGGCAAGGGCGGGCCCGGCCCGCTTGTGACGCAGCTGGTCAAGTCCTCGGGCGCGCTTCCGGTTCCGATCACCATCGTTTCGGGCGAGATGTCGAAAGAGCGGCTCGAAGCCATCACTTGAGCCAGTTTAGAACGGTTCCAAATCTTGACGTTTGGCACGCTGGGCCTCATATTGAGATGCCAAGCGGAGACACGCTCAATGTTCATCCAGACCGAATCCACCCCGAACCCCGCGACCCTGAAATTCCTGCCCGGCCAGGCGGTCCTCGGGACCGGCACGGCGGATTTCCCGAATGCGGAGGCCGGCGCGTCCTCGCCGCTTGCCGCGCGGATCTTCGGCGTGGACGGCGTGACCGGCGTCTTTCTCGGCAGCGATTTCGTGACCGTGACCAAGGCCGAGGCGGTGGAATGGGACCACGTCAAGCCGGCGATCCTGGGTGCGATCATGGAGCATTTCCAGTCCGGCCTGCCGGCCATCGAGGGCGAGGGCGCACACGCCTCCTCGGGTCATGCCGCCCATGACGGGCCGGATTCGCAAATCGTCAGCCAGATCAAGGAACTGCTCGACACCCGCGTGCGCCCGGCCGTGGCGCAGGACGGCGGCGACATCACCTTCCACGGCTTCGACCGTGGCATCGTCTATCTCCACATGCAGGGCGCCTGCGCCGGCTGCCCCTCCTCGACCCTGACCCTGAAGATGGGCATCGAAAACCTGCTCCGGCACTACATCCCGGAAGTCGTGGAGGTCCGGCCGGTTGCCGCCTAGCCCGAGGATCCTCGCCTTCGATACTTCGGCCGCGCATTGCGCGGCCGCTTTGCTTATCGACGGCCGGATCGTAGCCAAACGCTACGAGGAGATGGCGCGCGGTCAGGCCGAACGACTTGTTCCCTTGCTCGAGGAGGTCCTGGCGGATGAAGGTGCCGTGTGGGAGGAACTCGATGCAATCGGGGTCGGCATTGGTCCCGGGAACTTTACGGGTGTCCGGATCGCCGTAAGTGCCGCTCGAGGTCTTTCCATCTCGCTCGGCGTTCCCGCGATCGGTGTGAGCAACTTCGAAGTGGCAGTGGAATTGGCAGGACGACCCGGCGGACGGGTTGGCGCTTGCCTTCCCGCACCGCGAAACTCGACCTATTGGCAAACCTTTCTCGACGGAGACGTCGAGGGTGCACCCTTCATGACCAATCACGCACAGCCTCACCAGTTGATGGCGCCCCCGCTCGACCTCGTGGTTGGTCCGGCCGAAAATTGCTTCGCGCATGTCGCAGCCATTGACCTTGGCCTGACTGGTATGCTTTCCGCGCCGGATGATCGCCGGGTCGATATGGTGGGGCGATTGGTGGAGGCCGTAGCCACGACCGCCGCGGTCAAATTCGGAACTGACGCCGCTCTCTGTCGCCCTGCCCCCCTCTACATCCGTCCCGCCGACGCCGCGCCGCCGCGGGAGGCGCCGCCGGTGATCCTGCCGTGACACCGGCAGAGATGGCGGCGATCCATGCCGCGGCGATGGCCGCCTCGCGGCCCTGGTCCGAGGCCGAATTCGCGGATCTGGCAAGCGACCCGCTCATCTTCTCGGTCAGCCTCGACGACGGCTTCGCGCTCGGCCGCGCGGTGGCGGGCGAGGCGGAACTCCTGACCCTCGCGGTCTCCCCCGAAGCGCAGCACCGGGGCGTCGGCGCCCGGCTTCTGGCCGGCTTCGAGGCTGAGGCCGGGGCTCGCGGCGCGGCGGCCGCCTTTCTCGAAGTCGCCGAGGACAACGCTCCGGCGCGCACGCTCTACGCCCGGTCCGGCTGGCAGGAGGCCGGATACAGACCCGCCTATTACACGCGCAGGGATGCTCCCGCCGCGGGCGCCCTGGTCCTTCGCAAGATGCTCACCTGACCCCACGTCACGCCCAGGAAATCGCCACTTGACCCTTTCCACCGCGCGTTGCCTTATCTTCCGGTGATCTGGCAGCGATCAGACGTGTGCACGGGCCCGGCACCAACGACCGGAGCGCCCGAAACCTTGACAACCGGGAGACCGACATGACCGTCATGAAATCCATTCTCGGCGCCGCGGCGACGCTGGCGCTGGCAGCCGGTGCCGCGCTGGCCGAACCCGCGCTGATCTACGACCTCGGCGGGAAATTCGACAAGAGCTTCAACGAAGCCGCCTTCAACGGCGCGTCCCGCTGGGCCGAGGAAACCGGCGGCTCGTTCCGCGATATCGAGCTTTCCTCGGAAGCCCAGCGCGAGCAGGCCCTCCGCCGCTTTGCGGAACAGGGATTCAACCCGATCGTCACCACCGGCTTCTCGATGGCCGGGCCGATCGAGACTGTGGCGCCCGATTATCCCGACATCAAGTTCGTCACCATCGACGGCTATGTCGACCCCGAAAAGCATCCGAACGTCCTCTCGGTCCTGTTCTCCGAACACGAGGGCTCCTACCTCGTCGGCATGGCCGCGGCGATGGCCTCCAAATCGGGGACCGTGGGCTTCGTCGGCGGGATGGACATCCCGCTCATCCGGAAATTCGCCTGCGGCTACGCCCAGGGCGTGAAGGCGGTGAACCCCGACGCCAAGGTGATCGCCAACATGACCGGCTCCGACCCCTCGGCCTGGAACGACCCGGTGAAGGGCGGCGAGATTACCAAGGCGCAGATCGGCCAGGGCGCCGACGTGGTGTTCGCGGCCGCCGGCGGTACCGGGCTCGGCGTATTGCAGACCGCGGCGGACGAGGGGATCTACTCGATCGGCGTCGACTCGAACCAGAACTACCTGCACCCGGGCTCGGTGCTCACCTCGATGCTGAAGCGGGTCGACAACGCCGTCTATGACGCGATGACCGCCGGCGAAGGCCTGGAAACCGGCGTGGCCGTGAAGGACCTCTCGAACCGCGGAGTCGGCATCGCGCTCGACGGCTACAACGAGAAGCTGATGTCGTTTGAAGCGCTGGCAAGCATTTACGATGCTGCGGCCAAGATCGAGGCGGGCGAAATCGAGGTTCACGACTATTCGGCCGACGACAGCTGCCCCGACCTTCAGTTCTGAATGACCGGGGGCGGGCAGAATACGGGGCGGGCGGAGACGGCCGCCCCGGCGATTGAACTGAAAGGCATTTCCAAGGCCTTCGGACCCGTTCAGGCCAACAAGAACATCTCGATCCGCGTGCAACCCGGCTCGATCCACGGGATCATCGGCGAGAACGGCGCGGGCAAGTCGACGCTGATGTCGATCCTATACGGCTTCTACAAGGCCGATGCGGGCGAGATCTTCATCAAGGGCCGGAAGACCGAGATCCCGAATTCCGAGGCCGCCATCGCCGCCGGGATCGGTATGGTGTTCCAGCATTTCAAGTTGGTTCAGAACTTCACCGTTCTCGAAAACGTGGTGCTCGGCGCCGAGGACGGGGCGCTCCTGCGCCCCTCGCTCGCCAAGGCCCGCGACGAGCTGAGGAGCCTCGCCGACGAATACGAACTCCGGATCGACCCCGACGCGGTGATCGACGAGATCGGCGTCGGCATGCAGCAGCGCGTCGAGATCCTGAAGGCGCTCTACCGCGAAGCCGAGATCCTGATCCTCGACGAACCCACGGGCGTCCTGACCCCCGCGGAGGCCGACCACCTGTTCCGCATCCTTCGCGGGCTCAAGGATCAGGGCAAGACGATCATCCTCATCACCCACAAGCTGCGCGAGATCATGGAGGTGACCGACACGGTCAGCGTGATGCGCAGGGGCGAGATGACGGCGACCGTAAAAACCGCAGAGACCAGCCCCGAGCAACTCGCCGAGCTGATGGTGGGCCGCAAGGTGCTCCTGCGCGTCGACAAGAAACCCGCCACGCCCGGCGGGACCGTGCTGGAAGTGGAGAACCTCAAGGTCCGCGACCATGCCGGGGTCGAGCGGCTCAAGGGCGTCTCGCTCACCGTCCGCGCCGGCGAGATCCTCGGCATCGCGGGTGTGGCCGGGAACGGCCAGTCCGAGCTCCTCCAGGTTCTCGGCGGCATCGCCCATGGGACCGGCTCGGTCCGGCTGAACGGCACGGAGCTCGACCTTACCGGCAGGTTCTCCGACGGCCGCTCGCGCCGCGCAAAGGGCATCGCCCACGTGCCCGAAGACCGCCAGCATCTGGGCCTGATCATGGATTTCGCCGCCTGGGAGAACGTGGCCTTCGGCTATCAGGGCGACCCGGCCTACAACCCCACGCCCTGGCGCATCGACAACGCCGCGATCCGCGCCGATTGCGCCGGCAAGATGGAGCGTTTCGACGTGCGCCCGCCAAACCCGCTCCTCGCGGCCAAGAACTTCTCCGGCGGAAACCAGCAGAAGATCGTCCTCGCCCGCGAGATCGAGCGGAACCCCGAGCTACTCCTGATCGGCCAGCCCACACGGGGCGTCGACATCGGGGCCATCGAGTTCATCCACCAAAGGATCGTTCAGCTCCGCGACACCGGCAAGGCAATCCTCCTGGTCTCGGTCGAGCTCGACGAGATCATGTCGCTCTCCGACCGGATCGCGGTGATGTTCGACGGCCGGATCATGGGCGAGCGGCTCCCGGGCGAAACCGACGAACGCGAGCTCGGGCTCCTGATGGCGGGCATGGACTCTGCGCCAGGCAACGGGCGGCCGGCGCTCGAAACCGTGGGCGGAGGGCACTGACATGGATACGATGCCGCGCTGGGCCGATGTCGCGCTGATCCCGCTTCTCAACCTCCTCATCGCCTTCGTGCTGTCGGGCCTCGTAATTCTGGCAATTGGCGAGAACCCGATCGAGGCGGTCGAGACGATGATCACCGGTGCCCTTGGCTCGACCTATGGCTGGGGCTACACGCTCTATTACACCACGAATTTCCTGTTCACCGGCCTTGCGGTCTCGGTCGCGTTCCATGCGCGCCTCTTCAATATCGGCGGCGAGGGCCAGGCGACGCTCGGCGGCCTTGGCGTCGCGCTGGCCTGCCTCTCCGTGAACTGGCCGCACTGGCTCGTCGCGCTTCCCGTTGCGCTGACCGCCGCCGCGCTCTTCGGCGCCGCCTGGGCGCTGATCCCCGCCTATTTCCAGGCCAAGCGCGGCAGCCATATCGTCATCACGACGATCATGTTCAACTTCATCGGCGCGGCGCTCCTGAACTACATGCTGGTCAATGTGCTGAAACCGGCGGGCCAGATGGAGCCCGCCTCCGGCAACTTCCCCCCCGGCGCCAGCCTGCCAACCTTCCAGGACATCTTCGCCTTTACCGGCGGCACCCTGTTCCGCGGCGCTCCGGCCAACATCACCTTCTTCATCGGCGTCGCCGCCTGCTTCCTTGTCTGGTGGCTGATCTGGCACACGCGCCTCGGCTATGCGATCCGATCGTTTGGCCAGTCCGAACCGGCGGCGGTCTATGCCGGGATCTCGCCCGTGAAGATCACCGTCATCGCCATGCTGATCTCGGGTGCGCTCGCCGGTGCCATGGCGATCAACAATGTGATGGGCGAAGCCGAGCGGCTGGTGCTCAACTCGGTCGAGGGCGCAGGCTTCATCGGCATCGCCGTGGCGCTGATGGGCCGGTCGCACCCGTTCGGCGTTTTCCTCGCCGCGCTCCTGTTCGGCTTCCTCTACCAGGGCGGCGCCGAGCTCTCGCTCTGGACCAGCATCCCGCGCGAGCTCGTCATCGTCGTGCAGGCGCTCGTCATCCTGTTCACCGGCGCGCTCGACAACATGGTCCGGATGCCGGTCGAGCGGATGTTCATCGCGGCCCGTCTCGCCCGCGCCGAGGCAAAACGGGCGAAACCGGCGGAGGCGGCGGAATGATCTTCGACTGGTTCCCGAACCTCGTGCTGGCCTGGTCCATCCACGCCGTGGCCCTGATGACGCCGGGGCCGAACGTACTCGCGGTGGTCGGCACGGCAATGGGCTCCGGTCGCCGCCCGGCCCTCGCCATGAGCCTCGGAATGGCGACCGGAACCGCGCTCTGGTCGACCATGACAGTCGTCGGCCTTGGCGCACTCATCGCCGCCTATGCCGGCGCTGTGATCGCCATCAAGATCTACGGCGCCCTCTACCTGGCCTCGCTTGCCATCCGGTCGTTTCGCAGCGCCGCGACGGCAAAAGGCGATCCCTCCACGCGCGCCCTCGCGGGCAGCCCGGGAACGCTCTACCGGCGCGGGCTGATCCTTCAGATGAGCAACCCCAAGGCCGCCCTCTCCTGGATCGCGACCGTCACGATCGGGCTCGGCGGCTCCGCCCCCGTCCCGGTCGCGCTTTGCTTCATCGCCGTCGCCGTCGCCATATCGGCGGTGATCCACGCCGCCTATTCGCTCACCTTCTCGACCCGTCCCGCCGTGGCACTCTATCTCGCCGCGCGGCGCTGGATCGAGGGCCTGCTGGGCGTGCTCTTCGCCTTTGCGGCCTTCAAGCTCGCCACGTCCCGGATCTGATCGATGGATTTTCCCACCCTCCTGCAAGTCCTCGACTCCACCGTCCGGCTCGCAACGCCGCTCCTCCTCGCCTGCCTCGCGGGCCTCTTCTCCGAGCGCGCGGGGATCTTCGACATCGGTCTCGAAGGCAAGATGCTCGCCTCGGCCTTCTTTTCGGCCGCCATCGCCGCGATGACCGGCTCGGTCTGGCTCGGCCTTCTCGCCGGCATCGCCGCCTCTCTGGTCCTCGCCGGCATCCACGGCCTCGCCTCGATCACCTTCCGCGGCAACCAGCTCATTTCCGGCGTCGCGATCAATTTCCTCGCCTCGGGGCTCACCGTGCTGATCGCCCAGGACTGGTTCAGACAGGGCGGCCGTACCCCTGCACTTTCGGGCGGCGCGCGCTTCGGCAACATTACCCTGCCCTTTTCCGGCCCACTCGCGGATGTCCCGATCCTCGGTCCGATCTACGCCCAGCTCGTTTCCGGCCACTCGATCCTGGTCTACGTCGCTTTCCTCGCGGTTCCGGTCACCTGGTGGATCCTGTTCCGCACCCGCTTCGGCCTGCGGCTCCGCGCAGTCGGCGAGAACCCCGCCGCCGTCGACACGGCCGGCATCTCGGTCGTGCGGCTCCGTTTCACGGCCGTCTTCATCTGCGGCCTCCTCTGCGGCATCGCCGGCGCCTATCTCGCCATCGCGCTGCAGGGCGGGTTTGCCCGCGAGATGAGCGCAGGCCGCGGCTATATCGCGCTCGCCGCACTGATCTTCGCGAAATGGCGGCCGTGGTACGCGATGGGCGCCTGCCTCCTGTTCGGCTTTCTGCAGGCCGTGGGCATCCGCTATCAGAACCTCGATCTCGGCCTGATCACGATCCCGGTCCAGGTGATGGACGCCCTGCCCTACATCCTGACCGTGGTGATCCTCGCGGGCTTTGTCGGCCGGGCGATCCCGCCGCGCGCGGGCGGCGAGCCCTATGTGAAGGAGCGCTGACCGGGCGCCATCCGGCAGCGGGCGATTTCCGCCGGGGGCTACCACCTTGCCGGGCCTTTCTGTAAAGGACAGGTACGAGGCCACGAGTAGTCCATGCAAATCTACCTCCCGATCGCCGAGGTATCCGTCAACGCGCTGATGCTGCTCGGCCTCGGCGGCCTGGTCGGCATCCTCTCGGGCATGTTCGGGGTGGGCGGCGGCTTCCTCCTGACGCCGCTCCTGTTCTTCATCGGAATCCCGCCCTCGGTGGCCGTCGCCTCGCAGTCGAGCCAGATCGTCGCTTCCTCCGTTTCCGGCGTCCTCGCGCATCTGAAACGCAGGACCGTGGACATCCGGATGGGCGGCGTCCTTCTCGGCGGCGGCCTCGTCGGCTCGGCGATCGGCGTGCAGGTCTTCGCGCTTCTCCGCGCCATCGGCCAGGTCGATCTCTTCGTCAGCCTCACCTACGTCCTGTTCCTCGGCGTGATCGGCCTCCTGATGCTGATCGAAGGGCTCAACACGATCCGCAAGACCCGGACCGGAGCGCGCCCGGTCCGGAAAAAGCACAACTGGGTCCACAACCTGCCGATCAAGATCAAGTTCCGGACCTCGGGCCTCTACATCTCTGTCATCCCGCCGCTCCTCGTCGGCCTCCTGGTGGGCATTCTGGCGGCGGTAATGGGGGTGGGCGGCGGCTTCATCATGCTGCCCGCGATGATCTATATCCTCGGCATGCCCACCAAGGTGGTGGTCGGCACCTCGCTCTTCCAGATCATCTTCGTCGCTGCCTTCACCTCGATGATGCACGCGATGACCAACCACTCGGTCGATATCGTGCTGGCCGTGCTCCTGCTGGTGGGCGGCGTGGTCGGCGCGCAGATCGGCACCGTGATCGGCGCCCGCCTCAGGGCCGAGCAGCTTCGGCTCTGGCTCGCCGTCCTCGTCCTCGCCGTCTGTCTCAAGATCGCGCTCGATCTCCTGATCATGCCCGCCGAACTCTATTCGGTCGGCCCGGTCGGAGAGCATTGATGCGCAGGCTCGCCCTCTTTCTCGCCCTCGCCTTCGCGGCGCCCGCATCCGCGGCGGAAGAGGTGCTCGCGGGCCTGAGCCAGACGCGCGTCGCGATCTCCACCGATTTCCGCGGCTCGACCATTCTCATCTTCGGCGCGGTCAAGCGCGAGGAAGCGATCCCGGAGGATCCGCTTCAGGTGATCGTCACGATTGCCGGCCCATCCACACCGCTCGTCGTCCGCAAGAAGGACCGCCGCTTCGGGATCTGGATCAACACCGAATCCGTGACCGTCGACCGCGCCCCGTCGTTCTATGCCGTGGCCACCTCGGCCGATTGGCCAGCCTCCCTGAGCGAGGTCGAGGATCTGCGCAACAAGGTCTCAGTCAATCGCGCAATCCGCTCGGTGGGAGCGCCGCGCGGGATCGTGGACGCCGGGAGCTTCACCGACGCGCTGATCCGCATCCGGGAGCGGCAGGATCTTTATCAGACCCGGATCGGCGCTGTGACGCTCACCGAGGCGACGCTGTTCGAAACCTCGATCGAACTCCCGGCCAACCTGACCGAGGGAAACTATACCGCACGCTTCCTTCTGACCCGGAATGGCCGCGTGATCGACACCCACGAAGAGGTGATCCACGTCACCAAGGTCGGGCTCGAACGGTTTCTCTACAATCTCTCGCGCGAAGTTCCATGGGCCTATGGCGTGCTCGCTCTCTCGCTGGCGATCCTCGCCGGCTGGAGCGCCTCGGCCTTCTTCCGCTACATCCGCGGTCAGTGACCCGCAGGGTTTTCCAACGCGAAGACCAGCCCCTTGACCGGAAACCCGAACTCCATGCGAAGATCGTGGATCTGCGCGATACGCATCGCCAGCCCGGCGCTTTCGGCGGTGGCCTGAACATAGGCCTCGGAATGGCTGTAGCGCCCGCTGTCGAGGATCTTCGGACCTTCGTCACCCTCGTGCCACTCGACCGTGCCGATGAAGGCACCACCCGGCCGAAGCGCGCGCGCGAGCCCGGTGAACACTCCGCCAAGATCGCCGAAATAGCAGAGGGTGTCGGCCGCCGTCGCCAGGTCGAACGCCCGCTCCGGCGCCTCCTGCAGGGCCTGTGTGAGTTCCATCTCGACAAGGTCGTCATAGATCTTCCGCGCCTCGGCAAAGCGCAGCATCCCGCGTGACAGATCGACCCCGACGAGTTGCTCGCAAAGCGGCCGCAGATAGGGGCCCACAAGGCCCGTGCCGCAGCCGAGATCAAGGATCAGCCGCAGCTTGTGTTCACCGATCAGGGTCGTCGCCAGATCGCCAACGAGCTTCGGCGCGCTATAGTCGAGCGATGCCAACTGGCTGTCGAACCCCTCCGCGAATCCATCGAAATGCTTGCGCACATAGTCGTCGGGCGCCCGCGCGCCCAACTCGCCCTTCATTGCGGTCAGCTCGTAGGAAATTTCCGGGTCGTCGGGCCGCGCGGCGAGGCATCGTTCGAGGAGTGCAATCGCCGCGTCGCGCCGCCCGAACCGGGTCAGAACCCGCGCGTGATAGGTGGGCACCAGCTCCCGCGGCACGCCCTCGGCATGGCAGGCCTCGATGCAGTCGAGCGCCTCCTTCTCCATGTCGAGCGAGGCATAGACAAGCGCCAGATTATGGTTGGTCTCCGGATGGTCCGGCGCCAGCTTCTTCACCGTCTCGAAGATCTCCCGCGCATCCTCGTTCAGCGACAGCCGGCGGCAGAGCGAGCCCACATTGCACAGGGTCTCGACATTGGTCGGTTCCAGCGCCGCGGCCTTGCGATAGCATTCCAGCGCCTTTTCCGGCCGTGCCTTGCGGCGGTAGATATTGCCCAGGTTGTTGTGGTAGCCCGCCTCGGTCGGCGCCGCGGCAATGGCACGCTCCAGAAGACCGATCGCCTCGTCGCTCTTGCCGCGTTGATGCGCCAGGATTGCCGAGGCCGACAATGCCCGATGGTTCTCCGGATCGTCCTTCAGGATCGCCTCGTAGACCGCGCCGGCCCCGTCGAGATCCCCCTCCTGATGACGGGCAATCGCCTTGTCCAGTTTCTCGTCCGTTTCCATTTCTCACCCCCGGCCGATACACGGCACCTTCGTCGCCATCATCGGCGTGAAATGCACATTCGCTCGAGCAACATTTCCGCCATCCGCACGGGTCACCCCTCCGCCTCCTCGCTCTGGAGCGCCAGCGGCGCCCCCGCTTCCAGGTCGTCGGTGGTCAGCGCTTGCTGCGGCCGCGCCAGTCGGTAGCGCGTAACCCAAAGCAGCCGCTCCGAAGCCCGGGTGATCGCCACATAGGCCAGCCGCTTCCAGAGCGGGATCCCCGCCTCGACCCGCCCGGCCCGCGCCGCTGCGTAAAGATCGGGCGCAAAGACCTGCACATCCTCCCATTGGGAGCCCTGTGCCTTGTGAATCGTCACCGCCGCGCCGTGCAGGAACGCCGCGCCCATCGTCGCGGCATAGGGGATGAACGGCTCCTCCTCGCCCGGCACCTCGATCTTGACGATCGAGGCGACCGAGATCTGCGGATCGTCCGCGCCGACGAGATGCAGCCGGGAGAATCCGCTCCGCCGCCCCGGCCCCAGATAGATCGCCTGCGCGCCCTTGATCAGCCCCCGCGTCTCCAGCTCGATCCGCCGCTTGCGGTGCTTCAAGGGCAGCTCGATCCCGTCGCAGATCAGCGGCTCGCCCGGCAGGAGTGCCTCCAGCGTCGCGCCATGGGCGGCCCGGAACGCCTGGATCAGCCGGATCCGCGTCGCGTTCCGCCACACCAGCACCGGCGAGCGCGCCATCAGGTCGGCATCCACACGCTCGGCCAGAACGACCCGCGAATCCTTTTTCGCGGCGTCTTCGACCATCTGCTCGAACCGCTCGAAGCTCAGTTCCGCATCTCCCAGCGCATGGGCGAGATCGAGGATCGGGTTGCCCGCATCCTGGCGGTGCACCCGGCTCAGCGACAACCGCCGCGCCTCGGGCAGCGCTTCGAACACCATCGAACCCGACTGGTTCACCGGCGCGAGCTGCGCCGGGTCGCCGAACAGGATCAGCGTCGGGAAGATCTCCTTCAGATCCGCGAACTGGCGTTCGTCCAGCATCGAGGATTCGTCGATGAAGCCAATATCCAGAGGGTCTTCGCGCCGCTTCCAGCCGGTAATGAAGTCCGAGCCGCGCAGCCCCGCAGCCGCCAGGGCGCCGGGCACCGATCCTTGCCTGTCGAAGAAAGCCTTGGCCCGGTCGAGCGCCGCATCCGTCAGCGCCGCGATCACTGGACGCTCACCCTCGCCGGCGAGCCATTCCGCAACCTTCTCGAACTCGGGATCGTAGACAGGCGTGTAGATGATCCGGTGGATGGTCGTCGCCGGCACGCCGCGGGCGCGGAGCACGCTCGCCGCCTTGTTGGTCGGCGCCAGGATCGCCAGCGTCCGGTGCGTCTTGGCTCGGCGGCTCTCGTAGTCACCCGAGATCGTCTCCACACCCGCCTCGGCGAGCCCCCTTGACAGCTCCGCCAGGAGCAACGTCTTGCCGGTCCCCGCCTTGCCGAGAACCGCGAGCACCTGTTCCCGCTGGCCCGCCCTGGGGGTCGCCACGCCATTGTCGAGGTCGATCCCCGCCTCGCGCAGGACCTCGGAGACAAGGTCGTAGGCTTCGGCCTGATCATCGGAAAGGGCGAGGGCGGGCACGGACATGTGCCCGACCCTACGCGCGCCGGCCCGCCGGGGCCAGCGGGATCAGACGGCTTCGGCCAGTTCCGACATGCCCTCGTAGGAGCGCTCGAACCAGGCGCTCGAAAGCTCCGACGGAATTCCCGCCCGCTGCAGGAGGCCCGGCCGCAGCATCCGGTCGTAGTTCCATATCCCGGCCGAGATCGCCGCACGCCCTGCGCCCTCGGTGCCGAGCACGTTCGGCGGCCAGCCCAGCCGGCGGTAGATCCGCGTCATCCGCGTATCGAACACACCGATCGCCTGTTTCAGCCCGAGACCGAGGCCCAGTTCCATCCCCCCAAGCATCAGTGCCGGCGCCACATTCGCACCCGCGCCGGGAGCCAGGCAGAACCGGGTGCATTCCCAGACCTTCGGGCTCTTGAACGCCACACCGCCGGTCAGGTGCAGGAAATGCTCCTCCACCATGGTGCGGCCCGTGGTCGGCAGGAACCGCATCGAGCCGCCATGGCTCCCGTCGCGGTTCTCCCAGATCACGTAGGTCGGGTTCAGAATATCGTACTGGTCCCGCTCTTCGCCGTCGTCGTTCACCGAGATGCTCCAGCCCAGCCGCTTGACGAACTGCGCGGCGCGGTCCCGGAACATGGTTTTCTGAAGCTTGGGGAAGTGGGAAAGCTCACAGGAGCTTAGATACCGGATCATGCAACCTCCGTTCGATCACCTGTGAACGATCAGAACGGAAGTTGGTTAACGCCGCGCAGATACCGCGAACGTTCTTGAAGTCTTTACTTAAAGGTCGATTTTTTAAAGTTTTAGATGACGATCAGCCCGAGCGACAAGGCGCGGGCCACCGCATGGGTCGTGTTCGAGGCGCCGAGCTTGAAACGGGCGCTTTCAAGGTAGACCCGGAGTGTATGCTCGGAAATCGAAAGTGCATCAGAAGCCTGGGCACGGCTGTACCCCATGGCAAGAAGCCTCAGCGTGTCGACCTCTCGTGGAGACAGGCTCTTCTGGTCCACCAGGTCTGTCCCCCGCTCGATCTCCAGCGCTTTCTGATTCACGAAATGAGCCGCGAGGATCACCGCCCGCATGTTTTCGCGGGTATATTTCTCCCATTGGTCGTCACTGCTGCGATGATTGACGGTGAAACAGGCGAACTGCCCGTTCGGGCCCCGGATCGGAAGCGAGAAGCCTTGATTGCCGACACCGGCATCTATCGCCTCCGCCATGAAGTCGCGTTGCTGTTTCCCGGACCAGTCGAGCGCCTTCCAGTCCACCGGAACGAACCGCCGATAGCAGCCCTGGACCACGGGATCGATGCGTGCGTAGTTCTTGTCGAGGTACCGTTCGACCCATTCGTCCGAATAGGTCAGCGCCGCATATTGTTCGCCGGTGCTGTTGACCGAATGGTAGACAACGTGCTCGACATCCAGCGTATCCCGCAGTTCGACGATATGCCGGGTCAGTTCGTCAAGCGTCCTGACCTGTTGCAAGTTGTCTAGAAACGGCTCCACCAACTCCGGCATCAACCATCGTCCCCACCGGCTTTTTCTGCCGGTCTTTTCCCAGCTCGCGTGTCGCGACACACGCAGCAATTCCAAGTTGCTTCGACAGTTGCGACATGTCGTTCATGTCCGCAAAACGCCGCAGATCCTCGATCACGTGCAGTATCCAGTCGTTCGCCATGCCAGCCTCGGATCAAGTTGTTAACAATTCATTAACACAACTTTAGCACGACAAGGATCCGTCGAACCATTCACGGAAAACAACTCCCCAAAAATAGCGAGAAGGCTTCCTGCAGCCCGTTGATTCCACGTCTCGGAACGAGTTCGCCCCCGAAATCCGGGGGCGACGGAGGCGCGAAATCGGGTTCGAATCAACCGTTGTGATAGGGGCTCGCCTCGATCACATCCTCGACGGTTCTGAGCCCGGTCCGCGGCGCCTGGACGAGCACCGACATGTTGCCCGGCTTGTGCTCGTTCTTCAACATCTTCATATGCGCGTCCGGGAGCTGATCCCAGGGGAACACTTCCGACATGCATGGGTCGAGTCGCCGCTCGAGCATCAGCTTGTTCGCCGAAGATGCCTGTTTCAGATGCGCGAAGTGGCTGCCCTGAAGCCGCTTCTGGTGCATCCACATGTAACGCACGTCGAAGGTCAGGTTGTATCCGGTCGTGCCGGCGCAGATCACCACCATGCCGCCCTTCTTCACCACGAAGGTCGACACCGGGAACGTCGCCTCGCCCGGATGCTCGAACACCATGTCGACATTCACACCCTTGCCGGTGATCTCCCATATCGCCTTGCCGAACTTCCGCGCCTCGTTGAACCATTCCTTGTATTCCGGCGTGTTCACCTTCGGGAGCTGACCCCAGCAGTTGAAGTCCTTGCGGTTGATCACACCCTTGGCGCCCAGCCCCATGACGAAGTCGCGCTTGTCCTCTTCCGAGATCACGCCGATCGCGTTCGCACCCGCGGTGTTGATCAACTGGATCGCATAGGAGCCGAGCCCACCCGAGGCGCCCCAGACCAGCACGTTCTGGCCCGGCTTGAGATCGTGCGGCTCGTGGCCGAACAGCATCCGGTAGGCGGTGGCCAGCGTCAGCGTGTAGCAGGCCGACTCCTCCCAGGTCAGATGCTTCGGCCGCGGCATCAGTTGCTGCGACTGCACCCGACAGAACTGGGCGAAGGAGCCGTCCGGGGTCTCGTAGCCCCAGATCCGCTGGGATGTGGAGAACATGGGATCGCCGCCGTTGCACTCCTCGTCGTCGCCATCGTCCTGGTTGCAGTGCACCACGACCTCGTCGCCCACCTTCCAGCGCGTGACCTTGTCGCCGACCGCCCAGACGATGCCTGCCGCGTCGGAGCCCGCGATGTGATAGGGCTCCCCGTGCCCGTCGAACGGGCTGATCGGCGTCCCCAAGGCGGCCCAGACACCGTTATAGTTCACGCCCGCCGCCATCACGAGGATCAGCACTTCGTGGCTGTCGATCGAAGGCGTGCCGACCACTTCCTTCTGCATCGCCGTAGCCGGCTCCCCGTGGCGCTCGCGGCGGATCGCCCAAGCATGCATCTGCGCCGGCACATGGCCGAGAGGCGGCAACTCGCCCACTTCGTAGAGGTCCTTCTCGGTCGCATCGTAGCTTGTCGTCATCGGAGGGGCCTTCGTATCCAGTGCCATCGCTGTCTCCATCGTTCCGCCGCGCTGCAGAATCGCGCGCCTTTCGCAGATGCGTAATCGGCACAAGGTAATAATGCAAATACTTTTGGGGTATATATTGAAACTTTATGTCTCAATCGACTCCCCCACATCTATGTGCGGCAACGGTGGCGCGCCCTTGCCCAGCCGTGAAATGGATGCGGCATAGAATGCCACGAGGTCGGCGCGCTCCGGCCGTACCTGCACCCGTCCGTTCTCCCGCGCCACGATCTTCCGAAGCGCCAGATGCGCTAGGCCGGTCTCCAACGTCTCGGCCGGATCGTCCGAGGGCAGGAGGATCACCGCGCCGTCCTCCGCAAGCACGCCGAGCCGGTCACGCAGTTGCTCCAGCAGGTCCGTTTCCTCCACCTCCCCTTCGGTCCCGATCAGCAGAGACGACACCAGCGGCACGGGCAGCACCGGCATCACCCGCCCGATCCGGCCCATCAGCTCGCGTGCGACGTCGGTCGCATCCCGGTCCGGCCCGAAGGACGCGAGCGACAGCGGTTCGCCGAACGAAACGGCCGCCGTCCCGAACCGCTGGGCCCTATGGGTGAACCGCCGCGCGATATAGCGCATGGTAAAGGCCGTGGCCGACGGGATCGTCCCGCGATAGCGTTTCTCGCCCTTGCGCCGCGCCTCGATCAGCAGCGTATCCTCGATCACCCGATCGTAGTTCAACGCTACCGGCACGAACACGACGTCGCGCCCCCCCGGATCGAATTCCGAGACGATATAGCTCAGCAAACCCAGCTTCGGCTGATGCACCCGCCCGTCCTGGCTCAGCCCGCCCTCGGGGAAAATCGCCTGCGCCACCCCCGCCTGCGTCGCCATCTGCACATAGCGCGCCAGCACCTTGCGATAGAGCGCGTTGCGCGACCGACGACGGATGAAATAGCCGCCCAGCGCCCGGATCAGCGGCTGGAGCGGCCAGATCCGTGCCCATTCGCCCACTGCATAGGACAGCGCCGCCCGGTTCGCGATCAGATAGGTGACCAGCACATAGTCCATGTTCGAGCGGTGGTTCATCACATAGACCACCGTCGCGTCAGACCCGATCGCCGCCTGCTGGGCAGCGTCGTAGCGCCCCAGCCGCACGGTGAAGAGTTTCTTCGACAGCCAGCGCGCCGCCCGTGTCGCAAAGCCGAAATAGGCCTGCGCGCTGAAGCCCGGCACGATCTCCCGCGCGTAGCGTTTCGCCGTCTCGAAGGCCACGTCCTCGCGCACGCGGGTCGCGGCGGCATGTTCGGTCACCGCCTTAACGACCTCCGGATCGTAAATCAGGCGCTGGATCGTGTCAGTCCGCCGCGCCAGCTTGAACGGCTCGATCGGCCGCTCCAGCCGCTTGTTCAACTCCTCCACCAGCCGCTCCGCCCGGCGCCGCAGGAACCAGCGCACCGATGGGAACAGGAAATGCGACGCGAAGGTCACCGTCGCGAAGATCAGGATCAGAATGAACAGCCAGAGCGGCAGTTGCACGGTGCTTGTCATGAACCGAGCTTTGCAACTTCCCCGGCCGGGGTAAACGGCGAAGCGCAGGCACAACCCGTACACAACCCGTACACAACCTGTACACCGCCGTGCCGCCACCCGGCCCGGCCCCCTTCCGGCAAACAAATCCGCCATGCTGCAACGCGGCGAATTGACAATGGCACAATGTTTTCCATATCAACATCCAAACGCAATAATATTGCCGCAATCTCGGAGACCCGCACCATGTCACAGCCGCCGAAAGACCGCCCCTGGCTGTTCCGCACCTATGCCGGCCACTCCACCGCCAAGGCCTCGAACGCGCTCTATCTGGCCAATCTCGCCAAGGGACAGACCGGTCTCTCCGTCGCCTTCGACCTGCCCACGCAGACCGGCTACGACAGCGATCACGAACTTGCACGCGGCGAGGTCGGCAAGGTCGGCGTGCCCGTCGCGCATCTGGGCGACATGCGGATGCTGTTCGACGGGATCCCGCTCGAACAGATGAACACCTCGATGACGATCAACGCCACCGCGCCCTGGCTCCTGGCGCTCTATATCGCCGTGGCCGAGGAACAGGGTGCCGATGTCTCGAGGCTCCAGGGCACCGTGCAGAACGACATCATCAAGGAATACCTGTCGCGCGGCACCTATGTCTGCCCGCCCGAACCGTCGCTCCGGATGATCACCGATGTCGCCGCCTACACGCGCGAGCATCTCCCGAGATGGAACCCGATGAATGTCTGTTCCTATCACCTGCAGGAAGCCGGCGCGACGCCGGAACAGGAACTCGCCTTCGCGCTCGCCACGGCGACGGCGGTGCTCGACGATCTGCAAAAGAAAGTTCCCGCCGAGCATTTCCCGGAAATGGTCGGCCGCATCTCCTTCTTCGTGAACGCCGGCATCCGCTTCGTCACCGAACTTTGCAAGATGCGCGCCTTCGTCGATCTCTGGGACGAGATCTGCGAAACGCGCTACGGCGTCGAAGACCCGAAATACCGACGTTTCCGCTATGGCGTGCAGGTCAACTCGCTCGGCCTCACCGAACAGCAGCCGGAAAACAACGTCTATCGCATCCTGCTCGAAATGCTCGCGGTCACGCTCTCGAAAAAGGCCCGTGCCCGCGCCGTGCAACTTCCGGCCTGGAACGAGGCGCTCGGCCTGCCCCGGCCATGGGACCAGCAATGGTCGCTCCGGATGCAGCAGATCCTGGCCTTTGAGACCGACCTTCTCGAATATGACGATCTTTTCGACGGCAACCCCGCTATCGAGAAGAAAGTCCTCGAATTGAAGGAAGGCGCCCGCGCCGAGCTTGCCCAGATCGACGGGATGGGCGGCGCCATCGCGGCAATCGAATACATGAAATCGCGCCTCGTGGAGATGAATTCCGAACGCATCGCCCGGATCGAAACCGGCGCGACAACGGTGGTCGGCGTGAACCGATATCAAGAGGCCGAGCCAAGCCCGCTGACCTCCGGCCCCGAGGCGATCATGGTCGCCGACCCCGCGGCGGAGGCCGACCAGATTTCCCGGCTCGACGCCTGGCGCGCCGGCCGCGACGCGGCGCAAGTCGAAGCCGCGCTTGGAAAACTCCGCCAGGCCGCGGTCACCGGCGCGAACATTATGCCCGCCTCCATCGAGGCCGCCAGAGCCGGCGTCACGACCGGCGAATGGGGCGACGTGGTGCGCTCCGCCTTCGGACGCTACCGCGCGCCCACCGGCGTCGCGCGCGCGCCCTCGAACCGCACCGAAGGGCTCGACGATATCCGTGCCGCGGTCGATGCCATTTCCGACCGTCTAGGCCGCCGCCTGAAGTTCCTGGTCGGCAAACCCGGCCTCGACGGCCATTCCAACGGCGCCGAGCAGATCGCCGCGCGTGCCCGCGATTGCGGCATCGACATCGTTTACGACGGCATTCGCCTGACGCCGCAGGAAATCGTTAACGCCGCGAGAGAAGGAAATGTCCATGTCGTCGGCCTTTCCATTCTTTCGGGCAGTCACATTCCTCTGGTCGAGGAATTTATGCGCCTGATGCGAGCGGAAGGACTATCTGAAATTCCTGTGATTGTGGGCGGCATTATCCCCGACGAAGACGCGCGGCGAATGCAGGCGATGGGAATAGCTCGTGTCTATACGCCGAAGGATTTCGAGATGAACACGATCATGCTCGATATCGTCGAACTGGTGGATCGGCAGGCTCACGCCGCCGAATAACCTCCCGAAATTGGTGATTTGATTTTCTGGAAATTAGCGCGTAACGGTCTCCGCACGGAACCAGGAGATCCCCCATGCCGACTGACCTGACGAAACTGAGCGAAAAAGAACTCGCGAAACTCAGCACCGATATCGAAAAAGAGCTGAAATCGCGCGAAAAAGGCAAGCGTGACGCGGCGCGCGAGGCGGCGGAAGCTGCAGCGAAGAAACACGGCTTTTCGCTGAACGAGCTTCTTGGCGCGTCCAAGGGCGGGGCCAAGAAGGCCGCAGCCCCGGCGAAATACAAGAACCCGGCCAACCCGAGCGACACCTGGAGCGGCCGTGGCCGCCAGCCGGCCTGGTACAAGGAAGCGATCGCCGCCGGCGTGGATCCGAAGACGCTCGCAGTCTGATTCCAGTCGGGCAGCGGGCCACCATACCGCTGCCCGCCCCTTTCCCTCCCCGCTCCGGCCGCTAAGATCGCGGCGACCCAGGAACGCGAGGGACCCCATGACAATCCATATCGGTGCCGCACCCGGCGAGATCGCCGAAACCGTGCTTTTGCCCGGCGACCCCTATCGCGCGAAATGGGCGGCCGAGACCTTCCTCGACAATGCCGCCTGCGTGAACCAGGTGCGTGGAATGCTGGGCTTCACCGGAACCTGGAAGGGGCACCGCGTCACTATCCACGGCAGCGGCATGGGCATGCCGTCGCTCTCGATCTACGCAAACGAGCTGATCCGCGACTATGGCGCCAAGACGCTGATCCGCATCGGCTCCTGCGGCGCGATGCAGGAGGCCGTGAAGGTCCGCGACCTGATCCTCGCCATGACCTCCTCCACGCTCTCGACCCCCTCGCGCGGCATCTTCCGCGAGTTGAACTTCGCGCCCTCCGCCGATTATCCCCTCCTCCGCGCCGCCGCCGACGCGGCGGAACGACGGGGGGTCCCGACACATGTGGGCGGGATCCATTCCTCCGACGTGTTCTACGACGAACGGCCCGACCTCAACGAGCAGATGACCCGGCACGGCATCCTCGGTGTCGAGATGGAGGCGGCCGAGCTTTACATCCTCGCGGCCCGCCACGGTGTTCGAGCGCTCGCCGTCCTCACCGTCTCCGACCATCTCCTCACCGGCGACGCGCTACCCTCCGCCGATCGCGAGACCAGCTTCGGCGACATGGTCGAGATCGCCCTCGAAGCCGCCTTCACGGGAGACTGACGTGAAAAAGCGCCAACTCGGACGCGGCGGCCCGATGGTCGGCGCCATCGGCCTCGGCTGCATGAGCTTTGCCGGCTTCTTCGGCGAGACCGATGAGGAAACCAGCCATGCCTGCCTCGATGCCGCCCGCGCCGCCGGCATCGATTTCTGGGACACGGCCAATGTCTACGGCATGGGTCGTTCCGAAACGGTGATCGGCAATTACCTCCGTGCCACCGGCGCCAGCCCGGTGATCGCCACCAAGGCCGCCATCGTCCCGGGCCCGCCCCGCCGCTTCGACAATTCGGCGGATCATCTGCGGTCGGAACTCGAAGCCTCGCTCACCCGCCTCGGTCGCGACAGAGTCGACCTCTTCTATATCCACCGTCGCGAGCCGGACCGCCCGATCGAGGAGGTCGCGGAAACCCTCGCCCGCCTGACCGAGGAGGGTCTCATCGGCGGCTACGGCCTCTCCGAAGTCGCTCCCGACACGATCCGCCGCGCCCATGCCATCCATCCCTGCCGCGCCGTGCAGAATGAATACTCGCTCTGGACCCGCCTGCCCGAGCTCGGCGTGATCCGCACCTGCGCCGAACTTGGCATCGCTTTCGTGCCCTTCTCGCCCGTGGCGCGCGGCTTCTTCAGCGAAAGGCCCATCACGCCTGACCGTATGGGCAAGGGCGATTTCCGCGCGGGCATCCCGCGCTGGCAGGAACCCAACCTGAGCCGCAATCTGAAATCCTTCGAGCCATTCCGCGCCTTCTGCCAGGCGCGCGGATGGACCGTCCCCGCCGCTGCCCTCGCCTGGATCCTCGACCGGGGCGACCACCTGATCCCGATCCCCGGCACTCGCACCGCCGCGCATCTCGCCGACTGGGCCGGCGCGGACGAGATCGTCTTCACCGATACGGACCGCGCCGAGATCGACAGGCTGCTGCCGCCGGGCTGGGCCGCCGGAGACCGATACAGCGATGCCCAGGCGGTCGGCCCGGAACGCTACTGCTGACGCAGGCAGTCGCGCGGCGCCTCGTCGCCCGCGCGTTCCGCCCCGCAAAAGGCGCAACGCCAGAGCCCCCGCACCCGGTCCTGCCGCCACCGGCAGTTCCGCGTCAGCGTGGTAGTACGTCGCCGCCACCAGAGACAGGCAAGCACGCCGACGAGGAGGATCAGGAGAAGGATGGGCATGGCGCCGCGTTACAAGTTTTGTAGCAAACTACAATCCTCGCGCGGCACTTTATAGTAAACGCCGGATACGCTATAGAGTGCGGCGCGAAACCCAAGAAAGCTATGAAGTGCGATACGAAGACTTTGCCGAAGGTGCGAGCGGGCATCTCATCCCCACGGTCTACGACGAACGGGCTTTCGTTCCCGATCCACTGCCTCCAGAACTCGATCTCGGCAAGCTAGCCTTCGCGCTTGCCGACGCAAGGGCGGCCATGGGCGAACTTCGAGGCGCCTGTCGCCGTCTCGCCAATCCCGACATCCTGATAAGCCCGCTGCAAAGGCTTGAGGCCCAGACCTCCTCTGCGATGGAAGGCACCTTCACCACGGCCGACGAACTCGCGCTCGCCGATGCGGGGATCGCAACCAACCCCACCTCGGACGCCATCGAAGTTGCAAACTACAAACGCGCGCTTCGCTGGGCATCGCGCGAACTCAAGACCCTGCCGCTTTCCGGGCGTCTCCTCAAGGGCACGCACCGCATCCTGCTCGACGGCGTTCATCGCGCTCGTGGTCGCGACAAACAGCCCGGAGAATATGCCCGAGATCAGAACATGATCGGCGGCACATCGATCCGCGATGCCCGCTTTATACCGCCTCCGCCGAAAGAAACCGAGGCCTGTATGGCCGCGTTCGAAAAGTATCTGAACCGGCCGCAGCCGGAGCAGTCGCAAGGGCTCATCGACCTTGCGCTCGCGCATTACCAAATCGAGACGATCCATCCTTTCGCCGATGGAAACGGGCGCATCGGGCGCATGCTGATCTCACTCATGGCTGTACAAACGGGCCTTTTGGACATCCCGGCCCTCTACATGAGCCCTGAAATCGAACGTCGGAAAGACGAATATATCGACCGCCTCTACCATGTATCGGCGAACAGCGCGTGGGAAGGCTGGATCGGCTACTTCTTCGAGGTTCTGGTTGCCTCATGCACCCGTACCGTTGGCACGATCGACCGTCTTCTCGATCTCCAGTCGGACTACCAGGGCCGCGCGCGGAAGATCTCACGCAGCGCCAATCTCGGCGTCGTCATCGACAGGTTGTTCGAGCAGCCGTTCGTACGAGCAAGCAATGTCGTTGAGTGGACCGGTGTCACCGATGCGGCGGCTCGAACGCTGATCCGCCAACTCGGTTCGCTCGGCATCCTCACAGAGGTTTCGAACACCTATCCGACAATTTGGCTCGCCGCCGACCTTCTACGCTTGGCAAGGCCCGACTACGAAGACGCGATGGCAAGCTGAACCCGGCAGGCTCACACCATCCGCTCGACCATCATCTTCTTGATCTCCGCGATGGCCTTGGCCGGGTTCAACCCCTTGGGGCAGGTTTTCGCGCAGTTCATGATCGTGTGGCAGCGGTAGAGCTTGAACGGATCTTCCAGGTCATCGAGCCGCTCGCCGGTCGCCTCGTCGCGGCTGTCGATGATCCAGCGATAGGCATGCAGCAGTGCGGCGGGGCCTAGATAGCGGTCGCCGTTCCACCAGTAGCTCGGGCAGGAGGTGGAACAGGAGGCGCACATCACGCATTCATACAGCCCGTCGAGCTTCCTGCGGTCCTCGATCGACTGCCGCCACTCATGCTCGGGCCGCGAGGTCGCGGTCTCGAGCCAGGGCATCACCGAGGCATGCTGGGCGTAGAAATGCGTAAGGTCCGGGATCAGGTCCTTCACCACCTCCATATGCGGCAGCGGGTAGATCTTCACGTCGCCCTTGATCTCGTCCATGCCATAGATGCAGGCCAGAGTGTTGATGCCGTCGATATTCATCGCGCAGGAGCCGCAGATCCCCTCGCGGCAGGAGCGGCGGAAGGTCAGCGTCGGGTCGATCTCGTTCTTGATCTTGATCAGCGCGTCGAGAACCATCGGCCCGCAGGTGTCCATGTCGACGAAATAGGTGTCGACCCGCGGGTTCTCCCCGTCATCGGGGTTCCAGCGATAGATCTTGAACGTGCGCAGGTTCCGGGCGCCCTCGGGCTTCGGCCAGGTCTTGCCGGTGACGATCCGGGAGTTCTTCGGAAGGACGAATTCGACCATGTCGCTACCTCTAGACTGCACCTGCCAGGATCCGGGGCAGCACCAGCGGCCCGGCATCCTCGACGAAGCATTGAATGGTGTCCGGCCGCCGCGCGATGTCGATCACGAGCTGCACGGTTTCCGGCGACGGCGTCCGCGCCACCGCGTCGGCCGCGATCGAAACGATTTCCGAGCCCGACGCGTTGTCGATGATGCAATCGGTCACCGGCGTGATCGGCACGCCGGGAAAACGGGTCTCGACCACGTCGTTCACCACCGCCCGCGCCGATTCCCGCGCCACCGCGGTGCCCACCGGCGTGTCGCAGGCGGCGAGCACAACCAGCGCCATGAGACCGAGGCCCCTCAATAGACCCGCGCCTTCGGTGCGATCTTCTTCAGGTCGATCCCGCCCTCGTTGTGCCCCGTCAGCGGGTCGAGATGCACCGGCCGGTAATCCAGTTTCACCTTCTCGCCCACCAGGGCCAGCGAATGCTTGCGCCACTCGTCGTCGTCGCGCGACGGGTAATCCTCATGCGCATGCGCCCCGCGGCTCTCCTTCCGCGCCTCGGCGGCGACGATGGTCGCCAGGGCGTTCGGCATCAGGTTGGTGAGTTCCAGCGTCTCCATCAGATCGCTGTTCCAGACGAGGCTCCGGTCGGTGACGGAGAGGTCGTCGAGCTTCGCCGCGACGGCGTACATCTTCTCCACCCCTTCGGCGAGGGTCTTGTCTGTCCGGAACACCGCCGCGTCAGCCTGCATGGTCTTCTGCATCTCGAGCCGCAGATCGGCAGTCGGCACCGAGCCTTTCGCGTGGCGCAGCCCGTCGAACCGCTCCAGCGCCTTGTCGATGGAAGCCTTGTTCGCGGCCGGGACCGGCGCCGCCGCATCCACGACCTGTCCGGCCCGGATCGCCGCCGCGCGGCCGAACACCACGAGGTCGATCAGCGAGTTCGACCCCAGCCGGTTCGCGCCGTGAACGCTTGCGCAGCCCGCCTCCCCCACCGCCATCAGGCCCGGAGACACCCGGTCGGGATCCTTCTTGGTCGGGTTCAGCACCTCGCCCCAGTAGTTCGTCGGAATGCCGCCCATGTTGTAGTGCACTGTCGGCAGAACCGGGATCGGCTCCTTGGTCACGTCGACACCGGCGAAGATCCTGGCGCTTTCCGAGATCCCCGGAAGACGTTCGTGCAGCGTCTCGGGCGGCAGGTGGTTGAGGTGCAGGTGGATATGGTCCTTCTCGGCCCCGACACCGCGCCCTTCGCGGATTTCCATCGTCATGCAGCGCGAAACGACGTCCCGCGAGGCGAGGTCCTTGTAGGTGGGCGCATAGCGCTCCATGAATCGCTCGCCCTCGGAATTGGTGAGGTAGCCGCCCTCGCCGCGCGCACCCTCGGTGATCAGGCAGCCCGCGCCATAGATCCCGGTCGGGTGGAACTGCACGAACTCCATGTCCTGCAGGGGCAGCCCGGCCCGCGCCACCATGCCGCCGCCATCGCCGGTGCAGGTATGCGCCGAGGTCGCCGAGAAATAGGCACGGCCATAGCCGCCCGTGGCCAGAACCGTCATCTTCGCGTTGAACACATGGATCGTGCCGTCATCGAGCTTCCAGGCGACAACGCCCTGACACACCCCGTCCTCGGACATGATCAGGTCGATGGCGAAATATTCGACGAAGAACTCCGCCTTCTGCTTCAGCGACTGACCGTAGAGCGTGTGCAGGATCGCGTGGCCGGTCCGGTCCGCCGCCGCGCAGGTGCGCTGCACCGGCGGGCCCTCGCCGAACTCGGTGGTGTGCCCGCCGAAGGGGCGCTGGTAGATCTTGCCCTCTTCCGTCCGCGAGAACGGCACCCCGTAATGCTCGAGCTCGTAAACCGCTTTCGGCGCCTCCCGCGCGAGGTACTCCATCGCATCGGTGTCGCCCAGCCAGTCCGACCCTTTCACGGTGTCGTACATGTGCCACTGCCAGTGGTCCGGCCCCATGTTCGACAGCGAGGCCGCGATCCCGCCCTGCGCCGCCACGGTATGCGAGCGGGTCGGGAACACCTTGGTGACGCAGGCCGTCCGGAGCCCCTGCTCGGCCATTCCCAGCGTCGCCCGCAGGCCCGCGCCGCCGGCGCCGACGACGACCACGTCGTAGGTATGCGTCTCGTATTCGTAGGCAGCCATCCTCAGTCCCTCTAGAGCGCGATACGAGCGATCGCGAACAGACCTGTCGCCGCCATCGCATAGCACAGGCAGGTCACGCCGATGATCAGCGCCTTCCGCGCGATCCCGCCGGCATAGTCCTCGATCATCACCTGCGCGCCGTTCTTGAAATGCATGAGCCCGACCGCGAGGGTCAGCCCGGTCACGATCGCCGGGAACGGCCGCGCGAAATGCGCGATCACCGCGTCATGGGGCTGGCCGAGCATCGGCCCCACCGTGAAGACGAAGAGCGGCACCAAGAGCAGGAGCCCGGCCGACGACACCTTCATCTCCCAGAAGTGATGCGTCCCGTCCTTCGCCGAACCGAGCCCGGCGGCACGCTTTCTTGCGGTCAGATAGGCCATTGTCTTCTCCCCTCAGACCAGGATCAGCGTCAGGATCGTTAGAACGACGGAACCGCCCAGGCATGCGATGCCGAGCTTCTCCGCGGTCGGAATGTCGAGCCCGAATCCCGCGTCGAAGATCAGGTGCCGGAGGCCCGCCAGGGTGTGGTACCAGAGCCCAAGGACCGAGAGCGTCATCACGAGATCGCCGAACCAGGACGTGATCACGCCATCGGCCACCGCGAAATACTCCGGAGAGGTCGAGGCGGCGAGCAGCCACCAGACGATCAGCAGCGCCGCGACGATCAGCGCATTGCCGGTGATGCGCGTCAGGATCGACGTCACCGATGTCAGCTGCGGCCGGTATACGGTCAGATGAGGGGACAGCGGGCGGTTGCCCCGGTTCACGTCGGCCATGGCCTCTCCTTCCCGGCTCCACAAGGGAGGTATCGGGATCGTCCTTGCCAGTTTTGAAGGCCGGTGTCACGGGTTACGAACCGTTTGCCTTACGATCTTTTGACGCAAGGCGCAGAAAATGCAGGGTTTGTGATCACACGACTTCTAAGTGTGATCACAAATATCGCGCCGGGCGGGAGATTCGCCCGGCGCATCGGCAGAGCCGGATCAGGCCCGATTGCCGCGCAGCGCGAAGAACAGGCCGGAAGCGAGCAGCAGGACCTGGAATTCCATGCCCGACCAAGGGCCCAGATGCACGAGGACCACCGCGCCGGTCATGATGATCGCGATGCTCGCGCCGGCCGCGCGGGTCAGGAGGTCGCCCGGGTTACCGCGCAGCGCGCCGCCGGCAAGAAGGCCGAGACCGGCAAAGGCCTCGCCCAGCGCGACAAGGGTCCAGACCGCGAGCGGCAGCCCCATGTATCCGGCGCCGCCGGCAAGATCGGCGAATTTCGGCAGGCCGTGGTAGAGAAACGTGGCCGCGACCGGCAGGCGGATCAGCCAGTGGGCCCAGCTGGCCGTGGGCAGTGCGAAGCTCGTGGGGGCATTCGTGGTATCGGTGGTCATTGCGGTACTCCGTGACGGGTGAGATTGTCACACGAATGGGTCTACCTTCCCCGTCCCCGGGGCAACTCGGTAACGGGGCGCAGCGCATGTGCGCAGGATCACAGGCGGCGGGGATCCCGCTCAGACCGGCACCAGCGCCCAATAGTCGAGGTCGAGCAGCACCTCGGGCAGGTACTTTCCGTCCGCACCCTTCAGCTCGAAGGCCGCCCCCTTGGTCGCCACCAGCCGAAGCCGGAGCGCCCCCACGCCGGGCGCGCCGGTCTCCGCCTTGTCCAGTACCTCGGACCAGGCCCGCACGGTATCGCCCGCGAAACAGGGATTCGCATGCGCGCCCGCGTTCAGCGCCACGATCATCTGCGCATTGGCGAGCCCGTTGAACGAGAGCGCCCGCGCCAGCGAGATCACGTGCCCGCCATAGATCAGCCGCCTGCCATCCTCCCGCACGGTCGCGTCGAAATGCAGCTTCGCCGTGTTCTGCCAGAGCCGCGTGGCCAGCATGTGCTCGGCCTCCTCGACCGTCACCCCATCCACATGGTCGATGGTCTCGCCGATCTCGTAGTCGCCCCAACGATGCGGCTCGCCCGCCAGCGTGAAATCGTAGCCCGTGAAATCCAGCCCCTCGGGCACCACCAGCCGCTCGGCCGGCACCGCATTGGCCAGCTCCGGCACCATCGCTTCCGGACCGTCGCTGCCCGGCGCGCGCTTCCGCACCATCACCCAGCGCACATATTCCAGAACCGCCCCGCCCTGCGCATCGCGCCCGGTGGTCCGGACCCAGACCACACCGGCCTTGCCGTTCGAAAGCTGCCTGAGCCCGATTACCTCGGACTCGGCGCTGAGCGTCTCCCCGGGAAAAACCGGCCGCAGCCAGCGCCCCTCGGCATATCCCAGATTGGCGACCGCGTTCAGCGAGACATCCGGCACCGTCTTGCCGAACACCGTGTGAAACACGATCAGGTCGTCGAACGGCGAGGCCGGCAGCCCGCAACTCCGCGCAAAGGCGTCCGACGAACAGAGCGCGCCCCGCGCCGGATAGAGCGCATGATAGAGCGCCCGCTCGCCCCCCGACAGCGTGCGCGGCACGCCATGGCGGATCACCTCGCCCAGCCGGTAATCCTCGAAGAACCGGCCCGCATTGGTCTTGGTCATCGCGCTAGAGGCTCCCGAGTTTCACATCCGGCCGGTACGTGCCCGGCACTTCCTTCACCACCGCCTGCGCGCAGCGCATCACGCCATTCGCGGCGTCATAGGCATAGGACGGCCCGCCATGGAGCTCCCAGCCTTTCGAGAGCGCCTCCGTCACCTTGTGGCAGAAGGCGGAGGTGTCATCATCGGTCAGCAATCTGTAGGCTTTCATCGCGTCACCCGAACGGCCAGCGGCCAAGCCAGTAATGGATCCCGCCGATCGCCAAATAGACCACCGCCGAGATCGCCAGGAGCTTCACCGAACCGAAGATCGATCCGCCCTGCCATGGCTCGTAACCCGGTTCGCGCGCATTGATGACCGCCATCTCGACCAGCGCCCAGACCGCCATGGACCCGAACAGGATCACGCCCGCCAGGTCGCCATTCGCCACCAGATGCGCCACGGCCCAGACCACCACGCCGGTCAGCATCGGATGTCGCAAGACCCGGCGGAGCGAACTCTTCGAGTTGCCTGCCCCCACCAGGATCACCGCGATCAGCATCAGGAGGTTGTTGAGATGCACTCCCCAGGAGGGAGGCGTGTAGACCGGCACATGATCCATCCCGCGAAACCCGATCACGATCAGCGCCAGCCCCGCCAGGATGATCACGGCCGACGCGCCCTTGCCGAGGCGCGCATGCAGGTCGGGCAACAGGCGCTTGTAGAGATGGCCGGCCCACCACAGCGCGATTCCGGCGATCAAAAGGCTCATGTTCCCTCCAGTTCCGCGATGGCGCGCGCCTTGCCGAGCACTGCGCGCGCGGTCGCGACATGCAGATTCTCGACGATCCGGCCATCCAGCACGGCCACACCCTGCCCCGTCGCGATGGCGGCGTCAAAGGCCTCGATCTGCCGTCGTGCGAGGTCGAGTTCCTCCGCGCTCGGCCCGAACACGGCGTTCGCCACGGCGACCTGCGCCGGATGGATCAGCGATTTGCCGTCCATCCCGAGGTCACGCCCCTGCTCGCATTCCGCGCGCAGCCCCTCCTCGTCCTTGAACGCGTTATAGACGCCGTCGATACAGACCTTGCCCGCGGCCCGCGCCGCCAGAAGCGTCATCTGCAGCGCCGCCATCATCGGCAGCCGGTCGTGCCGGAACCGCGCGTTCACATCCTTGGCGAGGTCGTTGGTCCCCAGAACGAAGCCCTCCAGCAGCGGGTGTGCCGCGATCGCAGCGGCATCCAGCACGCCGCCCGGGGTCTCGATCATCGCCCAGAGCCTGCGGCCCGGCGCGCGCGCGGCAACCGCGTCCAGCATCGCCGGGCTCTCCACCTTCGGCACCAGCACCGCATCGCATTCCATCGCCGCCGCGGCCGTCGCGTCGTCCGGACCCCATTCGGTATCGAGCCCGTTGATCCGCACCAGCCGCGCCCGGCGGCCATAGCCGCCTTCCGCCAGCGCGCGCGCCAGCGTGTCCCGTGCGGCCACCTTCTCGCCCGGGGCGACCGCATCCTCGAGATCGAAGATGATCGCATCGACAGGCAACGCCCGCGCCTTCTCGAGCGCCCGTTCGCGCGCGCCAGGAATATAGAGAACCGACCGCCAGGGTCGCGTCGCGATATCCATGGAAAGCTCTCTCCGCAATATTGTTGCGCCAAACAGCACATCCGCGCAGTCATACGCAAGCGCTTTTCTGCACTGCGGCGTCACAGGCGGGAAAATCGCGCGGTGCGTTAACCCTATCTTGGAGGGTTCTCGCGCAGGTTCTTGGCCACGCGATCACGGGAACAGACAAAGAACCTCCAAGGCGTTCCCCGTTTCGCGGATTCAGGCGGCCTTGTCGGGCAGTCCGTTGGGCCGGGAAAAGGGAAACGCAAAAAATGACCCGTCAGCTCTTCACGCTCTCTTTCGGCATCGGCGCGTTGATCCTCGCCACGACCCATGCCTTCGGCCAGTCCACCGAACAGCGGAACTGCGGCCAGCGCGACTTCGTTCTCGATCGCCTGGCCGACCGATACGGCGAATCGCGGCAGTCGATCGGCCTCGGCGCCAACAACCAGGTGGTGGAGGTGTTCGCCTCGCTGGAAACCGGCACCTGGACGATCACGGTAACGAACCCGACCGGCATGACCTGCCTCGTGGCATCCGGCCAATCCTACGAGAAACTCTCGGAAGTCGCGGTCCGGGGCGAGGAAGCCCTCTAGGCAATCGCGTCAACATCAGCCTGACGCCGGCGGCCACAATCCTCGCATCGGCAGTTCCGGAGATCAGCGGAGCAAAGCCGATGCGACGGACCTTGCTGCAAGCAAAGGTCCGATACGTCACCGCGCCGCCGACCGGGCAGCCGGGCCGACCATCAGAAAGGCATAGCCGATGCGCCTCAAGACCCGTTTCATTCTCTACGTGAGTCTCCCCTTGATTGGCCTCACGTCGCAAGCCCTGGCCCAGAGCCGACACGATTGGGGCGGCACCGCAGCCTGGATCGAGATCCACGAGCCGGACATCGAGCATCGCGGCGCGCGGGCGCAAGTGACCTTCCACAACGAGATGGTGCATGGCCCCGACGACAATGAGTGCTTTCCGCTGACGCTGGACGACTTCACGGCCACGGTCTGCTTCGAATGGAACGTCCGCGGCCAGGCCGAACGCGCCACGGTGTTGCCGCCCGACGGCTACGTCGCGCAACCGCCGGAGATCACCGTGGACGAGGGCCAGACCGACACGCTCTGGATCTTCGGCGCCACGTCATGACGCAGGCCCGCGTTTCGCGGGCGTGAAACTTCGGCCGGCCGCATCCCGGAGCGACAGCCGCGCCGACACCGACCGGTACCCAATTTCCTGGTGATGAAAACCGGCGACGCAGCGCCGAGCCCGATCGCCAGCGCAAGAATCAGCGCGGCGCAGATGCCTCGCCCGCGCCGCCGCTCCCTTGAGATCACCGCAAAGGTCACCGCCGGCACCGCATCGGCATGCATGCGGACGCGCCCCGGGCATCTCCGCCGAAAACCTCCGTCCTGTCGCCCCTTATCGCCCTGCGCCGCCCCGGTCCGGCGCGGCGCTCCCGGACTCCAGCGACGACCGGCCTTGCGCGCGGAGCGAGGCGCCGCTACCCATCGCGGCCAACATCCAACCAGCCGGAGACCAACCATGGCCAGACCCAAGATCGCGTTGATCGGAGCGGGACAGATCGGCGGCACGCTCGCCCATCTCGTGGCGCTGAAGGAGCTGGGCGACGTCGTCCTGTTCGACATCGCCGAGGGCACCCCCCAGGGCAAGGCGCTCGACATCGCCGAATCCGGCCCGTCCGAGGGCTTCGACGCCGCGCTCAAGGGCACCAACGACTATGCCGACATCGCCGGCGCCGATGTCTGCATCGTCACCGCCGGCGTGCCGCGCAAGCCCGGCATGAGCCGTGACGATCTTCTCGGCATCAACCTCAAGGTCATGAAATCGGTCGGCGAAGGCATCGCCAGACACGCCCCCAACGCCTTCGTCATCTGCATCACAAACCCGCTCGACGCGATGGTCTGGGCGCTCCGGGAGTTCTCGGGCCTGCCGCACAACAAGGTCTGCGGCATGGCCGGCGTCCTCGATAGCGCCCGCTTCCGGCACTTCCTCAGCCTCGAATTCGAAGTCTCGATGAAGGACGTCACCGCCTTCGTCCTCGGCGGCCACGGCGACACCATGGTTCCGCTCGCGCGCTACTCCACCGTCGCCGGCATCCCGCTCCCCGACCTCGTCGAGATGGGCTGGACCACCCAGGAGAAGCTCGACGGCATCATCCAGCGCACCCGCGACGGCGGCGCCGAGATCGTCGGCCTCCTGAAGACCGGCTCGGCCTTCTACGCCCCCGCCACCAGCGCCATCGAGATGGCCGAATCCTATCTCAAGGACCAGAAGCGCGTGCTGCCCTGCGCCGCCCATGTGGACAACGCCTATGGCCTCAAGGGCCTCTATGTGGGCGTGCCCACCGTGATCGGCGCCGGCGGCATCGAGAAGGTGATCGAGATCAGGCTCGACAAGGACGAGCAGGCGATGCTCGACAAGTCGGTCGATGCGGTGAAGGGCCTTGTCGAGGCCTGCAAGGGAATCGACCAGAGCCTCGCCTGACCGAAAAGAAGTGGATGCCGGAACCTGCGGGCTCCGGCATCCAGCGCCCGGTCGATCAGGCCGTCCGGCGGCGCCGGCCCACGAAGCCGAGCAGCCCGAGCCCGCCGGCCAGCAATGCAAGGGCCGGCGGAAGCGGCACGGCGGCCGCCTCGATCGAGTTCACATAGTATTCCTCCGGCCGCTTGCCGCCATAGCTGAAGGTGATCGATTTGACCCGCTTGAAGGTCGACACCATCGCCTGGCCGAAGCTGTAGGCCTTGCCGTCGATCAGCAGCGTTTCCGAGGAAAGAAGCTCTCCGAGCGGCGCGTCCACCGGATAGTGGCTCCTGCCTCGAAACTGCATGCCGGAAAGCGTCACCAGCTTGCTGAACGTCAGCGTGACGGCATCGCCCTTCCCGATATTGTCCTCATCGTTCGGCTTGGTGATGCACCGACCCAATTTGGTATTGAAGTTCGTGCAGACCCCAAGGCCGGAGTCGCGCCCATGGAAAAGGCTGTCGAAGATGGCGAGCCGCTTGCCATTGGCGTCGAACGTGACGTCGATCCCGCCATAGCTGTAGGTCTTCCCTTCCACGACGCGCTCCTTTACCGCACCCTGAGCGCCAAAATTCAACGTGACGGCGCCACCCGGCGTCGCCAGCAGAGCCGCCAGAATTGCGACTCCGGTCACCCTACCCCACATTTCGATATCTCCACGAATCACCCGGCAGACAATTCTCCGGGTATGGGCCACTCTAGGCTCCAATCCGCCGCCGGAATGAGCGGATTTCGACAGAAGGCCAGAAAGCGACATAGATATTCGCGGCGCGTCCATGCGCGGGGAACCCGCCACCCGTGGACGGTCCGACGGGCGAATCGAGCCCCGGGAGCGGTTCGCCCCTGCGGGCCCCAACATTGTGATCACACTTTCTGATGCGTGATCACAAAAATCCGCCTCCCCGGCAATATCCCGCGAATCCCGCGAAAAAACCGCCCGATTGCTCGGATTTCCGTTTCGTAGCCCGCGCGAGCCGTGGCATGGACGGAACATCAGAAGAATTCCGGGAGGCCCCATGAACATCCACGAATACCAGGCCAAGGCTCTGCTCCGTCAGTACGGGGCGCCGGTTTCGGACGGACGGGTCGTCCTCAAGGCCGAAGACGCCAAGACCGCGGCCAGCGGGCTCGACGGGCCGCTCTGGGTCGTCAAGGCGCAGATCCACGCCGGCGGCCGCGGCAAGGGCACGTTCAAGGAGGCCGATGCCGGCGACAAGGGCGGCGTCCGGGTCACGAAATCCGTGGAAGAGGCCGCCGACGAGGCCAAGAAGATGCTCGGCCGCACCCTCGTCACCAAGCAGACCGGCGAGGCCGGCAAGCAGGTCAACCGAATCTATATCGAGGACGGCGCCGGCATCGAGACCGAGATGTATCTCGCGCTCCTCGTCGACCGCCAGACCAGCCGCATCGCCTTCGTCGCCTCCACCGAGGGCGGCATGGATATCGAGGAAGTCGCCGAATCCACCCCCGAGAAGATCCTCTCCTTCTCGGTCGACCCGGCCACCGGCTACCAGCCGTTCCACGGCCGCCGCATCGCCTTCGCGCTCGGCCTCAAGGGCCCGCAGGTCAAGCAGTGCGTCGCCCTCATGGGCACGCTCTACAAGCTCTTCGTGGACAAGGACATGGAGATGCTCGAGATCAACCCCCTGATCGTCACCGACAAGGGCGACCTCAAGTGCCTCGACGCCAAGATGGGCTTCGACGGCAACGCCACCGCGCGGCACCCCGACATTTCCGAACTCCGCGACGAGACCGAGGAGGACCCCAAGGAACTCGCCGCCTCGAAATACGACCTCAACTACATCGCGCTCGACGGCGAGATCGGCTGCATGGTCAACGGCGCCGGCCTCGCCATGGCGACGATGGACATCATCAAGCTCTACGGCTCCTCGCCCGCCAACTTCCTCGACGTGGGCGGCGGCGCCACCAAGGAGAAGGTCACCGAGGCGTTCAAGATCATCACCTCGGACCCGAACGTGAAGGGCATCCTCGTCAACATCTTCGGCGGCATCATGCGTTGCGACATCATCGCCGAGGGCGTGGTGTCGGCGGTCAAGGAAGTCGGCCTCGCGGTGCCCCTCGTCGTCCGCCTCGAAGGCACCAATGTCGACAAGGGCAAGGAAATCATCAACACCTCCGGCCTCAACGTCATCGCTGCCGACAACCTCTCGGATGCGGCGGAGAAGATCGTGAAGGCGGTAAAGGGCTGACATGGACTCCCACGTCGTCTCAGCAACTGTCGGCTTTGCGGTCTTCGTGTTTTTGACCTTGGTTCTGCTTGGGGCCGAAGCGTCTTTGAAAACGCGAGAGCAAAGCAGCTTGTTGCGCGGACGGCGCGAGATCGCGAAGCGTGTTGGGCTCGGGGCGGTGGAGAGGCTCGGCCAAAGCCGGCCCGTGATGACCGTGCAGGTCTGGATCTTGCGCTTGGCCGTTGCGGGCGCCTTCGGCTTCGGCTGTTGGCACGCGGCCAACGCGCTGTTTTAGGAAGGCCGCCGATGGGTACTCCGACATCCCATCCGAGACGCGGAACGCGATCCGCAATCGGAAGTATTGTGACGGTACTTGGACTTGCTTCAATGGGCGAGCCCGGCCGAGCGCTGGCTGTTGAGGCGGAAACCGGCGCCACCTTCGCCGAGTTTCTGAAAATGTCGGAACTGTGCGTTCGCCATTTCCCCGACTACGAAAGACTGAGCGACGAGCTCGGCCGCGCGGGAGCTGCATTGGTGGCTGAATATGAGGAGCCGAGGTTCGAATGGGAACCGGATGGTCTCATGATCTACGAAGCCGGATACGTCTTCGGTGACGAGGACCCTGGAATTTCAATGGAAAACTGGGATGATGCGAACGCGACTGTCGCGGTGTTTCGCAGTGTTGACATCGCGGAGGGCGGCGAACCCTTTGGAACCGTCTACTACGAGATTCCGGCCGAAGGCTGCGAAGTCACCGCCTCCCTGTCGAACCCCGACGCCTTCACGATTGAGGCGGGAGAAGCGTGGTTGCGCTCGGTCCTCCCGACCGGATCCGCGTTTCATCGGAGATCGGAACAGACACTCAAAGGAAGCTACACCAGAGCAGGCCGCATCGTCGAACTTAGGCTGAGTGTGCCCGCATTGGAAGAACTCTTTTGCGGCGACCTTCCGCGATGCAACGTATGGTCTCCGGCCGCCCTCGACCTGAAGATTCAGGGAGAACCACAGTGAAGCCTTTCCGCCCTTGTTCCTTGCGCGACGTGTGTGGAGCCGCCCCCTCCACACCTCGCCACAACGCCCAATTCGGATGGCTGTAGCTATGCCCCTATCCGCCTATCTGATAAGCCTCGCCGACACCACCGCACGCCACTTCGTAATAGCGGTTGAACTGGCGCGGGCGTTCGCCTCCGATAGCCTCACAACCAAGAACTGACCGCAGGGAGTCCACATGGCCGTACTCATCGACGAAAACACCAAGGTGATCTGCCAGGGCTTCACCGGCAGCCAAGGCACCTTCCATTCGGAACAGGCCATCGCCTATGGCACCAAGATGGTCGGCGGCGTGACGCCCGGCAAGGGCGGCAGCACCCATCTCGACCTGCCGGTCTTCGACTCGGTCCACGAGGCGGTGGCGAAAACCGGCGCGACCGCCAGCGTGATCTACGTTCCGCCGCCCTTCGCCGCCGACTCGATCCTCGAGGCGATCGACGCGAAAGTGCCCGTGGTGGTCTGCATCACCGAGGGCATCCCGGTGCTCGACATGATGAAGGTCAAGCGCGCGCTCGAAGGTTCCACGACCCGTCTGGTCGGCCCGAACTGCCCCGGCGTCATCACGCCCGACGCCTGCAAGATCGGCATCATGCCCGGCCATATCCACAAGCGCGGCTCGGTGGGTGTCGTGTCGCGCTCCGGCACGCTTACCTATGAGGCCGTGAAACAGACGACAGATGTCGGCCTCGGCCAGTCCACCTGCGTCGGCATCGGCGGCGACCCGATCAAAGGCACCGAGCATCTCGACGTGCTGGAATGGTTCCTCGGCGATCCCGAGACCCAGTCGATCATCATGATCGGCGAGATCGGCGGCTCGGCCGAGGAGGAAGCCGCGCAGTTCCTCAAGGACGAGGCGAAGAAGGGCCGCAAGAAACCCGTCGCGGGCTTCATCGCCGGCCGCACCGCGCCTCCGGGCCGCCGCATGGGCCACGCCGGCGCCATCGTCGCCGGTGGCAAGGGCGGCGCAGAAGACAAGATCGAGGCGATGCGCTCGGCCGGGATCGTCGTGGCCGAAAGCCCGGCGACCCTGGGCGAGGCCGTCCTGGAGGCCATCGGCTAGTGGAATGGACGCCGCCAGAACGATAGGATCGCCCCCTCCCCGGCGGGAGGGCAGGCAATTCTCACATCGGATCTGGCGGCGCATTTTGGTGGGATCTGGTATCCCACTGACAGCCCTGACGGCCCTCTTCGCCGCCGCCGCCGACCTCCCCGACACGTCCGAGCGCTTTCGCGAGGCGATGAGCGCCTGCACGCTTCCCGGCCCCGAGCTGCGCCGCGACCGGCTCGCCCGGACCGGCTGGACCGCCGCGCCCCCCGACGCCGAGGATGCGCAGGCCTTCCGCGACGCCGCCCTCCTCGAGATCTGGCCAAACCGCGAGGCCGGCCCCGTGGCGCTCCCCGAAACCATCTACCGCCACGGCACCGCAAGGCTGATCCTGGGCGAGGACGCCGCCGGCAACCCCACCTGCCGCCTCGCCGCCCAGACCTCGGAAGAAAGCGACAGGCTCTTCGCCGCCCTCGCCCGCGCCGACGCCGTCACCGAAGCCGGGCCGATCCGCCGCGCCGCCATGGTGACCACCGTGCTCGACTTCGGCACCGACACCTGGCGGACCGAGGTCACGCTGACCTCCGCCAACACCGACGCCGCCAACGCGGCCCTCGCCGAGCCGCTCCGCACTACATTAGCGGTCTTCTTCGTGACGAGGCCGGTGCCATGAGCTTCACGGACGCGATCCGCAGCTGCCTGGCAAAATACGTTACCTTCACCGGGCGCGCATCCCGCTCCGAGTTTTGGTGGTTTACGCTTGCGGTCATCGCGCTTCAGCAACTTGCATTGTTGACGGAGACCGCCATCAACGCCGCCGCGGGCACGCCGGATGGCCGCGGCCTCCTCTCAGAGGCGATAGGATTGTTCTTTTTTCTCCCCTCCGTCGCCGCCGGCTGGCGCCGCCTGCACGACATCGGTCGCCCCGGCTGGTGGTTTCTTGCGCTTGTCCTAGGCGCGCCGATATTTGCACTGATCGTCCTGCAACTTGGCCTTTGGAGCCTCAGGTGGGTGCTGGACGCGGGTCCGGCCGACATCTTCGCAGTTATCGCTCCTGTCGTAGCAGTCGCCTGCTTCGCCCCTCTGGTCTACTGGCTTTCACGCCCCTCCGAACCCGGCCTCAACAAACACGGTCCCAACCCTCACGAGGTGACCCCATGACCGAACAATCCCCGAACGACCTGTTCCACGCCTCCTCCTTCCTGCAAGGGCACAACGCGGAATATATCGAGCAGCTCTACGCCCGCTACGCCACCGACCCGAACGCGGTCGACGAGGCCTGGCAGAGCTTCTTCCGTCAGCTCGGCGACTCGGACGTTGACGCCAAGCGCGAGGCCGCCGGCCCCTCGTGGGCCCGCCGCGACTGGCCGCCGCAACCCGCCGACGACCTCACCCACGCGCTGGACGGAAACTGGGGCGATCTCGGGCCCGCGGCACAGGCCAAGGCGGGCGACAAGATCAAGGCCAAGGCGACCGAGAAGGGCGTTGCCGTCACCGACGACCAGGTCCGCCAGGCGGTGCTCGACTCGATCCGCGCGCTGATGATCATCCGCGCCTACCGGATCCGCGGCCATCTCGTCGCCGATCTCGACCCGCTCGGCATGCGCGAGGTCACCCCGCATCCGGAGCTGGAACCGAAAAGCTACGGCTTCACCGAGGCCGACATGGACCGGCCGATCTTCATCGACAAGGTGCTCGGCCTCGACTTCGCCTCGATGCGCGAGATCCTCGACATCGTGAAGCGCACCTATTGCGGCACCTTCGCGCTCCAGTACATGCACATCTCGAACCCCGAGGAGGCCGCCTGGCTGAAGGAGCGGATCGAAGGTTTCGGCAAGGAGATCGCTTTCACGCGCGAGGGCCGCCGCGCGATCCTGAACAAGCTGGTCGAGGCGGAAGGCTTCGAGAAATTCCTGCATGTCAAGTACATGGGCACCAAGCGCTTCGGCCTCGACGGCGGCGAGGCGCTGGTGCCGGCGATGGAACAGATCATCAAGCGCGGCGGCAGTCTCGGCGCCCGCGACGTTGTCATCGGCATGCCGCACAGGGGCCGGCTCTCGGTCCTCGCCAACGTCATGTCGAAGCCCTATCGCGCGATCTTCAACGAATTCCAGGGCGGCAGCTTCAAGCCAGAGGATGTCGACGGCTCGGGCGACGTGAAGTACCATCTCGGCGCCTCGTCGGACCGGGAGTTCGACGGCAACTCCGTGCACCTCTCGCTCACCGCGAACCCCTCGCATCTCGAGGCGGTCAACCCGGTGGTGCTCGGCAAGGCCCGCGCCAAGCAGGACCAGAACAACGACGATGCGCGGATCACCTGCATCCCGATCCTCCTGCACGGCGACGCGGCCTTCGCGGGCCAGGGCGTGGTGGCCGAATGCTTCGGCCTCTCGGGCCTGCGCGGCCACCGCACCGGCGGCACCATCCACGTGGTCGTGAACAACCAGATCGGCTTCACCACCGCGCCGCATTTCTCGCGCTCGTCGCCCTACCCGACCGACATCGCGCTGATGGTCGAAGCGCCGATCTTCCACGTGAACGGCGACGACCCGGAGGCCGTGGTCCACGCCGCCAAGGTCGCCACCGAGTTCCGCCAGAAATTCCGCAAGGACGTGGTGATCGACATGTTCTGCTACCGGCGGTTCGGCCACAACGAGGGCGACGAGCCGATGTTCACCAACCCGATCATGTACAAGCGGATCAAGAAGCATAAGACGACGCTTCAGGTCTACACCGAGCGGCTGGTGAAGGACGGGCTGATCCCCGAAGGCGAGATCGAGGACATGAAGGCCGCCTTCCAGGCCCATCTCAACGAGGAATTCGAGGCCGGCAAGAACTTCAAGCCGAACAAGGCCGACTGGCTCGACGGCCGCTGGAGCCATCTCGACCGGCAGGGCGAGAAGTACCAGCGCGGCAAGACCGCCATCAAGAAGGCCACCTTCGAGGAGATCGGCAGGGCGCTCACCCGCGCGCCCGAGGGCTTCGCACTGCACAAGACGGTGGAACGCCTGCTCGACACCAAGGCCGAGATGTTCAGGACCGGCAAGGGCTTCGACTGGGCCACGGGCGAGGCGCTGGCCTTCGGCTCGCTCCTGCTCGAGGGCTACCCGGTCCGGCTCGCGGGCCAGGATTCCACCCGCGGCACCTTCTCGCAGCGCCATTCCGGCCTGGTGAACCAGGACACCGAGGAACGCTATTATCCCCTGAACGGCATCCGCGAGGGCCAGGCCCGCTACGAGGTCATCGACTCGATGCTGTCGGAATACGCGGTGCTGGGCTTCGAATACGGCTACTCGCTGGCCGAACCCAACGCGCTGACCCTCTGGGAGGCGCAGTTCGGCGATTTCGCCAACGGCGCCCAGATCATGTTCGACCAGTTCATCTCCTCGGGCGAGCGCAAGTGGCTCCGGATGTCGGGCCTCGTCATGCTCCTGCCGCACGGCTATGAGGGCCAGGGGCCGGAGCACTCCTCTGCCCGGCTGGAGCGGTTCCTGCAGATGTGCGCCGAGGACAACTGGATCGTCGCGAACTGCACCACGCCGGCGAACTACTTCCACATCCTGCGCCGGCAGCTTCACCGCGACTATCGCAAGCCGCTCGTCATGATGACGCCGAAATCGCTCCTTCGGCACAAGATGGCGGTCTCCACGGCGAAGGAGTTCCAGTCCGGCTCGTCCTTCCACCGGATCCTCTGGGACGACGCCCAGCACGGCAATTCCGACACCGAACTGGTGGCCGACGACAAGATCCGGCGCGTCGTCCTGTGCTCGGGCAAGGTCTATTACGACCTCCTCGAGGAACGCGATGCCCGCGGCCTCACCGATGTCTACCTGATGCGCGTCGAGCAGTTCTACCCGTTCCCGGCGCTGTCGATGGTCAAGGAGCTCGAACGCTTCAAGCAGGCCGAGATCGTCTGGTGCCAGGAAGAGCCCAAGAACCAGGGCGGCTGGACCTTCATGGAACCCAATATCGAATGGGTGCTCTCGCGCATCGGCGCGATGCACACGCGGCCGGTCTATGCCGGTCGCGCCGCCGCCGCCTCCCCCGCCACGGGCCTCGCCTCGGCGCACAAGAAACAGCAAGCCGCGCTCGTCGACGAAGCGCTGACAGTCGAAGGAAAGAAATAGTCATGAGCACCGAAGTCCGCGTTCCCACGCTCGGCGAAAGCGTCACCGAGGCCACCGTCGCCACCTGGTTCAAGAAGCCGGGCGATGCCGTCGCGGTGGACGAGATGCTCTGCGAGCTCGAGACCGACAAGGTCACGGTCGAAGTCCCCTCGCCCGCCGCCGGCAAGCTCGACCAGATCGTCGCCGAGGAAGGCGCCACGGTCGGGGTCGACGCGCTTCTTGCGGTGGTGGCCGAGGCCGGCCATGCCGGCGCCTCGACCGAAGTCGCCGAACGGCCCAAGCCCAGGCCGGCCGAGGGCGCCGCAGCGCCCAAGGCGAACGGCAGCGCCGGCGCCAGCGTCGACGTGATGGTGCCCACCCTGGGCGAAAGCGTCACCGAGGCCACTGTCGCCACCTGGTTCAAGAAGGTCGGCGACACCGTCGCCGCCGACGAGATGCTCTGCGAACTCGAAACCGACAAGGTCTCGGTCGAGGTCCCGGCCCCCGCCGGCGGCACGCTCACCGAGATCCTCAAGGGCGAGGGCGACACCGTCGAGGCCGGCGGCAGGCTCGCCGTGCTCAGCGCAGGCGCGGGCGCCGCAGCCGCGGCCCCCGCCGCCGCACCGGCCCAGGCCGCCGCCCCGGCAGCAACCACCGCGAAGGACGTCGAGAACGCCCCCTCCGCCAACAAGATGATGGCCGAGAAGGGCCTCTCGCCCGATCAGGTGACCGGCACCGGCAAGGACGGCCGCATCATGAAGGAAGACGTGCAGAAGGCCCTCGCCGCCGGCAGCGCCGCCGCCAGGACCCCGGCGCCCGAACCGGCCCAGGTCCCCCGCGCGCCGGTCGCCGCCGAGGACGCCGCCCGCGAGGAACGGGTCAAGATGACCCGGCTCCGCCAGACCATCGCGCGCCGCCTCAAGGACGCCCAGAACACCGCCGCCATGCTCACGACCTATAACGAGGTCGACATGTCCGCGGTGATGGCGCTCAGGAACGAGTACAAGGACCTGTTCGAGAAGAAGCACGGCACCCGGCTCGGCTTCATGTCCTTCTTCACCAAGGCCTGCTGCCACGCGCTAATGGAAGTGCCCGAGGTCAATGCCGAGATCGACGGCACCGACATCGTCTACAAGAAGTTCGTCCATATGGGCATCGCCACCGGCACCCCCTCCGGCCTCGTCGTGCCGGTGATCCGCGACGCCGACGCCATGTCCTTCGCCGCCATCGAGAAGGCCATCGCCGAAAAGGGCAAGCGCGCCCGCGACGGCAAGCTCTCGATGGCCGAGATGCAGGGCGGCACCTTCACCATCTCGAACGGCGGCGTCTACGGCTCCTTGATGTCCTCGCCGATCCTGAACCCGCCGCAATCGGGCATCCTCGGCATGCACAAGATCCAGGACCGTCCGATGGTGGTGAACGGCAAGATCGAGATCCGCCCGATGATGTACCTCGCCCTGAGCTACGACCACAGGATCGTCGACGGAAAGGGCGCGGTCACGTTCCTGGTCCGGGTGAAGGAGGCGCTGGAAGATCCGAGAAGGCTGCTGATGGATCTATAGGCATTCCATATGCGCGGTGTCGGAATCCTCTGGCTGTCGATAGTGCCATTCTTGATCCTTGGCATCTCTCTGATACCGGCGTCGTTCAGCTACGTCAGCGTATTGGCCCTTCTCAAGAATCTTCTAGTCATGGGTCTGAGTTTTGCCGTCGTAGCTTGTGCGATGATGCAGAGTAAGCTGGCGCTACCCTTGGCCGTTCTCACTGTCACGCTTTGGGTGGGATGGTTCCTCTGGATCTCGTTTGAAAACTACAGGCTGTACGGACATCAACCGTTTTGGTTTCTGACCGTTCTTCCGCTGCTGACGGGTCTATTGATGATATTGCCCATCCTCATAAGGTGGCTGAATGGGCAGTTGGGATAGTACGTTCTATGTTGGCACAAGCCGGGCGGGGCATCGAACGGCCGTCGTAAACCCGCCCATCTGACCCCCACCCGCACCTCCGCAACCCGGGCCACCGGAGCGGCCCCCGCGACACCGCCCTGCGGCCGAGCCGCAAAAGCCGTCCCCCACCCCCTTTCCCTTTCCGCCCACCCGCGCCATTGTCGAAGCGACCCGACAGAAGGAGGGGCCCGCCTTGCTCACCGACGAACTCTCGATCCTCCTCCTCTACGGCATGATCGTGGCCGTGGTGCTCGGGCTCAAGACCACCGGCATGATGGCGCAGTTCGACATGGGCTACCTCCTCTCGGCCCGCGACGAGCCGCGCGAACTGCCCAAGATGATCGCAAGGCTCGACCGGGCGCTCTGGAACTCGGTCACCGCGCTCGCGCTCGTGACGCCGCCGATCCTCGCCATCACGCTCCACGACCAGTCCTCGTCGGGAAGCCTCGTCGCCGCGCAGGTCTTCGTGCTCTGCCGGCTGGCCTACTTCCCGGCCTATCTCTTCGGCATCACCGGGCTCCGCACCGCGCTCTGGCTCGCCGGCTTCCTCGCCACCTTCGCGCTCTATTTCCTGGCCCTCTGATGACACCGGAACTCACCGCCCTCGCCCTTGCCGGGATCCTGCAGGCCGCGCAATTCGCCGCCCTCTCCGTGCTTGCCAATCTCGAAGTCGGCACCAAGAAAACCGCCAGCCCGCGCGACCGCCAGAAGCTGGGCGGTTCGCTCGAGGATCTGCTCTCGGTCAGGACTGCGCGGCTGAACCGGGCGCTCAGCAACCATTTCGAGGCGCTGATCCTCTTCACCCTCGCGGTCACCGTGGTAACGCTCTCCGGCCAGGCCTCGGGCTTCACCGCCGCCTGCGGCTGGATCTATCTCGGCGCCCGCCTGCTCTATGTCCCGGCCTATTATTTCGGCCTGTCTCCCTGGCGCTCGCTGATCTGGTTCGTGGGGTTCCTGGCGACGCTGGCCATGATCGTCACGGCTCTGCTATGAGGGCCACGGTGCGCGGCCGGTGTACAGGTTGTGTACGGGTTGTGTACAGGTTGTGACCGGCCAGAATCCGGAAAGGAGACCCCATTGGCAAGCTATGACGTGATCGTAATAGGCGGCGGCCCGGGCGGCTATGTCTGCGCCATCCGCTGCGCGCAACTGGGTCTCAAGACCGCCTGCGTCGAGGCGCGCGAGACGCTGGGCGGCGCCTGCCTCAACGTAGGCTGCATCCCCTCCAAGGCGCTCCTGCACGCAAGCCACCAGCTCCACGAGGCCGAGCACAACTTCGCCGCCATGGGCCTGATCGGCTCGGCGCCGAAAGTCGATTGGAAACGGATGCTTGCCTACAAGGACGAGGTGATCGGCCAGAACACCAAGGGCGTCGAGTTCCTGTTCAAAAAGAACAAGGTCGACTGGCTGAAGGGCTGGGGCTCGGTGCCGCAGGCCGGCAAGGTCAAGGTCGGCGACGAGGTGCACGAGGCGAAGAACATCGTGATCGCCACGGGCTCCGAACCCGCTTCGCTGCCCGGGGTGACGGTCGACGAGAAGGTCGTGGTGACCTCCACGGGCGCACTCGAATTGCCCAGGATTCCCAAGAAGTTGGTGGTGATCGGCGCCGGCGTGATCGGCCTCGAGATGGGCTCCGTCTATGCCCGCCTCGGCTCCGAAGTGACGGTGGTCGAGTATCTCGATTTCATCACCCCCGGCATGGATGGCGAGATCCAGAAGACGCTGCAGCGGACCCTGAAGAAACAGGGGCTCGAGTTCATCCTCGGCGCCGCCGTTCAGGGCGTTGAAGCGACCAAGACCAAGGCCAAGATCGCCTACAAGCTCCGCAAGGACGACAGCGACCACACGCTCGAGGCCGACGCCGTGCTGGTCGCCACCGGCCGCCGCGCCTATACTGACGGGCTCGGCCTCAAGGAAATCGGCGTCGAGACGACCGAGCGCGGCGTCGTCAAGACAGGCGCGCATTGGGAAACCTCGGTGCCCGGCATCTACGCGATCGGCGACTGCATCTCGGGGCCCATGCTCGCCCACAAGGCCGAGGACGAGGGCATGGCCGTCGCCGAGACCATCGCCGGCCAGAAGGGCCACGTGAACTACGGCGTGATCCCCGGCGTGGTCTACACCTGGCCCGAGGTCGCCGCGGTCGGCCAGACCGAGGAACAGCTCAAGGAAGCGGGCCGCAAGTACAAGGTCGGCAAGTTCAGCTTCATGGGCAACGGACGGGCGAAGGCCAATTTCGCGGGAGAGGGCTTCGTCAAGCTCCTCGCCGATGCCGAGACCGACCGGATCCTCGGGGCGCACATGATCGGCCCGATGGTGGGCGACCTGATCCACGAGATCTGCGTCGCGATGGAGTTCGGCGCGGCGGCGGAGGACGTGGCCCGCACCTGCCATGCGCATCCGACCTATTCGGAGGCCGTGCGCGAGGCGGCGCTCGCCTGCGGCGACGGCCCGATCCACTCCTGACCGGAAAGAAGTGTCGGCGGTACCCTTCGGTACCGCCGTCGTCGAGCCACGTGAAACGCGCGAACAGGATCGACGGGCTCGAGCCCTTCGCTACTGGCCGCCACCGAGCCCGTGGACATAGGCCGCGACCGCGTTGATCTCGGCCCGGTCGAGCCCCTGGCCGTGCCGGTATTCCTCGGACCAGGCCGGCATCACGCCGAACCGCGCATAGGTGATCGTCTCGGCCAGCCTGGCCTCGTCGCCGCCGTAGAGCCAGATCGCGTCCGTCAGGTTCGGCGCGCCGACACCCTGATCCCCCTTGCCCTCGTCGCCATGGCAGGCCGCGCAATTGTCGATGAACAGCTCGGCCCCCGTCGCGGCCAGCGCCGCATCGTATTCCTGGCCCGAGATCGCGCGGACATGCGCCACCAGCGCCTTGATCTCGTCGCCTTCCAGAAGCTCGCCGAAGGCCGGCATCTCCGAATAGCGCGCATCGGGCGATTGCTCGTTCCGGATCCCGTTGGTCACCGTAAAGGCAATGTCGTCGATGGTGCCGCCCCAGAGCCAGTCGTCGTCCAGGAGGTTCGGATAGCCCGAGGCCTGCACCCCGGCCGCCCCCGCCCCGTGGCATTGCACGCAGTTCGAGCGGAACACGGCCGCGCCGGCATTCCGGGCAAAGCCCTGCAATTCGGCATCGTCGGCGAGCGACGCGAGCTCCACATCGGCCAGCCGCTCCATGATCGCGGCGTTCCGCTCGTTCACCGCGGCGATGTCGGCGGCCACGTCCTCCCTTGTCGAGAACCCGAGCAATCCCGGCGTCGCCCCCCTGATCAGCGGCCAGGCCGGGTAGGCGATCGTGTAGATCAGCCCCCAGACGATAGTGAGATAGAAGGTCCAGAGCCACCATTTCGGCAGCGGATTGTTGTACTCCTCGATCCCGTCCCAGCTATGGCCGGTGGTTTCGATGTCCTTGTTCTTTTCCGTGCTCATGTGCGGTCCTCCGCCCGGTTCGGGGCCGGGCGATCGTCATTGCGAAACGGCAACGCGGCCGAATCGCTGTGGATGTCGTGGCTGCCGGGCCGGAAGGCCCAGACGACCGAGGCGATGAAGAAGAGGAACAACGCGATCAGCACCCAGCTGTCCGCCAGTTCCCGCAGGATCGAATAGGTGTCCATCATCCCCTCCTATCGGCTCGTGTCCGGCTCGAAGGTCGAGAAGTCGACCAGCGTGCCGAGCATCTGCATGTAGGCGATCAGCGCATCCATTTCGGAGACCCCCGGTTCGCCGTCGAAATTCCGGACCTGCGCGCCGGGATAGCGCTCGAGAAGTCCGTCGGTGTCGCCGAACGGATTGACCTGGACCATGAAGTCGGCCGAGGCGCTCTCGATCATCTCGTCGGAATAGGGCACGCCCACCGCGCGGTTCGTCGCCATCAGGTCGCCGATATGCTCCGCCTCCAGCTCGCGGTGCAGAAGGAACCCGTATTTCGGCATCACCGATTCCGGCACCACCGATTGCGGGTCGGTCAGGTGATCGACATGCCACTCGTCCGAGTATCGCCCGCCAACCCGCGCGAGATCCGGTCCGGTCCGCTTCGAGCCCCACTGGAACGGATGGTCGTACATCGATTCCGCCGCCAGCGAGTAGTGCCCGTAGCGTTCGACCTCGTCGCGCATCGGCCGGATCATCTGGCTGTGGCAGACATAGCAGCCCTCGCGGATATAGATGTCGCGCCCCTGCAGTTCGAGCGGCGAATAGGGCCGCATCCCCTCCACCTTCTCGATCGTGTTCTCGAGGTAGAACAGGGGAGCGATCTCCACGATGCCGCCGACGGTCACCACCAGGAGCGAGCCCACGAGCAGGACCGTGGCATTGGTTTCGAAGATCTTGTGTTTGTCGAGAATTCCCATGGTCCCGACCCTCCTTATTCAGCCGGAGCCATGACAGGGGCCTTCGCAGGCTCACCGCGCACGGTCATCCAGAGGTTGTAGCACATGATGATCGCCCCGCTGAGGTACAGGACCCCGCCCAGCGCCCGCACCACGTACATCGGGTACTTCGCGGCCACCGTGTCGGCGAAGGCGTTCACGAGGAAGCCGTTGGCATCGACCTCGCGCCACATCAGGCCCTCCATGATGCCCGACACCCACATCGACGCCGCGTAGAGCACGATGCCGATGGTCGCGAGCCAGAAGTGCCAGTTCACCATGTCGAGCGAGTAGAGCCGCTCGCGGTTCCACAGGCGCGGCGTCAGGAAGTAGAGCGCGCCGAAGGTGATCATGCCGTTCCAGCCCAGGGCGCCCGAATGGACGTGGCCGATGGTCCAGTCGGTGTAGTGCGAGAGCGAGTTCACCGCACGGATCGACATCATCGGCCCTTCGAAGGTCGACATGCCGTAGAAGCCGATGGAGATCACCATCATCCGGATGATCGGATCGGTGCGCAGCTTGTCCCAGGCGCCCGAGAGCGTCATCAGACCGTTGATCATGCCGCCCCAGGAGGGCATCCAGAGGATCACCGAGAACACCATGCCCAGCGTCGAGGCCCAGTCGGGCAGCGCGGTGTAGTGCAGGTGGTGCGGACCGGCCCAGATATAGAGGAAGATCAGCGCCCAGAAGTGGACGATCGACAGCTTGTAGCTGAAGACCGGCCGCTCGGCCTGTTTCGGCACGAAATAGTACATCATCCCGAGGAAGCCCGCGGTCAGGAAGAAGCCCACCGCGTTATGGCCGTACCACCATTGCGTCATCGCGTCCTGAACGCCGGCGAAGAGCTGCACCGACTTGGAGCCCAGAAGCGAGACCGGCAGAGACAGGTTGTTGACGACATGCAGCATCGCGACAGTGACGATGAAGCTCAGGAGGAACCAGTTCGCCACGTAGATGTGCTTTTCCTTCCGGGTCAGGATCGTGCCCAGGAAGACCAGCAGGTAGGCGACCCAGACGATGGTCAGCCAGAGGTCCACGTACCATTCCGGTTCGGCGTATTCCTTGCCCTGCGTGCCGCCGAGCACATAGCCCGTCGCCGCCAGGACGATGAAGAGGTTGTAGCCCCAGAACACGAACCAGGCGAGGTTGCCGCCCCAGAGCCGCACGGCGCTGGTCCGCTGCACGATGTAGAACGAGGTGCAGATCAGCGCGTTGCCCCCGAAGGCGAAGATCACCGCCGAGGTATGGAGCGGCCGGAGCCGCCCGAAATTCATGTAGCCCTGCGCCCATTCGAAGTTCAGCACCGGGAAGGCCAGCTGGAACGCGATGAAGACACCGGCCAGGAAGCCCACCACGCCCCAGAGCGCGGTGGCGATGACGCCGGCGCGGATCACGTCGTCCATGTACCCGGTCGGCGCTTCCGGCTTCGGCTCCCCGATGCGCCGCAGGGTCACCACGAACAGCCCCGCGGCGACGAGCATGATGATGATCGCGTGCACCATATAGGGCAGGTCCCGCGCCAGGTTCGCGGCAATCGCCGCCAGCAAGGCGACCAGCCCCAACGCGGCGAGTTTCACATAGTCCAGCATTCTCCGCTTCCTCGTCCGAGTTCTCGAGGCGCGTGACAGGAGAGTCCGCGCCGCTAAGCCGTCTTTGCACTGCCGCCGGATCCACGGCCTTGATTCAGGTCAACAGGTGCCGGGACGAAAATTGACAGGGATCAAGGACAGTTCAGGCGCTGCGGAGGAAGCTCGCGAGGCGTGCGACGCAGAAAGGGGTGTCATGTCCTTCAAATCCATTTCCGCCTGCATGGCGGGAACAGATCGCTATTCCGATGCGCTGCGAACCGCCGCCGCATTCGCCGAAATGTTCGGGGGGCATCTGTCGGTACTCTGCGTGGGCATCGACCGGACCAATCCCGGCGCCTATTTCGCCGGGGCGGAGGCGATCCTGCTGCAAACCAATATCGAGGGCGCGCGGAACGATGCCGCCGAAGCCGAGAAGGCCGCCACCGGGATCCTGGCCGATTGGGTGATCCCCTGGGATACCGTGCCGGTCATTGCCCAACTCGGCACGCTGGGCGCGACGATCGGCGACGGCATGCAATTGTCCGACCTTGCCATCCTGCCCAAGCCCTACGGACCGGATTGCGACACCGCCGATGTGGCAATCCTCGAAGCCGCGCTCTTTCAGACGCGCGTGCCGGTCCTCGTGCTTCCGGAGGGGCAGGAAGACTGGGTCGACCCGCGCAAGGTGGTGATCGCCTGGAATCAGAGCCCCGAGGCGCTGGCCGCGATCCGTGGCGCGATGAGCTTCCTCGGCCGCGCCGAAGAAGTCGAGATCGCCATCATCGACCCGCCGCGCCATGCCCCCGACCGGTCCGATCCGGGCGGCGCGCTGGCGCAGATGCTCTCACGGCACGGCGTGCGCGTCAGTATCAGCGTGCTCGCCCGGTCGATGGACCGGATCAGCGAGGTCCTGGCGCGCCACTGCGACGACCGGGGTGCCGACATGCTGGTGATGGGGGCCTACGGCCATTCGCGCCTGCGCGAAGCGATCCTCGGCGGCGCCACCCGCAATATGCTGGAGATCGCCCGGCTTCCGGTGCTGATGGCGCATTGAGGCGCGTGCGGGCCTTGCCTCCCGGCGCCGGCGCGTGCGACCTTCGGGGGCCAGCTGTTCGGAGCCGCCCATGGATCTCTTGGCCATCGCCCTCGCCTTTCTCGTCGTCGCCGTCTCGCCGGGGCCGGCCAATCTGGCCGCCGCGACGACCGCGCTCCGCTCGGGACGCGTGGCCGGGCTGCTGTTCGGCGCGGGCCTCGGAACCGGCCTCGCGGTTTGGGGGCTTGTCGCCGCAACCGGTCTCGGCGCGCTTCTGCAAGGATCCGCAACGCTGCTCGCGGGGCTCAAGCTCCTGGGCGGGCTTTATCTTTTCTGGCTCGCCCTCCGGTCGGGCAAGGCGAGCCTGCGGCCTGCCGAACAACCCGAGACCGCGCTCCGCGACGGGCGCTGGTTCCTCCGGGGCTTTGCCCTGAACCTCGCGAACCCCAAGGCCGTCTTCGCGTGGATGGCGGCGCTTTCCATGGGGCTCGGCACCGGCGGTTCCGGCGGCGATCTGGCGCTGGCCACCATGCTCTGCGTGGCGATCGGATTTGCGAATTACACCGGCTATGCCCTGGCGTTCTCGTTGCCCGGCATGATGGCGGGCTACCGTCGGCTTGCGCGCTGGATCGACGGAGCCGTATCGGCCCTGTTCGCGACGGCCGGCTTCGGCCTGATCCGCTCGGCCTTCGCGCGCTGACCGGGCGTCAGATCAAAGGCCCGCCGTCGCTGTCGTCGCCGGTCTCGCCCAGCAGCCGCTCGAAATCGGGAATGACGATCCGGCGCTTGCCCTCGAGCTCGATCAACCCGTCGCGCTTCAGCGCCGAAACCTGCCGGCTCACGGTTTCCAGCGTCAGACCCAGATAGTCCGCCATCGCCTCGCGCGTCAGCGGCAGGTCCACCTGGTGCCGCGAGGGCAACGAGGTCCCGTCATGCGAGCGCCGCGCGATGATCGCGATCAGGCTCGCGATCTTCTCGCGCGCCGTCTTCCGGCCGAGAAGCAGCATCCATTCCCGAGCCGCGTCCAGCTCGTCGAGCGCCATCTCGAGAAGCCGCTGCGCGATATGCGGCGTGGTCACCATCATCCGCTCGAAGGGCCGCTTCCGGAAGCAGCAGACCGTGACCTCCGACACCGCGGTAACGGTGAAGGGCGCCGTCGCGCGCCCCGGCCGGCCGATGAAATCCGACGGCAGCAACAGCCCGACCATCTGGGTTCGCCCATCCTCCATCGTCTGGGTCAGGGTGGCGACCCCGGACACCAGAGAGGCCACGAAATCCATCTGATCCCCGGCCCACACCATCGTCTGACCCGGGTCGTAGGATCGGTAGTATTTCATGTCCTCGAGCATCTGCAGCTCGTCCTGCTCGCAGCGCGCGCAGACGGCCCGATGCCGGATCGGGCAGTCTGCGCATTGCAAGGGTGCCTTTCCGGCTGCAGACATTCGGCTTCTCCTGCCATCGCTTGCCGGTGTTCTTGATCAGGATCAAGGACGGCCGCCCGGGTACAACGCAACTCTAGATCCATGGCAGACAAGACGCAATTCAGACGAATGGGGCTCTTCGACGCGCGCGTGCCGCGCTACACGAGCTATCCGCCCGCAAACCACTTCGCGGGCGGCGTGGGTCCGTCCGACACGGATGCCTGGATCAGGGCGATCCCCGAAGGATCCCGGATTTCGCTCTACGTTCACATCCCGTTCTGCCGGCACCTGTGCTGGTTCTGCGCCTGCCGCACCCAGGGCACCGCGACCATGGCTCCGGTCCGGTCCTATGTGGACAGTCTCATCGCCGAGATCGTGCTCGTGGCCCGGTCGCTACCGGCCGGGATCGCGCTGTCGCGATTGCATTGGGGCGGCGGGACGCCGACGATCCTCGACCCGCAAACGATCGCGCGCCTCACGGCGGCGATTTCCGCCGTCTTTCCCTTCGCTCCCGACGCGGAGTTCTCGGTCGAGATCGACCCGAACGAGATCGACGAAGCGCGGCTCGACGCATTGGTGGAAGCCGGCATGACCCGCGCCAGCATCGGCGTGCAGGATTTCGACCCAGAAATCCAGAAGACCATCGGCCGCGAACAGAGCTTTGCAATCACCAAGACCGCCATCGACGGGCTCCGCGCCCGCGATATCGGCAGCCTGAACATCGACATGGTCTACGGCCTGCCCTGGCAGACAAGCGACCGCATGGCCGACTCGGTTCAGCGTGTCCTGTCGCTCAACCCGGACCGGGTGGCGCTCTACGGCTACGCCCATGTCCCCTGGATGGCCCGACGGCAGACGCTGATCCCCTCGGACGCGCTCCCCACCCCGGAAGAGCGGCTCGACCTGTTCGAGACCGCGCGCAGGCTCTTCGCCTGGGACGGCTACCGCACCATCGGGATCGACCATTTCGCGCGCCGCGAGGACGGGCTGGCCGTCGCCGCCGCCGAAGGCCGGCTCCGCCGCAACTTCCAAGGCTATACCGACGATACCGCCGAGGTTCTGCTCGGCCTCGGCGCCTCCGCGATCTCGCGCTTCCCGCAGGGGCACGCGCAGAACCATCCGGCCACTTCGGAATACCGCAAGCGGATCGCCGCCGGCACGCTCGCAACCTCGCGCGGCCATGTGCTGAGCCCCGACGACCGCCTGCGCGGCGGGATCATCGAGATGCTGATGTGCGATTTCCGGATCGACGTGGCGACGCTCGCCGCCCGACTCGGTGTCGCGCCTGCCGAGATCGCCCGCCGCATCGCAGGGCTCGGAGACGCCTTCCCCGGCATGGTCGAGAAAACCGATACCGGGATCGAGATCACCGAGGCCGGGCGCCCGATGACACGGATCCTGGCGCATCATTTCGACGCCTACGCCTCGCCGGAAATGTCGCACAGCCGCGCCATCTGAGCGCGGCCCTCCGCTACCGCCAGTCGAAGAACCCCGCTCCGGCGCGGGCCAGGAGATCGCGCGCCATTGTCCGGCCCAGTTCGGCGCCAGCCTCGACCGGCGCCGTCCGGTCCTCCGAAAGCGCCTCGGACCCGTCGGTCCTCAGGATCTCACCCCTGAGCCGCAACATGCCGCCGTCAAGCTCCGCAAGCCCCGCAATCGGAGTCTCGCACGAGCCGTCGAGCGCGCCCAGAAACGCCCGCTCCGCCGCCAGCCGCTGGCCGGTCTCGCGATGATGGATCGCTTCCAGCATGGCTCCGGCCCTTGTGTCGTCCAGGCGCCGCTCCACACCGATCGCCCCCTGCGCGATCGCCGGCAGCATCTCCTCGGGCGCGATCGCGGCCGCCGCCACATGCGTCATGCCCAGCCGGTTCAGCCCCGCCATCGCCAGGAAAGTACAGGCGGCGACGCCCTCTTCCAGCTTCCTGAGCCGCGTCTGCACGTTGCCGCGAAACTCGACCACCTCCAGATCGGGCCGCCGGTTCAGAAGCTGCGCCTTCCGCCTGAGGCTCGATGTGCCCACCTTCGTGCCAGGCGCCAGATCGGCCAGTCCCGCCGCGGATGGCGACACGAACGCGTCCCGCACATCCTCGCGCGGCAGAAAGCAATCGAGCAGCAGACCCGCCGGTTGCTCGACCGGCATGTCCTTCATCGAATGCACCGCGATGTCGATCCGCCCGCCCAGAAGGTCCGCCTCGATCTCGCGGGTGAACAGCCCCTTGCCGCCGATCTCCTTCAACGGCCGGTCCAGCACCCTGTCGCCCGTCGTCTTGATCACCACGATCTCGAACGCACCCAGCGGCAGATCGAAAGCAGCCGCCAGCCGGTCGCGGGTTTCATGCGCCTGCGCCAACGCGAGCGGTGAGCCGCGTGTGCCGATGCGGAGCGGGGCGGTCGGGGTGGGAAGGTCGGACGTCATGGCGCAGCAATACCGGGCGGCGCGCGCCTAGACAACTTGACATCGCCGCCCCCAGAGCGGACCACCGGGCGCAGACCGGGAGGGGATACGACTTGTCGGAAAAGAAGCTTCTCTTGCGCGCGCTGGCGGGCGAAACGCTGCCGGTGCCGCCGATCTGGATGATGCGGCAGGCCGGGCGCTACCTGCCGGAATACCGCGCCACCCGCGCGCAGGCCGGCGACTTTCTCTCGCTCTGCTACACGCCCGACCTCGCCGCCGAGGTCACGCTCCAGCCGATCCGCCGCTACGGGTTCGACGCGGCGATCCTGTTCGCCGATATCCTGCTCGTCCCGCAGGCGCTCGGCGCCGATCTCTGGTTCGTCACCGGCGAGGGGCCGCGCCTGTCCACCATCGGCACCGAGGCCGATATGGCCGCGCTGAAGCCCGCTGACGCGATCCACGAAACCCTCGCGCCCGTCTACGAGACCGTCCGCATCCTCGCCCGCGAACTGCCCCGCGAAACCGCGCTGATCGGGTTTGCCGGCGCGCCCTGGACGGTCGCGACCTACATGATCGCGGGCCGCGGCACGCCCGACCAGGGCCCGGCGCACGCCCTCAAGGATGAAAACCGCCCGCTCTTCGAGGCGCTGCTCGAGCGGATCACTGAAGCGACGATCACCTATCTCTCGGCCCAGATCGAGGCCGGCGCGGAAGTGGTGAAACTGTTCGACAGCTGGGCCGGGTCGCTCGGCGGCGCGGATTTCGAGGCCTACGCGGTCGCGCCCGCCGCACGCATTGTCGCCGCGCTGAAGGCGCGGCATCCGGGCATCCCGGTCATCGCCTTCCCGCGCGAGGCGGGCGAAGGCTATGTCGGCTTCGCCGCCAGGACCGGCGCGGATTGTGTGGCGCTCGACAATTCCGTCTCGGCCGAATGGGCGGCAGCGCATGTGCAGGTCTCGGGCTGCGTCCAGGGCAATCTCGACCCGCGCCACATGGTCACCGGCGGCGCCGCGCTCGTCGAAGAAACGCGCGCCATCACCCGGGCCTTCTCGCGGGGCCCGCATATCTTCAATCTTGGCCACGGGATCACGCCCGACGCCGATCCGGACAACGTGCAACGCATGGTCGATGCGGTGCGCAGCCGCTGAGCGGCCTCAGAAACGGAAATTGACCGAAAGGTTCAGCGTGGTCGCGTCGAGCCCCAATCCACTCAACTCGAAATCGTCGAATTCCTGCCTCACGACCTCGGCACCCGCCGTGGTGTGCCTGTTGATGTAGGTTTCGTAGCCGATTCCGAAATAATATCCGTTGGAACTGGCAATTGTTCCCGCTCCGTCTTCGACGGAGGCGCGTGCCCAGCCAAGCGTGCCATAATACCAGTCGTTGCCAACATCGACGCCGGCGCGCGCGCCGACACGCAGGGTCTGGTCCAGGCTGTTGCCATCGCCCAGATCGACATCCTCCCCATCCCAGGAGATTCCGCCGCCAAGAACGTAACCCCCCACATCCACGTCATAATTTGCACGAACGCGGTAGCTGAAATCGTCGCCTCCGAGCGGGCCGTCGGATGTCGCCTCGGTGTATCCGGCGCCGGTTCCAAAGGACAATCCCCCCCAATCTTCGGCAAATGCCACTGTCGGAGCGAAGAGGACGAAGAGGGGCAGAAGCTTCGATACCGCCATATCTGTGATTCCCGGCCTTACTTCGTCACAAGCTGTGATCGAATTTGGGCAGAGATAGGGCAACACCGGCTAACAATTCGTAATTGTCGCAAGACTCCTTCAGAACGACGGCGATTGTTTATTAACTAATTGGTAACTGTTCCGATAACGGCCACAATTGCCAGGAAAAACGCCGCTTCGCTGACCTGTTGCGTCGCCCCGAGGCAGTCGCCGGTATAGCCGCCGAGCCGCCGCTCGAAGATCCGCCGCATCGCCAGATGCCCGATCGCGGCGCCGGCCAGCCCCGCCGCCGCCGCCCGCACACCGGCGCAGAAGCTCAACGGCAGCAGCGCCAGAAGAGAAACCGCAACGACAAGGACCATCCCGCCGCCCGCACCGGCCACCGAGCGTCCCGTGCCCTCGTCGCGCACATAATCCGATGTCGCGATCACCACCACGGCCGAGGCCCGGCTCAACGCGTGGGCCGCGACCAGCACCGCCGGCACGGCCGCCGCCGGCAGGGCGGCAAGCGCCGCGACCTTGACGGACAGCACCGAAACCATACCCAGCACACCATAGGCGCCGATCCGGGAATCCTTCATGATCTCCAGCGCCCGCGCCTTGTCCACCGCCCCGCCCAACCCGTCGCAGCAATCGGCGAACCCGTCCTCGTGCAGCGCCCCGGTGACGAGGATCCCGGCCACCGTGGACAGGATCGCCGCGAGCACCGGCGGAAACACCAGCGCCGCCAGCCACCAGACCAGCGCGGCAATCGCGCCGACCAGTATGCCCACCGCCGGATACCAGCGCGGCGTCGCGATGGCCCGCTCGGGGCTCCAGTCCGGCGAACCGACCGGCAGCCGGGTCATGAACTGCACCGCGAGCCGGAAACGGGCCCATTGCTCCGCGATCCAGCCGCTCATGGCGATGGCCATTTCACTGCGCCAACGAGCGGGCGACTCGGGCCATGATCCGCCCCAGGGTCACCGCCGAAACCACCAGCCGTCAGATCCATTTCGCCACCGGCGGAAGGCTCATCAGCACCGCGTTCGCGTCATGCCCGGTCTCGAGCCCGAACTTCGTGCCCCGGTCGTAGACCAGATTGTACTCGGCATAGAGCCCGCGATGGACGAGTTGCGCCTCCTTCTCGGCCTCGTCCCAGGCCAGGTTGCGCCGCCGCTCGACCAGCGGCATGAAGGCCGGCAGGAAGGCCCGGCCCACATCCTGGGTGAAGGCGAAATCCGCCTCCCAGTCGCCGCTGTTCAGATCGTCGTAAAAGATCCCGCCCACACCGCGCGCGCGTCCCCGGTGCGGCACGAAGAAATACTCGTCCGCCCAGGCCTTGAAACGCGGGTAGAGATCCGCACCGTGCGGCGCACAACGCGCCTCCAGCACGCGGTGGAAATCGGCCGTGTCTTCGGGATACTCGATACAGGGATTGAGGTCCGACCCGCCGCCGAACCACCAGGCGCCGGGGGTCCAGAACATCCGCGTGTTCATGTGGACCGCCGGCGTGTGCGGGTTCTGCATATGCGCCACGAGACTGACCCCCGAAGCCCAGAACCGCGGATCCTCCGCCATGCCGGGAACGCCCCTCGCCGCCATCGCGGCCTGCGCCCGCGCGCCCAGGGTGCCGAACACCGTCGAGACGTTGACGCCGATCTTCTCGAACACCCGTCCGCCGCGCATCACGCTCATCAGCCCGCCGCCGGCGTCGGCACCGCCATCCGAGGCGCGCCTTGTCTCCGTCACCTCGAACCGGCCCGGCGGAAGATCGGCGAACGGGCCGGAAACCTGGCTGTCCTCAAGCGCCTCGAATGCCGCCACGATCTCGTCGCGCAGGGCTCGGAACCAGGCCGATGCCCGGCCCTTCTCGGCTTCGAACGATTCTGCCACCGCGCCCTCCCCTGCTTCCGACCGGGTGCTAGCAGCTTTTGCAAGAGCTGCCCACTCGCCGCAAGCCGTTCCGCCGGACACGCGGCTCTGCTATGGTCGGCGGCATGACACGGTCGATATGCACCCTCGCCCTCGGTCTCGCCATCGGCCTCGCCGCCTGCGCAAGCCCCGAGGAACGCTGCGTGATCGCGGCGACGAAGGAACGCCGCACGGTGGAGGCGCTGATCGCCGAAACCGAGGCGAACCTCGCCCGCGGCTACGCCATCGACCGCGAGGCCGAACGGCGCCCGCGGCTCACCTTCTGCGCCGGAAGTGCGCGTTCGAATGTGGGCATGTCTTTCTGCACGCGCGAGGACATCGTGTACCGCGACCGGGCCGTGGCGATCGACCCCGAGGCGGAGCGCCGGAAACTCGCGCTTCTACGGGAACGAAAGGCCCGGCTCGACGCCGCCGCCGAGCGCGACCTCGCCGCCTGCCGCGCCACCTGACCGCCGCGCACTCAATGCGCCGCGCCCGCGACCGCGTCGATCAGCGTCCGGCCGCCATCCACCGTCAGGATCTGCCCGGTCATGAAACCCGACGCATCCGAGGCGAGAAACTGGACGACCTCCGCGACCTCCTGCGCGCGGGCGATCCGCGCCAGCGGCGTGTGCCCGATGATATCGTCGCGGAGCCCGTTATTGTCCTTGAGCGCCCCCTGCAACGACGCGCTCAGGACGCTGCCAAAGGCCACCGCGTTGACCCGGATCCGCTCCGGCGCCAGCGCAACCGCCATCGACCGCGTCATCTGGTCGACCGCCGCCGAGGACACCGAATAGGCCAGAAGCTCCGGCTGCGTCCGTCGCGACGCGATCGAGGACAAGTTGATGATCGACCCGACCGGCCCTTCCGTCTGCCCATCGTTCTCCGCTTGCGCGATCATCCGCCTTGAAAAGATCTGCGATAGCCTCAGCGCCGTGATCAGGTTCTGATCCAAGAGCGTCGATACCGCGGTATCGTCCGGATCGAGCGGATCCGCCGCCAGCATCTGCCGGCTCGCATTCACGAGGATATCCACCCGGTCGAACGCGTCGAGCGTGGCCGAAAGCAGGTTCGTGCAGGTCAGCTTCTGCCGGAGATCGCCCGCGAAATAGCGCACCGGGCTGTCGTCGCCCAGCTCTTCGCCCAACTCCTGAACCAGCTTCTTCTCGTCCATGTCCGCGAACACGACATTCGCGTTGCGCTCCTGGAAATGCCGCGCCACGGCGAGGCCCACGCCGTTCGCCGCACCGGTGACAACGGCCGTCTTGCCGGCGATGGAAAAGCTCATGCGATGGCTCCCTGTTGCCGCGGCCCCGCCGCCCGGAAGAGCTTGAACGACCGGTTTCCGCCGGTTTCGGACACCTCGCCGAACGCCTCGGCGAGAGCCTTTTCGTAGGGAAGATGGCGGTTCGCGACAAGCCAGACCTGCCCCTTGGGCTTCAAAAGCCGCGCGGCCGCGCGAATGAAGGCCCGCCCGATCTCCGGATCCGCCGCGCTGCCCTCATGGAAGGGCGGGTTCATGACCACCGTGTCGTAGCCCTGCTTGTCGCCGAAGGAGGTCGCATCCGCCCAGTGAAATTCCGCGCGCGGATCGGCCACGTTCCGCCGCGCGCAATCGAGCGCCCGGAGATCGGCCTCCACGAGGTCCAAGCGCTCCACGCCCTCGCGCTCCAGCACCGCCCGCGACAGGTACCCCCATCCGGCGCCGAGATCGGCCACCCGCGCGCCCAGCCTGCCCGGCAGGGCTTCCGCCAGCGTCCGCGACGCCAGATCGGGCGCATCGGCCGAAAACACACCGGCCAGCGTCACGAACCCCCCGCCGATATCCCGGGGGCCCGGATCCCTCCAATCCGACAGCCCGGCACCCGGGGCCATGACCGCCAGCTTGCCATGGGCCTTCGACAGAAAGGGTGACAACTCCGCGCGCGTGCGCAGCGCTTTCAGGAGGCTTTCGATCCCGTCCGATTTCGCTCCGTCGAGCACCACCGGCCCGCGGCTGCGCCGGGCAGCTTCCGCGACCAGTTCCCGCGCAAGCTCCTTCTCGCGCGGCACGAAGACGACCGCGAGCGCGATCTCCCCGTCCGGCGCCACGGCATCGACCTGCCAGCCCGCCGCTCTCAGGGCGTCGACATGCGGCCGGAACGTCGATACGAGATGGGCATTCCTCGGCAAGGCCGACAGATCCTGACCGGGGGCGGCGCCCCAGACGCAGACCGGCCCCTTCGGCAGGGCGAACAGCCCTTCCTCGAGGGCCAGCGACAGGCGGGAAACGGACATTCGCGAGCGGGCCGGAGCCCTATTCCTTCTCCATCGTGCACTGCAGCGGGTGCTGGTGGCGCCGGGCGAAATCCATCACCTGGCTCACCTTGGTCTCGGCAATCTCGTGGCTGAACACGCCGACCACCGCCACCCCCTTCTTGTGCACCGTGAGCATCAGTTCGAAGCTCTGCGCGTGACTCAGCCCGAAGAACCGCTCGAGCACATGCACGACGAACTCCATCGGCGTGAAGTCATCGTTCAGCAGCAGAACCTTGTAGAGCGGCGGGCGCTGGGTGCGCGCCTTCGTCTCGAGGACGACACTCGCGTCGCCGTCCTTCCGGCCGTCCTTGTCGTCCTGGGACATGATGGGATGCAGGATCTCGTTCACGTTTGTGAGGAAGGCGTTGCGCATTCGAAGTTACAATATAATCGGTCCATCTCTTGTGAAAAGGGTTAACACACAGTCAAGTTCCACCATGGCCCGTATCACGACAATCGGTTTCGATGCCGACGACACTCTTTGGCAAAACGAACAGTTCTTTCGCATCACGCAAGAGCGGTTCAAGGCGCTCCTTGCGGATTTCGCAGCGCCCGAGCATCTCGACGAACGGCTTCTTGCCGCCGAGCGGCGGAACATCGGGCATTACGGTTTCGGCATCAAGGGGTTCGTTCTCTCGATGATCGAGACTGCGATCGAAGTGACCGAGGAGCGGGTGCCGGCCCGCGTGATCGGCGAGTTGATCGCCGCCGGGCAGGACATGCTCGCGCATCCGATCGAGCTCCTGCCCCATGCAAGGGAAGCCGTCGAGGCCGCAGCGACAGGGTATCGCGTGCTTCTCGTGACAAAGGGCGACCTTCTCCACCAGGAGCGCAAGCTGGCGCAATCCGGGCTCGGCGATCTGTTCCACGGGGTCGAGATCGTCTCCGAAAAGACGCCCGAGACCTATCGCCGCGTCTTCGCGCATCATGGCACGGGTCCGGCCGAAGCCGTGATGGTCGGCAATTCCATGAAATCCGACGTGGTCGCGCCCATCGAAGCGGGCGCCTGGGGCGTCCACGTGCCGCACGGGCTCACCTGGGCCATCGAGCACGAGGAGCCACCCTCCGGCCATGCCCGTTTCGCGGAGCTCCCGGATCTGGGTGGTCTGGGTGCTCTTCTGGCCCGGATCGCCGCCACCTGACATCTGGTGGATCCAGCGGCGTTAACCACAACATCTGCCCGCAAACAAAAAATGTCTCAAAATCATTGAAATTGAAGTGTTTTCTGGTGGCCTCGGTCATGCTACTTTAACCACAAATCAAGCGGACCGGGCGTTAGATCCGGCCGCCAGAAGGCAGAAAAAGGCAGGTGGCAGTGACTTCGACTGGGCAGAAGGCCCGATTCGGGCTATTTTTCTCCATGATTTTCATAGCGTTGCTGGTGCCGACCCTGTCGCGCGCGGCGCCGTATGCCTCGATGGTCATGGACGCCCGAACGGGCGAGGTCTTGTACGCGCACAACGCGGAAACGCGGCTGCATCCGGCCTCGCTCACCAAGATGATGACGCTCTACATCACCTTCGAGGCGATCGAGAACGGGGAGATCTCGCCCGACACCGAGGTGCTGATCTCGCGCAAGGCCGCGTCCGAGCCGCCCTCGAAGCTGGGATTGAAGCCCGGCCAGCGCATCAAGCTCCGCTACCTGATTCGCGCGGCGGCAGTGAAATCGGCGAACGACGCCGCCACCGCGATCGGCGAGGCGATTGGGGGGTCGGAAGCCGCCTTTGCCCGGCGGATGAACCGTACCGCCAAGGCGCTCGGCATGACCCGGACCACCTTCAAGAACGCGAACGGCCTCACCGAGAGCGGGCACCTTTCGACGGCGCATGACATGACGATCCTGGGGCGGCACCTGTTCTATGACTTCCCCGCCTACTACAACCTGTTCTCCCGGCGGACGACGGATGCCGGCGGCAAGACCGTCTACAACACCAACCGCAAGTTCCTCGCCGCCTATCGTGGCGCCGACGGGATCAAGACCGGCTATACCAATGCCGCCGGGTTCAATCTGGTCGCCTCCGCCGAGCGGGGCGATACGCGGATCATCACGACGGTCTTCGGCGGCCGCTCGACGGCCAGCCGCAACGCCCAGGTGGCGGAACTGATGGACATGGGGTTCAAGAAGGCCCCCCGCCATGCCGAGGTGCGCAAGCCCGCACGTCCGGCCTATGCGCCCGAAGCGGGCGACGGGAAAACGGTCAACATCGAGCTGGCAGTCGCAGAGAGCCGCCGGCCGAAGCCGCGTCCGGGTCCGACACTGCCGCCGGTGGAAATGGTGGCCGGCATGGAAAGCGCCATTGCCGAGACCCTTGCCCTTGTCGATCTCGACGAGAAACGGACGCCGCTTCCGGAAAGTGCCTCGGCGGCGGCACCGGCGACAGGCCGTGCCAGCGCCGCGCCGCGCCCGAGACCCGAGTCGATTCGCCTGGCCGCCGCGGCGATCGAGCGGATCGCCAAGCCCGATCCTTCCACGACCACCCGGACCCCGGACGGCGAGGAGATCGTCACCCGGCTGTCGACTTCGGGCGGGCGCCACTGGGCGATCTCGATCGGCAAGTTCGGCTCGCGGCACCAGGCCGAGCGGATGCTGCTCGAAACCGCGCTCCTGGAGCTCGGCACTCTCGACGAGGCGCTGCGCAAGGTGGTGCCGCGCTCGGGCGGGTTCGAGGCGAATTTCGTCGGCCTCTCCGCCGAACAGGCCGCAATGGCCTGCCGCCGCCTTTCCGCGCGCAATGTCAACTGCGCGACGATGGGCCCGGGCTGAAACATCATCCGGAAAAGTCGATAGGCGTCTCCGGTTCGCAATCGCATCAGATCATGCGCCAAGCCTTTCGCGCGTTTCGGCGATCAGGCGACAGGCTCTGGCGCTATTCCGCCGCCAGCGGGAGGTCGCGCCGGCCGATATCGCAGACCTCCGCGATGATGCCCGACAGCCGCGCGCGCAATTCGGCGAACCCGGCATTCGGGCGCACCGTGGTTTCGTTCATGTATAGCGCGCGGTCGATCTCGACCTGGATCACGTGCTGGTTCTGGCCGGGCCGCCCATAGCATTGCGTCGAATAGGCCCCGGCGAAAGGCGCGTTGCGCACCACGACCAGCCCGGCATCGACGAAGGCGGCTTCGAGCCGGTCGACGATCTCCGCCGAGGCCGAGGCCCCGAATCTGTCGCCCAGCACGATCTCGGGCCGGAGCCCGTTCGGATGCACCACCGCGTCCAGCGCCTCGTGCGGCATCGAATGGCAATCGATCAGGATCGCCTCGCCGAACACCCGCCGGCTCTCGGTCAGGAGCTCCGCCAGCGCCCGGTGATAGGGATGCCAATGCGCGTTCAGCCGCGCCTCCGCATCCGCCCGGGTCAGCTTGCCGCGATAGATCGTGCGCCCGTTCGCCACGACCCGCGGAATCACCCCGAGCCCGGAACTGACGCGCGGATTGTGCGCCCCGCGCCGGACCCCCTCGATCAATGCCGGGTCGAGCTCTTCCGCGGACCGGTTCAGATCCACATAGGCCCGCGGCACATCGGCCAGGATCATCGGCGCCCCGCGCGCCGGCGCGTCCTCGAACAGAAGATCGACGAAGGCATCCTCGGAGGACCGGATCGAACGCTCGCTCAGCACCGTTCGCCGCATCATCGCTGCGGGGTAGTCCCGCCCGCTATGGGGCGAGGCGAACACGACGCTGGTCGTGCGATGCTCGGGCAAGAGAACCCGGTACCCAGCCTGCATCGGCGCACGCCTCCTGTCGCGTCTTCCCTGTTCGCACCCCACCTTCGATTATAGGACGAAACAGAAGGCTGCCAAAAGCCCTTGAAAGGCCGCCCCCGACCTTTTATAGACCCTCCACCGACGCGGGGGAGTCCCTCGCGTCTTGTTCGTTTGAACGGGCCGGCAACGGCGGTACGGGCGGTTAGCTCAGCGGTAGAGCACTACGTTGACATCGTAGGGGTCACTGGTTCGATCCCAGTACCGCCCACCATCGGAACCGCCGGGCAACCGGCACGGACGCAACCTTGGGCGACAGCGCCCGCGATTTTGGGAGAGGACCATGAAGGTCAGGAACTCGCTCCGCTCGCTCAAGAACCGGCACCGCGACTGTCGCGTCGTTCGCCGGAAGGGCCGGATCTACGTGATCAACAAGACCCAGCGCCGCTTCAAGGCCCGCCAGGGCTGAGACCGCGCCCGCTCGGGACGCGAAAGGCCGCCCCAACCGGGCGGCCTTCGTCGTTTGCGTAAGCGTCCGGCTACTCGACCGGAAACACCGTCTTCACGCCCAGCGTGTCGCCCGGCAGGAGCTTCGGCGCCAGCTCCACCCGCTCGCCCGCCGAGGCCCGCCCCTCGGCCACGCAGCGCGCGACGATCTCGGCCGCCGCCCGGCCGATCTCCTTGCGCTCGGTGTTCATCGTCGCCAGCCGCGTCGAGAACCCCTCCAGGAGTTCGACCCCGTTGAACCCCGCAAGCCCCATCCGCCCCGGGATGTCGATGCCCTGTTCGAGGCAGTAGAGCATCCCGCCCGCCCCGATCATGTCGTTCGAATAATAGAGGAAATCGAGATCCGGCGACCGCGCCAGCATCGCAGCGGTCATCTCGCGCCCCTTCCGGAGCGAGGACGGCCCCTCGTAGAAATCGGTGTCGACGACCTCGATCCCCTCCTTGGCCAGCGCCTCGGTGAACCCCTCGAACCGCTTCCGCGCCCGGTGGTCGAGCGGCATCTTCGTGCCCATGAAGCCGATCCGGCTGTAGCCGCCCCGCGCGATCGCCTTCGCCATCTCGCGCCCGGCGCGGCGGTGGCTGACGCCCACGACCGAATCCACCGGCCGCCCGTCGGTATCCATGATCTCGACGATCGGGATCCCCGAGGCCTCCAGCATCGCGCGCGAGGCCTCGGAATGCTCGATCCCGGCGATGATCACCCCCGAGGGCCGCCAGGAGAGCATCTCGTAGAGGACGCGCTCTTCCTTCTCCGGCTTGTACTGGGTCACGCCCACCACCGGCTGCAACGGAGTCTCGTCGAGGATCTGCGAAATTCCCGCCAGGACTTCGGGAAACACCATGTTCGACAGGCTGGGAATGATGACGGCCACCAGGTTCACCCGGCTCGAGGCCAGTGCCCCGGCGATCTTGTTCGGCACGTAGCCGAGCTCGCGCGCGGCGGCGAGCACCTTTTCCCGGGTCGCCTGCGATACGTCGCCCCGGTTCCGCAACACCCGGCTCACCGTCATTTCCGACACGCCCGAGGCCTCGGACACGTCGCGCAATGTCAGGGGGCGCCGCTTCTCCCGGACCAGTTTCACCGACATGTGCGAAGTCCTTCCGTGTCCCGTCCAGCTCAGCCGAAAGCGCAAGCCGCACCCGCATCTTGTGTCCGAGCCTATTCCCTCGGCGACATCTGTAGCAAGCGCGCTTTCCCCCGCGCGGCACCCGTCATGCCGCGCGGCGCATCACCGTGCGTCTCAGAACCGGCATGATCAGGAGCGACAGGCCGAGACTGACAACCGTGAGCCCGACGGCGAAGGCGAACACGCCCATGACCTTCACCAACCGCGATGGCTCCGTCTCCAGGAAGATGAGGATCAGAGGGGCCAGAAGGATATGCACGCTGAAGATCACCAACGTGTTCTCGGAAAGCACCTCGAGAATGCGGAAGGGCGGCAGGAGCATTCCGATCATGATGACCCCGAGTGTCCCCAGAACCGCGTTGGCGAAGAACAGGACATGCGACTCCCCGAAATGTGCTCGGTTGATGTTGACGGATCCGTTCAACGCCCCGGAAACCGCGATGGCGAGCAGAAGGCCGAACACGACCAGCAGGCGCCTGGTCTCCGGAAGGCGATCCATGGCGGTCTCGAGGCGCGGCAGGTAGTCCTTCGCGAGGAACCCGGTCCAGATGAAGAGCGCCCCGATCCCGGCATAGTTGATATACCACGGGGAATAGCTGCCGTCCTGGAAGAGGCCGAACAGGGCGGCCGGAAGCAGGAGCAGCCCCGAAAACCAGGGCACCGTCCCGGCCAGCCGGCCAGCCCTGAGCGCGATCCAGAAAACCAGCAGCGACGCGGTGAGAAAGGTGAAGTACCAAAGGGGCGCATTCGGCAGCGCAACGTCCCGGCCGGCCACGCCATAGGCGGCGTTCACGAACACCTCACCCAGTGAATCGAACAGTCCGAGCGGCCGGTAGAGCGGCTCCAGTGCCATCTTCACCAGCACCGAGAAGACGGTGAAGACCGCATAGAGCTTCACGTAGGGCAACAGGTGGCGCACGATTTCTCGCGGCCCGAGCATCGGCAGCTTCGGTGTCAGCAGGAAGCCCGTCACGATCAGAAACAGCGGAACGTGAAAGGCATAGATCACATTGTGCAGGATCGTTGGCAGCCCGCGCGTATGACCCAGAACGATCAGGAAGATGCCAAGCGCCTTGGTGAAGTCGATCCAGTGAAGTCGGTCTCTCTGCACCATCCTCTCGTCCAGCGGCAAATTCGAGATCGCCGGCGCAGCGGACGACGCATCCTGACATCACGCTTGCGGACGCCGGTGACGAAGGTGTCCCAAACGCCTCCCGCCGGTCAACCCTCAACATCTCACCCCGGCCCTCCGCTCCGCCCATATTCGACGCAAGGGGCTTGATTACCGGCGCGGGAGCCGCGACAAGTGCCGCGCGCGGCCTCGTAGCTCAGGGGATAGAGCAACCGCCTCCTAAGCGGTAGGTCTCAGGTTCGAATCCTGACGGGGCCGCCATTTGTACCATCTAACTCATTGCAATATATGCAATTTACTATGCTCTTCTCTCACGATTCTCCCAAAAAATCCCCCAAAATGGAAGCGGGCGGCTAGCTGGGCTCCCGGTTGCGCGAGCTTGGGCGTGTTCCGTTGAAGGACTCGCGCTTGATCGCCGTCCAGGTCGCTGATTCACTTCGCACTGACGGAGGCGGATCGCGATGATGGGACCGAGGCAGCAGGCGCAGCCGGCATTGTTCCATGAGTTCTCGCTGGAGGACCATGTGCCCGGCGATCACTTGTTGCGGTCCATTGGTCGCTTCGTCGACCTGAGCGGCATTCGTGCCCACCAGGCGGATTTCTACAGCCACACAGGCCGTCCCTTTGTTGGGTCGGACTCTAGTTCCAGGTGGAGGAAAAATCCCGTGGCAGGTCAGGTTCTGGACGAACCTGTCGGGGCAGCCTGAAGACGCACCCCCTGCGGCGGCTGGATGCGTGTTCCCTTCCACGAGGATCGGCATGATCTCCGGCGGTCCGGGCAGACGCGCCTGCGGCGTGGAAAACGCATGAAAGCACTGCCGGTTCCGCCCCTCAAGTCATTTTGATATAAGGGATTTTCCGGAACCGGAGGGGTGGCGAGCGGGTTGAAGGGTCAAGATGCGGAACCGAACGCATCGCATTAGACCGAAACGAAGTTCTTCCGGAGGAAGACCCATGAAGACCCTTCTCTTGTCCGCCGCCACCGCTCTCGCCGTCGCCGGTGGCGCCTTCGCCATGACGCCCGACGAGCAGACCCGCGAGACCGTCGCCGGCGTGCTCGACAGCTACAACTTCAACGTGGACGTCTCGACGCTCTCCGACGATCAGGTCAACCAGATCTACAGCTTCACCGAGCTGCACGACCAGAAGGGCGAGCGGGCGCGGATCCTCAAGATCCTGGACGACGCCGGCTACCAGCACATGGAACTGGGCGAAGAGATCATCTTCGTGAAGATCGACAGCAACTACCTGCCGCCGGCGAACAGCCTGCGTGACGAACTGGCGCTGAAGCTCCGCGACTACGGGTACGACGATGTCGACACCCACAAGCTCAGCGACGACCAGGTGGCCAAGCTCTATTCGATCGCGCAGGACAGCGAGACGCAGGGCGCCCGCGCCAAGATCGAGACGATCCTCGAGTAGCGCAGGCCCGTCTGCCGATCCGTCGGGGCGCCTTCGGGCGCCCCCTTCGCGTTCAGCCGGCCAGGAGGCGCACCAGCGTCTTCTGGCTGACGAAGCCCGTCACCGGCAGGCCGCGCGCCCGCTGATAGTTGCGGATCGCCCGCCGCGTGTCGTCGTCGAACTGGCCGTCCGCCGGGCCCGGATCGAGCTTCAGCTGTTGCAGCCGCCGCTCGACCAAAAGCCGGGTCACGGGATTCGCGAGGATCCGCGCCTCCTCGGCCCGCGCGGCGTCGAACTCGTCCTGCCGCCCCTCCTCGTCCCGCAGCGTCGCGATGCGCGCCGCGGCCTCCCGGGCGAAGGCCCCGTCCGGATGGGCGGCGAGATAGGCCTCATAGCCCGCCACGCTGTCCTCCGACTGCGCGGCCTCCCAATCCTCCCGGTCGCCGGCCGCGGCCGTCGCCTGCCGCTCCGCCTCGATCGCCTTGAGCCCGGCCCGCGCCTCGACGGAATGCAGCCCGTCGGGATAGCGCGCGAGATAGTCCCGCAGCCCCGCCTCGGCAGCGCCCTGCCCCGTCTCCTGCCAATAGGCGTTGTCGGCGCGTTCCTCCTCGGCCCGCCGCCGCTCCGCTTCTTCCTCGAGCGCCGCCTGCCGCGCCCCGCCCAGCTCGCGCAAAAGCGCCACCTGATTGCCGGTGAGGTACCCCGTCGCCTCCAGGCCCTCATCCGCCTGCCAGTCCTCCAGCGCTGCCCGCGTGCCGCGCCCGAAGATCCCGTCGATACCGCGCGGTTCATAGCCCAGAAGCGTCAGGATCCGCTGCATCTCGCGCCGGGTGTCGCGGTCGAGATTGAGCGCCTTTTCATCGGCGGCCGCCCGCGCCTCGGGGCTCAGCCGCAACTCCCGGAGCTGCGCCTCGGCCGTGTCCGCATGGGCGCCGCGCGGAAACCGCGCCAGGTACGCCTCATAGCCGGCCTCGCTGCCCTCCGCCTCCGCCGTGGCCCAGGCCGCCGCCTCGGCCGCGCGCCGGTCCTCGGCCGATTGCGGCAGAAATCCCACCATCATCGGCAGGAAGCCGTAGCCCACCACGCCGCCATCCACCCGCGCGGCCAGCGCCCGCCCTACGGGCACACCGGAGCCGACGATCTCGCCGACCAGAAGATCGGTCAGATCCGGCCCTGGCCCGGCCAGCACCGTCACCCCCTGCGCCACGTCGCGCGGCGGAAGGTAGCCGAGTTCCAGCATCGCCCCGGTATCCTGCGATCCGGGCGAGGCGACGACCAGCATCGCCGATCCGGGCTTCGCCGCGAGGAACGGATCGAGCACCGACAGGGGCAACCCCTCCGCGCCCGCATCGAACACCGACACCCGGCCGGCATCGGTGCCCAGAAGCCAGGAATCCCGCCCGTTCGTCACCACATGCCCGGCGATCAGCACGATCAGCCGGTCGGCCTCCTCCATCTTCGTGCGCCGCTCGAAGAACCAGGCCTGCATCCGGCTCGCCGTCGCGTCGCGCAGGGTCTCGACCTCGAAATCCTCGGATTCCAGCGCCGCGCGCAGCCGCCGCAGGTCGGTGCCGGTATCGGCATCCCGCACCGCGCGGTAATCCTCGTTCGCCACCAGAATCGCCAGATCGGCCGCCCGCGCGCCCGGCGCGCCCAGCGCCAGCGTCAACGCCGCAAGCCCCGCCAGATACCGCATCGCCAGCCCTCCTCCGTTCACTCGTAGCTGCGGCGATCGTCGATCACCTTCCCGTCGTTCGGAAGGCTCCCCGGCGGCAATACCGTGACCTTCCCACGGAGCTTCAAGACCGCCGCGACCGACGCCTCGTACCCGGCTGCATCGCTGCCCTCCGGCGCCTCGATCTCCACCGTCAGCACATCGCGCTCGTCCTCCCGAGTGACAACCACCCGCGCCTTCGTCACCTCGCCATGCCGCGCCACCAGATCCGCCACCTGCTCGGGCCGCACGAACATGCCCTTGACCTTGGCGGTCTGGTCGGCCCGGCCCATCCAGCCCTTGATCCGCATGTTGGTCCGCCCGCAGGGGCTTTCGCCGGGCATCACCGCCGATAGATCCCCCGTCGCGAAGCGGATCAGCGGATAATCCGGGTTCAGCGTCGTGACCACGACTTCGCCCACCTCGCCATCGGCCACCGGGTCGCCGGTGCCCGGCCGCACGATCTCGACGATCACCCCCTCGTCCACGATCATGCCCTCCATCGCCGGGCTCTCATAGGCGATATTGCCGAGATCCGCCGTGGCATAGCATTGCAGGCAGGCGATCCCCCGCTCGGCATAGAAGGCACGCAAGGACGGGAACAGCGCCCCGCCCGAAACGGCCGCCTTGGCGAAGCCCAGCACCATGCCAGCTGCGTCCGCCGCCTCGAGGATCGCCTTGAGATAGTCCGGCGTCCCGGCATAGGCGGTGCAGCCCAGATCCCGCGCCGCCCGCGCCTGAAGCTCGGTCTGGCCGGTCCCGGCCGGGAACACCGCCGCACCCACCGCCTCGGCGCCGTTCTCGAAGATCATCCCCGCCGGCGTCATGTGGTAGGAAAAGCAGTTCTGCACGATGTCGCCCGGCCCGATCCCGGCAGCGTGCAGGAACCGCCCCATCCGCCACCAGTCGCCGCCGCGCCGCCCGGGCTCGTAGATCGGCCCCGGCGACTGGAACAGATGCGCGAATTCCTCGGGCTTCAGCGGCGCGAACCCGCCCAGCGGATCGCCCGGCCCCTGCGCCTCGGTCAGCGCGGATTTCCGCAGCACCGGCAGGCCCGCCAGATCCTCGGCCCCGTCGAGCGCCCCGCCATAGCCCGGCAACGCCGCCGCCCGCGCAAGCTGCCCCCTCAGAAGCTCCGCCTGCGCCGCCGCGCGCGCGTCGCGGGACCGGGTCTCGAGATCGTCGTAATGGTCACTCATCCTCACCGCCGCCCTGTGGTTTCCTGACGGACGCGGCTGCGCCGCGACACGATGCGTTTGCGCTGCCTTCGGCATCGCGGTGGGGCCGGGGCGCGGTGCCCTGCGAGCACCGCGCCCCGGCCGGACAATCCCGGCCTCAGCTCAACCACCGCTTCCGGCGCCGGTAGCTGCGGACGTCGCGAAACGACCTCCGGCCCTGGTCCGACATGCCGAGATAGAACTCCTTCACGTCGTCGTTCTCGCGGAGCTTCGACGCCTCGCCATCCATCACGATCCGCCCGGATTCGAGAATATAGCCGTAATGCGCGAAGCGCAGCGCCACGTTGGTGTTCTGCTCGGCCAGGAGGAAGCTCACCCCCTCGTTCTCGTTCAAGGACTTCACGATCCCGAAGATCTCCTCAACGAGCTGCGGCGCGAGCCCCATCGACGGCTCGTCGAGCAGGATCATCTCCGGCCGCGACATCAGCGCCCGGCCGATCGCGCACATCTGCTGCTCGCCGCCCGAGGTATAGCCCGCCTGGCTCCGCCGCCGCTCCCTGAGCCGCGGGAAATAGGTGTAGACCATCTCCAGATCCGCCGCGACCGCCGCCTTGCCGTCCTTCCGCGTATAGGCACCGGTCATCAGGTTCTCCTCGACCGTCAGATGCGCAAAACAGTGCCGCCCCTCCATCACCTGGATCACGCCGCGGCGGACCAGCGCGGAAGGGTCCAGCGCCTGGATCCGCTCGCCGCGATAGGTGATCGAGCCTTTCGTCACCTGTCCCCGCTCGGCCCCGAGCAGGTTCGAGATCGCCTTGAGCGTCGTCGTCTTCCCCGCCCCGTTGCCGCCCAGAAGCGCGGTGATCCCGCCCTTCGGCACGGCAAGCGACACGCCCTTCAACACGAGGATCACGTGATCGTAGATCACCTCGATATTGTTGACCTCGAGCAGCGTCTCGGCTTCGGTCCCTGCAGCGTCCAGCATCTTCTTCTTGGCCCAAATACTCATGACCCGGCGGCGGCCCAAAAAGCCGCCGCCGGAATTCGTCTCATCCGTCGCAGGCCTCGTTCACCGGCCAGGGCGCGTTCGCTTCGGCGTATTCCCTGGCCTTCTCCTCGACCAGCGGCTCGATCGGCGTCTGGTCGGCCTGCAGCAGATCCGACGCCTGCACGAACTTCGCGCCGTCCCATTGCAGCATCCAGGCGCCGGAATGCCCGGCATGATCCGAGCACGAGGTCGAGAACGGCGCCATCAGCCCGGTCAGCCCCAGCTCGTCGATCCGCGCTTGCGTGAAGTTCAGGTTCTCCAGCCCCTCGCGCAGATCCGCCGGCGAGATCTCGGCCTTCCCGGCTCTCTCCTGCGCCACCCGGATCCCTTCGGCGAGTATCGCCGAGATCACCACGCCGCGCTGGTAGAACACCTCGCCGATCTCCTCCTCGGTGGCGAGCGAATTGCCGGCACCGACCACGTGCTCGCGGATATCCGCCATCACCGGCGCGTCATCGTTCGGCAGCGACCAGGAGATCGAGCGATAGCCCTTCCCGTCCTCGCCGACGAGCTGCAGGTCGTCGGAATGCCCCGACCACCAGACGCCCACGAACTGGTCCATCGGATAGCGCGTCTTCACCGCCTCGGTGATCGCCCCCGCGTTCATCGCGCCCCAGCCCCACATGATCACGAAATCCGGCCGCTCGCGGCGGATCTGCAGCCATTGCGCCGACTGGTTCTGCATCTCGGAAATCCCGACAGGGATCGGCAGCACCTCGAAGCCGTACTGCGCGCCCAAAGCCTCCAGCAGCGGAAGCGGCTCCTTGCCGTAGGGATGGTCGAGATGCAGATGCGCGATCTTCTTGCCCTCCAGGCTCGCCAGATCGCCGCCGGAAATCTCCTGCAGGATCATGCTCATCGCGTCCCAATAGGTCGCCGGCGTGTTGAACGCCCACTGGAAGACCCTGCCATCGGTCATCGGCGAGAAGCCGTAGCCCGGCGCGAGGATCGGGATCTGGTCGACATTCGTCTTCGGCAGAACCTGCAGCGTGATCCCGGTCGACCAGGGCTGCGTCACCAGCGCCTTGTCCTTGGTCCGCTCGTAGCATTCCACGCCCTTCTCGGTGGAATAGCCGGTCTCGCATTCCTCGAAATCCACCGGCACGCCGCCAATCCCGCCATCGCGGGCGTTCAGCATCAGCATGTAGTCGCGCTGCCCGTTCATCAGCGGAATGCCCGTCGCCGCGAACGGCCCGGTCCGGTAGCTCAGGTTCGGCGTGTAGAGTTCCTGGGCCGCCACCGCGCTGCCCATCGCCGCCGCCGCGCCGATCAGCGCAAGCCTCTTCATTGTCTTCATTCTTCTTCCTCCCTTGGTTCTCGTCATGCCGCTCCTAGTAGGGGAACGGCCAGTGAATGAGCTTCTCGCGGATCAGCGCCCAGAGCCGCGCCAGACCGTGCGGCTCGACGATCAGGAAAAACACGATCAGCGCGCCGACGATCATCACGTTGACATGCTCGACCGTGGAGGACGAGATATCGAGCCCGACCCAGTGCGGCGCCGTGTTCAGCACCACCGGCAGCGCCACGATCAGGATCGCGCCCAGCCAGTTCCCGAGCACCGAGCCCAGCCCGCCGATGATCGCGATGAAGAGCACGCGGAAGCTGAGGTCGATGTTGAAAAGGTTCGGCTCGGCCGCGCCGCGCCAGAAGAACACGAACAGGGCCCCAGCCACGCCGACCAGGTAGGACGAGACCGCGAAGGCCTGGAGCTTTGCTTTCAGGAGGTTGATCCCGATCAGCTCGGCCGCGATGTCCATGTCCCTGACCGCCTTCCACGACCGGCCGAGATTTCCGCGCGTGAGGTTGATCGTCACCATCGTCAGCACGGTCACCAGCGCCAGCACGAAGAAATACTGCGCCCGGTCGGTCGCCTGCGGTCCGGCTACCCAGATCCCGAACATGCTCACATTCGGCACCTGGATCGCGCCGCTTGCGTTGTAATTGTAGAGCCAGCCCCATTTCTCGAAGAGCCAGACCAGGAAGAACTGCGCGGCGAGCGTTGCGATGGCGAGGTAGAACCCCTTGATCCGCAAGCTGGGCAGCCCGAACAGAACGCCGGCGCCGGCCGAAAACAGCCCGGACAGCAGCACCGCGACGATCAGGTTCAACTCGGGAAAGAGCGTGATCAGCTTGTAGCAGGCATAGGCCCCCACCCCCATGAAAGCCCCCGTGCCGAGCGAGAGTTGTCCCGCATAGCCGGTCAGCACGTTGAGCCCGGTCGCGGCCAGCGCATAGATCAGCACCGGGATCAGCAGGGTCTGAAAGGCAAAGCTCGAGGCCGACGCGGGCAGGATCACCCAGGCGAACAGCAGGATGATCCCCAGAAGAAACGCGTCCTGCCGGATCGGGAACAGCGCCTGGTCCGAGCGGTAGGTGGTCTTGAACTGGCCCGAGGTGCGGTAGAGCATCAGCTCGCCGCTCCCTTGATTTTCTGCGCAGAAAATTGCCGAGAACTTGCGCAAATTCTCGGTCCGGCCGGACCGAATGTCACGCCCATGTCTTCGCCTCCCTTTCGAACGCCTCGGTCTGTGCCCGGATCACGCAGAACCGGTGCCCGGTCGGCGCCTCCATCACCACCCAGGTCTTGATCTCCGACACCCGCTTCGCACCGAGCCCCTCCAGCCGCGCCACCTCGGCGGCGATGTCGTCGGTCTCGATATCGAGATGTACCCGGCTCGGGTGATCGACCTTCTGCACCTCGACATGCAGCCCGCCTTGGGGATCGAGCCGCGTGTAGAGGTCACTCTCGGGCGCGGTCCCGCTGCCCAGCGCCTTCGCCCAGAACTCGGCCGCCGCCCCCAAATCGTCGGTCTCGCAATCGATGATGAACCCCGCCAGCCGGGAACGATGCGTCATTGGAACGCCCCCGCCTGCATCTTCTTCTTGGCGAAAATACTCCCGCCGGAGGCGTCCCGCCCCATCGGCCGGCGCGATGGCCCGAAGCCTCTAGACACGCTCAATGATCTTCTCCCCGAACAGTCCCTGCGGCCGGAACAGCAGCACCAGAAGCGCCAGCACATAGGCGAACCAGGCTTCGGTTGAGCCACCCAGGAGCGGCTGCCCCCAATAGATCTCGAAGACCTTTTCGAGGATCCCGATCATCAGCCCGCCGACGATGGCGCCGGTGATCGACTCGAGCCCGCCCAGCATCAGCACCGGCAGCGCCTTCAGCGCGATGACCTGGAGCGCGAAGGAAACCCCGGCCCGCGACCCCCAGGCAATCCCGGTCATCAGTGCGATGATCCCGGCGAGGAACCAGACCAGCACCCAGATCGTGGAGAGCGAGATCCCCACCGACAGCGCGGCGGTGTGATCGTCGCCGAGCGCCCGGATCGCCCGGCCCATCTTGGAGAAGCCGAGAAAGGCCAAGAGCGCCACGACCATCGCCACCGCGCCCACGACAACGGTCACGTCGCGCGCCTCGAGCAGCAGGAACCCCCCCCAGGGTGCGAATTCGAACGCGCCCGACGGCATGCCGAGCGCGTCCGAGATCATCACCTTGTTCTCGCCCCCGAAGATCAGCTCGCCGCCGCCCACGAGGAACAGTGTGACCCCGATCGTCGCCATGAAAAGGATGATGTCGGGCTGCCCCACCAGCGGGCGCAGCACCACCCGCTCGATCACGACGGCGAGGAGGAACATGACCAGGAGCGTGCCGGCGAAGGCGATCCAGGCGGGCAGCCCCGCAGAATGCAGGCCGACCAGGGTGAGCGCCGCGAAGACCACCATGATGCCCTGCGCGAAGTTGAAGATGCGGCTCGAGCGGAAGATCAGCACGAAGCCGAGCGCGATCAGCGCGTAGAGCACGCCCGAGACCAGCCCCTCCCAGAGCACCTGCAAGAGGAAGTCGGGCGCGGCCACCATGTCGGCGAAGGGATCGACGAGAACTGCCTTCAAGCCCTCCATGGCGCACCTCCGGTGTACGGGTTGTGTACGGGTTGTGTACAGGTTGTGCGGGGCGTTTCAGTCATGCGCCACCCCCAGATAGGCGTCGATCACCTCGGGCGCGTTCCGCACCTCCTCGGGTGTCCCGTCGCCGATTTTCTTGCCGTAATCCATCACCACCACCCGGTCGGAGATGTCCATCACCACGCCCATGTCGTGCTCGATCAGCGCGATGGTCGTGCCGAATTCGTCATTCACATCAAGGATGAAGCGCGACATGTCCTCCTTCTCCTCGACGTTCATCCCGGCCATCGGCTCGTCGAGCAGGAGAAGCGACGGCTCCGCCGCCAGCGCGCGGCCGAGCTCCACCCGCTTCTGGAGCCCGTAGGGCAACTTTCCGACCGGCGTCTTGCGAATGTGCTGGATTTCGAGAAAGTCGATGATCTTCTCGACCTGCTCCCGATGCGCGATTTCCTCGGCCTCCGCCCGCCCCCGCCACAATGCCTGCGCGAAAAGGCCCGACCGCATCATCGTGTTCCGCCCGGCCATGATGTTGTCGAGCGTCGACATGCCCTTGAAGAGCGCAATGTTCTGGAAGGTCCGCGCCACGCCCTGGCGGGCCACCTCATAGGGTTTCATAGCCGGCCGGCGCGCCCCCTTGTACCAGATCTCACCGACGGAGGGCGTGTATAAACCGTTGATGACATTGAGCATCGACGACTTTCCCGCGCCATTTGGGCCGATGATCGCACGGATCTCGCCTTCGCGGATATCGAAGGAGATATCCTGGATCGCGGTGACGCCCCCGAAGCGCAGCGTGATGTGCTTCAGCTCCATCAGGATGCCGCCGATACGGCGGGTATCCTCGGCCACAATTGCCTCTGCGATCCCGGTCATCTGCCCACCCGGGACACGCCGAATGTCCATCTTGTTACGCAAAGTGATCCAAAATTAATCTTTAAGGCGTAGCAAAGTTGCAGGACCGGGATTACGATTCTCGCAGTTGAGATCCGTGTGTACCCGGGGAGGCGTATGATATGGGCAAGACTCTCGAATATGACATCTTCGATGCGATGGTAGAGCGGCTGCTCTGCCCGCTGACGCCGCTCGGCAAACCGCGCCGGTATGGGCCGAAACCCGAAGGTGGGAAGATCCGGCTCGGAAAGCCCGCCACAAAGCGCCGTCCGCGCTAAGGTCATTCCGCAGCCTCCAGCGGTTTCGCCGTCACCGGCACCGTGCGCGTATCCCGGATTTCCAGCGTCGCGCTGATCGACCCCTTCCGCCCGTCCTCGTAGGTCACCTCCGTCACCGTCGATACTTCGGCCGACCTGTCATAGAGCGCCGCGATCAGGTCGCCGTATTTCTCCTCGATGATCCGCCGCCGGACCTTCCGCGTACGGGTCAGTTCGCCATCGTCGGCATCGAGCTCCTTGTGCAGCACCAGGAAGCGGTGGATCTGGCAGCCCGCCAGCATCGCGTCGCCGGCCAGCGAGGCGTTCACCTCCTCCACATGTCCCGCGATCATGTCGAGCACCTGGGCGAGCCCGGCGAGTTCCTGGTAGGAGCCATAGGAGACGTTGTTCCGTTCCGCCCAGTTCCCTACCGCGGTCAGGTCGATATTGATGAAGGCACAGCACATCTCGCGGCCCGCACCGAACACCACCGCCTCGAGGATGTTCGGATAGAATTTGAGCTTGTTCTCCACGTATTTCGGCGCGAACAGGCTCCCGTCCGCCATCTTCCCCACGTCCTTCGCCCGGTCGATGATCCGCAGATGCCCGGTCGCCTCTTCGAAGAAACCCGCATCGCCCGTGGCCACCCAACCCTCGGAATCCTTGGTCGAGGCGGTAGACTCGGCATTCTTGTAGTATTCCACGAAAGTGCCCGGGCTTCGGTAGAACACCTCGCCGGTCTCGCCGATCTTCACCTCGACGCCCGGCGACGGCACGCCCACCGTATCGGCGCGCACTTCGCCATCGGGCTGCTGGGTGATGAAAACGCTCGCCTCGGTCTGCCCGTAAAGCTGCTTAAGATTGATCCCGAGCGAGCGCCAGAACTCGAAGATCTCCGGCCCGATCGCCTCGCCCGCCGTGTAGGCCACACGCACCTTCGACATCCCCGCCCGGTTCCGCACCGGCCCGTAGACGAGGATATCCCCGATCCGGTACCTCAGCCGGTCCCACAGCCCGACGGGCTTGCCGTCCATCAGGTCCGGCCCCACACGCTTCGCATGCGCCATGAAATGGTCGAACATCGCCTTCTTCAGGCGCCCCGCATCCTCCATCCGGATCAAGAGGATGGTGATCCGCTGCTCGAAATAGCGCGGCGGCGCAAAGAAATAGGTCGGCCCGATCTCGTGCAGGTTCTCGTACATCGTCTCGGCCGATTCCGGACAGTTCGTGCAGAACCCGCACCAATAGGCCTGCCCCATCGAAAAGATGAAATCGCCCACCCAGGCCATCGGCAGGTAGGCCAGGATCTCCTCGCGCTCGGTCAGTCGGTCGAATTCGGCCGACGCCTTCGAGGTCTCGATGATGTTGCGGTTCGACAGGACCACGCCCTTGGGCCGCCCGGTCGTGCCCGAGGTATAGAGCATCACGCAGGTGTCGTCGTAGCCGAGCGCGTCCGTCCGCCGCCGCAATTCCTTTTCGAACCGCTCACCCGCCGCGCGGCCGGTGGCCTGAACATCTGCGAGCGCATTCATCCGGGTGTGGTCGTATTTCCGCATCCCGCGCCGGTCGTGATAGAGGATCATCTCCACATGCGGCACCCGGTCGGCAATCTCGAGCACCTTGTCGACCTGCTCCTGGTCCTCGGCCACCACGAAGCGCGCGCCGCAATGGTCGAGAACGTAGGCCATCTCTTCGGCAACCGCGTCCTGATAGAGCGGCACCGGGATCGCGCCACACATCTGCGCGGCCACCATCGACCAGTAGAGCGCAGGCCGGTTCGCGCCGATGACCGCCACGTGGTCCCCGGGCGCGAGGCCCAGTTCGAGGAACCCCAGCGCCAGCGCCCGGATCCCGGCCTCAGTCTCGGCCCAGGTCCAGCTCTGCCAGATCCCGTATTCCTTCTCGCGGTACGCCGGACGCGCCGCGAAAAGCTGCACGTTCCGTGCCAGAAGCGCCGGAATCGAGGTGAGCTCTCCCGGACTTGTCGCCGGTGCGTCCAAGTTTCCCTCCCTGCGGCTCTTGCGGCCGCGCCGGTCCCTCCCCGGACCCTTTCGGCGATCTTTCGCAATGTCGCGCGGCACGTCAATTCAATTTTTGAACGCGCGTTCATTTAATCGCGCCGAGAGCAGCGTTCCGCCCTGCGCGCGGACATGCTAGAGATCGGGCATGGACCCGGTCTCGCTGGTTTTCTACGCCGCCGTCTGCGGCCTCCTCAGCGCCTTCGCGCCCCGTCTCGGCTCGCCCGCCGCGCGGCTTGGCGCGGGCGCGGTCGTCGGCCTGGTCGCCGCCACGGTCCTCCCCGTCCTCCGCGGCGCCTTCGGCTTCTGACAGACCGATTGGCAACGCGCCCCCGTCCCTGTAGGCCGTTCCCCGAGCGGAGGAAGATATGGGTGAAATCATACTGGTCCGGCACGGCCAGGCCAATTCGGCGGCACAGGACGAAGCCGGCTACGACCGGCTGAGCGAGCTTGGCCGAGACCAGGCGCGCTGGCTCGGCGAATGGCTCGCGGGGCAGGAGACGCGGTTCGACCGGGTGCTTTCTGGGAGCCTCCTCCGGCACCGGCAGACAGCCGCGGCGATGGGTCATCCCGACCCGGAAATCGACCCGCGCCTCAACGAAATGGACTATTTCAACCTCGGAGCCGCGCTCGAGGCGCGCAACGGGGTACCGATGCCGGGTCCGGACGATTTCGCGCTGCACGCGCCGCAGGTGATGGAGGCCTGGCACCGCGCCGAGATCCAGGGCAACGAAAGCTTCACCGAATTCGAAACCCGCGTGACCTCGGTCTTCTCCGAAGCCGCGGTGGAGGGGCGACGGGTGCTCTGCATCACTTCGGGCGGGGTGATCGGCATGTGCGTGCGCCACCTTCTCGGGCTCGACCCCACGCGGATGGCGCAGGTCCTGCTGCCGATCATGAACAGCTCGATCCACAGGATCAGCGTCCAGCCGCACGGGATCTACCTCGCCGGGTTCAACTCCGTCCCGCACCTGGAACATCCCGACCGCGCCTTCGCGCGAACGCATTACTGAAGGGCCCGCCCAGCCTCAGCCGACGATCCGGCGGATCGCCGCGAGCCAGTTCCCGTGGCAGAGCTTCTCGATCAGCGCCGCGCCATAGCCCGCACGCGCCATAGCCTCGCGCAGGACGCCCAGCCCGGCGACCGAGCCGATTTCCTCCGGCACCACCGCCCCGTCGAAATCTGACCCGAGCCCCACATGGTCCTCGCCTGCGCGCTCGATCATGTGGTCGAGATGCCGGATCATCCAGTCGAGCGCGCCGCCTGGCACCATCCGCCCGTCGCCCCGCAGGAAGGCCGTGGCGAAGTTGAGCCCGACCATTCCGCCCGTCTCGCCGATCGCGCGGAGCTGGTCGTCGTCGAGGTTCCGCGCGTTCGGGCAGATCGCATGGGCGTTCGAATGGGTCGCCACTGCCGGCAGGCCCATCTCCGCGACGTCGAAAAATCCCCTTCGGTTCAGATGGCTCGTATCGACGATCATCCGCATCTCCGCCGCCGCCCGCACCAGGCGGCGCCCCGCGTCGGTCAGCCCCGAACCGATATCGGCATCCGACGGATACCGGAACGGCACGCCATGCCCGAAGATCGTCGGGCGGCTCCAGACCGGCCCGATCGAGCGCAGTCCGAGGTCGTGGAGCCAGCCGAGCTCCTCGAGATCCGGACCGATCGCCTCGGCCCCTTCGAGATGCATGAGGGCGGCGAGCGTGCCCGTCGCCATCGCCGAATCGATTTCGTCCGCACTGCGGCAGAGTGCCAGATCGCCGCGCCGGTCGAGTTCCAGGAGGAGCTCGGCCTGTTCGCTCACGGCAAGCCGCGCGGCGTCCTGCGGCAGAGGGTCGGGAAGCGGAAGGTCATAGGGCGGATGCGCCAGCGCCGCCATGTCGAACGGCCCTGGGCTCGGCACGAAGAGCGCGAAGAACCCGCCGGCGAAACCGCCCGCCCGGGCGCGGGTCAGATCGATGTGCCCGGCCCCGCTGTCGCGGAATCCGTCCAGCGCCCCGAATCCGCCCTTCCAGAGCCGCAGGATCGCGTCGTTATGGCCATCGAAGACCGGCGCGGTCACGCTAGTGGTCCCTCAGGTGATCCTCGGCATCGGTCACGTCGATCCCCATCGCCTCCAGCCCGGCCTCGAGATAATCGGAAAGCTGCGGAATCCCCGAAAGGTAATCCTCGGTCGGTGCGGTGGCCTCGGCCCGCGCGGTCCGCTTGGCCTCCTCGAACTCCGAAGCGTCGAAACTGTCGCGCCCGACCCACATCAGCGCCACAAGATTGGCCTGCTCGTCCTCGTTCAGCCCGGAAATGTAGTCGCGGAGAGGCCGGCTTTCCGGGCCGTATTCGCGGGCCAGAAAGATCACCCGGACGACCTTGCCAGTGGAAATGTTGAGCATGCGCGGGCGCTCCTCTCGTTTCCACCAGTGAAGCGTGATTGCTCCGGGCAGGCAAGGGAGAACGGCTCGACCGCCTGGGGGAACATGGGTGCGGATCCACCAGTCGAACGCCGTAAGGCTACGACACTGAGCCAACACCCTCGGGACCGGAAGCTGTCGTGGAGACCCGCGCCGGAGCATCCCCGCCTATTCCGCTGCCTCAGGGGCCCCGAGCGCGCCCAGGGGCGCCGCTTCGGCATCCTTCGCCAGCTCCTCGAAATCGAAACTGTCGAGCCGCGCCGCGCGTTTGCCGGCCCGCTCGGCGGCGATGCCGATCCCTTCGACATCCTCCCGCGCCTGCCGGAAATGATTGTCGAGCTTGCCCACGCGCTCCACAACCAGTTCCACGTCGCGGTGCAGGAGCCGCAGCGCCTTCCGTATCGCGCCAGCCTGCTCGCGCATCCGCGCATCCTTCAGGATCGCCCGCATCGTGTTGAGCGTGGCCATGCAGGTCGTCGGCGACACGATCCAGACCCGCGCCGCGAAGCCTTCGCGCACCAGATCGGCAAAATTCGCGTGCAGCTCGGCATAGACCGCCTCGGACGGCAGGAACATCAGCGCGCCGTCCGCCGTCTCGCCATCCAGAACGTAACGCTCGGAGATCGCCTTGATGTGCGCGCGCAGCGCCACCCGCATCGCCTTCTGCGCCTCGCTCCGCTCCCATTGCGTGCTGGCCGCGCGCAGCGCCTCGTAGGCTTCCAGGGGAAACTTCGCGTCGATCACGATCGGCCCCGGCGGGTTCGGCAGATGCACGAGGCAATCGGCCCGGCGCCCGTTCGACAGCGTGTGCTGGAACGCGTAGGCGTCGGGCGGAAGCGCCTTCGAGACGATCTCGTTCAGCTGGATCTCTCCGAACGCTCCGCGGGTCTGCTTGTTCGCGAGGATGTCCTGCAACCCCAGAACGTCGCCCGAAAGCTTCTCGATATTGGCCTGCGCCCGGTCGATCGTCTCCAGCCTCTGCTGCAACTCGCCGAGCGACCGCGCCGTGCGCGTCGCCGTGCCCGCGAGGTTCTCGTTCATCCGCGCCGTGACTTCGGAGAGCCGCGCCTCCATCAGCTTCATCATGCCGTTCTGCGCGGATATCTGCGCCTCGGACACATGCGCCAGCCCGCCCGACAGCCGCTCCTGCCCGTCCGAAAGCCCCTGCACGCGCGCGCTCAGCGTCTCCAGGTGCTGCGCGAGCGGCACCACCATCCGCGCCGCCCGCCCGGCTCGCGCCGAGATGACGAACAGGAGAACCAGCACCGCCACGACCAGCGCGCCCCCCACAAGCGCCGCCATCACGGCGGGGTCGGACATGTCGAAAACTCGGCTGCCGATGGTGATCATGTCCGCCCGAACAGCCTCTCGATATCGCACAGCTTCAACTCGACATAGGTCGGCCGGCCGTGATTGCACTGGCCCGAATGCGGCGTGGCCTCCATCTCGCGCAAGAGCGCATTCATCTCCTCGGCTCCCATCCGCCGCCCGGCCCGGACCGAGCCGTGGCAAGCGACCCGCGACAGAACCGCCTCGATCCGGCCCTGCACGGTGAACGAACCGCCGCCCGCGCCGATCTCGTCCAGGACGTCGCGCAGGAGCGCCGCCGCATCCACATTGCCCAGAAGCGCCGGCGTCGCGCGCACCGCCACCGCGCCCGGTCCAAAGGGCTCGATGTCGAACCCCAGCCGCCCAAGTGCCTCCGCCTCGCCCAGAAGCTCCGCCGCATCGGCCTCGGGCAGCTCGACGATTTCCGGAACCAGCAGCGCCTGTGCCGCGACGCCGTTTTCCGCCGCCTGCCGCTTCAACCGCTCGTAGACCAGCCGCTCATGGGCGGCATGGGCATCGACCAGCACGATCCCGTCCGTCGTCTGCGCGACGATATAGGTCTCGTGGAGCTGTGCCCGCGCGGCGCCCAGAGGGTGGTCCGGCGCGGGCGGGTCCGGTGCCGGTTCGGCGCGCGCCGCCGGAGCGAAATCGCCGCCGGCCTCCGCGAACCCTTCGATGCCCGGCCACGATTTCGGATCGGAAATCGTCCCGGAAATCGTGCGATTTCCGGACACCCGATCCATCCAGGTGACCCGCGCCTCCGGCGCCCGGAACGCCCCCAGCGTCGCGCCGCCAATCGTTGACGAGGCCCGGTGCCCCGCCCCCGCCAGCGCGTGCCGGAGCCCCGAGACCACCAGGCCCCGCGCCACTCCCGGGTCGCGGAACCGCACCTCGGATTTCGCCGGATGCACGTTCACGTCCACCAGGTGCGGATCGCAATCGACGAACAATGCCGCCGCCGGATGCCGGTCACGCGACAGGAAATCCATGTAGGCCGCCCGGAGCGCGCCGAGCAGCAGCTTGTCCCGCACCGGCCGCCCGTTCACGAAGAAATACTGCGCCACCGCTGCACCGCGCGAATAGGTGGGCAGCGCCGCGAAGCCGGTGAGCCTCAACCCCTCGCGCTCGGCATCGACCGCCACCGCATTCGCCGCGAATTCCGCTCCCAGGACTGTGTTCAGCCGGCCCCGCAGCGCGTCGAACAGATCACCCGTCTCGGGCGCCGCCCGAAAAACCCCGCGCGCCGACCCGCCCGTCAGATCGCGCAGCTCGAAGGCCACCGCTGGCTCGGCCATCGCCAGCCGCTTGACCACATCGGCAATCGCCTGCGCCTCGGCACGGTCGCTCCTGAGGAACTTGAGCCGCGCGGGCGTCGCGAAGAACAGGTCGCGCAACTCGACCACCGTGCCCGGCCGCGCGGTGTCCGGCCGCAGGGGCCCCTCGCGCCCGCCGGTCACCTCGATCCTGTGCGCCTCGCCGCCCGCCACCCGCGACGTCAGCACGAGCCGGCCGACCGCGCCCAGCGAGGCCAGCGCCTCACCGCGAAACCCGAAGCTATGAATGTCGAGCAGGTCGCTCCCGTCGATCTTCGACGTCGCGTGCCGGGCCAGCGCCAGCGACATTTCGGACGCGGGAATCCCGCATCCGTCGTCGGTCACCCGGATCAGCGTGCGCCCGCCATCGGCATAGTCGATCCCCACGCGCGTCGCCCCGGCATCGAGCGCGTTCTCCACGAGCTCTTTCACCGCCGAAGCGGGGCGCTCGACGACCTCGCCGGCCGCGATGCGGTTTACCGCCGCCTCGTCCAGCGGCCGGATCCGCCGCGGAGCCGCGCTTATCTTGGGGTCATCAAGGGACATGCCACAAGAAGTAGCATGCCCCACCGCGATTCTACAATCGCTCTCGGGGCCTGTGCTAGTTCGCCGGCGACAGCGCCGCCTCGGGGCCGACAACCACGAAACCGAGCTCGGCTGGCCGGAAGATGCGCTTCGCCACCCGGTTCGCCTCGGCGAGCGTCACCGCGTTCACCTTGTCGTTCCGTGTGGCGATATAGTCGATCGGCAATCCGTCCATCTGCATTCCGACGAGGATCTGCGCGATGGTCCCGTTGCCGTCGAACCGCAGCGGATAGGCCCCCGTCAGGTAGAGCTTCGCCGCCTCCAGTTCCTCCTCCGTGACGCCCTCCTCGGCAATCCGCGCCCATTCCGCGCGCACCACGTCCACCGTCTCGGGCATCCGCTCCGCCACCGTCGCCACCTGCCCGATCGCCAGGGCGCCCAGATCCATCGGCACCAGGTAGGCGCCGATCCCATAGGTCAGACCGCGCTTCGAACGCACTTCCTCGGTCAGCCGCGACTCGACGCCGTGGCCGCCCAGGATCTCGCTCAGGATATAGGCCGCGAAGAAATCCGGATCGTCGCGCTCGATGCCTTCCTGGCCAAAGATCGCCACCGCCTGCGGCGTGTCGAAATCGACCGCGGTCTCGCCCGCCGGAAGCTGGAAAACCGCCTTGGGCGGCAGCGGCGCGCCGGTTTCGGGGAGATCGCCCAGAAGCGTGTCGAGCACCACCGAGAGCTCCGCGGGCGTGATATCGCCCACCGCGCCAACATAGACCCGGTCCTTGGCAATGGCCGCCTTGAACGCCGCCATCATGTCGTCGCGGGTCAGCGCCGAGACGCTTTCGAGGCTGCCCTCCTGCGGCGTCCCGTAAGGGTGGACGCCCCAGGCGAGCGCGTCGAACCTCGCGCGCGCGATCTCGCCCGGATCGGTGGCATCCGAGCGGATCCCCGAGATCACCTGCGCCCGCACCCGCTCGAGCGCGTCCTCGGAAAAGGTCGGATCGGTTAGCGCCTGCTTCAGGAGCGCGACCGAGGCGTCGCGGTTCTCGGTCAGGAAGCGGAACGAGACCGAAAGCGTATCGCGCCCGCTGTCAAAACGCATCGAGGAGGCGAGCGCCTCGCGCGCCGCCGCGAATTCCTGGCTGTCCATCTCGCCCGAGCCCTCCTCGATCAGCCCGGTCATCAGGTTGACCGCACCGCGCTTGCCCGGCGCGTCGAGAGAGGTGCCGCCGCGGAACCGGATCTCGATGGCGGCGAACGGGATCGAATGCTCCTCGACCAGCCAGGCGGTGAACCCGCCCGGCGTCTTCACGTCCTCGATATCGACGGCAGCCATGGCCGACAGCGGCAGGAACACCGCAATGATGGCAGAGAGAACGGCGCGGATCATTGCATCACCTCCGGTTCGGCACCCTGGGGCGCGCTCAGCCAGGCGGTCACCGCATGGCGCCGGTCCATCACCTTGCGCGCGGCCGCCATGATCTCGTCCTCCGAGATATCGGCCAACAGATCGGGCCAGGCCTCGATATCCTCGAGCGTCAGCCCCGAAGTCAGCGCATTGCCGTAGGAATTCGCCAGCCCGTCGATATCGTCTTCGCGATAGATCAGCGAGGCGCGAAGCTGCGTCTTGATCCGGGCGAGCTGGTCATCGTCGATTCCTTCTTCGAGAAACGCCGCGAGCGCCCTGTCGAGCGCCGCCTCGCCCTCGGCCAGGCTCATGCCCTCCAGCGGTACCGTGACAACGCCGAACGTCGTCGCGTCGAGCGAGGTGCCGTCGTAGAAGGCCGAGGTATAGATCGAATCCTGCGTCTCGAACTGCAGCTTCTGCGCGAGAACCGAGGTGATCCCCGACCCGCCCAGAACCCGCGCCAGAAGCGTCAGCGCCGCCGCTTCGCGCTGGTCGCCTGGATCGCGCTCGGGCGCGAGATAGGTGCGGATCACCACCGGCTGCGCAACGCGCGGATCCTCCATCACGATGCGCCGCTCGGCCAGTTGCGGCGGTTCGGTCACCCGGTGCCGTTCGGTGATCTCCGGGTTCGCCGGGATCGGCCCGTAATGCTTCTCGGCCAACGCACGCACCTCGTCGGGCGTCACGTCGCCCGCGACGATCAGCGTCGCGTTGTTGGGGGCGTAGTGCCGCCGGTAGAAATCCAGCGCGTCGTCGCGGGTCAGGCCCTCGATCTCGTGCTTCCAGCCGATGATCGGGATGCCGTAGGGATGGTTCAGGTACTGTGCGGCACCCCGCTGCTCGGCCAGGAGCGCACCGGGGTCGTTCTCGGTGCGCATGTTGCGCTCTTCCAGCACCACCTGCCGCTCGGCGTCCACCGATTCCGGGTCGATGACGAGATTGACCATCCGGTCCGCCTCCATCTCCATCATCAGGTCAAGCCGGTCGGCCGCGACGCGCTGGAAATAGGCGGTGTAATCCTGCGACGTGAACGCATTGTCCGACCCGCCATTCGCCGCGACCGTGTCGGAGAAGACGCCTTCCGGCACCGTCTCGGTCCCGTTGAACATCAGGTGTTCGAGGAAATGCGCGAGGCCCGACTTGCCGGGCTCCTCGTCGGCGGCACCGACCCGGTACCAGACCATCTGCACCACCACCGGAGCGCGGTGATCTTCCAGAACCACCACGTCGAGCCCGTTCTCCAGCGCGAAGGATGTGACTTCGGCGGCTTGGGCGGATCTCGGGAGGGGAATGGTTGCGGCGGCACCCAGGGCGAACACGCAGGCCAGGCCTGCAACGCGTCGTCGGATCATCGGCGGTCTCTCCGTCTGCTCTGGGCGACAGGTACGTCGTTCCCGCGCCGGTTCAACCCCACCCAAGTTCTTGTGATCGCTATTGTTCCGTCGGAGGCGGCGGTGCCGCGGGCGTCGCCACGCCCAGCCTGCGGAATCGTTCGAGCTCCCGGTGCTGGTCGAGCGACTGGCTCTCATAGGCGTCGAAATAGAGGTTTACGCTGAAGGCGCGCTCCAGCACCCGCCCGTCATTGGCCTTGCGGAACGCCAGATCCTCGGTGGCCAGCGCCGAACGGATGTCGGGCGATACGCCGTTCCGCGTGGCATAGGCGACAAGCGCGCCATCGGTGCCGCCCCGGTTCGCCGCGGCCGCGTTGCCGCCAAGCGCGGCCACCGCATCGGCCTCGGGGCGCGCATCGGCGAGATTCGTGCCGCCCGGCGTGGGCGCCGGCAGCGCGGCCATGTCGGCCGGCATCTCGAGCGGCCGCGAGGGCAGCACCGCGAATTCGTCTGGCCCGTCGCTGGCGGGCACCACCAGGAGATCCGGGGTTCCCCGGGCACAGCCCGCCAGCGCCAGCGCGCAGCCCAGTATGATCGTTGCCCGTTGCATGCCCGTCATTGGCCCTCCCGCTGTCCCGCGCCTTCTAGCCGCTTTTGTCCGCTGCGTCACGCGCTCCGCTCCGCCCGGTGAAGAGGATCAGCCCGAGCGCGCCCGCGAAGATCGCAATGTCGGCCACGTTGAACGACGAGGGGTTTTCCCAGCCGCAGCAGGACATGTTGAGAAAATCCGCCACCGCGCCATAGATCACCCGGTCGATCACATTGCCGAGCGCGCCGCCCACGAGGAGACCGGCCGAAATCCGCAACCAGAGCCCCTCGGGTTCGCGACGCACCCACCAGATGACCCAGCCGACGATCGCCAGCGCCAGAACCACGAAGCCCCAGCGCACGATCTCGCTATGGGATGAGAACAGGCCGAAATTGATGCCCCGGTTCCAGGCCATGCGAAAATTCAGATAAGGCGGCAAGACGTCGATGGATCTGACGTCGTCCAGTGCCATGAGGTGCACGATGACGACCTTTGACAGCTGGTCGAGGCAAAAAACCGCCAGCGCCACCAGTGCCATAACTCGCATGTTCTGCCCGATCCCGTTCTGCCTCGCGCAAGGAATAGCGGACTCCAGGTGTCGCCGCCATCCCTCCCCCTCGACATTGCGGCCTGCTTCGGAAGCAGGAGGGAGGTGAGGCGCGCGCCTTCAGTGCCGGAAATGCCGCATCCCGGTGAACAACATGGCGAGCCCGGCCTCGTCCGCCGCCGCGATCACCTCGTCGTCGCGCATCGAGCCGCCGGGCTGGATCACCACGGTCGCCCCCGCCTCGGCCAGCGTCAGAAGCCCGTCGGGGAACGGAAAGAACGCATCCGACGCCGCCGCCGAGCCTTTCGTCGGCGCCTCGGCGAGACCCAAGGTCTCGGCCATGTCGCCCGCCTTCCGCGCCGCGATCCGCGCCGAGTCCACCCGGCTCATCTGGCCGGCGCCGATCCCCACCGTCGCGCCACCCTTGGCATAGACGATGGCGTTCGACTTCACGTGCTTGGCCACGGTCCAGGCGAACATCAGGTCCGCCATCTCCGCCTCGGTCGGCGCGCGCTTGGTGACGACCTGAAGCTCGGCACCGATCAACGCCGCGTCGCGGTCCTGCACCAGGAACCCGCCCGAGACCTGCCGGAACGCGAGGCCAGGCGCCGCCGGATCGGCCATCGCGCCGGTGGTCAGGAGCCGCAGGTTCTTCTTCGCCGCGAAGACCGCCACCGCGTCGGGATCCGCCTCGGGCGCGATCACCACCTCGGTGAAGATCTCGCAGATCTCCTCCGCCGTCTCCCGGTCAAGCGCCCGGTTCAGCGCCACGATCCCGCCGAAGGCCGATGTCCGGTCGCAATCATAGGCCTTCCTGTAAGCCTCCAGCACACTTGCGCCGCGCGCCACGCCGCAGGGATTGGCGTGCTTGATGATCGCACAGGCCGGACCGTCGGCGGGCAGGAATTCCGACACCAGTTCGAAGGCCGCATCGGTATCGTTGATGTTGTTGTAGCTGAGTTCCTTGCCCTGAAGCTGCACCGCCGTCGCCAACCCGGGCCGGGTGCTGCCGTCGCGATAGAAGGCTGCCGCCTGGTGCGGGTTCTCGCCATAGCGCAGCCCCTGCGCCAGCGTACCGGCAAAGGCCCGGCGCCTGGGCGTCGCCTCGCCGAGCGCCGCCGCCATCCAGGACGAGACCGCCGCGTCATAGGCCCCGGTCCGGGCATAGGCCTTCGCCGCCATCCCCTGCCGGAATCCGTAGGAGATCGCACCGCCCTGCGCCTCCAACTCGGCCAGCACCGCATCGTAATCCTCGGTATCGGTGACCACAGTGGTGAAGGCGTGGTTCTTGGCGCCGGCCCGGATCATCGCCGGACCGCCGATATCGATGTTCTCGATGCAGGTGTCGTAGTCGGCGCCCTTCGCCACGGTCGCCTCGAACGGATAGAGATTGACCACCAGCAGATCGATCGCCGCGATATCGTGCTCGATCATGGCGGCGGCATGCTCGGCATTGTCGCGGAGCGCCAGAAGCCCGCCATGCACCTTGGGATGCAGCGTCTTCACCCGCCCGTCCATCATCTCCGGAAAGCCGGTCAGCTCGGAGACGTCCCGCACCGCCAGCCCGGCCTCGCGGAGCGCTTGAGCTGTGCCGCCGGTGGAGACCAACTCGACGCCCCGCGCCGCCAGCGCCGCGGCGAAGGGCACCAATCCGGACTTGTCGGAAACGGAAATCAGCGCACGTTTCAGCGCAACGAGATCGGCCATGTCACCCCCGGGGCAGTCGTCAGCGGTCGCTCGCGGCCAGGTCCTCTTCGGTCACGTGGTCGCGGATATGCGCGGGGGTATCCTGTGCCTTGGCCAAGGTCCAGCCGATACGAGTGCCATAGCCGGTCGCCACCGACGACAGCACAACCTGCTTGGTGGCGCGCGGCGACAGCCGCCCGCGCTCCAGATAGACCGAGGGCGCAAGTGTGAGTTCGGCAGCGCCGTCATGGCGAAACACCCAGATCTCGCCCGATTTCAGCGCCATCGACACCGCCGTCCCGCCCATGTCGAGCGCCGCCTGCACATCCGGATGCAGATGGAACCGCACCGCGAAGGGCACGCCAGTGCCCCCCGCCCGCTCGAACACCTTGTCGAAGATCGCCTCCGCATCGGGCGTCAGGGCGGAAAGCGAATCGTCGCCGATCAGGCTGCGCCCGTCCGAGGCCAGCTCCAGCCGACGGTGATGGATCAGCCCATGCGTCCGCAGATAGCCGTCATGGCTCAGCACCAGCGCAGCGATATCGTCGTCGCGCTTCGAACAGGTCACGTCCTTCGGCCCGTCGAGCAGGAGCTCGGTCTTGCGCCCGGCGATGAAGCCCTGCCCGCCCAGACGCGACGAGGAATAGCCCTCGATCGCCAGCGTGGAATGCGACGGCGTCGCGCGGCCCGCCCGCCGCCAGTTCGAGCCGAAGGTCTTGCCCGAGCCGCAATTCACGATGACCGGCCGCCGCCCGCTCGTCAGCTCGAAGGCCAGCGTGGAGGCATGGCCGTCCAGCGAATGGATATCGTGCGGCGGCTGCGCGGCGTCGATGATCGCCGTCGTGCGCCCGTGGCTCAGCCGCGCAAATCCCATCGACAGGCCCTTGTGCCGCATGTGCCGTATGCCCGAGGCCGCCAGCGCCTGGTCGAGCCGCCCGTCGAGCCCGCGCCCGCCGCCATGGAACCGCGCCAGCCCGCCATCGGCATGGCGCAGGGTGCGCAGGGTCGGCGCGATCCGCTGCACCGCGCTCACCAGGGGTTCGGGCGGGGTCTTACCGGCCTCGGCCAGCGCATCCACCGTCCAGGTCAGCAGCACGAAGACGTCGAGAAGCTCCTCGGGATTGCGCGAGGGGATGCCGCCTTCCTCGTCGATCCGCTCCGCGCATTCCCGCGCCATCGCCCTCACCGCGCGCCCCAGATGCCGCTCCATCCCGGCGAGTGACAACGCGCCCTGGATCAGCCCGGCCAGCGCCTCGAACCGCGGTAGGCCCGGATCGGCCGCCTTCCAGCGCCGGGCGAGAAAATTCGTCTGCCGCGATAGCGCCTTGAAGAACGCCTCGCTGGTCTTCGTTTCGGCCCCGTTCAGAAGCAGCACCGCGTGGCACAGCCAGCGCAACAGGCGCCGCCCGGTCAGGTCGGGATGCCAGCCGGGCCCCGCGCCGCGCCCGAAGCGGGTCACCCATTCATGGGTCCATTGCTGCGCCCGGTGCCGCGCGCCGAGATCGCCCACCGCCGCCAGATCGTCGAGCCATTCGAAGCCATGAACCTCCATCTCGAAGGGTTCGTCGGGCATCGGCAAATCCCAGATCTCCGCCTCGGGTGCCTCCACGAGGTAGCCCGCGAACAGGAAATTCCCTGCGCAAAGCTGCCGCCCCCGGTTGAAGCTGCCGATCGTTCGCGGTTCCGGCTGGCTGGTGAACGCCTTCGCGCGCCGGCCGAGCCCCGCTCCCCGCGCGTGAATCCGGTTCATGGCGCGCCAGCGGCGCGAACTCCAGTCATGTGTCTCTGACACGGGTCTCAGATCCTGCCTCGGCACCGGTGGATCCGGCACACATTGTGGTGTCGAAGTGTAACCCCTTGTACCGCCGCTGTCATCGGCTGCCTGCCTCCTTGGCGGGCTTTCGCAGGGCGGCCACGAAGAACCCGTCCATCCCGCCCCGCTCCGGCCAGTAATCCGGCCGGAGCCGAAGACCCTCCGCACCGAACCAGGCCGGGTCGATCCCCGGCAGCGCCAGCAGGTCGCGGTCGAGCTCCAGCCCCGGATGCCGGGCCAGCGCCTGCGCCACCTGCCCCTCGCCCTCCTCGGGCAGGAGCGAGCAGGTGCAGAACACCAGCCGCCCGCCCGGCGCCAGCAACTCCAGCGCCCGGTCGATCAGCTTCGCCTGCAACGCGGTGAGGTCCTTGAGCCCGCTGCCGTCCTTGGCATGCGGCAGGTCCGGATGCCGCCGGATCGTGCCCGTCGCGGTGCAGGGCGCATCCAGAAGCACCGCGTCGAACGGGGCCTCCGGCGCCCACTCCAGCGCATCGGCGACCACGATCTCCGCCTCCAGCCCGCAGCGCGCCAGGTTCTCCGAAACCCGTGTCATCCGCGCCTCGGAAATGTCGAGAGCGGTCACATCCGCCCCCGCATCCGCCAGCTGCAAGGTCTTGCCCCCCGGCGCCGCGCAAAGGTCGAGCACCCGCTCGCCGGCCTTAGCCCCCAGCGCCCGCGCCGGCAGGGCCGCGGCGGCGTCCTGCACCCACCATTGCCCGGCCTCGTAGCCCGGCAGTTGCGAGACCTGCCCCGGCACCATCAGCCGCAAACTCCCCGTCGGCAGCACGTCCGCGCCCAAAGCCCCGGCCAGTTCCAAGGGCGCGCCCCGCGCCGGCGTCAGGTCCAGAGGCGCGCCTGCCGCATGGGCCTCCTCCATCGCCGCGACCGCCGGCTTGCCCCAGGCCGCCACCATCGGCTTTCGCAGCCATTTCGGCAGTTCCGGCACCGGCAGTGCGTCCCAGTCGGGCGGCGCCGCCGCGATCTTCCTGAGGATCGCGTTCACCAGCCCCGCCTGGCCTTGCGTCTCCTCCCGCTCGCGCACCAGCGCCACCGCCGCATTCACCACGCCATGGGCCGGCGCGCCCTCGCCCAGCATCTCCCAGAGTGCCAGCCGCAAGGCGCCATGGGTCCGCACCCGCGGCTTCAACCGCAGATGCGGCCCCAGAACCCGGTCGGCCCGCTGCGCCCAGCGCAAGGTGTCGGCCGCCAGCCGCTCCGCCCGCGCCCGCGCCTCCGGCGTCAGCCCCGGCGGCAGCCGCAGCTCGCTCAGAAGCCGCCCGGCGCAGGTCACCCGGTCGATCAGGTCGAGCGCCGCGCGGCGCGCATCGAGACCCTGCGGCTCCTGCATCTTATCCCTTCCTTGCGACCGGCCCCGCGCGGCGTATATCAAGGCAGGCGACGGAACAAGGATGGCCGAGCCCGTGGACACGCCCGAGAAACCCGACCTGCCCCCGGAAGCGCAGCGCGCACTGGAAGAAGCGGAAGCGCGCCGCAAGGCGGCGACGGCACGAGAGCTGCCACCCGAACTCGGCGGCCGCGACGGGCCGGAACCCGTCCGCTATGGTGACTGGGAGAAAAAGGGCCTCGCCGTCGATTTCTGAGGCGCCGAGATTGCGTCTCGCAAGAGTCCTGAACCAGGGCTTCTGCGCCGTGCCCCGCTCTCAGCGCAGCCCCAAAACATCCACCATGTCGTAGCGCCCGGGCTTCTGCCCCTGCCCCCAGAGCGCCGCCCGCAGCGCACCGCGCGCGAAGATCGCCCGGTCGGTGGCCACGTGCCGCAGCACCAGCCGTTCGCCTGCGCCGGCGAAGATCACGTCATGCTCGCCTACCACGTCCCCGCCGCGCAGCGCGGCGAAACCGATGGCGCCGGCGTCGCGCGCCCCGGTGATCCCGTCGCGCCCGCGATCGGCCGCAGCGGCCAGCACCACTCCGCGCCCCTCCGCCGCAGCTTCGCCCAGCATCAGCGCCGTGCCGGAAGGCGCATCGACCTTGTGCCGGTGATGCATCTCGACGATCTCGATGTCGAATTCCGGGCCCAGCGCCTCGGCCACCTTGCGCGTCAGGATCGTCAGGAGGTTCACTCCGAGGCTCATGTTCCCCGCCTGCACGATCACTGCATGCCGCGATGCAGGCTCGAGCGCCGCCAGTTGCGGCTCGGAAAACCCTGTCGTCCCGATCACATGCACCGCGCGTGTCTGCGCCGCCAGTGCCGCATAATCGAGCGAGGCGGCGGGCGAGGTGAAATCCAGCACCGCCTGCGCGGCCGCGAAAGGCTCAAGCGGATCGTCCGTCACCGTCAAGCCCAGCGTTGCGCCGCCCATCGCCTCGCCCAGATCGCGGCCGAGCCAATGGTGCCCTGCCCGGACCACCGCGCCCACCAGGCGCGCGTCGGGGCTCTCCTGTACCGTACGGATCAGCATCTGCCCCATCCGCCCCGAAGCGCCCGTCACCACGATCCCCGGCTTCTCCGTCATCGCTCGCGTCCTTCCCGCTACCGGCGCTCTCCTTACCGCGCCGCGCCAGCAGCGCAAACCCCGCTTGCGACCCGCCGCGCGCTGGCCTAGATCGGAACCATGCCCAGGCCCCGCTCCACACCCGGTTCCGGCCCCTCGCAACGGCAGCTTCGCGTCGGAGAACTGATCCGGCGCCGGCTCTCCGAGGTGCTGGCCCGCGGCGACATCCACGACCCCGACCTCAACGCGATCTCGATCACGGTGAGCGAGGTGCGTGCCTCGCCCGACCTCAAGCTCGCGACGGTCTATCTGCTGCCGCTCGGCGGCCGCGAGCCGGACACCGCGCTCGCCGCGCTCAAGCGCAACCGCGCCGAGATCCGCCGCGCCGTCGCCAAGGGGCTCGAGCTCAAGTTCGCGCCCGAACTGCGCTTCGTCCTCGACGACACCTTCGACCGGATGGACGAGGCGCGCCGGCTCTTCTCGCAAGATACCGTGCGCCGCGATGTGGAAAGCGACTAGCCTCGCTCTCGCGCTCGTCTGGAGCGCCAGCGCGGATGCCGCCACCTGCCGCGCGGACGTCTTCGAGAACCTGCCCTACACCGTCTGCGAGGTCGACCCCGCCGCCGAAACCCTGCGGCTCTGGTACCTCGCCCCCGACGGCCAGGCTTTCGGCACGTTCGACCGGCTCGAGGCCGCACTGGCGCGCGACGCCGAAAAGCTCGGCTTCGCCATGAACGGCGCGATGTATCATCAGGACCGGAGCCCCGTCGGCCTCTACATCGAAGACGGCCGGGAGCTCTCACGCCTCGTCACCTCTGCCGGCCCAGGCAATTTCGGGATGCTGCCGAACGGCGTGTTCTGCATCGGCGAGGGCTGGGCCAAGGTGCTGGAAACACTCGACTACGACCGCACCCGCCCCGCCTGCCGCTACGCCGCGCAATCGGGGCCGATGCTGGTGACGGGCGGCGCGCTCCACCCGCGCTTTCTGGAGAACGGCACGTCACGCCATATCCGGAACGGGGTCGGCGTCCGCTCCGACGGCACCGTGATCTTCGCGATCTCCGACGCGCCGGTGAACTTCCACCGCTTCGCGCGTCTTTTCCGCGACGGGCTCGGCACGCCCGACGCGCTTTATATCGACGGCAAGGTCTCGCGGCTCTACGCCCCCGATCTCGGCCGCCACGATATCGGCTTCCCGCTCGGCCCGCTTGTCGGCACGGTCGTCCCTGCCCGGTAACGACCGCGCCGCGTGCCGATCCTTACTCCCAGCCGACCTCGTTGAAGATCTCCTGTGCCTGCGGAATGTTCTTCGCCACCGCCGAAAGGCTGACCTCGTCGGCCTTGAACGGCCCCAGCTTTTCCACCGACTCCGCCTGCGGCACGCCTGCCACCGCCGGGTACTCGTCATTGCCGTGCGAGAAATAGACCTGCGCGCTATCGGAGGCGAGGTATTCGAGGAACGCCACCGCGGCCTCCCGGTGCGGCGCGTGGGCGGCGACGCCAGCGCCCGAAAGGTTCACATGCGCGCCGTTGCCGTCCTGGTCCGGGAACACCCAGCCAATCCGGTCGATATCTGAGGAGACGCCCTCGACCTCGGTGCGAATCGCCCGCGCGAAATAATAGGTGTTCGACACCGCGATCCCGCATTCGCCCGAGACGAGCCCCCTGAGCTGGTCGGTATCACCGCCCTGCGGATCGCGCGCCATGTTGGCGACGACGCCCGCCGCCCAGGCCTTGGCCTTCTCCGCGCCCTCGTGCTCGATGATCGAGGCAAGGAGCGTCTGGTTGTAGGTATTGGTCGAGGAGCGGATGCAGACCAGCCCCTTGTAGGCCGGGTCGGCGAGCGCGGCATAGGTCAGGGGCGGCTCGGCAACGCGATCCTTGTCATAGAAGATCACCCGCGCACGCTGCGAGAAGCCGAACCATTCGTTCTCGGCGTCCTGCAACTTGCCGGGGATACGCTCCTCAAGGACCGCGCTTTCGACGGGCTGCAGGATACCGGCATTCTTCGCGCGCTCCATCCGCGACGTGTCCACCGCGACGAAGACATCGGCCGGGCTGTTCTGCCCCTCGGCCACCATCCGCGCGATGAGCTCGTCGGCATCGCCCTCGATCCGGTTCACCACGATCCCGGTCTTCTCGGTGAATTCGCCATAGAGCTGCTCGTCGGTGTCGTAGTGGCGCGAGGAATAGATGTTGACCTCTTCGGCGGCGGCTTGCCCGGACAGGGCGGCCGACAGGGCCAGAATGGAGGCGAAAGACTCAAAGCGCGGCATGGGGTTCTCCTAGGGGACCTGAATTCCGAGCGCATTACTCGGAAATACCGCTGGCGGGGTCAAGCGGAAAGCCGACGATTTCCGTCAGATATTCGCCGGCGCGGTCGCATCGTACCCGTAAAGCCAGTCGAACCGCCGCAGGGCGGCTCCGGGCGCGAGCCGCCCGGCGAGACGCAGCGCATTGTGCGCAAGCACGCGGCGCGGGCCCGTCAGATGATAGTTGCGCGCATTCGCCGTCGCGCCGTTCACAACCTTCATCGCCCGTGCCCGCCTTGCCGCCTGATAGGCCGCCATCCCGGCACCGCCGGGCGCATTCTCGAGACAGGCCGCGAGCACCCAGGCGTCCTCAAGCGCCAGGTTGGCCCCCTGGGCCAGAAAGGGCAGCGTCGGATGCGCCGCATCGCCCAGAAGCGCCACGTGCCCCTCGGCATCGTGCCACCGCGCCGCCACCTCGTGCCGGAACAACCCCCACAGATGCACCCGCCCGACCCTTGCGAGCCAGCCCCGAACCCGCGGTTCGAACCCCGCGAAGGCCTCGCGCACGGCTTCGGGATCGTCCTCGTGGTTCCAGCCCTCCGCAGCCCAGGCACCACGCTCCTCGACCGCGACGATATTCCGCAGCCCGCCCGCCAGCGGATAGCTCACCAGGTGCCGCCCCGGCCCCATGAACACCTCGACCACCGGCGCCGCGCCCTCTTCCGCGATCACCGCCCGCCAGGCCACCTGCCCGGTGAAGAACGGCTCTGCCGCGCCGTTCAGCGCGGCACGGTGTTCGGAATGGAGCCCGTCGGCGGCCAGAACCGTGCCGCTGCCATCCGTCACCAGCCGTTCGCCCAGCGCGATCTCGACCCCCGCCGCCCGCGCGCCGGCTTCGAGCAGCTCGATCAGCCGCGCGCGATGGACCAGAAGGTAGTCGCCCGGCGCCTTCCCCAGATCGAGCCGCAGCACCACCCGCCCCGAAGCCCCCTCGCGCAGGATCACCGCCCGCGCCTTCAGCGAGACCCGCCTCAGCGCCGGCCCGAGCCCAAGCGCGTCGATCACCCTGAGCCCGTTCGGGCTGATCTGCAGCCCCGCGCCCACTTCGGCAATCTCCGGCGCCTGCTCGAAAAGCCGCACCCGCGCCCCGCGCAACGCCGCCGCCCGCGCCACCGCGAGCCCCGCGACCCCGCCGCCCGCCACAAAGATTTCGGTATCCCGAAGCGCCATTGCCCCGCCTCAATTCTGATCCCCTATATCCTCACGAAGGATTGCTCACCAGCACCCGTCGCGCCCCGCCCGAAAACCGAAAGCGCCGGTGACCCTGCGGCCCCGGCGCTCCCTCCTCCTCCCCAGAAGGACTGGCGGCCCGCCGGATGCGAGCCTACGGCATTCAGTCGTCGCGATGCACCTTCTCGCGGCGCTCGTGGCGCTCCTGCGCCTCGAGGCTGAGCGTCGTCGTTGGCCGCGCCACGAGCCGCTTCAGCGAGATCGGCTCGCCCGTTTCGTTGCAATAGCCGAACTCTCCCTCGTCGATCCGGCGCAACGCGGCATCGATCTTGGAGACCAGCTTGCGCTGCCGGTCGCGGATCCTGAGTTCCAGCGCCCGGTCGGTCTCCTCGCTCGCCCGGTCGGCGATGTCGGGGATGTTCCTCGTGCCGTCCTGCAGGCCGGCGATGGTGGATTTCGAGTCGCTCAGAAGCTCGTTCTTCTGGCGGAGGAGCTCGCGGCGGAACCATTCGAGCTGGCGGTCATTCATGAACGGTTCATCTTCAGCCGGGCGATAGTCATCAGGCAGAAAAACCTCGGCCTTCATACGCTTTCCCTTCTGCACTCCGGCGGCTGCATCCATACGCGTGTTCTCCACTGGTGCGCCTCCTTTGGCCCGGGGACATACCGTAACCCCTGCCCCTTGTCACTATCCGATCTCGGCTTCTTGAAGCCGGCCGGTGCTGACGTTACCCTATCATCAACGAACGCTCCGAGAGCCTTGCATTTCCGATGAAATTTAACGGCACCGACGCCTATGTCGCGACCCGCGACCTGACTGTTGCGGTCAACGCAACAGTGGCTCTGGAACGCCCGCTACTGGTGAAGGGAGAGCCCGGAACCGGCAAGACCGAACTCGCCCGGCAGGTGGCGGAATCACTCGGACTCACGCTTATCGAGTGGCATGTGAAATCGACCACACGGGCGCAGCAGGGGCTCTACGAATACGACGCCGTCTCGCGCCTCCGGGATAGCCAGCTCGGCGACGAACGGGTCCATGACGTGGCGAATTACATCCGTAAGGGCAAGCTCTGGCAGGCCTTCGAGGCGAACGCGAAAGTCGTCCTGCTGATCGACGAGATCGACAAGGCCGATATCGAGTTTCCGAACGACCTCCTGCAGGAGCTCGACCGGATGGAGTTCCACGTCTACGAGACCGGCGAGACGATCCGCGCCCGCCAGCGCCCCATCGTCATCATCACCTCGAACAACGAGAAAGAGCTCCCCGACGCGTTCCTGCGGCGCTGCTTCTTTCACTATATCCGCTTCCCGGACATGGAGACGATGCGGAAGATCGTCGAGGTGCATCACCCGGGAATCAAACCCGCGCTCCTGACCACCGCGCTCACGCAGTTCTACGAGATTCGCGACGTCCAGGGGCTGAAGAAGAAACCCTCGACCTCCGAGGTGCTCGACTGGCTGAAGCTGATCCTCGCCGAGGACCTGTCGCCGGAGGATCTGAAACGTGACGGGGCGTCGCTTCTGCCGAAGCTGCACGGGGCGCTCCTCAAGAACGAGCAGGACGTTCATCTCTTCGAGCGCCTCGCGTTCATGGCGCGTGGGCGCGGCTGAGGCGCGCATCCACGCGGCCTCCTGCCCTTCTTTTCGCCGGGCGAAGACGCCCTCCGCGATCCGGGCGCGGCTGGCGGGCGGGCCGCTGACGGGCAAGGCCCGGCAGCCGGGGCGCCGGCCAGCCGGCCCGCGTTGAAAACTGCAGCTTGCCCTCCGCCGCCGGGTCGGGTCAGAGTGTCGGGCGCGCCGCGTCGCGGCCGCCGCCCCGAACCCATTCCCCACGGCCCCCTCGCATGACCCTCACGATCCGCCCGCTCCGACGCGACGACGAAGCCGACTGGCGGCGGCTCTGGTGCGACTATCTCGCGTTCTACGAGGCGACCCGGCCGGAAGAGGTCTATGCCAGCTTTTTCGAACGCCTCCTCGGCGACGACCCGCAGGATTTCCACGGGCAGATCGCGGAGCTCGACGGCCGCGCGGTCGGGCTCGTCCATTACCTATTCCACCGCCACGGCTGGCGACTCGAGAATGTCTGCTACCTCCAGGATCTCTATGCCGATCCGGAAATCCGCGGTCAGGGCGTCGGCCGGGCGCTGATCGAGGCGGTCTACGCGGAGGCCGACCGGATGGGAGCCCCTGCGGTCTACTGGCTGACCCAGGATTTCAACGCGCAGGCCCGGCAACTCTACGACCGGATCGGCCGGGTGACCCCCTTCATCAAGTACGAGCGCGTGCCATGATCCGACCTCTCGCGCTCGCGGCCCTGTTCGGCCTCGCCGCCTGTGTTCAGATGCCGGAGCCCGAAACCAGCCGCGCCGTGCCGCCCGATATCGCGCTGCCGCCGATGAAGACCTTCGGCACGCAGCGGGTTGCCCAGCCGATACGGTCGAACCGCTCGATCGCCGCCGACATCCTCGACCTGACCTTCGAACTCGAGAGCGGCCGACCCCTGCCGATCCTGACCCGCTTCGAGGGCCCGATCACGATCCGCGTCCACGGCCAGGCCTCGCGGAGCCTCTACCGCGACCTCGACCGGCTGATCGGCCGGTTCCGCAGCGAGGCCGGCCTCGACGTCACGCGGGTGGCCGGCGACATGCCCGCCTCCATCACCATCGAGGTGGTGTCGCGGCGCGATCTCCAGCGCGCGGTGCCCGAAGCCGCCTGTTTCGTGGTTCCGCGCCTCTCCTCCTGGGCCGAGTTCCGCCGCAACCGCCGCTCCGCCCGGCTCGACTGGACCACGCTCGAGACACGCGAACGCATGGCGGTGTTCCTGCCCGGCGACGTGAGCCCGCAGGAGATCCGCGACTGCCTGCACGAGGAGGTCGCGCAGGCCATCGGCCCGTTGAACGACCTCTACCGGCTCTCGGATTCGGTGTTCAACGACGATAATTTCCACACCGTGCTGACCGGGTTCGACATGCTGGTCCTGCGGGTGCTCTACGACAGGGAGCTCCATTCCGGCATGACCCGCGCCGAAGTGGCCGCCCGCCTGCCGGAGATCCTCGACCGGTTGAATCCGCGCGGCCGCCGCGGGCCCGACGGCGCCGGCGGCGCCACGCCCCGGCGCTGGATCGAGGCGATCGAGGCCGCGCTTGGTCCCTCGGGCACATCGCCGAGCCGCCGCGCCGCGGCGCGCGACGCCGTCGAAATCGCCCGTGCGCAGGGATGGGACGATACAAGGGCGGCGTTTTCGCTTTATGCTTTGGGGCGGTTGTCGATCGGGGCGGAGCCGGAACTGGCGATCGCGTCGTTCCTGCAGGCGGGCGCACTCTATCGCAGGGGTTCGGATACCGAATTGCAGGCGGCGCATGTGGCGATGCAGCTGGCGGCCTTCGCGCTGTCGTCGGGAGAGGCGGATGTGGCGATGCAGATCGTCGAGAGGAACCTGAGGCCGGTGGCGGAGGCGGAGAACGCGGCGCTCCTGTCGACGCTCCTGATGGTCAAGGCCGAGGCGCTGGCGGCGAAGGGGCGCGCGGCGGAGGCAGAAACCGTGCGGCAGGATGCACTTGGCTGGGCGCGCTACGGCTTCGGCTCGGACGAGGAAGTCTTCGCCAGGCTCTCGGAAATCGCCGCGCTGAGCCCGGCACGGCGGCGCGGGGGCGGCGCATGAGCCTGGTCCTCGGTGGCTTCGTCCTGGGTGCCCTGATCGGCACCCTCACCGCCCGCAAGCGGGGCGGCAACCGTGCGGATCTGGTCCAGTACGCCGCCGGCTACGGCATCGCGCTCGCCGTTGCCGGACTGTTCATCTCGATCGCCCTGGCCCGGCTCGCCTGAGCCGGAATCCCGCATCCCATCCGCGCACAACCCGTACACAACCTGTACACAGCCCGTACACCGCGATGCCGGATTCTGCCGATTCGAGGGCGTGGAGGGGGCTTTGGCCCCCGCTCCCTGCAATCCGGCCGAGCCCGCCGCAACCCATCCGCCACCACCAAGCGCGGAGCCGGGCGAGCGCCTGCCCGTGGGAGTGAGCCCCGGCCCGGCGCAGCCGGCGAAGCGTCCGGGGGACGTTTCGAGGGGCGAACGGGCGGAGCCCTTCCGCCGCCACCAAGCGCGAAGCCGGGCGAGCACCTGCCCGTGGGATGGCGCAGCAACGGATGTGCCCTGCGCTTTATGGCGCCACGTGCCTCCGACCTCGACGGCCTGCGCAAACGTTGACACAGCGCCAGCCCGCCGGGACGGGCAGGCGCTCGCCCGGCGGCCCTTCGGGCCTTGTCCCGGGCGGGGCCACCGCACGGCCGTTGCAGGGGCGCCAGCCCGGTCGTGCCGAAGGCACGCCTCTGGCGTGACACGGGCAGGCGCTCGCCCGGCGGCCCTTCGGGCGTTGTTCCGGGCGGGGGTGCAGCACGGCCGTTGCGGGGGCGCCAGCCCGGTCGTGCCGGAGGCACGCCTCCGGCGTGATGCCGGGGCCGCCGCACGCGGCTCCAGAGATGGCGTGCGGTGGCAACGCGCACGAGCCAGAGGCCGGCGCAATCACCGGCCCAGCGTGCGCATGCCCCGGTCGAGCCCTTCGAGCGTCATCGGCACCATCGCCTGCGCGCCGAAGATCTCGCGCACCATGCCGATCGACTGGGTGAAGTCCCAGTACCGCTCGGGGACCGGGTTGATCCAGAGATGCCCCGGCCAATGATCGCGGGAGCGGGCGAGCCAGGTGGCGCCGGCCTCGCGGTTCCAGTGTTCGTTCGCACCGCCCGGCATGGCGATCTCGTAGGGCGACATCGAGGCGTCGCCGACGAAGATGCATTTCCAGTCGGACCCGTAGGTGTGGAGCACGTCGAAGGTGGAAATCTGCTCGGTCCAGCGGCGGCGATTGTCGCGCCAGACGCCCTCGTAGAGGCAGTTGTGGAAGTAGAAATATTCGAGGTGCCTGAACTCGGCGCGGGCGGCGGAGAACAGCTCCTCCACCACCTTCACATGGGGGTCCATCGAGCCGCCCACGTCGAGGAACAGGAGCACTTTGACGGCGTTGCGCCGCTCGGGCCGGGTCTTCACGTCGAGATAGCCGTGGTCGGCGGTGGCGCGGATCGTGCCGTCGAGGTCGAGCTCCTCATGCGCGCCCTCGCGCGCCCATTTCCGGAGCCGCTTCATCGCCACCTTGATGTTGCGGGTGCCGAGTTCGACCTGATCGTCGAAATTGCGGAACTCGCGCTTGTCCCATACCTTCACCGCGCGCTGGTGACGGCTTTCGTCCTGGCCGATGCGGACACCCTCGGGGTTGTAGCCATGGGCGCCGAAGGGCGAGGTGCCGGCGGTGCCGATCCATTTCGAGCCGCCCTGGTGGCGGCCCTGCTGTTCCTTCAGCCGCTCGCGAAGCGTGTCCATCAGCTTGTCGAACCCGCCCAGCGCGGCGATCTCGGCGCGCTCGGCCTCGGTCAGGTGCTTTTCGGCCATCTTGCGGAGCCAGTCCCCGGGCAGGTTCACCGCCTCGAGCACGTCCTCGACGGCGAGGGTTTCGAGCCCCTCGAAAGCCTGGGCGAAGGCGCGGTCGAACCGGTCGATATGGCGTTCGTCCTTCACCATGGCGGTGCGGGCGAGGTAGTAGAACGCCTCCACGTCCCAGGTGACGAGCCCCGCCGCGAGCCCGTCGAGAAAGGCGAGGTACTCGCGGAGCGAGACCGGCACGCGGTGGCTGCGGAGCGCGTCGAAGAAGGGCAGGAACATGGGGGAGAGCTTTGCGCGCTTGCGCGGCGGTTATCAAGCCGCGTTGCCGGCGGCTGCCCGCGCCCCCATATTCGCAGGATGCTGCGCTTTACACCGATCCTCCTTGCGATCCTCTACGGGCTGGCGATGTACCGGTTCTCGGCCTGGCGCACCGCGCGGGAGCTCGACGCGCGCTCGACCGAGTTGGCGGATCCGGTCCTGAAGCGGCTCTGCGACCGGATGGCGGAGGCGTTGGATCTGAAGCGGATCAAGGTCAATATCTACGAGATCGACCCGGTGAACGGGCTGGCGGCGCCCGACGGGCGGATCTTCATCACCCGGGGGTTCTACGAGAAATACCGCGCGGGCGAAGTGACGGCCGAGGAGATGGCTTCGGTGATCGCCCATGAGCTGGGGCATGTGGCGCTGGGGCATTCGCGGCGGCGGATGATCGACTTTTCCGGGCAGAACGCCCTGCGGACGGCGCTGGCGATGGTGCTGTCGCGGTTCATCCCGGGGCTCGGAGGGTGGATCGCCAACGCGCTTACCACGCTTCTTGCGGCGCGGCTGTCGCGGAGCGACGAGTACGAGGCGGATGCCTATGCCTCGGCCTTGCTGACCAAGGCGGGGATCGGCACGGGGCCGCAGAAATCGCTGTTCGGCAAGCTCGAGGCGCTGACGGCGACACGGGCGGGCGCGGCGCCGGCCTGGCTGCTGAGCCATCCGAAGACAGCCCAGCGGATCGCGGCGATCGAGCGGAACGAGGCGCACTGGGGCGCGGTTCGGAGCCGGTAGACGTGCATCTTGCGGCGGTTTGACATGGCATAACATCGCGGGACCGGGCATGCGGGAAGCCCTGGGGGCCAGTGTTCGGGAAAGAGAAGCCATGTTTCGTCCAGCAAGTGCCGGTAGGGCGTTCCTCGCCCTCTCCCTCCTGGGAGCGTGCGGAGCGCCGAGCGCGTCGTATCTCTACAAGGAAGGCGGCACCGTCGCCCGCGCGGACAACGATTACTTCGCCTGTGAACTGGACGCGGCGCGCGGCGTTCCCCAGGACACCCGCGTCGCGACCACGCCGGTCTACACCACGCCGGTCAAGACCAGCTGCACGCCGGTTGGAGACAGCGTGGAGTGTACGACGACGGGCGGCGAGGTCAGCGGCGGGGAGGTCTATTCCTACGATGCGAACGCGGATCTGAGGACGCGGTATCTGGCGCAATGCCTCAGGGCGCGGGGATATTCGTCGAGCGTCTTGCCGCGCTGCAAGTCCGGGAGCGTGTCGAGCGCCGCGCTGCAAACCCTCGGGGGCGCGCTGCGCCCGCCGCGGGACGGCGCCTGCTATGTCTCGGTCACCGAGCATGCGGGGAATATCGCCTACCCCTATGAGATCAGCCGCTGAGGCGCGTTGTCCGAGGCTGGAGCGGGATGGGCTTCGTCGTGCCGCCTTGCTGCGTTCCGGAGCCGCCGTATGGGCCATCCTTGCCCCGCCCGGAATCAAGGCCCGAAGGGCCGCCGGGCGAGCGCCTGCCCGTCCCGGCGGGCTGGCGCTCTGGTGACGTTCCGTGCCGAACATAGGTAGGGCGGGGTGGCACCATAAATCGCGCCGCCCAACCGTTGCGGCGCCACCCCACGGGCAGGCGCCCGCCCGGCTCCGTGCTCAATGGTGGCGGATGGGCGCCGCCCGGATTGCGCTTGGTCGGGGCAGAAGGGGATTTCAGGAAGACCTGGCGCCCGGGCGGCCAATGAAAAAGGCCGCCCGGAGGCGGCCTCTGTCAAAGCGTCGGGGCCGGGTCAGCCGACCAGTTCGAGCCCGGCGAAGAAATAGGCGATCTCGACCGCCGCGGTGTCGGGCGCGTCGGAGCCGTGCACCGAGTTCTCGCCGACCGACTCGGCGAATTCGGCGCGGATCGTGCCCTCGGCGGCATCGGCGGGGTTGGTCGCGCCCATCACTTCGCGGTTCTTCGCGATGGCGCCCTCGCCCTCGAGCACCTGCACGACGACCGGCGCGGAGGCCATGAACTCGCAGAGCTCGTCGTAGAACGGCCGCTCGGCATGGACCTTGTAGAACTCGCCCGCCTGGGCCTTGGTCAGGTGAATCCGCTTCTGCCCGACGATCCGGAGCCCGGCCTCCTCGAACTTGGCGTTGATCTTGCCCGTCAGGTTCCGCTTGGTCGCGTCGGGTTTGATGATGGAAAGGGTGCGTTCGATGGCCATGTACGGTCCCCGGATAGTCCTGCGGCGGGCCCCTCGCCCGCCGTCTCGCGGGGGCTCTAGCATGGGGGCGGTGGGTTGAAAACCCGCGATTGACGGCGCCCGGGCCATGGGTCACACCCCCGGTCCATGCTCAGGATTTCCGACATACGCTATGCCGTCGAGGGACGGCCCCTGCTCGAGGGCGCCTCGGCGCGGATCCCCGGTGGCCACAAGGTCGGTCTTGTCGGCCGCAACGGCACGGGCAAGACCACGCTGTTCCGGCTGATCCGGGGCGAGCTCTCGCTGGAATCGGGCGAGATCTCGGTGCCGAAGGGCGCGCGGATCGGGGGGGTGGCGCAGGAAGTGCCGGCCTCGTCCACCTCGCTCCTCGACACGGTGCTGGCGGCCGATGCGGAGCGCGCGGCGCTTCTGGCCGAGGCGGAGGCGACCGAGGACGGGCACCGGATCGCCGAATTGCAGACGCGGCTCGCCGATATCGACGCCTGGTCGGCCGAGGCGCGGGCGGCGACGATCCTGAAGGGCCTGGGCTTCGACGATTTCCAACACGCGATGCCCTGCTCGGATTTTTCCGGCGGCTGGCGGATGCGGGTGGCGCTGGCGGGGGTGCTGTTCGCGCGGCCCGATCTCTTGCTGCTGGATGAACCGACCAACTATCTCGACCTCGAGGGCGCGGTCTGGCTGGAGAGCTATCTCGCGCGGTATCCCCATACCGTCATCGTGATCTCGCACGACCGCGGGCTCCTGAACCGGGCGGTCGGGGCGATCCTGCATCTCGAGGATCGCAAGCTGACGCTCTACAACGGCTCCTACGACACTTTCGCGGAGACGCGGGCGGCCCGGCTCGCGGTGGCGCAATCGGAGGCGAAGAAGCAGGAGGCGCGGCGGGCGCATCTGCAGAGCTTCGTCGACCGGTTCCGGGCCAAGGCCTCGAAGGCGGTTCAGGCGCAGTCGCGGCTGAAGATGATCGCCAAGCTGAAGCCGATCACCACGCCGCAGGAGGCGGCGCTGAAGGCGTTCTCCTTCCCGCAGCCCGACGAGTTGTCGCCGCCGATCATCGCCACCGAGAGCGTGAGCGTGGGCTATGACGGGCGCGCGGTGCTGTCGAAGCTGACGCTCCGGATCGACCAGGACGACCGGATCGCGCTTCTGGGCAAGAACGGCGAGGGCAAGTCGACGCTGTCGAAGCTGTTGACCGGCAAGCTGGAGGCGATGGGCGGGCGGATCACGCGGGCGTCGAAGCTCCGGATCGGCTATTTCGCACAGCACCAGCTTGACGAGCTGCATGCCGACGAGACGCCGATCGACCATCTGCGGCGGTTCCGGCCCGAGGAGCCGCCGGCCAAGCTGCGCGCCCGGCTGGGCGGGTTCGGCATCGGCGCGGCGCAGGCCGAGACGGTGGCGGGCAAGCTTTCGGGCGGGCAGAAGGCGCGGCTGTCCTTGCTGCTCGCCACGCTCGACGCACCGCATATGCTGGTGCTGGACGAACCGACGAACCATCTCGACATGGAGAGCCGCGAGGCGCTGGTGGAGGCGCTGACGGCCTATTCCGGCGCGGTGGTGATCGTGAGCCACGACATGCACCTCCTGTCGCTGGTGGCGGACCGGCTCTGGCTGGTGAAGGGGGGCCGGGTGGCGCCCTATGAGGGCGATCTGGACGGGTACCGGCGGATGCTGCTGGCCGAGCCCGAGCCGAGGGAGCGGGCGAAGCCGCGGGCGCCGAAACCTTCGCGCGAGGCGGTGCAGGCGCTGCGCTCCGAGGCGCGGGCCTGCGAGGCGCGGGTCGAGAAGATCGAGGCGATGCGCGAGAAGCTGGCGGCGAAGCTCGCCGACCCGGCGCTCTACGAGGACGCGCGGATCGGCGAGATGGAGGTCTGGCAGCGCAAATACGCCGAGGTGATGGAGGCGCTGGCCCGTGCCGAGACGCTCTGGGAGGCCGCGCTGGAGAAGCTCGAGACGGCGGAGAACCCGGCCTGAACGGCGGCCGCGCTCAGTTCACGACATCGCGCAGGAGATAGGTGAAGTCGGAGGGCTGCCCCGCCGACGTCCTGGCCTCGGCATGGCAGCCGAGGCAGGTGCCGGTGGGATCGGCCTGGAGGTAGGTCTCCATGGTGACGTTGGAGAGATAGCGCGGCAGTTCGCCATGCTCGAAGAGCGGGCTCTTGTTGGCGCCGCGCCATTGCGCCGAGATCAGCATGTACTGCGCGAGCGGGGTTCCCGCGAGCTTGTCCTGCCAGAGCGCGTTGGTCGCGCGCGTCGGCTCGAAGACCTCCCAGCAGCGCACGACCTGGGTCGGGTGCAGCGGCTGGCCGTCGGTGCCGCTGACCGCGAGGGGCGGCGTCTCGGCCCAGCGCGCAGGCGCCGAGGGCGGCGCGTTGGTGGGAAGGTCGGGACGAGCGCGGTCGTAGAAAAGATAGTCGGTTCCGGTCTCCTCCGGCGCGGCGCAGCCTCCGGGGAACAGCTCCTGCGCATAGATCGAGTTGATTCCGCGGGCGTTCCTTGCTTCCGGCGCGTTGTCCCGGCGCTCGAAGGTCGCCCAGATCCATTCCTCGCCATGGCCGCTCGCGACCTTGGTCACCACATGCATCCCGACGAGGCCCAGAGGCGCCGACAGGCACAGGGTCTTGCCGGAGGCCGACCGTTCGGGCGGCACCACGATCAGCCCGGCGGCCGTGATGATATCCGGGCGCGGCCCGGGCAGGATCTGCCAGGCGGTCTTGACCAGGACGCTCGCCGGCCGCGCCGCGTCCCGGCCCTGCGGAAAGGCGATGCCTGCGCCCGCCGCTTCGATCCCGGCCCGGGTGTTCAGCGCGTTGTCGAGGATATAGGCCTCCGCCACGCGGTTGAGCCGGGTTTCGTAGACGATGTAGTTGCCGTTGCGGTCGATAAGGGCGTTGCCGTCGACCTGTTCGAGATCGGTGACGACCACCTCGGCCCCGACAAGGCCCGCCGGGCAGGCGCTTCGCGCGATGTCGCGGCCGAAGACCTGATCCCGCCGCGCGAAACCGCGCCAGCCGGCGGGCGGCCCACCGCGCCCCGGCGCCGTTTCCGGCCAGTTCAGCGCCACGAAGGCCTGCCAGGCGAATTCGTCGAACGGGCGCTGAATCTTGCCCGAGACAAGCATGTATTCGAAGAACTCGCTGAACTCGGGCAGATCCTCGGGAAAGACCGGGCACGGCGCGTCATGCGGCGGGTCGACGCAGAAACGCGGCTCCGAGGCGCCGGCCGCGCCCGCGCCGAGGAGCAACACGAGGCCGAAAACCGGCAGCAACCGCAAGGGGGTAGGCATTGTCCGGGCACCTTTTCTGGATTCGTAATTGCAATTCTGGATCCAATTATTCGGTTCTGTCAACGTTCACCGGGTGCTATGCTGCGCCGATGAAGCCGCCGATCCGCCAGGTCCCGGACCTCGAACCGCTCGCCCTGCCGCCGGGACAGGTGGCGCGGCTGGTCGAGGAATTGCGCCGCGAGATCGTGTCCGGCGCCATCGCCCCGGGTGCCGCGCTCGGGCAGGAGGAACTTGCCGAGCGGTTCGGGGTCAGCCGGATGCCGGTGCGCGAGGCGATCCGCCATCTCCAGGCGCTCGGCTTCGTGACGATCGAGGCGAACCGGCGCGCCCGGGTGGCGCCGATCAGCCTGGAGGATGTCCTCGAGATCCACGACATGCGCGTTGCCGCCGAAACGCTCGCCCTGCGTTCGGCGATCCCGCACCTGACGAACGCGCAGCTTGGCGAGGTGGAGGCGATCCAGACCCGGATCGAGAGCAGCGACCCCGTCGGGTTCGGCCCGCTCAACAAGCGGTTCCACATGGCGCTCTACCGGCCCTCGGGCCGGGTGCGCCTGATCGCCCATGTCGAGACGCTGTTCAACGCCGCCGACCGCTACCTCTCGATGGCGCGCGCCGGTCCGGAGCTGCACGCGAAGTCCGACCGCGAGCACCGCGACCTCGTCGCGCTCTGCTACCGGCGCGATACCGAGGCGGCGGTGGACTGCCTGAGGCGGCATATCGAGGAGTCGCGCGCGACCCTGGCGGGATTTTTCTGACGGCACTCGCGGGCTTGCCGCGGGCGCCGAAACCTGAGACAGCACGCCATGGACAGCGCACAGGTCATCACCGCATTCGTGACCCTTTTCGTGGTGTTGGACCCGATTGGGCTGGCGCCCCTGTTCGTGGCACTCACCGCCGGCGCCGATGCGCGGCACCGGCGCGCGGTGGCGGTGCGGGCCTACCTGATCGGGGCGGGAATCCTGACGCTGTTCGGGCTCGCGGGCGAGGCGGTGCTGGGCTTCGTCGGGATCTCCATGTCCGCGTTCCGGATCGCCGGCGGGATCCTCCTGTTCCTCACCGCGCTCGACATGCTGTTCGAGCGCCGCACCAAGCGCCGGGGCGACCAGCAGGCGCGGGCCGAGGACCCTTCGGTGTTCCCGCTCGCCACGCCGCTGATCGCCGGGCCGGGCGCGATCGCGACGATGATCCTGCTCACGACGCAGGATGGCGGCGACTGGGCCCGGGTGGCGATGATCCATGGCGTGATGCTGGCGGTGATCGCCGTCGGGCTGCTGTTCATGCTGGCCGCCGGGGCGATCGAGCGGATTCTCGGCCCCACGGGCATCAACGTGGTGACCCGGCTCCTGGGCATGCTCCTGGCCGCGCTTTCGGTGCAATTCGTGCTCGACGGGCTCGCCGACCTGGGGTTCGGCCCCTGAGGCTTTCCAGTCCGCGATGCCTCGCCTATCTTCTCCCCATGACCGGTGACCAGATTGCCCGCCTGGCCTATCTCGTGCTGCTCGGCGTCGCCGTGGCCGGCTGGCTCGCGGTCGATCTCCGGAACCGGCTCGGGCCGACGCTGCGAAACCTGCTCTCCTGGTGCCTGATCTTCCTCGGCACGATCGCGGCCTACGGGCTCTGGGAGGATGTGCGCGACCAGCTCGCGCCGCGGCAGATGGTGGTCGATGGCGGCGCGCGGGTGGAGATTCCACGCGGCTTCGACGGGCATTACCATGTCACGCTCGAGGCGAACGGCGTGCCGGTGGAATTCGTGGTCGATACCGGCGCGACCGATATCGTGCTGACCCATGCCGATGCCGAGCGGATCGGCATCGACACTTCGCGGCTCGCCTATATCGGCCGGGCCGACACCGCGAACGGCCAGGTCCGCACCGCGCCGGCGGTGATCGGCAGGCTCGCGCTCGGCGGGCAGACCGACCGCAACGTCAAGGTGGTGGTGAACGCGGGCGACATGGAGGGCTCGCTGCTCGGGATGCGTTACCTGCAGCGGTTCTCGCGGCTCGAGATCTCCGGCAACCGGATGATCCTGGAGCGCTGAAGCCGCCGGTCCGGCGGGAACGTCCCCGCTGCGTCCGGGACAGGCGGCACGGGGGCCGCACGGCCCGAAGTCAGGCGGTCTTGCCGGTGGCGGGCGGGCCCGGCTCCGGGCGCGCGCCGGGCGGCGCCGCGCTGCGCGGGCGTTCGAGTTGCTTGCGGTAGCCATCGAGCCAGGCCTCGACCGCGCCCGCTTGCATCGGCCGCGCGATGCCGAAACCCTGCAGGTGATCGCAGCCGAGCGAGCGCAGCACCCGGTGCTCGCCCGGGGTCTCGACCCCCTCGGCCAGGGTCTCGAGCCCGAGCTGGCGCGCCATGGTCAGGATCGCGCCGACGATCTTCTGCTGCTCCGGATCGGTGTCGAGCTGCGTCACGAAGGAGCGGTCGATCTTGATGCGGTTCACGGAGAACCGCTTGATATTGGTGATCGAGGCGTGGCCGGTGCCGAAATCGTCGAGATCGATGCGGCAGCCCAGCGCCGCGAAGGCGCGCAGATTCTGCACGATCGTGTCGTTCTCGGTCTGCGCGATCACGGTTTCGAGCACTTCCACGGTCAGCCGGTCGGGCGCGATGCCGAAGCGGTCGAACTCCCAGCGCACCTTCTCGACCAGCGTGGGGTTGCGCAATTCGTCGCTGGAGAAATTCATCGAGATCCCCGGCACCGGCACCCCCGCGGCCTCCCAGGCCCGGAACGCGGTGAGCGCCTGGTAGAGCATCACCTCGCCCAGCCGCCCCATCAGCCCCATGCCGGAGGCCGCCTCGAGGAATTCCGCCGGCGGCACGATCCCGCGATCCGCGTGTTCCCAGCGCGCCAGCACCTCGAAGCCGGTCACTGCCCCGGTCAGGGCCGAGACCTGCGGCTGGAACCAGGGCCGGATCTCCTCGCGCTCGATGGCGCCGGGCAGTTCGTCGTTCAGCACGACGCGCGCGCGGGCGCGGCGCTGGATGTCGGGCGCATAGGCGCGGAGCGTGCCGGCGCCATGGGTCAGCGCATCGGCCAGCGCATCCTCCGCCGCCGCAAGGACCGCCTCGCCCGAGCGTTCCGGCGCGGTCTTGGCATTGCAGAACCCGACCGAGGTCGAGACATGGATGCGCGCGGAATCGACGATCACCGGGTGTTCGATCTCGCGCTGCAGCCGCGCCGAGATCTGCACCAGCGATTCGAGATCGGTCTGGGCGCCGGGGCCCAGCACGACGGCGAAGCGCGGCCCCTCGAGCCGCGCCACCAGGTCGAGCGTGCGGACCGCCGAGACGATCCGGCGCCCGCAGCATTCCAGGACGGCGTCGATCGCCCGCGGGTCGAGCCGTTTGGCAAGCACGGGAAACTCGTCGAGGCCGAGCACGATCGCCGCGGTCGAATGCGTGCCGGGGGACTGCGCGAGCTGCCGTTCCGCCGCGCGCACCGCCGCGCAGCGCAGGGGCAGGCCGGTGGCCGGATCGGAGCCCACCCGCCCCAGCGGCGCCGCGGCATAGAGCCCCGCGAGCGCGAGAAGCGCGGGGAACACCAGCGCGACGGCCACGAGCGCCGTCTCGCCCCCGAGCCAGAAGGCCGCGAGCGTCGCCGCCGGCAGGAAGGCGAGCTGATGCGGCCCGAGCAGGAGCGTCCGGAGCCGGCTGCGGAAAGCCTCTAATCTCGCTGCGCGCGCCGTCATGGCCAGCCCTTTGTCGCCCCGATCGACCGGCCGGGGCCGATCCGGGAGCGACCCTAGAAACCGCGCCTCATCATCAGGTTAATGCCGCCCGGCCCGGGGCCCGGCAGATGCGGAGATTTTTAGCGATCCGGGTCCGGATCGGCGGCCCCGGGCGCCAGAGCGGCGAAATCGAAGAGCTTCGGGTCGAGGAGATGCGAGGGCCGGACGTTGGTCAGCGACCGGAACAGCACCTGGCGGCGCCCCGGCCGGTTCCGTTCCCAGCCATCGAGCATCGCCTTCACCTGCTGGCGCTGCAGCCCGTCCTGCGAGCCGCAGAGGTCGCAGGGGATGATCGGGTAGTTCATCGCCCGGGCGAAGCGCTCGCAATCCTCCTCGGCAACATGGGCGAGCGGGCGGCAGACCAGGAGGTCGCCGTCCTCGTTCAGGAGCTTCGGCGGCATCGTGGCGAGCCGCCCTCCGTGGAAGAGGTTCATGAAGAAGGTCTCGAGGATGTCGTCGCGGTGATGGCCGAGGACGACGGCGGTGCAGCCCTCCTCGCGGGCGATCCGGTAGAGATTGCCGCGCCGGAGCCGCGAGCAGAGCGCGCAATAGGTGCGGCCGGCGGGCACCTTGTCGGTCACGATGGAATAGGTGTCCTGGTACTCGATCCGGTGCGGCACGCCCATCTTGGTGAGGAATTCGGGGAGGACGGTCGCCGGGAAACCCGGCTGGCCCTGGTCGAGATTGCAGGCGAGGAGTTCCACCGGCAGGAGGCCGCGCCATTTGAGTTCATGGAGCGCGGCGAGGAGCGTGTAGCTGTCCTTGCCGCCCGAGAGGCAGACCAGCCACTTGTCGGCGCGTTCCCCTGCCCGCTCCTGGCCGCGCGGCACCATGCCGTAATGCTCGATCGCCTCGCGCACCTGCCGCACGATCCGCTTCCGGAGCTTGCGGAACTCGGTGGTTTTCGGCGCGCCGTGGAACAGCGGGTGGATATCGTCGGTGTCGTCGAGCATCGGCTCTCCCTCGGTCAGCGCCTGACTAGTGCGCCGGCGCCCGCCCCGCAAGAAATTGTGGGACAGCCGGTTCCGGTGCATACTCCGCGGCATTTGTTGCGTGAAAAGGAATTTCGTCATGACGCTGTTCTTCAGCCGCCGCGCCTTCGATGCAAGGACCGGCCTGTTCAGCCAGAACGCCGCCAGCCTCACCCGCTATGTCCGGGTCGGCACGCCCGCCGAAGGGGTCTCGAAGGCCAATCTCCTGGAGGCCGGCGACTGGTTCGCGGCGGTGGAGGCGGAGGCGGAGAGCGGTGACGTGGTGATCTGGGTGCACGGGTTCAACACCTCGCAGGGGCGGATGCTGGAGCGGCAGCGGCAGCTTGCGCGGGATCTGCGGGCAGAGGGCTATCGCGGCGCACTGGTGGGGTTCGACTGGCCGAGCGACGGGTTCACCCTGCGCTACCGGGCCGACCGGAACGACGCCAAGCGGGTGGCGCCGGCGCTGGTGACCGACGCGCTGATCCCGCTCGGCGCGCGGCCGCGCGGGCTCCGGGTGCATGTCCTCGCCCAGTCGATGGGGACCTATGTGGTGCTGCGCGGCTTTTCCGGAGTCGGCGACCGGCCGGGCGCGCGGCCCTGGTCGGCGGAGCAGGTGCTGTTCACCGGGGCGGATGTGGATTCGCGATGGCTCCAGAAGGGCGCCTGGGGCGGGCTGGTGATGGAGCGGCGGGCGCGGCGGCTGACGAATTACTACAACACCCGGGATTCGGTGCTGGAATTGTCGGGCGGCGTGATCAATTTCGGCAGCGAGCGGGCCGGGCGCGTGGGGCTGCCGAAGGCCCCGCCGGCGAACGCGGTGGATATGCGCTGCACCGAACGCTACCGCGCGATCGCGCCCGAGGGGCAGAACAACCTGTTCCTGTCGCATAACTGGTATTTCGAGGACCGCAACTTCCTCGCCGACGCGGTGAAGACACTCGCGGGGACGGCCGACAACGCGATGCCCGGCCGGCTCAACGTCTCGAACGGGGACCGGGCGCTCCGGCCCTGACCGTTCCGCGAGGGCACGCAGCGCGACACGATGAAGCCCGGCTTCGGCGATTGGATCCGGAAAGGCACCTGCGGGAACCGCACCGTCCGCCCGCATCATCGCCCTGGAGAAGCTGCGGCGCATGGCCGCGAAACCGTTCGGGCGAGGGCGCGGGGCCGCGTGGCGCCATATCGTGATCGCCCGGGCCCCGCGGGCGCCGCCGGTGCCGGGAAAAGCGGCTTGACCTTCACGCGTCCGGCCTGTTGAACCTGCCTGACTCTTGAACAGGAACGGTGGCGGCGCCCGGCATGGACGAACAGAACCGGAATCTCATCCTCGCAATGGCGCTGAGCGGCCTCGTCATCCTCGGATGGACGGTGCTGTTCCCGCCGCCGGAACCGGCCCCGCAGGACCCGAACGCGGCCACGACCCAGGCCGAACCGGCCGCGGCGGGCCCGATCGCGGGAACCGCGGGACAGACCGGCGCCGCGGCGCCGGGCACGGCGGACAGCGGCGCGAACGCGCTGGCCGAGGCGCCGCGCATCCCGATCGACACGCCGCGGCTCAAGGGCTCGATCTCGCTCCTCGGCGGGCGGATCGACACGCTGGCGCTCAAGGATTACCACACCGAGCTCGACCCGTCCTCGCCCAATGTCACCCTGTTGCGCCCCGAAGGCGGGGCGGAGGCCTATTATGCAGTGTTCGGCTGGTCGCCCGGCGCGGGGCTCGCGGTCGAGGACCTGCCCAATGCCGAGACCGAGTGGCAGGTTGCGGACGGCGCCACGCTGAGCCCCGGGAAGGACGTGACCCTGACCTGGGACAACGGCAAGGGGCTGAGCTTCACCCGCCGGATCTCGGTCGATGACGAGTTCATGTTCACGCTGACCCAGTCGGTCACCAACACCTCCGGCGCGCCGGCGAAGATGGCGCCCTACGGGGTGATCTCGCGCCATGGCGAGCCCGCGGATCTGAAACGCCAGTTCATCATCCACGAGGGCGCGATCCGGCAGACCGGCGAGACGCTGGACGAGATCAAGTACAAGGACATGCGCGACGACCTCGAGCCCGATCCGCGCTGGGGCCCGGCCGCGGATGTGGTGAAGGTCGCGGGCAATGGCTGGATCGGCTTTACCGACCATTACTGGATGACCACGCTGGTGCCGACCTCGGACGAGGCGTTCCAGGCGGCGATCCAGTACGATGCGGGCCGCGACATCTTCCGCACCACCGCGCTTCTCGACACGATCGAGGTGGCCGACGGCGCGAGCGCGACCGCCACCCAGCGGCTGTTCGCGGGCGCCAAGGAATGGGAGGCGATCCGAGACTACGAGGCGGGCGGGATCTACCGCTTCATCGACTCGATCGACTGGGGCTGGTTCTACTTCCTCACCAAGCCGATCTTCCGGGGGCTGCATCTCCTGCACGGGATGATCGGCAACATGGGCTGGTCGATCATCTGCCTGACCTTCGTGATCAAGGCGATCCTGCTGCCGCTCGCCTACAAGTCCTACGTCTCGATGGCCAAGATGAAGGAGCTTCAGCCCGAGATGGAGAAGCTCAAGGAGAAGGCCGGAGAGGACCGCCAGAAGCTCCAGCAGGAGATGATGGCGCTCTACAAGAAGGAAAAGGTGAACCCGGCCGCGGGCTGCCTGCCGATCCTGCTGCAGATCCCGATCTTCTTCTCGCTCTACAAGGTGATCAACGTCACCATCGAGCTGCGCCACGCGGCCTGGATCGGCTGGATCCACGACCTCTCGGCGCCCGACCCGTCTTCGCTGTTCAACCTCTGGGGGCTCCTGCCCTGGGCGGCGCCGGAGCCGGGCTCGATCCTGGCGCTGGTCTTCATCGGCTTCCTGCCGCTGATGCTCGGGATCTCGATGTGGCTGCAGCAGAAGCTGAACCCGGCCCCGACCGACCCGGCGCAGGCGATGATCTTTGCCTGGATGCCCTGGGTGTTCATGTTCATGCTGGGCAGCTTCGCCTCGGGGCTGGTGCTGTACTGGATCACCAACAACACGCTGACCTTCATCCAGCAGTATTCGATCATGCGCAGCCACGGGGTGAAGCCCGACGTGTTCGGCAATATCGCCAAGGGCCTCAAGCGCGGCGGGGCCGCCGCGAATGCCGACAAGGCGCCGAAGAAATGACTGCGGCGCTCACCCATGTCTTCCGGCACCCGGTGAAATCGCTGGGCCGGGAGGCGCTCGACCGCGTTACGCTGGCGCCCGGCGCCCGGCTGCCGGGCGACCGGCTCTGGGCGGTGGCGCATGAGCGGGCGAAGTTCGATGGCGGCGGCTGGGCGAAATGCGCGAACTTCCTGCGCTGCACCCATGAGGCCGGGCTGATGGCGATCACCGCCCGGTTCGACGCGGCGGCCGGCGTGGTGGAGCTGGCGCATCCGGTGGCTGGCCGGCACGCGCTGGCGCCCGAGGCACCGGGCGCGTTCGAGGCGCTGCGGGACTGGCTGGCGCCGGTCTGGTCGGCCGACCTGCCCGCGCCCACCGGGATCCATTCTCATGCGGACGGCCTGACCGACAATCCGAACCCCTGGCTCTCGGTCCACAACCTCGCCACCCACCGGGCGGTGGAAGCGCAGGCGGGGCGCGATCTGTCGATCCACCGCTGGCGCGGCAATCTCTGGATCGACGGGCTCGAGCCCTGGCAGGAATTCGGCTGGATCGGGCAGGAGATCCGGATCGGGGCGGTGCGGCTGAAGGTCACCGACCGGATCGGCCGCTGCAAGGCGACCGGCGCCAATCCCGAGACCGGCGCGCGCGATATCGACATGCTGGCGGTGCTGCGGAGCTGGGGGCACCAGGATTTCGGCGTCTTCGCCGAGGTGGTCGCGGGCGGCGAGATCGCGCCGGGCGACCCGGTGGAAGTGCCCGCATGAACCTGACCTTCCCCGAGGCCGAGGCGGACGAAGCCGCGCTGGCGGCGGGACAGGCGCTGTTCCGGCAGCCGACCGATTTCCTCAAGGGCGTCGTGGCGATGGACGGGCTGCCGCCGGGCGACCGGCTGGAGATCTGCTTTGCCGGGCGCTCGAACGTGGGGAAATCCTCGCTGATCAACGCGCTGACCGGGCGGCGCGGCCTGGCGCGGGCCTCGAATACCCCCGGCCGCACCCAGGAGATCAACTTCTTCACCGGCGGCGGCGATGCGCATTACCTCGTCGACCTGCCGGGCTACGGCTTCGCCAAGGCGCCGGTGGCCGTGGTCGCGAGCTGGCAACGGCTGATGAAGGCCTATCTTTCGGGCCGGCCGAACCTGCGCCGGGCCTTCGTGCTGATCGACGCGCGGCACGGGGTGAAGCCGGTGGACGAGGAGATCCTGTCCCTGCTCGATACCTCGGCGGTCACCTTCCAGGCGGTGCTGACCAAGGCCGACAAGGTGAAGGAGAAGGACCGCGAGGCGGCGCTCGCCACCACCCGGGCGGCGCTGGCGAAGCACCCGGCCGCGTTCCCCGAGCTGATCGTCACCTCCTCGGAGACCGGCCAGGGCATCGACGTGCTGCGCGCGGTGATCGCGGGCCTGGAATAGGGTTGCGCCGGTTGCGGCGCCGTTCGGCAGGAATGGGTTGCGCCGCCTGCGGCGTCGCGGGGGAGAGGGGCTCCGCCCCTCGGCCCTTCGGGCCTCACCCCGGAGTATTTTCACCAAGAAGAAGCGGAACCGGAAGGGCTTCCGGTCTCGCGGCTTGCCGCCTCCGCCCCGTGCCGCTAACACCGGGTCTGAGGAAAGCCGATGAAGATCCGTGACATGAACCGCGACTGGATTGCGACCGCCCGGACCCTGAACCAGGCGCTGCCCTATCTGCAGCGCTATGACGGCGCGACCGTGGTGATCAAGCTGGGCGGCCATGCGATGGGGAGCGAGGAGGGGCTGCACAGCTTCGCCCGCGACGTGGCGCTGATGCAGCAGGTCGGCGTGAACCCGGTGGTTGTCCATGGCGGGGGACCGCAGATCAACGGGATGCTGGCGAAGCTCGACATCCAGTCCGAGTTCGTGCGCGGCAAGCGGGTGACCGACGCGGCGACGGTCGAGGTGGTCGAGATGGTGCTCTCGGGCCGCGTGAACAAGGCCATCGTACAGGCGATCAACGCCGCGGGCGGCAAGGCGGTGGGTCTTTCGGGCAAGGACGCGAACCTGATGGTCTGCGAGCCGACCGACGCGGAGCTCGGCTTCGTCGGCACGCCGGTGGCGTTCAACCCGGATTTCCTGCGCTCGCTCCATGCCGCCGAGATCATCCCGGTGATCGCGCCGATCGGCGCGGGCCGGGACGGCGAGACCTTCAACGTGAACGGCGACACTGCGGCGGGCGCCATTGCCGCCAGCCTGAAGGCCGACCGGCTGCTCCTCCTGACAGACGTGGCGGGGGTGAAGAACGCCGAGGGCGAGGTGCTGACCGAGCTGTCACCCGGGCAGATCCGGGCGATGATCGCGGATGGCACCGTCGCGGGGGGCATGATCCCGAAGACCGAGACCGCGCTCGACGCCATCGAACACGGCGTGCGCGCCGTGGTGATCCTGGATGGCCGCGCGCCCAATGCCTGCCTTCTGGAGCTTTACACCGAGCACGGGGCGGGCAGCCTGATCCGCACGCCGCGGTGATCTCCTACCGCCGGGTGGCGGCGCGCGCCGCGCGGGCGCATCTGGAGGTTTTCGGCGGGTTCCATCCCGGCCCGGAGGACGGCCTGCCGGAGGATGTCGGCACGCTGCTTCTGCTCGGGCCCGGCGAGCCCGGCTTCTGGGCGCATGTCGCGGCGGAACCCGAGTTCACCGACGGCGCGCGCGACGCGATGGACCGCTGGTCGGCGCGGGTGATCGGCGACATGGCGGCAGAGCTGGGCGGCCGGGCGTTCTTTCCCTATGGCGGGCCGCCCTGGCACCCGTTCATCGCCTGGGCACGGACGAGCGGCCATGCCTGGGCCTCGGAGGTGGGGATCCTGGTGCATGACCGCGCGGGGCTGATGGTTTCCTACCGGGGCGCGCTGGGGCTTCCCGGGCGGCTCGACCTGCCGCCGGGCGGCACGCGGCCCTGCGATGGCTGCGCCGACAAGCCCTGCCGCACCGCCTGCCCGGTGGCGGCGCTGGTACCGGGGGGCTACGATGTGCCCGCCTGCAAGGCGCATCTCGCCGTGCCGGCGGGGCGCGATTGCCGGGAGGCGGGCTGCCGGGTGCGGCGCGCCTGCCCGGTCAGCCAGAGCTACGGCCGCGACCCGGCGCAATCGGCCTATCACATGGGATATTTCCTGGCATGAGCCTGACGCTGATCCTGACCCGTCATGCGAAATCGAGCTGGTCGGACCCGCTGGAGACGGATTTCGACCGGCCGCTGAACGCGCGCGGCGAGGCCTCGGCGGTGGCAATCGGGCGCTGGCTGGCGGCGCAGGGCCACCTGCCGGGCGAGGTGATCCTGTCGGGCGCGCGGCGGACCGAGGCGACCTGGGCCGGGATCGCGCGCGAACTGCCCGGGGCGGTGCCGATGCGCGCCGAGCGGGGGCTCTACAACGCATCGGCGCCTGGGGTGCTGGGCGTGCTGCGCGGCGCGGCGTCGCCGGTGACGATGCTGATCGGGCACAATCCCGGCTTCGGCGATTTCGCGGGCCGGATCCTGCCCGACCGGCCGGCGCATCCGCGCTACGGCGACTACCCGACCGGCGCGACGGCGGTGATCCGCTTCGAGGCCGGGCGCTGGAGCGAGATCGGCTGGGGCGCGGGCAGGCTGGTGGATTTCACGGTGCCGCGGGAGCTTCCGGGCTAGGGCGGGGCGCGTTTCCACAGGACAGGAGTTGTGCCGCCATCGCGCGCGCGCGCCCCGCGTCCTGATGCCGGCGCTGCCTTGTCACCCCGCCACCCTGGCTGGCGATGCCATGGCGCGCGGCGGCCGCACTAGGCCTCGAGCCGCATCCCGTCCGCACCGAAGAAATGCACCGCGTCCGCATCGAACGCGAGCCGGATCGGCTGCCCCGCGGCCAGCGACGGCTGGCCTGACAGGACGGTCACCACCGGCGTCCCGTCGGCGGCATCGGCATGAACCACGGTCTCGGCGCCCAGCGCCTCGACCAGCCGGATCACCACCTCGAGCGCCGGCCCGTCCCCGGTGGCGAGATGCAGGCCCTGCGGCCGGATCCCCACCGTGACCTCGCCTTCGCCCGGCACGGCCAGGGAAAGCCCGCCCGGCAGTTCGGCCTGCCCGCCCGTGGCGCGGACCCGGAAGAAGTTCATGTTCGGCGCCCCGATGAACCCGGCCACGAAAAGGTTCTGCGGCCGGTTGTAGAGGCCCAGGGGCGTGTCGACCTGCTCGATCCGCCCGCCCCGCAGGACCACGATCTTGTCGGCGAGCGTCATCGCCTCGACCTGGTCATGGGTCACGTAGACCATCGTCGTCGCCAGCCGCGCATGGAGCCGCGCCAGCTCGGCGCGCATCGTGCCGCGCAGTTCGGCATCGAGGTTCGACAGGGGCTCGTCCAGAAGGAACGCCGTCGGGTTCCGCACGATCGCCCGGCCGATCGCCACCCGCTGCCGCTGCCCGCCCGAAAGCTGGGTCGGCCGCCGCTCCATCAGCTCGCCGATCTCCAGCATCCGCCCGGCCTCGTCGATCCGCTCGGCGATCTCGGGCTTGGGCATCCGCGTGTTCTCGAGCCCGAAGGACAGGTTCTGCCGCACCGTCATGTGCGGGTAGAGCGCGTAGGACTGGAACACCATGGCCAGCCCCCGGTCCGCCGCCGAGGCCCGCGTGACGTCCCTCCCGTTGATCTCGATCCGCCCCGAGGTCGGCCGGTCGAGCCCCGCGATCAGCCGCAGGAGCGTGGACTTGCCGCAGCCCGAGGGGCCCACGAAGACGGCGAGCTCGCCCTCCTCGATCTCGAGGTCGATGCCGTGGATCACCTGCGTCGCGCCGAAGCTCTTGGTGATCCCGTCCAGAACGATCCGTCCCATCGCCCCCTCCTATTTGATGCCCGCACCGGCGATGCCGGTGGTGATGAAGCGCTGCAGGAACACGAAGACGATCACCACCGGGATCATCGTCACCACGGTCATGGCGAGGATGTAGTGCCACTGCACGTTCAGCTCGCCCGCATAGGTGTTGAGCCCGACCTGCAGCGTGTAGAGCTCGCGCTTCGACAGGACGATCAGCGGCCAGAGGAAATCGTTCCACCGCCAGACCACCGAGAAGATCGCGAGGACCGCCAGCGCCGGCGCGGCGAGCGGCAGCACGATCCGCCAATAGATCTGCCATTCGCTGGCATGATCCATCCGCGCGGCCTCGAGAAGCTCGTCGGGGATCGTCAGCATGTACTGGCGCAAGAGGAACACCCCGGTCGGCGTCGCCACCGTGGGCAGGATCACCCCCCAGAGCGAGTTCAGGAGCCCCGTGGCGTTCACCACCGAATAGAGCGGCACCAGGATCACCGAGAGCGGCACCATCAGCGTCGCGACGATCAGGAGCATCACCGCGTCGCGGCCCCGGAACCGGTATTTCGAGAGCGCGAAGGCCGCCATGGAGTTGGTCAGGAGCGTGATCAGCGTCGCCATCGTGGTCACGAAGACCGAGTTCCAGAGGAACAGGACGAAGTTGTTCGCCACCAGCGGCTCGACATAGTTCCCGGTCGCGAGGCCGATCTCGCGCAGCGGGCTGCGGTTCGCGATGTTGACGTTGATCTTCTCGCCCGGGTTCGCCGGGTCGACCATCTGCGAATTGGTGCCGATCCGACGGATCTCGGCGAGGGTCCGGGTCGTGCCGTCCTCCAGCGTCGCGGTGTAGAGCGGCAGGGGCTTGTCGTAGCCCTCGACCTCGGTCACCTCCTGCACATAGGGCAGGATCGTCGGCGGAAACTCGGCAAGCTGCGCCGGGCCCTTGAAGGACGAGCCGACCAGCCAGAGCGCCGGGCCGAACATCAGCACCGTGCCCAGGATCAGCCAGGTCCAGGTGGCGATGTCGGTCCAGTGCCAGCGCCCGCCATGGCCGCGCCGACGGAACAGGAATTCGCCAATCCGCGTCATCGTGCCTTCCTCCCCTCGGCCCGCCGCGACAGCCAGAGCTGGATCAGCGTCAGCACCACCAGGACCGCCCCCATCAGGATCGAGGCCGCCGCCGCCAGACCCGGCTCGCGCAGGAGCGAGGCAAAGCCGGATTCGTAGATGTATTGCGTCAGGTAGAGCGTCGAGGTGCCCGGCCCGCCGCCGGTGAGCACATAGGCCTCGTCGAAGATCTGCACGCCGCGGATCAGCGCGAGCACCAGCACCACCGCCAGGTTCGGCCCCAGAAGCGGCAGCGTGATCCGCCAGAACACCCGGCCCGGCGGCGTCGCGTCCATCTCGGCCGCCTCGTAGAGATCGCGCGGGATCGCCTGCAGGCCCGCCAGCAGGATCAGCGTGTAGAACCCCATATGCGCCCAGGTCGAAACCCCGATGGTCGCGGCAAAGGCGTAGACCCTGTCGTTCAGCCAGACTTCCGGTTCCAGCCCCAGCTTGACCATGATCAGGTTCAACAGGCCCTGCCGTTGCAGGATCCAGCGCCAGATCAGGCCCACGACCACCGGCGACAGAAGCACCGGAAAGAAGAACACCGCGCGAAAGAAGCTCCGCCCGCGGATATCCCGGTTCAGGATCAGCGCGGTGATCAGCGAGACCACCACCATCAGCGAGACCTGGAAGATGACGAATTGCGCGGTATTGCCGACCGCCGTCCAGAACTGGTCCTCGCGGCAGGTGATCGGCCGCGTGTAGTCCTGGCATTCGAGCAGGCGGGCATATTGCTCGGCGCCCACGAAAGGACGCTGGCCCAGCAGGATCCCGGTGCCGCCGGTCATCGAATAGGCGAAGTTCAGCACCAGCGGCACCAGCACGAAGACCGAGAAGATCAAGAGGTTCGGTGCCAGGAACACCGCCGCCATTCCGCCCGTGCCGGTGCGGCGCTGCCAGGCGCGGAGCGGCGGATCGACCGCCCGCGCGGCGAGGGTGAGCGGCCAGGTGGCCGCTCTGCCCAATGTCTGCCCGAGACCGGCCACGCTACTGCGCCGCCGCGGCGACCTGATCGGCGATGTCCTGGTCCATCAGCGTCCGCGCCTCGTCGAGCGAGATCTCGCCCGCCATGACCTGGCTCACCCGCGTGACCAGCGCACCGTAATAGGCGTTCGACCATTTCCAGGCCGGAAGCGCATCGGCGAGCGGCAGGGTCTCTCCCGAAGCCGCGACGAATTTCGCGAGCGCCGGCGGCACGTTCGGATCGTCCGACTGGAAGTTCAGACCGCCCGCGGCCACAACGCCGTTATGCGCCGGCAGGAACAGCGTCCGCTCGGTGAACTCGCGCAGCACCGGCTCCGAGGCGAGGTAATCCATCACCATCGCCACCTCTTCCGGGTGCTGGGTGTACTTGATCGCCACCAGCCCGGCGCCGCCCGCGAGGCCCGAGCAGCCCGCCGTGCCGCAGGGCGACCCGGTCGCCACCCAGTCGAAGGCATCGCCGATCTTGGTCGAGAGGTTCGCCACCTGCCAGGAGCCCGAATAGTAGAACGGGATCTGCGCGTTGATGAAGTCGTCCGCCGCCGCGCGATAGGTGGTGCCCGCCGCCGAGACCCAGACCTCGGGCAGCATCAGCCCCTCATTGGTCCAGTCCACCAGCCGCGCGACGAAATCCATCGTCCCGTCATCCACCGGCGCCGGCATCCCGTCCGCGGCGATGTAGTTCGCCCCGTAGGACGCGTTCGGCCCGGAAATCCGGTGCCCCGAGCGGTCGATCGCGAAGGCCGCCGGCAGCCCCTGGCTCTCCATTACCGCCTTCGACGCGGCGATCCAGTCGTCCCAGGTCGCGCCCTCGCCCGGAAGCGGCACGCCGGCCTGGTCGAACAGCGTCTTGTTCGCGAAGCCGCCGGTGAGCGTGAGCTGGGTCATGAAGCCCGGCATCTTGTCCGACCCGTCGGGCCGCATCCAGTCATAGCGGTTGCCGAAATTCGCGTCCCAGTAGTCCGCGTCCGCGACATAGGGCCGAAGGTCCAGCCAGTGCTCCGAGGCGCTCTTCAGGACGCCCGCCACCCGCGCGATATCCGGGCCCTGCCCGCTTTCGAGCAGAACCGGAAGCTGCTCCTGCGTCACCTGGTAGGCGACGTTGTCCAGCACCACGTGGATATCGGGATGCATCTCCTCGAACCGCGAGAGCAGGTCCTGCATCACCTCGCCTTCGACCCCGTCCGAATACCACATCACGCGGATCTCGGTTTGCGCGGCGGCCATCGTGCCCAGCCCCGCGACAGCCAGCGCCGCAAGCGCCGTCTTGGTGAATTTCATCCGGTTTTCCTCCCCGTCAATGGCCGGCGGCTGTTGCCGCTTCTGCCGTTCCCGTCTCCTGCATGTCATTCAACGGACCGCGGGGCAGGATATCCCGCCGACCCGAAACCGTGTAGTCCGAGGGCGCGATGCGGCGGCCCTCCGCCTCCACCGAACCATCGTCGAAGAATGTGACGCGCCCGTAATCCGGGTCCGTCACCACGATCGACGCCTCCTCCATCTCGGGGCGCAACGCGGCGAAGCGTGCGGCGAAGGCCCCCTCGTCGCCGTGACAATAGGCCGATCCCAACCGGATCAGCCACCAGTTCCTTTGCCCCGCGAGCCGCAGCTCGCAACCCGCGCTCGGCCCGTCGCCGACCGGCTGGAAATCCGCCGAGCCGCGCAGCATCACGTAGGCCCCGCCCGATTGTGCCAGCGCCGTGTCGCCAGCGACCCGGGCCGCGTCGAAGGCGTCCGCCGGAAACCAGGCATGAGTGAAGCCGGGCTGCGCCGCCACGCCCTCAAACGCCACCAGCGCGAGGTCGCGATATTGCTGCACCCGCGGCACCGAGGCCGAGCCGCCCCAGTAGGAGGGCCGCCCATAGCCCGAATGGATCACCTCGCCCGGATGGTTGATCCAGACCTGCGCATTCGGGTTCTCGCCCAGCCGCGCATGGATCAGCGTCTCCTGGTAGCCCCAGTCGAACCAGCGATAGGCCACCGCGCTGCCCATCGCGTGATCGGCGCTCTTGTGGTGATAGAGCTTGGCGATGGCACCTTGCCCCTGCGCGAAAAGCCATTCCTGCGCGTGGTCGCCCGCCATCACGGCGCGGTCGGTCAGGTCGGGAAGCTCGAGCCCATGGTCGCGCAGGCACACCGCGAGCTGCGGCGTGGCATGAAACCGCGTGCCATAGCTCCCCGCGCCCCAGAGCATCCGGGCGATGGCCGAAAGCTCCAGCGTGGCCGAGGCGCGCAGGGTGTGCTCGTAGCTCCGCCCCTGCGCGGCGGTCAGAACCCCGCGATGCGCCGAATTGGCGACGATCTCGACAAGCCGCAGGATCCCCGCCGCCGCCCGCGCCCTGAGATCCGCCTCGGGCGACAGCGCATAGAGCGCCGTCAGCCCCTTCAGGTCGATCGGGAAATAGGGCGCCGAGTTGAACTCGGCCATTTCCCACTGTTCGAAATGGTCGAACCAGGCCCGGAGCCGCTCGGCCCCGATCCGTGATTGCTCGGCACCGGTCCGCCCGGACCGAGCGAAACGGGCATCCGGCAGAAGCGCGCCGCCCAGATGCGCCGCGGTATGGAACAGAAGCGCGTGGTTTTCCGAGAAATACCACTGCACGTCGTTGCCCGGCTCGTCCATCCAGTAGCGGTAGCCGCGGATCGTCGCGTCGATCCGCCCGCACAGCTCCTCGCCGAGCAGATCCGGCCAGCCCGTCCGGCACCAGATCAGCGGCACCAGCGCGAAATCGGCGCAGTCCCAGCAGCCGTCGATCCGCGGCAGCGCCGCCGCGATCATCGCCCGCGTCTCCGCGCCGCCATCGCCCAGCGCCAGCCGCGCCAGCGCCCGCACGGTGTCGGCCTCGCCGCCCTTCGCGACGGCTTCCAGCGCCTCGGCCACCCGCGCGGCCGGGTCCGCCGGCGCCGCGCCCTGCGCCGCCCGGTGCGCGATCTCGGTCCCGAGCACCCGCTCGGCCGCGAAGCCCGCCACCGAAAGCCGCACCACCACATGCCGGAAATCCGCCGGCAGCGTCTCGGCCGCGCCGAGGTCGATCGTGTCCGCCCCGGCCGCCAGATCGACCGTCATTTCGGGCGCGGCATCGTGGGACATGAAATCCCCCTCGATCCTGAGCTCCGCCCGCGCCGGCACCGGCAAGGGCGCCGGCAGGCAAAGCCGCACCGCCCCGCCATCCTGCGAGCTCCGGGCGAAATGCATCCGTTCGAGGGCCGCCTCCACGGCGGCCGCGTGGGCCGGCTCCGCCGCCGCCGGGATCGCCTGCCGCGCCGCCGGCCCCTCGAGATAGCAAAGCTCCGCGTAGAACCGCGTGTCCCGCTCGGCGAGATCGTCGAAGAACAGCTCGACGAGGTTCTCGCCCGCCAGAAGCGCCACCTCCACTTCCGCCGAAGTCTCGTAGTTCCGCCGGTATTCCGCGGTCCAGAGCACTTCTGCCCCATTCACCCGCAGGATCGCGCCGCCGCAGGTGGCGAGCCTGAGCCGCGCCCGCCCCGCGCCCTCGGCGTGGATCAGCACCTCCGCCCGCGCCGCGAGCCGCGTCGCCCGGAACCAGAAGCCCGACAGGTCGAGCCGCGGCGAGCCGAAGCCAAGCCAGGCCTGCTCCGGCGCCCCGGTCACCCGCTCGTCGGGCCGCCCGCCGCGATAGCGCGCCGCGAAATCGGTCCGGCAGGGATATTCGTGCGGGATGAAGTTCTTCTCCTTGGTCAGGAAGAAGAACGGGTCCATCTCGCCCTCCATCGGCCGCTCGGGCACGTCGAAGGCCTCCTCCGCGACCTCCGACACCCGCCAGAGCGTCACCGGCGCCCCGGGCGCCAAAGCGCGTTCGAACCGGTTCATCCGAGATCCCTCACCGCCACCGGATCCACATCCTGGTATACCTGGTTCTCTCCGGTCATGCCCCAGACGAAGGCATAGGGCCCGGTGCCCGCCCCCATGTGGATCGACCAGGCCGGCGACAGCACAGCATCGCCCGAGGCGACGACCAGGTGCCGCGTATTGTCCGGCCGCCCCATGATGTGGAACACCCGGTCCTCCTCGGCCATGTCGAAATAGAAATACGCCTCCATCCGCCGCTCGTGCAGATGCGGCGGCATGGTGTTCCAGACCGAACCCGGCGCCGGGTCGGTGATGCCCATGAGCAGGAGACAGGACGGCGCGACCTCGGGATGGATATACATCCGGAGCGTGCGCAGGTTCGACTTCGCGGCCTCGCCCATGGTCACGGGTTTCGACTCTTCCCGGGTGATGAGCCGGTGCGGATGGTCCGCCCCGGCCGGCACCGAATTGAGGTAGAACATCGCCGGGGTCGCGGCGTCATCGGAGGCCAGCCGCACATCCTTCGCGCCGCGCCCGACATAGAGAATGTCGCGCGGCCCCACCGGGAACAAGGTGCCATCCACCGTGACCGTCCCGGCCCCGTGCCCGAGATTGGCGATCCCGCCCTCGCGCGCGTCGAACAGGTAGGGCGTGCCCACCTCGGCCCCGTCACCGATCGCGATGGGCGCCGCCCCGGGTACGATCCCGCCCAGCACCATCCGGTCCACATGGGTGTAGGCGAAGCGCGCCGCGCCCGGCACGAACAGCCCCGGCACCAGGAATTCATCGCGCAGATTGGCACCGGTCATGCCGTCCACCGACGCGGGCGAGGCGCCGTAGCGCGTGGTCCAGCTCATGCGGTTCCCTCGTGATTGAGCGCCTCTGCCAGGCAGAGAATGGCGAGCGACTGGCCATAGCCCGTCGGCTGCACCGGGATGTCGCGGTAGAATTGCAGATCGTGGCCCATGCGCGTGCCGTAGGACACGCCGCCCACAATGCCGTCGGGCCCGATCTGCCCCAGCACATGGGCCACCGCCCGGCGCCCCGCCGCCAGCGCCTCGGGCCCGGCCCGGCCCAGCCGCGCGGCCTTCATCAGCCCATAGGCGATGCCCGCGGTGGCCGAGGTCTCCTCGTAGCTCTCAGGATCGTCCAGGAGCGTGCGCCAGGCGCCGGCCCCGGTCTGCAACGGCAGAAGCGCGCCGATCTGGGCGCCAAGCACCCCGTCGAGATAGCGCGCGATGGCCGGGTCGAGCGTGCAGAGATCGGGCAGATCCGCCAGCCCGGCGGTGATCCAGGCATTGCCCCGCGCCCAGCGCGCCCGGGCGAAATTGTCGCGTCGCGGAAAGCTCCAGCCGTGGAACCAGAGCCCGGTTTCGGGATCGGCCAGGTAGCGCGTGTGCACCAGGAACTGGTGCTGCGCCTCGTCCACCAGCGCCCGGCGCCCCGACGCCTCGCCATAGGCGGCGAGGAACAGGGCCACCATGAACAGCGTATCGTCCCACAGCTCGCCGTCGTTGATCCTGTCCGAGACGTCGTGCTGGAACCCGCCTTCCGGCGTGCGCGGCGCCTCCTCGACGACCCGCTCGGCCCAATCCGACAGCATCGCCTCCCAGCGCGTGTCGCGGGTCCGCTCCCAGAGAAGCGTGAGCGCCAGCATCGGCGCGGTGGTGTTGACATTGAGCGCCGGCAGCCCGCGTTCGGCATGGCCGGCATACCAGTCTTCGAGGATGCTCTGCAGGCCCGCGTCGCCGGTATCGCGCCACAAGCGCGCAAGCCCGTAGAGCCCCACGCCCTGCGGCCATTCCCAGGCATCGAAGCTGATGTAGTCGCCCGCGGAGCCGTCGAGATTCGGCTCGTGGAACCGGCCGCTGTCGCGCAGTGCCGTGAGCCCGCCCACCAGACGGGACAGAGCATCCCGAATCGCCGAGACGTCCTTCATCCGAATTCCTCCCTGCCCGGAACGATGCAGAGAGAAAATCGTTTGCACAACATGAAAGTTTTTTGCAGTCTGTCGACAAGGAGGATCCGCCATGGAACGCCGGCGCATACGCATGGAAGACCTCGCGGAACGCTGCGGCGTTTCCGTCGCAACCGTCAGCCGCGTGCTGGCCGACCGCCCCGGCGTGCGCCCCGAGCTGCGGGAGCGCGTGCGCGACGCGGCGGCGACGCTCGGCTATGCGACGCAATCGGCGGTGGCCGGGCGCCGGGCGGTGCTGGTGGCCAGCCAGGCGGCGATGGTCGATTATGCGCGCAGCCAGTTCACGCTGCACGTGCTCCAGGGCATGCGCGACCGGGCCGCCTCGCTCGGGATGGTGCTCGACACGCGCGCCACGGCCGGGCCGCTCTCCGCGACCTTTGCCGCCGACGAGGACGCCGCCGGCTATCTCCTGCTGACCCCCGAGAACGATGCCGCCATCGCCGCGGCCGCCGCGCTCGACCGGCCGGTGGTGCTGGTCAATGCCGACGACCCGATGATGCGGCTCTCCTCGGTCGCGCCCTGCAACCGCACCGCAGCCGCCTTCGCGACCGAGCGGCTCCTCGCCCACGGACACCGCCGGATCCTGTTCCTCACCCGCCCCGGCCGCCGCACCATCGCGCGCCGCCGCGAGGGCTGGGAAGACCGGCTGCGCGCCGCCGGCATCGCCCCGGATCCGGCATTGGTGGAAGAGGTCGACGACTGGCTGCCCGAGGTCGCCGACGCCGCGATCACCCGCCGCCTCGGCCGCGGCAAACCCGACTTCACCGCGATCCTCGCCGCGGGCGACAGCCTCGCGGTGGGCGCGCTCCTGGCACTGGCCCGCGCCGGCATCGACGTGCCCGGCGAGGTCAGCGTGCTCGGCTTCGACGGGCTGCCGCAATGCGAGTTGCAGAACCCGCCGCTCTCGGCGGTGGAAATCCCGATGCATGCCATCGGCAGCCTCGCGCTCGACCTCCTGCGCGAGGCGATCGCCGGGCCCGCCCTGCCGCCGCGCCGCGTGGAACTGGCCTGCCGCATCGTCGAGCGCGGCTCGACCGGCCCCGCACCGCAATAGCCGGGCTTCTTATTTCGGCCACATTGTCTTGCCAAAGGGGGCGGAACCTTAACAGTTCCTTAAGATGATGTCCGAGTATACCCTCAACGTAATCCCTCTCAGTTCCCTGATCTTCTCGGGATCCACTCCGAACCATAATACCGGAGGCGGCTCAGGCTGGAACTTCCAGGCCTATTCGTTCACCTATGATCCGTCGCAGAACGTTGCCGCGAATGTCGTCGACGACGACGATTCCTTCCAGGACGACCCGTCGAATCCGGAATGGTCCGGCGGCACATGGTCGGCCCACAGCCAGGTGCTCGGCTCCGCGCTCACGATCGGCGGCACCACCTATCCCGCCGGAACGCAGATCGAGGACGAGTACGAATTCAACGTGACCGACGAATTCGGCACCACCTACCGCGTCGTCGCCGTCGCGGTGTTCCAGGGCTCGAACTTCAGCGTGATCGGCTACACCTTCGAGGGCGCCGTGCCGCCCGCAGGCGCCACCCTCACCTCGGTTCCCGGCAGTTCCCAGGACGGCGAGGCGATCGCCGACCCCGTCTGCTTCGCCCGCGGCACCCGCATCGCGACGCCGGCCGGGGCGCAAGCCATCGAGACCCTCCGCGCCGGCGACCTGGTCGCGACCTCCGACGGCCGCGCGGAACCGATCGTCTGGATCGGCCGGCGCGCCGTCAGCGCCGCCGCGATGACCGAAACGCCCGGCATGCGCCCGGTCCGGATCGCCGCCGGCGCGCTCGGAAACGGCCTGCCACTGCGCGATCTCCTTGTCTCGCCGCAGCACCGGATCCTGATCCGCTCCGAGATCGTCGCCCGGATGCTCGACGGCCCGCGCGAGGCGCTGGTCGCCGCGAAGCACCTCGTCGGTCTGCCCGGCATCGCCATCGACGAGACCTCCCGCGGGATCGAATACTGGCACATCATGTGCCGCGGCCACGAAGTCGTCCTCGCCGAGGGCAGCGCCGCCGAGACGCTCTTGCCCGGCACCGAGGCCCTGAAGGCGCTCGGCTACCGCGCGCGGCGCGAACTGCGCACGCTGTTCCCCGATCTCGACACCGGGCTCACCCGCGACGACGCCGCCCGGCCGGTCCTGACCCGCCGCCGCGCCGAGTCGCTCACCCGCCGGCATGTCAAGAACCGGAAGGCGCTGGTCGCCCCGGAGTAACGCCCGGGCTCAGCGCTCCTCGTGGCCCAGATCTGCGAGGATCGGGCAATCGGGCCGCGCGTCGCCGGCGCAGGCATGCACCAGATGCGCCAGCGTCTCGCGCATCGAACGGAGCTGCGCGATCTTTTCGTCGATCCGCGCCAGGTGATCCTCGGCGATCCGTTTCACCTGCGCGCTCTCGCGGGCCTCGTCCTCGTAGAGCGCCAGGAGCGCCCGACAATCCTCGATGGTGAACCCCAGGGCCCGCGCCCGGCCCAGGAAGGCGAGCTTGTGCAGGTCGCTCTCCCGGAAGGCCCGATAGCCGTTGCCGCTCCGCAAGGGCCGTACCAGCCCGATATCCTCGTAATAGCGGATCGTCTTCGCCGGGATCCCCGAGAGCCGCGCCACGTCGCCGATATTCATCGCGCCACCGCTCATTCCGCCGGCGCCGCCGCCGCCACGGGCCGCCCGGCCCGCATGTCGTGCCGCTCGTCCATCGCCGGCGCGATCCGCCGGAGCCGGAGCGCGTTGGTCAGCACGAAGACCGACGAAAGCGCCATCGCGCCGGCCGCCAGCACCGGCGACAGCAGCACGCCGAAGCCCGGGTAGAGCGCGCCCGCCGCCACCGGGATCAGCGCGGTGTTGTAGGCGAAGGCCCAGAACAGGTTCTGCCTGATGTTCTGCATCGTCCGCCTCGACACCTCGAAGGCGTTCACCACGCCGCGCAGATCGCCCGACATCAGCACCACATCCGCCGCCTCGATGGCCACGTCCGTCCCGGTGCCGATGGCGATCCCCACCTCGGCCCGCGCCAGCGCCGGCGCGTCGTTGATCCCGTCGCCGACGAAGGCCACCTTCCGCCCGCCCGCCGCCAGATCGGCCAGCGCCGTCACCTTGCCGTCGGGCAGCACATCGGCCACCACCAGGTCGATCCCGGTCTCGGCGGCGATCGCCTCGGCCGTCTCGCGCCGGTCGCCGGTGATCATCGCCACGCGCAGCCCGGCCGCCCGCAGGGCCGCCACCGCCGCGCGGCTCGCCGGCTTCACCGGATCGGCCACGCCGATCACCGCCGCCGCCTTCCCGTCCACCGCCGCGAAGAGCGCGGTCCGCCCGCGCCGCGCCAGCGCCACATCCTCGCCGTCGAGCGCCCCCAGTGCGATCCCCTCGCGTTCGAGGAACCGCGCCGCACCCACCAGAACCGCGAACCCGCCGACCCGCGCCGACACGCCGTAGCCGGTCTCCGAGGCGAAATCCTCCGCCGCCTCCCGTTCCACGCCCTCGGCCCGCGCCGCCCGGACGATGGCCTCGGCGATCGGATGTTCCGAGCGCTCCTCCACCGCCGCCACCAGCGCCAGGAGCCCGGCCCGGTCGAACCCCTCGGCCAGCACCAGGTCGGTCATCTCGGGCCGCCCCTCGGTCACCGTGCCGGACTTGTCGAGCGCTACCACGTCCACCAGGTCCAGCGCCTGCAGCGCGTCGCCCTTGCGGAACAGCACGCCAAGCTCCGCCGCGCGCCCGGTCCCCACCATGATCGAGGTGGGCGTCGCCAGCCCCATGGCGCAGGGGCAGGCGATGATCAGCACCGACACGCCCGCCACCAGCGCCAGCGTCAGCGCCGGATCGGGCCCGACCGCGAGCCAGACCAGCACCGTCAGCGCCGCGAGCCCCATCACCGCGGGCACGAACCACAGCGTGATCCGGTCGACCAGCCCCTGGATCGGCAGCCTGGCGCCCTGCGCCTCCTCGACCATGCGGATGATCTGCGACAGCGTGGTCTCCGCGCCGACCCGCGTCGCGCGGTATTCGAGGCTGCCCGCCCCGTTCACCGTGCCGCCGGTCACCGGATCGCCCGCCGCCTTCCCGACCGGCAGCGGCTCGCCCGTCAGCATGCTCTCGTCCACATGGCTGCTGCCGCCCACCACCTCGCCATCCACCGCAAGCCGCTCGCCCGGCCGCACCAGGAGCACGTCGCCCACCGCGAGATCGTCCACAGCGACCTCGACCGCCGCGCCGTCCCTCAAGACCCGCGCGCTCCGCACCTGGAGCCCCACCAGCTTGCGGATCGCCGCGCCGGTGCGCCCCTTGGCGCGCGCCTCGAGGAACCGGCCGAGCAGGATCAGCACCACGATCACCGCCGCCGCCTCGAAATAGACGGCGCGCACCGCCTCGGGCAGGAGCCCCGGCAGGAAGGTCGCCACCACCGAATAGAGATAGGCCGCCCCGGTGCCGACCGCGACGAGGCTGTTCATGTCGGGCGCGCCCTTGAGGAGCGCCGGGATGCCTGTCCGGTAGAAGCCCCGGCCCGGCCCGGCCAGCACCGCGCTGGTCAGGAGGAATTGCAGGATCCAGCTCGTCTCGCGCCCGATCGTCGCATTGATCCAGTGATGCAGCGCCGGAATCAGGTGCCCGCCCATCTCGACCAGGAACACCGGCAGCGCCAGCGCCGCGGCGAGACCCACCTTTCGGGCCAGCTCGCGCGCCTCTTCCTCCTTCCGCGTCACCCTGTCGTCACTCGCGCCCGGGCCCGCGACCGGCTTCGCCGGGTAGCCCGCCGCCGTGCTCGCCGCCGCGATCCCGGCCGGGGTCAGCGCCCCCTCGGCATAGGTCACCGCCGCAGTCTCGGCCGCGAGATTGACATTGACCTCGAGCACGCCGGGCAGCGCCGCCAGCGCCTTCTCGACCCGCCCCGCGCAGGACGCACAGGACATCGGCCCGATTTCGAGCGTGACGCTGGCGCGCCGCGCCGGGTAGCCGAGCCGGTCGAGCGCCGCCACCGCCTCCCGCACCCTTTCGGGCCCGTCGAAGCCGAGCCGCGCGGTCTCGGACGCGAGGTTGACCGAGACGTCGCCGACGCCCTCCAGCGCCTTCAGCCCGCGATCGACCCGCCCCACGCAGGAGGCGCAGGACATGCCCTCGACCGAGAGCGTCACATGATCCATTTCCGCCGACATGGCCCGGGCCTCCAACGCGATTCTTCTTGGTCGCTTCCACCATGTTGGTTCCAGTCACTGGAAGGTCAAGACGCCAGTCGCGCATCGCCGGTGTACGGGTTGTGTACAGGTTGTGTACGGGTTGTGCGCGGGGCTTTTGCCGCTTCATCTGGCCGGAAGTACCCCGAGAGGCAGCGCCCCCGCGCGGGTCGGCGCGGGTGAAGCCCGCGGCGAAACCCGCCTTGCCGAGCGGCCCGGCTTGCGCTTACCTCGCCGCCATGGACTGGCGCGACAACGGATCGCTTCTCTCGCTTCGCCGGCACGGCGAAACCTCGGTGATCGTTGAGCTTTTCACCGCGGCGCACGGCCGCCATCTCGGCGTCGTGCGGGGCGGCACCAGCCGCAGGCTCGCCCCGATCCTGCAGCCCGGCACACTGCTCGACGCCACCTGGCGCGCCCGGCTCGAGGATCACATGGGCAGCTACACCGTCGAGCCGCTCCGCTCCCGCGCCGCCGCGCTGATGACCGACCGCCTCACCCTCGCCGCGCTCAATTCCCTCTGCGCCCTCCTCTCCTTCGCCCTCCCCGAACGCGAACCGCATCCCGCGTTGCATCGGCGGACGGAGGCGCTGCTGGACCTGATCGGAACAAATCAGGCCTGGCCGCTCGCCTATCTCCGCTGGGAACTCGCGCTGCTCGACGAGCTCGGCTTCGGGCTCGACCTCTCGTCCTGCGCCGTCAGCGGGGCGGTGGAAGACCTGGCCTATGTCTCGCCGAAATCCGGCCGCGCGGTGGCGGCGGAGGCGGCGGGCGCCTGGGCCGACCGGCTCCTGCCGTTGCCGCCCGCGCTTCTCGGCCATGGCGAAGGCGCGCTCGCTGAGATCGCGCAAGGCCTTACCACGACCGGATTCTTCCTCAAGACGCGCCTCGCGCCATCGCTCGGAGACCGGCCGCTGCCGGAGGCACGGCAGCGCTTCGTCGATCTGGTGTCACGCCAGGCCTGAGCGGGGCGCCGCCGCAGGATCAGGCCAGCCCTTCCTCCTCCAGGAGATGGTCGCCGTCGCGGCTCTCGATCTCGAGCACCCAGAGATCGCGGTCGAAACCGCGCTGCTTCGCGATGGAGGCATCGACGGCGGCTTCGTCGCCCTCGGCCAGGACCACCCAGGCACGCTCGCCCGTCATCAGGTCGAAGCTGCGCTGGAAGCAGATCGCCTTGCCGTCGAGCGTGTTGAGCTTGACCATCACGACGCCCGCCGTCGGGTCGCCCTTGTGGATCACGTAGGCGGGGATGTTGCGCAGCGCGAGGCGCCGCAGGTAGGCGTCGATCCAGACCCGTGCGGCGAGGCGCGGCCTCACGTGTCGCCCTCGCGGAAGTCGAGGCCCATCTCGGAATAGCGTTCCGCCTCCTCGAGCCAGTTCGGCCGCACCTTCACGGTGAGGAACAGATGCACCTTGCGGTCGAGAAACGCGGCGATCTCGGCGCGGGCGGCGGTGGAGACCGCCTTGATCGTCTCGCCCTTCTTGCCCAGCACGATGCCCTTGTGGCCGTCGCGGGCGACATAGACCACCTGGTCGATCCGTGCCGAGCCGTCCTTGCGCTCCTCCCAGCCCTCGGTCTCGACGGTGAGTTCGTAGGGCAGTTCCTGGTGCAGCCGGAGCGTGAGCTTCTCGCGGGTCATCTCGGCCGCGATCATCCGCATCGGCAGGTCGGCGATCTGGTCTTCGGGGTAGAGCCAGGGCCCCTCGGGCATCTCGCCGGCGATCCAGCGGCGGAGATCGTCGACCCCGTGGCCGCGTTCGGCCGAGATCATGAAGGTCTCGACGAAGGGGAAACGGGCGTTCATCTCCTGCGAGAGGCCGAGAAGCGCGGGCGCCTCGACCCGGTCGATCTTGTTGATCGCGAGCGCGATGCGGCGGCTCTCGGCCTTCTCCGTGAGGCTGTCGAGGATCGCCGCGACGCCCTCGGTGATGCCGCGATGCGCCTCGATCAGGAGCAGGACCACATCGGCATCGGCCGCCCCGCCCCAGGCCGCGGCGACCATCGCCCGGTCGAGCCGGCGGCGCGGGCGGAACAGGCCCGGCGTATCGACGAAGACGATCTGGCTCTCGCCTTCGAGCGCCACGCCGCGGATCCGCGCGCGGGTGGTCTGGACCTTGTGGGTGACGATCGACACCTTGGCCCCGACCATGCGGTTCAGGAGCGTCGACTTGCCCGCATTGGGCTCACCGATCAGGGCTGCGAATCCGGCGCGGGTGGTCATGGGCGATCCTGTTGTTCCGGCAGCGCGGCTTAGCCGGAAACGCGCCGCTTTGCCAGCGTTCCCGGGCGCCGACGGCCGCAATTCTGCGGCTGAGGCTTTGCAAACAATTTGCGCATCGCGGATTTGTGACCGTAGATTGCACCAAGGGCCAACGAGACAGGGAGCGATGGACACATGGCGGGCAAGTTCGAGATCTACACCGACAAGGCGGGCGAGTTCCGGTTCCGGCTGAAGGCGGGGAACGGGCAGACGATCCTGGCGAGCGAGGGCTACAAGCAGCGGGCGAGCTGCGAGAACGGCATCGCCTCGGTCAGGACGAACGCGCCCGAGGACGGCCGCTACGAGCGCAAGCAAACCAGCGCCGGCCAGCACATGTTCAATCTCAAGGCCGCGAACGGTCAGGTGATCGGCACGTCGGAGAGCTATACCTCGACCTCGGCCCGCGAGAACGGCATCGAGTCGGTCAAGAAGAACGCTCCCGACGCGGACGTGACGGACCTCACCGCCTGAAGGGTCAGCGGCGCAGCCGGTCGAGAAGCGCCCGCGCCGCCGCCTGTTCGGCCTGGCGTTTCGAGCCGCCCCTGGCGCGTTCGGACGCGCCGTCCTGAAGCTGCGCCTCGATGGTGAAGACCGGCGCGTGATCGGGACCGGATCGGGCGATCTCCACATAGGCGGGCGGGGTCTGGCCGCGCGCCTGGGCCCATTCCTGGAGCGCGGTCTTGGCGTCCTGCGCCTCGGCGCCCGCCGCGGCGATCCGCGCGCCCCAGAGCGCGAGCACCACCGCGCGCGCCGCCTCCAGCCCGGCATCGAGATAGATCGCGGCGATCACCGCCTCCATCGCGTCGCCCAGCATCGCCTCCTTGCGGCGGCCGCCCGACATCTGCTCGGAGCGGCTGAGCCGGACCACCTCGCCCAGTCCGATTGCGCGGGCCACATCGGCGCAGGTCTCCTTGCGCACGAGGGCATTGTAGCGGGGCGCGAGCTGGCCCTCGGCGGCCTTGCCGTCGTCGCGGAACACCGCCTCGGCGATCACCAGGTTCAGCACCCGGTCGCCGAGGAATTCCAGGCGCTGGTTCGAGGGCCGCGCCTCGGAGGACATCGACGGATGGGTGAGCGCGCGAATCAGGAGTTCGGGCCGCCCGAACCGGTGGCCGAGCCGGGCCTCGAAGGCCTGCATGTCCGCGGAGAGCCTCACCGGACCTTCACGAAATAGCGGCCGTCGCGCCAGGCGCCCGGGTCGCCCAGGTCACCGGCGCTGGAAAACAGGATCATCGAGGCCCTGGCGAAGATCGCCTCGGCCGGCACGAAGCCCCAGCCCACCGGCGGCGTGGCGAGGCGGCTGTCGACCGAATTGTCGCGGTTGTCTCCGAGCAGGAAGTAATGTCCGGCGGGGACCGGAAAGACCGGCGTGTTGTCAAAGGCCCGCTCGCCGAGATCGAGGACATTGTAGCTGCGGCCGCCGGGCAGGGTTTCCGTCAGCATTGTCTTGACGCAGATCCCGCCGGACGTGACCTGGTTCCGGCAGACCGGCAGGCCGCCTCCCGGTCCTCCGCGCACGAAGGCTTCCTGGAAGTCGCCCGCAGGCGCCTGCGGCAGGGCGGTGCCGTCGATCAGGACCTGGCCCTTCACGAGCTGAACCTCCTCGCCCGGCATGCCGATGACCCGGGCCACGAAGGTCATGCCGTTGCTGCGGAAGACCACGATGTCACCCCGCCCGGGCGGGCCGAGGCCCCAGGTTCGCGCGACGAGATAGTCGCCCGGAAGCAGGGTGGGTTTCATGTTGCCCGACGGAATCCAGAACGGCTGATAGACCATCCGCCCGAGCACCAGCCCCGCCAGCACGAGAAGGGCCAGCGAAAAGAGGAGGATCGTCGTCTTCCGTGTCATCCGGCCGGTCTCCGGCGCCTAGTCGATGGCCTTGAAGAAGCGGTCGCCGCGCCAGGTCCAGAAGAAGAACAGCGACCGGCCGGCGGAGGAGAACACGATCCGGTCGGCGCGGCCGATCAGGTTCTTCGCGGGCACGAAGCCGACGCCGCCGCCCGATTGCGGGAACCGGCTGTCGATCGAGTTGTCGCGGTTGTCGCCCATGAAGAAGTAATGCCCCTCGGGCACGGTGTAGACATTGGTGTTGTCCGCGGTGCGGTTGCCGCCGTCGCGCACGTTCAGCACGTCGTGTTTGACTCCGTTCGGCAGGGTCTCGATGGCGCGCGACTTCAGGCAGGTTCCGCCCAGGCCGACATTGTTCTCGCAGGCCGGCAGGGTGCCGAGCGGCCCCTGTTTGACATAGGGTTCGGCAAATTCGCCGGCGGGTTCCTGCGGCGCCATGTTGCCGTTGATGTAGAGCACGCCGTCCTTCATCTGGATCCTGTCGCCGGGCAGCCCGACCAGCCGCTTGATGAAATCCTGACCGTTGCTCGGGTGGCGGAACACGACGACGTCGCCGCGTTCGGGTTCGGACCCGAGCCAGCGGTCGCCGATGAAGGGGCAGACGCTGACCCCGACGAGCGGTACCTCGCAGGAATAGCGCGAATAGCCGTAGGCCATCTTGTTGACGAACAGGAAATCGCCGATCAGCAACGTGTCCTTCATCGAGCCCGAAGGGATCCAGAACGGCTGGAAGAACAGGGTCCGGAAGACCAGGGCAATCCCCAGGGCGTAGACGACGGTTTTGATCGTCTCGACGACCGGGTGTTCGGTTTCGGTCTGTTCCGCCATGATCCTGCCTGAGGTTGCCCGCGCGCGGTACATGAAAGGCCGGACGGGTGGAGTCAAGCAACGCTTCGCGGGGCGATGAACGGTCCGGCTCCGGGCCATTACCGGGTGTTGCGGTGGCCAGGCCGTCTTGCATCCTGCGTGACCGGCAAGGTAGACGGCAGATGATCCGCTCCTGCCGGAGGGCGTTCTTGCTCTGCCTCGTCATCAATCTCGATTCCGCGCAGGAACGGCTCGGTTTCATGGCGCGACAAATCGACGATCTCGGCCTGGCCTGGGAGCGTCTCGCGGCCGTGACGGCGGCGGCAGCGGCGGCGGCACATCCGGACAGCTACTGGACGCGCTGGGAGCGTCCGCTCAAGGATACGGAAAAGGCCTGTTTCCTGAGCCATGTCGCCGCCTGGCAACGCGTGGCGCAGGACGGAGCGCCGAGGCTGATCCTCGAGGACGACGCCGTCCTGTCCCGCCGGCTGCCGGATCTGCTGGCGGCGGCGGGCGTGCGGACAGGGATCGATCACCTCTCACTGGAGGTGCGGGGCCGAAGGAAGATCGTCGGCGACGCATCGGAGGTGCTGGTCGATGGCGTGGCGATACGGCGGCTCTATCAGGACCGGAGCGGCGCGGCCGCCTATGTCCTGTGGCCCGAGGGGGCGGAAAAGCTGCTGGCCCGCGCCCGCCGCGCCCCCGGAATCGCCGACGCGGTCATCTGCGCCGCGCATGAGCTTCGCAGCTACCAGACCGATCCGGCCTGCGCGGTCCAGCTCGACCAATGCGACCTGCTCGGCCTTGCCCCCGCCATCGAAACACGCTCGACGATCGCCGCCGGGCGGCCGGCGCCGGCCGGACGGACGGTTGGCCAGCGTTTTCGCAGGGTGGCGGCACAGATCAGGATGGGCCTGCGCGCGCTTGCGCATCTCCATCACGCCAGGCGGCGGGAGATCCGGGTCGACCCGGCGGATTTTTCACCGGATCTGGGTTGAGACCTCGTCCCGCCAACCGGCCCAGTGGCCGCCCACCGGGCCAGTCCTGAAGAATACCGTCTTCACCCGTGGGCGCGCGGGGCCTTGCATCGCCACGGAGGGCAGATGCTGCTCCTCATCGCGGCCAGGTCGCAGGGGGCGAACGAAAAACGCCGCCCCGAGGGGCGGCGTTTTATCGAAACATCGTTCGAGAGATACGCGTGTTCTTCTCTAGGTCTGGCGGTGACCTACTCTCCCACGTCTTAAGACGCAGTACCATCGGCGCAACAGCACTTAACGGCCGAGTTCGGGATGGGATCGGGTGTTTTGCTTGCGCTATGACCACCAGACCAAGGGAAGAACACGTCCAAGTCAGGCACACCTTCCGGTGTGTATGCGATTGATCTGAGCCAGTCTTCCACTGGATCAAATCAAGCCTATCGGGCAATTAGTACCGGTCAACTGAACGCATTGCTGCGCTTACATCTCCGGCCTATCGACGTGGTGGTCTTCCACGGCCCTCAGGGATACCTTGTTTTGAGGGGGGCTTCCCGCTTAGATGCCTTCAGCGGTTATCCTTTCCGATCATAGCTACCCAGCACTGCCATTGGCATGACAACTGGTCCACCAGTGGATCGTTCACCCCGGTCCTCTCGTACTAGGGGCAACTCCTCTCAAGTATCCTACACCCACGGCAGATAGGGACCGAACTGTCTCACGACGTTCTAAACCCAGCTCACGTACCTCTTTAAATGGCGAACAGCCATACCCTTGGGACCTGCTCCAGCCCCAGGATGAGATGAGCCGACATCGAGGTGCCAAACGGTGCCGTCGATATGGACTCTTGGGCACCATCAGCCTGTTATCCCCGGCGTACCTTTTATCCGTTGAGCGATGGCCCTTCCACTCGGGACCACCGGATCACTATGGCCGTCTTTCGACTCTGCTCGACTTGTCAGTCTCGCAGTCAGGCTGGCTTCTGCCATTGCACTCAACGAGCGATTTCCGACCGCTCTGAGCCAACCTTCGCGCGCCTCCGTTACGCTTTGGGAGGCGACCGCCCCAGTCAAACTACCCGCCACAGAGGGTCCCGGATCCGGATAACGGACCGCGGTTAGACAACAAGAATGCGAAGGGTGGTATCTCAAGGGTGGCTCCACAGAAACTAGCGTTCCTGCTTCAAAGCCTACCACCTATCCTGCACATCCCAGTCCTGTTGCCAGTCTGAAGCTGTAGTAAAGGTGCACGGGGTCTTTCCGTCTAACCGCGGGAAGCCTGCATCTTGACAGGCAATTCAATTTCGCTGAGTCGATGTTGGAGACAGCGGGGAAGTCGTTACGCCATTCGTGCAGGTCGGAACTTACCCGACAAGGAATTTCGCTACCTTAGGACCGTTATAGTTACGGCCGCCGTTTAC
>QWDA01000003.1:0-127500 GCA_003605175.1 Paracoccaceae bacterium | reverse complement strand
CGCGAGGCGCCGCGTTCAGACGCGGACCGAGGCGGACCGTCGGCGGGAGATCCCAAGGCGGGTCAGGAGCACCGCCACGACCGCAGCTAGGTGGATGAGCGGCTCGGGCCGCCAGCCGCCACCGGGGTCTACAAGCACTCCGCGGGAAGCGCGAAATGCGCAGGTAATGGATGCGGCTTCACGTAGATCGCCGCTCCGGAGCGCCCGAAACGATCACCGCGCCACCGGCGCGTTCTTGGATGCGCGTCACCGGTATAGGAGAGGAGGCATTGTTGTCACCGCCGCGCCCCCGCTGAGGCCCGCGGCCGGTTTCCTTGAGATGAAGCCGGCATTGCAGTACATTCTGTTAACCTTCGTTAACGCGCCGACGTCGTTTGTCCGGGTTTTGTATGCAGCATCTGGTTTCCGTTCAGTATCTGAGAGCCCTCGCCGCAGGTCTCGTCCTCGTCTTCCACGTCAGTCTCAGGACGGACATGCCGTTCGCCACGGGCGCGATGGGTGTCGATATCTTCTTCGTCATCAGCGGATTCGTGATGTATCTCTCCGGGCGCGACCTCGGCCCCGGTGAATTCATGATGCACCGCTTGCGGCGGATCGTGCCGCTCTACTGGATCATCACCCTGGCCGCCTTCCTGACTGCGACCGACCCGATCGCCGTCGGCGACCTGTTCCGCTCACTGGGTTTCATCGCCTATGTAAACGACAGGAGCTACCTTCCGGTCATGCCCATCGTCGGTCAGGGCTGGACCCTGAACATCGAGATGATGTTCTACTTGATCTTCGCCGCCGCGCTCGCGACCGCGCGTGCATGGTTGGTTCCGGTGCTCGTGGCGCTGCTTGCCGCAGTCGCATTCGCGGGTTTCCTTCTCTCGGACCTCGGGCCGGTCGCCAGTTTCTACACGCGCGGAATCATTCTTGAGTTCGCGGCGGGGCTCGTCATCGGCATGGTCTACGTCAAGGGCTGGCTGAAGCCGGGCGTGCGCACGGGCGCAACACTCGTCGCCCTGGCGCTCCTGAGCCTCGTGGTGTTTTCGGAGGCCGGCCTCGGACTACGGATCGTCCGCTGGGGTGTTCCCGCGTCGCTGCTGATCATGGGCTGTCTCGCGCTCGAACCGGCGATCGCCCGACACCGGGTCGAAAGCCTCGTGCTGCTTGGAAACGCGTCCTACGCGCTCTACCTCACGCACCAGGCTGTCGTCATCTTCTCGTTGCCGTTCATCGCCGCGATGGGATTTTCCCGGGATCTTCCTCTTGCGCTCATCCTGGGCACCGCCAGCATCGCCGTCGGGATCCTCGTCCACCTATTCTGCGAGAAACCGATCGACCACGCGCTCAAGGCCCTGTCGCGCAACGCCTACCCGCTACGCCGCGCCGGCGCCCTTGCCGACACGAACCAATTGCGGGGAGTGGTGCGGAGCCGCATGACGAGCAGCGCGAGCACGCCGCCGAGATAGACCAGCGGCTCGAGCTGCCAGCCCTTCACCAGCATCACGAAATGCACCGCGCCGAGCACGGCCGCGAGATAGGAGAGCTGGTGCAGCCGCCGCCAGCTTGCGGCGCCGAGCCGGCGGAGCGACCAGTTGTTCGAGGTAAGCGCCAAGGGCACCAGGAGCAGGAAGGCCAGCATGCCGATGGTGATGTAGGGGCGCTTCAGGATGTCCGCCCAGATCTGCGAGAGGATCTGCACGTCGAGCACCAGCCAGACGAGAAGATGCAGCGCGATGTAGTAGAAGCCGATGAGCCCGAGCGCGCGGCGGAACCTGAGGAGGTTCAGCCCCAGAAAGCGCCGCAGCGGCGTGACGCAGAGCGTGGCGATCAGGAGCTGGAGGCCGAGCTCGCCCAGGCGGTGCTCGAGCTCCTTGATCGGCTCGACCCCGAGCCCGCCGGTCATCCCGAGCCAGAGGAACCAGAACGGCACCAGAAGGCCGATCACGTAGACCGGCCAGGTGGGCAGGCGCCGGAGCGCGCCGTTGATCGTCTGCACCATGTTCTCCATCACGCGCGGCAGCCTTCGCCCGACTGCACCGGCGGGCATGGCACCGAGCCGTAGGAACAGAACACGCAGCAATCCCCCGGCTTCGGCCGCAGGACCGCGCCGCAGGCGAGGCAATCGTGGAAGAACCGGCAGGCGTCGACCGGCATCTCTTCCTCGGTCGCGGCCCCGCATTCGGGGCAGGTCAGGACGGAAATGCGCTGCATCGGCTCAGTAGTACTTCTTGAGGTCCATGCCGGCGTAGAGCCCGGCGACCTCGTCGCCATAGCCGTTGAACATTTGGGTCTCGATCCGGGGGCTGAACAGCCCGCCGCCGATCCGGCGCTCGGTCGCCTGGCTCCAGCGCGGGTGGTCCACGTTCGGGTTCACGTTGGAATAGAAGCCGTATTCGCGGGCCTGGATGGTGTTCCAGCTGGTTGGCGGCTGCTTGTCGGTGAGGGTGATCTTGACGATCGACTTGATCGACTTGAAGCCGTATTTCCACGGCACCACGAGCCGGATCGGCGCGCCGTTCTGGTTCGGCATGGGTTTGCCGTAGATCCCGGTCGCGAGGATCGTGAGCGGGTGCATCGCCTCGTCGAGGCGGAGGCCTTCACGGTAGGGCCAGGGCACCACCGGGTAGCGGGTGCCGGGCATTTCCTCGGGGCGGTAGAGCGTTTCGAAGGCGACGTATTTCGCGCCGGGCTGCACGCCGACCTGGTCGAGCAGGTCCTTCAGTTCGAAGCCGTTCCAGGGGACGACCATCGACCAGGCCTCGACGCAGCGGAGGCGGTAGATCCGCTCCTCGATGCTCTTGCCCTTGAGGATGTCGGCGAGGTCGTAATTGCCCGGCTTCTCGACCATGCCGCCTACCTCGATCGACCAGGGCTTGGTGGTGAGGCCGCCGGCATAGGCTTTCGGGTCGGTCTTGCCGGTGCCGAATTCGTAGTAGTTGTTGTAGCTGGTGATTTCCTCGAGCGTGTTGGGCTCGAGCGCGCCGGCCCGCGCGCCGCGCGGCAGCGCAAGGCCCGCCGCCATGGCCGCGCCCCCCGCGAGGAGCGCGCGCCTGTCGAGGAACGCCGCCTCGGGCGTCACGTCACTCCATTTCAGGTCGCTCTTGAACCGGCCGGCCATATCCCGTGTCTCCTTTGCCCCGCCTCCAGATAGGCCGGGAGCCTCCTCGGAGCCAAACCACGCTTTCTCACGATGGCGTCAGGGAGTGTAACCTAATAGGGCAGCCCGACATAGTTCTCGGCCATCGCCTTCTGCGCGGAGGCGTTGCTGCGCAGGAAGTCGAGCTCGGCGCGTTGCAGGCGGCGGTCGAAATCGGACTGCCCGGGGAAGCGGTGGAGCAGCGCTGTCATCCACCAGGAGAAGCGTTCCGCCTTCCAGATCCGGGCCAGCGCCTTTTCGGAGTAGCCGTCGATCCCCTCGGTATCGCCGGACCGGTAGTAGCGGGCGAGGCCCTCGAACAGGTAGTGCACGTCGGAGGCGGCGGTGTTCAGCCCCTTCGCGCCGGTGGGCGGCACGATATGGGCGGCGTCGCCGCAGAGGAACAGCCGCCCCCAGCGCATCGGTTCGGAGACGAAGGAGCGCAGGGGCGCGATGGATTTCTCGATCGACGGGCCGGTGACGAGGTTCCGGGCGGCCTCTTCGGGGATGCGGCGGCGCAGTTCCTCCCAGAAGGCCTCGTCGGACCAGTCCTCCGGCTTGTCGGTAAGCGGGCACTGGATGTAGTAGCGGCTGAGATGGGCATTGCGCATCGAGCAGAGCGCGAAGCCGCGCTCGGAGCTGGAATAGATCAGCTCGTGATCGACGGGCGAGGTTTCGGAGAGGATGCCGAGCCAGCCGAACGGGTAGAGCTTTTCGTACTCGCGACGCACGTCCTCGGGGATCGTGCGACGGCTGACGCCGTGGAACCCGTCGCAGCCGGCGACGAAATCGCACTGGATGCGCTGCGGTTCGCCGTTCTGCGTGAAGGCGATTTCGGGCCGGTCGGTATCGGCGCCGAGGATCGTGACATCGTCGACCTCATAGAGGATGCGGCCGCCGGCGGCCTCGCGGGCGGCGTAGAGGTCACGGGTAACCTCGGTCTGGCCATAGACCATGACGGGCGTGCCGGTCAGCGCGCGGAAGTCGATGCGGAAGATCTCGCCGTCGCTGGCGATGCAGGTGCCGTCATGCGGGATGCCCTCGGCATGGAGCCTGTCGGCGCAGCCGGCCTCCTCAAGGAGGCGCACGAGCCCCTGCTCGAGCACGCCCGCGCGGATCCGGCCCAGCACATAGGCCTGGGTGCGGCGCTCGAGCACGATGCTGTCGATCCCGCGGGTGTGCAGAAGCTGCGACAGCAGCAGGCCCGACGGCCCGCCCCCGACAATCGCGACCTGGGTCTTCATGAGGATCCTCCTTGCGGGGGAGCGTGACCGAAATGATTGACAATGTAAACTACTTTTGCCGGGCCGGTTCGCGCTTTTCGGCCAGGGGGAAAGCCTGGCTGCAAGAGCCGCGCGCGGCCCCTGTGCTCCCCGGGTCGGCAGGCCGTCGCGGCGCGGCCATGTGTCTGCTTCGAGCCCAGAACGGACAGCGAGACACGCTCCAGATTTCAACCATTGCTCGGCATGGGTTCGAGACCGAGGGTGTCACACCGAATGGGCAAAACGCTGTTCAGGGCTTACGCTTGATCGAACCGGACAGTCTGCCCTCGCACTGGTGGCGTGCTTGAAGTCTTGGCAATCCTGAAAGAACTCTCGCCGCCTGGGAGGGCGGCCTTCGGAATTGCCTCACCGGCCATGGGAAAAGATCAAACCCAGTATAGGTTGACATAGGGGCGCGCGAGAGCCTCGGCCCGAACTTGCAGTTCGTCGAAAAGTGGAAAGTAGCGAGCGGGATTCTGCCGTTCATGGGTTTCTACGAATACCGCATCGATCCGATCCAACACGGGATGATCGAAAAGGCGGCGCAAGATCTCCCATTCCGCGCCCTCGATGTCCATTTTGAGAATGCGAATATCGCGATCGAGGTCCGCAAGGAATGCAAGGATGTCCACGACCTCGACTTCGACGGCGTTTTCGTCATCCATGCCCGCATCGGCGTGCACGATAGATGAGCCTTCGGTGTGGCCTGCGGGATCGTCGGCTGACCACTTTTTGCTTCGGCGGAGCATCAGTCTGTCTGATTGGTGGCCTGCCGCCTTCGGCACGCAAGTTACGTTCTGCAGATCAGCAGTTGCCGCCTTCAGCGCTGCAAATGCGCCTGGGTCCGGCTCAAAACTGATCACGTCAGCCCCGGTGGCTGCCATCTGCCGAGTGATTGCGCCGACGTTGGCGCCGAGGTCGATACATAGCTCTCCCGGACGCGTCTCGGCCAGAACTGCGCTGAAGGTGTCGGTTGAGCGCTTGCATTGCCGGCGTTTAAGCTTGCGTCGAGCTATGAAGCCCAGGTTGCCCGGCAGCCGCGCCCCCAGCGCCATGAAATGCTCAAAAGCGCCCTCGACGCCAGGTCGTTGGGCTTGCGGGAGAGTCCGGTCCTTCATCGCATGTTTCTCGCTGTTCGCGCTTCGATCTACTCTGATCCTACAGCTTCTTGACCTAGGGTCCCGCAGAATGCGCATGATTGGAGGAACGAGCACGAACAACTAGATCACGGTCTTTTCGTATAAACTGTGACAAGCAATGAACGTTGGGGCCACCAGACATTGCCTCTGTGAATGCCGCCAAAGTCCCGCAAAGCCGACTCGCGGCCTTCCCGGAAGGATCGCTTGCCGCGCGGGCGTCGGGGTCAGGGGTTGATCTTCTGGCGGCCGAGGAGCGCGAGGACGGTGTTCCGGCCGGCGCGGAGCAGCGGGTAGAGCAGGCGCGAAAGGCGTTCGGAGCGGAAGATCGCGGCGTTCAGGCGGTTGAAGGCGCCCGAGCCGGTGCTGAGCAGCGCGAGGCGATGGATGCAGTCGTCGCCATGGTGGTAGCGGCCGTCCATCAGGAGCACCATGCCCTCGTCGAGGTCGAGCCCCTCCGCCAGCGCCGCCTCGACCTCGGGGCCGCCGTCGCGGGCGTCGAGGAGCCGGACCGGGCCGACGGTCTCGCGCAGCCGCAACATCCGGACGTAGCGGCTGCAGAACGGGCATTCGCCGTCATAAATCACGATGGCGCCGGGGCTGTCGGTCATCTCACGCCCCTCCCAGGGTCACAGCTCGCCGGCCTGCGAGATCCGCCCGCTGCGATGGCCGAAGTAATCCGCCACGTCCCGCCAGGGGATGAAGATCGAATAGAGCGCGATCCAGGTGAAGAACGGGGCATGGAGCAGGATGTAGATCGAGATGTGAAGGCAAAGTCCGATTGGAATATAGATCCAGCGGAGCCTCGGGAACAGGACCTCGAGGAAGAAAGTTCCCTGGAACACCATCACGCCGATCTGGCCGAGCAGGATCAGCCAGTGGAACTGCGCCACCCATACGGCGAGGCCGCTGCCCCAGCGGAGCCCGTCCTGGATCAGGTAGTATTGCAGCGTGTAGCCGTTCATCCAGTCGAGGCCGCCGAAGTGGAGCTTCGAATAGAAGGCGGAAAGATACATCAGCGCGAAGAACCACTGCATGAGGCGGATCGCCCAGCCCGCGAAGGGCGCGTCGGCATGGAGGTCGATGGCCGCGCCGCGGCGGGCGCGGAGCACGTTGTCGACCGACAGGACCTGCCCGGCGGGGCTGAGCGCCAGGAGGCCGAGCATGATCACCATCGCCGCCGAGGGGTGATGGAAGTCGCCATAGGCGAAGATGTAGCTCTCGACGTAGAAATAGCTCGCCGCGAAGACGAGGAGGCTCGTCCGGGTCAGGAGCCCGATCGCCGCCATGACGCCCGAGACGATGAAGACGCTGTAGGCCAGGAGCACGAAATCGCCCGAGGGCCGGAACGCCCAGGTGCCGAGCCCGTCGGCGCCGCCGCTGCCCGAATAGCCCCAGCCGAACGGCAGGTGGACGAGCCGGAACAGCAGGAACGGGCGGTAGAGCGTGTCGTCGAGCAGCGCCCGGTCGAGGATCTCGGCGTGGTAATGCAGGAAGGCCACGCAGAAATAGAGCGTGGTGACGCAGCAGACGATGCGGACGATGGCGATGTCGAGCACCGGGCGGGGGTCGAACCAGTAGCGGGTCCAGAAATTCATGGCTGGGCTCCCCTTACCTGCACGCGAGATCGACGGTGCCGACCGTCTGCGGTTCGCCATAGACGGCGCCGTGCCGCCCGACCGAGACGCCCGTGTCGATCAGCTCCAGACGCACCGGGCTCTCGGCGGTCTGGCCGCAGAACACCCGTGCCGCCTCCCGGGCCGCGTCGGCATCGAGCTCTTGCCGGGCGATGGGAAGGACGAAGTTCTCGCGGAGAATCCAGAACGGGGTGTCGATCACCCTCTCGTAATCGGGCAGTTCGGTGCCGTCGGCGAAGACCGCGGTCACCGAATAGTCTTCCAGCCGCTCGCCTTCCTGCTTGGCCCAGGCGTACATCGGGTAGGAGACGAATGGCCAGGTGGTGCCCCTTATCCGGGTGAACCCGATATAGGCCTGAACCCCCAGAATGGTCACGATCAGGCAGGAGATCGCAAAACTCTTGATACCAAAAGACATTGGCCGCACAGCCGCCCTCAAAACCCCGTATGCGCGAAACTAGGCGATAATCCGCCACGATTCGTCAATGTTTCACTGGGGCGCGGCACCGAAAGCGGGGACGATCCTCAGCGCTCGAAGGGATTGGCGTTTCCCGAGCGACGCGGTTCCGCCCGGGCGCCCAGGGCCTCCGCGTTCAGGGCGCGCGGCGGCATCCCGTTGCCGGCAATCGCCTGGATGTCCTCGAAGACCATGTCGCTCATGCGCTCGATGGATTGCACCGTGTCGGCGCCCGAATGGGGTGAAAACAGCAGGTTCGGCGCCGCGAAGATCGGGTTTCCTGGATCCGGCGGCTCGACCGGATAGGCGTCGATGGCCGCGCCGACGAGATGCCCGGAGCGGAGCGCGGCGGCGAGCGCGTCGAGATCGACGAGGCTGCCGCGCGCGAAGTTCAGGAGCGCGGATCCGGGCTTCATCGCCGCGAGCGCCGCGGCGTCGATCAGGTGGCGGGTCGCGGAGCCGCCAGCGAGGTGGAGCGACAGGAAATCGGCCTGGCGCAGCGTGTCGGCGAACGGGGCCAGCGTGACGCCCAGGTCTTCGGCGGCGGCGGTGTCGGGGAAGGGATCGTGGGCGACGACGCGCATTCCGACACCCCCGGCGATGCGGGCGAGCCGCTGGCCGATCCGGCCGAAGCCGAGGATTCCGAGCGTGGTTCCGGCGATCTCGCGGCCGCGGCGGCGCTCCCAGCCGCCCGAGATCACCGAAAGATGCCCGGCGACGACGTTGCGCGACAGGGCGAAGATGGCGCCGAGAGCCATTTCGGCGACCGCCCGGGAATTCGCGCCCGGGGTGGATGTCACCGGGATCCCGGCGCTGGTCGCCGCGTCGATATCGATGGAATCGGTTCCGACGCCGTGTTTCAGCACGCCCCTCAGGTTCGGGCCCGCCGCCAGCGTTTCGGCGGTGACGGGGAGCAGCCCGGCCACGAGATAGTCGGCGATGGGCAGCGCGCGCAGATAGGCGCCCTGCCCCGGATCGGTCGCGCGCACCAGCTCGTAGCCCGCGCCCCGCAGCCGGCCGGGCGTGGCGCCGATGGTGGCGAAGGTCGGGGAGGTTGTCAGGATCATCGGCATCTCAGGCGCCGTTCCCGGCCGGGCCGAACCCGTTCAGGAGGTCGATGGTGCGCTGCAGATGGGCGTGCATCGCCTGGCGCGCGCCGGCGACGTCCCGGCCCTCGATCGCCGCGACGATCGCCGCGTGTTCGCGGATCGAGGCGGCCAGGTTCCGGTCCCCGGCGCCGCTCTCGACCGGCATCGGGATCCGCATCCGCGGGATCAGGAGCGGCCCGAGATAGTCCAGGAGCTCGAGGATGTAGCCGTTGCCGCTGGCCGAGGCGATGGCGCGGTGAAAGCGGAAATCGGCCTGCGCCGGCCTTTCGCCCTGCCCCGCCGCTGCCGCGTGGCTTTCGGCCGCGGCACGGATCTCGGCGAGCTGCGGCTCTGTCCGGCGCGCGGCGGCGAGCGCCACCGCTTCGGCCTCGAGCCCCAGGCGCAGTTCGAGGATCGCGATCACGTCGGGAAGCTGCGCCAGGTCGTCCCGGCTCAGCGCGAATCCCGGTGACGGCAGGGGCGGCCCGGCGACGACGACATTGCCCTCGGGGCCGACGGTGACCACGCCGGCGTCTTCGAGGTCTTCGAGGGCGCGCTCCACCACGCCGATCCCGGTCACGTAATCGCGCGCGATGTCCTCGCTGGCGCCGAGCAGGGTTCCCGGCGGGGTTTCCCCGGATTCGACGCGTGCGGTGACGCCGCGGACCACTTCCTCGGCCAGTTTCTGCATCCAGAGCGCGCGTCTTGTCGTCATCGGGACCCCTCTGCGGCCCGGTTGTAGCGGATCGAGGCCAGGAACGAGAGCCCGATCAGGCAGGCCCCGATCAGACCGGTCACCAGTTCGGGGATAGTCCAGATCGACTGGGCGAACATGATCACCGAAAGCGCGAGGATCGAGTAGAAGGCGCCGTGCTCCAGGTAGCGGAACTGGGTCAGTGCCTGCCGCTCCACCAGCATGATCGTCATGGTCCGCACATAGAGCGCGCCGATCCCGAGCCCGATGGCGATGAGGAACAGGTTCTGGGTGAGCGCGAAGGCTCCGATGACCCCGTCGAAGGAGAAGCTGCCGTCGAGTACCTCGAGATAGAGGAACGCGCCGAAGCCGCCGGAGGCCGAGAGGTGCCGCGTCTCCTCCGAGCTGTCGAGCGCCTGCCCCAGAAGCTCGACCGCGAGGAAGGTGAGCAGCCCCGTCACCGCGGCGAAGAGGAACTCGGCGCTGTGGCGCAGGTCGACGCAGACGGTGAAGACGAGCACGATGGCCAGGACGATGCCGGTGGCCAGCCCGTGAAAGGCGGCCCAGTCGCGGAACCGGCGCTCGACATGGCCGAACCAGTCCACCTCCTTCTCGCCGTCGATGAAGAAGCTGAGCGCGACCATCATCAGGAAGGTGCCGCCGAAGGCCGCGATCGAGACATGCGCCTCGTCCATGATCCGCGCGTATTCGCGCGGGTCCTTCGCGGCGAGATGGACCGCCTCCAGGGGGCCGATCCGGGCGGCGATGGCGACCACGGCGACGGGAAACACGATCCGCATGCCGAAGACGGCGATCACGATGCCCCAGGTCAGGAAGCGGCGCTGCCATTCCGGCCGCATGTCCTTGAGCTTGTTCGCGTTGACGATGGCGTTGTCGAAGCTGAGCGAGATCTCGAGGATGGCGAGCACCGCGCCGATCAGCAGGAAGGAGAGCGCGCCGGAGAGCGCCCCGGTGGCGGCCCAGCCAAGCCAGAAGCTCAGCGCCAGGCCCGCGAGGGTGAAGGCGAAGGGCCAGAAGAAATAACGCAGGATCGCCGTCATCGCGGCGCGCCCGCCCCGGCGGGATCGCCGACCGGTGTCAGAAGCGGCCTGCCGGCGAAATGCGCCGCGAGGTTGTCGACGACGAGCTGCGCCATGGCGCCCGGCCGGAGCGGGTACTTGACGAGAAGGTCGCGCCCGGTCATCGCCCGGCCTCCGCGTGCAGCCTTCGGCCGGCCCGGCGCGCGGCCTGGATCTCGGGGTCGGGGCTCAGGCTCGCGGCGATCAGGTTCCGCGTGTAGGCCTCGCGGGGCGCGTCGAAGATCCGGGCGACCGGCCCCTGTTCGACGATCCGCCCGCCCTGCATGACCACCACCCGGTGCGCGAAATCGCGGACCAGCGGCAGATCGTGGGCGATGAAGAGATAGCTGAGGCCGAGCGCGTCCTGCAGGGATCGCAGGAGGGCGATCACCTGGGCCTGGATCGAGACGTCGAGCGCCGAGACCGCCTCGTCGCAGATGATGAGCTTGGGCTGGAGGGCCAGTGCGCGGGCGATGGCGATCCGCTGCCGCTGGCCGCCGGAGAACTGGTGCGGGTAGCGGCGCATGTGGCTGGCGTCGAGGCCGACCTGTTCGAGAAGCTCGCACACCCGGTCCTTCCATTGCGCCCTGGGAAGGATCTCGGGGTGGATCGCGAAGGCCTCGGCGACGATCTCGAAGACCGTCATGCGCGGATTGAGCGACTGGCTGGGATCCTGGAACACCATCTGGATCTCGCGGCGGAGCGCGAAGAGCTCCTTCGGCGGGATCGTCACGAGGTCGCGGCCGCCAAAGCAGGCTTCGCCCGAAGTGGGTTCGGTGAGCCGGAGGAGCGCCCTGGCGAGGGTCGATTTGCCCGAGCCCGATTCGCCGACGATGGCGACGGTCTCGCCCGACAGGACCGACAGCGTCGCTCCGTCGAGCGCGACGAAATCGCCGTAATGCTTGCTGAAGCCCTTCACGTCGAGCAGCACCTCGACGCCGGTCTTCAGCGGGTCGGCCATCGCGCCGGTGCCGGGCACGGCGGCGATCAGTTTCTTCGTGTAGGGGTGGTGCGGGCTGCGGTAAACCTCGGCCGCGCTGCCGGTCTCGACGATCTGGCCGGAATTCATCACCACCACGCGGTCCGCCACTTCGGCCACCACACCGAGATCGTGGGTGATGAGCAGGAGACCCATGCCGGTCTCGTTCTGAAGCTCCTCGAGAAGCGCCAGGATCTGCGCCTGTACCGTCACGTCGAGCGCCGTGGTGGGCTCGTCGGCGATCAGGATGTCGGGTTTCAGCGCCAGCGCCATCGCGATCATCAGCCGTTGCCGCTGGCCGCCGGAGAACTGGTGCGGATAGGCGTCGATCCTGGTCCGGAAATCTGGGATTCCAACGCGCTCGAGCAGCTCCAGCGTCCGGGCCCGCGCCTCGGCCTTCGGCAGGCCATGGGCGGTCATCATCTCGGCGATCTGGAAGCCGACGGTGTAGACCGGGTTCAGGTGGCTGAGCGGATCCTGGAAGATCATCGCGATCCGCTTGCCGTTGATCCGGCGCCGTTCCTCTCCGGACATCTTCAGCAGGTCGCGGCCCTCGAACAGGATCTCGCCCGAGGCGATCCTGCCCGGCGGGCAATCGATCAGGTTCATGATCGCGCTGGCCGAGACCGATTTGCCCGAGCCGCTTTCGCCGAGGATGGCCAGCGTCTCGCCGCGGTCGAGATGCCAGGAGACGTTCCTGACCGCGTGGAGGTTGCCCTGCGCGGTGTGGAAATCGACGGAGAGGTCGCGGATTTCGAGCAGCGGCGCGGCCATCACGATTCCCTCCTGGTCTCGAGCCGCCAGCGCTGCACCGGGTCGAGTGCGGTGCGCATCCAGTTCGAGAGCAGGTTCAGCGACAGGGTGGTCAGGATGATCGCGAGGCCCGGCCAGAACGAGAGCCACCAGGCGCTGGTGAGATAGGGCCGGCCCTGACTGACCATCAGGCCCCAGGTGATTTCCGGCGGCTGGATGCCGATGCCAAGAAAGGAGAGCGAGCTTTCTGCCAGCATCACGACGGCGAAATCGAGCGTCGCGATGGTGATCAGCGTCGGGAACACCACGGGCAGGATGTGGCGGAAGACGATCCGCCCGGTCGACGCGCCCATGACCTGAGCGGCCTGGACGAACATCCGCTCGCGCACCTCCAGCACCTCCGCGCGCGAGGTTCTGAGATAGACCGGGATCCGGGTGATCGCGAGCACGATGATCAGGTTTCCGACAGAGGGCTCCAGCATGTAGAGCACGATCACCGCGAGGAGCAGCGACGGGAAGGACATGATCACGTCGGCGAGCCGCATGATCACCTGGCTGAGCCCCCTCGAGGTGTAGCCCGCGACCAGCCCGAGCGCGGTGCCGATGGCGAGCGAGCAGGCCACCGCGCCGGCCGCGACCGTGATGGTGTTCTGCGCGGCGACGATGATGCGGGCCAGGAGCGGCCGGCCCAGCGCGTCGCCGCCGAGCCAGAAGCTCCAGTCCTTCGAGAAATCGAACGGCGCCGCGTTCCGGCCGCGCAGGTTCTGCCTGGTGGCGACGTCTTCGAACAGCATCGGCCCGAAGATCGCGCAGAAGATCACCACGAGCAGAAACAGCGTGGCGGCGAAGGCGAACTTGTCGCGCCAGAGCATGCGCAGGATCTGCAGGGCGGGATGCGGCGGCTCGGGGATCGGGGCCCCGGTCTCGGCAACGGCCATGGGTCAGTACCGGATTCGGGGATCGAGCACCGCGTAGAGGATGTCGATCAGGATGTTCATCAGGAAGATCGCGACGGCGGTGACGAAGATCGCCGCCAGGACCACGGTGAAATCGCGCTGCAGGATCGAATCGATCATCAGCTTGCCGACGCCGGGGAAGCCGAAGATCGTCTCGACCACCACCGCGCCGTTCAGCAGCGCCGCCGCCTGGTCGCCGATCACGGTGATGACCGGCAGCATCGCGTTCCGGAGCGCGTGGACGAAGATGATCGGCCGGTTCTTCACGCCCTTCGCCCGCGCGGTCTTCACGTAGGCCGAGCTCAGCGTCGAGATCATCGAGCCGCGCACCACCTGCAGGATCAGCCCGAACGGCCGGATGAACAGCACGGCGACCGGCAGGATCCAGTGCATGACGGTGCCGGTGCCCGAGGTCGGCACCCAGCCGAACGTCACCGAGAAGACGACGATGGCGACGATGGCGATCCAGAAATCGGGCGCGCTCGCGCCGATCAGCGAGAAGAAGGTCGCGATCCGGTCGAACACGCCGCCGACGCGGAAGGCGGCCAGCGCACCGACGAGGATCGCGGCGGCGGTGACCAGCGTCATGGTGATGACGGCAAGCCAGAGCGTCCATTCGAAGGCCCTGAGCACGGCGTCGATGGCGGGCTCTCCGCGGCGGACCGAAACGCCGAAGTCGAGGCGGATGATGTCGCCCGCGTAGCGGAAGAACTGGACGATCAGCGGATCGTCGAGCCCGTTGATCTCGCGAAACCGCGCGCGGCTTTCGAGCGAGGCGTCGACGGGGAGGTAGAGGTTGGTCGGATCGCCGGTGAGCCGGGACAGGAAGAAGACCAGGACGATCAGCCCGATCAGCGAGACGGCACTGGCGACGGCACGTTTTCCCAGGAAGGATATCATGGCTGCCCCGGTTCCGGCGTGAGGGGGGGGCGGCGCGGGCCGCCCCCGGGGAGGACGTTACTTGAACTCGATCTGCGAGAGCTGCAGTTCGGAGTTCGTCCGGATCGTCGGCTGGAAGTCGAGCCGCTCGTTCACGCGGGTGAAGCCGACCATGTGCCACAGGAACACGTCCGCCACGAGATCGTTGAAGACATAGGCGAAGGTGTCTTCCCAGAGGCCCTCGCGCTGGTCCCCGGTCGCGGCGGTCGCGGCGGCGATCCTTTCGTCGAGCTTGGTGTCGCAGACGCCCGACTGCGCGCCGTCGCAGGCGTATTTGAAGAACATCGAGAACACCGGGTCGCCGTTCGCGTTGTCGTGCTGCGCCTCGACGATGATCGGGCCTTTGCCGGTGACGAAGGGCTTGGAGTAGTACTCGTTCCACTCCGCGGTTTCGACCATCTGCAGATTCACGTTGAAGCCCGCGTCCTGCCACATGGCGGTCAGCGCTTCCATCGTCTCGGTGACGTTGGCGAAGTTCTCCAGACGGCCGATCACGAGGATCTCGGTATCGACGGGAACGCCATCGGCCCTGGCCTCCTCCAGAAGCGCCTTCGCCTTCTCGAGGTCGTAGGGATAGGGCTGGAGGTCGTGGTTGTAGCCGATCGTCGAAGGCGGGGTCATGCCGGTCGCGAGCAGCGTGCCGGGCGCGAGGATCGTGCCTACGAAGGCCTCCTTGTCGACGGCAAGGTTCAGCGCCTGGCGGACCCGCACGTCGTCGAGCGGCGCGGTTTGGGTGTCGAGCCGCATGTAGACGGTTTCCGAGTTCGGATAGCTGTAATCCGTCGCGGGATCGGTCGCGTCCTGCAGCGCGATGTTGGGTGCGATATCGGCCTCGCCCGCCGCGACCATCGCCGCGCGGACGGCGCTTTCGGAGCGGAACACATAGGTCGCGGTCTTCACCGTCGGCGCGCCGCCCCAGTAATCGTCGCGGGCCGAGAGCTTGATGTTCTCGCCGCGATTGTACTCGTCGAACGTGTAGGGGCCGGTGCCGACCGGAAGATCGACGAAGGCGTCGGGATTCGCTTCGGACGGCAGCACCGTGAGGGTCGACATCAGCAGCGGCAGGATCGGCTGGGCCGGATCGGAGGTGATGTCGATGGTGCTGTCGCCCACCACCTTCGCCGACAGCTCCATGCCGCCGTAATACTTGGCGCCGATCTCGCAGACGAACTTGTCGGACTTGTTCCGCGCGAGCGAGAAGACCACGTCGCCGGGATCGAAGGCGGTGCCGTCGGAAAAGGTCACGTCCTTGCGCAGGTGGAACCGCCAGGTGCCGCCGCCCATGTCTTCCCAGCTTTCCGCCAGGCGCGGCTGCAGGCCGGAGCCCGGCACCAGCTCGGTCAGGGTTTCGGACACGTTCTGCAGGATGACGCGGCCGATATTCGATTTCGACGCCATGCAGGGCTCGACGTTTTCGAGCTCCTCGGACAGCACGATGGTGACGGCATCCTGGGCGCTGGCCGCGAAACCCGCGGTGGTGGCCATCAGGATCGCGGCAACGCGAGAAAGTCTTGGGCTCATCTGGTTCCTCCCTTATCCCAAGTGTTGGCAGCTTCTGCTCCTCCCGCTGCCTTCACCGGCCCCTGTCCATCCCTCGAATGGACCGGCCCCGCCGAAGGAGTACGGGCATCAGCCGTGAAATTCACTCCAAAGTTGGATTTGGTGCGCGCATTTCGTGCGGCGGTTGATCCCGGGATGCCCTGGCAAGCGGTCATGTCGCGCGGTCTCTCCGGCTGCGCGCGCTTCGCGCCACCGGCCGCGTTGCGGCGAAATTCACGACACCGCCCGTCCGGGCGTGCGGGGTGACGCCGGCGAGCGGCGCGACCATGAGCGCGGTGCGCCCGGACCCATCGGAGCTTGCGGCAAATCCCATGCGTGGACGGCGCCTCGTTCCCCAGACCCGCCGGTGCGGGCCCCCAGAACTCTCATACGGACCGGTAAATTTGTCAAATCAGAACGACGTCCCGACCCATGATTCTGGATGATGGGATTTTATGCACGCAAATTCCGATAGTTGGATTCGAATACGGCGCGGAAGTCGCGATCAAGTTAACAATGCCAACTTGACAACTTTGTTTCCAGACTCGATACCCGACGGGTCAGCCCTGCCCGATCAAGGTATTCGATTCGATGACGGCCCCGACGCCCGACCAGATCGCCAAACGGATGGATGGCCGGCTGGTCGAGGTCGAGCCCGGCCGGTTCGAGGCCCTGCTCCCCTCGCCCTGCGTCCAGAATCATGCCGCCTTCCTGGCGCCGGGCACCGACGAACTCAGATGCCTGTGGTTCGGCGGCTCGCTGGAAGGCAAATCCGACATCGCGATCTGGCGCTCGGCCCTGAAGCCCGCCGGCTGGTCGGCGGCGGAACGGCTGTCCGACGACCCGGCCCGCTCCGAGCAGAACCCGGTCCAGTTCGACGCGCCGGACGGCCGGCGGCTGATCCTGCACACCGCGCAGGAGGGCGGCAACCAGGACACCTGCCGCGTCCGGATGCGCGAGGCGGGCGCCGTGCCGGTCGATCTCGACCTGCCGCGCGGCAGCTTCATCCGCGGCGCGATCCATGTCCGGCGCGACGGCGCCTGGCTCCTGCCGCTGTTCCGCTGCGTCTCGCGGCCGGGCGCGCGCTGGACCGGCAGCCACGACACCGCCGCGCTGGCGATTTCCGGGGATTCCGGCGCGCGCTGGAGCCTGGTCGAGGTGCCGGGGTCGGTCGGATCGGTACACATGACGCTGGTGCCGCTCGGCGGGGACCGCTGGGCCGCGTTCTACCGGCGGCGGCAGGCCGATTTCGTGCACCGGAGCGAGAGCGCCGATGGCGGCGAGACCTGGACCGCGCCGGCGCCGACGGATGTGCCGAACAACAATTCCTCGATCGCGGCGGTTGCGCTTCCGGACGGGCGCGTGGCGATGGCCTGCAATCCGGTCAACGCCGCGATGCATCCGGGCGCCCGGCGCGCCTCGCTCTACGACGAGCTTGGCGCGGACGATCCGCGCCCCGACGCGACCGGTGGCTGCAGCCCGGTCTGGGGCGTGCCGCGCGCGCCGATGACGCTGTGCCTGTCCGGGGATGGCGGCCGGACCTTCCCGAAGCGCATCGTCGTCGAGGACGGGCCGGGCACCTGCCTCTCGAACGACTCGACCGATGGCCGGAATCGCGAGATGTCCTATCCAGCGCTGGCGGTGACGGCGGATGGCGGGCTCGATCTCGCCTACACGTATTTCCGCCGCGCGATAAAGCATGTGCGGCTGAGTTCCGCCTGGCTGGAGGCGCGATGATCGGCATCACCATAGGCGACCCGGCCGGCGTCGGCCCCGAGATCACGGTTCGGGCGGTCGCCGCGATGGCGGCGGAAGAGCGCGCCCGCACCCGCATCTTCGGGTGCCGGAAAACGCTGGAGGCGGCGGAGGCGGTGGTGAAGACGGGCCTGAGGATCGGCACCGACGTGGCGCTGACCGACCTGCCGGTGGCGGGCGCGCCGCTGCCGTTCGGCCGCGAGGACGCGCGGGCCGGCGACGCGGCGTTCCGCTTCGTCGCGGCGGCGGTGCGCGCGGCCGAGGCGGGCGAGATCGGCTGCATCGTCACCGCGCCGCTCAACAAGGCCACGCTCAATGCCGCCGGGCACCATTACGACGGCCACACCGGCATGCTGGCGGCGCTGACCGGCCAGCGGAAGGCCTGGATGATCCTGGCGTCGGACCGGCTGACGGTGATCCACAACTCGACGCATGTGAGCCTGCGCGACGCGATCGCCCGGGCCACGGCGGATTCGGTCTTCGAGACGATCCGGATGGGTCACGCGCATCTGCGGCGCCTCGGCCACGACGCCCCGCGCATCGCGGTCGCGGGCCTCAACCCGCATTGCGGCGAAGGCGGGCTGTTCGGCACCGAGGACGAGACCGAGCTGGCCCCGGCGGTGCGGCGCGCCCGCGCGGCGGGGATCGACGCGCAGGGTCCGATCCCCGGCGACACGGTGTTTCACCGCGCCCATGCCGGGCAATTCGACCTTGTGGTCGCGCAGTACCACGACCAGGGGCATATCCCGATCAAGCTCGTCGCCTTCGACACGGCGGTGAACGTCTCGCTCGGCCTGCCGATCGACCGGACTTCGGTCGATCACGGCACCGCGTTCGACATCGCGGGCCGGGGCGTGGCGGATCACGGGAACATGGAGAAGGCCATCGCCTATGCACGGCGGCTGGCCGCAGGGAGGACGGGTTGACCCATACGATCGAGGGCGTCCACTGCGCCGCCGCGACGCCGGTCACGGCGGAGGGCACGCCGGATCTCCGGCTTTTCGCCGAACATTGCCGCCTGCTCCTGGCGGAGGGCTGCCACGGCATCGCGCTTCTGGGCACCACCGGCGAGGCGAACAGTTTCGGGATCCGCGAGCGGATGGCGCTGCTGGAGGCGGCGGTGGAGGGCGGCACGCCGGCGGCGGCGCTGCTGCCCGGCACCTCGACGCCGGCGGTCGCCGACACGGTGGAGCTCAGCCGGCACGCGGTGACGGCGGGGGCCAAGGGCGTCGTGCTGCTGCCGCCCTACTACTACAAGGGCGTCGGCGACGAGGGGCTGTTCCGGTTCTATGCGCAGGTGATCGAGGGCGTGGGCGACGACCGCCTGCGGGTCGTGCTCTACCACATTCCCCAGGTCAGCCAGATCCCGATCTCGCACGAACTGATCGACCGGCTGATGGCGGCCTTCCCGGGCATCGTCTGCGGCATCAAGGACAGTTTCGGGCAGATCGAGCATCTGCAGGCGCTGTGCGAGCGGCATCCGGGGCTCGGCGTGCTCGCCGGGGCCGACCCGCTGATGCTGCCGCTTCTGCGCATGGGCGGCGCGGGCTGCATCACCGCGACCTCGAACCTCCGCGCCGAGGCGCTGCGCGTCGTCTGGGACGGCTGGAACGATCCCGCGAAGGCGGCCGAGGTCGCGGCGGCGCAGGGGCGGATCGACGCGTGGCGCAGGCTGACGAACCGCCATGTCCAGCTTCCCACGGTGAAGGCCATGCTGGCGAAGCGCCGTGGCGACCCGGGATGGCTGCACCACAAGCCGCCGCTCGTGGCGCTTTCCGAGGCCGAACGGCAGGATGTGTGGGCCGAGATGGACAAGCTGGGCGGCTGAGGGGGCAGAAGATGGACATTTCCCGACCGATCACCCTGCATCTCCCGAAACGGCTCGAGATCGGCTCGGGCGCCGCGGCGCGGCTGGGCGACTGGGCGGCGCCGTTCGCGCGCGTCCTGGTCATCGCGCAGCCGGTGACGCGGCCGATGGTGGAACGGCTGGGGCTGACCGGAGCGGTCACCGTGTTCGACGGGGTCGCGCCCGAGCCGAAGGACAGCGATCTCGACGCGGCGCTCGCCGTGGCCCGCGCGGCGGAGCCCGATCTGGTGGTGGGGCTCGGCGGCGGCTCGGTGATGGATATCGCCAAGCTGGTCGCGGTGCTCTGGGACAGCGGCCAGAGCCTGGCCGATGTGGCGGGACCGAACCGGGTGGCGCGGAAATGCGCGGCGCTGGCGCAGGTCGCGACGACGGCCGGGACCGGCTCGGAGGGCGGCATCCGGGCGCTGGTCACCTCGACGGAGACCGGGATGAAGCTGGCCGTGGAGAGCCCGCACATGGCGGCGGATCTCGCGGTGCTCGATCCCGAACTGACGATTTCGGTGCCGCCGGCGGTGACGGCGGCGACCGGGGTCGATGCGCTGGCCCATTGCGTCGAGGCCTTCACCAATATCCGGGCGCATCCGCTGGTCGACGATTACGCGCGGATGGGGATTCGGCTCGCGGGCCGGTACCTGGCGCGGGCGGTGGCCGATGGCAGCGATGCCGAGGCGCGGGCCGGGATGCTGCTGTCGTCCTTCTATGGCGGACTCTGCCTGGGGCCGGTCAACACCGCGGCGGGGCATGCGCTGGCCTATCCGCTCGGCACGCGCGCCGGCCTCCCGCACGGGCTGAGCGTCGCGCTCCTGTTTCCCGATATCCTGGCCTTCAACGCGCCCGCCCGGCCGGAGAAGACCGCCGAGATCGTGGAGGCGCTCGGCCTCGGCGAGGTCGCTGCGGTGCGCGGGTTCTGCGCGGGGCTGGGGATCGAGATGTCGCTTGCCGCGCATGGCGCGCGCGAGGACGATCTTGGCACCTGGGCCGAGGAGGCCCATGGCATCCGCCGGCTGATGGACAACAACCCGCGCGACATGAGCGTCGCGGAGGTCGAGACGATCTACCGGGGCGCGTTCTGATGCGGATCGTCGTGCATGGCGTGGGTGCGGTGGGCGGCGTGATCGCCGGGGCGCTGGCCCGCGCAGGCCATGACTGCATCGGCATCGCGCGAGGCGCGCGGCTCGACGCCATCCGCGAGAACGGGCTCCACCTGCGCTCCCCGGAGCGGTCCGACCGGGTGCCGCTTGCCTGCGTCGGCGCCCCGGACGCGATCGACTGGCGCCCCGACGACGCGATCCTCCTGGCGGTCAAGGGGCAGCACACGGAAGCGGCGCTTGCCGCGCTCCGGGATGCGGGGGTGCGCGAACAGCCGATCTTCTGCGCCCAGAACGGGGTGGCGAACGAGCGGGCCGCGCTGCGGTATTTCCCGAATGTGCACGGGATCACCGTGATGCTGCCGGCGGAATATGCCGCGCCTGACGAGGCGGTCGGCTTCGCCAGCCCGAATTTCGGCATCTTCGAGATCGGCCGCTACCCGTCCGGGCTCTCGCCCGAGGCCGAGGCGCTGGCGGCAGCGCTGACCCCGGCGGGGATCGTCGGGTTCCCGGTGCCGAACGTGATGGAGAGCAAATACGGCAAGCTGATCCAGAATCTCGGGAACATCGTCGAGGCCGCGCTTGGCCGGGGGGTCGAGGCGGGCGAATTCGTCGCGGCGCTTCGGGCCGAGGCGCGCGCGGTGCTGGACGCGGCGGGGATTGCGTGGCGCGATGTCGGCGCCTCCGACCCGCGGCGCGCGCTGATGCGGGTCGGGACGGTCGCGGGCGCCCTCCGGATCGGCGGCTCGTCCACGCAGAGCCTGTCGCGCGGCGCGGGCTCGATCGAGACGGATTACCTGAACGGCGAGATCGTCCTGATCGGCCGGCTGACCGGAACTCCGGCACCGCTCAACGCCGCCGCCACCGCGCTGGCGCATCGGCTGGCACATGCGCGGGCCGAACCCGGCTCGATGACCCCGGACGCCTTCGCGGCCGCGCTGGGCCTTTAGCGGCGCGGGCCGGGCGGGCGGCCGTCGAACAGCCGGTCGCGCGACCCCGTCAGGTGATCGCGCATCAGCTTGCGCGCCGCCCCGGCATCGCCGTCGCGCACCGCGTCGAATATCCTGGTGTGCTCGTCGAGGACGTGCTCCAGCCCGGAGGGCGATTGCTTGAGCGACTGGCCGTGAAACTGCATGGCGACGTCGATATGCTCCTTCAGGGCGTCGAGCGCGGTCCAGAAATAGCGGTTCTGGCTGGCCCGCGCGATGGCGCCGTGAAAGGCGAAATCGGCGTCCTCGCGGTGGCGCTTTCGGGCCGTGGCATCGCGCATCAGGTCGAGCGCCGCGGCAATGTCGGCCAGCATGTCGTCGGTGCGCCGCTCGGCCGCCGCCGCGGCCGCTTCCGGTTCCAGCGTGAGGCGGAACTCGTAGCAGTAGAACAGGTCGGAGATGCTTTCGACCGAGCCGAACCCCAGGGGCTGCCGCAGGCCGATCTGGCGGACGAACGTGCCCGCCCCCCGCCGGGAATAGACCAGGCCCTGGTCGCGCAGCCTTCGGAGCGCCTCGCGCACGACGGGCCGGGAGACCTGGAATTCGGCCGCGAGCGCATGTTCGGTGGGCAGCCGCTCGTCGACACCGTAGCTGCCCGACTTGATCGATTGCAGAAGCCCGTCGAACACCAGATCGGGCAGGTTCTTGCGGCTTCCGGTCGGCTTGCGCTCAGCCATGTGCCGGGTCTTCCGCCGGGACGGTCTGGCCGGCGATGCGCGCCAGGCAGTCCGGATCCCCGAAACCGCCGGATTTCGTGACGATCGCGCGGCCTTCGGCCCCGGACAGGGGAAGCCCGGGGAGGATTTCGCCGCGCAGGGCCAGGCGGTCGAGCCCGAGCGCGTCGAGACAGGCCTCGGCCGTGGCGCCGCCGCTCAGCACCAGGGCCCGCGCTTCGGCGAGCCAGGGGCGGACGCCGGCGGCGAAGCGGGCGGCGGCGACGGCGGGGGCCACCGCTTCGCCGGCGGAGATCCGGAGCAGCGCAAGCGGCGCGGCCGGGCGCGGCGGGGCGGAGGGGACGCGCCCCCCCGGCGCGGCGAGATCCAGAAGGCAGGGCGCGGCGCGGCGGAGGAGGTCGACCTGCCGGAGGGTGATCGCATCCGCCGAGCCGATGGCCATACAGAGCGGGGCCGGCAGCGCGCCCGGCACGGGCGCTGCCGGAAGGCCCATCGCCGCCGCGAGCGCCGTGGCGAGGCCGCGCGCACCGACGTGCACGGTGTCGTCGCCCGCGGCGCCGAGCGCGCGCGAGAGATCCGCATCGGTCAGCGTGTCCGGCACGGTGGCGCGCGTCGCGGCCGCGCCCAGCCGCGCCCCGACCGGGATCGGCGCATCGACCCCGAACCCCTCGAGCCTGCCGTCACGCACCACGCGGCCGAATTCCGGTATCGCCGGCGCGACGAGGAGGGCCCGGCCGCCGAACGCCTCCAGCTCGGCCGGGATGTTCCCCTTCAGCCGCGAATCGATCTTCTTGAAGATCGGCGCGCCCGGCGGGAGGCACGCGAGCGCCCGCACCACCTGCGCCCGCGCCTCGGCCGCGCCGATCTCGCGGGAACGCGTGGAGACCGCGACGACCCCGGGGCGCCGCGCCAGCGCGCCCTCCAGCGCCGCGACCCGCGTCGCCACGACGACGCCCCCCGGGACGCCGGCGAACGGGGCCGCCGTGTCGAGGGCGCCGGTCAGGTCGTCGGCGATGATCGCGAGCCGAAGCACTCTGCCTCTCCGGATATTTGTTCGTAGGTTAGAATTTCCTCCTTTCCGGTCAACACCTTTCCGGCGGCCCGGTGTTTACATCTTCGTCACGCGATGAAGGTGCCGCCATTGGCGTTGAGTGTCTCTCCGGTGACGAAGCCGGAGGCGTCCGAGGCGAGGAACAGGATGACATCGGCGATCTCGCGCGCCGTCCCCAGCCGCCCGAGCGGCACCTGGCCGGAGACGCGGGCCCGGTAGCCCTCGTCCCATTCGGATGTCATGTCGGTCTCGACCGGCCCGGGGCAGACGGCGTTGACCCGGATATTGTGCGCCGCCATTTCGCGGGCGAGATGCATGGTCAGGTAGTTCACCGCCGCTTTCGAGGCACCATAGGCCGGGGCGGCGTTGCGGTGCGGCGTCTTCGCGGCGGTGGAGGAGACGTTGACGATCCTGCCACCGCCCTGCGCGATCATCCCGGGCAGCACGGACCGGCAGGCATGCAGCGTGCCGTTCAGGTTCACGTCGAGCACGCGCTGCCAGTCGTCCAGCGCCATCTCGAGCGTCGCCGACCTCAGGTTGATGCCGGCATTGTTGACCAGGATGTCGATGCGCCCGAACTGCTCCCGGGCGGTTTCCGCCAGCAACGCCGCCACGCCGGGATCGGCGATGTCGCCCGCGACCGCGAACGCCCGGCCGCCGCATTCCCCGATCTCTGCCAGCACCGCCGCGAGCCGGCCCCGATCCGTGGCATGGACGATGACCCCGGCCCCCGCATCGGCCAGACGGCGCGCGGCCGCCCTGCCGATTCCCCGGCTGGCGCCCGTCACGATCGCCGCCTGTCCTTCCAGCACCCGCATCGTCATGCACTCCCGCTGTTCCGGCTTCCGGCCATGTTGCAGCCGGGACGGGCCAGGCCGGGAAGGGTCAGGACCGGACCTCGATCAGCGCCGCGAGCATCGCGCGCTCCTCCCCGGTGAGATCGGTCAGCGGGCTTCGGACCGGGCCGGTCGCGAAGCCGCGAAGCGAAACCCCGGCCTTGATGGCGGACACCGCGTAGCCGGTCTTCCGGTCGCGGATCGTTGCGAACGGGTAGTAGAAATCGCGCAGCAGCGCCGCGCATCCCCGGTCGTCGCCCGCGGTGAAGGCCGCGTGGAACGCCAGCGCGGTTTCCGGCACGAAGTTGAAGACCGCGGAGGAATAGGTGTCGACGCCCGCACCGCGATAGGCCTGCGCGAAAAGCTCGTGGGTCGGCATGCCGCCGATACAGGCGAGCCGGTCGCCGAGGCCGATGGTGATGCGGCGGACCGTGTCGATGTCGCCGGTCCCGTCCTTGAAGCCGATCAGGTTCGGGCAGTCTTCCGCCAGCCGCGCGAGCGTCTCGGCCGAGACCACGGACTGGCCCCGGTTGTAGACGATCACGCCCATCGCCGTCGCGCGGCAGACGGCGCGGATATGCGCCTCGATCCCGTCCTGGGGCGCGCCGATCAGGTAGTGCGGCAGGAGCAGGATGCCGTCGCCGCCGCCGGCTTCGATGGCCTGTGCCAGCTCCGAGGCGAGCTTGGTGCCGTAGCCGCAGCCCGCGATGATCGGCGCCTCGGGCTGCGCCGCCTTCGCCGTCCTCACGACCTCGACGATCTCGGAGGGCGTCAGCGAGAACATCTCGCCGGTGCCGCCGGCGACGATGAGCCCCGCGACCGGATGCGGCGCGAGCCATTCGAGATGCGCGCGCAGCGCGGCGGGGTTGAAGCGGTTCTCCGCATCGAAGGGCGTGACCGGGAAGGACAGGAGCCCCGAGCGGATGATGTCGCGCAGCGCCGGCGGGTCGATCATGCCGGGACCTCCGCCGGCGGGACCGGGAGAGACCGCGCCCCGGTGCCGATCCTGTCGCCGCCGCTCGGGTGAGTGCCGTGGCGGGTGAAGCCCTTGTCGTGCATCGCTTTTCCCCTAGTCGCCGGAGCCCTTGCGGCCATTCGCCTCGCGCCAGGCGGCGAAGGCCGCGAGGTTCTCTTCCTTCGTCGCCGGGTAGAGGCCGATGATCGTCGCGCCGCCGCGGACCTGCTCGGTGACGAAATCCTCGTAGGCAGTCATCTCGGTCGCCTCGTCGGCCAGCTCGTCGGCGAGATGCGCGGGCAGGATGATGACGCTGTCGTCGTCGCCCACCACGATATCGCCGGGAAAGACCGGGGCGTCGCCGCAGCCGATGGGGCAGTTGATCTCGATCGCCTCGTTGATCGTCAGGTTGGTCGGGCTCGCGGGGCGCTGGTGATAGGCGGGCATGTCGAGCTCGCCGATCCGCACCGAATCGCGGAACCCGCCATCGGTGACGACCCCTGCCCCGCCCCGGACCATCAGCCGGGTGATCAGGATGTCGCCGGCCGAGGCCGCCCGCGCGTCCTTGCGGCTGTCCATGACGAGGACGTGGCCCGGCGGGCAGGTCTCGATGGCGTGGCGCTGCGGATGCTTCGGATTGCGGAACTCGGCGAGGGTGTTGCGATCCTCGCGCGCCGGCATGTAGCGCAGGGTGAAGGCGGGGCCGACCATGTTCCTGCCCTTGCGGCTTACCGGCCGGACATCCTGGATCACCTGGTTCCGCAGCCCGCGCTTGTAGAGCGCCGTCGCCAGCGTGGCGACGCTGACATGGCGCAGCTTCTCGATACTCTCCTGCTTGACCTCGGTCATGTCCCGTTCCTCAACCCGCTTCCCGGGCCAGAAGCCCGTTTTCCTGCATGAATCGCTCGAGCCGCGCCGATTGCGCCTCGGTCAGCGGCCAGGCCGCCGGCGGCCGCGCGCCGCCGCAATCCTCGCCCATCAGCCGCAGCGCCGCCTTCACGCCCGGCACATTGGCGCCGCCCTGCTCTTCGGCGCGGATGTCCTCGAAGACCTGCATGCCCTCGATGAGCCTGCGTGCTCCGGCATAGTCGCCCGCCTCGAGCGCGGCCGAGATCGCCACCGAGCGCTCGGGCCAGACATTGATCAGCCCGCTGGTGAAGCCCCGCGCGCCCACGGCGTAGAAGGCGGGCGCCCAGGTTTCGGCGAGGCCGCCGACCCAGACGATGTGGCCGGGCGAGGCCGCCATCGCCGCCTTCAGCTTCATCGGGTTCGGCGTCGCCCATTTGACGCCGATGACGCCCGGGATTTCGCAGAGCGCCGTGATGGCAGGCGTGCCGATCGCGTCGTTCCTGAGATAGAGGATCAGCGGCAGCCCCTGCCCCGCCTCGGCAATGGCGCGGGCGTAATCGACGAGTCCGCGCGGCGCGACGAAGGGATCGGGCGGCTGGTGCAGCATCAGGGCCGCCGCACCGGCCCTAGCCGAGGCCGCGGCCAGGCGGCAGGCGTCGGGGAGCGCGCGGCCGACGCCCGCGACCAGGGGGCAGCGGCCGGCGACATGCGCCGCCGCGGCCTCGACCATGGCGACCGCCTCCTCGGTGGTGAGCCCGTAGAATTCGCCGGTATTGCCGTTCGCGGTCAGGATCCGGACCCCGGCGGCGATGGCCCGGTCGACGACGGGTTTCTGCAGGGCGGGCGCGATGCGGCCCTCGGCGTCGAAAGGGGTCACCAGGATGCCGGAAATGCCGGTCAGGGCGGTTCGGAGATCGGCTGTCATGGTTCGTTTCCAGTCACTGGGGTGCCAAGGTCGAGCGGCATCAGAAGATGTCCGGTTCCGGCACCGGGGCGCCGAATTCGGTTCGCAGGAAATCGAAGTCGCAGCCCTTGTCCGCCTGCTCGACATGTTTCGTGTACATCCAGCCGTAGCCGCGCTCGAAACGGGGCGGCGGCGCGCGCCAGGCGGCGCGGCGACGGGCGAGTTCCTCCTCGGTGAGCCGCACGTTCAGGCTCCGGTTCGGCACGTCGAGCTCGATGATGTCGCCGGTCCGGATCAGCGCCAGCGGCCCGCCGATGAAGGATTCGGGCGCGACATGCAGCACGCAGGCGCCGTAGGAGGTGCCCGACATCCGCGCATCCGAGAGCCGGAGCATGTCGCGGTGCCCCTGTTTCAGGAGCGCCTGCGGCATCGGGATCATGCCCCATTCCGGCATGCCCGGACCGCCCTGCGGCCCGGCGTTGCGGAGCACCAGCACATGGTCCGGCGTCATCGGGTAGTCGGGATCGTTGATGATCTTCTTCAGGTCGGGATAGCTGTCGGCGACGATGGCGGGGCCGGAATGAACCTGGAATCTCGGGTCCATCGCGGCGGGCTTGATCACCGCGCCGTCGGGCGCGAGGTTGCCGCGCAGGACCGCGAGCGAGCCTTCGTGGTAGACCGGGTTGGCGAGCGGCCGGATCACGTCGTCGTTGTAGTTCTCCGCGCCCGCGATGTTCTCGCCCAGCGTCCTGCCGTTCACCGTCATCGCCGAGGTGTCGAGGAGGTCGCCCATTTCCTTCATCAGCGCCGGCAGGCCGCCCGCGTAGAAGAAATCCTCCATCAGGTATTCCTTGCCCGAGGGCCGGATATTCGCCAGCACCGGCACCCGGTGGCCGATGGCGTCGAGATCGTCGAGCCCCCAGGCGATACCCGCCCGCCGCGCCATGGCGATCAGGTGGATGATCGCGTTGGTCGAGCATCCGGTGGCCATCGCCGCCGCCGTGGCGTTCGCGGTGGCGGCGCGGGTGACGATCTTGCTTGGCGTCAGGTCTTCCCAGACCATCTCGACGATCCGCCGCCCGCAGGCCGCCGCCATCCGCTTGTGGCCCGCATCCGGCGCCGGGATCGACGAGGCGCCGGGCAGGGTCAGGCCGAAGCCCTCGGCGATCGACATCATCGTCGAGGCCGTGCCCATGGTCATGCAGGTGCCGTAGGAGCGCGCAATGCCGCCCTGCACGCCCATCCATTCCTCCTTGCCGATGGCCCCGGCGCGGCGTTCGTCCCAGTATTTCCAGATATCGGTGCCGGAGCCGAGCTTCTGCCCCGCGTAATTGCCGCGCAGCATCGCGCCCGCCGGCAGGAAGATGAACGGCAGCCCCGCCGAGAGCGCGCCCATGATGAGCGCCGGGGTGGACTTGTCGCAGCCGCCGAGCAGCACGACGCCGTCGACCGGATGCGCGCGGAGCGTCTCTTCCACCTCCATCGCGCCCATGTTGCGATAGAGCATCGAGGTGGGTTTCAGGAACTGCTCAGAGAAGGAATGTACCGGCAGTTCGGCCGGCATGCCCCCCGCCTGCAGCACGCCGCGCTTCACATGCTCGGCGCGGTCGCGGAGGTGGTGGTGGCAGGGCGAGAGGTCGGACCAGGTGTTGACGATGGCGATGACCGGCTTGCCCTCCCAGTCCTCCTCCGACAGGCCCATCTGCATCGCCCGGCTCCGGTGGCCCATCGAGCGCAGGTCGTCGGGCGCGAACCAGCGCGCGGAGCGGAGATCTTCGGGTTTCTTCACGGGAGCGTTCCTCAGGAAATCGAATGGGCGAAATGGAACATGACCCAGATCAGGAGCGCGCCCAGGGCGACGCCGCCGATCCAGGGCCAGATGCCGTAACCGTCCATGTCTTCGCGGGAATCTCGTCCGATCATAGTGAGCCTCCGGTCAGGAATTCGGGGAGCCAAAGGGCGATTTGCGGGAACAGCATCACGAGCGCGAGCCCGATGATCTGGAGCAGGATGAACGGCAGCACCGAAATGAAGATCTCCTGCAGCGTCACGTCCTTCGGCGCCACCGATTTAAGCCAGAAACAGGCCGGACCGAAAGGCGGCGAGAGGAAGTAGATCTGGATGTTCATCACGAAGAGGATGCCGAACCAGATCTTCGCCTGATCCTCGGTGAGCCCGAGCTCCGGCGCCAGCGTCATCACCACGGGCGCGAACACTGGGACAGTGATGAAGACGATGGCGATCCATTCCATGAAGGTGCCCAGCACCATCAGGATCAGCATCATGACGAGCACCGTGCCCATGGCCGTAAGGCCCAGGTCGAGGAACAGCGAGCGCATGAAGTCGCCGCCGCCCACGAGGTTGAAGATGCCGACGAAGGAGACCGCGCCCAGCACCAGCCAGATGATCGTGCCCACCGTCGACATGGTGCCCATCAGGGCCGCCGTGGTGACCTCCCAGTTGAAGCGGTTGCGGACCGCGGCGACGAACAGCGAACCGATGCAGCCCACCGCGGCGGCCTCGGTCACGCTGGCGACCCCGCCATAGATCGAGCCCATCACCGCCCCGATGAGCAGGATGCAGAGGAGGACCGCGGTCATCCGCTCGCGGGAGAGCCTCTGTTCCTTGCCGGTGATCGCCGCGACCTCGGCGGCGGTGGGCGCCAGCGCCGGGTTCAGGTTGACCCGGATCAGCACATAGCCCGCGTAGAACACCGCGAGCATCACCCCGGGCACGGCGCCGGCCATGAAGAGATCGCCGATCCCCACCTCGGCCGAGAGGCCGTAGACGATCATGATGATCGAGGGCGGGATCAGCGTGGCGAGCGCGCCGGCGGCGCAGATCAGGCCGATGGTGATCTTCCGGTCGTAGCCGAGCCGGAACATCTGCGGCAGCGCGACGAGGCCGAGCATCACGATCTCGCCGCCCATGACGCCCGACATGGCGGCCAGGATCACCGCGACCACGGTGGTCTGCACCGCGACGCCGCCGCGCAGGTTGCCGGCGAAGATCGACATCGCGTCGAACAGGTCCTCGGCGATGCCGGCGCGTTCGAGGATCGAGGCCATCAGCACGAAGAACGGCACCGCGACGAGGGAATAGTGCTCGAGCAGGCCGACCGCGTTGGACGAGACGAGGAACAGCCCGCGCGGCCCGAAGAAGGCGACCGCCATGATCACCGAGACGATCAGCGTGACGATGCCCAGGGGCATGCCGGTCATCATCAGTCCGATCAGCAGCGCCACCATGATCATCGAGACGGTGCCGAGATCCATCGACCGCATGTCGAGTGCCTTCGACGGGTCGAGCGCCGCGCCGATGCCGGAGAAGAACTCCGAGATCGCCGCGGCCCAGGAGATGCCGAGCGCGTGGCCGAGGAAGGCGGCGCCGAAATAGAGCACCAGGAAGGCCGCGAGCGCCTTGACCGCGATCCGCGCCCCGGCGGAGTCGAAATGGCGGTGGAGGTTCACCACAAGCTGCGCGAGGTAGAGAAACGCGCCGGTCACCATCAGCGATTTCAGAAGCATCGGCAGCGGCGAGTTGAAGGCCGACCCGGATTTCTCCAGCCGCGCCACGCTGTCATAGGCGCGGATCGCGGCATCCGCGAGCAGCATGTGGAGCGCGACGATCGCCACGACCATGGCGAACAGGTCGAGCCACCAACGCTGCCGCGGCGTGGCCAGGATGTGGAAGACCGTGATCGCGATGTGGCGCTGCTTCATGGTGATGAAGCCCGACGACAGCATCCAGGACGCCGCGCAGAGCATCATCACCGTCTCGAAGGCCCAGTAGGTGGGCGCGTTCAAGAGGTAGCGCGAGAACACCTCGTAGAGCGTGGCCAAGGCGGCGATCAGGTAGAAGACCGAGACGCCGATCCCGACGAGATGGCTGACATGGTCGACCGGCGTGTAATCCTCGCGCAGGAGCACATGCTCCGCTGCCGCGTGCACCGGATCGTCGCCCTCCGCGGCGAGCGGCGCGGCGTCGAGCTTTGCTTCGTAGTCCCGGCTCATCGAGATGCCCCCGGCGTGCCCGACCTCGGTCGGAACTGGATTGGTTTCCCTGGGATGTGGCGGGTCAGGGCGCCCGCAGGTGCGGCCCTGTCGGGGGCCGCGTCCGTGCCCGCCCGGCCACGGCCGGCGGGCACGGCGGCAGGGTCACGTCAGAGCAGGCCGGCCTCCTTCATGAAGGCGACGTGGCTCTCGTAGACTTCCTTGGCGAGCGGCGACTGCGCGGCGAAGTCGCTCCAGGCCTCCTGGGCGATCGTCCGGAACTTGTCGCGCTCCTCCTGCGGCCAGTCGATGATCGTCAGCTCGCCGGCCGCCTTGTCGCGGGCCACGAGCTGCCGGTCGAGCCGGTCGAAATACTGGCGCAGCCCGTTATAGGCGGCGAGATACCAGACATCGAGCGCGGTCCGCTCCTGCTCGCTGAGCTCGTCCCAGACCTGCTGGGAGATCGTGAACTGCAGGATCGGCGTGGAGTGGATGCCCGGGAAGATCGGGTACTTGGCGACCTTGTGCATCCCGTTCGCGTCGTTGTTGGCATAGGCGGAGTTGTCGGCCGCGTCGATCACGCCCTTTTCCAGCGCGCCGTAGGTTTCCGAGCCCGACATCGAGACCGGCGCGGCGCCGACGCGCTTGAACACATCGGCCGCGAGCCCCTCGGGCGACCGCACCTTGACGCCCTTGAAATCGGCGACGCCATGGATCGGCACCTTGGAGACGAAAGCCTCCTTGGCATAGGCGCCGCAGCCGATGACATGGACGCCCGGATAATGCGCGTCCATGAGCTTCTGCAGCATTTCCCTGCCGCCGCCCTGGGCGCAATAGGCCTGGATCTGATCGGCCGAATCGTAGCCCGCGATCAGGTCGCCCATCAGCGCGAAGGCCGGATCGACGCCGGAGAAATAGTTGATCGAGGTGAGGTCGCCGTCGAGGATGCCGACGCCGATCGCTTCGGGCGTCTCGCGGCGCGGCACGACGGCGTCCACGGGAAGAAGTTCGATCGAGAGCGTTCCGCCGGTCATGGCTTCGAGCTTCGGCACCCATTCCGCGTTCATATAGGCCAGCGATGCGTGGCTGGCGTTCGAAGAGGTCTGGATCTTGAGGACCCGCTCCGCCGCATCCGCGGCGCCCACGGCGATTCCCATGGCGGCGGTGGCCGCGAGGACCACGCGCAGTGCACTGATTTTCATGCCTTCCTCCCTTGTCAGGCGACAACGTTCCGTCTTCGCCGGACAGGCCGCGCAGACGGAACAAGCAAGTAATATATTAGTTGACTAGTCGGCGCAACATGTCTCTACTCGCGGCCGCTCCAAACCACGCCTAGGGTGGAGGAAAAGCCTCAGAGGGCCAGATGAGCGGTACGGTTACCGGCAAGGACGCATTCACGGCGGGAAAGCCCGTCACCCCCCGCACGGCGACGGATCGCGTGTACGGCAGCCTCAGGGAAAGGATCATCAGCCTCGATCTGCCGCCCGGGGCGGCGCTCGGGCGCATGGAACTGGCCCAGACCTACGGGGTGAGCCAGACCCCGGTGCGCGAGGCGCTGCAGCGCCTCGAGCAGGACGGGCTCGTGCTGATCTACCCGCAATCCAAGACCGAGGTGTCGCATATCGACATCCGTCAGCTTTTCGAGACGCATTTCCTGCGCGTGGCCGTCGAGACCGAGGTCGTCCGCCGTCTCACTCTGCAGCCGGGCGGCGACACGCTCGGCCGGGCGCAGACGATCCTGCGGATGCAGAGCGTGCTCGTGGAGAGCGAGGGCGAGATGGCGATGTTCGCGGCGCTCGACCGGGATTTCCACCTCACGCTTTTCGCCGGCGTCGGCATGGAGGCGCTGCACGCGATGCTCCAGCGGCGCCTCGGCCATCTCTACCGGTGCCAGCGGCTCGAACTGCCCCGATCCGGAAAGATGCAATCCATCGTCGAGGCGCACCGGAAGATCCTCGACAGCATCTCCGGCGGAGACCCCGAACAGGCCGCCGAAGCGGTCCGGGCGCACCTGTCCGGAACGATCAGCCAGATCGAGAGTCTCCGCGCGGAGTTCCCGGAGTATTTCAAGCCGGCCGTGTGAGCCCGGGAACCGGGCAGACGGTTCCGGCAGGAAACGGTTGCAGCTCGCCGACACACGGCACGGCCGATGCCCCGGATGAGGGTTCGTACTTGGTTAATGGTTTCATGTGACAAGCGACCGCAACATCGCCGCGTCGATGCTCCAGCCTTCAGGATCTTGGTGACGATGCTCGCATGCGAAACGCTTTGACAGAACGAACCGAGACGTGAAGTCCAGGCGAAGAGATCGAAGCGGTGTTTCGCCGTCACTGGAAACCCGGTTTCGGCAGCGTCTCGGTCGATGAGCTGGTGTTCATTCGCGACCTGATCGAGCGCCATCGCCCCGCCCGGTTCCTCGAGATCGGCATGGCCTCCGGACTGTCGACGGGCTTCATCGCCCGCTTCCTCGACGCGGCGGGCGGCAAGGCGATCACCTCGATCGACCACGACGACACGTTCTTCGGCGACGCGACCAAGCCCAACGGGTTTCTGTTCGACGAGATCTACCCGGGCGGAAAGCTCGACGCGAAACTGCTCAAGTTCAAGACCGCGCTCGATGCGGACGCGCTTGGAGGGCCATGGGACATGGCCTTCATCGACGCCAATCACGCGCACCCCTGGCCGACGCTCGACACGCTTGCCATCGCGCCGCACATGACCGCCCCGAGATGCGTGATTCACCACGATCTCGACCTCTACATGCGGCAGGACGTCATGTTCGGGATCGGGCCGAAATACCTCTACGACCAGTTCCCGCATGACAAGCGGCACGCCTCGACGGCAAACAGGGGCAACATCTTCTGCCTCGATCTCGGCATTCCGCGCGAAGAACTCGAAGACATCGCAATCAGATCCCTCAAGCTGCCGTGGTCCCTGCGCACTCCGCTGCCGGGTTCCCAGATCTCCGGCATCCGCTCGGTTCTGCAGACGCATTATGCTCCGCGGCTGCTCGAGCATTTCGATCGCTGCCTGAGCACCATGAACCTGGCCGATCGCTTCCGCAGCGGGCTCTGATCCCGCGCCGCGCGACGTCCGGGGGCCGGCAGGGTGCGGCACCCGCCGGAGGCGTTGGCGATCCGGGCGGGGTCAACCGGTTTCGAAGGTCATGTGGACCTTGACCGACCGGCTGCGGTCGGCGGCGATCCTGAAGGCGTCCTCCGCCGCTTCCAGCGGGTAGCGCGCCGTGATGATCGGGCGGACGTCGATGCGGCCGGAGACGATGGCCTCGACCGCCGCGCCGAACTCCTCGTGAAAGCGGTGCGTGCCCTGGACGCGGATCTCCTTGGCCACCAGCGCGTTGACCGGCATCGGCGTGTCGCCGGCGACGCCGACCTGGATCAGCACGCCGCGCGGACGCAGCGCGGCGATGGCGCTCCGGATCGCGGGCGCGGCGGCGGAGCATTCGAAGGCGAGGTGGAAATACCCCTTGTCCGCAGCGTAGCGCTCCATCTCGGCCGCATCGCGGGCCACGTTGATGACCCGCGTCGCGCCCATCCGTTCGGCGACGGCCAGCACGGCGTCGTGCAGGTCCGTGACGACGACTTCCGCCGCCCCGGCCGCCGAGGCGGCTGCCGCGCAGAGGATGCCGATCGGGCCGGCGCCGGTGACCAGGACCCGCCTGCCGCGGATTTCGCCCGCCATCTTCGCGGCATGCAGGCAGACCGCCAGCGGCTCGGAACAGGCCACGGCGCCGAGATCGGCATCCCTGTCCAGCGGCAGGCACTGGGCGGCATCGACGACGATCCTGTCGCGGAACAGGCCCTGTTCGTGCGGCAGGCGGATCGCCGAGCCGTTGAAGCGCATGTTCAGGCAGTGCATCGGCAGGCCTTCGGCGCAATAGGCGCAGGTTCCGCAGGGACGGCTGGGATTGATCGCCACCTTGTCGCCCGCGGCGAGCCGCCCGACCCCTTCGCCCAGGGCGATCACCCGCCCCGAGGCCTCGTGGCCGAGGATGATCGGTTCGCGCACACGGATCGTGCCGATCCCGCCATCGGCCAGGTAGTGCATGTCCGAGCCGCAGATGCCGCCCGCCGCGATGGCGACCAGAACCTGGCCGCGCCCCGGTTCGGCGAGATCCTCCGTTTCGATGCGCAGGTCGTTTTGCCCGTAGAGGCGGCAGACACGGGTTTTCATGGGCGAACCTCGCTCAGGGGATCAGGAGGGACGGCAGCCAGGTGGCGAGCGGCGGGAAGTAGGACACCGCGAGCAACACGAGGATGTTGGTCAGCAGGAAGGGCAGGATGGCGCGCACCACGGGAGCCAGCGGCAGGCGGGCGATGTTCGCGCAGACGAACAGGCAGACGCCGACCGGTGGCGTGGTCAGGCCGATCATCAGGTTCAGGACCGCGAAGGTCGCGAAGTGCAGCGGGTCGATGCCGACGGCCTCCGCCAGCGACAGGAGCGGCACGAACAGGATGATGAGCGCCGCGATCGTCTCCATGAACATGCCGACGAACAACAGGAGCAGGTTGATCAGCAGGATCACGAGGAACTTGTTGTCGGTGACCGAGAGGACGCCGTCGGCGATGGCCTGCGGGATCCGTTCGGAAACGAGGATCCAGCCGAACACGTTCGCGAAGCCGACCAGCGCGAGGATGCCGGCGGCCGACACGGCGCTGTCGGTCACGATGCGGGGGACCGCGCGGAGCGGGAGCTCGCGGTAGATGAAGGCCCCGACGATGAAGGCGTAGATGCTGGCGACGACCGCGGTCTCGGTGGGCGTGGCAAGGCCCGAGAGCAGGCCGTAGATGATGAGGAACGTCATCGCGATGGCCCAGATCGCGCCGCCGAACGACCGCGCGACTTCGCCGAAGCCCTGCCAGGGCTGGTGCGGGAAGTTCCTGCGGACCGAAATGACGTAGGCCGTCACCATCATGGCAACGCCCATCAGGATGCCCGGGATCGCACCGGCGAGAAACATCTTGCCGACAGAGATGCCCGAGAGCGCGCCGACGATGATCATCGGAACCGAGGGCGGGATGATCGGACCGACGGTCGAGGAAGCGGCGGTCACGGCGGCGGAGAAATCGCCGGGATAGCCGGCCTTCTTCATGCCGGGGATCAGCACGCCCCCGAGCGAGGCGGCGTCGGCCACGGCGGTGCCGGTGATGCCGCCGAACAGCATCGACGCGGCGATGTTGGTCAGCCCCAGTCCGCCGCGGATCCAACCGACAATGGCGTTGGCGAACCGGATGATCCTGTTGGTGATGCCGCCCTGGTTCATCAGGTTGCCGGCCAGGATGAAGCCGGGGATCGACAGGAGGACGAAGACGTCCATCCCGGCATACATCTTCTGCGGCATGACCACGGGCGGCATTCCCGAGAAGATCAGGTAGCCGAGCGACGAAAGCCCGAGCGTGATCGCCACGGGGATGCCCAGGACGAGGCCCAGGACGAAGATCGAGAAGAGGACCACGATGTCCAAGGGCTCACTCCTCTTCCGGCTTGTCCGGCAGGCCGTCCTCGACACCGCTCAGCATGCCGAGCACGCGGACGAGACCGAACAGCGCGAGGCCGGCCAGCAACAGCCAGACGGTGAAATGCACGAAATCCATGCGGATGCCGAGCGCCGGCGCGGTCTGCATCTTGCCGATCGCGACGTATCGCCAGGCGTGCGGGAGCAGGTAGGCGGCGAGCCCCGCGGTGGCGATCGCGGCGAACAGGCGCAGCAGCCAGGGCAGCCGGCCCGGCAGCGCCTCGCTGACGACATCGACATTGACGAGATCGCCGGTGCGGAACGCGAGGCCGGCGCCGAAGGCGATCATGTAGAGGAGCGCGTAGCGCGTGAGTTCCTCGGTCCAGACCGGCGAGGAGCCGGTGAGCCGCCCGACCACCTGCACCAGCACGGCCGCCATCAGGACGGCGAAGGCCAGTCCGGCGCCGATGCGTGCGATGAGCGTGATGCCCTGAATGAAACGTGCCATGGTCCGGTTGCCCCGTCGGAGGGCCGGCACCATGGGGAGCACGGTGCCGGCAAGACTTGCGTTACTGCGAGAACAGGTCTTCGACGATCGGCTTGATCTCGTCGTTGACATTCGCGAGCACGGCATCCTTGGCGGCGGCCTGGAACGCGGCGGCGTCGACCTCGACGAAGGTCATGCCCTTCCCTTCGAGAAAGGCGCGATCCTCGGCGAGGCTGGCCTCGAAGAGCTCGCGCTCATATGCCTGGGCGCGCGCGGCGGCCTCGGTGACGGCGGCCTTGTCTTCGTCCGAGAGGTTGCTCCAGGTCGATTCCGCGATGGTCAGGTAGATCCAGGACCGGACGTGATCGGTCAGGTTCACGTGGCTCTGCACCTCGTAGAAGCTGGCCGAACGGATCAGCGCGAGCGGGTTCTCCTGCGCCTCGATGGTGCCGTTCTGAAGCGAGGTGAAGACCTCGGAAAACGCCATCGGGCCGGGATTGGCGCCGAGCGCGGCCCAGACATCGACGAAGAGCGGCACGTTCGGCACCCGCATCTTTAGGCCGTTCAGGTCAGCCGGCGTCTTGATCGGGCGGTTCGAGGTGAGATCGCGTGCGCCGCGGGCGAAATAGGCGATCGGGCGGATCTGAACCTTCTCGACGATCTGCGCCTCGATCTCGTCGCCGACCGGGCCGGAGGCGAAGGCGTCCATGTCCTCGATGGACTTGAAGGCGTAGGGAACGGCCAGCAGCGCCGCCTTGGGCGCCCAGTTCTGCAGCGACTCGCCGGTGATCGTCATGTCGACCGTGCCGAGCTGCATCCCGTTGATCAGGTCGATTTCCTTGCCGAGGGATTCGTTGGGGAAGACCTCCACGACGATCCGGCCGTCGGTCAGCGCCGCAAGCTCTTCGCCGAACCTGACCGAGGCCTTGTGCCAGGAATTGTCCTCGTTCGCCAGATGGCCGAGCTTCAGCGTGATGTCCTGCGCCGCGAGCGGCCCCGCCGCGGCGGCGGCGAGCGCCATGGCGAGCGCGGAAAGCCTGAGGTTGAAAATCATGGGTCTGTTCCTCCTTGGATGGGTGCATTGACCGGCGCGGGCATGTCCCCGTCCGGCAGGTCGAAGAACCGGGCATTGGCCTCGACGATCCGGGGCAGGTCGTTCAGGACCTCCCGCAGGTGAAGCCTGATTGCCGAACTGGCCCCGGCGATGTCGCCGGACTCGATCCGGTCGACCACCGAACGGTGCTGGTCGATGAGCGCATCGACGCGGAACGCGGCCAGCGAGAGATGGCGGACGCGGTCCATCTGGGATTTCAGCCCCTCGATCCGCTGCCACGTGCCGGCCTTTCCGGCCGCTTCGGCGAGCGTGCGGTGAAACTGCTCGTCGAGCCGGATGAAACCGCCCGCGTCGTTGTCGGTCGTCGCCTGTTGCCGTTCGAGCTGGCGCCGGAGTTCGGCAATCAGCGAGCGGTCCGGGCGGGCGGCCAGGATCTTGACGATGTCGGCCTCGATGGCCTCGCGCAGGAACCGCGCGTCCAGCACCGCGAGATAGCCGATCCGCGTGACGATCGTGCCCCTTTGCGGGCGGATCTCGAGAAGCCCCTGGTCGGCCAGCCTGATGAAGGCTTCGCGCACCGGCTGGCGGCTGACATCATAGGCGCGCGCCAGTTCGGACTCGGAGATCCGGTCGCCTGGCCTGAGGTCGTTCCGGATGATGCGCTCGCGCAGGATACGGGTGATCTGCGGTGTAATCGACGCCGTGGGGTCAAGCGCCCAAGCCGAATTGCCGTCGATCTTCATGATTCGCCCCCCTCCCATCCGCCAATTACCATACTTCCATACTAGTCGGCAATATTTGGTATACAATCCGGACCGCGGGTCCGCGCGGGCATCCCGGAGGTCGCGCGGGCGGGCGCCCCCGGCATCGGGATGGCGCTTGATCACGTTGCCGCGGCGGCAATTTTCCGGCTGCCCTTGCCGGTCGATCCGGGGGGCATTGGCGGGGCGCCGCAGGGAAGGCGCCTGCCAATCGGCGCCGGAGCGCCGAGCGTTCAAAAGAAGTTCGCAAAGACGACATCGAGATATGATATCCTGAGTCAATCCAAGCGAGTGTTCCAATAGCCAGGCGTACCAACTGTTCCATCGGGAGGAAGAGGCTATGCTCGACAACCAGTTCCGCAGGGTCACCCGTCCGTCTCCGCAGGTGCGCGGACAGCACAAGCTCATTCTCGACAAGCTGGGCCGGCTCCCGGATCTGTCGCTGCGGGCGATGCAGGACTACGGGCTGAGCGACCAGGAGATCGGCCGGTATTTCGAGGTCACGCCCTCATCGGTACGGCGGCTGCGGCGCGCCTTCGGTTGCGTGGCCTGACCGGCCCGGAGCTGAGCGCGGCCCCCGCCGGATGTCTCGCCAGGGGGCTGCGCAAACGGTCGGTATCGGGCACACCGGCCGGATCGCCGCAGCCGCGTTCTGCGCATCGGTCTCTCCACAAGGCTTGACCGTTCCGGACGAGGTGCCCATGATGCCCTCACGTCAGGGGAGTCCCGCCAAGGGGACTGAGAGGCTGACAGGGGGAAACCCCGGTGAAGCGACCCTTTGAACCTGACCCAGTTGATACTGGCGTAGGAAGACCGAAGGGCAATCCCCCAGCTTGCAAACCGGGGCGGTCCTTTCGGGCCGAAGCGGATCGTTGCGCCGTCCTGGCGCAGGCCGCCGGCCGCTTTCTGCTCATGTCTCGCTTGGGTCTTTTCGAGCGCGCTTGAGGAGACACAAAGATGACCGCACCCACCCCGACCATCACCACAGGGCCCCTGCCCGCCTCGCGCAAGGTCTTTGCGCGCGGACGGCTGCACGACATCCGCGTGCCGATGCGCGAGATCGCCGTGTCGAACGAGGATCCGCTGACGGTTTACGACAGTTCCGGCCCCTATACCGATCCCGGTGCCCGGATCGACATCGCCGGGGGGCTCGGCGACCGGCGCGGCGACTGGCTGCTACGGCGGGGCGATGTGGAGCGCTACGCGGCCCGCGCCGTGACTGCCGCCGACAACGGATTCGTCGAAAGGGCGCGGCTCACACCGGCCTTTCCGGTGGCGCATCCGCCGCTGCGCGCAGTCGGCGACCGGGCGGTGACGCAACTGGCCTATGCCCGGGCCGGGATCGTCACGCCGGAGATGGAATTCGTGGCGATCCGCGAGAATGCCGGGCGCGAGGCGGCCCATGCCCGCGACGGCGACGCGTTCGGGGCCGACCTGCCCGATCTGGTGACGCCCGAATTCGTGCGCCGCGAAATCGCCGCCGGCCGCGCGATCATCCCCGCCAACATCAATCACCGCGAGCTGGAACCGATGATCATCGGCCGCAATTTCCTGGTGAAGATCAACGCCAATATCGGCAATTCGGCGGTCACTTCCTCGATGGAGGAGGAGGTGGAGAAGATGGTCTGGGCGATCCGCTGGGGGGCCGACACCGTCATGGACCTCTCGACCGGGCGCAACATCCACAACATCCGCGACTGGATCATCCGCAACGCCCCCGTCCCCATCGGCACCGTGCCGATCTACCAGGCGCTGGAAAAGGTGGGCGGCGTGGCCGAGGATCTGACCTGGGAAGTGTTCCGCGACACGCTGATCGAACAGGCCGAACAGGGCGTGGATTATTTCACCATCCATGCCGGGGTGCGGCTCCACATGATCCCGATGACCGTGGACCGGGTGACAGGCATCGTCTCGCGCGGCGGGTCGATCATGGCGAAATGGTGCCTGCACCATCACCGCGAGAGCTTCCTCTACGAGAATTTCGAGGAGATCTGCGACATCTGCCGGCGCTACGACGTGTCGTTCTCGCTGGGCGACGGGCTGCGGCCCGGCTCCATCGCCGATGCCAATGACGCGGCGCAATTCGCCGAGCTTGAGACACTGGGAAAGCTGACGAAGATCGCCTGGGCCAGGGACTGCCAGGTGATGATCGAGGGGCCCGGCCATGTGCCGATGCACAAGATCAAGGCCAACATGGACAAGCAACTCGCGCATTGCCACGAGGCGCCGTTCTACACGCTCGGGCCGCTGACCACCGACATCGCGCCGGGCTATGACCACATCACCTCGGCCATCGGTGCGGCGATGATCGGCTGGTTCGGCACCGCGATGCTCTGCTACGTGACGCCGAAGGAGCATCTGGGCCTGCCCGACCGCGACGACGTGAAGACCGGGGTGATCACCTACAAGCTCGCCGCCCATGCCGCCGATCTTGCCAAGGGCCATCCCGGCGCGCGGGCCCGCGACGACGCGCTCAGCCGCGCCCGGTTCGAGTTCCGCTGGCAGGACCAGTTCAATCTCTCGCTCGATCCCGAGACGGCGATGGCGATGCATGACGAGACCATGCCCAGGGAGGCGCACAAGCTGGCGCATTTCTGCTCGATGTGCGGACCGAAATTCTGCTCGATGCGGATCAGCCACGACATTCGCGCGGAGGCCGCGAAACGCGACGGCATGGTGCGAATGGCGGAGAAGTTCCGCGAAGGCGGCGCGCTCTACATGCCCGCCCCGGAGGCATCGGAGCCCGCGGAATGAGCGTTTCGGTTCTGGGTGCCGGCGTGGCGGGGCTCTGCTGCGCCACCGCGCTGGCCGAGCGCGGGCTCGAGGTCGAGGTGATCGCGCCGCGTGGTGCGCCGGCGCCGGTCTCGCTCCTGGCCGGCGGCATGCTGGCGCCGTTCTGCGAGGGCGAGAGCGCGCCGCCGGTGATCGTCGAGCGGGGTCAGGCGGCCGCTTCGTGGTGGGCCGACCGGGTCGGGAGCGTCGTGCGGCGCGGCACGCTGGTCCTGGCCCCGCCGCGCGACGCGGGCGAGCTCGACCGGTTCGCCCGCGCCAGCACCGGCCATGTCTGGACCGATCCGGGCGCGCTGGAACCCGATCTGTCGGGGCGTTTCGCCCGCGGGTTGTTCTTCGCGCGCGAAGCCCATCTCGACCCGCGCGAGGCGCTCGGCACCCTGCGCCGGCGGCTCGAGGCCCGGGGCGTGCGGTTCCGCGACGGACCGCCCGGGGGCCGCATCGTCGATTGCCGCGGCATCGCCGCCGCCGACAGCCTCCCCGACCTGCGCGCGGTGCGGGGCGAAATGCTTGCGGTCCGCGCCCCCGATGTCCGGCTCACGCGGACCGTTCGGCTGCTGCACCCGCGCTTTCCCTGCTACATCGTCCCGCGCGGGCGGGGCGATTACGTGATCGGCGCGACGATGGTCGAGACCAGCCGCGCGGGACCGGTCACCGCGCGGGCGGTGATGGAACTGCTCTCGGCCGCCTATGCCGTTCATCCGGGCTTTGCCGAGGCCGAAGTGACCGAAACCGGCGCGGGCCTGCGCCCCGCCTTCCCCGACAACCTCCCGGCGATCCGGAGCCTGGGCGGGCGCATCCATGTGAACGGGTTCTACCGCCACGGATTCCTGATGGCGCCGGCGCTCGCCAGGGATCTGGCCGGAATGCAGACAAGGGAGCTGCACCATGCGGATTGACCTGAACGGCGCGCCGGTCGAGACCGCCGCCGCGACGCTGGCCGCGCTGATCGAGGAACGCGGCCTTGACGCCGCCGCCGTCGCCACCGCGATGAATGGCGCCTTCGTGCCACGCCCCCTGCGGGACCGCACGGCGCTGACCGAGGGCGCCCGCATCGAGGTGCTCTCGCCGATGCAGGGGGGCTGAGATGTTCTATGGCATCGACCTGACGTCGCGGCTGATGCTCGGCACGGCGGGCTATCCCTCGCCGGCGGTGCTGCGCGCCGCGATCGCCGCCGCGGGTGCGGAGGTCATCACCGTCTCGCTGCGCCGCGAGGGCGCCGGCGGCGGCGCCTTCCGCGACATCCTGCGGGAAAGCGGCTGCCGCACCCTGCCCAACACCGCCGGTTGCCACACCGCGCGGGAGGCGGTCACCACGGCGCGGATGGCGCGCGAACTGTTCGGCACGTCCTGGATCAAGCTCGAGGTGATCGGCCATGCCGACACGCTGCAGCCCGATCCCTTCGCCCTTGTCGAGGCGGCGCGGATCCTCTGCGCGGAGGGCTTCGAGGTGTTCCCCTACACTACCGAAGACCTGATCCTCGGCGAGAAGCTGGTCGAGGCCGGCTGCCGGGTGCTGATGCCCTGGGGGGCGCCGATCGGCTCGGGCCAGGGGTTGCAGAACCGCGCGGGCCTGCGCCGGATGCGCGGCCATTTCGACGGCCTGCCGCTCGTCGTCGATGCCGGGATCGGCGCCCCGTCGCAGGCGGCCGAGGCGATGGAGATGGGCTTCGACGGGGTGCTCCTGAACACCGCCGTGGCCGCGGCGCGCGACCCGGTGGGCATGGCCCGCGCCTTCGGAAAGGCGGTGGCGGCGGGCCGGGCCGCCCATGATGCGGGGCTGATGCCCAAGCGCGACATGGCGGTCGCCTCGACCCCGGTCTTCGGCATGGCGGCGCTGTCATGACCGGTTGGCTCGATCCGTTCTACCTGATCGTCGGCCATGTCGGGCGGCTGGAACTGCTGGTGCCGCCGGGCGTCCGGCTGGTGCAGCTCCGCATCAAGGGCGAATCCACCGCCGAGACCCGGCGGCAGATCGCCCGTGCCCGCGATTTCTGTGCCGTTCACGGCGCGCAGCTCGTGGTGAACGATTACTGGGAGGCCGCGCTCGACCTGCGCTGCAGCTTCGTTCACCTCGGGCAGGAGGATATGGAGGGGGCCGATCTCGCCGCCCTGCGCCGGGCGGGCGTGCGCCTCGGCCTGTCGACGCATGACGCGGCGGAGCTCGAGCGCGCGCTGTCGCACGACCCGGCCTATGTGGCGCTCGGGCCGATCTATCCGACGCGGCTCAAGAAGATGAAATGGGCGCCGCAGGGGCTTCAGCGTCTGAGCGACTGGAAGTGCCGCCTGGGCCGGACGCCGCTGGTCGCCATCGGCGGGCTGACGCCCGACCGCCTGCCCGGCGTGTTCGCCGCCGGCGCCGACAGCGCGGCCGTGGTCACCGACATCCAGACCGCCGCGGACCCCGAGGCCCGCTGCCGCGCCTGGATCGCCGCAACGCGAGCGGTCGCGCCATGAGCCGCTACGCGCGGCAGGTCTGCCTGCCGGAGGTCGGCACGAAGGGGCAGGCCCGGCTTGCCGCCGCGCGGGTGCTGGTGGTGGGGGCGGGCGGGCTCGGCTCAGCGCTCCTGCCGCTGCTCGCGGGCGCGGGCTGCGGCGCGATCACGGTGGCCGACCCCGACCGGGTGGAAGAGGGCAACCTGCACCGCCAGACGCTCTACCGGATGGCCGATATCGGCGCGCCGAAGGCGGAACGGGCGGCCGAGGCGCTCGGCGCGCTGAACCCGGGCTGCCGGGTCGAGGCCCATGCCGCGCGGCTCGACCCGCCGATGGCCCGGCGGATGGTTCCCGGGTTCGATCTGGTGATCGACGCGGCCGACAGTTTCGCGGTGACCTATACGCTCTCGGATATCTGCGCGGCGAACACGCCCCTGATTTCCGCCTCGGTGCTGGGCCGGTCGGGCCATGTCGGCGGCTTCTGCGGAACGGCGCCGAGCTACCGCGCGGTGTTTCCCGATCTGCCGGCGATGCTGCAGTCCTGCGCCGCCGGCGGGGTGATGGGCCCGGCGGTGGCGGCGCTCGGGGCGCTTCAGGCGCAGATGGCGCTGTCGGTGCTGCTCGGGCACGATCCCTCGCCGCTCGGGCAGTTGATGAACGTCGATCTGGTCTCGTGGCGGGTCTCGTCGTTCCGCTTTGACACCGCTCCGGAACCCGCGCCTGCGCCTGTTCTTCTTGGGGCAGGCGACGTGAGGGCCGACGACCTGGTCGTCGAATTGCGGCCCGAAGGCGAGGCCCCGGCCCTGCCCGTGCCCGGCGCAATCCGGCTCCGGCCCGAGCGCGTGCCGGAACTGGCGCCTCCGGCAAGCCAGCGCATCGTCTTCGTCTGCGCGACCGGCCTGCGCGCCTGGCGGGCCGCCCGGACCGTCGCGCAGATCGTGCCCAACCCTCTGGCGATCTGGGCGGCGGGCCCATGAGCGGTGGCGGGCAACGCCCGGTTCTGCTGATCGGCGGCATGGATTCGAGCGGCGGTGCCGGGCTCCTGCGGGATGCGGCCGCGGCGAGCGGGGCGGGCGTCCCGTATCGCGTCGCCGTGACCGCCGTGACGGCCCAGACCGACGGCGCGGTCACGGCCATCCATCCGGTGCCGACGGAGGTGGTGGCCGCACAAATCGCGGCGGCGGGTCCGGTGGGCGCGGTCAAGATCGGCATGCTGCATGGCCGCCGGATCGTGGCGGCGGTGGCCGGGGCGCTTCCCCCGGCCCCGGTGGTGCTCGATCCGGTGATCCGCGCCAGTTCGGGGCGGGCATTGCTGGATCGCGAGGGCCTATCGGCGCTCCTGGAGCTTCTCCTGCCGCGCGCCGCGCTGCTCACGCCGAACCTGCCGGAATTGCGCTTGCTGGGCGATGCGCTGGGGTGCCCGCCGGGCGCGGAGGACGAAGCCATTGCCGGCCGGCTCTTCGCCCGTGGCTGCGCGGCGGTTCTCGTCAAGGGCGGTCATGGCGGTGACCCGCGCTGGGCGACCGACCGCCTCTTCACCCCGGCGGCCCCGCCGCGCCGGTACCGGGCGCGCCGGGCCCCGGTCGAATTGCGCGGGACGGGGTGCCAGCTGGCCAGCGCGATCGCAGCGTCGCTGGCGGCGGGCGTCTCGCTGGACCGGGCGGTCCGGGATGCGAGGGCGGGCTTGAACGCCCGCTTCGCCGAAGCCGCGAAGAGACGGCCCGAGGGCGCCCTGCCTCCCGCCGGACCGGCTGGGGAGCGGCGATGCGGCGACGGGCAGCTTGCAGATCATTCTGCGATGCGGCAGTCACGGGTTCCAGGGCCATGATCCACGCGAAGGAAGATCCCATGCCAGTCCCGCCCGAGACCGACACCCTGCCGCCGCGCGAGGCCGGCGCCGCGGAAGCCCGCTGGACCCGCGACGCGGCGCTGGCTCTCTACGAGGCGCCGTTCAACGACCTGCTGTTCCGGGCCCAGAGCGTGCACCGGCAGAACTTCGACCCAAACCGCGTGCAGATGAGCCGGCTCCTGAGCATCAAGACCGGCGGCTGCCCCGAGGATTGCGGCTATTGCAGCCAGTCGGCGCACCATGCGACCGGGCTCAAGGCGTCGAAGCTGATGGAGGTCGAGCGCGTCGTCGCGGAGGCCCGGAAGGCGCGCGATGCCGGGGCCACCCGCTATTGCATGGGCGCGGCCTGGCGCAGCCCCAAGTCGCGCGACATGGATGCGCTGCTGGCCATGGTCGCGGGCGTCAAGGGGCTGGGGATGGAAACCTGCATGACGCTCGGCATGCTGGATCTCGACCAGGCGCGGCAGTTGAAGGAAGCCGGCCTGGATTACTACAACCACAATATCGACACTTCCGAGCGCTATTATGGCGAGGTCATCACCACACGGAGCTTCGCCGACCGTCTGGAAACGCTCGACAATGTCCGGACCAGCGGCATGAAGGTCTGCTGCGGGGGGATCCTCGGCATGGGCGAGGGTGTTGCCGACCGCGTCGACATGCTGGTGAGCCTGGCCAATCTGCCGGAGCCACCGGAGAGCGTGCCGATCAACATGCTGATCCCGATCGGCGGCACGCCCCTGGGCGATGCGGCGCCGATCGACCCGATCGACTTCGTGCGCACCATCGCCCTGGCCCGCATCCTGATGCCGCGCGCGCATGTGCGCCTGTCGGCCGGCCGCACCGAGATGAGCGACGAGATGCAGGCGCTCTGCTTCTTCGCCGGGGCCAATTCGATCTTCGTCGGCGACACGCTGCTGACCGCCGATAATCCCGGAGAGGACAAGGACAGCGCGTTGTTCCGGAAGCTGGGCATCGCGCCGATGGAGGCCCCCGCCACCCAATAGGCGGGCGGCCCCGGTGCGGCCAGGCTCGGCGGCGTGTCGCGCAAGGTCTGGCGGCCTGCGCGCGGCGGGGCCGGAGTTGGCCATCCGGCCCGAGGCATGCGCCAGCGCCCGCGGCTCTGCGATATAGGCGGCGTGGATCGTGCCGCGCACGGGCCAGATCGGGATGCGTTCCGGTGGAAACGCGCGCGCGAGGCCGACATCACCTTCCGATGCACCGAAGCACTCGCATGGGCAGCCTTCGATGCGGATCGGGCGGGGCAAGGCAGCGCCGTCATCGGGACGGGGGAGCGCGCGCGATTGCGGCACAACTCCCGTTCCGAGGAAACGCATCCGGCTCTCGCTGATCGCCCCCAATGTGCCGGTCCGGGGAACGGATGAGCCGCGCCCGGCCTCACTGCCTGCGATAGGGTACGACGCGGTCCGCGGAGAGGGCGTATCCGACCTCCGCCAGTTGGGTCGAGGTCGATGCGGTTCCGAACATGCCCGTCACGGTCACCGCGGCGAACAGCCCGTCGGATTCGTAGGGCTGCGCGGCCGTGACGAGCACGAGCTGGTTCGCCGGCGGCGGCGGGACATGGATGCAGGCACCGACATAGGGCACCAGCATGAACGCGGTGACGCCGGTGCCGTCGTAGTCGAGCGGGATCATGTAGCCCGAAAGCCGCACCGTGCGGCCGTTCCAATCGGTGCGGACCCCGGACGATGGAGGCTGCCGGCTTGCCATGGCGGCCTCGTCATGCGGCATCAGGCCCTGAAGCTCTGCCGGAAGGGACATCTGGCCCTGCGGGACCAGATCGCGCCACGACAGATCGACGATCTCTTCGGCGCGCAGGCCTGTTGCCGTCAGCCCCGCCAGCCCCGCGAGGCCGAAACAGAAACGCCGCCTGAGTGGATCGGGCCCTACCACTCGTAGATCTCGATGTTTTCCGCCTCGATCTGATAGCCGATCTCGGCGATCTCGGTCGATTGCAGCCGCGCGCTCAGACGGCCGTAGACCCAGATCGCGTCCCACAGGTTGTCCGAGGGCCAGGGCGTGGCGGTCGTCACGAAGACCAGTTGGTTCGGCGGCGGCGGGGGCACGTGGATGCAGGCCCCGACATAGGGCACCAGCACGAAGCTCGTCACCCCATCGGCGCCCGACTCCAGCGGGATGATGTAGCCCGGCAGCTTGACCGACGCGCCATCGAGCGCGGTGTTCAGCTTGGTCGCGTTCTCGTCGAAGACCGGGTTCCAGGTATCGTTCCGCGCGTCCATCTCACCTTCGCCGATGATCTCGGCGTAAGGCACGCCGGGCGGGATCAGATCTTCCCATCTGATCTCGCGGAACGGGGATGCCTTCGCCGCAGCCGGCAGAAGCGCACCCGCCCCGGAGACGAGCAGGAAACGGCGACGTGTGAATTGGGGGGCAGTCATCATATCCTCACCATCATGCCATCCGCGAGCGAGAGGCGGTAGGCCCTGAGCGCCGGCAGCAGGCTTGCCAGCGCCGCGGCCCCGATCACGCCCGCGAGCACCCAGAGCTCCCGGGCGGCGGGTGGCTCGATCGGCAGCCAGATACCGAAGGCCGCATCGACCCAGGGCCGCGCGAGGGCGAGCCCCAGATAGAGCAGCGCCAGGCCGAGCACGGCGCCCGCCGCCGCCATGAGCACGGCCTCGAGCACCAGGAGGCCGAGAATCGTTGCGGGGCGCGCGCCCATCGCCCGCCAGATTGCCATCTCGCGCCTGCGCTCGCCCAGGCTCGAGAAGATCATCGCCATCATCCCGAGAAGCGCGGTGACCACGACCATAACTGAGACGCCCATCAGCGCCGTTTCCGCCACGCCCACGATCTGCCACAGCTCGCCCAGCGCAACGCCGGGGAGAACCGCCAGCAGGGGCTCCTCCGGGTATTCGTTGACCCAGCGCTGCAGGCCGAAGATCTGCAGGCGCGACTTGACGCCGACGAGCGCGGCCGTGATGGCCTTCGGCGTCAGGTCCATCTGCCGGATGACTTCGACCGGGGTGGTCTGGCCCGGGATCTGCGCGCCGGACTGCCAGTCGACATGGATCGCCTCGATGGCCTCGAGGCTGACGATCACCGTGCGGTCGACCGGCGTGCCTGTCCTGGCGATGATCCCGGCGACGCGGAAGGGCTGGTCGTCATGCGCGGTGAAGGAGGCGAGGCCGTGCGAGACGACGATCGGGTCGCCCACCGCATAGCCGAGAGTCGCCGCCACATCCGCGCCGATGACCGCGTCGTAGAGGTCATCGAGCCCGTGGCCCTCCGGGATTTCCAGCGACCGGCCGCCGCGATACCTGTAGTGTTCGAAGAACCCTTGCGTCGTGCCCATCACGCGGAACTGGCGATGGCTGTCGCCGAGCGAGATCGGCACGATCCAGTCCACCTCGGGCCGTGCGGCGATGTCCTGGTAGCTCTGCCATGTCACGTTGTTGGTGGCGTTGCCGATGCGGAAGACGGAATAGAGCAGCAGTTGCACCGAGCCCGAGCGCGCGCCCACGATCAGGTCGGTGCCGGATATGGTGTCGGCGAAACTCGCGCGGGCCCCGGTGCGGACCTTCTCGACCCCGAGGAACAGGGCGACCGAGAGCGCGATGGCCAGCACCGTCATGCCCACGGTAAGCGCGCGGGCCCAGAGCGAGCCGATGGCGAGACGGAGGATCATGCAGCAAGCCTTTCGGTCGTCACGATTTCCTCGAGCCGGATGACCCGGTCGAAGCGCGCGCCCAGGCGTTCGTCATGGCTGACCATGAGCAGCGACGAGCCGGCCTCGCGGGCCTGGGTGAACAGCAGGCCGAGGAACGTGTCCTGGGTCTCCGCGTCCAGGGCCGAGGTCGGCTCGTCCGCGACGATCAGCGGCGGCGCCCCGATCAGGGCGCGCGCCACGGCGACGCGCTGTTGCTGGCCCACGCTCAGCCGTCCCGCCGGCGTCGCCAGTACATCGCCGGGAAGACCGAGGGCCGCGCAAAGCCGCTCGGCCTCGGTTCCCGCGTCGCCGGCCCGTGCCCTGCGTTCCGGCGCGAAGCGCAACGGCAGCAGGATGTTGTCCGCCACCCGCGCATAGGGCAGCAGGTTGAACTGCTGGAAGATCACGCCGATCCGCTCGGCGCGAAACCGGTCTCGGGCGCCGGCGCGCATGGCGCCGAGATCGGTCCCGTCGACCAGGACCGTTCCGGCATCCGCGGCGACGATGCCGCAGACCAGCGACAGGAGCGTGGATTTTCCCGATCCGCTGGCGCCGAGCAGCAGAACGCTCTCGCCCGGCGCCATCTCGAAGGTGGGACAGGCAAGCGAGAACCCGCCCCGGCCCGGCCAGGCAAAGGCGACATCGGTCAGGGCAAGGGCGGGTTCCGTCATGCTCAGTCCAGGCTCAGTTTCGCGGCATCGCGGCCGATTTCGGCGGCGCCGGCGCCCGCGTCGGTGACATATCGCGCCTCGATCTCCCGTGCGTTCCCGAACCGCTCGAAGAACGGGAAGCCGACCGTCGTGAGCGCTTCGGGATGCGCGCAGTCAAAGATGTATCGCGCGTGGAACTCGCTGTGCCCGGCGGCTTCCTCGTGGTCATGCTCCGCGCCTTCGGCATGGTCCTCGTGCCCGTGCCCGTGGCCGTGCTCATGGCCCTCGCCCTCGGCATGGTCGTGGTCTTCGCCCTCTTCATGGTGACGATCGCCGCCGTGCAGACCGGCCAGCGCTTCGGTCAGCCGGCACTCCGCCGCCGCGGGGAGCGCGACAATGTTCTCGGGCAGCAGCAGGGTGCGGACCGCCGCCGCGACGGCGTCCTTGTCGGCATCGGTGCTCGCCGCGTATTCGAAGCCGACGATGTCCATGCCGGGCGCGTGCAGGTTCATCTCGACCATGCCGCCCTCGGCGGCGAATTCCAGCGTGCTGACGCCGTGAACATGGGCGCCCAACTCGCGCGTTTCCTGCGCCAGGATCGGCGTGGCGGCGACCGACGCCAGGAGTGCCAGGTGGATGGTTTTCATGATGGGTCCTTACCTTTGCTATTGGACGTATTTCGCATCAGTGCAACGTCGAAGCGACACGGCGCCGCGCCAGGGCGGCGTCGGGGCGGCACGGGGGCCGCGGCGCCGCCAGCGCCAGGACGGTATCGGCCGTGTTCCGTATCAGGGCCGCGTCATGGCTGACCAGCAGGAGGGCCGTGCCATCCCGCTCCGTCGTTTCGGTCAGAAGGGCGATCACCCGCGCCTGGGTGATCGGGTCGAGCCGCGACGTCGGTTCATCCGCGAAGATGAAGCTCGGGTTCCTGAGCAGGACCCGGAGCAGCGACAGCCGCTGCAACTCGCCGCCGGAAACCGCGCCGGGGCGGCGCGCCAGAAGGCCGGGCGCGAGGCCGAGCCGGTCCCGCAGGGTTTCGATCTCGCCCGGGCGCGCGCCGCAAAGCCGCGCGGTGTCGGCGATGGTCTGGCCGAGCGTGCGCTTGCGCGGGAAGGCCGCGACCGGATCCTGGTAGAGCTTCTGGAAGTCATTGGGATGATTGCCCGAACGGCGCGATACCGTTCCCCGGGCCGGGTCGATCAACCCGAGGAGCGCATCGCCCAGAGAGGATTTCCCGCAGCCGGAGGGACCGGTCACGCCGAACACCCCGCCCTGGAAGATCTCGAGGGAAACATCCTCGAAAAGCGTGCGGCCGCCGCGCGACAGGGCGAGACCCTTCGCGGAGACCACCGCGGGACCGCCGCGGGCGGCATGGCGCCGCGGCGCCCAGCGCTCGGGATCGGCGGCGAAGAATTCCTTCGTGTAGGGTGCCTTCGGCGCCGCGAAGACCTGATCCGTCGCCCCGCATTCCACGACCGCGCCCGCGCGCAGGACGATCGCCCGGCCGCCGAGCCTGCGCGCCAGCGCCAGATCGTGGGTGATCACCAGAAGCCCGCCGGTCTCGCCCATCTCGGTGAGGAGCAGGGCCGCGACATCGTCGCGCCGCGCCGCGTCCAGCCCCTTGGTGGGCTCATCCGCGATCACGATCCGCGCCCCACCGGCGCGCGCGGCGGCGATTGCCACACGCTGCGCCATCCCCCCGGACAATTCGTGCGGATACCGTGTCTCCGACCCGCCAAGGCCGAGCGCCGCGAGATCGGCGCCCGCCCGCGCCCGCGCCTTGCCGCGAGGCAGCCCGCGCACAAGCGCATGGGTTTCCGCGACCTGATCCCGCGCGCGCATCAGCGGATCGAGCGAGAGCCAGGGTTCCTGCGGCAGCACGCCGATCTCGCGCCCCCAGAGCCCGCGAAACCGCGCCGGCGCGCCGGCGTTCAGGACCTGCGTGCCGATGGCGATGCGGCCCTTCGCGTCGAGTTCCGGCGGCAGCGTGCCCATGAGCGCCTGCGCCATCAGGCTCTTGCCCGATCCGGTCTCGCCCAGGATCACCAGCGGCTCTCCGGGGTCGAGCTGCAGCGACAGCGGTTCCAGAATCACGGTTCCGCCGTCGCGCACCGAAATGTCTTCGGCTTTCAGAAGGGTCATGTCTCGCGGCTCCCGGCCAGGAGGGTGAGGCCCAGGAGCAGGGCGAAGGTGGCGAGGACCGGCGACAGCAGCGCCAGCGGCGCCTCGCGCCAATAGGGCAGAAGCTCGACCATCATCAGGCCGAGCTCGGGTGTCGGCGCGCGCATGCCCACATGCACGAAGCCCAGGGCGGCGATGGCCATGATCGCCGTCGCCGTGCCGAAGGCCGCGGCGGTCAGCATCATCGGCGCGATCTCGGGCCAGACATGGGTGCGGAACAGATAGGCCGGGCCAAAGCCAAGCAATCGCGATGCCTGAACCGCGGGCGAGGCCAGGGTCTCGCGGGTGGCGGCGCGGGTGAGCCGGAAGAACTCGACCCAGAGCACCAGCGACAGGCCGGCCCAGAAACCGAGCGCGGTGCCGGGCAGGATGGCGAGCACGATCAGCACCAGGAGCAGGCCGGGCAGAGCCAGGAGCGCATCGGCCAGCATGGTGAGGATGCGGTCGGCCCAGCCGCCCTGCGCCGCCGCCAGCGTGCCCAGCAGCAGCCCGGCCGCCCCCGCCGTTGCAACCGCCGCGAGCGCGATCAGGGGCGACAGGCGCAGCGCGTGGGCGAGCCGGTGGAAGACGGACCGGCCGAGATGGTCGTATCCGAGCGGCGCCGCCGCCTCCGGTCCGGCCAGGGCCTTCATCAGGGATTGCGCGAACGGATCGCCCGGAACGAGCAGCGGCCCCGCAAGGGCGAATAGCACGACGAGGACGACGAGCGTGGCGCCGGTCATCCGCGCGAGCGGGAGCGAAGGGCGGCGCGCGCCGTGAATTTCGACGACGCTCATGCCGCGACCCTCGGGTCCAGATGCCGCACCGCGAGGTCGATCGCGGCGTTGACCACGACGAAGCCGAGTCCCAGCACCAGCGCCGTGCCCTGCACCATCGGCACGTCGCGCGAGAAGATCGCGTGCACAAGCGCGTGCCCGATGCCCGGCCAGCCGAAGATCGACTCGACGATGATGACGCCTTCGACCAGCGTCACGAATTGCAGGCCCAGATAGGTGATCAGCGGCACCGAGACGTTCCGCAAGCCGTGGCGGATCAGCGTCTGACGCTCCGACAGCCCCTTCCATTGCGCGAAGCGCCAGAACGGCATCGCGGCGATCCGCGCCATCGCGTCCCGCGCGATCCGGGCGTTCACGGCGGCAAGGCCGAGAGCCAGGGTCAGGCCCGGCAGGATGAAGTGCCGCGCCGTGCCATGGCCGGCGGCGGGGAGCCAGCGGAGCTGCACCGCAAGCGCCACGATCAGCACCAGCGCCATCAGGAATTGCGGCACCGCCTTCAGTCCGGTCGAGGCCACGAGCAATCCCCGGTCGAGCGGGCCGCCGGGCCGGAGCCCCGCGAGGATGCCCAGCGGCGGCCCGATCAGGAGCGACAGCAGCACCGCCACCAGCGCCAGCGACGCGGAGGCGCCGAGCTGATGCGCGATCTCCGCGGCGACGGGCCGTCCGGTGACCAGCGAAGTGCCGAAATCGAGCCGGGCCAGATCGCCCAGCCATTGCAGGAGCGCGGGCAGCGCCGGGCCGCCGAGACCCAGCTCCGCGCGCACCGCATCGGCGGCGGCGGCGTCGACATTGTCATAGCCGTAGCGCCCCGCCGCGATGCGCCAGGCGGCGTCTCCGGGCAGGCTGCGCATCATGGCGAAGGTCGCGGCCCCGATCAGGAGCGCCACCATGATCGCCTGCACCAGCCGGGAGGCGAGCGCGCTCATTCCGCCCACCGCATGTATTGCAGCCCGAAGCTGCGCTCGAACGGGTCGATGGTCGCGCCCTCGACCCTGTCCGAGACCGCCAGCGTCTGCCGGTACCAGGCGATCGGGATGACCGGGAGTTCGGCCTGCAGGATGGCCGCGGCCCCGGCGCGTTCCCGATCGCCCCCCACGCCCCGGGCAATGCCGCGCACCAGCGCCGCGAAATCCGCGTTCCGCCAGTTCATCGCGCCCCAGTCGCCATTGCCGACATAATCCGACAGCACCGTGCCGATCGGATCGGGGATCAGCGAGAAGTTCCGTGCGAGCAGGGCCAGTTCGAGCGTGCCGTTCTGGTGCCCGGCCGGGATCTCGGAGGAATTGGTGCTGTTGATCGTCAGTTCGACCCCAATGGCGCGGAACTGCTGTTCCAGAACGGCGGCGACCAGCGGCAGTTCGGGCCGGTCCGGATAGGTGGTCAGCGTCAGCGCGAAACGCTTGCCGTCGCGCACAAGGATGCCATCGCTGCCTTCCTGCCAGCCAAGGCCGGCCAGAAGCGCCCGGGCTTCCCCGACATCATGGCCGAGCGGCGAGAGCGCATCGTCATGCCAGCCCGCGACGGCGGGCGGGAACAATTGCGTCGCGCCCTCGGGATAGCGCAGCACCGCCCGCGCGATGCCCGCGCGGTCGATGGCGAGGCTGAGCGCCCGGCGGGCCTCAGGCTGCGCCAGGAACGGATGCGTCGCGTTCAGCTTGATCAGCAGCGTGCGGGAAATGGGGACGGACAGGACCTCGACGCTGTCGAGCATGCCCAGCCGCGACACGCTGGCCGGATCGAGGCCGAAGACGAAATCGGCCTCGCCGGATTCCGCCATCAGGGCGCGGGTTTCCACCCGGCTGACCCCGGAATAGCCGACATCGGCGATATGCGGCGGCGGGCCCCAGTAATCCGCGAAGGCCGTCGCATCGAGGCTGAGCGGCGGCGCCATGGCGGTGATGCGATAGGGGCCGGTGCCGATGATCTCGACCCCCGCGCCGTCGGGCCCGTAGGAGGCGGGCGCCAGGATCTGGGAGCGGAACTCGGCCAGATAGGCGGGAAGCGCGGCCAGGGGTTCCGAGAGGGTCACGGTGATCGCCCCCTCGCCCGGCGCAATGCCGGTGATCGGCAGGTCGGCCAGCGGACCGGGCTTGCCGCGCGCGATCTCCAGCGCGTTGACCACGGTGTCGGCCGTCATTGCCGTGCCATCATGGAAGCGCACGCCGTCGCGCAGGGTGAAGGTCCAGGTCAGCCCGTCCTCCGACACCGCCCAATCGGTGGCCAGACCGGGGATGAGATGCCCTTCGGCGTCGGCGTTCACCAGCGTCTCGGCAATGCCCATGCGGGTGAAGATGTAGCCGCTGGTCGAGGGCTCGGGCGCCTGGATCTCGAACTGGGCGACGACATCGAGCCTGTCGTCCGACTGGGCCGGCGCGGGTCCGGCGAGCAGCGCGAGGGCGGCGGTTGCAAGAAATGTGGATCGGATCATCGTGAGCTGTCCTGTTGGTGATGGTCCCTGCCCGGCCGGCGGGCCGGGCCTGTGATGCTGATGCTGTCGCGTTCGAGGCAGGTCTCCTGCGCGCGGTCCAGCCGGGCCAGGATCGCCTCGACCGGCTCGCCCCGCGAACGCGCGCGCAGCCAGATCCGGCGGCAGGAGGCGGGCGACCACGGCAGGGCGGCCCCCGCGATCCAGCGGCGCAGCGGCGGCGGCAGGGCGTCGAAGGCGCGCATGGGATCCTCGGCGCGCCTGCGCGGTCTGAGCCGGGTCGCCCCGAGATTGGATGCGCGCGACATCAGCAGGAACCCGCATCCTCGACCGGGTCGATCGCGACACGCAGGCGCGGGCCGCCGGCGTAGCGCGGCGGCGACCGGTGGACGATGGCGGCGAGTTCCTGCCGCGGCCAGAGCGCGCCGCGGAAGGCACCGACCGCGCCGCGCGCCATGCGGTGGATGGATCGCGGCGCGCCATCCGGCCCAATCGGCCCGTATTCGGTGCCGGGCCCCCGCAAGGTGCAGAGCAGCCGGCCGAGCACCGCGTCGACATGCCATGCCGGGCGGGGCTGCCCCTCGGTGACGTCGAGCCGGAGCTCCAGCAGGGGGGATGCGAAGATCCGCATCGCATGATCGGCGAGCGCCCCGACCTCGGCGGCCAGAAGCGCGGCGCATTCGCCCGACCCCGCTTCCGCGCAGGCCGCGTGGATCGCCGCCGCGACGTCGCGCGCCGCGCACCTGCCGCGAAACCGGGGCAGACGTTCCGCCGGCAGGGCGTCGAGCGCGGCCGCCAGGTCTTCGGGCAGGTCTCGGGTCCACAGGGCGAGCGAGACGCCTTCCATACCGAGACTCTGCAGCACCCGCGGATCGGCGCTCCGGGTCACTGCCATGGCGATCCGGGGAGGAAAGGTCGTCATGCCGCCTCCGCCCGCCGCCAGAGCGGGAACGGATCGGGCAGGTCGGGCAGCGCTTCGGGGCCCGGTGCCAGATGCGCGGGCACCAGGCAGGCATCCAGCCGGGATTTCAGGACGGGCCAATCGATCCCTGCCCCGATGAAGACGATCTCCTGCCGCCGGTCGCCCCAGGGTTCGGCCCAATGCGCGGCCATGTAGGCGCGGGCGCCTTCGTGATCGGGCCAGCGCGCCTTCGGGACCGCGGCCCACCAGGTGCCGAGCGGCTTCACCGAAGACAGTGCCCCGGCGAGCGAGAACTCGGCCACCCAGTCGGGCCGCGTCGCGATCCAGAAATGCCCCTTGGCGCGGATCACGCCGGGCAGATCTCCGTTCAGGACGGCGAGGATCCTTTCCGGCTCGAACGGCCGCCGGGCGCGATAGACATGGGACACGACGCCGTATTCCTCGGTCTCGGGCACGTGGTCGGCGAAACCGTAGAGCTCCTTTGCCCACATCGGATGCTCCTGCGCCTTCTCGAAATCGAAGAGGCCGGTGTCGAGGATCGCGTCGGCGGCGACAGCGGAGTGATTCGTCTCGATGATCCGCGCATCGGCGTTGAGGCTGCGGATGATCTTGCGGGCGGCGTCGGTGCGCTCGGGGCCGGCATCGGCGACCTTGTTCAGGACCACCACATCGGCAAACTCTATCTGCTCCACGAGCAGGTTCACGAGCGTCCGGTCGTCTTCCTCGCCCAGCGTCTCGCCCCGGTCGCGCAGGAAGTCGTGGCTGGAATAGTCCCGCAGGAGGTTCACGGCATCGACCACCGTGACCATCGTGTCGAGGCGGGCCACGTCCGACAGGCTTTCGCCCGCCACGTCGCGGAAGTCGAAGGTCGCCGCAACGGGAAGCGGCTCGGAAATGCCGGTCGATTCGATCAGCAGGTAGTCGAAACGGCCCTCGGCGGCGAGGCGGCGCACCTCCTGGAGCAGGTCGTCGCGGAGCGTGCAGCAAATGCAACCGTTCGACATCTCGACCAGCGTCTCGTCGGTGCGGGACAGTTCGGTATCGGCGCGCACGAGGTCGGCGTCGATGTTCACCTCGGACATGTCGTTGACGATGACCGCGACGCGCCGGCCCTCGCGGTTGTTCAGCACGCGGTTCAGCAGGGTGGTCTTGCCGGCACCGAGAAAGCCGGAAAGTACGGTCACGGGAAGCCGGGTGTCGGTCATGCGGAAATCTCCAGCGGCGTGGCGAGATCGGCGGCGGTCGAACCGGCGGAGCTTCCGGCTCTCACGGCGATATCAGGCATGGCACGTCTTCTCCGTTCCCGGAGAGGCGCTCCCCGGGCTGTTGGTTTCATCTACCTGGTTGCTGGATCAGGCGGCGCAGGCGCCGCAGGATCCGTGCACCTCGACGACATGTCGCCGGGCGTGGAACCCGGTCGCCCGCGTGATCGCGGTCAACCGGTCCATGACGATTTCATCCGCATGTTCCTCGACCGAACCGCAATCGTCGCAGACCGCGAGAACGGGGGCGTGGTCCACATGCGCGCACTGGCAGGAAACGAAGGCGTTGAGGGATTCGAGCCGATGCGCGCGGCCCTCGTCCATCAGGGCCGTGAGGGCCCGGTACACGGTCGGCGGTGCGAGCCCGGCCTCTTCGTTCTTGAGCTGATCCAGAATCTCGTATGCCGTCATGGGGCGGCCGGTTTTCTGAAGCACATCAAGAACTTCCGCCTGTCGCTGGCTGCTCTGTTTTCTCAAGCGAACTCCCTTCGGGATCAGGTTTCGCCGATTTGTTATCTTATAACATACACTTCGGCAACCGGGTTTTTCGGGGGTCGAGAATCCGGAGACAGTGCGGGCCGTTCAGGCTCCCGGAGTTGCGGAATGTCCGTGAACGGACGGCTCGCGCCTGGCCGCGAAGCGAGGTTTCGCGGCCCGGTTCTTCCGCGCTTTCCCGTCAGCGCGGATCGTTCGCCGGGCCGGCGAGATAGGTCCGCGAGATCTCCTCGGACGACGGGCGGTCGACCAGGAACGGCACCAGGGAGAGCCAAGCCACTTCTTCGATGTCCATGACCGTCAGCGGGTCGGCGTCATCGTGGGCCGTGTAGTTCGCCAGGCCATGCGGCGCCAGAACCAGGAAACCGGCGATGCGGAGGGGCGAGCCGGGGATCAGGATCCCGGCCTCCTGACAGCGCTGGATCGCGCGCAGGAGCGCCGCAAGCGCATCCCGATTGAACGCGCTCCGTCCGCTGGCCTTGTCGTCCTGTACAGGGGCGTTTCCGAACATGAGCGAAAAGAACCCCGCATTGTCCTGCGCAAAACGGATATAGGCCCGCGCAAGCGCCATGAGCTGCTCCAGCGGGGTCTGCGGGGCCCTGCCCTGCTCGACGCGCTGATAGCGGCGCAATTCGTCGAAGCCGTGCCGCATGAGCGCATCGAGGAGCGCCGCCTTGTCCTTGAAGTGGCGATAGACCGACGGGTGCGTGACCCCGACCTTTGCCGCGAGTTCCCGCAGGGAAAAACTCGGCCCGCCGCGTTCGAGGATCAGCACCAGCGCGGCTTCGATCAAGGCACTCGGCAGGTCGTTGTGATGGTAGCCCGACTTCCTGGACTTGGCTGTCACGGTGTTCATCTGTTCCTCCGACCGGGCCGGCGCGGAGCGCGCCCGTCGCCTGTTCTCGCGCCTATCGGAACCAAACCCATTGACGGATGCAATACGAATCGCGATTAATGTGACCACTGGTAACATTTGAGCTGCCGGGCGCAACCGGACAGCCGCGACACGGGAGAACGGGATGAGCGGACATGGAAAGCCAATGGTTCTGAACCGCCGCGGCGTGCTGAGAAGCGGCGCGGCGGCGAGCGTGGGGCTGTTCGCCCCGGCCATCGCCCGGGCCGCCGGATCGACGATCAAGATCGGCTATATCGGATCGCTGTCGGGCATCCGTGCCGCGTTCGGCGAAACCGAAAGCTGGACCATCGAGAAGATCAGGGCGCATCTGGCGGCGGGGCTGGACCACGGCGGCAGGCATTACGACGTGGAACTGGTGATCCGCGACAACCAGTCGGACATCGCCCGCTCGGCCACGGTGGCGCAGGAATTGGTGCTGCGCGAGCGCTGCAACCTTGTCCTGGTGCAGGACGGCGCCGGGGCCATCGCCATCGGCGAGCTGGCCGATGCGCGCGGCGTGCCGACGATCTCGACCATGTTGCCCTGGCAGGGCTGGATGTTCCCGCGCGGCGGCAATCCCGGCCAGGGGTTCCCCTACACGTTCCACTTCTTCGCCGGGTCGGACACGGTCCTGACGAACTTCGTGCAGATGTTCGACATGCTGGAGACCAACAAGAAGGTCGGCACGCTCTATCTCGACAACCCGGCCGGCCAGGGGCTGATGCATCCGGAGGTCGGCCTGCCCGCGGCGCTCGCGGCCGGCGGGTACCAGGAGATCACCGCAGGGCAGTTCCAGGAGGCGACCAACGATTTCTCGGCCGCCATCGCGCAGTTCCGCGATGCCGGCACCGATATCCTGTCGGGCTTCATGTATCCGAACCACTTCATCCCGTTCTGGAACCAGGCGGCGCAGGCCGGGCTGACGCCGAAGGCCTGCGCGATGGCGGCGGCGTTCCTGTTCCCCGGCCCGCTGGCCGCGCTCGGCGACACGGCCGACGGGCTCGCCACCGAGGTCTGGTGGACCCCGCGCTTCCCCTTCGGGTCGTCGATCACCGGGCAGTCGGCGGCGGAGCTTGCCGCGGAATGGGAGGCCGAGACCGGCCAGCAATGGACCCAGCCCCTGGGCTATGGCCATGCGCTCTGGGAGGTCGGACTGGCGGCGATCGCCAGGTCCGCCGATCCGCTGGACCCCGAGGCGCTGCGCGACGCGATCGCCGGGCTCAGCACCGAAACCGTGGTCGGCCCGGTGAACTTCGCCCAGAGCCCGGTGAAGAACGTCGCGATCACCGGCCTCGTCGGCGGCCAGTGGCGGCGGCTTGGCGGCAGCCATCCCTATGAGCTGCAGGTGGTGAACAATGCCACCATGCCCGCCATCCCGCTCGATGCGGAGATGGTGCCGCTCGGCGGCGCGTGATGGCAGGGGTGGCAGCGCCGCTCCTTCAGGCCCGGGGACTGACCAAGAATTTCGGCGCCATCGCGGCGACGGATGCGGTCGATCTCGACCTGAACTCCGGCGACAGCGTGGGGCTGATCGGGCCGAACGGGGCGGGCAAGAGCACGCTTCTGGCCCTGCTCGCCGGCGATCACCGGCCGAGCGCCGGGGCGCTCACCCTGGATGGGACCGATATCACCCGTCTGCCGGTCCATGCGCGGGTCCGCAGTGGTGTCGCCCGGGCCGCGCAGATTCCGCAGAGCTTCGACCGGCTGACGGTGCGCGAGAATGCCCTGCTCCCGGCGCTGTTCGGTGCCGGCCTGGGGCGCAGCGAGGCCGAGGGCTGGATCGCCGAGGTGCTCGCGCTTGTCGGCCTGACCGAACGCGCCGGGATGCTGGCCGGCGCGCTGGGCCTGCTGGACCGCAAGCGGCTGGAACTGGCCAAGGCGGTGGCGGCGCGGCCGCGCGTGCTGCTCCTGGACGAGATCGCCGCCGGCCTGACCGAGCCCGAGATCGAGGCGATCATGGAGCTTGTCCTGTCGCTGCGCGAAGGCCGGGCCATCGTCTGGGTCGAACACATCCCCTTCGCGCTCCGGGGCACCTGCGACCGGCTCATGGTGATGGACAAGGGTGCCAAGACCCATGACGGCGCCTTCGCCGAGGTCTGGGAGAACCCGGAACTGCAATCCATCTACATGGGGGTGTCCGATGACCACAGCGCTTCGCATTGACGCGCTATCGGCCTGGCACGGCGCGTTCCGGGCGCTTTCCGACGTGTCGCTGACATTGGAAGCCGGGCGGGTCCTGGCGCTAGTCGGGGCCAACGGCGCCGGGAAATCGACGCTGCTGGGGCTGCTTACCGGGCGGGTGCCGGGCTGGACGGGAAAGGTCGAGGTGAACGGCACCGCCCTGCCCCCCGGCGATCCGCGCGCCGCTTCGGCTCTCGGCCTGGCTCTGGTGCCCGAGGGGCGGCTTCTGTTCGACAGTCTCAGCGTCGAGGAGAACCTGCTGATCGGCGGCGGCGGCGGCCGGCCCGGCCCCTGGGATGTCGCGAGCGTCTATCGCCTGTTCCAGATCCTCCGGGAAAAGCGCCACCAGCGCCCCTCGACCATGTCGGGCGGCCAGCAGCAGATGCTGGCCATCGGCCGGGCGCTGATGTCGAACCCGTCGATCCTGCTCTGCGACGAGATCTCGCTGGGCCTTTCGCCCCCGGTGGTGGCGGAGGTCTATGCCGCGCTGGCCGAGGTGCGCGGCCAGGGCACCGCGATGGTGATCGTCGATCAGGACATCGCCCGGGTCTGCGCCACCGCCGACGAGGTGGCCTGCCTGTTCAAGGGAAGAATATCCCATCGCGGCCCGGCACGGGGCACCACCCCGCAGAGCATCCGCGAAGCCTATTTCGGAGTGGCGGCATGATCGCGGGGCTGATCGAGACACTTTTCCAGGGCATCACGCTGGGCGGGCTCTACGGGATGATCGGCGTCGGGCTGGCGCTGAATTTCGGCATCCTGCGCGTGGTGAACCTGGCGCAGGGCGAGTTGATCACCATCGGGGCCTTCCTCGCCGTGGGGCTTGTGGCGCTCGCACCTGGCCTGTCCTTCGCCGCCGTGCTGGTCGGCGCCTTCGCCGGATGCGCCCTGATCGGCGCGGCGATGCAGGCCGCCGCGATCGAGCGCGCCATGGCGTTCCGCGATCCGATGGTACCGATGCTGGTCACCTTCGGGCTGGCGGTGATCCTGCGCAACCTCCTGGTCGAGACCATGGGGGCCGACCTGCGCGGGCTCGATGTCGGCGGGCTGGGGCAGGCGCGGATCGACATTGCCGGCCTGTCGCTGGGCGTCCTGCCGCTGGTGACGCTGGCCATCGCGCTGGCCGCCTTCGGCGGGCTGGCCGCCCTGATCTACCGCACGGCTTTCGGCCGGCAGGTGCGCGCCCTGTCCGACCGGCCCGACATCGCCGCGCTGATGGGCGTGCGGGTACGCCGCGTGCACACGCTGGTGGCCGCCCTGTCGGCGGGTCTGGCCGCGATTGCCGGCGTGCTGCTGGCGATGCGCGCCAGCGTCTCGCCGTTCTCGGGCGTCGCGCATCTGCTTGTCGCCTTCGAGGTGGTGGTTCTGGGCGGGCTCGGCTCGATCCGGGGCGCGCTTGGCGCGGGCATGCTGCTGGGGCTGACCCAGGTCGTGTCCAGCCGTTTCGACGGCAATGCCGGGCTGCTCTACGTGCACCTGGTCTTCTTCGCGGTGCTCGTCTTCCGCGCCATGACGGGGAGGCTGTCATGATCCGGCCATGGGAAATCGCGGCGCTTGCCCTGGGGCTCGCCGCCGCCATCTGCGGCGCCACACTGATCGGGTCCGGTTCGCTGTTCCTGCTCTGCGAGATCCTGGTGATCTTTCTTCTGGCGCAGATGTGGAACCTGCTGGCGGGCTTCGCCGGGCAGATCTCGCTGGGTCACCAGGCCTTCGTCGGGCTCGGCGCCTATACGCTGTTTCTCGCGGCCAACGAGACCGCGCTGCCGCTCTGGCTGGTCCTCGCGCTGGTGCCGGTGGCGGTGGGGCTTGTCGCCATTCCGCTCGGCCTGGTGATGTTCCACCTCAAGCACGCCTATTTCGCCGTCGGCATGTGGGTCGTGGCCGAGATCCTGATGCAGCTCGCGGCAAAGGCGGACTGGCTCGGCGGCACGTCCGGACTGGTGCTGCGCCCGGGCGGCAACATGCTCGCCGGCGAACCCGAGCGCGTCGTCTTCGCCATCGCGGCCTTCTGCGCCGTGGCGCTGATGGTGGGGCTCCGGGTGTTCCTGCGCACCCGGCTGGGCCTCGCCACCCTGGCGCTTCGCGAGAACGAGGCGGCGGCGGCCAGCGCGGGCATCGACGTGCGCGGGCTGCACCTGATGCACTTCGCCCTGACGGCGGCCGGCACGGCGCTGGCGGGGGCGCTCTATTACATCACCGCGCTCTACATCTCGCCGAACGACGCATTCCAGATCAACTGGCTGATCGCGATGATGTTCGTCACCGTGGTGGGCGGCATCGGCACGCTGACCGGCCCGGCGCTCGGCACGATCATCCTGATCGGAGCGCGCGAGGCGATGACCGCCTGGGGCTTCACCGGCGGGCAGTACTGGATCGTCATGGGGCTTCTGGCCGTTGTGGTGCTTCTCCTGGCGCCGCGCGGGCTCTGGCCCGCGATCGCGGCACGGCGCGGCGCCACCCAACACGCAACAACCGAAGAGACCGAGGCATGACCGATCCCCATTCCTGGACCGCAACCGAGACGCTCGCGGCGCTGAACGACGGCCGTATCGGCGCGGTGGAACTGCTGGACCATCTGCTCGACCGGCAGGCGCGGCTCGATGGCGAGATCAACGCGGTGATCGAGCGCAATGCCGATGCGGCCCGCGCGGCGGCGCGCGAGGCGGATGCGCGGCGCGGCGAGGGCCGGGTACTGAACGGTCTGCCGATGACCATCAAGGACACGTTCGAGGTGGAGGGATTTCGCGCCACCGCCGGCATTCCCGACCTTGCCGGATATCGCCCGGCGCGGGATGCCGATGCGGTGGCGCGCCTGCGCGCGGCGGGCGCGGTGATCTACGGCAAGACCAACGTGCCGGTCGCCGCTTCGGACCATCAGAGCTACAACCCGATCCACGGGTTGACCCGCAACCCCTGGAACCTCGAGCGGACGGTCGGCGGCTCCTCCGGTGGGGCGGCGGCCGCGCTGGCGGCCGGTTTCGCGCCGCTCGAGCTTGGCAGCGATATCGGCGGGTCGATCCGAATTCCGGCGCATTTCTGCGGGGTCTGGGGCCACAAGCCGAGCTATGGCATCGTACCGTCGCGCGGCCATATCCCGCCGATGCCGGGGGCGCTGGCGCCCTCGCCGTTGGCGGTATGCGGGCCGCTGGCGCGCTCGGCCGCGGATCTGGAGCTGGCGCTGGACGTCATCGCCGGCGGGGATGGGACATGGCGGCTGGAGCTGCCCCGGGCACGGGCCGAGACGCTTTCCGATTTTCGCGTCGCGGTGCTGACGACCGGGTTCCCGGTAGACCCGGCCTATGCCGCCGCCATTGGGGCGTTCGCCGACGCGCTGGAACGCGAGGGGGCCCGGGTCACGCGTCTCTCCGGACCGCCCGCGCATATGGCCACGGCCGGCGACGATTATCTCCGGACCCTCTTCGCGGTGATCGGTGCCGGGCTGCCGCCGCCGGAGCTGGACGCCTACGCCGCCGCCGCCGCGCCGCATGGCGCGGACAGCCTGGCGGGCCGGATCAACCGCGCGGTGCGGAGCTCGATGGCCGAGTTCGCGGGGCTGATGGAGCGCCAGGCGCAGCTGATCGCCGCCTGGAACGCCTGGTTCGCCGATCATGACGTGCTGCTCTGCCCGGTCGCGATGACCCGCGCCTTCCCGCACCAGACCGAGGACGGCTATGGCCCGGCGGCGCAGATGAACCGCGAGTTGGACCTGGGCGGCGAGACGCGGCCCTATCTGGAGAACCTGTTCTGGCCGGGCATCGCCACGCTGGCGCATCTGCCCGCCACGGTGCGGCCGCTGCCGGCGCAAGCGCAGGATCTCCCCGCCGGCGTCCAGATCATCGGAGCGCTTCACGCGGATCGCACCACCCTGGCCTTCGCCCGGGCCTGCGACGCGGTCTTCGGCGGGTTCAGGGCACCCGCGCTCGGCGGCTGATCGACGAAACAACCGGATGCGACCCCCCCGGGAAACGGGGCGGCGCGGCGGCGCAATGCCGCCAGGACGAATCCAACAGAGGAGGAGGGACAGATGACGATCAAGACGATAGCGGCGATGGCCGCGCTCGCCATGGGCTTCGGCGCGGCAGGCGCCGGTGCGCAGGAGGGACCACCACCGCCGGGGGCGCTTCCGCCCGGGGTCATGGCGCAGATCAATCTCGGCCAGGCGGGGCTCCTGGGCGCCTATTACTCGAACGAGCAATGGGGCACCACCCAGGGCCGGGTCGGCCTGTCGCGCTCGACCGTCGGCATCGCCGGCGGCGGCGGCCCGGTCACCGGGTACGAGGACGCCAGCACCGATGCGGTCCTGTCGTTCAACGGGCTGCGGGCCTTGCCGGACGGGAAATCCTACCTGCGCTTCGGCGCCACGCTCGCCATGCCCGACGGCGCGGAGAACCAGGTCGAGCAGGACGCCACCAATCCGAGCGTGATCGTCCAGTACATGACCTTCCCCAATCCCGACACGATGCTGGCCTTCGGCGCCTTCGCCGAGCGCTTCGATGTCGAGGAAAGCGGCGTGCTGCCCAGTACCGTGGTTCGCGACGGCTACGGGCTGCGTGCGGACCTGTTGCGCAAGCTCAGCGACAGCTGGGGCCTAGCCGCGCGCGCCGAATACTCCTGGGGCGAAACGGAGCTCAACATTCCGGCCATCCCTCTTGAGCAGACCCAGGGCGACGACAGGTTCTATGCCCAGGCCGAGCTGATCGGGACCTTGCCCGGTGCGGCACCGGAGGGCTGGGTGCTTCGCCCGGTCGTCGGCGCCAACTTCCAGCGGAATTTCTGGGAGATCTCCGGCCCGTCGGGCGCGACCGAGGAGGATTACGGCATGGTCTGGGCCGGCCTGGGCATCGAACAGCAGGTGCCGCCCGGAACCTGGGGGTTCAATGCCTCGCTCGGGCTCGAGCACGAATATGTCAACGATCTGGACACCTATGTGGACGAGCCGACCTACGCGGCCGCTTCGGTGGGGGCCGCATTGCAGCTCCCCTCCGGCAACCGGATCACGCTAGGCTACACCCGGCACCAGGGGCTGAACGGCAATCGCTGGAGCCAGACGCTCCTGGCCGCGATGAGCGTCAACTTCTGATCCGCAACGAGCGCGGCGGGCGGGTCACTTCGCCCGCCGCATCCGGGTTCACGCCAATCGGCGGATGTCCCCGCCCGCGGCCGCTACGCTCCAACGGCGATCCCGCCGGCGGGTTCTCCCGCACGGTGCGGGCGCGCGCCCTTGCCCGGGGTCAGTGTCCGCCCGGGCGCCATCGCGATGACCCGGTCGGCCAGTCGGGTCAGGAAGGCGGTGTCATGGCTCACCACCAGAACCGCGGTTCCGGCATCGGCGGCCTCGCGCAGCAGGCGGCCGACCTGCCAGCTCGACGGGCCGTCGAGCGCGCTGGTGGGTTCGTCGGCCACGATCAGCGCCGGGCGGGCGAGCGTGGCCCGGGCGATGGCGGCGCGCTGGCATTGGCCGACCGACAGCTCCGCCGGGCGGGCTTCGGGGTCGATGCCGTGCAATCCCACCGTCGCCAGTGCCGACAGCGCCCTTTCGCGGCGCGCGCCCCGCGACAGGCGCGGCAGGTGCGGCGCGGACAGCGGCTCGGCCACCGAGCGCCAGATCGGCCAATGCGGGACGAGGCTCGCCACCGGATCCTGGAACACCGGCAGAACGGCCGCGGGCCGGTCCAGAGCGGCGGCGCGCCAGATCCGGCCGCCGGCGGGGCGCTCGACCCCCATTGCGATCCGCAGCAGCGTGGACTTGCCGCAGCCCGACGGCCCCTGCAGACCGACGATCTCGCCGGCGGCGATGCCCAGATGCGTCGCCTCCAGTGCCCTAACCCGGCCGCGATCATAGCTGGCCGAGATGCCGTCGAGCCGGAGCAGCGGCGTCGGCAACGGGGCGGTGCGGCGCGGCGGCATCGGATCCAGCGCGGCCAGGAGCCGCCGCGTCTGGGCATGTTGCGGGTTCCGCCGCAGGGTATCCGGCGTGCCCTGTTCGATCAGCCTGCCGTCATGCAGGATGCCGATGCGGTCGGCATTGCGCAGCACCAGCCCGATATCGTGGCTGATCAGCAGGACCGCGCTGCCAAGGGCGCGCAAGACGTCGAGCACCGATTGCGCCCGGTCGGCATCGAGCGCGCTGCTCGGCTCATCGGCGATCACCAGCGGCGGCGCCAGCGCCCCGGCGGCGGCGATCGAGGCGCGCTGCAGCATGCCGCCGCTCCAGGTATGGGGCGCCTGCGCCATGCGTGTCGCGGCCCCGGCGACGCCCAGCCGGTCGAGCCGCGCGGCGATCTCTGTCCATGACGCGGGCAGGGCGTGGCAGCGCCAGGCCTCGGCCACGTGGTCGCGCACCGGGCGCAGCGGATCGCAGCCGGACCAGGGGTTCTGGGCGATGAATCCGATCTGCCGCCCCCGCACGCCGCGCCAGGCCTCGGGGCCCGCGCCGGCCATGTCCCGTCCTCCCAGCCACAGCTCGCCGCCGATCCGGGTGCCGCGCCCGTGCAGCCCGATCAGCGCCCGGGCGATGGTGGACTTGCCCGCGCCGGAGCCGCCGACCAGCGCGAAACATTCGCCCGGCGCCACGGAGAACGAGATGTCGCGCACCGGCCGCGCGCCGGTGGCATAGGCGACCGAGAGGCCCTTGCATGTCAGAACGGGCTGCATTCACGCCTCCTTCGGGCTGGCCAGGTCGCGCAGCGCGTTGCCGATCAGGTTGGCCGAGAGCACGGACAGGAAGATCAGCCCTGCCGGTGCGACCAAAAGCCAGGGCGCGAGCGAGAAATAGAGCCGCGACTCGGCCAGCAGCGCGCCCCATTCGGCGCGCGGCGGCTGGACCCCGAGACCGAGGAAGGAGAAACCGGAAATCGCCCCGATCATCCCGCCGAGGGCCAGGCTGGCCACGATCCCGAGCCGCAGGGCGACGCCGGGCAGGATATGGCCCCAGACGATCCGCCAGGGCGGGATGCCGGCCATCCGCGCGGCGATCACATGCGGCCGCTGCCGCGCATCGAGCGAGAGCGACCGGGCCAGCCGCGCATACCAGGCCCAGTCGGCGATGATCAGCGCGATCAGAAGGTTGACGAAGCCGGGGCCGAGCAGGCCCAAAACGGCGAAGGCCAGCACCAGGCCCGGCAGGGTCATGGCGATATCGGTCAGCCGCATCAGCGCCATGTCGGTCGGCCCGCCCGCCAGCCCGGCCGTGGTGCCGACAAGCAGGCCGATCAGGAACACCGCCCCCAGCACCACAAGCGCCGATCCGATGGATCGGTGCGCGCCGTCCATGGCGCGGCTCAACAGATCGCGCCCGGTGGCGTCGGTGCCGAACGGGTGCGACAGGCTCGGGGCGTGCAGGGCCCGGGCATAGTCGGGCCTGTCGGGCGGGTGCGGCGTCCAGACCGCTCCGACGAGGGCGAAGAGCATGAGTGCCAGCCCCGCGAGCAGGCCCGCCCGCCCCGACGGGTGCCGCCAGAGCCGCGACAGGACATGGCGATCGCCGGCCAGCGGCGGCGCTTCCGGCCGGGTGAGGTCGAACAGGCTCATGACCGCGGCTCCCTCAGCCGCGGGTCGAGGGCCAGGGCGATCAGATCCACCAGCAGGGCCGCGGTGACGTAGGACAGCGCCGCGATCAGCACATAGGCCTGGATCACCGGATAGTTCCGCGCCGACAGGGCCTCCAGGAGATAGGCGCCCAGGCCCGGCCAGGTGAAGATCGCCTCGATCAGGGGCGCGCCGCCGATCAGGGCGCCGATGCTGACACCGATGGCGGTCAGGAACGGCAGGGCCGTGTTGGGCAGGGTATGGCGCAACAGGATCCGCCGTCGGGACGCGCCGCGCGCGCGGGCGACCTCGGCATAGCCGCTCGACATCGCCTCCAGCAGGCCGGCGCGCAGGAGCTGGGTCCAGCCCGCCGCGCGGTCGAGCCCGATGATGAAGGCCGGGACCAGGGCCGCGCGCCAGGAGGCATCGGACAGGACCCGCCCCATCTGCAGCCCGACCACGATGAAGGTCAGCGCCAGGAGCGCGAACACGAAGGTCGGCAGCGCCGCGCCGATCTGGGTGTAGAGCCGGATCGCCCGGTCGGGCCAGCCATCGCGGTACCCGACGGCGATCAGCGCAAGGAGAAGCGACAGGAGGATCGAGAGGGCCAGCGCCAGCCCCAGCAGGATCAGCGTCGCCGGCAGGCGTTCGAGTATCTCCTGCGTCACCGGCGCCTGGCTGGTGAAGCTCTGGCCAAGGTCGCCCTGCACAACGCGGCCGATCCAATGCAGGAACTGAACCGGCAGCGGATCGTTCAGCCCGAGCTCGGCCCGCGTGGCGTCCAGCTCGGCCGCGGAGATTTCCTGCACTCCCCGCGCCAGGAGCACCCGCGTGGCCACGTCGCCCGGGGCGAGCGGCAGGAGCGCCCAGACGATGACACTGGCGGCCAGCGCCGTCAGCACCGCCTGGGCGGTCCGGGCCAGCGCGGCGGCGACCATGCCGCCGCGACCGGATGTCCGGATCGTACCGATCATGGGTTCGGCGCCGTATCCCACTTGATGTGGTTCCAGGCGACCGCCGGCTCATAATCCGACCAGGCATCGCTGACCAGCGCCCGCTCGATCAGGATCGTGAGGTTGAAGACATAGGGATCGTCCTCCACCAGGATCCGCTGGATTTCGCGCAGCATCTCGTTGCGGCGGTCCGTCTCCATGGTCACGTCGAGCGCTCCGATCAGCTCCTGCAGGCTCTCGTTGCAATAGTCGCCGTAATTGCGCTCGGCGCCGCAGGCGACATACTGGTTCAGGAAGCCGCTGACCGAGCCCACCGTCGCCGTGCCCGTCGCCGACAGCGCCAGATCCCAGTCCACCAGGTCGTTCATCGCCGCCTCGGTCACGCTGTCCACCGACACGATCTCGGAGGCGACGCCGATCTCGCTCAGGTAGGATTGCATGGCGTTCGACAGCGGCACCAGGTCGGGCTGCTGCGGATAGATCATGATGGTGATCGAGAGGGTTTCGCCATCGCGCGAGCGGGTATCGCCCTGGCGTTCCCAGCCGGCGGCATCGAGGATCGCGTTGGCCTCCTCCACGTCATGCCGGTAGTTTTCCACCGCCCAGGGGAAGTTGGGGTTGTACAGCCCCGTCGCGGGTGCCTTGGCGCCATGGAAGACGGCGTTCGCGATCTCCTGGTAATCCATCGCCAGCATGACGGCGCGGCGTACCGCGACCTCCTCGAAGGCGCCGTTGGCCACGTCCATGAAGCCGGCAAAGCCGCCGGTCGACAGCGGCCCGAGCGCGAGGTTCAGGTTCGGCGTCGCGGCGAAGACCGGCGCGGCGGCGATCGGCGGGTAGAGCGCGATGTCGACCTCGCCGTTCTGCACCGCGAGGATGCGGGCGTTGGCGTCGGAGACAAAGCGCAGTTCCACACCCTCCATCGCCGGCATGCCGCGCCAGTACCCCTCGTAACGCTCGGCCACCATGCGCTGGTCGTCGAGGCTGACGAGCCGGTAGGGCCCGGTATGGATGCCCGCGCCGTCCAGCGCCTCGAAATCCTCGCCCGCGGCCAGAACCGGCGCGACATCGATGATCATCAGGCGGCTTTCATGGGCCAGGATGTTCGGCAACTCCGGCAGCGGCTTGCCGGTATCCACGGTGATCTCCCGCGCGCCCGTCCGGGTGAAGGTTGCCTCGGCCGGCAGCACCGCCTGGGTGCCGCTGTTGCGTTCGCGGTGATAGGCGATGGCCGCCAGCACGGCGGGAACATCCATCGGTTTCCCGTTCTGGAAGGTCACGCCGTCGCGGATGGTGATGATCCAGGTGGTGTCGTCCACCCGTTCCAGGCTTTCGGCCAGCCAGGGGGTGATGGAACCGTCGGGCTGGAACTGCATCAGCAATTCGCCCTGGCCGAATTCCTGCATCCAGAAGCCCTGTTTGACCGGGTCCATCGAGCGGATCTGGAAACTTGTCGCCATGCGGATGATGTCGTCCGCCGCGGCCGGCAGCGCGCCGAGGGCGACGGCACCGCCGAGCAGCAGTGATTTCAGGTTCATGGGGTCGTCTCCTGTTGGTGTTGGTCAGGGGCACGGGCGGCCCGTGCCGTGTGGAATCTCAGGTCGTCGGCGGTTCCCCCCGCGACCAGCACCGCGCGCACGAAGCGGCGGGTCGCCGCCCGGTCGGGCAGGCGGTACCAATGGCCGTGGGGATAGAGCGCCAGCACGGGGCCACGGTTGCAGGGGTAGATGCAGCCGGTCCGCGTGGTCAGGCAGCGCTCGGCGATCCCGGCGGCGGCGAGCTCTTCCTTCAGCAGATGGGTGAAGGAGGCCGCGCCGTGGATCGCGCAGCGCGGGCCGGTGCAGACCAAGAGGTGAAACTCGAAATCCGGCGGGTCGGTCCATCCGGGCTTGCCGAGGCGCGGCGCGACGCCCTGGAGCGACTGCGCATCCGGCAGCAGCGCCGCGGCGGCGAGGTTGCGCAGCGCGTCGGCGTCACGGGCCGGGTCGGGGCCGAGTTCCAGCGCCGTATCGTGATTGCCGCCGCGGGCGCGCCAATCGGCCAGGACACCGGGCAGCCAGGCCAAGAACCCCTCGGGGAAGGGCACGCCCAGGGGCTGCACCCGAATCCGCCCGAAACCTTCGGCGCGCATCGCGTCGAGCGCGTCGATCAGGCTCGGCCCGGTGTCCTCCAGCCGAATCAGGCGGGCGGGGCAGTGCGCGGCCGACAGCGCGGCCGCTTCCAGCCGGTCCAGCGCGCGCTTGCTCAGCGCGTGGGCCGAAACGACGAACAGAACCGCAAAGCTCATGCCAGCACCGACGCACCGCGTTCCAGCCGGACGATGGCAAGGCGGCTTCCGGGGCCCGCGTCATCCTCCTGCGCGCCGGGCCGGGGCCGTGCCACGCCCACCACCTCGGTCGCCGCGCGGGTGCCCGTCCAGGTCAGACGGCAGGGATGGGCGCATTGCGGGGTATCCGCATGGCCGGTGATCTCGAACCCATCGGAGACGCTGCCGCCCGCCGCCCCGAGCGCCGCGTGCAGGCGCCGCGCGATCTCGAAGGCATGGGGACAGACCCCACCCGTTCTCGGGCATTCGATCAGTCGTGTGGGTCGATAGCTCGTTGTCCGCATCCCGCCCTCCGCAGCGATGCGCGGGGCTGGGAAAGTCCGGTCATGTCACGGGCGCTGGCCCTGTGGTCCATCTCGGTTCTCCTTCCGGGACACCCCGCCCGGGTTGAGTTGCATTGCGGCGCAGGCTGCGCCCGAGATGGCAGGTCTCCTGACTCGCGGCTCAAGTGTGGTGCTGCGCCTTCCCGGATCGGATCCAGTGGCACATGCAGCCCACTCGCCGCTTACAGTTGCGGGGGCAGTCACGGGATTGGCGCCTTGCAGCAGTTCCGCACCGTGTTCCCTATTAAGATCTTCCGCTGTTACCCGGTCGATCACCATCGGCGGCGTTCTCGCCGAAAATCCCGAACGCGTCAAGTTGCCGTGGTTGGGTCCGAACCGGGTGATTGCCTGCCGGCGCGCCATCCTTGGCATGGCGTGCGGTGGCTCCGGCCTTGCATCAGAGCCGGCCTACTCAATAGACAAGCGCCGAAGGCGCCGGGTGCGCGGATTTCCACCGGAGCGCATCCTGCGCTAGGCCCCGAGAATTCCCGGCAGCCGCAGCCCGTGTTCCTTCGCGCAGGCGATGGCCTCGTCGTAGCCCGCATCGGCATGGCGCCAGACGCCCGAGGCCGGATCGTTCCACAAGACCCGCTCCAGCCGCCGGGCGGCTTCGGGGGTGCCATCGGCGACGACCACCATGCCGGCATGCTGCGAGAAGCCCATGCCGACGCCGCCGCCATGGTGGATCGACACCCAGGTCGCGCCCGACGCGGTGTTGACGAGCGCGTTCAGGAGCGGCCAGTCGCTGACCGCGTCCGAGCCGTCCCTCATCGCCTCGGTCTCGCGGTTCGGGCTGGCGACCGAGCCGCTGTCGAGATGGTCGCGGCCGATCACCACCGGTGCCTTCAGTTCGCCCGAGGCCACCATCTCGTTGAACTTCAGCCCCGCCCGGTGCCGATCGCCCAGCCCGATCCAGCAGATCCGCGCCGGCAGGCCCTGGAACGCGATCCGCTCGCGCGCCATGTCGAGCCATTTGTGCAGATGCGCGTTCTCGGGGAAGAGTTCCTTCATCGCCCGGTCGGTCTTGTGGATATCCTCCGGATCGCCGGAGAGCGCGCACCAGCGGAACGGACCGATCCCCTTGCAGAACAGCGGCCGGATATAGGCGGGGACGAAGCCGGGGAAGGCGAAGGCGTCTTCCAGCCCCTCGTCCCTGGCGACCTGCCGGATGTTGTTGCCGTAATCCAGCGTCGGCACCCCGTCGTTCCAGAAATCGACCATCGCCTTGACATGGACCTTCATCGAGGCGCGGGCCGCCGCCTCGACGGCCTTGGGGTCGCTCTCGCGCCGGGCACGCCATTCGGCCATGGTCCAGCCCTGCGGCAGGTAGCCGTTCACCGGATCATGGGCGCTGGTCTGGTCGGTGACGATATCGGGGCGGATGCCCCTGCGGTGGATCTCGGGGAAGATGTCGGCGGCATTGCCCAGAAGCCCCACCGATTTCGCCAGGCCCGCCTTGGTCCAGCTTTCGATCATCTCCAGCGCCTCGTCGAGCGTCTCGGCCTTTTCGTCGAGATATCTCGTCCGCAGCCGGAACTCGATCGAGTCGGGATTGCACTCCACCGCCAGACAGGAGGCCCCGGCAAAGACGGCGGCCAGGGGCTGCGCGCCGCCCATGCCGCCCAGGCCGCCCGTCAGGATCCAGCGCCCCGTCAGGTCGCCGCCATAATGCTGCCGCCCGGCCTCGGCGAAGGTCTCGTAGGTGCCCTGCACGATGCCCTGCGTGCCGATATAGATCCAGGAGCCGGCCGTCATCTGGCCGTACATCATCAGCCCTTTCCGGTCGAGCTCGCTGAAATGGTCCCAGTTGGCCCAATGCGGCACCAGGTTGGAATTGGCGATCAGCACGCGCGGCGCGTCCGCGTGGGTGCGCACGATGGCCACGGGCTTGCCGGATTGCACCACCAGCGTCTCGTCGGCCTCGAGGTCCTTCAGGCCCGCGACGATCCGGTCGAAATCCTCCCAGGTCCGGGCCGCGCGGCCGATCCCGCCATAGACCACCAACTCATGCGGGTTCTCGGCCACGTCGGGGTGCAGGTTGTTCATCAGCATCCTGAGCGGTGCCTCGGTCAGCCAGCTCTTCGCGTTCAGCTCCGGCCCGGTCGGCGGATAGATGTCGCGGGTGTTCTTGCGCGGATCGTTCATTCCGGCCTCCACTCGTTCAGGGTGTTCAGGATCGTCTTCAGCACCGCCCGAAGCCGCGTCGCGCGGGCCGCGTCGAGCGCCCAGGGCGGCGCCTCGGCGGCGAGATGGCTCGATTGCGCCAGTTCCATCTGGATCGCGTGCAGCCCTTCGGCGGGACGGCCGTAATGGCGCGTCGTCCAGCCGCCCTTGAACCGCCCGTTCAGCACGGAGGTGTACCCATCCGCCCCGGCGCAGATTCCCGCCACGGCGCGTTCGATCGCCGGATCGCAGGTGGTGCCGTCCTTGGTGCCGATGTTGAAATCCGGGAGCACGCCCTCGAACAGGAACGGAGCGCGCGACCGGATCGAGTGGCAATCGTAGAGGATCGCATGGCCGTGCCGGGCGCGGACCCGCTCCAGTTCGGCCGCGAGCGCGGCGTGGTAGGGCGCGTGGAACGCGGCGCGGCGGGCCTCGATCTCTTCCGCGTCGGGCGCGGCGCCGTCCTTCCAGATCGGCGCGCCGTCGAAATCGGTCACCGGGCAGAGGCCGGTGGTGTCCTGCCCCGGATAGAGACTTTCTCCGCCCGGATCGCGGTTCGCGTCGATCACGTAGCGGTGGATCCGCGTGCGCACCGTCGTCGCGCTGGGCACGAGGCCCTCGTAGAGAAGGTGGATATGCCAATCGGTGTCGGCGAGCGCCTGCCCCCGCGCGTTCAGCCGTCCGGCGATTTCGGCCGGCAGATCGGTGCCGGTATGCGGCAGGCCGAGCACCAGGGGGCCGTCGCCGCGGGCGATCTCGAGAAAGCTCACAGCCCGACCTCCACCCCGGCGGCCCGCGCCAGCGCATCGTTCCGCACCAGCCCCGCCGCGGCCTCGAGATCGGGCGCCATGTAGCGGTCCGCCCCCAGCGCCGGCACCACCGCGCGGAGGGCGCCCATCGCCGCCCGCAGCGGCGCGGAGGTGACGAGCGGCGCCCGCGCCTCGACCCCCTGCGCCGCGCAGAGCGCCTCGACGCCCAGGATCACCGCGAGATTCGCGTTCATCCGCCCGAGCCGACGCGCGCCATGAGCGGCCATGCTGACATGGTCCTCCTGGTTCGCCGAAGTGGGCGTCGAATCGGTCGAGCAGGGATTGGCCAGGTGCTTGTTCTCGCTCATCAGGGCGGCGGTGGTGACCTCGGCGATCATGAAGCCGGAGTTCAGCCCCGGCGCCGGCGTGAGGAAGGGCGGCAGGTCGAAGCTCAGCGTCGGATCGACCATCAGGGCCACGCGGCGCTGCGCGATGGCGCCGATCTCGGCCAAGGCCAGCGCGATCTGGTCGGCGGCGAAGGCGACCGGCTCGGCATGGAAATTCCCGCCCGAGATGATCCCCGCCCCGATCACCAGGGGGTTGTCGGTGACCGCGTTCGCCTCGATCTCCAGCGTGCGGGCGGCAAAGCGCAGAAGGTCCAGCGCGGCGCCCGCAACCTGCGGCTGGCAGCGGATGCAATAGGGGTCCTGCACGCGAGTATCGCCCTCGCGGTGGCTCTCGCGGATCGCGCTGCCCGCCATCAGCGCGCGCATCGCGGCGGCGACGTCGATCTGCCCGGCATGGCCGCGCAGCGCGTGGATCTCGGCCTCGAGCGGCTGGGTCGAGCCCATGATCGCATCGGTCGAAAGCGATGCCGTGACTATCGCCGCGCGCAGCATCCGCTCCGCCTCGAACAGGGCAGCCAGCGCGCAGGCGGTGGAGAATTGCGTGCCGTTGATCAGTGCCAGCCCTTCCTTGGGCCCGAGCACCACCGGCGAAAGCCCCGCCCGGGCCAGCGCCGCGCCGCCCGGCAGGCGCTCGCCGTCCAGCTCGGCAACCCCCTCGCCGATCATCACGGCGGCCAGATGCGCAAGCGGCGCCAGATCGCCCGAGGCCCCGACCGAGCCCTGCGCCGGGATGACCGGCGTCACGCTCCGGGCCAGCATCCCCTCGATCAACGCGCAGATTTCCCAGCGCACGCCCGAGGCGCCGCGCCCGAGCGAGAGGAGCTTCAGCGCCATCATCAGCCGCGTGGTCGCGGGCTCGAGCGCCTCGCCGACGCCGCAGCAATGGCTGAGGATCAGGTTGCGCTGCAAAGTCTCGGTATCCGCGGGCGAGATCCGCACCGAGGCGAGCTTGCCGAAGCCCGTGTTGATCCCGTAGACCGGCACCTCGCCCTGCGCCGCCGCGCGCACCCGTGCCGCCGAGGCCTCCACCGGACCCCGCGCCTCGAGCGACAATTGCGCGGCCCGACCCTCGCGCCAGATCTCCGCCAAGACCGCCAGGCCCGTCGCGCCGGGCTCCCGAACCAGGGTCATTCCCGCCCTCCGAAAATGCGTTTGTGGAGCGGGTTGACCCCGATCCGGTAGGAAAGTTCCGCCGGCGCCTCCACGTCCCAGATCGCGAGGTCGGCGCGCTGCCCCGGCGCGATGGTTCCCCGGTCGGCGAGCCCCAGCGCCCGCGCCGCGTTCCGCGTGGTCCCCGCCAGCGCCTCGGCCGGGGTCAGGCCGAACAGCGTGCAGGCCATGTTCATCGCGAGCAGGAGCGAGCCCATCGGCGAGGAGCCCGGGTTCCAGTCGGTCGCCACCGCCATCGGTACACCGTGGTTGCGGAACGCCGCGACCGGCGGTTTCCTTGTCTCGTGCAGCGTGTAGAACGCGCCCGGCAAGAGCACCGCAACGCTGGCCGACGCGGCCATGGCGCGGGCGTCGTCATCGGTCGCGTATTCCAGGTGGTCGGCCGACAGCGCGCGATGCGCCGCCGCGAGCCGTGTGCCGCCGAGATTGCTGAGCTGCTCGGCATGGAGCTTCACCGGCAGGCCCAGCGCCCCCGCCCGCTCGAACACCCGTGCGATCTGCGCCGTATCGAAGGCGATGCCCTCGCAGAACCCGTCGACCGCATCGACGAGCCCCTCGGCATGGGCCGCCTCCAGTGCCGGCAGGCAGACCTCGTCGATATAGGCGTCGGCCGCCATCCCCTTCGGCACCGCATGGGCGCCGAGGAACGAGGTCACCACATTCACCGGTCGCGCCGCCCCGATGGCGCGGGCCACGCGCAGCATCTTCAGCTCGGTTTCGATATCGAGCCCGTAGCCCGATTTCACCTCGATGGTTCCCACCCCCTCGGCGATCAGCGCGTCGGCCCGCCTCAGCGCCTGCGCCAGGAGCCTGGCCTCGTCGGTCTCTCGGGTCGCCGCCACGGTCGAGACAATGCCACCGCCCGCCCGCGCGACTTCCTCGTAGCTGGCCCCTTCGAGCCGCATCTCGAATTCGCGCGCGCGGTTGCCGCCATGGACGATATGTGTGTGGCAGTCGATCAGCGCGGGCGTGACCAGCCGCCCCCTGGCGTCGATCACCTCGTCGGCGCCCTCGGCCGGGCCGACCGACAGGATCCGGTCGCCTTCTATCAGCAGCGCGGCATCGCGAACCAGCCCGTAGCCGCCATCCGGGCCGTCCATGCAGGCGAGGACGGCGTTGGTGATCGACAGGCGGCGGGCCATGCGACGCTCCTTGTTTTAGGGCATACTTGTTTGTATTATGTAGCTACATATTCTGTCAATGGAGTTCGCCATGCAGGAAATCCACGCGCGACAGGCCCTTACGCCCGAGGGCTGGGTCGACGACCTGCGCGTCTCCATCGACAACGGCCGGATCGCCCGACTCACCCGGGGCCCGGCCCAGGGGCTCCGTTCGGTGGACCTTCTCCTGCCCGCGCCGGTCAACCTGCACAGCCACGCCTTCCAGCGCGCCATGGCGGGTCTGACCGAAACCCGCGGGCCCGACCCGAGCGACAGTTTCTGGACCTGGCGGCGGCTCATGTACCGCTTCCTCGACCGGCTGACGCCCGACCATGTGCAGGCCATTGCGGCGCTGGTCTTCATGGAGATGCTGGAGGCGGGCTACGGCGCGGTGGCGGAGTTCCACTATCTCCACCACGATCGCGGCGGTACCCCCTATGCCGACCTGCCGGAAATGGCCGAGCGGATCGCCGCGGCGGCACAGGACACCGGCCTCGGCCTGACGCTCCTGCCGGTGCTCTACATGCAGGGCGGCTGCGACGGGCGCCCGCTGCAAGGCGGGCAGGCGCGCTTCGGCTGCGACCGCGACCTCTTCGCCCGGCTCTACGGCGACTGCGCCGCGCTGATCGCGAAGGGCCGCGCCGACGACCGGATCGGCCTCGCCCCGCATTCCCTCCGCGCCGTCCCGCCCGAAGCGCTGGCCCGGTTGCGCGAGATCGCCCCCGAAGGCCCCGTCCACATGCATCTCGCCGAGCAGATCGCCGAAGTGGAAGAGGTCGAGGCGCATCTCGGCGCACGGCCCACCGAATGGCTCCTCGACAATGCGGATGTGGGCCCCGACTGGTGCCTGATCCACTGCACGCAGATGACCGCCCGAGAGACCGCCGCGCTGGCCGCGACCGGCGCGGTGGCGGGGCTCTGCCCGATCACCGAATCGAGCCTCGGCGACGGGATCTTCAACGGCACGCGGTTCCGCGATGCCGGCGGGCGGTTCGGCGTGGGATCCGATTCCAACATCCACATCGCGCTCTGGGAGGAGCTGGCCACGCTCGACTATTCCCAGCGCCTTCGCGACCGCAGCCGCGCCGCCATGGCCGCCCCGGAGCGCTCCACCGGCCGCGTCCTGTTCGACGCGGCGGCTGCGGCCGGGGCGCAGGCCGCCGGGCGCGACGCGGGCGCGATCACCGAGGGCCGCTTCGCCGACCTGATCGCGGTTTCCACCGACAACGAATTCCTTTGCCGAAGGCGCGGCGACACTGTGCTCGACAGCCTGATCTTCACCGGGCGCGGCCGCGCCTGCGTCACCGATGTCTGGAGCGCGGGCCGGCACATGGTGCGGGAGGGCCGCCACATCAGGCGCGACGCCATCGTCGCGGGGTTCACCGCCGCCCTCGCGGACCTGGGGCAGGAGATATGAGCCCCGACGCGCGCCTGTCCTGGAAGGACGTCCGGGACGAGATCCGCGACGCCATCCTGTCGGGCCGCTACGCCCCCGGCGACCGCCTGCCCCGGGATGCCGATTTCGCCGCGATGCTGAACTGCGCGCGCTCCACCGTGCAGCGGGCGATGCAGGACCTCTCCGACAGCGGGATCGTGGAGCGGCGGCGGAAGGGCGGCACAAGGGTGCGCCCCGACCCGGTCACCCGCGCGATGCTGGAGATCCCCGTGATCCGGCGCGAGGTCGAGCAGAAGGGCGGGCGCTACGGCTACCAGCTTATCCGCCAAGCCGAGGCCGTGCCGCCGGCCGGCATCTGCGCCGCCTGCGGCCTCGCCGCCCCTGCCCCGATGCTCCGGGTCGAGGCGCTCCACCTCTCCGACGGCCAGCCCTACATCCTCGAGGATCGCTGGATCAGTCTCGACACCGTGCCAGAGATCCGCGCGGTCGACCTGACCGCGCAAAGCGCCAACGAATGGCTCGTGCTGAACCGCCCCTACAGCCGCTGCGACCTGCGCCTCTACGCCATCCCGGCCGAGACCGGCGCCGCCCGGCTGCTCGGCACCGCCCCGGGCGCGGCACTCTTCGTGATCGAGCGCACCACCTGGATCGACACCGCGCCGATCACCACCGTCCGGGCCATCGCCGCGCCGGGCTACCAGCTCGTGACGCAGAGCTAGGTGGAATCGGAGTTGTGCCGCGATCGCGCGCGCCGAGCCTTGATGTCGGCCCTGCCTTGCCCCGCCCGATTGGCGCAGAAGGCGCAGGGCGGGAGCCGTCCGAACACCCGGAAGCGCGACCTGCGCGGTCGTCGCGAGCGCCGGACCTAATCCCCCAGCGCAATTCCTTCGCGGCGCGGGTCGGCGCCGCCCAGGAGCCCCTCGGGCGAGATCGAGATCGCGTGGAGGCCGGAATTGAGGTCGCGCACCGAGGTCTCGTAGCCGAGCGCCTGCAGGGCCGGTTCGAGATCGGCGGCGGCGGTGCCCTCCTCCAGGTCGAAGGTCCCGAAGCGGTTCACCAGATGTGGCGCGGAGATGGCCGCCTGCACGTCCATGCCCCAGTCGAGATGCGCCAGGATCGCCTGGGCGACATAGCCGATGATCCGGCTGCCGCCGGGCGAGCCGACGACCAGCACCGGCTTGCCGTCCCGCAGAACGATGGTCGGCGCCATCGAGGAGCGCGGCCGCTTGCCGGGCTCGACACGGTTCGCGATGGGCAGGCCCTCGTCCTGCGAGGAGAAGGAGAAATCGGTGAGTTCGTTGTTCAGGAGGAACCCGCCCGGCGCCATTACGCGGCTGCCGAAACCGTTCTCGATGGTCGTGGTCAAGGCGAGCGCGTTGCCGTAGCGGTCGACGATGGAGATATGCGAGGTCGAGGGCAGCTCGATGGCGTCGTCGTCTCCCCAGAGCTGCGCGTGGTCCCAGGCCGGGTTGCCAGGCGCGACGCTTTCGAGCGCGCCCGAGCCGTCGGTGCGGTCGCCCGCGATCAGCCCGGCGCGCTCCTCGAGATAGGCGGGATCGACGAGCCCCCTGGTCGGCATTGGCACGAAATCGCTGTCGGCCATGTAGCGGCCCCGGTCGGCGAAGGCGAGGCGCGAGGCGTCGCCGATCAGATGCCAGGCTTCGGCGCTGTCGGCGCCCAGGCCCGCGAGGTCGAAATTGCCGACCATGCCGAGGATCTGCCCCACGGTCAGTGCGCCTGAGGACGGCGGGCCCATGCCGCAGACCTCGTAGACCCGGTAGGCCACGCAGACCGGGTCGCGCTCGATGGCGCGGTAGAGGGCAAGATCGGTGAGCGAGAGAAGACCCGGGTTGCTTTCGGCGCCACGAACGGCGGCGACGATGCCCTCGGCGATCGGGCCAGTATAGATCGCGTCTGCGCCGTTCTCGGCCATGGCGCGCAGGGTCGCGGCATAGGCGGGGTTCTTCAGGAGCGCGCCCTCGGCGAGCGGAACGCCGCCGGGGAGGAAATAGGTGGCCGTCGCGGGCTGGGTCGAGAGCCGCTCGGCATCCTCGGTGACGAGGCCGGCGAGACGGGCGGAGACCGGGAAGCCCTCGTCGGCGAGCCGGATCGCGTCGTCGAAGAGCCCGGCCCAGGTGGCGCGGCCCCAGCGGCGATGCGCGGCCTCCATCAGCGCGGGCGTGCCCGGCGTGCCGACAGAGCGGCCGCCGACCACCGCGTCGAAGAAACCCATGGGCTCGCCGGCTTCCTGGAACAGGAGCGGCGTGGCGTCCTGCGGCGCGGTCTCGCGGCCGTCGAGCGTGGTGATTTCTCCGCTGGCGGCATCGTACCAGACCAGGAACGCGCCGCCGCCGAGGCCGGAGGATTGCGGCTCCACAAGGCCGAGCACCGCCTGCACCGCGATCATCGCGTCGGCGGCGCTGCCGCCCGCGTCCAGCACCTTCGCGCCGGCCTCGACCGCGAGCGGGTTGGCGGCGGCTACCATCCAGGTCTTGCCCTCGACGGGCTGGCCCGCGTCCTTCGCCGCCTGCGCGGCCCGCGCCGCCTCGGAGAGGAGCGCGGCCCCGGACCCGGTCGCGGCCTCGGGCGCGACGGCATCCGCGGCCTGCTGGGCCTGGGCGGCAGCGGCCAGCGCCAGCATCAGCACCAGCGAGCGCGACAGGATCGGGAACGGCATGGGATACCTCCTCCAATTGGGCTCCTCGAGGATGCGGCAACCTTGGCGGGAGGACAAGCGCGCGCGATTGGCAGGGGAGCGGGAAGTTGCTAGGTCTCGCAGGGGCTTGGACCGAGGGGGCGGGCTTGGACAGGACAAATCTACCGGTGGCCCGGCCCGGCATGGTCGTGGGGCTCCTCGGCGGCTCGTTCGACCCGCCGCACGGGGGCCATGCCCATATCACGCGCGAGGCGCTGAAAAGGTTCGGGCTCGATCGGGTCTGGTGGCTGGTGACGCCCGGCAACCCCTTGAAGCCGAAGGGCCCGGCGCCGCTGGAACGGCGGATGGCGGCGGCACGGGAGCTGATGCGGCATCCGCGCGTGACGGTCACCGACATCGAGGCGCGACTCGGCACCCGCTACACCGCCGAAACGCTGACACGGCTCTTCGCGCTCTATCCCGGTGTCCGCTTCGTCTGGCTGATGGGGGCCGACAATTTCGCCTCGCTGCATCTGTGGGACAACTGGGAATGGATCATGGAACACGTGCCGATCGGCGTTCTCGCCCGGCCCGGCCAGCGGATCTCGGCCCGGATGAGCCGCGCGGCGGGCGAATACGCGCGCGAGCGGCTCCGGGCGCGTGCGGCGGGCCGGCTCGGCCGCGCGGCGGCGCCCGCCTGGTGCTTTGTCAACGTGCCGATGGACGCGAGTTCCTCGACCGCGATCCGCGCGCGCGGCGACTGGGCCGGCTGATCCCTTCGCGCAACGTCCATCGAGTTCGCTGAAATCGCCGGCTTGCCCGACCGGGCCTCCGCCGTGTAATTCCGCCGTCATGTCGCGCTGCCATTCCCGCCGCTTCGTCCTCTCCGGGCTCGCCGCCGCCGCGGCCGGGCCAGCCCTGGCCGAGGCGCCGCTCACCTCGATCCGCCCGCGCCCGCGCGGCCATGGCAGCCGGCCGGCGCCCGAATCGGGGCGTGACCTGGTGCGCGAGGCGGGTCTTGGCGGCACCGTTGGCTATCTCGCGGTGGACGCGCAATCGGGACGGGTGATCGACGCGATGAACCCCGCCGTCCGGCTGCCGCCCGCGAGCGTCGCGAAGGCGGCGACCTCCTATTTCGCGCTGTCGCGGCTCGGCGCCGGTTTCCGGTTCCGCACCACCATCGAGGCCACAGGACCGGTCGAGAACGGCCGGGTGAACGGCGATTTGATCCTGCGCGGCTCGGGCGACCCCTCGTTCGATTCCGACGCGATGGCGGGAATGATCCAGGCGCTGAAGGATCAGGGGATCTTCGAGGTGCGCGGCCGGTTCCGGATCGACGCCTCCTGCCTGCCCTCCCTGCATCACATCGACCCGGACCAGCCCGACCATGTGAGCTACAACCCGGCGATCTGCGGGCTGAACCTGAACTACAACCGCGTCCATTTCGAGTGGAAGCGCGAGAAGGCGGACAGCTACGCGACCACGATGGAGGCGCGCGCCGTGCGGTTCAGCCCCGGCGTGCGGATCGCGCGGATGAGGATCGAGGACCGCGCGCTGCCGGTCTATACCTATGAGGAAGACGGCGGGATCGACCGCTGGACGGTGGCGCGGCGGGCGCTCGGCAAGGAAGGCGCGCGCTGGCTGCCGGTGCGGCGTCCGGCGGAATACTCGGCCGAGGTGTTCGAGACCCTGGCGCGCGCCCATGGCATTCCGCTCACACGCGGGCCCGACGCGGCGGGCGTGGCCGGGACGGTGCTGGTCACCTGCGAGAGCGACCCCCTGAGCGAGCTCCTGCATTCGATGCTGCGCTATTCGACCAACCTCACTGCCGAGGTGGTGGGCATGACGGCGAGCGGGCAGCAGGGCGACAAGCCGCACAGCCTGATCCGCTCGGCCCGGTCGATGAACCTGTGGTACAACCGCACCATCGGGACCACCTCGGTCGGGCTCGTGGACCATTCCGGACTGGGCTACGGTTCGCGGATCTCGGCGCGGGACATGGTGACGCTGATGCAGAGCGCGCGCACGGACGGGCTCCTGCCCAAGCTCCTGAAGCCGGTGAATGTCGGCACGCCCGGGGCGCAGGTGGCGGCCAAGACCGGGACGCTGAACTTCGTGAGCGCGCTCTCGGGCTTTGCCGAGGCGCCGGGAGCCGCGCCCATCGTCTTCGCGATCTTCACGGCCGACCTGCCGCGGCGTGACGCGATCCCGGTGGCGCAGCGCGAGCGCCCGGACGGCGCGCGGGCCTGGGCCAACCGCTCGCGCAACATGCAGAAGAAGCTGATCGACCGCTGGCTCGCCCTGGCGGCGGCGTGACCGCCGACCGTCCGGTCGCCGGGATCCTGCTCATGGTGGGGTTCTGCGTGCTGGCGCCGATGGCCGACAGCATCGCCAAGCTCCTGGGCGCGGAATTGCCGATCCTGACGCTCCTGGTCGCGCGGATCGGCCTCCAGGTCGCGCTCCTCCTGCCGCTTGCGCTGGCATCCGGCGCGGCGTTGATCTGGCGCCGGCGGGTGCTGGCGCTGGTGGCGCTGCGCTCGGTTCTGCACCTGGCGGGGCTCGGAGCGATCTTCCTGTCGCTGGTCTACCTGCCCCTCGCCGACGCCATCGCCATCGCCTATGTGATGCCGTTCATCCTGCTGCTGCTCGGCTGGCTCTTGCTGGGCGAAGAGGTGGGCTGGCGCCGGATCGCCGCCTGCGCCGTTGGCTTCGCGGGCACGCTCCTGGTCCTGCAGCCGCGCTATGCCGAGATCGGCGCGCCGGCGCTCTTGCCGCTGGCCGTGGCGGTGATCTTCGCCTGTTTCATGCTCGTCACGCGGCGGATCGCACGGGCGACCGACCCGGTGGCGCTGCAGGTCACCGGCGGCGCGATCTCGCTCCTGCTCCTCCTGCCGCTGGTCCTGGCGGCCGGCGGGCTCCCGGCCCTGCCCGACGCTTCGCAGCTCCTGCTCCTTGCCGCGATGGGCGTGGTCGGCACCCTGGCGCATCTTGCCATGACCTGGAGCCTGCGCCTTGCCCCGGCCAGCACGCTGGCCCCGATGCAATATCTCGAGATCCCCGTAGCCACCTGTTATGGCTGGATAATCTTCCACGACTTCCCGAACCGCCCGGCGCTGGCCGGGATCGCGCTGACCATCGCTGCCGGGCTCTACATCGGCCTGCGCGAACACGCGCTCAGCCGTGCGGCGCGAGCGCCGCAAGCACCTCCGGCAGGACCCCCCGTGGCAGGATGATCAGCATTCCGTCGCCGTCGAATTCTAGGTGCACCGGGCCGGTCACCTCGTTCGACGTGCCGACCCGCCCGCCCGGCGCGAAGTCGATTCCCGCGATCGGCCAGCGCAGCCCTTCGGACCGCCCCCGGACCGGCCGCAGCGGAAACAGCGAGAACCGGGTGCCGGGTGCGAGATCCGGCGCGAAATGTCGCGGCGCGTGGAACACCACGTCGTCGCTCCCCAGCACCAGGCAGCGCCGGTCGGGATGGCGCACCAGCACGTTCATCACCGAAAGCTGGTGGTCGATCCGCCGCCCGGTGAAGCCGAAGGCGAGGATCAGGGGCGCCTCGATACGACTCAGGCACTTCTCGAAATCGGTGCTGTCCTGCTCCGCCACGTGAAAAAATGCTTCGGGCGTTAACCTTTCGGTAGCAAAATGTGGCAACGAGTCGAAGTCACCGATCACGAGGTCGGGGGTCAGCCCGTGCTCCAGCGCGGTGCCCGCGCCGCCATCCGCGGCCACGAGGCTCGACCCCAGCCGCCGGATCGCGTCAAGATCCTGTGCCGTAACGGCGCCCGCCCCCAAGAGGATCACGGGCGCCCCCGACCGAAAGACACCGTTGGAGAACTTGTCGTTTGTGCTCATGACCGAAACGGACCAATATCGAACCCCGATTGAATTCACTGAATTGCCACAGTCTGTTCCCAATTGTCAGGTAAGAAACAGTAACTAGTTTCGTTCGGGTACAGCAGAGAGGTTTGCGCATGGTAGGCTCGAGCAAAATCCTGACCGTGTCGTACGGGACTTTCTCGTGCACGCTGGAAGGATTCGACGACCCGTTTTCCACGATGCGGTCGATTGCCGAGTACTTCCGCGACCTCGCCGCCGAGGATCGCTATTTCGGCGCCGAACCGCCGACGCCCGATGCCGAGATGCTGCATTCCATCGCCCAGCGCGAGGTGAAGCGCCGGGTGGTGTCGCGGCTGCGCGACCAGGGCGACGGCGTCGTGCTGCGCCAGGTCGACGAGGAGGCCGAGCCCACTACGGCAGAGCGCGCGTCCCGGCCCGAGCCGGCGCCTGAACCGGCCCCGGAGCCGGCGCCCGCCGCGGAACCAGTCGCCGAGGCCGCTCCCGTTGCCGAGCCCGAACCCGAACCGGTTTCCGAGCCTGAGGCCGAGGCGCCGGCCCCGCCGGACGCCGCGCCCGCTCCGGCCGATCCCGGCGAAGCGGTCTATGCCGAGGACGAGGAGGCGCTGGCCGATGCCCCGGCCGCGCCCATGCCCGAGCCCATGCCGGCGCCCGACGCCGCCGACAACTCCGTGGCCGCGAAACTGAACCGGATCCGGGCCGTGGTTTCGGGCGGCGCCGCGAGCCGGCCGCGCGGCGAGGGCCAGTTCACCGGCTCGATCGAGGCCGCCTTTGCCCGCGACGACGTGGAAGACGCGGATTTCGAGGACGTCCCCCGCGCCGGGGATGTCGAGGACGCAGCGCCGGACATGCCGGCACCCGAGAGACAGGCGGTGAAGGCCGCGGCGGAGATGCCGGAGGAAGCCGCCGAGGATTTCGACACCTGGGACGGTACGACCGACGGCGACGTGGAGGAATCGATGGGCCTCGCCGCGCGGATCGTCAAGCTGAAGCGCGCGGCGCATGAACTGGCCGCGGAGGCCGAGGCACAGGAACCGGCGCTCCCCGATGAGGCGGCCGAAGCGCCTGCGGAAGCTCTCCCCGATCGGGATTGGGCGGACGAGCCGGAGGAGGTTGCCGAAGAGGAGGACGTGGCGCCCGTCTCCGAGGCGCCTGCGCGCCCGGCCGCCGACGCCTACCAGGAAAGCGTCAAGGACACGATCCGCAAGCTGGCCGCGGCCGAACGGGAATCGACCGAGGCGCTGAACCGCCGCCCGGGCTTCGATGCCGCCCGCACCGAGGACGCGGCCTTCGACCGGATCCTCGAACAGACCAACACCCGGCTCGACGACGACGAGGGCAGCCGCAGGCGCTCGGCGATCGCGCATCTGAAGGCGGCGGTGGCCGCAACCAAGGCCGACCGGCTTCTGAAGCGGATCCAGCCCGAGGAAGAAGAAGCCAAGGAACAGCGCAACTACCGCGACGATCTCGCCCGGGTGGTGCAGCCGCACCGCACCGAGCCGCACCAACCGGCGACGATGTCGGAGCGCCGCCCGGTCTCCACGCCGCTGGTCCTGGTGTCCGAACAGAGGATCGACGAGGAAGAAGACGGGTTCGACCCCGAGGACGAAGGCCGGTCCGACGCCGGGGATTCCGGCTTCACCGATTTCGCCGCCCGGATGGGCGCGACCGATCTGCCCGACCTGCTTGAGGCGGCGGCGGCCTATACCGCCTTCGTCGAGGGGCACAAGCTGTTCTCGCGGCCAGACCTGATGCGGCGGATCTCCCATCTCGATACCGGCGAGGAGTTCAGCCGCGAGGCCGGGCTGCGGTCGTTCGGGCAACTCCTGCGGCAAGGCAAGATCCAGAAGCTGACCCGCGGACAGTTCACGATCACCGAGGAAACCCGGTTCAACCCGGAGGCCCGGCTCGCCGGGGAGTAGCGAAAGCGCAGCCGATCCGGCTGCGGCAGTTCAGCGCCGCCGAAGCCCGGCGTCACCGGAGCGCGCCGGCCTCGTCCGCAGGCGCGCGACACGCTCTATTCGTTGATGTCCTTGTCCCAGACCTTCACCTGCCCTTCACGCACGCCAACAAGCCGGCGCAGCACCAGCCAGACGGCGAGCGACAGGACCGCGAAGACCACGAGTGTCAGGGGCAGCGAACTGCCGAGAAGGCCGATCCCGCCCAGCGCCAGGATCAGCCCGACCAGCGCGGCGCCGATGGCGAAGCCGAGGAAGATCCAGCCCGAGACCAGCACCTCCAGGACCGCCAGCGCCAGCGCGCCGGCGACCCAGACCCACCATTCGCTCCAGATCACGACCGCCCCCGCAGCATCCGGAACGCGTCGCCGAAGGCCTCGAGCGCCTGCGCGGGCACCACGACCGTCTGCTTCCCTTCGCCCTTGCCGAGCACCGCAAGCGCCTCGACCTGCTTCAGCGCCACCTGGTATTGCGCCGCCTCGAGCCCGTTTTCCTTGATCGCCTGCGCGACGACGCCGGTGGCATAGGCCTCGGCGTCCGCCTGGATCCGCCGCGCCTTGGCCACCTGCTCGGCGGCGTAGAGCTCGGCATCGGCATTCAGCTCGATCGCCCGTTTCTGGCCCTCAGCGCGGGTCACCGCCGCGCGCCGCTCACGCTCGGCGTTGAGCTGCTGCAGCATCGCCTCGCGCGTCGCCTGGTCGAGATTGACGTCGAGGATCTCGGCGCGCGTCACCTCGATCCCCCAATCGTCGACGGCCTCCGCCACGTGATCCTTGATCTGCTGGATCAGCGCCGAGCGGTTCGACTGCACCTCGTCGAGTTCCATCTTGCCGATCTCGGCGCGCACGATGCCGGTGACGGTCGTGGTGATCGCGCCGTCCACGTCGCGGATCCGGTAGACCGTCTTCTCGGGTTGGAGGATCCGGTAGAACACGCTGGTCTCGACCTGCACCAGCACGTTGTCCGAGGTGATCGCGTCCTGGCTGTGGGTCGGCAATTGCCGTTCGAGGATCGAGATCTTGTGCGCCACCCGGTCGAGGAACGGCACGATGAAGTTGATCCCCGGCCCCAGCACCGAGCGCAGGCGGCCAAAGCGTTCGACAACGAACTTTTCGGACTGCGGAACGATCCGCACGCCCTTGATGATGCAGAGGATGATGAACCCGGCGAGAAGCAGCAGCGTCACGCCACCACCGCCAATGATCGAAAGGATTTCCATGTGCTGACCGTCTCCTGGAGCATGTCGCGCAAAAGCGGGAACCGGTTTTGCATTCCCCGGACATGCGAAATCAAATGGCTAGAGCGAATCGCGCGAATGCGAATGACCGCGGGCACGCTCGACGTCTCCCCCGCGGTGGATTTAGGGGCGGCACCTCATCGGCCGCAAGCCCCGGCCGCACCGGGGCCGCGCGCCTGTTGCCGCGCCACACCGGCGCGGGCCGGCCGATCCGGGAGACCGGCGCGTCGGGAAGGCGCCGGGGCGGCGCCTTCCTGTCACACGCTCATGCAGATGTATTTCATCTCGAGGTAGTCCTCGATGCCGTGCCGCGAGCCTTCGCGGCCGAGGCCGGACTGCTTGACGCCGCCGAAGGGCGCGACCTCGGTCGAGATGATGCCGGTGTTGACGCCGACCATGCCGTATTCCAGCGCCTCGGCGACCTTGTACACGCGGGAAAGGTCCCTGGCGTAGAAATAGGAGGCGAGGCCGAAGATCGTGTCATTGGCCATGGCGATCACCTCGTCCTCGTCCTTGAAGCGGAAGAGCGGCGCGAAGGGGCCGAAGGTTTCCTCGGTCGCGACCATCATGTCCTGGGTGACGCCGGTCACGATGGTCGGTTCGAAGAACAGGCCGCCGAGCCCGTGCTCCGTGCCGCCGGTGAGGACCGTGCCGCCCTTCGACACGGCGTCGGCGATATGCTCCTTCACCTTGGCGACGGCGGCGGGTTCGATCAGCGGGCCGAGATCGGCGCCGTCGAGCCCGTCGCCGACCTTCATCGTGGCAAGCCGCGCCCGGAGCTTCTCGGCGAAGGCGTCATAGACGCCGTCCTGCACGTAGAGCCGGTTCGCGCAGACGCAGGTCTGGCCGTTGTTGCGGAACTTGCACAGGATCGCGCCCTCGACCGCCGCGTCGAGATCGGCGTCGTCGAACACGATGAAGGGCGCGTTGCCGCCGAGCTCCATCGAGCATTTCATGACCTGATCGGCGGCCTGTTTCAGCAGGATGCGGCCGACTTCGGTGGAGCCGGTGAAGGAGAGCTTCCGCACCGCCGAGTTCTCGCAGAATTCCTTGCCGATCTCGGAGGATCGGGACGAGGGGATCACCGAGAACACGCCCTTCGGGAGGCCCGCCCGGTCGGCGAGCACGCCGAGGGCGAGCGCCGACAGGGGCGTGAGCGTGGCGGGGCGAACGAGGAACGAACAGCCCGCGGCCAGCGCCGGGCCGGCCTTGCGGGTGATCATCGCGTTCGGGAAGTTCCAGGGCGTGATTGCGGCGGCGACGCCGATCGGCTGCCTGATGACGGTGAGGCGCTTGTCGGACTGATGGCCGGGGATCGTCTCGCCATAGACGCGCTTGGCCTCCTCGGCGAACCATTCGATATAGGCGGCGCCGTAGAGGATCTCGCCCTTCGCCTCGGCGAGCGGCTTGCCCTGTTCGGCCGTCAGGATCGTCGCGAGGTCGTCGGCATGGGCGACCATCAGGTCGAACCACTTGCGCAGGATGTTGGCACGTTCCTTCGCGGTCCTCGCGGCCCAGCCCTTCTGGGCGGCCTGGGCGATCGCGATGGTCTGCGCCACCCGTTCGCGCGGGATGTCGGCCACCCGGGCGATCACGTCGCCACGGGCCGGGTTCGTCACGTCGAACGCCGCCGGGCCCTCGACCCATTCGCCCGCGAGATAGGCGCGGGTTTCCAGGAGGCCGGGGTCGGAAAGCATGGAACGGAGATCGGTCGTCTGGTCGAGCATCTTGTCCTCCGGGAGCATTGGGGGTTTGGTGGACTGAATGCCCCCGGGAAGGGCGAGAGTCCAGTTGCAGCGGAGGCGAGCGGGCATGTCGAACGATCTCGCGTACCAGAATTCCGACTTCATCCCGGGGGGCGCGGAGTACCCGGATCTCTGGGCCGAGGAGGCGCAGGCGTTCCGCGCGCTGGAGGCTTCGCTCGGCCGGGCGCGGCTGAACGCCCCCTACGGCGCCCATCCGCGCGAGAAGTTCGACCTGTTCTACCCGGCCGGGCGGCCCGAGGGGCTCCTGGTCTTCGTCCATGGCGGCTACTGGCACCTGTTCGACCGGGGGTTCTGGTCGCATCTCGCGCGCGGCGCCACGACGCGGGGCCGGGCGGTGGCGGTGCCGTCCTACCCGCTCTGCCCGGAGGTGCGGATCGCGGAGATCACCCGGTCGGTCGCGGCGGCGGTGACGGCGGCGGCGGAACTTGTTGCGGGGCCGGTGACGCTGGCGGGGCATTCGGCGGGCGGACACCTAGTAGCGCGGATGGCCTGTGCCGATGCGCCATTGCCCGCGGCGGTGGCGGCGCGGATCGCCCATGTGGCGGCGATCTCGCCCCTGGGCGATCTCGGGCCGCTGATCGACACGGCGATGAATGCCGACCTGCGGCTGGACGCGGCGGCGGCGCGGGCGGAGAGCCCGGTGCTTCTGGAGAAGGCGCCGGGGATGGACGTGTCGGTCTGGGTCGGGGCTGACGAGCGGCCGGCCTTTCTGGCGCAGGCGCGGGGACTGTCGGATGCCTGGGATGCACCGCTCCATGTGGTGCCGGGGCGGCATCATTTCGATGTGATCGATGCGCTGGCGGATCCGGACAGCGAGATCGTCGGCCTTCTCGCGGGGGCTGGCTGAGGGGTTTCGCCGCCTGCCGGCGGCGACCCGCGCCCGCCGCGTGCCGCGCCGGGCGCGGTGAGGGGCGCTGCCCCTCGGCCCTGACGGGCCTCACCCCGGGATTTTCCGGACCCAAAGAAGGGGGGTCAGGGTTTGCCGAAACGGTCCTGCCAGGTGGGCAGCGGATCGCCCTCGGCGGCGCGGGCGCTGTAGACCGCCCGGGCGATGGCGCGGGCGAGGCAGGTGGCGGCGGCGTGGCCGGCGCGGATCAGGTCCTGCGCGGGGTTCTCCGGCGCGATGCGGCCGGTGGCGGCGGCGAAGACGAGATCGCCGTCGAAGGGCGTGTGCGACGGCACGACGGCGCGGGCGATACCGTCATGGGCCATCACCGCGAGGCGCTTCGCCTGGGGTTTGGTCAGCGCGAGGTCGGTCGCGACCACGGCGATCACCGTGGCGCTGCGGCGGTTGGTCTTGGTCGGCGGCAGGGCGGCGGGCGCCCGCGGCAGGGGGCCGCCACCGAATTCGCCGCCTTCCTCGAAAGGCGCAGCCCAGAACGCGGGACAGTCGCCGGCGGTGACCTGGCCCACCGGGTTCGCGACGACAAGCGCGCCGATGGTGGCGCCGTTCGCCAGCCGTTCGGAGGCCGAGCCGAGCCCGCCCTTGAGATTGGCGGTGGTGGCGCCGGTGCCCGCGCCTTCGGTGCCAAGGGCGAATTCGGTGCCGCGCGCCGCATAGGCGGCCCTTCCGAGCGCGCGCCAGGGCGGCTCGGTCCATGTGGGCGCGGTGAGCAGGTCGAAGATGATCGCGGCGGGCACGATGGGGATCCGGGCGGGGCCGACGGCAAAGCCCCTGCCCTCGGATTTCAGCGCCTCGACCACGCCGGCGGCGGCATCGAGCCCGAAGGCGGAGCCGCCGGAGAGGACCAGCGCATCGACCGCCTCGACCGTGGCCTCGGGGGCGAGGAGATCGGTCTCGCGGGTTCCGGGCGCGCCGCCCATGACATGGACCGCGGCGGTGAAGGGCTTGTCGGAGGTGACCACGCTGACCCCGGTCCGGTGCGCGGGATCGGCGGCATTGCCCACGAGGATGCCGGGCACGTCGGTGATCAGGTTTCGCGGACCCGGCGGCATCGGCTCAGACGTCCCGGCTCATATGCAGCGCCCGCCATCGACTTCCATCGCCACGCCGGTGACCATGCCGGCGGCGTCCGAGCAGAGATAGAGCGCGGCATTGCCCATGTCCTCGGGCGTCGAGAACCGGCCCATCGGGATCGTGGCGAGGAATTTCGCGCGCATCTCCGGCGTGTCCTCGCCGAGGAAGCGCTTCAGGAGCGGCGTGTCGCCCGCCACCGGGCAGATCGCGTTCACCCGGATGCCGAAGGGCGCGAGTTCCACCGCCATGGTCTTGGTGGCGGTGATCATCCAGCCCTTCGACGCATTGTACCAGTTGAGCCTGGGCCGGGGCGAGATCCCGGCGGTGGAGGCGACGTTGAGGATCGCGCCCCGGCCGGCCCGTTTCATCGCCGGAACGAGATGCCGCGCGGTGAGGTAGACCGATTTGGCGTTGACCGCGAGGACCCGGTCGAAATCCTCCTCGGTCACGTCCTCCAGGAAGGCCGGCAGATGGGTGATCCCGGCATTGTTGACAAGGATGTCGACCCGGCCCCAGGCGTCGAGCGCGGCCTCGGCCATCGCCGCGACGCTGGCACTGTCGGCCACATCCACCCGCTCCGCGAGGCCGCCCACTTCATCGGCCAGGCGGCTGGCCGCGCCGGCATCGATGTCGGCGACCATGACGCTCGCGCCCCGGGCGGCGAAGGCCCGCGCGATGCCCGCGCCGAAGCCCGATCCGCCGCCGGTGACGATGGCCGTCTTGTTCTCCAGTCCCATGGCGCCTTGTTGCCATGGAACGGCCCCCGCCGGAAAGCCGGTTTCGCCTTGTGAGCATCGCGGCGGCGCGCGAGACTTCCCCGCGATGACCCTCGATCTGATCCTGTCGGTCCTGTTTCTCGGCGCGCTGGGCTGGGCGGTGCCCCGGGCCCTGATGCGCGCCCTGCCCGACAGCCTGCGCGGCCTCGCCGTGGCGCTCGCCCTTTCGGTCCCGATCCTGGCGCTTGCCGGGGCCGGGCTCGTCTTCGCGCAATATGCCTGGCAGACCGGGCCGGGTGTCGCCGCCTCCGCCCCCGGCGCGGCGGCGCATTTCTGGCATCTCGGGCTCCGCGCCGCGCTGATCTGGGGGCCGGTCCTCGCGCTCACGGCGCTGGCGCTCGGCACCGGGATCGAGCGGCGGCGCGGCGAGCGGATGGCGGCCCGCGACCCCGATTGATTGCGGCGGGCCGCGCCGGGGCCTATCTAGGGCGTATCGGTGGGAGACCCGCGAATGCGTTACGTCAAATGGAGCTTTCTGGCCCTGATCGTCCTCGGGACGGGGCTGTTCCTGCAGTACAACCTGCCCCGGCACGATATCGTCAGCATCCGCGGCACCGACATGCAGCGGATCAATGTGGGGTGGAACGGCATGTTCTACGCCAATCGGATGCGGAACGCCCAGGGCGATCTGATCGGCACCGATGTGCGGCTTGTCAACACGGTGCGGCCGAACGGCAAGACACGGGTGTTCCGGAACGAGGATACCGGCTTCTGGCCGCCCTATTTCAAGTTCGACAGCGCCGATCTCCAGACCAAGGCGCAGGATTTCCAGTCCAGCGCCGCGGCGCCGCGCTGGGTCGCGGTGCGCTATTACGGCTGGCGCAGCGGGTTCTTCACGATCTATCCGAACGCGACGTCGATCTGGGTGGTGAGCGGGCCGGATGCGCGGATCATCCCCTGGTTCAACATCATCTTCTTCGTCCTGCTCGCCGCGCTGATCCTCTGGCTCTGGCGGCTCTGGCGGAATTTCCGCGAGGCACGGATCGACCCCCTGCTCGACGGGATCGAGGACACCGCCGAGGACGCCAAGGCCCGCGGGCGCGGGCTCTGGCGGCGGCTGACCGGGCGGTGACCACTCTTTATATCGACGCCGACGCCTGCCCGGTGAAGTCGGAGGCCGAGCGGGTGGCGACCCGGCTCGGCGTGCCGATGGTTCTGGTCTGCAATGGCGGGATCCGGCCCTCGCGGAACCCCCTCGTGTCGCTCGTCGTGGTCGAGGAGGGGCCTGACGCGGCCGATCTCTGGATCGCCGAGCATTGCGGGCCGGGCGATGTGGTGGTGACCGCCGACATCCCGCTCGCCGACCGCTGCGTCAAGGCCGGCGCCCGGGCGCTGCAGCCGAACGGCGAGGTATTCACCGAAGCCAATATCGGCCAGCGCCTCGCCACCCGCGACCTGATGCAGGACCTCCGCGCGGCGAACCCGTTCCTCCAGGGCGGCGGCGCAGGGTTCTCCAGGGCCGACAGGTCGCGCTTCCTGCAGGCGCTCGACCGGCTGATCGGGGCGGCCCGGCGGGGTGGCTAGCCGCGCGCGTCTTTTAAGAATGACCAAAAGAAAACCTAGATTTCGCCGGAAACCCGCAACCCTTCGGTAAGGTTGAGGAGTCTACCCTCGGGGAACGCTTGTGGAAAATCTCGGAGGGACAAGGACGCGTGGCCCATAGGGATCGGCGACGACGAACGACCTGGCCGGCACTGGTGCTGACCGTCCTTCTCGCATGGGCCGGCACCGGAACCGGGGGCATAGCCCGCGCGGAGTGCACGATCTCCCAGGATACAAGGGCGCTCGTGGGCCTCATGGGCGCGCTGATGCGCTCCGGCCGGCCGCCCGAGCAGGTGGAGCTTGACTGGCTGGAGAAGCTCGCGGCGGTCTGGGATCCGACCGACCGGCGGTCGCGCCTCGCCTCGCTCGATTCGGCCTCGAGATCCGATGCCGTGATTCATCTGGCATCGGTGGCACGGCGGCTGGCCGCGGAGGGAGGGATCCAGGATCGCTTCGCGTTCGAGGACGCGGTGCACCGGGCGGAAAGGTTCGTCGATCGCGTCTGTACCCGCAAGTCCGCCGACGGTGAGGCGGCACAGGAGCCGTCGGGCGCGCCGAGCTTCGGCCTCTCGGCATTGGCGGAACATCTGCGATCCGGGCCGGATTACTGGGACCCGACGCGGACGGTGTGGATCGGCTCGCTCCTCATCGCGCTCTCGGGGATGATTACCGCCGCCTACCTCATCCGCACCGCCTTCGTCTTCACCCAGGCGCTGCGCTTGCAATGGCGCTCCTGCGCGATCCGGGCCGAGCTGAAGGGCGGCACGATGCGGCAGAGGGGGATCGTCACGATGCTGGGCGGCAGCGGGTTCCGCTTCGTTCCCGAGGATGCCGGCGATTTCCGGCTCTTCGAGGCGCTCGGGATCGACGATCCGGCCACGCTCGTCATGGGCGACAAGGAGTTCGAGGCCAGGCTGAAACGGCATGTCGCGGCATCGGTGACGTTGCATTTTGCCAAGCCGCTGGACCGCACCACGCTCGCGGAGCTTCTCGCGCATTCGCTGATCCGGACCCGCCCCGTGCCGCGCCGACTGCATCTGGCGCAGCGGTTCCGCCGCCTCATCGCGGCGCTCGAGACCTGACGCCTCAGAGATCCTTCATCAGCCGCAGCGCGTCATGGATCGCCGCGTGGATGTTGCGCGGCGCGACGGCATCGCCGATCCGGAACAGCTGGAACGCACCCTCGGGGTTCGGCGCCAGCGCCTGCGGCCGACCGGCGATCAGCGCCTCATGGTCGATCGCGCCGAGGTTCCGCGAGAGCGGCCGGAGGTCGTGATAGAGGTCGGCGAGCGGCCTTGTGCCGTAGTTCACCACCACCCGGTCGTAGAGCGCCTCCTGCCGGTGCCCGCTGTAATCGGTGCCGATGGTGGCGCGGATCCGGTTGCCCTCGCGCGCCACCGCCAGAAGCCGCCGCGCCACGGTGAAGGTGACGGGCTTGTCCTGCAGGGCCTGCATGTAGGGGGTCAGCGTCATCCCCATGATCTCGGGCGCGAAGGTCCGGTCGGGCGTCATCACCTCGACCGTCGCGCCCAGGGCGGCGGCCTTCTCGGCGGCCTGCAGCCCCGGATGGTCGCCCGCCTCGTCATAGACCAGCACATGGCCCTCGGGCATCACGTCGCCCGAGAGCACGTCCCAGGCCGAGGCGACCAGCTCGGATTCGCCTTCCTGCTCGTAGAGCTCGGTCTGTGCGAGGCCGCCCGTCGCCACCACCACGATATCGGGCGCGAGCGCGGTGATGTCCTCCGCCTCCGCCCAGCGGTTGAAGCGGAACGCCACCTCGCGCGCGGCGCATTGCGCCATGCGCCAGTCGATGATGCCGATCATCTCGCGCCGTCGCGGGTTGGTCGCCGCCAGCCGGATCTGCCCGCCCGGCGCGTCGGCGGCCTCGAACACCGTCACCGCATGGCCGCGCTCCGCCGCCACCCGCGCGGCTTCCAGCCCGCCCGGCCCCGCGCCCGCCACCACCACCCGCTTCCGCGCCCTGGCCGGCGCGATCACATGCGGCATGGTCAGCTCCCGCCCGGTGGCCGGGTTGTGGATGCAGAGCGCCTCGCCGCCCTGGTAGATCCGGTCGAGGCAGTAGGTCGCGCCCACGCAGGGGCGGATGTCGTCCTCGCGTCCCTCGACGATCTTCCGCACGATATGCGGGTCGGCCATATGCGCCCGGGTCATCCCCACCATGTCGAGCAGCCCCCCGGCCACCGCGTGGCGCGCCGTCGCCACATCGGGAATGCGCGCGGCGTGGAAGGTGGGCAACCCGATCTCCCGCCGCACCCGGCCCGCGAAATCCAGATGCGGCGCGCTCTTCATGCCCTGGACCGGGATCACCCTGGTCAGCGCCGGATCGGTATGGACCCGGCCGCGGATCACGTTCAGGAAATCGACCCGCCCGGTCTCCTTCAGGGCCCGGGCGATCCGCAGACCTTCCCCGGCGTCGATCCCGCCCGCCTCGGCCTCGTCGCCGACGAAGCGCAGGCCCAGGATGAACCCCGGCCCGACCCGCGCGCGGATCGCGTCGATCACTTCCAGCGAGAACCGCATCCGGCTTTCCAGGCTTCCGGCGCCATAGGGACCGTCCATCCGGTTCGTCAGCGGCGACCAGAACGCATCCATCAGGTGGCCGTAGGCCTCGAGTTCGACCCCGTCCATGCCGCCCGCCTGCATGCGCTCGGCCGCGTCGGCGTAGTCGGAGATGATCCGCGCGATGTCCCAGTCCTCGATCAGCTTGGGGAACGCCCGGTGCGCCGGTTCGCGATGCATCGCCGGGGAGACCGAGGGCAGCCAGTCGCCCCTGTCCCAGCGGGTGCGGCGGCCGAGATGGGTGAGCTGGATCATCACCGCGCAGCCATGTTCGTGGCAGGCCTCGACCAGCTCGCGGATCCAGGGCACCACCTCGTCCCGGTAGGCCAGAACGTTGTTGAACGCGGGCGGCGAATCCCGCGACACCACCGCCGAGCCCGCCGTCATCGCCAGCGCCACCCCCGCCTTCGCCCGCTCCGCGTGATATGCCCGGTAGCGCGCCTTCGGCATGCCGTCCTCGGGATAGGCCGGCTCGTGGCTCGTGGTCATGATCCGGTTCTTCAGGGTGAGATGCTTCAGCCGGTAGGGCTGGAGGAGGGGGTCATTCGACATGGGCGGGACTCCGTCGGCCTCGCGAGAGCTTCGGAAGAACAGCGCGGGGAGTCCATGCCGAGGTCGACAACGGGCCCGAAAACGACGCAGGCGGCATCACCGCCCGCCGCCGCTCACCTGCCCTCCGTGCTCCGCCCCGATGTCCCGTCGGATGGCGGCTGTGCGGACGAAGTGAACTTTCGCTGCAACTGCGGCAACGGCTGCTATGTAGTGCAGCGTGACAAAGGTCGCTATCATAACGTTACGGGCCGCCGCGTACTTGATCGAAAAACCGCGAAGAAGGACTTTTCTGTGAGTGGTTTGATTCTTGAAATTCAGAAAGCTTGTCTGGACGAGACTGTCCCAGTTGAATCGTTGCTGCGACGTGTGAAGTTGGCGGCCACAAAGCTGAAACTTGGCGACCTAGAGAGCTGGGTGGACAGCGAACTTAATGGCTACAGTGGCGAGTTGCCACCGCACCGAATACTTCATGGGCAACCCGCAGGATGGATCCCTATCCACGGCTGGCTGCCCGTTCAGACTAACAATGCTACAGTCGCGGAAGCCATAGGCACCGCCATGGTTGCTCAGGGAATTGGCGGACTCCGAGACCTTATCTCCAATGGTGATAGCGGTCTTTACCACTTTCCGCTTCCTGACGAACTTGTAATAGAAATGAATAAGTTAATGTCCGCATCAACAGCCAGAATGGTTGTACAGATTCCAAGGGGTGGAATAGTCGGCATTTTAGACTTTGTTCGCAACAAAGTTCTCGATTGGGCCATCGAGATGGAACGCAACGGTGTCGTAGGAGAAGGATTTTCTTTCGATGATCGAGAAGTTGAAAGCGCAAGGACTGTCATGACCACGTTCAACATTGGGAAGATCGATAACTTTTCTGGCAATATGGGAACCGGTAATACGTCTGGTGACATCTCCTTAACGTCAAGTAATGTGACCGAAATCAGAGAGGGATTGCACAAGCTGCGAGACGCAGCACCCGACTTGGTGGAGGTTGGCGCTAGTGAAACGCTGCCAGACATTATCGATGCCACGATAGTTGAAGCGGAAAAAGAAGCTCCGGATACCGGGAAGCTAAGGGGGCTCACCCAGGATATACGATCCGCTCTTGCTGGAGCAGCGGGCAATCTCACCGCAGAGGGAGCGTTGGCACTTGTTGGAGGAATTTTACGAGCTCTTGGGGGCGGATAAGCGCCGCTTCCTTAACCGGACATTTCAATACTTCTGAACGTTTCTCCGAGATCAATAAAGACCAGCGCCACAAAGCCTCCGCGAAACCTGCATTGAGTTTGCCACATTTCCGGCCGACTGGCGAATCCAGACATTCGCGCAAAGTGCAGCATCCGTCACTCAGGGCTCGGAGCGGCCACTGGCAATGTGGCCCGAAGCGTAGCTCGGTGCCTATCGGCTCATCAGCCGCCCCCAGAGGTCGTACTCGCCCGCCTCGTCCACCTCGACCGTCACGATATCGCCGGGGGCGAGCCCCTCGAACCCCTCGTCGATGAAGAGGTTGCCGTCGATCTCCGGCGCGTCGGCCATGGTGCGGCAGGTCGCCGCCTCGCCATCCAGCTCGTCGACGATCACGTCGAGCCGCTTGCCGACCTTCGCCGCGAGCTTCGCCTCGGAAATCGCCTGCGCCTTCTCCATGAACCGGTGCCAGCGCTCGTCCTTGACCTCGTCGGCCACGTGGTCCGGCAGCTCGTTCGAGCGCGCGCCCGCGACATTCTCGTAGCGGAAGCAGCCGACCCGGTCGAGCTGCGCCTCGTCGAGCCAGTCGAGCAGCACCTGGAACTCCGCCTCGGTCTCGCCGGGATAGCCCACGATGAAGGTGGAGCGCAGCGCGATCTCGGGGCAGATCGCGCGCCATTCGGCGATCCGCTCCAGCGTCTTCTCTGCCGCCGCCGGCCGCGCCATGCGGCGCAGCACGCCCGGATCGGCATGCTGGAACGGGATGTCGAGATAGGGCAGCACCAGCCCCTCGGCCATCAGCGGGATCAGCTCCGAGACATGCGGATAGGGGTAGATGTAATGGAGCCGCACCCAGGCGCCGAGCCCGCCCAGATCGCGCGCCAGATCGGTGATATGCGCCCGGTGCCCGTTGGCCTCGGCATGGCGGATATCGACGCCATAGGCCGAGCTGTCCTGCGAGATCACGAGAAGTTCGCGGACACCGGCCTCCACCAGCCGCTCCGCCTCGCGCATCACCGCGTGCGCGGGGCGCGATTGCAGCTTCCCGCGCATGTCGGGGATGATGCAGAACCGGCACTTGTGGTTACAGCCCTCGGAGATCTTCAGGTAGCTGTAATGCCGGGGCGTCAGCGTCACGCCCGAGGCCGGCAGCAGGTCAACGAACGGGTCGGGCGCAGGCGGCACCGCGTGATGCACCGCGTCCAGCACCGCCTCGTATTGATGCGGGCCGGTCACCGCCAGCACCTTGGGATGCGCGCCGGTGATGTATTCGGGCTCCGCGCCGAGGCACCCCGTCACGATCACCCGGCCGTTTTCCTTCAGGGCTTCGCCGATCGCCTCGAGGCTCTCCGCCTTGGCGCTGTCGAGAAAGCCGCAGGTATTCACGATCACCGCTTCGGCGCCGGCATAGTCCGGGCTGATCGCGTAGCCCTCGGCGCGCAGCAGGGTCAGGATCCGCTCGCTGTCCACCAGCGCCTTGGGGCAGCCGAGCGAGACCATGCCGATGGTCGGCTGCCCTTCGCGGCGGGCATCGGGCACGCGGGCGCGGGCAAGGTCGGGGCGGAGATCGGGCGGGTTCTGCATGGCGAGCGCTCATATCCCGTCGCCCGGCCGAAGGACAGCCCGGATTTCTTCCGTCCCTTGCCGGTTTCATGCTATCCTGCCCGCATTGAACCGGTGCATTTCCCGCGACCCGAATTTCAGATCCGATTGGCCCGGAGGTTCCATGACCGAGCCCGAAACCCATCCCGAGGCGGCGCCGCAAAGCCTGGAGACCCGGCTCGCGGTGCTCGAGGCGCGGACCGCGCCGAAGCCGAAATCGCCCATCGACCATCTGAAGGAATGGGGCGGGGTCGCGACCCTCGTGGTCGCGCTGCTCTACACCTTTCCGCTCGGCGTCTGGGACAGGTTCATCCTGACGCCCAAGGCCCGCGAGGATGCCGAGCGCGCCGCGCTGCGGGAAACCGCGCTCACCCTCGCCGATATCGACGCGGATTACGCGGTGCGCTTCGACGGGCTCAAGTCGCAGGACACCCGCACCTTCTATTCTCGCGCCGTGTCGAGCAAGAAATACACGATCTTCACCAAGAACGCCGACGCCATCGAGCGCTATGCGCCGACGCTCGAAGCCGCCGAAATCGTGCTCTTCGCCTATACGGCGGGCCAGGCCGGGCGGATCGACCTGGCCGAGCGGCTGTTCGACGCCGCGCTCGAGAAGGCGCAGGCTGAGGCCGACGTGACCCTGGTCTCCGACATCTTCCGGCTCAAGGGCGCGCTGGCCACCGCCGACCCGAACGGCATCGATCTCGACCGGGTGCGCGCGAACTATTCGCAGGCGGTCGACGCGCTGAAGGTGATCGGCACCGAGGGGGCGGGGCTGCAATCGTCGAACAGCTATTTCGAATGGGCGCTCTTCGAGATGCATTTCGGCGACTGGGGTTGCGGCGAGGCGCTGCGCGACAAGGCGCTCGGCAAGATCTCCGGCATCCAGCTCGTGAGCCCGGAGATCGAGGCCTACCGCGCCCAGTACCGGCAGCAATTCATGATCGCCCGCCAGCGCCCGGGCCAGCCCGCCGAGGGCTGCCCCAAGGATATCGCGGCGCGGCTCGACTGAGGCGCTTTCGGGAACGGATTTCCGAAGACCTGTTGAGGAATGCCCTCCGCCGGCATAAGGGCGACGCGCGAAGGCGTGGCGGGGCTGACGATGCTGGGCGACATTTCCCTTCTCCAGATCCTGCTGGTCGGGGGCGTGGCTTTTCTCGCCTCGCTGATCGGCGGTGTCACCGGCTACGGCACCGGGCTCCTGCTCCCGCCGGTCCTGATCACCGTTCTCGACCCGTCGATGATCGTCCCGGTGGTCAGCCTCTCCGCCCTCGTCACCAATGCCAGCCGGCTCGCCGCGTTCCGCAGCGATTTCGCGCCCGCCACCGCCCTGCGCGTCGCGCTTCTGGCCTTGCCCGGCTCGGTCGTCGGCGCGCTGTTCTACACCCGCCTCTCGGGTCCCGGCGTCGCGGTGCTGATCGGCGCGGTCCTGATCGTCCTCGTGCCGCTTCGCCGCATCCTGAAGCGCCGGCATGGCACCCTCGGCCCCGGAGCCGCCTCCTGGGCCAGCGCCGGCTACGGCGTGATCAACGGCGGCACCAGCGGCTCCGGCGTCCTGCTCTTGACGATCCTCCTTGCGACCGGCCTCGGCGGCAGCGCCGTCATCGCCACCGATGCCGGGATCTCGCTGATCCTCGGGCTTGCAAAGACCCTGGTGTTCCAGTCGGCGGGGTCGCTGCCGCCGGTGGGCTGGCTGATGGCGGGCCTGATCGGCGCCTGCGCCGCGCCGGGCGCGTTTCTGGCCCGCCGCCTCGCCGCGCGGCTCTCCGACGTCTCGCACACGGCGATCCTCGATGCCGTGGTGATCCTCGGCGGCGCGGTGCTGGTCTGGCAAGGCGCGCGGGCGGCCTGGTGACCGCCGGGCCGCGCCGGTGGATTTCCGCTCACGCCGCCCGGCCGCACCGCGCGGGATCTTGCCCGGGACCCTCTCTCTGCGCTTTGATCCGCCGGACAGAACGAGGGAACATCGGAACATGGCGGCGTGGCGTGGATTTTTCGCGGCGGTTTTCTGCGCCGTATCTCTGTCGAGCTGCGGCGGCCCCGACGAACCCGCGACCCGCGCGATGCCGCTCTACCCGAACGAGACCCCAGCCCTCCGGACTCTCATCGACAGCTATGCCGACCGGAACGGGGTGCCGCGCCTCCTGGTCCACAAGGTGATCCAGCGCGAGAGCGACTACCGCCCGGGCGCACGCAACGGCCCCTATTACGGGCTGATGCAGATCCTGCCCGCCACCGCCCGCGGCATGGGCTTCGAGGGCCGCGACCGCGAACTTCTCGATGCCGAGACCAACCTGCGCTGGGCGGTGAAATACCTGCGCGGCGCCTGGATCGTCTCGGACGGCGACATGGACGCGGCGGTGATGTGGTACGCCAGGGGCTATTATTACGAGGCCCGCAACCGATGCCTCCTGGTCGAAACCGGGCTGCGCGCCCGCGAAGTGGCGCGCCACTGCCGCTGAGCCGACCCCGAAGCAAGAAATCGTGAGTCCCCGCGCAGGGAAATTCTGCTAGTCTGCTCAAGGAACTGGCCGCAACCGGCCGTCTTGCCCGCGCGGCCGCAAGCCATCTTGCAGCTGGAGGGTCTTTGCATGACGAAAACCATAGGAAACCCGCTATCCTGGGCGGCGCACGCGCTCGGCGACGCGGCCACGCATGTGGGCACCAGCGTCGAGCATCTGGGCGACGACCACAGCCGGATCGGCGCGGACGACATCGAGATCAACCGCCTCCGCAACGACGATCTGCGCGACGCGCTGGCGCGCGGCATGGAGGATCTCGGCGCGAGCCGCACCGACGCGATCTTCATCGTGCTGATCTACCCGGTGATCGGGGTCACGCTGGTCGCCATGGGCTTTCACATGAGCCTCCTGCCGCTCCTGTTCCCGCTCGCCGCCGGTTTCGCGCTGCTCGGGCCGCTCGCGGCGGTGGGGCTCTACGAGATCTCGCGGCGCCGCGAAATGGGCGAGCCGGCGGGATGGGGCGCCGCGCTTTCGGTGATCGCCGCGCCCAGCTTCGGCGCGGTGGTGCTGCTCGGGCTCTACCTGCTCGCGATCTTCCTCGTCTGGATGATGGTGGCCTATCTCGTCTTCGTCGTCACCCTCGGGCCCACGCCGCCCGCCTCGATCGGCGCCTTCACGGCACAGGTCTTCGGCACCGGCGCCGGCTGGGCGATGATCGTGCTCGGCTGCGCCTCCGGCTTCGTCTTCGCGCTCGTGGTCCTGGCGATTTCCGTGGTGTCCTTCCCGCTGATCCTCGACCGCGACGTGGGCGTGCCCACCGCCGTCGTCACCTCGGTCCGGCTGACGCGCGAGAATCCCAAGGTCGTGCTGACCTGGGGCCTGATCGTCGCCGCGGCACTGGTGATCGGCTCGATCCCGGCCTTCGCGGGGCTGATCCTGGTGATGCCGCTCCTCGGCCATGCCACCTGGCATCTCTACCGCCGGGCGGTGACGATCCGCCGCTGAGAGCACCGACACGACCGGGCTGGCGCGGTCGCGACGGTTGTGCATTGCCCCCGCCCGGAACGAAGGGCCGCCGGGCGACGCGGTAGAGTCGGGCCGAATTCCCCCCGCCCTACCGCAGCGACCGCCCCTTGACGATCGCATCCGGTCCGAACCGCTCGCGGATCGCATCCGTCGCGCGTTCGGCGCGGGCGCGGGTGCCCGAACCCGGGTCCAGGAGGTCGCCGATTTCCACCGCGCCACTCTCCGTCACGATCTCCGAGACCCCCACGCCGATCAGCCGGAACGGCCCCTTGTCGGCCGCGCCGTCGAACAGCCCCCGCGCCGTGCGGTAGATCCGGTCGGCGATCTGGGTCGGCGCCGAAAGGCTCACGCGCCGGGTCAGGATCGCGTGGTCGGAGCGCTTCAGCTTCACCGTCACGACGCGGCCCGCGCGGTCCCGCGCCTTCAGCCGGTCGGCCACCTTCTCCGACAGCCGCCAGAGATGGCCGTCGAGGATCTCCGGATCGGCGGTGTCTTCGTTGAAGGTGGTCTCGTTCGACACCGACTTCACCGGCGCATCGCGCGAGACCCGGCGGGCATCCTCGCCCCGCGCCAGATGCCAGAGCCGCTCGCCCATCGACCCGAACCGCGCATGGAGATCGCGCCGCTCCCAGCGCAGCAGGTCGGCGAAGGTGCGGATCCCCGCCTTGTCGAGCGTGGCGCGGGCGGCATGTCCGACGCCCCAGATCAGGCTCACCGGCCGGTCGCGCAGGAACGCCGCCGTCTCCGCCCGGCCGATCACCGAGAAGCCGCGCGGCTTGTCGAGATCCGACGCCACCTTGGCCAGGAACTTGTTGTGCGACAGCCCGATCGAGCCGGTGATCCCCAGCTCCTCCTCCATCCGCCGCACCAGCCGCGCCAGCGTGACCGCCGGCGGCGCGTGGTGCAGCCTCTCCGTTCCGGTCAGGTCGAGAAACGCCTCGTCGAGCGACAGGGGCTCGATCGCCGGCGTCAGCGCCTCCATCATCGCCCGCACCGCCCGCGAGGTCTCGGCATAGAGATCCATCCGGGGCTTCAGCACCACCGCCTCGGGGCAGAGCTGTAGCGCCTTGAACATCGGCATCGCCGAGCGCACCCCCTTGATCCGCGCGATGTAGCAGGCCGTCGAGACCACGCCGCGCCTGCCGCCGCCGATGATGACTGGCTTGTCGCGCAGCTCCGGATGCTCCCGCTTCTCGACCGACGCATAGAAGGCGTCGCAATCCATATGCGCGATGGAGAGCGTATTGAGTTCGTCATGCGCGACCACGAGCGGCGACCGGCAGGCGGGGCAGCGGGGGCCGTTCTCGAACGATGTCAGACAGGCGCGGCACAGGGCGGGCATGGGCGGAGGATATCATGGCGGGTCCGGCGGCGAACAGGGGGCGGACCGGCGTGAGCGCATTCCCGGGATTCTCCCTTAAGGGAATCGCCTCCGGGTGCTATCCTCACTCCCGTACCCCGGTTTCCGTTCGCATTTTCCGCCGCATCGGCGGCCAATCTGCCCGAAAGGCGCGTGGCCCGGCCGCGGGCCGGAACGGGCGTCTCTGGAGGAGAACCCGTGATGGCAACAAAAGAGCTGCAACAGCCCACCGCCGGGGCCGGCCCGCCGGCCGCGAACCGGAAGGAGACGGATCTCGCGGCGCTCCGGGCGCTCGGGTTCGGCAACCTCACCGATGCCGGTGCCGTCTGGGTCGAGGCGCTGGGCCTTTTGGGCAGCGAGATGGTTTCCTTCGTTGCCGAGCGCATCAAGGAGGACATCCGCACCCAGCACGATATCCTGCATTGCACCGACCCGGCCGAGCTGAACGAGATCCACGCCCGCTTCCTCAAGACCGCGATGGACCAGTACACCGCCGAGAGCCGCAAGCTCGCCGAGATGTGCCAGGAGATGGTCCGCCGGCAGCTCGAGCGGGCGCACTGAACCGGCGCCGGGCGCGTGTTTCCCGGCTAGTCGGCCACCCCCGGCCAGGAGATGCCGCGCGCGGGCGGCTCCCGGTCCGCCGGGCTCCGCCGGCCCCACCCATGGCCGTGGCGATGGCCGTGCGGCCGCGGCCGCGGCGTGAATCCCCGACCGATCCGCAGGGTCACGTCGCCGCTGCGGAGCTCGAGACCGAAAGAATAATCTCTGCGATATGAAGGCGTTGCGGGCCGGTAGGGCACGAAATACGACGAGGCGGCATAGGTGGTGGTATTGACCGGCACCCGGCGGATCACCCGACGCGGCTTGGCCTCCGGCTCGGGCGCCACGGCCGAAGGTTCCGGCACCACTTCGGGGCCGCGCTTGATGACGACGCCCGTCGCGCTCCCGCAGGGCCGCGAGGGCAGGCCCGACGAGACGACGGGTTTCGCCCCCGGCGCGCAATCCGGTTTGATTTCAGCCTCCTGCGCGGCGGCCGGGCCGCAAAGTGCGAGGGCCAGAAGCGCCGCAAGGACGGTGGCGGTACGGGACATGGCCGGTCTCCTCTCCAACATGCACAGCATGCCACAGAAGCGCGTTGATAGCGAATAACAGCCGTTTCACCTTTCGGTAACCGGCCGGAATCGGCCCGGCACAACCTGTACACAGCCCGTACACAACCCGTACACCGGCGCGCCGCCAGATCGGTGCGGACGCCGCCTTAACCCCGGTCGGTTCCATCCGAATCGCGGGACAGGGCCGCAAGCGTCGGGAGCCGGGGCGCGGCGGAACTATCGCGGGACACGTTGGAGCCCGGCACCGAGGGCCGCGCCCGACCCTGGGAGGGCGCCCTCGGAACGCCCGTGGTCAGTGTTTTATCCCGAAAGCCCCGGACTCGCTCCGTGCGGCGCGCGACATCGCCATGCGCCCTCCCGGGGGGAGGGTCGGGCGCGGCCCGGGCTGGTCGCCCGGGCCAAGGGGCGAACGGAGCGCAAAGCGCCTCAAACGCCGCCTAATGCGCCTCGGCCCAGTTCGCGCCCTGGCCGGCATCGACCACCAGCGGCACGGCGAGCTTCACCGCCGGTTCGCTGGCGCCTTCCATGACGGCGCGGGCGGCGGCGATCAGGTCGGGCGCGGCGCCTTCCTCCACCTCGAACAGGAGTTCGTCATGAACCTGGAGCAGCATCCGCGCCGGCAGCCCCGCGATAGCCGCGGGCATCCGGATCATCGCGCGGCGGATCACATCCGCCGCGGTGCCCTGGATCGGCGCGTTGATCGCGGCGCGGCGGGCGAAGCCGGCATGGGGGCCGCGATTGTTGATCTCGGGCGTGTGGATCTTGCGGCCGAACAGGGTCTGGACGAAGCCGTTCTCCTTCGCGAAGGCCACCGTGTCGTCCATATAGGTGCGGATGCCGGGGAAGCGCTCGAAATAGCGGTCGATGAAGCCCTGCGCCTCGGGGCGCGGGATCCTGAGGTTCCGCGCGAGGCCCCAGCCGGAAATGCCGTAGATCACCCCGAAATTGATCGCCTTGGCCTGGCGGCGGATCTCGGGCGTCATCTCGTCGAGCGGCACGTTGAACATCTCCGAGGCGGTCGCCGCGTGGATGTCCTGGCCGTCGCGGAACGCCTCCTTGAGCGCCTCGATATCGGCGATATGGGCGAGGATGCGCAGTTCGATCTGGGAATAGTCGAGGCTGACGAGGACGTTGCCAGGTTCGGCCACGAAGGCCTCGCGGATCCGGCGGCCGTCCTCGGTGCGGACCGGGATGTTCTGCAGGTTCGGGTCGGTCGAGGCGAGCCGGCCGGTCGAGGCGCCGGTCTGCTGGTAGGAGGTGTGGACGCGGCCGGTTTCGGGGTTGATATGGGTCTGCAGCGCGTCGGTATAGGTGGATTTGAGCTTCGAGAGCTGGCGCCAGTCGAGCACGCGGCCGGGCAGGTCGTGTTCGGTGGCGAGGTCCTCGAGCACATCGGCCGGCGTGGAATACTTGCCGTTCTTGCCCTTCTTGCCGCCGGGCAGCCCCATCTGCTCGAACAGGATCTCGCCCAGCTGCGCGGGGCTGCCCACGTTGAACGGGCCGCCGGCGAGCTCGTGGATCTCGGCCTCGAGCCCGGCCATCTTCTGGGCGAAAGCGTTCGACATGCGGCTGAGCGTGTCGCGGTCGACCCTGATGCCGTGGCGCTCCATCTCGGCAAGGACCGGCACCAGCGGGCGTTCGAGTGTCTCGTAAACGGTCGTGACCCGCGCGCGGTGCAGCTTTGGCTTGAAGTCCTGCCAGAGCCGGAGCGTGACGTCGGCATCCTCGGCGGCGTATTTCACGGCGTCTTCCACGGGCACCCGGTCGAAGGTGACCTGCGCCTTGCCCGAGCCGATCAGCGATTTGATCTCGATCGGCTTGTGCTGGAGATAGCGCTCGGAAAGCTCGTCCATGCCGTGGTTGTGGAGCCCGGAATGCAGCGCGTAGGACATCAGCATGGTGTCGTCGATGGGCGCGACGTCGATACCGTAGCGGGTGAGGATCTTGCTGTCGTACTTGGCGTTCTGGAAGAGTTTCAGGACCGAGGGGTCCTCGAGGACGGGCTTGAGGATCCCGAGCGCCTCGTCGAGCGGCATCTGGCCCTCGGCGAGCGCGTCGGAGCCGAACAGGTCGTCGGTGGCGGATTCGCGATGGGCGAGCGGCAGGTAGCCGGCCGCGCCCGGTTCGACGCAGAGGCAGATGCCGACGAGATCGGCGACCATCTCGTCGAGCCCGGTGGTCTCGGTGTCGACGGCGAGCCAGCCGCGGGCATGGGCCTGCGCGACGAAGGTTTCGAGCGTGGCGCGGTCGCGGATGCGGATGTATTTCCCGGGGTCGATGGGCGGCGCCTCGGGCGTGTCGTCCGCTACCGGCGCGGGTTTCGGTTCCGGCATCGCCGGGGCCTCGACGCCGAGGCTTTCGGAGACCCGCCTGGAGATGGTGCGGAATTCCATCTCCGCAAGGAATTTCAGGAGGTCGTCGGCGATGGGCTCCCTCACCTCGAGATCGTCGAGCCCGTAATCGAGCGGCATGTTGGCGTCGAGCGTGACGAGCCGCTTCGAGAGCCGGATCTGCTCGGCATTCTCGATCAGGGTCTCGCGGCGCTTCGGCTGCCTGATCTCGCCGGCGCGGGCGAGCAGCGTTTCGAGATCGCCGTATTCGTTGATGAGGAGCGCGGCGGTCTTGATCCCGATCCCCGGCGCGCCGGGCACGTTGTCGACGCTGTCGCCGGCGAGCGCCTGCACGTCGATCACCTTCTCGGGAGGCACGCCGAACTTGGCCTCGACTCCCTCGCGGTCGATCCGGATGTTCTTCATCGCGTCGAACATCTCGATGCCGCCGCCGACAAGCTGCATCAGGTCCTTGTCCGACGAGATGATCGTCACCCGCCCACCGGCGTCGCGGGCCCGGGTGGCCAGCGTCGCGATGATGTCGTCGGCCTCGAAGCCCTCCTGTTCGAGGCAGGCGATGTTGAAGGCGCGGGTGGCCTCGCGGGTGAGCGGCATCTGCGGCCGCAGGTCCTCGGGCATTTCCTCGCGGTTCGCCTTGTAGAGGTCGTACATGTCGTTGCGGAAGGTGTGGCTGCCCTTGTCGAACACCACCGCGGCATGGGTCGGCGCGTCGGGGCCCCTGTTGTCCTCGATCATCTTCCAGATCATGTTGACGAAGCCCGAGACCGCGCCGATGGGCAGCCCGTCCGACTTGCGCGTGAGCGGCGGCAGCGCGTGATAGGCGCGGAAGATGAAGGCCGAGCCGTCGACGAGGCTCAGGTGATGTCCTTTTCCGAATGCCATGGCCTGCCCCCGTCCTGTCGGACCCAAGAGGTAGCCTCTGGGGCGGGGATGGTCCAGCGGGCACGGGGCGCAGGTTTCGGGGGCATTGCACCTCGCCGCAGCCTCCGGGCCGCCACCTCATCTAGAGCTGAGCGCAAGCCGGGCGAGCGCCTGCCCGTGGGATGGCGCTGCAACGGCTGATCGGCGCGTTTGATGGCGCCACCCACATCAGACCTCGACGGTCAGCGCAAACGTCACCAGAGCGCCAGCCCGTGGGGGCGGGCAGGCGCTCGCCCGGCGCCTTCGGCGCTATTCGGGCGGGGGAAACGCACGACCGTTGCGAGGGCCGCTCCGGGCCGAGTACGAGCGCATCTGTAGCCACTCCCCCGGCGCCAGTTCCCGAAGACACCGCCGAAGGGCTTCGAGAAGACCGCGCCGATTGCCGCGCGCCTTTCGCCGAGGCTGGCGCCGCCTCATGCAGCCCGGACCCGGCACGAAGCCGGTCACAGGTGGAACGGGATCGCGTCGCCCCCGAGGGAGACACGGCCGGCGAATGGGGCGGCGGAAACGAGTTCAGTGCGCGGATCTGATGAAGGTCCCGTTGTTGAGATCCTGCATCGCCCGCATCAGCTCGGCCCGGGTGTTCATCACGATGGGCCCGTGCCAGGCAACCGGCTCCTGGATCGGCTGGCCCGAGACCAGGAGGAAGCGCATCCCCTCCGGCCCCGAGGTCACGGTGATCTCGTCGCCGGTGTCGAACCTGACCAGCGTCCGGTTGCCGGTCATGTCGCGGATGTTGAGCTCCTCGCCCGCCACTTCCTTCTCGACCCGCACGCCCTGGGGCGCCGAGGCGTCGCGGAAGGTGCCGGCGCCCTGGAAGACATAGGCGAAGGTGTTGGCATAGGTATCCGCCGGGAGCACTTTCCGCGTGTTGGGCGGCAGCGACACGTCGAGATAGCGCGGATCGGCGGCGATGCCGTCGACCGGGCCGCTCTTGCCCCAGAACTTGCCGGTGATGATCTTGACCACGGTGCCGTCATCGTCGGTGATCTCCGGGATGTCCGACCCTCCGATGTCCTGGTAGCGCGGCGCGGTCATCTTGAGCGTGGACGGCAGGTTCGCCCAGAGCTGGAAGCCGTGCATCTGGCCCTTGACGTTCCCGGACGGCATCTCCTGGTGGAGGATGCCCGATCCGGCGGTCATCCACTGCACCGAGCCCGGCCCGAGCCGGCCCTTGTTGCCCAGCGAATCGCTGTGTTCGACGGTTCCCTCGAGGACATAGGTGATGGTCTCGATCCCCCGGTGCGGGTGCCAGGGGAAGCCCTTCTCGTAGAGCACCGGGTCATCGTTGCGGAAATCGTCGAGCAGGAGGAACGGGTCGCTCTCGGTGGGGTCGCCGAAGCCGAAGACGCGGTGCAGGTGGACGCCCGCACCCTCGAGCGTGGGACGGGCCTGCGTGGTGGATTTGACGGGACGGAACGACATCGGTCGCACTCCTTGATGGCTTGCCCGCAATATCGGGGGCGGCGGGAGGTTTGCCAAGGCGCGGCGGCGCACAGGATCTGTGCCGGCCCTAGCTGCCGGTTTCGCCGGAGCGGGCGAGCGAAAGGGTCACCGCGTAGGGCGTGGGGGTCCAGATCCCGGTGCCGACCCCGGCGTCGCGCAACCGCGCGCCGATCCAGACATTGCAGGTCCGGAAGATGTCGAACGGGCCGGTCGCGGGGAAGAAGGCGTCGGTGGGCGAGAAGCCCGGGTGGTCGAGCGCCGGGGCGCCGGTGATGTCGCGGGCGATGGAGGCGCGGAGGGCGGCGTATTCGGCCCGGGTGAGGTACAGGGTGAGGATCGCCGGGTGCGGGTCGGGCACCGGGCCCAGCGCATCGACGCGGAGCACGGTGGCGTCGCCGGCGATGCCCTTCAGGATCGCGCTTGCGCTGATGTCGCGATAGCCGCCGATGGTGGTGTAGAACTCCCGCGCGCCCCAGCCGACCAGGATCCAGGCCACGTCCGGATGGTTGACGGGCACGCCGGCGGCTTCGGCGAAGGAGAAGAGCGCGCGGGTCTCCGCATCGGCGGGGAGGAGGAAATCGTAGTGGATCGGGCTCCAGAGGAGCTTGACGGTCACCGGGCCGTCGGCGGGTCTGCCCGCGCCGCCCGCCGGGATCAGCGCGCCGACAAGCGCCGCGAGGAGGTAGAGCGCCGGAACGGTAGCGATGGCCAGGAGACCGCGCAGGAGGCGCCTCACGCGGCGCTGTCGCCGGCGAAATCCTCATGGATGTAGCGCTTGTCGCAATAGCCGCATTCGACCGCGCCCGAGTCATGCGGGATCGAGAGCCAGACCCTGGGGTGGCCCAAGGCGCCCTCGCCGCCATCGCAGGCCACGCGCCAGGCGCTGACGATCTCGGTCTCGGGCGGGTCGATGGGCATGGGGCCTGTCCTTCGGATTGTGCGGTCGCGCGCGATGATAGCGATTGCCGGTCCGGGAGCAAGATGGCGCCCGCCCTGCCCCGGCGCGCGCGGCCCGCCACGGGCGCCAGCCGCACGCAGGGCCGCGTCAGCGGCCCGGAGGGCCAGAAGGCGTGCGCCGAAGGCGCTCCATTTGATTGTCGCATGTCCGGGGAGCGCAAGACCGGTGCCCACTCTTGCGCGACATGCTCCGGATCAAACCCCGCCCGTCAGCGCGCCTTCAGCTCCTCGCTCAGCCGGAGCGGCGCGGTCCTGCCCGTCAGCCGCGCGCGGTAGACCGGCAGGCTTTCCATCACCCGCATCACGTAGTTCTGCGTCTCCCAGAACGGGATGTGCTCGATCCAGTCCACCGCGTCCACCTCGCCGTCGCGCGGGTCGCCGTAGTCCTGGATCCAGCGGATCGGACGGCCCGGCCCGGCATTGTAACCCGCCGCCACCAGCGCGTAGTTCGGCCCCAGCATGCCGGTCAGCTCGGCAAGATAGGTCACCCCGAGCCGCGCATTGTAGGACGGGTCCGTCAGGAGCCGGTCCTGCTCGTATTTCACGTCGATCCAGCCTGCCACTTCCCGCGCGGTCGAGGGCATCACCTGCATCAGCCCCATCGCCCCCGCGCCGCTCTTCACGGTGTGGTCGAACTCGCTTTCGCGCCGCGCGATGGCGAGCGCGAGTTCCTCGGGCACCGGCAGGTTCTCGACCCCCAGATCGACCACCGGGTAATAGGCCCTCGGCAGCACCGTGCCCTGGTAGACCGCACGCTTGGCGATCATCAGCGCCAGGTGCGGATCGTCAAGCGAGAGCGCGAAATCGCCGAGCTGGCCCAGCCCCGTCGCATCCAGACTTTCCGCCAGATGCACGAGGAACCGCTCGGTCAGGTAGTCCTCGCCCGCCTGGTGCAGGAGGAACGCCGCCTCGAACACGGTCGAGCGGGTGAAATCCGCCGTCGCCCAGTCGGGATAGGTCTCGGATCCGGTCAGCGCCGGGTCCATCCCGATCCCGGCGCGCTCGGCGGCAAGGAGACCGTAGAAGCTGGTCTGGTGCCGCCCGCCCTCGCGCCAGGCAGCCAGCGCCGCCTCCCGCTGCCCCATCGCCTCATACGCGCGGCCCTTCCAGTAGCCCGCCCGGCCGAGGCTGATCGGCGTCACCACCGCCCCCTCGAGCGCCTCGAAATGCGCCAGCGCCGCCGCCGGGTTGTCGAGATATTTCAGCGCCAGGTAGCCCGAGAGCCATTCCAGGTCGGCAAAGTCGCTGCCCGCGCCCAGCCCATGCGCGGAGGCGAGCTTGTAGGCGGTCTCGGCCTCGCCCTGGCGCATCGCCCAGCGCGCGAGGAGCCGGCGCATGTGGGCCCATTCCTCGGGCTGGCCCAGCCCCTCGACGGTGCCGGGCCGCGTGAGCGCGATCTCGATCGCGCTTTCGTTCCTGCCCTTCCGGACGCGCCAGTAGAACCGTTCGAAGGCGAGGCCCGGATCGTCGCGCAGCGCGGCCGGCACCTTCTCGATCAGCCCGTCGACCCCCGGTTTGGTGTCGCGCAGCGCCAGCCGCGCCCGGGCCAGCGCCTGCCAGTCCTTCGAAACCCGTGGCAGCATCCGCTCGGCCGCCTTCTCGTTGCCGTTCCACAGGAGCCGGTCGAGCCGCGCCTCGTGATGCGGCTTCAGGAGCGCGGCGTAGCGCTCCATCATGTAGGTCTCGTCGCCGGTGGACAGGTCGAACGCGCGCCAGGCCCGGATCAGGAGCCGGTCGGCCTCGTCGCGGTGGCCCAGCGTCTCATGCGCCGCGGCGAGCACGATCATTCCCGCGCCGGTCTGGGGCGGCATTTCTGCGAAATGGGCGATCACCTCCTCGGGGCGCTTCCGATAGGGCACCAGCCCCTCGGTGCGCTTCCTCAGATAGGCGAGGCCGGGCCAGTCCGGCCGGCGCGCGAGGAAGGCGCGCATCTCGTCGAACGTGCCCTTTCCGGCGCGCAGGCGGTGCCATTCGATGATGTCGGCGGCCACCGGGCCGGCCCGCGCGGCGGTCGCACCCGCAGCCTCCCAATCGCCCGCGCGCATCTCCTCGAGCGCGGCGGAAACCGGCAGGACCTCCTGCGCCGCGCCAGCCCGGCAGGGGCCGAAGCCGGCGGAGAGGCTCAGCGTGAGAACGGCAATCTGGATAGACCGGGCAATCGACATGGACACAGAGCCTAATGCCCCCCGGTTAACCAACAACACACAAACTTGGCTTTGTGAAGGCAAATCGCTAGGGTCCGCCGGCATCCGTTCCGGGGCGCCGAGCGCCCCCGCAATTCCGAAGGAAAGACCCATGCTCAAAGGCTCGCTCACGGCCCTCGTCACGCCCATGCAAGGTGGTGAAGTGGACTTCGACGCCCTTGAGAAGCTGGTCGACTGGCAGATCGCCGAGGGCACGACTGGCCTTGTCCCCGTGGGCACGACCGGCGAGAGCCCGACGCTCAGCCATGCCGAGCACGACAAGGTCGTGGACGTGGTGGTGAAGGTCGCGGCGGGCCGGGTGCCGGTGGTTGCGGGCGCGGGCTCGAACAACACCACCGAGGCGATCCGGCTGATCCGCCATGCCGAATCGGTAGGCGCCGATGCCGCGCTGGTGGTGACGCCCTATTACAACAAGCCGACCCAGGCGGGGCTCCATGCGCATTTCAAGGCGGTGCACGACAGCTGCAACCTGCCGATCGTGATCTACAACATCCCGCCGCGCTCGGTGATCGACATGAGCCCGGCCACGATGGGCGAACTGGCGAAGCTGCCGCGAATCATCGGCGTGAAGGACGCGACCGGCGATATCGGCCGGGTCTCGGACCAGCGCGCCGCCTGTGGCGCCGATTTCATCCAGCTCTCGGGCGAGGACGCCACCGCGCTCGGCTTCAACGCGCAGGGCGGGGTCGGCTGCATCTCGGTCACCGCGAACGTGGCGCCGCGGCTTTGCGCCGAGTTCCAGCAGGCGACGCTCGCGGGCGATTTCGCGAAGGCGCTGGAATACCAGGACCGGCTGTTGCCGCTGCACCGGGCGATCTTCCTCGAGCCCGGTCTCGCGGGGGCGAAATACGGGCTGTCGCGGCTCGGGCGCTGCACCGAGGAGGTGCGGCTGCCGCTCGTGGGCCTGACCGACGGCACCAAGGCGAAGATCGATGCCGCGATGCGCCATGCCGGTCTGCTGAACTGACCACGGCACCCGACAGGAGCAATCTCGCCGGCAGTCTCTGGATGGTGGCCGCGATGGCGGGATTCGCCGTCGAGGACATGTTTCTCAAGGCGGCGGCGCGCAGCGTCGATCCGGCGCTGGTGATGATTCTCTTCGGCGCTGGCGGGGCGGTACTGTTCGCCGGGCTCGCGCGGGCGCGGGGCGAGCGGCTGTTTCCGCCCGAGGCGCGGGCCCGGGCGCTCTGGCTGCGGGCGGTGTTCGAGGTGGCGGGGCGGCTGTTCTACACATTGGCGATCGCGCTGACGCCCTTGTCGGCGGCCTCGGCGATCCTGCAGGCGACGCCGATCGTGGTGGTCGCCGGCGCGGCGCTTCTGTTCGGCGAGACGGTGGGCTGGCGGCGCTGGACGGCGATCCTTGTCGGGCTCGCCGGCGTGCTGGTGATCCTCCGGCCGGGGGCGGAGGCATTCTCCGCACTGTCGCTTCTGGCGGTGGCGGGGATGCTGGGCTTTGCCGGGCGCGATCTCGCCACCCGGGCCGCGCCGCGACGGCTGGGGACGTTCACGCTGGGGGTCTACGGGTTTCTTGCCGTCGTCGTGGCGGGGCTTGTCTACGGGGCGTTCACCGGCGCGCGGATGGCGGTGCCCGGACCGGGGGCGGCGGCGGCGCTGGCGGCGGCGGTGCTGGTGGGGGTCGCGGCCTATTCGGCGCTGACGCTCGCGATGCGCACCGGCGAGGTCTCGGCGGTGACGCCGTTCCGCTTCACGCGGCTGGTCTTCGGCGTGGGCCTCGGCGTGGTCGTGTTCGGCGAAAGCCTGGAACCGCAGATGCTGATCGGCAGCGCGATCATCGTGGCCTCGGGGCTTTATATTCTCGCGCGCGGCGGGAGGAAGGCCACCTGACGCCGGGGCCGGACGGCGAGCGCGTCAGCCCCGGTCCCGCAAGGCCCGCGCCGCCGCCTGCCCCGCCCATCGCCCGGTGGCGAGGCAGCCGGTGATGAGGTAGCCCCCGGTCGGCGCCTCCCAGTCGAGCATCTCGCCCGCCGCGAAGACCCCCGGGATCGCGCGGAGTTCGAGCTCTGGCGTCACCCCTTCCCAGCGGATCCCGCCTGCCGTCGAGATCGCCTCGTCCATCGGCCGTGGCCCCGCATGCCGCACCGGCAGCGCCTTCACCAGCCGCGCCAGAGCCGTGGGTTCCTCCGGCAGGGGGCGCCCGAATTCCTGCAACAGGGCCCGCTTCACCGGATCGAGCCCCAGCGTCTTTCTCAAGTGTTCCGAGACACTTGCCTTGCCCCTGGGCCGCGCCAGCCGCCGCGCGGCCTCATCCACCGAAAGATCCGGCACGAGGTCGAGCGCCAGCGCCGCCCCGTCCCGCACGGCGGCGAACACCGCGTAGATCCCGCCGCCCTCGAGCCCGCGCCCCGAGACCACGCATTCCCCGCGCAGGGTCAGATCGCCCGCCGAGAGCGCGATGTTCTTCACCGGCGCCCCGAAATGCCGCGCCATCGGCGCCGACCAGTCCACGGCGAGCCCGGCGTTCGCGGGGCGGAACGGCGCGAGCGGCACGCCTGCCGCCGCCAGCGCCCCGGCCCAGACCCCGTCCGAGCCGAGCCGTGCCCAGCTCGCCCCGCCCAAGGCCAGCACGGTCACCCGCGCGGTCACCCGCCGCGCGCCCTCGGGGGTGTCGAACTGCCAGGCACCGCCCGCGATACCGGTCCAGCGCCAGCGGGTGCGGAGCTCGGCCGGTGCCAGCCGCGCGAGCCAGGCGCGCAGCAAGGGCGAGGCCTTCATGGCGCGCGGGAACACCCGTCCGGTCGAGCCGGCGAAGACTTCCTGCCCGAGCCCGCGCGCCCAGTCCTGCACCTCCCCCGGCCCGCACTCGGCCAGCATCGGCGCCAGATGCGGCGCCGCGCGCCCATAGGCCGCGAGGAACGCCGCCGGATCCTCGTCTTTCGTCAGGTTCAGCCCCGACTTTCCCGCCATCAGGAATTTCCGCGCCGCCGACGGTTTCGCCTCGGCCAACACGGGCCGCACCCCCGCCACCACGAGCGCCTCGGCCGCCCCGAGGCCGGCCGGCCCCGCGCCGATCACCAGCGCGTCGATGCGCTCTAGCGCCGCCAATGGGTCGGCACGATCGCGAGCGCGCCCACGGAGGCGAGAATCGCGTTCACCCCGGGCTTGCCAAAGCTGATCCCGAACATGATCGTCACGAAATAGAACAGGAACGCGCCGCCCACGCAGATGATGATCGACTGCAGGTAGCCGTTCCGCGTGAAGCCGGTCTTCTCGGCCAGGTAGCCCACGATCCCCGCCACCACGACGGTGCCGATCAGCGTCGGAAACATGCCTATCCCTCCCCCAGTACCGTGCCGGGCGGCATCGGCGTGCCGTTCAGAAAGGCGTTCGCCCCCTGCCGCCCGCGCCCCTCGATCTGCGCCTCGGTCACCTCGACCGCGCCGGTGCCGCAGGCCACCACGAAGCCCTCCAGCACCGCGCCCGGCGCGCCTGCGCCGTTCGCCAGACGCGAGCGCAGGAGCTTCAGCCGCTTGCCGCCGAGCGTGGTCCAGGCGCCCGGAAAGGGCGAGAGGCCGCGGATCTGTCGGTCGATTTCGGCGGCGGGCCGGGTCCAGTCGATCCGCGCCTCGTCCTTGTCGATCTTGGCGGCATAGGTCACGCCGTCTTTGCCCTGCGGCGCGGGCACCAGGTCGTCGAGCCGGTCCAGCGCCTCCACGATCAGCGCGCCGCCGATCCCGGCCAGCCGGTCGTGCAGATCGGCGGTGGTCTCGCCGTCGCCAATCGGCGTCGCCCGCCGCAGCAGCACCGGCCCGGTATCGAGCCCCGCCTCCATCGCCATGATGCAGATCCCGGTCTCGGCATCGCCCGCCATCACCGCCCGGTGGATCGGCGCCGCCCCGCGCCAGCGCGGCAAGAGCGAGGCGTGGATGTTGAGGCAGCCGCGCGCCGGCGCATCGAGCACCGGCTGCGGCAGGATCAGCCCGTAGGCCACCACCACCGCCACCTCGGCGCCCAGCGCCGCGAAGGCGGCCTGTTCGGCCGGGTCGCGCAGGCTTTTCGGGTGCCGGACCTCCAGCCCCAACTCCAGCGCACGGGCATGGACCGGCGAAGGCCGTTCCTTCTGGCCCCGCCCGGCGGGCCGGGGCGGCTGCGAATAGACCGCGACGACCTCGTGCCCGGCGCCGTGAAGCGCCTCCAGCGCCGGGACCGCGAAGTCCGGCGTGCCCATGAACACGACCCTCACGCGCTCACCTTCCGGGCGCGTTTCAACAGGCGCTCGCGCTTCAGGCGGCTCAGGTTGTCGAAGAACATCCGGCCCGCGATATGGTCGATCTGGTGCTGTACCGAGGTCGCCCAGAGCTCCTCGAACCAGCGCTCCGTTTCCGCGCCGGTCTCGTCGAGATAACCCACGCGCACCCGCGCCGGGCGGACCATCTCGGCATGGACGCCGGGCAGGCAGGGGCTCGCCTCGGGATGGGCGAAGGTCTCCGCCGACGCCTCCAGGACGCGCGGATTGGCGAGGCGCACCGCCCGCCCCCGCTCCGCGCTGGCATCGACCACGGCGAGCGCCAGTCCGATTCCGATCTGCGGCGCGGCGAGGCCGAGGCCCGGCATCGCCTCCATCGTGTCCACCATGTCCTGCCAGATCGCGCGGATCTCGTCCGTCACCGCCGCCACCGGCGCGGCGGGGCTGCGCAAACACGGATGCGGCCAGCGCAGGATCGGCCGCACGCTCATGCCGTGGCGGCCTGGTATTCCGCAAGCGCCGCCGCCCGCGTCTCGGGCCCGAGCCGGTCGAAGATGACGATCCCGTCGAGATGGTCGAGCTCATGCAGCGCCACGCGCGCCGGCACGCCGTCCAGCGCCGCGATCACCCGCGCGCCGTCGAGATCGGTCCAGGCGAGGCGCAGCCCGGCGGGCCTGAGGATTGTCGCCTTGATCCCGGGGATCGACAGGCAGCCCTCCTCGAACGGCACTTCCTCGCCCGAGTACCCCAGCACCTCGGGGTCGATGCAGACCACGGGCGCGCGCTCCCCGTCCTTCCAGCCGGCATCCATCACGAACAGCCGCATGAGCACGCCCACCTGCGGCGCCGCGAGCCCGCGCCCGGGCGCGTCGTACATGGTTTCAAGCATGTCGGCCGCCAGAGCCCGCACCCCGTCATCGACCGCGCCCACCGGCGCCGCCTTCTGGGTGAGGACGGAATCCGGCCAGGTCAGGATCGGCAGGACGCTCACGCCCGCGCCCGCTCGCGCTTCAGCTTGACCATCCTGCGGGTGATCATCTGCCGGCGCAGCGGCTTCAGGTAGTCGATGAAGAGCTTGCCGTTCAGATGGTCGATCTCGTGCTGCACGCAGGTCGCCCAGAGCCCGGCGAAGCGCTCTTCCTGGCCCTTGCCGTCGAGATCGGTCCAGCGCACCACCACCTCGGCGGGGCGCTCCACATCGCCATATTGCTCGGGGATCGAGAGGCAGCCTTCCTCGTAGACATTCATCGCCTCCGAGACCCAGGCGATCTCCGGGTTGATCAGCACCATCGGCCGGGCCGGGTCGGCCTCGCCCTTGACGCAATCCATCACGAGAAGCCGTGAGAGCACGCCCACCTGCGGCGCCGCGAGCCCGATGCCGGGCGCATCGTACATGGTTTCCAGCATGTCCCCGGCCAGCCGCCGGATCTCGGCGGTAACCTCGGGAACCGGCGCCGCCACCTTCTTCAGGCGCGGGTCGGGATGGATCAGGATATCGCGCAGGGCCATGGCCCCCCATTTAGGCGAGCCGGCCCGGCCGTGCAATCCGGGTTGCAGCCGCCGCGCGCGCGGCTAGGGTGCGCCCGAAACGCCCCGGGAGACGCGCCGTGAGCTTCGATTTCGACACCCCCCTCGCCCTGCGCGGCACCCACAGCCAGAAATGGGACAGTCTCTCGGTGCTCGACGATACCGGCATCCCCGGCGACGGCGAGGACGTGATTCCGATGTGGGTCGCCGACATGGATTTCGCCGCCGCCCCGGCGATCCGCGCCACCCTCGAGGCGGAAAACGCGCGCGGCTATTTCGGCTATTTCGGCGTGCCGGGCCCGGTCGCCGACGCGGTTTCCGCCTGGACCGGGCGCAAGCACGGCTGGCACCCCGACCCTGCGCATATCCGCTTCACCCGGGGCGTGATCGGCGGGCTGATGTACGCGATCGAGGCCGTCTCGGCGCCCGGCGACGGGGTGATCGTGTTCTCGCCCGTGTACCACGCCTTCCACCGGGTCATCAAAGCCATGGGGCGCGAGGAATTCGAAAGCCCGCTTTCCCTGGTCGACGGCCGCTACGAGATGGATCTCGACGCGCTCGAGGCCGCGCTCACCGGCCGCGAGAAGGTGCTGATCCTCTGCTCGCCGCACAATCCCGGCGGGCGGGTCTGGTCGCCCGGGGAGATCCGCGCCGTCGCCGCGCTCTGCGCCCGGCACGGCATCCTCCTCGTCTCCGACGAGATCCACATGGATCTCTGCTTTCCCGGCACCACCTTCCACCCCGCCGCCACGGCCGCGCCCGAGGCGCAGGGCAACCTCGTGGTGCTCTCGGCGGCGTCGAAAGGGTTCAACATCGCCGGCATGGAGACCGGCTACGCGGTGATCCCCGACGAGCGCCTGCGCCGCGCCTTCGACCTCGCGGCGGGCCGGCTGGGCGGCGGGCCGAACAGGTTCGGGATGCTGGTGACCAGGGCCGCCTTCACCGAGTGCGACGCCTGGTCCGACGCGGCCCGCGCCTATATCGCGGGGAATTTCGCGATCTGGCGCGACCGGATCGGCGCGCTGCCGGGGATCTCGGTGATGGACATGGCGGCGACCTATCTGAGCTGGGTCGATTTCGCCGGCACCGGCATGGAGCGCCCGGAAGTGCGCCGCCGCCTCGCCCACGATGCCCGCGTGGCGGCGAGCCCGGGCACCCAGTTCGGCCTCGGCGGCGAGAGTTTCAACCGCTTCAACATCGCGATGCCCCGGCCGCTCCTCCTCGAGGCGATCGGGCGGATCGAGGCGGCCTTCGCCGACCTGCAGTAAAGACCGGTGCCAGGAAAAGCTGACAGACTTTTCCGGTTCGACAAGGCGCGAAACCGAGAGGCTCAGCTCCGGCCGATCAGCGCCACCGGCGCCCCCTCGTCGCGCACATAGTCGCGCGGCGCGCTGTCGGCGGCACGGGTCTCGCGCTTGAATTCGTAGACCATTTCCCCGTCCTCCTCCGACGAGGCCACGATCAGGCATTCCGACAGGTGCCGGCTGCCGTCATAGACATCGACCCGACCGCGCAGATGCGGCGCGTCCTCTGCGTCGAGCGCGAAACCGCCGTCCCAGTAGCGCAGGATCACGAAGGACTCCTCCCCGATCCGCACCTTGAGGCGGCTCTTCTTGCGCAGCTTTTCCCTTCGCGCCGATTGCAGGCCCTCGAGGACCTCCTTCGGCAGATACTCGGACATGATTAATGTCTCCCCCAAGACTGAACATACAGGAACATCCCGACCCGAGTCGGGTCAAGAAAAAGGCGAATTGTCCGCAACTTCCTGTAGATATGGGAGAATACCCGCGCACCGTTGAGCAATCGTCAACGCCCGTGCGACACTTGTGCACCCGCACACGCCACATGTGCCCGGCCGGCAGTTGAAACGCGCGCCCGCACGCTATGTGACGGGGACAAGAGGGAGGGTTCCATGGGAAAGCTCGTCGACGGCAACTGGGACACCGGCTGGTACGACACCGGCAAGTCCGGCGGGCGCTTCGTGCGCTCGAAAACCGGGTTCCGCAACTGGATCACCCCGGACGGCGCCCCCGGCCCCTCGGGCGAGGGCGGCTTTCCGGCCGAGGCCGACCGTTACCATCTCTATGTCTCCTATGCCTGCCCCTGGGCGCATCGCACGCTGATCTTCCGCGCGATCAAGGGGCTCACCGGGCTGATCGGCGTCTCGGTCGTCCATCCCGACATGCTGGAGGAAGGCTGGACCTTCGACACGGGTTTCGACGGCGCCACCGGTGACGGGCTGTTCGGGTGCGCCTACCTGCGCGAGATCTATCTCCGCGCCGACCCGAAGATCTCGGGCCGCGTGACCGTGCCGATCCTCTGGGACAAGGCCCGCGACACCATCGTCTCGAACGAGAGCGCCGAGATCATCCGGATGTTCAATTCGGCCTTCGACGGGCTCACCGGCAATCGCGACGACTACTGGCCCGAAGACCTGCGCGAGGCGATCGAGCCGGTGAACGCGCGGATCTACGACAGCGTCAACAACGGCGTCTACAAGGCCGGCTTCGCCACCAGCCAGGCGGCCTATGACGAGGCCGCGGCCGCGGTCTTCGCCGCGCTCGACTGGCTGGAAGAGCGGCTCGGGCAGAACCGCTACCTGATGGGCGACCGCATCACCGAGGCCGACTGGCGGCTCGCCACCACGCTGTTCCGCTTCGACCCGGTCTACCACACCCATTTCAAGTGCAACCGGAATTACCTGCGCGACTATCCCCATCTCTGGGCCTATGCGCGCGAGCTATACCAATGGCCGGGCGTGGCCGAAACCGTGCATTTCGACCATATCGTGCGGCACTACCACTACAGCCATGACACGATAAACCCGCACCGGATCCTGCCGATCAATCCGGAGCTCGACTGGCATCAGCCGCACCAACGCGGCGCCCTCAGGGGCGCCGCCTGAAGCGGGTCATCTGCGCTGGTTCAGCTAGATCGGCGACCCGTGATGTTCGACGATCGCGGCCAGGTCCTCCGGCGGGGTCTGCGACGCGATATACGCCGCGGTATTCGGAACCAACTGGAAGATCGAGCCGTCCGAGAAGAAGGTGGACCGGGTCACGAAGATCACCCGCGCCTCGGGGATGCGGTAGCTCGCGAAATCGGCCACCGCGAAGGCGCTGCCCTCGGTCAGGTCCAGGCTCAATACGATCACGTTCACGGGCCACTGCCGGATCAGCGCGACCGCATCGTCCTGCGATGTCGCAACCGAAACCACAGCGCCGTGGCGCTCCAGATGGCGTTTCCAGACCTCCGTCAAAGCCCGGTCGCCCTCTACAATCAGGACGTGCATCCATCCTCCAAACACGACATTTCAATACAAGTATGCGATTTCACAACTGCGCCCAGTATCTTAACGAAAGGTTAACAAAGGGATAACTCATGGCAGGAACAAGGCGGTCCCGCGCGCCGGTAGGCCGATTTCCGCCGGAGTCCCGGTTGCGCGGGCGAGTGCAGTGGATACTGTGACGCAAATTTCGCCAACGGAGCTTCCCCCAATGCGCTTCACCGCCTGTTTCGCAGCCATTCTTGCAACCGCCGCGCCGGCCGCAGCCACTGTCGCCTGCGGCGGGCCGTTCGGCGATTTCGTCCAGCGCATGGCCACCGAATCTGTCCGTCTCGGCCATGACAAAGCTGCTGTGAAACAGTTCTTTTCCGGCGTTCGCCAGGATCCGGCGGTGATCCGCGCCGACCGGGCACAGGGCATCTTCCAGCTTCCCTTCACCCAGTTCGCCCGCCGGCTGATCAGCCAGAACCGGGTACAGAACGGGGTCAAGAACGCCCAGCGCTACGATGCCGTCTTCGACCGGATCGAGGCGACCTGGGGCGTCGATCGCGGCGTTCTGCTGGCCTTCTGGGCCTTCGAGACCGATTTCGGCGCGGTCCAGGGCGACTTCAACACTGTTAACGCCCTGGTAACCCTGTCGCATGATTGCCGCAGGCCGGACCTGTTCCAGCCGCAGGTCTACGCGGCGCTCGAACTCTTCGAACGCGGCGATCTCGACCCGCGCACAACCACAGGGGCCTGGGCCGGCGAGATCGGCATGGTCCAGATGCTGCCCGGCGACATCATCGAGAACGGCGTGGACGGCGATGGCGACGGGCATGTGACGCTCAAGACCTCGGCCCCCGACGCGCTGATGTCGGGCGGAAGGATGCTCTCCTCGCTGGGCTGGCGCCCGAACGAGCCCTGGCTGCAGGAGATCGTGCTGCCGAAGGGGATGGACTGGAGCCTGACCGGCCTCGACACCACCAGACCGGTCTCCGAATGGGCACGGCTCGGGGTGAAGCCCCGCGCCGGCGGGCTCGGCCCCGGCAACCTGCCCGCCTCGGTGCTTCTCCCCGAGGGCAAGGACGGCCCGGCCTTCCTCGCCTACCCGAACTTCAGCGTGTTCTTCGAATGGAACCAGAGCTTCACCTACGTGATGACCGCCGCCTATTTCGCCACGCGGCTCGACGGCGCGCCGGTCTTCGACCCGGGCAATCCCTCGCCCGCGCTCGGCGAGGCGCAGATGAAGGCGCTGCAACAGAAGCTCAAGGCCCGTGGCCACGACGTGGGCGGGATCGACGGCGTACTCGGCCGGCTCACCCGCAGCGCGGTGCAGAAGGAGCAGGAGCGGCTCGGCCTGCCGGCCGATGCCTGGCCCACCACGGAGCTGCTCGGCCGGCTCTGACGCGCGCCAAGGGCCCGGGGCAATCTGCCCCGCGCCGAACCTGCATGCGCGGATGGACATGGGCGCTATTGCGCCTCCAGAAGTTGCGCGACGCTCTGCGTCTCCGCGTCCGGCCGCGTGGACTCACCCAGCCCGCCGGACATCGCCAGAATGGCGAAAACGATGGCAAAAACCGAAAATTCCTGCATGGCGCCCCCGCCTGAAAGCCCGAGGTTTACACATCGTTAAGTTTAACGCAATTCGTTAACACAACGTAAAGGTGCAGTGCGGTGGCCTCAGGCCACCAGCGCCTCCGCCTTCCGCAGGTCCACCGAAACGAGCTGGCTCACCCCCTGCTCGCCCATGGTCACCCCGAAGAGCCGGTCCATCCGCGCCATGGTCACCGCATGGTGGGTGATGATCAGGAACCGGGTCTCGGTGCGCCGGGTCATTTCCTCCAGGAGATCGCAGAACCGGTTCACGTTGGCGTCGTCCAAGGGCGCGTCGACCTCGTCCAGCACGCAGATCGGCGCCGGGTTCGCCAGGAACACCGCGAAGATCAGCGCCATCGCCGTCAGGGTCTGCTCGCCGCCCGACAGGAGGCTCAGGGTCGAGAGCTTCTTGCCCGGCGGCTGGCACATGATCTCGAGCCCCGCATCCAGCGGGTCCTCGCTCTCGACCATGACGAGCTTCGCCTCGCCGCCGCCGAACAGGTGCTTGAACAGCATCGAGAAGTTCGAGTTCACCTGCTCGAACGCCGTCAGGATCCGCTCGCGCCCTTCGCGGTTCAGGCTGGCGATGCCCGAGCGCAGCGCGCGGATCGCCTCCTCGAGATCGGTCTTTTCCTCGACCAGCATCTTGTGCTCGGCCTCGACCTCCTGGGCGTCCTCCTCGGCGCGCAGGTTCACCGCGCCCAGCGCGTCGCGCTGCCGCTTGAGCCGCGCCACCTCGGTCTCCAGCTCCGCCGCGCCGGGCATCGTCGCCGGATCGTCGCCCAGTTTTTCCAACAGCGCCTCGGGCGTGGTTTCCAGCTCCTCGGAAATCCGCTCCGCCGCCACGCTCACCGCCTCGGCCGCGCTCTCGGCCCGCGCCTCGGCCCCGGCCCGCGCCTCCCGCGCCTCCGAGGCCGCCCGTTCCGCCTGCCGCTCGGCATCCACCGCGCCGCGCAGCGCCGTCTCGCCCGCGGCCAGCGCATCGCCCGCCGCCGCGCGCCGGGTCTCGGCCCGGCCGATCTCGTCGGCCAGCTTGCCGCGCTGCGCCGCCAGCGCCTCGGGCGCCTTCCGCGCCTCGGTGAGTTCCGCCTCCGACGTAGCTTTCCGCGTCTCGATATCCGCCACCCGGCCGCCCGCGGTGTCGGCGCGGCTCTTCCAGGTCTGCAATTCCCTGGCGATCGCCGCCAGCCGCCGCGCCCGGTCCTCGCCCGCGCGGCGCAGCTCGTCATGGCCGGTCCGCCGGGTCATCATGGTCATCCGCGCCGCCTCGACGGTGACCTTCAGCTCCTCCACCGCTGCCCGCGCCGCATCGAGATCGTCGAGCGCCGCAAGCGCGCCCTCGGCCTCCTTCAGCCGGCCGCGCGCCGCCGTGGCCTCGTCCTGGTGCCGCCGCATCGCCAGCCGCGCGCTCTCGAGCTTGCCCGCCGCGATGGACCGCTCCGCCTCGGATTTCGACAGCGCCCGGCTCGCCTCGGTCACCCGCTGGTCCGCCGCCCGGCGCGCATCGCGGGCCCGGGCGTCCTGCGCCGACACCTCGGCCAGCGCCGTCTTCAGCATCTCGTGCGCGCGCGCCGCGCCCTCGGCGCGCGCCGTGGCGCCTTCGAGCTCCTGCTTCAGTTCCTCCAGCCGGTTCAGCTGCTTGAGCCGCAGCGCCGCCGCCGAAGGTGCGTCCTCTGCGCCGGCGCGGAACCCGTCCCAGCGCCAGAGATCGCCCTCGATGCTGACCAGCCGCTGCCCCGGAAGCAGATCCTTCTGCAGCCGCGCGCCATCCTCGCGCGCCACCAGCCCTACCTGCGCCAGCCGCCGCGCCAGAACCTCGGGCACCGTCACGTGGTTGCTGAGCGCCGCTACGCCCGCCGGCAGAAGCTGCGCCTGCGAATAGGCCGGCAGGAGCGCCCAGCCGGTCGCCGCATCGTCCGCGACCGCCGGAGCGCGCAGATCGTCGGCGAGCGCCGCGCCCAGCGCCTTCTCGTAGCCGTCCGCGACCCGCAGGAGGTCGAGCACCTGGCCGCCCTCGGCGGTGTCCCGGTCGACGAGCCGCGCCAGCGCAGCCACCTCGGCCCTGAGCGCCGACATCTCGCCCTCGGCCTCCGACCGGGCGGCCCGTGCCTCGGCCTCGCGCGCCGCCGTCGCCGCGCGCTCCTCGTCGGCCGCCGTCAGCGCCGCCAGAGAAGCTGCACCATGGGCAGGGCCCGGTCGAGCACTCCCTGCATCGCCCCCCTGCCCTCGGCCTTCAGGAGGTCGTCCGGGTCCTGCCCCTCGGGCAGGATCGCGAAGCGCAGCGAC